>NZ_CP150160.1:907500-4179897 GCF_037963565.1 Bacillus sp. PS95
GTGGTTAACGCACCAGATTGTGGCTCTGGCACTCGTGGGTTCGATTCCCATCAATCGCCCCATATTATCATTGGGCTATAGCCAAGCGGTAAGGCAACGGACTTTGACTCCGTCATGCGTTGGTTCGAATCCAGCTAGCCCAGTCTCACTTTTTATATCAACTGCATATAATGTATTAAGTCCATTAAAAATGCGGAAGTAGTTCAGTGGTAGAACACCACCTTGCCAAGGTGGGGGTCGCGGGTTCGAATCCCGTCTTCCGCTCCAATTACGGCGGCATAGCCAAGTGGTAAGGCAGAGGTCTGCAAAACCTTTATCCCCGGTTCGAATCCGGGTGTCGCCTTCTTATTGCCGGGGTGGTGGAATTGGCAGACACACAGGACTTAAAATCCTGCGGTAGGTGACTACCGTGCCGGTTCAAGTCCGGCCCTCGGCACCAATTTTACTTACATGGTAAGTTGAATTGGTGTTTGTGTTTTATCATTATAACTAATCTATAAATGATCTACTTATGTAGATCATTTTTTTATTGCTTTGATTTCTCATAACTGGCTAAGTTATGAGAAATCGATGATAGAGATTCTCTTAACACTTTCTATTTTATATTCCCCAAAAAACTTTTTTGAAATACGTTGACACATTATGAGATCCATGATATATTTATATTCGTCGGTTAGATACGACGTAAAAAACTTGCCGGTGTGGCGGAATTGGCAGACGCGCACGACTCAAAATCGTGTTCCTTCTGGAGTGTCGGTTCGACCCCGACCACCGGTATACTGAAGAACCCGTTTCTTATTTAGAAACGGGTTTTTATTTTTATCGAAGAAAAGGAGCCTTAGCTCCTTTTTTTACTTACTCAGCGTATTGGTCTAGGATCTCTTCTAGCACCTCTTCTAGCTCTTCTGTATCTTCAAGCTCTGATTGGCTGAAACGTACGCGTACAAGCTGTTCCCCGTCATTATACATCTCTTCCAGCCACCCTCGGAGTCCTCTTGCTCTGCGGTCGACTTCGAAAATGATTTCCAAACCGTCTTCGTCTAAAAGGAAAATGAGCTCTAATTCATCAAGCATCTGACGATAATATCCGGAAGTCGGAACGAACTCGAATTCTTGAACAAATGGAAGACGGCGCTTGTTCGCAGTCTGCTTTTTAAGACGGAAGCCCAGGTTTTCGATAGCTCCCATAGATTTGAGGAAGACTATGTACTTACTTACATGTTCAAGCGACAAATCCAGAGTTACTACTATGATCTTTTTCAAGTGGATTACACATATTATTCCGTAGCAGAAATAGATGGTTATTATAGATTGGTTAACTACATTCCAATACACAAAGAAGATAAACGCGCACCTGAGAGAACTAATAAAATCTAACATTCTGCTTTTAGCAAGAGTAAATTAACCAACTTATTTGGTAATTCAAATCACAAAAACTCTTAAAGGATAATGGATTTAATTTTTACCATAATAAAGAAAAGGTTCCCAGTAATGAAGTAATGTGGACAACATTCAAGTAATATTCGAAGAAGATTTGTCCTAAGAACTTAAAGAAACAATTTGTTGAGACAACAGCGAGGGCTACGAATCTACGCAAACAAGTCTACTTGTATTTACTTTGCAAACCGTTATATGAATCCAAAAATAAAAGAATGTTAGTGAAAAGTGTTATTCAAAAAAGGTATAAAGGATTGCTATAAACATTGATATCAGGAATTTTGGGATTTTTCCTTATAAGAAAGACTAAAAAAGTATAAATAACTTATGTCCCTATAACACTCTATGTTATTAGAGGGATGTAATTGGTTGGGCGGTAGCCCAAGCATACGAAGCGTAGCTGGTGGGGTATGGTAAGGGGTATGTAGAGGGAGGCAGGGGGGCTAAATAGGGCATTTTGATTAATTCCACATATATACACTAGTTCCAAATATTACAGTAGCGATAATTAGTTAAGCATGGAAGTGAGTGGAAACCGAAGCAGTCTATTAATATGTGAACACTAGAGTAAATGCCATTCAATATGAACCTCTCTCCAATAGGTTTTCTGTAATAGATTAAAAGTATGTTGAGTTTGATAATTGCTACAGGGGGTTAAATTACTTATTTTTAGTATCCTTTTTTAAGAGATTTAGTGTTAAAATTATCCTATGAATTCTTACCTAAGGAGAGATGAGTTTGGGGGCAGCAAAAAAGAACAATTACGACCAAATTTTACAAAATCAAATTGAGGAATCTATAGAAGAGTATCTTAGTGAACGTGGAAGTAATGACTCCGTAAGTATCGGAGACAGTTTTTGTGAGTGGATACTTTATAACATATTTGAGTTAAGAGAAGATGAAGTAGCTGAAGCTAAAGAAATAGGTGGAAAGTTTGATAACGGTTTAGACGCGGTTTTTGAATATAACGGTGAAGTTCACTTACTACAAAGTAAGTATAAGACATCTCACAATATTGACTCCACACAAAGGTTTATAGCTGATTGCCAACGAATATGTATAGAAGAACCAACTACAGAAAGAGATTCTGTAAAAGAAGCATGTAAAAATGTTAGAGAGTCATATCAGAATGATGAAACTATAAATTGTTACTATATTACGAACAATCATATAAGTGATTGGGAAAGAATGCAGATAAAATCCAACTTAAAACATCTTAGTATGGAATTTAAGAATTTGAATTTCTTTTCACATGATTTAGATGATATTCAGGAAAGTATAGAAATAAAAAAAGGAATGTTACCAAAAGACTTTCGTGAAAAAACATTCAGGATGAATATAGAAGAGAATTTCTCTACTTTCGAAACGACTGTAGCAAAAGTAAGAGTTAAAGACTTTTCTCAATTTGTTAACGAAGGTGAAAACCTTCTCTTCCATTCAAATATAAGAAACTATCTAAAGAGTACCAAAATTAACAAAGGTATTAAACATACTATAAGAAATGAACCAGAAAACTTTTGGTATTACAATAATGGGGTTACTGTGGTTTGTGATGAGTACTATGAGACTATGGGGAGTTTAGTAATGAAAGCTCCGCAAATAGTTAATGGGTGTCAAACTGCCAAAACTCTGGGTGATTTCTATAAGCACAAGACTAATAAAGAACTCTCTGCTTTAGAATCCAATGGACACTTACTTGTGAAAGTGATTAAAACTAAACGAAGTGCTGATGAGTCTCAAAAGAAAGAGCTAAGAGACAATATTACAAGGTTCACAAATAGCCAAAATGCTGTTAGAGGGCTGGATTTTTATGCTTTAGACAGATTTCAAAATGGCTTAAAAGATCGAATGAAAAATTTGGGTTATTTTTATGAAATACAGAGAGGGGCATTCATAACTTTAGATCGAAAAGAACAAGAGTCCTATAGAGGTAATGATCGTTATAATTATCTGCTTGGAAGTGTTAATAGAAAGAAAAAATACGTTCTGCCTGCGAAAGAAGTAATTCAATCTTTTACAGCTGCTATAAAACTAATGCCGAATGTAGCTTATGGGCGTGCTAACGAATTGACTCCAGTAGGTAGTAGGTGGAAAGATATAATGAATGAAGAAACTAAAGGTCTACCTTTAGAACATTTTCTCTTTCCTTATTTAATTCTAATGTATGCTAAAGAAGAATTAAAGTATAAGAGTGGATCAAATGACTTTAGAGTTAATTCAGCATTCCTTTTTATAGCAACATATTATTTACTAATTACAGAAATTGTCAATAAACATGCAGATAAGGAATACGATTCTGCCGACAAAATAAATGTTGAAGTTTTTAAAGATATCTTTAATAATCAGAACCTTAATAAGCAACTGTTACTAATTACTAATAGAACGCTTAGGTCATTCTTTAAAGATTTTTCAATTGAAGAAGCAATAGGAGATAACCTAAGAGGTTTCGTACAAAATAAAATGAAAAAAGGAAGCACCTTCTGGATTATCCTTGAAAGAAAAATTGATCATAACCTAGAAGATTTAGAATTTGAGAATATTGAAGTTTATGAAGAGATAAAGGCAATAATTTCGAAACATATCTAACGTTACAACATTGTCCATGGTAACATAACGTACGAAAATATTCTTTATTCATCTCTGCAGATTATAGTATAATTAAATATAAGTCGTGTGAATACAAAATTATTCTAGACTTCAATTATCTGTAGAATTACTTAATATCACTAAAATTAACGGATAATAAAATTAGATACAGAAGGAACTTTTCGACTCAAAATCGTGTTCCCTCTGGAGTGTGTCGGTTCGCCCCCCGACCACTGGTATGTGGTATTATCAGCGGGCGTCCCTTTGCGGGACATGCTCATGGTAATGCCTTTTTTTTAACTGCTTTCTGATACTCGTAAGATGTATACACAGATCCTTGGTCACTATGTAACATGCAGTTCTTGGGCAGTGTTGGCAGCATCAAGTGTATTTAGAACAAAATCTGTGTCCTGTTTATCTCCAATCGTAAAAGCAATTACTTCCCCATTATATAAATTCAATTCTGGAAAGGTACAAGTGTTTCTGTCCATAAGGCAAATACGTGATGTCCGTTACTAGTTTTTCTAGAGGACGATCAGACTGAAAGTTCCGATCCAATATATTATCAATCACGGCATATGGCTGCCCATTCTTCTTACGCTTTTTCACCTTAGCCGGCACTGCCACTGATTTTTCTGCATAATACGTTGAACCGTTTTATAGTTAATACACATTCTCTTTTTTAATATAGCTGTGATTTTTCGATATCCCTATCGAACTGGGGCTTTCGGCATACTGCGCCAATTTGTTTCTCCAGAGGCCGTTTAGGATGTTCTTTCTTGAGATTCTTCTTCCGAATGATAATAAGACGCTCGAGAGATACCTAAATGAATACAGATATCCTGCACGTTCATTGTGCTGTGCAATTCTTCTACAAGTTCGACTGATGTTTGGCTATCAACTTCCTTTCCAATTCGTTGTACTTTTTTACACTTCATTCTGTTGTCTCAGATAATGATTCTCTGTCTGCAGTTTCTCTAATTCGGAAGCATACTCCGGACCTTTTCCGTAAGTGTATTGCTTTCTAACAGGCTGTTCGAATCGATGTGTAACACCAGCCCTATGCCATCTAACCCTTGTCTGAACCTGCGTCTAATTCCTGCATGATCTCTTTCAACGGGCACGCCTGCCAATCTCATTTCTACAGCCTTCTGTTTGACTTCAACTGGATAACTCACTCTTGTCCCCATAGAAAAAACACCTCCAAGTCTAATGTCGAATAACACTCATCCGTATCCAAACTTGAAGGTGTTTTTATTTGTCTCATCTTATGGGGGGCAGTCCCTAGTTGAGGCTCTTTTTTATCACTTACTCAGCGTATTGGTCTAGGATCTCTTCTAGCACCTCTTCTAGCTCTTCTGTATCTTCAAGCTCTGATTGGCTGAAACGTACGCGTACAAGCTGTTCCCCGTCATTATACATCTCTTCCAGCCACCCTCGGAGTCCTCTTGCTCTGCGGTCGACTTCGAAAATGATTTCCAAAC
Organism: Bacillus sp. PS95; assembly: GCF_037963565.1. Taxonomy (NCBI): domain Bacteria; kingdom Bacillati; phylum Bacillota; class Bacilli; order Caryophanales; family Bacillaceae; genus Bacillus; species Bacillus sp. PS95. The sequence continues at coordinate 913,008 of NZ_CP150160.1, forward strand.
CGTCTTCGTCTAAAAGGAAAATGAGCTCTAATTCATCAAGCATCTGACGATAATATCCGGAAGTCGGAACGAATTCGAATTCTTGAACGAACGGAAGACGACGCTGGAAGTAGGGCGCTTGTTCGCAGTCTGCTTCGTTAAGATGGAAGCCCAGGTTTTCGATTGCTTCAAGCACATTTTCAATCCAAGGGTGCGCTTCAACGAAAATGCGGTCATGATCGGATTTATCGATACCGCCTTGAATGTCAAGGTCTGTCACCACGGCAACCTCTACTTTCCCTACAGTGATCGGCGTATCTAGAGGCAGAGTGAATGTGAACGGAAATTGATGCTCTTCACCAGGCTGAATGGTAAATGAACCAGTGACCCGGAAAGAATGAATTGTAGCGTATTTCCGGTGCTCTTCATCGTCTTTTACAATGACATACCGTGTACTAAGCTGTAAATCGATATAACGGATGTCCTGAGCGATTTTTCCGCCTTTGACATGTACCGTTCCCCGTACTTCTTCTCCAGGAAAATATGCGTCTTTCTCTAAAATAGTATCAACTTTTGCTGCTCCAATTCCGGCACTTGCCGCAAGCTTCTTAAAAAGTGACATGTTAGATCTTCCCCTTTTTCTTTTTTCTCAACAGATATACGTAAGAAGGAGGAAAAAAGATTCGTTTGATTCATACTTTTTTCCTATTATTCGTCTCGGCCTAGGGACAGACTAAGAATAATATTGAAAATAAAGGAGTGGATGGAAGTGAATAAAGAAAGTTTGGTTGCAGATGAATTACACAGAATGTTTTTGGCTGGTGAGCTGCAAATCACAGTAGAGGAGGATATAAACAATATTTCCGAAAGGCTGAGAAACGGCGATCTCAGTTTAGACCGATTAAGCGGTGAAGACGTGTTTATAAAAGAAACGGTAAATGAGGCTTTAAGAAGAGTGGAGCAATAAAAAAGAGACGGCATCTCATCTTTGAGATCCCGTCTCTTTTTGTGGTCTTTGCTGTAAGATAAAAGCGAATCGATTTGGAATTGCTCACCCGAGCCACCCCTTTTCTAACAGAAGATCTGACAGTTCATCATGGAGATAAACAGCTGTATCTAATTGATCATGCAATGCTCTTCTGATGTGGGGATTTTCGGTTGCTGTTGTTGCGACAGTGTATTTGTTAATGCTGGTTTTTATTGTTGTTAACAAATCAAGAATATCTTTGGGACAAAGACTTTGTTCAATGGGAAACCACCTCCTTTGTTTTTTTAGCAGCTCCTGATAAGAAAGTATTTGACTTTGTTTCTTGCTTCTATACAAAATGCTATAATAAGCAACAAATTTTGTTGGGGGGTGTGATGATGAAGCAGATTATTGCGATGGGGGGCGGGGGTTTTTCGATGGAGCCGGATAATTTGTCCCTCGATCAATATATCCTCAATCAATCAAAACGAGAGCAGCCTCGTATTTGTTTTTTGCCGACGGCGAGCGGAGATTCCCAAAACTATATTCAGCGGTTTTATCATGCATTTCAAACATTGGATTGCGTGCCGTCTCATTTATCTTTGTTTAAGCCGCCATCATCAGATTTAGCTTCTTTTGTTATGGAAATGGACGTGATTTATGTTGGCGGGGGAAATACGCGGAATTTACTTGTGTTATGGAAAGAGTGGGGGCTGGACCATATTCTCAGGGAAGCATGGAAGAACGGTGTGGTTGTAGCTGGAATAAGTGCCGGTGCGATCTGCTGGTTTGAAGAAGGGGTGACAGATTCAGCCGGACCGCTGACAAGTTTGAAAAGTTTAGGTTTTTTGCAAGGGAGCTTTTGTCCCCATTATGACGGGGAAAAGGATCGGAGACCGGCATACCACCAGCTGATATCTAACAAGTTCTTATGCAGTGGCTATGCAGCGGATGATGGGGCTGCTCTCCATTTCATAAATGATCAGCTGTTTCAGACTGTGAGTTCAAGGTCGGGTGCAAAGGCATATCGGGTGATGATGGCTGAACATGAAATAGCTGAAATCCCGTTGCCGGTCAAATATTTAGGGTGAAATTGGCTGAATATTATCTATATTCCTCTTTTTTTCAGATTGATTTTATGATAAGATGAGTGCGAAATCAATAGTTACTGGGGGTGCCCGCTTTCGGGCTGAGAGAGAAGGCAAGCTTCTTAACCCTTTGGACCTGATCTGGTTCGTACCAGCGTGGGGAAGTAGAGGAATTGTTTTTGTTATTGTCTTGCTGGGCAATAATATGTTTCTTTCTGACTGTAACCGGGTTCATTTATATGAATCCGGTTTTTTGTGCTGGTTATGGGCTTGATTTTGTCCTTTCAAACGTAGAAAGGGGAAGGAAAAGTAATGCAAAACAATTCAGTGCAGCAAGCCAACATTTCCATTATGTCAAGTTTTTCAGGCAGCAAGAAGGTATACGTGGAGGGTTCTTCTTCGGACATCCAAGTGCCGATGAGGGAGATTGCATTGAGTCCGACGACGGGATCGTTCGGCGAAGAGGAAAACGCGCCTGTGCGTGTCTATGATACAAGCGGACCGTATACGGACCCTGAAGTAACCATTAATATTCAAGAAGGATTAAAGCCGCTCCGCCAAAAATGGATCACAGAGCGCGGTGACGTGGAAGAGTATGAAGGTCGGGCTATAAAACCAGAAGATAACGGTTATAAAAAAGCAAAACCAAACGTAAGCTATCCAGGATTAAAGCGGAAACCGCTGAGGGCGAAGGCAGGTCAAAATGTCACACAAATGCACTATGCAAAAAAGGGGATCATTACACCCGAGATGGAATTTATCGCCATTCGTGAGCATGTGTCTCCTGAATTCGTCAGAGACGAGGTAGCCAGCGGCCGGGCGATTATTCCTTCAAACATTAATCACCCTGAAAGTGAGCCAATGATTATCGGCCGGAATTTTCATGTGAAGATTAATGCAAATATCGGGAATTCAGCGGTTACGTCATCCATTGAAGAAGAAGTGGAAAAAATGACGTGGGCCATCCGCTGGGGAGCGGATACGATGATGGATCTCTCTACCGGAAAAGATATTCATACGACGCGTGAATGGATTATCCGCAATTGCCCCGTGCCTGTGGGAACTGTTCCGATTTATCAGGCGCTTGAAAAAGTAAACGGCGTAGCTGAGGATTTAACGTGGGAGATTTATCGTGATACGCTAATCGAGCAGGCAGAGCAGGGAGTGGATTATTTTACGATTCACGCGGGTGTTTTGCTTAGGTATGTACCGCTGACTGCCAAACGGACAACTGGTATCGTGTCACGCGGGGGAGCGATTATGGCGCAGTGGTGTCTGGCTCATCATCAAGAAAGCTTTTTATACACACATTTTGAAGAAATATGTGAGATTATGAAAATGTATGATATTGCTTTCTCTCTTGGGGATGGTTTGCGTCCCGGATCAATTGCTGATGCCAATGACGAAGCGCAGTTTGCTGAATTAGAGACGCTTGGAGAGCTGACGCAAATTGCCTGGAAGCATGATGTTCAGGTGATGATTGAGGGTCCTGGCCATGTTCCGATGCATAAAATCAAAGAGAATGTCGATAAACAAATGGACATTTGTAAAGAAGCGCCTTTTTACACATTGGGGCCGTTGACAACGGATATTGCTCCGGGATATGACCATATTACTTCAGCGATCGGAGCGGCGATGATCGGTTGGTACGGGACAGCAATGCTTTGTTATGTAACGCCGAAGGAGCATTTGGGGCTGCCAAATCGTGATGATGTTCGTGAAGGAGTCATTACATATAAGATCGCTGCGCACGCTGCGGATCTTGCAAAAGGGCATCCCGGAGCACAAACCCGGGATGATGCGTTATCGAAAGCCCGTTTTGAATTCCGCTGGCGGGATCAGTTTAATTTATCTCTTGATCCGGAGAGAGCCCTTGAATACCATGATGAAACTCTGCCTGCTGAAGGAGCAAAAACCGCTCACTTTTGTTCCATGTGCGGTCCGAAATTTTGCAGCATGAGAATTTCACAGGATATTCGGGATTATGCGAAGAAAAACGATCTCAGTGAAGCAGAAGCCATAAATAAAGGATTAAAAGAAAAAGCAAAAGAGTTTGTCGATACGGGAAGCAATTTATATCAATAAAAAAGATGAAGATGGAGAATGCTCCATCTTCATTTTTTTAGAAAAACAGAGAGCGTCGAAGCGGAGGAATACTCTGTTCAAAGCGGAAAACATTTTCGGGATCATATTTCGTTTTGACACGGCGGAGTCGTTCAACGTTTTCGCCGTAATATGTTCTTGGCCAGTTTCTGATTTCGATATCTGGCCAATTTACGTAGTCTCCCATCGTTTCTCTCGAAAGGGACGTTCTCAGCCCCTCAATCCAGCGGACATTTTGTCTTTTTTCTTCAGGAGATGTCCAGTTTGTTAAGTATTCCTGGGCGATGATTGCATCACGATAATAAAATGCCGTTTGGTCGGGAGCGATCCGTCCGGCTGCCCCGCCGAGTGCTTGCTGCCAGACACTGGCGTTTTGATTCGGAGCGTGCTCTAAAAAGTGTTTTATTGTTGAAATCGCACGTTCTGATAATGGCTTTTCAATGAAAGAGCCGGAGCGTTTCATTTTTTGAGGCTGATTGCCTCCCGGGCTGTTAAAAAAGGTTACCGCTTCGATGAACGGCATTGTTTTTACCATTCCGCTTGTTGGGCTTCCTGCTTTCAATAAAGGCTTTAACAGTTTTTTTAACTCTGTTTTTGGCCCGACAAATTGGCCGAGGGCTTCTATGCGGTTTACTTCTTTAGGCCAAAACTCTATTGATGATGTAAGCCGGTCATCTGTATACGGGGCCCAGTGCTGCCACGTGTTAAATACTTCCTCAAAATCATCCCATCCCCATGTTATAGAAAAAATCGACACTTGAGAGATGGGCACTGCTTTAAATGTCATGGAGGTGACTATGCCGAAATTGCCTCCTCCGCCTCCCTGAGACGCCCAAAATAAGTCTGGATGATTTGAACAGCTGACTGTAATCAGATCAGCGCCCTCTTTTTCGTCTGCTACGATCATCTCAAGCTGCACGAGGCTGTCGCAAGTAAGGCCGGCAGCCCTTGTTAAAAGTCCAATTCCCCCTCCGAGAGTTAAACCTGTGAGCCCTACATTAGCAATGGTGCCTGCGGGAAGCGTCAGGCCGTATTGCCAGAGTGTCCGATAGACTTCTCCCAATTCAGCCCCCGCTTCAATATAGGCCAGCTTTTTATCCTGATTCACAGTTATTTTTTTCATCTCGCTTAAATCAATAACAAGACCGTTATTTAAAAGGGAAAAGTTCTCATAGCTGTGTCTGCCGCCTCTAATACGGAAAGGCACACGGTTTTCACGCGCCCATTTCAGCGCATTGAGTGCATCCTGTTTGTTTTGGCAAAACACAATGATGTCAGGATACCTTTCTAAGCTTAGGTTAATATTGGTTCTTGCTTCGTTATAGTCCGGATCATCCCGTGTCACGATACGTCCGGTCAATTTTGTCTTTTCCACACTCCCACATCTCTTTCTCTCGTATTCTAGTTTCTCTAGCTTATGCGTCAAGGGAAAAGAGTGTATAAGGAAAAAGCGGGGATGCAATCTGATACAGTGTCAACTCCCTTAAAAAATAGTTGACAGGTCGGTATTGTATGAATTAACATGGTCAGTACAAATTTTTCAAATTTATCGCGCTGATCGGAACACCGAAGGCTCTTATCGTTTAGATAAGGGCCTTTTTTGTATGAAAAAGGAGGGATTATTGATGGGAGTCAAAAAAGAAAAGGGGAGAAAACGATTCAGGAAGCGAAAAACCTACGGGAATCAGATTTTGCCGCTTGAGCTGCTGATTGAAAAAAACAAACGAGAGATTATAAACAACGCGGAGCTCATGGAAGAAATTTATATGAAGATTGATGAGAAGCATACGCAATGTGTAACTAAATATAAAAAAACCCGCTGACTACAGCGGGTTTTTGCATTTCTACATTAAGCATCTTTTTTAATCGGCAATCCAAGGCCCTCTGCCACGCGTTTTCCGTATTCAGGATCCGCTTTGTAGAAGTGCTCGATTTGGCGCAGCTTGATTTCTTCTTTTTCTACCGGCTTCATAGCATTAACGATATTTTCAACAAGGCGGGTACGTTCATCTTCACTCATTAAACGATACAGATCACCGGCTTGAGTGTAGTGATCGTTGTGATCGTAGCTTACGCTGTCAGCGATGCCTTGTACCGGATATGCTGCTTGCTTATCCTCAGGTGACTCTTTTGGACCGCCGAAGCTGTTAGGCTCGTAATACACAGATCCGCCGCCGTTATCATCAAAGCGCATTTGTCCATCACGCTGATAATTGTTTACTTTGTTGCGTGCGCGGTTGATTGGCAGCGCTTGATGGTTTGCACCGACACGGTAGCGGTGTGCATCATGATAAGCAAACAGTCGGCCTTGAAGCATTTTATCCGGTGAAACATCAATACCAGGCACGAGTGTTCCAGGTGAAAATGTCGCTTGTTCTACCTCTGCAAAGTAGTTTTCCGGATTTCTGTCTAGAACCATGCGTCCGACCTCGATTAACGGGTAGTCTTTTTGAGACCAAACTTTTGTGACATCAAACGGATCGAAACGGTACGTGTTTGCATCTTCTAAAGGCATGATTTGCACATATAGTTTCCATGCAGGATAATCACCGTTTTCGATTGCATTGAAAAGGTCTTCAGTATGGTAATCAGGGTTTTCACCGGCAATTTTTGCTGCCGTATTGACATCAAGGTTTTTCACGCCTTGTTCCGTTTTAAAATGATATTTAATCCATACGCCTTCGCCTTCGGCATTTGTCCATTTGAATGTATGGCTTCCGAAGCCGTGCATGTGGCGAAGTGTTGCAGGAATTCCGCGGTCAGACATCAGGATTGTCACTTGGTGAAGTGACTCTGGTGAAAGTGACCAGAAATCCCATACAGCCGTAGGGTTTTTCAGGTGTGTTTTTGGATCTCTTTTTTGTGTATGGATGAAATCAGGGAACTTAATCGCATCGCGGATAAAGAATACAGGCGTATTGTTGCCGACGATGTCGTAGTTTCCTTCTTCAGTATAAAATTTAACAGCAAATCCGCGCGGGTCGCGAACTGTGTCAGCAGAGCCAAGTTCACCGGCAACTGTTGAGAAACGGATGAACAACGGTGTGCGTTTGCCGACTTCAGAAAGGAAAGCGGCTTTCGTGTATTTTGTTACGTCGTTTGTCACTTCAAAATATCCGTGTGCGCCTGCTCCTTTGGCGTGAACAACACGTTCAGGAACACGTTCTCGGTTGAAATGGGCCAATTTTTCGAGTAAATGTACATCTTGAATTAAAGTTGGTCCGCGAGAACCGGCAGTCATTGAGTTTTGATTATCTCCAACCGGAGCGCCCCAGCTAGTTGTCAGTTTATTTGAACTCATGTTATCACCTCTTGGAATTTATAAGAACATAATATCATCTCTAAGTAAAAAGTCAATATTATTTTATAATTATTATAAAATAGTTATCTCTATTAATCGATATCTAGTATCGAAAGTGTTGAAAAACCTTGTTGTAACAGATTTTTATGACACTTAATAATTTTTGGAGAAATAATTTTTCCTTCTCTATTTGCGAAACAAGCAGAGTAAGTGATAAACAAGGATATCAAAAATCGTATTTAAAAAAGAGTTGACATATCGGAATAATTTGAATTAACATGTTATTCAAACAAAAAACAATTGGGCAGCTGATCGGACCGCCGAAGGCTCTCATCTCTACAAGAACAGAGATGGGGGCCTTTTTGTTTTTTTGAAGGCGGGGTTGGCAGAAAGAGAGGGATAAAAGTGGCTGTGACCATCAGCATCAAAGAAAAGGCATTTGTTCAAGAGGGCCGCAAAAACACGGTCTTAGAGAACATAGAATTATCAATCGCACCAGGCGAATTTCTAACGCTTATCGGACCGAGCGGGTGCGGAAAAAGCACCCTGTTAAAGATTATTGCAGGGCTTGATTCTGAATATGACGGGAGTGTTGAAATTAACGGCCGCAGCGTAACAGCTCCGGGTATTCAGCAAGGATTTATTTTTCAGGAACACCGCCTCTTTCCTTGGCTGACTGTTGAGCAGAATATTGCAGCCGACTTGAATTTGAAGGACCCAAAAGTCAAACAAAAGGTGGATGAACTGATCGAGATTGTCAGATTGAAAGGATCGGAAAAAGCATATCCGCGCGAGCTGTCAGGCGGCATGTCACAGAGAGTAGCCATCGCCCGGGCCCTTCTGCGGGAGCCTGAGGTGCTGCTTTTAGATGAACCGTTTGGTGCACTCGACGCTTTTACAAGAAAACACCTGCAGGACGTGCTGCTGGATATATGGAGGAGGAAAAAAACAACGATGATTCTCGTGACTCATGATATAGATGAATCTGTTTATTTAGGAAATGAGCTTGCGATCCTTAAGGCCAAACCGGGGAAAATCCATAAGCTGATGCCCATTCACCTGGCGTATCCGCGAAACCGGACGACTCCGGATTTCCAAGCGATCAGACAGAGAGTGCTGTCGGAATTCGAGAAAACAGAAGATTTGGAGTACGCAGAAGGATCAGGGATATAGAAAGGGCGGAAGCGGAAATGAAAAAAGGACTCATTGTATTGGTTGCCGTTATTTTTCTGCTCGCAGGCTGTGGAGCAAATGGAGCCAGCGGTGACCACAAACAATTGAAGGAAATACGTATTGGTATTCAGCAAAGCTTAAGCCCGCTTTTGATCGCAAAGGAAAAAGGCTGGTTCGAAGATGCATTTGAAAAAGAAGGCATCAAAGTGAAATGGGTGGAGTTTCAAAGCGGTCCGCCCCAATTTGAAGGCCTTGCGGCAGACAAACTTGATTTTTCTCAAGTCGGTAATTCGCCTGTGATCGCTGGACAGGCGGCAGGCATTGACTTTAAAGAAATCGGTTTGTCTCAGGACGGCTTGAAAGCAAACGGCATCCTTGTCAATCGAAACAGCGGCATTCAAGACGTTAAGGACTTAAAGGGGAAGAAAATTGCAGTCGCCAAAGGCAGCAGCGGGTTTGATTTTTTGTATAAAGCGCTTGATCAAGTGGGGTTGTCAGCTAATGATGTGACAATTATTCAGCTTCAGCCTGATGAAGCAGCTTCCGCATTTGAAAACGGATCTGTTGATGCCTGGTCCATTTGGGAGCCGTACTTGTCCTTAGAAACAATGAAACACGGAGCAAAAATCCTTGTGAACGGAGAAAGCACAGATTTATATTCACCGGGTTTTACTTTAGTAAGAACAAAGTTTTCAGAAGAGCATCCAGACGAAGTGGTCCGTTTTCTGAAGGTGTTTAATAAAGCCGTTGTATGGCAAAAGGAACATCTGGATGAAGCAGCGGACTTGTATTCTGACATTAAAGATCTCGATAAAAAGGTCGTCGAAAATGTGCTGAAAAATACTGAACCTCTGAATGAGGTCATCAGTGACGACATTGTGAAAGCGCAGCAGGAAACAGCAGATTTTCAATTTCGAACAAAGGCGATAGATAAGAAGATTGATGTGAAGGATGTTGTCGATAACACTTTTATCAAAAAAGCATTAAAGGAACATTCCTCAGGAGGTGATCAATGATGAAAGCAGAGGCTGCGGGCTCGCTGCCCAAAACGAATGCGGAAGCGGTGCGAAAAAAGCCCGGAAGGAAGAGATACGGCTGGATGAAGGGGCTTTTACTGCCCACTGTCATCATTGCCATCTGGCAGGTCATCGGCGGGCTGGGGATTGTGTCCGCTACAGTGCTGCCTACACCTGTTACGATTGTTCTGACCTTTAAGGAGCTTATTTTGTCCGGCGAACTGTTCGGCCATCTGCAAATCAGCATTTATCGGGCGGCACTTGGTTTTTTGCTTGGCGCGGGGCTTGGATTGATGATCGGGATTTTGGCTGGATTCTCCAAACGGACGGAGCTGTATCTTGATCCGTCGTTGCAAATGCTTAGAACCGTACCTCATCTGGCCGTCACGCCGCTGTTTATTTTATGGTTCGGATTTGACGAAGTATCTAAAATTTTGCTGATTGCGCTCGGTGCCTTCTTTCCTGTCTATATCAATACGTTTAACGGCATCCGCGGGGTTGACGCGAAGCTGTTTGAAGTCGCCCGGGTGCTTGAATTTAAATGGCACCAGCAAATATCCAAAGTGATATTGCCGGCAGCCCTGCCCAATATATTGCTAGGCATTCGCTTATCGCTCGGCATTGCATGGCTCGGGCTCGTTGTGGCAGAGCTGATGGGCTCAAGCTCGGGAGTCGGCTATATGATCATGGATGCGAGACAGTTTTCACAAACGAATAAAGTCTTTGCAGGGATTATCATTTTTGCAGTGGTTGGAAAGCTGACGGATTCCTTCGTCAGGCTGCTTGAACGAAAGCTGTTAAAGTGGAGAAACAGCTACGAAGGATAAAAGATATAAAGGGGAGATGAATATGGAAATTCTTTGGTTTATACCAACTCATGGAGACGCGAGATATTTAGGATCTGAAAGTGATGGACGGACTGCGGATCATCTTTACTTTAAACAAGTCGCGCAGGCGGCAGACAGGCTGGGATATACAGGAGTTCTTCTGCCAACGGGAAGATCGTGCGAGGACCCGTGGCTTACAGCGTCGGCACTGGCAGGAGAAACAAAGGACTTAAAGTTTTTAGTCGCGGTAAGACCTGGTTTAATGCAGCCTTCTCTGGCAGCCAGAATGACGTCCACCCTAGACCGCATTTCAGACGGCCGGCTGCTGATCAACGTTGTGGCTGGGGGCGATCCGTATGAGCTGGCAGGCGATGGCCTGTTTATCAGCCATGATGAGCGCTACGAGGCAACAGACGAATTTTTAACCGTTTGGCGGAGACTTTTGCAGGGAGAAACGGTTTCCTATGAAGGAAAGCATATAAAAGTGGAAAACAGCAATCTGCTTTTCCCGCCGCAGCAAGAGCCGCATCCGCCCATCTATTTCGGTGGTTCGTCACAGGCTGGAATTGAAGCTGCCGCAAAGCATACAGACGTGTACTTGACATGGGGGGAGCCGCCTGAACAAGTAAAAGAAAAGATAGAGAGAGTCAAAAAGCAAGCGGCAAAAGAAGGGAGATCCGTTCGATTTGGCATTAGGCTGCATGTCATTGCCCGTGAAACTGAACAAGAGGCGTGGGAAGCGGCTGAGCGCTTGATCAGCCACTTGGATGATGACACCATTGCCAAAGCGCAGGCAGCTTTGAGCCGTTACGACTCTTCAGGCCAGCAGCGGATGGCCGTCCTTCATCAAGGCGATCGGACGAAGCTTGAAATCAGTCCGAATCTGTGGGCGGGGATCGGCCTAGTCAGAGGAGGGGCAGGAACAGCTCTTGTCGGTGATCCGCAGACGATTGCCGACCGGATAGCGGAGTACCAGGCACTCGGCATAGAATCGTTTATATTCTCAGGCTATCCGCATTTAGAAGAAGCGTATTATTTTGCAGAGCTTATATTTCCGCTTTTGCCGTTTGAAAATGATCGGACGAGAAAGCTTCAGAACAAAAGGGGAGAAGCGGTAGGAAACACTTATTTTGTCAAAGAGAAAAATGCATGAGTTTAACTAAAATACAGCCCCCCGAACATGGTATGATATTCAAAAAAAGGGGGCTTTTTTTTCTGAAAACATTGAGAAGCGCGGCAGTCATTTGCCTCATAGCTATGCTGTCAGCATGCGGACATTCAAAACAGATGGAAATCAAAGCGGCGGACATATCAGATCTTGAAAAAAATAGAATGGATGTCGCAGCTTCACAGGCATTCACTGCCGAAGCCGTCAATATCGGTGAAGGTATTTCTTCAGCTGACATGTACATCGAACACTATCAAAAGGGAAAGCTTGTTGAGAGGTTTGGACCGGTTCGTGCAGATTATTCAGAGGAAAAAACTGATACCATACAATTTGTTTATTTTGAGAAGGAAGAGGGGGAAGGAAAGAATAAACATACCACCATTCATTTTGGCATTGTGGATAAACAGGGAAATATAGCGGCTGATTCATCGGTGAAACGCGACGATAGCACAACACAGGAAATGACTCAGAATATTTCATCGCCGGAACCGATTACTTTCGAGAAGCCTGCTTTGATCGGCAGCAGTATTAGAGGGACTGACGAGACAATGCACACCTCTGAACATAAAAAAGAGCTCATTAAGCATCAAGATGCGTTACTGTATTATGTGGAATTGCATCATTAGAATGGGCGGCTTCAGGCCGTCTGTTTTACAAAGCGGTATGCTTGCTTTTTTGAATGGTGCATGATACATTTTAAATCGTAATAATTTCGATTTAAAAGGGAGGCTATGTGACTTGGCTAAAAAATCAAAAGTGGCAAAAGAGTTAAAACGCCAACAGCTTGTTGAACAATACGCTGATATTAGACGCGAGTTGAAGGAAAAAGGAGATTACGAGGCACTCAGCAAGCTGCCAAGAGATTCAGCACCGGGAAGGCTTCACAACCGCTGCATGGTAACGGGGCGCCCGAGAGCATATATGAGGAAGTTTAAAATGTCCAGAATCGCTTTCAGGGAGCTGGCCCATAAAGGCCAGATTCCCGGTGTGAAAAAAGCAAGCTGGTAAGAAAAAACTCCGGCCGATTACAGCGCGCCGGAGTTTTTTTCGTTTTTCTTGAAAGAGATGACGTAGGAAAGGTGCTGGATGATCATGATGATAAACACAATAATAATAGGGAAAAACGGAATGCGCGATTGAAATAGCGGATAAAAAATGAGAAGAACCGCTGCGGCAGGCAGCGAGAAGTAGACAGCGATATATGACGCGCGACATGCTTTTGCCGTCATCATCTGCTCTCTTTCATCCTGCTCTTCAAACTCATCAGGCAGAAGTAGCTGCTTTCTGGCAGGGCGGCTTTTTTTCTGTAAGTACAAATAAACCGCAGACGCCGCAACAAACAGAATAAAGGGAGTGAGGTTTAAATCAAATACCATCCCGCCGCTCTTTGTGCCGAAAAAAGATGCTATGCCTTCTGAGGCTTCAAAGTATGAAATCAGCGCCCAGCATGCAAGGCCAAATAAAACAAGGTGAAAAGCTGCTTTTGTTTTCATGCTCATCTTAGTTTTCCTCCTCTAACCAAAAGACATCCTCCATTTTCATGGAGAAGGCTTTGCAGATTTTCAGTGCTAACAGCAGTGAGGGAACATAATCGCCTTTTTCAATCGCTGCCACAGTCTGTCTTGTGACGCCGACCGTTTCTCCGAGTTTTTCCTGAGAATAGCCGAAGCGTGCCCTCAGCTCTTTTACTTTATTTTTCATCATGACGTCTGTCCCCTTCACAATCTCGATTGATTATATTGTATAGTATACTTAACATTATGTAAATGGAACTTAACAACTTTACAAAAAGATAACTTTTTTTCGACAAAATTTTTATATTCCCTTGACGAAAAATAAATAAACATGTAATATAAAAAAAGTCAGAGCGGTACTGTTGCTGACAATCACAAATGCGGGTGTAGTTTAGTGGTAAAACCTCAGCCTTCCAAGCTGATGTCGTGAGTTCGATTCTCATCACCCGCTCCATACATACGTTATTAACGCAGTGTTTCGTTTCTCAGATAAACGAAGTATTGCGTTTTTTTATGTGAAAAAGAACACGGTATTCGTGTTCTTTTACGTAAGCCAATGTACTGTATGGGTGCCGCCGTGAATTTGTTCAAACATTTTCGTTAATGATGATAAGAGGTTAACAGCGCTGCTTTTCTCAATCGATGGCGGGAAAAAAATGATTTGCAGCATATTCTTAGTCTCGTTTGAAACGGGATAGTGGTTGACGCTGTTTTTGAAATCGCCAAAAATGCCGTTTTCATCAGAGAAAAGCAGTATGTTTTCTTTTTCTCCCAATGAGATCCGGACCGGCTCATGAAGCTTTCCGGCATCATAAATCATAATAGGCAGAGAATATTTTAATGCGAAAAAATCGATTGTGTCATGGGCCGAGTCTTTACTTTCCATGAATTGTTCCTTGGATATCGGGACCAGCATGTCCTCCATTGGGGTTGTTTCTCCCTCAAATGAAGGGTTAAGCTGTTTAAAGAGTTTCTGCCATTCCTTGACGAAGGATTCATCGGATATACCGCCGTCCGCATAGTCGAAAAACAAGGATTCTTGAAACAGGCGGAGTCTGCCTTTCAGCATTTGCGGTGAGGAGCCGACTTCGATATTCTCATAAATGACAGCAGCTGCATGTAAGCCGGCCGCACGTTCAGTAATAACAGAATCAAGTTTGATATTCACTAGCATTCACTCCAGTTACGTGATATCAACCTATTATAAACGCTGTATCGTTTTATCACAAAGAAAGGAGGCTGTGCAAAACATGAACGTTTATCAGCTCAAAGAAGAATTAATTGAATACGCGAAAAGCATTGGCGTGGACAAGATTGGTTTTACGACCGCTGATACTTTTGACAGTTTAAAAGACCGTTTGATTCTTCAAGAATCACTTGGCTATCTCTCCGGCTTTGAAGAGCCGGATATCGAAAAAAGGGTGACGCCGAAGCTTCTTTTGCCGAAAGCGAAATCAATAGTGGCAATTGCTCTCGCATATCCTTCCAGAATGAAGGATGCGCCGAGAAGCACGAGAACTGAGCGCAGGGGCATTTTTTGCAGAGCCTCCTGGGGAAAAGACTATCATGATGTGCTGAGGGAAAAGCTTGATCTACTGGAGGATTTTCTAAAAAGCAAGCATGAGGATATCAGAACGAAGTCAATGGTTGATACAGGTGAATTGTCTGATCGCGCCGTTGCGGAACGTGCCGGAATTGGATTCAGTGCGAAAAACTGTATGATCACAACACCCGAGTATGGCTCTTATGTGTATTTGGCGGAAATGATCACAAATATCCCTTTTGAGCCTGATGTGCCGATTGAAGATATGTGCGGGTCCTGCACGAAATGCTTGGACGCCTGTCCGACGGGAGCACTGGTTAATCCCGGGCAGCTTAATGCGCAGCGCTGCATCTCTTTTCTGACCCAGACAAAAGGATTTTTACCTGATGAATTCCGGACAAAAATCGGAAACCGCCTGTACGGGTGCGATACGTGCCAAACGGTATGCCCTCTCAATAAAGGGAAGGATTTTCATCTTCATCCGGAAATGGAGCCTGATCCTGAGATTGCCAAACCGTTATTGAAGCCGCTTTTGACCATCCGCAATCGGGAATTTAAGGAGAAATTCGGGCATGTCTCAGGTTCTTGGCGCGGAAAAAAACCGATTCAGCGAAACGCCATTCTCGCGCTTGCGCATTTTAAGGATGCTTCCGCACTGCCTGAATTGACGGAACTGATGCACAAGGATCCGCGTCCTGTCATCAGGGGGACAGCCGCATGGGCAATCGGAAAAATCGGAGACCCCGCATACGCGGAAGAGCTTGAAAAAGCGCTGGAAAAAGAGAAGGATGAAGAGGCAAAGCTGGAAATTGAAAAAGGAATTGATTTGCTAAAAGCTTCAGGCATGACTAAACGAGGCTTGTCCTGACATACGTATAGAGCAGAAGGAAAAAACACTTGAGATCATCCAAGTGTTTTTTCTCTATAAAAAAGTATGGCGGGTGGGGTGAGCTTGAAGCACATTTTAGAACAATTAGCGGAGGAGCGGCTGGGCTTTCTGGTTAACGGGCATGCTATGAGACAGGAGTCTCAAGTCGGAGACCTTAAAGTCATGGAGCGTAAGAAAAAGCTTCTGGAAAAACGTAAAGTTGACATCATAAAAGCGAAAGCAAAGGCCGTGATTAATCATGTGCGGGTTGAGGATGACGGAACGACCTGCCTTTCGTATACCATTCATTACGAATACGTGTGTAAGGAACAAGATGACAGCTTGTATATAGAAGAGCACATAGAGGAGCGAATGGCTTTCCTGTATGATCACATTTTGATTAGTGATCAGGAAATTGCGAAAAAGCCGGCTGGATTTCATGAAGGGACCAGTATTATTGACTATTCTGAAGCTGAAGAGGAAAGAGAAGCGTTTGGCAGGGCTTTTCAATACGATCGTCTCGGCGCTGTCCAATATGCCGAGAAATTTTGGAACAAGCGCAATCCTGCTTATAAAAATTTCAGCGATAACTGTACAAATTTTATTTCTCAGTGTCTTCATGCAGGAGGCGCGCCGATGCGCGGTCATCCGAACAGGGGATCAGGCTGGTGGATGAAACAAAGCTCATGGAGCTACAGCTGGACGGTGGCGCACTCTATGAAAATGTATTTGTCGAATTCAAAGGCCGGACTGCGTGCGGTGCGGGTGAAATCAGCGGAAGAACTGATGCCGGGCGATGTGATTTGCTATGACTTCGAAGGAGACGGCCGCTTTAATCATACAACGATTGTCGTGGCAAAGGACAAAGGCAATATGCCGCTTGTCAACGCCCAGACCTATGACAGCCGGATGAGGTATTGGTCATATGAGGATTCTACAGCATACACGCAGTCAATACGATATGCCTTTTTTCATATCGTTGATGATACGACAAAAGAGTAATTAATGTTATAATGATGGGCGGATAAGAAAAACAGAGGTGAACATTGTGGCATTACATGTCGTTTTATATCAACCAGAAATTCCCGCTAACACAGGGAATATTGCACGTACTTGTGCAGCAACCAATACAACGCTACACCTGATTCGTCCGCTCGGCTTTTCAACGGATGATAAAATGCTGAAGCGTGCCGGACTCGATTATTGGGAGTTTGTTAACGTTGTGTATCATGATTCGTTAGAAGAATTGTTTGAGGCATATGAAAAAGGCCAGTTTTTCTTTATTACAAAATTCGGCCAGCAGCCTCATACATCATTTGATTACACTGATCTTGACGAGGATTATTTCTTCGTGTTCGGAAGAGAAACAAGCGGTTTGCCAAAGGATTTAATTCAAAATAATATGGACCGCTGCCTGCGTCTTCCGATGACAGAGCATGTCAGATCGTTAAATCTGTCCAATACTGCCGCGATTCTTGTTTATGAAGCGCTGCGCCAGCAAAATTACCGTGATTTAAAATAGTGAAAAAACCCGCTCATCGATGATGGGCGGGTTTTTTTGCGGATGTTGAAATGCTTTGTTTCGTTTTTGGGCTTAACAACGTAACAGTGTTATGTTACAATGTACCCATCAAAGGAGCTGGACTTATGGAAGAACAATTAATCTCTAAAAAAGAATTACTTGAAAGAACATCGATTTCATACGGTCAGCTGTATCGATGGAAGCGGAAAAACTTAATACCTGAGGAATGGTTTATTCGTAAATCCACATTTACAGGGCAAGAGACGTTTTTTCCGAGAGAGGAGATTTTAAAGCGTATATCAATGATTCAAAAGATGAAAGAAAATTTGTCTTTGGATGAAATGAGGGAAATGCTGTCGCCGAAAATGAAGGATGTCAGCATGACCGCTGATGAATTGCTTCATAAAGGTTTGGTTTCAAGGCCTGCTCTTGAAGCCTATTCAGAAGACGGAGGAAGTCCGGTTTTCTCATCCAGGGATTTGCTTTCGCTGTATGTGCTTGAGGGACTGCTGCAGTCTGGAAATGTCAGCCTTGCAGAAGCAAAAATGGCTGCAGAGGTATTAAAGAAGCATGATACTGAAGAGATTGAAAAACAGACGGAGCTGATTGTGCTCCGCAAGCTCGGTGTCACAACTTGTTTTATAGCGGCTGCGGCGGACAGCATTTTGTTTGAATCATCCGTAAAGGTTGTGGAACGGGTAGATTTATTAAAAGCTTCAGAGGAATTAAAAACAACATTTATGCAGGAGGGCCATCGATGGATGTAGTGGAAAAGCTGGTGATAAACGGATCAGGAAGTTCAAAGGGAGGAACATTTCAATCAGTTGAGATTAATGGCAGCGGGACAGTGGCCGGGGATGTGGAGTGTGACACTTTTTCTTTTAATGGAAACGGAAAAGCTGACGGCAGCGTCAAAGCGAAAGCGGTAACCATCAGCGGTTCAGGAAAGATACATGGAGACGTTGAAGCAGAATCTATCCGGATGAATGGCACTGGTTTTATTCAAGGAGAGGTATCTGCAAAACAATTGAAAATCGCTGGATCATCAACATTTGGCGGCACTGTCAAGGCTGATGGCATTGACATTAGTGGAAAAGCTGTCATGGAAGCAGATTGTGAAACAGAAACCTTTCAATCAGAAGGGAAATGCAAAATCAGCGGGCTTTTAAATGCAGACCAGGTGATCATTAAGCTTTCTGCAGGGGAAAGCTATGCGCGGGAGATCGGCTGCCGCCATCTTCAAGTGACCTGCAGAAAAGGAATGCTGTCATTGCTCAGATTGATGCCGCAGCCTGTTCTAACAGCAGAGCTGATCGAAGGTGACGTGATTGAATTGACAAATACAAAGGCGAAAACCGTGCGCGGAAACAAAGTGGTCATCGGCCCGGATTGCCAGATTGAAACCGTCGAATACAGCGGGGACTATACCTGTGATCCAAGCGCATCGGTTGAAACATCCACAAAGTTGTAAGGAGGATCGTAATGGAGACAACAAAACTGGGAAATTTAAAATTATATGGCGCTGGGCATGCCGCAGGAGGCGCGTATCACAATGTCAGCATCAAAGGAGAAGGTGTAGTTGGAGAAGGGTTGTCTGCTGTAGGCTGCCGCATATACGGAACGGGCCTTTTTCTCGGAAAAGCAGAGACTGAGCGGCTGCGTGTGCTCGGAGAAAGTGAATGTAAAGGCGATCTGACAGCCGGCAAAATCAATATATATGGGATAATGAAAGTCAGCGGCTCACTTCAATTTGATCGATTCAATCTGAAAGGCCAGACTGAAATTGGCGGGAATATGACTGGAGAATCCTGCGATGTGAAAGGGAAGCTTAGCGTAAAAGGTGATTGTGAAACAGAAATGTTCCATGTCACAGGCTGTGTTGATGTATCGGGGTTATTAAATTCGGGTGAGATCAAGCTGGGATTGAGCCATGATATAAGCCATGTGCAGGAAATCGGCGGAACAACAATTACAGTGAAAAGACGCGCGAGTTTTTTTAACCGGAAGAAAGTGAAGCTGATCGCCGATGTCATAGAAGGCGATCGGGTTTATTTGGAGAATACCGAAGCGGCAGTCGTCAGGGGAAAAGAAGTGATCATCGGGCCGGGATGCAGTATCGGAACAATTGAGTACGAAAACAAATATGAATGCGATCCGCATTCACAGATTAAAGAAAAAACAAAACTGTAAAACATTGTTCTGTTATACAAAAAGGGTGCTCTTTCAGGAGCACCCTTTTTTATTCTTTTCCAGGCTTGCTTTCGTATCCTGCGGTAAAAATTGATACTAAAAAAGTGACAATGACACCCATCATGATGATTGTTTTCACCGTCTCTCCCCCTCTTCAATTTTTCCGTGCTGTCCGAGTCTGGATGATTCTGTATTTTTCTTTATTATGAACGGTCGCGGTCTGCCTTGTCAACGATGTATAAGTATCTTTATTTTTAAGAAACCAAAGCATGTATCACGAGATGGCGGCATAGATTGTATCAAAGTACCTTATTTGCATAGTGTATCAAACATGATAGAGGAGGTCCTTATGGATATATTAAAGAAAATTGAACAGTACAGAGAGGAAGAGCAGCGGCTGAAATGGGAAGGAACTTTCGCCGATTATTTGGAGATTATTAAAGAAAATCCGATGGTCGCGCAATCTGCTCATTCTCGAGTTTTTAATATGATAAAAGACAGCGGGATAGAGGAGATTGACGGGCGCAAGAAGTACAGTTTTTTTGACCGCGAGCTGTTCGGGCTTGAAGAATCTCTGGAGCGTCTTGTGGAAGAGTATTTTCATCCGGCTGCCAAACGTCTAGATGTCAGAAAGCGGATTCTATTGCTGATGGGGCCTGTGAGCGGCGGTAAATCCACGCTGGTCACAATGCTTAAAAAAGGTCTCGAAGCGTACACGCTGACAGATAATGGCGCTGTATATGCGATTAAAGGCTGCCCGATGCACGAGGACCCTCTACATTTAATCCCCCATCATTTACGCGATGACTTTTACAGGGAATACGGCATTAGAATAGAAGGAAGTCTTTCTCCTTTAAATGTCATGAGGCTGGAGGAAGAGTACGGAGGAAGAATTGAGGATGTGAAGGTGGAGCGCATCTTCTTTTCAGAAGATAAGCGTACGGGAATTGGAACATTCAGTCCCTCTGATCCGAAATCTCAGGATATTGCCGATTTGACGGGGAGTATTGATTTCTCAACAATCGCCGAGTACGGTTCAGAATCAGATCCGCGTGCTTATCGGTTTGACGGAGAGCTGAATAAAGCGAACCGCGGGATGATGGAGTTTCAGGAGATGCTGAAATGTGATGAGAAATTTCTCTGGCATTTGCTTTCCTTGACACAGGAAGGGAATTTTAAAGCTGGGCGGTTTGCGTTAATTTCTGCTGATGAGCTGATCGTGGCTCACACGAATGAAACGGAGTATCGCTCATTTATTTCTAATAAGAAGAATGAAGCCCTGCACTCAAGAATCATCGTGATGCCGGTTCCTTATAATTTAAAAGTGTCTGAGGAAGAGAGAATTTATGAAAAAATGATTGCAGAAAGCGATGTGGCGGATGTTCATATTGCCCCGCATACGTTGAAGGTCGCCGCGATGTTCTCAATCCTTACCCGGTTAAAAGAGCCGAAGCGGTCGGATATTGATCTGGTCAAGAAAATGAGACTGTATGATGGGGAAAGTGTGGAAGGATATAACTCTGTCGACGTTGAGGATATGAAAAAAGAATATAATGATGAAGGCATGAGCGGAATTGATCCGCGGTACGTGATCAACCGGATTTCTTCAACGATTATCAGAAAAAATATGGAATCGATTAATTCTCTCGATGTCCTTCGCTCCTTAAAAGAAGGTCTTGATCAGCACCCATCAATTTCAAGCGAGGACAGGGAGCGGTATTTGAATTTTATTTCTGCCGCCCGCAAGGAATATGACGATATTGCGAAAAAGGAAGTTCAAAAAGCGTTTGTTTATTCATATGAAGAATCAGCAAAAACACTTATGGACAATTACCTCGATAACGTAGAGGCCTATTGCAATAAAAACAAGCTTCGTGATCCTTTGACAGGAGAGGAAATGAACCCTGACGAAAAGCTGATGAGATCCATCGAAGAGCAGATCGGCATTTCGGAAAACGCCAAAAAAGCGTTCCGCGAAGAAATTTTAATCCGCATCTCGGCCTATGCGAGAAAAGGCAAGCGGTTTGATTACAATTCCCATGAAAGACTGCGTGAAGCTATTCAGAAAAAGCTGTTTGCTGATCTGAAGGATGTCGTTAAAATTACGACCTCAACAAAAACGCCGGATGAGCAGCAGCTGAAAAAGGTAAATGAAGTCGTGGCCCGTTTAATTGATGAGCACGGCTACAACTCGACGAGCGCCAATGAGCTGCTGAAATATGTCGGCAGCCTGCTGAACCGATAAGCAACGTGACCCGTCCGAATAGGGCGGGTTATTTTGTCCCATTTTCTAAATAGTTTGTCAATTAAACGTGCATATGTGCATATGATGAATATAAATCTTTTCAAAAGACTTGTTTCATAATCTGGCACAAGCCGGAATACGTATGTATCACGACCACAAATGGTTAAGGAGGGGAATTCATGTCCCAAAATGACAGCGGCCATTTTTTGATTTCTGAGGAAAACTGGTCCCTCCATCGCAAAGGCTTCGATGACCAGCAGCGCCACCAGAAAAAAGTGCAGGAAGCGATCAAAAACAATCTTCCGGACCTCGTAACTGAGGAAAGCATTATTATGTCTAATGGAAAAGATGTAGTGAAGATCCCAATCCGTTCACTTGATGAGTATAAAATCCGTTATAACTATGATAAAAATAAACATGTAGGGCAAGGAGACGGCGAGAGCCAGGTTGGAGATGTTGTGGCCCGGGATGGATCAGACAAAAAACAAGGGCCTGGAAAAGGGCAGGGTGCCGGTGATCAGGCAGGCGAGGATTATTATGAAGCGGAAGTTTCATTAATGGATTTAGAAGAAGCGCTTTTTAAAGAATTAGAGCTTCCGAATCTCCAGCAAAAAGAGCGGGACAATATCATTCATACAGATATCGAGTTTAATGATATCCGTAAAACAGGGTTAACCGGTAATATTGATAAGAAAAGAACGATGATGTCAGCCTTTAAACGAAACGCAATGTCAGGAAAACCGTCGTTCTACCCAATTTATCCGGAGGACCTGAAATATAAGACGTGGAATGACATCACAAAGCCCGAATCAAAAGCCGTCGTTTTAGCCATGATGGATACAAGCGGCAGTATGGGGGTTTGGGAAAAATACATGGCCAGAAGCTTCTTTTTCTGGATGACCCGTTTTTTGCGGACAAAATACGAGACTGTGGAAATTGAATTTATTGCCCATCATACAGAAGCAAGAGTGGTCTCGGAGGAGGATTTTTTCTCTAAGGGAGAAAGCGGCGGAACCATTTGTTCTTCCGTATATCGGAAGTCGCTTGAGCTTATTGATGAAAAGTACAATCCCGCCCGCTATAACATTTACCCGTTTCATTTTTCTGACGGTGACAACCTGACATCTGATAACGCGCGCTGTGTCAAGCTGGTCAATGATATTATGAAGAAGGCCAATCTGTTTTGCTACGGCGAGGTCAATCAGTACAACAGGCATTCAACGTTAATGTCTGCATATAAAAATGTAAAAGATGAGAAATTTAAGTACTATATTTTAAAACAGAAATCTGATGTTTTTCAGGCTCTAAAGAACTTTTTCAGAAATGAAGAGTCTGGTGTAAGCCATCAATTTTCGTAATGAAAAGCCCATTTCAGGGCTTTTTTTTATTTAATAAAAGCAAGAAAACGCTTGCGAAAAAAATACGGGAGAAAAAGAAATTTTTCCTTTGACAAATCTTCTTTCATTTATTAATATTTTATCTTGTGAACTATTATTGAGGAATGAGGTGAAAAGGAGTTGACTGAATCAGAACGTGCTTTGCTCACTTTTGAACAGCTCTTCGATACGTCTCGGGCGATATATAAAAAACAGAAGAAGATATTGGAGATTGTGCTTGAGCCTTTTGAAATTACAGTCCTTCAATATTTGCTGATGTTTAAAATTCATCAAAGCGGAAGCACCCCGCTAAGCAAGCTGGCAATGTCGCTTGATCTTAAGCCTGCTTCTGTGACGCGGATGACAGATATTCTGTATAAGCGCCAATTGATGAATCGATATGACAGTCCGGATGACCGCCGTATCGTCATGATTCAGTTAACCGAAGAGGGGGAAGAACTGATAGAAAAAGCCGCTGTGCAATATGCAAAAATGGGTGCTGGCTTGTACCAAAAGCTTGATACCTCCCAGCTGCAGTATTTGCGCAAACTAGCCGGAAGCTTAACGAAGCTTGCTGAAGGCTGTTCAGAAAAAAGCGGTAATTAAAAACTTCTCACATATTTTCACCAGCTTTCCGCAAAATGATAGAGGATGAAACGAAAGGAGAAAACAAAATGAACAGAGGACGTTTAATTCTGACCAACATTATCGGTTTGATTGTTGTTCTTGCAATTATAGCTGGAGGTGCTTACTACTATTATCAAAGCACAAACTACGTAAAAACAGATGAAGCAAAAGTAGCGGGCGATATGGCTGCTATTACTGCTCCAGCAGCAGGTAAAGTATCTGACTGGGATCTGGACGAAGGAAAAACAGTGAAAAAAGGCGACACAGTTGCAAAAATCAAAGGTGAACAAACTGTTGACGTAAAATCCATTATGGATGGAACAATTGTGAAAAACGAAGTGAAAAACGGACAAACCGTACAAGCTGGTACAACAATTGCACAAACGATTGACATGGACAACCTATACATCACAGCAAATATTAAAGAAACAGATATTGCGGATATTGAAGTAGGAAATAGTGTAGACGTAGTAGTTGACGGAGACCCTGATACAACATTTGACGGTACTGTAGAAGAAATTGGCTATGCGACTAACTCAACTTTTGATATGCTTCCATCTACAAATTCAAGCGGAAACTACACAAAAGTAACACAAAAAATTCCTGTGAAAATTTCAATCAAAAACCCATCTGATAAGGTGCTTCCTGGAATGAATGCATCTGTTAAAATTTCTGAGTAAAACAGATCAGTCATCAAACCATGAAAGGAGGTTGTCTTAGATGGCTACAGGCAAAGAAAAAAATGCAAAAAACCCTATGTCATTGCTGATTGTGCTAATGGCGGGTTTATTTTTGGCAATCCTAAACCAAACACTGCTTAATGTTGCAATGCCGCACTTAATGACTGAATTTGGCGTAAGTGCAACGACGATTCAGTGGCTTACAACAGGTTACATGCTTGTTAACGGTGTATTGATTCCGTTATCTGCTTTCCTGATTACACGATTTGGCCAACGGAGTCTCTTTCTCGTCGCGATGTTTTGTTTTACGCTCGGTACGTTAGTCTGCGGTATCGCACCTAACTTCTCTACAATGCTGATCGGCCGTTTGATTCAGGCCGTGGGCGGAGGTATCTTGCAGCCGCTCGTTATGACAACCATTCTGTTAATTTTCCCGCCTGAAAGCAGGGGGAAAGGAATGGGGATTTTCGGGCTAGCGATGATGTTTGCTCCAGCGGTCGGCCCGACTCTTTCCGGGTGGATTATTGAGCATTATACATGGCGCATTATGTTTTACGGTCTTGTGCCGATCGGCGCAATTGTTATCATTGTGGCTTTCTTCATCTTTAAAAATATGGTGGAGCCGCAAAAAATCAAACTCGATACTCTTGGCGCAATCCTATCGATTGTCGGATTCGCCTCCTTATTATACGGAGTCAGTGAAGCCGGGTCTGACGGCTGGACCGACCCGATTGTATTGTCTACAGTTATTATCGGAGCCATTGCAATTGTTGCTTTTGTTGTTCAGCAATTGCGTCATGATGATCCGATGCTTGATTTCAGAGTGTTTAAATATGACATTTTCTCACTCTCGAGTGTCATTAATATCATTATAACAGTGGCACTTTACACTGGTATGTTCCTTTTACCGATCTATCTGCAAAACCTGGTCGGCTTTACGGCGCTTCAATCCGGTCTGCTTCTGCTTCCGGGTGCGATCGTTATGCTGATTATGTCACCGATCTCAGGTATTTTGTTCGATAAATTCGGACCGAGACCGCTTGCGATTATCGGGCTTCTCGTGACAGTGGTAACAACATATCAATACACGCAATTGACAATTGATACACCATATACACACATCATGCTGATCTATTCAATTCGTGCATTTGGTATGTCTCTCTTAATGATGCCAGTCATGACAGCCGGGATGAACCAGCTTCCTGCCCGTCTGAACAGCCACGGAACGGCGATGAGCAACACGCTTCGCCAAATCAGCGGATCAATCGGAACAAGTTTAATTACGACGATTTATACAAACCGGACGACATTCCATTATTCACAAATTGCAGATAAAACAAGCACGGCGGACCCGAACTTCCTCCATGCGTTCCAAAATGCAGTTTCGAATTTAATGGTGAATATGAATGTGTCTTATGATACGGCGAAAACATATGTGTACTCACATATTTATAAACACGCGTCACTCGATTCCAATGTCATGGGGATAAATGATGCCTTTATGTGGGCAACCTTATTCTGTGTAGCAGGTTTGATTTTAAGTATCTTCCTGCGTGACGTCAGAAAAGATAAATTGCGTAAGAAGAAAAAAGAGGAGCTTTCATTACTTCCTGCTCCAAAAGAAGCTAAGGAATCTTAATCTGTACAGGGAGGTTTCCTGAATGAAAATTTATGTAGTGTATGATAGTGAAGGCGAACATACTAAAGTGCTTGCAGAAGCGATTGCTGAAGGCGCGAGAGAAAACGACACGGCTGAAGTGTTCATCGACCATGTAGATCAGGCTGATATCCGCAAGCTTAAAGATATGGATGCGATTATTTGGGGATGCCCAGGGCATTTCGGAACAATCAGCTCCGGTCTTAAAACTTGGATCGACAGACTTGGCTACTTGTGGGCTGAAGGCGAGCTGATCAACAAAGTCGGTGCTGTCTTCTGCACAACGGCAACGACACACGGCGGCTTGGAAATGACAATGCACAATTTAATCACGCCGATGTTCCACCAAGGCATGATCGTTGTCGGACTGCCTGGCAACGTGCCTGAAAACGCACTTTATGGCTCTTATTACGGAGCAGGTGTCACTTGTCCGGTAGACAGTGATGAGTTAATGTCTGAGGAAGGTATTCAGCTTGGACGCGCGTTGGGAAGACGTGTCAGCCAAGTCACAGGAAACCTAACAGCAGGACAGTAAGGAGAGGTTGAAATGGCCATTATTATAGCAATAATTGCTGCTGTCATTGTCATTGCGGCCCTTATTACATTTAACGTCCGCAACGCCTCACCTGGACCTGAGAAGCAAGAAGCAACTGATAGAATCGCACCTCCAGAAGAGGAAAAAAACGAAGCGCATTACCCTGCTGAAGCAAGGGCTGCCGAGCATACGCCATCCGTTGTCAAAAACGATTCTCCAAAAGAGAAGCGTGACACAATGGGTGATGATATTTACAGGCAGGCGCTGCAAAAGTTTAAGCATTCTGATGAAGTTCATGCAGAAGAAGAGGTCACTGAGGAAAGTGACAAAATGCAGGACCGCAGCTATCGTGATGCGCTGCTCTCTATGAAAAATAAGAAAAAGTAATGAAAAAGGCAAATCCGTTTACTCATGCGGGTTTGCCTTTTTTGCTGTTTCCATCAATTCGGTTTTTATCAAATAAATCCATGGAATATGTTGTATTCCATCTTGATCTAGTGTACTATGTTACTCATACACCGAGGTTTTTTTCCGGGAGGTAAAGACATGAATTCTTTTTTAGGTTTATTAAAGAAAGATATCAAGCTTTCAAGAATGTGGCTGCTAGTATGGATATGCGGAATCATTTTCTTATTGGGAACAGGCCATATTATAGCTTCTCGCACGAAAGAACCTCTAGTCATTTTTGGTTTTTTTGTTGCAGTTGCTTTTTTTCTGCTTTTCTTATCTCCTGTTTTTGTGTTTTATCACCTTCGCAAGGAAGGGAAATCACAGCTTTGGCTGTACAATCCAAATGGCGGCTTATGGCTGTTTTCTTCTAAATTGGCAGCATCTTTGCTCTATCAATTTGTGATTCAGTTGGCATTAACAGCCTATGGCATATGGATGTATCATATGCTCTCTGTAAAAAATCTACTGGAGCATCAAGTTGATATAACGAGTACAGTGGCTTTGCTGAATATGTATGGGCTTATTTCTTCGTTAGATATGTCAGTAACAGTCATTGTGTTTTGGACTGTTTTTCACTCTCTCAGAAATTGGCGCGGAATGCGGTGGGCTGCGATGGTTCTGTTGGTTGCAGTGTGGTTATTCTTCGATGAATACATCATAAGCCCTTTGGTTGAATCTCAAAAGCATTTCTGGCCTGTAACAGTCTATTGCAATTTTGATTTTCACTTCTACAATGTTTGGATATTGGAATTAAAACCTATCCATCTGTCTGTGCTAGGGTTTCCTATTACTTTAGTCATCACATTCTTGCTGCTCATCATGGCTTCAAAACTGCTTGATCGTAAAGTAGAGGTGTAAATATGGACAATCAATTCCAATCCTCGAAACCGATTTATCTGCAGATCGCTGATCAGATCTTTTATAGGCTGGTCAGGAAGGAGCTGCTCCCAGGAGACAAGCTTCCTTCAGTAAGAGAAATGGCGATTCAAACTAAGGTAAATCCCAATACAATTCAAAGAACTTACAGTGAGATGGAAAGGCTGGGTATTGTGGAGACAAGAAGAGGTCAAGGGACGTTTATTGCGGAAAAAGCAGAAATCGTAGACGAGCTGAAAGACAAGCTGACACGAGAGGTGCTGGAAGGCTTTGTCAAGCAAATGAAAGAGCTGGGGCTAACGAAAGAGGAAATGGTAGAAGGGATTAAAACATTCACAGAGGGAGGCTAAAATGGAAATCAAGCTAGAACATGTATCAAAAAAATACGGCCGCCATACGGCCGTCAATGATGTGTCAATCACCCTATCATCCGGACGGATTTATGGCCTGATCGGACCGAACGGCAGCGGCAAGTCAACGACCCTGAAAATGATGGCTGGCCTTCTGTTTCCGACTTCAGGATTTGTGAAAGTTGATGAAGAGCAGGTTACGAGAGAAATGGTTCGTCAAACGGCTTATCTTACTGAGCTTGATATGTTTTATCCGCATTTCACTGTTAAAGATATGGTGAATTTTTATCAGTCGCAGTTTCCGGATTTTCAAACAGAACAGGCTTATAAGCTATTGAATGAGATGCAGCTGAATCCGGAAAAAAAGATCAAAAAGCTATCAAAAGGAAATCGGGGCCGGCTGAAAATCGTTCTTGCTTTAGCGAGACGGGCAGACGTCATCTTGCTTGATGAACCTTTTTCCGGGCTTGATCCGATGGTCAGGGATTCCATCGTAAACAGCCTTGTGTCGTACATTGATTTTGAGCAGCAGATTGTCGTGATCGCGACACATGAAATTGATGAAATTGAGACTTTGTTAGACGAAGTAATCATCCTCGCCAATGGAGAAAAAGTTGCGCAGCGTGAAGTAGAAGATATTCGTGAACAGGAAGGCATGTCTGTTTTGCAATGGTTTAAATCAAAAATGGAAGTTTGCTAGAAAGAGGAGGAATATGATGAAAACAGTGTTGGAATTGAAAAACGTGACTAAAAACATCAGAGGCCGAACGATCATTGATGGTCTCAGTTTTACGATTCGTGAAGGCGAGGTATTCGGTTTTTTGGGACCAAACGGAGCGGGGAAAACGACAACCATCCGGATGATGGTGGGGTTAATGAAGCTGTCGAAAGGTGATGTCCTCATTTGCGGCCAATCAATTACGAAAGAATATGCCAAGGCGATTAAGCATATCGGAGCGATCGTTGAGAATCCCGAGCTGTATAAATTTTTGAGCGGATATAAAAATCTCCAGCAATACGCAAGGATGGTCAAGGGTGTCACGAAGGAAAAAATTGATGAAGTTGTTGAACTGGTCGGTTTAACAGACAGAATCCACGACAAGGTGAAAACATATTCTCTGGGGATGAGACAGCGTCTTGGCTTGGCACAATGCCTTCTGCACGATCCGAAAGTGCTGATTTTGGATGAACCGACAAACGGCCTTGATCCGGCGGGGATCAGAGAAATCAGAGATCATTTAAAGAAGCTGACCCGAGAAAGAGGAATGGCTGTCATCGTTTCAAGCCACCTGCTGTCAGAAATGGAACTGATGTGTGATCGAATTGCAATTCTGCAAAAAGGAAAGCTGATCGATATTCAAAATGTAAAAGATGAAAACATTGATGAGAACGATACATATTTCTTCCAGGTTGAGCAGCCGAATGAAGCCGCTGCTGTTTTAAATCAGTACGATTTGCTGAGTAAGACAAATGGTGTAGAAATCAAACTGGCTAAAGAAGAAGTCCCTGCGGTTATTGAATTGCTGGTGATGCAGCAAATCCGTATTTATGAGGTCAAGGTCATAACAAAATCATTAGAGGACCGTTTCTTAGAAATGACAGGTGAAACAAAAGAGGAGGTTCAGCATGCTTAATTTGATTTATAATGAGTGGCTCAAAATTTTCAGCCGTGCCGGAACATGGGTGATGATCGGAATTCTGGGGCTGACAATGGTTGGATTTGCATTTTTGGCGAATCATTTTTCTGCTAGTGAATCAAATTCCCATTGGAAACAAGAGCTTCAAGCACAAAACGCCGAATTAAAGAAAGAAATCAAAGAAGATCCTTCACTGAAAGATGGGTATAAAGAAACAATCACACTCAACGACTATCGCATCGAGCATAATATCCCTAGTGACACGGGCTATACGGCATGGTCTTATGTAACGGATTCGGCAAACTTTACCATCCTTACCGGTCTGTTTACTATTATCATCGCGGCCGGAATTGTCGCTAACGAATTTAATTGGGGAACGATTAAGCTATTAATGATTCGGCCGCTCAGCCGTTTTCAAATTTTGATGTCCAAATATATTACAGTTCTCCTGTTTGGGCTCCTGTTGCTGTTGATTTTATTTATCGGTTCTACTTTATTAGGGTTGATCTTCTTCGGGACGGGTGGTGAAACCGCCGCGAACATTCATTTAATCTATAAGGATGGCCATGTCATTGAGCAAAACATGATGGGGCATTTGGCCACAACGTATCTTTCTGAATCCGTCTCGGCTTTAATGGTGGCGACGATGGCGTTTATGCTGTCTGCGGTATTCAGAAACAGCTCTCTTGCGGTTGGTTTTTCCATCTTCTTGTTGGTTGCCGGTACGACTGCAACTGCATTTATTGCAGCGAAATTTGACTGGGCAAAATATATATTGTTTGCTAATGTCGACTTGACTCAGTATGTGGATGGCACACCGTTAATAAAAGGGATGACTATGACGTTTTCTCTCGTCATGCTAGCGATCTACTTTATCATCTTCCTGTTGCTTGCTTTCGGAATCTTCATGAAGCGGGATATTGCAAACTAATAAAGAAAGCTGTTTTGCTTATGCAAAACAGCTTTTTTGTCAAAATAAAAACTGCAGGTTTGCACCTGCAGTTTTTCATATCAATTTATGCTTACGCTTCTTTAGTAACGTTAGCAGCTTGTGGTCCGCGGTTTCCTTCAACGATTTCAAAAGAAACAGCTTGGCCTTCTTCTAAAGTTTTGAAGCCTTCGCCTTGAATAGCAGAGAAATGAACGAATACATCGTCTTGACCTTCTACTTCGATGAATCCGAAACCTTTTTCAGAGTTGAACCATTTTACTTTACCTTCTAACATGAAATTTCCTCCTAAAGCGATCATAACGCTTAAATTCACTATTCTTGCTCTTAACAAACTTTCAAGACGAAAACTCTTACAAAACTTTCTTCTTAAAGATAGTTCGAACAAAAATAATTACCTTTACTCTACCAGTAATCTTCAGAAAAAACAACTGCTTATTGAAATTTTTTTCGGAAAATACCATATTTATTTTTCAATTTGATATTTATTTACGGAAATTCATCTGTTTTCTCGATATGTGATCATACGTTTGCCTTAGTATTCCTTCATTTTGGGAAGATAAGTAATAGGAATTGACAACCTTATTGGATATGAGTAAGGTAAAAGTTAATCAATATTACAAATGACAACGTTTATCAACTAAGAGAGCGTATGATTTTTATGTCTGATATTGCTTGCATGCTCTAATACATAGATAGGAGTATGGTCACAATGAAAAAGTGGCTTATATGCAGTTTCGTCCTTGTTCTTCTCGTTTCATTTACTGCATGTTCACCGTCTGCAGAACATGAATCGATAAAAATCGGGATTGCTGAGTCTGACGGGGCAATATGGAACTATATTGCTCAAAAGGCTGAAGAGGCAGGGCTGGATATTCAGCTGATCCCTTTTTCTGATTATGCGGAGTCTGATATCGCACTTGCTAACAAAGAAATTGATGCCAACGCCTTTCAAACCATTTCATATTTTCAGTCGTTCACTGAAAAATACAAACTTAATTTGGCACCGCTCGGGACGACATACATAACGCCCATGGGCATTTATTCAAAACGATATGAACGAATCCGAGATATATCGCGGGGAGCTGTCGTTTCTGTTCCGGATAAAGCGTTCGATTTTGGCAGGGCGCTTACGGTGCTCCAGGAAGCGGGTTTGCTAACGCTGAAAAACGGATTTAACGGAACAGGTTCAGTTGATATGATTAAAGATAATCCGAGACACCTGAAATTAAAAGCTGTCCGGCAACAGGATGCAGTGAGCGGTGCCGACGTGTTTGTCATGAAACCATCAGAAGCAAAAAAAGCGGGCTTGAACCCGAAAAAGCATACGCTAAAGAGCGGCGGACTCATGTCTGAGGAAGAGATGAATTTGATTGTTGTCAGAGCGGAGGATCAAGATCGGGAAGCGCTGAAAACCATTCTTGAGCTTTATCAAGCAGATGATACAGCGGCATTTATAGAAAAAGAATATCAGGGAGATCTTGTCCCGGCTTTTCTGCCTTTGAAACGTCTTTCAGATTGGAAGAATGAATTCGAACATTGAATTCATTCTTTTTTTTCTGAAAAACACACTCTGTTCCGTCCCGTTTCTTTCGCTTTGTAAAGCATTTGATCGGCAAGAATGGGCAAGGATCCTGGCTGTTCCGTATTATTGGGGTAATGAGCGGCCCCTAGTGATATCGTAACTGAAAGCTCTTCGCCGTTTGTTAATACAATCGGTGCATCACTTACAGTGCTCCTGATCCGTTCAGCGATCCGGGCTGCTTTATCAAGAGAACAGTTCGGCAGGAGAACGGCAAATTCTTCACCGCCGATCCGAGCGGCAGGATCAGTATTTCGGATGCTCTGCTTCAGACGTAACCCCAGCTCTTTGAGCACCTGATCTCCTTCATGATGGCCATATTGGTCATTGATGGTCTTAAAATGATCGATATCCATATAAATCAGTGCAAATTGAAAATGCGGGGTATCGGCCGCCTGCTGATACAGAGCTTTTGTGGTTTCTTCAAACTTTCTTCGGTTATACACGCCTGTTAAAAAGTCAAAGTGCGCCTGAAACTTATATTGTTTAAAAAGAAGATGTGCATTTGTTTCATGATCAATAATATATAAACTGAGCATGCCGCCCGCTATTGATATGATCCAAAAATACAAATGAAGTTCGTATGAATGTAAATCTATAAGAAAATAAAAGGAAAAGGAGATCAAGCTATTTGTGATTATTAAAAGATAGAAAGCATGTTTTAGTTGAACTTTTTTTCTTCTAGAAACAATGAGTGACGGGATGGCAGCGATACAAATGATAATAACCGAGTATAGTGCAGATGTGTTCATTGTAATCAGCAAGCGGCCTGCAGTGATCATGGCCAGGGCCGTTGCCGTTGAAACCCAGCCTCCATAAAGAGCGGCAATCATAATAGGGATATTTCGAAGATCAATAATTGAATGCTGATAGGTAAATCCAAAAACCATCAGAATAACCCCGAGCAAACCGCAGGCCAGTCCCTTAACAGCTTGAAAGGATATGCTGTCTTTTTTATGTACTAACCTTTCTTTAAACAGGTGGGTGAAGAGATAATTAAATGTGATTAAAATGGTCAAATTTACAAACAGTTCTTTCAGCAATATTATCACCCTTATATAAGGTACTAAAGATGGAAGGGAAAGAAAAGAACAAAAAAGGCATTATATAAGGTTTTTTTTACTTGAATTGATAAGTTAAAATAATTCGCACTTGACCCATCGGAATTAGTGTAATATAGTAAATGAGAAAATTTGAAGGGAGAGTTTACCTGCTTTGGAGACTTTACTGGTTGTATTACATGTATTTATTTTATTTTTACTTATCTTAGGGCTCTTTGTTATGCAGAAAAAACATGTTTCCTTCTCTAAACGTGTATTTACTGCGCTGGGGCTGGGAATTGTATTCGGATTTGCGCTTCAGCTGATTTACGGCCCGACTTCTAATATAGTCATTCAAACAGCCGACTGGTTTAATATTGCCGGGGGCGGATATGTCAAATTGCTTCAGATGGTTGTTATGCCGCTCGTCTTTATTTCGATTCTCGGCGCATTTACAAAGCTGAAGCTGACAAAAAATCTTGGAAAAATCAGCGGTTTGATTATCGGGATTTTAGTAGCAACAACAGCAGTTGCTGCAGCTGTCGGTATCGCGTCCGCGCTTTCATTTGATCTGCAGGCGATTCAGGTTGACCAAGGAAGTACAGAGCTTTCACGGGGGCAGGAGCTTCAGCAGAAATCAGAGGATATGACAGCGAAAACGCTGCCGCAGCAGATTGTTGAACTGCTGCCTGGAAACCCGTTTTTAGATTTTACGGGAGCTAGACCGACTTCAACGATCGCTGTCGTTATTTTTGCCGCTTTCCTTGGAGTGGCATTCCTCGGCGTAAAAAACAAACAGCCGGAACAAGCAGAAACATTTAAAAAACTGGTTGATGCCGTTTATGCCATTGTCATGCGTGTTGTCACACTCATTTTGAGACTGACGCCTTATGGGGTGCTGGCCATCATGACAAAAACAATTGCCACGAGTGATCTTGACAGCATTCTAAAACTGGGCATGTTCGTGATTGCTTCATATGCCGCGTTAATCACTATGTTTATCATTCATTTGCTGCTGCTGACGTTCAGCGGCTTGAATCCGCTGATTTATTTGAAAAAAGCGGTGCCTGTACTTGTATTTGCATTTACGTCAAGGTCCAGCGCGGGTGCTTTACCGCTGAATATTAAAACACAGAGAAGCATGGGTGTACCGGAAGGAATCGCAAACTTTGCCGGTTCGTTCGGTCTTTCAATCGGCCAAAATGGATGTGCCGGCATTTATCCTGCGATGCTGGCGATGATGATTGCTCCGACTGTCGGCCAAAATCCATTTGACCCGGTGTTTATTATCACTGTTATTGCAGTCGTTGCCATCAGCTCCTTCGGTGTTGCCGGAGTCGGTGGCGGAGCGACATTCGCGGCGCTTCTTGTTTTATCATCATTAAACATGCCTGTCGCGCTCGCGGGTTTATTAATCTCAATTGAACCGTTAATCGACATGGGGCGTACTGCTTTGAATGTCAGCGGAAGCATGACATCCGGTCTTATTACAAGTAAGGTCACAAAGGAAATTGATCAAGGGGCATTTCATGATCAATCCAGAGTGATTGAAGCTGAAGAAGCGTAACATATGAAAACGTGTAATCCCAACAGGATTACACGTTTTTTTAACGGCCGGGTTCTAAGTCCTCCAGCATTTCCATCATCGTGTTGTCGTCCATGACATTCATTGCGCTTTGTTCAAAATGAATGGGTTCAGCATAATGCGGCTGTCTTTTTTTCGTGGCTGTCTCAGTTTGCCTAGTTTGAGACTGTGTATGCTGATGCTGTGGTTGCTGCTGTCCAGCGTGCTGGTGCTGACGGCCATTTTGCCGCTGGCTTTGATGCTGCGAACGGTCCTGGTTATCACCGCTGCTTCTGCTAAATGCTTGTTTGACCATGTTTCCTACATTAGAAGCATCAAACGTGTTATTTTCTGAATTTCGTCTGTTCATTTGTCCTGTGATAAACCCGCTGATTCTTTGGCGGATCTGAGGTGATAATGCAGCAATAAGCATAGTTGATCCTATGATCAATGCTGCGGGGCTGATTCCTCTTCGCTGGTTGAACAACATGATCCCTCCTTTGCAGTGTATTCATATTTTCCCCCTCGTTAGACAAATTAACCGTTATATTTCCCGGGAAAGCATTTCCTCCAGATTTGCATGCATAATTAAAGCCAATTAGAAAAACCTATAAGTAAAGTGATAAAGGAGGAATTCACATGTTTGGAAAAAAACAAGTCCTTGCGTCTGTGCTTCTTATCCCTTTGCTTATGACTGGCTGCGGTGTGGCCGACCAAGGTGAGGGCAGACGTGATAATAATGATGTAAGAAACGTAAATTATCGAAATCCGGCCAATGACGATATGCGGAATGTAAACAATCGGGATAACGTTGACAACAATGTTAATGATAATGTCAATAACAATCGTGTAAATGACGATAATAACAACGACCGAAAACTTGAGGTTGCTGATGAAGCAGCTGATAAAGTAACAGACCTAAAAGAAGTAAAGCATGCCGATATCATTGTGGCTGGAAATCAAGCCTACGTTGCAGTCGTTTTAACCAATGGAAATAAAGGTGCAGTAGAAAACAATCTGAAGAAAAAAATAGCCAAAAAGGTAAGATCTACTGACAAAAACATTGATAATGTTTACGTTTCAGCTAACCCTGATTTTGTAGAGCGTATGCAAGGATATGGAAAACGTATTCAAAATGGTGACCCAATCGCCGGATTATTTGATGAATTTACACAAACTGTACAGCGCGTATTCCCTAACGCTGAATAAATAAAAAAAGCCGCACAATTTGTGCGGCTTTTTCTTTGCGTTAATGACACACTGCGAACTCAGGCTGCATAGAGTAAAAATAAAAAGGTACAAGACGGACCGGCTCAGGGAGGGAGACGTTTGCGGGATGGCATAGGAAAGCGTGCGGCATCCGCTCTATTCCTGTGCGGAGTCCTTGTGATGCTGGCTGTGAGCTCAGCCATCGTATCAAGCGCGATGTATATCCTGTCTTTTCCAGGTCAGGCATCTGGAATAACAAAAGAACAAGTGACGAAGCACATGAAGAAAGAGTCATTCAAACAGGCCGATATTTATTACACTTCTAAGGAAAAGTCCTTACTGCCATTAACGAAAGAAACGCTTGAATATGCGGTCAGTATTAATCAGATTATGATTGGATATTCGAATCAAAAGCCTATTGACATTATTTTTTTTCCTAATGAAAAACAGATGGAGGCTTACTCCGGTTTATTGGATGTAGTTGGTTTTTATTCTGAACGGGAGCAGCTGATCGGATTGTTGCCTGAAGAGAAAAAGAAACTGTTAGAAGGGGACGAGGTAGCGGTTTATTTGTACCAGAGATTGTTGATTCATGAATACTCGCACCATGCGTTTCACCAGAAATTGAAGGAGCTTGAGACGGATCCCGATGAGTTTCCGTTATGGTTTCATGAAGGGTTAAGCGAGTGGATTGCAAACTATGAATTGCTCATAGATCCGATCACGTTTTCTGTCGTGCCCTTTGACCGTTTGCAGACTGATCGAGACTGGCAGGAAGCCAGAGCCGAATATGACACTGATGTCTATTTGCAAAGCTTTTATATGATCGATGAGCTGACGGACAAATATGGGAAAGACATTATTTCAGAAATGATTAAGGAAACAGCAAAAAAAGGGGACTTTGAAAAAGGGTTTAAATCAGCAACAAAGGAAAGTCTTGATCAATTTGAAAAAGATTTTAAGAAAAAATTCGAAAAAAACAGTGCGGCATTGGATAGTTTCTATCCAATGCCTTTGTTATTAGTGAAGTCCTTGCTGACCCATTCCGCCTTGTGTCGGAGGCATTTGTCCTTGGGCAGGGGCGAATGAATTTCTCAGCTGTTCCATATCCTGCGCATCAAGCTGAGGAACCTGGTAATAGCCGTGTTTGTTTTGGTATAGGAAAATTTCAAATGCCATTTCAACATACTCCTGAATTTGCGCAGACAGTACGCGTCTTACGGCCGGATTTGTCATTTCCAGAGAAGCCATCGTCAGCATAGAAGCTTGTGCTTTAATCGCGCAAAGCATTTGTCGGCTGATGATGCTGTCATCAATATCATTCATGGATTGAACAGGTTTTTTAGGCTGTGACGGCTGCATGCCGTAAACAGCCTGGTTGTCCTCCTTCATCATATAAGTTGCTGTTTTTTGTGAAGGTTCGCTGCCTGTTTTGAAGCATTCTGCAGTTATATTGTATTGAGATGTAATGAATTGATGTTGACGATCAAGGATGTTTAATAATTCTTGATCCTTACAGAATTGTCTCAGCATCATAAACTGATCTAGCACAGTAAGTGTTCCGGAAAGCACCTCATGCATATCAAACATTTCATGTCCGCCGTGGTTTTTATGCGGTTTGCCAGGAATACCTTTGTTCATTTGGGATTGCTGCTGCTGATTGAACTGATCCAAACCGAATTCCTCCTTTTTTTTCAGATCAGCTGTATTTTGTGTCAGTCTGCCGTGTATTATGCAGAAGCCTGAAAGGAATTATATGCTGTCTGTCGAAATGATAAGCAGACAAAATCGTTGTCATTATGTGTATATTAAGGGAGGAAATATGATGAGGCGTATTCTGCATATTGTGTTGATCACGGCATTGATGTTCTTAAATGTAATGTACACGTGCGAAGCTGTAAAGGCAGCTGAACCGCAACAGCCTATATCGATTGAGAAGGCAATACAGCAAAAAGAAGGACAGGCGCTTGTCGAAGGATATGCAGTCGGCCAGGCTGTTTCCCCACAGCATTATAAGCTGACAAGCCCTTTTTCAAATGATTATAATGTCGCGCTGGCAGACCGTAAAAACGAGACATCGCCCGAACACATCCTTCCTGTGCAAATCCCCTCCGCCTTCAGAAGCCAATTTGGGCTGCAAACCAATCCGCTTCTTCTTGGGAAAAAGATAACGGTTCAAGGAAAGCTTGAAAATTACTTTAACACGACAGGACTTAAAAACGTTCAGTCGATGAACGTAACCGATGACACGAAAACTCCGCCGGCTGAACAGCAAGTGACCATAAATGAAGCACGGGGAAGGCTGAATGAAGAAGTAACGATAAAAGGGATCATTACAGCTGATCAAAACGCAATCGGAGGCGGGAAACTGTCGACCTTTTTGCAAGATGAAACCGGAGGCATTAACATTTATTCGCCATCCCCTGAACAATTTCCCGAATTAAAAGAGGGTATGGATGTCACGGTGACAGGGAAAATCACGTCTTACCAGGGGCTGAAAGAAATCGTTCCAAGCTCATCAGGCATCAAAATCAACAAGTCAAATCAATCCCTCCCAGCCCCCAAACACTTAACAATCAATGAACTTATTAACGGCAGCCTAGGTGATCAGTATGAAGGACGCCTTGTGAAACTAACCGCTTTTGTTTCCTCAATTCCAAGTTCTCCTGCCGGCGGCGGTTACAATGTAACAATGATTGATGACGACCATCATGCAATGACGCTCCGGGTTATGAATGAAACAGGGGTGATAGACGAGCTTGATGAGGGCAAATGGTATGAATTTACCGGTGTGTTAAGCAGATACCAAACCTTTCAGCTACTTCCGCGAAAATCGGCTGACCTGAAGCTGCTTGAAGAGCAGCCTGCACCTCCGTCTGCGGAGGGAGAATATGAAGGGATTGTTGACCGGGTAGTTGACGGCGATACCATTCATCTCAAATCTCCGGTGCTTGGAACGACAAAAATCCGGTTTGTAAATGTAGATACACCCGAAACATATCACACACCAAAAAATGACGCAGATGAAAATCAATTAAGATTTGGAAAAAAAGCATCTGACTATCTAAAAACGGTTCTGTCCCCGGGTGATAAAATTACTGTCAAGGTCGGGAGTGAAGCCAAGGACAGCTATGGCAGATTGCTTGGACAAGTCATAACCGAATCAGGTTCCAACGTAAACTTAGAGCTTGTAAAAAATGGCTATGCTCCGACGTATTTTATTTGGCCGGTTGACAATGAAGAGGATTATCAGCAGTTTCAGGCCGCAGTAGCCGCTGCAAAAAAAGACCAAAAAGGAATTTGGAATGAAAACGATCCGCTCATGGAAATGCCGTTTGAATTCAGAGCCAGAGAGCAAGGGAAAGGCTTAACAAGATATGTGGGGGACTCGTCGAATAAAACATATGTGCAGCCAGCTGACTGGAAGAAGGTAGCTGTGGAAAACAGAATTTTCTTCGCTTCAGCAAGTGAAGCGGAGAGCGCGGGATATAAAAAAAGGCAAACGGCACCTCAAGAACATGTGCCGCTTAGAATTCTCAGCATGAATGATTTGCATGGCAAAATCGATCAGCAATATGAGCTTGATCTTGATGAAAATGGAATTGCAGACGGCACGTTTGGACGCATGGATTATGCCGCCGCATATTTAAAAGAAAAAAAGGCTGAAAAGAAAAACTCGCTGATTGTGCACGCGGGAGATATGATCGGCGGAAGCTCTCCAGTCTCCTCTCTTCTTCAAGATGAACCGACTGTAGAACTGATGGAGGACATCGGATTTGATGTCGGAACCGTGGGAAACCATGAATTTGATGAAGGCACGGATGAACTGCTGAGGATCTTAAATGGCGGTGATCATCCGAAAGGCACAAGCGGATATGATGGACAGAACTTTCCCCTTGTATGTGCCAATTGTAAAATGAAATCAACTGGAGAGCCCTTTTTGCCGGCTTATGACATCATAAATGTGGAGGGCGTACCCGTTGCTTTTATCGGGGTTGTCACACAGTCGGCAGCTGGCATGGTTATGCCTGAAGGAATAAAAAATATCGAGTTTACAGATGAAGTGACAGCGGTGAATAAGGCGGCCGAAGAACTCAAGAAAAAAGGCGTGAAGGCCATCGCGGTTCTCGCACATATGTCAGCTGGACAAAACGGCAACGCCATTACCGGTGAGTCTGCTGATCTTGCAAACAAAACAGATTCTGAAATTGACATGATTTTTGCCGCGCATAATCATCAGGTTGTTAACGGTGAAGTGAATGGAAAACTGATTGTTCAAGCGTTTGAATATGGAAAAGCGATAGGTGTCGTTGATGTAGAGATCGATAAAACGACAAAAGACATTGTCAAAAAGTCCGCGGAAATCGTATATGTTGATCAAAGTAAAATCGAACCGGATGTCAGCGCGTCAGCCATTTTAAAGAAATACGAAACAATTGCGGAACCGATTATCAGCGAGGTAGTCGGCGAAGCCGCTGTTGATATGGAAGGGGGGTATTCAAATGACGGCGATACACCTCTTGGAAACCTGATTGCGGATGGTATGAGAGCTGCCATGAAAACGGATTTTGCTCTTATGAATGGCGGCGGCATACGTGAAGCGTTGAAGAAGGGCCCGATTACGTGGGGAGATCTTTACAACATTCAGCCGTTTGGAAATGTGTTAACGAAGCTTGAGATTAAAGGAAAAGATTTAAGAGAGATTATCAATGCTCAAATCTCGCCGGTTTTTGGGCCTGACTACAGCATCAGCGGGTTTACGTATACGTGGGATAAAGAAACCGGAAAAGCAGTTGATATGAAAATGGCAAATGGCACCGAGATCCAGCCCGATGCCACATATACATTGACCGTCAACAACTTTATGGCGACTGCGACAGGAACCAAATATCAGCCAATCGGACTGCTGGGAAAAAATCCGGTGACTGGGCCAGAGGATTTGGAAGCGACAGTTGAGTACGTGAAGAGTTTTGATGAGCCAATTGCGTATACAAAAGAGGGAAGAATTAAGCTCGCTGCAGCCAGTGATATTGAAGACCCTGTAACAGAAGACCCGATTACGGAAGAGCCTGGAGATGATCCGGGGACGGAGCATCCAATGAAAGAGGTTCCAGAGCCTGATGTGGATTTGCCTGATATAAAAGAGACTCCGGGCACAGCGCCGGTTCATCAGCTGCCGCCTTCAGCCATTTCGAGATTCAATGAAATACCAATCAACAACACAAAAACCGCTGATACTGCTAATAGCATCAGCACATTGCCGTTACGAAACGAGGGCGGGGAAAGCGGGCCTGAGCATCCGCTTCCAGATACATCAGCAAACTACTATAACTTTATCGTAATCGGTGCGGCGGTGACATTGTCAGGAACTTATCTATATGTCAGAAGAAAAAGGAGCGCCTCCAGAACGTGAAAAAAATTATTCCACTATTCATCATTGCTGCCGGCCTAGTGATCGCAGGCTATGGAGGCTTTAAATTGATCGATACGAATATGAAAACGGAACAGACATTAAAAGAAGCAAAACTGGCGGCTGAAAAGCCGCAGGAACTTTTGGGGACGAAAAATAGCTCAGATCAAGCAAAGAACAAAGCATCATTTAAGCCTGAGACCGGCCAAGCGAGCGGCATTTTGGAAATACCGAAAATCAATGCAGAGCTTCCGATCGTGGAGGGCACCGATGCTGATGATTTAGAAAAAGGTGTCGGGCATTACAAGGACAGCTATTATCCTGATGAAAACGGGCAAATTGTGCTGTCGGGGCATCGGGATACCGTGTTTCGCCGGACGGGAGAGCTGGAAAAGGGGGATCAGCTCCGTCTTCTCCTGTCATATGGAGAATTCACATATGAAATTGTAAAAACAAAAATTGTCGATAAGGATGACACATCTATTATCACGCTCCAGCATGAAAAGGAGGAGCTTATTCTAACGACCTGCTATCCGTTTTCATACGTCGGAAATGCCCCGAAACGCTATATTATATATGGAAAACGAGTGACTTAAAAAGCCGAGGCAGTGCCTGCGGCTTTTCTTCATGAAAAATATGTGCGGCAAAGGTTTTTCATATCAGCCGGGAAAGGGGCTTCAGCAACTATGAGCTCGTCTGTTATCGGGTGAACCGCTTGTACTTTATTGGCGTGCAGTGCCTGCCTGTTTAGCAGCTTGCTCCCGCCTCCGTAAAGCGAGTCTCCTGTCAACGGATGTCCGATGCTCGCCATATGAACACGGATTTGGTGTGTTCTGCCTGTTTCCAGCTCTAATTCAACGAGCGACAGCCGTTCTTTCACATTGCTGGCCATTACCTTGAAATGAGTGACGGCTGTTTGCCCGCCTGGTGAAACCCGGCGTCTTGTCGGGTGTGACCGGTCTCTGCCGATTGGTGAATTAATTGTCCCTTTTTTCGTTCGTAGCTTACCTTCAGCGATGGCGGTATACGTACGCTTCAGCGTCTTTTTCTCTAACTGCTGGTCTAAGATGGCGTGTGCCAAACGATGCTTGGCAAAAACGATAGCGCCAGATGTATCCTGATCAAGACGATGGACGTGGCGCACCTTACATGTTTCGCCATTTATCTGATAATGATAAGCGATCAAATTAGCCAGTGTGCCGGTTTGCCCATCCTCATTCGGATGCGTCGCAATGCCAGCGGGTTTATTGACGATGAGCATATGATTGTCCTCATATAAAATATCAAGCTCGCCATACTCCGGAATGACCGAAGATGCTTCACTTTCCTGAAGATCAATGAAGACGCGGTCTCCCTTTTTTACAATCATATTGTTTAAGACCGATTCGTGATTGACCTTTATCTGTTGATGGGACATCCAGTCTTGTATCACTGGTTTAGAAGCTTTGAGCGCTGTTTTGAGTACGGAAAACAGCCATTGGCCGTCCTGTTTTTCATTGATGAGGATCTCAAGCCCTCTGCCTTTTTGGTTCATGTTAAATGGCTCCTTTTCGAAGCGGAAGGCTGCTGTTTCTCATAGGAAACACTTACCTTAGCTTTCGCGTTTTTTTCTGTGCTATTCTTGAGTAAGACTTAGGATATTCGATGGCAAGAAAGGTGATTGACGTGAGAATTGTGAACGCAGCAACTGCAGAACAGGAGAGCTTTATCAAGGAGCTGTCTATGGAGCTGATCCATGATGTATTTCCTCTTTATTTCTCCGAACTGGACATTCAGCGCTTTAAAAAGAAAGGCGTTCTGTCTTTAAATAACCATTATTACCAAGGAACATTAAAAGAAGCATTTCAAATTATGGCTTGTCTGCAAATGATACATATTATCCTGACCAAGCCTTCGCCGCACTCTGATTTGAGTGATCAGGCGATTTTTGAAAAAAACAGCAAGATGCTGAATGATTTTGGGATTTATTTTCCGTTTGCTTTTTCTGACTTTCAAAAGAAGACTAACAAAGCCTTTTTCGGTCAAAGAAGGCTGATATAATCATGCGGCAAGGGCTTTTCTATTTTTAGAAAAGCTCTTTTTGTATCAGAGAAATCATATCATAAAACCTTTCCTCTAACTCCCTTTTTAAACGGCTCGTGTCTGAACATACTAATGATTGAAAGGGGTGCTGACAATGAGTTCAGTTAAAGATACAATGACAACGCAGGTGGCAACCGTTTCTCCGAATCAAACGATTCAGGAAGCGGCTTCTCTAATGAAACAGCATAACGTCGGGGCGATCCCCGTTGTAGAGCAAGGTGTTTTAAAAGGAATGCTGACTGACCGTGACATTGCATTAAGAACTACAGCTCAGGGCCGTGATGGCCAGACACCCGTTTCAGAAGTGATGTCAACAGAACTCGTATCAGGAAACCCTAATATGAGTCTGGAAGACGCGTCGCAGCTGATGGCCCAGCACCAAATCCGCCGCCTTCCTATTGTAGATCAAAACAATCTAGTCGGGATCGTTGCGCTTGGAGACCTGGCAGTCAATCAGATGTCGAACGAGTCTGCGGGATCAGCGCTGACAAACATTTCTCACCAAAACATTCATTAATAAGAAAGAGCTTGCAGTGTGCAGGCTCTTTCTTCACATAAAACCTTACTTTTTGAAAGCAGACTTGTTTCGGGGTATAGTGAGTGTATACATATGTCTCAATTCGTACTAAAGGAGTTGTACCCAGTGATTAAAGCGTTAATTTTTGATTTTGACGGGCTTATTCTAGATACAGAAACACAC
This sequence comes from Bacillus sp. PS95, assembly GCF_037963565.1. Classification (NCBI taxonomy): domain Bacteria; kingdom Bacillati; phylum Bacillota; class Bacilli; order Caryophanales; family Bacillaceae; genus Bacillus; species Bacillus sp. PS95. Next base: position 957,236 of record NZ_CP150160.1, read on the forward strand.
GAATATGAGGTTCTTCAGGAAATATTTGAAGAGCACGGCTCAGTGCTGCCGCTATCTGTCTGGGGAAAGGTCATCGGAACTGCTGCGGGTTTCCGGCCTTTTGACTATTTAGAAGAGCAGATCGGGAAAAAGCTGAACCATGAAGAGCTCACAAAATTGAGAAGAGAGCGGTTCGCCAAACGCATGGAAACAGAAAAAGCGAGACCTGGTGTCGAAGCGTATTTAAATGCGGCAAAGGATTTAGGCTTAAAAATAGGCCTTGCCTCCAGCTCTGATTATAAATGGGTGTCCGGCCATTTGAAGCAAATCGGCCTGTTTGATGATTTTGAAGTTATTCAAACTGCTGATGATGTGGAAGAGGTAAAGCCGAATCCTGAACTCTATTTATTGGCGGCAAAGAACCTCGGGGTATCGCCAGCGGAATGTCTCGCGTTTGAGGATTCTGTCAATGGTTCGATTGCTGCGAAACGTGCAGGCATGAAGTGTGTCATTGTCCCGAATAAAGTAACGGGTACCTTGATGTTTGAAGACTATGATCACAGGCTTGAATCAATGGCGGAGATGGAGCTCGCCCTATTGCTTGATCATCTGAACTCACAAAACTAGAAAGGAGCGAGTAGGTTGTCTGAGAAATTAGATTTGACCCGGTTTGAAAAGAAAATGGTTATCCGCAATATCGAAGAGAAAGACATCGACAAGATTATCGATCTTCAAAAGGACTGCTTTCCAGGAATGGAGCCTTGGAAGCGGGAGCATTTAATCAGCCATTTGGAGCATTTTCCAGAAGGGCAGTTTTGTGCAGAATTCGAAGGTGAAATTATCGGTTCGTGCTCAAGTCTCCTGATTAACTTTGATGAATATGATGACCGCCATACATGGCAGGACATTACAGATGACGGTTATATCACCAACCATAATCCTGACGGCTTGAATATGTACGGAATTGAAGTCATGGTGCACCCGAAATACAGACGAATGAAGATCGGCCACCGTTTGTACGAGGCGAGAAAGGACTTAGCCAGACGCTTAAACCTGAAAAGCATCATCATAGGCGGACGGATTCCAAACTATCACAAATATGCAGAGGAAATGACAGCGAGAGAGTATGTTGAACAGGTGACACGCCACCAAATTTACGATCCGGTTCTTTCTTTTCAGCTGATGAACGGCTTTACCCTTATGCGAATTAACCCGAACTATCTCCCGGATGATACAGCTTCGATCAAGTATGCGACGCTGATGGAATGGAATAATGTCGATTATCTACCGCAGCAGACAAAACGCTATTATAAATCGGCGTTCCCTGTTAGAATTTGTGTGATCCAATACGAAATGAAGAAAATTTATTCCTTTGAGGAATTTGCGAATCAAGTAGAATACTATGTCGATGTTGCTTCCGACGCAAGATCTGATTTTGCGGTGTTCCCGGAAATTTTTACAACCCAGCTGATGTCCTTCCTTGAGGAACGGTCACCGAGCTTGGCGGTGCAGAGAATTACCGAGTATACAGAAGATTACATCAGCCTGTTTACTGACTTGGCTGTGAAGTATAACGTCAACATTATCGGCGGATCTCATTTCGTCGAAGAGGAAGGCAAGATCTATAATATCGCTTACCTGTTCAGACGGGACGGAACGATCGAGAAGCAATACAAACTCCATATTACGCCGAATGAACGCAAATGGTGGGGGATCAGCGCAGGAGACCAAGTTCGCGTGTTTGATACGGACTGCGGGAAAATCGCGATCCAGATCTGTTATGACATTGAATTTCCTGAGCTTGCCCGGATTGCGGCTGATAAAGGAGCCAAAATCATCTTTACGCCATTTTGTACAGAAGACCGTCAAGGCTATCTGCGTGTCAGATACTGTTCGCAGGCTAGAGCGGTTGAAAATCAAATTTATACGGTTATCTCTGGAACGGTCGGAAACCTTCCGCAAACGGAAAACATGGATATCCAATACGCCCAGTCAGGCATCTTTGCTCCGTCTGATTTTGAATTCGCTCGTGACGGCATTGTCGGCGAAACAAACCCGAATATTGAAATGGTCGTCATCGGCGATGTTGACCTGGAAATTCTCAGAAGACAGCGCCAAAACGGTACAGTGCGCCAGCTAAAAGACAGACGGCGTGATATTTATCATATTCAATATAAAAAATAATCCCCAAAAAACCCGCCTGAATTGGTGGGTTTTTTAAAACAAAAGGTGAATTGTTTAGGTGCTATCTTTAAAATAAAAGTAGGTATAGTGGAGGTGCCTTATGGAGTTTCTGTATTTTCGCCATTTCCTATATCATACAGAAATCGGCTAGGCTTCCATTGCTATTGCAATGGCTGTCCAAGTTGTTTCGAGTGCGACCTTTATCAGTACGATGCTGAGCATTGTCACTTTGCCTGTTTTGCTTTGGAAGCTGCATCCTCTTTCTTCTTGAGAAAGAGGATATTTTATTATTTACGCGGTTTATTGACTCTGACCCGGTCTGGCTTTATATTGAAGGCAGGGAAATCATCACCAAGACATCACATAAAGAGAAGGTCTGTTTCAATTGAATTGGCATTATAGAGAACGCTATTGAAATGGAGATGATGGGGATGGAAAACATTCAGCAAAATAAGGGATTAAAGCAAAAAGATGAGCAATTTGTGTGGCATGCCATGAAGGGAGCGCATCAAGCGGACAGCCTGATAGCCCAGAAGGCCGAGGGGGCCTGGGTAACCGACACAGACGGACGCCGCTATTTGGATGCGATGTCCGGTTTGTGGTGCGTCAACATTGGTTACGGCAGAAAGGAGCTTGCGGAGGCTGCCTATGAGCAACTAAAGGAGCTGCCTTACTACCCGTTAACGCAAAGTCACGCACCCGCAATTCAACTGGCGGAAAAGCTGAATGAATGGCTTGGCGGCGATTATGTTATTTTTTTTTCCAACAGCGGATCGGAAGCAAACGAAACTGCTTTTAAAATTGCCCGCCAGTACCATCTGCAAAACGGCGACCACAGCCGTTATAAATTCATCTCAAGATATCGGGCATACCACGGCAATACATTGGGAGCGCTCTCAGCTACCGGACAGGCGCAGCGGAAATATAAATACGAGCCTTTGAGCCAAGGGTTCCTGCATGCAGCTCCGCCAGATATATACCGGAATCCTGATGATGCAGACACGCTTGAAAGCGCAAATGAAATCGACCGCATCATGACATGGGAATTAAGCGAAACGATTGCCGGGGTCATTATGGAGCCCATCATTACAGGCGGAGGCATCCTAATGCCGCCGGACGGATATATGAAGAAGGTGGAGGACATTTGCCGGCGCCACGGAGCCCTTTTGATTTGCGATGAAGTGATCTGCGGGTTTGGACGGACAGGTGAGCCGTTCGGGTTTATGCACTACGGTGTGAAGCCTGATATCATTACGATGGCAAAGGGAATCACAAGCGCGTATCTGCCATTGTCAGCGACTGCTGTGAAACGGGACATTTTCGAAGCGTATCAGGGGGAAGCTCCTTATGACCGTTTCCGCCACGTGAACACGTTCGGCGGAAGCCCGGCTGCCTGTGCCTTGGCGTTGAAAAACCTGCAAATTATGGAGGACGAACAGCTGATTCAGCGATCCCGCGATCTTGGAGCAAAGCTTTTAGGTGAGCTTCAACCTCTGAGAGAACATCCGGCAGTCGGAGATGTTAGAGGAAAAGGGCTGCTGATTGGAATCGAACTCGTCAAAGATAAATTGACTAAAGAGCCGGCTGATGCCGCCAAAGTAAACCAAGTGGTTGCGGCGTGCAAAGAAAAAGGGCTGATCATCGGCAAAAACGGCGATACAGTCGCCGGCTACAACAATGTCATCCAGCTTGCGCCGCCATTTTGCCTGACAGAAGAGGACCTTTCCTTTATCGTGAAAACGGTGAAAGAAAGCTTTCAAACGATATAATATAAAAGTGAATTATAAAAGGAGCACATGATGAGTTTTCACAACCAGCCGATCTTACCGGCTATTCGCAATATGAAGCAATTTGATGAGTTTTTGAACAGTTCGTTCTCTTACGGTGTTATTCTTGATATTCATCTCGGCCAGCTGAAGGGCGTGATCAAAGAAGCGCAAAAGCACGGAAAGAACATGATGGTGCACGTCGATCTCATTCAAGGGATTAAGCATGACGAATACGGTGCGGAATTTATATGTCAGGATATCAAGCCCGCTGGGATTATTTCCACAAGATCGAATGTGATTGCCAAAGCGAAGCAGAAGAAAATTTATGCCATTCAGCGCCTGTTTTTGCTTGATACAAGCGCGATGGAGAAAAGCATGGAGTTTATCGGCAAGCATAAGCCTGACTTCATCGAAGTGCTTCCCGGCATCGTTCCGTCACTCATTCAGGAAATAAAAGAGAAAACAGGGATTCCCATCTTTGCCGGGGGTTTCATCCGTACGGAAGAGGATGTAGAGCAGGCATTGAAAGCGGGGGCTGTAGCTGTCACAACATCTAATGCCAAATTGTGGAAAAAATATGAAAACTTTTTGACAGAAAGTGATTGACACCGCTTTCATGCACTGATACAATTGCACTAGGTTAATACATTGTGATGGAGAACTCGGAGACCACAGCAGCTCTTTACGGCAAATGTTTATGCACCCGTAAAGCGGTTTGTTGTGGTTTTTTTATTCTCTTCTTCTCTATCATGCTTTTTAATCGTGACTTTAGGAGGAATGTGCTATGACAGCATTTTGGGGAGAAGTCATCGGTACGATGCTGCTTATCATTTTTGGTGCAGGTGTTTGTGCAGGTGTCAATTTAAAGAAATCGCTTTCATTCCAGTCTGGCTGGATTGTTGTTGTATTTGGATGGGGATTGGGTGTTGCCATGGCGGCATACGCGGTTGGCGGCATCAGCGGTGCCCATTTGAATCCGGCGCTAACGATAGCGCTTGCATTTGTAGGAGATTTTCCTTGGAAAGAGGTTCCGGTTTATATTGCGGCGCAAATGATCGGAGCGATCATCGGTGCGGTGATTATCTATCTGCACTACCTCCCGCACTGGAAGTCAACGGATGATCCCGCTGCCAAGCTGGGTGTTTTCTCAACAGGGCCCAGCATTCCGCATACATTTGCAAACGTTTTAAGCGAAGTGATTGGGACATTTGTCCTTGTGCTTGGAATCTTGGCCATTGGGGCAAATCAATTTACAGAAGGACTTAATCCTTTAATCGTCGGTTTCCTCATTGTAGCAATCGGTATTTCTCTGGGAGGCACCACCGGCTATGCTATCAATCCTGCACGTGACTTAGGTCCGAGGATAGCCCACGCTTTTCTTCCGATTCCGGGGAAGGGCTCATCAAACTGGAAATACGCATGGGTTCCGGTAGTCGGCCCGATTTTAGGCGGATCATTCGGCGGCGTATTTTACAACGCTGCATTTAAAGGGCACATCACAAGCAGCTTCTGGATTGTAAGCGTTATATTGGTTGTGGTATTGTTAGGACTCTATGTTTATACGAAATCACATTCTGCTAAAACATTATCAAATTCTAAATATATTTAATCAAAGGGGAGACATCTTATGGAAACGTACATTTTATCCTTAGATCAGGGGACGACAAGTTCAAGAGCGATTCTGTTTAATAAAGAAGGCAAAATTGTCCACTCTGCTCAAAAGGAATTTACACAATACTTCCCGCATCCTGGCTGGGTTGAGCATAATGCCAATGAAATTTGGGGCTCTGTCCTCGCGGTTATCGCCTCAGTCATCTCTGAATCAGGAATCAGCGCTTCTCAAATTGCCGGCATCGGCATCACGAACCAGCGCGAGACGACGGTTGTGTGGGATAAAGATACAGGAAGTCCTGTCTATAATGCAATCGTTTGGCAGTCCAGACAGACGTCCGGCATTTGTGAGGAACTTCGTGAAAAAGGATATAATGATAAATTCAGAGAAAAAACTGGGCTTTTAATCGATCCATACTTCTCCGGCACGAAGGTGAAGTGGATTTTAGACAATGTGGAAGGCGCAAGAGAAAAAGCGGAAAAAGGCGAGCTGCTGTTTGGAACGATTGATACGTGGCTCATTTGGAAAATGTCAGGCGGAAAAGCGCATGTGACCGATTACTCCAATGCCTCAAGAACACTGATGTTTAATATTTACGATTTAAAATGGGACGATGAACTGCTCGACATTCTAGGCGTACCGAAATCCATGCTCCCTGAAGTGAAGCCGTCCTCCCATGTGTATGCGGAGACTGTTGATTATCACTTCTTCGGAAAAAATATCCCGATTGCGGGAGCGGCAGGCGACCAGCAGTCCGCGCTGTTCGGCCAGGCATGCTTTGAAGAAGGCATGGGGAAAAACACTTACGGCACAGGATGTTTCATGCTGATGAATACCGGGGAAAAAGCAATTAAGTCCGAACATGGGCTTTTGACAACAATTGCTTGGGGCATTGACGGAAAAGTGAACTATGCGTTAGAAGGAAGCATTTTTGTCGCTGGCTCTGCCATCCAGTGGCTTAGAGACGGATTGAGAATGTTTCAGGACTCTTCGCTTAGCGAATCTTATGCAGAGAAAGTGGATTCAACTGACGGCGTATATGTCGTTCCGGCCTTTGTCGGACTGGGAACGCCTTACTGGGACAGCGATGTGCGCGGTTCGGTTTTCGGCCTGACAAGAGGGACAACAAAAGAGCACTTTATCCGTGCGACACTGGAGTCATTGGCTTATCAGACAAAAGATGTGCTTGACGCAATGGAAGCAGATTCAAACATTTCATTAAAGACGCTTCGTGTAGACGGAGGAGCTGTGAAAAACAATTTCCTAATGCAGTTCCAAGGAGACCTGTTGAATGTTCCTGTGGAGCGCCCGGAAATTAATGAAACGACTGCACTTGGCGCGGCTTATTTGGCGGGTATCGCTGTGGGATTCTGGAAGGACCGTTCTGAAATCGCGAACCAGTGGAATCTGGATAAACGGTTTGAGCCTGAATTAGAAGAAGAAAAACGAAATGAGCTGTATAAAGGCTGGCAAAAAGCCGTGAAAGCAGCTATGGCTTTCAAATAAAGTAATACTATGGTATAATGGTTACAAGTTAATAAGAACGGTCCTGAGATGAGGAGAGACCACAGCACCAAAGTGTAAGCATGCACTTTGGCTGTTGTGGTCTCTTTTTCTATTTACCGTGACAACAAGGAGGAAACGTAATGATGAAACATCAATTTTCAAGTCTTGAAAGAGATCGCATGCTGACAGACATGACGAAAAAAACATATGACCTATTTATTATCGGAGGAGGAATTACAGGAGCCGGAACAGCTCTTGACGCGGCATCAAGGGGAATGAAGGTCGCACTAAGCGAAATGCAGGACTTTGCGGCAGGAACATCAAGCCGATCAACGAAGCTGGTACATGGCGGCTTGCGCTATTTAAAACAATTTGAAGTGAAAATGGTCGCTGAGGTAGGAAAAGAGCGGGCGATTGTGTATGAAAACGGCCCGCATGTCACTACACCGGAATGGATGCTGCTTCCGTTTCATAAAGGCGGCACATTCGGTTCATTTACAACATCTATCGGGTTAAGGGTTTATGACTTCCTTGCAGGTGTGAAAAAGTCAGAACGAAGAAGCATGCTTTCAGCAAAAGAAACGCTGCAAAAAGAGCCTTTGGTGAAAAAAGACGGCTTAAAAGGCGGCGGGTACTATGTGGAATACCGCACTGACGATGCGAGACTGACCATCGAAGTCATGAAGGAAGCGGTGAAATTCGGGGCAGAGCCTGTGAATTACTCCAAAGTGAAGGAGCTTCTTTACGAAAAAGGCAAAGCCGTCGGCGTATTAATTGAAGATGTGCTGACAAAGAAAGAATATAAAGTGTATGCGAAAAAAATTGTCAATGCTACAGGCCCTTGGGTCGATCAGCTCAGAGAAAAAGACCATTCGAAAAACGGAAAGCATTTGCAGCATACAAAAGGCATTCACCTTGTATTTGACCAGTCTGTCTTTCCGCTGAAACAGGCTGTATATTTCGATACACCTGATGGACGGATGGTATTTGCGATTCCTCGTGAAGGCAAAACATACGTGGGAACAACAGACACTGTTTACAAAGAGGCGCTGGAGCATCCGCGGATGACAACGGAGGATCGTGATTATGTCATCAATTCAATCAATTACATGTTCCCGGAACTGAATATCACTGCGAATGACATCGAATCCAGCTGGGCGGGGCTGCGTCCGCTGATTCATGAAGAAGGCAAAGATCCTTCTGAAATTTCACGGAAAGACGAGATTTGGACATCTGACTCAGGCCTGATCACCATTGCCGGCGGAAAACTGACTGGATACAGAAAAATGGCGGAGCACATCGTTGATCTTGTCCGTGATCGCTTAAAAGAAGAAGGCGAAAAGGATTTTGGACCATGTAAAACGAAAAACATGCCAATCTCTGGCGGGCACGTCGGCGGTTCGAAAAATCTTATGTCCTTCGTTACCGCGAAAACAAAAGAAGGAATTGCAGCCGGTTTATCAGAAAAAGACGCAAAACAGCTTGCGATCAGATACGGCTCTAACGTAGATCGCGTCTTTGACCGGGTAGAAGCGCTGAAAGATGAGGCCGCGAAACGCAACATTCCGGTTCATATTCTTGCTGAGGCAGAATACAGTATAGAAGAAGAGATGACTGCAACCCCTGCTGACTTCTTTGTCCGCAGAACGGGACGTTTATTTTTTGATATCAATTGGGTAAGAACATATAAAGATGCCGTTATTGATTTTATGAGCGAGCGATTCCAATGGGATGAGCAGGCGAAAAACAAACATACAGAAAACCTCAACAAGCTTTTACACGATGCGGTCGTACCGCTTGAGCAATAAATCATAACGGGCTGTCTGCAGCCCGTTATTTCTTTTTACGTGGAAAGGGCCAGATCTCAGGTTATCAAGTGACAGAGGCACCCGCTTCATATAAAATAATGGCATAAGCTGATACATAGGAGGACGAATATGACTTGGAGAAAGAGCTATGAACGCTGGAAACAGACAGAACATTTAGATCCGGAATTAAAAGAGCGCCTTATTGAATTAGAGGGAGATGAACAGGCCCTTGAGGACTGTTTCTATAAAGACCTTGAATTCGGTACCGGCGGAATGCGCGGAGAAATCGGCGCCGGGACAAATCGGATGAATATTTACACTGTGCGCAAAGCATCGGCCGGGTTTGCGGCATACATCTCGAAGCAAGGTGAGGAAGCGAAAAAACGGGGCGTTGTCATTGCTTATGATTCCCGCCATAAATCTCCGGAGTTCGCGATGGAAGCGGCAAAAACACTTGCGACACAAGGCATCCAAACATACGTGTTTGATGAGCTTCGCCCGACGCCAGAGCTGTCATTCGCTGTCAGACAGCTGAACGCTTATGGTGGAATTGTGGTAACGGCAAGCCATAACCCGCCTGAATATAACGGCTACAAAGTATACGGGGATGATGGCGGCCAGCTGCCTCCAAAGGAAGCGGACACCGTCATTGAGCAGGTAAACGCGATTGAAAATGAGCTGACGATCACAGTGGACGAAGAAAATAAGTTAAAAGAAAAAGGCTTAATCAAAATCATCGGTGAAGATATTGATAAAGTTTATACAGAAAAACTGACGTCCATTTCTGTACATCCTGAATTATCGGAAGAAGTAGATGTAAAGGTTGTTTTCACACCGCTGCATGGAACTGCAAATAAACCGGTCAGACGCGGTCTTGAAGCACTCGGCTACAAAAATGTAACGGTTGTCAAAGAACAGGAACTGCCGGATTCAAACTTCTCCACTGTTACATCGCCGAACCCGGAAGAGCATGCGGCATTCGAATATGCCATTAAGCTTGGGGAGGAGCAGAATGCAGATATTCTCATCGCGACAGATCCTGATGCTGACCGCCTCGGCATCGCGGTGAAAAACGATCAAGGCAAATATACAGTGCTGACAGGAAACCAAACCGGAGCGCTGCTGCTTCATTACCTGCTTTCTGAAAAGAAAAAACAAGGCATCCTGCCTGATAACGGTGTTGTTCTCAAAACGATCGTCACAAGCGAAATCGGCCGTGCTGTAGCTTCTTCATTCGGCCTTGATACGATTGATACGCTGACAGGCTTTAAGTTTATCGGTGAAAAGATTAAGGAATACGAAGCATCAGGCCAGTATACCTTCCAATTTGGTTATGAAGAGAGCTACGGTTATTTAATCGGGGATTTTGCCCGCGATAAGGACGCCATTCAGGCTGCGCTTTTGGCAGTTGAAGTTTGCGCGTTCTATAAAAAACAGGGAATGTCATTGTATGAGGCGCTCATCAATCTCTTTAACGAGTATGGTTTTTATCGTGAAGGGCTGAAATCCCTGACGCTGAAAGGCAAACAAGGAGCAGAGCAAATTGAAGCGATTCTTGCTTCCTTCAGACAAAATCCGCCGCAGAAAATGGCGGGCAAACAGGTTGTCACAGCAGAAGATTACGCTGTAAGCAAACGGACGCTTCTGACTGAAAATAAAGAAGAAGCCATCGACTTGCCAAAATCAAATGTATTGAAATACTTCCTGGAAGACGGGTCTTGGTTCTGTCTTCGTCCTTCAGGAACTGAGCCGAAGGTGAAATTTTATTTCGCCGTAAAAGGGTCATCTTTGGAAGACAGTGAACAGCGTCTTGCCGCCCTTTCTGAAGATGTAATGAAGACGGTGGATGAAATTGTTGAGTCGACAGCAAAATAATTCAAGTATGAGCTGGGTCATTGTAAATGATCCGGCTTTTTCTTTTCTCATCCAAAAGTCTGAAAGAAAATCATCCTACAAGTGAAGTAATGAAATACAAAAAACTGGTATAATCTTAAATACAAGATCAATGCCGGAGTGAGAAACGTGAGCAAAACGAGGATGGAAAAATTAAAAACGCTGAAAACGATTGCGGAAACCTTAAATCAAGGGCACGATATCAAAGCAACACTGGATGAGGTTTTAAAAGAGTTGCTGAGTCTGACAAACCTTCAATCCGGATGGATTTTTCTGATCGAAGAAGATGGGTCTTATACGTTAGCGGCCGACGCTTATCTGCCCCCGGCTTTAAGCCGCAAGGAAAAAGTGCTGATGTGCGAAGGGGAGTGTTACTGCCTGACGAAATTCAATAACGGAGGGCTTAGAAAAGCTGCAAATATCATGAACTGCAAACGCATCGAATCAGCAGAAAACCTGCATTGTTTTGACACAGAAGGGATTACGCATCATGCAACTGTGCCTTTAGAAGACGGGGACAGAAGATTCGGATTGTTAAATGTAGCGGCGGCCGGAAAAACCATGTTTGATGAGGAAGAGCTGCATTTACTCGAGTCTGTCGCCTTTCAGATCGGAACGGCAATCCAGCGTATGAGGCTTTCTGAATATCAACAAAAAAATGCTCTTTTAATGGAGCGTAACCGCCTCGCTCAGGAGCTTCACGATTCAGTCAATCAAATGCTGTTTTCCGTCAGTTTAACTGCCAAAGCTGCGAAGACACTAACAAAAGATGAAAATTTACAGCAGATGATTGATTTCATCCAAAACCTATCACAGGACGCGCTCGCAGAAATGAAAGCGTTAATTTGGCAGCTTCGCCCCGGAGGATTGGAAAAAGGGCTGGCTGAAGCCATTAAAAGCTATGGTGCGCTCATTGGATTGAAGATCATTTTTACACAAAAAGGCTGTCCTGTTCTGACTGATGAGCAGGAGCATATGCTATGGCGTGTCGTACAGGAAGCTTTAAATAACTGCAAAAAGCATGCCGGAACGGATACGGCGTATGTTAGTCTGACTGCTTCTTTGTGCCATGCGGAGCTGGATATCATCGATCATGGGGCAGGATTTCGCTATGAAGCGCATGCCGGTCTGCCTTCACTTGGCATAAAAGGTATGAAAGAGCGAGCGGAAAAAGCCGGAGCTAAGTTTTGGATTGAGTCAGCGCTTGGAACTGGAACAAAGCTGTCCATCAGGCTTCCGCTAAAAAGCCGAAAAGGAGGGGCGGTATGAAAATTGTCATTGCTGATGATCATCATGTTGTCAGAAAGGGTCTGCGTTTTTTCTTTGCCACCCAGGATGATATTGAAGTCGTCGGAGAAGCTGCAACTGGATTAGAAGCTCTCCGTGTCATCGAAGAGACAAAGCCGGATCTTGTGCTAATGGATCTGTCTATGCCCGAGATGGACGGCATTCAAGCCATTAAAAAAGCAATACAGCAATTTCCGGATACGAATATCATTGTGCTGACGAGCTACTCTGATCAGGAGCACGTCATCCCCGCGCTTCAGGCAGGCGCGAAGGCGTATCAATTAAAGGATACGGAGCCCGAGGAATTGGTGAAAACACTAAGACAAGTGCATGCTGGCGAATACAAGCTTTCTACAGCTATTATGCCCCATGTGCTGACACATATGAAAAATCAGCACGACCCGGAAAAAGAAAAATACTATCAATTAACAAGAAGGGAAAAAGACGTTCTGACTGAAATAGCAAACGGGAAAAGCAATAAAGAAATCGCAGCAGCCTTGTTTATTTCAGAAAAAACAGTAAAAACCCATGTATCGAATCTTTTAGCAAAACTTGAAGTGGCCGACCGCACGCAAGCAGCGCTTTTCGCAGTGAAATATAATCTGAATGGAGAGATCTCGAAATGAACATGTTAGTCATAAATGGCACGCCTAGAAAACATGGCAGAACAAGAATTGCAGCATCCTATATTTCAGCTCTGTATCACACGGATTTGATTGATCTAAGCGAGTTTGTATTGCCCGTTTTTAACGGTGAAGCGGAACAATCTGAACTGTTGAAAGTACAGGAGCTTAAGCAACGCGTTACGAAAGCGGATGCGATTGTATTATTATCGCCTGAATATCACAGCGGCATGAGCGGCGCTTTAAAAAATGCCTTGGATTTTCTAAGCAGCGAACAATTCAAATATAAGCCCGTTGCATTATTGGCAGTAGCGGGAGGCGGAAAAGGCGGCATCAATGCGCTGAACAATATGAGAACTGTGATGCGGGGTGTCTACGCCAATGTCATTCCGAAGCAGCTGGTGCTTGATCCGGTGCATATTGATGTTGAAAATGCTACAGTGGCTGAAAACATTAAGGAAAGCATAAAAGAGCTTGTCGAAGAACTCAGCATGTTCGCAAAAGCAGGAAATCCCGGCGTCTAAACGCCGGGATTTGTTTATGTGAGAAGGGCTATTTGATCTTCATAAGTCAGCTCTGTGGCATGATCAATATATCGGAGAAGGGAATACAGCATCTTTTCTAAAACGGCGTAATCCTGTTCAAAATGATACGCATGCAGAAAATGCTCAATTCGTTTTGATAACAAATCGTCCTCTGTACGCACCATTAAAATTAATAAATTATCCCATTGAGAACGATGGGTGTAATAAAGCGCTTTATCGTAATCGGCATAATCCATGAATCGCTTCTCCTTTCTTGGGTGAGAAGTTCATGATTAGTTTATGCCGCATCCTCTGTTATTGACGGGGCAAAACTTGCCGTCTGCGTCAGTAAAGTGGTAGCAATATGAGGGAGACATAAAATCAAAATGCCTGAATGAAGATATCGCTTTTGGTAAACCTATGAGGGAACATATTCTGGGTACAGGAGACTGAAAAAATGAAATCTCTGCCGTATACCATTGCGCTTCTTTTTTGCGGATTGATTATCGTGTCAATGGCTGCAAAAGGTCATTCAACGGACACAAACGAGTCAGTTCAAAAGTGGGAACAGCTTGCCTGGAGCAAAATTCAGGATGAATATAAGGGCGCTTCATTTTCTGATTATGCTTATATGGGGCGTACAGAGGTGAATGATCAGCAGACGAAAGATGTCTTTCGGGTGACAGTCAGACAAAAAGATGACACTTTTTCTGTTCGGGCCGAAGTCTATTTTCATCCGGTGACAAATCATATGATCAGCATCAACGTCTTTAGGCTCTAATAAAAAACTGTACAGCCGTTAAGGCCGCACAGTTTCTGTTTTTAGAAATATCGTTTTGCACCGAGATAGCGCTGTTTCCAGTAAGAGTTGTTCATATTGGAAATGACAACTCCGGAATCGTTGGCATTTATGAATTCCCCGTTGCCTAGGTAAATTCCGACGTGGGAAGGGCCGGCTTTATATGTTGTAAAGAAAACAAAATCTCCGACAGCAGGCTGGCTAACTGATTTCATTGTGTTCCAATATCCCGCTGCCGTTAATCTAGATACGGATGTGACTTTGTTCAGTACATAGTAAATGAATCCGCTGCAGTCAAACCCGGACGGTGTCGTGCCTCCCCAGCGATATGGAACCCCAAGCTGCGCTTTAGCGGCCGAAATCATTGTGTTAATCTTCGCACTCGTTGAGCTGGTGGTGTTTGAAGAACCGGATGAAGACGATGATGAAGCTTTTCCGGAAATGACCAGCTTTTGGCCAACCTGCAAGACATCCGTTTTTAAATTGTTTTTCTCACGAATCTGCTGAGCTGTTACATTAAATTTTTGAGCAATCACCCATAAGGAATCACCGCTTTTCACCGTGTATGTAGTCGTCGTGCCGGAGCTTGCATTTGACGAAGAAGACGACGATGATGAAGAGCCTGAAGATGCTTTACCTGTCAGCTTCAATACTTGTCCAACGTACAGCACATCTGATTTCAGATTGTTGATATTTCGGATTTGCTGTACAGTCAGGTTATAGTTGTTTGCGATTTTCCAAAGGGAATCACCGCTTTTAACGGTATATTTAGTTGTTGCTGAAGTTTGGTTCGATTTGGATGAAGTGTCCTTAGAAGACGTATCAGAGCCGCTTGATTTTGTTTTCAACACCTGATTCACGTAAATGGTGTCTGATTTTAAGTTGTTCAAGACCTTCAATTCAGCGATGGACATATTGACTTTGTTTGCAATTTTCCAAAGTGAATCTCCAAGCTGCACCTTATATGTTCCCGTAGAAGATGAGGAACTTGAACTCTTATTAGAACTGTTTTTTGAACTGGAGCTTGAACTCTTATTAGAGTTGCTTTTTTTACTGGAACTAGAGCTTGAAGAAACAGTACCGGACACCTTTAATTTCTGCCCAGCACGAATTAAATCGCTGCTTAGTCCGTTTAATTTTTTCAGTTCCTGCACCGTCATTTTAAACTCATTTGCGATCAGCCAAAGTGAATCTCCGCTTTTCACTGTGTAAACAGAACTTCCGCTCTTCTTGGTTGTTGAGCTTGAAGTAGATGAAGAAGTGCTGGATTTGCTGCCTGGAATAGTAAGCGTCTGGCCGATCGACAGAACAGTAGTCGAAAGATGATTGGCGGATGTGAGGGCCGCCACACTTGTGTTATAGGTTTGGGCCAGTTTCCATAAAGAATCTCCGCTTTTGACCTTAATCGTTGCTGCTTCAGCTGGTGTCACTGCTAAAGTTGTGCCGACAATCGCAGATGCTGTCAGCCCTGCTGCTAATTTCTTTTTCATCTTAGCTCTCCTTTTTCCCCCAATGATTTTGCATTTGCTGTTTCTTTTTTATATCGGCACATTTGTCTCATCGTTTTGCCTTTTTATAAAAATAGCAAAATTATCTTAACAATAAGGGGGAAAAAGGGCATAAAAAAGAAGGAATCTTGATTCATTCCTTCATTTTTAAAAGCTTCATGATATCTTCCTTGTTTTTGACGAGGTCGCGCAGTGTATATTTGTCTAAAACTGCGAGGTAGGCTAAAAGCGCTTCATTCAGCACATGTTTTAAGCCACAAACCGGGGAAATAACACAGAGATTCTTGTTCGCATCAAAACATTCAACAATATTAAAATCGTCTTCCGTTTTTCTGACAACCTCACCGATGTTGATGTCTTCAGGTTCCATGCCTAATCGTATGCCGCCGCCCCGTCCGCGTATCGTTTCTACGTAGCCGAGCTGGCCGAGCCTGTATATGACTTTCATGAGATGATTTTTTGAAATAGAATACGTTTCGGCAATCTGTTTTATATTTGAAAGTTCTCCGGGACGCTCTGCAGCCAGAAAAATCAACACTCTTAATGAATAATCTGTATAATTGGTTAACTTCATAATAAGACCTCAGAATAAGACATTTTCTATATCTTATCATAATCGATTGAAAAATGAAAAAAAAGGAATTAAAAAAACATGCACCCAGCTGGGTGCATGTTTTTTGCTTACATGTCATTCGGCGGATTTTGGTTTTTACGGTTTTTTTCGATTTCTGTGTTTTGCATTTTGCGTTCAAATGTAGACAGATAACGTGATGCAAAATCCTTACCGCCAAGGCCGAAGGATAAACCGAAAGCGAGTGCGAAGCCGCTAAGAACGATGATAAACGCGGAATTGACGATTGTCGCAGCGACACCAAGCTGATCCAGGGCCATAAAGAAAGCAAGTGCGATAATCGTATATTTAGCAATAGGCGCTAAAGACTTGAATTCCTGGCCTTTTATCATGCTTGAGAGCACTTTTCTCACCAATTCTCCTGCGTAAAGGCCGAGTCCGAGAATGAATACTGCGACAAGGACATTCGGCAGATACGCGATGATGCCAGTGGCAATTTCTACGAGGAAGTGCAGCCGAACAATTTGAAGCGCCTCAGCTGTAAAGAGCAGAATGACAATGATTTGCGCAATCATACCGACAACTTGAGACAAGGACAGCTTTGCAGGCGTTCCGGCTTCCATGCCCATTTTCCTTAAGACAGAATCAAAGCCTGCGCGATGGAGCAGTCCGGACACCATGGATTTCACCCATTTTCCTGTCCAGATACCCGCTAAAACAAGCACGATGGCAATCATGATGTTCGGAAGCATGTTTAAAATCGTATTCAGCATAGAGACAGCCGGTTTTGAAATGCCGGCGACATCCAGCTGATCAAGCGCTGAAATGACAACCGGAATCATAATCAGCACATAAGCGATTGTTCCAATGACTGCTGAAAGGCTTGTGTCTTTTAAGTAAATTGATAAACCCATACGTGCCGCGAATCTTTCCGTGCCGATGCTTGCAAGGAAATTCGTAATGATATCACGGACAAGGCGGGCAACAAGCCAGCCGATTAATACGATAAGCGCCGCTGCAAATAATTTCGGCAGAAAAGCGAGCACGCTTTCCATCATATTTGTAAAAGGACCTGAAATGCCGCTGATTTTCAAAGAAGATAAGACCCCTGGCAGAAAAACAAGCAGCACGAGATAAAAGACAATTTGTGAAGCGGTATTGACAGCCTGGTGAATATCTTTTCCTTCAGACACCAAATTCCACTTGCGCAGTTTGTCACTCGTGTTCAGCTTCATCCCGATTTTTTTGACAAGGAAGCTTAAAACAGAGGCTGCAGCCCATCCTAACAGCAGAATGAGTCCAGCTTTCAGCACGCTTGGGATCGCGGCTGCAATCGCCGAAAGCATACTGACAAACGGCGATGCCACTGTTGTCAGGTGCAAAATGTTAAAGAATAAAATAAAGACGATGATCAGTGCGATAAAATAAACGACCTTGCTTATGACTTTTTCCGAGGAATAGCGTGAAGGCTTTTTCCCAGCAAAGAGCTTGTCGTCGATTTTTGTTTTGCTGAGTCCTTTGTATACCGCTTTTTCAATGATTTTAGCAATAGCCCAGCCGATTAATAAGACGAGTAAAGCAATGATTACGTTTGGCAGCTTACTGAGATAAGAAGAAAACACGTCTGCTACATTCAATTGGTATCGCTCCTTTTTCGTAGTATGGTGTGTGTTTACCCACTTATCCAATAAGCAAACAGATGAATGTGCCGGGGGGAATTTTTTCTTGCCCGAGTGAGACTATCATCTTTTGTCTGGCGGGCTCATACATTATAGATAAGTCCAAGTAGGGGGGATTCGGTTGAACGCGGAGGAGAAGAAGGGATTACAGCGGGCAATTGAGGAAATTACCGAAATTGCAAAAGGATTCGGCCTTGATTTCTACCCGATGAGATATGAAATCTGCCCGGCTGAAATTATTTATACATTTGGCGCGTACGGGATGCCGACAAGATTCAGCCACTGGAGCTTCGGCAAGCAGTTTCACAAGATGAAGCTGCACTATGATCTAGGGTTAAGTAAGATCTATGAGCTGGTCATTAACTCAGATCCATGCTACGCTTTTTTGCTGGACAGCAACTCACTGATCCAAAATAAATTGATTGTCGCACACGTTCTTGCTCATTGCGATTTCTTCAAAAACAACTGCCGTTTCCAAAACACGAAGCGCGATATGGTGGAAAGCATGGCGGCAACAGCTGAACGGATAAAACACTATGAACAGGTTCACGGGATAAAAGAAGTCGAATCTTTTTTAGATGCAATCCTTTCGATTCAGGAGCATATCGATCCGTCGTTGGTCCGACCAAAGCTCCAATGGAGTGTGGATGATGAGGAAGAGGAGATTGAAGAGGCAGCCACGCCTTACGATGATCTATGGTCATTGGATGAAAAGAAACCGAAAAAACAAGTGAAAAAATCGAAAAAACCGTTCCCGCCGCGGCCTGAAAAAGATATCCTGCTTTTTATCGAGGAGCATTCCCGGGAGCTGGAGCCATGGCAGCGTGATATATTAACGATGATGAGAGAGGAAATGCTTTATTTCTGGCCTCAGCTGGAAACCAAGATTATGAATGAGGGCTGGGCTTCCTATTGGCACCAGCGAATTATACGTGAGCTTGATTTAACCTCTGATGAAGCGATCGAGTTCGCCAAGCTGAATGCAGGTGTCGTTCAGCCGTCCAAAACAGGCATTAATCCTTATTATTTAGGGCTAAAAATATTTGAAGACATTGAGGAGAGGTACAACAACCCGACGGAGGAAATGAAGAAAATGGGCGTGCAGCCTGACTCCGGCCGGGAGAAAATGTTTGAGGTCAGGGAGATTGAATCCGATATCTCTTTCATCCGCAATTATTTAACCAAAGAATTAGTCATGCGCGAGGATCTTTATTTGTTTCAAAAACAGGGCCGAGATTATAAAATCATCGATAAACAGTGGAAGTCGGTGCGCGACCAGCTCGTAAGCATGCGGGTAAATGGCGGTTTTCCATATTTGACAGTAAACGACGGCGATTATATGAAAAATAACGAGCTCTATATTAAGCATTGGTATGAAGGAATAGAGTTAGATTTGAAATATTTGGAGAAAGTGCTCCCTTATTTATTCCAGCTTTGGGGAAGAAGCGTGCACATTGAGTCTGTGCTTGAGGATAAGGAAGTCATGTTTTCCTACGACGGAAAAGGTGTTCACCGCAGATATTTATAAAAAAGAGGATGCAGCGTTCTGCATCCTTTTTATTTTCCAGTTTTTAAAATCTTAAATATGATGTTTGCCTGGTCCGTATTGTTAATCAATCTGCGGAATTTTTCTTTTCCGGGGCCGTACGCGTATACCGGTACTTCTTCGCCGGTATGATCGGTACTCGTCCATCCGCTGTTGGAGCGAGTATTAAAAATCTTGATGATGGCTTTGTAGGCCCCTTTGCTTTTGTCAGCCTGTGCAGCTGCTTCAACGCTTTTGATTTCTTCAGATGTGACTTTCAGATTGCCATAGCGGGCGAGCACATCTTTAACCGGCTTGCCTTCACTGATTTTTTTGGCCATGAATTCAGGTGTTTTCTTAGCGGAGAGAATCGGTTCTGCGTGCCAATTTTTTTCCCCGTTTGCGCCAATGGTAAAGCCGCCGGTTGTATGGTCAGCAGTTGCAATCACAAGTGTATGTTTGTCTTTTTTCGCAAATTCAATCGCGGCTTTATAGGCCTGTTCAAAATCTTTAACCTCGCTCATGGCTCCTACTGTATCATTGTCATGGGCCGCCCAGTCAATCTGGCTCCCTTCGACCATCAAGAAAAATCCTTTTTTATTTTGGTTCAGGCGATCAATTGCTGAAACCGTCATGTCTTTGAGAGACGGTGTTTTGCTGTCACGGTCGAGCGCCTTAGCAAGCCCTCCCTCTGCGAAAAGCCCGAGCACCTGCTGATCTTTACTTTTCTTCAATGCTTGTTTAGTTGTCACATAGCTGTAGCCGGCTTGTTTGAATTCCTTTGTCAAGTTTCTGTCCTTGCGGTTAAAATAAGATTTTCCGCCGCCGAGCAGCACGTCTATTTTATGTTTGCCTTTTATTTTGTCATCCATATAGCTGTTGGCGATTTGGTCCATGTTTTTCCGTGATTCATTGTGGGCGCCATATGCTGCTGGAGTGGCGTGGTTAATTTCAGACGTGGCGACAAGCCCTGTTGACTTGCCTTGCTGTTTGGCCTCTTCAAGTACTGATTTCACTTTTTTCCCGTTTTTATCGACGCCAATTGCATTGTTATATGTCTTAACGCCTGTTGCTAATGCTGTTCCGGCTGCTGCTGAATCTGTAATATTATAGTCAGGGTCATCCGGATGCGTCATCATCATGCCTGTCAGGTTCCGGTCAAATTCTGTTAACTTCGGGTTATTCGGTGTGTCACCGTTATTTTTCATGGAACGGTAGGCTCTTATGTAAGGCGTCCCCATGCCGTCGCCTATCATCACAATGACATTTCTGATCTCAGCTTTGTCTTGTTTTTTGGCGCTGGCCTTTTCTGTTTGCTGCAGCTCAGCTCCGGCAAAGACTCCAGCTGTAAGGACAGAAACAGCGGCGATTGGCAGAAGTTTTGATTTCATATTTTGAAACAAACTCATTTTTTTCATGCCTCCTTTAATGTATTCCGTTTATCATGTTAGGGAAATTTTGTTAAATGCGGCTGTTGATCATGTAAACAATAAGTAAAGCCTTGTAAGGAAATAAAAAAACGCTTTTCGTTATCTTGCCTTATTTGATGTGAAGCATTCATTTTTCAGAAAAATCTTTACCTCTCTGTCTTTGCATGATATGTTTGTTTAAATAAAAAAACTGCGGATAACCGCAGCTCTCCTCGAATATTCTTTATCACTCATTTTTCAGATATGTGAGCCGACCCCGAAAGTTTTTCATTTATTTCCTTTATGTTGAAAAACATCCCATAAAACATGACAAAAGCACTCGTTTTTTGTCACCTTTGCAACGAAAATGAAATATTTAATACCCTTAAAAACTTTTTTTTAGAACGAATAATTAAGAAATTTGTCACATGAAGTCAAGACTATTTCTGATGGGAATCTATCCTTATAATAGAAATCAATAAGATTAATTAAAAAAAGAGATACATATATAGAGAGTTAACATTTGGGGAGGAAAATATGAAAAAGCAAATCATTACAGCTACGACAGCAGTTGTTTTAGGATCGACGTTATTTGCAGGAGCGGCATCTGCACAAAGCATTAAGGTGAAAAAAGGCGACACGTTATGGGATCTTTCAAGAAAATACGACACAACGATCAGTAAAATTAAATCAGAGAACCACCTTCGTTCAGACATTATTTATGTGGGACAAACTTTATCGATTAACGGCAAATCTACAAGTTCAAAAAGCAGCAGTTCTTCTTCCTCTTCTTCTACATACAAAGTAAAGAGCGGGGACAGCCTTTGGAAAATTTCAAAAAAATACGGCATGACAATCAATGAACTGAAGAAGCTGAATGGCTTAAAATCAGATTTGCTTCGTGTTGGACAAGTCCTGAAACTGAAAGGTTCAACTAGTTCAAGCAGCTCCAGCTCATCAAAAGTGTCATCGTCTTCAACTTCTACTTATAAAGTGAAGAGCGGAGACAGCCTTTCTAAAATTGCGAGCAAATACGGCACTACGGTTAGCAAATTAAAAAGCTTAAACGGCTTAAAATCAGATGTAATCTATGTCAACCAAGTATTGAAGGTGAAAGGGACAAGCACAAGCAGCTCAAAACCTGCTTCATCTTCATCATCTTCAAGCAGCAAAACGTCATCTACATCACTTAATGTGAGCAAGCTGGTTTCTGATGCAAAAGCGTTAGTCGGAACGCCATATAAATGGGGCGGAACGACAACTTCCGGCTTTGACTGCAGCGGATTCATTTGGTACGTACTGAATAAACAAACAAGTGTGGGCAGAACAAGCACTGCAGGATACTGGAGTTCTATGAAGAGCATTGCCAGCCCGTCTGTTGGTGATTTCGTCTTCTTCACAACATATAAATCCGGCCCTTCTCACATGGGGATTTACATTGGAAACAATAGTTTCATTCATGCAGGATCTGACGGCGTACAAATCAGCAGCCTGAACAACAGCTACTGGAAGCCTCGTTACCTCGGTGCGAAAAGATTCTAATTTTTAGAGAAAACCCGTTCATTGGAACGGGTTTTTTTCATTAGACGGAGCACAGGCGTTTTGGTTGCTCCTAAAAATGAAAATGTGATAAAAAATCCAAGAATTTTTTTTCTTTCTTATTTTCATAAAGGGCAATCGCGTAAGCGCCGGCATAGGGCAGCTGTACAGACTGATAAGGAATTCTGATCATCTGTTTCTCTGCTAACTCACGCTTTACTGTAGATAAAGGCAGAAATGAAACTCCGAGTCCTTCCTTGATAAACCGTTTCGTTATATGTGTTTGAGTGACCTTCATTGTTCTCACAAATGGAAATGTCATTCTGACTTGACGGAGCAAGTCGTCCCAGTAATCAGGATGATTGTGGGTCAAAAGCAGGTATTGTTCGAGCACCTCTTTGGCATCAATTTCGTTGTCTTCTATGAAACGCTTATCGGGCGGGGCAACAAGGACGACAGGGTCTTTGTATAAGCAGTGGCAGCTTAAAGAAGAAGACTGTACCTTTAAACAGCTTAGTCCGATATCTGCTTCCCCGGCTTTAATCAGTGACGCGATTTCCGCTGATTCGAAAATCGTAACCGCCATTTCTGTTTCCGTATTCATTGCTGTGTACCGTTTCATGACAGAAGGAAGCACAGTATCTGCAATAAGCGGAGAAACCGCGAGCTGTAAGGTTTGAGAGTAGCCTTGTCTCACTCTGTGAAGCTCTGCCATGCTGTTTTCATAATCATCAAGAAGCCTGAGCGCATACGGCAAATACGCCCTGCCTTCATCAGTCAGCTGGATTTGCCTGCCTTTACGCTCGAACAGCTTGCAGCTGATTTCTTTTTCTAATTGCTTGATATGTACGGTCACAGTGGGCTGAGATAAGAAAAGCGTTTCCGCCGTTTTTCGGAAGTTTTCATATTTTGCAGCGGTCACAAAGGTGTGAAGCCATTTGAAATCCATTTCTGTTCTCCCTCTGATTAATATTTTTAATTAATTCCCTTTAAAATATTCATTATTTTTTAAATATTATATTTACTATAATAACAGAAAAGGATAGGGGGAATACAAATGGTACATTACGGATTAAAGGGAATTACATGTGTGGAAACATCCATCAGCCATATTGATGGTGAAAAAGGGCGTCTGATTTACAGAGGACATCATGCAAAAGACATCGCACTGAATCACAGCTTTGAAGAAGCGGCTTATTTGATTTTATTTGGAAAACTGCCTTCAACTGAAGAATTGCAGGTATTTAAAGATAAGCTGGCTGCGGAACGGAATCTTCCGGAACATATTGAGCGCTTGATTCAATCACTGCCAAACAACATGGACGATATGTCGGTGCTGAGAACGGTTGTTTCAGCATTGGGGGAAAATACGTACACATTCCATCCGAAAACAGAGGAAGCAATCCGGCTGATTGCAATCACGCCTTCTATCATTGCATACAGAAAAAGATGGACGCGCGGTGAACAAGCAATTGCACCTTCTTCCCAGTACGGACATGTCGAAAACTACTATTATATGCTCACAGGCGAACAGCCTTCAGAGGCAAAAAAGAAAGCGCTTGAAACCTATATGATTCTGGCCATGGAGCACGGCATGAACGCATCCACTTTTTCGGCACGAGTCACGTTATCAACAGAGAGTGATTTAGTGTCAGCCGTCACGGCTGCTCTCGGCACGATGAAAGGTCCGCTGCACGGAGGCGCTCCTTCTGCGGTGACAAAAATGCTTGAAGACATTGGAGAAAAGGAACATGCTGAAGCATATCTGAAAGAAAAGCTCGAAAAAGGAGAGCGCTTGATGGGATTCGGCCACAGGGTGTACAAAACAAAAGACCCGCGGGCAGAAGCTTTGAGACAGAAAGCAGAAGAGGTGGCCGGCAATGACCGTGATCTTGATCTTGCGCTGCATGTAGAAGCAGAAGCGATTCGTTTGCTTGAAATCTACAAACCGGGACGAAAGCTATACACAAATGTTGAATTTTACGCGGCTGCAGTGATGAAGGCCATCGATTTTGACGATGAATTGTTTACTCCGACCTTTTCAGCAAGCCGAATGGTAGGGTGGTGCGCCCATGTGCTGGAACAGGCAGAAAACAACATGATTTTCCGCCCGTCAGCGAAATATACCGGTGCCATTCCCGAGGAAGTTCTTTCATAACATATTTTGGCGTTTATTCATTTCTTTCATGTGGTAACGTTCAGTATCAACCACATGTCTAGGAGTGATGAATGTGAACCCAATGGACAGACAAACAGAAGGACAAGAACCGCAGCATCAGGACAGACAGCCGGGCATTGAGTCAAAAATGAATCCGCTGCCGCTGTCAGAGGACGAGGATTATCGAGGAAGCGGAAAACTGAAAGGAAAAGTCGCGATCATTACTGGAGGCGACAGCGGAATAGGTAGAGCAGCAGCTATTGCCTTTGCTAAAGAGGGGGCTGATATCTCCATTCTATACTTAGACGAGCATTCGGACGCAGAGGAAACACGCAAACGGATCGAAAAGGAGAATGTCCGCTGCCTGCTTATCCCGGGAGATGTCGGGGACGAGAACCATTGTGAACAAGCTGTGCAGCAAACAGTGGACCATTTTGGTAAACTCGATATCTTAGTGAACAACGCCGCTGAACAGCATCCCCAGGACAGCATTCTCAATATTTCAACAGAACAGCTGGAAAAAACCTTTCGCACAAATATTTTTTCCATGTTTCATATGACGAAGAAAGCTTTGCCTCACCTGCAAGAGGGGTGTGCCATTATTAATACGACATCGATTACCGCTTATGAAGGGGATACGGCGTTAATTGATTATTCCAGCACAAAGGGTGCGATTGTTTCCTTTACGCGTTCCATGGCGAAGTCGCTTGCAGATAAAGGCATCAGAGTGAATGCGGTGGCGCCCGGTCCGATTTGGACACCGCTTATTCCGGCGACATTCCCTGAGGAAAAAGTGAAACAGCACGGCTTGGATACCCCAATGGGAAGACCGGGACAGCCGGTTGAGCATGCAGGCGCCTATGTTCTGCTGGCGTCTGACGAATCTTCCTATATGACAGGGCAGACCATTCATGTGAATGGCGGCCGTTTTATTTCAACGTAATCAACGAAAAACCAGCTCAAGAGCTGGTTTTTTGTGTGGTGAAAAATTTCAAAATAAAAAATTTGTCGATTTTTCTAACAATTTTGTTTTCATTTTTGCAATTTTATATATAATATTGAGTAGGAGAAAGGAATGATTCGCGACCAGTACAAATATAGTAGAAAAAAAGAAAAATGACCATTGTTGCTCATGAATTCAGAAAATTCAAATAAAATATATATATAAAAATAGATGATCGGGAGTTGAAGGGGAATGAAAGGGAGCGTTTTTAGGAAGAAAAGCATTCAGGATTTAATCGCTGCGACGAGCGGGGAAAAGTCTTTAAAAAGAGAATTAGGGGCATTTGATTTAACGTTGCTTGGAATCGGCGCCATTATTGGCACAGGGATTTTTGTTCTGACGGGAACAGGCGCAGTCACGGCCGGTCCCGGGCTGACGATTTCATTTGTTGTGGCGGCGTTGGCTTGTTTATTCGCCGCCCTGTCTTACGCGGAATTTGCGTCAAGTGTGCCTGTTTCAGGTTCGGTGTATACATTCACTTATGCGACATTGGGAGAGCTTATGGCCTTTATTATCGGGTGGGATTTAATTTTAGAATACATGCTGGCGGTAAGTGCAGTGTCGGTCGGCTGGTCTGGTTATTTCCAATCGTTTTTATCAGGGCTTGGCATTCATCTTCCGGTTGCTTTAACAGCGGCACCGGGCGCAGTGAAAGGCACCTTTACCCTGTTTAATCTTCCTGCATTCGTCATTGTAATGGCGATCACATATTTGCTTTATTTAGGCATCAAAGAATCAAAAAGAGTCAACAATATCATGGTTATCTTGAAGATACTGGTTGTTCTGCTGTTTATCGCGGTGGCAGCCGTTTACGTGAAGCCGCACAACTGGCAGCCGTTTATGCCAATGGGCTTTGGCGGCGTATTCAGTGCAGCGGCGCTCGTATTCTTTGCTTTTATCGGATTTGACGCTGTATCCTCTGCTGCGGAAGAGACGAAAAATCCCGCGAAAGATCTGCCTAAAGGCATTATTTTCTCTTTACTGGTCTGCACGATTTTATATGTCACCGTATCAGCCATCATGACTGGGGTTATCCCGTTTGCTCAATTTGCGGGTGTGGATCATCCGGTTTCTCTTGTTCTTCAAAGCGCAGGGCAAAATTGGGTGGCAGGCATCATTGATATTGGCGCCGTGCTGGGAATGACAACAGTTATGCTCGTGATGCTTTACGGGCAGACCCGCGTCATGTTTGCCATGTCGCGTGACGGACTTGTGCCGGGTTCACTTTCTAAAGTGCATCCAAAGCACAAAACACCTTATGTAGCCACTTGGTTTTTCGGAACGATGTCGGCGCTTCTCGGCTCACTTGTTCCGCTGGATGAACTTGCAAAGCTGGTGAACATCGGGACGTTGTCGGCATTTGTCCTGATTTCTGTGGCAGTTATCGTTTTGAGAAAGAAACAGCCTGATCTTCCGAGAGCTTTTAAATGCCCGGGAGTTCCCGTGATCCCAGGCCTGGCGATTCTGTTCTGCCTGTTCTTGATTTTAAATCTGGGATGGGTGACGATTGTCCGCTTCCTAGTGTGGCTGTTAATCGGCTTAGTAATCTATTTCCTGTATTCAAGAAAGCATTCAAAATTAAATCAATAACCTTTTGATAAAGAGAGCGGCCATACAGGCCGCCTCTTTTCTGTTCTTGGCAAATGAATCTATAGAAATGAAGACAAAAATAAGAGATAATATAGGCTGGAAAGGAAGTGACGTTTATTGTCTGAGCAAAAACCAGTCCAATGGGCTTCGAAAATTGGTTTCGTCATGGCAGCGGCCGGCTCGGCTATCGGCTTGGGCGCGATTTGGAAATTCCCTTACGTAGCGGGGACCAATGGGGGAGGAGCCTTTTTTCTTATCTTCGTGTTATTTACCATCCTCTTAGGCTATCCGCTTTTGGTGGGGGAATTTATTTTTGGAAGACGGAACCAGACGAATGCCATTGATGCATATAAAAAAGAAGCGCCGCGATCAGCTTGGTTTCTTACAGGGTGGATCGGCGTAGCTGCGTGTTTCTTAGTGCTGTCGTTTTACAGTGTAATTGGGGGATGGATTTTGCTGTATATCGTAAAAACGGCGTCAGGCTCACTGTCCGGGCTTTCTCAAGCACAGTATGGCGCTCTTTTTGCTTCTATTATCCAAAATCCGGTGCAGACGCTCGCGGCTCAGCTTGTCTTTATGGTACTTACTGTCATCGTTGTCGCAAGAGGGGTTCAAAAAGGGATTGAACGGGTAAGCGCGGTGATGATGCCGATTTTGTTTTTATTGTTTATTCTGCTCGTTCTTCGGTCTCTTACGCTTAATGGTGCAATGGAAGGCGTAAAGTTTCTGCTTGTGCCTCATTTCGGCGATCTGACTCCGGAATCCATATTATTCGCGCTGGGACAGGCCTTCTTTACGTTAACACTGGGGGTTTCGGTGATGGTGACCTACAGCTCCTATTTGCCGAAAACACAAAATATCCCTCGTTCGGCAGCCTCCATTGTCTTGATGAATATCATTGTGACACTCTTGGCAGGTTTGGCTATTTTTCCGGCGGTTTTCTCATTCGGTTTTCAGCCAAATGAAGGACCGACACTGCTGTTTACAGTGCTTCCGGCCGTTTTTGAACAGCTTCCGTTCGGCACGTTGTTTTTTATCGGTTTTCTCGTTGCATTTTTATTTGCAGCCTTAACCTCAGCATTTTCTATGGTTGAAATTATCGTTGCCACAATCGGAAAAGGGGACGAAAAGAAGAGAAAAAAACTGTCATGGACGAGCGGGCTTTTGATCTTTTTGGTCGGAATCCCATGCTGCTTGTCTTATGGCGTTTTGAGTGATGTGCACCTATTTGGCAAAACGTTTTTTGATATTGCCGATTTTACCGTCAGCAATGTTTTGATGCCTTCAGGCGCTCTGTTAATTTCTCTATTTATCCCGCTGAAAATTTCGAAAAGCGAACTCTTGGCTGAAATGCGAAATGGATCAAATGCAGGTAAAGCATTCTTTTACACATGGTTTTATTTGCTTCGTTTTATCGTGCCGCTTGCCATTATTATCGTGTTCTTAAATTTAATCGGAATTTTATCATTTTAAAAAACAGGCTCCGTTTCCGGGGCCTGTTTTTATTCAATAAGTTGATATCAACGGTGCCCATGCCGTTTTCAGTTTTTGGATGCCAAGCCTGATGTCCTCTTCTGACAAACCTCCATAACCGATTAAGACAGAAACAAAAGGCGTTCGTTCTTTATATGAAGGGGAGACGGGATAGATGGTTACACCGTTGTTTGCGGCTGCTTTTATTGCTTCTTCCTCACTTGCTGGAAACAATAGTCGCAGCAGAATGTGAAGCCCCGAGTTTTTACCGAGAATCTCAACGGTGTTTCCTAGTTCAGAGCGGATGGCTTCTAACAGGATAGCGTGTTTTTTTCGGTATAAGCTTCTCATTCTATTTATGTGTTTTTGCCACTCTCCGGTTTCGATGAAGTCTGCCAGTGTCAATTGCGAGTGGACAGAGACGGTCTGCTTCATTAACTGAGCACTGTTTTTGATCGGTTCCATGAGTTCAGGGGGCACAATCATGAAGCTGAGCCGCAAGGAAGGCAGAAGTGACTTTGAAAAAGTGCCAAGATATATGACTCTGCCATTCGGATCAAGACCCTGTAAAGACGGAATTGGATGGCCGCTGTAGCGAAATTCTCCATCGTAATCATCTTCTATAATGAATGAATTTGTTTCTGCCGCCCATGCCAGCAGCTCCTGTCTGCGGGTAATCGTCATAATGGTCCCAATCGGAAACTGATGCGAAGGAGTCGTATACATGAGATAAGGATTCTGACGGTAGAGCTCATCCGGCAGGACGCCTTCTGCATCAGAACAAATCGGAGTGACATCCATGTGATTTGCTTCAAACATCCTTCTTGAACGGTGAAAGCCCGGTTCTTCAAAGCCGATTTTTGTACCTGGCTTTAGCGAAAGGCAAAGAATTTGCAGAAGCACGGTGGTTCCTGCGCCGATGATAATCTGGCCGGGCTCGCAATTTACTCCCCGAGACAGCCTGACGAATCGGGCAATCATGTGCCTGAGTTCGTATTCTCCTTGAGGGTCGCCAGAGGTGTGAAACGATCCGGAATAGCGATCAAGACTTTTTACTATGCTTTTTCTCCATGCGTTAAAGGGAAAGAGGGTCGGATCAACGTTGCCTTGATGGAAGTCAATAGCAGGTGCGTTCTTTTCATGTAATCCCGGCTGTACAGACTGCTGAAAATGGTCAGGAGCTGTCGGGAAGCCTGGTTCTACTTCCGCCGCGAACCAGCCGATTTTTGGCTTGCTTTTGACATAGCCCTCAGCAGTTAATTGCTCGTAAGCTCGTTCTATAGTTGCCGTGCTGACATCGAGCAAGCTGGAGAGCCTGCGTTTTGACGGAAGTCTTGTTCCCTTTGTGATTCGCGCATGTGAAATTTCTTGTTTAAAAAAGGTATAAAGCTGTTCATACAGCGGTGTTTTGCTCTTTTTATCAAGAAACGGCGTGATATCCATCTCGTGTCTCCTTTTTATCTGGCATGGTTATTTTTTCTTATATTGGCTATTTGGCAAATGCCATTTATTAGCTATGATCATTGTAACGAAAGGAAAGGGGATTGAGAAGATGATCCATATGAAACAATTAACCTCGAAAGAAGAATGGGCTGAGTCGTATCCGATTATGAGTGAATTGAGAACAGAACTGGATATAGAGACGTATTTACAAAGGCTTGAAGCCTGTGTGCAGAAAGAATCGTATATGCTGTTTGCCTTATATGAAGATACAGCAATCAGAGCGCTGTGCGGGGCTCTGCCGAGAGTTTCCATTCATAAAGGAGAGCACTTGTGGATTGCGGATCTTGTTACAACGGCACCTTGCCGATCAAAGGGATACGGCAAAATGCTTTTGGATTATGCCTCAGACTGGGCGAGAAAAGCCGGACTTGGTTTTGTCAGTCTTTCATCTGGCCTTCAGCGTAAAGACGCACATCGATTTTATACAGATAAAATGGGTTTTACTATAGAAAGTTATTTGTTCCAAAAACCGGTGTAATGAAAAAAAGACGCCTGAAAAGGCGTCTTTTTTAAAAGCCAAACTGTAAATTCGTATCTACAGATACAATGGTATACACACAAATAATTACAAAGAGATTAAGGATGACGCCGAGCAGGCCTGGACCTGTGCGCCCTCTCTTGATGAAGAGTTCAACAACGCCGAACGGAACGGCAGCCATGGCGAACGGAAGCATTTGATAGGAATAAAACGTGACGTTGCTGATAATGGCCAAATTCAGCAACAGCAGGGACAGAACCGCTGTCCCGACAGAGATCCAGCCGAATACATTGTGTTCTTTAAAAATTCTTACCAGTTCCATAATTCCACCTCGCCGACATTCGCTGATTTTACAGATTTATTTTTCAGCATTCGCTGGATTTCCTTGGTTGGCCCTGTAACGACCGAACCGTATACATTGACACCGTTTTTCTCTACATAATCTAATCGGTTATCTACATTCAGGTCTTTCCGTTTTGAAATGACCTGAGCCCATTTTTCGTGTTTGGACATGAATTTCAGGGCGTTGATAAACTGATCGCCATTCGACTTGCCTTTTGTATTAAGGGCGGCCAGGAACTTTGAATCCTTTCCAGGATAGCCAAGAGGTTCTGTGGAAGCTGTCTTATTTGTGTTTTTCTCTGTTTCGATTGCGTTCCACAAAAAGCTCACATCATAGCCTTTGAATTTGTTATACACGTCTTTTGTCGGATATGCACGGTCATATGAAAGGTAGACCTCTGATACCGTTCCTTCAGGCAATGTGCTTAACGTTTTTTCTGCTTTTGCGGTCGTTTGTTCAGACTTGTTTGAAGGATGTGTAAAGTAATGGCCGGTTTTATTCACTTCTAAGTCATAGTAGTTTACTGCCGGCGCTTTTACTTTGTTATAAAACATTTCAACCCGTTCATTCCCTACGGCAGCCGTCTTCGTGCCAATCTGCTTTTGCAGCGGGAATTCCGTATTCATTCCAAATAGCTTCACTTGGCTTTTCAGTCCGGAAGTATCAACAAGAACATTCGGCATGGTCAGGGCTACAGTGACTGCGGCAGTTTCCATAAACTCATTGCCGGTGCTGTGTTTTCCACCCATTCCGTAATAGAGGTAGCTTCCCAGCGTACAAAGCGGCAAAATCATCAATGTCGAAATGACGGCAAGCACAGAAATTCGCAAATAAGACTTGCGTTTGCCGTAGGCTAAAATCGCTTTTTGTTTTTCAGGACTGATGCTGAGATCCCAATCGTTATCGTCCTCTAGTTCGCTGTCAATCAGTTCCTGATATACTTCAAGCTTCTCAAGTTCTTCCTCAAATGCAGTCATTTCCTGGTCGCTCATTTCCCCATTTTTATATTGATCAAAACGCTTTTTAAATTCTTCATTCATCATTAACACCTCTATTATAAAGTGCTTTCAGCCGCTGTCTGGCACGAAATAAAACACTTTTAAAATTCGCCTCTGAAATATTCATAATATGGGATGCTTCTTTGTAGTTTAACTCTTTTAAATAATATAGCGTTAAGGCCTCCCGATAATTATCGGGGAGCTCGGACATATAACCAGTCAGCACTTCCTTTATCTCTACCTGATGGGCAGGACTTTGAACAGCATTTTGAAAGAGGCTTCCGATTAAGTCATCAGAAATGGTTACTTCTTTCTTATGCTTTCTGACGTAATCAATGAAGGCGTTTCGCGCCACTTGAAAAAGCCAGGGCTTTACTTTGCTGTGATCATAGGAGTGAATGTGTATGTATGCCCGCATAAAGGTTTCCTGCAGTAAGTCTTCAGCAAGATGCTTGTCTTTTGTCATGGAGAGCAGGAACCTGTAAACATCATTCATGTACATTTGGTAAATTTCATCGATCGTCACTGCCTTTTCTCCCCTCTATGTTATACACGCATAAGAAAGGTTTAAAGTTGCACATTACATGCAAACGGCTTTTTTATACCTAATCAAACACCATTACTATATAGTACCCAAAAATGCCCGCAAAAGATAGTGCGGAGAAATGTTTAACATTTTTTCCAGAGGGGAAAAGATAGTGAAAAAGTGAAGGAGTGGCACAATGGAATATACCAGTATAGCAGATACAGGAATAGAAGCCTCCAGAATCGGCCTCGGCACATGGGCCATTGGCGGAACGATGTGGGGAGGCACTGATGAAAAAACATCGATTGAAACAATCCGAGCCGCTCTTGATCAGGGGATTACAATGATTGACACCGCGCCGGCTTACGGCTTCGGGCAGTCCGAGGAAATCGTCGGAAAGGCAATCAAAGAGTACGGCAAAAGAGACCAGGTGATTCTCGCAACGAAAACGGCTCTGGACTGGAAGAACAACCAGCTGTTCCGCCATGCGAACAGAGCGAGAATTGTAGAGGAAGTTGAGAATTCTTTGAAGCGGCTTCAAACAGACTATATTGATCTTTATCAGGTGCATTGGCCCGATCCGCTTGTGCCAATTGAAGAAACGGCTGAAGTCATGAAGGAATTATATGATGCGGGAAAAATCCGGGCGATTGGCGTCAGCAATTTTTCAATTGAGCAAATGGATACATTTCGCGCCGTCGCACCTCTCCATACGATTCAGCCTCCATATAATCTGTTTGAAAGAGAGATGGAAGAGAGTGTCCTTCCTTATGCGAAAGATAACAAGATAACAACATTATTATACGGCAGTTTATGCAGAGGGCTGTTAACAGGCAAAATGACCGAAGAGTATACATTTGAGGGCGATGATCTGCGTAATCACGATCCAAAATTCCAGAAGCCCCGCTTTAAAGAGTATCTTTCTGCTGTCAATCAATTGGATAAGCTGGCGAAGACACGTTATGGAAAATCAGTGATTCACTTGGCTGTCAGATGGATCTTAGATCAGCCGGGAGCGGATATCGCTCTTTGGGGGGCAAGAAAGCCTGGGCAGCTTGAGGCCCTATCTGAGATTACAGGCTGGACGCTGAACAGTGAAGATCAGAAAGATATCAATACTATATTGGAAAATACGATATCAGACCCTGTCGGACCGGAGTTTATGGCCCCGCCGACCAGAGAGGAAATATAACAAAAGCTGAGGGCGAATCCTCAGCTTTTTGGCGTTTTAACGGGAGAAATCTTAAAAATTAGTACCAGGTAATAAAAAATGTTGTTATAATAGATGACAGAAAGAATCATTGATTACGACAAAGGAAGTGCGATATGTATAAGTTTTGTGCAAATGCTTTAAAAGTTATTCTTTCTCTTCGCGGAGGAGTGAAGGTGTATAACAAAGAAAACCTTCCGGCCGATTCAGGTTTTGTCATCGCGTGTACACATTCCGGCTGGGTTGATGTGATTACACTCGGAGTCGGGATTCTTCCTTATCAAATACACTACATGGCGAAAAAAGAGCTTTTTCAAAATAAATGGATCGGTTCGTTTCTGAAGAAAATTCATGCCTTTCCGGTAGATCGGGAAAATCCCGGGCCAAGCAGTATTAAAACGCCGATTAAGCTGCTGAAAGAAGGAGAGATCGTCGGTATCTTCCCAAGCGGAACAAGAACCTCTGAGGATGTGCCTTTGAAAAGAGGTGCGGTGACGATTGCGCAAATGGGGAAAGCGCCGCTTGTCCCCGCTGCATATCAGGGCCCTTCAAGCGGAAAAGAGTTATTCAAAAAAGGAAAAATGAAGCTGATTATCGGTGAGCCTCTTCACCAGGCTGATTTTGCCCACCTGCCTTCAAAGGAAAGACTTGCAGCAATGACAGAGGCTTTGAATCAGCGGATTAAAGAACTAGAGAATAAACTTGATCAGCTATAAGGCGTTCTGAGAGATTGCCCTGAACTGTGAAAATAAGAAAAGCACCTTATACAAGGTGCTTTTCTTATTATGCTTCCTGCTGGTTAGCTGTCTCCAGAAGTTCTTCTTCTTGAAGCTTTTTCACTTCAATATATGCCACGTGGTGGCCGTCAATTTCATTAATGATGAATTCGCAGCCCTCTTCGATGATGGAATCATCTTTTTCAACATCGTATTTTTGAGTAAGGAACCAGCCGCCGATTGTGTCGACTTCTTCGTTCTCTAAATGAATGCCTAGCAGGTCGTTTACTTGGTCAATTAACACTTTTCCGTCAAGAATATAATGGCCTTCGCCGATTTTGCGGATTTCGCTAATTTCATCAATATCAAATTCGTCGCGGATTTCACCGACAATTTCCTCAATGATGTCCTCAACCGTCACAAGCCCGGCAGTACCGCCGTATTCATCAGACAAAATGGCCATGTGGACCCTCTCTTTTTGCATTTTGACAAGCAGGTCTTGGATTGGCGCAGATTCAATGACATGAATGATCGGGTTGACGAATTGAGAAATGGTGGAATCAACAGATACCTCACCGCTTATGCAGGCTGTCAGCACTTCTTTAATGTTAATAACCCCGATAATGTTATCTTTATCGCCCTCTTCCACAGGGTAGCGGGTATATTTTTCAATCTGAATGATGTCCATCATTTCAGAAATCTTGATATCATGCGGAAGGCTGACAATTTCGGTCCGCGGAATCATAATTTCTTTCGCGAGCCTGTCGTCAAATTCAAAGATTTTATTCACATATTTAAACTCTGATTGGTTGATTTCACCGCTTTTATAGCTTTCAGACAAAATGATTCGCAGTTCTTCTTCTGAGTGAGCCAGTTCGTTTTCTGAAACGGTCTCCAGGCCAAATGCTTTGGTCAATAACCGTGCGGAATTGTTCAAAAGCCAAATGAATGGGAACGCGATGCGGTAAAACCAAATCAGCGGTTTCGCAAACAGCATAGACACTGCTTCCGCCTTTTGGATAGCGACTGTTTTAGGTGCAAGTTCTCCGACAACAACGTGTAAGAACGTGATAATGGCATACGCAAAAATAAACGATATGACATGTGAAAGGGAACCTGGAACGTTCATTTGGACGAAAAGCGGGTGAAGCAGCCTTTCAATCGTTGATTCACCTAAAACCCCTAATCCGATGGAAGTCAATGTAATTCCGAGCTGACACGCAGATAAATATTCATCAAGATGCGTGGTCACTTTTTTTACGGCTATTGCTGCTTTATTTCCTTCCGCGATCAGCTGATCGATCCGTGAGCCTCTGATTCTGATAATGGCAAACTCAGATGCCACGAAAAATGCCGTCAGGGCGATTAAAACAGCAACTAAAATCAAATTCACTATGTCCAATTAGAACCTTCACTCTAGCAATGAGAATGAAGGTAACACCTCCTGTTAGATAAAATGGTTTTAACTTAACAGCAGCATAAATGATTGGAACACGGCGAGCTTTTCAGGCGGGAGTTTGCTTTTCAGCTTGTCACGATCCTCGGGCTTCAGCCGTTCAAACCGATGCAAGATTCCGGAGATGTTTTGATTCATATGATCAATTTCTAATGCCAGATTTCCAATTTCATCATCAAGTTTAGCTGAAGAGGGAAACTGGTTCTCCAGTCGATCTTTAATATCGGACAGGGCCAATCGCTGCTTCTTGCAATCTACAATAAATATAAGTCGTTTGAGTGCATTTTCGTCGTAGTAACGGTAATTTGAACAGGATCTGGCCGGCGTAAGCAGACCGAGATTCGTATAATAATCAACTGTCCGTTTCGTTACTCCGGCGAGTGCCGCTAGTTCACTGATGCGATAAGTCTCAGCCCCATCTATATCCCTCCCAACCATCACGTTATAGTTATGAGAATAGTTTAATATATGAACGGTGTCTTGCACAAGTTTATTGTTTTTTTCAGACCGGAATTGGAAGTTGTGGAATTCATCATCTGATTGAAGTAACATAGGAAGATAGAATTTTCAAATTTTTTATATGCGGAAGGGACAGATGAAATTGGCTGGGTTATCCCGGGAAGTTGAAGAAAACTTAAATAAAGGATCATGGATTCGCAAGCTGTTTGATGAAGGTGCAAGGCTGAAGAAGGAGTTCGGGGAAGACCAGGTATTTGATTTTTCACTCGGCAACCCGATTGTTGAACCGCCTGAAGCTTTTAAGAGAGCGTTAATAGAGGAAGCTGAAAAAGGCAGCCACGGATACATACAAAACCAAGGGCTTCCTGCAGCGAGAGAAAAAGTCGCGCAATTTCTGGGGTCGCGTTTTGAAGCTGATTTCTCAGCGGAGCGTATCGTCATGACGGTGGGCGCGGGAGGCGCTTTGAATGTTGCGTTAAAAAGCATCGTAAACCCTGGGGAAGAGGTCATTATTCTCGCACCTTATTTTGCTGAATATAAGTTGTATATTGAGAACTACGGGGGAAAGGCCGTCAGCTGCCCGTTGACAGGCCGGTTTGAGATCGACATTGATGCGGTAAGGCAATCGATCACTCCACAGACGAAAGGGCTGATCCTCAATACACCGCATAACCCCACAGGCACGGTTCTCAGCCAGAAAAATATAGACGATTTAGGCGCTTTATTAAAAGAAATAGAAGAGAAGAGCGGCCAGAGGATTTATGTGCTGTTTGATGAACCGTACAGTCAATTAATCTATGATGAAGAGCTGGCAAATCCGTTTCAATCGTACCATCGTGTGATATTGGCCAGCTCATTCAGTAAAGATCTCGGCATAGCCGGGGAGCGGCTCGGGTATATCGGATTGGACAGCCGAATGCAGGATGCGGACCTTTTGATCAACGCTTTTGTGTATTGTAATCGAACGCTTGGATTTGTGAATGCCCCTGTCATGATGCAGCGGGCTGTGGCACGAATGGATGATTTAAGAGTAGACGCGAGCGCTTATAAAGAGCGCCGGGATTTAATGGTAGACATTTTAAAAGAAGCCGGTTTTGAGTTTGAAATGCCAAAGGGAGGTTTCTTTGTTTTTCCGAAATCGCCGATTGAAGATGAAGTTGCATTTTGTGTGCATGCCGCCCAAAAATACAAATTATTAATTGTGCCGAGCAGCGGTTTTGGAATGAGCGGGCATTTCCGATTATCCTTCAGTGTGCCGATCGAGCAGATTAAAAACTCACGGGACATTTTCATTTCTTTATATAAAGATTTTGCTTAAGAAGGCAAAGAAAAGAAAAGAAAACAGTTTTCAAGGCTGTTTTCTTTTTATATCCGCAAAATCCTTCCTCTTCCAATCCAGACAGGCGCAGAATTGACAAGCAGGCATGCAGTTAAGTCTTTCTTCATGATAAAAGTCTAAAAATTAAAAATCATTTTTGGAATGAGTTGTGTTACAATAAAATATACAATTTATAATCAAACTTTGACTTTTGGAGGTGGTATGATGGGGCCCGCTGCTTAGGCAACAATACACCGCGTACCTCAATGTTAAGGAAAAATGATTATATCAGGAGGTGACTCCTTATCCTTTGTTGAGAGGATAGGGTTAAATGGACGATATTGACAGTCTGATTTTAATTGGTGTGCTCATTGCTTTAACCGCGTTTTTCGTTGCAAGCGAGTTTGCGATTGTTAGAGTAAGGAGATCCAGAATAGATCAGCTTATCACAGAAGGAAACAAACGGGCGATACTCGCAAGGCGTGTCATTACAGATTTGGATGAATATTTATCCGCATCCCAGCTAGGCATTACATTGACATCAATCGGGCTTGGCGTACTGGGTGAGCCGGCCTTTGAACGGCTGCTGCATCCACTGTTTGAACCGCTCGGCTTGCCAGACTCGGTTTCACATGCAGCCTCTTTTGCAGTCGCGTACGGCTTGATCACGTTCCTGCACGTTGTTGTAGGTGAACTGGCCCCGAAAACGGTCGCGATTCAAAAGGCAGAACAGCTGACTTTACTGATAGCGGGCCCTTTGCGTTTATTCTATTTGCTCCTGTTTCCGTTTATTTGGATCCTCAATGGATCGGCGCGGTTTTTATGCGGGATGTTCGGTTTGAAGCCTGCGTCAGAACATGATGGTTCCCATTCTGAGGAAGAACTCAGGATGCTGTTATCTGAGAGTTTAAAAAACGGAGAGATTAATCCGTCTGAATATAAATATGTGAATAAGATTTTTGAATTTGATAATCGGATCGCCAAAGAAATTATGATACCGCGGAAGGAAATGGCTGCTGTGTCAACTGAGATGACGATGGCCGAGATGCTTGAAGTCATGCTGAAGGAAAAATACACGCGCTGGCCAGTCACAGATGGAGACAAAGACAGTGTGATCGGTTTGGTCAATACGAAGCATTTGTTTTCTGATTTGCTGTTTATGACAGAAGAAGAACGAATGAAGATGACGATCCATCCGTATGTGAGGCCGGTCATCGAAGTGATTGAAACGATCCCGGTTCATGACTTGCTGATTAAAATGCAGCGCGAGCGCATTCATATGGCAATATTGTCGGATGAATACGGAGGAACCTCGGGACTTGTGACGACAGAGGATATTCTTGAGGAAATTGTCGGAGAGATCAGAGATGAATTTGATGAAGATGAACAGCCGCTGATCCAAAAGCTTGGCGACGGCCATTATGTGATGGATGGAAAGGTTCGGATCGATCAGGTGAACAGCCTTCTTGGCGCATCGATTCAAGAAGACGTCGATACGATCGGCGGGCTGATATTAAAAGAAAACATCGATATTGAGGCTGGTGAATCCATTCGCATCGGTTCATATACGATAAAGGTGCTGAAGATGGACGGCCGATTAATCAAGCAAATCGATATAAAAGAAGAAGCCGGCAACACAACCGGGATTACGGCGCACCACAAGCTGCCGCTGCCCGATCCTGTGATGCTGAACAGTGCAACCTTGAGCGAGAAATAAGCTCAAGGTTTTTTTACATTGTGATTGTCCAGCCGCACCAAAATGCCAAAAGCGATCCGCAAAGTGTCAGGGCGATGTACAAGATGCTTTCTATTACACGTTTGGCCATAAGGAGTTGAATAGTTTCAACGCTGAAGGTGGAAAAGGTCGTAAAGGCGCCAAAAAACCCCGTGCCGATGATAAGCGAGACCGAAGCATTTGCAACGTGAAGTCCTGTAAATATTCCGAGCCCGAGAGCTCCGAGAATATTGACTGTCAGTATGCCAATGGGCAGGCTGAGACCTTTGGTTTTGGCGGTTATGACATTGCCAAGCCAGAAGCGAAGCATTGCGCCAAGTCCGCCCCCTATGAAAATACCCGCTAGTGTCATCTTTCCTGCAGCCCCTTTCTTTGCTGAATGCCTGCTATGCGCCGTCCCGCAAAAACACCAATCAGTGCAAATATGATCCCTGATATCAATGAGGCTGCCATATATAAAAGAGCCAATGAGGGTTGTCCTTGCAAAAGCATCACTGTTTCCTTAGAAAATGTGGACATTGTTGTGAAGCCTCCGCAAAAGCCGGTGCCTAAAAAAGCCGACAGCAGAGGCCGTTTTGCCCCGATCATAAAAAATCCGGTCAAAATGCCTAATAGAAGGCTGCCTGCCGCATTTTCCAGCCAGGTTGCCGCCGGGAACTGACCGGTGTGTATCCATAAGTTTAATCCGTATCGGAGGCAGGCGCCAAGCGCGCCTCCGATAAAAACCGTGCTATATATTTTCATGTTTGCCATCCTTTATGATGAAATCCGGGTAATCTGTAACGATGCCGTCCACGCCCATGGCTTGTAATTTTGCCGCTGTCTTTTGATTGTTGACAGTCCATGCAAATATGTTTAAGCCATTTTTATGGACGGAGCTGATCATCAGACGGTTGAGCCGTGTGTGTTTTATATTGACATAGTTTGCAAAAGAGCGGAAGGCCTTCATCTGATTTCTGGACAGCATGCCAAAGTTGGGCCTTGTAATGACCGCTGTCGGAATCGAAGGATAAAGCTCGCGGAACCTTTGGACGGAGCGGAACTGAAAGGATTGAACAATATTATTGATAGAAAAAGAAAATTGTCCTAATAGCTGTCCCACCTCTTCTTCAATTCCGACTTGAGACGGATGGCCTTTTAGTTCAATTAAAAGGCCGATTTTTTTGTGGTAGCGCTTGAGCACCGCTTCCAGGGTCGGAATACGCTCTCCTTGAAAAGCGGGACCGTACCAGCTTCCTGCATCGAGTTTTTGCAATTCCTCCAAGGTAAAATCCTTAACAAAGCCCGATCCGTTTGTTGTTCGGTCAACCCTGTCATCGTGTATCACAACAATCTGCCTGTCTTTTGTAAGCTGGACATCCAGTTCGATCATATCTGCATTCATTTTCACCGCAAGGTCAAATGCGGCAATCGTATTTTCCGGAGCGTAGCCGGATGCTCCGCGATGGGCAATGATGTACAAGCTAAGTCAGCTCCTCGTATGGGCATTTCTGTTATTGTATCAAATCCATATATGCACCGCGATACAAACTGGTGAATTTTTTCTGCCATATCGGAATGGTCCGGGCTGAGGAATGCGTATAACTAAAAAAAGACACTCAGCGTATCAGAACACATTTCGTCAGAAAATTAGGTCTTTCGACATGTTCACAACAAAATATGATCCTTTATAATAGCAAAAAAGGAGGCGAGATCATGGGAAAAGGGAGAATCAGAGTGGAGGAAAGAATTAAAGCCGAAACGGATGCTGAAATGCAAAAAGCAACTCTCCTTGATCAGACACAAACGAAAAAAGGTAAGTGACTGTCCCTATTGAATCTGGCTGATAGATGAATTGAGAAATGACCCCGGCGTTTCGCCGGGGTTTTGTGCTGCAAAAGACATTTAAATGAACATCCTTACGAATATTTTAGTATAATAAACAATTGATTGGGATAGAGGGGAGACAGTCATGCCGGATTATCTGCAGCAGTATTTTACGCTTGATAACATCATACAAATCGGCATCAGCTTGGCGATTTTGCTGGTGTTTCTTATACTTAGAAAATTATTCACAAGATATTTTTTTAACCTGCTTTTTAATTTGACAAACCGGCCGAAAACAGAAATTTTTAAACAGGTGGTTCTGGCGTTTGATAAGCCGGCCAGATGGTTTTTTGTTGCCCTTGGGCTGTTTTTAGCGATCCGGTATTCACCGTTTTTAGATGAGCAAATGCCGGTCATCAGCAAAATATACCGCTCACTGATTGTGGCGCTCTTGTGTTGGGGTCTTTGTAATTTGACCGCAACATCGTCGTTTATCTTCCATAAGGTGAACCAGCGCTTCGAGCTTGACATGGATGACATTCTGGCCCCGTTTTTATCCAAATTGCTCCGTTTTGTGATCATTGCGCTCAGTGTCAGTGTGATCGCTCAGGAATTCAATTATGATGTAAACGGATTTGTAGCGGGCCTTGGTCTTGGCGGACTGGCTTTTGCGCTTGCCGCGAAGGATACCATCAGCAACTTCTTCGGCGGTATTATCATTATTACTGAAAAGCCGTTTACAATTGGTGACTGGGTGGAGACGTCGACAGTAACAGGATCAGTCGAGGATATTACCTTTAGGAGCACGAGATTCAGAACAGCACAGGGGGCGCTTGTAACGGTGCCGAACTCTACGCTGTCGATGGAAGCGATCACGAACTGGACAAGAATGACCAAACGCCAGATTACGTTTTCCATCCATGTGTCCTACGCTACGCCGATTGAGAACCTTGAACGCTCCATTCATTCTCTCAGAACAATGCTCTTAGAGCATGAGGGCGTTGATAATGAAATAATCATGGTCAACTTTGATACGTTTGCCGACAGCTACTACAATTTATTTTTTAACTTCTATACAAAAACGACGGTTTGGGCTGAAAACCTTAATATTAGAGAGGATATCAACTATAAAATTATTGAGATTTTAGGTGCAGAAGGCGTTCAGTTTGCATATCCCGGCCAAATGGTTGTTGTCAAGCAAAAGCACGAAAGCGACCCATTCCAGGTGAATCTAAATAAAGAGGAAAAGGAACGGGCTTAAAAGAGAGACTTCGTCTGACAGAGGCGGAGTCTTTTTCATGGTAAAATAAGAGAAAAAGGCGGTGTTGAGTTGGAAACATTCAAAAGTATTCTACATGAAGCACAGAGAATTGTTGTGCTGACCGGAGCGGGAATGAGCACAGAATCAGGGATCCCCGACTTTCGTTCAGCAGGGGGCATTTGGACGGAGGATGCCTCAAGAATGGAAGCGATGAGCCTTGATTATTTTTTAAGTTATCCGCGTCTGTTTTGGCCCAAATTCAAAGAATTGTTCCAGATGAAAATGAGCGGCAGCTTTGAACCGAATGAAGGCCATTTGCTTTTAGCTGAGCTGGAGAAGCAAGGGAAGCAGGTCGATATTTTCACGCAAAACATTGACGGTCTTCATAAAAAAGCGGGGAGCAGGCATGTGTACGAACTGCATGGTTCTATCCAGACAGCAGCTTGTCCGGCATGCGGCGCCCGATATGATCTTCCCCATTTGCTGGAGCGGGAGGTGCCGGAGTGCACGGCGGCCGGAAACAATGGGGACATTTGCGGAACGGTATTAAAAACCGATGTTGTTCTCTTTGGCGATGCCGTCATGCACTTTGACACCCTTTATGAAAAGCTGGATCAAGCAGATCTTTTATTGGTTATCGGCACGTCTCTCGAAGTGGCTCCGGCTAGATTTGTGCCTGAGGATGCAAGCCTGATTCCCGGCATGAAGAAAGTCATCATAAACCTTGAACCAACGTATTGCGACAGCTTGTTTGACATGGTCATCCATCAAAAAATCGGCGAGTTTGCCCGAAGTTTGGGCATGAAAAAGTGAGCCGCTTTATGCGCCTCACTTTTTTATTCATGAACAGGAACCATTGTGTCCTCTAACACTCCGAAGGAATAGCCTTTTTCTTTTAATTTATTGATTAGTACCGGCAGCGCATTTACAGTAGCAGGAAGATCATGCATGAGAATTACATTTGGGCGGCTTGAAGAGCTGTGTTCCATATTCTCAAGCTGCTGTAATACGGCGGTCACATACTGTGAATTCCGGTATTTCCAGTCCATGCTGTCGATCGTCCAATCCCAGTACACAAACCCATCTTTCTCCAGATTGCGAATTTGTGAGGCGGTTAGTGACGGCTTGCTTCCGTATGGCGTTCTGACAAGATCGGTTTTATATCCTGTAATGTCCTGCAGCGTGTCACGCGCCTCCTGCATTTCTTTTAGCGGAGATGTCGGTGTTTGATAGAACAATCTGTTATTGTGGGTAACGCCATGTAAACCGAGTGCGTGGCCTTCCTTTTCTGCTCTTTTCACAGCCTGCTTGAATTCGTTCATCCGCGGTGACAGCATAAAAAACGTCGCTTTTACATCAGCGCTTTTCAGTACGTCGAGCAAGCGGGTTGTAACGGCTGAAGGGCCGTCGTCGAAGGTTAAGTAAACCGTTTTATCTCCCATGTTCTGCTTTGTCTGCAGATGTTTTATCAGGAGATCGGGGGAGTCGT
The DNA here is from genome assembly GCF_037963565.1 of Bacillus sp. PS95. Taxonomy (NCBI): domain Bacteria; kingdom Bacillati; phylum Bacillota; class Bacilli; order Caryophanales; family Bacillaceae; genus Bacillus; species Bacillus sp. PS95. The sequence goes on from NZ_CP150160.1 coordinate 1,000,973, forward strand.
TTTTCAGCTTAAGGCTTTCCTTCTCATCTCGAAGCTGGCCGTTTGTTGTGACAGTGACTTCCTTTGCTTTCGTTGAACTGTTGGAATAACCCAAAATCACCATAAGCAAAAGCAGCACACATAAAACTGCTAAACTTGCAAATTTAAAAGCAAGCGAAACTGCAGAAGGAGAAGCCTCTCCTCTCGTTTGTCGCATAACAATCTCTCCATTGGCATAAAATCTCTACATAATGCTGTACAGCAGGCAGCTTATGAAGATGCCTTATGTTTACAACCTATGTATTACCAGTCAAGTATACAGGAATAAAACTGGAAAGCACATAGAAAATTTGTCGAAATGTCAGATTTTAAGGAAAAAATAAACTCCTTTCCGCTATAGATCTCTTGATCTTTCTGTTTTTCAGCTTGTCCAATATGGTAGAATTAGTGACAATGACAGCTTGAATGACATCAGGGACATCTCGAAAAGGGAGGGCTTTTATGAAGGTTTTAGTCAATGGCCGGCTGATTGGGCGCAGTGAAGCATCAATCGATTTGGAAGATCGCGGTTATCAGTTTGGTGACGGCATCTATGAAGTGATCAGGGTGTACAAAGGAGTATTGTTCGGCTTACGTGAGCATGCAGAGCGTTTTTTCAGAAGTGCTGCTGAAATCGGAATTTCACTGCCATTCAGTATAGAAGATCTCGAGTGGGACCTGCAAAAGCTTGTACAGGAAAATGCGGTCAGTGAGGGAGCGGTATACATTCAGACAACAAGAGGTGTGGCCCCGCGAAAACACCAGTATGAAGCCGGCCTCGAGCCGCAGACTACTGCTTATACGTTTACGGTGAAAAAACCGGATCAAGAGCAGGCATACGGAGTGGCAGCCATTACAGATGAGGATCTTCGCTGGTTAAGATGTGATATCAAAAGTCTGAATTTACTGTATAATGTCATGACGAAGCAAAGGGCCTATGAAGCGGGAGCATTTGAAGCCATTTTACTTAGGGACGGCGTTGTTACGGAGGGTACATCCTCTAACGTTTATGCGGTTATCAACGGCACGGTGCGAACACATCCGGCTAACCGGCTCATTCTCAATGGAATTACACGGATGAATATTTTAGGACTGATTGAGAAGAATGGGATCAAACTGGATGAGACTCCTGTCAGTGAAGAAGAGTTGAAACAGGCGGAAGAGATCTTTATTTCGTCAACGACGGCAGAAATTATTCCGGTTGTGACGCTCGATGGACAATCGGTCGGAAGCGGGAAACCCGGACCGGTGACCAAACAGCTTCAGGCTGCTTTTCAAGAAAGCATTCAACAGGCTGCTAGCATTCATAAATGAACGAAGAAAAGAGCCCGCTTTTTACAGCGGAGCTCTTTTTATTTTTTAACAAATCCAATCAAAATGGAGATCATCGGCGATATATAGAGGAAGAACGTAAACGGGATGTAGTCTATGACTGGAACACCAAGTGCGCTCGCCATAAATGCGCCGCTGACGCCCCAAGGAATCAATGGGTTAATTAATGTTCCGCCGTCCTCTAATGACCTTGTCAGAAATTTTCGCTGGATGTTTTGTTTGTCATATAAGGATTTAAATGATTGTCCCGGTATTAATATCGATAAATACTGTTCACCGGTTGCCAAGTTGACGCCGATGCTTGAGCAGACAGTTGCTGCAACTAGACGGCCTTTTGAGCGGATGCCTTTCATGATGCCTTCCAATAGTGCAGAAATCAATCCGATTTTCTCCATCAATCCGCCAAGTGCAAAAGCAATCATAATGAGAGAGACAGAGCCCATCATGGATTGCAATCCGCCTCTGTTGATAATTTTAGCGGCTGCCTCATTGTCAGTTTCGAAAGTTGTGCCATTTTGCAAAGCTGTCATAAACGCCTGCAGGCTGCTGTCGGGTACAAAAATAGCAGTCAAAATTCCCGAGGAAATAATTCCGGCAGTCAGAACGGGGATTACTGATACCCGTTTCATTGCCAGCAAAACGACTAAGAGCGGAGAAAGAAGGGCCCACGGTGTCACGTTTGCAGCATCTTTTATTCCGGTTATGACCTGCTGAATATTATCGGTTGAAGCAGCGTCCGCTGACACTGATGAACCGAGAAAGTAAAACAGAACGACAGTGATGAGCAAAGCTGGAATGGTTGTGCCCATCATATGGCGAATGTGTTCAAAGATTGGTATTTCGCCTATTCCGGCTGCAAAGTTGGTTGTGTCCGACATCGGCGACATTTTATCCCCAAAACAAGCGCCGCATATGACTGCGCCTGCTGTCCATTCAAGCGGAACGCCAGCGGCGCTCGATACACCGATCAGCGCTACCCCGATTGTGCTTACAGTTGTCAGGCTTGAGCCAACAAGTGTGCTGATGATCATACATGAAAACAAAGCAGTCAACAGAAGATGGCTTGGTTCAATAAAGGATAGGGCATAAACTGTCACAGTCGGTATGGCGCCACTGTACATCCAGGCGCCGATTAAGATGCCGATCAGCGCTAGAACGATAATCGGCTGTACGCCGTTTTTGATCCCGTCTACAATCCCTTTTTCAATGCTCTTCCAGGGAAATCCAAACCATAAAGCTGCTGCTGAAAGCATGACAACACTTAAAAACAGCGGGATATGAGGTTCTACATGAAGCAAGAATAAGCAAGAAATAATAATGCATAACATGAATATAAATAAACCGACGGCTAACGGAAACGTCAGCTTTTTTTGAGAATCCAAAATAACACCCCATATTTATCTTTAATGCTTTTGTGCTTTTGGGCACGAAAGCATTATAACAGAAAAAAACGAAAATCTATGTTTTTTCACAATTATGAATATAAAAGAAGTGAGCACAGGGCGTGCTCACTTTACAATCAGGACGGGTATATCCGATTTCGCTGAAAGCTTTTCACTTACACTTCCGAATATTAGCTTTTTCAGCCTGTTTTGGTCTCTGCTTCCGGTTACGATCAGATCGGCAGAAATGCGGTTTGCATGCTCGATAATTGATTCAGCCGGATCGCCTTCTAATATATCGATATCTCCATCTGCCTGCTGTTCATTCAGCATCATTCTGGCTTCGGCGATGACTTCTTCTGTACGGTCTTCATAGATCATTGGCTCAGGTGATGTTACATCTGATATCAGCGGATCAGGAACACTTGTCATGCCTCCGCTGATATAGCTTGCCTCAGCTGCGGGTCTGGGCGGGTCGATGACGGTCTGATTGTCTTTCATATCATGTGAATGGGCGACGGTAATAGCGGCATTTACGGTTTTAGCAAGATCAATGGCTGTCAGAAGCGCTTTCTTACTATTTTCACTTCCGTCAAACGCAACAATGATACGGTCAGCATGGAACATCCTTCTCACCCTTTCAAAGCGTCTTACAACACTACTACCCGAATTTGAGCACAATTAACCTTTTCCTATTCAAGTAATGATTGACAATAAAAGGTTTTGTTTATATGATGATAAGAAGATGAAATCAAAATGGAAGGAGGGTTTGCTATGCCAAGGAATTTGCGTGTTTATCAAACAGTTTCATATTGGCGCGGCAAACCTTTTGTTCTGTTTTCGTGAACGGTTTTTTAGGTCGGACCGCGCGCTGAAAAGCGCTGTGCGTAACATATCGGTTAAAAAAGGCATGGAGCTGACGCTTCATGCCTTTTTTATATACAAAATCTAAGGAAAGACAGGTGTATGGGATGTGAAGACCAATACAGAGGCGAGGGCTGTTCGTGCCAAATTGGATGAAAAAAGCTGCAAGGAAAAAATAGAAGGCGGCTGATGAGGAGATGGGGATAGATGTTTTCAGTTTTGAAAAAGCTTGGCTGGTTTTTTAAGGCGTACTGGCTGCGCTATACGATTGCGATTGTCCTTTTATTAGCAGTCAATGTCATTGAAATGTTTCCGCCTAAGCTCTTGGGGAACGCCATAGATGATATGAAAGCAGGGGCATTTACTGCGGAAGGGCTGCTGTTTTATATCGGTATCTTTTTTGTGCTGACGGCGGCCGTGTATATCATGTCTTATTTTTGGATGCATCAGCTGTTTGGCGGAGCGAATCTGATGGAGAAAATTCTTCGTACGAAGCTGATGGGGCATTTGCTGACTATGTCGCCGCCGTTTTATGAAAAAAACCGGACAGGCGATTTAATGGCACGAGGGACAAATGATCTTCAGGCCGTCAGTTTAACCACAGGGTTTGGCATCTTGACGTTAGTTGATTCTACGATGTTTATGATGACGATCTTTTTGACAATGGGGTTTTTGATCAGCTGGAAGCTGACCTTTGCCGCCATTATCCCGCTTCCAGTCATGGCGATTGCAATCAGTCTATATGGAAGTAAAATTCATGAGCGGTTTACTGGGGCCCAAAACGCGTTCGGGGCGCTGAATGACAGAGTGCTGGAATCTGTTTCAGGCGTGCGGGTGATTCGCGCGTATGTTCAGGAAACAAACGATGTTCGGCGGTTTAATGAAATGACCGCTGATGTTTATCAGAAAAATATGAAAGTGGCTTTTATTGATTCACTGTTTGAGCCGACGGTGAAACTGCTTGTCGGCGCAAGCTATCTGATTGGGCTCGGCTACGGAGCGTTTCTTGTATTCCGGAACGAGCTGACGCTTGGAGAGTTAGTGTCCTTTAACGTTTATCTCGGCATGATGATTTGGCCGATGTTTGCAATCGGTGAACTCATTAACGTGATGCAGCGCGGCAATGCGTCATTAGATCGGGTAAATGAAACTCTTTCTTATGAAACGGATGTGACAGATCCAAAACAGCCCGCTGATCTTAAAGAGCCTGGAGATATCGTTTTCAGTCATGTCAGCTTTACATATCCAAGCTCAACAAGTGACAATCTTCAGGATATTTCATTTACGGTGCGAAAAGGGCAGACTGTCGGGATTGCCGGTAAAACCGGGAGCGGAAAAACGACAATTATTAAGCAGCTTTTGCGCCAGTACCCTCCAGGTGAAGGGAGCATTACATTTTCAGGCGTACCGATTCAGCAAATCCCTCTTGACCAGCTCCGCGGATGGATCGGATATGTGCCGCAGGATCATTTACTGTTTTCACGGACTGTAAAAGAAAATATTTTATACGGAAAACAGGATGCAACTGATAAAGAGGTTCAGCAAGCCATTGCCGAAGCACATTTTGAAAAAGATTTGCACATGCTTCCGTCCGGTCTGGAGACAATGGTCGGTGAAAAAGGCGTGGCACTGTCAGGCGGGCAGAAACAAAGAATTTCGATTGCGAGAGCACTCATGGCGAATCCGGAAATCTTGATTCTGGATGATTCACTTTCCGCTGTAGATGCCAAAACAGAGGCTGCAATTATCAAGAACATCAGAGAAAACCGCAAAGGAAAAACGACATTTATTTTGACGCACCGATTATCCGCGGTTGAGCACGCTGACCTGATCCTTGTGATGGACGGCGGCGTCATTGTTGAGAGAGGCACGCATCAAGAACTGCTGGCCAATAATGGGTGGTACCGGGAACAATATGAAAGACAGCAGCTGTTCACGGCCGAAGAAGGGGGAGCAGGGGCATGAAAATAGGAAAAACGTTATGGAGATACGCACTCCTTTATCGAAAATTGCTGATCACGGCCGTCCTATTGCTAGCTGTCGCCGTCGGTGCAGAACTGACCGGGCCGTTTATCGGCAAGAAAATGATAGACGACCATATCCTCGGCATTGAGAAAACATGGTATGAAGCTGCGGAAAAAGATAAAAATGCCGTTCAGTTTCACGGCGTCTCATATGTCAGAGAGGACCGATTGCAGGAGCCTGTTTCAAAAGCAAAAGAAGCACATATTTATCAAGTGGGAATGGCGTTCTATTTTGTTGATCAGGCTGTCAGCTTCGACGGGAATAGAACAGTTTCTGACGGGAAGCTGACGATCACAAACGGAGACAAGAGCCGGACATATGCTGCCGAAAAGCTGACTAAGCAGGAACTTTTCCAGTTCTATCAGCCGGAAATAAAGGGAATGGTGTTACTGATCTGCCTGTATGGGGGCTTGCTTGTGTTTTCAGTATTCTTTCAATACGGACAGCATTATCTGCTGCAGATGAGCGCCAATCGGATTATTCAAAAGATGAGGCAGGACGTGTTTTCGCACATACAGAGAATGCCGATTCGCTATTTTGACAACCTTCCGGCCGGAAAAGTCGTTGCGCGGATTACCAATGATACGGAGGCTATCAGGGATTTATATGTCACAGTGCTTTCCACATTTGTGACAAGCGGAATCTATATGTTCGGGATATTCACGGCTTTGTTTCTGCTTGATGTGAAGCTTGCGTTTGTATGTCTGGCAATTGTGCCGATTATCTGGCTGTGGTCAGTCATATACCGGAGATATGCGTCATATTACAACCAAAAAATCCGCTCGATCAACAGTGACATTAACGCAAAAATGAATGAGTCAATTCAAGGCATGACCATTATTCAGGCTTTCCGCCATCAAAAGGAAACAATGAGAGAATTTGAGGAATTAAATGAATCACATTTTTATTTCCAAAACAGGATGCTGAATTTAAACTCCTTAATGTCCCATAATTTGGTCAATGTCATCCGCAATCTTGCGTTCGTCTGTCTGATCTGGCATTTTGGCGGTGCGAGCCTGAATGCGGCCGGGATTGTTTCTATCGGTGTACTGTACGCGTTTGTCGATTATTTGAACCGGTTATTTCAGCCGATCACAGGCATCGTCAATCAGTTTTCAAAGCTGGAGCTTGCAAGGGTCTCCGCCGGGCGTGTTTTTGAACTGCTTGAAGAAAAGAATACGGAAGAAGCGGGTGAACCGGCGAAGGAGCGCGCGCTGGGACGGGTTGAATTTCGTGATGTGTCATTTGCGTATCAAGAAGGTGAAGAGGTATTAAAGCATATTTCCTTTACTGCGCAAAAAGGCGAAACCGTAGCGCTCGTCGGCCATACCGGATCAGGAAAAAGCTCGATTTTGAATCTTCTGTTTCGTTTTTATGATGCGCAAAAAGGTGATGTCTTAATTGATGGAAAAAGCATTTACAACATGTCAAGACAGGAACTCAGATCCCATATGGGTATTGTGCTTCAGGACCCGTACTTATTCTCGGGCACAATCGGATCTAACGTAAGTCTGGATGACGAAAGAATGACTGAAGAAGAAATAAAAAATGCACTGCGGCAAGTCGGTGCTGAGCCTCTTCTTAAGAAGCTTCCGAAGGGCATTAATGAGCCCGTGATTGAAAAAGGCAGCACGCTATCCTCTGGAGAGCGGCAGTTAATTTCTTTCGCTAGAGCTTTGGCGTTTGATCCCGCGATCTTGATTTTAGATGAGGCAACGGCGCATATTGATACAGAGACAGAGGCCGTAATCCAGAAGGCGCTTGATGTCGTCAAACAAGGACGCACCACCTTCGTCATCGCTCACCGGCTTTCAACAATCAGAAATGCTGATCAGATTTTGGTTCTTGATAAAGGAGAAATTGTTGAGAGAGGGAACCACGAGGAATTGATGGCATTAGAAGGCCAATATTATCAAATGTATGAACTGCAAAAGGGACAGAAACATTCCATTGCATAATGCTCAAAAAACCCAAAACAATCGTGTTTTGGGTTTTTGGTTTATGTAGTCAATAAGCCAGTCCGACACGGTATCCGACATACTTACCTGTAACAAGCTCACGATATAAAAAGTCCGCAGTATCGCCGACCGAAATGCTTGTGCCGCCCTCAGGCAAAACGTTACGCTCCGTACGATAAACGCCGGTTGCTGTTCCGTCCGGGAGGTAAGTGGGGCAGATGATTGTCCAGTCTAATGATGATTGTTTAAGCATTTCGTATACTTTTGCATGCTCCTTGGCTGCGCGGGTCTGCTTTCGTTTCGATTCATTTGTTTCAAACCGGTATTTTCCCGGTTCATGTCGAGAATCTAGGATCCCTGCGGTGCCGATCGTAATAAGCCGTTTGATATGCTGTTCCTCCATAGCGGAGAGAATGTGTGCCATAGCAGTTGACAAGGTATCATCACCATCTGTGCCTAGACAGCTGATCACGATTTCAGCATTCTCCATTATTTTTTTCACATCTTCTAAGCGGCGGGCGTTCCCCATGACGGTTCTGTCTTTTGAAAGGGGAAGATCAGCATGTTGAGATCTGATCAGAGCGAAAATATCAAATCTTTCATCTGCTGAGGCTTGTGTTAAAAAGGCTTGTCCGACGCGGCCGCTGGCTCCTAATAAAGCGATTTTCATCAAAAAACCTCCTCGCCTTTCATTATAAAAGGATGTTCTCAGTTTGAACAGCGCGGGAAAGAATACCTGTACAAATAAACAGAACGATGGGAAACATATTCATGAATCATGGATACACTTACGAACTGAACCAGCTCCCAATTCACAATGGTGATGAATGACACCCCGATTCCCTCCCTTTTTTTCTAGGATATGTGGAGCAGGAAAAAAGGGTGACAAAATAAAGAGAGCGCGGAAACCGCGCCCTCTATAGCCATATATTGAATTGTTATTGAACTCTGCCGCCCATTTGCTGCTGAGCGAAAGATACTAAACGTTTTGTGATTTCTCCTCCGACAGAACCGTTAGCGCGAGAAGTTGTGTCCGCTCCAAGGTTAACGCCGAATTCAGAAGCGATTTCAAGTTTCATTTGATCGATAGCCTGAGCTGCGCCAGGAACTAGTAAGTCATTTGATGAGTTTTGGTTAGCCATGTGTAAAATCTCCTTTTTATTTAGTATGGTTGGGTTAACTGGAGTTGCACCAATCTGTGAACCCTTCTCGGGTGTCACTGCCGCCTCGGCGTAACCCAATGCTTTGCCGGCTTGTTACTACGTATTATGTTAAAATTGCCGGAAACTCATGCGGAGAATTGTGTGGTAAATCTTGAGAAAGAAAAAAAGCTTAGCCGTTTAGGCTAAGCTAGTCATAAATATGAAAAAGCATCAGTTCATGTATCTCGTTTGTAAGAGCAGGCTCGTCAGCGCGGGCGGGAAACAAGTCTCCCCATTCAATTTCACCGCTCTTATGATAGATGCCTTCATAATGGGTCCCTTTATAATAAAATGAAATTTTCCATCCGGGCAGCTTTTCTTTTGGGAACAAAGGTTTCCAGCTGAAATGAGAAATCATTACGGCCACGCTCCTTACATTTGGTATCAATTGACCTAAATAAAAACGGCTTATGTTCATTGTATCATTGTTTCAGAACATCATTGAAGAGGCCTAAATATGCAGTTTGTCCCAGCTTTGGATAAAGATAAGCCCACTTTATTAAAAAAGCGGACAGGTTACGAAGGCCACAATGCTTCAGGAGATGTGATTGCCTTCTCAGATAAATATGACGCGTATTCAAAACTTCTTCGTTTTGTAAGAGAATCAACATGATGCAAATTTGGATGAGAAAAAATGCTTCGGCCCGGGCGCGAATTCGCTTCAAACATCCATACTTTACCGTTCTGATCAATGCCAAAATCGAAACCAATCTCCCCGATAAACCCCTCGATATGATCATGAAGGACATGGCTTGCAGTCAGTGCCGCTGCAGAAAGCTTTTTAATGACCTCAACTCTTTCAGCGGGATCATCGTATACTTCCGCAAGTGTCTTTACAGTGCCGCCGTTAGAAAGATGTGTTGTAATGCTGTTCTTTCCGGAAATTTTTACGGCGATTGCTGTCACTGTCCATTTTCCTTTTCTGTTTTTATTGGTATGGACACGGAAATCCGCTGGTTTGCCTTGAAATTCGATGAGATCAACACCTTGCTGAATGAGAAAGTCGGACGGGTTGTGATGTTTTTGAAATTCTGCAAGGAATGAGGCGGCATCGGAATAATCAATCGAAGTAAAAGTTTTGGCGTCATTCGTATGCTTTACCGTCAGGCCGTCATCTGTTCTTGTCAGCTGATAAATGCCGGTGCCGAGTGCTCCATTTGCCGGTTTGATATAGACTTTTTTGTATGCGCCACAGAGCTCATCAATCAGCTCCACAGACGGTGTCAGCTCGGATCTAGGCAAAAAGGGTGCCGTTCTCGGATCTTTTTCGAGCAATTGATGAACGTTCCATTTATTGAAAAACGTTTTATTAAACCATGGGATCTGATATTCATCGATCAGCCTCTTTTTTGTATGTTGCAAGAGAAGTGAATCTTCAATTTTTCGGTTCGGCAAACGGTCATAAACGACGTTCGGCAATGGAACGATTTTTTTCTCCCAGCCGTTTTCCCTGTAAAGGAGGCCTTCAATCGTGCCTTCCTCCCAATTGATTTGGTGCGCGCCAAAAACGAAGCAGTAGCCTCCGGCTTGCTCGTGTAACGTGACAAGCTTAGAAAAAAAGAGGGAACGATCCTTAAATGGGCGTTCAAGAGATACAGTAAACCCTGCCGTAAAGATGCCGACTAACGGCCCGATATGCACTGTATGATCATGAATCAGTATATCTGCCCTGCTTCGGTGGGGAAGCAAAAGCTCATGAAACAGATTTTCAGAGAGAAGCACGGTTTGTTCCAGATGCCGTCTGTAAGCAACGTGGCATCTGACAACCTTCGTTCCGAATGCCGCATGCAAAAGTCCGTCTTGCTTCAGCGAAGAGGGCAGAAACAGGGTGTTTTCACTGGTTTTGTCTATGCCGATCAAAAACCGTTTAGGATTCACGCGGAAGAACTCCTTTCTGGCTTTGCTCAGAAAACAGATATTGGCAGCGCTTTAGGGGACAAGTGTACAGCTGTTCTTTTTGCTCGGGAGAGACACGCAGGATTGACTTTCTGCCTGGTTTAGAATTGATATCTAAAATCCAAATTCTCCCGTCCTTAGCAAGACATATATCAAGACCGAGTTCAAACAACGGCCCGTAGCGCTCGTCAAGATAATACGGAACTGATTGGGTAATCGAAAACACATCATCTAGTAAAACCACTTGCTGTTTTTTCGGTATATCTTCAAACCAGGAGTCAAATGTCAGCGCATCAGATCCGCCTGACAAATTGGCGAGCAGCCCGTGTTTGTATCCGCGTCTTACTGCCTTTCCGACTGTATTCCATTCACCTGCTTCGTTTTTTTCCATAAACAGGCGAATATCACAAGGGTATTGTTCCTTATCTTGAATGTTTAAGTAAGGCTGAAGCAAATATTGATGCTGAAGCACTTTTTTGCACCATGTCTTAAAAGAAGTCTGGTTGGAAAACGTTTTTGTCTGCTTATCCTTTCCGATGTGATAAGTAGCAGTGATGTTTTTCTTGCCCAGCTTCAAAAGAATCACGCCTCTGCCTCCCGCGCCGAATGCCGGTTTAAGGATGCAGGCTTTTTCTTTGGATAAAAAGGAGTGAATTTGTTCGTAGCGGTTCACCTTTATCGTTTCGGGAATATAGGGATTGATTACAGAGTGCTGCTGCAAATCGTGAAGGACGGTCCACTTATCGGGAAGACCCCGCCCGATAAATTCCGTTTTCGGATATTTTTTGAGCCACTCAACGATTGGTTTTGCTTTTTGGGAATGTGAATCCTTGCCGTAAAAACAGCGATCATAAATATAATCTGGAATCGCCATTTCAGTTTCGTTCCATGTGCTGCTGGCCGAATGATAGACCGATGCTTTGACACGCAAAGTGTCAGGTGAAATATCAAATGGTGTAAACCGGATGAAACGTATGCCGAATTCGGGTGCTCTTTTGGCCAGTTCTGCGGAATAATCCGCTTCATGCTGGCGGGATAAGGACATAAAACCGAGTGTTATCATGGTGAGACTCCCCCTTTTATTCAAAAGCTGCCGGCGGGTGTCCGCAGCTTTACACTAAATACATGTAAGACGAACGCAGCTGACGGTATTCTACTTTACAGAATACGATTCTCCACCTTGCCCTATTCCAAAAGAACAAGCTGATTTTCTAAGAACAGGAATTTGTCTCCTCGTTTGCTAAGTGATTGCATGAGCCTCTATAATACGTATAGGTACATAATCTATATGAAAAAAGCTGAAGCACAGATGGAGGAAGATGAATAGGAATGGGTATTGCAGGAACCTTTATTTTTATGATCGTGATCGGCGCTGCCATTGGAGCGGTGACCAATCATTTAGCAATTCAAATGCTGTTTAGGCCGTATAAAGCGTACTATTTGTTTGGGAAACGAGTTCCTTTTACGCCCGGGCTGATTCCAAGACGGCGAGATGAACTTGCAAAACAAATGGGACTGATGGTAGTCAATCATCTCTTAACCCCTGAAGGCATTAAAAAGCGGCTCGTCTCTGATGCAGCCAAAACGCAGGCTCTTCGAGTGGGGGAACAGCTGATTCAAAGGCTGTCACTTTCTGAAGTGACAGTAAAAGAAGCGCTTGAAAAAGCCGGGATAAAGCGCCCCGAAAAAGCTGCTGATGCATGGATCAGCAGCTGGACCGATGATAAGCTGAATGAGCTTTTCCGCCAATACGGGGACCAATCGTTAAAAGAGCTGGTGCCTATAGAGGTGCAGGAAAAGCTTGAGGATAAAATTCCGATGATTTCAGGATATATATTGTCACGGAGTGTCCGTTATTTTGAAAGTGATGAAGGAAAAATCCGTCTTGGCAATATGATTGATGACTTTTTAAAAGAGCGCGGCATGCTTGGAAGCATGGTGCAAATGTTTCTTGGCAATTCAAGCCTTGCGGATCGCGTGCTGCCGGAGCTGCTGAAATTCTTGCGCAATGAGGAAACAAATAAATTGCTTTCTGATCTCTTAAGAAACGAATGGGGCAAGCTGAGGGAGTATACGTTTAATGAAGCAGATGAAAAATGGAATGCAAAGGCGCTCATTTTCAGTTTGAAACGAAGAGTGCTGCAAGCATTTTCGACTGCCCCTTTCTTCGACAATACGATTGGCACGCTTACCGTCCGCTATGAATCTGAGCTGACCCAGCAAATGCTGCCGGCACTGTTAGACAAATTGCTTGAAGGGATTTCGTCCAACCTTGAAAGTGTCTTAAAACGGTTGCGTCTTGAGGAGATCGTCAAGGAGCAGGTGGATCAGTTCCCGGTGGAGCGTCTTGAAGAAATGGTGCTGTCCATTTCAAAAAAAGAATTTAAAATGATTACCTATTTGGGGGGCCTTCTCGGCGGAATTATAGGCGCGATTCAAGCATTGTTTGTCATCCTTTTTTAAGAAGAAATGGGTTTTGATTAATGAAAGGAGCTCCATAGTCTGTTATAGTGGAGTGGTATGTCAAACGGCAATGATGAAAGGAGCTATTTACAATGGCTGTTAATTTTTATGATGTAGCGTATGATCTGGAAAATGCATTACGCGGGAGCGAAGAGTTCACCCGTTTAAAAAACCTTTACGACGAAGTTAACGCAGATGAATCAGCGAAGCGCATGTTCGAAAACTTCCGTGATGTACAGCTTAGACTCCAGCAAAAACAAATGGCAGGAGAAGAGATTACACAAGAAGAAGTGACGCAGGCTCAAAAAACAGTTGCGCTTGTACAGCAGCACGAAAAAATTTCTCAGCTGATGGAAGCGGAGCAGCGCATGAGCATGCTGATTGGTGAATTGAACAAAATCATTATGAAGCCTTTAGAAGAGCTTTACGGCAGTGTTGAAGGCTAATAAGCAAAATCCCTTCTTGGATAAGAAGGGATTTTTTATTCACTCAGCAAACTTGGAAATCCAATGAATCTTTTACCTCTCCATTGATGATGACTGATAATGTATGAATTCCTTTGTAATGCTTTCTGGTGGTTAAATCCTTAAAGGATTGGATTCTTGTGTATGACTTCGTTTCGTTTTTTCGTATATTTGTTTCTGTTATTTTAAATACTTTCTGATGACGCTGGCCTCTTGCTTTTACAAAATCAATTGCGTACTCAATTCTTACTTTTTGATCCCTGTCTGAATGAATATAGAAAGAAAATTCAAGGCTTTCGCCAATAACTATACGTTTGGGCTGGCATGTTAAATCATGTAGTTGTATCGAATCAGCATTTTCATAACCAAAAAGCGCTAAGGCCTGTTTATCACCCTTTTTTAATAAGGTCCGATAGGCGTGTTTGATAATCCAGTCTGTATGGGGATGTGTTCCGTACCATTGATCTGCGACTTTTCTCAGTAAATGAGGATGCGTTTTTGATATATCATTAAGGTTGTTGGCCACGCTTTTTCTTACATATAAGGACTCGTCCTGCATCAGCTTCTCAAGGATCGGCAATACGGGGGAAGGGTCCGATTTCAAAGCCGGTATCGATTTTCCCCATGGCAGGCGGGGCCTGCTGCCTTCGCTCGCAAGTCTTCTCACGTGTTCATTTTTATGCTCAGACCATGCAAGCAATTGTGCAATCATCTTTTCTTGATCTAACAGCAAAAAAGGCCTTACAGCAAATTCTGAGGTCGAATATTGCGTAAAGTATTCCAATGCCTTTATTGATTCTTCCCAATGCGCTAACCCGTACTGTTCCACATAATCTGGAAATAAAATTCCGCTGAGTCCTTTAAAATGAGGGGCTGTATCCCGTAAAATTGCGAGCGCTTCAACGTATTGCTTTGGCAAAGTTTCGTATAAAGAAACTGTCATGCGGCGCATCCGCTCTTTTAAAGTGAGTTCAGGCCAGTCCTCCAGCCGTAATGTATCCAAGAATCTGTTTTTGTTAAAATCAGGATAGGATGACCTTACATGATGGATCAACTGAGATATCAGTTCTTCATTATATATTTCTTTTAAATCAGCCATATAAACACCGCTTTTTCGTTTATTATTTATATTGTATGGGAATGTACGTTCTGGATCAAGTGTATAGTCCTAAAAATTAACAACTGATCCTACCACGGATATACAAAAGTTGGTTACTTTTTTTAGTTAAAAAAACCCTTGTCATCGGAAAAGAAAACTGAGATAATAACATTGAAAGCGCCTACACTTACCTATTTCAAATGGATACGGTCGCATATCATGCCGTTATATAGAGGGGATAAGCAACAGAGAGTAAGTGTTCGGAGCGCATCATTGGTCAAACAAGGGGTTCCTGATACATGATTTTTCGTAAATCGAAATAACGATATTAGGGAGAATGGCTGCTTCGATCGTATCCTATCAACAAGCCATACATAAAGTCTGCTGAGCCAGGCTTTTTTTGCTTTAAGAAAAGGTTGTTCTAAACACAGAGACAGGGTCATATCCTATACACAAGTACAGTCATCAAGGAGGGGGACATCTCTGTGTCAAAACAATTGCTTGCCTTAAATATAGATGGAGCGCTGCTTCGGTCGAACGGGAAGATTCATCAGGCAACGAAAGACGCGATTGAATATGTAAAGAAAAAAGGGATTTACGTCACACTTGTGACCAACCGTCATTTTCGCTCAGCACAGAAAATAGCGAAATCGCTAAAGCTTGATGCCAAGCTGATCACCCATAGCGGGGCATATATCGCTGAGAAAATTGACGCCCCGTTTTTTGAAAAAAGAATTTCTGATGATCATACCTTTAACATTGTTCAAGTGCTGGAGAGCTATCAATGTAATATTCGGCTTCTTCACGAAAAGTATTCCATCGGAAACAAGAAAAAGGTGAATTCGAATTTATTGGGGAAAGCACTCATTCATCCGTCTGACCCGATCTTTTATCCAGTCCAGTTCGTTGAATCATTAAGCGATCTCCTCATGGATGAGCCGGTGAGTGCACCCGTCATCGAGGTGTACACGGAGCACGACATTCAGCATGACATTACAGAAACGATTACAAAAGCCTTCCCTGCAGTGGATGTGATTCGCGTAAACGATGAGAAGCTGAATATCGTCCCGAAAGGTGTCTCGAAGGAAGCGGGTTTGGCCCTCGTCGCTTCAGAGCTGGGCCTGAGTATGGATGATGTCGTGGCCATTGGGCATCAGTATGACGATCTGCCGATGATCGAACTTGCCGGTCTTGGGGTAGCGATGGGGAATGCCGTTCCGGAAATTAAGAGAAAGGCAGATTGGGTTACAAGGTCCAATGACGAGCAAGGTGTCGCTTATATGATGAAGGAATATTTCCGAATGCAGCAGCGAAAAGGATTTCTTGATAAGTTCCACATGAAACGTGTGTAAAAAAGCCGCTCGCACCCTGACAGGTGCGGCGGCTTTTTTGCCGGATTGATTTTAGCAGTTTATTTCTGTACACTAAAGAAAGTTTTGAATCTGATAAATTAGGTGATGAAGTTGCAAATTAAAATAGAAGGCATACATGATGACCGCCTGCATCGGCCTCTGCAAAATATTGCAAATTTGTTTTATGAAGAGTGCGAGCTTGCGTATGGCGGAGAGGAGCCCGCAGATTTTGTCATTTCTTTAGCGTTGTCACAAACGGATGAGCATGTGACGGTTTCGGGAGAAGTGAAGGGAACTGGCATAAAGGAACAGCATACAAAATTCTTTTCTCCCGGCATGACTGAAAAAGAAGCTTTTAAGCAAGTGAAAAACACAATTTCTTATGTGTATCTCAATCTTCTTCAGGCGCATACGGGCATTACGCAGAAGTGGGGAATCCTCACAGGAATCCGGCCCACAAAGCTGCTTCATAAAAAACTGCAAAGCGGAATGTCCAAGGAGCAAGCACATGCTGAGTTGAAAAAAGACTATTTAATTCATGATGAAAAAATCATGCTAATGCAGGAAATTGTTGACCGTCAGCTGGCGGCAGTTCCGGATTTGTACCGAGTAAAGGATGAAGTCAGCATTTATATCGGCATTCCGTTCTGCCCGACAAAATGCGCGTATTGCACATTCCCTGCGTATGCCATCCAGGGACAGGCAGGCAGAGTCGGCTCATTCCTATGGGGACTGCATTACGAAATGCAGAAAATCGGTGAATGGCTGAAGGAGCATGATGTTAAGGTTACAACCATTTACTTTGGCGGCGGGACGCCGACAAGCATTACAGCGGAAGAGATGGATCTGCTGTATGAAGAAATGGTCCGCTCCTTCCCGGATGTGAAAAACATTCGTGAGATTACGGTGGAGGCCGGTCGTCCTGACACGATTACAGAAGAAAAACTCGCCGTTTTAAACAAATATGACATTGATCGGATCAGCATCAATCCGCAATCCTATGAAAACGAAACGCTAAAGGCGATCGGGCGGCACCATACGGTTGAAGAGACCATTGAGAAATATCATCTGTCACGCCAGCATGGCATGAATAATATCAACATGGACTTGATTATTGGTTTGCCTGGGGAAGGCGTGAAGGAGTTCAGGCACAGTCTTTCAGAAACAGAAAAACTGATGCCGGAATCCCTTACCGTTCATACTCTTTCATTTAAACGGGCGTCAGAAATGACGAGAAACAAGCATAAGTACAAAGTTGCCGGCAGGGAAGAGGTTTCTCAAATGATGGAAGACGCGGTAGCCTGGACGAAAGAGCATGGGTACGTGCCTTATTATTTATACCGCCAGAAAAACATTCTTGGAAACCTTGAAAACGTCGGATACTCTTTGCCGGGACAAGAAAGCATCTACAACATTATGATTATGGAAGAGGTGCAGACGATTATTGGCATCGGCTGCGGCGCTGCTAGTAAATTTATTGATCGAGATACAGGGAAAATTACGCATTTTGCGAATCCGAAAGATCCGAAATCGTACAATGACCGCTTCGAGCACTACACGGACGAAAAAATCAAATATTTAGAGCAGATTTTTGAAAAAACGACAAAGCAGCACTGATCACAGTGCTGCTTTTTTTATCCCTGTTTTTTTGCGGGCTGAACCTCAGGCTTCCATTTAAATACCTTGTTAAGCAAGCGGTAAATTCGTTTTGATTCCTTTGTGACAAGCGGTCCCAAAATCGCCAGAATGAGGACATATAATGCGGCAAACGGCTTTAATGTGGCTGACAGTCCGCCGGCTATTCCGAGATTCGCAACGATAATCGAAAATTCTCCCCGCGATACGATCGTCAGCCCGATATTCGATGAAGCCTTATGAGAAAGCCCTGCGCGTCGTCCTGCCACCATTCCGGCGATAAAATTTCCCAGAATGGTCAAAATCACTGCACCCAACGCAAGCCAAACCGCTTCACCTAGCGAAAACGGATCGATACTGAGGCCGAAGCTGAAAAAGAACATCGCACCGAAGAAGTCGCGAAACGGAACAACGAGGTGTTCAATCCTATCGGAATGCTCTGTTTCTGAAAAGACCAAACCGAGCAGCAGCGCGCCGATTGCTTCTGCTACATGAATCGTCTCGGAAAACCCGGCGATAAAAAAGAGCGCTGCGAAAATGACGATAATAAACACTTCGTTTGAGCGAATGTCCAACAGTTTGTTCAACAGCGGCGGGAGTTTTCTTGCTGCGATAAAAAACAGCAGCATATAACCGAAGGCAATCAAAATGGACAAGAGTGCACTCCCTACGGATGTCGCATCACCTAGTATAAGGCCGGAAACAACGGACAGATATACGGCAAGGAAAATATCTTCAAACATGATGATGCCGAGAATCAATTCGGTTTCCGGATTGGCGGTTCTTTTTAAATCAACGAGCACTTTTGCGACAATCGCACTTGACGAGATTGTGATGACGCCTGCGAGGATGAGGACTTCCAGAAAGGAAAATCCGGTGATAAACCCGTAAAGCAGTCCGAGGCTGAAGTTAATCAAAATATAAATCGTCCCGCCGACCGCGATTGATTTTCCTGATTTGATTAACTTCCCGACAGAGAATTCGAGTCCGAGATAGAAGAGGAGGAACAGTACGCCCATTCGCCCGAAAAACTCGATGATTTCACTGCTTTGAATAAATGTTAGATCAATAATCCCCATTTTCGGCGCGTGCGGTCCAACAAGCATTCCCAGCACAATCAGAAACGGAATAATCGAAAATTTAATTTTATTGGCGATCACACTGGCGATTGCCACAAGCACAAGTGCAGTTCCGACTTCAAATACAAGATGGTCCATCGGGGCTCACACGCCCTCTCCAGAAAGAAAATCGTGAATCAGTTTCTTCAGATGCTTTCTCTCACCTGAGAGGACAAGGGTGTCATTTTCTTCAATAATCGAATCGGCTCCGGGATTTAGGAGCTTTTCCTGGTTGTGTTTGATAATCGCAATAACAGTGACATCGTAATTCTGACGGACATCAAGCTCTCCGAGTGTGCGCCCGATCGATTTGGCGCCTTTTTCGACCTTAAACCATTCAATAATAAGATCGCTGAAGGCCATTTCGATGGACTCCAGAGCTTGCGGTTTATAGACCATGCCTCCGAGAATAGCTGCAATTTGCCTTGCTTCAGAATCATCCAATGAAATATTTGAAAGAAGCTCATCCGGGTCCCGATCATTAAACCGGTAAATTTCCCTTCTTCCGTCATCATGAATGATAATCGTCATTTTTTCGTGGCTTCTTGTTTCGATTTCAAACTTTTTGCCGATGCCCGGCAGATCGTTTTCTTTAATATTCAATGAAAATCCCTCCGAATGTAGTGTTGGCAGTATGGGGTGAGTTACAAATAAAACTTGAGCAAATTATATTCGGAGGTAATTAGACTGGTATTTGACAGGGACGGCACAAGCCTTTTCCAGCCTGTTTATCAGCGGTTCGTCAAGTGGTTTGACAGAGAGATGCCTGACAGACTGTGCCAGCGGGCTGTACTCTTTGATCAGCTCAGCCGGGTGAATGCTGCCCGGCGACGGCGTTTTTGCCGATTGTGTTTCCTGCGGGTATGAAGACATAGGCACATAGCTGTCAGTGCTTGCTTCAAACTGGGAAGGCAGAACCACGTCCGAAGGGGGAAAGTACACCATAAATAAACTTAACAGAAAACTGATCAGCAATTTATCCATGTTCCTTTCCTCCCTTCTCATCAAGATATCCCTTCTTTTTCACTATATAAAACTTTATGTTTCCATTCAAACAATATGCATTTTTCAGTATCTATTGACCTTGAAAAATAAAAAGGTTTATTTGGGGATGGCGGGGAATGTATAGGAGAAAGAAAAAAGTAAGCGCATACATGGAGGTGCTTTTAATGGAGTTTGTTCAATATGCATGTAATGGGGCCGTTGCAGAGATTATCCTGAATCGGCCTGATGCCCATCACGCCCTGAATGAACAGATGCTGTCTGAATTGAAGGAGGCAGTCGAAATGGCGGCTGCAAGCGAGGCGCTCATCGTTCTCCTGAGAGGAAGCGGAAAAGGCTTTTCGGCCGGCGGTGATATCAGGATGATGACATCAGAGCATGACCCTGATCAATTTAAACGGCTGATGGATACGATTGAGGCTGTCACCCTGAATTTATATCAGATGAAGAAAGTGACAATTGCAGCCATTCATGGCGCTGCTGCGGGACTGGGCCTGAGTTTGGCGCTTTGTGCGGATATTGTGCTCGCTGAAAAAAACGCCGTCCTCGCGATGAATTTTATCGGCATTGGGCTTGTTCCGGACGGCGGAGGACATTATTTGCTGAAGAAAAGAATCGGTGAAGCAAAAGCGAAAAAACTGATTTGGAGCGGAAAAAAACTATCTGCCTCAGAAGCTGCCGATATGGGGCTTCTTGATGGGACATTTGCCGGAGACCCTGCCGAAGGCGCAAGACCCATTATCGAAACCCTGTTGGCCTCCCCTCTTTTGGCGATGATCGAAACGAAAGCTATTTTTCAAAGCCTCCAAATTGAAGAACTGAAAAAAGTGCTATCCCTTGAGCGCAGCGCCCAAGAGAGAATGAGAAGGACCAAGGATCACCAAGAAGGAATCCGTGCCTTTTTAGAAAAACGGGAGCCGAAGTTTCAAGCGTAACAGATCAGCCGGAAAGCTGATCATCTGTGAAACAAAATCAGCTTTCCGGCTGCATTGACTAAACGATGAGTATGACTATGAAGCTCTTTTTCTTTTAAGAGGGCTTCACCATGCGTTTTTGCCGCTTCTTCATGTTCTGCCTCGAATCGCTCGTTTACCAGCGTGTTCCCCGAAGGATCAAATACGGTAAGGAAATAATCAGCCATCAGGTTTCTCCTCCATTTTAAGGTTTATCAGTCTTTCTTCATTTATATTCTAAAAAGGAAATCAAAATCCTTTATTATGCTTTATCCAAAATTAGTATATAATGGGTCAGGGAAGGAGGAGATTCAGTGCTTACAATTGATCACGTAACGAAGACATTTGGAGATTATAAAGCCGTTGACGGATTGGACTTAGATATTCCGGAACAGCAAATGTTCGGTCTATTAGGCGCAAACGGAGCGGGAAAAACAACAACGTTTCGCATGATCCTAGGATTATTAAGCATTACGGAGGGCTCAATCAGCTGGAAGGGCCGTCCTGTGAATTATCATATCAGCAACAAAATCGGTTATTTGCCGGAAGAGCGGGGCCTTTATCCGAAAATGAAGGTAAGGGATCAGCTCGTCTATCTTGCCAGATTAAAAGGGATGGAGAAGCGAGAGGCTGTAAAAGAGCTCGGGACATGGCTTGAACGCTTCAATATTACAGATTACGAGAATAAGAAGGTGGAAGAGCTTTCGAAGGGGAATCAGCAGAAAATCCAATTCATTTCGGCAGTTTTGCATAAGCCGGAGCTCCTGATTCTTGATGAACCATTCAGCGGCTTGGACCCTGTCAATGTTGAGCTGCTAAAAGAGGCCGTGATCTCGCTGAAAAACAGCGGTGTTTCTATTTTATTTTCAAGCCATCGGATGGAACATGTGGAGGAGCTTTGTGAGAACCTTTGCATATTGCAGAAAGGAAAACCGGTTGTACAAGGCAAGCTGAAGGAGATCAAGCGTTCTTTCGGTAAAAAGAATGTTACCATTCACTCCGATGACGATCTGCGCTTTTTGCAGTCCCATGAAGGCATTCTTCAATGGAAGGAAACGGCAGACGGCGTCAAGCTGCAGATTGCCAATGAAGACATTTCTCAAGAGATTTTTGCGATGCTACAGGGAAAAGGGTTTATCAGAAAGTTTGAGCTTGAAGAGCCGTCACTGCATGATATTTTTATAGAAAAGGTGGGGGCCGTCTATGAATAAATTTTGGATCATGCTTTCTCATACATACAAAAATAAGATTATGGCAAAATCCTTTATTATTTCGACTGTCATCACGGTGCTGCTTGTTTTAGTTGTAACGAATCTGGAGTCGATCATTTCTTTGTTTCAAGGTGACGATGCGAAAGAAAAAATCGCCGTTGTTGATGAAACAAACGAATTATATCCGGTTTTTTCTAAGCAGCTGAAAGCGGTGGATACAGACGGCGATCTTGATGTGAAGCTGTCGAAGCAATCGGAGGATGAGGTCACAAAGCAAGTCAAAGATGAATCACTCGATGGCATGCTCATCATCAAACGAGATGAAAAAGGGACCATTTCAGGAACATATAAAGCGTTAACGATTTCTGATGAAAGCACGTATCAAACACTGCAGCAGGCGCTGACGCAAACCAAAACAGCTGTCGGAACAGCGGAGCTCGGCGTGTCGCAGGAAACGATTAGCAGCCTTTATGCGCCTGTTACTGTGGGGCAGAAGGCGCTGAAAGAAGGGGCAAAGTCTGAGGAAGAGCTTGGCCAGACGGTAGGGCTTGTTTACATTATGCTGTTCGTCATTTATTTCTCGGTGATTATGTATGCCAGCATGATAGCGATGGAGGTCGCAACCGAAAAATCTTCGCGAGTTATGGAAATCCTGATCTCAAGTATGCCGCCGATCCAGCAAATGTTTGCAAAGCTGCTTGGTATCGGGCTTGTCGGGATCACACAGCTTGCTATTATTATAGGAGCCGGCTCTCTGTCGCTTAAGCTGAACCAAAAGAGCGAAACGGCTTCATCTGTCGGCGGATTCCTTAATTTGACCGACGTATCTGCAACCACTGTCATCTATGCTGTCATTTTCTTTTTGCTCGGATACTTTTTGTACGCGACACTTGCCGCGTTTCTCGGCAGTGTCGTCAGCAGAATAGAGGACGTGCAGCAAACGATCACGCCGATGACGCTTTTGGTTGTCGCCGGTTTTATGATCGCGATGTTCGGTTTGAATGCGCCTGACGCAGGATTTATTACGGTAACTTCGTTTATTCCGTTCTTTACGCCAATGATTATGTTCCTGCGCGTCGGCATGCTTGATATTCCGTTCTGGCAGGCAGCTGTCGGAATCGGAATCACACTGCTCACCATTGTCATACTGGCCGTTATCGGCGCCAGAATTTATAAAGGTGGTGTATTAATTTACGGCAATTCAAGCGCGTTCAAAGCGATCAAACAAGCGCTACGTTTAGCGAAAAACTGATTGGAAAACAGCCTGGGGATTCTCAGGCTGTTTCTTTATTGACAGAACGTGCATTCGCAAGAATTCGGTGCTAAAATAAGGGTACTTCATCCTGGAAAGGAGCAGAATGTTGACTGAACTAACCTTTATTCATGCGGCAGATCTTCATCTTGACAGCCCGTTTTACGGGATATCGCATCTGCCGGAGCCGATTTTTGCCCGGATTAAAGAAAGCACGTTTGCAAGCGTGAGACATATGATAGACGCTGCAGTGAGAGAGCACGTTGATTTCATTTTGCTGGCGGGAGATCTGTTTGATGAAGCCAATCGAAGCTTAAAGGCTCAGCTCTTTTTGAAAAAACAGTTTGAAAGACTCAGAGAGTGCGGGATTTCGGTATACGTCATCTTTGGGAATCACGATCATCTTGGCGGGGAGTGGACGCCGATTGAATGGCCTGAGAATGTCCATATTTTTTCGTCCGCTGTTCCAGAAGAAAAATCGTTTTTTAAAGAAGGCAGGCGCATAGCGAGCATTTACGGCTTCAGCTATCAAGCCAGAGCACTGACGGAAAACCAAGCCGCCCGCTATCGGAGATCAACTGACGCACCGTTTCATATCGGCATGCTCCACGGCACGCTGTCAGGATCTGAAGGACACGATCCGTATTGCCCGTTTATACATGACGACCTCGTGAAAAGCGGGATGGATTATTGGGCGCTTGGCCATATACATAAACGCCAGGTTCTATCTGCCGAGCACCCGGCAGTCATTTACCCGGGAAACACGCAAGCACGCCATATGAAGGAGACGGGAGATAAAGGCTATTATCTCGTTCATGTGACAAACGGAGATATATCTTATGAATTTCAGAGAGCGCATGATGTCCTGTGGGAAAAAGCGGCGGTTGATGTGACGGAGGCAAATAATATGACCGCTCTCTTCCAAATGGTGGAGGACACGTTTTCGAAGCTGCGGAAAAAGGGGAGCCCTGTTTGTGTAAGGCTGGTTTTACAAGGGACGGCGCCGGAATGGCTGCTGGAGGCGCCAAAAGGCACCTTGGATGAGTTTCTTGAAGCTCTTCAGGAACAAGAAGCGGAAGAGGAACATTTCGTTTGGCCTCTTGGATTGGACGATGAGACAGAAAACGAAGCAAACCTAACAAACCTTGATCCTTTTTTTGGCGGTTTATTTGAAGACATTGATCGCAGCGATCTGTCAGACGTGCTGGAAGGCCTTGAGCGGCATCCAGTGTATAGAAGGCACGCGGACCGGTTTAGCCAAGAGGAGGTAAAGGAAATAAAAGAGCAGGCACAGATATTATTGAAAAGACAGCTTAAGGTGCTTGATACATGAGGCGGTGACAGCTTTGCGAATTATATCTTTACATATCTACCAATACGGAAAATTTTCCAATCGGACCTTTGACTTTTCCGCCTCTCCTGTCCAAGTCATCTACGGATTAAATGAGGCAGGAAAAACGACGATGATGTCATTCATTGAAAGCATGCTGTTCGGTTTTCCGAAAACGAAAAAATATGAACCGAAAACAGGCGGTGTATACGGCGGTGTTCTTGAAGCTGAACATCCTGAGTATGGGGTGCTGAAGATCGAACGGACGAAAGGGACTGCCGAAAAACTAAGCGTGTACACAGAAAAGGGCGAAGTAAAGCAGGGAGATGTTTTAAAGCAGCTGTTCCAGGGCACAGACAGGTCGTTGTACAAAGCCATATATTCGTTCGACGTATTCGGGCTGCAGGAAATTCACGCCTTTAATCGGGACAAGATAGGGGAATTTTTACTCTTTTCTAGCTTGTTTGGTGCTGAAGCCGTATCAAAGCTTGATTCAAGGCTGACGAAGGAAAGCGAAAGGCTCTATAAACCAAATGGGCGAAACCCTCAATTGAATCAGGAGCTGGAAACGCTTAAGCAGCTGGCAGTGAAGCTAAAACAGGCTGAAGCAGAGGAAGCGGGCTATCATCAGCTTCTCGGGGAAAAACGAACGCTTGAAGCCCGCCTTGCAGCCGCGGAAACCGAATTGAAAGAGACGGCGGGACATATCCGAATGATTGAGGGAGCGATTGAGCGAAAACCATTGCTAAATGAAAAAGCGACACTCGAACAGGTGATTGCAGAATTTCCGGAACATGCAGGACAATTTCCTGCTGACGGACTGCATCAGCTGGAAAAATATGAATCCCATCTGCACCCGAAATCAGCACAGCTTGAGGCGCTTCGGGTGAAGATGGCGGAGTTGGACAAACAGAGGCAAAAGCTTATCCCCGATAAAGAACTATTGGCGAAAGAAACGCTGATACAAGAGCTTTCGGCAGCGTTTCATATGTACCAATCCTGGGGAGAACAGCTGGCAGCCATTCAGGCACAGATGCGCCAGACGTCTGCGCAGACAGCGGCAGGGCTGGAACAGCTCAATAAAACGGATGAAAATGAGCTCCTGAATATGAACACCTCATATGATTATGAATGGCAGCTTCAGCAAGCGGTGCAGCAATATGTACAGGCAAGAGACAGAAAACGGCAGCTTGACGAGACGTTTGAACTTGCCCGGCAAGAGCTGGAAGACGCGGAAAAGGCCGTTCGTGCCGCTTCGTCCGCGATTCTTGAAAACAGCCAAAGAAAAGATAAAGAAGCAGCTCTTAGAGCATATGATGAAACACAGGGGCAGCACCAAGAGCAAGCGAAGCTCAGAGAACAGCTAACGTTTTTTGAAAGACAGCAGGCTAAACAGAAAAAGACTGTCATTGCAGCTGGTATGTTGTTCATCGTTCTCTTTTCTCTGCTGCAGCAATGGATTCCCGCCATAAGTTTCGGCGCTGCACTTATTGTGTATTGGCTTGTATCAGGAAAATCGTCTTCTCGAAACAGCCGAGGGACAAGACAGCCCATGACGGATATTTCACCAGCAGAAGCTGAAATGCTTAGAGAAGCGTTATGGGAGGATGACCGCAATAAGCAGCACCTTCTCACACAGCGTGCAGCGCTCCAGCAAAAAGAGGCGGCGTATGAAAGGGTCATCCAGCAGTTTGAACAGTGGGAAGCCGAAATGGCGCCGTCCTTTACACAGGTTGAGCGTTTTATGAAAGAGCTCGGATTTAAGGAAGATCCATCATTTTTGCTTGATGCATACAGCTTAATGAAGGATGTTAAAAAAGAAGTGAAGAAAAAGCATGAGCTGACCATTGAAGCAGGCAGGCTGAAAAAGCACCGGAGAACATTCGAAGAACGCGTCAGTATGCTTCGTCCCGTGAATCAGAGTCAGGATATCTCCATTTCGGACGCCCTTCACACATTGCGGAAAAACATTGAACGTGAAAAAGAAATTGAGAAGCAAAAAAAGGAAATTGAAACAGATATTCATTATACAAAGGAACAGATGCTTGAACTTGAGCAAGAAATACAGTATTTCCACGCACAGATTGAACAGTTATTTGCCGCGGCTGCTGCAAAAGACAGAGATGCGTTTTTTGCCATAGCCGACATCAGCAGGCAATTGAAGGATACGGAGAACAAGCTTCATCACGTAAACGCACAGCTTCAAGGCGAGCACCCGGAGGAACTTGAACTGGCGGATTCCAATACGCTTTCTGAATTGAAAGATAAGCAATTTGTTGAGAATGAAAGAAAAGAGCGGCTGACTGAGGAGATCGAGCAGCTCCGCAGCCAAATCGCACTGCTCTCAGTCAAACAGGAACAATTAGAGGCTTCGGGATTGGTCTCAGACCTCAAGCTTCAAACCGAAATGCAAAAAGAACGTGTGAAAGAAACGGCTAAAAAATGGGCCTCCATACAAATGGTCAAACAGGTGATCAGAAACAAATTGGAGCGGCATAAAAAAATCGAGCTTCCGCGCCTTCTGGAGACGGCAGGAGAATTCTTCCGCCCTCTGACTGACGGAAACTACCAAACCATTTATTTTTCCGAAACGGATGATTCGATCATGGTTATGCATCGCGATGGAACTGTCTATCATGCGGAAGAGCTGTCACAAGGGACATGTGAACAGCTGTATACAGCGATCCGATTTGCTTTGGCCGTTACGCGCCAGGATGGGTCAATGCTTCCGTTCCAGCTTGACGACAGTTTTGTTCATTTTGATCAGGAAAGGCTGAAACGTGTATTACATGTTCTGTATGATTTATCTGAAGGCGGTAGGCAGATTTTGTATTTTACATGCCATGAGCACGTAAAAGATGCATTTCATAGCGGCCAAATCATCCATTTGGTGTCATAAAAGAGGTTCTATAGCTGAAAATCGGTATGTGATATACTGGTATTATGTAAGATACGGAGGGAGCTTTAATAGAATGGCTAAAGGGATTATGCTACATGAGGTTGGCGAACAGGTGGACCAGTATCTATTGATTAAATCCTCGACGAAAGGGATTGCAAGCAATGGAAAACCGTTTTTGACGCTGATGCTGCAAGACCAGTCAGGCGATATTGAAGCGAAGCTGTGGGATGCCAAGCAAAGCGATGAAGTGACCTATGCGCCGCAGACGATTGTGAAAGTTGTCGGCGATGTTCACCATTATCGCGGACGCACCCAGCTGAAGCTGAGAAATATCAGGCCGGTAAGCGAGCAAGAAAACGTCAATATTGATGATTTTTTAGAAACCGCGCCGATTCCGAAAAATGAAATGATGGATACCATCACTCAATATATATTTGAAATGAAAAATCCGAATATCCAGCGAATCACAAGGTTTTTGGTTAAAAAACACGAAGCTGAGTTTATGGATTATCCGGCGGCTACGAAAAACCACCATGAGTTTGTCTCAGGTTTGGCGTATCATGTTGTCTCTATGCTGAACCTGGCGAAAGCAATAGCAGATTTATATCCGTCTCTTGATCGTGATCTGCTTTACGCCGGTGTTATCCTGCATGATCTTGGAAAAGTGAAGGAGCTGTCCGGCCCTGTTTCCACTTCATATACGGTTGAAGGCAATTTGCTCGGCCATATTTCCATCATGGTGACAGAGCTTTCAAAAGCTGCTGAGGAGCTTCAAATCGATTCTGAAGAGGTGTTAATTCTTCAGCATTTGATTTTGAGTCACCACGGCAAAGCAGAATGGGGCAGCCCGAAACCGCCGATGGTGAAAGAAGCGGAAATTCTTCACTATATAGACAATCTGGATGCAAAAATGAATATGATGGACAGAGCGCTTGAGCGCGTGAAGCCTGGCGAGTATACTGAACGTGTATTCGCACTGGAAAACCGTTCCTTTTATAAACCGACATTTCATAAATAACGTAAAAAGGACTGATGCTGACATATTCAGCTCAGTCCTTTTTGATGCGTCTTTCCCGCACATAACTCGTCTCATTCCCGCATATGGTTAAGAATAAAGAATCTATGCAAAGGGGGAAGAGCCCGTGTTATTTTTTCCATGGTGGGTGTATCTTTGTATTGTAGGCATCATTTTCAGCGCATATAAACTTGTGGCGGCAGCCAAAGAGGAAGAAAAAGTAGACCAGGCTTTTATTGAAAAAGAAGGACAGATTTATATGGAGAGGATGGAAAAGGAGCGAGAACGCCGCAGTTCTCAGCAGCATGAAGAAGAAAATCAAAACCATTCCATCGCATAAAAAAAGCTGTGCGGCTCAATGAGCCTGCACAGCTTTTTTATTATTTAGAACTGCTTGAAGACGAAGAAGTGCTGTTGCTTGTTGAAGATGTATTAAATGTGTCTTTCAGATCTTTATCTTTTACTTCGATGTCAGCTTTCTTCATAACTTTTTGAACAGCTTCCTGAACAGCTGCGTTGTCATTTAATTTTTGTTCAAGCACTTCAGATTTCAGTTCTTTTTTCATATCATCATATTTGCCGCGTTCTTCTGTCTTTTTAATGATATGGTAGCCGTATTGCGTTTTGACAGGATCACTGACTTCACCTGTTTTTAATTTGAATGCAGCTTTGCTGAATGTTTCGTCCATTTGGCCTTCTTTTGCGAACCAGCCAAGATCCCCGCCTTTTGAAGCAGAGCTGTCTGTTGAGTATTCTTTCGCAAGGTCTTCAAACTTCTCGCCTTTTTTCAGCTTTTTCTCTACTTCTTCAGCTGTCTTTTTATCAGCAACAAGGATGTGGCTTGCACGGATTTTGCCTTTTAAGCCTTCCCAGTACTCTTTGATATCGGCGTCTGTTACTTTGATGTTATCTTTAGCCGCTTTTTGTGTCAGCAATTCATATTTTACTTGTTCTTTCAGGTAATCTTTGCCATATTGCTTTTCGAGGGCAGTATATTGATCGCCAAGCTGCGTTTTATATTCTTTCAGCTTGTTGTCAATTTCTTTATCCGAAACTTTATACTTCTTGTCCAATACTTTTTCTTGCACTAGCTGTGTCAGTACGCTTGCGCCAGCTGTTTTCTTCATGTTTGTGTAAAGCTCGCCTTTTGTTACATCGCCTGCGTCTGTTTTTGCGATGACTTCTTTGTCGCCGCTGCTGCAAGCACTGAGAGCGAGGATGCTTGTAGCAGTGATAGCTGCTATTGCGATTTTCTTCATTGTTTTCAAACACTCCTAATCATTCCAAATTAAATTACCTATGCGTATCATAACATATTGTGGCTTTCTGTAAAAAGATTTTAAATAAAGGGCATTCGTCTAGTCAAACTTTTGCTGATGACATACTTATATATTGATCAAGAAAAGGAGGTATGTAACATGAGCGGAGGATACTCTAACGGATTCGCGTTGCTCGTAGTACTGTTCATTTTGCTTATCATCGTAGGTGCAGCTTACATCTACTAAGCAGCCCGAGGATCGCTTGCAACATAAGCGATCCTTTATTTTCACTAGCGCCTAATCGTTTCAAACATGAATTGCATAACATGTAATTGGTAAATAAAGCTTATTACAGGAGGTGCTTTTTAAGATGGGTGAAGTATTTGCAGGCGGATTCGCTTTATTGGTTGTGTTATTTATTTTATTGATTATCATCGGCGCTTCTTGGCTGTACTAATCAACATAAAAAAGCATAGCTGCTTAATCAGCAGCTATGCTTTCTTTCGTATTTACACTGTAAAGGAGATCTCCACAAACGAAGAGATCAGTAAAATTAATATAGATACATTAATAAATCGGAATACCTTATCTTGCCGCTCTTCAGGAATCTCTCTGACAAGGCATAATGTATTGGTGAGCCTGTTTATGAAATATAAAATAAACACGGCAGCCACGATAAAATAGAATAAAATGATGGGAGATTCCCCCTCTCTCTGAACTGTCCCATATTACATTACCAAATATTTATTAAAAAAGATAGAATGCAAATTGAAAAATCGCCACCAGCACCGGGGTTTGACTACTTTTCAACAAGAATATCCAAGCCGTCTGCTTCCTGATCAATAAAAGCGGTTTTCGGTGCTTTTATCAGCTTGAGAGCCAGCAGGAAATCAGGCAGACAGTAGCCGGCGTGAATGCCCGAGATCATGCAGAAATAATGAGCATGATTCGGAAATGCCAGTGCTGCGTAAAACAATACCGGTGTAATCAGCAAGAACGGGCTGACGAGTGAAATCAGCATTGTTGTTTTTGGTATACGTTTCCATGTGCGCATGCGCAATATGTAAAACTTTTTTTCTATTTTTCTTTTTTTGCAGATGATTGGCAGGACATGGATGACTTTATGTACAAATAAAATAACGACGAGCAAACCGCCGAATAAAGATACATATTCATCGCTTAAGCTTGTGCCAGGCCGCAACCGCTCAAAAGCTAAAAAGGTAGATATAAAAACCAAAATCATAAAACATACAGCAGTTAATATTATGCGAACGGCGCCATAATCCTTCATGAGATTTATGGTCTTCCAGCAATTCATCAAAGTCATCCTTCCATACATCTTGAATAGAATCTCAAAATAATTTACTCCTCCCAAGAGAAAAAATCAATGCTTTTTTAAGAAAAAATATCATCCGGCAGGTATTTTTTTGAAACAAGCAAACAAACTGCGAAATATGGGGTTAGAACTTTCTTCTCAGTGAATTATCAGCTAAAATAAGATTAAAGATAGAAAGAAGTGGTGTGGATGGATTCGATGGATCATCGCATTGAGCGATTAGAATATTACATACAATTATTAGTGAAAACAGTAGATATGGACAGGTACCCCTTCTATGCGCTTCTCATTGACAAAGGGCTGAGCAAGGAAGAAGGGGAAGCGGTTATGAGGATATGCGACGAATTGTCGGAAGAGCTGGCAACACAAAAAGCGCAAGGATTTGTAACCTTTGATAAGCTCCTTGCGCTTTTTGCCGGACAGCTGAATGAAAAATTAGATGTTCATGAAACGATTTTTGCCCTGTATGAGCAGGGGCTTTATCAAGAGCTGATGGAAGTCTTTATCGATATCATGAAGCATTTTGATTAACTGTTTACAGGTTCAAGCTCTTCAGCCGGTTCATCCGCCGCACTGTCCTTTGCTTTTTTCTTCAGTTTTCCGTTTACGCTTTCAAAGTCATTGTCAATATTGGTGAGTGACGTTTCGAAAATTTCCATAAAATCATCGCCGTAGATATGGCGTATCATACACATCATTTCTGCCACTTCAGGAAATTTTCCGAATAAATGATACAAAGGCTGTGACCCTTTAAAAACAGCGTTGCGTGTCGGATCAAATTCCTCAAGCAAGCTCCAGAATACCTCGGTACCTTCCTCAGTCAATTGGACATATGTGTTCCTTTTATCATTCAGCCGTTTGGAGAACCTTAAATATCCCCGTTCTTCCAGCTTTTTTGAAAAGTTGAATGCGGTTGATACGTGCATGACCCCGAACTTCGCGATTTCAGAAATGGAAGCTCCATTCAATTGATACGCAATCCATAAAATATGATGCTCATTAATATTCAGGTCATACGGTTTGAGCCATTGCTGCCAATCCTTCTCGATCGATTTCCAAAGAGCCTTGCTAAGCTGAGCCATTTTCTGGGTGAAGACCAGAGCTTCTTTCACATCATAGGGCGGTTCCACTCGATTCATTACGTCACCTGCTTCTCTTTTTCTTTTTCTCTATTATGCCAATAAAATAAAGATTAATAAAGATGAAAATGTAAGAATTTTTTAATAAATTCACAAACCATTGCGACGGCAGGGTTTTTCGGCCAAAAAAAATACGGGTCCAATTTTGGCCCGCATTTTTTTCTTTTGAATAGGATATTAGTTTTGTAAGGTTTTCTCCAGCTGTCTGATTTTCTCTTCGATATCGGCAATTTCTTTTTGCAGATCCTGCTGGTGAGGCTTGATCTCTTCCTGCCATTTTTTAATTGACGTTTGGAGCTCGCCGCCCACGTCTTTAATAACATCCGTGCTTTCTTTTGCCGCTTTGATCAGCTGGTCTTTTAATGCAAGCCCGTCTGACTTTAAGCGTTTGATTGTTTCTTCAAAAGAATCATAATTGGTTTTCATTTTTTCACGCAGCTGCTTTCCTGAGGAAGGTGCAGTAAGAAGAACCGCTGCTCCTCCGATGATGCCGCCTACGAATAGTCCTGTTAATAGAGAACGTCCGCTCGCCATTACAATCACCCCGTCTTTTTCTTCAAAATAGGATTCATTCAGCATTT
This sequence comes from Bacillus sp. PS95, assembly GCF_037963565.1. Lineage (NCBI taxonomy): Bacteria > Bacillati > Bacillota > Bacilli > Caryophanales > Bacillaceae > Bacillus > Bacillus sp. PS95. The sequence goes on from NZ_CP150160.1 coordinate 1,033,758, forward strand.
TTCATTTTTGTTGAAAGCCTGAACTTCTATACATAGCTTGCTTTATTTTAGCATATTTTTTAAGTGAAAAGGAGGGAGAAGGTTGTCTGTCTTTTTGATTGTATTATCCTGCATCACACTTGCCTTCGCTTCAGGCGCTGTTTACTATATCAAACTTCTCAGCCAGGCTGCTTCTTATCCGCCCAAGAGGGTTATCCGGCAGAAAGCGCTTGTTTGTTCAACCGGAACCGCCTTTACACTATGTCTTATCTTTTTCACAAAACTCCTCGCTTAAAACATGCTGACATGCTGCGGGCGCTCTGTTCAAAAAAACCTCTCCCGGAAGCGGAAGAGGTTTTGTGTGACAATTATTTAGCAGCTTCCATAAAGCTTGAACGCCTTAAAATGGTTTGCACAATCGGATAAATAATGATCATTGAGATTGTATTCAGCACAGCGGCCGGCAGAACAACAGCAGCGAACAATGCGGCGAAACCGCCCGGTAAACCGACGATCAATAAAGCTGACGATAGAAACACAATTCCTGATAAGATGGTCCCGATCACTGTCAGCACAGCGGCTGCACCTGTTTTTCGGCTCTTTCTGAACAAGAGAAACAGGGAGAAGAACAGAAACGCTGATACGGGTTTATCAATGATGTTGGGGATCTGTCCGGCTGGAAACGCGGTTGTAAGCGCGGAAATGATTCCGGTCACGATCCCGATGACGAGTACATTTTGCACCCGCGGGAACAGCAGAATGCCCATGAACATCATGATCAGCATCATATCTGGTTTCATGCCGCCTAAAAAGGGCGGAATAATGGAATGAAGCGCTGCGCCGATTGCGGCAAACAGAGCCATAATGACTAACTCTTTTGTTTTCATAACTATGCTCTCCTCTGCTAAGCTTTTTGCCCTCCAATAATATGCTCATCATTTATTGCGAAGGCTTTACAGAATGTGTTATGCAAACAGTATACCAAACGGACGGTTTGCATAGCCAGACTTTTTACTCATTTTCCTGCTGGAATTTCTTCATGAACGCAGCTAATTTTTCACAGTCTTCGAGAGAGACCGCGTTATAAATAGAAGCGCGGCAGCCTCCCACCGAACGGTGTCCGCCAAGGCCGATCATCTTCGCATCTTTTGCTTTCTGGACGAATGTTTTCGTTAATTCGTCATCCCGAAGCGTGAAGGTGACATTCATGCGTGAGCGGCTGTCCTTTCTGGCATGACCTTTATAGAAGCCGTTGCTTTCATCAATACAGCTGTAGAGAACCTGCGCTTTTTGTTCATTGCGCTGTTCAACAGCTTCCACACCGCCGTTTTCCTTGAGCCATTCCAGAACGAGGCTCAGCATATAAATCGCAAATGTCGGCGGAGTGTTGTAGAGTGAATCCGCTTTGACATGTGTGGAATATTTCAGGATTTTTGGGACGTTCGCATTTTCATTTTTCAGCCAGCTTTTTTTCATAATGACTACAGTCACGCCGGAAGGGCCGAGGTTCTTTTGGGCGCCTCCGTAGATCACATCAAATTTGGACACATCGATTTTTCTGCTTAAAATATCGCTGGACATGTCGGCTACGAGCGGAATAGGAGAATTCGGAAACTCCTGCCACTGAGTGCCGAAAATTGTATTGTTGGATGTGATATGTAAATATGCGCCGTCTTTTACATCCGTAAGGTCAACCTCTGGAATATAGCTGTAATTGTCTGTTTCACTAGTAGCGGTGATAGACGTGTTCCCGAACAGTTTCGTTTCTGCCAGTGCTTTTTCAGACCAAGCGCCTGTCATCACAAAATGTGCGGTTTTTTCAGGTGTTAAAAAGTTCATCGGAAGCATTGAGAATTGAAGGCTTGCCCCGCCTTGAAGAAACAAGATATCGTAATCTTCCGGAATGCCCATCAGTTCGATTAAGAGGCTTTTCGCTTTTTGGTGCACCGCTTCATACTCTTTGCTGCGGTGGGAAAGCTCCATAACAGACATGCCGGATTCGTTAAAATCAATAAATTCTTTCTGTGCTTTTTGCAGAACTTCCAGTGGCAGCGCTGCAGGACCTGCGTTAAAATTCGTTGTACGTTCCATTATGATCTCTCCCTGTTTTCCACGTTAATGTATAAAATAATACAATTATCCTATCACAAAAATTCAGTTTTTTGATAAAAAATTAGAATTATCAAAAGAAATTGACGGATGTTTGCGAAATGTTCACAAAATAAAATAACCTCATCTTATGATGAGGCCAGGCGTTTTGCGATAGAGGAAGAGATGTTCTGCAGATCCTCCGGTTTATAATCATCAGCATGCGTTTTCCAAACCGCTCCGAATCCATCTCCTTTTCCGTAGCGAGGGATAATATGCATATGGTAGTGGAACACAGATTGTCCAGCTTTTTCGCCGTTATTGTTCAGCGTATTTAAGCCGATCGGTTCAAATTCATCCCGGATAGCGCGGGCGATTTTTGGAACAGCATGGAAATATTGTTTTGCTAATTCATCTGTAAATTCATATACATTCTCAATATGTGTTTTCGGAATGACAAGCGTATGGCCTTTTGTCACTTGGCTGATATCAAGAAAGGCAAGTACATGTTCATCTTCATACACCTTCGCGGATGGAATGTCGCCGGCGATAATTTTACAAAAGATACAATTCTCTGCACAATGCATGAGGGTTCCTCCTTATGAAATTGTTTAGTATGTATACACTCATCGTACCACAGAAATGCAGAAAATAGAAAACAGGATGAACGGCGAGCGTTCACCCTGAATGCAGAGGAAGAGCTTATATGAAGAAAATGTGTTATGCCTTTGGTAAGCACCTCATTTGTCAATAAAATGAAGACTTGTTTAATGCCTAACGATTCCTGCGATAAACACCTCATTTGACAATTTGCTTCATACATGAAGAATTCATCAATTCAGTGAAGAGAAATGGTTTGAGCATTGGACATGTTTATTTTCTATCCAACTGTTTCTAAGACGTCTTTGACAAACACCTCATTTTTCAGTTGATATGCTTTTCCTCTACAACTATTATGATGTCCAGAACCTGTCTCTTTATGACAGCAAATTCATCATTTGTTAAAAGGGAATTGTTTCAAATCAGGCCTTGTTTTTGGTACTATGAAGAAAAACACTATAAGGGGAGAAACTATGTCTCTGCTATCGGTAAAAGACTTGACCGGCGGATATACAAGGAATCCGGTTTTAAAAAGCGTATCATTCACCCTTGAACCGAATCAAATTGTCGGATTAATCGGGCTGAATGGTGCTGGCAAAAGTACAACAATCAGACACATCATCGGGCTGATGGACCCGCATAAAGGTTCAATCGCATTAAACGGTAAAACGTTTGCTGAGGATCCGGAAGGCTACCGTTCACAATTTACCTATATACCTGAAACACCTGTTTTATACGAAGAATTGACGCTGATGGAGCATCTTGAACTAACAGCCATGGCATATGGACTGTCAAAAGAAACGATGGAGAAAAGGCTGCCTCCGCTTTTAAAGGAATTCCGAATGGAAAAGAGGCTGAAGTGGTTCCCGGCCCATTTTTCTAAAGGAATGAAGCAGAAGGTTATGATTATGTGCGCATTTTTGGCAGAGCCTGCGCTCTACATTATTGATGAGCCTTTTCTAGGGCTTGATCCGCTTGCCATTAACGCGCTGCTTGAACGGATGAATGAAGCGAAAAAAGGCGGGGCGAGCGTGCTGATGTCAACACACATTTTGGCAACGGCAGAACGCTATTGCGATTCGTTTATTATTTTACATAACGGCGAGGTGCGGGCGCGCGGCACGCTGTCAGAGCTCAGAGAGCAGTTTGGAATGAAGGACGCGGCGCTGGACGATTTGTATCTTGAGCTTACAAAGGAAGACGCTGGCCATGAATAATATGCTTGATATTTGGCAGTCGCGGCTGCAGGAGCATATCAAAGAAACAAGAACATACATGAAATATATGCTCAACGATCACCTCGTCATTGTTTTGATTTTTTTTCTAGCGGGCGCTGCAAGCTGGTACAGCAAATGGATACGGGACATTCCCGCTCACTTTCCGTCCTTTTGGGTGATGGCCGTGCTGTTTTCGCTCGTGTTGACAAGCTCTTATGTGCGAACGCTTTTGAAGGAGGCTGACCTTGTTTTCTTATTGCCTCTTGAAGCAAAAATGGAGCCTTACTTGAAGCAGGCGTTTGTCTACAGCTATGTGTCTCAGCTGTTTCCGCTTATTGCGCTGAGTATCGTTGCGATGCCGCTTTATTTCGCAGTCACACCGGGGGCTTCGCTCGTATCGTATGCCGCGGTCTTTGTCCAACTGTTGCTGCTGAAAGCGTGGAATCAGGTAATGGAATGGCGCATGACTTTCCAAAACGACCGCAGCATGAAACGGATGGACGTCATCATTCGCTTTGCGGCGAATACACTCGTTCTTTATTTTGTTTTCCAATCTGTTTATATGTATGCGCTTCTCGTCTATGTCATTATGGCTGTTCTTTATCTGTATATGTCTTCCGCAGCAAAACAAAAAACATTTAAATGGGAGAGCCATATTGAGTCCGAATTGAGACGAAAGCAGCGTTTCTATCGGATTGCCAACCTGTTTACTGATGTGCCGCATTTGCGAAAGCAAGCCAAACGCAGAGCTTATCTCGACTTTTTGCTGCGGCTCGTGCCGTTTGAACAGCGCAAAACATTTGCCTATATGTTCACCCGCGCCTTTTTGCGTTCGAGTGATTATTTGGGCATTCTTGTCAGATTAACGATCGTTTTCGCGCTGATCATTATGTATATCTCAGCCAGCCCGCTGATTGCCGCGGTTTTGACTGTGTTTGCCATTTTCATTACGGGCATTCAGCTTCTGCCGCTCTTCGGCCACTTTGACCATCTGGCGCTTCAAGAGCTGTACCCTGTGAAAAAAGAAACAAAGCTGAAAAGCTATTTCTCTCTATTAAAAACTGCACTTAGTATTCAAGCGCTGCTGATGTCTGTTGCATCTGCCTATGCAGCCGGCTTGACCGGTTTTCTGTACGCGCTGATCGGTTCTGCCGTTCTGATTTTTGTTGTTTTGCCTGCTTATATGACAACCAGGCTGAAAAAGCACGGAAAGCTGTGAACTGAAAAGAGGTAATCAAATGACAGATAATCAGCTGCTGATGCAGGAAGCTTTGGAATGGAAAATGCATTTTTTGCGAAAGGATTCCATGTTTGAACGCTTTTCGAAGCGTGTCCAGACGAAGGTGAATGAACGGATTCCTGAAAAAATCCATACGGTCGTCACCGAGAGTGTGAGAAAAATGGTAGAAGCGACAATGGCCGGCTCCAATATCATCACTTATAAAAAGGATACAAGTGCACTGTCGCTCAGTGAAAAAAATGAATTGGCGAAAAAAACGATTGTTTCTTATCAGAAAGTGGCAGCTGCTGAGGGAGTCGGCACCGGAGCGGGCGGCATTTTTTTAGGCATTGCTGATTTTCCGCTGCTGCTTTCAATTAAGATGAAGTGTTTATTTACCTTGTCTTCCATTTACGGCTTTGATGTGAAAGATGCACAAGAAAGAATGTTCTTGCTGCTCGTGTTTCAGCTTGCATTTTCGAGTGACGATGGCCGTAAATCGCTTTTTTCTGTCATCGAAAATTGGGAGACGGAGAAAAAGAGCATCGACTGGAGAGTGTTCCAGCAGGAATATCGCGATTATATCGACGTCGTGAAGCTTTTTCAGCTTTTGCCGGGCGTAGGAGCGGCAGTCGGCGGAATTGCCAATTATAAGCTGCTTGCTCAGCTTGGAGAGACGGCAAGACATGTTTTTCATCTGAGGATATTAAAGGAAACAGCCGGAGAATAAACACTCCGGCTGTTTTTTTATAGCTGATGATAGGTGATCGCAGCGCCGGCAAGGACCTTGGCCGCTGTCAGCATTGCTTTTTCGTTGATATCAAATTTCGGATGGTGGTGGGAATAGACTCGCTCTGGCTGTTCGGGAGCGGCGCCTGTAAAGAAAAAAGTGCCTTTCACGTTTTGTAGGTAATAAGCAAAATCCTCGCCGCCCATTTGCGGTTCACCGTCAATGACCTGCTGAACGCCCTCGGTATTCTTTGCGGTGCTCACCAAGTGGCTCGTTTCTGCAGGATGGTTCACAACCGCCGGATAACCCTGTTCATAGGTGTACTCATAGGACGCGCCGTGCATGCTGCATATTCCTTTTACAACCGCTTCAATTTCTTTCTCCAGAATGTCCCGGACATTTTCATCAAAAGAACGCGCTGTGCCGATGAGTACTGCTTGGTCTGCGATGACATTAAACGGATTGTCGGCGATGAAGGAGCCTGTCGAAATGACGGCGGATTGAATCGGATTGACTTTGCGGCTGACAATGTGCTGCAAAGAGGAAACGATTTGCGAACCGATCAGGACGGCGTCTTTTGTATCATGCGGATGAGCGCCGTGGCCGCCCTTTCCGAAGACTTTAATCGTAAATCGGTCCGCCGCCGCCATGACGGCGCCGGGGCGGCAAAGAATAGTTCCGAGCGGCTCAGTTGCCCAAAGATGAGTGCCGAATATCACATCCGCGTTTTCGAGACAGCCGTCATCAATCATTGGCTTTGCGCCTCCCGGATAATATTCTTCTGCATGCTGGTGGATCATCACAAATGTTCCCTTCAGTTCATGTCTGTTTTGGTGAAGGACCTTGGCCACTGCGAGAAGAGCTGCGGTGTGGCCGTCGTGGCCGCATGCATGCATGACACCAGGCACTTTGGAGGTGTAAGGGACATCTTTTTCATCTTGAATGGGGAGAGCGTCAAAGTCGGCCCTCAAAGCGACTGTAGGGCCGGGTTCGCTTCCTTCTATATATGCTAAAACCCCTCTGCCGCCAACGTTTGTGCGGATTGGGACTCCTAACGATTCATAATAGGAAGCAATAAATGCGGCGGTTTTTTCTTCTTGAAATGAGAGCTCAGGATACATATGAAAATGGCGCCTGATCTCAACCATTTCTTCAAAACAGCCGTCGAGCTGTTTGTTTATCTCTTTCTGCAGTGTGGATATGGACAAAGCCGCTTCCCCCTTTTCTATGTTTTCCATGATTGTATAGAAAAAGTCTGAATATTTCAACTCGTGCTGTTTTAAAGCATCATCACAGCTGCGAGGGTTGTCACCAAAAGGCCAATCGCGACGGGAATGAAGTTTTTTCTGGCAAGCTCAAAAGGATCAACTTTGCAAATGGCCGCGGCGGGAATCAAAGCCCATGGGACCAGTGTTCCTCCGCCCACCCAGATGGCAGAGATTTGTCCGAGCGCGGTCAGAATAGCGGGATCGGCATGGAGAGCGGACGAAAAGAGCTTTGCGATGGAGCCGGCGAGAGAAATGCCAGAAAATCCTGAGCCGTCAAGGCCTGTTATGGCTCCAGCGGCAGTTAATGCAGCGGCGGCAAGCTCCTTTGACATAGGCATCATATGGGATAAAGCAATGCCAAGATCGTTGACAATGCCGTGGGAACCTTTAGGGAGTGAAGTGCCCAGTATACTTTCATAGCCTGAGTCGCCAAGATAAAAGAAAGCGGCAATCGGGATGACGGGGCCGAAAACCTTAAAACCGAACTTAAATCCGTCAATAAAATAGCCGGTGATTTTTTCAAGCCCTTTATGCTTATACACGAAAAAATGAACGGTAAAGAGGATACAAATTGCAGACCCGCCAATTAACGCGGTTGCATCATTTCCTTGTAGGTTAAACAAGAGCATGCAGGCGATATCTGCAAGAAAGGCAAGCGGAATCAAAAAAGCCAGTATGGACCGCAGGCGTTTTGGCAAGTACAGCGAGTTGTCTTGTTCGCCGGAAAGAACGGGGGAAAAAGAAGCGGGATGCTCCTGTTTTTTGCGTTCGCGCTGAATCATGATAAAGGCAGCGGTTGTTGTAGTCACACCCATAATCAGCACAAGCGGAATACTGGCCGAGACGACATCACCGACTGGAATGCCTGCTGCATCCGCAGTCAGCTTTGGCGCCGCCTGAATGACAAAGTCTCCTGACAGGGCAAAACCGTGTCCGAATAAGTTCATGGCCATGGCCGCGGCAAGAGGCGTCAAACCGGCACGTGCGGCTGCGGGGAGCAGGACGGCGCCGATCAAAGCGACACCCGGAGAAGGCCAGAAGAATAGAGAAATGGCGAACATCAGGCCTCCAATCAGCCAATAGGCAGTCACAGGCCCTCTCACAAGGCTTGCAAAGGGAGAAATCATCGCTTCATTTATCCCTGTTTTTGTTAACAAATCACTCATTGAAACGATAAAGCAAATGATGAAAATCGTGGGCAGCAGTTCGCCGGCCGCATAGATAAAGCTGTGGAATAAACTGCTGACAGAAGCTGAAAGTGAATGGCTGGCCCATAGCGATATGATAAAAATGCCGAATAGAGAAATAAATGTCGTGTCTTTTCTCAGCAGCATAAATAGGATAATTGCTCCGATAAAAAACACATACAGAACATGGACAGACAAAATCCCGACTTCCATCATCGATCACTCCTTCCGCTTACAGATTATTCATAGGCGGGCGGAAGGTGCCGGGACAGAGTGGAGGGTTATGATGGAAGATGAACATTGATCTGTTTCAGCTGCTCAATCAGATGATGCCTTAATACTCTATTCGCTTTTTGCAGATGTTTTGGGAAGCATTCAGGAGAAAAAATGACGCACCCTTCAGCAAGCCAGTTTTTTCTATAGGCGATGATGCTTTCCGATGGCTCTAAATATGAATCATCCTCGTGCTGCATCTCGTAATCATCAAATCCGAACTGAAAACCGCAGCACGGGCAGATTTCATAAGAATGATTGCCTTCATGATCATATGGCGGTTCAGCCAATCCCTTAAACCCGCAGACTGGGCAAGTATGCTTCATTTTGCTTTCCTCCCAATAAAATAAGCTGCCGGACATGCCGGCAGCTATTCGACAGCGAAATATGTGGTGACATAGGAAGGCCGGGAGAAGATCGACGTTGTGTCAATTCCGGCAGATGTATCGCGTTTTTTGTGGGCTTCTTTGTAAGAACCGGACTGCTGCCAGTCTTGAAAGGCGCTTTCCGTTTCCCACAAGGTCAGAATGACATAGGTGTCACTGTCGATCGGACGGAGCACTCGAATTGCTTCAAAGCCAGGCTCGTTTTCGACTTTTCCCGCTCTGTTTTTAAATCTGTTTTCAAACAGCGGACGTCCTTCCTGAGTGACGGCAATATTGTTCAATACTGCAAAACCGGGATGTTTGATCTCTCCGACTTGGTCAATGACTTCATAAGCGTGTGGTGCCTGGAAAACGGTATCTCCGTTTGTTTCATGAATCAAAATGGCGTTTTCCTGCCCCTGCATCAAAAGGATATTTTCTGAGGGATGCTTTTCTACGATCGTTTTTAAAAAATCGGCTGTCCCATATGTAATATAAACCTTCATATCAGCCACCTCCTGCTTGCTAGTATATCAAAACAATGGTATAAGTTTCTATTGGCGAGTGCTTCGAACATAATTCCAAACAATTTTTCCCATACTACCTTTAGAAAGGCGAGGTGAGTTCATGTTTAAGATAAAGAAAAAGAAACTTTTTATACCTATCATTATTTTAGTGTTAACTGCTTTTCTCGCTTTAATAGGATATATTTCAATTATTTTTCTCGGCCATTATGTCATAGATGAAAAAAAGCTGATACTTCATGCTTCTTCAAAAATTGTTGATCAAAACGGAGATGAGGTTGCAAGCCTGTATACAGAAAATCGCGAACCGGTCTCGATCAATGAGATTCCAAAGCAGGTCAGAGAAGCGTTTATCGCTGTTGAGGATAAAAGGTTCTATGAGCATCACGGCATTGATGCAAAATCTGTCGGAAGGGCAGTGTATCGCGATATATTAGCAGGCGGAAAGGTGGAAGGCGGAAGCACGATCACCCAGCAGCTTGCCAAAAATATTTTTCTGACACATGACAAAACGTTTCTAAGAAAAACAAAAGAAGTGATCATTGCGATTAATCTTGAACGGGATTACAGCAAGGACAAGCTGCTTGAAATGTATTTAAACCAGCTTTACTTCGGACACGGCGTCTACGGCATACAAGCGGCGTCCCACTATTATTTTAATAAAGAAGTAAAAGATTTGACTGTATCTGAAGGCGCTGTTTTGGCCGCTATTCCGAAGGCGCCTTCTACGTACTCTCCGATTTTGCACCCTGATAAAAATAAGGAGCGGCGTGATACAATTCTAGGTATGATGAATGACCAAGGCTATATCAGTGCGAAAGAGGCTGTCACCGCACAGGGCCGAACGCTTGGACTGCACGTGAAGAAACAGTCGGAAACACCTTGGTTTGACAGCTACATTGACCTTGTGATCAAAGAGGCGGAAGACAAGTATTCCATTTCCGGAGAGCAGCTTCTTCAAGGCGGATACACGATCAAGGTGCCGCTCGATTCGAAGCTGCAGAAGACGGCTTACCAGGTGATGAAAGAGGGAAGCTATTATCCCGGAACAGATCAGAATGCCGAGGGAAGCGCGGTCTTTATTAATAACAAGACAGGCGGTGTAGAAGCGGCCATCGGCGGAAGGGATTACACATCCAAAGGATATAACCGTGTCACAGCTGTCCGCCAGCCGGGTTCCACATTTAAGCCGCTTGCCGTATACGGACCGGCGATGCAGGAAAAGAAATTTAAGCCATATTCTCTATTGAAGGATGAGTTGCAGTCCTACGGAGATTATACGCCGAAAAACTACGACAGCCGGTATGAGGGCGAAGTCACTATGTCTGACGCCATTACGTACAGCAAAAACGCGCCGGCTGTCTGGACGCTGAATGAGATCGGCGTTGAAACAGGAAAATCTTATTTGAAAGCAAACGGCATTGATATCCCTGATGAAGGCCTTGCTCTCGCTCTAGGAGGCTTGGAAAAAGGCGTTTCGCCGCTCCAGCTTGCCGGCGCGTTTCATACATTTGCCGCGAATGGAACGTATACGGAACCTTTCTTTATCTCGAGCATAATAGATGAAGACGGAGAAACAATAGCCGATTATAAAGAAGAAGGAAAGCGGGTTTTCAACAAGCAGACGTCTTGGAATATGACGAGAATGCTGCAGCAGGTAGTCAAAAAGGGAACGGCCACGTCCGGCACCTATCACGGCGACCTGGCGGGAAAAACAGGTTCTACATCTTATACAGGCGTCTCCGGCGCGACAAAGGACGCCTGGTTTGCAGGCTATACGCCGAAAATAACCGGGGCAGTCTGGATGGGCTATGACAAAACGGATCAAAACCATTATTTGAAAGCCGGGAGCTCATACCCGACGCGGCTGTTTAAGGATATTTTGACACAGGCAGGAGAAACCGGTCATGTGTTCACAAAGCCTAAAAACGTTAAAGACCTGGAAAGCCCGATTGAGCTGAAGCCGGTCAAAACACTCACAGCCGATTACACATTTAAAGCAGCGGGGCTCTTTACTATTGAATTAAAGTGGGACGCTCAAGAGGATGATCGGGCCGTATACAGAATTTATGTAAACAAGGACGGCGAGGAGACGCTTCTTGATTCGGTTGAAGGGAAGGGAAGCTATGAAATTCCTTATGCCAACTTATTTTCGGGCGCGTCTTATAAAATTGTGCCTTATAATACACAGACAAAAAGAGAAGGGGAAGGAACCGATTACGTTCAGCCAAAATTGTTTTCCTCTTAATGGAATTCGGCGATTTTTTGAACTTTGAGCTACATTTCTATACCATTTGCCTAAAACAAGGTATAGTGGAATAAGTCAAGAAATACGAACGTATGGTTGCCGTATGAAAGGTGGAAATCAGATGAGTAAACGAGAAACGTTTAACGAGACGTTTTTAAAAGCTGCGCGGGGAGAAAAAGCGGATCACACGCCTGTGTGGTATATGAGGCAAGCAGGGCGCTCACAGCCGGAATACCGCAAGCTGAAGGAAAAGTACGGATTGTTTGAGATCACACATCAGCCCGAACTTTGTGCGTATGTCACAAGACTGCCGGTTGAGCAATACGGAGTCGATGCTGCAATCCTTTATAAAGATATCATGACGCCGCTGCCGTCAATCGGTGTGGATGTTGAAATCAAAAACGGGGTCGGTCCTGTGATTGATCAGCCAATCCGGTCTCTGGCGGACATTGAAAAACTCGGCCGGATTGATCCGGAACAGGACGTGCCGTACGTGCTTGAGACGATTAAACTGCTTGTCAATGAGCAGCTGAACGTCCCGCTCATCGGTTTCTCAGGTGCGCCTTTTACGCTTGCAAGCTATATGATCGAAGGCGGCCCATCGAAAAACTACAATAAAACAAAAGCCTTCATGTACAGCATGCCGGATGCATGGAATCTGCTGATGTCCAAGCTTGCCGACATGATCATCGTGTACGTGAAAGCGCAGATTAAGGCAGGCGCAAAAGCGATTCAAATCTTTGATTCGTGGGTCGGCGCATTGAATCAGGCAGATTACAGAACATACATCAAACCCGTAATGAACCGGATTTTTTCAGAGCTCGCAAAGGAGAATGTGCCGCTGATCATGTTTGGCGTCGGCGCAAGCCATCTCGCAGATGATTGGCATGACCTTCCTCTCGATGTTGTCGGGCTTGACTGGAGACTCGGCATTGCTGAAGCCAGATCAAAAGGAATCACTAAAACAGTGCAGGGCAACCTGGACCCGTCCATTTTGCTTGCGCCATGGGAAGTCATTGAGCAGAAAACGAAGGAAATACTTAATCAGGGTATGAAATCAGACGGCTTCATTTTCAATCTTGGCCATGGGGTATTTCCTGATGTCAGTCCCGAGGTTTTGAAAAAACTGACAGCATTTGTCCATGAATATTCACAAAACAAAAAAATGGGTCAATATTCCTAAGCATATCTTTTGGTATCTTAATGATATCCTGTCAAAATGTTTGTATCAGATCATTAAAGAGGGTGTAAACAGTGAGTAGAAAGAAAATGGGGCTTCTCGTGATGGCGTACGGCACGCCTTATAAGGAAGAAGATATTGAACGTTATTATACACATATCAGAAGAGGCAGAAAGCCTGAACCTGAAATGCTTCAAGATTTGAAAGACAGATACGAAGCGATTGGCGGCATTTCACCGCTTGCCAAAATCACAGAAGAGCAGGCGCATAATCTGGAACAGCACTTGAATGAAATTCAGGATGAGATTACGTTTAAAGCGTATATCGGACTGAAGCATATCGAGCCGTTTATTGAAGACGCCGTAGCAGAGATGCATAAGGATGGCATTACAGAAGCAGTCAGCATCGTGCTGGCGCCGCATTTCTCCACGTTCAGCGTTCAGTCCTACAACAAACGCGCCAAAGAAGAGGCTGAAAAACTCGGCGGCTTAACGATTACGTCAGTTGAAAGCTGGTACGATGAACCTAAGTTCGTGAAATATTGGGTTGACCGAGTAAAGGAAACATATGCGTCAATGCCTGAGGATGAAAGAGAAAACGCAATGCTCATCGTATCCGCACATAGCCTGCCGGAAAAAATCAAAGAATTTGGAGACCCGTACCCGGACCAGCTGCATGAATCGGCGAAATTGATTGCTGAAGGCGCAGGCGTTTCCGAATATGCTGTCGGCTGGCAAAGTGAAGGGAACACGCCTGATCCTTGGCTCGGACCCGATGTTCAGGATTTAACACGTGATTTATTCGAACAAAAAGGCTATCAAGCATTTGTATATGTTCCTGTTGGATTTGTCGCGGATCACTTAGAAGTGCTTTATGATAATGATTATGAATGCAAAGTGGTTACTGACGATATCGGCGCAAGCTATTACCGGCCGGAAATGCCAAATGCCAAGCCTGAATTTATTGATGCTTTGGCAACAGTCGTATTAAAAAAATTAGGACGTTAAAGAAGGCGATGAACATGAGTGACGGCAAAAAACATGTAGTCATCATCGGCGGCGGCATTACCGGTTTAGCCGCCGCCTTCTATATGGAAAAAGAAATCAAAGAAAAGAATCTGCCGCTTGAGCTGACACTTGTTGAGGCAAGTCCGAGAGTCGGCGGGAAAATCCAGACTGTCAAGAAAGACGGCTATATCATCGAAAGAGGGCCAGACTCATTTCTGGAACGAAAGAAAAGCGCCCCGCAGCTTGTTAAAGACTTAGGTCTTGAGCATTTGCTTGTCAACAATGCGACCGGACAATCCTATGTGCTTGTAAACCGCACCCTGCATCCAATGCCGAAGGGCTCCGTAATGGGGATACCGACAAAAATTGCGCCGTTTGTTTCTACGGGTCTGTTTTCCTTGTCAGGGAAGGCGAGAGCTGCTATGGATTTCATCCTGCCTGCAAGCAAAACAAAGGATGATCAGTCATTGGGAGAATTCTTCCGCAGACGTGTCGGAGATGAAGTGGTCGAGAACTTAATCGAGCCGCTTCTATCAGGGATCTACGCAGGCGACATTGACAAGCTCAGCCTGATGTCGACATTCCCGCAATTTTACCAGACGGAACAAAAGCATAGAAGCCTGATTCTCGGCATGAAAAAAACAAGGCCTCAAGGCTCTGGCCAGCAGCTGACGGCAAAAAAACAAGGGCAGTTCCAGACTCTGTCAACCGGTTTGCAGACCCTTGTAGAAGAGATCGAAAAGCAGTTAAAGCTGACGAAGGTGTATAAAGGCACAAAAGTGACCAAACTCAGCCGTTGCGACTCTGGCTATTCGCTCGAACTGGATAATGGCGTCACACTTGATGCTGATTCAGTAATTGTGACTGCTCCGCATAAAGCGGCTGCGGGAATGCTTTCTGAGCTTCCTGCCATTTCTCATTTGAAAAATATGCACTCCACATCCGTGGCAAACGTCGCTTTAGGTTTCCCTGAAGGCTCCGTCCAAATGGAGCATGAGGGCACGGGTTTTGTCATTTCAAGAAACAGTGACTTTGCGATCACAGCCTGTACGTGGACGAATAAAAAATGGCCGCACGCAGCGCCGGAAGGCAAAACGCTGCTTCGGGCATATGTCGGAAAAGCCGGAGACGAATCCATTGTCGATCTATCAGATAATGACATTATCAACATTGTGTTAGAAGACTTAAAGAAAGTCATGAACATAAACGGCGAGCCGGAAATGACATGTGTAACCCGATGGCATGAAAGCATGCCGCAGTACCATGTCGGCCATAAGCAGCGTATCAAGGAGCTGCGTGAAGCACTTGCATCTGCGTATCCGGGTGTTTATATGACAGGCGCTTCTTTCGAAGGTGTCGGCATTCCCGACTGCATTGATCAAGGAAAAGCTGCCGTGTCTGACGCGCTTACCTATTTATTCAGCTAAAACCTCCGCTTTATCGCGGAGGTTTTTTTGATGTTCAATGGCAATATTGTGTAAAAAAATGATTGAATTGAACAGCAGGTTATGATACATTTGCATATGTACTTAATGACTAAAATGTTCAAACGGTCAGTTTCGAGGTGAATACAATGTCAATAGATCGAAAAAAGCTCATTTTGGAGGCGGCTACAAAGTCTTTCACGCAGTTCGGGTATAAAGCGACGACAATGGATCTTGTCGCAAAACTTGCGAACGTGGGGAAGGGAACCATTTATACTTTTTTCAAAAACAAAGAAGAGCTGTTTGACGAGATTTTCACTACTTTATTAAAGGAAATGAAGCAAAAAGCGGATGAAGCGATGGAGCCGAACCTTCCGTTCCATGAAAATGTGCACAGAGCGCTGTTTGCCATTCTGGAGTTCAGGAAAACACATCAGCTGACGATTAAAATTTTCCAAGAGAATGCCGAGATTGGTACAATGGCAGTTCAGGAAGTGATCCAGAAAATGGAGCGAGCCATACTGTCTTATATCAAAAGTAAGATTGAAGACGGGATCAAAAGCGGCGCAATCAAGCCGTGCGACCCTGAACTGACAGCCTTTGTGATGCTGAAGCTTTATATCGCGCTCATTTTTGACTGGGAAAAACAACACCCCCCGCTTGATAAAGAGACAATTGCGGGACTGCTTGAATTGTATGTTGTCAAAGGATTGTCAGCGAACTAGATAATCCTTTCTCTTTGCAAGAAAATGACCATTTTTCATGATGAGTCAGTTTTAGAATGGAGGCATCAGGATGAACACAATACGAAGTCAGTGGAAAGACATCGTAACAAGTAAAAAATTATTGATTCCCATCATCGCCATTTTGTTTGTCCCGCTTATTTACAGCGGCGTATTCTTAAAGGCTTATTGGGACCCGTACGGCACAGTTGACCAGCTGCCTGTCGTTGTCGTCAACCAAGACAAGGGAGCAACGTATGAAGGAGAAAAACTTCAAATCGGTGATGATCTGGTCAAAGAATTAAAGGATAATAACAACTTTGATTGGCATTTTTCCAATGATCTCGACCAATCGTTAAAGGACTTATTGAATCAAAAATATTATTTAGTTGTCGAGATTCCTGAGGATTTTTCTAAGAATGCCAGCACTGTATTAGACAAAAATCCGAAAAAATTGGATCTGAAATACCACACAAATGCAGGTTCTAACTATGTAGGGGCAACGATCGGCGAAAAAGCGATTGATAAACTGAAAGCCTCTGTTTCAAAAGAAGTGACCGAGCAATATACGAAAGTTATTTTTGATAACTTTAAAGATATCGCAAAAGGTTTGAGCGACGCGAGCAGCGGCGCGAAAAAAATTGATGACGGCACAAAGGATGCGAAAAACGGAAGCGCCCAGCTGAAAGAAAATCTGGCGAAGCTGAAGGAAAGCACCGCTACCATCAGTGACAAAACAGCGCAGCTTGCAGATGGAGCGGCTCAGGTGACGAGCGGCATCCAATCACTTGACAGCTCGCTCGGTAAATTCCAGGACAGCAGCAACCAGATTTATGATAAATCTGGTCAGCTTGCAGCAGGATCAGGCGAACTGACAAGCAAGATGAATGAACTTCTTGCCGGACTTCAAAACGTGCAGAAGGGTACGCCTAAACTTACTAACGGGTTGGATCAGCTCAACAGTAAAGTCCAAGAAGGTTCTGAGAAAGCGGCAAAAGCGGAAAAGATCATTAATGCGCTCGATTTAACGAAGCTTGAAACTGCTGTAAACAATCTGGAAAAGTCAGAAACTGCGATGAAGGAATTCAAAAAACAGCTGACTGACTTTGAAAACAGTTTGAAAAACCGTGATCAGGCATTTAAAAATGTCATCAATTCGAGTGACTTCTTAACAGCGGAGCAAAAAAGCCAGCTGATTAATTCTGTTGAGAAAAAGCTTCCGCAAGTTGATGCGCCTGATTTTGATCAAATATTAAGCCAGCTACCTACAGCTGATCAGCTGCCTGACATCGCAACGATAAAAAGCTCTCTTGAAGACGTGAAAGCGCAGGTGGCGCAGGTGAAAGCCATGCCGGAAGCTACATCTAAGCTTTATAACGGCGCAAAAACAATCCAAGATGCGATTGACAGATTAACTGAGGGAGCTGATAAGATATACAATGGTTCTCAGAAGCTGACAGATGGCCAAACTAAACTGACAGCGGGCATCGGTGAATATAATAAGCAGTTCGCAAAAGCAAAAGCGGGCTCAGAGCAATTGGTGACAGGAAGCAGCCAAGTATCCGGCGCATTGTTTAAGCTGTTAGACGGGTCTAAACAGGTCCAAAGCGGATCATCAAAACTCGCAGACGGATCTGCATCACTTGATACAGGTTTAGGCAAGCTATTGGACGGCACAGGAGAGCTGTCTAGTAAGCTGAAGGATGCGGCTGACCAAACAGGAGATATCGATGCTGATGATCAAACATACGGCATGTTTGCGGATCCGGTTAAAACCAAAGATGATGCCATTCATTCCGTTCCTAACTATGGAACAGGGCTGACACCTTATATCCTGTCAATGGGCTTGTATGTCGGCGGCATCATGCTGACGGTTGTCTTCCCGCTGAAGGAAGCGTCAGGACGTCCGAGAAACGGTTTTGAGTGGTTCTTCAGCAAATTCAATGTCATGATGCTTGTAGGAATCATTCAATCATTGATTGTGGCGACGGTTCTTCTATTGGGAATTGGTCTTGAGGTAGAGAGCACGTGGAGATTTTACGTGTTTACGATCATTACGAGTCTCGCTTTCCTGGCGATAATTCAATTTTTGGCTACAACGATGGGCAACCCGGGGCGATTTATCGCAGTCATTATTTTAGTGCTGCAGCTGGGAGCGAGCGGAGGAACCTTCCCGCTGGAATTGCTTCCGAATTTCTATCAGGTCATCCACGGCGCATTGCCGATGACCTACAGCATTAACGGATTCAGAGCAGTCATTTCAAACGGTGACTTTGGCTACATGTGGCAGATGGCCGGCGTCTTAATCGGCATTGCCCTCGTCATGATTGCACTAAGCATTACTTACTTTACAATGTTAAGCCGGAAGGAAGAAACATCAGAAGAACAGCCGGCTTCATAAAGAAAAAGAACTTGTTTCCTTGGAAACAAGTTCTTTTTTTGTTACATTCCCCATTTAATAAGCAATCCTGTATAGGTTAATCCGCCGCCAAACCCGAAAAGCAAAACGATTTGATCTTTTTTCAGCTTCCCGGCTTTCACTGCGAGATCGAGCGCCAAAACAATTGAAACCGAAGACGTGTTTCCGTAGTGCTCAACACTAGTGAGCGTTTTTTCAATCGGGAACGGTGTTTTTTCACAAATTGACTCGATCATGCGCAAGTTGGCGCTGTGAGGAACAAACCAATCGAGATCATCAGAGCTGAGTCCTGCTTTATGTAAAAGCCGTTCAAATTCGCCAGGGACGGTTCTTGCGGCCCATTTATATACCTCGCGTCCGTTTTGCACCATTTTTCCAGAACCGACAAGCTGCACACCGTTTATTTCATTTCGCAGTCCGGCACGATACAAAATATCGCCGCCGTTCCCGCTTGTTCCTTGTACAGACGCAAGAAATCCCGGCGTTTCTTCATCTCGTTCTACTAACAGCGCACCCGCGGCATCGCCGAACAGTACGCATGTCGTTCGATCGGTATAATCGGTTACCTTTGATAACGTCTCTCCGGCGATGACGAGAATTTTTTGATGAAGGCCAGATGTGATCAATCCATTTGCCAAATGGAGGCCGTATGTCAGCCCGGCGCATGTCGCATTAATATCCAGCGCGCCGGTGCTTTCCCAGCCGAAATATTCCTGTACGCGGCATGCCGTACTCGGAAAGGCGTAATCGGATGTGGTTGTGGCAACGAGGATCATATCGACATCATCAAGCGTTCCTTTATAACGGCTCTTGAGATTCTTCACCGCTTCTATGCATAAATCAGAGGTAAATTGATGTTCATCCGCAATCCGGCGTTCTCTCATTCCTGTGCGCTGAACGATCCATTCATCAGAGGTATCAACGATCTTTTCTAAATCTGCATTGGTTAAACGTCTGCTCGGCGCATAGGTGCCGATAGCTGTAATTTTTGCTTTTGACATATGAATCACTCCTTATGGTCAGATTATAACACTAGATATTAGTATCTGGTACTAAAAAGAAGGTTTTTTTACAAAAAAAGAGAAGTGTAGATAGGAATCTATGAAAAAGAAAAAGGAGGCTGAAAAATGGTCAGTCAAGAAGCAGTAGTCTTTTTGGCATTATCCGGGGCTATTGCGTTTCTGTTGCCAATCGGGCTGATTGTATGGTTTAAGCGAAAGTATGGTGCCTCGCTTAAAGTGTTTTTTATTGGCGCTCTCACGTTTTTTGTCTTCGCTCAGCTGCTGGAAGGCGGCGTTCATGTTTATGTACTGCAAGTGAATGAAATGACGAAAGAAGCGATGCAGCATCCATTATGGTATGGCATTTACGGCTGCTTGATGGCCGGAATTTTTGAGGAGTGCGGAAGGTATATGATGATGCGATTTTTTATGAAGCGCCATCATACTTGGGCGGATGGTCTGGCTTTCGGGGCAGGCCATGGCGGGCTTGAAGCCATCCTGATTACAGGCTTGTCCTCTATCTCACTTATTGTATACGCATTTGCAATCAATAGCGGGACGTTTGAACAGCTTTTGGTCAATGGCGACGTCAAACAGGCGCTTTTGCCGATACAGGAGCAGCTGCTGCATACTCCTTCGTATGAATGGATGCTGGGCGGAATAGAAAGAATCAGTGCCATTGCCGTCCAAATTGGGCTGTCTCTGCTTGTTTTGTACGCGGTTAAAAGCCGCCGGCCGCTGTTTTTGTTGTATTCTATTCTTTTACATGCACTGTTTAATGTACCGGCGGTTTTATATCAGAGAGGAATCATAGAGCATGCTGCTGCTGTTGAAATCATTGTTGCTCTTATAGCGGCTTTATCAGTTTATTGGATTGTAAAAGCAAAAAGGGTGTTTCAATAAAAGGTCCAAGCAGCAGCAATGCCCGCTTGGAAAAATGTGAATGGAAATATTCATTAAGCATGGGTCATCAGAATATTTCTGATTCAGTCTTTAGCAATGACAGCAAGAATGTCTGTGTTTTTTACAAGAGAAACAATGGTGTTTCTTTTTCTTCTTCTCGCAAGGGTCATGGCATTCTTTCTTTTTCTTGCAATGGTCGTGGAAATCTTTATCGAACCACTCGTCAAAGAACCAAAAATCATCGAACCAATCGTGACAACGACATTTCTGTTCATGTGAATGACGACAGCACATAGAAATCCCTCCTCTTCCCATGCTCTCTACAGCATATGAGAGATTGATAGGAAAAGATTGGACGGGTCCCTCGGGAAAAGAGTATATTTTAAGTAGAAAATAAAAGGAGGAATGCCCTATGACGTCCGTACGTAAAACGATGGAGCTCATTAAAGAACTTGTATCGATCCCAAGCCCGACCGGAAATACATATGAGGTGATCAATTATATTGAAAGCCTTTTAAAAGAATGGAAGGTAGAAACGGTTCGGAACCACAAGGGCGGCTTAATTGCAACGCTTCCAGGACGCGACACATCCCGGCATCGCATGCTGACTGCGCACGTTGACACCCTCGGCGCTATGGTGAAGGAAATTAAAGCGGACGGCCGGCTGAAAATCGATTTAATCGGCGGGTTCCGCTACAACTCGATTGAGGGAGAGTATTGCCAAATTGAAACCGCCTCAGGAAAAACGTACACAGGCACAATCTTAATGCATCAAACGTCTGTGCACGTATACAAAGACGCGGGAAAGGCTGAGCGGAATCAAGAGAATATGGAGATCCGCCTAGATGAACCTGTTCACTGCCGGAAAGATACGGAGGAGCTTGGCATTGGCGTCGGAGACTTTGTGTCGTTTGATCCACGTGTCGAGATCACATCAAGCGGATTTATTAAATCGCGCCATTTGGATGACAAAGCAAGCGTCGCCTTATTGCTCCGCTTAATTCATGAAATTCAAACAGAAGACATTGAGCTGCCGTATACAACCCATTTTCTTATTTCCAATAATGAAGAAATCGGTTACGGCGGGAATTCGAATATTCCTCCTGAAACAGTTGAATATTTGGCGGTTGATATGGGCGCTATCGGTGACGGGCAGGCGACAGATGAATATTCAGTATCAATCTGTGTGAAGGATGCGAGCGGGCCGTATCATTATCAGCTCAGAAAGCATTTAGTTCAATTAGCCGAGAAGCATCATATTGACTATAAGCTTGATATATATCCGTACTACGGGTCTGATGCGTCAGCAGCGATCAAATCCGGGCATGATATTGTGCATGGCCTCATAGGGCCGGGAATTGACGCTTCCCATGCATTTGAACGCACCCATAAATCATCTCTTCGCCATACCGCTAAGCTTCTGTATTACTATGTACAGTCACCAATGGTATAAGGGGGAGGACCAATGAAGATTTATAAGCTGAAAAGCACATTCGGTTGGGAAGGTGATGACGGGTTGGGAGAACAGCTGATTCAGCAGATCCTTGCCGGAGAAAAAAACGCCACGTGCGCGCCGAAATCATTGTATTCAAAAGATGAATTGAGGGACGTTTATCAAACAGCGGGTCAGCTTGTTACCGTTTATGATAAACATGACAATCCAAGATGCAATATAAAAGTAACAGATGTCTTTGAAACCACCTTTGGTGCGCCTGATATGAGGTTAGTCAAAGGAGAGGGCAATGGAGACCGAATTGAGGAGTTTCAAGAGGATCATCGGATGGCATGGGCGGAACTGATCAAAAGCGGTGAACTGGAGCTGAATGAGGATACTGTTTTGATTACAGAGTTGTTTGTGCTTGTTAAAGATTAAAAAAGCCTGCGGGGCAAGAACCCCGCAGGCTTTTCATTAACCAGAAATGGTTGCGTTTTGTTCTGTTTTCGATTGGGACATAACAGTTTCTGCTTTCGCAGGATTAAACATGCCTTCCCATTTAGACATCACAACGGCAGCAAGCGCGTTACCAGTCAGGTTGACAACTGTACGTGCCATATCCATGATGCGGTCTACGCCGGCAATAAAGGCAAGTCCTTCAGCCGGAACGCCGATGGTGCCAAGCGTTGCAAGCAAGACAACAAAAGAAGTACCAGGCACGGCAGCCATCCCTTTAGATGTCACCATTAAGACGAGCACAAGCGTAATTTGGTGCCAAATCGTCAAATCAATGCCATATACCTGTGCTAAAAAGAGTGCGGCAATAGATTGATAGAGAACGGAACCGTCTAAGTTAAACGTGTAACCGATCGGAATGACAAATGAAACAATGCCTTTTGGACATCCGATTTTCTCCATTTTTTCCATGATACGAGGAAGAACCGTTTCAGAGCTGGACGTACTGAACGCCAGTAAGATTTCGTCCTTCATGTAAGCAAGGAACTTGAAGATGCTGATGCCGGCAATTTTTGCGACAATCCCGAAAATAACAATTAAGAAGAAAGCAAGCGCGACATAAACCAATCCGACAAGCTTTCCGAGAGAGATAAGAGAACCGAGTCCGAATTTAGACACAGTCACTCCGATAAGAGCGAAAACGCCGAATGGCGCCACTTTCATCACAAGGTTTACAACGTGGAACATGGCATGGGATACACCTTCAAAAAAGGCTAATACAGGCTTGCCTCTTTCACCGATCGCGGAAATACCCAATGCAAATAGTACTGTAAAGCAGATGATGGCTAGAAGATCCCCTTCGACCAATGACTGGAAGAAGTTTGTCGGCACAATATGGAGGAACGTTTCCGCCACTGATTTATTACTTTGTTCTTTTTCAGTTTCAACATATTGACTGATGTCCGATTTTTGAGCTTCGTGTATATTAACTCCTGTACCCGGATGGAAGATGTTTGCAAGGGCTAGTCCGAGAATAATGGCAAAAGTCGTGATGATCTCGAAGTACAGAATCGTTCTGAAGCCTAATTTACCGACTTGCTTTCCATTTCCTGCACCGGCTACACCGATGATTAAGCTGGAGACAACAATAGGAATCACTATCATTTTGATTAAGCGTAAAAAGAGATCCCCGATTGGCTGCAGGTAAGTAGGCAATGCTGGGTTGCCATACCAAATGACGCCAACAATGACACCTAGAATAAGTCCAACGAATATTTGTGTGGCTAATCCAAACTTAATTCTTTTCATAGATTACCTCCCAAAAAACAAAGTATCAACATATATCATGAATAGACATATATTTAATCTCACTATTAGATCAAATTATAATAGATAAGAAATCAATTCGTCTATAGTAAATTATATTTCGAAAATAAAGAATATTCAATGACATTATGATAATCACCAGAATTATCTAAAAACAGGTGAGCTTTGACCTAACCTGACTATTATTTCAAAATTAAGAGATATGTGAAAAAATAAGAAAATCCCACGCGTAAGGCGCGGGATTTTCGCTCATTACAAATCGTTTACTTTTATACAGTCATTGCAGATATTACCATAACACTCATGCTGCTCTTCTATCTTTTTTCCGCATTCCGCACACTTTTTCGAAGGCAGGTTTCTAAAAAATTCTGTGATTTTCCCCAGCATAACCAATCCCTCTTTCCCCTTTGTAGTGATTTCATTGTAATATAACAGATCGCAAAAATCAATAACTGTTTTGATACAATGTTTAAAACATGCTTTTTTCAAGAAAAATGGGTATATTGAAGGAGGATCAATTTTTTTTGAAAAGATAGGAGGACATTATGAAAGTTACAGTTATCGGATGCTATGGCGGTTTTCCGGCCGCAAATGAAGCGACGTCAGGCTATTTGTTTCAGTCAGGTGATTACTCTCTGCTTGTTGATTGCGGCAGTGCCGTTTTGTCTAAGCTGTTCGGATATGTGCCGGCGGAAAAGCTGGATGCGGTCGTTCTGTCTCATTATCACCATGACCATATCGCTGATATCGGGCCGCTGCAATTTGCCAAGCAAGTCGGTTCGTTTCTCGGCAAAGGAGAGCATACGCTTCCGATTTACGGACATGATGCTGATATAGAACAGTTTCAAAAGCTTACATATAAAACACATACAAAAGGGATCGCCTATCAGCCGGATCAGCCGTTGACTGCCGGTCCGTTTACGATCACCTTTTTAAAAACGATTCACCCGGTGACGTGCTATGCCATGCGGATTACTGACGGCAGCCACACTGTCGTTTATACTGCTGATTCCAGCTATCAGGATTCATTTATACCGTTTTCGAAAGATGCTGATTTATTGATCTCAGAATGCAATTTTTATGCCGATCAAGACGGAACAAGTGCAGGCCATATGAACAGCCTGGAAGCCGGACGCATTGCAAAAGAAGCCGGAGCGGGAGAACTGCTGCTGACACATTTGCCGCATTTTGGCGTGCATGACAATCTTCGCAAAGAAGCGAAAACCGTTTTTAACGGAGAAGTGAATATTGCGAAATCAGGTTTTGTGTGGGAAGGATAAAGGAGGAGCACCATGTTATTTATAGACAATCAAAATATCAATGATCCGCGGATCAATCTTGCTATCGAGGAGTACTGCGTAAAGCATTTAGACCCTGAACAGCAATATTTGCTCTTTTATGTGAATCAACCGTCTATTATCATTGGGAAAAACCAAAATACAATAGAAGAAATCAATACAAAATATGTAGAGGAAAACGGGATTATCGTCGTCCGCCGTTTATCAGGCGGGGGCGCTGTGTACCATGATCTGGGGAACTTGAACTTCAGCTTTATTACCAAGGATGACGGGGACAGCTTTCATAACTTTAAAAAATTCACTGAGCCGGTGATTCAGGCGTTACATCAGCTTGGGGTTGAAGCTGAATTAAGCGGCCGGAACGACATTGTAGTGGATGGCCGGAAAATATCCGGAAACGCTCAGTTTGCAACGAAAGGCCGTATTTTCAGCCACGGCACCCTCATGTTTGATTCAGCCATTGATCATGTTGTATCAGCATTAAAGGTGAAAAAGGATAAAATTGAATCAAAAGGCATCAAATCGATCAGAAGCCGAGTAGCAAACATCAGTGAGTTTCTCGATGATAAAATGACCACCGAAGAATTCCGCAGCCATTTGCTTCGCCATATTTTTAACACAAACGACATTGGAAACGTGCCGGAGTATAAGCTGACGGAAAAAGATTGGGAGACCATTCATCAAATTTCGAAAGAGCGCTATCAGAATTGGGATTGGAACTACGGCCGCTCGCCGAAATTTAACCTTAATCATTCGAAACGTTATCCGGTTGGATCGATCGATTTGCGCCTAGAGGTCAAGAAAGGCAAAATCGAGGACTGCAAAATCTTCGGAGATTTCTTCGGTGTCGGTGATGTATCTGAAATTGAAAACCTGCTGGTCGGAAAACAATACGAACGCAGCGTCATCGCTGATGTGCTCGAAGGTGTGAATCTCAAGCATTACTTTGGGAACATTACGAAAGAGGATTTCCTTGATCTGATTTATTAAGGCAAAACACATCGTTTGAAAGAGCGGTTGTGTTTTTGAAATAATGGAGGCAGGAGGGATTCACATGAAAGTGTTTTTAATCGGAGCGAACGGACAAATCGGGCAAAGACTCGTCTCTTTATTCCAAGATAATCCTGATCATTCCATCAGAGCGATGGTCAGAAAAGAAGAACAGAAAGCGTCTCTTGAAGCTGCCGGTGCAGAAGCTGTGCTTGCGAATCTGGAGGGCAGCCCGGAAGAAATCGCCGCTGCGGCAAAAGGCTGTGACGCGATCATTTTCACAGCCGGTTCCGGTGGCAGCACAGGCTATGATAAAACACTGCTGGTGGATCTCGATGGAGCGGCGAAAGCCATTGAAGCTGCGGACATTGCCGGAATCAAACGGTTTATTATGGTCAGCGCCCTGCAAGCCCATAACCGTGAAAATTGGAATGAGGCACTCAAGCCTTATTATGTGGCCAAGCATTATGCTGATAAAATTCTGGAAGCGAGCGGTTTAACCTATACGATTATCCGTCCGGGAGGCCTTCGCAATGAGCCTGGAACGGGAACTGTTTCAGCAGCGAAGGATCTGGAGCGGGGATTTATTTCCCGTGATGACGTTGCAAAAACGGTCATTGCCTCTTTAGATGAGAAGAATACGGAAAATCGGGCCTTTGATCTGACAGAAGGAGATACGCCGATTGCCGAAGCATTGAAGAAACTATGACAGTACTGACACTCAGGGCTTTTTGCTCTTGAGTGTTTTTTTCTGTTTCTCTATAATGGAGGAGAAAGCTTGGCTTCAATAATGAATGACTATTCATTCACTTTAAGGGGTGGGAGAATGAATCTTGTTTCAAAATTGGAAGAAACAGCATCTGAGAAGCCCGACAGCATCGCATGCAGGTTTAAAGATCACATGATGACGTATCAAGAGCTGAATGAACATATTCAGCGATTTGCGGACGGCCTTCAGGAAGCCGGTATGGAGAAAGGGGACCATCTAGCTTTGCTGCTTGGCAATTCGCCTGATTTTATCATCGCGTTTTTTGGCGCTTTAAAAGCTGGGATCGTGGTTGTTCCCATCAATCCGTTGTACACGCCGACAGAAATTGGTTATATGCTGACAAATGGTGATGTAAAGGCAATCGTGGGCGTTAGCCAGCTTTTGCCGCTTTATGAGAGCATGCATGAATCGCTGCCAAAGGTTGAGCTCGTCATTTTATGCCAGACGGGGGAGGCCGAGCCGGAAGCGGCGGACCCAGAGGTCAGGATGAAAATGACAACGTTTGCAAAAATATTGCGGCCGACATCTGTCGCTAAACAAAATCAAGAACTTGTCCCTGATGATACCGCGGTTATTTTATATACGTCAGGAACGACTGGAAAACCGAAAGGCGCGATGCTGACTCATCAGAATTTGTACAGCAATGCCAACGATGTTGCAGGCTATTTGGGAATGGATGAGAGGGACAATGTGGTCTGCGCTCTTCCCATGTTTCACGTGTTTTGTTTAACCGTCTGCATGAATGCACCGCTGATGAGCGGCGCAACTGTCTTGATTGAGCCTCAATTCAGTCCGGCATCTGTTTTTAAGCTTGTTAAGCAGCAGCAGGCGACCATTTTTGCCGGTGTGCCTACAATGTATAACTACTTGTTTCAGCATGAAAACGGAAAGAAAGATGATTTTTCTTCCATCCGGCTGTGCATTTCGGGAGGCGCGGCCATGCCAGTCGCGTTGCTGACGGCGTTTGAAGAAAAATTCGGTGTTACCATTTTGGAAGGCTACGGGCTCTCGGAAGCATCACCCGTCACGTGCTTTAACCCATTTGACAGGGGCAGAAAACCGGGCTCCATCGGGACAAGTATCTTACATGTCGAAAACAAGGTCGTAGATCCGCTCGGACGCGAGCTGCCCGCTCACCAGGTCGGCGAATTGATCGTGAAAGGCCCCAATGTGATGAAGGGCTATTATAAAATGCCGATGGAAACAGAGCATGCATTAAAAGACGGGTGGCTTTATACGGGGGACTTGGCAAGACGGGATGAGGACGGCTATTTTTACATTGTTGACCGGAAAAAAGACATGATCATTGTAGGAGGATACAATGTGTATCCGCGGGAGGTAGAGGAGGTGCTGTACAGCCATCCGGACGTCAAGGAGGCGGTTGTCATCGGCGTGCCGGACCCCCAAAGCGGGGAAGCGGTAAAGGGATATGTGGTGCCGAAACGCTCTGGGGTAACAGAGGAGGACATCATGCAGCACTGTGAAAAGCATCTGGCAAAATACAAGCGGCCTGCCGCCATTACGTTTCTTGACGATATTCCGAAAAATGCGACGGGGAAAATGCTCAGACGGGCACTGAGAGATATTTTGCCCCAATAAAATGAAAAAGCGAAGCGGTTAGCTTCGCTTTTTCATTTTCAATCCTTTGCTTCTTTTTTAATAATATTTAGCAGCGCCTTTGTATCATTTTTGCTTAATTTGTAGTATGTGCCATCCTTCAAAAAAACGGCTTGCTGGCTGCCGTCAATCCATAGTCTGAATGAGTCATACCGGTCTTTATGAAACTTGATTGTCCCTTCGTAATCAGGGGCTGATGTTTTTTCTGTCTTCACCTGTTTTCCCTGATTCATAATATCCAGCATATCTTTGACGTGCTGTCTTTTTTCAATCTCGATATCTTCCTGGCCGCTTGAAGACAGTGTGATCAAATCCGCGTCTACCGATTGATACACATCGCCTGATCGGCTGTAAAGATAAAAAAATGCGATAAACACAAGACCGATTACCACGATGGCTGCCACTATTTTTTTCATTTGCATCACTCCAAACATTGTTAGTTTTCCCAGCGATCGGGCTTTCCATGCTTAAAAGGGTGGAAAAGTGCGGAACACAGCTTGGTTCTAAGAATTTGAATTTATGATTACAATAGAAGTAACGGGTTGATGTGAGGAGTGAGGCGTTATGCGCAAGTGGATTGCGGCAGCAGGACTTGCTTACGTGCTGTACGGGCTGTTTTTTTATTGGTATTTTTTCCTGTCGGGTGATTCCGCAATACCGGAAGCCGTGAAAGGGACGCAGGCTGATCCGGCTTCTTTCATGAAGCCGTCTGAGTTGGCAGTGGCCGAGCAGTATTCGAATGTCAAGAATTTTTTATTTTTTATCGAGGTACCACTTGATTGGTTTCTGTTTTTTGTTCTGCTTGTCAGCGGTGTTTCAAAGAAAATCAAGAAATGGATCGAAGCGGCCGTGCCTTTTCGGTTTTTGCAGACCGTTGGTTTTGTGTTTGTGCTTTCGCTGATTACAACATTGGTGACGCTGCCTTTAGATTGGATAGGCTATCAAGTATCGCTTGACTATAACATTTCCACACAGACAACGGCCAGCTGGGCTAAGGATCAGGTTATCAGCTTTTGGATCAGCTTTCCAATCTTTACGCTTTGCGTTCTCGTTTTTTATTGGCTGATCAAAAGGCATGAAAAAAAATGGTGGTTATACGCCTGGCTGTTAACAGTGCCGTTTTCGCTGTTTCTGTTTTTTATTCAGCCGGTCATTATCGACCCTTTATACAATGATTTTTATCCGCTGAAAAACAAAGAGCTTGAAAGCAAAATTTTAGAGCTGGCAGATGAAGCCAATATTCCGGCTGACCATGTATATGAAGTGAACATGTCAGAAAAAACAAATGCGCTGAATGCCTATGTTACAGGAATTGGGGCCAATAAACGGATTGTATTGTGGGATACGACGCTGAACAAACTTGACGATTCAGAAATCCTGTTTATTATGGGCCATGAAATGGGCCATTATGTCATGAAGCACGTTTACATCGGTCTGGCTGGTTATTTGCTCGTGTCGCTCGCCGGATTTTATGTCATTGATAAGCTTTACAAGCGGACGGTTCGCCTAACCCGCAGCATGTTTCATTTAGAAGGACGGCATGATCTTGCGGCACTTCCGCTGTTATTGCTTTTGTTTTCTGTTTTGAGCTTTGCGGTGACGCCTTTTTCTAATGCTGTCTCGCGTTATCAGGAGAATAAGGCTGACCAGTATGGGATCGAGTTGACAGAGAACAGAGAAGCCGCTGTTAAAACGTTTCAGGATTTGGCCGTGACGGGGCTGAGCCAGGTTGATCCTCCGGTGCTTGTGAAGATTTTCAGAGGCAGCCATCCGTCGATCATGGAACGGATTCAACATGCGGAGAAAGAAGAGAATGCGCCGGAACATCAGGATGCTGACAAATAAAAAGAAGCAGGTATGGAGGAACCTGCTTCTTTTTACTATTATTGTGCAGCTGCTTGTACGTTGATTAACCCTTTTCCATAGTAGAAAGAGTTTCCAAGATATGTTGCAGTGCTTTCTAAACGATCACGGACTTGCGCGTTTGTCCAAGTCGGGTGCTTAGAAAGAATTAGCGCTGCTGCTCCGGCAACGTGAGGAGTCGCCATGGACGTGCCGTTGTAAGCACCGTAAGTGCCTCCAGGAAGTGTGCTTTGGATGGATACGCCAGGAGCCATCACATCAAGCTCAGAACCTGCGCTTGAGAATGAAGCTCTTTGGTTGCTGCTGTTTACCGCACCTACCGCAATAGTAGAAGGATATTTTGCAGGGTAGCCGACTGTGCTTGAGCTTCCGGACGAACCTTCGTTTCCGGCAGCGGCAGCAACGACGATACCGCTGGAAACGGCTTTATCAACGACTGTTTTCAGCGCTGTAGAACCAGAAGGTCCGCCAAGGCTCATGTTAATAACATCCATATTGTTGGAAATGGCCCATTCAATGCCGTTAATAATCCAGCTATATTGGCCGCTTCCTGTTGAATCAAGCACTTTTACTGCATATAATGATGCGCTTGGCGCTACGCCCAGAACACCGATTGAGTTATTAAGAGCGGCAATCGTACCGGCTACATGCGTACCGTGAGAACTGCCGTCCTGGTATGGGTTTGTTTCAGAAGGTACGAAGCTTGCTCCGCCTCTGACGTTTAAGTCAGGATGAGAAGAGTCAATTCCGCTGTCGATAACAGCTACTTTTACGTTAGAGCCTGTGTAGCCTTGAGAGTGAAGAGCCGGCGCTTTAATTTGAGAAATGCCATAAGGAACAGATTGCGCATATTCATGTGCAATATGATCTTCTTCCACATATGCAACGCTCGGATCTTTTTTCAATTCTTTTACAGCTTTTTCATCCAATGTTGCTGCGGCCGCGTTAACATACTTAAATTGCTTTTGAACCTTTCCGCCTTTTTCAGAAATAACATCCTTTTTCTTGGCGGAACTCATGGCACTCATTGTCTGTTTAAATCCGACAATGTATTTCTTTTCTGTACTGCTTTTTCCGGCAGCCTGCGCAGACATGTTGCTGAACGCCATCGTAAAGATTAACGTTAACGCAAACAACAAGCTGATCCACAATTTTTTGCTTCTCACTCTTTACCCTCTCCTTTTAAAAAAATTCAGAGTAGACTTACTTAAAAGACTATTCTGTGAATTTATTGTAATAGATGGAATAATATTTTAGTAGACCCATTTTTTTGAGATGATTTTATCTCTATTTAGGTATATCATCTCTCGCTATTTCCGTAGAGACTCGAAATAACTATTTTCATACAGAAAAGAACGAAAATAGACATGAGTAAATGTTCATTATGCTGAAATGTCATGCTTTTTTAGGTTAAATGCTCCTGAGTCCCGGCAAATTTCTGTCGAAAAAATTCGTTCAAATGACCTGCGTGTGCTTCCGTGAGAACAATGGATATTATCGTGATATTTTTTCAAAGCATGATGATAAAAGTATTCTGAAAAATAAACTTTACAGAAAAGGGATAGAATGAAAAAATTATTGAGAGGGAGGAAGAAATAAGATGAACATTCGCCAAGCAAAGACATCAGATACGGCCGCCATTGCGCCGTTGTTTAACCAATATCGGGAATTTTATAGACAGGCATCCGATTTGCAAGGGGCAGAGGCTTTTTTGAAAGCTCGTTTGGAAAATCACGAGTCTGTTATTTTGATAGCAGAAGAAAATGGAGAATTCATAGGCTTTACCCAGCTCTATCCAACGTTTTCTTCTGTGTCAATGAAAAGGATATACATATTAAATGACTTATTTGTCGTTCCTCATGCACGTACAAAGGGAGCCGGCTGCCGGCTGCTTTCTGCCGCAAAGGATTATGCAGAGGAAAACGGGGCAAAATGTTTAACACTTCAGACTGAGCACCACAACCGGAAGGCAAGAAGCTTGTATGAGCAAAACGGCTATGAAGAGGATACCGGATTTGTCCATTATTGTCTCAATGTGCCGGCGAAGTGAAAATGGCGGCTTGATGATTTGGTTTTTTGAACGTTCTTCGGTTACGATATAAATGAAAAGGAGTGTGCCGAATGTCAACGTTATTTCAAGCCTTGCAGGCAGAAAAAAATGCCGATGATGTTTCAGTCCATGTGAAAACCATATCAACAGAGGATTTGCCGAAGGATGGTGTCCTGATTAAAGTTGCTTATTCCGGCATTAATTACAAAGATGGTCTGGCCGGAAAAGCAGGAGGCAATATCGTCAGAGAGTATCCGCTTATTTTAGGCATTGATGCTGCGGGTACGGTCGTCTCTTCCAATGATCCGCGTTTTGCGGAGGGGGATGAGGTGATCGCGACAAGCTATGAGCTCGGTGTCTCCCGTGATGGCGGATTAAGTGAATACGCTTCGGTGCCTGGTGACTGGCTGGTGCCTTTGCCACAGAATCTTTCGTTAAAAGAAGCGATGGTGTACGGAACGGCGGGATTTACTGCGGCGTTATCAGTGCATCGGCTTGAACAGAACGGTCTGTCTCCGGAAAAAGGCAGCGTGCTAGTCACAGGAGCAACTGGCGGTGTCGGCGGAATTGCGGTATCGATGCTGAACAAGCGGGGCTATGATGTAGTGGCAAGTACCGGAAACCGGGAGGCGGCTGATTATTTGAAACAGCTTGGTGCAAGCGAAGTAATCAGCAGGGAAGATGTCTATGACGGAACGCTTAAGGCGCTGTCCAAGCAGCAATGGCAGGGAGCGGTTGATCCAGTCGGCGGAAAACAGCTTGCCTCGCTTTTAAGCAAAATTCAATACGGCGGATCTGTCGCAGTGAGCGGCTTAACCGGCGGAGGAGAAGTTCCGGCAACGGTGTATCCTTTTATTCTTCGCGGAGTAAGCCTGCTCGGAATCGATTCAGTATACTGTCCGATGGACGTCAGAGCCGCTGTTTGGGAGCGCATGTCTTCTGATCTCAAGCCTGATCAGCTGCTGACCATCGTGGACAGGGAAGTATCATTGAAAGAAACGCCGGGAGCGTTAAAAGATATTTTGCAAAATCGCATTCAAGGAAGAGTGATTGTGAAGCTTTAACAGGATCAGCTTGCAGAGAATGTTATTTCTCTGCAAGCTTTTTTGTGGACAGGATGATCAGCTGCTGAACTGCTGTGTCGTGAAACAAGATTTTCCTGTAAGCCGAACTTTCTCTTCTCATTTTAAAAATAATTGGTGATAATGATTCTCATTCCGTGTTATACTACTCTTGGACATCTTAACCATAGAAACTACCAACAGGAGAGACTGGAACATATGAAAAAAACACTGATTATTCTTACAGTTTTACTTCTTTCTGTCTTAACGGCTGCTTGCTCGTCTTCAAGCGGCAATCAAAACAGTAAAGAACATAAAGTGGCGGTAACACATGATTTAGGGAAGACAAATGTGCCTGAGCATCCGAAGCGGGTTGTTGTTCTTGAGCTTGGTTTTATTGATACACTGCTTGATCTCGGCATTACGCCTGTCGGGGTTGCCGATGACAACAAAGCGAAGCAGCTGATCAACAAGGATGTGCTGAAGAAAATTGACGGCTACACATCTGTCGGCACTCGCTCACAGCCAAGCATGGAAAAGATTGCTTCATTAAAACCCGATTTAATTATTGCTGACACGACCCGGCATAAGAAGGTGTACGATCAGCTGAAAAAAATAGCGCCGACGATTGCGCTTAATAATTTAAATGCTGATTATCAGGATACAATTGACGCTTCGCTTACGATTGCAAAAGCAGTCGGCAAGGAGAAGGAAATGGAGAAAAAGCTGACGGCGCATGAAGAAAAGCTTAGCGAGACAAAGCAGAAAATCAGCGCGAACAGCCAGTCCGTGCTTTTGATCGGAAATACAAATGATACGATTATGGCCAGGGATGAAAACTTCTTTACATCGAGACTTTTAACACAGGTCGGCTATCGATATGCAATCAGTACGTCAGGCAATAGCGATTCAAGCAATGGCGGCGACTCTGTGAATATGAAAATGACACTGGAGCAGCTGCTGAAAACAGATCCGGATGTGATCATCCTGATGACAGGAAAAACAGATGACCTCGACGCCGACGGTAAACGCCCGATCGAAAAGAATGTCCTTTGGAAAAAACTGAAGGCAGTGAAAAACGGGCATGTATACCACGTGGATCGTGCGGTGTGGTCTCTGCGCCGCAGTGTAGACGGGGCGAATGCCATTTTGGACGAGCTTCAAAAAGAGATGACGGCTGCTAAGAAATAAAAGAAAAGACAGGCAAACGCCTGTCTTTTTCTTATTTGATAAAGCCGGATAAGTGGCTGTTGATATTATAGTCTTTTATCCGCCATTTTTCTTCTGCAAATTCAATGTTGCTGAGGCAGGCGTTGACGAGGCGGGTGCTTTGAAGCTCCGGGTCACCGCCGGATATTTCCGTCAGCAGGGCGTGAATTGCCGCACCGTGCGCCACGATCAGCACCTTCTTGTTTGGATACGCCTGGTTCACTTTTGCCAAACCGCCCATCAGCCTGTCAGTGAGTTCTTCTAACGTTTCCATATTCGGATAGATGTTATCTGGATAGCGCTTTGTCCGTTCCTCCAGCGGCATGCCCTCCGCGTCGCCGTAATCGCGTTCCTTAAAATCATCCATCTCGACTATCGGAAGATGCAGATATTCATTAATAATTTCCGCGGTTCTTTTCGCTCTTTTCAGTGGGCTCGTCACGATAATATCCCAAGAAAAGTCCTTTACATATTCTCCGGTTTCTCTTGCTTGGCGTTCACCTGTTGTGTTTAGCGGAATATCGGTTTTTCCTTGGCATTTTTGCTGCAGGTTCCAATCGGTTTCTCCATGTCTTACTAAGCAAACGGCTGTCATAAAATCCCCTTCCTGACTTTATTCATATCGCTATTATACTAAATCGAAAGCATGCATCCTATAAAAAAGCCTATGCAAGAACTTCAAATAATAAAGCCAGCCCGATTCCGCCGCCGCTTCCGATGGCTGCAACAGCATATTGACAGTCTGTCCGTCTTTTCGCTTCATAAAACAATCTGGTTACCAGAGCTGCACCTGATGCACCGTATGGATGGCCAAGAGCTAATGCGCCGCCGCGCACATTGATTTTTGAAAAGGGAATGCCGAGTTCTTGCGAGCAGACACAAATTTTGACGGCAAAGGCTTCATTGATTTCAAATAAACCGATATCCTCAGGTGTTACATCGTGTGTATGTAAGAGGTTACGGATCGCATCAACCGGTGCCGCGGGCGGATAGTTGGGGTGAATCCCACTGACTGCGCTGCCGATAAACCGGAGCACAGGCTTAAGTCCCAGGGCTGCCGCTTTTTCTTCTTCCATTACCAAAAGAGCCGCTGCTCCGTCTGCTATGCCGCTGCTGTTGGCTGCTGTGACTGTTCCGGAGCTGGTGTCGAAAACCGGCTTTGCACGGGGAATAATCGCTTCTATTGGCCGCGTTTTCAAAAATGCTTCGTCCGTCTCCAATTCCCCGAGAGGAACAATTTCTTCACGGTAAAATCCTCCATCATGCGCGTTCCTGCTGCGTTGATGGCTGAGAAGGGCGTACTCATCCTGCATGCTTCTGCTGATGGAATAGCGTGCAGCCGTATATTCTGCCGCAATGCCCATGTCTGGATCGCCGATGGCATCTGGAGAAAAGCGGGCCCGTTCTGAAAAAGGGGATTGGCTGCTGCTTTCTGAGCCGCCCGCGATATACATCGTGCCGGCTCCCACTTGAATAAGGCTGCAGGCATAGCGCACAGCTTCAAGGCCGGAGCCGCACTGTCTGTCAATTGTCATTCCGGGAACCGATAAAGGCAGTCCGGCTTGAAGGGCTGACAGTCTGGCGAGGTTGCCGCCTCTGCCGGTAGCGTTTCCGAGAATGACCTCGTCAACTTGATCCTCTAGCTTTTGGCTGAGACAGCGGATGATGGGAGCTGACAAATCCTCCGGCAGGAAGGGCTTCAGCAGTCCGTTTTGATTTCCAAAGATCGTTCGTTTTGCATCAACAATAACCGCATTCATTTATACTGTATACTCTCTTCCAGCCATTTTTTCACTCTGGAACGGGCAATTTTTCCGCTGCTCGTTTCCGGCAAGCTGTCTGCAAACACCCATTTTTTCGGGATTTTGTAGGAGGCTAATTTCTGTTTACACAAGGCTTTCAGTGTTCTGGCATTAGCGTTTCCATGAATGACAGCTACAGCGATTTCTCCCCAATACTCGTCGGGAATGCCAACGACAGCCGCGCTTTCAACCTCTGGGCAGGCGAGAAGCACACGTTCAATTTCTTCTGGGAAAATATTTAATCCTCCGTACACGATCATCCCGTTTTCTCTTCCTGATATGTATAGAAAGCCATCCTCATCAACATAGCCCATATCATCCACTGTCATCCATTCATCTGGTGTGCTGCCGTTCACATAGCCGGAAAACCGCATCGGGCTGTTGACAAATATTTTTCCGACTTCGCCTGGCTGACAGCGTTCTCCTTCAGCGTTGCGGATTTCGATCCGGACATTATGAAAAGGGCGGCCCGCTGAATGCGGCTTCCGTTTGCTGTCTTCCGGTGAAGAAAACGTCACAAAACTAAGCTCTGATGTGCCGTAAAAATCGTACAGCTTGAGATGAGGCCATGCAGCGGCAAGCTTCTCCTTGGATTCTGCCGGCCAGTCTGCGCCGGATGAAATGATTTTGACGGGACTATCGGGAAAACCCTCAATCCTTGTGAGGGCGTCTGTCATCGTCGGTACGGTATAGAGAACACTGATGGATTCACGGCACAGCCATTCCTTCGTTTGAGCAGGGGAGAACTTTTTCAGTAAACAAACGGTTCCTCCGAGAAACAAGGTGCTGACAGCCCCATATAGGAAGTGAGAGGACATTAACGTCCCGGGAATCAATACCGTGTCATTTGATGAAATTGAAAAATCTGTTTCTGTACAGGTAAAGCTCTCTATCCATGAGCGGTGAGATCGCGTAAAGGCCTTCGGTTTTCCTGTCGAGCCCGACGTAAATCCCATATAAAAAGGGTGCTCCAGATCAATGGTAGGCAAGGGATCAGCGGTTGCTTCAGAAATATCTGCCATACAGTTATCCAGCAAAACAACAGGTGTCTGGCTATCTGTCAGTTTGTTTTTGAAAAAGGCTAAAGTAACCACAAGATCCGCATTGCTTATGGACAGCCGCTCCTTACATTCAGCCGGGCTCCAGCGTGTGTCGATGGGAATGGCTGTGCATCCAGCTGCTGCGGCTCCGGCAAACAGCTGTAAAAACGCCAGACTATTTGGGAGCAGGATCGCCACACGATTCGGCATGCTCGGCTGTGACCGCAGCCAATTTGCGGTTTGAGAGACAAGCCGATCCCAATCATGGTACGTGATTTGCTCCGATTCAGTCTGGATCGCTACACGGCCGGGCGATGTTTCGGCAGTAGATGAATAGGTATGAGTAATTGTCATGTAGTGTCATCCTCCTTTTGTAAACATCGTATCAGAAAGAGACAAGGCTTGAGTGATTTTTATCGCCAGAAATGCAGATACAGCCGCTTTTATCAAATCACCAGGCACATATGCAAGGCTCATGAAGGCGGCCTGTGACAAATCAATATGCATGATAAAAGCTTGTACCGGTATACCAAGCAGATAAATAAAGATGATGCCGAATACGATATGAGTGAAAAAGAGACGCAATACTGTCACCTTCCGCAGCCTGTTAGCGGCTAAACTGATCAGCCATGAAGCGAGGGGATAAGCAATCAAAAAGCCTGCGCTCGGTCCGAAAAACACACCAAAACCGCCTCGTCCGCCGGGCAACAGCGGCGCTCCGAAGGCGACGAGCAGCAAAAAGACAAGCTGGCTTAAGAAAGCAGACTTTGGCCTGAGAATGCTGCCTGCCAACATGACACCAAGCGTTTGCAATGTAATCGGAACGGGTGTAAAGGATAAGAAGAGAGGGGGCATAAAGCCGAGCA
This sequence comes from Bacillus sp. PS95, assembly GCF_037963565.1. Classification (NCBI taxonomy): domain Bacteria; kingdom Bacillati; phylum Bacillota; class Bacilli; order Caryophanales; family Bacillaceae; genus Bacillus; species Bacillus sp. PS95. The sequence goes on from NZ_CP150160.1 coordinate 1,071,894, forward strand.
CTGCCATCAGCGCGGTGAAAATCGCAATATGCATCATGTCGATTAATTTCAGCATGTGAAATCCTCCAAAAAGTAATCAAATATGGTTATACAATAAATGCAGGCAATTATTATGTCAACTGATTTTTAATTTAAGTTTACATAATGAACGCAAAAAAACCGGCCGTATGGCAGACCGGTTTTTGATGGTTATTCTTCTGTCAGGATGACAAGCGAATCAACGGAAGCGGCCACATGGGAAACGGCGCGGCTGACTTCCTGAAGCCCTCCAAGAAAGGCTTGCAGATCGACGTCGATTTTGCCTGATTGCTCTTTGCTGATTTTCATGCTGTGGACGATTTCATCGAATAAGCGGTTAATTTGCGTCATTTTTTCTTTACTTTCGCTGACTAGCTCATTCACGTCTTTGATATGCTTGGATACAATGTTGATTTGTGTATTCGTATTGTTCACAAGCTCAGAAACAGTAGAGACGGTTTTTTTCGTATCCTCAGAAAGCTTCCGCACTTCATTTGCCACGACAGCAAAGCCTTTGCCGTGTTCTCCGGCGCGGGCGGATTCAATAGATGCATTGAGCGAGAGAAGGTTTGTTTGTTCAGCTATGCCTGTGACGATGCCGAAGATTTTTTCAATTTGCTGCGCGATTTCATCCAGCTTGACCATTTCTTTTTCGATTTGGACAAGGCTTGTGTCAATTTTGTTCATCTGTTTTTGCTGGACTTCTAGCTCTTTTTTTCCGCCGATCGACTTTTCTTCAACAGTGCTGGATGTTACAGTGCCGGCTTTGGATGCTTGAGAAATGCCTTCAGATTTGTCCACAAGCTCTTGAACTGATCTGCTTGTTTCTGAAAACAGATTGGCAATCGATCCAGAGGTTTCTTGAATTTTCTGATGAAGAAGGTTTTTCTTTTCTTCTTGTTCATCACGGGTCTGGTTGTACTCGCTTTGAAACGCTTCAAGGACAAGCTGCTGTTCTAAGTTCAAGATTTTTGTTGTTGCTTTAATGGCTTTTAGCAGTTCTTGCTGATTTGTAATGGACGCTTCATAAATGTCAATCATTGACAAAAGAAGCTCTTGAAACGCACCCATATACCATTTTGGCAAAAGGCCGATTCTTAAATGGATGGAGGCGATTCGGTTACGCTTTTCAATAAATTCATCATCGATAACGCCTGCAAACATTTCCTGAATATGCCGTTTTAACGTTTGTTTTAAGCGGTCAACTGAGCTGTGATCATTAATGATATCCATCAATGAGCTTTCATGGTCAAGGTTTTTATAAAACGCATCAACGATATTTACGATATTTTCTTGAATGAGTGGCTGAAGCTGCTCTAACACGTAAAGCTCAGCATCTCCCAACCTGACCATTTTGAGCTGTTTTTTGACATCTGCATGTTTGTTTGTGAGCTGAATGCGGTTTTTTTGCTGTCCGTTTGAATCTGAAAAGTAAGCTGTTTCTTGTTTTCTGTCTTTTTTAAATAACAATACAATGATCCCCCTTGGGAAAAATATAATTTTTACTTTTTGGCTTTTTAAGCCTTTTTCTTTTTTATCGGCCAAGAGAAACATGAATGAAGCTGCAGATGAAAAATATTTGAAAAACCGTTCATTAAAATGAACGGTTTAATCGAGATCTATTTGTTTTAATGGTTTAATGGCCGGACCCTCTACAACTTCGCCAGATGGCTTAAAGCGTGATCCGTGGCACGGACAATCCCACGTATGCTCACTGTCGTTCCACTCGACCTCGCAGCCTAAATGGGTACAAGTCGTATCAACGAGATGGAGGCAGCCTGTCTCATCCCGAAATGCTCCCGCTCGCCTGCCGTTTCTGGTGACGGCTTTCCCTTCTCCTGGCGAAATGTCTTCAAATTGGACATCAGGCTTTTCAAGCTTTCCTTTAATCAAATGCTTGGCGACATCGGCATTGTAGGAAATCACTTTCTGCAACCCGGGATTCAGATGGAAACGGGACGGAGTGAAAATGCTTTCGTATGGATTGTCTTTTTTCTCCACAAGGTCTGACAATAGAGTGGCTGCGACTGCTGAGGACGTCATGCCCCATTTTTTGAACCCGGTCGCTACTAGAATATTGTCCTCATTTTCCGACATCGGCCCGATAAACGGGATTTTGTCGATCGTCACTAGATCTTGTGTGGACCAATAATATGGAATGCTTTCGATGCCGATGGTGCTTTCGGCCAGTTGTCTCAGTGTTTCATAATGTGTAGACATGGCTTTTCCCTGGCCTGTTTTATGGCTTACTCCGCTGAAGAGAATCAGCTTTTCACCGTTTACAACCGTATAGCGGAGCGCCACTGACGGCTGATCGATACTCAAATACATGCCCTCGGGATACTCGATCTTCGGCTTGATGGCAAGGACATAAGATCTGTCGGAGTACATTCTCGCAGCATATAATCCGCCTCCGTCATAAAAAGGGAAGTGGGAACAGCATATGATAAAGCGGCTCTTAATGGCGTGCCGGCTTTTTGTTACCACTTCGGGCCTTTCGCCTTTTTTGATATCAAGCGCAACGGTCTCTTCATAAATTCGGCTGCCTTTTTGAACAATTTGCTCCAAAAGCGCTTTTAAGTATTGAAGCGGATGAAATTGAGCTTGATTCTTCATGACAAGCGCCAGCTTAGAACCTAAGGGAATTGGAAGATCCTTGATAAGGTCTCTTTCAATTCCGAGCTTTGTGTATGCCTCATGCTCGGTGCGGATTTTTTGAACAGCGTTTTCATTTGCCGTATAAAGATATGCGTCTTGCTCGATCCATTCACAATCAATTCGATGTTCATCAACAATGCCTTTTATGTAATCAATTGCGTTTTGGTTTGCTTCATAATAAAGCCTCGCATGGTTTAATCCGAAATGGCGGATAAATTCGTCGTATATCATGTCATGCTGTGCGGTAACTTTAGCAGTTGTATGTGCAGTGGTTCCGTTAAGAACCTGATTTGCTTCGATCAAAACGACACGGAAGCCTCTCTTCGTAAGTTCATATGCCGTTGTGATTCCAGTAATCCCGCCTCCGATAATGGTGACGTCACATTCAGTGTCCTCTTGAAGCGCAGGAAAAGAAGGCAAGTCAGTTGATGTTTTCCAGTATGTTTCAGGTGCTTCCTTTGCAAAATGTTGATTAGCCAAGCCGTTATACCTCCAATCAGATTTATTCTTAATTTTTCCATATTCTATCTTTTCATACATAGGAAGCAGGCATTGTTCATAACATAATAAGGTTGAAAAGGAGTGATTTCATTGGCGAATCAAAAAAAGAAAACATTACCGCCTCAGCACCAGAACCAGCAGCCTGGTTTTGAATATCTGATGGACCCGCGTCCGGTTTTTGATAAGCCGAAGAAAGCGAAAAAATTAGAGGGCAAAACCGCTATTATTACTGGAGGAGACAGCGGGATTGGACGCGCTGTCTCGGTGTTATTCGCAAAAGAAGGGGCTAATGTGGTCATTGTGTATTTGAATGAACATCAGGACGCCGAGGAAACAAAGCAGTATGTAGAAAAGGAAGGGGTAAAATGCCTGCTGATTGCAGGAGATGTCGGGGATGAAGCGTTTTGCAATGATGTGGTCGGGCAGGCAAGCCAAGTGTTTCCATCCATTGATATATTGGTTAACAATGCAGCTGAGCAGCATGTCCAGCCCAGCATTGAAAAAATCACCAGCCACCAGCTGATCAGAACCTTCCAAACAAACATTTTTTCCATGTTTTACTTAACAAAGGCAGTGCTGCCTCATTTAAAAAAAGGGAGCTCTATTATTAATACCGCTTCAATTACCGCCTATAAAGGCAATAAAACGCTGATCGATTATTCAGCGACAAAAGGCGCGATCGTTACGTTTACAAGGTCCCTTTCCCAGTCGCTTGTTCAGCAGGGCATACGGGTCAATGCAGTGGCACCGGGTCCCATTTGGACACCGCTTATCCCGGCCAGCTTTGCCGCAAAAGACGTGGAAGTGTTTGGTTCAGACGTGCCGATGGAACGCCCGGGACAGCCGGTCGAAGTGGCGCCAAGCTATCTATACCTTGCCAGCGACGATTCCACATACGTCACAGGGCAGACGATTCACGTCAATGGCGGAACAATTGTGAACGGATAATAAAAAGCCAATCCTTGAAGGATTGGCTTATTCGCTCTGCTTGAGCGCTGCATATTCTTTAGAGAGCGTAAGAAACGCATCTTTATCTTTTTCGTCCAAGGCTTTGTTAATTTGGTCCGTCAGCATGGCAAGCCGACGGTTATACAAGGATTCATCGAGCACCATTTGAATGTAAATATCCGTCATTGTGACATCGAATTCTTTTGTTTTTTGCGTGTTGCGGGACTTCATGAGCTCAGTGTACGATTTTTTCTCTTTCATAAAGAATCCCCCCAATGCCTTTTTTATAGTATATGGATAACGGTCGAAAAAATCAATAAATTTTTATAATTTTTAGACAACTAATACTTGGCAATCTATCGACATATCCTGCAAAATGCCGTAAACCGGCAAGTCTTATGAAAGTAAAATCGGTTTATTACTAGTCATTTAGTACCATTAAATATCATTAAAAGATGATTTTATCTTAAATGTTAAAAAAACCTGTCGTTTTACAAAAACAGATGATAGATTATTAGTATAAATTTTGCAGAAAAAGGATGGAGGCCATAATATGAGTCAGAAAACAGACGCACCTTTAGAATCGTATGAAGTGAACGGCGCAACAATTGCCGTGCTGCCAGAAGAAATAGACGGCAAAATCTGTTCCAGAATTATTGAAAAAGATTGCGTGTTTTATGTAAACATGAAGCCGCTGCAAATTGTCGACAGAAGCTGCCGATTTTTTGGATCAAGCTATGCGGGAAGAAAAGCAGGAACTTATGAAGTGACAAAAATTTCACACAAGCCGCCGATCATGGTGGACCCTTCGAACCAAATCTTTTTATTCCCTACACTTTCTTCGACAAGACCCCAATGCGGCTGGATTTCCCATGTGCATGTAAAAGAATTCAAAGCGACTGAATTTGACGATACGGAAGTGACGTTTTCAAATGGGAAAACGATGGAGCTGCCGATCTCTTATAATTCGTTCGAGAACCAGGTATACCGAACAGCGTGGCTCAGAACCAAATTCCAAGACAGAATCGACCACCGCGTGCCGAAAAGACAGGAATTTATGCTGTACCCGAAAGAAGAGCGGACGAAGATGATTTATGATTTTATTTTGCGTGAGCTCGGGGAACGGTATTAGAAAAATAGGAAGGAGCTGACCGAACAGGGCAGCTCCTTTCATAAAGCTATGCCGTCGGAATTCCGCCGGTGATACCGTATACCTGAGAGGTCACATAGCTTGAATTCTCTGAAGCTAAAAATACATAAACATCGGCCAATTCCGCTGGCTGCCCAGCGCGATTTAATGGAGCTGGCGGCGTGCCTTGTCCGAATTTCGGGATGTTTTCCGTCGGCTGTCCGCCGGAAATTTGCAGCGGTGTCCAAATTGGTCCGGGCGCAACTGAATTTACTCTGATGCCTTTGGAAGCAAGCTGTTTTCCCAGTCCGACGGTAAAGCCGATAATGGCGTTTTTTGTTGCTGCGTAATCTAACAGCATCGGGCTTGGATTATAGCCTTCAACTGAGGTCGTAGTGATAATTGAAGCTCCCTCCGGCAAATACGGAAGCGCCGCTTTTACAACCCAGTAAAGGGAAAAGACGTTCACTTCAAATGTTTTATAGATTTGTTCAGTAGGCAGATCTTCGATGTTTTCGACCGCTTGCTGTTTGCCTGCAACGAGCGCTAGCACATCAAGTCCGCCGAGTTTGTGATGCGACTGTTTGACTAGATCTTGGCAAAAGGATTCGTCGCTCAAATCTCCGGGGATCAGCACTGCTTTTCGGCCTTCTGCTTCAATCAGCTCTTTTACCTCTTCAGCATCTGGCTGTTCCTCGGGCAAGTAGTTAATGGCCACATCGGCACCTTCTCTGGCGTAAGCAATCGCGGCAGCGCGGCCGATACCGGAATCGCCGCCCGTGACAAGCGCTTTTCGACCCGTTAGTTTACCTGATCCTTTGTAGCTTTTTTCTCCGCAATCAGGGACAGGCTTCATGTTCTTTTGCAGGCCTGGCGGTTCTTGATATTGTTCGGGAAATTCATCATGAAAAAATGCTTTTACAGGATTCGTAAGATTTGAATCAGACATCAGCAACGCTCCTTTTCTTTTGGTGTACATTCGTATGTGTACCCCTGAGCATAAGCAGAAAAACATGTTTTGGCAGTTTGAATAGTGAAGGAAAAAAAACAAGAAAACAAAGCCTTCTTCCATATTTATCTTGTCAAATAAGACTATATGAATTATGATAAATTCGAGCTATAAATCAACTAAATATTGGGTGTTGGGGGAGTGAATCGTCATGAAAAAAGCGGCGGCGGTTTTACTGTCACTCGGTCTCGTTTTCGGTTTTTCATACGGAGCTGGCCATGTGGCGGAAGCCAAAACAAAGGTGAAGGTCTATAAGAACTGCAAGGAGCTAAACAAAGTATACAAAGGCGGAGTGGCCCGCACATCGAAGGTGAAAAACAAAGGCGGAAAAACGAAGTACAAGCCTTACGTTTCTAAGGCACTTTACGATGCCAATAAAAAGAAAGACCGCGATAAAGATCTTATCGCCTGTGAACGGTAAATAAGAAAAAGCAATCTGGTGTCCAGATTGCTTTTTTTATGCTTAGGCCGCCTGATCGGCCGCAGCGCTTTTCGCCTTCCTTGTCATAAGGCTGACTGCCGTCATGACCGTGATATTCAAAAGCAGGGCGACGATGCCTACATTCAAGTCTTTTGCGGCTTGCGGCAGAGCCGGAAATAAAGTGCCGATCGTCGTTTCCGTCATTGTAATATAAGTAACTGCTCCGACACCTGCAATAATGCCGGCGAAGGCCCCCTGTTTTGTCACCATATTATGCTTGAACAGGCTGAACAAAAGGGCGGGGAATAGCTGTGTGACAAGGCTGTAGCCCATCAAAAGCAACGTAACGATGGTATTCCCGCCTTTGAAGGTAAAATACACCGAAATCAACGCAATCACCGGCACTAAAAACTTAGCAAGAGCCGATACCTGTTGTTCCGTCGTGCGGGGCGCAATTACCTTGTACACATTTTTTGCAAACAGCGTGGAGGCGGACATTAAGATCATAGACCCTGGCACAAGTGCTGTCAGCAGTCCGGCAGCACCGATAATTCCGACAAACCAAGGGTCAAATGCTTGCAGAGACAGTCTCAAAAGCGATAGATCCCCGTCTGCGCCTTTCAGATCTGGAACTTGCAGGATAGCCGCGAAGCCGACGAAAAGGACAAAGAGCAGGACCAGCTGGTACAAAGGCATGATGATGGCGTTTTTACGAAAGACTTTTGGGTTTTCGGCTGAATACGAAGCGGAAAACGTGTGAGGCCACATGTAAAAACCAAGCGCTGTCAAGAGTACGGTTGAACTGAACCAGGCCACACTTTGTCCCGATTCGGGGAGCGTAAGAAAGCCAGGCTTTGCCGTTTCAATCTGCTGAAACATGTCTTGAAATCCGCCGTAGTAATGAATTGGCAAATACACACCTAAAAACAGAACGACAACCAGAATCATGATGTCCTTCACAACCGATATCCAGGCAGACCCGTGAATGCCTGAAACCATAACATAAACCGTGATGGAAACAGCGCCGATCCAGATGGCAGCGGTCGGGGTGATTTTGCCGTACGAGGTTTCCGATACAATCAGCCCGAGGCCTTTCAGCTGCAGTACAAGATAGGGAATGAGTGCGGCGATGCCGACCAGTGAAACGAGAATGCCAAGCAGCGGACTGTTGTATTTTTTTGTGAAAAAATCAGACTGCGACATTAGTTTATGCTGTTTCGCGTACGTCCAAACTGCTGGAAGAAGCCAGTAAGAAAGGATGTAGGCCAGACATCCGTAGGCGATGATATAAAAGGCTGGACCGCCTTTTCCGTAGGCCCATCCGCTGCCGCCGAGAAACGTAAAAGTAGTATAAATTTCGCCTGCCATCAAAAGGAAGACGAAAACAGTTCCGAAGCCGCGCCCTCCGACCGTCCACTGCTCCAGGTTCATGTCTTTTCCTTTTTGGGCGCGTATACCGAGAAAAATACTCAAGAGCAGGACACCGAAAATGATGATGAGAGCTGCATTCATTCTGCTTCCTCCTTTTTATTTTCCTTGTCGAGGACATACACAATCGCCATCAGCGCAGAGGTCAAAAGAGCCCACATCACAATATAGGCAAGAATAAACGGCATGCCGAACACATAGGGGGTCACCTTATTTGCAAAAGGGATGCCGAGTAAGATTCCGATAAAGGGCAAAGCGGCAAGAACGTGAATCAGTTTCATAGAATCCTCCTTCTATTTAGGATTGGGGTGTACAAGCCCAAGCGTACTGAAAATGATGTCGCAGATATGGCAGCACATGTCACTTTTTAGGGTGAAAGGCTGTGGTTCGAATTATAAATAAATTTATTTTGTTTGTATAGTGTGAATTGTCTGAAATTAATGATCTGAATCGCCCGAAGAGGGAACGGGCAGTGTGATTCAAAAGGCTCGGAGTCTGTCCGGGGCAAATAGATAGTATGTTAATAATTCGCTGACCTGCTCACGGATTCGCGGATTAAAATAGCGGTGCTTTTCTTCATAACCGTCGATCACAAATGTATAGAGCGTAAAGGCCTCATCGCGTTCCGTCTCGCGGATTGCAATTTTTCTTTTCCTCAGTTCTTTTCTGACCTCCATCAAATCCTTTTGTGCTATTTTTAATGATTCGCCGATAAGCTGTTTATAAGGATGCTTCAATTTTAATGTGCTTTCTTCAATTCCGGCGAGATCACGGTTAAAAATCGTAATGGCCATGGGTAAAAAGAGAGCCCGTTCAATTAAATCGTATATTTCCTCCTGCAGATTTGGCATGTTGACTCCTTCTTTCTAAGGGAACGTTTGTTCTATTTGTATTCTATATCGGCTGGTGAAATGTTTCAAGACAGAAAAAATCACCAAAACTTTTTAGTTTTCTGCTGATAATGTGTAGAATAAGGATAGACAAACCCGGTAAGGAGTATAAATGTTGGAGCATTTTTTATCCTATTTGACACAAGAACATTTAACTGAATTATTTCAAAGCTATAGGGCTTTCGGTCCGCTCATTGCTGTGCTGCTGCCTTTAATTGAAGCATTTCTCCCGTTTTTGCCGCTGATCGTGTTTGTGGTGGCGAATACGAACTCGTTTGGCTTGTGGGAAGGATTCATCCTGTCCTGGGCGGGATCAACTGCTGGTTCCATTCTCGTCTTTTTGATTGTCCGTCAATACGGACAGAGAAAATTGCTTGGATTTATCCGCAGTCATCCGTCTGTCAGAAAGCTGATGTTATGGGTGGAAAGACACGGCTTCGGTCCCATGTTTCTTCTGCTTTGTTTTCCATTTACACCGTCAGCCGCGGTGAATGTTGTTGCCGGTTTGTCAAGGATCGGAACGCGGCCGTTTATTTTGGCGGCAGCCTCGGGGAAGCTTGTCATGATTTTTATGATCAGCTTCATCGGATATGATCTGCACGCGCTGATTACACAGCCGATTCGAACGGTCATCGCCGTATTGGTGATCACTGTCTTATGGTATGTCGGCAAAAAGGTGGAGCGGTATCTGCATGTAAGAGCCAGTCAGCGTGAGCATGATGGAGGGAGACAGTAACATGAAAAAACGGTTTTGGTTTCTTGCCGGTGTAGTGTCCGTTGTTCTCGCCATTCAGGTTAAAAATGCTGTCTTTATTGATTACAAGGTAGAAGGCGTCAGTATGAACCCGACCTTCCAGGAAGGAAACGAATTGTTGGTCAATAAATTTTCGCATCGATTTAAAACCATCCATCGTTTTGACATTGTCCTTTTTAAAGGCCCTGATCATAAAGTGCTGATTAAACGGGTAATCGGCTTGCCCGGTGAAACGATCAAATATAAAGATGATCAGCTGTATGTGAACGGAAAGCAGGTTGCTGAGCCATTTTTGAAGCATTTGAAATCTGTTTCTGCCGGCAGCCATGTAACGGGTGATTTTTCTTTGAAAGATGTGACGGGAACAAGCAAGGTGCCGAAAGGAAAATATTTTGTCGTTGGAGATAATCGCATATACAGCTTCGACAGCCGGCATTTTGGTCCGATAAGAGAAAAAAATATTGTCGGTGTGATTTCTGATGCCGAATAAAAAGACGCTAATGGAAGAGGCGTCTTTTTGTATGCCGTTTGGAAAAATGTGTTGAAGAAAAATTTGTAAGGAGCTATAATCAAAATTGTTACCTACGTAACAAAATTTATATATTTTTTGATTGGAGGGCCGTTTTTATTGGTTTTTGTTCGTTTTTCATGAAACAAAAGGAGTGGTGAATGATGATGAAATATGAAGCAGTGATTATAGGAGGAGGACCGGTTGGATTTATGCTGGCTTCTGAGCTTGCGATGGCCGGAGTGGGAACATGTGTGATTGAACGGCTTGAAAAACCTGTTCCGCATTCCAAGGCGTTGACGCTGCATCCCCGAACGCTGGAGCTCCTTGAGATGAGAGGGATTTTAGAGCGGTTTGTATCCAAGGGAAGCAAGATACCTTCCGGACATTTTTCAATGCTGGATACCCGTCTGGATTTTTCAGGCTTGGATACGAGCTGTCCTTACACGCTTTTGCTCCCGCAGTCAAAAACAGAAAAACTGCTTGAAGATCATGCACGAAGCCTGGGAACAGAGGTGTTTCGGGGTGCCGAGGCGCTGGCGGTTACGCAAAACGGGGAAGCGGTCCAAACGATTTTTAAGGATCGGGACGGCAGTGTACGGACGATCACAAGCAAGTTTGCCGTTGGTGCAGATGGCGCCGGGAGTACCGTCCGGAAACAGGCGAAAATTGAGTTTCCGGGAACAGACAGCACTGTCACCGCTGCGCTTGGGGATGTGGCGCTCCTTTCTCCGCCGGCGTCAGGCGTGCTGTCCCTTTGCACAAAAGAGGGCGGTGTTATGATTGTTCCGTTATCTTCAGACCGATATCGTGTCGTTGTGATCAGCCCTTATCGCACGCAAACGCCGAAAGATGTGCCTGTGACTGAGGAAGAGCTGAAAGCTGACCTCCTGCGAATTTGCGGAACTGACTTTGGTTTAAGCGACCCTTCGTGGATGTCGCGGTTCGGGAACGCCGCGCGCCAAGCGAAACGGTATCGGGACGGCAGAATCTTTCTTGCGGGTGATGCCGCGCATATTCATTTTCCAGCGGGCGGGCAAGGACTGAATGTTGGCCTTCAGGATGCAATGAACCTCGGGTGGAAACTGGCGACGGCCATCAAAGGCTCTGCGCCTTCATGGCTTTTGGACAGCTACCATGACGAGCGGCATCCGGCAGCTGAAGGGCTCCTGAGAAACACGGAGGCACAGACAAAGCTGATCGATTTCACTCAAGCAGGCCTCCATTTGCGAAGCATGATGTCGGAGCTGCTGGCCTTCCCTGATGTCAATCGATATGTAGCGGGGCAAATTTCTGCGCTCGATGTCAGATATGAAGCTGATCGTACCATGCCGCCGAATCGTTTGAACGGGGCACGGCTCCCTGACATGAAGCTGATTCTTTCCGACGGCAGTTCGGAATGGCTGTACAGCTTTCTCCAAAACGGGTCATTCGTTTTGCTGTCATTGAGGCAGGAAGCTGATGAGCATATCGAAGTGAAAGGCTTACGTACGGTAACCGCCTCGCTTGCAGAACCGAATGAAAAGTTGCGGGATGTGCATACCATATTGGTTCGTCCCGATGGACATGTAGCCTGGGCGGTGGATGCATCAGCGCCCGATTGTGCCGAGGTGATTCAAAAAGGGATCAGCCGCTGGTTTTCCGTCACCAGCCGAATATAATTCAATTCGATTGTTTCATCTGTAACAAAACGGTATGATAGAAGAAACAATCGAATGAAAAAGGATGGAAAACCCGATGAACACAGATCATACAAAACGCAATCTTTTTGAATTGTATGCGGAGCTCATTCATCAGCAGGAGAAATGGGAGGGGCTTATTAAAGCCTTTTTATCTGACGAATTGAGGAAGCTGGATGTAGAGCACGGGAGTAAATCTCAATTGACGATGACAGAAATTCATGTTCTATCTTGTGTCGGGGACAATGAACCAATTAATGTCACGTCGATAGCAGAAAAAATGAATACGACAAAAGCGACTGTATCACGCATCAGCACAAAATTGCTCGGCGCAGGCTTCCTTCGCAGAACACAGCTCAGCGATAATAAAAAGGAGGTCTACTTCCGATTGACGCCTGCTGGAAAAAAGCTGCACAGTTTGCACAAATATTATCATCAGAAGGCTGAACAGCGTTTTTTGTCATTTTTTGACCGCTATACCGAGGAAGAGATTCTTTTTGCGGAACGGCTGTTTCGGGATCTGGTGACAAAATGGTATCCGTCGTCAGAAGAAATTGAAGGGGGTCTCCCGAGCATTTTTAAATAAAAAACACGCACTGCGGTGCGTGTTTTTCGCTTTTTTCTATCTTTTTCAAGGCTGTAACGTAAATCAGATTTCCTCTTGAAGAATGAAATTCAAGATGTTCAGGAATTTGCCCTGCTTATACGATATGTCTATTAGTATCTTTAATTTACACATTTTCTACTGTGTTTTTGATGCTTTGTTTTCAAGTGAAATAGGGTCTTCTGTTTTAGTTCTCCTAATCTTTACAGAAATACCTACTAGAATGACCGCCATAGTTGTAAATATTCCCATGGTTAATAAGATCGTATCCTGGTTTAAACTCCATCCAATTAAGAAAGAGATGATCGCTCCTCCGAAACTTGCCGAGGCAATAAATAAACTTGTAACTTCGTCAACGTACTTCTGAATAATGATTGATGCTAGTGTTAAAGCAATGGGAAATATCCCCGCTATACTTAGGCCAATCAAAAATGTACCACCCAATTGAAGTATTGGGTTACTTATATAAGAGAAAGCAATCAACAAAACAATTAAACAACTACAGCTAAAAAGAAGGTATTTGGAAAAATCAAGCCTTCTACTTACGAAACCAATCAATATTCTTCCTATGATGATCCCTACCCAGAAAAAGGAGACACTTATAAGACTAATTTGTTCATTGTCTTGGTTTATCATGATTGAAGGTAAAAAGTTGGCAAAATTTGTTTCGATTCCAGCATATAGGAAAGCAAAAAATACAAAAAAGCCTAATTGCTTTGATTTTTTTCTATCTCCTATAAAGTATTGAAATGCTCCTCCATCTGGAAAGGTCACTTGTTGGTTGGCATTCTTAGCGTACTTTCGGTTCTTGGACAAGAAAATTAACCACCCTACAAATAGGACGAATAAAAAGGTGAATATACAGTAATACGGTAAAAACCAGTTATTGATATCTATGAAAGAATTAATTAATAATGGGAAAGATAAAGCGCCTAATCCAAAGAGAACTTCCAGCTTACTCATTTTTTCTGCATTACTTTCGAAATTAGCAATAACAAACGAACCAACTGTCGTTTCTAATGTGCCTGCCCCATATCCTAAGAGAAAAGCCATTACAATAATATAATACCAATCCTTGGTTAGAAAAAAGATACTTAACGCTGCAAGCATTATTGTCAAAGCTAAAGTAAGTGTCCTAAAATGACTGTATTTCTTAATCATTAAAGGTGCGATTAATACTCCGCTTAGAAATCCGGTAAACTGAAAAAAGATTATGACCGAAATATCATCTGTTGTCTTGTTAAAAGCCTCTAATAGAAATGGCGTCAAACTCCCTGTTGATATATGGATAATACCTACTGTAAAAAAGAAAGCATATCCAAATAAATATGTCCCTCTTAACATTCATTACACCCCTATATGAAAAAGCAGGAAAGTAAATTCCTGCTTTTTTAGTAACTTCTCTCTTTGAAATACTAGTTGACTGCTGAAACAGACATGGGTTGAGAGTTGCTGTCTTTCTCAAAGAACATTTCTAACACTTCCTGAGATCTAAAACCATCACTAAAAGAAGGGATCTCAACCCAATCATTCTGAGTTGATGCAATCCAATTGATTAACTCGCTTCTAAAAGAATCAGCCCATCCATAAAACTCGTTTGGCGGATCGTTTAATAGGCTTTGCGGTACTGGGCAGTCTACCACGTTCAAGCCATCTATGAGCTTGTAAACGTGAGGATTACCTGTGTGGTATTTAAACTCTTTTTTGTGTCCAACTACCTCAATGCTAAAACCACAGTCTTCAGGTACAGAACACTTTGATGTGATGATATTTACAAATACCTTGTTCTTCAGCTGGCCATAAATTTCTGCATAGTCATCTACAAGTACCTGTTTATCCTCTTTTGTTTTTACATTTGTGTTCATCTTTGCCCTTACTGATTCTGTGATGAAATCACTCTCGAACAAATACCATACCATGTCAATAAGGTGAATACCCAGATCCCCCAATGATCCACTCGTCTTCTTACTGTTAGCGTCATCTCTCCAAGTAAACTTCTTACGTCTAAGTGCACTATTTTTCTTGAAGTGTACTTTTATGGACAGTATGTTACCTAGTTCATTATTGATAATTAAGCTTTTTAAGATAATTACGTAAGATAAATATCTATAATTAAATCCCATACTGGCTCTTACGCTCAACCTTTCAGCGGTATCTTTCATTATGCTTGCTTCTTCAAGAGAAATAGCCATAGGCTTTTCACACAATACATGCTTATGTTTTCCTAATGCTTGCAAAGCATGTTCTTTATGGCAAAAGTTTGGTGATGCTACAATTAAACCTTCTGAGGCATCAATTAGTTCATCTGCGTTTTCAAATGACTTCCCGCCGAAAGTTTTCACAAAGCTTTCCGCATTTTGTTGATTTATGTCATATACCCCTACTAACTCTGCATTTTTTATTGTAGATAAAGCAGTTGCATGCGCTCTTGCAATACCACCTGCACCTATGATTCCTATCTTCTTCATTTTTATTTCCTCCTCATGATCCAATTAATTTTTTTAAGGTATTAGTAATTCCTTTTGAGTACTCACTATCAGTTATAAGGTTGTGCAAGTTTTTGGCTTCCTGTGTTGCATTTTTTAGCAGATATCCATTCCCTACTGTCTGTAACATACGAACATCATTTCCACTATCCCCAAATGCGATAGCTCTTTCGGTATTTAGGTTGTATTTCTCTAACATAAACGTTACAATTTCATTCTTTCCTGTCCCTGTGGGGATAAAATCTACATCATAGCTGTCTTCTGGATCGCCTGCTAAGGGATTACACCGATTTATATTTACTGAAACGCCGTATTCCTCGCAGATTTTTTCAATTGCTAATAGGTTTTTCTTGTCGTTTATTTCATCTTGTTCCTGATAGTAGAAGTTATGCTTATACCGTGACTTTCCTAATTGAGTTTGAGGATTCAAAAGAATGTTATGATTTTCATGTAGCTGTTTCACAAGTTTTTCAACCTTTTCTTTACTAAACCCTTCATTTATGCGACTGTTCCACTTATTATCTTGCTGTCCGAAGTTATGCTCAGAAAAGTACGTAATTTCAGTTCCAAGATCACTAGCTATAAAATGCGGAAAATATCTAAATTTTCCTCGTCCCATTTTATCGAGAATAGATTCTATACTGCTTCCAGTAACCCATCCGATTATTAGCTCCCCATCTTTACTTTTTTGTTCTAGATAGTCTTCGAGTTCATAGATGTCTTGTTGTTTTTGTTCGTCGATTGTATGCGGAAAATACGTTTCATCAAAATCACAAAAAACAATATACTGAGGATGTTCAACCGTGGATAACGTTTTATACTCCGATTTCTTGCTTAATAACATGAAACAGTCCCTCCATTACTCTGTCTTGTTCTTCTAAAGTAAATGACGGATATAAAGGCAAATGCAGTACCTGACTATGAGCCTTTTCCGTATGAACCAATTGGAGTCCTGCATACTTGTCCTGTACTAAAGGAGTTTTTTGCATATGAGACAGTATTGGATAATATACATCTGTTTGAACACCAAAATCTTCATTTAATTTAGTCATGATATCTGCTCTATCTTCTGTTCTCACCTTAATAGGAAACAGATGCCATACATGATCTTCACTTAATTCTGGTAATTCAATAAAGCCTTTATTCTGCAATTCTGCTAATTGGGTAATGTATCTATCCGCCAAGAACAGTCTTTTGAAGTTGTTTAATGAAAGGTACTTCATTCTCTCTAAACCAATTGCTGCCTGTAAATTGTCCATTTTTGAATTAAATCCAAAATTGATGACTTTCTTATTTTTCACATTTACTTCAAAACCATGATAACTAAATTGAATGCATTTTTTAGCGAGTTCTTCATTATCAGTTGCTATTGCCCCAGCCTTGCCACATACACCAAAATTCTTATAGGGATTAAAACTTAATGTAGTGATGTCTGCATACTTTCCTAAGTCTGTCAGTCCAATACCTTGGCAGGCATCTTCAATTACTTTCAATTTATGACGATTTGCGATTTGACGGATATGCTGCATGTCTGAATGTTTTCCGTATAAATGCACAGGTAGAATAAACTTTGTATAAGGAGTTATTGCTTCTTCAATTTTGTCAGGATCGATGCAGAATGTTTGTGGGTTAATATCTACATAGATAGGAACGCCTCCCAAAGCTAACACAGCATTTTCAGTAGCTGAAAAGCTATTAGCCGGCATGATAACTTCATCCCCTGGGTTTAACCCTAAAGCCAATAAACCTATCATAATAGCATCGGTTCCACTGCTGGTTGCAATTACATACCTTTTATGTAAATATGTAGATAAAACTTTTTCGAATTGCTCTAAATAGGGGCCACTCGTAAATTTTCCAGTTGGCAAAACTTCAGTTAATGTATTTAAGATATCTTCCACTTCATCATTGGTTATTAATCTGTCTACAGGCAAAAAAGGGACTTTACTGATTTCACGATTTTTTTGATAGTTGAAAAGATCATGTTCAATATCTATCTTTTCCTTTAATACTTGTTTCCACCGCTCGTTTACAATACTGTCTTCAATAACAAGTTCTTTTCCTTGTACGTCACCTTTTAAGTGTTTTAATAGTGACATGTTTTCTTTGCTTTTACCTGAAATCTTAACCTGTTTTTGCATGAACAGTACCTCCAATGATTTTATAATCTAAAAATTTATTACAAATTTATCCTAATTTCTGAAATCGGTAACATGTCAACAACTTTTTTAAGGAAGGGAAAATATGCCTACAATTGATGAAATAGCAAAATTATGCAATGTGTCTAAAACCACAGTGTCAAGAGTATTGAATAATCATCCGTATGTGTCGAAAGAAAAAAGAGATATGATCTTAAAGGCAATTAACGAACTTGACTACACTCCCAATTATTTAGCTCGGAATTTTAGGAGAAATAAGACACAAACGATAGCTTTATCGGTTCCGAGTATCGACCATCCATTTTTTGCTCAATTAATAAAAGGGGTCTCTCATGAAGCACTGTTTAAGAATTACAAGGTAATTGTATTTCAGACCTTTTATGACAAACAGACGGAGCTAGAATTATTAGAGTTATTGAAACATAAAGAAGTGGATGGCATTATTCTTGGAACTTTAGAAAATGAATGGGATCAGATATCCCCTTTCTTAAAGTATGGTCCTATCTTATTATGTAATGAATATCATCACTCAGCGGACATCACGATAATTGGGTATGATGAATTTGAAGCCGCATACATGGGGGTAGTACATTTAATTGAAAGAGGGCATAAAAAAATTGGGTTTTGTTTTGATACTCCATATAGCGAAGCTCAATGTCAGAGGAAAGAGGGTTACTTGAAAGCTTTACAAGATTACAATTTACATCATAGAAGCGAATGGATATTCGGCGAAATGTTTAATATCGAGGATGGCTTTCGTGTTTTTCATAAGATAAAGGATCTAAAGGACAGACCCTCAGCAATATTTACAGGAAATGATCAAGTCGCCGCAGGGATTATTAAACAGGCGATGAAAAATGGCTTTAAAGTTCCAGAAGACTTAGCTGTAATTGGTTTTGACAACCAATTGATTTGCCAAGTCGTTACTCCGACCATAACAACAATTGATATCCCCGTAATAGAATTAGGCCAACAGGCTGTGTTGAAAATCATCGAGTCCATTTCGGGTAATGCCTCTTTAAACAGAAGAATTATTAAACTGCCAACAAAGCTTATTATAAGAGAATCAACGTAACGATAGATTTCCCTTTATCATTTTATATCTTTATATAAGAAAAAGAGGTTATTCATTTTAACCTCTTTTTCAATCGTAAGTCGTCAATTATTTCTTTCATTTCACCCTCTGGCAGCACTCACTTCAAACCTGATCCATTAACAACGAAATATCCGCTTATATTTCCCCATCTCGATGGTTTGCGAATTAAAAGTTCTTGAACCTTTTTTTCAACTAGGCACTACTGCCGCTGATTGAGCTCTTTTTGTCTTTTTTTTCACCATGAAGATGGTGAAGCAGACGATAAAACGGCGGCAGCAGGGCAATAACCAGAATGACGCGAATGACCTGAACCGCAACGACAAAGGTGGAATCAGCGTGTAAGGTAACTGACGTCGTCGCCATCTCTGCAATCCCGCCGGGCGCAAATGCCAGAACAGAAGTGATGAGCGAAATTCCTGTCAGCTCGGAAACGATCACGGCGCTCAAAAACATTGCTGCGATTAAACCGACGGACGAGACAAACCCGACGATGATAATACGGGTGACGCCGGCAAACATGCTTTTGTACATCTTAGAGCCGATCGTTGCCCCGAGAAATACTTGTGATACATGGTTAGCTTGTGACGGCCACCATGCCGTCATGTCGTGCCCTGTCACCGCAGCTCCGCCAACATGTACAATTGCTACACCGAGCATGCTGCCGAGCAGCCATGGAGCTGGAAATTTTAAAAATTTCGCAGCTTTGCAAGCTCCCCAGGCAGCGAGAATAAGAATGACGGTCCACAAAACGGGAGCGAGCCTAAAATCTGTCGTTGCAGAAGAAATCGTCTCTGCTGCGGCACTTGCGGTACGATCTTGTTTTGTATAGATCAGAATGACTAAAAACGGAATGGAAAGCACCACGAGCAGCACACGCATCATTTGAACGAGGCTGACTATAGCGGTATTGGCGCCTACTTCCTGTGCGATGCTCGGCATGGCTGAAAGCCCGCCGGGAGCGGTGCCGACAAAGCTAGTCATCATATCCGTTTTGCTGAAACGCCAAAGCACATATCCTGACAGCATGGCCAGCAGGATAGACAATATCAGCATAACGCCGACTGAAAACCAATGGTCTTTGAGAACAGAGAGAACGGATAAATTCAGCTTTTGGCCCAATTCGATGCCGAGGATCATCTGCCCGAGGGCGAGCCATCGTCGGTTAATTCCTTTTTGGTCTGGTGCCATCATCAGCCATGCCGGCCGTATCATGGCGAGGCAGCAGGCGACAATCAGTGTTCCGATCATCCATCCAATTGATATTCCGGTTAATGAAAGAATAAACCCCCCGGCTGCACTGATTGCGATAAACCATAGATCTTTGAGGAGATTTTCGTCTTTCTTCAATGTAAAACCCTTCTTCCTTTTTCACGTAACACTCCAATTGTTCACGTAGTGAATGTATTTATTACTATAGTATATTTTTGTTGATAAAGAAATTATGAATTATTTTCTATAAGCGATTCACTTTTCTTATGACCTTGTGTTTGAGCTTTTCTATTGTGTAAGTCAGAGATAAACCCGCTGTCAGCAGACACACGGCAAGAGCGTAAAAAATCACTTCTCCGCCAAATGATGTCAGGATCAGCCCGCCTGCCAGCGGTCCGATTGAGCGGGATATATCCCAATGCAGACCATAGACAGCATAAAACCGGCCCAGCAAATGAGGCGGCGCCAATTTTGATATGAAGGTCTGGATGTGGGTTAGCCCGATGCTTTCGCCAACCGTCATCACCGCTGCCGTCACTAAAAGCATTGTCAGGGAGGTTGAGCATGCAAAACCGGCAGCCGCAAGGGTGTAGCAAATATAAGTAATGAAGAGGATCGTTTTCATTGAAAGCTTTTCGGTCCCTTTGACAAGAGGTACTTGGAGAACACAGCTGAATAAAGCTTTTGCTGCTGAATAGATGGTCAGCATGGACAGATAATCAGAAAACATGTTTTTGCTGAACAGCCTGTATGTTGTTTCTGATTGTGCATATAACATGCTGATGGGGAGAGAGAGCAGCAAAAGAAGCAGGACAGGCCTGTATATTGTAAAGCTCGCGGACATTTTCGGGGTAACAGCTGGGTATAGCGGCTTTGTCTCAGGCAGTTTCAGTGCAGCGATCAGAAAGTAGATAAACAATGCTGCAGCATCTAATGCGAATATCCACACGGGGTTATGATTGTACAGCAGCATCCCCACTAGCGGTCCTGCCGTCAGACCCGTCGAATAGATCGCATTGATGACCGCAAACACTTCCGAACGTCTGCTTTCCGGCGTGCTTTCAGCGATTTGGGCGCGGGAAGCGGGAATGTACAACGATCTTCCGATGCCATTCATGACATAGAGAATAGCGAAAACATACGCATGCTCAGCAAATACAAACCCTGTCATTGCCGCTGATTGAAGAAGCAATGCGGTCAAAATCGCTGTGCGCCGCCCAAGCCGGTCCGTCACCCGTCCTGCAGCGAGCGTCAGGAAAATATCAGCAAATGGCTGAAGGCTGATGATCAGCATTGGCATCATGATACTGCCGTTTAATTGTTCATGCAGATACAGCACCATAAAAGGTCCCATCATTGCACCTGTCAGGCTTGTCAGCAATTCGCCGAAAAAGCGGAGCCGAACGGGAGCGGTATATCTCGATTTTATAGAGTGAAAACTGGTCAACATGTGATCGCCGCCTTTCGCTGTTTGATATAGTAGTAGTGTATAGAAGGGGCGGCGGCCCAAAAAGTGAAGAAAAGAAGAGATAAAAGTTCCCCTTTTGTCGGGAGGTGCGGGGATTGAAGCTGATAGAGCACTACGTGGCGCTTGTAAAAACAGGCTGCGCCGAGTATGGGCAAATGAACGAAATGACGCTCACTGAGATTGCCGACTGTTTATTTTGTACAGAAAGAAATGCAAAGCTCATTTTACATAAGCTGGAGAACAGCAATTGGATTATCCGGGAAAGCGGGGCGGGGCGCGGCCGCAAATCTAAAATCGCGTTTCTTCGGAGGCCTGAGGAACTGCTTCTTCAAACTGCAAAGGAATATACCATGTCAGGAAAGCTTAAAAAGGCAAAGGAGCTGCTTCAGCAGTATCAGTCCGCGTTTCCGGGGCTTCAAAACGAATATAACATGTGGCTTTCAGAGGTATTTGGATTTGTGACGGAGACAGGCGAGAATGGGGCGAAGGATGTTCTGCGGCTGTTCATCACGCCCGAATCTGTCAGCAGTTTGGATCCATGCCAAATATTTTTGCGGTCTGAGGGCCATTTCGTCAAACAGATATTTGATACACTCTTCACGTTTGATTCGGATATGCAGGAGCCAAAGCCTCATTTGGTTCATGGATGGGAAGAGGTCGAAAAAAAACAATGGAGATTTTTTCTTCGAAAAGGTGTGTCATTTCATAATGGACAGCAGCTGACATCGCGGGACGTTGCGTTTACGTTTCAGCGCTTTTTGGAACTGGGTGACAACCCGTATAAATGGCTTCTGCACGGAGTGAAACAAGTCTTAGAAAAGGGCCCTTATTGTGTGGAACTCATACTCGATAAGCCGAATGCGCTTTTGCCGTATGCTCTTTGTGATGAACGGCTGTCCATACTGCCGGCAGAACAGGGCGGCGGGAAAAATGGAACAGGGCCTTTTCAGGTGAATCAGCAACACAGCGGGATGCTTGTGCTTGAAGCCAATGAGCGCTACTTCAAGGGACGCCCCTATTTGGATCGCGTTGAGTTTGTTTTTTCTGAGCAAGCCGGAGAGATGAACGGTTTTACCATTCAAGAAAAACAAACATGCCCTGAGCAGCAAACTGTTTTTGATGAGCGGCATGTTCAGTATTTGTCGCTTAATCTAAAAAAGAAGGGGCCTCTTCAGCACCGAAGCTTTAGAAAAGCGCTCCGGCTGCTGATTTCCTCTGAACGGCTCGTTCGTGAAGCGGGAGGGCACCGAAGAATCCCGGTTACGTCCTTTTTGCAACCGAGTTCTTTTGAGTGGGAGGGCGTTTCACCATCTGAATTGTTGAAGAAAAGCGGATACGAGGGCGAAACAATCGTGCTTTATACCTTTTCGGAAACGGATCATCGTGAGGACGCCGAATGGATTCAAAATATTTGCGCCCAGCACGGTATCAGGCTTACACTTCAATTCTGTGATGCTGCTGATCTGCGACGGCCGGAAATCGTGCAGATGGCGGATATCATTCATGACAGTGCGACGTTTTATCAAGACAGCGAGTTTGGTTTTCTGCATTTGCTGCTGTCGGAGAACAGTTTCTTGTATCAGCATCTATCTGAAAAGCTGACACAGATATGCTCAGGAATGACAGAGCAGATGTTTTCCATGCCTGACCGTTGTTCGAGAATCAACATCCTGCGTGACATTGACCGGCAGATGATACAGGAGCTGAATGCGATCCCGCTGTATCAAAATGTGCTCCAGGTGACATCAAGTAAAAATGTAAAAGGCCTGGTGCTTGATGAAGAGGGATGGGTTGATTTGTACTCCGTATGGCTGTCCAAATAAAAAGAGGGTTCTTTTTTGAACCCTCTTTTTTACGCTGCCATGCTGCGACATTGTTCAGCACAGGTGAAGCAGGCTTTCGCACATGCTTGGCAATGATCATGATCGTGCTTTCCGCATTCAGTGCCGCATGCTTCACAAATATCGGCGCAAAGTGCACAAATTTCTTTCATAAACGGGCTGTCCGTTTGCATGGCTTTGACCGCCAGCGCGCAAATATCCGCGCATTCCCTGTCAAGCCGGATGCAGCCGCTGAGATGATGCTGCACGCTTTCTTGCAAGCATTTAGTGAAACAATGATTGCAAGCCTTCATGCAATCGATGCAAGCCTCAATACAAGCTTCAGAATATTGCTCCATGGTTGATTCCCCCTGTATGACAGTATATGGTTTTATGTTTCCCGGCTGCATTTGAAAAAAACAGGGGAGTGTGTTTTTAGCTAAGGGGATATGTACATATACCCTGAACGGGTATATCTAACGTTCCATCAGATAGTATAGGAACCAGACAGCGTGATTTTGTTCATCACGTGCTGCGCGCGTAAAGACGCCTTTCGCTTTTAAGTTTGACGTTTCCTCGGCCGCACGCAAGTAAAAGTCGACGGTTTCTTGTTCATCTTTAAAAGCGGCGTCCAGTCCTCTTGTGAAATTGTCCGGGCATTCTTCCGTTTGTTTCGGCATGATGTGTTTGCCGGTAATTGAACCATACAGTGTGGAAAATTCACGGAGGTGGCGAATCTCGTCACGCCTGATTTCTTCAATCTGTTTTCTGACTTCATCGCTGTGGGCGAGTTCGGCGAGCTTGCGGTAGCATTGAATGGCACTGAATTCTCCGTTGATGGCCTTCTGCAAATTCCGAATCAAACCAGGATCTTCCCTGTATGGCACCGGATAGGGATAGTAGCTGTAATGCAAGGGGATTCAACTCCATTCTTAGGAATTGGGCTTCTGTAAAAGTATATGTTGGGCAGGGAGAGATGTGCGGAGGTAATCAGCTTTTTATATGTGAAAAGGCCGTTTTTACCAATAGATCAGATTGGTCATTTTGGTCAACATTCGATAAAATATATAGAGATAAAAAGAGAGGGGTATTCTAATTTGGGAGCAGAGTTTTTAGTAGGCAGGTCCGGGAGTGGAAAAACGAAGCTGATCATCAACAGCATTCAGGATGAATTGCGCCGGGCTCCATTCGGGAAGCCGATCATTTTTCTAGTCCCGGATCAAATGACGTTTTTAATGGAATACGAGCTTGCTAAAACGCCAGATATGGGCGGGATGATACGCGCTCAAGTGTTCAGTTTTTCACGATTGGCCTGGCGCGTCCTCCAGCATACGGGAGGAATGAGCAGGCCGTTTCTGACGAGCACCGGCGTACAAATGCTCCTGCGGAAGCTCATTGAGGAGCATAAACAGGAGTTCAAAGTCTATCAAAAAGCGAGTGACAAAAGCGGGTTTACCGCACAGGTTGAGCGGATGCTGACAGAGTTTAAGCGCTATTGTCTGGAACCGGAGGATATCCGCCGGATGGCGGAAAGCGGAACGGCTTCCGAGTATCGTGGAGAACGTGTTTTATCTGAAAAGCTCCATGACTTATCAATTCTGTATCAGCAAATGGAAAAAAGCCTCGCAGATCAATATCTTCACTCTGAGGATTATTTGACATTGCTGGCAGAGCATATCCCGCTTGCGGAAGATATAAAAGGCGCCCATATCTATGTGGATGGCTTTTATCAGTTTACACCGCAGGAATTCAGGGTGTTGGAGCAGCTTATGGTTCATGCGGAGCATATCACGTTTTCGCTCACAGCGGACAAGCCGTCATATGAGCGGGAGCCGCATGAACTGGAATTGTTCAGAATGACGGGGAAAACCTATTACCGCCTGCATCAGAAGGCGAAGGAACTGAATTTGGACATTACGTATAAAGAGCTGAGCGGGACTGAGCGGCATACAAAGACGCCGGAATTGGCGCATCTAGAGGCACAGTATGAAGCGCGTCCGGCCGTTCCATACGCAGAAAAACAAGAAGCCCTTACTGTGATGCAGGCCGCAAACAGACGAGCTGAGCTGGAAGGCATTGCCCGGGAAATTCACGCCCTAGTCAGAGAGAAGGGATATCGCTATAAGGATGTAGCCATTCTTGCGCGCCAGCCGGAAGACTACAAGGATATGGTGAAGGAAGTTTTCGCAGATTACGAGATTCCTTATTTCATTGACGGAAAAGCATCCATGCTGAACCATCCGTTAATTGAATTTATCCGGTCAAGCCTTGATGTTCTGAAAGGGAATTGGCGTTATGAAGCGGTGTTTCGCTGCGTGAAAACCGAACTGCTATTCCCGCTCAATGAACCGAAGGCCAAAGTGAGAGAACAGGTCGATCAGCTCGAAAATTACTGTATCGCCTATGGTATTAAAGGCGACCGCTGGACAAAGGGCGATCGGTTCCAATACAGGCGTTTTGTGTCATTGGATGATGATTTTGCGCAGACTGATCAGGAAATCGAAATGGAAAACATGTTGAATGACACCCGCGATTGGATTGTTCCGCCGCTTTTTCAGCTTCAAAAACGCATGAAAAAAGCGAAGACGGTTCAAGAGAAGGCGGAGGCGCTCTATCGTTATTTAGAAGAGACGGATGTGCCGCTGAAGCTGGATCAGGAAAGGCAGCGTGCTGAGGAAGACGGCAGAATCATTGAAGCGCAGCAGCATCAGCAGGCGTGGGACGCAGTCATTCAGCTGCTTGAGGAGTTTGTTGAAATGATGGGAGATGATGAGATTTCTCTTGATTTGTTTCAGCAAATGATAGAAACCGGCGCGGAGTCGCTTACATTTTCTCTAATTCCGCCTGCGCTTGACCAGGTGTTTGTCGGCAATATGGATTTGTCCAGAATGTATGGCACCTCCTGCACCTTTGTGCTCGGGGCAAACGACGGCGTTCTGCCGGCACGCCCTGATGAAAACGGGGTCCTGTCGGATGATGACCGGGAATGGCTGAAAACGATTGGGGTTGAGCTATCCTCAGGCGGACGGGAGCGTTTGCTTGATGAGCATTTCCTCATCTACATGGCGTTTTCAAGTCCGTCTGACCGGCTTTACGTATCGTATCCGATTGCTGATGCGGAAGGAAAAACGCTTTTGCCGTCGATGATCGTTAAGCGGCTGGAAGAACTGTTTCCGCATCATAAGGAGCGCCTGTTAACAAATGAACCTGAACAGGTCAGCGATGAGGAACAGCTGATGTATGTTGTGAATAAAAGCGTGGCACAGTCCTTTACCGCGAGCCAGCTCAGGTTATGGACTCGGGAATACGACATCAGCGACGTCTGGTGGAGCACGTACAACGTGCTGATGAGTGAGCCGGACAGGCTGCAATCGAAAAAGCTGTTCTCAAGCCTGTTTTTCCGGAATGAAGTGAAGCAGCTTGAACGCAGCGTGTCGAGACAGCTCTATGGTGAACGCATTCAGGGCAGTGTATCGAGAATGGAAACCTTTAACGCATGCCCGTTTTCCCATTTTGCGTCACACGGGCTGCATTTGAAGGAACGGCAATTCTTCAAGCTTGAAGCACCGGATATCGGCCAGCTGTTTCATTCCAGCTTAAAGCTGATTTCTGACAGGCTGCGTGAGCAAAAGCTGGATTGGCGCGATTTAACGAAGGAGCAGTGCGAGCTGTTTTCCTATGATGCGGTAGAGCGGCTGGCACCGAAACTGCAAAAGGAAATTCTGCTCAGCTCAAACCGGCATTATTATGTGAAGGAAAAACTGCAAAAAATTGTGACACGTGTGTCCGGCATTTTAAGCGAGCATGCGAAAGCGAGCGGATTCGTACCGATCGGGCTTGAACTGGGCTTTGGAGGAAAAGGGCCGCTTCCGCCGCTGACCTTTCAACTGAAAAACGGCTGTACGATGGAACTCGTCGGGCGAATTGACCGTGTTGATAAGGCTGAAAGCTCAAAAGGCCTGCTCCTCAGGATTGTCGATTATAAATCAAGCGACAAAGGCCTTGACTTAGCGGAAGTATATTACGGATTGGCACTGCAAATGCTGACGTACCTTGATTTATCGATCACACATTCAGCTGACTGGCTCGGGATGAGGGCGACGCCTGCCGGAGTGCTGTATTTCCATATTCATGACCCGATGATTCAATCTAATCTCCCGCTTGGGCTTGACGAGATTGAACAGGAGATTTTTAAGAAATTTAAAATGAAGGGCTTGCTCCTCGGTGATCAGGAAGTGGTTCGCCTCATGGATACAACCCTTCAAGAGGGACGTTCAAATATCATAAACGCCGGCTTGAAAAAAGACGGATCTCTTAGATCAGACTCGGCAGCAGTCGGTGAAAAGGAATTTGATCTTTTGACAAAGCATGTGCGCCGCACCTTCCAGGAAGCGGGCGAACAAATCACCGACGGGCGCGTATCCATTGAGCCGTACAAAATGAAGAACAAGACGCCGTGCACATACTGTGCGTTCAAATCAGTATGCCAATTTGATGAATCACTGGAAGAAAACGAGTATCGCCCATTAAAGGCTGAAAAGGACAAGACAATACTTGAGTGGATAAAAAAGGAGGCGGATGGCAATGAACATTCCTAAACCGGCAGACAGCACATGGACAGATGACCAATGGAATGCCATTGTTTCAACCGGCCAGGATATTCTTGTGGCAGCGGCTGCGGGCTCTGGTAAAACCGCTGTGCTCGTTGAACGAATGATTCGGAAAATCACCGCGGAGGAAAACCCAATAGATGTAGACCGTCTTCTCGTTGTGACATTTACAAACGCCTCAGCGGCAGAGATGAAGCACCGAATCGCGGAAGCCTTGGAAAAAGAGCTTGTACAGCGCCCCGGCTCGCTGCATATTAGACGCCAGCTGTCTCTTTTAAACCGGGCCAGCATTTCGACGCTCCATTCCTTTTGCCTGCAAGTGCTGAAGAAATATTACTACTTGATCGATCTTGATCCGGGCTTTCGGATAGCTGATCAGACGGAAGGCGAGCTGCTCGGGGATGAAGTGCTTGACGAGCTGTTTGAAGACGAATATGCAAAGGGCGAAAAGGCGTTTTTTGAGCTTGTTGACCGCTATACGACAGACCGGCATGATCTGGATCTGCAATTTCTCGTTAAACAGGTGTACGAGTATTCCCGATCACATCCCAACCCGGAGGCGTGGCTGGAAAGCTTTGTTCATTTGTATGATGTATCAGAAAAGAGCGCCATCGAGGAGCTTCCGTTTTATCAATATGTCAAAGAAGATATTGCAATGGTGCTTAACGGGGCGAAGGAAAAGCTCTTGCGCGCGCTCGAGCTGACGAAAGCGCCGGGCGGCCCGGCGCCGCGTGCTGACAATTTTCTTGATGATCTTGCGCAGATTGATGAACTGATTCAGCATCAGGACGATTTCAGTGAACTATATAAGCGGGTGCCCGTCGTCTCTTTTAAGCGTGCCAAAGCAGTAAAAGGGGATGAGTTCGATCCAGCGCTCCTTGATGAGGCGACAGATTTGAGAAACGGCGCAAAAAAACTGCTTGAAAAGCTCAAAACCGACTACTTCACGCGAAGTCCTGAACAGCACTTGAAAAGCCTAGCCGAGATGAAGCCTGTCATTGAAACGCTCGTACAGCTTGTCATCAGCTATGGAAAACGATTCGAAGCTGCGAAACAGGAGAAATCAATCATCGATTTTTCTGATTTGGAGCATTACTGTTTAGCGATTTTGACAGCTGAGAATGACAAAGGTGAATGTGAGCCGAGCGAGGCTGCAAGGTTTTATCAGGAACAGTTTCATGAGGTGCTCGTTGACGAATATCAGGATACCAACCTCGTGCAGGAATCGATTCTGCAGCTCGTCACAAGCGGGCCGGAGGAGACTGGTAACCTGTTTATGGTAGGAGATGTCAAACAGTCGATTTATCGATTCAGGCTTGCGGAGCCGCTTCTTTTCCTCTCTAAATACAAACGGTTTACAGAGAGCGGAGAAGGCACGGGGCGGAAAATCGATTTAAATAAAAATTTCCGAAGCCGGGCTGATATTTTAGACAGCACAAACTTTTTATTTAAACAGCTGATGGGCGGCAAAATCGGTGAGGTCGATTATGACGAGCAGGCTGAGCTGAAGCTTGGTGCAGCGTATCCGGACAATGACGAGACGGAAACAGAGCTGCTGCTGATCGACAATGCAGAAGATACGGATGCAAGCGAGGAAGCAGAAGAGCTTGAAACGGTGCAGTTTGAGGCAAAAGCCATCGCTAAGGAAATTCGTAAGCTGATTTCATCGCCGTTTAAGGTGTATGACGGAAAAAAGAAAACACATCGCAATATTCAATACCGAGATATCGTGATTTTGCTCCGTTCGATGCCGTGGGCTCCGCAAATCATGGAGGAGCTGAGAGCACAGGGCATACCGGTTTACGCCAATTTAACGTCAGGCTATTTCGAAGCGGTCGAAGTCGCCGTCGCGCTTTCTGTGCTGAAGGTAATCGATAATCCGTATCAGGATATACCGCTTGCCTCTGTGCTGCGCTCACCGATTGTCGGAGCAGATGAAAACGAGCTGTCTTTGATCCGGCTTGAAAATAAAAAAGCGCCGTACTATGAGGCGATGAAAGACTACCTGGCTGCTGGTGACCGGAACGATGAGCTTTATCAAAAGTTAAATACGTTTTACGGACATCTGCAAAAGTGGCGCGCGTTTTCGAAAAATCACTCAGTATCTGAGCTGATTTGGGAAGTGTACCGCGACACCAAATATATGGATTATGTCGGCGGCATGCCGGGCGGAAAACAGCGCCAGGCCAATTTGCGCGTTCTTTATGACAGGGCGCGTCAATATGAATCAACGGCATTTCGCGGCTTGTTCCGCTTCCTGCGGTTTATCGAACGCATGCAGGAGCGGGGCGATGATCTTGGTACGGCGAGAGCACTCAGCGAGCAGGAGGATGTTGTCCGCTTAATGACGATCCACAGCAGCAAAGGGCTCGAATTTCCAGTCGTGTTTGCAGCAGGTCTTGGCCGGAATTTCAACATGATGGATTTAAATAAATCGTACCTGCTGGATAAGGAGCTCGGATTTGGCACGAAGTATATTCATCCGCAATTACGCATCAGCTATCCGACACTTCCGCTCATTGCGATGAAGAAAAAAATGCGCAGGGAGCTGCTGTCAGAGGAATTGCGTGTTCTCTATGTTGCATTAACGAGAGCGAAGGAAAAGCTGTTTCTGATTGGCTCATGTAAGGATCATCAGAAACAGCTTGCAAAATGGCAGGCATCCGCGTCCCAAACTGATTGGCTTCTGCCAGAATTTGACCGCTATCAGGCGAAAACGTATCTAGATTTCATCGGGCCGGCTCTTGCCAGGCACAGAGACTTGGGGGATTTGGCTGGTGTGCCAGCACACGCTGACATCTCAGGTCACCCGGCTCGTTTTGCCGTTCAAATGATCCATTCCTATGATTTGCTTGATGATGATCTGGATGAAAGAATGGAAGAAAAAAGCGAGCGCCTAGAAGCGATCCGCCGAGGTGAACCAGTTCCCGGCTCGTTTGCGTTTGATGAAAAAGCCCGCGAGCAGCTGAGCTGGACATACCCGCATCACGAGGTGACGCAAATTCGGACAAAGCAATCGGTTTCTGAGATCAAAAGAAAAAGAGAGTACGAGGATGAATACAGCGGCAGGGCCCCTGTAAAACCGGCTGATGGAAGCATTCTGTACAGACGTCCCGCTTTTATGATGAAAAAAGGCCTGACAGCGGCAGAGAAAGGGACTGCCATGCATACGGTTATGCAGCATATCCCGCTGTCACATGTGCCGTCGATAGAAGAAGCTGAGCAGACGGTTCACAGGCTTTATGAAAAAGAGCTTCTCACTGAAGAACAAAAAGACGCTATTGATATAGAAGAAATCGTGCAATTTTTCCATACAGAAATCGGCGGACAGCTGATCGGTGCTAAGTGGAAGGACCGGGAAATACCATTCAGCTTAGCGCTTCCGGCCAAGGAGATCTATCCTGATGCACAGGAGGCAGATGAGCCGCTTTTAGTGCAGGGTATCATTGACTGTCTCTATGAAACTGAGGACGGATTATATCTATTGGATTATAAGTCGGACCGGATTGAGGGCAAATTCCAGCATGGATTTGAAGGAGCGGCCCCGATCTTGAAGAAACGATATGAAACGCAAATTCAGCTGTACACGAAGGCAGTGGAGCAAATTGCAAAAACAAAGGTAAAGGGATGTGCGCTTTATTTCTTTGACGGAGGGCACATTCTAACATTATAGCGAGATCCATAAGCTCCGGAATTTCAGGCGGAGCGGGTCTCGTTTTCTATATAAAAGAGAGGTGAAAGCATTTGCGGATTTTACATACGGCTGACTGGCATCTTGGAAAAACGCTTGAAGGAAGAAGCAGGCTGAGTGAACAGGCCGATGTGCTGGATGAACTGAATACGATTGTAAAGGATGAGCAGATCGATGCCATTGTAATGGCGGGGGATGCATTTGACACCGTAAACCCGCCAGCTTTAGCCGAGCAGCTGTTTTATGAAAGCCTGTCTGCGCTTAGCGACAGAGGAAAGCGCCCGATCGTAGTCATTGCCGGAAACCACGATAATCCTGACCGTTTGTCCGCCGCTTCACCGCTGACACATGAAAACGGCATTCATTTAATCGGTTATCCGACAACAGAGCCGATTCATGTTGAAGTGCCTTCAGCAGGAGAGCTTTTGGCGGTTGGAGCGCTGGCGTACCCATCTGAAGCGCGGTTAAATGAAGTGCTATCCGATACGTTTGATGAAAAGCTGCTCCGTGATCACTATGATGTGAAAATCAGGCAGGCGTTTGAGCATATGACAAGCCGGTTCCGGACCGATGCAGTGAAGATTGCCGCCAGCCATATTTATGTGGCAGGCGGAAACCAAACCGATTCAGAGCGGCCGATTGAAGTCGGCGGTGCATACACGGTGGCTGCTGAAAGCCTGCCGGCAGATGCCGCTTACGTTGCGCTCGGCCATTTGCATCGCCCGCAAACGATCAAGCGGGCGAGGACGCTTGCGCGTTATTCAGGATCTCCGCTCGCCTACAGCTTTTCTGAAGCGGGCTACGCTAAATCAGTGACGATTGTGGACGCAAAGCCTGGGGAAGAGGCCACTTGGCAAGAGGTGTTATTATCAAGCGGCAAGCCACTTGTGAAGTGGAAAGCGGCAAATGGATTGAGTGAGGTGTACAGCTGGCTGGATGAAGGCAGAGATCAGAATGCTTGGATTGACCTGGAAATCCGTGTCGCGGACCAGCTGTCACTTGAAGAGATTCACAGGCTGCGGAAGGCGCACCCGGGCTTTATCCATATCAGGCCGGTTTTTGAAGAACAGAACAAAGATCGGGAACGGATCGAGGTTAAACATGTCTCAATCGAGGACCGCTTTAAGAAATTTTATGAAAAACAAACTGGCGGTGCGGTGCCGGATGAAGAAATGGTGAAGCTGTTTTTAGAGCTTGCATCAGGCGTTGAAGAGGAGGATGCGAAATGAAGCCGATCGCCTTAAGCATTAAGGGGCTCCACAGCTTTAGAGAGGAGCAGACGATAGATTTTGAAGGCCTTTCCGGTGCCGGTGTTTTCGGCATTTTCGGCCCGACAGGAAGCGGTAAATCCTCTATTCTCGACGCAATGACGCTTGCTTTATACGGAAAGGTGGAACGGGCGGCGAATAATACGCACGGTATCTTAAACCAGGCGGAAGATACGCTGTCTGTTTCCTTTACCTTTGCGCTTCAGACGAATCACCAAATCTCATACAAAGTCGAGCGTGTGTTTAAGAGAACGGATGAAATGAAGGTAAAAACGGCACTTTGCCGCTTCATCGAAATCAAGGACGAGCATACGGTGCTGGCTGATAAAGCCAGCGAAGTGAATAAAAGAGTTGAGGAGCTCTTGGGGCTGACGATCGACGATTTTACGAGAGCGGTGGTGCTGCCCCAAGGGAAATTTGCTGAATTTCTGTCTTTAAAAGGGGCAGAGCGCAGGCATATGCTTCAGCGTTTATTTAATTTGGAGCAATATGGAGACAGGCTTGTGAAAAAGCTGAGACGGCAGGCGCAGGAAGCCAATGCGAGAAAAAATGAAATGCTTGCTGAACAGTCCGGTCTCGGTGAGGCGAGCTCAGAGGCAGTGGAGCAGGCTGAAAAGGCTCTCGAACAAGCTGAAGCCCGGCTGGAAGCGATGAGGAAGAACCGTGATCAGGCGAAGGAGCGGTTTACAGAGCATCAGGAGATATGGAATGTCCAAAAGGAAAAATCCGCTTATGAAGAAGAGGAAAAACGTCTCGCAGAAGAACAGCCGCATATAGACAGCATGCAAAAACGCCTGCTGGAAGCAGAAACAGCAGCAGCCCTTAAGCCCTATGCGGACCGGTACGCAGAAGCGATCCAGCATGAGGAGCAAGCTGAAAAGGAACAAACGCTAGCCCAAAAGGATTTAGCAGACCGGACAGCTTTCTTTCAGCAAAAACACGAAGAGTATGAAGCGTGGCGCCAGCATAAAAGTGAGAAAGAGCCTGAGCTTTTAGCCAAACAGGAACAGCTTTCACGCTTGCAGGAAATCGAAATCAAACTGAGTGAGGCCAAGCAAGAGGAAGAGCGCAAAAAGGCTGACCTCCGGCAGAAAGAAGAGGCTCTTCAATCTGTCATGAATGAATTGGAGACCGTAACAGACCGCCTGACACGAGGGCAAAACAGACAGACAGAATTGAAACAGCAGCTCAAATCCCTGCAGGTGACATCCAATGAGCGAAAAAGCTGCCATCAGGCTGCAGAAATGGCATTGCGCATCAGACAAACCGAGGAGCAAATCAAAAAAGAGAAAAAACGAAGTGAAGAATTGAACCTCGTGCTGCAGAAGATGAATGAAGAGAAGAATACACTCGTTCAAAAGACGGAAGCGGAAGAAAACAACATCATTCAGGCATATGAGGCTGTACAAACTGTGTACCATTTGGTGTGCGAAACGGAACGCTCATTAACACATATGACGGAAGAGGCTAGAAAGAGTCAACACACGCTTCACTTACAGCGTGAAAAAGCAAGGGTGGCACTGCTGACAAAAGAGTTAGCCCAAAAGCTGACTGCCGGAAAGCCTTGCCCTGTATGCGGTTCAACCGATCATGATCCATCTGCCTCAGTACATGAAACGTATGAAGCCGACAGCCATCTTGAAGAGGACATCAAACGGACAGATGTGTTATTGACGGAAGCTGCAGCTCTCAGCCAGGAGATTCTTTCAGCCAAAATTACGCTTGAAGAACAGTCCGCGCGCTTTATTGAACAGTGTCCGTTTTTGCAGACAATTCAAACACAGAACCTTGAAGCGGCAGCTTCCTTCGAACATCAGCCGGTGTATGAAGCATTTGAAACTGCCAAATTCGAATGGAAACGAATCAAGCAGGACATTCTTTCTGTTAAGACACGAATGGCACAAATGATTGGCGCCTATCAGGAGTCTTTAAAAAAGGCCGAGCAGCTTAATGAAAAAATCGGTTTTGAAAAAAGAGAAGCTGACCGTATTGAAAGCATCATCAGCGAGCTTCAATCCTCAATGGACAGCAGTCTGAACATGTTTAAAGAAGCATTTCAGAATCAATCTGTGGACGAAGCAGAAAAATGGCAGCAAGCCATTGAAGAAAAGGACCGGGCTGCAGAAGAATGTGAAAAACGAATTGAGAAGAGTATCGCGTTTCTTGCTGAGCATGAAGCACAAAAGGAAAAACTGCGGGAATCTGGACACCGGCTTGAACGGGAAAAGCTGGAGCTTCACTATGCGGCTGAACGCATCAAGAGCGTGATAGCTGATTATGAGCACGAACTCGGAGATTATGCAAAAGGAGATTCGATTCAAATCAAACTCCGCTCTGTCCAGCAGGATCTAAAGCTGTTAAAGGAAAAAGAACAATCTTTATATGAAGAACTGCAAAGCGCCCAAATGAAGCTCAACCAAGCGAAAAGCCGCGCTTCTGCAAGCGAGCTCACTCTTCAAGAGGCGAAGGGCAGATTGGAAAAAGCAAAAGCTGCTTGGCTTGAGAATACAAAAAACACCTCCATTACCCGGACTGAGGAGGTTGAACAAAGTCTCATCCCAGCTGATGAACTTGAAAAGATGAAAACCGGCATAGACCAGTTTATGGATAAACTGAAGCAAAATGCTGCAAACTTAAAACGAGTAGCAGAGATACTTGCCGGCAGAGCATTATCAGAGAGCGAATGGAACGAAACCGTTGCAGCATTACAAGAAGCTGAGGACGCATTTGGCGCTGCTATAGAGGAAAAAGGCGCGGCAGCAAAAGCACTGGCTGTCATTCGCGACCATCATAAACGGTTTAATGAAATTGAAGCTGAACTGAAAAAATGGCAGACGCATATCGACAGGCTGGACAAGCTGCAAGCTGTGTTTAAAGGCAATACCTTCGTCGAATTTTTAGCTGAGGAGCAGCTTGAAAGCGTTGCGAGGGACGCCTCAGCAAGACTCAGTATGCTGACAAGACAGCGCTATGCTATCGAAGTAGATTCAGAAGGCGGCTTCGTGATGCGGGATGACGCGAATGGAGGCGTACGACGCCCGGTTTCCAGTTTGTCTGGAGGAGAGACCTTCCTCACCTCGCTTTCACTTGCTCTTGCGCTGTCTGCGCAGATTCAGCTTCGGGGGGAATACCCGCTGCAGTTCTTTTTCTTAGATGAAGGCTTCGGCACACTGGATCAAGATCTGCTTGATACGGTTGTAACGGCCTTGGAAAAACTTCAGTCAGACAATCTGGCTGTCGGTGTCATCAGCCATGTGCAGGAACTGCGTGCACGGCTTCCGAAAAAGCTGATCGTTCATTCGGCTGAACCGAGCGGCCGCGGTACGCGGGTATCACTTGAGTTGATGTAAGGGAGGAGCGGATATGGCAAAGCAGACTGCCGGAATATGTGAGCTGTGCGGCCGGAGCAATGTCCAGCTGACAGAGCATCATCTCACACCGAAAGAGGAAGGCGGAACGTTTTTGCCGACAGCGATGCTCTGTATTCCTTGCCATAAACAGATTCATGCCTTATATACCAATCAAGAGCTCGCCGTACGTTTAAACGGAATGGCTGGACTCAGAAGCGATCCAGAGCTTGCCCGGTTTGTCAAATGGATCAGAAAACAGCCGCCTGAGAAGCTGATCAAAACAAAGAAATCAAATGAACGAAAAAAGAAAAAATGACTAAAAAGCAGCCCTCTCTTTGCAGAGCGGCTGCTTTTATCCGTTTCCAACCATATCCTGATCGTTGACATCGGGGTCTATATAATTTGTCGCGTTGACTGCATTATTTAATAGAAGGAAATCTCCCGTGTTTCCTGCTCCCGAACCGAGCGCAGATTTTGAAGAGCTTTTCGGAGAAAGGTAAAAGGAATCACCAAAGTTTACGACTCCGCCCGATATGGAATTGATAGCTATAGGCCCGACAATTGCTGGCATAAACGACACCCTTTATCGAAGTCTCTGTTTATTATATGTTCTTGGCGGGCGATTGTGAGCGCGGAGACTGAATCTGTCTGATATGTTTGAGTCTCGCATCACCGCGAATAAGCGAAGCTGATCCGGCATGTAAAACAGAAGAGGCTGAGACCCCTTGAATTTTGATGCTGCGAACATAAATAGCCGGCACCTCGTGGCAAAACGCGCTTTGTACACCTGTTTCGGGGAGCGGCTTCACGGCCTGCTGCTGAAAGATCTGATACTCCTTTTTGTTAAATGAGCCTTCATTATGGTAAAACGTGGACAGAGAACGCTGCACAGCAAATACTTTTACACTCATATCGATTTCATTTGTGTCGCCAACTTGAAACACACTTGCGATCCCGAGAGAATTAAACTTAACTAGTCTGATGCGCGATATGCGTTTAAGCATTATTCTGGCGCAAGCGGAGCAAACGGCCCAATAATAAGAGATTCAGGCGGTGTATCAAAAATAGAAGACAGGTAAATGGATTCAGTGTCTCCGATGTGGAAAACGGAGGAACTGGACACACCGTTCATCCGGATGTCCCCGACTTCCAAGCTGCGGTTGATGACTGTAAAGATCATGCTTGCTCATCTCCTTTCATTTCTGATGGAATATGCTCCAGAAAGTGTTCTACAGCGCGGATGACATCACGCTTCACATGCTCAGCGATATGTTCTGCATATTGTGCAGGCGGTGTATTTTCTTCTTTTTTGATATGGGACATATAATAGTGAATCCTGCTGTCCATTTGTTTTCTGATGTCTTCAATAACATGATGTCTGTTTGTATCGTCAAGTCTGCTGTCATATTGATTTTCAAGCTGTTCCAAAATATCTGGGATTTCCTCGGTTAAGTACATGTCGACATTCTGGCGGATCTGCTGCATGAGCTGAGCGCTCTCTTCCTGCTGCATCATCCCGATTTGCGGTGTCGACTGGCTGACGTCAAAGTTTTGGACGCTGTTCGGGTCAGTTGGATTTAAACCGATGTTCAAAGTCCCGTCGAGCCTTTCGATTTTCAACTGATCAAATTTATACTCCACACGCTCAATGGTAGTGGCCGGCCGCTGTTTCATCGTATTCATTTCAGTTTGAATCTCTTTCAGCTGACGTTCGAGCTGCTGAATGTGAATCGCCTGCTGCTGAACGAAGGAATTCAAGTTTTGCAGGTAAGAGGAAACAGATTGATCATACATGTTCTTCACCTCTTTCATATGATTAACGGCCAGGAGGCTGGAGCGGGACCAATGAACCTGTGTCGGGCTCCTGCAGCTGGAGCGGTTGCCCTGAGCCAGAAACTTCTGGTGCCGGTTCTACATAGCTTCCTGTATTATACAAATTTGACAGTGACTTGATTGATCCGGCGCTCCCGATTTGCAGAATGGAGGAGTTGCTGATTGATTCCAGCCGGAGATAGTTGATTTGAATGGTTTGATTAATATAGAAGTTCATGAGCCTCACTCCTTTTACGCATTGGCCACGATCGGCTGATCAACCGCATCATTGTCATACACATTCGTCGCGTTTTGATAATTCATCACCTTGAGGCTGTCGCCGGTATTAAAGCTGCCAGCACCGGCAAACGTTCTGACCTGAGCCTGAGGAGAAATCGTAATGCAGTCCCCGATGTGAACGACTCCGCTCGTACCAATCGCATTAATTTTAAACGCTCCGACAATGGCCGGCATACGAGCACATCCTTTGTTGAAAAATTAAAAAAAGACAGGTAAAGTGAAATGACAATTCTGATTTCAATTGGGCTATTCACGATAGCTTATGACAAACGCACATATGTGTGAGAGAAATTTAAAGGGGACATATCGGCTCTTGATGAAAGCGTTTTATTTTTTCGGGCCGTTATGTTTAAACATGGCAAAAGAGGATGTTGGGTATAAATTGAGCGGAAATGCGGCGAAGGATGCCGCTATCCGCCTAGGGTGATTTTTGTTTATTTCTTTGGTGTTTTTGCGTGTAGAATGCTTTTTGGAGTATGTCGTGCTGCGGTATTCGATTTTTGGGCGGGCACATTCTCGCCCTGAGGTATATCCCAGAAGTGCTGAGCAAAAAGCGGAGTTACATGTGGTGTATTCTAATTGTTATAGAAAATGATTTACATACGGGAGTTTTCAAGATATCTCCCAAAAATCATTTCTTCTTTAATCCGGGTATTCAGCAGGATATCCAGCTCTTGGCTGCATTGAATCGTTTCTTTTGAATTCATGCCGTATTTTTGTGCGGTTTCAATTAGTGTGATCCTCATTTCTTCAATTTTACTGTTCATTACGCTATCTCCAATTCTAGATTTTATTTTGATATAAATACAGGATATCGTTAGTATAACCTATTTTGGCTCAAAAGGTTGCCTTTCGTCAATTTGACTAAAAAAGCGACAATTTTTGCTGCGGCCTTTTTAATGGAGAAAGGACTAAAGTCTTGCTAAGTGTGCTTGCAAAAAGTCCTGCCGTTCCTCAATTTCTCTAAGTATGTTTGTCTGCTCCTTTTCGATCTGAAAGGGGCTTTTTTTGATAAAAGGATCATCAGCAGCACTTTGACAAATGTCAAGGTGCCATTCGTTGATGAGAGGAGATAATCGTTCAATAGTAAACGACCGCTTCAGCACGTTTTTCATTAATGTGTGATATTGCGACCGGAAGGCGGGAATGGATAGAAGCCTTGACGAAAGCGTCTTTCCTTTTGTCAGAAGCGGGTCTTCGTCATACCATTCTTGTACGGCAAGCGATCTTGTCTCTATCGGGGAAACGTAAAGCCGGCCGGATTCGTTTAAACAAAATGTGTAGTAAAAGCCTTGATTGGTGCAGGCGTTGCCGATCAGCCACAAAAAAAACAGCTTGACATCCAGATACAATTTAATCCTTTCAGCCAATTCGTCATCTCCGGCTGTGCGGATCAGTATGAAAAATTCATGTAAGAATGCCGAGGAATCATTGTTAAAAAGGGACAACGGAACCCTTGGATCGGCCGTCTTCACTCCGTAACTCGTTTTACTGGCTGGCTGATGGTTATTGATGTTCAAATAAATGCCTTCAGGCTGGCCATTGATGGTCAGAAAGCTGTACGAGGCAGCGGGAGCAGGTACGCCGATCTGGTCAAAAAAACAATAGGCGAGTCTGCGCCGCATCAGGGACGGATCATCCTGTTCTGCATTCAAAAAAAGTGTCCTTTCACCAAGCAGAGACTTTTCCCAGCTGATTTCATAGGATGCCTTTTCCGCTCTGTCACGCTGTGTGAGAAGAATGGGAGAAACAGATCGATCTGTTACGAAAAGCCCCTTGGCAGTACCTTTCCTTTTTAGCTGCTCCCGATGAAAAAATAAATGCACGCGCTCCATATTCTTTCCTCCTTCTCAAAACGACATTTGTATGATATGTAGAGCAAGCCCGTCCTGAAACGAAATGAAAACGGAAATGAGAAAAAGGGATTTCAGCATTCGACAGAGAATACATGAAGGAGCATTCTGATTTAAAAGATGATGGAGGAATAACATGAAATTTGCGACAGGGGAACTTTACAACCGAATGTTTGTCGGCCTGATCATTGACGATGAGAAAATTATGGATTTGCAAAAGGCTGAAAAAAAACTGTTTGAACTTGAGACGATTCCGGGATCGCTGATTGAATGTATCGCAGAAGGGGATAAATTCGTTGCGCATGCAAGGCAGCTGGCCGAGTGGGCAAAGAAACCGAATGATGAGCTGGGATCATTTATGTATTCATTATCTGAGGTGAAGCTCCATGCACCCATTCCGAAGCCATCAAAAAATATCATCTGCATCGGCAAAAACTATCGGGATCACGCGATTGAAATGGGAAGCGAGGCTGATATTCCGGAGCATCCGATGGTATTTACAAAATCGCCGGTAACGGTTACGGGGCATGGTGATATCGTAAAGAGCCATGAAGAGGTTACCTCTCAGCTTGATTATGAGGGAGAACTTGCTGTCGTGATCGGAAAAAGCGGGACCCGCATTT
Source organism: Bacillus sp. PS95 (assembly GCF_037963565.1). Taxonomy (NCBI): domain Bacteria; kingdom Bacillati; phylum Bacillota; class Bacilli; order Caryophanales; family Bacillaceae; genus Bacillus; species Bacillus sp. PS95. Next base: position 1,112,186 of record NZ_CP150160.1, read on the forward strand.
CAAAAGAAGATGCATATGACCATGTTTTCGGATATACGATTGTGAATGATATCACGGCGCGTGATCTGCAAAAAAGGCATAAGCAGTTTTTTATCGGAAAAAGCTTGGATACGACATGTCCGATGGGGCCCGTGCTTGTACATAAATCAACGATTCAGGAGCCAGAGCGCCTCAAGGTTGAAACAAGAGTCAACGGCGAGCTGCGCCAATCCGGTTCGGCAAGCGATATGATCTTTTCCATTCCGGAATTAATTGAAACCCTCTCAAAGGGGATGACGCTTGAAGCGGGCGACATTATTGCCACCGGTACGCCGTCTGGTGTCGGCAAGGGGTTTACGCCTCCAAAATTCTTGCGGTCAGGTGATAAAATTGATATTACAATTGATCCGATCGGAACGCTGTCAAACCAAATTGGCTGAATAAAACTGGAGGGCGGACCCGGACCCGCCCGTTTTTTCTGACAATCATCTTTGTGGCAGAGGACAAGTTCATGGTACTATAAGTGGGGTAATTTATCTGATAGGGGGAACATATATGACACACCTACATATTACGACATGGGTGGTAGCGCTGATTCTGCTTTTCGTCAGCTACTCGCTGTATTCGTCAGGAAGTGCAAAGGGCGCAAAAATCACTCATATGATTCTGCGGTTATTCTATATCCTTATTATTTTGACAGGAGCTGAGCTGTTTGTCCGTTTCGCCAACTGGAACGGAGAATACGCCGGCAAAATGATTCTGGGCATTATCACCATCGGCCTGATGGAAATGCTCCTCATCCGCAAGAAAAAAGAAAAATCAACAGGAGGCCTGTGGGTCGGCTTCGTCATTGTCCTTTTGCTGACAGTGCTGCTCGGTCTGCATTTGCCAATTGGTTTTCAATTGTTTTAATAGAAAAACCTATGAACCCGGCTCTTTGATAGAGTTGGGTTTTTTTATATTTATCCCCTCATATTCCAAATCATTTAAAATAACCTTAAAATTCCCTGTAAGCGGTATCTCGTCCTATGAAATTATGATACCTTCAAGGAGATTCATTATTTTGCAGGAGGGATAACATGAAACGCAGAAAATTCAGCTCGGTTGTGGCGGCAGTGCTTATTTTTGCACTGATTTTCAGCCTTTTTTCTCCGGGAACCAAAGCTGCAGCGGCCGGCGCGATCGATCAGGCGGCTGCTCTGGAAAACGGCAAAGAGCAGACAGGCGCCATGAAGGAGCCGGAACAGGTGAAATGGTACAAAGTGACCCCGGGAGCAACGGATATTCAGAAAAACTCACATATGGCACTGACCGTAAAGAGTGATTCAGTACTGAATGTATCTGTATATCCAAGTAAGGAAAAAGCGCTTAAAGATGAGACGTTTGAGATGTACCGTTCTTTCACAGCGGAGGATGGAAAAAGCGAAGTCATTTTTCCATACGCGTGGAGCGGCCCTTACTATGTAAAAGTTGAATACCTCGGAGAAGAAGAGCCAGAGGACGGCGGAACGGCAGAAGCAGCTGCAGAAGCCAAGTATACGATTGGGTATAAAGGCACCAAAAAACAGCCGTCAGATTTAGAAGAGGAAGAAGCTTGTCCGGTTGAAATGAGTGTCGATCAGAAGAAATCAGGAAAAGGCATCCTGGATAAGTTGAGAGCGATTCGTGATGAGCAGCTGAGCCAAACAGCAGAAGGCAAAAAACTGACAAGCCTTTATTACAAAGCAGCACCGTTTATCGTAGCAAAGCTCGCACTCAATAAAACAGCAAGAAATGAAATCTATCAGGATCTTGTGACATTAAAGCCGTTATTTGACGATGTGTCAGAAAACGGAGCATCATCTTCGTATAAGGTCACTGAAAAGGATCAAAAAGCGATCAACCGGCTATATGATAAAGCTTTACAATCAGTCCCGTCATTCCTTAAAGAGGAGATAAAGAAACAAGCGGACCGACTAAATATGAAGCAGCTGCAAGGCAAAACAGCCGGAGCCATTTTAACAGAAAACAATATTGCAGCAAAAAGTGAAGTTCAGACAACAAAGGTTATTTTCAAGGTGAAGGACAATAAAAGCCTCTCATCCGTACATAATGAAATGAAGGGCTTTTCTGCAAGCGCGCAATCGAAAAAAGACATATCTAATGTGAAAAAGGCAAAGAAACTGTTTGACAATCTGTATTCATTTGAACTTCCGAAAGACGAGAAACAGAACGGCGCATATACGGCAAGCGCCAAAAGGGTCAAAAGCGCTGCTGCGACACTATCCAAGATGTCCAATGTAGAGTTTGCGGAACCCGTACAGGAATACAAAAGCTTGGCAAACGATATTCAGTATCCTTACCAATGGCCGCTTAAAAACACTGGTGAAAACGGCGGTGTCAAAAATGCGGATGTGAAATATGAGCCTGCCAACACATTGCTGTCCAAACGCAAGCTTAACGATACACTCATTGCAGTAGTAGACACAGGCGTAGACAGCACGCTTGCCGATTTAAAAGGAAAAGTAAGAACAGATCTCGGACACAATTTTGTCGGACGAAATAACAATGCAATGGATGATCAGGGGCATGGGACGCATGTCGCAGGCATTATTGCGGCCCAAAGCGATAACGGCTATTCAATGACTGGATTGAATGCCAAAGCAAAAATTATCCCGGTAAAAGTGCTTGATTCCGCAGGTTCCGGAGATACTGAACAAATTGCTCTCGGCATCAAATATGCTGCTGACAAAGGAGCAAAGGTGATTAATTTAAGTTTAGGCGGAGGCTACAGCCGCGTGCTTGAATTTGCTTTGAAGTACGCAGCTGACAAAAATGTCTTGATTGCCGCAGCCAGCGGGAATGATGGAGAAAATGCCTTATCTTATCCTGCATCTTCTAAATATGTGATGTCAGTCGGCGCAACGAACCGCATGGATATGACCGCTGATTTCTCTAACTATGGAAAAGGTCTGGACATCTCTGCTCCAGGGTCTGATATCCCGAGCTTAGTGCCGAACGGAAATGTCACGTACATGAGCGGAACGTCTATGGCGACGCCGTATGCTGCCGCTGCTGCAGGATTGCTGTTTGCTCAAAATCCTAAGCTGAAAAGAACAGAAGTTGAGGATATGTTGAAAAAGACGGCAGATGATATTTCCTTTGAAAGTGTCGATGGCGGAGAAGAAGAGTTGTATGACGATTATGGCGATCCGATTGAAATTCCGAAGACACCTGGTGTAGACTGGCATTCAGGCTACGGGCGGCTGAATGTCATGAAGGCTGTCAGCGCAGCTGATTTACAGCTTAAGGTCAACAAGCTGGAAAGCACTCAAACAGCTGTCAGAGGAAACGCGAAGGAAGGCACACTTATCGAGGTGATGAACGGCAAAAAGAAACTCGGCAGCGCCAAAGCCGGAAAAGACAATGCGTTCAAGGTGAATATCGCGACTCAAAAACAGGATCAAGTACTGTATGTGAAAGCAACAAAAGGCGATGCGAAAACATCGTATAAAGTTGTCGTCGTCAAAGGAAAACCTTCCGGCACACCGAAAGTAAACGCGGTGAAAACGAAGGATACGGCAGTAAAAGGGAAGGCAAACAGCAAAGCGATGATCAGAGTGAAAAACAAATCAAAGAAAGTCATTGCTTCTGCCAAAGCTGACGCAAAAGGAACGTTTTCGGTGAAAATCAAAAAACAAAAAGCCGGAACGGTGCTGTACGTCACGGCTGCGGATACAGATAAAAAAGAAAGCAAGGAAGCAAAAGTTGTTGTTGAAAAGTAACCAAAAAGCGGTGCTCGATGCACCGCTTTTTTATTTGCGCCCCCGTTGGACTGCTGAATACATAATGGATCGCTTTCCGTTTGAAGCCGTCCATTCAAAACGGTCTCCTGTCCCTTCGTTGCTGTAGTGATGCTGCATCGCGCATTGTGCGGTGTCATTTGAAAAGTGATAAAAGGATACACCCTGCCCCGCCGAAGTATCCGAAAAGACTCCTTTATTATAAGAAAAGACGCAATCGAATACCGATAAGCCGAAGCTGTGCAAGTGCTGCAGAAATGCGAGAAAGGTTTCGTCGTCAAGCGAATCCAAAAGCGCCATGAGCGGCCGCTTGACTGATTTCTCATAGCGGATGCGTTCTCCGCCGGAAAGGGAGATGTTTTCTGCACCGCATGCCAAAACCAACTTGTCCTGAAAGCCGGCTTGCTCCCACTTTCCTTTATGATGGATCCAGATTGGGCTGTGTTGGAGACTGTCCGCCAGCAGTATATCGCCTTCACCGTTTTCGATTAAGCAGATGCCGTCTTCAATGAGGATGGTGCCGTATTCCCACTTTCGTTCCTCTGTATATAACAATTGTTTCCGTTTCATCCATGCTGTCTCCTTTTTCTTCATTCCTCTCTTTTCTTTCCAATTCAAGCCTGTCCCATACAACTCTTTTATGGACAAATCAACTATCTGCCTATAGATGCATAAACTTACTAAGGTGCTGAAAGAAACGAAATTGTTACGAAAGAAACGGGATTGGAGCTGATGTCACATGTGTGGAATTACGGGTTGGGTCGATTTTAAAAAGCAGCTCGTCCAGGAAAAACAAACGATGGACAGAATGACAGACACTCTTTCCAAACGAGGGCCTGATGATTCAAACGTTTGGGGGGAGCACCATGTTTTATTCGGACATAAAAGACTTGCGGTTGTTGATATTGAAGGCGGACGCCAGCCGATGGCGTGTACCTATAAAGGGGATACGTACACCATTATTTACAATGGCGAGCTTTATAACACGGAAGATTTGCGCAAAGAATTGCGGGCGCGGGGCCATCAATTCGAACGTACGTCAGATACCGAGGTGCTTCTGCACAGCTACATCGAATGGCAGGAAGACTGTGTCGACCATCTCAATGGCATTTTCGCTTTCGCTGTGTGGGATGAAAAGCGAAATTTGCTGTTTGCCGCGAGAGACCGTCTCGGCGTAAAGCCGTTTTTTTACACGAAGGAAGGCTCTTCATTTCTCTTCGGGTCGGAAATCAAAGCAATCCTCGCGCACCCTGATATAAAAGCGCGAGTGGACAGAACGGGACTTTCTGAAATTTTCGGTCTTGGACCGTCCAGAACCCCGGGCACTGGCATATTTAAAGGCATAAAAGAAATCCGCCCGGCTCACGCGCTGACATTTTCCAAAGACGGACTTAATATTTGGCGTTATTGGAATGTTGAAAGCGAAAAACATACGGACAGTTTTGATGACACGGTTGCCAATGTCAGATCGTTATTTCAGGACGCGGTGACGCGGCAGCTTGTGTCGGATGTGCCTGTTTGCACATTCCTATCAGGCGGTCTGGACTCAAGCGCGATTACAGCGATTGCGGCGGGCCATTTTGAAAAGGAAGGAAAAGCACCGCTTCATACTTATTCGATTGATTACGAAGAGAACGATAAATATTTTCAAGCAAGCGCTTTTCAGCCGAATGATGACGGACCATGGATTGAAAAAATGACAGAGACTTTCGGCACAACGCACCACAAATGCGTCATCAGCCAAAAAGATCTCGTTGATCATTTGGAGGAAGCTGTACTGGTCAAAGACTTGCCGGGAATGGCGGATGTCGACTCATCCCTGCTGTGGTTTTGCCGGGAAATCAAAAAGGACTTTGTCGTCAGCCTATCGGGAGAGTGCGCGGATGAGATTTTCGGCGGGTACCCGTGGTTCCATACGGCAGATGTTGAGTCTGGCTTTCCATGGATGAGATCAACGGAGGAGCGGATCAAGCTGCTTTCTGACTCATGGCAGAAAAAATTGAATCTGAAAGAATACGTAAATGCCAAATATGAAGAAACCTTGGCAGAAACGCCATTATTAGATGGTGAAACGGGTGTGGATAAAGCAAGAAGACAGCTGTTCTATTTAAATATGCTTTGGTTTATGACGAACCTTTTGGATCGGAAGGATCGCATGAGCATGGGGGCGAGCCTGGAAGTGCGGGTGCCGTTCGCCGATCACCGGCTTGTGGAATATGTTTGGAATATTCCGTGGGAAATGAAAATGCATGATAACCGGGAAAAAGGCATTTTGCGCAAAGCGCTTGAGGGCATTTTGCCTGATGACATTTTGTATCGCAAAAAAAGCCCGTATCCGAAAACGCACCATCCGGAATATACAAAAGGCGTCATCGAATGGCTGAAAACGATCAGAAGCCAAAAGGACTCCGTGCTCCATACCTTGCTGGACAGAAAACAATTAGATCAGCTTTTAGAAACGGAAGGCTCCTCCTTCAAGGTGCCGTGGTTCGGACAGCTCATGAAGGGGCCTCAGCTGATCGCCCATCTTGCTCAAATTCATACATGGTTTGAAGCGTATCGCATTGATATTGACGAGAGGTAGGTTCAATGCAAATGTGATTAAATGCCAGAGATGTATAGATTTAAATAAGAAGGATAGATGAGCAGGGAAATATATGCTCTATCTATCCTTTTTTGTACAACAGCACTATCGAATTGCCCCCGCATTCCTTCAATAAGAATGAATAGGTTTTAATGTTCTGCCGATAAAACTAGCTGATACCGGGCTTAACTTTAATTCCCTAGCCCATACAGAAAGTTGACCAATATGGTGAATTTCGTGAGCGATGATATGGTGTAATATTTCATCTCGCGTATATAAAACGCTTGTCTCCCAAGGAACGCTTACAAGTTCATCTTTTATTTGATCTGAATGTGTTTGTAAAACATCAATTATTTCAGTTCGGAATGTATTTGAGAGAGATTTCACTTTATTGAGTGTTTGATAATCAGCGAACTGAACAGCGATATCTTCTTTTCCTTGGATAGCACGAATCCAACTATATTCCACATCAATAATATGAAAAAGGGTATATAAAATATTCTCTACTCCGCCAAGACGGTTTTTAAGTAATTCTTCAGTGGTTAGTTGATGACACCAAGTAAACCATTGATCTCTAACCTGCCAGTTATATTCAAAAAATTTTATCACTGAACTCACTCCAATACTATCATGTATCATAACAATTAGCCCTTTTTTCCGTGATTCCTCTATTAATGAAGTGATGATTGAGAAATGTTTACATTCTACCTGTTGTATGGCATTAAAAATAATAATGCATATCTCGTCGATGATGCTGTGCGTCTTGTTACTTTTACAAAGTAAGAATCGGCATTTTCTTCATATACAATTAGGAAAAAACATACTAGACTTGAAGAAGCAGTGATACATAGGAGTGAGAAAATGAAAGAGATAAAAGAAGCTTACCAGCAATGCGGACAGATTGTTGGCGAATACGCGCCAGCCTGTTTCAAAGCATTATCATATCTCCCGCTAAAGCAAAGACAAGCCTCTTGGGCAGTATTGTCGTTTTGCCACACGGCGGCCAGTGCAGACGAAAAGGTATTGCCCGCATTTGAAGCTAAAGCTGATCATGTTTACCAAAGGACAAATAACGGTAATCAACATCTATGGAAGGCTTTTGATCATGCGTATCGGACCTTTACATTGGAAAGCGAACCTTTTCGGGAGTTTATTGCCGCACAAAAAGAAGACGCCAAGCCGTATGATGACCTTGATGAACTGCTCATGTACGCATATCGGACGGGCGGTGCTGCCGGATTGATGCTGCTGCCGATACTGACACGCCGAAAACAAGATCAGCTCAAACAAGCAGCCGTCTCTCTCGGCTTGGCCATACAGCTGGTTCGCTTCTTAAGTGATCTTGGCACAGATCAGCAAAAAAACCGCATTCCCCGTCAGGTAATGCAGCAATTCGGCTATACAGAGGCTGATCTCCAAAAAGGCACCGTAAATAAAGCGTTCACAATGACGTGGGAGTATATCGCTTTTGAAGCAGAAGCCTACCTTGAAGAGTGTCAGGATGCCTTGCCGCTATTTCCGCAGTATTCTCAAAAAACGGTGAAAGCCGCTCTTCATTTGCACCGGGCTGTTATAGAAAAAATCCGGGCGAAGCAGCACGATGTATTTCAACATCACATCGCTCTCACAGAGACCGAAGTGAAGCAGATTCTCTCTGATATCTAAAAAAACACCCGGCCTTGATTGAGCCGGGTGTTATGCCATACCTTTTTGAATCCAAATACGTGAGCGCCATCTTCTGTACATTAAGATTCCCCGGACCCATTCATCCGCGATAAAAGAAATCCAAATGCCGGCAAGACCGAAACCGAGGTGGATGCCGAAAAGATAAGCAAGCGGGAGGCCGATGCCCCACATTGAAATCATTGCCATGTAAACCGGGAATTTCGCATCCCCCGCGGCCCGCAGAGAGTTAATGATAATGACATTAAACGAGCGGCCTGGTTCAAGGATAATGGTCATGGCAATCAATAGGCTTGCAGTTGCTATAATGTCAGGGCTTTGTGTGAAGAGTCCGATCAGGTCTTTTGAAAAGATCGTCATCAAAACAGAGGTAGCCGCAGCAATTCCGAGTGCCCAACATAAGCTCTTCATGCAGCGCTCATAAGCGGCATCAAATTGTTTGCCGCCGATATAACGGCCGATTAAGATTTGTGTACCCTGGCTGATCGCAGTGCCGAACAGCAAAATAAACATCGTAATATTTTGCGTATACACTTTTGTTGTCAACGCCTGCGCGCCCATGATGGCGATAAAATACGTGACAATCATTTGCGAAAGGTTGTATGAAAGCTGCTCTCCCGCAGAAGGAATGCCGATTTTCAGCAGCTTGCGCAAATGCTCTTTATGCATATGAAAGACTTTTTTCAGCGACATCTTCAGCTGGATGCGTTTGTTGACAATCACAATCATCGCGATTAATCCGATGACGCGGGCGATAGATGTGGACATGGCCACACCGGCAACGCCGAGAACAGGAAAGCCGAACAAACCGAAAATCACAACAAAGTTTCCGGCAATGTTTAAAATGTTCATGCCGATAGTGACAAACATTGTATCTTTTGTGTAGCCGTAGCTTTTTAAGATCGCGCTGAATGTCATGATTAAAGCCTGAATAAAGGACAGACCTCCGACAACTTGTAAAAAGACTTTCGCATCAGGCATCAGTGCGTCTGATAATCCCATCATATGAAGCAGAGGGACAGCCGCGAAAAAGACGACGGCGCTGATGGCCAGGCTGATGAAGAAGTTGGCGCCGATTGACACATAAGCGACTTCCATGGCTTCTTTCTTTTGCCGTGAGCCTAGAAATTGTGAAATGATAACGGTCGTTCCTGTTGCGATAAAGCTGAACATCACGATAATTAAATTTAAAATCTGGTTGCTGACGCCGACTGCTGCCACGCTGTTATCCGAGTATTGGCTGAGCATCAGTGTATCGGCATTACCCATAAACATATATAATGAGACCTCAATAAAGATCGGCCAAGTAAGCGAAAATAATGAGAACGTTTTGTCAGCGGGTTTTTTCAAAGCAGTTGATTTGAAGACAGCTTGTTTCATAGTGTCTAACCCCTTTCGTAAATAAAATCAACGTTTTAAAGTGTACCTCCATTTCCTTATAATAAAAAGGGATAGAAACGATACTTCTTGTAAAAATCCGACTTAAAAAGGAGGATGATTCAAATGCCTCGCATCCTGTTTACAGTCCCGCCTTTTCCGGTATTTATCGCAGCTGGGGAAGGGGTTTTTAAAAAAGGAGAAACCCATGTGAAACGTGTATTCTCCGTGTTTGATCTGATATATGTCAAACAGGGAACGTTATATATAACGGAAAATGAAACATCGTTTTCTGTTGAAGGCGGCGAGTACATCTTGCTTTCTCCCGGTCTTGAACACTACGGGACGAAGGGCAGTGATGAAGCAACCTCCTACTATTGGCTTCACTTCGATGAACATCGATATGAATTTACGGCAAAGGGAGGCAGCAACTGGTCTGAGCTTCAGCAGGAAAAAGGGAGCTTCGAAGAGCCGGCCCGCTACGGATTGGCTTTGCCGAGAAAAGGCAAGGTGCAGCGCCCGCAGTTTATGGCGCAGCAGTTTGAAAAGCTGATCGATTACTCCGCGGAAAACTCTGATTTGCCCCTCAGAAAGCAAATCTTATTTGAGGAGCTGATGCTGCATCTTCAAAAAGAAGCGTTCCAAATACCGTCTGCGAAAGAGCGGGTAGCCTGGGAGGCGGCCCGGTACTTACAGGAGCACTATAAGGAAAAGACGACAATCAAGGATCTGTCGCTCGCCCTTCACTATCATCAGGATTATGTGAGCCGCTGCATGCAGCAGGTGCTCGGCGTAACTCCGGCACAATACACGAACCGGGTGAGAATGACGGAAGCGAAGCGTCTTTTATCCTCTACAAATGATAAAATGGGCGTTATTGCGGAAACGGTCGGAATGGAAGATCCGACATACTTTTCAAAACTCTTTAAGCAGATAGAAGGCATTTCACCAATTGAATACCGGAAAATTGTCAGCCGGAAAGTTCAATAACCAGACGAGGGATGAACATGAAAACAACAATTTACGATGTGGCAAAGGCGGCGGGTGTCTCGATCACAACTGTGTCCCGTGTGATAAACAATACGGGGAGAATCAGCGATAAAACACGGCAGAAGGTCATGAATGTCATGAATGAAATGGCATACACGCCCAATGTTCACGCCGCGGCGTTAACGGGAAAACGAACGAATATGATTGCTCTCGTGGCGCCTGATATTTCAAATCCGTTTTACGGCGAACTGGCCAAAAGCATTGAGGAAAGAGCGGATGAGCTCGGTTTTCAAATGTTGATTTGCAGCACCGATTACGATCCGAAAAAAGAAACAAAGTATTTTTCTGTGCTGAAACAGAAAAAGGTGGATGGCATTATTTTTGCAACAGGGATTGAAAGCCATGACAGTATGTCTGCTTTGGAGGAAATCGCCAGTGAACAAATTCCGGTTGCCATGATTTCTCAGGATAAGCCGCTTCTTCCGATGGATATTGTTGTGATAGATGACGTTCGTGGCGGATATGAGGCTGCCAAGCATCTTCTGTCACTCGGCCACACGAACATCGCCTGCATTATCGGAGACGGGTCAACGACAGGCGAAAAAAATAGAATCAAAGGCTTCCGTCAGGCGATGGAGGAAGCGGGCGTGCCCATTGATGAATCACTTATCATCCAGACGCGGTTTTCCTTGGAAAGCGGCAAGGAAGAAGCGGGAAAATTGCTCGACAGGAACGCTCCGACTGCTATTTTTGCCTTCAACGACGTATTGGCTTGTGCCGCCATACAAGCTGCGAGGATAAGAGGCATAAAAGTGCCGGATGAACTTTCTATCATTGGTTTTGATAATACGATACTCGCAGAAATGGCGGCTCCGCCCCTGACAACCGTAGCCCAGCCGATAAAAGAGATGGGGCGGAGCGTCATCGAACTGCTGGCAGAAGCAATAGAGGGAAAACGAAAGGCGAAACAAAAAATAGTGCTCCCGCCTGAACTTGTAGTCAGACATTCTACATCACCGCTCAACACATGAGCCCGCTAATGAGCGGGTTTTTTCATTATGACAGTTGAAGCCAAAAAAACATATTGCGTGTAAACCAAAGGCGGTGTAAAATGAAACCATCTTTTGAGAAAGCGCTTGCGCAAAATGGCAGAGCGGATAGAACCGCTGTTTTTTTAGCTGTTAAGAGAAAGCGCTTTCTCAAAGCGAGCCTGAAATGAGATAAAGGAGAGGATGGGACGTGGAACATCAAGTAAGATGTGCAGTATTGGGATTAGGAAGGCTCGGTTATTATCATGCGAAAAATCTCGTCACCAGTGTGCCGGGGGCAAAGCTGGTTTGTGTCGGTGATCCGTTAAAAGGGAGAGCGGAGCAGGTTGCCAGAGAACTCGGTATCGAAAAATGGTCAGAGGACCCGTATGAAGTGTTGGAAGATATTGACATTGATGCTGTCATTATCGTAACGCCGACAAGCACACATGGTGATATGATCATCAAAGCTGCCGAGAACGGCAAACAGATCTTTGTTGAAAAACCGCTGACATTAAGCCTTGAGGAATCTAGAGCAGTTTCTGAAAAAGTGAAGGAGACAGGTGTCATTTGCCAAGTCGGCTTTATGAGACGATTCGATCCCGCATACGCAGATGCCAAGCGGCGGATTGACGCGGGTGAAATCGGCAAACCTATCTATTATAAAGGCTTTACGCGCGACCAAGGCGCGCCTCCCGCAGAATTTATCAAACACAGCGGTGGAATTTTTATTGACTGTTCCATCCATGACTATGATATTGCCCGTTATTTGCTAGGGGCGGAAATCACTTCTGTTTCAGGACACGGCAGGATTCTGAACAATCCGTTTATGGAGCAGTATGGTGATGTGGATCAGGCGCTGACGTATATTGAATTTGACTCCGGCGCAGCGGGGGACGTCGAGGCAAGCAGAACCTCTCCATACGGACATGACATCCGGGCGGAGGTGATCGGGACAGAGGGCAGTATTTTCATAGGGACATTGAGACATCAACATGTGACCATCCTATCGGCTAAAGGGAGCAGTTTTGATATCATTCCAGACTTTCAAACTCGTTTTCATGAAGCCTACTGCTTGGAGCTTCAGCATTTCGCCGAGTGTGTCCGGAATGGAAAAACACCGATTGTGACTGATATTGATGCGACGATCAATTTAGAAGTGGGTATCGCCGCAACCAATTCCTTTCGAAGCGGCAGGCCGGTACAGCTAGATGTGAAGCGCACTTATACAGGTATGTAAAAGCTAATATGTTGCATTTGAGGCTTTCCGCAAAAAAAAGCAAGGACATTTTAGCCCTTGCTTTCTCTTTTCTCATATAAATAGTACATATAATCAGTAGGTATGCCTGAATGGCCCAGCTGTCTCAGCATGGCGGTTACGTTCCCTCTATGGTAAGTCCCGTGATTGACGACATGCAGGATGGTGTCTGCATAGGTTGATTCCAGTGTACCTAGTTTCGGATGCTGCATTGTGAAGGTCTGTTCTAAGTCCGTCTGGCGGCTGAAGAAATCATGATACTGTGACTCCAGCTCGGCAGCGTGCTGTTTAATCGCTGCCATATTACCTTGCGCGGACTCTAATTTGCCTGCGCTGTCTATAATCTCTTGGTAGGCCACTCCCGAAAGAACATTGAGCCAAATGTAGTCAGCCCTGCACATATGAAGCAGCACGTCGCTGACAGAAGGAAATACGCTCTTTACTTCTTGATAGGCAGTTTCCTCCGGCAGGTTTTCGATATGGGTAAATATTTTCTTGTTTGCCCAAGAATGATAGTCATAAAACTGTTTTGCATCAGTCATCAGCATGCCCCCTTTTCTAAGAAATTCGTTTTTTTCATCTGTTTCTCCTTCAATTGCAAAAGAGTGACACCCCAAAATATCCTGCCGCTGCCCACATTACCGCTGCAGAGCATTTGTTTACGATCAGCATAAGCCTGCCGCTCGTATCTATCGTCTGAAACAATCGGCCCGCTATTGCAAGGCTGATAAACCAAATCCAAGACACAGCGATGCAGGCGGCCATAAAGAGCCATTTCTCAAGCCCCGAATATTGAAGAGAGCTCGTGCCGATGACGCCGATCGTGTCCAGAATGGCATGCGGGTTTAAAAGAGAAACAGCGGCCGCAAACGCAGCTTGCTTTTTTGGTGTGAACGTATGTTTCTCGTTTTGGCTTGTGTTCGGACGGCTGTTCCAAGTCACCCAGCCCATATAAAGCAAAAATAAAAATCCGCCGGCCATCATGACTGTCTCAAACACAGGCAGCTCCTGCACAATGACAGACACGCCCGCAACGGCTAATACGATTAACAGGGTATCGCAGACTGAAGCACTGATGACAGCTGGGAGAGCCCGCCAAATATGCTTTTGCCACGCGCCTTGCTGAAAAATAAACACATTCTGCACTCCCAGCGGCAAAATTAAGCCAAACGCGAGCACAATTCCGTGAATGATTGCATTCATGCTGAAAAAGCTCCCTTCACATTTTTTTCAATCATAAGAGAGATTGTCACTAAAGTCTCCAGCCATTTGGTTGGGTTAGGAACCAACCAAATGTATAATGTGTAAAAAAGGGGGGCATGACCTTGTCGCAATGGCAGCCAAGCCGAAAGTCGGATGTTCCGCTGCATCGGCAGATCGAACAATATATGAAAGACAAGATTCTTCACGGAGAGTGGGCTGTAGGGACGAAAATCCCCTCACAGAGAACGCTGGCTGACATGTTTCAAGTCAACCGGAGCACAGTCACAGCAGCCATAGATGAACTCACGTCTCAAGGCTTGTTAGAGGGAAGAAGAGGCGGCGGTACGAAGGTTGTAAACAGTACTTGGAGCGTGCTGGCGGCTGAGCCTCCGCTTGATTGGAGCGATTACGTCCGTTCGGGCATTCATCGCGCCAATTCTTCCATCATCCAAGCTATTAATCAGAACGAACCAAGAGCGGATATCATCAGATTAGGAACTGGAGAACTTTCACCGGATCTTGTGCCTGCTGACACAATTGGACGGATGTTTCAGCAAATCAATCCGGGCTTCCTGTCTTTAGGATATGAGCAGCCGAAAGGAAACCGTCAGCTGCGGGAGGCAGTGGCCGACCATTTAAAAGGAAAGAAGATCCATGTGTCACCGTCTGCAATTTTAATTGTGTCCGGTGCACTTCAGGCACTTCAGCTCATCTCAATTGGACTTTTAAAACGAGATTCTGTCATTTTGACGGAGAAGCCGTCCTACCTTCAATCCTTGCATGTATTTCAATCAGCTGGGATGCGGCTTCGCGGCTTGCCGATGGATGATGAAGGGGTCAAAGCGGGGCTTGTTTCTTCTAATCGAAAACAATATGGAGGACAGCTGCTTTACACGATTCCGTCGTTTCATAATCCGACAGGCACAGTCATGTCAGAGCAGCGAAGGAAAGAGATCATCAGCCTGTCAAAAAAAGAGCAGCTGCCCATCATTGAGGATGATGCGTACGGTGATTTATGGTTTGAAGAAAAACCTCCGCAGCCGTTGAAAGCAATGGATCATGAGGGCAATATTCTGTATCTGGGCACGTTTTCAAAAACGGTTAGCCCCGGTCTGCGAATCGGCTGGCTTGCCGGTCCGGAGCCGGTTATTGAAAGGTTGGCGGACATTAAAATGCAGACAGACTACGGATCAAGCGGCCTTTCCCAGTGGGCGGCTGCCGAGTGGCTGTCACAGGGGTATTATGAAGAGCATCTGACTTGGGTACGCAGGAAGCTTAAAGAAAGGAGAGACGCCGCCGTTCATTTTCTCGAGCGGTATGCCGGGGACATTGCCACGTGGCGGATTCCCGCAGGCGGCTTTTATATTTGGGTGACATTTCACAAAAACCTGCCTGTCAGCCGTTTCTTTTATGGATTGCTGAAACGGCAGGTGCTTGTGAATCCCGGCTACATTTATGACGGTGAAGACCGAAACAGCATCAGGCTGTCATATTCCTATGCATCTCTTGGAGATTTGGAAACTGGCATTAAAGCGGCAGCTGAAACAGCACGCCGCCTGATGATGTCCTAGGCTTTGGTTATACGATGACAGCTCCCAGTGCCCTGGCGAAGGCAATCGCATGCTCAGGTGCGATTTTGCAGCCTTTCAATTTGTCGAGGGAGACATGAAGCTGTTCAAAACGGCACGTGCTGATGTCCATGTTTTGAAGGGACGTGCCGGTAAAGCTGGCGCCTTCCAATTCGCATCCGTCAAAGTGTGTCTGCTGGAGCATTGTATTGCTGCATTCACTTTGCATAAGAGCACAGTGATCAAATCGAACTTGTTTCATATTTGAGTACGAAAATGAGCTGAAATGTCCGTGGCATTCCTCGAATGAAACATTACGCAGCGTTGCTTCCGCCACATTCATTCCAACCATTTTTGACTGCTTAACAGAAGTTCTGTGAATGACAGCCCCGCTGAAATCGGCGTTTGATAAATCGCATTTTTCAAAGATCACATCGGTCAGTTCAATATGCCGAAAAGACACTTCGATAAAGACGACATTTCTGAATACCGTTTTTTCAACACATAGTCTTTCGATATCTTCGCCGCAGATGGTACAATCTTCAAACAAATGCATGCTGATTACATCATCCTGCGTCACGGCATCATGAAAATCTGCGGTTTGCAGGTTTTCCGGTATGTTCGGTTTTTGAATTGCGATTTTATTCATGTGATGACATCCTTTGCTGCCCGAAAAACAGAGGCTTCCGGGTTCAATTTAATAGATCGTTAAGGAAATTGATACATATAGTAAATCGTGAAGAGCCTTTTCTTGGTACAGCAGCCAGCTTGTTTTGTAAGCATAAATGGAAAGCTTCCTATACGTCAAGGCGTTTACAGGCCGGGAAAGCCAAAGGGAGGAATGCGGAATGGGGCATTACATCAAAACCGAGGAGCATGTGACACTGTTTGTAGAGGATATCGGACATGGAAGGCCGATCATCTTTTTGCACGGGTGGCCGTTGAATCATAAGATGTTTGAATATCAAATGAATGAGCTTCCGAAAAGGGGATTTCGTTTTATCGGCGTTGATTTACGGGGATATGGGCAATCTGACCGCCCTTGGGAAGGCTACGATTATGACACGATGGCCGATGATGTGAAAGCAGTCATTTATACGCTGCAGCTTGAGAATGCGATTCTTGCCGGTTTTTCAATGGGCGGCGCCATTGCAATCCGTTATATGGCAAGGCATGAAGGAGCCGATGTTGATAAGCTGATTTTACTGTCTGCGGCGGCCCCCGCGTTTACAAAACGCCCGGGTTATCCGTACGGGATGAGGAAGCAGGATATTGACGATATGATTGAATTGTTCAAAGCTGATCGGCCCAAAACACTGGCTGATTTAGGGAAACAGTTTTTTGAGAAAAAAGTGTCTCCAGAGCTTAGACAGTGGTTTCTCAATCTGATGCTGGAGGCCTCCTCCTACGGGACGATCCACTCGGGCATCGCATTAAGAGACGAAGATCTCAGAAAGGAACTTGCTGCAATCAAGGTGCCGACGCTGATCCTGCACGGGAGAAAGGATAGAATTGCGCCGTTTGATTTTGCGAAAGAATTGAAGCGCGGCATCAAACAGTCGGAATTGGTTCCGTTTGCAAACAGCGGGCACGGAGCATTTTATGAGGAAAAAGAGAAGATCAACAGTTTGATTGCGCAGTTCTCCAACTCATAAGAAAAAACCCGACATTGATCGGGTTTTTTATATAATTCCTCTGTTTTGCAGTGCGTTAATGATGAGATCAGCTCCATCGGAAATAGAGGTCTGGTCTGACTCAATGATGAAATCGGGTGAAAGCGGCGCTTCATACGGAGAATCGATCCCGGTGAAATGTTTGATCTCTCCGTTTCGCGCTTTTTTATAAAGCCCTTTTGGATCGCGCTGTTCACAAACATGCAGCGGGCACTTCACATAAATTTCGAAGAACTCACCTTTAGGAAAGAGCGCTCTAACCATGTCCCGATCCTCTCTGAATGGAGAAATAAAAGCCGTTAAAATCATTTGCCCGCTGTCGACAAACAGCTTCGCCACTTCTCCGATCCGGCGGATGTTTTCAATCCTGTCACCAGTCTGAAATCCAAGGTCTTTGTTTAAGCCGTGGCGGATATTATCACCGTCAAGCACGTAGCTCTGAATGCCCTTGCGGTAAAGCTTTTCATCGACTGCATTGGCCAGCACTGATTTTCCGGAGCCGGACAAACCTGTAAACCAAAGGACGCAGCTTTTGTGTCCGTTTAAGGACTGTCTGTCAGACTTTGAGATGGCAGCGGGATGCCAAATGATGTTCGGATTGTGTGTCATTGCAATTCCCCGCTGTTTTGTTTGATGGCAACAGGCTGTTGGTGAAGTCCCTTGATCAGCACGGCTGCGACCTCAGGCCGACTGAATTCTTTAGGCGGCTTTTTGCCTTGGCGGAGAAGCTCTCTCACTTTTGTGCCTGATAAGTGGATGTGGTCTCTCGGGCTGTGCGGACATGTTTTGGAGGTGCCCATGTTTCCGCATTTTCGGCAATAAAAGCTGTGCTCAAAAAACAGCGGCTTGATGCCCAGCTCTTCCTCTGTGAATGATTGAAAAATATTTTGGGCGTCGTATGTTCCATAGTAGCTGCCGACACCCGCGTGATCACGGCCTACAATAAAATGGGTGCAGCCGTAATTTTTTCGGACGA
The DNA here is from genome assembly GCF_037963565.1 of Bacillus sp. PS95. Classification (NCBI taxonomy): domain Bacteria; kingdom Bacillati; phylum Bacillota; class Bacilli; order Caryophanales; family Bacillaceae; genus Bacillus; species Bacillus sp. PS95. The sequence goes on from NZ_CP150160.1 coordinate 1,130,287, forward strand.
GCGCATGGAAAATCGCTTCCCGCGGACCTGCATAACGCATGGCGGCAGGGAAAACCGATAACATGACACGATCCTTTGGATAATAGTGATTAAGCAAAGCCTGGTAGCTCTCCATTCTGATATCGCTGGGGATATCGTCTGACTTTGTTTCTCCGACAAGCGGGTGAAGCAGCAGACCGTCGACCGTTTCTAACGCTGTTTTTTGAATGTATTCATGCGCTCTGTGAACAGGGTTCCTGGTTTGAAAGCCGACAATCGTCTTCCAGCCGAGTTTTTGAAAGGCCGCTCTTGTTTCAGCGGGCGTTGCATAAAACTGTTCGAAAGATTTGTCAGGCAGGCGGCTGACCGTGATAGGCCCTCCGATATAGTAATCCGGGCGCGCCAGCAATTTTTTTACGCCTGGGTGGGCAGGATCGTTTGTTTTAAAAACAGACAGTGCTTCTTGTGTTTTATCAGGCTGGTATATATCGGTGACTGTGATCATGCCGTAGATAACACCGTCTTTCACAAGCTTGACGTGATCTCCGGCAGACAGCTGTCTTGCTGTTTTTTCTCCGACAGGCAGCGTAATCGGCAGGCTCCACGGCAAGCCGTTTGCCAGCCTCATCTCTTTCACAACGGAATGATAATCTTTTTCTCCCAAAAAACCTGTTAACGGGCTGTAGCCGCCGATCGCAATAAGCTCCAGATCACTCAGTGCAAGCTGATCCAGCTCTGCTTGGCACGCGCACCCTTCAAAATGGCATGCGGGATCACAGCGGTTGATTAATACCCCTCCGTGGGGTTCGTTTCCATTCAACGTGTTCAACCTCCATTTATACGTTTCCTTGTTTTCTTTTCTTCACTTAATGAAAGTTTGACATCAGCGCCTTAACATCATTTCGATTCTCACATCAAGAACCTGCCATCCGCTATTCTTGATGCAGGCCGCATTCTGTTTTCTCCCGTCCGGCCCATCTTCCAGCCCTCTCATCGTTCGGGTCCGAGGAAGGCAGTGTACACATTTCACAGCCTATGCTCGGATAATGTTGATCGTGCAGTTTGTTATAAGGCAAATTGTGCAGGCGGATGTACGTCCAAACGTCATCCCATGTCCAGTGGATGAGCGGGCAAATTTTGATGAGCTCAAACTTCTGGTCCAGGTTTACGTATTGAATATGTTTTCTCGTTGGTGACTGCTCTCGGCGCAGTCCTGAAATCCAAGCTGTCATGCCGGACAGGTGCTTTTTGAGCGGTTCGATTTTCCGCAATTGGCAGCAGAGGTTTGGGTTATGCTTCCACAGCTCTCCGCCGTACTTCGTCCCCTGTTCTGTTAAGCTCAGCTCGGGTTCGAGCATCTGGATTGCAAATCCCGGATATCGCTCTTTGACGGTTTCGATCAGCTCATATGTTTCCTGAAAATGAAGCCCAGTATCCAAAAAGATGATGTGTGCGTGTTTGTTGATTTTTGATATTAAGTCGAGAAGCACCATTCCTTCTGCGCCAAAGCTGCATGCGTACACAATCTTTTCTCCGTACGTTCGGTAAGCCCATTTCAACACATCGAGCTCATCGATCAATTGATCCGTTATCTGTTTGGACAGCATGTCGTTCCATGTGTCATATGTGATGGTTTTGTTCAATGTTTTCCCCCCGTTTGCATCTGCTTTTTTTATCTATTGATCGAGTTATAGGCAGACTATTCATTTTTTGCATAAAGGTTCAGGTTTTAGGTGCCGCGCCCGCCTAAAATGAGGTGCGGAACCATTAAGAGCCCGGCTGAATATGCTTTTTAGCAAAATGGTTTTATGCCCAAGGAGAGGTAGTATGCCGATTGCCATTTATCAGGGGCATCATCATTCGCTTGCCCCGGCGGACATTAACATCGTCATTGATGTCATCAGAGCCTTTACGGTCGCCCATTATGCGTTTATCGGCGGGGCGAAAGAGATTTTGTTGGTCCGGACAGCTGATGAAGCCTTTGCGCTGAAAGACACCTATCCGGATTATGTTTTGACGGGAGAGGAAAAGGGGGTCGGTATCAGCGGATTTGATTTAGATAATTCTCCAAAACGTATGGCTGGGCAGAATATGACGGATAAAAGCCTGATCCAGAAAACAACAAACGGCGTCACAGCAGCATTGGGGGCGCTGAACGCAAAGCATCTGTTCGTAACTGGATTTTCCAATGCCAAAACAACGGCACAGCATGTGAAAAAGCTCGCCGCAAACGATTGTGTCATAAACATAGTGGCTTCTCATCCATCCGGTGATGACGATATGGCATGTGCGGAGTATATCAAAGGCATCATTGAAGGGACAAATGCGGTAACGGCTGCGGAGGCGATTGAAAGAATAAAAGGCTCTTCTGTTGCGGAGAAGTTTTTTGACTGCCGCCAGCCATTGTTTGATTCGGAAGACATCGTTTACTGTACAAAAGAACTGACGGGCGATTTTGTGATGAAAGTGAAACAAGATGGAGAAGTTCCAACGATAGAGAGGGTCATAATATGAATGATTTTTCACTAGAATTGCCAGTGAGAACAAACAAGCCGAGAGAAACCGGGCAGTCCATTTTAATTGATAACGGCTATCCCTTGCAATTTTTCAAAGATGCGATAGCCGGAGCGTCCGACTATATTGATTTTGTGAAATTCGGCTGGGGCACATCATTACTTACGAAAGATCTTGAAGAAAAAATCAGCACACTGAAAGAACATGACATTACATTTTTCTTTGGCGGCACACTGTTTGAGAAGTACGTAAGCCAGAAAAAAGTGAATGAATTTCATAGGTACTGCACCTATTTCGGCTGTGAATATATTGAGATTTCAAACGGTACGCTCCCGATGACAAATAAAGAGAAAGCGGCTTACATTGCCGATTTTTCTGATGAATTTCTTGTGCTCAGTGAGGTGGGCAGCAAGGATGCGGAATTAGCAAGCCGGCAAAGCTCTGAGGAATGGCTTGAATATATCGTTGAGGATATGGAAGCGGGCGCGGAAAAAGTGATTACAGAAGCCAGAGAAAGCGGAACGGGAGGGATCTGTTCCAGCAGCGGCGATGTCAGGTTTCAAATTGTTGACGACATCATTTCCTCGGATATTGATATCAACAGGCTGATTTTTGAAGCGCCTAACAAAACGCTTCAGCAAGGGTTTATTCAAAAAATCGGGCCGAATGTGAATCTGGCCAATATTCCATTTCATGATGCCATCGCGTTGGAAACGCTGCGTTTAGGGCTAAGATCCGATACCTTTTTTCTGTAAAATAGCGGCTGCGGGGCTCTCGTCGTGAAGAGAGCCTCTGCCTATTATTTTTTATGGCGGTACATAGGCGTGAGATAGGGAAGTGAGGTCAGGCGGATGTTGTAGATGAAGTCGATGACTCTTGTCGATATCACCTGGCATATGAGGGCTTGAATGACGATGCCCCAGTCAATAATAGACGCGGTGACCATAAAAATGATGCAATTCATGATGAGCAGGATCGTTCCAGGATTCCCGCCGCGGTAGATAGAAATCATCAGAGCAAGGGCTCCGAATCCTCCGTTCGAAATTTTATATTTGTATAAAAGTCCGATGCCGAGTCCCAATAACACTGCGCCGCTTGCCAGATCAAGCCACAGATTAGATGTGATATCCGGAAAAACCGCATCAAAGATCAATACCGAGACAGAGGTGACGGTGATAGAAGCGAGGGTGCCGGTGAATGTTCTCATCTCCAGCCATTTTAAAGCGGTAAAAAGCATTGATACATTCACAGCCCACACTGAAAATCCGTGGGGGATTTGAAACAGATAATGCAATAGCACCGCAATACCTGCTGCACCGCCTGTCGGAATATCATGCGGAAATAAAAACAAGGACATGCCGAGTCCCTGTAGTACGCCGCCTACGACAATCATAAACGTAAGTTTTGCTTTCATCAGCAGTTCAGCCATTAAGTCATTTGCTCCTTTATGAAAAGACTTGTCCGCTGTTTTCATTTTATGAGGCTGTCCATTATTTATGTCTCAAAATAAAGAAATGGCCCAGCTTAATAGGCTGAGCCATCCCACTTGTAGCGATTGACGATCTCCATATTGATCTCTGTGCCAATGCCTTTTCCTTTCGGGATGTGGACCATTCCTTTTGAAGGCTGCAGGCTGACGAGATCTGTAAAAGGATTCTCCATGACGTCCCACTCGATCGGTTCAATGTGATCGTTCTTCATTTTAGACCATGGGGGCAGACAGGCTTGTGCAAATAAAGCATAGAGCCGTGAGAGCGATCCGTCATATGCATGGGCGGATGCTCTGACGCCGAAATAACGCGCGAGCTGGAGGCAGTCCCGAAACTCATCAATTCCGTTGACATGCATGACATCGGGCTGAATGATATCCAAACAGCGCTGTGAAAGGAGAGGCACATATTGCGCCGGGCCTTTCATGTTTTCTCCGCCGGCAACAGGAACAGACAAACGGCTTCGAAGCATAGCGTAATCCTGCGGCTGATCAAAGGGCAAAGGCTCCTCAAGCCAGCCAATGTTCGTCCATTCGGAGAAATAGCGCTCCCATTTAAAAGCCGCAGCGGCATCGTAGCTTTGGTTTGCGTCCAGAATCATCGTAATGGAGCTGCCTGCTGTATGCTGCAGCGCATTGATGTGCCGGACATCCTCCTTGAATGAAGTCCCGCCAATTTTGACTTTGATTTGCTCAAAACCTTTTTTCAACTGGGCTTCAACATTGGAGACTGAGCGGCTGATCCATTGCGGGGAGTCTGAGTACGATTGAAAAGACGCGTACACAGGAATCTCCTCTCTGTATCGCCCGCCCCATAATTCGCAAACCGAACAATCCGCAGCTTTGGCTGCAATCTCTGTCAGCGCCATGCTTACAGCGGAGGCCGCCCGCTGGTGCCATTTTTGAATCGTGCGCACTAATGACAGGCGGCTGCCAGCCTGTTTTCCTAATAGAAACGGGATGATCCGTTTCGTAAAACCGACATGGAGAGCAGGGAGCCAATCAACGCATTCTCCCCAGCCGTCTATCCCGTTTTCGGTGATAATCCTGATGAGATAACAAGTCCGATATTGTTTAAACCCATTGGCATCTCCGTATGGCTTTTCTAATCGGTGAAATAGCGGAAAGGTTTCAATCCGTACAATTTTCACACTGGGTGCTACCTTTCCTCAGCGGGCTGGAGTCGATTGCCAGCCATTTTAGGGTCTTCTTTTTCTTTTGTTTCTTCATTGTTTTGCTTCACATGGATGAGCATCATCACAAGAATCCCGACAACGAGAGTCAATCCCGCGATGCTTAAAAACATGCCGGGTCTAGACCATTGCATCAGGCGGCCGAAAATCGGAGGACCGATCGCTACCCCTAAGAAACGTACAGAGCCGTACAGCGAGGTGACAAATCCCCGTCTTTCTTTGCCGACAGCCCCGGTAATAAAACTGTTCACACAAGGAAGGACAAGACCTGAGCCTATACTGCTCAGTACAAGAACACTGATAAAAAGGACAAGATTTTCAATGAATGACAGTGCCGCGTAGGATACGGTCATGAACGCCAATCCAAGTACGATCAGCTTTTTCATTAACGATTGCTTTTGCCCGATTTTGCTTCCTGTTGTATAGGACGTCACACACATAACCAAAAGCGGGATCGCTAAAATCAAGCCTTTTTTCACGCCGTCGGTGTCGTATGTTTTTTCAAGAACATCTGAGAGATAAAACAGGATGCCGAATAAAGTAAACAAACAGGTCGCACCGGCTAAATAAGCGGTAAACAGCCATCTGCCTTCATGTTTAAAGACACTTAACAGCCCTTTTGCATATTTTCCGATTGGTGGCGGTTCTTTTTCCTTTTTCTTTTCTTTAATAAAAATCCAAGTCAGTACGATCGAAATGATACAAAACACAGGAAAGGCAAAAAACGCGCCATACCAGACAAGCAGGGCGATCAGCGAGCCAATGATCGGCGATAGCACTTTCCCCATGCCGTTTGAAGCTTCAACAAGGCCGAGCACCTTGCTCTCCTGGGCGCCTTTAAACAGATCTCCCGTCAGTGCCATGGCAATTGGGCCGGTTCCGGCTGCCCCGATTCCCTGTAACGCTCGTCCTGCCATGACCCAAGGGTAGGCATTGTCAAAAAAACCTGCCGCAAACCCGGCTAACAAACCGCCGGCACCATACAAAATTAAGCAGGGAATAATGATGACTTTCCTTGAGAATCGGTCTGCGAGATAACCGACAATCGGAATCGCAAATGCTGCAATCAAGGAAAATACTGTGATCACGAGACTGACTTGAAATTGTGATAAATGAAGTTCAGATTTCATTTTTGGCAAAATCGGAATAAGCATCGAGTTTCCTAGGGTTAATATTAAAGGGATTGAACCGATTGCCACAATCGTCATTCCGTTATTTTGTTTTGATGATTCCATCTCAGAGCACACTCCTTTTCTTCTGCTTAGAATGTCCCTGATGGCTTCGTTTATTCAGCGATCAGACAGCAAAAAAACGAACAGAAGATACCTGTTCGGGAAAAAAGAGGGTTAACCGAGAGCCTGTGAAATCAAAGCATATAAGTGTCCATTTTGAATAGGCGCTTTTTTCTGATAGAACAAAAGCGGAGGTTCATCATCTTTACGAAATCCCATTTCTATCAGGCTGCCATGCAGAGACGTGTGTTCACTCGGTATATCGATTCGCATCGGCCCTTGTTTGCCGGCCGCCAGCCTGTTAATTATTTGTGCTGCAACATCTGATGATGGAGCGATGATAGGGCCGAATTTCAAATTGGCCGGTGTCTGTACAGAAAGTCCGTAGCCAATTAGCTGTCCGTCCTGATTTCGGGCGATGATACATTCGCATGAAGCAGAAATAAGCTGCTGCAAAAGGTTTGATCGATCTCCGCCAAAGGCAGCCAGATCCGCCGCGGTTAAGTCGTGAAAGTCTTGTTCTCTAAAGGATGTCAGTTCAGCATCAAGCTTTTTTGTATAAGGCTGAAAACTGTGACAGCTGTACTTTCGCACTGAACCAGCCGTATGAAAACCTGCTTTTTCATAAAGCGGCAAACCTTCTTTTGTGGCGCAAAGCCTGATGGCGGTGTTTTCATCCGTTTGGGTGATACAGGCGTTTACCATACGCCGGCCGAGACCGAGCCGTTGATATTCCTTGTCAACGATAACGAGGCCGATAGAAGCAAGACGGCCAAACAAAAACAAGCCGATGCAGGAAATCATCTCACCGCTGACATTTTGATAGCCGAAAAAGCGTCCTTGCTGGACAAGCAGTGCCAGCTCTTGTTCGCCGTAATCCGGCCACCCGGCTTGCCTGCAAAGCCGCAATAGACTAGGGATATGTTCTTCATGAAGCTTAATCAGCTCATCGATTACCCTCATACAGATCACCTGCTTGTTTCGAGTTTTTTATACATGATGATATGTGTGCCTATGCCGGGAATCTCAAACGGTTCGCCGAGTTCTTCCCAGCCAAGCTTTGAATAGTAGCCTTTCACATGGCTTCTGGCATTGCACCAGACTGCCTGAACGCCGTTCTCCGCCAGTTTCTCTTCCGCGTGTTTGATCAGCGTGCTCCCGCCTTTTTGATCGCGATATCTTTCAAGCGTTGCCATGCCTCTCAGCCGATATGCTGGGGATTCTGTTATTAATGGCTGATTTTGCGGGGAAAAAGAAGCGATGCTGATCAGCTTTCCTTCAAAAAACGCGCCGAGATGAAAGGAGCCTTTTGCATGATCCTCTTCATATTTGCATTGTTCAATGGATTGATGGGGACGCAGAATGCGGTGCCGAATTTCATATGTATCTTCCGCGGAAATGGTTTTGACTTCGAGCATAATGTTCCTCCTCATGATTGTTTTTCTATATCGTAACACGAATCCCGTTGAAAAAGACCGCCCGATTGGATCAGACAGTCTTTTAAGGGATTAATGCAAAAAGATATTTTGGCGCTGCTCATCTTTTTGCTGAATATATGATGTGAGCTCAGCGGTTAAGTCAGATCTGAGGAAAGGCGTTATCAAGTAGATGCCGTTAAACAGCTCGCATGCCGTATCCAGCAGGGAGCGTGCAATTGCAAGGCCTTCCGCCTTTTGCTTTTCTTTATCTTCACCGGCATGGGCCATTTTTTCGCGAATCGTATCAGACAGCTTAATGCCGGGAATTTCATTATGGATGAATTCGGCATTCCGGCTGCTTGTCAGCGGCATGATGCCGATATAGATCGGCGTCTTCAGATGTTTTGTTTCGTTATGGATATCGACAAGCTGCTGCTCGGAATAGACAGGCTGAGAAACAAAATAATCTGCGCCGCAATCTATTTTTTTCTCAAGCCGTTTTACCGCTTTATCCAGATGGCGGACGTTAGGATTAAATGCAGCGGCAACTGAGAAATTCGTTTTCTTGCCGAGCGGTTTTCCAGACAGAGACAGACCTTCATTGAATTGTTTGATCAGCCTGATTAAATCAAAAGATGTTAAATCATATACAGACGTCGCACCAGGAAAATCCCCGATTTTAGAAGGGTCGCCTGTAATCGCAAGCACGTCATTCAGCCCTAACGTATCAAGGCCCATTAAATGTGACTGTAAGCCGATAATGTTACGGTCACGGCACGTAATATGGACAAGGGAACGCATATCGAGCTGCTGCTTGACAAGAGCGCCGCAGGCAACATTGCTGATCCGCGGGGTCGCCAGAGAATTGTCGGCGAGTGTCAGGGCATCGATTCCCGCTTCTTTTAATTCAGCAGCCGCCGATAGAAATTTGTCAAAGCTTAGTTTTTTCGGCGGGTCCAGTTCTACGATAATAGAGCGTTTTTTCGCCGCGATCTCATCCAGGCCGGGCTCGGTTCGCTCGTGATGAACAGAAATGAATTCTTTGGCCCGGGTTTTGACTTCTTTTTCCGTAATCGGAGCCAGCCCGCCAACTGCTTCCGCCATCGCCCTGATGTGATTCGGCGTTGTGCCGCAGCAGCCGCCGATAATCCGCGCACCTTGCTTACGGAATTCTGACGCGCTGTTTTGAAAATACGTGTCGTCTGTTTCATAGACGAGCCGTCCCTCTTCAAGCGAAGGAAGACTGCTGTTCGGATAAACGGATAAGAATACGTCATCAAAAATCGGCACTTCGCTTAGCGCTTCAATCATGTGATAAGGGCCGAGGCGGCAGTTAATGCCGACAATATCAGCTCCGAGATCCGCAATCGAGCGCAATGCGTCAGAAAGCGGCGTTCCGTCCTGCAATACGCCTTGCTCGTGCATGGAGACATTGAGCATAATCGGAAGATCAGTCTCTTTGCGCGCGATTTTCAGCACTTCACGGGCTTCTTCCAAATCATAATATGTTTCTAACAGCAAGCCATCCGGCTCTTCATGCAGCAGCAGATACAGCTGCTCGCGGAAGCTGCGCTTAATTTCGTCAAGACTGTATGCGTTTTTATTAAATGTGCGTATGCCGCCCATCGTTCCAAGCACGTATGCATCGCCTGCTGAAGCCCGCGCGATCTTTACGGCCTCCTGATTCATTTTTTTGATGTCATCCTCAAGCCCGTGTCTGGATAATTTAATATAGTTGGCCCCGTACGTATTCGTTTGAATAATGTTGGCTCCCGCTTCAACGTACGCTTTATGTATGCGCTGAATTTCCTCCGGCTTTGAAATATTGAGCTCCTCAAAACACCTGTCAATGCCATAGGAGTAGAGGAGCGTCCCCATGGCGCCGTCACCGATTAACACCTGTCTTTGCAAATCTTCTAAAAGTCCCATTGTCTGCCTCCTTTATTCACATCAGCAAGGAAAAAAGAGAAATAAAAAAAGTCCTCTTAAGAAGAAGACTTTGTCAGTGATTTTGTCTCTTCTTATCTTCCAAGCTGTTCGAGCTTGCTGGATTTAGCACCTTGGTCATGGCTGATCGCCATTACACCGGTTGCTGAAGCTTCGTCGGGCCAGTCCCTCTGCTTCTCTTGATAAGAACGGATATGAAATTTTCGTGTCAGGAAGTGCCAAAAGATACCTGGCGTTTTTCCCTTTCTCCAAATTTACCGAAAATAAAGACAATAATCAATAGGAATCAGAAAATTTATCTGAAATTTATAAATTGAACGTCAATTGGCAGATCTGCTCCCCGCACAGCTGAGATAATCTGCTGCAGGTCATCTTTGTTTTTTCCGGTGACACGCACTTGATCATCCTGCACCTGAGACTTTACTTTCAGTCCGGAGTTTTTGATGATCGTATTGATTTTTTTTGCGTTGTCCTTGTCAATGCCTTGAACAAGCTTTGCACGCTGGCGCACCGTTCCGCCTGACGCGTTTTCAACCTTGCCGTACTCAATGTTTTTTGTCGGTACGTTTCGTTTAATCAATTTGCTGACCAGCACATCTTTCAGCTGGCTTAATTTGAATTCGTCATCGGAAACGAGGACCAGCTCCTCTTTATCTAAAGAAATGTCGCTTTTGCTGCCTTTAAAGTCATATCGGGTACTGATTTCCTTCAGTGCGATTTGGATTGCGTTTTGCACTTCAGGCAATTCCACCTTGGATACAATATCAAATGAGCTTTCTTTTGCCATATGAAAACCTCCATAACATTTAACTTATGTGTTGATTATAGTAGAATAAAGAGAAACTTCCAACAGAACAAAGAATCAATTTGTGATGATTGGAAAAAATGTTAACAAAATCCGCAGAGAATAAGCGGAACAGGAAGGACGATAGCATGAGACCAGGGCAGCAATTAACCTTGAGTATAGATCACCAAACCGACTTCGGTTACTTTTTAACCGATGGGGAAGATACGATTCTCTTACATAACAGTGAAATGACTGAGGATATCGAGGACAGAGACGAAGTAGAAGTCTTTATATACGTCGACCAGCAGGAAAGGCTTGCGGCCACGATGAAAATTCCGGTCATCAGCGCGGATGAATATGGCTGGGTTGAAGTGGTGGATAAAGTGGAAGATATGGGCGTTTTCGTTGATGTCGGTTTATCGAAGGACGCACTAGTCGCAACTGAGCATTTGCCGCCGTACGAAGATGTCTGGCCGCAAAAAGGGGACAAACTTTACTGTATGCTGAAGGTGACGAACCGGGGGCGCATGTTTGCGAAACCAGCGCCGGAAGATATCATCAGCGAACTGTTTACCGACGCTTCAGAAGATCTGATGAATAAAGAGCTGACAGGTACGGTGTACAGGCTGATCGCATCGGGTTCATTCGTGATCACGGATGACGGTATCCGCTGTTTTATTCACCCGTCAGAAAGAAAAGAGGAGCCAAGACTCGGTTCAAGAGTCACAGGCCGGGTGATTCAAGTGAAAGAAGACGGTTCAGTCAACTTGTCGCTGCTTCCGAGAAAACAGGATGCAATGTCAGTTGATGCTGAGTGCATTCTAACGTATATGAGAATGAGAAACGGTGCCATGCCGTACAGTGACAAAAGCCAGCCTGATGATATCAGAGAACGTTTTAATATGAGCAAAGCCGCCTTTAAACGCGCGCTGGGCCATTTGATGAAAAACGGAAAAGTGTATCAGGAAAATGGATGGACATACGAGAAAAAATAGCATGAAAACGGCTCGCCTGCAGCAGACTGCGGAGCGAGCCGTTTTTTTATGTCTAGTTTAATTCATCAACCAGCGTTCTGATTGCCATTTCGCGATCCACATTGTCTGAAATCGCAATCGGCGTAATATCAATGGCGAGAATGATCAGAATCAGGGCACCTGCTGCAGCAACATAAGAAACATAATAGAAATAGTTAGCGGTATCAACAGTGTTGACAAGCTCGGCCTGAACTCTGGATGTATCATCCTTGGAAGCGGCGATTTCCTTTGCTGCTTCTACTTTTTCTTCAACGATTTGACCTGCTTTTTTCAGCAGTTCATCCACTTTCAATGCATCTTTGCTGTAAACAGCTTTCTTCAGGTTATCAAAAAAGTCAGCATCCTCTTTTTTAATATCAGCGACAACCTGATTGGCAAAAGCCTTTGCCTGTTTTGTGTTGAGTTTGTCTGTCATCGCTTTATTAAAGACCTCTGGAAGCTGTTTGCCAACTTCCCCTTGGGCAAACACAAAGCCTTTAAAAATTTCCTCACCTGAATACTCAAGCTGCTTTGCCTGTGCCACACTTTCTTGCTGCTTCACCAAAAACACAGTCGTCACCAATACAACCGACAAAAATACTAGAAACGCCTTCTTCAAACTGAAACCTCTCCCTTCTTGTGTTTTTTATTCCACAACCGTCTGCGAATATATGTAAATTGAATCGTGGAATCGATAGGAGTGAGATACAATATCAAAATGCCGGCCATGATAATCGAAAAACTGATGAGGCCCAGCATGACTGCAAAAATCTCATGCATAAAAACAGCGATGAGCAAAATCAATCTCCAATGCTTCTTCGGCGCAAACAGCGCCGCGAAGATGACAATTTGAACCAGCAGCGTCCCCCATGTCGGAATCACCACGAACGGACTTGTTACAATTGGCTTCGTTAACGCCTGAAAAAAGCCGTTGAAGCCAATGGTTTTTTCCTGGGCGAAATAATAGACGGCCGTTCCGTCCACCCATTCCTGCTGAGACAGCTTAGCGACGGTAGAGTGAAAATAAAGCACCGCCACTTGGATTCTGATCACAAAATAAGAAATAAAAGCTGTTATTTTTCCAAGTGTTCTTTTGCCCTCTATAGGTCTCGTACTCCAATGCCATTTTCTCGGATCGGTCAGCGTGATGGGAAGCAATAAAAAGGTCATGACGGCTGCTGCCTGCTCGCCTCCGTCGATGACGATCAGCGATGACTGCAGGCTGTAACTGACATACCAATGCAGAACCCCGGTGATTCTGGGGCGCCAGCCAATGACAACAAGCACCAGAATGGCAATGCAGACCCATCTGAAAAGATTTAACATCATATAGTTATTTTCGCCGAGGCAAAAGAGACTGAGATTCATTTTACAAGCTGGATAGCTGCTGATCCCGCTGGCTGGCTTCATAATGAGGCTCGGGTGATTGATGAGCAGCGTCAGCAGGCTGGATAGCGCAATGATGCTTCGCGCGAGACCGTATACATTTGTCCACGGGTTTCTTTCGTCCCATCTGGTGATGGTCTGTTTTATGTTTTCGAGCATGAGATCACAACCTTGACTATGCTTTTTACCTGATAAGACGAAGGGGTGTATTTAGAATAGCTCCAAGGAACAATATCCTCTTTCGTCAAATAGTAGCTGCCACAAAGCAGCGGGCGGGGAGCGGGTGTTTTTAATTGCACGGTTTTGGCTTTGCTTTTGCATGCGCCGAGGTCCTTTTCTTTACATGCTGTCCACTGTTCCTTGCCGACTTGGCTGTAGATCACGCCCATTTCAACGCCTTGTGACCGCCCATACCGATACAGGCCGAATAGGTTGTCAGCCCTCATATTGGGCCATCTGACCTTGGAGCTGGCATTTTCAGCCTCATATAAGCCGATTGCAGTATCACGCGGATTTTTGCTAAAAAAGCCCCAGCCCTGAGGGAGGATGCTGGACATGAGAAATTTGGAGTCCTTTGTCAGCGGAATCGGGGTTGTCCCTAAGCTGCCAATAATAGAAAACAGAAATAGCGAACCCCAAAGGATTGAAAAAATGACAAAAAATGATATCGATTTCTGCATTCGACTGCTCCTTTTAACCTGAAGAATCGTTTTTACACTTTTCATAATATAAAAACATTTATGTAATAAAAAGGTTAAAAAGTATGAGAAATTCCATTTTTGTTAAAAGAAAAAACAGGACATTTTACACTGCTATATGTGATTGATATATAGTGGTTTTTTCGATATATTTAAACCATGAAAACGAATCAAGTTAATGACCGCTGGATTGTTCAATTTCGAAAAGGGATTTTCGAGCTGGCCATCCTATCCCTTCTGCGTTCTAAACCGATGTACGGTTATGAGCTGACGTCATCCTTAAAAACCACCTCGGCTCTGGCTATTTCAGAGGGAGCGATTTATCCGATTTTGAAACGTATGACCGAGAAGGGATGGATCGAATTTTTTTGGGAAGATTCACTGGACGGCCCGAAAAGAAAGTATTACAAAATGACACAAAAAGGAGAAGAAATGTTAAAAGAACGGCTGGAGAAATACCTGGAAACCCATCAAGCCTTACTGTCTTTATCGGGGGATTTGCTATGAATGGACAGCTTATCATTGACCGATACATGGAGGAACTAAATGCAGAGCTGGCGAATATGCCTGATGTAGAGAGAGAAAACGCTATCGACGAATTAAAGGGGCATATCACCGCTTTCGTTCAAGACAGAATCAAAGCCGGCCTTAGTGAAGAGGAACTGCAGGAAGCTGTTGAATCTGAATTTTCTCATCCGAAGGAGCTTGCCGAATTGATGATAGGTGATGGGGGAGAGACGAAAAGGAGGAGGTCTTTATTGGGCAAAAGCTGGCTTTCGGTCCTTCTCATTGTCACGATTATCGCCCTGCCGCTGCTGCCGTCCGATTTCAGACATCTGCCGCTGGCTGTTTATTTAATGGTGCTCGCCGGATATGTATGGAAGCGGAAAAAATTGATGATGTTTGCAGGTGTCAGAAAAAACAAAATGCGCTCTCAAAAGGAGATTGTCAAGATTTCGCGAGTCGGTGCGGTTTATCTGCTGTTTTTAGCAGTGGTGCTTCTTTTGAGCCCGTTCCTCAATGCGCTTGTCGTCCTGCTGCTGATTGCAGTAAGCTGCGCCGCTTTTTTTCTTTTTCTTAACATCAAGTAATCTTGTAGGAGGCTGTAAGATGGAAATCAGCATCAATTATCTATTAATTGTCATCGCGCTTTTATTCTTTGTGGTTGCCTATTTTGTCGGAATCAAAAAACAAACCTGGATGCTGGCTGGGTTTAACGAGGCGCGTATACGGGATAAAGACCGGCTGGCCAGAATAGCAGGCTACTTTTTCTTGAATTCCGGTACGTTCATATTGCTGAATAGTTTTATCTCATTTCAAGGTCAGGAGCAGCTCATGCCTCCGCTTATACTGGCATATGGAGCAGGGGTTATTATTTATGTCAATAAAAAATTAGTAGAGTAGAAAAAGAAGGGCAGAGCGAAATATCTCTGCCCTTTTTTGGGGAAAATAAGAACGAAGCACCACATACAAGTTTTTGTATTTTTGATAGGATGAAGAAAAATGATAGATTCCAAAATAGGAAGGATGTGGTGTTTTGCGCAACCTGACCAAGACATCTCTATTACTGGCCGGCTTATGCACGGCGGCCCAAATGGTTTTTGTAACACATGCCTCAGCTGATCAAAGCATCAAATACGACCATACGTATCAAACCCCTTCATACATCATCGAAAAGTCACCGCAGAAGCCGGTACAAAACACAACCCAGAAAGAATCGCTATTTTCCTATCTTGACAAGCATCAAACGCAGTTTAAGCTCAAAGGGAATGCGAACAGCCATTTTCGCGTTTCGAAAACCATAAAGGATCCAAAGACAAAACAAACGTTTTTTAAATTAACTGAGGTTTACAAAGGAATTCCGATTTACGGCTTTGAACAAGCGGTCGCGATGAAGGAAAACAAACAAGTGAAAAGTTTCTTTGGAAAGGTGCATCCGCAAATCAAAGACGTCTCCATTACACCGTCTATTTCTGAGAAAAAAGCAATACATACAGCAAGGCGTGAGCTCGAGGCTTCCATTGGAAAAATCGAATATCTTGATGGGGAACCAAAAGGCGAATTATATATCTATCCACACGACGGTGAATATGATCTCGCCTACCTTGTGAGACTCTCGACATCTGAACCTGAGCCTGGCTATTGGCATTATTTCATCGATGCCAAAAACGGAAAGGTCATTGAGTCCTTTAATGCCATTCATGAAGCGGCAGGTACAGGAATCGGCGTGTCAGGTGATGAAAAAAGCTTTGACGTCACAGAACAAAATGGGCGCTTTTATTTGGCTGACGAAACAAGGGGAAAAGGGATCAATACGTTTGACGCGAAGAACCTGAACGAAACCTTGTTTACGCTTTTGTCTCAACTGATCGGGTATACGGGCAAAGAAATAGTCAGCGGCACGTCCGTATTTAATGAACCTGCGGCTGTAGACGCACACGCAAATGCGCAAGCCGTTTACGATTATTACAGCAAGACATTTGGCCGTGATTCTTTTGATCAAAACGGAGCAAGGATTACGTCTACCGTGCATGTCGGCAAACAATGGAACAATGCTGCGTGGAACGGTGTCCAGATGGTATACGGGGATGGAGACGGTTCGAAATTTAAACCGCTGTCTGGATCGCTCGACATTGTCGCGCATGAAATCACACACGCAGTCACACAGTATTCCTCCGGTCTTTTATATCAAGGAGAACCCGGTGCATTAAATGAGTCCATTTCTGACATTATGGGCGCGATGGCTGACCGTGATGATTGGGAGATCGGCGAAGATGTCTATACTCCTGATATTGCAGGAGATTCATTGCGGTCATTGGAGGACCCATCTAAGCAGGGAAATCCAGATCATTACTCGAACCGCTACACAGGAACAGAGGATTATGGCGGAGTCCATATCAATTCGTCCATTCACAATAAAGCAGCTTATCTTCTTGCAGAAGGAGGCGTGCACCACGGTGTACAGGTTGAAGGGATTGGGCGTGAAGCAAGTGAACAAATTTACTATCGGGCTTTAACATATTATGTAACGGCATCTACAGATTTCAGCATGATGAAGCAAGCGGCGATTGAAGCTGCCAATGATTTATACGGTGAAGACTCGAAGCAATCAGCTTCAGTCGAAAAGGCGTATGAGGCTGTCGGCATTCTATGAGCAAACAAAAACAGTCAGGACACAGAGTCTGACTGTTTTTGTTTGCTCATTTTCTTAAAAAGAATATCGCCAATGTACCTGGGCCGGCATGCGAGCCGATTGCTGAACTGATTGGATGCATAATGATTTCTTTCGGCTTGAACGCTTCCTCAATCAGGTGTTTCATGTCCGTGGCTTTTTCTTTGTTCGCGGCGTAGCTAATCCCGACGGTTTGATTGCTCCAATCATCCCCGCGCTCTTTCATAAGCTCGATGATCCGTTTGAAAAGTTTCTTCTGTCCGCGAATTTTTTCCAGAGGCACAAGCTTGCCGTCCTCCATCTGAAGCAGCGGTTTAATATTCAACAGGCCGCCGACAAAAGCGGACGTTTTGGATATCCGGCCGCCCCTCGCGAGATATGTTAAATCATCAACGGTAAAAATGTGTTCAAGCTGGCTGCAAAAGTTCTTTACAGACGTTTCAATTTCTTGTATTGTATTCCCGTTGATACAGAGATCGGCAGCATGCCGGACAGCCAGACCGTATCCTAATGAAGCGCATTTGGAATCAATGACCCGCAAATCGAAATCGGGGAATTCCTCCTTCACTTCATTGGCGATCATTACAGCTGTCTGATACGTGCCGGAGAGACCTGAGGAAAAGGCAATGTAAAGAGCGGGATCACCTGTTTCGGCATATTGCAAAAACACATTTTTAATCGTTTGCGGTGAGGCTTGAGACGTCTTAGGCGTTTCTCCATTGTGCATAGCTTCAAATATTTGATCCGCATGAATTGTGACTGCATCTTCGAATTCTTTATCGCCGAGAGAAACCCTGAGCGGAATAAAGCCAATGCCTTTTTCTTCAAAATAAGAACGAGGCAAATCAGTGGCGCTGTCAGCGATGAGATGAACTGTCATATTGCTTCCCTTCTTTCCGTTATCGCTCGTTATCATGAGAGTTAAGCCAACTATATCATATTAATTTGCCAAAATCGTGTTCAAATATTTGTTTTAAGGGAAAACATAATAAAGAAGAAAGAGCGGAGGAACATGCCATGGTACTAGATCAAACAAAAAAATTACTCATCGTCATCATCGGCGCTTTACTCAATGCTGCCGGGCTGAACTTATTTTTGATTCCGGCAGATGTATATGCCAGCGGATTTACAGGTGTTGCCCAGCTTTTATCAAGCGTCGTTGATCAATATGCCCCCTTTTACATATCGACGGGAACGCTCTTGTTCCTCTTAAACATTCCGGTCGGTATTTTAGGATGGCTGAAGGTCGGCAAATCGTTTACAGTGTACAGCATTTTAAGTGTCGCACTCACTACTCTGTTTATGGGGATCCTGCCGGAAACAAGCCTGTCACATGACATTTTGCTGAACGCGGTGTTCGGCGGCGTCATTTCCGCAGTCGGTATCGGTTTAACATTAAAATACGGAGCTTCGACAGGCGGGCTTGATATCGTCGCCATGGTGCTTGCAAAGTGGAAGGATAAACCCGTCGGCACGTATTTCTTCATTCTGAACGGGATTATCATCTTGACGGCAGGATTATTGCAAGGTTGGGAGAAAGCATTATATACCCTGGTTACGCTGTATGTGACAACAAGGGTGATCGACGCCATTCACACTCGCCACATGAAGCTCACGGCAATGATCGTGACGAAAAAAGCGGACGAAATCAAGGAAGCCATTTACGGAAAAATGGTGCGCGGCATCACAACTGTTCCGGCAAAAGGAGCTTTTACGAACGAACAGAAAGAAATGATGATTATCGTCATCACGAGGTATGAACTGTACGATTTAGAAAAGATCGTCAAAGAAGTTGATCCGAAAGCATTTACGAACATCGTTCAAACGACAGGGATTTTTGGTTTCTTTAGAAAAGACTGACGAAAGCAGGTGGAAGTCGTGAAACGGCTGCTTGTGATGCTCCTCCCCGTGCTGCTTTTGATAGGCTGCGGGAAAGATGAGCAGACAGAACCCGATAAGGAGGCATCAGGCGGAATGGAGAATCAAGAGGTTGTTTTATCTATTGACGCAATTCAGGAGCCTGAACAAATCAAGTTTAACATGTCGCTGAAGAACCAAAGCGAACGTGCTGTCGAGTTTCAATTCAGCACAGGGCAAAAATTTGAACTTGTCGTGTATGATTCTGAGCACAAAGAAAGATACCGTTATTCGAAAGACAAAATGTTTACGCAGGCTTTTCAAAACCTGACGCTTGAATCTGGAGAAACATATGATTTCTCTGATGTGTGGAAGGAAGTCCCTGAGCCCGGAACCTATGAGGTAAAGGTGACATTTAAGGGCAGGGCGGAAAATCTCAAGCAGGTGCAGGCTGTTCAGCAGTTTGAAGTCAAATAAGAGGCTATGGCGAGTCGCCATAGCCTTTTTTTATTGCAGTTTGTCCAGCTGATTTTGAAATTGATGGAGCTGTCGACGTTCCGCATCTGTCGAATTGGCATACGCAGAAGATACAGCATTTTTGGCTCTCAGAATCGCTTGCTCCTGATCGCCTTCCTCAAAGCCGTTTGTCACCATGACCGCCTGTTGAACAAATGATTTTGCCTGCTGAAACAGTTCATTTCTCATTTAATATTCAACCTGGCTTTCGGCCGAGTCTCGTGCCGCGGCATGCTGGTGAGCTTCTTCTAAAGTAGACCGATATGGAAATCTTGCGGCGTGTAGCCCGATGGAGTCTTTACCCTGCTGAATAAACCTTCTGGATTTGCTTCGTTTACCCATTTTGAGACTGCCCCCTTCCATACTTTGACGAGATGAGTCGTCTTCAATTAGTATGGTGGGGCAAAGTAAGGTTTATGAGTGGGAAAAATTAATACGGACCTTCTTTAAAGTGAGAAATATTCTTTCAAAAACCTTGCAACGCCGTCCTCTTCATTTGTAGCCGTTGTTCGGTTGGCAATCTGCTTGACCGCGTCAATTCCATTTCCCATTGCAACGCCGCAGCCTGCAAATTCAAGCATTTCCAAATCGTTATCCTCATCCCCGAAAGCAATGATCCGCTCCCTCGGCACGCCGTAATAATCGCTGATTTTCTCCAGGCCGACCGCTTTATTCATGCCGCTTTTGATAATTTCAATGACATGCCACGGTGCGGCCCATCTTCTATGGTCGATCACCTCGGCATGCACATCCGATAAATAAGAGCGTATTGCCGGCACATCATCTTCCTTTGCGTGTATGAGTACAGACGTCACATCTTCACCAAGATTTTCTCTCAAGTCTCCGACCGTTACATTTGTTGTGTTCATGTTAAAGGCATCTATCAGGTGCTCATCATGGTAATGAAAGTATACGTCGTCAATCACTTCAGCAAGCACGTTATGTACGTTGTAGCTCTCGCTGATATCCACGAGCTGTTTGACAACATCAAGCGGCAGTGACGTATGATACCGTCCCCAGCTGTCGTCTTGCGGATGATGGACAAATGCTCCGTTAAAATTGACAATTGGCGTTGTCAGCTCCATTTGCTGGTAGTACATGGAACTTGAACGATACGGACGGCCTGTTGAGATGCAGACATAATGTCCGTCATCTTTTAGACGCTGTATCGTCTGAAGGGTGTTTTCAGATATGGTTTTATCATCCTTTAATAATGTTCCATCTAAATCTAATGCGATTAAATAGGGTTTTGTCTCCATGAAAAGCTCCTTTAACCTTAGATTTTGCTTGTTTTTCCTTACTTACAGTGTAGCTTTTTACCATCTTTATTGTCTACATGTTACACTTATGATTATGGTTATCCTAAGGAGGGGCACATTGTGATACAAATTGAGAATCAAACCGTTTCCGGTATTCCGTTTTTACATATTGTAAAGGAAGAGAACAGGCACCGCGCTGTTCCTCTCGTGATCTTTATACATGGTTTTACAAGCGCGAAGGAACACAACCTTCATATTGCTTATCTGCTTGCGGAGAAGGGTTTTAGAGCCGTTCTGCCGGAGGCTTTGCACCATGGGGTACGGGGAGAAGAAATGGCTGTCGAAGAGCTGGCGGGGCATTTTTGGGATATCGTCCTAAACGAGATTGAAGAGATCGGCGTACTTAAAAACCATTTTGAAAAAGAGGGCCTGATAGACGGCGGCCGCATCGGTCTCGCAGGCACGTCAATGGGCGGCATCACAACGCTTGGCGCTTTGACTGCATATGATTGGATAAAAGCCGGCGTCAGCCTGATGGGAAGCCCGAATTACGTGGAGCTGTTTCAGCAGCAGATTGACCATATTCAATCTCAGGGCATTGAAATCGATGTGCCGGAAGAGAAGGTGCAGCAGCTGATGAAACGTCTCGAATTGCGGGATCTCAGCCTTCAGCCGGAGAAACTGCAACAGCGCCCGCTTTTATTTTGGCACGGCGCAAAAGATAAGGTTGTGCCTTACGCGCCGACCCGGAAATTTTATGACACGATCAAATCCCATTACAGCGAGCAGCCGGAACGCCTGCAATTTATCGGAGATGAAAACGCTGACCATAAAGTCCCGCGGGCAGCTGTGTTAAAAACGATTGAATGGTTTGAAACGTACTTATAAAGCACTAAGTTATTAACAAGAGCTGAATTTACGTTATACTGTAGAAAAAAGGAGTGAGGGAACGTGGAAGAAGCATTAAAAGAAAACATCATGGGCGCCCTGGAACAGGTTGTCGATCCTGAGCTTGGCGTTGATATCGTGAACCTCGGCTTGGTATATGACGTTGATATGGATGAAGATGGCTTGACGCACATCACCATGACGCTAACATCAATGGGATGCCCTTTAGCGCCGATTATCGTGGATGAGGTGAAAAAAGCATTAGCGGACCTTCCTGAAGTGAAAGACACAGAGGTTCACATTGTATGGAATCCGCCTTGGACTAGGGATAAAATGTCCAGATACGCAAAAATTGCGCTTGGCATTCAATAAAACAAAAGAGGACAGCCTGATATGTGAGGCTGTCCTTTTTTACAGCTGAAAGGAGTGAAAGGGAATGATGTACCTGCTGGCAGTTTTATGCCCGCCGCTTGCTGTTTTGTTTTCGGGAAAACCGTTTCAGGCCTTGCTGAATCTCATATTGACCTGTATCTTTTGGCTGCCGGGCGCGATTCACGCCTGCTTTATCGTCGCCGACCGCCGTGCCGAAAAACGGGCAAGAAGATAATTTGGAAAAATGAGGACGCAGTCATGGTATAATGGTCATAAAAAACAGCAGGGAGAGCACTATGAAAAAGAAATTGCTTGCATTCGCGCTTTGTACTGGCGCGTATGCGGCCCTGTTTGCGTACTCTGTGAACCCAGAGCAAAAAACAGACACAAGCGAGATGACGGATGTCAGCCGCCTGATGCCTGTAAAAATAAAGCAGACAGTGAAAGGGCAGGAAGAGGAAACGCTCATTGACACAGTCAAAGAGGCAAATCGAAAAAACATAAAAATTTCAATCGCCGGGGCCCAGCACTCCATGGGCGGCCATACATATTATGAGGACGGCATCGTTCTCGACATGACGGGCTACAACAAAATCCTGTCACTCGATCAAGAGAAGAAAACCATCAGGGTGCAAAGCGGTGCAACGTGGAATGATATCCAGAAATACGTGAATCCATACGGACTCGCGGTAAAAGTCATGCAGTCACAAAACATTTTTACAATCGGCGGATCTCTCAGCGCAAATGCACACGGACGTGATATTCGCTACGGCTCGCTGATTGATACAGTCAAATCATTTCGGCTTTTAAAAGCTGACGGGACGATTATCACTGTCACTCCAAAAGATGATTTGTTTACGGCGGTCATCGGAGGGTACGGCCTTTTTGGCGTGATTCTTGATGTAACGCTTGAGCTGACAGATGATGAGCTGTATGTCATGAAGACAGAAAAAATGAATTACAGCACATACTCAGACTATTTTTCAAAGCATGTAAAAGGAAATCCAGATGTCCGAATGCATCTGGCGCGAATTTCAACAGCGAAAAAAGGATTTCTGAAAGACATGTATGTCACAAATTACGTATTGGCTGATCATCAGGATCAGCTGCCATCATACAGCGATCTCAAAGAAGATGAGTATACGGGAGCCACAAAGTTTGCACTCGGTTTGTCAAGACAGTATGAATGGGGCAGGAATTGGCTGTGGGACACACAGCAATCCTATTTCCTGAGCCAAAACGGCACAGAGATTTCACGCAATAACGTCATGCGGTCCGAATCAAAGTTTCTAGAGTATGAAAACAATGACAACACAGATGTTTTGCAAGAATACTTTGTGCCCGTGAAGGAGTATGGGTCCTATATTGATGACCTGAGACAAACGCTGTCGGACGAAGATCTGAACCTGCTGAACATTACGATCCGCTACGTGCAGAAAAATGAAAAGGCCGACCTTTCCTATGCGAAGGACGATATGTTTTCGCTCGTGCTATTAATAAACGAGGGCTTTTCAAAAGAAGACCAGGCAGATACTGCCCGAATCATCAGGCGCATGACAGACGTTGCCATCAAGCACGGCGGCAGCTATTATCTGCCTTATATGACCTACCAGACAAAAGCGCAAATGAGACAGGCATATCCGAAAAGTGAAGCGTTTTTTCAGAAAAAACGAACCTATGACCCGGATGAGCGCTTTATGAATTACTTTTATCAGAGGTATAAATAATGGGGAAAAACAAATTAAAATGGCTGACATTATCACAAAGCAGCGTGTTTTTCGCAAGCAGCTTAATCTTTCCGTTTTATATTCTGTTTGTGAAAAATATCGGCTCAAGCTACACACAGTTCGGTTTTTCCTACGGATTGTTCGGGTTGAGCGGAGCGCTCATTTACCCGCTCCTCGGACGGCTGTCTGAAAGGTTTGACAGCCGTTATTTTCTGCTTCTGAACTCGTGGGGGATGGCTGTTCTGCTTTTATATGTCCCGCATATCGGAAGCGTCGTTCAAGTGTATATCGTCCAAGTGCTGTTAGGGCTCTTTGGAGCGATGCAAAAGCATGGAGAAAAAGTGCTGATCGCTAATTTTACAGACAGCGGAGAGCGTGGAAAGAAGATTGGAAATTACCATTTTTGGACAGCTGTCTTTTCAGCAGCAGCCATTATGCTCGGGGGCTTTCTCGCTGACTTTTTTACAGTGCAAATGATTTTTTATGCAAGCTCTATTCTATATTTTTTGAGTGGATTGATGATGATGAAAACAGGCTGACGCGGTCAGCCTGTTTTTTTATACGGCTGAAATGCGGCATCGCATCAACGTTTTTGTGCTGGAGTCGTGCTGATTTTTTTGAGCGGAATTCCCATTGAACAGAAAATTTATAAATGAATAAAAATATTAAATATACGATTGAATTAATTTTTATTCATGTTATAATGTTAAATAATTTCACAAAGACCAAGAGGGTGAACTTGTTTTGAAAATAGGAATTGTAGGTGCTACAGGATATGGAGGCACCGAACTTGTCAGGATTCTCTCGCATCATCCTCATGCAGAGGAATGCATACTTTATTCATCCAGCGGAGAAGGGAATGTCTATAGCGAGGGTTATCCTCATCTTACCGGCTTAGCGGATCAGCAGCTGAAGCCGATTGATATGAATACGATCAAACACGAAATAGATATCATGTTTCTCGCTGCGCCGCCCGGAGTATCAAGTGAATTGACTCCAAAGCTGGCAGACGCGGGAATTCCGGTTATTGATCTGTCAGGTGATCTGAGGATACAAGAACCGGCTGAATATGAAAAATGGTATAAACGGACAGCGGCACCGAAGGCAGTGATTCAAGAGGCGGTATACGGTTTGGCAGAACTGAATCAACAGCAAATTCAACAGGCGAAACTCATTGCCAATCCAGGCTGTTTTCCAACAGCTGTTTTGCTTGGCCTCGCGCCATTGGCTCAAAAGAAACTGCTCGATGAATCTTTCGTTATCGTTGACGCGAAGACGGGTGTTTCCGGAGCGGGAAGAAAAGCATCCATGGGAACCCATTTTTCTGAGCTGAACGGCAATTTTAAAATTTACAAAGTCAATGAACATCAGCACACGCCGGAAATTGAGCAGGCGCTGAATGAATGGCAGCCAGGCCTCGGGCCCATTACATTTTCGGCTCACTTGGTTCCGATGACAAGGGGCATCATGGCGACGATGTATACCAGATTAACCTGTGATCTATCAGCAGATGACCTGCATGATTTATATTCGGAATTTTACCAAGATTCATATTTTGTGAGAGTGAGGCCAAAAGGTCAGTACCCGCAAACGAAAGAAGTGTACGGCAGCAATTTTTGTGATATCGCCGTGACCCTCGATGAGAGAACGAACAGAGTCACGATCGTCTCGGTAATCGATAATTTAATGAAGGGTGCCGCCGGTCAGGCAGTGCAAAACTTTAATTTGATGAATGGCTGGAATGAAGAAACTGGACTCACCATCACGCCAATTTATCCATAGAACGGGAGAGAATCGAACCATGATTCAGTTAAGTGAAGATCAAATTGTAAAAGTAACAGGGGATGTATCCTCGCCAAAAGGGTTTCAGGCAAAGGGTGTGCATTGCGGACTGCGCTACTCGAAAAAAGACCTCGGCGTCATTATCAGCGAGACACCGGCCGTGAGTGCAGCGGTTTATACCCAAAGCCACTTTCAGGCTGCTCCGATCAAAGTGACACAAGACAGCTTAAAGCACGGACCGACACTGAAAGCCGTCATCGTCAACAGCGCCATTGCCAACGCCTGCACGGGAGAACAGGGCTTAAAGGACGCATACACAATGCGGGAGAGCTTTGCTTCACAGCTTGGCATTGAGCCGGAGCTTGTCGCTGTTTCATCAACGGGTGTCATCGGCGAGCATTTAGACATGGAAAAAATCCACGCGGGGATCGAGCTGCTGAAAGAAACACCTGCGGGATCAGGCGATTTTGAGGAAGCGATTTTAACAACTGATACGGTAATCAAGCAGACGTGCTATGAGCTGGCAATCGGCGGCAAAACAGTCACGATCGGCGGAGCGGCCAAAGGCTCTGGGATGATACACCCGAACATGGCCACGATGCTGGGATTTGTGACAACTGACGCGGCAATCGAAGAAAAAGCGCTGCAAAAGGCGCTTCGGGAAATCACTGACGTTTCATTTAACCAAATCACAGTTGACGGAGAAACATCCACGAACGATATGGTATTAGTTATGGCGAATGGCTGCGCCGAAAACGAGTGCCTGACAGAAGACCATCCAGACTGGCCGGTCTTTAAAAAAGCGCTCTTGCTCACTTGTGAGGATCTGGCTAAAGAGATTGCCAGAGACGGAGAAGGCGCGACAAAACTAATTGAAGCCCAAGTGCAGGGAGCGAAAAACAATCTTGATGCAAACGTCATTGCCAAAAAGATTGTTGGCTCAAATCTTGTAAAAACGGCAGTATACGGAACAGATGCCAACTGGGGGCGGATCATCGGAGCCATCGGACACTCCGCAGCACAGGTGACGGCAGAAGAAGTAGAGGTTTATCTTGGCGGCCAATGCCTGTTTAAGGATAACGAACCTCAGCCATTCTCTGAATCTCTCGCCAAGGAATACCTTGAAGGAGATGAAATCACCATTGTCATCAAGATGGATGAAGGGGACGGAAACGGGAGAGCGTGGGGCTGTGACCTGACCTATGACTATATCAAAATTAACGCGAGCTATCGCACGTAATAAAGGGGAGCGAAATGAAGAAAACTATCGTTTTTAAATGCGGGGGAAGCGTCATCCGTGAGCTGTCGGAGGAATTTTTTCAAAATCTGAAAGAGCTGATGGCGTCAGGCTGGAAGCTGGCGATCGTACATGGCGGGGGACCGGAAATCACGAATATGCTGAAACGGTTAAATATCAAGACAGAGTTTTCGGGCGGACAGAGGAAAACAACGAAGCCGGTGCTGGAAGTGGCGGAAATGGTTTTATCCGGTTCTGTCAATAAATTTTTCGTTGCTGAGCTTGCCAAACACGGACTGCGAGCCGCAGGCATTTCTGGTAAGGATGGCGGTCTTTTGGAGGCTGATTATCTAGATCCGGAAACATACGGAGAAGTGGGAGAAATCAAAAAAGTCGATGCGTCCATGGTGAACGCGCTGATGGAAAATGGCATCATCCCCGTTATTGCGCCGCTGTCTATGACAAGCGACTGCAAAACGCTGAATGTAAATGCTGATCTGGCTGCTTCAGCAGTCGCCGGAGCGCTTGAAGCCGATAAGCTGATGTTCGTCACGGATGTCGATGGAATCATGAAGGAAAAGCAGCGTCTGGACGTCCTGACCCCTAAGGAGATTCAGATGCTGATCAAGCAGGAAGTGATCACAGGAGGGATGATCCCGAAGGTCAATTCAGCCTTGTCAGCTTTATCAGATCAGGTGTCTGAAGTCATGATCGTAAACGGAAAAGGATCATTCTTCGCAGAACAAACCTTTCAAGGGACAAAAATCGTCAAAGCAAAGGAGGCTGTTTCATGAGCAGCTTGTTTCAAACCTACGGCCGTTGGGATATTGACCTCAAAAAAGCAAAGGGAACGTACGTTGAGGATCAAAACGGCAAAACGTACCTTGATTTCATTCAGGGGATTGCGGTATCAAATCTAGGACACTGCCATGAAGCGGTGACAGAGGCAGTCAAAAAACAGCTTGACAGCGTATGGCACGTATCAAACCTGTTTCAAAACAGTCTCCAAGAGCAAGCGGCGCAGAAGCTGGCGGCGCATAGTGCAGGAGATCTTGTCTTTTTCTGCAACAGCGGCGCGGAGGCGAATGAAGGTGCGATAAAGCTTGCCCGAAAAGCAACTGGAAAAACAAAAATCATCACTTTTCTTCAGTCGTTCCATGGCCGCACGTATGCAGGGATGGCTGCGACCGGACAGGATAAAATCAAAACAGGCTTCGGCCCGATGCTTGAAGGCTTTCACTACCTGCCATACAATGATCCTTCTGCTTTTAAAGCTCTTGGGGAGGAAGGCGATATTGCCGCGGTGATGCTTGAAACAGTGCAGGGAGAAGGAGGAGTCAATCCGGCTAGTGCTGAATTTTTATCAGCCGTACAGTCGTTTTGCAAGGAAAAGCAAGCCCTTCTCATCATTGATGAAATCCAGACCGGCATCGGACGGACGGGAAAAGGCTTCGCATATGAGCACTTCGGACTCTCACCGGATATCATCACAGTCGCCAAAGGATTGGGAAACGGCTTTCCGGTCGGCGCTGTCATCGGAAAGAAACAGCTTGGAGAAGCGTTTACCCCTGGTTCTCACGGAACGACTTTCGGAGGAAACATGCTGGCGATGGCTGCTGTGAATGCCACATTGCAAATTGTATTCCAGCCTGACTTTTTGCAAGAGGCTGCTGACAAAGGGGCGTTTTTAAAAGAACAGCTTGAGGCAGAGCTAAAGAGCCCTTTTGTTAAACAAATCCGAGGTA
Source organism: Bacillus sp. PS95 (assembly GCF_037963565.1). Taxonomy (NCBI): domain Bacteria; kingdom Bacillati; phylum Bacillota; class Bacilli; order Caryophanales; family Bacillaceae; genus Bacillus; species Bacillus sp. PS95. Next base: position 1,158,498 of record NZ_CP150160.1, read on the forward strand.
AAGGATTAATGCTTGGAATTGAGTGTGATGGCCCGGTTGCTGACATTATTGCTGAATTGCAGACATTAGGCTTGCTTGTATTGCCGGCCGGCCCGAACGTGATTCGGCTGCTGCCGCCGCTCACCGTGACTAAGGATGAAATAGCAGAAGCCGTCAGCAAGCTGAAACAGGCAATCGCTCATCATTCCGCTGTAAACCAGTGATTTTTTTTCGATATAAAGGCATAAAAATTCATTTTTATAATTAATTATTCATCAAGAGGTGGGCTGTTAGATGGAAGGTTATTTAGTGTTAGAAGATGGGACATCGTTCAGCGGCGAGCTGGACGGTCATGAAAACTGCACGGGAGAAGCTGTTTTTTTCACAGGAATGACAGGCTACCAGGAAGTGCTGACAGATCCATCATATAAGGGACAGATTATTGTATTTACCTACCCGCTGATTGGCAACTACGGCATAAATGAAAAGGATTTTGAAAGCAAGAAACCGCAAGTAAAAGCCGCGGTTGTCTATGAGGCGTGTGATCACTTTTCTCATTATGAAGCGGTATACAGCCTCAAGGAGTATCTACAGAAATGGAATATTCCGCTGTTAACCCATGTTGATACGAGGGCTGTCGTGAAGAAAATCCGGGCAAACGGGACGATGGGTGCGACAGTCACAGCCTCTAAAGAAGGAGCTGAGATTGCTCTTCAACCAGAGAATGTGGCAGAGCAGGCTTCCGCCCAGGAAATCAGCACATTCGGCGACGGGAATAAACATATCGCTCTCATTGATTTTGGCTATAAAAAGTCAATCGCATCATCACTTGTCAAACGAGGCTGCAAGGTTACCGTGGTGCCATACCAGCAAATGGAGGCCGTATACAACATCAAACCCGATGGCATTGTGCTATCGAACGGACCTGGAGATCCGAAAGCAATCCAGCCATATTTAGGAAAGATCAAAAGCATCATCAGCCGCTTTCCGACTCTCGGCATTTGTCTCGGACATCAGCTGATCGCGCTCGCGTTCGGAGGGAATACTTTTAAGCTGCCATTCGGACACAGGGGAGCTAATCATCCGGTCATCGACCGTGAGACGAAACGGGTCTTTATGACAAGCCAAAACCACAGCTATGTGGTTGATGAACAGTCGATTAATGAAGAAGAGCTCACGATCAGGTTTCATCATGTCAATGATACGTCAGTTGAAGGGCTTGCCCATAAAAAACTGCCTGTCATGAGTGTTCAATTCCACCCGGAAGCCCATCCCGGACCTGCGGAAAGCGAATGGATTTTTGATGATTATTTAAAGAATGTGATACCAGCAAGGAGAGAAATTGCGCATGCCTAAAGACACCAGTATTTCAAGCATATTAGTAATCGGCTCAGGCCCGATCATTATCGGGCAGGCGGCAGAATTTGATTATTCAGGCACTCAAGGGTGCATCGCGCTGAAGGAGGAGGGCTACCGGGTGATTCTCGTCAACAGCAATCCGGCGACAATTATGACCGATGAAGCCTTCGCTGATGAAATTTATTTTGAACCTCTGACAGCAGAAAGCCTGACAGCCATCATTAAGAAAGAACGGCCTGATGGGCTTCTTGCCAATTTAGGCGGTCAGACCGCATTGAATTTAGCGGTGGAGCTTGAAGAAACGGGTGTTTTAAAAGAGCACGGCGTCAAACTCCTCGGCACATCCGTTGAAACGATACAAAAAGGAGAAGACCGGGAAAAATTCCGTTCGTTAATGAATGAATTAAAACAGCCCGTGCCGGAGAGTGAAATTGTTGATAACGAGGCCGATGCCCTCCATTTTGCGGAATCCATCGGTTTTCCTGTTATTATCAGACCGGCTTACACATTAGGCGGAAAGGGCGGAGGAATCGCCCCTGATAAAGAAGCCTTTACAGCTATGATTAAGCAGGCGCTATTAGCAAGCCCGATCAATCAATGCCTTGTCGAAAAAAGCATTGCCGGCTTTAAAGAAATTGAATATGAAGTCATGCGTGACAGCAATAACACATGCATTACCGTCTGCAATATGGAAAATATCGATCCGGTCGGCGTGCATACAGGTGACTCTATTGTTGTGGCGCCGTCACAAACATTGACAGACGAAGACTATCAAATGCTGCGGACAGCAAGTCTGACGATCATCTCAGCACTTGATGTTGTAGGCGGCTGCAACATTCAATTCGCGCTTGATCCATTCAGCAAGCAATATTACGTCATTGAAGTGAATCCGCGTGTAAGCCGGTCATCGGCTCTCGCGTCTAAAGCGACCGGTTATCCGATTGCGAAGATGGCCGCGAAACTGGCAGTCGGATACACCCTTGACGAGCTGAAAAATCCGCTCACAGGGTCGACTTACGCAAGCTTTGAACCGGCACTGGACTATGTGATCGTCAAATTTCCGCGCTGGCCGTTTGATAAATTCAAAAACGCAGACCGCAAGCTTGGCACAAAAATGAAAGCCACCGGTGAAGTGATGGCGATTGAACGGAATTTAGAAGCAGCGATACAAAAGGCAGCCGCGTCGCTTGAATTAAAAAATATCGGGACACACCTTCCAGAGCTCAGCGGGTTGTCAATTGATACGCTATGGGATTTGGCAATCACTCCGGATGACCGCAGATTTTTCGTTGTCATGGAGCTGTTGAGCCGCAGCGTCTCGATTGATGACATCCATGAAAAAACAAAAATTGATCCGTTTTTCCTTCATACCTTTGACAACATCATCAAATTGGAAAACCGCCTGATGGAAGCAGGGAGCGATCTCTCTTTTGAATTATTGAAGAAAGCAAAGGAAAAGGGATTCTCAGACGCAACGATTGCCTCACTGATCGGCAAAACAGAGGAAGAGGTGCGCGCGCTTCGCAAGGAGATGGGCATTACGCCTTCCTTTAAAATCGTAGATACATGCGCGGCAGAGTTTGATGCGAAAACAAACTATTTTTACTCCACATATTTCGGAGAAACCGATGGAGACATCAGCCGCAAAGAGAAAAAACGCGCGCTCATTATCGGATCAGGCCCGATTCGGATCGGCCAAGGCGTTGAATTTGATTATAGTGCTGTTCACGGTGTGCTGACACTGCAAGAGCTTGGATTCGAAACCATCATGATTAACAATAACCCGGAAACGGTCAGCACCGATTATGAAATTGCGGATCGCCTGTATTTTGAACCGATGACAACGGAGCATATTGTAAACGTGGCGGAGCAGGAAAATATTGATTTTGCAATTGTGCAATTCGGCGGCCAAACTGCAATCAATGCTGCTGAAGCGCTCGAAAAAGCCGGCATTACTCTTCTTGGCACATCATTTCAAACGCTCGACGTGTTAGAGGATCGGGATCAATTTTATCAGCTTCTTGACGAGCTGGGATTGAAGCACGCAAAAGGAGAAATTGCTTATACAAAAGAAGAAGCCGCTTCAAAAGCGAGTGAGATCGGCTATCCGGTGTTAATCCGCCCATCTTACGTTATCGGCGGAATGGGCATGATCATTGTTGACTCGCAAGCCCAGCTTTCTCAGCTGCTGAATGATGAGGACAGCATGCCATACCCGATTTTGATTGATCAGTATGTGTCTGGAAAGGAAGTCGAAATTGATTTGATTTCCGACGGCGAGGATGTCTTTATCCCGACATATACCGAGCATATTGAACGGGCAGGTGTCCATTCAGGGGACAGCTTTGCCATTCTTCCCGGGCCGTCCATCATGAGCGGGCTGCAGCAGGGCATGAAAGATGCGGCACAAAAAATTGCCCGAAAACTTTCATTTAAAGGCATCATGAACATTCAATTTGTGATCGACAATGGAAACATACTCGTTCTTGAAGTGAATCCGAGAGCGAGCCGCACGGTTCCTGTCGTCAGCAAAGTAATGGGCGTTCCGATGATTCCGCTCGCCACACGTCTGCTGGCGGGAGCGTCCTTAAAAGATCTAGATCCGGCAGTTCAAAATCATCATGGAGTTGCCGTGAAGTTCCCTGTTTTTTCTTCTCATGCGATCCAGGATGTGGATGTCAAGCTTGGGCCGGAAATGAAATCAACGGGAGAAGGCATGTGTGTCGCATATGATTCTAACAGCGCCTTGAAAAAAATCTATACAAGAGTCTGGAGTCAAAAAGGAAGCATTTATTTGCAAAACGTTCCGGAAGATGTGAAGGAGTTAGCAGAAAACGCAGGTTTTACAATACATGAAGGAACATTTGCCTCATGGATGGAACAGGAAGGAAACTCGCTCCACATTAATCTGAGCGGTTCTGAAGAAGCACGCAAAGAACGTTTGGAAGCCATGACGCACGGCATCCCCGTCTTTACAGAAGAAGAAACTGTGCGGGCGTTTTTACAAAGCGGTTCAGGCCATCCGCAGCCTGTATCTCTCAAAGACCTCTATAAAAAGGAAGTGGCATCATGCACACAGTGACGCAAACCAGTTTATACGGAAAAGATTTATTAACGTTAAAGGACCTTAGTGAAGAGGATATAAACGCCTTGCTCGCAGAAGCCGGTGAGCTGAAACAAAACAAAATTCAGCCTATATTCCATGGCAAAACCTTGGCGATGATTTTTGAAAAATCATCAACGCGGACCCGTGTTTCATTTGAAGCGGGCATGGCGCAGCTGGGCGGGAACGCCCTCTTTCTAAGCCAGAAAGATCTGCAGCTGGGGCGCGGTGAGACTGTCGCTGATACGGCAAAAGTGCTGTCAGGCTATGTGGATGCCATCATGATCCGGACCTTTGAACATGAAAAGGTGGAGGAACTTGCCAAAGAAGCTGACATTCCGGTGATCAATGGACTTACCGATAAATACCACCCATGCCAGGCGCTGGCGGATCTCTTGACGATTAAGGAGATAAAAGGGAAGCTTAAAGGCGTAAAAGTCGCATACATCGGTGACGGAAATAACGTGGCGCACTCCTTGATGATCGGCTGCGCGAAAATGGGCTGTGATATCTCGATCGCTTCGCCAAAGGGATATGAAGTGTTAGATGAAGCAGCTGAAGCGGCAAAGACATATGCACTTCAATCCGGCTCTTCTGTCACGCTGACAGATGATCCGATTGAAGCTGTAAAAGACGCGGACGTGATTTATTCTGATGTGTTTACAAGCATGGGGCAGGAAGCGGAAGAGCAAGAACGTCTTGCTGTCTTTGCGCCTTATCAGGTAAATGCGGCGCTGGTCAGCCATGCCAAGCCTGACTATACATTTTTACATTGTCTCCCTGCGCATCGTGAGGAAGAAGTGACTGCAGAGGTTATTGACGGGCCGAACTCTGCAGTGTTCCAGCAGGCGGAAAACCGTCTTCATGTGCAAAAAGCACTGCTGAAGGCCATTTTATATAAAGGGGAATCATCAAAAAACTGCTGAGCCAAACTCAGCAGTTTTTTTGATGGCAACATATTCACAGCCGCTTAGGCGCATACTACAGCAAAAAGGAAAAGGAGGAAAAACAGTGGGACAGCAGCACCAATTCCGGCCCGGACAGAAAGCGCCTAATAACGGTGTCTACGTAGAAATCGGCGAGACAGGGAGCATGGTTAAAAACCCTCAAAAGGTCCATCTGTCAGCAGGGGAAATGTTCCCCGAAACATCAAACCACAACCGGCTGTGGACCTACAAAAGAAAGCCGTGACCACTAAAAAACCCAAAACAATAAATGTTTTGGGTTTTTGGCTTTTTAATGCTGGCTTGCATTTTTGTTCATAGGCATGATTTCTGCTAAAACCATGATTAAGACATACAGTACAACAGCAATGACAGATGATGTTTTGAAATTATACGTAACGCTGTTCATGCTTGCAACCAAGTAGCATGCCATATGTGATAAAAGGAACGTCCAAATAAAGGCAATAATATATCGCACGTTTCCACCTCGTCCTTCTCATTCTATTCTAAAAGTTATCATACCATACAAAAAGCGAAGGGGGAATCCAATTTTAGCAGAAAGTGAGGTGACAAAAGAGTCTGATTCGTCACACTTTAATGGTAAAATATAAAACGTCAATCAGTATAATAGCCAAAAATGTAAAAGGCTAGGACTTTACCTTATTCGTTTCTTTTCTATTTACATAAGATAGCGTGAGATGAAGTGTGAAAGGAGGCGGGCAAGCGATGGGAATAACGGAAAGATACTTTCAACTGGGAACGGAGCATAATGTCATTCATCTGCCCTATCGCCCGAACGGCTTCGGCATCTTTATCTTGGGGGACAGAACCCACTTTGTCGGACATGATTCAAGCTTTTGGCAGCAGCATTATGGCAGAAATCAGCTTCTGAGCATGTTGATGAATGAAGGATACACTCTTTTTAACAGCAATCTGTTCGGAAGGCATTGGGGGGCGGAAAAAGCAGTCACCTATGCCAAACAGCTGATACATTCTGTGCTGAAGCAGGAAATCCTCAATCCGAAGATTCATATTTTAGCAGAAGGCATGGGTGCTCTCGTGGCCGATGAACTGCTTCGTTTTTCCCCGGATCATATCCGCTCAGCCGCAATGTTGAATCCTTGTCTCGATCTTCAGGCACATTATGAATCGGAAAAAGAAAATAAATTTTTCTATAAGCAATTTTTGAAAGAAGTATCGAAAAGCTACGGAATTTCTGAAAAAGAAGCGGAAGCGATTCGTTATAAAACAATTCAAAGCTACCCGAGCGGCGTACCGGTTCATATATGGCAGCGTATGACCGGAGCTCCATATCCCTACAGTGTACATGCGGAAGTTTTCAAGGAAAAACAGCAAAAGCAAGGCTCACCGGTCGACATGACATTTCATTTATTTGAGCATCCAAGCAGAATTTATGCATCAATTTGCAAATTCTTTCACAGTCATGAAAAAGAATTATAGAGAATATAATGACAGCAGCCTTCTCTTTTGCGGAGGCTGTTTTGTTTTGGGAAATGAAAAACCGGAAGGGCGGCAGATGCAATGGAATCAACGCTGATTGTAGGTGCGGACGAATTTTTCGGCCTTTCATTATGTGAGCGAATGATGGATGAAGGCATACATGTTGACGTTGTTCTGGCGGAAACAGAAGATAAAATGAGACAAATGTACTTAGAAGAAAGACTCATGTGGCTTGGGAGAAATGAACTCTTTCGCCAGCTTGAACACATTGGAGACCAAAATTATGATACAATTTGTATCCAGTTCGGAAGTTTTTTGCCTTTAGACCAATGTGATTCTCCTTATATTTTAGTATATGAAGAAGACCGCAAAGAATGGGAAAAACGTGAAAAAACAGGCTCGGAAAAAACCGTGATCCTGCCGAAAATGTATGGGCCATGGAAAGAAGAAACAGAGGAAAAAGGCTATTACACAAACGACGTGGCTGACGAGTTGCTGAGATTCCTGTTAGAACCAAGCCGTCATAGCAAAGATCAGCTTTTTGAATTGCAAGTCACAGAAAAAACCTCAAAAGAAGAAGCAAAAACAAAAATTATCGAGTGGAAAAGACAATTTTCATCAATTTTCGACAAATATTAAGAAAAACCTTCCATGTTTCGAGTTTTCTAGATACAATAAACGTATAAAAATAAACATGTTATAGCTTGTCAAAAGGAGTTGAACATGACTTGATCACAAGGCTTGTCATGATCTTTTCTGTCCTCCTTTTATTGAGTGGATGTGGACAAACTCCGTTCAAAGGAAAAATTGAGAAGGTCGGCATGCTCTTTCCTGATACGATTAATGACCTCGTATGGGGCACAAAAGGGTATAAAGGATTACTGAATATACAATCCAAATACAATGTGGACGTCTATTATAAAGAAGGCGTTAAAACAGAAGAAGATATCATAAATGCGATTGAGGATTTTCATAAGAGGGGCGTCAATCTGCTCTACGGCCATGGGAGTGAATATGCTGAGGTGTTTAACTTGGTCGGCGAAGATTATCCAGATATGGAATTCGTCATTTCCAATGCGAAAGCGAAAGCTGATAATGTAACGAGTGTCCATTTTAGCGGGGAAGCAATGGGCTTTTTTGGAGGAATGACTGCTGCCCATATGTCGAAAACGAATCAGGTCGGTGTAATTGCTTCCTTTACGTGGCAGCCTGAGGTTGACGGTTTTATCAAAGGGGCCAAGTATGAAAATCCGGATATAGAGGTAAATACGAAATATACGGATCATTGGGATGATGATACAACAGCAGTAAAGCTTTATCAGAAAATGAAGAACGAGGGCGCGGATGTTGTGTATCCCGCCGGAGACGGGTATAATGTTCCTGTTATTCAGCAAATCAAAAAAGACGGTCTTTATGCCATTGGCTACGTCACAGATCAATCGGATCTGGGCGAGAATACCGTATTAACCAGCACGGTGCAAAATGTGGACAAGGCCTATGAGATCATTGCTGAACAATTTAATAAAGGCACCCTTGAGGGCGGCGATCATTACTACGACCTGAATACGGGAGTCGTTGAGATGGGAACATTCAGCCCGCTCGTCGACAAAGACTTTCAGCAAAGAATCGCCAAGCTGATCAAAACATACAACAAAACAGGCGAGCTGCCAAAAAACGAGTAATGGAGTGACGTCACATGCAGCACGAAAAATCACTTGAATTCTTGCAAATTGCCATGAAATATCTCCCTGAAGCGAAAGAACAGCTTGAGAAATCAGGCATTGAGCTCTCAATGGAGACCATCCAGCCGTTTATGAATCTATTTACAACGGTAATGGCGGAAGCTTATGAGCTTGGCAAGTCTGACGCTAAATCTGAAACAGAATAAGAAGAAGCCACTTTTTTGAAAGTGGCTTTTCACATGATTTTCTTTTTAATAGCGGAGAGCATGGGCGCAAGCTCCTTTAAAGCGGGCTTGATTTGATCAAGAGAGTTCATAATTGAACCGATTTGGTCCATAATATGCATGTAATTAATCGTCTCTTCGTCGTTTGTCTGAGAAACCTGAGAAACTTCCTCTTGCTGTTCCTCCTCCTTCTCTTCTGTTGGTTTTGCTGCATCGCCGAACATCATTCTTGAAAACACATCCAACTGCATACGCCTCCTTTCCATATACCATACTCTATGAGTAAGATGAACTGATAGTTTAGACGAATATATTGCCATGTGAAAAAAAATAGGATAGAATTAGTACCTGATACTAATAATTGATCACAACCTGATTGATCTTCTAAATTTAAGATATAAAGGAGTCTTCCCTTATGAAAGCTGGAATACTTGGTGTTGGACGTTACATTCCTGAGAAGGTTTTAACAAATCATGATCTTGAAAAAATGGTTGAAACTTCTGACGAGTGGATTCGTACAAGAACAGGAATAGAAGAAAGAAGAATCGCAGCAGATGATGTGTTTTCATCACATATGGCTGTTGCAGCAGCGAAAAATGCGCTGGAACAAGCTGAAGTGGCTGCTGAGGATCTGGATATGATCTTGGTTGCAACTGTTACACCTGATCAGTCATTCCCTACGGTCTCTTGTATGATTCAAGAACAGCTCGGCGCGAAGAAAGCGTGTGCTATGGATATCAGCGCGGCTTGTGCGGGCTTCATGTACGGGGTTGTAACTGGTAAACAATTTATTGAATCCGGAACCTACAAGCATGTTCTAGTTGTTGGTGTAGAGAAGCTCTCAAGCATTACCGACTGGGAAGACCGCAATACAGCCGTTCTGTTTGGAGACGGAGCAGGCGCTGCGGTAGTCGGGCCAGTCAGTGATGACAGAGGAATCCTTTCATTTGAACTAGGAGCCGACGGCACAGGCGGTCAGCACTTGTATCTGAATGAAAAACGACATACAATCATGAATGGACGAGAAGTTTTCAAATTTGCAGTCCGCCAAATGGGAGAATCATGCGTAAATGTCATTGAAAAAGCCGGACTTTCAAAAGAGGATGTCGACTTTTTGATTCCGCATCAGGCGAACATCCGCATCATGGAAGCTGCTCGCGAGCGTTTAGAGCTTCCTGTCGAAAAGATGTCTAAAACTGTTCATAAATATGGAAATACTTCTGCCGCATCCATTCCGATCTCTCTTGTAGAAGAATTGGAAGCCGGTAAAATCAAAGACGGCGATGTGGTCGTTATGGTAGGGTTCGGCGGAGGACTAACATGGGGCGCCATTGCAATCCGCTGGGGCCGATAAAAAAAGGTGAGGTGCACACAAGATGACTAAAAAAAGAGTAGTTGTTACAGGACTTGGAGCATTATCTCCACTTGGCAACGACGTCGATACAAGTTGGAATAACGCAATCAACGGTGTGTCCGGAATCGGTCCGATCACTCGTGTTGACGCTGAAGAATATCCGGCAAAAGTTGCCGCTGAATTAAAAGATTTTAATGTTGAAGATTATATGGATAAAAAAGAAGCCAGAAAAATGGACCGCTTTACACAATATGCGGTTGTGGCTGCGAAAATGGCGGTTAAAGATGCAGAGCTTAACATTACCGATGAGATCGCGCCGAGAGTCGGTGTTTGGGTAGGCTCCGGTATCGGAGGACTTGAAACACTAGAGTCTCAATTTGAAATCTTCTTAACAAAAGGCCCAAGACGGGTAAGCCCGTTTTTCGTGCCAATGATGATTCCTGACATGGCGACAGGCCAGATTTCTATTGCATTAGGAGCAAAAGGGGTGAATTCTTGTACGGTTACAGCATGTGCTACAGGAACGAACTCCATCGGTGACGCGTTTAAGGTTATTCAGCGCGGTGATGCAGACGTGATGGTCACAGGCGGAACAGAAGCGCCGCTGACAAGAATGTCATTCGCCGGCTTTAGTGCCAACAAAGCGCTGTCTACTAATCCAGATCCGAAAACAGCGAGCCGCCCGTTCGATAAAAACCGTGATGGCTTTGTCATGGGGGAAGGTGCAGGGATTATCGTTCTTGAAGAACTTGAACATGCCCTGGCCCGCGGCGCTAAAATTTACGGAGAAATTGTCGGCTACGGCTCAACCGGAGACGCTTATCATATCACAGCGCCGGCCCAAGACGGTGAAGGCGGAGCGAGAGCGATGCAAGAAGCCATTAAAGATGCAGGCATTGCACCTGAAGAAATTGATTACATCAATGCTCACGGGACAAGCACGTATTACAACGACAAATACGAAACAATGGCGATTAAGACCGTTTTCGGCGAGCATGCGCATAAACTTGCGGTAAGCTCTACAAAATCGATGACAGGCCACCTATTAGGAGCAGCCGGCGGTATTGAAGCGATTTTCTCTATCCTGGCCATTAAAGAAGGCGTGATTCCGCCGACAATCAATATTCAAACACCTGACGAAGAATGTGATTTGGATTATGTGCCTGATGAAGCCCGCAGACAGGAACTTAATTATGTTCTCAGCAACTCATTAGGATTCGGCGGACACAACGCAACATTAATCTTTAAGAAATATCAATCATAATCAAGCCAAACCGGCTGCCCTTAAAGGGTAGCCGGTTTTTTTTGTGTGCATAGGATTAAAAGAGGAGGCGATCACATGAGTGTAGAACAAACATATAGCTGGCTCAGGAAGGCCGGTTCAATAGATGATTTGGCGCATTACATTATCCCGCTTTTTTCAGGTGCGGAGAAAAAGAACTGGAAGGGCATTCTGGGGCATCTTCAGCATCATGGGATGTTTAAAAACATAAAAGAGGGTATTCAGACGGTTTCCAAGCTGAAGGAAAAAGGTTTTTACGGACATATCCAAAAGGAAGAACAGTACCTCAAAAACAAATGGCAAGGTCCTGATGTACCAATTGTTACGCTGCCGGTTGATGAACGAAACAGGAGAATCCGTTTAGAGTTCGGATCAAAATCAGGACTCGCCTTTCAAGACAAAATGTTTCTTTTTCTTTCGTCAGATTTAGATTTTGGGTCGGTATCTGCCCTTATGACGCATGAGTATCATCACGTTTGCCGGTTAGGTCATCTGACAAAAGAGGAAAAGGATGTCACATTACTTGATACAATCATCATGGAAGGGCTGGCGGAATATGCTGTTTATGAGAGGTTCGGCCGAAGTCAAACGGCTGAGTGGACGACTTGGTATACACCGGAGCAGCTTCAGGCTTTATATGAAAAAAAGATTGCGCCCCATCGGGATATCAAACGGGATAATCGATTATTTCCCCAGCTGTTATTCGGCAAAGGATATCAGCCAAAAATGCTTGGATACGCAGTTGGATTCAATATTGTAAAAAAATATTTAACTGCCAGCAAGGCAAGCACCGCAGACGGGCTGTCCATTCCTGCTGAGACCTTTTTGGATGCAATGCTTTAAAAGGATAAAATAATGGAATTTCATTAATAATATTACAATTATCCTAAAAAATTCTTGATTTTGCAAAATGATTGTAATAATATACAACTATAAAATTTTTCGATAATTCAATATTATTTATTATTTCTGAATAAAGGGATTGCTTTCTCTTGAAAACGTTTGACAACAAGAGGGGGGAAAGGGGAGCTAGCATGAGCACACTTTTAGAAGTGAATAATTTAAAGACTTATTTTTTTAGGAAAAAGGAGCCGATCCCTGCGGTTGACGGAGTCGATTTTCACATCAGCAAAGGCGAAACCGTCGCGCTTGTAGGTGAATCGGGCTCCGGAAAAAGCATTACTTCTTTATCAATTATGGGCCTCGTCCAAAGCTCAGGCGGAAAAATCATGGACGGCTCTATTAAACTCGAAGACAAAGACCTCACCTCATTCACTGAAAACGATTATTGCAAAATCCGCGGTAACGAAGTATCCATGATCTTTCAGGAACCAATGACCTCCCTTAATCCGGTGTTAACAATCGGAGAACAAATTACCGAAGTGCTGATTTACCATAAAAACATGAAGAAAAAAGAAGCCCGTCAACGAGCTGTTGAACTCTTGCAGATGGTCGGTTTCTCCCGGGCGGAGCAAATTATGAAGGAGTACCCGCATCGGCTGTCCGGCGGTATGAGACAGAGGGTGATGATTGCCATCGCACTGAGCTGTAATCCTAAACTGCTCATTGCTGATGAACCAACGACAGCGCTTGACGTGACAATACAAGCCCAGGTGCTGGAGCTCATGAAAGATCTCTGTCAGAAGTTCAATACATCGATTCTTCTCATCACACACGACTTAGGTGTCGTGTCTGAAGCTGCCGATAGAGTGATTGTCATGTACTGCGGACAAGTCGTAGAAAACGCCACTGTTGATGACTTATTTTTAGAACCGCTTCATCCGTATACAGAAGGCCTGCTTACGTCAATTCCTGTTATAGATGGAGAGATTGATAAATTAAATGCAATTAAAGGCAGTGTGCCTACACCGGATAATCTGCCGCCGGGGTGCCGTTTTGCCCCAAGGTGCCCGAAAGCTATGGATAAGTGCTGGACAAATCAGCCTTCGCTATTGACACACAAAAGCGGAAGAACGGTGAGATGCTTTTTATATGAGGAAGAGGGTGCCGAACAATCATGACAGCAGCTAATCAAGAAACAATCTTAGAGCTTCGTGACGTAAAAAAATACTTTCCGATCCGGTCAGGCCTTTTTCAAAGAAAAGTCGGTGATGTAAAAGCGGTGGATGGTGTTTCATTTTCGTTAAAAAAAGGAGAAACACTCGGAATCGTTGGAGAGTCGGGCTGCGGAAAATCGACTGCCGGCAGAACGATGATCAGACTGTACAAACCGACAGAGGGCCAAATTCTTTTTAAAGGGCAGGATATTTCCAATCTGTCAGAGGAGAAGCTGCGGAAGAGTGTCCGCAAAAATATTCAAATGGTTTTCCAAGATCCATTTGCTTCGTTAAACCCGAGAAAGACCCTGCGTTCCATCATAAAGGAGCCGTTTAATACGCACAACATGTATACCATGCGTGAACGAAACGAAAAAGTTGAAGAGCTGCTTGCAAGAGTAGGGCTTCACCCGTCGTTTGCCAGCCGTTATCCCCATGAATTTTCCGGCGGCCAGCGCCAGCGGATCGGCATTGCCAGAGCACTCACTTTGAATCCAGAGCTGATCATTGCAGATGAGCCGGTTTCCGCACTTGATGTATCTATTCAGGCCCAAGTGATTAACTTGATGGAGGAATTACAGGAAGAATTTAATCTTACGTATCTATTTATCTCTCATGATCTGAGTGTCGTCCGCCATATCAGCGACAGAGTCGGAGTAATGTATCTTGGCAAAATGATGGAACTGACCGGCAAGCATGAGCTTTATGACAACCCGCTTCACCCATATACCCAAGCGCTTTTATCCTCCGTTCCGGTTACAAGAAAAAGAGGATCTGTCAAACGTGAACGCATTGTCCTGAAGGGAGAACTGCCTAGCCCGGCCAACCCGCCAAAAGGCTGCGTATTCCACACAAGATGTCCTGTTGCAAAATCGATATGCAAGGAACAAATACCAGAATTTAAAGAAGCTGCTCCCAGCCACTTTGTGGCTTGTCACCTTTATAGCTAATGTTGCCCGCACAGCTTTGAGAGGGGGTATGCACACTACATAAACAACAGCTGAGAAGAACGAACATTTCAAGAGGGGGAATATCTAATGAAAAGACGGAAAACCGCACTGATGATGCTAAGTGTATTGATGGTTCTGGCCATCTTTTTATCAGCCTGCTCGGGATCAAAATCAAGCAACAGCAGCGCGAAAAAATCAGCAGGCAAACCGCAGCAAGGCGGGGATTTGGTTGTTGGTTCAACTGGGGAGCCTACGTTGTTTAATCCACTCTATTCTACAGACGTTTCCAGTTCAGATATTGAAGGGATGATCTATAGTACATTATTAGAAACGGATGAAAAACTAAATGTGAAACCTGCTTTAGCTGAGAAAGTAACGGAATCCAAAGATGGCCTGACTTATGATGTCAAAATTAGAAAAGGTGTAAAATTCCATGATGGAAAAGAACTTACAGCCGATGACGTTGTTTTCACTTATAGCATCCCTTTAAACAAGGACTATAATGGTGAACGCGGTTCTGGTTTTGAATCACTAAAATCTGTTACAAAAAAAGGTGATTATGAAGTTGAATTTAAATTAAAGAAAAAGGATGCGTATTTTTACAATGTTGTTTTAGACAGTTACGGTATTCTGCCTAAACACATTTTAGGGAAAGTGCCAGTTGCAGATTTAGGAGAAAATGAATTTAACAGGAAAAATCCAATTGGTTCGGGTCCATTCAAGTTTGTTGAATGGAAGAAGGGCGATTATGTAAAACTTGAAGCAAATGATGACTATTATGGCGGAAGACCGTATTTAGATACAGTGACAGTTAAGACGATTCCTGATTCTAATGCAGCTGTTGCTCAATTAAAAGCTGGGGATATTGACTTCTTTGTTGTACCAGGCACAGACTTTGAGACAGTTAAAACATTTGATAATGTTCAAGTTAAATCAGATCTTGGTTTGAACTACAGTTATATTGGATGGAATGAAAAAAATGAATTATTTAAAGACAAAAAAGTCCGTCAAGCTCTTACGTATGCGCTTGATCGAAAAGCAATGGTAGATCAGGTGTTAAACGGTGATGGAAAAGTTGCAAACGTTCCTGAAAGTCCGCTTTCTTGGAACTATCCAAAAGGTGATGTACCTACATTTGATTACAATCCTAAAAAGGCTAAAAAGCTCTTGGAAGAAGCAGGATGGAAAGATACAGATGGAGACGGTTACCTTGATAAGGACGGAAAGAAATTCTCATTTACCATTAAAACGAACCAGGGTAATAAGATTCGGGAGGATTTAGCAGTTGTTGTTCAGCAGCAACTTAAAGAAGTAGGAATTGAAGCAAAACCGCAAATTGTAGAATTTAGTGCTCTTATTGAACAAACAAGCGCACCGAATTGGGATTATGATGCACTACTGCTCGGTTGGAGTTTGGCTACATTCCCAGATCAATTTTCAATTTTCCACTCCAGTCAATCTAAGAACGGATTAAACAACATATGGTATAAGAATCCTAAAGTCGATAAACTTTTAGAAGAAGCTAAATCAATTACAGACAGAAAAGAATATCAGAAAAAATACGAAGAAATCTATAAATTGATTGCTGAGGACCAGCCTTATTCATTCCTGTTTTATTACAATTATCATAGGGCAATCCCGACAAACATGCATGGATATGTATTCCATCCGAAAAATGACTTATATCATATTGAAAAATGGTGGCTTGAACAATAATAGTTAAATCCCTAGAGAGGTGAGGATTATGCATCCTTTCCTCTTTATCCTATTTTAGAAAAGGGGACAAGAATATGGTTACATATATTGTTCGTCGAACATTAATGTCTCTGCCAATTCTTTTGGGCATTACAATTTTATCATTTGCGATAATGAAAGCGGCGCCAGGTGATCCGATGTCACTTATGATGGATCCGACAATCAGCCAAGCTGACAGAGCCAAATTTATTGAAAAGTACGGGCTCAATGATCCAGAACCTGTTCAGTACTTAAAATGGCTTGGGAACATGCTCCAAGGCGACTTTGGGACATCTATTGTGAAAAAGGGGACACCAGTTTCCGATCTAATCCTTTCACGTTTGCCAAATACTCTGGTGCTTATGGTTTTTTCAACTCTTGTTGCTCTTCTGATTTCAATTCCTTTCGGTGTTCTTTCTGCAAAACGCCCTTATTCTAAGCTTGACTATGGTATAACCGTCACGTCATTTTTGGGGCTGGCAATACCAAATTTCTGGTTCGGATTAATTCTTATTATGGTTCTTTCCGTAAATCTCGGTTGGTTTCCTACGGGAGGTGTCGGCACTTTAAACGCTGACTTTAACATTTTTGATAGGCTCCATCATTTAATTTTACCTGCGTTTGTTTTAGCAACTGCGGATATGGCAGGTATTACTCGTTATACAAGATCAAGTATGCTTGATGTATTAAAGCAAGATTATATAAGAACAGCTCGAGCCAAAGGATTCAAAGAAAATAAAGTGATTTTTAAACATGGTTTGAGAAATGGCCTGCTTCCTGTTATTACAATTTTCGGATTGATGATTCCATCATTTATTGGCGGTGCTGTAGTAGTTGAACAGATTTTTACTTGGCCGGGATTAGGGAAGTTATTTATTGATTCGGCATTCTCTCGAGATTATCCGGTTATTATGGCCATGACTGTGATTTCTGCTGTTTTGGTTGTACTGGGGAACTTGATTGCAGATATTTTGTATGCATTAGTTGATCCGAGAATTGAATATTAAAAGGGGGTGGCACACATGACACATCCAAACACTGCGGCTCCCTCTAATGAGGTAAAGCTAAAAGAAAATATTAGAAAAAAACCAGAAACAATGACTAGGATCTTTTTTGAGAAATTTTTCAAAAATAGGCTTGCTGTTGTTGGGGGTATAATTTTAACAGTTATCATCTTAATGGCGGTCTTTGCTCCTTTTATTGCGCCTTACTCGCCTGAGAGTCAATCTCTTTTAAACAAACTGAAGCCGCCAAGCGCTCAAAATCTAATGGGGACGGATAAGTTTGGGCGCGATATATTTACAAGGGTGTTATATGGTGCCCGTGTGTCTTTATTAGTTGGTTTTGCTTCCGTAATTGGTGCGATTACAATTGGTACGGTTGTTGGAGCCTTAGCAGGATACTTTAGAGGAATAGTAGATGCTGTATTGATGAGGGCTGTCGACGTAGTTTTATCTATTCCGGATATTTTTCTGCTTATTACCTTAGTTACAATTTTTCAACCGGGAATGGATAAGTTAATTTTGATTTTTTCTCTGACGGGCTGGACTACAACAGCGAGACTAGTCAGAGGCGAGTTTCTATCCCTACGGTCAAGGGAATTTGTATTGGCTGCTAAAACAATAGGCACAAAAAATCACAAAATTATTTTTTCGCATATATTGCCGAATTGTATTGGGCCAATTATTGTTTCCGCTACTCTAAAAGTAGGCAGTGTCATTCTAGCTGAATCAACGCTAAGCTATTTGGGTTTCGGTATCCAGCCGCCAATTGCTAGCTGGGGAAACATGCTTCAGGATGCTCAAAACTTTACATTAATGATTCAAGCATGGTGGTACCCGTTATTTCCCGGGCTATTTATTTTAATGACCGTTTTATGCTTCAACTTTGTCGGTGATGGCCTGCGGGATGCGCTTGACCCGAAAAATATTAAATAAAAATGAAAATAATATCTGTGATAAAATATCACCAAATCAGAAAAAAGCAGGTCTCCTTTTGTCAGAAAATATACAAAGAGATCTGCTTTTTATGATTCTTACATAAACCCAATGATTCCAGATTTCCTCAATCTCTTTGGAATAATTTCTCTATCCCTTGCCTATACTGTGGACAACAGTTTTTATAAAAGTGAGGGGTTAGAGATGTTATTTCTTCATGATGTGTGGGTCAATTGGTTTGAAGGGGAAGAAAATGGCTACAATGTATGCCACTTTCACGAATGGCGCAAGGAAGATACGGTTGAGCTTTTGGATCAGGTGCCGCTGTTAAGGGTGCCGTCAGTACTGTTTCATTACATAGAAAACGATTTGTCAGAGCTTCCGGAAGGTTTGCTTGAAGACGTACATCAGAAATCGTACATTCGGAAAAATCATGAGCGGACAAAGCTTGAGTATTGTTTTGTCGTAACAGACGGAATCGGCATTTTAGCTGTCGACACGATCGGCTACACGATCCCTGTCAGAAAAAGCCGTCTGATCCCAAGACAGGAGCAGCTCGTTTATGAAATGGTAAAAGATGTAGAGCCTGAAACATATGAATTTGAGCCAAAGAAGCTGGAATCCTCTAAGGAATATCACATCTTATCATTAGCACCAGAACATGTCAGAGGACTGACTAGAAAAGAACGGCAAATTAAGCAGCTGATGTTTATGGCGCTTGACCAATTAAAAGGGCTGAAAAACCGGGCTGAAATCGGCTACTGGTACACAGAGTGGAATCCGCATATGTATGAACAAATCAAAAGGATGAGCTTTGAAGAGATTTGGGACATGCTGTATAACGAAACAATTGAAGGCTGGTCGGACAAACACCTAGCTTTTTGCGAAAACCTAATAAAAGGACAGCCTTTTTTCGAAAAGCTTTGGGAAATGGAAAACGAATCAAAGGTCAACTGAAAAAAACCGCTCTTTGCAAAGAGCGGTTTTTTGATCAGCGTCTTTTTCTTCCAAGACCCATGGCATTCTCCATTTTTTTCAGCATTTTGTTTGCTGTCCGGTTCGCCCGTTCCGCGCCTTCATCAAGAATCCGGTCTAATTCTTCAGATTCTATCAGCTCATAATAGCGGTCCTGGATCGGTTTTAATGCGTTCACCACGACTTCTGCCAAATCACCTTTAAACTCGCCGTAGCCTTTTCCTTCGTACTTTGCTTCAAGCTCTTCAATTGTCGTATTGCCGAGGATTGAATAAATTGTAAGAAGGTTGGAAACGCCCGGTTTGTTTTCTTTGTCAAATTTCACAATGCCTTCAGAATCTGTCACAGCGCTTTTGATTTTCTTTTCAAGAAGCTTCGGTTCATCCAGCAGGGTAATATAAGCTTTCTGATTTGGATCAGATTTGCTCATTTTCTTCAGCGGATCATTCAGAGACATGATGCGTGCACCGACTTTTGGAATTTTCACTTCCGGAATCGTAAAGATGTCGTTGTATTTTTTGTTGAAGCGTTCTGCAAGATTCCGCGTCAGTTCAAGGTGCTGCTTTTGATCCTCGCCGACAGGTACAAGATCCGTTCCGTACAGCAGAATATCAGCGGCCATCAGCGGCGGATACGTTAACAGGCCGGAGACGACAGCTTCATTGCCTTTGGATTTGTCCTTAAATTGAGTCATCCGCTCAAGCTCGCCGATATAGGCGACACACTGCATCATCCATCCGGCCTGCGCATGCGCGGGGACCTCTGACTGAATAAACAATGTTGCTTTTTCTGGATCAAGTCCGACAGCTAAGTAAAGCGCCGCGAGATTGCGGATATTCTTTCTAAGCTCAAGCCGGTCTTGAGGAACAGTTATCGCATGCTGGTCCACGATGCAAAAATAGCTGTTATAATCATGCTGCAGTTCGACAAACTGCTTCATTGCACCGATATAGTTGCCGAGCGTCACTGAGCCGCTTGGCTGAATGCCTGAAAAAATCGTTTGTTTCATGAAAACATCAACCTCATTTCTTAAAACATAATAAAAAAGGCTCATTCTTCCCCTGTAAAAAAGGGACGAATGAACCGTGGTACCACCCTGATTATTCCATTAAAATGAAATCACTCTGACGTTTGTAACGGAGACTGCTCCGGCTGAGCCTACTTTTTTCCAGTTCGGTCAGCTGCTCCAAAGTCCATTCCACATTGCCCGTTATCTGCTCCCAGCACCGCAGACTCTCTTCAAACAGGTGAAACGTGTACTACTCTTTTTCATAGCAAGCTTTTCTTTTGATTGCTTCATTATAAATCAATTATAACCAATTGTCATCATGAAAAAACATTCTTTTTTCCAGTAAAATTGTAATAATATAAATAACACGAGTGCTGTAAAATCCTTAAATGATAACTGCTATCAGCGTAAAAACAGGCAGATATTATATGTAAAAAGCAATATGGGCAGAAAACACATGAAAAAGTTTTTAATCAATTTATGCTTTAAATGGTAGAAGGATATTATGTTCATGGAAGAAAAACTAACGAAGTTTAAATATTTTAAATTGATAAAATAATATTGCAATAAATTATTTGTTTCATTATAATGAACTTGTTCACTCTATTGTTACAGCTTTTTTACAAAAATAATCAGAAAAGACGGAACAGAATAAAAGTTGTGGAAACTCAGGTTCATTTGTCTGATATTTCTGAGGATTTAGCCGTAAGGAGCTGAAAAATTATTATTAGGGGGTTTGCGAATATGAAAAAACGTTGGTCGATTGTCACGTTGATGCTCATTTTCACTCTCGTGCTGAGCGCGTGCGGCTTTGGCGGCAGCGGATCAAACGGTGAAGGGAAAAAGGACAGTAAAGGAAAGACGACACTTAACATTAATATTAAAACTGAGCCGTTCTCCTTACATCCGGGATTGGCAAATGATTCAGTATCAGGCGGTGTTATCCGTCAGACTTTTGAAGGATTGACACGTATCAATGCAGATGGTGAGCCTGAAGAAGGCATGGCTTCTAAGATTGAAACGAGCAAGGACGGAAAGACATATACATTTACCATTCGTGATGGTGTGAAATGGTCTAATGGAGACCCTGTAACTGCACAAGATTTTGAATATGCTTGGAAATGGGCGCTTGACCCTAATAACGAATCACAATACGCTTACCAGCTCTACTACATAAAAGGTGCTGAAGCGGCGAATACCGGAAAAGGCAGCCTAGACGATGTGGCAGTAAAAGCTGTGAATGACAAAACGCTGAAGGTTGAATTAAATAACCCGACTCCATATTTCACTGAATTAACTGCGTTCTATACGTATATGCCGATCAATAAGAAAATTGCAGAGAAAAATAAAAAGTGGAATACAAATGCCGGAGATGATTATGTATCAAACGGGCCGTTCAAAATGACGGCATGGAAACACAGCGGCTCTATTACTCTCGAAAAAAATGACCAGTATTGGGATAAAGACAAAGTCAAACTGAAGAAAATCGATATGGTTATGATCAACAATAACAATACGGAACTAAAAAAATTCCAAGCTGGCGAACTTGATTGGGCCGGTATGCCGCTCGGACAGCTTCCGACAGAATCCCTGCCGACCTTGAAAAAAGACGGTTCTTTACATGTTGAGCCGATTGCAGGTGTGTATTGGTACAAATTCAACACTGAAGCTAAGCCATTAGACAACGTAAATATCCGTAAAGCTTTAACATATTCGCTTGACCGTCAGTCGATTGTTAAAAACGTTACGCAAGGAGAGCAAATCCCGGCAATGGCTGCAGTGCCGCCTACAATGAAGGGATTTGAGGATAACAAAGAAGGATACTTCAAAGACAATGATGTCAAAACAGCAAAAGAATACCTTGATAAAGGCCTAAAAGAAATGGGCTTGAGCAAGGCATCTGATTTGCCAAAAATCAAATTGTCTTACAACACTGATGACGCACACGCGAAAATCGCTCAAGCAGTACAAGAAATGTGGAAGAAAAATTTAGGCGTTGATGTTGAGCTTGATAACTCAGAGTGGAATGTCTATATTGATAAGCTCCACAGCCAAGATTATCAAATCGGCCGTATGGGCTGGCTCGGCGACTTCAATGATCCTATCAACTTCCTTGAATTGTTCCGTGACAAAAACGGAGGAAATAACGATACAGGCTGGGAAAATCCAGAATTCAAAAAGCTTCTGAATCAGTCACAAACTGAAACAGATAAAACAAAACGTGCAGAGCTGCTGAAAAAAGCAGAAGGTATTTTCATTGATGAAATGCCGGTTGCCCCAATCTATTTCTATACTGATACTTGGGTACAGGATGAAAACCTAAAAGGTGTTATCATGCCAGGTACTGGTGAGGTTTATTTCAGAAACGCATATTTTAAATAAGGCTACGTCTGAAAATAAAAGACCTCAAGGTATATGGGGAGAAAAGCCCCATATACCTTTCTTACTGATGGAGTATAAAAATGTAAAAACCATGGAGGTGTTCCCCCTTGCTAAAATATATCGGAAGACGCTTAGTCTATATGATTATCACACTATTTGTGATTGTAACTGTGACATTCTTCTTAATGCAAGCAGCACCGGGCGGGCCATTTTCAGGTGAGAAAAAGCTTCCGCCTGAAATTGAAGCAAATTTAAATGCGCATTATGGCTTGGACAAGCCGCTGTTTGTACAATATGTCAGTTATTTGAAATCAGTTGCAATGTGGGATTTCGGACCGTCATTTAAATATAAAGGTCAGAGTGTTAACGACCTGATCAGTTCAGGTTTCCCCGTTTCATTTACTCTTGGAGCAGAAGCTATTCTCCTCGCTTTAGCGTTAGGTGTATTGTTTGGGGTCATTGCAGCCCTTTACCATAATAAGTGGCAGGATTATACCGTCGCGATTTTAACGATATTTGGTATTTCGGTTCCGAGCTTTATCATGGCGGCTGTTCTGCAATATGTGTTCTCCATGAAGCTTGGGCTGTTTCCGGTCGCGGGGTGGGATTCCTGGGCATACACCTTTTTGCCTTCAATCGCACTTGCTTCCATGCCGATGGCGTTTATTGCCAGACTTTCCCGTTCAAGCATGATCGAAGTGTTAAACAGTGATTATATCCGCACAGCGAAAGCGAAAGGGCTGTCCCGCCCAGCGGTTACAGTGCGGCACGCCATTCGAAACGCGCTTTTGCCGGTTGTTACATATATGGGTCCGATGGCCGCACAGGTCTTAACGGGGAGCTTCATTATTGAAACCATTTTTGGGATCCCGGGGCTTGGTGCACACTTCGTCAACAGTATTACAAACCGTGATTATACGGTCATTATGGGTGTAACGGTGTTCTTCAGTGTCATCCTGCTATTGTGTGTATTAATCGTAGATGTGTTATACGGCATTATTGATCCAAGAATCAAGCTTTCCAAAGCAAAGAAAGGAGCCTAGGCCATGCAGAACATTCCAAAAAACATGTTTGAACCAGCCGCAGCGAATGCCGGCGATGCAGAAAAAATAAGTAAAAAGAGCCTTTCCCTCTGGAAAGATGCGATGCTTCGCTTCCGCAGCAATAAGCTTGCAATGGTCGGGCTTATCATTATCGTGCTCATTATCCTTATGGCAATTTTTGCGCCGATGTTCTCAAGGTATGATTATTCAACTACTAATCTTTTAAATGCGGATAAGCCGCCTTCAAAAGATCACTGGTTCGGCACAGATGATCTTGGACGGGACATTTTCGTCCGTACATGGGTAGGGGCGCGAATCTCAATCTTTATCGGTGTCGCAGCCGCTGTTCTCGATTTGCTGATCGGCGTCATTTGGGGGAGCATTTCAGGCTTCCGCGGAGGAAGAACAGATGAAATCATGATGCGCATCGCTGACATCCTTTGGGCAGTTCCTTCATTATTAATGGTTATCTTACTGATGGTTGTTCTTCCGAAAGGGCTATTTACGATTATTATTGCCATGACGATTACGGGCTGGATTAACATGGCCAGAATCGTGCGCGGACAAGTGCTGCAGCTGAAGAATCAAGAGTATGTGCTTGCTTCACAGACACTGGGTGCAAAAACATCCCGTCTGCTGTTTAAACATATCGTGCCAAACGCAATGGGTTCCATTTTGGTCACGATGACATTGACAGTTCCTACTGCGATTTTCACAGAAGCCTTTTTAAGCTATTTGGGACTCGGTGTTCCGGCTCCGCTGGCAAGCTGGGGAACGATGGCTTCTGACGGATTGCCTGCATTGACCTATTATCCGTGGCGTTTATTCTTCCCTGCCGGATTTATCTGCATTACAATGTTTGGTTTCAACGTTGTCGGCGACGGATTAAGAGACGCATTGGATCCTAAGTTACGTAAATAAGGGAGTGATACGGGTGACACGCCTATTAGAAGTAAAAGATTTAGCAATTTCATTTAAAACATATGGCGGAGAGGTCCAGGCGATCCGCGGAGTGAATTTCCATCTGGATAAAGGGGAGACGCTGGCCATTGTTGGAGAATCAGGTTCCGGAAAAAGTGTAACCTCTCAAGCGATTATGAAGCTGATTCCAATGCCTCCGGGTTATTTCAAACGCGGTGAAATCCTGTTTGAAGGGAAGGATCTGGTGCCGCTGTCCGAAAAAGAAATGCAAAATGTCCGAGGAAAAGAGATCGGCATGATATTCCAAGATCCGATGACCTCTTTAAATCCAACGATGAAGGTCGGTAAACAAATTACGGAAGTGCTTTTTAAACACGAAAAGATCTCGAAGGAAGCGGCTAAAAAACGCGCGGTTGAACTGCTGGAATTAGTCGGTATCCCAATGCCGGAAAAGCGGGTGAACCAATTTCCGCACGAATTTTCAGGCGGGATGAGGCAGCGGGTTGTCATTGCCATGGCGCTTGCAGCGAATCCAAAGCTTCTGATCGCCGATGAGCCGACAACTGCTCTTGATGTAACGATTCAAGCGCAAATTTTGGAATTAATGAAGGATTTGCAAAAGAAAATTGACACGTCCATCATCTTTATCACACACGATCTTGGTGTTGTGGCTAACGTTGCTGACCGGGTCGCTGTCATGTACGCGGGACAGATTGTAGAAACCGGTACGGTAGACGAAATCTTCTACGATCCGAGACATCCGTACACTTGGGGGCTTCTTGCATCCATGCCGACACTGGAAAGTTCAGGAGAGGAAGAGCTGACTGCCATTCCGGGCACACCGCCTGATTTGACAAACCCGCCAAAAGGAGATGCTTTTGCCCTGCGGAGCTCTTACGCGATGAAAATCGATTTTGAACAGGAGCCGCCAATGTTTAAGGTATCCGATACACATTATGTAAAATCGTGGCTGCTTCATCCTGACGCGCCAAAGGTAGAGCCGCCTGAAGCGGTAAAAGCGAAAATGCGTAAACTGGCAAATACGTATGAAAAACCTGTCTTAGTGAGAGAAGGTGAATGAATTGACTGAAAAACTATTAGAAATCAAACATTTAAAACAGCACTTTGTCACGCCGAGGGGAACGGTTAAGGCTGTAGATGATTTATCATTTGATATCTATAAAGGTGAAACATTAGGGCTGGTTGGTGAATCTGGCTGCGGTAAATCGACAACAGGCCGAAGCATTATCCGGCTGTACGAAGCAACCGATGGTGAGGTGCTGTTTAACGGCGAAAATGTGCACGGGAGAAAATCGCGGAAAAAGCTGCTGGAATTCAACCGCAAAATGCAGATGATTTTCCAAGACCCCTATGCATCTCTGAATCCGAGAATGACAGTTGCTGATATTATTGCTGAAGGCCTTGATATTCATAAGCTGGCAAAAACGAAAAAAGAGCGGATGCAGCGAGTTCATGAACTATTGGAAACAGTGGGATTGAACAAGGAACACGCGAACCGCTATCCTCATGAATTTTCCGGCGGCCAGCGCCAAAGAATCGGGATTGCCAGAGCGCTTGCTGTTGATCCGGAATTCATTATCGCGGATGAGCCGATTTCCGCTTTGGATGTATCCATTCAAGCGCAGGTCGTGAATTTAATGAAAGAACTGCAAAAAGAAAAAGGGCTCACATACCTGTTTATTGCCCACGATTTATCGATGGTCAAATACATCAGTGACCGCATTGGCGTCATGTATTTCGGGAAACTGGTTGAGCTTGCGCCGGCAGATGAGCTTTATGAAAATCCGCTTCACCCATATACAAAATCATTGCTTTCTGCGATTCCGCTTCCAGATCCAGACTATGAGAGAAATCGCGTTCGCCAGAAATATGATCCGTCCGTCCATCAATTAAAGGATGGGGAAACGATGGAATTCCGTGAAGTCAAACCGGGACATTTTGTGATGTGCACGGAAGCCGAATTTAAAGCTTTTTCATGATTCATCAATCCTTCAAGAGAATCTCTTGAAGGATTTTTTTGCGTCCTCATAGAAAGTGAGAATGATAACATTTACAATTAGAGGAAAAACCGGAGGCGAAATACGATTCAATTTCTGCATAACAAAAATGTTTTTGCGCTATTGCTGTCTCAATCTTTTCAATCTTTAGCAGGAGTCCTCGTCACAATCGTTTTAATGGTCCGGGTCTATCAAATGACTGACTCCGTTTTTTTGGCGGGCCTTATTTTATCGTTCATGTCGTTTGCGAGTATAGCAGCAAGCTTTTGCGTCTCTCCGGTGCTTCGCAATCTCGGTTTTAAAAAGGTGCTTGCGGGAGCGAATCTGCTGAGAGCGGTCTTTACAATACTGATGGCATACAGCGTCACTCATCACGGACAGGCATTCTTTTGGATTACGCTGCTGTTTGTGTTTTGTTTTTCCTTCGCGGGCGCTTTTTTTCAGCCGGCAAGATTTGCGCTGCTGCCGATTATTGTTCCAAAGAAGCAATATGTAAAAGCGAATGGTGTGATCTCCCTCTCGAATCAATTGTTCTTAACAGCAGGCTGGGGCCTTGGAGGCCTTCTGACGTACGCCGTCCCTTTTGAACTCGTTGTCGGCGCTGCCATTTGCCTGTTTGTTCTATCGGGAGCTTCCATCAGTGTGCTGCATGTAAATGAAGAAGAGGCTGTAGGAACTGCTGAAACAGCATCTGTCAGAAGTATATGGAAGGATTTAATGATCATCCCTATTGTAAGAGACATTACTGTAATGGACATGATAGAAGCTTTGGCGGGTTCCGTATGGTCATCTGCTATTCTCCTCGCATTTACTGCGGCTGTTTTGCATGAAACAGAGGTGTGGTGGGGGATGTTTAACGCTTCCTATTTTATAGGCGCAATTGTCGGCAGTGTGATTGCTATTCGTTTTTCTTCTTTTTTTGAGCGGAATATGGGCTATGCCATTATGTTCAGCTCGCTTGTAATGTCGGCGCTGACCCTTTTGTTTTCATTTTCTCCAGTCCCATTTTTATGCG
Organism: Bacillus sp. PS95; assembly: GCF_037963565.1. NCBI lineage: Bacteria > Bacillati > Bacillota > Bacilli > Caryophanales > Bacillaceae > Bacillus > Bacillus sp. PS95. The sequence goes on from NZ_CP150160.1 coordinate 1,185,927, forward strand.
CTCTGGCTTGTGCTGCAATGGGGCCTTTTTATCAGGTGCGTGATATTTGCCAGGAAACCATGCTGCAGGAGGTTATTCCCGAGCAGAAACGAATCGGAATCATGGCTGCAAAAAATGCGATTTTGACTCCTTGGTCAGGCGTCACCTACTCCATTATGGGGCTAGTGGCTGATGCTGCTGGTGCGAAAATAGCTTTTATCGCGGCTGCTGCATTATATATCATGACATTTCTGATTGCACTGGCGCAGCCCCGCCTGGTTCATTACAGGCGAGAAAATCGAGTTCAATGAGATACACTTCAAAATGAACGGAGCAGCTGGCTCCGTTTTTGCTGAAAAAAAAATGAAACCATGGCGGAAGTTCGCACGTCTTTATAGATGTAAGGCTGTTTAAACAAGAAGAAATGGGGTATATCTAAAAGTATGAAGACAACGAACTCATAAGGAGCAAATCAATGAACTGGTATGAAAAGCTTAGCGAGTACTTTCCAATTGAAGAAATGAAATCAAAAGCGCATATGGAAGCTCTTCTGAAAGAGCGAAGCGATATTTATCATAAAGATGAAGGCAAACATCATATTTTAATGTTTGCGGAATTCGATTCTTTTATCTTCGTTGATTATCTGTATGTGTCTAAGGATGCAAGAGGGCAGGGGCTTGGCGGCAAATTGATCGCGAAGCTGAAAAAGAAAAATAAGCCCATATTGCTCGAGGTGGAACCTGTGGATGAAGATGATACTGATACAGAAAAACGCCTGAGGTTTTATCAAAGAGAGCATTTCAAGCATGCTCAGTCAATTGGGTACCGGCGCCGGTCATTGGCTACGAATGAAGTAAACAAGATGGAGATTCTGTACTGGTCACCAAAAACAGAATCAGAAGAAGAAATTCTTGAAGCCATGAAACAAACATATGAAAACATTCATACTTATAAAGACGAGAAATGGTACGGGGAATCGTACGAAAAAACGGATGAAGTCCTGAAACTCATTGATGAAGAAAAACAAAAAAATATTTTCGATCAGTTAAGCTAATTGAGAATTAGAACATATCATAAACATTAAAAATTTGCTGGATTGACACATTTTTTTCTTAGGATACTGTTCACACTTACTTTTTTATAGTATAATACCTGTAAAGATTCCTTTTTTAGAGTAATTTCAATTTAAGAATAAAATAGATGTTCATCCTACTAATTAGAGGAGTGAAGATGAATGGTTACACTATACACATCACCAAGCTGTACTTCATGCAGAAAGGCGAGAGCGTGGCTCGAGGAGCACGATATTCCATTTGTAGAAAGAAATATTTTCTCTGAACCTTTATCAATTGATGAAATAAAACAAATTCTTCGAATGACTGAGGATGGTACAGATGAAATCATCTCAACCCGTTCAAAAGTATTCCAAAAACTGAATGTGAACGTTGAATCTATGCCGCTGCAAGATTTGTACCGCTTGATCAACGAGCATCCAGGGTTGCTTCGCCGTCCGATCATCATTGACGAAAAACGTTTGCAGGTCGGATATAACGAAGACGAAATCAGACGTTTCCTGCCAAGAAAAGTTCGCTCTTTCCAATTAAGAGAAGCACAGCGTTTGGCAAACTAATAGATCGTATCATCAAAAGAAGGCTGAGTCATCAGCCTTCTTTTATTTTTCAACCTGCTGGTAATAAATGCTCGCAAGGATGACAAACGCAACCGTCAAAATGGGGAGGAGCGTTTCAACTGTGCCGTGCTGCGCCATAAAAAGCGACAGCTTTTTGTCTCTGACAATCATTTCTCCGCCAGTATAAGCAAGCAGCCCGCTTCCCGCGTAAATCAGAAGCGGTATTTTCTCTAGTGCAATATGGATGAGTTTGCTGCCCCAAATAATAACCGGAACCGATACACACAAACCTATAACAACGAGAGAAAACTCACCGTGTGATGCTCCCGCAACTGCGATGACGTTGTCCAGCGACATAAAGAGATCTGCAAGCACAATCGTTCGTATCGCTCTCCACAGGGAGGTGCTGCTTTTAATGTGTTTCGTGTCTTTTTTTTCAATCAGCAGCTGATATCCTAAATACAGCAGGAAAATTCCGCCGGCGCACTGCAAGAACGGAATGTTCAAAAGATATACTGCTGCACTTGTTAATCCGATTCTCATGGCAACGGCAATAAATGTTCCGAGAATAATGGCTTGCTGTCTTTGCTTGTCCGGCAAATGTCTGCTGGCCATGGCAATAACAACCGCGTTATCTCCGCCGAGGATCAGGTCAATCCCAACAATGACAAGCAGAGAAATCAGATAGTCATGCTCCATGAAGCGGCACCTCGCTTTCAGTCCTTCGCTTGTACTACTACTATATGAGACAGGTCATATTTTATGATATCAGCCGCCTGATCTGCCGTTTTTTAGGCAAAGGTGCATTTTTATTTCTTTTGTGACTGTTTTATCATAAAATAGAAATACAAAGGAATTCACACTGGCCTTGGTTAAGGTTAAGATGTGGACGGAATGGGTAAAGTGTAGTAAAGTACAATTAATCGGGAGCTTAGATGTCCCTTCAACATCTTATATAGAAGGGAAGGTTGGCAAATGGAAATTGAAAGAATTAACGAGCATACAGTAAAATTTTATATGTCTTACGGAGATATTGAAGATCGCGGTTTTGACAGAGAAGAAATTTGGTATAACCGTGAGCGCAGTGAAGAACTTTTCTGGGAAGTCATGGATGAAGTTCATGAAGAAGAGGAATTCGCTGTGGAAGGCCCACTTTGGATTCAAGTTCAGGCACTGGACAAAGGATTAGAAATCATCGTCACAAAAGCCCAGCTTTCCAAAGACGGACAAAAGCTCGAACTGCCGATTCCTGAGGATAAAAAGCAAGAACCAGCATCTGAGGATCTTGACGCCTTGCTGGATGATTTCCAGAAAGAAGAGCAAGCCGTCAATCAGGAAGAGAAGGAGCAAAAGCTTCAATTTGTCTTGCGATTTGGCGATTTTGAGGATGTTATTTCTCTATCTAATTTGAACGTTAACGGAAGCAAAACGACTTTATATTCGTTTGAGAACCGATATTATTTATATGTAGATTTTGGCAATATGACTGATGAAGAGGTTGAAAATCAACTAAGCATCCTGCTGGAGTACGCAAATGAATCCTCAATCAGCATACACCGTCTTGAAGAGTACGGCAAGCTGATTATTTCAGAGCATGCTCTAGAAACGATAAAAAAACACTTTGCATCATAGCAAACCGATTTCCTTCCGGAAATCGGTTTTTTTTATGCACGAAAATGCCATTTTAGAGATGTGAAAAATCAAAAACATATAGACAAGCAGAAAATACAGCGAACAGGAGTTGATCATCTTTTCTAGAAAGTATACTTCATCTGGAAAGGAGAGATGACAATTGTTTAGTGCTGTGACTGAAGACGGCCAAATGTTTCACCTTCTAGGCGCTCAGCAAAACCAGAAATTAAAGCGGAGACGGTTCTTCTGTCCGGTATGCGGAGGAGAGCTAGCTGTGAAGCTCGGACTTCAAAAAGCGCCGCATTTTGCCCATAAACAGAACAAGTCCTGCTCCATAGACATCGAACCGGAAAGCGCCTACCACTTAGAAGGAAAAAGACAGCTGTATGTATGGCTGAAAACGCAACGGGCTTCACCAATATTGGAGCCGTATATAAGGACAATCAACCAAAGACCGGACGTCATGGCAAGAATTAAGGAGCATATGCTTGCTGTTGAATATCAATGCGCCACTATCGCTCCAGATGTCTTTCAAAAGCGGACAGAGGGCTTCAAACAAGAAGGAATCATCCCGCAGTGGATTATGGGATACAGCCGCTTAAAACGGACTGCTTCGTCCTTTTATCAGCTTTCAGCTTTTCATTGGCAGTTTATCAATGCAAGTCCATACAGAGAGCTGATATGTTATTGTCCTGAAAGGCGTTCTTTTCTCCGGCTCAGCCACATCATTCCATTCTATACAAACCATTCTTATTCCTCAGTCCAAACGATCCCTATCCATCGGGCAGGTGCAGACGATCTTTTTTTCACTGAACCGAAACCCTCAATTCAATATTCAGGCTGGACGAAAGCGATTCACCGTTTTCGCCATAAACCCCATCGGTTTAACTCAAAGGAAACAAATCGCCTTAGGCTGCTGTTTTATGAGAAGCGGCAGACACCTTTTTCTTTTCTGCCGACTGAAGTGTTTGTTCCTGTTAGAAAAGGGGCAGTTTTTAAGAGTCCGGTTTTTGTGTGGCAGGGGTTTCTTTATTTGTTTATGACGGATCTTGGAGATAAACGTGCGCCAATTCGTTTTTCAGCCGTTTTGCAGCAGTGCAAACTGCACATTCATAATAAGAACATTGCACTCAGGTTCGAATGCAGCGAAGAGTGTCTTTCAGAAGCGGTTAAACAGTATATTGATTTTTTGTGCAAGAAGGGATTTTTAAGGGAGACTCAGAAAGAAGTATATGTGCTGAATCAGCCTGCAGGCGGCATACACTCCATGCAGGATCTCATAGAAAGAGACCGCAGCTGTTTTATAGAATGAGTTTGTCTTATTTGGCTCACCCTAAGACAAAGGTGGTGGGCAGGCTGTGAAAGGCACAAAAGGAAAGGTTTTTCGTGTTTTTACTGCTTTTTTGGCATTCGTTCTCTTCATTACTGCATATGATTTGACAAAAGGCAGTGAAAAACCGGAAGATATTCACAACACAAGTTTATTGAGAAACAGCTGTTTTTTCAATTGGCTTGAATCAAAGAAGACGAGGGGGATCACCATGGCTGAGGAAAAAAAAGCAAACCAACTGCCTGACAGAAGTGAGGTAAAGGCAGAAGACACATGGAGACTTGAGGATATTTTTCCTAGTGATGAGGCCTGGAATAAAGAATTTCAAGCTGTAAAAGAATTAATTCCGAATTTATCTAAGTATAAAGGAAAGCTGGCAGATTCAGCTGATCATTTATACGAGGCTCTTACGTATCAAGATAAAGTGATGGAGCGGCTGGGTAGGCTGTACACATATGCGCATATGCGCTCTGACCAGGATACTGGGAACTCCTTTTACCAGGGGCTGAATGACAAGGCGGGAAACCTGTATACACAGGCCGCAAGCGCGACAGCTTATTTGGTTCCGGAGATTTTATCCATAGAAGAAGACAAACTGCAGCAGTTCATTCTTGAAAAAGAAGAATTAAAGCTGTACTCTCATGCGATTGAGGAGATTACAAAGGAACGTCCGCATGTGCTGAGCGAGAAGGAAGAGGCACTGCTTGCTGAAGCCTCCGAGGTACTGGGGTCATCTTCAAATACATTCAGCGTGTTAAATAACGCAGATATAACGTTTCCGTCCATTAAAGACGAAGATGGGAATGAGAAACAGATCACTCACGGCAACTTTATTAATTTCTTGGAAAGTGAAAACCGTGAAGTCCGCAAAAATGCGTTTGACGCAGTGTATAAAACGTACGGACAATATAAAAACACAATGGCCACGACGCTAAGCGGCACTGTGAAAAAGGACAACTTCTACGCGAGAGTGAAAAAGTACAAGTCCGCGCGTGAGGCTGCGCTTTCTAACAACAGTATTCCTGAGGAAGTATACGATAACCTTGTTAAGACGATTAATAAGCATTTGCCGCTCCTGCACCGCTATATTGCGCTAAGAAAGAAAGTGCTTGAGCTTGATGAAGTGCATATCTATGACCTGTATACACCGCTTGTGAAAGATGCTGGGATGAAGGTGACATACGAGGAAGCCAAAGATTACATGCTGAAAGGCCTCGCACCTTTAGGGGAAGAATATGCCTCTATCCTAAAAGAAGGACTGGAAAACCGCTGGGTGGACGTTTACGAGAATAAAGGCAAACGCAATGGGGCTTATTCATCAGGAGCTTACGGCACGAATCCGTATATTTTGATGAACTGGCATAATAACGTCAATAATCTCTTTACGCTCGTGCACGAGTTTGGACATTCCGTACACAGCTACTATACGAGAAAGCACCAGCCTTATCCATACGGCAATTACAGCATCTTTGTCGCGGAAGTTGCCTCTACGACAAATGAAGCGCTCCTTGGCGAATATTTGCTGAACAATTTAGAGGATGAAAAACAGCGCTTATATATTCTCAACCATATGCTTGAGGGCTTTAGGGGAACGGTCTTCAGACAAACGATGTTCGCTGAATTTGAACATCTGATTCATACAAAGGCGCAAGAAGGCGAGCCGCTTACACCTGAGCTTCTGACAAATGTCTATTACGACCTGAATAAAAAGTATTTTGGAGACGGCATGGTGATTGATAAGGAAATCGGCCTTGAATGGTCGCGTATTCCGCACTTCTATTACAATTACTATGTGTATCAGTATGCGACAGGGTACAGCGCTGCCCAAGCATTAAGCAGCCAGATTTTGAAGGAAGGAAAGCCGGCGGTTGACCGTTATATTGACTTCCTGAAAGCGGGAAGCTCACAATACCCGATTGATGTCCTGAAAAAAGCGGGTGTTGATATGACGTCTCCAGAGCCAATCGAAGCCGCGTGCAAAATGTTTGAAGAAAAACTTGATGAAATGGAAGAGCTGCTGATGAAAGTCAAGCAGTCTTAAAAAAGTAAGCCTGTGCGGAAATGACGCACAGGCTTTTTTAAAACCCTTTAAAGGTTTTCCGGTGATTCAAGCGGTAGAGGGTAAACAAAATAGACAGAAACAGCAGAGGAGAGGTAATATAAAGCGGCAGCATATGCATCATGCCTAAGATATTCAAGCAGAAAAAAACAGCAATGCACACAATTGAGATCAAAGTAGACATCATGGCGGTCCTCCTCGTCCTTTTTCCTTATAAGGATATGAGTGAATGCACTTCGTTATGTTTTGTGACAAAAATATGAACATTAAGCATAGAGGTTGTCAAAAGTCGACATCTTTTGTTATCATAAGGATGTGAAATTGATCACAAACAAACATTACCCCTTTGTTTGACCGTGAAAAATTTCTCCCATCCCCTTTGTTGTCGTTAAGACATATGAAACCGCGCTTATCCCGGCGCGGTTTCTTTAGTGCTAAAAATGGAACGTACGTTTGGTTACGGCATAAAAAAACAGCCTCAAGCATATGCACGCCTGCGGCTATTTTTCACATGATTGATATTCATCAGAATAAGTGCTGAGAGACTTCCAAAACATTCCGTGTTTGGCTTCCACTTTGGCAACCTTTTTAGCAAACGCCAGTTTTTTCATTTCTTTTTCTACCTCTTCAAGGCTCAGGTCATATACAAGAGCAATTTCCTTCGAGGCAACGAAGCGGAAATATTCAATAAAACATTCTAAAGGCGGTGTTTCCGACGGCTTCGGCTCGTCGCCAAGCATCTCAAATAAAATTTCTTCATATACATCATATGAGTAGCTGCCAGGAACTTTAAGCCCTTCATCCTCATGCTGCGTATTAAAAAACGTCAGTGTCGGATTAACAGAAACATCCATCTCAGCAGCAATTTTCATGTCACATTGAAGCGCCTTGACCGCGCTTTGAGAATGCAGATCTTTTTTGAATTCTTCAAGATCGAGACTTGTATTTTCAGCAATCTCCAAAAGCACGTTTTCATCCGTAATATTTTTCTTTGAAACAAATAGGCTCTCCTGCATATTTCTGAGAAATTGCATGCCGGCTTTTCGTCCTTGCAATTCGGCTGCTTTAAAAGCGAGAGCAGCCATATAAGGCGATGAAAGCGGCTGATCCTGTTCGAACCAGACATTGCCGTCACATGACATGCCAGAGCGGCTCGCGATCTTTTCCCATGCTTCTGCGAGAAGATGCTTTTTTCGCTTTTTATTTAAAGCGGTAAGGCTTGCGGAAGCGATAATGCGTAAGGTGAAAAAACGTCCGTATCTGATTTTTAGCTTTTTGATGACGGGCTCTAAGGACCAGCATTCTGGACATAAAGGGTCTACAAACATATAAATTTCAAGCGGCTTTTTTGGATGACCGTGGCAATGGGCGAAGTATAGCTCATGCTGATAGTTTGTCAAGATGATCGATCCTCCGCTTCCGTTTGATTCACCATATGCCTTGCTGTCAACTCCAGCCGGCCAAACAAAAACTCACGAATTTCGCCCTCCAGCCCTACATGGTCCATTGCGTCCTTCATACAGCTGAGCCACGCATCAGCTCTCTCGTTTGTAATTGGAAAGGGAAGATGCCTTGCTCTGAGCATAGGATGGCCGTGCTCCTCAGTATAAAGCGGAGGCCCGCCTAAATACTGAGTTAAGAATTGCTTCTGTTTCCTGGCGGTTTCTGTCAAATCGCTTGGAAAAATCGGCTTCAGCAAAGGATGAGACGCGACACGCTCATAAAAAGTATCAACAAGTTGCGATAGAAGTTCCTCTCCAATCGCTTCATAAGGTGCGTTAAACGATTGTCCCATGTTGACTACTCCTTTAAATATGGCTAATAGGAATCATAAATCCTATTGCAAAAAGTAATTTTCTGTATTTCATTGTTTCATCTAGATTTATTTTAGCAACAAGGCATCATTTCTACAAACAAACTGCCTTTTATGCGTTTGATGACTCATTTCGGCTGACAGCCGGGGTTTGTATTTCATATCATATCACATAAAAATCAGGAATGCGTAAGATTTCACTCCGCAAAAAAACCAGAGGGAAAGAGCACCTCTGGTTACGCGTAATAAGCTGAAGTTATTTTTTTTACATAGTTTTGCGTTTCTTGGAAAGGAGGAATGCCTCCGTATCGGTCAACATTCCCCGGTCCGGCGTTGTAAGCCGCTAATGCCATAGACACATTGCCGTCGTATTTATCCAGCATTTGTTTTAAATATTTCGTTCCGCCCTCCACATTTTGCTGCGGATCAAGCGGATTGGAAACGCCAAGTGAGCTTGCTGTTGACGGCATCAGCTGCATGAGGCCCATCGCACCTGCTCCGCTGACCGCTTTTGCATTAAAGCCTGATTCCTGTTTGATGACGGCGCGGATCAGTTTTTCATCAACGCCATATTTATCAGCGGCTTTTTTAATCGCACTGTCAATAGAGAAGTCTCCCGAACTGATCTGATTTGCTTCATGTTTGTTTGAAGCTGAATCTGCAGCAGCTGTTTCAGTGCTTTCTGCCGCTTTTGTGATTGAACCTGAATTGCTGCTCGTATATGAGTTAAGCCCATACGCTGAAAGCAGTGACGGCGCTGTTGTATTCGCGCTGTTCAGCATGCTGAGCGGGCTTGGCGATGAAGAAGGTGCTGATTGCTGAGATGTCAGACCGTTTGTATATTGGCTGAGCAAAGAACTGAAACTTGAAAGCGGGCTTTCCGTATTCTGAGTGTCCGTGCTGCTGCGTGCATTAGATATGGACTGTAATGCCTGAAGCTGAAGTAATGCTGCCCAATTCGTTACATTCACGATGTCATTCCACCTTATATAGACTTTCGTTTTTCTTCATAAAAACGCAGAATTTTATTTTTGGTTTCGCGCTGAGGAATGCTGAATTGCTGAAGCAGCTTTTCGAAGGCTTGTCTGCCCTCATGCCAATCCGCCGCCTCAAATTCAATTTCATAGTCCTCTTTATTTAAATATCGGCTGTGGTCTAAAACTATTAAGCCTTTTTCTGTTTCTTTTTCCGCACGGTTTGTTGCTAAAGATCCAAAGTATTGTATGGCATCCGTATCGATCTGAAGCTTGTGCAGCTGGTCCTTCACAGGGCCCTCGGGAACTGAAAATCCAGCGAGATCTGATACCTCTGAAAGCTGCTGGTGCGTTTCCAGAAGCCCCACATCAGCCGGCTCCTTTAATGTAAGGACATACTTTCCGTTTTTTCTGCGGATACGAAGCGCAGCATGTTTTTGTTTCAGCGCGAAGCTGTCTGTATCAAAATAATGATTCTTTTGATCTGTAAAATCTTTTTCTGTCAGCTGGAGTGCCGCTGCTATGTTTTTGAATTCTTGTTTGGTCAGCATGTTTTTAAATTCGATTTCAATTTCTTGGCTCATGATGCTCTTCCTTTCCGCCCTGTAAATCTTATTTTTACTATTATCTCTTTAGATGTTAGGTTTATCAATATCGAGCTCGATATGATAAAATGAATCTGTACTTTGTTTAAAAAAGGAGAGCATTATGCAAAACAGAATCGAAATTTTGAATGCAACATTATCGGATGATCAGCTTCGCCTTACTTGTCAGACAGAAGGAAACGAAGCGGAACGCAAGCCGTCAGGTCAAATGCTTGTTGATTCTGACCACTTTGCTTTTGTATACATACTTGAATTAGCTGATTCTTTTGAATATGTCATTATAAAGGAACATGTATGGCCGGAACTGAAGCAGGCCCATGCACAAAAAATACCGGTTGTTTTAGAGGCAGGAGACCAAACAATTGAACTGGCAGGCCTGCATGAGGAGCTGGAATATCTTTTAGAAAATATAAAGGATAATGCAAACTACGGAGAAGAAATGGAAGAAAAAGTGAAACGCGTGTTTTTATAGAAACTGGTTCGGAATTGGGGGATGTATGATGGATGACAAACAATGGGAGCGTTTTTTAGTGCCGTACCGCCAGGCTGTCGAAGAGTTGAAAGTGAAGCTCAAGGGGATCCGCACACTATATGAATACGAGGACGACCATTCACCGATCGAATTTGTGACCGGACGCGTCAAGCCTGTGGCGAGCATACTTGAAAAAGCGAGACGGAAAAGCATACCGCTGCATGAAATTGAAACCATGCAGGACATTGCTGGCCTTAGAATCATGTGCCAATTTGTCGATGACATCCAAATCGTAAAAGAGATGCTTTTTGCCAGAAAAGATTTCACCGTTGTGGATCAGCGAGATTATATTGCGGAACATAAAGAGAGCGGATACCGGTCATACCATCTTGTTGTGCTGTACCCTTTGCAGACGGTATCCGGAGAAAAGCATGTTCTCGTGGAAATACAGATCCGTACACTGGCGATGAATTTTTGGGCGACCATTGAGCATTCATTGAATTATAAATACAGCGGAAACATTCCTGAAAAAGTAAAACTAAGGCTTCAGCGCGCCTCTGAAGCGGCTTCCCGGCTTGATGAAGAGATGTCGGAGATCAGGGGTGAAGTACAGGAAGCTCAAGCTGCCTTTTCAAGAAAGAAAAAAGGAAGCGAGCAACAATAGGTAAAGGGGAAGAAGAGCATGAAATTTGCCGTATCATCAAAAGGAGATCAAGTTTCTGATACGCTGAAAAGCAAAATACAGGCGTATTTATTGGATTTTGATATGGAACTGGATGAAAATGAACCGGAAATCGTTATTTCAGTCGGAGGCGACGGAACGCTTTTGTATGCTTTTCACAGATACAGCGACCGCTTGGACAAAACAGCATTTGTCGGCGTTCACACAGGTCATCTGGGTTTTTATGCCGACTGGGTTCCTCATGAAATTGAAAAACTTGTTCTTGCCATCGCGAAAACGCCGTATCATACAGTCGAATATCCGCTTCTCGAAGTCATTGTGACCTATCACGAAAACGAGCGGGAAGAAAGATACTTAGCTTTGAATGAATGTACGATTAAAAGCATCGAAGGAAGCCTTGTTGCTGATGTGGAAATCAAAGGGCAGCTCTTTGAAACCTTCCGGGGCGACGGCCTCTGCCTGTCAACTCCATCAGGCAGCACAGCCTACAATAAGGCGCTGGGCGGAGCGATTATCCATCCGTCTATCAGGGCGATCCAGCTTGCGGAAATGGCTTCAATTAATAACCGCGTGTTCCGTACGGTCGGGTCACCTCTGCTTCTCCCATCCCATCATGATTGCATGATTAAGCCGAGAAACGAAGTTGACTTTCAAGTGACGATTGACCATTTAACCCTTCTCCATAAGGATGTAAAGTCGATCCGCTGCCAAGTTGCATCCGAAAAAGTGCGGTTTGCGAGATTCCGTCCGTTTCCATTTTGGAAAAGAGTCCAGGATTCGTTTATTGGAAAAGGTGAATAGAAAGAGGACATATCGTGGAGCATTTTTTTATCAGAAAGAACATTACTTCCGCTGAGGACGGGATGACTGTAAAAGAATATGCCGGTGAAATGGGAATTTCGAAACGTCTGCTGACCGATATTAAGTTTGGCGGGGGAGACCTGCAGATTAACGGTGAGCATGTGACGGTCAAATACGTTTTGAAAGAGGGAGATCTTCTTATCGTGAAGTTTCCTGAGGAACAGGTGAGCGAGACGCTGCTGGCAGAGCCTGTTCCGCTCGATATCCTTTATGAGGATGAACATGTGCTTGTGATAAACAAGCAGCCGTATGTGTCATCAATCCCTTCGAGAGAGCACCCCTCCGGCAGCATTGCCAATGGAATTATTGATCATTATCAAACAACCGGAGTGAGGGCGACAGTACATCTTGTCACCCGGCTAGACCGGGATACATCAGGTGTCATGCTTGTTGCCAAGCATCGATTTGCCCACTCCATTTTATCGTCTGCGCAAAAAAACGGCCTTGTGAAGCGCCGGTATGCGGCAGTGGTTCACGGGCGGATGGCACAGATGGAGGGAACAGTCGATGCTCCGATTGGCAGACATCCTGACAGTATTATTGAACGGACGGTAACGCCAGACGGCCAGAAGGCTGTTACGCATTTTTACGTCACATGTGCAAATGACGACATGACCTCGGTGGCATTGCAGCTTGAGACTGGACGAACCCATCAAATTCGTGTTCATATGAGTTATCTCGGGCACCCGTTGTGCGGCGATACACTGTACGGCGGAACGAGACAGGAAATTGGCCGGCAGGCTCTGCACAGCGAGCATCTTTCATTTATCCATCCGCTGACACAGGAGAACATGACGTTTCATGCTCCACTGCCTCAGGATATGAGAAAACTGATAAAAGGAGAGAATCATTGATTCTCTCCTTTTTTATATGGGGCGAAATCTTGATTCGTCGTAAGGCAGGGAGCTTGGAACAGAGACGGTTTCTATTTCTGGAAAGCGAAAGCCTGTCAGTTGATTTCCGAACACGCAGCCTGTATCAATGTTGATGGTGCGATTGACCTTCCGAGGCTCTTTCACAGGTGTATGACCGTATACCACCCAAGCCTTTCCGTTATAGGCTGCCGCCCAATCACGCCTGACGGGTCTGCCGTCCGGATATGTTTCACCCGTCACGTCACCGTAAAGCACAAAGTCCTTCACTCTGCGGGTATATTTGCCGATATCGTCAGCTCTTATGCCAGCATGGGCGACAACTAATTCTCCATTATGTAAGATGTCGTAAAGCGGCGCTGTTTCGTACAGCTTCATAAACTGTTCGCTGACTGCTTTTCTCTCATCTTTGGAAAGTTCCTCAAGCTCTGCTGCTGTTGTTTCGAGACCATGCATCACTTTTACCGGATTTCCTTTTAAGTAACGATATAATTTATTGCAATGGTTTCCCGGGACATAACGTACAGCGCCTTTTTCGTAAGTGCCGGCTACAAATCGGATGACTTCTATCGATTTAGGCCCTCTGTCAGTTAAATCTCCGGCAAAAACAAGCACCCTGCCTTCTTCATGGACAGGTACTCCATTTTTGATTGTATAGCCAAGCTTTTGGATTAATGCAGTCATTTCGTCATAGCAGCCATGAATATCGCTGATGATATCGTAAGCCATGCGGTATCCTCCTTACCGATTGTTTTATTTATTATGAAGCAAAGTGTTGTGAGTCATCACAAGCTTTTATGTGCAAATTATAGAAGAAGAATCATTTTCTAAACAGGATTAAGACCTTATCACTTTATTTTTCATCATCACCCTTGTTAAAATCGCGTTATGTTTTTTAAAAATGAGGTTTTGTTCTCTGAGTGAGAACTGGCATAACCCTGACTTAAAAAGGAGGTTCTGATTATGGCGCATACATCTGTCGCATCTTTAGTTGTTGTACTTATCGTTGCATTTTTGACACCCATCCTTTTGCATCGGTTTAAACTCAGCATCCCGGTTGTTGTTGCTGAAATCATTATGGGGCTGATTATTGGGAAAAGCGGCCTTAATTTAGTTGTGGAGGGTGACACCTGGCTCCAAACACTCTCTATGCTCGGATTTATCTTTTTAATGTTTTTAAGCGGGCTTGAAATTGATTTTTCGTCGTTTGAGAAAGGAAAGAAAAAGCAGTTCCTGCCGAATGGCAAGGAAGCGCCGAATACGTTTGCTGCGGCATCTGTTATTTTCGTCGGTATTTTTATTTTATCATTGCTCTTGTCCTATGGGTTCGTCTTGGCCGGATTTATCCAAAATGCATTTTTGATGACCCTGATTATTTCAACGATTTCATTAGGCGTTGTCGTTCCAACATTAAAAGAAGAACGGATCATGAATTCGAATATCGGGCAGATTATTTTGCTTGTTGCTGTTATTGCTGATTTGGCCACGATGATTCTTCTTGCTGTTTTTTCTTCTTTATACGGAGAGGACAGCGGAAACATGTGGCTCCTGATGATCCTGTTTGCGGCCGGAGTGGTGCTTTACTTTTTCGGCCGGGTCTTCAAACATCGCTCTTTTGTTCAATCCATGTCAAAAGGGACGATCCAGATCGGGACGCGTGCCATTTTTACGTTAATTATTGTACTCGTTGCCCTGTCTGAATCACTTGGGGCGGAAAATATTCTCGGCGCTTTCTTAGCGGGGGTTCTCGTTTCCCTGCTTTCGCCAAACAAAGAACTTGTTCAGCAGCTGGATTCATTTGGTTATGGGTTCTTAATACCGATTTTCTTTGTGATGGTCGGTGTGAAGCTTGATATTTGGACTCTTTTTCAGGATAAAACAATTTTAATCATGATTCCGCTCCTGCTGCTGGCGCTGTTAGTCAGCAAAATCATTCCTGTCATGTACCTAAAGAAGTGGTATGATAACCGAACCATTTTCGCGTCTGGCTTCTTGCTGACATCAACGCTTTCGCTCGTGATTGCCGCTGCAACAATCGGGCAGCAGCTTCACGTGATCAGTGCAAATATGTCAGGAGCGCTCATTTTAGTAGCCGTCATTGCAAGTATTTTTACGCCGATCTGTTTTAAAAAATTATACAAACGGGAAGAGCAGCCGGAGGAGAAAAAGACGATTACGTTCATTGGCGCCAATCAAATGACTTTGCCTGTTACACTCGAATTGCCAGAGGAAGAGTATGACGTGCGTGTTGTACACGTCTACCAAGAGAATGCGGAGGAAAAGCTGTCAGAATCAGTGTTTGCTGTTGAAACAATTTCTGACTATGAACACGAGACGCTTGAATCACTCGGCATTTTTGAAACGGATATCCTCGTTGTGGCGACAGGAAATGAAGATATGAATGCAGACATTGCATTACTTGCAAAAGAAAAAGGCACAGAAAGAGTCATTGCAAGCGTAGGATCACCGGAGCATGAAGCAGCTCTGAAGGAGCAGGGAATCAGCATCTTTTCTATTCTGCTGTCGACAAAAACGCTGCTTCGCGCACTGATTGAAGCGCCTGGCGTCATGAAGCTGCTCACGAACCAAGAGTCTTCGCTGTATCAAATTAATATGGAGAACAGTAAATATGATGGTGTCATTTTACGGGAATTCCCTTTAACAGGTGACGTCATCTTTGTCAGGATCTTCAGAGGTGTGGACAGCATCGTTCCTCATGGGGATACAAGGCTGAAACTTGGAGACCGTTTAATTGTCACCGGATCTCGGGGGTACGTAACGGATCTTAAGAAAACATTGGAAGGATAAATCTTGACCAAATAAGGATTCGTGTTAATATAGAGGTGCAGAACAATTCAATATGTATTCGTTTAACCACTAGGGGTGTCCTTCATAAGGGCTGAGATAAAAGTGTGACTTTTAGACCCTCATAACTTGAACAGGTTCAGACCTGCGTAGGGAAGTGGAGCGGTATTTGTGTTATTTTACTATGCCAATTCCAAACCACTTTTCCTTGCGGGAAAGTGGTTTTTTTATTTTCAGAGGGGGAATGATTTGTGAAGTTTTCAGAAGAATGCCGCAGTTCAGCCGCAGAATGGTGGGAGGGGAGCTTTGTCCATCAGTTCGTTCAAGGAATCGGTGACGGAACGCTTCCGATTGACCGTTTTAAATACTACGTACTTCAGGATTCCTATTATTTAACGCATTTTGCAAAGGTGCAGTCATTTGGCGCAGCTTATGCGAAGGACCTTTTTACAACGGGGCGGATGGCAAGCCATGCCCAAGGTACATATGAGGCGGAAATGGCGCTTCATCGCGAGTTTGCCGAGCTGTTGGAAATCAGCGAGGAAGAGCGTAAGGCGTTTAAGCCGTCTCCTACAGCGTACTCTTATACATCCCATATGTACCGTTCGGTTTTGAGCGGGAATTTCGCAGAAATCTTAGCGGCCCTGCTGCCATGCTACTGGCTTTATTACGAGGTTGGTGAGAAATTGCTGCATTGCGATCCTGGGCATCCGATTTATCAAAAGTGGATTGGGACGTACGGCGGTGACTGGTTTAGACAACAGGTTGAGGAGCAAATCAACCGCTTTGATGAGCTGGCGGAAAACAGCACGGAGGAAGTGCGTGCCAAGATGAAAGAGAATTTTGTCATCTCCAGCTACTATGAATATCAATTTTGGGGAATGGCCTATCGAAAAGAAGGCTGGTCTGACAGCGCAATAAAAGAGGTGGAGGAATGTGGAGCTTCACGCCATAACGGATGACAGCAAGCCGGTAGAAGAGCTAGCGAGAATCATCATTACGATTCAGAATGAAGTTGATTTTATTCATATTCGGGAACGCTCAAAATCGGCGGCGGATATTTTGAAACTGCTCGAGCTTATTTTTGAAGGCGGTATAGATAAACGAAAACTGGTGATGAACGGGCGCGTGGATATTGCGCTTTTCTCTACTATTCACCGCGTGCAGCTGCCAAGCGGCAGCTTTTCACCGAAGCAGGTCAGAGCCAGATTTCCACACCTTCATATCGGGAGGTCGGTGCATTCACTGGAGGAAGCGGTTCAAGCAGAAAAGGAAGACGCGGACTACGTGCTGTTCGGCCATGTGTTTGAAACGGATTGCAAAAAGGGTCTTGAAGGCAGAGGAGTATCTTTGCTGTCAGATATCAAACAGCGGATTTCCATCCCGGTTATAGCCATCGGGGGGATGACGCCGGACAGGTTAAGAGACGTAAAACAAGCAGGGGCAGACGGCATTGCTGTTATGTCAGGAATTTTCTCTTCCGCTGAGCCTTTGGAAGCAGCCAGACGATATTCCCGTAAGCTAAAGGAGATGCGCTATGAAAAGGCATTATGAAGCAGTGGTGATTGGAGGCGGAATTATCGGTTCCGCGATTGCTTATCATTTGGCAAAGGAAATCAAAAGCACCGCATTGTTTGAAAGCGGAACAATGGGCGGCAGAACGACAAGTGCCGCTGCTGGAATGCTGGGCGCCCATGCCGAATGCGAGGAACGTGACGCGTTTTTTGATTTCGCTATGCACAGTCAGCGTCTGTACAAAGGTCTTGGAGAAGAGCTTTATGCATTATCCGGTGTGGATATCAGGCAGCATAACGGCGGTATGTTTAAGCTTGCATTTTCTGAAGAAGATGTGCTGCAGCTGAGACAGATGGACGATTTGGACTCTGTCAGCTGGTATTCAAAAGAAGAGGTGTTAGAAAAAGAGCCGTATGCGTCTGGTGACATCTTTGGTGCATCTTTTATTCAGGATGATGTGCATGTGGAGCCTTATTTTGTTTGCAAGGCATATGTGAAAGCAGCAAAAATGCTTGGGGCGGAGATTTTTGAGCATACGCCTGTCCTGCATGTCGAACGTGACGGTGAAGCCCTGTCCATCAAGACCCCTAGAGGAGACGTATGGGCTAATCATGTTGTCGTTGCCAGCGGAGTGTGGAGCGGGATGTTTTTTAAACGGCTCGGACTGAACAATGCTTTTCTCCCTGTAAAAGGGGAGTGCCTGTCCGTTTGGAATGATGATATCCCGCTGACAAAAACGCTTTACCATGATCACTGCTATATCGTACCGAGAAAAAGCGGCAAACTGGTTGTCGGCGCGACAATGAAGCCGGGAGACTGGAGTGAAACACCGGATCTTGGCGGATTGGAATCGGTTATGAAAAAAGCAAAAACGATGCTGCCGGCTATACAGAATATGAAGGTGGATCGTTTTTGGGCGGGACTCCGGCCGGGAACAAAGGATGGAAAACCGTACATCGGCAGACATCCTGAGGACAGCCGTATTTTATTTGCGGCGGGCCATTTCAGAAACGGGATCCTGCTTGCTCCCGCAACGGGCGCTTTGATCAGTGATCTCATCATGAATAAAGAGGTCAACCAAGACTGGCTGCACGCATTCCGAATTGATCGCAAGGAGGCGGTTCAGATATGATGCTACAGCTGAACGGTAAAGACGTGAAGTGGGAAAAAGACGCAGGTACAATTCAAGACCTGCTGGCGTCGTATCAGCTTGAAAATAAAATCGTTATCGTGGAAAGAAATAAAGAAATAATCGGGAAAGAACGCTATCACGAGGTTGAGCTTTGTGATCGTGATGTCATTGAAATTGTCCATTTTGTAGGAGGCGGATGAGCATGTTAACAATTGGCGGAAAATCATTTCAATCAAGATTGCTGCTGGGCACGGGGAAATACCCATCGTTTGACATTCAAAAGGAAGCAGTAGCTGTTTCTGAGTCTGATATTTTAACATTTGCTGTAAGGAGAATGAACATCTTTGAAGCATCTCAGCCGAATTTTTTGGAACAGCTTGATTTATCCAAATATACGCTTTTGCCGAATACAGCGGGCGCCAGCACTGCTGAAGAAGCGGTTCGGATTGCAAGGCTGGCGAAAGCGTCCGGCCTTTGTGACATGATTAAAGTTGAAGTCATCGGATGCAGCCGTTCCTTGCTGCCTGACCCTGTTGAGACATTAAAAGCGTCTGAACAGCTTCTTGAAGAAGGCTTTATTGTGCTCCCGTACACGTCGGATGACGTTGTGCTGGCGAGAAAGCTGGAAGAGCTCGGCGTTCATGCCATCATGCCGGGTGCATCTCCGATTGGATCAGGACAAGGAATCTTAAATCCTTTGAATCTGTCATTTATTATTGAACAGGCGAAAGTGCCGGTCATCGTGGATGCGGGAATCGGCTCGCCTAAAGATGCGGCATACGCAATGGAGCTTGGAGCGGATGGCGTACTGCTCAATACGGCTGTATCGGGCGCTGACGATCCTGTGAAAATGGCTCGTGCCATGAAGCTCGCAGTGGAAGCAGGGCGCCTTTCTTATGAGGCGGGCCGAATCCCGCTTAAGCAATACGGAACGGCAAGCAGTCCGGGAGAAGGTCTTCCTGTATGACAGGCAGGTATTCAAGGCAGGAGCTGTTTGCTCCGATCGGCCCATCCGGCCAGAAAAAATTGAAAGAAGCGCGCGCCGTGATTATCGGCGCCGGCGCGCTCGGAACAGCCAGTGCAGAAATGCTGGTGAGAGCGGGAGTCGGCTCTGTGAAAATTGCCGACAGAGATTATGTTGAATGGAGCAACCTCCAGCGCCAACAGCTTTATACAGAAGATGATGTCAAAAAAGAAATGCCGAAAGCAGCCGCTGCGGAGCGCCGTCTCCGTTCGATTAACAGCGATGTTGATGTGACCGGCCTTGTCATGGATGTGACAGCAGAAAATATTTTCGAGCTGATTAGGGATGCATCAATTATAGTGGATGCGGCTGATAATTTTGAAACCCGCCTGATCGTAAATGATGCTGCGGTAAAGGAAGGGATTCCTTTTCTTTACGGTGCCTGTGTAGGGAGCTACGGCCTCACCTTTACCGTGGTGCCGGGATCTACCCCTTGCCTGCATTGCTTGCTCGATACACTTCCGATTGGCGGAGCAACGTGTGACACAGCTGGCATCATCAGTCCGGCTGTTTTGCAGGTAGCAGTCTTTCAGGTAACAGATGCACTGAAGCTGCTGACGGGAGAGGAGTGCGAGCCGGTGCTGCGCTCCTTTGATTTGTGGAAAAATGAGCGGTCAGAAGTGAGAGCGGCCAGTCTCAAACATGACGCATGCCCAAGCTGCGGCACAAAGGATTTTCCGTTTTTGTCATATGAAAATCAAACAAAAGCGGCTGTATTGTGCGGCAGGAACACGGTGCAGATCAGATCATCTATTACGAAAGAAGCGGATCTTGAAGCGCTTGCCGGTCAGCTGAGGCAGGCCGGGCTTGAAGTAGCTGCGAACCCGTATTTAATTTCCTGCCGCTCGGATGATATGAAAATGGTGCTGTTCCGGGACGGCAGAGCTTTGATCCATGGAACAAATGATATTGCCCGGGCAAAATCCATTTATCATAAATGGATCGGGTAATAAAAGGAGTGTAGTGTAATGAGTATATATAAAGCATTGACAATCGCCGGATCAGATTCAGGCGGCGGCGCAGGGATACAGGCTGATATTAAAACCTTTCAAGAGCTTGATGTATTCGGAATGTCTGCGATTACAGCGGTAACCGCTCAAAATACGCTTGGCGTTCATGGGGTGCATCCGCTGACTGTAGAGGCGTTGAGACAGCAAATTGACGCTGTTGCTGAGGATTTGAGACCGGATGCAGTCAAAACGGGAATGCTCTGGAATGCCGACATGATTGAAGAAGTGGCAAGAAAAATTGACGAGCACGGATTCAATCGTGTAATTGTTGATCCGGTTATGATCGCAAAGGGCGGGGCATCCTTGCTGCGTGATGAGTCAGTTGCCACCTTAAAGGAGTTGCTCATTCCAAGAAGCTACGCGATTACGCCGAATGTCCCGGAAGCAGAAACGCTGACAGGAATGACAATCAGCTCGCTGGATGACCGGAAAAAAGCAGCCGAGCAGCTCGTCAAGATGGGTGCGCAGCATGTCATTATCAAAGGCGGGCACCAGCCTGAAGACAATCACATTACTGACCTTCTTTTTGATGGCAGCATGTTTATGCAAATCACCCATCCTTATATCAATACGAAGCATACGCATGGCACAGGCTGCACCTTTGCTGCGGCTTTAACGGCCCAAACGGCTAAAGGAGACAGCATCCATCAGGCATTTGAGATTGCGGCCAACTTTGTCCGCGAAGCGGTGGAAAATACGCTCGGCATCGGATCGGGACACGGGCCGACAAACCATTTCGCTTTTAAACGAAACAGCTTAAATACAAGCCGATGAGATCACCAGCTGATGGTGATCTCTTTTGCGTTTGCTACGGTATGCGCTTTTCATCTGGACAAGGTTATGATATGATAGAAATTAAGATCAGGTACTAATACTATGTCTTTATTAAATATAGGAGGCTTTATACATATGAATTTTTCACTTGAAGGCCGCAACATTGTTGTGATGGGGGTAGCCAACAAACGCAGCATCGCCTGGGGCATTGCGCGTTCTTTACATGAAGCGGGTGCACGTTTGATTTTCACATACGCTGGTGAACGCCTGGAGAAATCCGTTCACGAGCTTGCCGGAACATTAGACCGCAACGACTCCATCATCCTTCCTTGCGATGTTACAAACGACGCAGAAATCGAAACTTGCTTCGCAAGCATTAAGGAGCAGGTCGGTGTAATCCACGGTATCGCGCATTGTATCGCGTTTGCCAACAAAGAAGAGCTTGTGGGCGAATACTTAAACACAAATCGTGACGGCTTCCTTTTGGCTCATAACATCAGCTCATATTCTCTGACTGCTGTTGTCAAAGCGGCACGTCCGATGATGACTGAAGGCGGAAGCATTGTCACTTTGACGTACCTTGGCGGAGAGCTTGTGATGCCAAACTACAACGTTATGGGTGTAGCAAAAGCTTCTCTTGATGCAAGTGTGAAATATTTAGCTGCTGACTTAGGAAAAGAAAATATCCGCGTCAACAGCATTTCTGCCGGCCCGATCAGAACATTATCTGCTAAAGGCATCAGCGATTTCAACTCTATCTTAAAAGACATCGAAGAGCGTGCACCGCTTCGCCGCACGACAACACCTGAAGAAGTGGGCGATACAGCTGCGTTCTTGTTCAGCGATATGTCCCGCGGGATTACAGGTGAAAATCTTCACGTTGATTCAGGTTTCCATATCACTGCCCGCTAAGCAGGATCTATTTCAAGCAATCCCGAATAGGGATTGCTTTTTTATTTCTTCTGATTTTCAGCTTTCTGTCATATAGATAGAATATGACACAATCGGAGGGATGAAGATGTCTAATAAGAAAAGAAACGCGGATAAAAAACCGCTCATGTATATTGTTCAGCCGGATTATGCAGAAACTACAAGGTCATCCATGCAGGAGATTGTCATCAAAAGAAAGGCCGACAAACCCGCTCCGCCAAAAGCTGAGGAAAAGCCGGCTTACCATGAGAAGCAGCAGGAGGAAGCTGTGGCACAGGATGTCCTGCAAGAAGACCAAAAGCCTGCAGCCGAACCAGTGAGTCAGCAAATACAAGAGGTGAGAGAGCCAGAGAACATAAAAAGCCAAGAGGAACAGAAAGCAGAGCCGCAGGCCGTAGAAGAAACCGTCGAACACGAGCCCCCGAAAGCAGAAAAAAAGGAAGAGCCTGCACTTGAGGCCCGGAAGCCTGAGAAAGAACCGGAAGCTGTCCATAGTGCTGATAAAGCGGAGGAAAAAGCACCGCCGGCACGAAAAGTGAAAAAACCGATGAGCAAGATGACGATCCACGAAAAAATTGATTTTTTAACAAAGCTGCCTCATAACATGCCGAGAGCGCTTTGTTTGATTGAAGCCAATGGAAGAACGTACAGGGGCGTGATTGTCGGAAGAAGAAATGATTCCGTCCTGCTTCGAACAACCGGAAACGGAGCCCCAACCGAACTGGCAATTGATGATATTACCTCTTTGCACCCGCTCGGTTTTTAACGAAAAAGAAAAAAGCTGCCCGGCTGATGTTGCCGGACAGCTTTTTTACATAGAGAAAAGCCTGCAGGCCTGCAAGCTTTTCCAGCTTATGATTAATGATGATGTGTACGATTGATTAATCGAGGATTTAAGCAGTTGATTGCGCAGAAGCAGTCTAAGTCAACTTCAATACAGTAGTTCGTTTTTTCGAGTCGGAACACTTCACACACCGTATCTTTATCGGTGAAGTCCAAAATGTGTTTGTGTTCGTCAAATGCGATTAATAATGACAGTGTTGCGCAGCTTCCATGCACTCTTTCGACCCTGAAAAATACTGTATTAAAGCAAGGGCCGTTATCGAGTTCGCCGACATTTCCGAAGGCGACTAATGGCGTTGATTTTGATGTAAATATTGCAAAAGGCACTGTGTCGCCTAACGAATGGCTTACAGATAAAAGCTTAGAGTGGCAGCCGGTCGGGCAGTCTTCTTCAACAGCGTTTTGCAGATCTTCAATATTTTCTACAGCTTCACGCACGCAGCTTGATGTTTTCTGGCTCATATTATCCCTCCTGCCTTATAAATTTGAGACTGGCGAAATGATGGAGAGTCAGCTGCCTCACGCTGGAAGCAGCTGAATGATTTGCACCTGTAATAGAGTTTGGAAGGGGATTCCTCTTTACAAGTGTTTATCCATTGTGATGATGCTTTTTATCTTTATGAGGCGATGTTCTGTCAACTAGCTCTGGTGACAGGCACTGAATCGCACAGAAGCATCCGAGATCCACTTCTATGCAGAAATCTGTTTTTTCTAGCCCGAAGAAATCCGGGTCACAAGGGTGGCAAACACTTAAGGTATCGCCTTTAACATCGACAGGGCGTAAAATAGACAGTGTTGCACAGCAATCACATAATTTTTCAACGCGGAAGAAAATGGATTCAAAGCATTGCATATCATCCACAAATCCCCCCACGTTTCCGAATGTGGAGAACAATCCGCCTTTTTTATCAAACAAGAGAAACGGAATTGTGTCTTTACCTGCAATTGTCGGATTCAAAAGGTTTGTATAGCAGCCAGTCGGACACTGTTCCTCAACTGCCTCCTGCTCTGCTAAAATCTTTTCCACTGCATCGCATACACAGTTCTCATGCCGGCCATGGGTTTTTCCGCAGCTCATTGATTTCAGCTCCTTCTTTATAGGGTATTTGACTTTAGTCCTTAACAACATATGTACCCGTGCCCCACTTGGTGTGGGTGAACGTCTATATATTCATCATATGCTTGGAAAATAAGAAAAAGCAGAGCGTTTTTAGCTCTGCTTTTAGGTTCTAGAGGACAAGAGTGATGACTAGGACAGCGATCAGAACGTTTGTAGCTGTAGAGACAAGGGTTGCGATATCGGCATCTACTGTTGTGACGTTTACGCCGCGGGAGCATTCGATAAGAAGTTTCTGGCGGTTTACTTGCTTGTTAGCTGTAAGCTGCAATAAATCTTGTGCGACTAATTCAGCAATAACGCCATCTGCAATGGAGGTGAGAGCTACTGTCAAGACAGCTGCATTAAGCGCTGTTACAATAGATGTTACGGCTTGAACGTCTGTAGATGAAACGTTGATGTCACAAGAGTCTCTAATAATAATTGTCTCATCTGAGACTTGTTTATTGAGATTTGCCTGAGCTAGATCTTGGTCGATAAAGGCGTTGTTGTCATTGCCAAACCCATTGTTATTGCAGCAAATATCGCAATTGCATTTTCTTTCTTCTTTTTCTTTCTCTTTGTGCTCTAACGGATGGTCACAGTCAGGATCAAGTGCAACCCAAGAGTATGGTCTGCTTTCCATATCTATTCCTCCTTTTCTTTTACTGTTATTAAATGAGCGAGCCTCTTACTTTGACTGAGGCATTTATCTTGATGATGTGCCCTATTTTTTATGATTAATTTGAATTGTTATTGTTTTGCCGTCTTTGTCTGAGCTGTTCAATGAGCTGCTCTCTGCGGCTAAGCGGTTTATCGCTCTTTTGCTCTTGTACGGCTTCTTCTTCTTTTTTCTTCTTGTGTTTTTCAGCTAGCTCCGCTGATTTCGCTTGCAGGTCTTTTACCATATTCAAAAGCATTTCTTTTTCTTCATCTGATACTTTTTTCATTTTGTCTTTTGTGATGCCGTGTTTTACAAATATGTTTTGGACCAGCATTTTCATCATTGGATCAACTTCTGGGAGCTTTTCAAGCTCTTCTTTGATTTTATCGTTATCTGACATTTGTTCTCACCTCAACTTTTAGTTTGTGAAAAGAAAGGGTTAAAGGATGTCGAATTCAAGGAGCATACTGTTTAACACCTGAAGCAAGATTTGTACAAAGGTTATTATTTCGTCTGCAGACAAAGTAATCTTGATGTTTCGGCTGTTGATAATTTTAATGATGGTTCTTTTTTTGATTTGAGAGTTATCAAGAATGAGTATTTCGCTTGCTACTGTGTCGGCCAAGTCCTCGTCGGCAATAACGAGCTGTGTCAACAGGATAATCAATGTTGTAACCAAGGCTTGTATAGAAAGGGCAGCTGTTATATGTGACGTATCTATTGTGATATTTTCGCAATCAATCACTTCGATCTGCTGCTCGAATTCGCTTGATAATTGCTCAAATATGTCAGGATGCAGGGATTCAATTTTTGTTTCAAATGACATAACCTTCACTCCTTTCTTATCCATACTCTATATAATGCAAATGGGGTGCCGAGCGGAATAATAAAAATAACCAATTTTCTGCCGGACAAGATACAATTCATGAAGAATAGGGTTTTCGCATATATGTGAAGGGATCATGATTGGCAAAGGAGTGAACGAGTGGTTATAAATGGGCTGACAATTGTTCTTCTATCGCTTGCGGTCTTTCGGCTCGCCCGCCTGCTGGTGTTTGACACGATTATGGCGCCGCTTCGCAGTCTGTTTCATGAAGAGAAGGAAGAAAAGGATGCGGACGGGAACATTGAAACCTATATCGTGATTAAGGGAACCGGTGTCAGGGCGTTTATTGGTGAATTGCTGAGCTGCTATTGGTGCACAGGCGTGTGGTGCGCCGGCTTTTTGATTTTATGCCAGGCGTTGATCCCGCAAGCGGCGCAGTGGCTGATTTTACTTTTGGCGATCGCCGGCCTTGCCGGCATCATAGAAACGCTCGTATCAAAATGGCTGCAAGAATGAGGCGTTACCACCAGCAACTTTTCACTAGCATCAGCATAAAGTAGCATATATGACATAAGGAAAGGAAGGGGACAAAAATGAGCCAACATCATAAACCTTCCCAAAAATCTCCATATACAGATTCATCGTATCAATCAAAAAAGATAAAAAAGAAAGGCTGCGGGTGCGGAAATAAAAAGAAAAAGCCTCAATAGCCTGGCAAAGAAACCGGAGAACTCCGGTTTTTTGTTTTTTTAACGGGGCGGCCTCGCTCAGCATATATCATAAGCGGGGGGATAAAAGTGAATGAGTTTGAAAAATGGATAGAAGGAAGATATGAACCACACGAACAAAAGCAAAAAGAGTATGAAGACACGATGGGCCGTATCAGAAAAGACTTGGATGCATTTGATAAAGCCGGTCTGGAATTTGAAGATGAGATTGAAGAGCTGGCTGAAAAAACGGAGGCCTTACTTAAGAAACATCAAGCTCAATATGATCAATCATAAATCCGCAAACGCCCTATGCGAATATCCAAGCCGATCCAAGCAGCTCACATAGTGTATAGAGAGTAAAGGAGGTGCTTATCTATGGGCTTTGGATACGGATTCGGCGGCGGCTACGGCGGCTGTTATGGCGGTTATGCTGGCGGTTACGGCGGCGGCTATGGTTCAACATTTGTTTTGTTGGTCGTATTATTCATTCTCCTCATCATCGTAGGTGCATCTTTCTTTTAAGATGTATTGAGGAAGTACGGGTTATAACCCGTGCTTCCTTGCCTTGTGTTTATTTTTAAAAATGTTGGAAAAGCACATTGTATTATGTGCATTCATACAATACCGTATTACTCCGCCAAAAGGAGGCGCATTATGGATAATCAATTTTTTAAGAACATCGAAAAGAAAACAGGTGTGAAGATGCAGGATGTAATGAATCTTGCCGGATCACTCCAAAACGCTAATTTTAAAGATGAAAATACAGTGCGCAGTGTGATTAACCGCGTAGCTCAGATGGCAAACAGACGCGTGCCAAAAGAATTAGAAGATAAAATTGTGGAATCTATTACAAGCGGAAAAGAAAAGCTTGATTTTGGCACGATTTCTAAAATGATGGATAATAAATAAGTGGATGGCCTGGCTGACTCACTGCAGCGGGCCTTTTTTTACAGTAAAAACCCGGCAGTAATCTGCCGGGCTGTTAATGATGCAAGGGCTGTCTTGCTTTTTGTAGAAGGGGATACAAAAATCTTGAGCGGTTGGCTGTTTTGCCGCGCCTGTTAGCGGGGCAAGACAAATATAAATGCTGTTTCGCCCGGGTCATGGCTACATATAAAAGACGTCTTTCCTCCTCAAGAGCGGCCTCGTCTCCTTTTCTTGCCGTTTCTAATGAGAAATCGTGCGGAATCGAGCCGTCTACAGTGCCTAACACGTAGACTGTTTTGAATTCAAGGCCTTTTGACCGGTGAATGGTCATCAGCTGAACGCCATGTTCATCCGTTCTGTTTTTCTCAGCGGCCCTCATATGGTCTACGTGGGCAAGAAAGTCAGGAATCGTTTTGAACTTCTTGGCGACAACCTTGATGTCACGCAAGTCATCAGAGCCTTTTTCCAGCTTGTTGCCCTCATTGCCCCGCTTTTTTAAATATTCGGAGAAGCCCATTTTTCCTTCTGCAAAGGTGATGGCTTCTACGGGTTTCATTGTGCGGAGGCTTGCAAAAAACGGTACGATTTTCTTGATTTTGTTCAGCTGGAATGGCTTCAGATCAGGCAATTTGGCCAGCGCTTTGATCATGGTACAGTCCTCTGTAATCGAGAGCGCCTTCAGCGTATTCAAAGCGGACTGTTTTAAAAACAAGGCGGGAAGCAAGTGTTTAATCGCTTCGGTGTCATCCTCATTTTGGCTGGCATACAAGTAGGCGAGAATCTGGCGGACGATCCGTCTGCTGTAAAACGATTGGACGCCGCGGTCAGCTGTATACGGAATTGACGATTGATGAAGCCTTTCATATATAGCACGGCCTCCGCTGTTTGTGCGGTAAAGAACCGCAAAGTCTTCTGGACTGGCTCCATTTTGAATTTTTTCTTTGATATCGGAAACGACCATTGTGGCTTCTTCCTCTTCATCATAAGGATAAAACAGCACAGGGACCTGAATGTCATCGCGGGCCGCTTCAAGCGTTTTGGCATATCTGTTTTTGTTCTTTTTCACAACGATATCAGCACTAGAGACGATCGGGTGCGTAGACCTGTAGTTCGCAGTTAAATAGATCGTCTTCGCTCCCGGATAATCCTTTTGAAAATCAAGAATGAAAGACGGATTGCTTCCGCGAAACGCGTAGATGGACTGGTCATCGTCTCCGACACAGCACAGGTTTTGCTCCGGACTGGCGAGCATTTGCATGATTTTGTATTGAACCGGATTAATGTCCTGAAACTCATCAATTAAGATATACGTAAACCGAGATTGATATTGTTCCAGAAGGTCAGGCCGCTCGATAAACAATTCATAGCAGGCTGAAGCCATGTCATCAAAATCAAATTGGCTGTGTTCTTTTTTCTGACGTTCATAATGTTCATATAAACGATAAACTTGTTTTTCCCACTCATCTTTTAGAGGGATGCGTTCATTTGGGACATAAGTGTTTTTCCAAAAACCGATCTGCTGCAGAGCTTGGTCAACTGGGAATTCTTTCTCATCGATGCCTTCTTCATAGAGTGCTTTTTTGATATATTGTTCCCGCTGCCACTCCATTTTCAGCAGATGCTCACCGTTCCATTTAGCAGAATTAGAGTGATACAAGATCTTATAAAACAGACTGTGGAATGTTCCTGTCACAAGTCTTCTGACTTTTGCCGGCTGTAATCCGTACTGGTTGGCCATACGCTCTTTCATTTCAGCGACAGCTTTTGTTGTAAAGGTGACAAGCAGCATATTTTCAGGCGGTATGCCTAAGTGTTCGATCATGTGGGCGGCACGGGCTGTCAGCACCCGTGTTTTTCCGCTCCCCGCACCTGCAAGCACGAGCAGCGGGCCCTCTGTTTCCGTGACAGCTTTCAGCTGATCCGTGTTTAAACCGACAGACGGAAAAAGGCTCGTATCGGGTTCTATTGTTTTTGGCACAAATGGTGTTCCTGGTTTAATCCTTCTAGGACGGTGCCATTCTGTAACAGCTGGGGACGGGTCAGCGGCGATCGCTTTTCCCTTGGGTAAACGAATGACACCAGATTCCTGATCATCTTCTTTTTTCCCCTCTTTAGAGGGCTTCGGTTCGCACGCCTCCTCACATGCCGGAAAATCGCCTGGCTGGCGATGGATAAACTCTGGCGGATCGGCGATGTTAAGCCGTAACAAAACGGGCTTTCCGCAATGAGAACAAAATAAATGTCCTTTTATTCCCTCTTCAAAGAGGAATTGATAATGTTCTCTCGAATATGTATGTAAATGTATGATTCTATCATTCAGTCGGGCGCATTTCAAAAAGGGGTCCTCCCAATCAAAAGGTGTTCATTACAGACAATGACTATCATATCAAAAGAAATGTGTTTCAAAAAGTAAGTTTAAGGGAAAAGAGACAGCAGAGGGGTGGGTATTGTATGATATATGCAGGTCAAATTCAGAACCAGCAATACGCTCAATATGCTAATAGAACGGCTGGACATAAGCAGGATTATGCCGGAACCGAAAAAATCAGCTATGTCCCGTTTCAGCGGGTATACAAAGAACTGGAAAAGCAGCAGGAGAATCAAACGGCCGCTGAAAGAAAGGTAAACGAGATGAAACGTAAGCGCTCTCTTTATAAGAGATTGCGAGAAAAAGGAATGGGCACATATATTAATCGATATGTATAAAAAACCGTTCATACGAGAGAACGGTTTTTTATATGCGGAAAAAATCCGGATCTCAAAAAGATCCGGATGCGTTCAGTCCTTCATCATTTGTAAGTGGGGGATGCCGGCATCGAGGAATTCTTTTTCAGAAAGCACGCGATACCCGTGTTTCTTGTAAAACGGCACAGCCTGTGTTTGCGCGTTTAAAATGAAACCGGAAGCGCCTCCGTCTGCCGCGGCTTTTTCGAGCGCTTTCATAATGATGCCGCCGACACCGGCTGAACGGTGGCTTTTCAGTACGCAAATCCGCTCTAACTTGCCGTAGCCGTCCTTCATACGCCATCTTCCGGCACCGACAGGCTTTTCACCGTCATACACGACGATATGCTCTGACTCATTTTCAAGTTCGTCAATTTCTTCTTCAGCAGGCACGTTTTGTTCTTTGACAAAGACTTCTTCTCTTACATAGAATGCATCTTTCAGTTGTTCTTCATTTTTTGCGATAACTGCTTTCAAACATTATTCTCCTCTGCCTAGCAAGAAGGTTTCATATACTGTCCACGATCCGTTTTCCAACTGGTAAAGCAAGTGGAAACGGTCAACGATTTCTTCATGCGACACTTCCTGCATTTTTAATTGTCCCAGCACATCTGAATGCTCATCGTCGGAAAGATTTTGGCCGACCGTCACATGCGGAACGAAATTATATTCCTGTTCTCCTGCCAACACACCGGTGTATAGCTTTTCATTGAGTGTTTTTAACTCTTCCGTCGGTTCTGCTTTGATGTAAATGACATTATTGACAGGCGCAAATGAGCTGTATTTTGTCATTTTGAGAACGAGTGGGTGGGACTCTTTTGCGATGTTTCTTAAATGTGATACGAGCTGATCCGCTTTCTCCTCCGCGCATTCAAAGGATGCTCTCAGCGTCAAATGAGGCGGGATTAGAGAGTAGCTTGGGTCATAGCGCTTTCTGTAAGAGTTTGCAAGGTCTTGGAGCTTTTTTGATGGAAATAAAACGATTCCGTATTTCATATTATGTCCCTCCTGGAAATAAAGTATGATAGAGTGTTAAAGCATTTTTTTCAGCGCCGGGGTGATGAGCGGCTGCCAGTATGTCCATTTGTGGTCTCCGTCAAATGGCTCGAAATCATAATCGGAAAGCTTTTTCTCCAGCAGCTGTTTCAGCTCCCGGTTCGGTTCTGTAAAGTCCAGAATGTTCCCGTCTGTCGTGTGGACGTCAGTTTCTTTTGTTCCGATTTGGTGATAAATAGAGAGGTGTTTGATATCGTCTGACTGTTTTACGGCTTCTAGTACGTGTTTGTCAACATAGGGAGACTGCATGATGATGTTGCCAAACATATTCGGATAATCAAGTGCTGTCATAAGTGACACGGTTGCTCCGAGCGAATCACCGATCAGCGTTCGGCCGTAACCGATCTGATAGGTTGGATACTCATCATCTGCAAAAGGAACGAGCTCATGGGCGATGAACCGTTTATAAGCCGAAAATTTTGAACCCTCCGGATGATAGGTGTTTCTGCGCTCTTTTACATCCTTATAAGGAACACCGATAATAATGCTCCGGTCTATTTCGCGTTTCGACAGCAATTCCTCAACCTGTCTGCCGATTCTCCCCAGCCTGAAATAATCGTGGCCGTCCTGCGCGATAATGACATGGTATTTATAAAGCGGGGAGTAGTTGGACGGCAGATAAACAAGCAAGGTCATTTCCTCGTTAAGCTCTTTTGAAAAGAATTTCTTTTCTTGCACTGTGCCGTTTTTCGGTGCCATAAAAACATTCCTCCAGGACATCACTATACTTTCTTGCATTTTCAATTATTGTACCATGAATTATTAGAAATTTCTCTCTTTAAACGGTTCGGCACACGAAGAAAAAAGTGTTGAAATAAACTGTGAATTGCGCTAATATAAAACAATCAGAAAATTGAAATCGATATTTCTTATCGTGAGAGGTGGAGGGACTGGCCCTTAGAAACCTCAGCAACCGGCTTGTTTTGCATGTGCAAAGCGCCAAGGTGCTAAATCCAGCAAGCGTTTTTTATGCTTGGAAGATAAGAAGAAGCGTTAAACCCCTTCTTCTTATGAAGAAGGGGTTTTTATTTTGAAAAGGGAAGGTGTCAGCTATATGTCACAGCACGTTGAAACGAAATTAGCTCAAATTGGGAACCGTAGCGATGAAGTCACGGGAACAGTGAGTGCTCCTATCTATTTATCAACAGCATACCGCCACAGAGGGATCGGAGAATCTACCGGATTTGATTATGTCCGCACAAAAAATCCGACACGCCAGCTTGTTGAGGACGCGATCGCTAACTTAGAAAACGGCGCGAGAGGGCTTGCCTTTAGTTCGGGAATGGCTGCTATCCAAACGATTATGGCGCTGTTTAAAAGCGGAGATGAACTGATCGTTTCATCGGACCTATATGGCGGCACGTACCGTTTATTTGAAAATGAATGGAAAAAATACGGATTGACTTTTCATTATGATGATTTCAGCGATGAGGACTGTTTACGCTCTAAGATTACGCCGAATACAAAAGCGGTGTTTGTGGAAACGCCGACAAACCCCCTCATGCAGGAGGCGGACATTGAACATATTGCCCGGATGACAAAGGAGCACGGTCTTCTGCTGATCGTAGATAATACATTTTATACACCGGTCTTGCAGAGGCCGCTAGAGCTGGGAGCTGACATTGTCATTCACAGCGCGACCAAGTATTTAGGCGGGCATAACGATCTGCTTGCTGGACTTGTCGTGGTGAAGGATGAGCAGCTCGGAGAGGAAATGTTTCAGCATCAAAATGCGATCGGCGCCGTCCTGCCGCCATTTGATTCGTGGCTTCTGATGAGAGGAATGAAGACGCTGAGCCTCAGAATGCGTCAGCATCAGGCAAACGCGCAGGAGCTTGCGGCGTTTTTAGAAGAGCAGGAAGAAATTTCGGATGTGCTGTATCCCGGAAAAGGCGGCATGCTGTCCTTCCGTCTGCAAAAAGAAGAATGGGTCAATCCGTTTTTAAAAGCACTGAAGACCATTTGTTTTGCAGAAAGCCTCGGCGGGGTGGAAAGCTTTATTACATACCCTGCGACCCAGACGCACATGGATATTCCTGAAGAGATCCGCATCGCAAACGGGGTGTGCAATCGGTTGCTGCGCTTTTCTGTCGGTATTGAACATGCGGAAGATTTAAAAGAGGATCTAAAACAGGCATTATGTCAGGTCAAAGAGGGAGCTGTTTCATTTGAGTAAACACAATTGGACGCTGGAAACCCAGCTCGTGCACAATCCATTTAAAACAGACGGCGGAACCGGGGCGGTCAGTGTACCGATTCAGCACGCCTCGACTTTTCACCAATCTTCATTTGAAGAGTTCGGGGCATATGATTACAGCCGCTCTGGCACGCCGACAAGAACAGCTCTCGAAGAAACAATTGCCGCATTGGAAGGCGGAACAAGAGGATTTGCTTTCAGTTCAGGCATGGCTGCTATCTCAACAGCATTTTTACTGCTGTCACAGGGTGATCACGTTCTTGTGACCGAAGATGTATACGGCGGAACCTTCCGTATGGTGACAGAGGTGCTGACCCGGTTTGGCATTGAGCATACGTTTGTGGACATGACGGATCGTAATGAAGTGGCGCGGAGCATCAAGCCGAACACAAAGGTCATTTATATGGAGACGCCATCAAATCCGACACTTGGGATTACAGATATTAAAGCGATTGTTCAGCTTGCAAAAGAAAACGGCTGTCTGACCTTTCTGGACAATACATTCATGACACCGGCACTGCAGCGTCCGCTTGATCTCGGCGTGGATATTGTACTTCACAGCGCGACAAAATTCTTAAGCGGACACAGCGATGTGCTCTCAGGTTTAGCTGCTGTCAAAGATGAAGAGCTTGGGAAGCAGCTGTATAAGCTGCAAAACGCGTTCGGCGCCGTCCTTGGCGTGCAAGATTGCTGGCTCGTGCTGCGCGGCTTAAAAACGTTGCAGGTCCGTTTAGAAAAAGCGAGCCAAACAGCGCAGCGGCTTGCGGAATTTTTCCAGAAGCACCCGGCGGTCAAGCGCGTGTATTATCCGGGACTGGCTGATCATCCCGGCGCTGAAACCCATAAAAGCCAGTCAACGGGAGCGGGCGCCGTGCTATCTTTTGAGCTTGAAAGCAAAGAGGCCGTTAAGAAGTTAGTCGAGAATGTGTCACTTCCAGTCTTCGCTGTCAGCCTTGGCGCCGTGGAATCGATTTTGTCCTATCCGGCAACGATGTCTCACGCGGCAATGCCTAAGGAAGAGCGTGAAAAACGCGGTATCACTGATGGCCTGCTCCGTCTGAGTGTGGGCGTCGAACATGCAGACGATTTAGAACACGATTTCGAACAAGCGCTGAAAGAAATTGCTCCAGTTGCGGTTCGTTAAAAAAGAAGCCGGGGATGGCCCGGCTTCTTTTATTATTGTTCGTCATCAGGATTCAGAATCGCGAGGACTTGATGATCCTCCCAAACGCCATTAATTTTTACATTTTTTCGGGCGATGCCTTCTTTATGAAATCCCGCTTTTTCTAAAACACGCATGGACCCGAGATTACGGGGCATCACACCGGCTTCAATCCGATGCAGTTTCAATTCGTGGAACGCATAATCAACAACCAATCTGACTGCCTCTGTCATAATGCCCTTTCCATTATGGGCTTTGTCTAAAAAATACCCGATGAACGCAGTTTGCAGCGCGCCACGGATGATTTGAAAGAGCGAAACCGTCCCGATTAATCTATCGTCTGACGCTGTAAAGATGCCAAAATGATATTCTTCATCTTTCTCAAGTCTTTCCTGATACTCGGTTATTCGTTTTCTTTGCCCCTCAACCGTATAGTAATCGTCTGCGCGTATCATAGAAAACTGTTCGAAAAAATCCCGATTTTCGCTTTGCAGCCGCAAATTTTCTTCGGCATCCTTTCCTTCTAAAGGTCTAACATAAATGGTTTTTCCTTTTAACATACAGTGATCTCTCCGTTCTCATGTCAGCATTCCTCTTACATTATTCTCAGGGAAATGCAAATATCCTTTTTATAAGAAGGAAGAAAACCAATTTCCCATAAAAGTGCCAACATAGTTGCCGATTAAGTAGCCGAGCGTACCGACAAGCATGATCGGGGCGACAAGCTCCCGCCATCCCTTGGCAATTGCCATCGCAGCCGCAGTCGTCGGTCCCCCGACAGTAGCGTTGACGGCGAGCAGAATTTCTTCAAGCCGCACACGGAACAATTTTCCGGCAGCTAAGGAAACCGCTAAATTGCTGATCGCAATGATAAACACGAATAATAGAATAAGAGGCGCATTCGTGACGATTAAACGGAGATCTGCAGGAATGCCGATCACCACAAAAAACAAATAAATCAAAAAGGTTCCAAGCTCCTGAGATCCATTGAGCCTTTCAAAAAAACGCGGGAAAAGAAAAATGATAAGAACAGTTAAAGATGTAAGCATTAGGTACTGATCGCCAAGCGTACCGGTCAGCAGGGGATGAGAAAAAACGCTTTTAAAATAACCGGAAACCTTCATACTAACCGCAACAAGTGCGAAAGCGGCACCGGCATTAAAAGCGATATCCTTTAAGGAAATATCCTTCCGTTTCCAATAGCTTTCAGCACTGTTTCCGCTGTTTTCATCGGCTTTTACCTTCTCTTCAAACGGCATGGCATAATGCCGCTGAAACCATTTGAGTGCAGGAATGCTGATTAAAATAAAAAACAAAAGCGCCATCATAAAATTATCAGCCACAACGGTAGCCGACACATATTCACCAGGCGTCTCAAATTTTGCCGCCATCGCCGCAAAGTTGACCCCGCCGCCGATATAAGAGGCGCTGATCAT
Source organism: Bacillus sp. PS95 (assembly GCF_037963565.1). NCBI lineage: Bacteria > Bacillati > Bacillota > Bacilli > Caryophanales > Bacillaceae > Bacillus > Bacillus sp. PS95. Next base: position 1,221,667 of record NZ_CP150160.1, read on the forward strand.
CCCGCCGATTTTATCTAAGTAAGGAATATGCTGTTTAAGTAGAAAAAAAGCAAGAATGCTCCCAAGCACAGTGCCAGCGGAGCTAATCAGAAAAATAAACAGCAAACGCCTGCTTTCCTTAAAAATTTGCCGAACATTGATCTGAAACAGCAAAAGGGGAATCGCAAGCGGCACCACATAAGCCCACACAGTATCATACACAGGCGACTCAACAGGAAGCACTCCTACATTTGTAAACACCATAGCACCTGCAAGGGCGATAATAGCGCCCGACACAGCGGACGCCCACTTAAAGCGCTGCTCCAGCCCGATGCTCACTGCCGCCCACACCGCAATAAACCCCCATAATACCCATGCATCATCAGAAGAAATCAAAGAATGCAAAACCCCATCACCTCTATTGTTAGAAAATTAAGACATATTATAATAGCCGGGGAACGGAACAGCAAGTCCAAAAAAAGTTTTTCTAAAAAAGCAGTTGACGAATAGAAGGTAAGGTTATATAATAGAACTTGTCAGAAAGACAACAACATACCCAGCAACACATACATATCATGATTCCGTAGCTCAGCTGGGAGAGCGCTACCTTGACAGGGTAGAGGTCGCTGGTTCGAGCCCAGTCGGAATCATAGCTTAAACCCTTGCGTAGCAAGGGTTTTTTACTTTCCTTTAATAAAGCCGTTTTATCAAATTCGCGAGTTGTTGGCAAACTGTTGGCGAACTTGATTTTTTGGCTTCGAAATTCATTGACCGTATCTCTTTTTAGGGTCAAAATTGTTGAATAGTTCAGCTGTCTCATCAGCTAATTTTTTTGTTACATGGCCATATCTATCGAATGTAGTTCGATAGCTGGCGTGACCGACTCGTTCTTGAATCGCTCTATAATTTGCACCAGCTTCAATTAATAAAGTAACCATTGTATGACGCAACTCATGAAGTCGTATTTTTTTCAGCCCATACTTTTTAGTGAACTTGGACCATTTTGCAGTGGGGGTTGTGTAATAATAGGGCTTACCTTTCCCACTATGGAAAATGTATTGATGTTCTCCACCTTCCCAAGCATCACCTAATCTCAGTTTCTCTTTTTTCCACATTCTATAGTACTTCTCAAGCTCTTCCATGTACCAATCAGGCATCTTTACAAAGCGTTTGGATTTTTTTGATTTAGGATCTTTGATAAGTGGTTTCCCATCAATTGTTTTTGGAATTGAACGATTTACATAAAAACCTCCTGCATCCCAATCAACATCTAAATGCCATTCAAAGGCTAATCCTTCTGCTCTTCTTAGACCGCCAATCATTGCACCCAAAAAGTACAATCTCCACATTATATCAATCTGATAAAGAGCTTCAATGCATTCTTTAGCTGCTTCTGAATCATAAAATTGCATTTCTTTGGTTTCAACAGAAGGGGGATCTAAATCTTCGGTTGGATCTACTTTGATTAGTTTCCATTGCTTAACCGCAACTTTGAACATTGCCTTCAGAACTTTGAATATGTCGTATCTGGTTGAACTTGATAAACCTCCTGGTTTGCCGTCTTTTCGAATTCCGTCTTTTTCAAGTGAATACATAAAGTCAACAATATGCATTGTTTTGATCTGATCTAATCTCCTGAGACCGATCGCTGGAAGAATATAGTTTTTGATATGACTCTCATGCATTTCAGATGTTCTGTGGGCAAATTTCTTATATAAAATTCGTTCTTTATATTCGTTTGCAAAAGACTCGAAGGTTGTTTTTTCGGGCGATATATATTCACCAGACGTTACTTCCATTTCGAACATTAGGAGTTGCTGTGATAAATATTTTTCTCGCTTTCTAACGCTGTTTAGAATTTTAGGATCTTCAATTTTGATTGTTTTAGTCTTCCTATTGCGTTTGCCTTTTGAATCATAACCGTTCTCAACAACTAATAAAAATGATTTTTGACCTCTAGCCATCCAATGACCCATGATTAACACCCACCCCATTAAATAAAGTTTCTCTGAAAACTGTTTTCTTTTGTACATTTCAAGCCGTTTAGCTGCGAAAGGGTATGTGACGTTAAAGGTATCCCCAATTAACTTTATAGCCTCGGATTGCATGCGCGGCAACGAAATCTTTTCGAGCATGAATGTTGGTACACAAAAGTGATACATGAAACTATTGGCTTGATATTCTTGAAGCTCTCTAAACATTCTATTCATATTAAATTGGTTTCCGGCATGCTTCAGCACGTGGGCGAGTTCGTGAACGAAGTCTTGCCATTGCTCTTGTGGAGAAGCCCGAATATCCAAAACCATGCTGTAAAGACCATTGATACAAAACATGCTGCTATTAGCTTTCTCATAATGAATCCATATCTTAAAAGCAGCGGCAATGCGTTCAAGATCGATGTCTTCAGGATTGAGCATATTCAGTTTTGAATAAATATTTTTCACTTCTTCTTCTAGGAGCGATAACTGGATAGCCATAATAAAACACCACCAAAAGGGAATGTATGTTCTGTTTTTGTGTGAAAGAAAAGCCCAAGAAAAGGGCATACTTTGATTGCTTAACAATCTATTTAATTAGATCATTTAGAGCATCTTTATACGGTTGTTGTTCAACGCTTTTGTCGTTAAATCTAATTGTGAATGTCTCTTTTTGATAATCGAAGCTTTTAGACACTTCTTTTGCTTTTTTCTCGGAAGGCCACTGATAAATGCTAACAGCTTCGGTTGTGATTAGCTGCGAACAACCTAATGAAGAACATTGTTTATCAGTATTATCTCGATCTTCTGGTGTTTTTAAATTTGCATCCTTAAAAGCGGCTAAAACATCGTTAGCAGTGTATTTGCTATCTGTTTTAGTTTTATCTGAAGTATCAGAAGTGCCATTTTCAGAAGATGTTTCTTTTTTTGATGAATTATTTGAAGTATCTTCAGATCCGCACGCAGCAAGAGTGATACTGAGTGTTAAAGCACTAAAACCTAAAAGCCATTTTTTCAAAATAATTTCCCCTCTTTAATAATTATTGTTTTTATGTAATCGAGTGAACTCGTTTCTAAATAATTCTATATTTTTCCGGAAGAGAATGCTGTTCAAATCCAGATGAGAATCCGGATGAGAAGAAATGATATAACCTATGGTATATAAGGGTTTAACGTTATGGTTTTTTTTACCATCCAGAAGAGAATCCTGTTCGAATTCGGTTGGAAATTCTGATCTTATTAGTAAACAGAAATTAAACATAATAAACAAAGAGTTATTTAAGCGATTGATTAACCTTTTCGACCCTTTGCTTTTTCTTTCTCTTTCAGGTACTCGATAAAATCAATAGCTTGTCTACGTGCTTCTTCTGAAAAGTCAGATGCATCTTTAAATGCTATTTGTAAGTCTGGATCGCTGATGTTGTAAGAGTCCCCTGTTTCTTTGACACTTGAACCGCCTCTAGGATTACCTAAAAGGAAATCCAAAGTAACTTCAAAAAAATCAGCGATTTTTAAAAGTGTTTCGTAATCAGGTTGTCTTTTGCCTTGTTCATACATGCCGATCGTACTCTCAGCTAAACCTAATTTATTTCCTAATTCCTTTTGGGAGAGGTTTTTTTCTCGCCTCAATTTTTTTAGAGTCTCATTAAATTTCACAGTCATCACCTGTATTGATAATACCACACGAAACGTGTTTTTATAAAAAACACCACGAAAAGTGTTGACGCCACAAATCGCGTGGTTTAATATAATAATCAAGAACACCACAAAACGTGTAGGAGGTGACTTGATTGGACAAAAAACTCATTGGTCAAAGGCTTCTTAGTTTGAGAGCCGAAAAGTCCCGTAGTGAGGTAGCTAGAGCAGTTAAAATAAGCGTAAGCGCTTTGCAAATGTATGAAACTGGGCAGCGTATTCCCCGGGATGAAATAAAAATTAAATTGGCTGATTATTATCAAAAAACTGTTCAGCAAATTTTTTTTGATAAACAACACCACGAAATGCAGGGTAAAAAGATTACAGCATAGGAGGCATAGAAATGACTCGCAACACAATGACCGTCCAAGAAGCAGCTGAATATCTTGGTGTTCACCATGACACAATTTATGCAATGGTTCGTGAAAAGCAAATTCCTCACTTCCGAGTGCGCACACGTATTTTCTTCACCAAACACAATATAGATGCGTGGATTGAAGCTCAGGAACAAGCAAATATGAAGGAGGCTCTATAGAGTGAATCAACTCGTTTTTATTGAAGGCAACCAAGCCGTAACAGACAGCCTGACAGTGGCTGAGGTATTCGGAAAACGACACGCCGATGTAATAAAAAGCATTGAAACGCTTAATTGCTCTAAAGATTTTGCTGAACGAAATTTTTCGTTGAGTGAATATCAAGATTCAACAGGTCGATCATTGAAAAAATATTTGATTAAACGTGACGGACTCACATTTCTTGTTTTTGGTTACACGGGCGCCAAAGCAGCGCTATTCAAAGAAAAATACATTGCCGAATTTAATCGGATGGAAGCCGAATTGGAAAAAATGACTCAGCCGTCCTACATGATCGAAGATCCAGTCAGCCGGGCAAAGCGATGGATCAGCGAGCAAGAAGAACGGCAGCACCTTGAACAAACATTGAAAATTCAAGAACCATTAGTCAACTTTGCACAGAGTTGTATGGCATCAGAAAGATCAATGCTTGTTCGTGAATTGGCAAAGCTTGCTTGTAAAAACGGCATTGTTATCGGTGAGAAACGGCTCTTTCAGAAGCTGCGCGAATGGAAGATGATCATGGCCAACAAAAATGAGCCATACCAGGAATACGTCGAACGCGGTTACTTTGAAATCGCACAGGGGGTGCGAGATGTAAACGGGACGCCGAAGTCCTGGCTGACAATGCGCATCACTCCAAAGGGACAAGCCTTCATCATCAACAAGCTGAAACAGCAAGCAAGCTAGTTCCTTCATTACTTAAATTTTACCAATTAAAACTAAATATATCAGGGGGCGAACTTATGTCGAACAATCCATACAATATGGACAATTTACCAACCATACTCAAAACAGAGCGGAAGAGAGCGAGGCTGTCGCAGTACCAAATAGGAAAGATTATTGGTAACAGAGATCAATCGTATGTCTCTAATATCGAAAATGGCATTTTTCCTTTAACACCTGAGCTGTGTATCAAGTGGTTTGAAGCCTGCGAAGCCTATGAACACATCGATCTTGTACATTACCTGTTTAAGCTGCATCCGACAGCTTCGGCACCTATAGACCCTGCACTTAATGAAAGTGCGAGTAATGCAGTAATCAATATGGTTCATCAACTTGAAGAAGCATTGCAAGCTACAAAGCATCTAGCCCGATGGTTGGCAAATGACCGGCCAGGTAGAACTGGAGAACTACCGATGAATGATATCAAGCAAATTTTTGATCTGATACCAGCAAACAAAACACTCATTTACTCTTTAGTTCGGAACTATGGTTTGAAGATGCCTGAATTGGCTGACAGGTGGACGCGCAAAGCGTTAATGGATCAGGTTGCAATGTCAAAACAAGAAGAAAGGAAGGCAGTTTTAGTATGAAAACAAATCAGTTTTTGAAGTCAGATGTAGAGTCAGCTGCAAGAAAAATCAATTCAGCGGAAGAGCTTTCAATCATGTTGTTAGAGGCTTTGCGTGATGGAGATTACGAAGAGGCTACGAGTCTAGCTGGAAGTATCAAAGTTCTTTCTGAGGATATTAGCCGTATGAAAAATAAAGGGCGGTTGTATGAAACAGCTATGAAAATGCAACAGCGCGGCATCAATTTGGCAGTAATAAGTAGGTGTTTGGGATGAATATCAGAAAATTTGAGCTCGCGGCAAGCTTCTTGCGATATGCCCAAAAGGCGGCATATTCAGAGGAAGATATCAAAGGAGCTGTGAGCATTCTGCATAAGGAATTTTACTCTTTAGAAAATGCAATCGACAGTCTTACTGAACTTGCTAAAGCAAAAGAAGGAGCTGAGGAAAATGGAAGTCGAGAACCCAATGATCCTAAACAATTGGCACGACAAACTGACTGAGCCAGAAACACCAAAGGATTTTTTCGGGGATGAAGTAACGCCAGTTGATGATTATGTGATTGATTGCGGCACTTTGATTTTGAGAGAAAATCTTGATCGCTATTTAAAACAGCAGCTAGGTTTTAAATTTAAAAATGAGCAATAAAAAAGCCCACTTGGCAGAGTGGACTTAATTAAAGGCTATCTGAAAACTCATATATCAATATTCTACCAGATAGCCTCATGAAAATCAATGGAGGTTTTATACATGGCTAAAGCAGTTAAAGTGGCGTTCAGCGAGCGTGCGGAGGATCAACAACGTTTAAGACAGGTTGGCGGTTCAATTGTATTCGCCAAAAACGGTAAAGCGCAGTTTAGTTTCCCTTCAATGGATCACTACCGAGAATGGCAGCGGCTTGGTGCGGAAGAGTACAAAAGAAAGGTGGGGCTGATCTGATGCAAGCAGAGGTTTTCGCTTCGACAGCAGACATGAGTCGGGACGAATGGCTTCTTGAGCGACGGAAAGGCATCGGCGGTTCAGATGCTTCTGTAATTTTAGGCATAAACAAATGGCAAACACCGTTTGAATTATGGTTAGACAAAACAGGTCAAGTGCCTGTGAGTGAATCAGGAAGTGAGGCAGCCTACTTCGGCTCACTTCTTGAAGATATCGTTGCAAAAGAGTTTGAGATACGTAGCGGCAAAAAAGTAAGACGGAGAAAAGCAATGCTCAGGCATCCTAAGCACGATTTTATATTGGCAAACGTTGATCGAATGATTGTTGGCGAAAAAGCCATTTTGGAGTGCAAAACCACATCGGCATACAACCTGAAAGAGTGGGAAGATGACGAGATTCCTGACAGCTATATTGTTCAGGTCCAACACTATCTAGGAGTGCTGGGGCCTGAATATAAAAAAGCATATTTTGCTGTACTGATCGGCGGCAATAAATTCGTTTGGAAAGAGATTGAGCGCGATGACGAACTTATTGCAATGATCTTTCAGGCCGAAATTGAATTTTGGAATGAAAAGGTCTTGGGCGGAAAGGCTCCGGTTCTTGACGGTTCGAGTGCTGCAGAAGAATACCTCAAGCAACGTTATGCCGAAGCAGAAGGCGGCAAAGTCGTTGATCTCACATCTGATAATAAAACACGTATTCAGCAGTATTTACAGCTGAAAGAGCAGATCAACGAGCTGTCATTGCAGGCAAAGGAATTAGAAAACCAGATCAAACATGAAATGAAGGAAGCAGAATATGGATTCATCGGAAACTATCAAACTAGCTGGAAGTCAGTTTCAACTAATCGGATCGATAGCAAGAAATTGAAAGAGCAGTTTCCAGATGTATACGAGAAAGTCACAAAAGAAGTGCAATTCAGGCGCTTTGGAATTAAGGAGGTTAGCTGAATATGGCTACAAATCAAACGCTTAAAAACAGCATTCAGAAGAAACAAAACAGTGCCCCAGGACAACAGCAGGGAACAACGATGAAGGGCCTACTTTCTTCTCCAGCAGTCATGAATCGATTCGAAGAAGTTCTGGGAAAAAGAGCGTCTCAATTCACAGCGTCAATCTTAAGCCTATACAACAGTGAAAATACTCTTCAAAAGGCAGATCCTATGAGTGTAATTTCATCGGCTATGGTGGCGGCAACGCTTGATTTGCCAGTGGATAAGAACTTGGGTTATGCCTGGATCGTTCCGTATAAAGGCCGCGCGCAATTTCAGCTTGGTTACAAAGGATACATTCAGCTTGCTTTGCGGACGGGCCAATATAAATCTATCAATTGCATACCGGTTCATGAAGGAGAATTGCAAAAGTGGAATCCGTTGACCGAGGAAATTGATATTGATTTTGAAAAGCGGGAATCAGATTCGGTTATTGGTTACGCTGCTTATTTTGAGCTTTTAAATGGATTCCGAAAAACTGTCTATTGGACAAAGGCTCAAGTTGAGAAACACAAAAAGAAATTTAGTAAGTCGGACTTCGGCTGGGGCAAGGACTGGGATGCGATGGCACTCAAAACCGTTCTAAAATCCATGCTCAGCAAGTGGGGGATACTCTCCGTTGAAATGCAAAAGGCGGTCATTGAGGATAACGAGGAACGCGAGCGTATTGATATCACTGACCAAATGTCTGAGCCAGAAATCATTGATGCGGAACCAACCGAGGAAAAACCAAGCGCGCAGGATGCTGATCCTTTTGACGGCAAACCTGTAGACATCAGCGACGATGACCTCCCATTTGATTAAGGTTAGTATCCCCTTCTGTTATAAGTGGCTGGCAGAAGGGGCACCCAATCGCGCGCAGCTGTTCCGTGCTTATGTTGAAGGCTATCTCAGAACAAATGAACCTGGTTTACGTTTAGTCCGCATCAGCGGAATGACAGCACTGTGTGAAAGGAAGTAGGTGAGCGGCATGGATATGCACGGTTTGGGGTATGTGATCCTGCCCCGGCTACCCTTTAAGGATTCACGCGACGAGACGATTTACGATCATTTGTTTAAAAGGGCTGAATACAGGTCAGATCAACAATTAGAGCCCGGCCAAACAATTATCAAATTGGTGGATCTGGCTAAACGCTTTAACTGGTCAGCTGATCAAATCAAGTATTCATTAGATCGAATGGTTAAACAAGAATATTTGAAGCTGGACCGGCTACCACAAAAGCGCGGTTTTATCGTAACAGTTCTTCATTACGCTGAGTACATACAACTGGGTAATTACAACAAGAAAAAAGACTTGGCACCAGCACAAGAAGAGCAGCAGGAGGATGAGAAGAAAATGAAGAGTAACGTATTTGCATTTTTCGAGGATGAGGGATTTGGCCTTCTATCATCGTTCATGGCTGAGAAGCTTAATAGCTTGATAGACGATTATGGCGAAGATAAGGTGCTGGAGGCAATGAAAGAGGCAGTAACGCGGAACGCTCGCAACTTGGCCTACGTGCAGCGCATTCTCCAGTCAAACAAGAACAAAAGTAAGGAGTGGCAACATGGAAACACACAAAACGCAAAGTACGGACGCGGCAATGGCAGCAATACTGAAAAAGCTTCAGGAAAGGTCAGCCCAATTTTCGGCGGGGTCGGCCGAGTCAGAAGAAAAGGCTGAATATGAATGTCCGAAATGCAAAGATCAACTTGGCTACATCGAGAACAAGGACGGATATGAAGTTTGGGTCCGGTGCAACTGCATAGAACGCCGGCGCACCCGGAAACTGATGAACTCTAGTGACATAACTGCTGAATTTGAGAAGTTGAAGTTCAAGAATTTTATAACCAAAGGAAAGCCAGCTGTCGTGAAAGAAACTTACGATACTGCGGTGGAATACTACAAAGACTTTGACAGCATTCGGGGCACCCGGAGCAACAGCATTGCTTTACTGGGGCAGCCAGGCTCAGGGAAAACGCACCTGTTAACAGCTATTTCAAACAAGCTGATCAAATCAAAAAATGTCGCGGTTCAGTATTTCCCATACGTCGAAGGATTCAACGATCTGAAAGATGACTTTGACAAGCTGGAGGAGAAACTCAACCGCATGAAAGAGGTTGAAGTGCTGTTCATAGATGATCTATTCAAGCCTGTGTACACAAACACCAAAGAAGGACGGATTAAGAAACCACGGGCAACCGATTGGCAGGTGGAGCAGACATACTCGGTCATCAATTATCGATATCTGAATCATAAACCGGTTCTTATCTCAAGTGAATTAGACATCGAAGAGCTGGTGGATATTGACGAGGCGCTCGGCACCCGAATTTATGAAATGTGCGCGGACTATTGCGTGATCATCAAGGGTGACAGAATGCAATTAAATCATAGATTGGCAGGGTTGCGGAATGGATGAAAAAACGAACGTTAAAGGATCCAAAGGAATGTATTTGTTCGGGCCTGCTGAACAAAAGGGCGGCAAGGACCTCACACCGGCTATCCGGGTTCTTGAGGAAAAGATCAGACAAATGGAGCTGATGCACAGTGCTTAAAGCGGTGATCCTGCTGCCAGCCATCATACTGACGGCGCCAGCAAAAGAAAAGCAGATTCAGCAATGGGAAGAAAATGACGGGAGGTAAGGAGAATGAGGGAAATCAAGTTCCGGGCTTATCATACAGAGAAAAGAGACGGTCAAGAATTTCCGCGAATGATGGACTGGGATGAAATTCTCAATAATGACGAAGAGGAGTTAGCTTCTTATTTCAGAAACGAGTTTTCAAATGTATCACCTTTAATGCAATACACCGGATTAAAGGACAAGAACGGTCGGGATATTTATGAGGGGGATGTCGTAAAGTTTAAATCTGCCTATTGCGAAAACAAAATTATAAAAGCAGTGGTCAAGTTTAAAGATTCTCTTGGGTCGTTTGTATTCAATATGGGAGACGATCAAGGTTTTTGGAGAATGGACGCATCCATAAGAGAAATTGAAGTCATCGGTAACATTTATGAAGATCCTGAGCTTTTGGAGGCATCGCATGCCAGCAAATAAGTACGGCGCCAGAAAAACACAGGTAGACGGCATCACGTTCGATAGCCGGGCCGAAGCCAAATACTATGAGCAACTGAAATGGCTCAAGGTGAGCAAGCAGATCAAAGATTTTAAGCTGCAGCCACGGTTCCTGCTGCAAGAGGCATTCAAAAAGAACGGCAAAACTTTTCGGAAGATTGAATATATTGCAGATTTTGAGGTTCATAACTTGGACGGCAGCATCGAGATCATTGATATCAAGGGCGTGGAAACAAAGGAATTTGCCATCAAACGCAAGTTGTATGAGCGGCTTTATGATACGCCACTCAAGGTGCTGGCTCTGGATAAGTCACTCGGCTTCATCGAGTTGGACGAGCTGAAAAAACTCAAAAGAAAGGCGGGAAAGTCCACTGTTAAACGTGGTAATCGCAGACGATCGGCCGTTGTGGGTGCAGGAAGGAAATAAGCTCATGGCCTGTATGACACGTTGCTCTCAGTTTAAGGCATGCGCCAGCCGAATGGGTTCTGATTGCAAGAAGCTCGGCGGCACTGAAATTCCCAAAATCAATGGAGGAGGCAGATACCATGGAACACCAAAGCATCAATCCTTACAAGCCAGGACCGGTTGAAGAATGGAAGATGACGCCTGAACAGCTGGCCGAATACGTGAAAAAGCATCCGATCGTTTACCGGGAGGAACTGAAACCATCGCCAGCGTTCACGATGGCCGGATGGAAACCGGATCACTATTAAACACAAAAAAGCACCGAAGCGTATGCCCCGATGCATTGATATGAACTGGTACTTCTATCATAGCACAGGGGGCGCTAAGAATGTACAACCCAAGAGAAATTAATTTAAGCAAAGATACAACAATTGAACAGGCAATTGAGCCGGGTAAAATACAGATCATCGTTTTAGACGGGAGCCAGGGCACCGCACATGTCTTAGAAGCCCCGGAGCATGGTAAAACAATCATTCAAACGGCAAAAGGCAGCTTTGCTCGAGTTGATCACGAATTAGGTTTCAAAGTTAGATAATCAATTGAAAGGGGTTTTTATGATGGTGCCATTACAAGTTGAACTTCAACGTGTCGTCAAATCAACGAAAGATGAAGCGATGACCGTCAAACAGGCAGCAGAACTATTAAAAGTACCCGAACAATATATACCTGTTCTTGTAGCGAGAGCAGATGATTTAAAAATGATTGGTGATGAAACAATCATTGCCAAGCGCGATAAGACAAATGGCTGGCTCATTGGGGCGATGGTTGTAGTTCTATTCTTTGCAATTGCAGTTTTGCCGGGGATATAACAAAATATATTTTTTCTTTAGAACAAGTAATGGGTTCCTGCTTAGAATAGAAAAATTATAAATGGGTATTTGTTATATGGTGTGACGTGTAGTGGGAAAAATAAATCCAAAATAATATAGATGTGATGGAGATATTTGTTGTTAAGTTATTTTTAAATTGTATAAATCATACCTATTATAGATAAGAATGTAAAGATGATCCTAATACCGAATGACAAAAATGTTGGAAAGTGTGGTTTAAAATGTTAAAATTATTGTTGGGTGAACATAATATGAAAATTAACGAAATACATATTTCTAATTTTAAATCATTTAATAAGACTTCTTTTTATTTAAAAGATTTCAACATGATTTTGGGTGCAAATGGATCTGGTAAGTCTAATTTTTCTTTAGTTATAAAATTTTTAGGGGATATTGCTAAACATGGTCTAGAAAATGCTATTGCAATGCAAGGTGGAAAAGAGTTCCTTACAAACAGATTAATTGGCCCTAATAAACCTTTAGAATTAGAGTTGGTTGTTAAGCCTATGGCTGGAGAATTTCTAAAAGAAATAGATAATAAAACAACTTTAGTCTGCCAGGTAGATAAACTTAAATATAAAATCGTTATTAACTTTATTAATGATGACTATGAAGTTGAAGAAGAATTAAACCAAGACCTTAAGTATGTTCTAATAGATACAAAAATAGAAGGAAAATATGAGGAATTAGAAACAATCGGTACAGGAAGTTCAAGAATGCATTTGAAAAACGGTGCTATTTATAATCAAAAAGTAAATGCTCCAGATGATGTATTGGATAAGTACAACCTTAATGAAGGGCACTTTACAAGGGCATTTAACCTATACAATCAAAAGCCAGACGAAAAAAACTTCAATTTTATGATGCTGAAGAAACCAATTTTGTTTAATGGTGCACTTCACCGACTAGTTGAATTTCTAGAGAATTCATCAATATTTTATATTGATCCTAAGGAAGCTAAAAAAGCAGTACAAGTTATAGGGAAAACCAACTTAGAAGAGGATGGTAGCAACCTTCCTTTAGTCCTAAGTAAAATAATTAAAAATAAAAAGGATGGAAAAAAACTCACAAGCCTTATAAATCAGTTATTGCCTTTTATCAACCAAATAAAGATTGAGAAACAACCTGATAACTCATTATATTTTGAAGTGCAAGAAACTTATCAAGATGAGACGACTTCAAGTTTTCCTTCCTCTTTACTATCTGATGGTACAATTAATGTCACAGCTTTAGTAATTGCTTTGTTTTTTGAGAAGCAAGAAATATTATTTTTTGAAGAACCAGAAAGAAATATACATCCTCAACTTCTTTCTAGCCTTTTAAATATGATGAAAGATGTATCAAGTGATAAACAAATTATCTTGACTAGTCATAACCCTGAAATAGTAAAGTACTTAGACGCGGATAGTTTAATCTTTATAAAAAGAAACAATAAAGGATTTTCTAAAGCTATATATCCTCAAAAAAATGAGCTTTTTATGGAATTTTTAAATAACGGAATAGGTATAGAGGACATTTTTGTAAAAGACTTAATATTTGACGAGGACCAAGGTGAATGATATGGGCTATAAATCGCTTTTAATTTTTGTCGAAGGATATTACGATATGACTTTTTTTAAAAACATCATACAACCCTTACTCTATAAATATTATAATGAAATAAAAATTATCGAGTATTCAAAACCTAATGATTTATTTACAGATTCATATATCAAAAGTGCTAAAAAAACAGCCTATACTGATTATATATTTACTGTAGATTTAGATGAGTGTTCTTCTATTGAAGACAAAATAACTGAAGTTATAAAAAGATATAAAAATGTAGAAAAAGAAAAAGTCTACGTAGTAATTAAAGAAATAGAAGGTTGGTTTTTAGCGGGTCTAGAAACTGAAGATAAACTAAAATTAAACTTTAAACATAAGCATAATTGTAATGAAATCTTTAAGGAGACCTTTGATAGTGTGATTCCTCCTAAAACTAAGAAAACTACTTTTTTGATTGAACTAATTGAGAAGTTCAAATTAGAAGTTGCAAGAAAAAATTCTCATTCATTAAGATACCTATGTGAATCGTTAAAAATATAAATTGTCCAAGACGGAAAGCCTGCGGACACTGATCGCTGTACAGAGAAAACCTGTGCTTCGGTCGGTGCCCGTTTTTTTTTCGCAATTAACCAGATGTCTATCGCGATTACTAGCTATGAAAGGAGTGATTAGACATGAAATACTTCAAAAAGAAACCATCACAGAAGCAACAGGAGTGCTCAGTTCGTTTCTGGCAACAAATGATGAACACAAACACGCAAACACTCAGACGTGGCAAAGGCGGCGCTTATAAACGTAGAAAGTAAAAGGGGAGTTTCAGGATGAAATACGGATTCGCTTATAAAAATGGAAAGCTTGTAAATATCTTTTGCGGCAAAGAAGAGCTCTATAACGAATTGAAAACCTTCTTGGTCAAAACCTTCAGTATCAGCGTGAAAGAGGTATCGAGGCCTCAATATATCGCAGAGCAAAAAACAAACAACTGGAATGACACTTATTCTATTTAATTATCAGGAGGGAAAGCACTATGACAGATCAAATGATTGCATGGGAGATTGAGGAATGGATTCGTGATTATAAATTCATGCTGCGGGAGATTAAAAGGCTCAATCGTGTATTAAACAAAGTGGATTTTATTGACGGAAAGCTCACTGCAACATACGGGGATGAAGCGGGCATGCCAAGGGGATCAGCAGGCGTCAGTCAGGCAGAATTGCGACAGATGGACCGAAGAGAGAGACGACTCCACAAATATGAATCTATTGTGCATTACCTGGACAACGCTATGGAACACATTGAAGAAGAAAAGCACCGAATCGTTTATGATTGCATGATGGAAGGCATGAGTTATACAGCTATTGCAAACCACCTTGATTGCTCCCGGGATACCATCAGAAAGATCAAAACAGCCATAATCGGCAACATCGTCAATAAAGTCAAAGAAGCCAACTTTCTGCAATATTTGAACTCGCTTAAATCGGCAGTGTAAAATGGGAGGCAGGATCGGCGCGGCGGATTATTCCTGCGTCACCACTAATTTCATATAGTGATCTAAGAGCTCTATGCCCTTATTGGGTGTAGGGCTTTCGTTCGACAAATTTCGTAAATTGTTCCTTTGTTCCCCTGTTTTCGCCTATAATTTGGTAGGTGAGGGGGTGATAAAAGTGAGTTCAAATATAAAATGCCAACTGCTTACTCCAGTGGATCCACATGTTCGAGCTATTTTTATAGTTGATGAACATATAAAATTTGAGTTGAGACTTGCATTCAAAGCAATTTTAGACGTTGGTTGTGGCTTAGGCGGCATAGATTCATTTAATCAATTGTTTGATGCAGAGCAGAAAGAAAAAACAGTTGTCTATCAGTGGATATCTAAAACTGGTGAACAACTATTAGAGAAAGTAAAAGAGCCTGAAATAGTTATTATTAATGAAACAAATGTGTCTAATGGAGATCTAACTACTCCTTTGGAAGGACTTCTAAGAGAACCCTTGGATATAAACAATATACCTAGGTAAAACAAACGCTTTCCTTTTGGAAGGCGTTTTTATATTCTCTGTAAACTGCTTCCGGTAAGACTCAGGATAGACAATTGGCGGTTAACGGCTTGAGCACGGTGGTGGTTTAGAGGGAATATCTTTTCCAAAACAACACGAATCAGAA
The DNA here is from genome assembly GCF_037963565.1 of Bacillus sp. PS95. Lineage (NCBI taxonomy): Bacteria > Bacillati > Bacillota > Bacilli > Caryophanales > Bacillaceae > Bacillus > Bacillus sp. PS95. The sequence goes on from NZ_CP150160.1 coordinate 1,237,171, forward strand.
GGGGGCGGCGGTGAATGTAGATGGCCGAAAAGCACATTCAGGCGTATAAGGATTACGTCAAAGGCATGAAATACAAGGACCTTGCCGAGAAATACGGGGTGTCTGTGAACACCATTAAATCGTGGAAACAGCGGCATGGTTGGGAAAGAAAAAAGGGTGCACCCATTGAAAAAAGTGTGCACACAAAAAAAGGCGGGCAACCGGGCAACAAAAATGCAGTCGGGAACAACGGCGGCGCACCACAGAAGAATCAAAACGCTGTGACTCACGGCTTTTTCTCTAAATTCCTGCCAGAAGAGACGCTTGAAATCATGGAAGAGATTCAGGAACGTTCGCCTGCTGATATGATATGGGATCAAATACAGATTCAGTATGCAGCCATTATCCGGGCGCAGCGCATTATGCACGTGCAGGATCAAGACGATATGACTAAGGTTTTGAAAAAAGAGAAGCCAGGTATGTTTGGTGATGAGAAAGAATGGGAGTTCCAATTCGCATGGGATCGTCATGCAACCTTCCTAAATGCTCAATCTCGGGCAATGGGGGAACTCAGGAGCTTGATAAAGCAATTTGATCAGCTGGCCCATGAACAAGATGAACGGCGCCTTAAATTGGAGCAAATGCGCTTGAATATCGAGAAGACAAAGGCTGAGACAAAGAATGAGAAATCCGGAAAGAACCGGGTTGTTATCGTTAATGATAAAGATGCTATGAGGAAGGCAATTAGCGATGGAAACCAAGACAATTAAAATTACTGACCTCATGAATAAGAATTTTTATTCTTTCTGGCTGAACGAAAGACCAAAGTCAATATTATCTGGCGGCCGTTCTTCTATGAAATCATCCGTAATTTCTTTGAAACTCGTAATTGATTTTTTAGATGATCCCCAAGGTAATGTGATATGTCTGCGAAAGGTTGCAAAATACCTTTCAACCTCTGTTTATGAACAGATAAAATGGGCTATTTACATGCTTGGTGTGGAGGATGAATTCTTTTTTGGTAAATCTCCATTAAAGATCGAACACAAGGAAACGAAAACGGCTTTTTATTTCTATGGCGTGGATGATCCACAGAAGCTGAAATCAATGAATATAGCAGTAGGTTATATCATGGCTCTTTGGTTTGAGGAACTGGCCGAGTTTAGCGGTGTAGAGGACATCGATATTGTGGAGGATACATTCATCCGGCAAGACCTGGGTGAAAAAGAAGTGAAGATTTACTATTCTTATAACCCGCCGCGGAATCCTTACGCTTGGGTGAATGAGTGGAGAGACGATAAGGCAGGAGATGATGAGTATTTCCTCCATCATTCAACATACCTTGAGGATGAAAAAGGCTTCTTATCTGATCAGCTCATTCGTAAAATTGAGCGTTATAAGGAACAGGATGAGGATTACTGGCGATGGATGTATAGCGGAGAGGTTATTGGTCTCGGGGATATGGTCTATAACATGAACCATTTTCATGAAATTGATCAGCTGCCAGAGGATGACGGACTGATTCTTATAGATATTGCTATTGATACCGGGCACCAAGTATCAGCAACAACCTATCTGGCGTTTGGTTTAACAAAGAAACAAAATGTCATTCTGCTTGATACTTATTACTATAGCCCGGAAAACAAAGTCGTGAAAAAGGCTCCATCTGAACTTTCTACAGAATTAAAAGAGTGGATGGATAAGATAAGCCAAGAATACAACAAGTATTTCGACAAGCAGACGATCGATTCAGCTGAAGGTGCCCTTCGAAATCAATTCTTCAAAGACTACGGAATCAGGCTGCACCCGGTAGCGAAGAAAAAGAAAATTGACATGATCGACAACGTTCAGGACCTATTGGCTCAAGGGCGTTTTTTTGTGCTTAAAACAGAATCGAATCAAATCTTTTTGACCGAGCACAGGAAATACCAGTGGGATGCAGACACTCTTCAATCGGATGATCCGAAGATAATAAAGATTGATGATCACACTTGTGACGCCTTTCAATATTACGTTAAGGACAATTTGCAAAAGCTCGGCTTGAAAAATTAGGGCGGTGAAACAATGATCAAAAAAATAGGCTCTGCATTAAAGGCGGTGATGTACAAAATGGGTTTAATCCAAGGAATAAACAAAATTACAGACAGCAAAAAGGTAATGGTTACCGATGAGCATTATGAATACGTGGATACATGGTATGCTTTATACAAGGGATACCACAAAGACTTTCATGATATAACATATAAAACAGTTGCCGGTGAGAGATCACGTCGCAGAGCCACACTGAATATGCCTAAAGTTGCAGCTGCAGAAATGGCCCAGCTGGTGTTTAATGAAAAATGCTTGGTGAATGTATCGGACAACGCACTGTATGACAAAATCAAAGAGGTTCTGGACCATAATAAATTTGGCAAGCAATTTCAACGATATTTGGAATACAGTTTTGCTCTTGGCGGCATGGTTATGAAAGTACATGTAGATGCCAACCAAATAAAAATTTCATATGTTGCTGCTGACGCCTTTTATCCTTTGTCCTCAACAAGTGACGAAGTGACAGAAGGCGTTTTTGTTAATGAGACAAGAAAAGGCGACAAAAAATATACACTGCTTGAATGGCATACGTGGGAAGGCTCTGAATATGTCATTACCAATGAACTTTATGAGAGTAATAACTCAGCTACATTAGGCATTAGAGTCCCTTTATCTACTATGTATCCAGATTTAGAGGAAGAGGCGAGGATTGAGGGGCTTACACGGCCTTTATTCGTTTATATTCGGCCCAACACAGCAAATAATTTTGATATGTATTCACCATTAGGAATTTCTATTTATGCGAATGCCCTTGATACATTGAAAACTCTGGATATTGCTTATGATAGCTTTCAAAGGGAATTCCGGTTAGGAAAAAAACGTATTCTCGTTCCGCAATCCGCGATAAAGACCGTAGTTGATCCTCAGAGCGGAAAAATGTCACGTTATTTTGACGCTGAGGATGAAGCGTACCAGGCAATGAACTTTGAAAGTGAAGATGCAATAAAAGACATTAGCGTTGAATTGCGGGTGAGTGAACATATTGATGCTATCAATAGTATTTTGAATTTGCTGTCTATGCAGTTGGGTTTCTCAGCAGGAACATTTACTTTTGATTCTCAAGGATTAAAGACCGCGACAGAGGTTGTCAGCGAAAACAGTAAGACGTTCAGGACTAAAAATAGCCATGAAACAATAGTTGAAGAAGGGATTAAAGAGCTCGTTGATGTCATTGTTAATGTGGCTGAGCTATATGATATTTTTACAGCTCCTGATGACTATGATGTAACGGTTGATTTTGACGATAGCATTGCAGAAGATAGGGCGGCAAATGCCACATATTATATGACATTACAGAGCGCCGGACTTATTTCAAAGAAATATGCTCTTCAGCGAATCCTTGATCTAACAGAAGAACAAGCGGAAGAAATGTTGCAAGAAATAAAAGATGAAAATGCAACGGCGGATGATGCTTTTATGTTGGACACATTCGGCCAAAAAGAAGGGCAACTGGAAAAGGATGAGGAAGAAGAGGAAAAAACGGAAGAAGATGAAGTTGAATGAGCCTCACCCCACGTCAACTTGATCTTTTCACGAGTCCTTTAATTGAGATTTATAACGCTATGGAGAGTGAACTGCTTCAAAATATCGCTTCGAAATTGCAAACTGATGAGGAAGAGACATCGGAAACCATTCTTTCATGGCAATTTCAAAAGCTCAACCAGCTGCAGGCCCTTACTAAGGAGAATATTGAAGTGTTATCTGAAAGGACAGGGATAGCAGAGGAGACGATATATTCTATTCTTGAAAATGCGGGGTTTACAGGAATTGCTGAGCAAGAAAGCTTTTTACAACGTGTTGCAAAAGGCGGAAATTTAAAGCAGGCTCCTCCAGTTAAAGAAGACCCGACTATTATTGATACGTTAAATACTTACTATCAGCAGGCTAAAACAAAACTTAATCTCACAAATTCAACTATTCTTATTCAGTCTCAACAGGTCTATAGGGATATTGTAAATAAAACAACAGCTGAGGTTCTGAGTGGATTGAAAACGCATCAAGAGGCTTTGCGCTCAGCCTGTATTGAATACAGTAAACAAGGAATCCCGGCATTTATAAGCAGGACCGGCCGGAAGTGGAGTACAGAGGCTCATGTAGGAACTGTGATCAGGACTGTTTCAAATAATGTAACTAATCAAATGCAAGAAGATAGATGCGCGAGCTACGGTATCGATCTTGTTGAAATTTCAAGTCATTCAGGGGCTCGCCCGAAATGCGCCCGGTATCAAGGGAAGGTATTTTCTTTATCCGGCAATCACCCGAGGTACCCGCCTCTCTCATCCACAAGCTACGGAGAGCCAGACGGCTTATTTGGGATTAACTGCGGTCATCAAAAATATGCCTATATCGAGGGTGTTTCAATACGCAGAAACAAACCCTATAACCAAAGAGAGAACGCAAAAGCATATGAACAGAGCCAGAAACAACGATATATCGAACGACAGATCCGAAAAGCCAAAAATGAAGCCAATATGCTTCGGGCTATCGGAGATGAAGAGGGGGCAGCTAAAGCAGAATTGAAAATCAGAAAAAGACAAGCTGCTATGCGTGCATTTATTGAGGAAACCGGACGCGAGCGCCGAAGATATCGTGAACAAGTTTATTGACTCATTGCCTTTTTAGAAGATTGCAGGCTTAAAAGAACAATCTTTTTTATTATGCCTAAAACAGAAGGAGGAACATATATGACAATCCCACTTTTAAAATTGAATCTTCAGTTTTTCTCAGAAGATACTGGCGGGGAAGCAGGGAACAGTGATTCGGTGGCTACCGACGAAACAGTTAATCAAGAAGGTAATACTGATGTACAGGCAAGCTCTCCAACTGAACAACCAAGTAACGAAGAACAAACTGATCCAACGCCCTCAGATGAGGATGTGAAAAAGGAGATCTTAAAATCACTTGGCTTTGAAAACTTCGATGAGGCAAAGGCTGCTGTTGAAGATCACAGAAAATACCTTGAATCTCAAAAGACTGAGCAGCAGAAACAACAGGAAGCGTATGAAGCGCTTGAGCAGTCAAATAAAGAAAAAGATGAGGAGCTTTTTAAAGCTAATGCCAAGCTGTCAGCTTTTAAAGCTGGTGTGAATGAAGAGTCGCTGGATGATGTTCTTCTGCTTGCGAAAGCACAGATGAATGATGATGTAGATATCGAAACAGCGATCAAAAAAGTTGTGGAGAAATACCCACAATTTACAAATAGTGAAGTAACAACACAGGTAGACAAGCCGCGCTTTTCTCAAGGGCAGCATCAATCCAAAGGCGGGAAAATGGACGCCTTTCTTACAGGATTAGGACTTAAAGGAGGAACTCAATAATGCCAAACTCTATTAACTATGTATCAAAGTATCAAGACGCTTTAGATCAAAAATTGGTGCAAGGTGCACTTACAGCAGAATTAGAAACGCCTAATGTAAACTGGTTGGATGCAAAAACATTTAAAGTTCAATCAGTGTCTACAACAGGATATAAGCCGCATACAAGAAATAAAGGGTACAACGAAGGAACTGTTACAACAACTGAGAAGCCTTATACTCTTGAATTTGATCGAGACATTGAATTTTTCGTTGACAAAGCAGATGTCGATGAATCAAATCAAGCTGCTTCTGCTTCAAATGTTACTGCAACATTCACAACAGAGCATGCTACGCCGGAGCTTGATGCATATCGCTTCTCGAAGTTGGCCAAATACGCTGTCGATAGAAAACAAATTGAGACGGGCGCTATTGACAAAGAGAACATTTTCACAACATTAAAAGCTGCAATTCGTCCTTTGAGAAAATATGGACCAGGAAACCTAATCGCGTACGTTTCGAGTGAGGTAATGGATGCGCTGGAACTCTCAAAGGATTTTACTCGTAAAATTGATGTGACTAATAATAATGGAACATTAGAAACACGAGTTTCTTCTATTGACGGCGTTCGTTTAGTTGAAGTTTGGGATGAATCTCGTTTCTATGACTCTTTTGATTTCTCAGAAGGGTTTAAACCAGCTGAGGGTGCCAAGAAAATTAATTTCCTGATTGTTGCTAAACCAAACGTTATTGCTAAAGCAAAATTCAATTCTGTTTATTTGTTTGCGCCGGGGCAGCATACAGAAGGTGACGGATACCTTTACCAAAACCGTATTTATCATGATCTATTCATGTTAGAAAATAAACAGGATGGCGTTATTGTCTCCCTTGAGCAAACTACTCCCTAATGCGCCCCAAAATCTATCGTTCACGGCTACGACTGACAGCGTGACCGTGACTTGGGATGCGGTAGATGGGGCAACTTCATACGACGTATACAGAAGCGGAAATAAAATTGATAACACGACTGAAACCACATATGTTTCTAGTGGTTTGAAGGCTGATACTCAATACACATTCGCTATCGCAGCTGTCAATGAAGTGGGTGCTTCTGATAAATCGGAAAACCTTGTAACACGGACACAAAAAGAACCAACAACTGAATAAAGTTCAAGTTAGAGAGGGACAGCTTAATATAAAGCTGTCTCTTTCGTTTTAAGGAGGTTTTTCTCCAGTGGGTTATATTGATATTGATTATTACCGAAAAACGTATGTAGGCGAATCTGAGGATAATGACGAGGTTTTAGATAAGTATATTCGACGAGCGTCTGATTTAATTGATCAATTGACCAATTTTCGTATTAAAAATGGAGCTATTAACTTGGCGGCTAACAGCTTCATTGATGAAAACGTGAAAAAGGCCACGGCAGCCCAAGTGGAATATTACGTATTGAATGGCGGGGACACAATTGGCGCTTCAGATGATATGTCTAGCGTCAGTATCGGAGGGTTTAATTATAGTAAAGCGAATCCTGAACTCACTAGAAATCAAAAAAGGGTTTCACCTGCGACTATAGCTTACTTACAGTTTACTGGGCTTTTGTATTCAGGTATTGAGGTTTTTACTCATGGTTAGGCCGATTCCTAAACAATTACTTATTCACTCTGTGAAATACAGAGAATATGAACAAAATGAACGCTGGGGTGAAAGATGGCTTGACGTTGTTCCTGTTATTAACGTTCTTGTAAAGCCTTCGACTTCTCTTACTGTCACAGCAACAGGGGAACAGGTTAACTCTCAATCTATATTATTTCTGGATGCCAAGTATTCAAAGCCGTTTGTGGAAATGAAAGAGAAATCAGAAGTCATTTTCAACGGTCGCACAATGAAAGTCAACAAGGTGAGTCCATTTTATACTTTTGATGGCGATCTACCGCATCATTATGAAGTGGAGTTGATCTAATGGCTGGTTTTAACGTGAATATTAATTTAAGCGGTGTTTTAAATGCTACTTCTGCTGCTTTAGACCACGCTCAAATTGCTATAGATCAACAAGTTTTAAAAGACGGTAACTTCTATGCTCCGCAAGATACTGGGGAGCTAAAAAGAAGTGGTATACGAGCCTCGCATCCTGGTTCCGGGAAAGTAATCTGGGATACAAAGTATGCAAGCAAAGTATGGAATGCAAGGCGTGTATCTTTAGATCGAAACCCAAATGCGAAGGCGCGGTGGGCTGAGGTGGCGGCTGCAGAACATAAAGGTGATTGGATCACAGTTGGACAAAATGCAGTTAACGCCTATTTAAGAAGGTGAAAATATGGATTTTCCTGATCGTTTAATTGATCATATCGAGCGAAATATGAATCTATATAGCACTATACTCATTCCGATGCTTCAAGAAGGGAATAGTATTGCATTAACGCCCATTCCCTCATCTGATGCAGAAAATGTTTATTACATGGATGGCAGCATAGAGAAAACATATCGCTTTCAGATTCTTGTGAAGCATAAACAGCAATTCGTGGGATATAATTCTCTACTTCAAATTGGCGAATTCTTATCTGGATTGCAAGAGGACGAGGTTCAAAGTAGCGACAATTCATTTGAATTTATTAAGTGCAATGTTTCTGCAACGCCTAATTTTCTAGGGAAATCTGAGCAGCAGGAATATGTGTATGCATCCACTTTTGATGCAGAGTTATTTATCAAAGCAAGGGAGGAAAAATGATGCCAGGTACTGATAGTTTTATCATTCAGGCAAAACATAAATTTGAGATCAATACAACGCCGGACGCTACAGAACCAACATGGGTAAGAGTTGGAGCTGGCTTTTCATCCGTTGAACCTTCTCCAAATGAAGAAACAGATGATACGTCTTATTTAGACGGTGACGGAAACAAATCCACTACAGTAACAGGGGGACAGTTAACCCTTGCATTCTCCGGGCATCGGAAATATGATGATCCAGCGCAAAATTTTATTGCTTCAAAAGCGTTGAAATACGGCTCTGAGAGGGAAACACAATTTCGCTGGACAGATCCATCAGGTGTAATTGTTGAGGGGGATGTCACGATGACTGAGATATCCCTGCCTTCTGGTGATGCGAATGCAAAAGGTGAGTTCGGTGTCACAATCGCTTATAACGGGGTACCAAAAGTAACCGAAACACCCTGATGCGCCCCAAAATCTAACTTATGAGGCAGGTACAAATGAAATCAGCTTGTCTTGGGACAAAGTAGATGGGGCTGACTCATATGATATATACCGAAGCGGAAATAAAATTGATAATGTAACAGAAAATAAATATCAATCAACAGGTTTAAAACCGGACACACAATATACATTTGTGGTCCGAGCTGTTAATGCTGCTGGTGTCTCTGAACCATCAGATTCATTAGTAACTCGTACAAAACCAGAACCAACAACAGAGGGCTAGCCATACGGCTGCCCTTTTTTATTTATAAAGGAGCGGAATAACTATGGCTGTTCGTAAAATTGAAATCAAGAAATCCTATGAAGAGGTTGAAATCGGGGATTCTATTTATAAGATTCCTTTTGATGATGATTCCTTGAAAAAATACGAAAGTTTTTCAAAAGAGTATTATGCAGCTGTGAAAAAGCTTGAAAAAGTAAATGTCAATAACGCCTCTGACAAACAATTGGAGCAGTTAGAGCTTGAAAATGAACGATTGACCAAACAAGCTATTGAAATGTTTTTAGGAGAAGGCACATACAGTCATATTTATGAGCAAGCCGGCCGATCAGTATTTGTGGTAGCGGAAATTGTATTTAGTCTACTTGAAGTGGTAGAAGAAAAGTTTCAAGATTTTCAGAATCGCGGCAAGAAATACTATACAAAGTAGTGAAGTTTTATGGACTTTAAGCTGACAGAAAGATTCGACGATCAAATAATGATTGGCGAAAAAATACTTTACTTGAATTTATCCTTTGACAGGGTAATGAGGCTTTTCGAGCTCTTTAAAGACGATAGATTTAGTGAAGGTCAGAAGCTTGATATAGCTTTAGAAATGTTTGCAATGAATCCGGAAATTTTAAAGTTGCTTGAGGTTGAAGAAAAAAATGCGGCTCTCGAGTCAATTGTTTATGACTTCATCGGACTGAAAAAGCAGGATGACGACGAAGAAGAGCAGCGGGACGACGATGCACCAAATAAAAAACTATACGATCTGGACAAAGACGCGGCTTACATATACGCGTCTTTTTTGTATGACTATAACTTGGACTTATTCGAATTACAAGGGACTCTTCATTGGAATAAATTCAATGCCCTTCTCCAAAACCTCTCAGATAAATCCAAATTTAAAGAGGTCGTGAGTATTCGAGCTGCTGAAGTGCCAAAACCGACTAAGCACAACAAAGAAGAACGAGATCGGTTGATTAAACTCAAACGCCTTTACAGTCTCGAAGACGAAGAGACACTGGAAGATTTGGAAACCAAATTGGACACTTATTTCTCCATGATAGCAAATACAAGAAAAAAGGGCGGTGAGAGCAATGGCAGCAGCGGGCAGAATTGAGATTGATACATCCTTAAATAGACAAGGAGCAGAGCGAGACTTTCAGCGGCTTCAATCAACAATGCAAAGCGGAGCTCGGCGAATGAAAAGTGTTGGCGAAACTATGAGTAAAGCCATTACTGTTCCGTTAGCTGGATTAGGCGCGGCTGCCATCTCCTCTGCTAAAAGTGTGAATGATGCACAAGCCAAAATACAGTCATCTTTAGGAGTCACCAAAAAAGAAGCTGAAAATCTTACTAATGTAGCCAGAAATATTTATAAAGCTGGTTTCGGCGAGAGTCTTGATCAAGTATCTGACGCTCTTATACAAACGAAACAAAATATGAAAAATATCAATAGTGAGGCTGAACTACAGACTGCCACTAAAAATGCACTAGCATTGGCCAAAGCTTTTGATACAGACGTGAATGAAGTAACTAGAGGCGGCGGCCAGTTGATGCAAGCTTTTGGCATAGACTCGCAAAAAGCTTTCGATTTGATGGCTTATGGGGCGGACCATGGCTTAAATTTTTCTAATGAGTTATTTGATAACTTAAGTGAATATGCCCCTCTCTTTGCGAAAATGGGCTATTCAGCAGACGAATACTTTAAGCTACTTATAGCTGGATCTAATAATGGAGCCTACAATCTCGACTATGTAAATGATGTCTTTAAAGAGTTTCAAATTCGTGTAAAAGACGGATCGAAAAGCACAGAAGAAGCAATGGGACAACTATCAAGTGGTACTCAAAAGGTCTGGAAAGACTTCTTGCAAGGGAAGGGTACGGTAAAAGATGTTGCGAACGCAGTGCTTCCCGAATTAAAAGGGATGGATGATCAAGTTGCTGCGAATAACATAGGTGTTGCACTATTCGGTACAAAATGGGAAGACCTTGAAGCGGATGCATTATACAGTATGGGAAATATAAACGGCTCACTTGACGAGGCAAATGGTGCTATGGGCAGAGTAACCAAAGCACAAGAAGAGTCATTCGGTCAACGATTCCAAAAGGCTCTCAGAAGCACAGCTGATGCTTTAGTACCTATCGGCAATATAATTTTAGATTTAGCGATGAGGGCTCTACCGTATGTCGAAAAAGCAATCAAAGTAGTTTCGGATGCTTTCAACAGTCTTTCTCCTACTGGACAAGCGGTTGTAGTCGTTATGGGTGGGATAGCTGCGGCAATCGGTCCATTGTTAATGGTTCTATCATCGATGTTGCCGGCTATAACGGCTATCGTCACCAATTTTGGGACAGTCGTAACGGTTGCTACAAAAGTAGGCGGTGCAATCAAATCGATAGGTACTGTATTCGGTGTAGTATCAAAGCTTTTTATGGCAAACCCCATATTAATTGCGATAACAGCTATTGCGGCGGCAGTTTATTTAGTAATCAAATATTGGGAACCTATTTCAGAATTCTTTAAAGGGCTATGGGAAGGCATCGTCTCGGTTGCAAAAACAATTTGGGATGGTTTAAAAGCATATTTTACTTTTCAATTCAACTTATACAAAACCATTTTCACTACAGTATGGAACGGTATAAAGGCGTTTGCAGAGGCTGTTTGGAACGGAATCGTAGTGGCGGCTCAAACTATCTGGGAAGGACTTAAATTATATTTTACAACTCTTCTAAATTTCTATAAAACCATTTTCACTGCTGTGTGGAATGGGATTAAAACGGCTGTAACTGCAGTATGGAATGGAATTGTTACAGCGGGTAAAGCAATTTGGGAAGGTTTAAAAACGTTCTTCACTAATTTTTTAAATGGTTTAAAAATCATATTTACTACGGTATGGAATGCGATAAAAACAGCAGTAACCACAGTATGGAACGGGATCGTTACAGTTGGGAAAAGTGTGTGGAATGGTTTAAAAACGTTCTTCACCAATCTTCTGAATGGATTTAAAAAGGTTTTCACAACCATTTGGAATGGGATTAAAACTGTTTTAACCACTGTATGGAAAGGAATTTCCTCTGTGGCTAATACAGTTTGGAATGCATTAAAAACATATTTTACAAATGCACTCAATTTCTATAAAAGTCTTTTCTCAAGAATCTGGAACGGCATTAAAAGCACTGTGGTTAATATTTGGAAAGGAATATCATCTACCGGGAAGTCTATTTGGAATGGGCTTAAATCATTCTTTTCAAGCTTATGGAATGGGATAAAAAATACAGCATCAAGAGTTTTTAACGGGATGAAAACCGTGGTCAATAATATTTGGAATGGAATGAAGAGCTCAGCACGTTCAGCGTGGAATCTTATAAAAACATACGTTGTTAATCCTGTAAATAATATCAAAAATAAAGTGGTTTCAGCCTTCAATAACATAAAGTCTGGAGTGTTGGGCGTATGGGATGGCATAAAATCTGGCATTCGGAGCTCTATTAACTGGATAATCGGAAAAATTAATAGTTTCACAGGTGGGTTCTCTAGCAAGCTGAAGGTTTTAAATAAGATACCTGGCGTGAATATCCCTTCAATTCCTAAAATACCAATGTTGGCTACAGGCGGCCGGGTATTACGAGGTAAAGCAATTGTAGGGGAGGCTGGTCCAGAACTATTAGATGCAACTGGATCAACAACAAAAGTTATACCTCTTTCATCAAAAGAGAAGGCTGCTGGAATTTCCGGTGCGTTAGGAAATATTAATCCAACAAACATCAATAACAATTTTGATCTGTCGGCGATGGCTAAAGCTATTCAACAACTTTCTCAAGCTGTTTTAAATCATCCTATCGAGGTGAACATACCAGCTATTCGCACTGATCTTAGCGTAAACGGACGGCAATTTGCATCGGCAACACAAAAAGACATGACACAAGCGCAACAGCGCCAAGCTTTTAGAGATAAGAGGCGGTACAAATGACTATGACATTTAACGGGGTATCAAAACCCTTTGTTCATGCAACGGTAGACACAAAGCGGCCGATGTGGGCGCCCATAGAGTGGGAAATGGTTGAAATCCCCGGTCGTCCTGGCGCATATCTGAAGCAAAAGAAAATAAAAACCCGTCCGTTGCCTGTTTCCGTGGTCATTAAGGGTGTTGATGACATGCAGAAAGCGAAAGAAGAAGTGGCCGAATGGCTTGTAACTGACAAGCCTGCCCCATTAGTCTTTCCTGATGAACCTGACAGAACATATTACGCCGTTATTGATGGTGAAGGGCAGTTGGACGAGGTTTTCAAATACGGAAAGGGCACGATAAATTTTATCTGCCCTGATCCTTACAAGTATGGTCCAGACACTGTTTTTGATATTCCGGTAGCGGGCACGACTGTAAAAACAAATGGCAGTGCACCGGCTTCACCCGTTGTAAAATGCACGCTGGCGGCTGCATCCACGTCATACAGCATTGAAATGTTGAATGATGATGGCAGCGTGTATCAAGGAGTGTATCTGAAATTTAACTTTATTGCGGGTGATTATATTGAAATAGATTTTTCTAAGCGACGTGTGACTATCAGTGGAATCAAAAAGAGTTCAGCCATCCTTTATAAATCGAGGTTTTTTCAGATTCCGCCTAAGAAAAACGTCAAAGTTAAGGCCAGCCATCCAAGTAAAATACATTTAACAGAGAAATATAAGTAGATAGGTAGGTGATTATATGGCCGATATGTGGGTGTTAGATAGATACGATAACCCTTTGGCAATCCTATCTAGTGATGCGGAGGATGATGCCTGTACCTTTCATTCTGATCAGTTTGTGGAAAAGCTGAACCAAGGTACAGAATTCTCCTTCAGTTGTGACGCAAGACACGAAGATAGCCTACATGTAAATAAACTAAACCAAGTCGTTTTCAGAGATGAAGACGGCTTTTTTCGTCTTTTCAAAATTAGAGAAATTGACCGCGGCAACGGAGACAACGGGGCAGAGAAAGTCGCCCATTGTGAGCCGGCTGAAATGGAGTTGCTGGAAGCTATTGTGGAAGACGTACGGCCAACCGGTAAAACGCAACAATATGCACTGGATAGAGTTTTAGAAGGCACAAGGTGGAAGGGCAATGTAACAGCTCAAACGGGTATACAGTCCACAAACTTTTATCATATCAGCGCTTACGAAGCCATTACTAAAATTATTGAGGTATGGGGCGGAGAGCTGCGTTTTACTGTCAATTTTGACGAAGAAAACAACAAAATTATTGAACGGGTTGTAAACATTGAGCAGCGGCGTGGAAATGATGAAGGTGATCGTTTCGAAGTCGGCTACAATGTCGAAAGTATTACAGTCACTGAAATGGCGTATCCCGTCTCTGCTCTATATGGGTGGGGCGGCAGCGTGGAGACAGAAAATGGCGGTGATTCCCGTTATATTGATTTTGCAGACGTTGAATGGAAAGTTGCAAACGGTGATCCGGCAGACAAGCCTAAAGGTCAAAAGTGGATTGAGCTGCCAGGAGCAAAAGAGAAATACGGCTACAAAAAGGCTGATGGAGCGTTTATAAACTCTTTTGGTCAATGGCAGGATGAAAACATAACTGATCCAAAAGAGCTATTACAGAAAACATATGAACATTTGAGGGATACGGCATCCGAACCTCAAGCAACATATGAACTAAAGGTCATTCCGACTGATCACATTTCTCTTGGAGATACCAGGACTGCTATAGATGATACACAAGCCGATCCAATACAAATTCAATCCCGAGTTATCTCCCTCGGATACAGTATTTCAAATCCTGCTGGCACAAAAACAGTTGAAATGGGCGAATTTTTAGAAGTTTATCAACCTGATAGGCGCCTAGACGATTTAGAAGATAAAGTGAAAAATATTGACCGAAATGTTCAGGTGACTGATGGCAGTTTCCCAGATAAAAAGCCACCAGTACCTAAAAATGTTGAAGTAAAGTCGATGTTTCAAAATATCACCTTAACGTGGGACTATGATCCATCTAGTTATATTGCTGCCTATGAAATTTATGCTTCTCAGATTAAAGGATTTACACCTCTGTCAGAAAACAGAATTTTTCGAGGGAAAACAAGCGGATATGAGCATTTTACAGGTGTGAATGAAGTTTGGTATTACCGTCTTCGAGCAATTAATACAAGAGGCACAGCAAGCGATTTTACAGATGAGTTCTCGGCCACTACACGAAGAATTCTAACTGATGACATTATGTACGGCGGTATTATATCGGATCGATTAGCAGACTTGGCGGTAACAGCAGATAAGCTCTCACGTGATTTTTCAGAGGCTAATATTTTGCCGGGTTCATTGCTAAGAGCAAGCGATATTAACGGTCTTAATAGTGCTGGTATATCTGTTGTGAAAAACGGCGAACACAATGAAGTAACAGCAACTAAAACGAAAACGGATAACGCCTTATTCGGAATAAGCACATCACCAAGAAAAACACTTTCTTTAGTAAAGGGCCAGACTTATACGATCTCATTTGAGCTAAAACGCGGTGATATACCTGGCATAACTTATTTAAATTTCAGATCCACTAATTCAAGCTCTGAAAATAACCTGATTAATACATCGAGTATTTCAGATCTGACTAAAAACCCTACGGATCAATTTGTTCGTGTGGATCTGTCTTTCGAATCACCATTATCAAGCGACACTATTCATTTGTTGCTGGGTGGTAGTGTTGGAGACGTAGCTGCTGCTGGATCTTTTTCTATTCGGAAACTTCAAATCAGAAGGGGTCTTGTGAAAAAAGAATACACCTTCAGCCCTTTCGATGTACTTTTGACTGATGGTTCAGTTACATCTGATTTTATTGCAAATGCTGCTATTGGTTCTGCTCACATCCAAAATGCTGCCATCAACTCAGCAAATATAGCTGATGCCGCAATTACATCGGCTAAAATTGCCGAAGCGGCCGTAGGTACTGCAGCAATTCAAAATGCAGCGATAACAAAAGCACATTTAAAGACAGCAATTATTGATACCGCGCATATTATTGATGGGGCAATCACCAATGCAAAGATTGGGAGTTTGTCAGCCGACAAAATTACGTCGGGGACAATCAAAGCTATTGATATTACAGGGTCTCTGATTAAGGGCGGGCGCTTTGAACCGTTGAACGAGTCATCTGCCTATAAGTCTTATATTGAAGCCAATAAGATTTATCAGCGATTTGACTATAGATCAAGCTCAACTATTATATCTGAAAGATATGACGAAATGACTATTACAAGTGGTCAAATTTCTATGGTAACAGGTAGTAGAGAAACGGGAACAGACGTACCTTTGCGGTATTTGAAATTGTCGGACGCCTCGGTAAATATGTCAGGAAATACTACACAAAAAGATTACTCTGAAATACAAATGTATTGTAACGACTGGGACGCATTGAAGGGATCGGAATCTTCCGCATGGTTACGCATGAAAAGAGGCGGAGCAACCACAATGTATATGGGGAGCTTTGTCCCTGAGGCTAGTGCAAACAAGGTTTTCACATTTAATACTATGGGTTCTGATACTTTTCAACACGTAGACCAAGTTCATAATGTGTTTGCAGAAAAAAACATTATGTTAAGAGCAAAAACGGGAATAGATATTGAAGTCGTCGGCGGTTCAGGACCTATAACTTTCACACCGGGTGGAGAAAACGCAGTAAGGATGAGAGTCGGGAATAGTCCCGGAACACCACACGTACCTTTGTTGGGCATTGAAGTTGACCAGTCAATTGTAAAAACGCATGGAGCACTAAACACAAATGCTATTGTGAGGTTGTATGAACAAGAAGTTACCATGCCTACTACAGGAAATGCTTATACAGGGGTCGCATTCGACTTTCTTATGCTAGACATAAAAAGTTTAGAAAATGTATTTTTGATTCTTCCTACTGTTTATGGAGCGTACGCAGACCATGTCCATGTTAAGGTAATAAGTCAATCTTCTACATCCGCAGCTCGTTTATGGATACGAGGTATCGGAGACTCTACAGTCATTCTTGGTAAGACATTTAAGGTAAGGCTTGCTGTCTTTGTAGAACCTCAATAAGAAAAGGAGAACTTCAATGATTAATACTATATATTATAGCCCTGCTTGGTTTTATACGGCTGATATCAAAGAGACAGAAACAGGTATAGAAATAACCGCTGGAGTATTGCACGATGCAGAAGTGGAGGGAAAAACATATTCACTTGATGAGGCGCACTTTGACTTGACACCTGATGACACTTACCCGGTCGAGTATGTACTGTGGTTGGATTTGAACAGGGAGACAGATACGGCTTCATTATCACTGAATAAGGCTTATCTAACTGGGGAAAGTGCATGCGCGTATGAGGGTGGTAACATTCTAATTTCTTTCCCGGTGTCAGTCAAAGTGTTCCCGGACGGAACAAGAGAAGGCACAATTTTAATATGCAAAGAAGAGGAGAAAACAAAAAATGAAGCTTGAACCAACGGTTGTAAACTCTAAACCAGACCCAAATAGCGGAAAAACGGAAGTTGAACAGTTAAAAGAACAAATATTGGATCTTCAACGTGTATGCAATGTCTTAATGGCGAATCAATCGTAATAACCGGAGGGAAGCCCTATGGAAAGTCGAAGCACACTGTATGGGTTTTTTGAGGATTGTTGGAGGAATGGCACTGTCTTAACCATCGAAATGAAACAAGCGGTGGAAAAAGGAAGAATAACTCAATCAGAATACGATCAAATCACTACTATGGAACGCGGCGACGCGTATCCAGATCAAGCATAAAGGAGCGTTCAGAATGGAAGAAATGACGAAAGAGCAACTTCAGGAGCAGTTGCAGATTGAAATCTATAAGTCTGCCTCATTACAACAAGAATTGGATCAAAAGAATAAGGAGCTTGCCGAATATAAGGCCCTGTATACCTTTACAGCGCAGAAAAGAGATGCATTGATACAGCAGCTAAATGAAGGACAATCAGACCAAGACAATGTAAGTGAACCAGAAATCACACCTGTAAACGAGTAGGTGTTTTTATTTTGCCTCAAAGGAGGTGAAATCGCATGAAATAGATAAAAGGGGGGCGTACTAATGTCACAATTGACGGAGGTACCGGATGTGAATGTAATACAAAAAGAGATGGCAGAGTTTAAACTAGAGCAAAAATCGCTTGAAAGACGGGTAAGCTCTCTTGAACGATCCTCAGATAGGCAAGATCAGCAAATCATGTCACTCAATGAAAAACTCAACAAGATCGAAGAGAATACAACTTGGATCAAACGCACAATAACTGGCGCTATCATTACAGCGATTTCCACCGGAATTATAGGGGGAGCAATCGCTATTTTTTATACCGTTTTGCAAAAATAAGGAGGAATAAACAAAATGAAAAACTTCGACAAAGGCACGGTCGTCCGGACGGTGCTTCTTTTAATTGCGCTGATTAACCAAACAATGCTGATGTTCGGTAAATCACCTTTGGATATCACTGATGTACAGGTGAATCAATTGGCAGATGCGCTGTACACTGCCGGCTCTCTGATCTTCACAATCGGCACGACACTTGCTGCGTGGTTCAAAAATAACTACGTGACAGCAAAAGGACACAAGCAAAAAGCGGTTTTAAAGCAAAACAATCTAACCAAATGAGCTGCCAGCTGGCGGTTCTTTTTATTTCAAAAACAGAATAGGAGAGATTTTCATGACAATTGCAGTGAAAAAGAATCTTGTATCAGAAGCAAAATACGCTTTAAAATGCCCAAACTACTTGGATGCTGAATACATTACCATCCACAATACAGCGAATGATGCGTCAGCTGCTAACGAGGTCAGTTACATGACCGGAAACACCAGTTCAACGAGTTTTCACTTTGCAGTTGATGACAAAGAGGTTATTCAAGGATTGCCGTTAAATCGCAATGCATGGCACACAGGGGACGGTAAAAACGGCACCGGGAACCGTAAGTCGATTGGTGTCGAAATTTGCTATAGCAAGTCAGGAGGCGCTAAATACTACGCTGCTGAAAAGTTAGCTATCAAGTTTGTGGCGCAGCTGCTTAAAGAACGAGGATGGGGTATTGATCGTGTGCGGAAGCATCAAGATTGGAGTGGAAAGTATTGCCCGCATCGTATCTTGTCAGAAGGGCGCTGGGATGAAGTCAGAGCTGCAATTGATGCTGAATTAAAATCGCTTGGCGGCAAATCAACCAGCAAGAAAACAACTTCATCCAAAACGGTGAAAAAATCAAGCTCAAGCAAAAAGAAATCATCCTTTAATCTGCCTTCTGGCATTTTCAAGGTGAAAAGCCCATTAATGCACAGTGCTGCTGTTGAACAGATTCAAACAGCCCTGTCGGCGTTGCATTTCTACCCGGATAAGAAAGCCAAAAACTTTGGGATCGATAGTTATTATGGACCAAAAACAGCGGACGCAGTACGACGATTCCAGCTGATGAATGGTTTAAATCCTGATGGTATCTATGGACCGAAAACGAAATCGAAATTGGAGTCTTAATTTTAAAAATATGCTCCTCCATTATTTGGGAGGAGCACAATAAAAGTGAGGTTACCTATGTGACTGCTTTTTTGCATGTGGGTGAGGCTCATCAGATCCTCTAAGATTGACCCAGTGACAAATCATTAGACTAATTAATTTGTTCAAAAGTTTTAGCGAGACTAATTAAACTTTCCCTGAGCCCTTCGGCTTCTTGTTTACGACATTCTGAGATGAAAGCACGGTCTAAATTGCATTTTTCTAGACCGGGATCTCCCATAAACTCATAAATTTTCTCTACTGGCACCATTGGGTTAATTTCACTTGAATTATCTCTTGGCAAATCTCTTTTTGTACTATAGTCCCTGTAACGACCAGGAAAAAATAAATCAAATAATGAAGTTTCTATTTTAAAAACGAAATCATTACCTATTGGCTCATGTTCAACTTGGAAATTTCTTGACACACAAGTTCCAAGAGTTTTTTCAGGCGCTATTGAATTATACAGAATATCTGTTTTTTCCCTAATCAACACACCTAATTCTTTACCGCGAATGATTAAATTCGCATCTTCGTTAATTCCTGCCTTATCTTTCGCCTTTAAGACAAGCATGTATAAAATACCTGCAAGGATAGTACTAAGAATTCCTTCAATGGAATTCACTTTCCTGAACCTTTGAAACAAGGTTCTAGATAAGATATGGAGATGATTTAACAACCCAGTGTCTGTTTCATTAGATTCAGCATAGTCGAAAACTAAATCCTGAAGTGCTTCTAAATCCGCAGCATTTTGCTCGAAAAATGCGCGGTCAATAATTTTGTTGATTCGGTCTGTAATTTCATTTACTAATTGTTCCACTTTTCTCTTCTCTGCCATATCTTCTGCAATAGCTTTAATAATTACAATTACAGCTTCTTCTGAATTGAAATTTGCTGCTGTAAAATTAATTACCTTTTGATAAATTGTTGCTGATTTAGGGCATTCCATACATTCACCTCATTAGAAACATCATCAAAGATAGTATTTTATTTTCTGGATAAGAATATCCAATATCTCGATTTGATTTTTGTAATAGGATGACAAGAACATACTTACATGTACTTCGATCAAAACATGGGTACTTGTGAAGAACAACTGAAGGAGACTCGGGTAAACGCCTAGAAGAAGTGCCGGCCGTATGATGAATGACCCCCTACTTTGTATAAAGTAATGGGTTTTTATAATTATGTAATACTTTTGCTACCTATAAATAAAAGAGATTATAGAGAATTTTCACTAAGTTATTTCCATTTTTTCTTATAAAGTTTATAATTTATGTAGTTCTCCATTGTAATCTCTTCCATTTGTCGAAAGATGTCGACAAAAAAATTTCCTGTCAGGAAACTTTTCGCGTCAAAATGGTATCAATTGATACCGGTATTGTATATACTCGGTATATACCCTTTATATATTACTATATAATATAAATAAGATAACAATGTCACTGGGGGAGAAAGCTTCTGCATAATAATGATTCTAAATCCTTTTTGAAAGAAGCTAAACGACTAATCTCCAGCGGCAAAAAAGATTTCATAAAACGGACTTATGATCATCCATCAGGAAAAAAGGTTAAGTGGATTGAAGCACTAATGGATATTGGTCTGACAGAAATTAGTCAGGTGTGGAATGAAACCTTAACTTTGACACCAAATCATTGTGTAGCGGGACCAATCGTTGATGTTGACCGTAAGCATGAAGGTAAAGTAATCTGGGTCTTCAAAAAAGATGTAAACGGTGATCAGGTATACATCAAAATGAAAATCGATAAACGTCGTGGATGTGTCTGTTTATCCTTTCATAAGGATTGGTAAGAGCACCAATTGGGTAAATGATGAAAAACGGGGGAGAATTAACAATGGAGGACACTATGGTGAAAACAAAAATTCAGTATTGTGAAGTCTGTGATAAAGATGTTGAAACCATAATTGTAGAACGTCCCACTACATATACTTTCAAAGGTGAGACATTCGATCTTACGGAGAGAGTTTTGCAATGTAAAACGTGTAATCAAGACTTATACGATGAAACTTTAGATAATGAAACAATGAATACATTGGTTAAGCTTTATACTGAGCGAGTTGGGTTGCCTCTTGATGAAATAAAAAATATTAGAAAACAATACGGTTTATCTATGGACTTATTTTCACGGATTTTAGGGTGGAGCAAGTCTACAATAGTACGATATGAATCAGGTAAGTATATTCCTGATTCATCACATATGAATATATATTTGCAACTAAAGAAAAACCCAGAGAAATTAGATGAATTTTTTAAGCAAAGGATGTATAAATTTAATGATAAAGAGCAGGAGAAGATTAAAAGTAAACTCAGCTGTGTAGATCAACGCGAAGTAGAGCAAAGCCTATTGGAAACTATTCAAATAAATTATAAAATACATGAAAAAACTATTGAATCAGGTTATAGTCCTTTTAATATAGAGAAACTAATAAATATGATTTTGTACTTTGCTCAACAAGGGGTGCAGAAAACTAAATTAATGAAGTTGTTATTTTATTCGGATTATCTAAATTTTAAACATAATACTTTATCTATAACTGGAATGCCTTATGTTCGTTTTAAATATGGACCAGTACCTAAAGATTATGAATTACTTTTATCAACGCTAGAAAAAAATAAACTGATTGAAGTAACATATGAGATTAACGGTAATTATGTTGCTAACCAAATTAAATCAGTGGGGTCTTTCAATGAAAGTATCTTTGATAAACATGAATACGATATTTTGAAGAAGGTAGACAAATTCTTCATAGATTATGGCTCTGGAGAAATAAGTGATTTCTCACATAAGGAAGATGCCTGGAAAGAAACAGGCGAATTTCAGGTAATTTCTTATGATCATGCAGAAACGCTTTTAATTGATTAAAGCTCACCATTATTAAGGTGAGCTTTTTATATTATCCACTTTTTCTGCAATTTATCCCACTTCAATTCACCTTTCATCAAAAGGCTTTTCACTGCAACACGAATATCCTCTTCACTCTTTCCTGTTTTCCTTTTCAAATCATTCAAGGTTGGGTTCTTTCCATATAATTGCAAGTTCACTATGATCAGATATACTTTCCGTTCAAAATCAGTCATTTGATCATCTCCCAACTTCATCATTTCCAACGGATAAAAGAGAATCAAGTGCAATAAACCATGTATCCCCTTTTAAATCCTTCACATGTAGCTTCTGTTTCACTTCGTTTATGTAATGCACGTGCCCTGTTACTTCCTCGATAAAGCCCTCTCTGTATATACTGATGACCAGAACCGAGTTGAATTCCATCGCTTCGCAAATAGTGCGTGCCATCTCCTCCAGCTGGTATTCATCAAGAATGGGTTTTTCAATCTTCTGGACTTCTCTCTTTCTGTTTAAAAGGGCAACCCTTTGCTCAGGCAATATGAATTTTTGTTCCCATCTCTTGTCGTAAATTTCTTGACTCATTCCGATCATCTCCTTGAATAAATTATATGCGAACAAATGTTCCTTTATCAATGGAGAAAATGTTGGTAAGTCTGTGAATTTACCCATTGGTTTTAAATGGGAAATTGTTGGCGAGTTGTTGCCCAAACCTGCCAACAATTAATATTTTTATTCAGAAGGGATCAGACATCCATTATGAAAACCCTTGATGGATAAGTATTTGTCAGGAATAAAAATAACAGTTCATAAGGTAATCACTACCTTGACAGGGTAGAGGTCGCTGGTTCGAGCCCAGTCGGAATCATAGCTTAAACCCTTGCGCAGCAAGGGTTTTTTACTTTGCTTATTTATTGATTTTGTCATCATTCATCGAGTTGGGGACGGAAGTTTTTTAAGCTGATTTTGAAGTGAATTCAAAATCAGCTCTGTTTCTATGCTAGGTTTAATGGATTATACAGTTTCAATATTCTTTTCGATTTTTTGAATAACTTGTTCGAGCCATATGATTGGAGATACGCCGTAACTAAGAACGTCCACTCCGTCAGCAGCTTCATCGATAAAACCATTCTTTTCTTCATCCGAATAATCGCTGTTAATAAAATCTTTCAATGCAACTATATCAGTTTCTTGCTCTTCTTTTGGAATCTCTTCTAAGTATTCGTCCAGTGCTGACTCTGGAGTTTCTATATCTTGATGAAATATACCTCCTAGAAATTGAAATACAGGTTCATAAATTTCGATTTCAATCATTACTTATCACCGCCAAGAAATGTTAACTTCAAATCTGAGAAATGGTGGAATCTTATTCTATATAACTTTCTGCTATATCAATATCGTTTGTCATTTCTAAGTCAGGGTATTTTTTCATCTAATTTTCTTAAACAATTAATAAGTTCTTTACTTTGTAAACTATCAGCTAAATCTTCAAATACCTCACTGATCCAATATAAATCTTCTTTATTACAATTTTCTAGATAACTAATTGTATTTTCTTCAGGTATCGATGGCTATTATGAACCAGCTACAAAAGCGAAATTGAAGTAATATAAAAAGCCCTCTTAAAATGGGGGCCTTTCAGTGTCACTTTTAAATAGCTTCTTTTAGTTGTTCTATTACACTTTTCAACCAGTCTATAGGTGGTAATCCAATTGTCGGGAAATATATTTCGGCATTACACTTTATAATGTCTTCCTTTTCTTCTTTAGTTAGATCGCTATTTAGAAACTCTTCGCAATACTTTACTGTAAATAGCAAACCTTCTTTACTAATTTCCTCAATAAATTCGTCTAATGCGTGTTCAGGGGATCGGATATCTTGATGAAATGTTGCACCTAAAAAATTTTCTAATTCGTCTAAGAAATCATAACCTTCATCCATGATACTTCCTCTCTTTCTATTTGGTTGGATATCCTGTAAGAATTACCGTTGTTATCTTTTTTGAGTATAATTTTTGCGTTTGTAACGTTTTCTACTAGTTCTGAATTTCTTGATACACTTCTACCGATTATTTCTCCATCGCCCTTGTATCTTAACATTAATTTAGGTTTTTTAGGATCATCAATCCAATTTTCGATTTTCTTTATATTTTTTGGATCGTTTAAAACTGAATTAGCAATTCTCTCAGCAGTAGCCCTATCTTTAAGGGCGCAGACAACATTAAAGCATTTTATCATGATCATGTCGGCGTTACAGACCAATGGATCGATCTGATTGACATGAAAATTGCTTTCCTTACAAGTATCTCTGGAGTTATAGAGGAAGCCAGCTTGTCAGATGCATACGTCGAGGAGTCTTTCTTAGAGCATGAACTAGCTAATGCTTATAAAAAATCAAAGGCTATTATGTCCGAACAGAAGAAGGCAATGAAGGACATTCTGAACGATATTGACGATATCCTACCACTTGATTTGTTTTCAACAGAAAACTTTAAAGATGAACTTGCAAGTGCAGATAAGAAACGCGAAAAAACAATTAATAAAATTGGAGAAGTCGATGATGATTTAACAACTGAATATGCACTAACAGAGCCTAACGAACAATTCATTCAGCAAGATTTTAAAAAGCTGCAGGAGTCAACAGGCAAAGGAAAGAACGCTACACCAATTCACTACAATGCCAAAGCGTATAGAGAAAGTGACATACATAAGAAAAAAGGCGATATTGAAAAACGTACTGAAGCTTATTTGACGATTAAGAAGAAGGAAGAAAAAGAACGGGAAATCGAGAAGCTGAAGGAAAGACTGAAAAATTACGACTTTGCTGATGCAGATGAATTCTATTCAATGGCCAAAACCATTGGTTATGACAATCTAACAGCAGATCAACAAAGATATTTCACACAGATTGAAAACACACGTGAGCTAATGGCTGGAGCCAAAGGTACTGTTACAGCTCTTTATGATATGACAGCTGAAACATTAGACTATATGGCACACAATCATCCTGTCGACATGCTTATTAATTCTGCAGTCGCAGTTTATCACTATGATTCCACATTTAATTCAATTAAAGATGCAATAATAACCTCCTATATTAGAGACGTAAAGAACGGGGACGCAGAATCAACAGCTCATTGGATTACATGTGCAGCAGTAAACATCTTTGCTTTAAAAGGTGCTGGTTCAGTTGCTAAAATAGGAGTAAAAACTGCCGGAAAAGCGACAGTCAAAAAAGTGTCAAAAAAACTGGATGAAACTCCTGATCCACTAACAGCAATTAAACCGTTTGTCATGCGAGATGATGTTGTTGTAGCAGGCGGCATGCCTTATAATGTCATCAATGATGTGAGCGCAAAAGACAGGTTGCTTCAGCTTGCTAAGAAATTAGATGAAACAAGAAAGCCATTTACAGGTAAGGAAATAAATCTCCCTTGGTTAAATAAAGAAAAGTATGGTGCCTTTGAGGTTAAAGGGAAGGTAAAAGCTTCAGGTAAAACCAAAGATGTGAGTCGTAGAGTATACACATTGAAAGATATTGATATAAACAAAGTTGATACTGAAAGTGGAAAAACAAATTTACAACTCATGAAAAAAGGTGACGCTCCTTTTGCTAATGACGGCACAAAGATCAACTTGCATCACTTAATTCAAGAAGAGCCAGGAACGATGGTGGAAATTCCGGCTTCAGTGCATCAAAATAATAAAAAAGTTCTTCATGGATTGAAAAAAGGTGGAGAGAGTTTTAGAAATGACAAAGAGCTGCGAAATCAGTATAAAAGCTTCCAACGAAGATATTGGAAATGGAGAGCGAGCCAATTTGAGAAAGGAGAGATGTAACAATGACTTATCATGAAATTGAAGAATTTATTAAAGAAAACGCTGAAGATGATGATTTCACAGGCGGAATAAGTGAAGATAAAATAAAAGAGATACAAAACAGTTTAAATGTAAAACTTCCCGAGAGTTATAAGTGGTTTTTAAATAAGTATGGTTCAGGTGGAATTTACGGGGTAAATATACTTGGTCATGGCAAAGTTTCTGCAAGAGTTGTTACAGTTACTGAGGAATATAGAACTCATTATGATTTAAGTGACGGTATTATCGTAATAGAGTATGTAGATGAATTTTCTTATTGTCTTGATACAAATAAGATGGAAAACGGCGAATGTCCAGTAATTGTTTGGGCAAACGAAGCTGGTTATGGAGACACAGTTGCAGATAATTTTTTGCAGTTTTTTATGGAAGAGCTTGAAGAA
This sequence comes from Bacillus sp. PS95, assembly GCF_037963565.1. NCBI lineage: Bacteria > Bacillati > Bacillota > Bacilli > Caryophanales > Bacillaceae > Bacillus > Bacillus sp. PS95. The sequence continues at coordinate 1,263,590 of NZ_CP150160.1, forward strand.
GCAAAAGAGAACTGGGAAGAAGATGAAGACTGGGAAGATTAATAAGAACGAAATAACCCCCTCACAAAAATGTGAAGGGGTTTTTCATTTATCGTTTTAGGTATTCTTCTTCCATAAACGTCAATATTTCACTTTCTAATTCTGCAGGGAAATGGCTATGAGGCGTACCAAGTGGTGCCATTATCCCTTTTCTTACTTTCCCCAGGTGACTATGACAATACTTTAGATACACATTGAATCGTGGGAATTCCTCATCCCATGGAAATACCTCTTTATCTTCAAACTTTAATCTAATACTTTCAAGGAATTTACACGCTTCCCTACGTGATTTAAAGTGTTTGGAACGCCTAAATTCATTCCCTACAGAAACAGAAATTTCATGAGAAGTTGTCAATTGAAAGCCCCCTTTATTTGGTATGTAAAAAGCATAGCACATACCAAATGAAAAATGTGGGAGCTCGGTCAGAGTAGATTATTCGAACATACTTCTCACAATTTTACTCAGTTGTTCAATCTTTCATCAAGTTCAAACACTCGTTTATTAAGATTTTTTATTTTGTGCTGAGTAAGAAAATAAGAACAACAATAGAGGGTATTGCTGTGATCATGAGGTTTAAAGTATTTTTGATTCTAAACTGTCTGTGTTCTTTTGTTTCAGAATGATGATTTGCTCGCTGACGGTCTCCACTTACTGCTAAACCTGAAATTAGAACGGATATACCTATTAAAATGATTGATACTGTACCAAATACTGTTTCATAAGATACACTTCCTCTGAAAAAGTATCCAATAACTCCTTCAATTATTGCTAGAATTAGTCCTAAACCTAGAAATTTCATTGTAATCGTCCTTTTCACACCAGTCTTCTTATCTACATTCTACAGCTGTTTAAGATGAGCTGTAATATCTTGAGGTTGGTTTTCCTCAAGTCTGTCTAATTTAACGTTAATCTGATTGAATTCCTTCTTTGTTTCTTCTCTAAATTCATTCATCTCTTTTTTAAATGACTTTAATTCAGATGACACACCATCAATTTTGTTATCAATTTTCTTTATTTCATCCAATATTGCTTGAAGCATATTGTTCTCCATCCCGTTCACCTCTCCGTACAGTGTAAAGCTATTGCAATACTTTTGATTGTCGGAAATTCCGACAATCGAATATTTCAATGGTTTTGTTTAACGAATTAAAAAATAAAAGCAATACTTTTGCTTAAGAGTCTTTAGGATCATCCTCGACAAATTCAATAACATCTTCCAGTTTGCAATTTAACACTTTGCAAATTCTGTCTAACGCTTCAACATTTATAGATTTTACTTTTTCTTCTTCGCTCAGTTGCTCATTATTAACCCATTTACTAATAGTATTTGGTCTTATTTCTGTTTTTCTAGAAAGCCAATACATTGATTTATCGTGTTTTTCTAATAGTTTATCTAATTTAAATTTGATCAAAAGTATTCACCTCCAAATAATAATACCACAAACCAACGCAAAAAATAATGACGATTTAACGATTGACGTTAAACAAATGATGATATATTATTAACACAAGGAGTTAAACAAATAGAGATTAACAAGAGGTGATAATATTGAAACACATAATCATCCACAGAAAAGACTTAGGTAATTTACCCGCAATACTCTTTTATAAGCAGTTCGCAATAGCTGGTGAAGATGGTCAAGTTCATCTATATCAAGTCTTAAAAAGAGGGGATGGGCTGTACGATAGGCTTCATTCAGATTTCTTGGCCGAAGATATTCAATACAAAAGTCTTGTCACTCTGACTAATGCAGTAGTTGATAAACTGCTTCACACAACCTTATGGGATGCACTTATTGATAATCGAGAGCTAATTACATTAGAAGGCTTTCAGTTGTTAGACAAAAACAAAACATACTAAAGGGGATACTGACAATGCAAATTAACCGACACACTGTAGGAACTAACGTAACGAGCTTAGGGACAATCACTAACGAGGAACGCTTTGAGGATATAGCTAATCACTTTCACCATTTCATCCTGAATAACAAATCAGAAGAAGTTAATTTCATTGAAACAAGTAATAATGGAGCGCCTACAAAGCGCTTCAACATACATACTGAAATCACTATTCCTGTTTCCTTCAATATAGATGGTGAAAGTAAAGAGGATGCAAGAGACAATTTAGAGTCAATGTTGCAAATGGCAATTAATCATATACATGTGTTGTTTGAAATGGGCGGAGGACAAATAGTTATCCCTAGAGTTAGCGATAATTTATGTAGGATTGGTGAGTATGACGTAGAGGAAGCTGACGCTGATGAATAAAACTGAGATACATAACGATTGGTTCTGTAAAGTGGCTTTTGGAGTATTATTTGTAGCTGTACCGGCTATATGTATCCAGTTTGTAGCTTGGTTTGGGTGATTAGGGAGTGCGGGCACACTCTCCTAATCGTAAAAGGGTTGATACCTTTCCATTGTATTTAAACTCAACAATTTAATCAAGGGGGGCGTGCAATGCGACTCCTTACAATTAAATAAAGTCAGTCTATGCTCCTGAATTAAGGTGTTGTCTTTAGTGATGCCTTTTTTAAGGATCAGACTGCCGTGGAATGCGCTAACACACGTAAAACTTGACAGGGTAGTGACTCAGCCGACGCAATAAATGAGGATAGGATGCCTTCTGTGTTTCCCTATTTACACATGCATCTGAAAGGCGAAAGCTGCCATTAAGTGCTGACGAAGGATGGGTGTATCGTTTCTGACGATGCAGGACAAGCCATAAGTATACGAACCCAATTTTGGGTTGGTTGAACCTGTTAGGGACACTTGACACAGTAGGCTTGTTTGGGGAATAACCAACGGCAAATAGGGTGAACACACGGATACCACAAGTGGATATACAATCAAGTTTCAGTCGCCTGCCTGAGTTTGTTTATTTTTTTACAAGCAAATTCAGGCAGACAACTTGCCCAGCCGTTGTCCACAGTCTCAACCAATCAAGCAAAAAATCAAAAGAAAAGTCAAGACAATTAATGGAGAAATTTGTGAGGTTCATAGTGAACCTGGCAAGGGATAACATACTACTGTAAACCTGTCAAACAGTACTAAAAGATAAAACATTACTTAAGCTATTATCAATTGTGAGAGTGGCGCAGAAGTAAGACCTATTAATATGTAGAATGTCTCAATCTTAAAATAGAAAATAAGTAACGAAGTTGTATAGAATTTAATTCGTAATATTCATTTTTTGGAAAAAGAGTTTGTGTTAACCTAATTAAAGAGGTGATGAAAATGGCAAAAAGAAAATTAACTATCGAACAAATGAAAAAGAATTTTACAACATGGGTTAGAAGTTTACCTCTAATTACGACAGGAATGTCAGTGGTGTTTGTTCTTGGACAACTGTTAATAGGTTATTTAAAAGGAAAGCCTGTATTTACCGTTGAATTTCTTATTTTCTCAATTGGATTTGTGATCTTTGGAATTGCTTTAGGTTTTACTTTAAAATACTTCTATTCAAAGATTGGAGATGTTTGGATAGATGATAGTAAGGATTAAAATACGTTTTTGCGTATTTTAAATATATTAATGGAAAGGAAGGAAAGTGTATGAAAAGGTTTGTGCTGATGTTTTTAATTGCTATAGTATCTATCATGCCAATAAATGCTTTAGCGATTGGAAATGGAAGTAATGCCAAAACAGAATGTACAACTTGTTCGAAAGAGAGAGACAGAGAACAAATCATCGAGGAAATTAAAGATGTTTACAATGTCGAAACTGAAGTACTTAGTGAGCAAGAGGTAAAAAATGTAGAGCAAATAGCTCTAGATAAGAAAGAAACGTTTAAAAAGTACATTGAAGAATACAAAAATGCCGGATACAAAAAGGTAGATTTAAAGGATAAGAGTCTTTTATTCAAAGGTGCTCAAATTGACAAAGAAGGTACAAAATCTGATTTAGAATTTGTTTATGGGGCTTATAAAAATGGAGAAGGCGACTCCATAATTTATACTTTGGGTTATAGCAAAGAGACTAAAGAGTTTTTTAACTTTAGCTTATTAGGAATACCTAAAGATTTTAGCGGCGATTCTGATGAACTTGATGTATTGATCCAAGATAATGATAACTCTTTTAAAATTTATGGAAAGAATTTAGATGGTCTTCAGGAGGGTGACTTCCACACAAATGGCTTTAGTGTTTGGGGAAAGAACTTTGCCTGTGGAGCGCTAGGTTTATTGGCTTGTATCAACTATTGTGGGGTTGTTGGTTTGATTAATGTTGGAGCTGGTGTAACTTGTGGAGTTGTTTGTGATTTAGCAATGGTTGCTGCATGTGCATAGAATATTAGCTATGAGGGATGGACAAATTGTCTATCCTTTTTTGGTTTAATTTTCAAAATGACATAAAAGAAAGACTGAAACTTTCGGATAAAGATCACAGAACAATTATTAGATCAATACAAAAAAATTTTAGTCGGAAAAGGGAATTGCTGTTTGTTGTCGAATAATGTTTAAATCCTGTTAGTAAGTGCAAAAAGAGGTGATTATTATGGCAACAAAACAACTTATTCCCATGAATGAATCAGGCAAAAGACCAGTTGTCCAAGCCCCGAAGGTTCAAAAAGGTAATGAGACAAGGTCAGGTAACAGACCTACTGTGTCTGCGCCAAGACCAAGAAGTTAACAAATTATTAAGTGATATGTTTGAATTCTAATTCATTAACTACCAATCCTGATTTGGTATCAAAGTAAGTTCTTTTAACAGGATATCTATAAGTATTATATGCTATTTTCCACTCATCAGGCTCTTGGAGGATTAAAGCTCGTTCCGCCTCAAAAGGGCGGGACATGTTTGAAACGGCTCCATACATTCTCTTGTCTGGATCACTTAAATAATAAATTTCTACGATAAGAGGAGGTTCACTTTTACTCTTATTATTTTCTTCATTATTACCACCTTCATAAGTATTTTCATCAGCTTTATCTCTACTTTCTTCATAATTAAGAAAGTATGTATCCCAGATTGAAGCATGAACATCCAAAGAGACAATTTTTCTAAATGACCTTATTTTATTAATAATGATCAAGAAGGTTGGGTATAAAAAAACTGACCAAAGAAGAGAGACACAAAAACTTGAGAAAAGTGTTATTACTGTATAAAAGGTGAGGAAAAGTAAGTCCCCAGAGTTAATTTTAATATCACTAACACTATTCATATGTATCCAAAAATGCCCCTTATCAGCTAATACATTCATAACTCCTACATTTATCAATGATACTGGTATCCATAATAATGCAGAGAGTCCAACAAGTTCCCCTGAACTATGTTTAACAGATGGATTAAGGCCAAACATTTGTATCCAGAAATACGCTAGTAATCCAGGTAAAGAGAATATGAGAATAGAAATTAGATTATCCATATTATTTTGTCCTTTCAGTTTTGTTAAATAAAATTATACCACTAGAAATGCTATAAATTTTTTGTGTTTGGCTTTTTTATAAAGAAATTAAAGGATGCAAAAATAATGTGTTCTAGTGTACAAATTGGGTCACCATGGAGTCACATCGGAGTCACAAAAACTTTAAAAACCACTTAGTAACAACAAATATCAATCAGGAAACTAAATCCTATGACCCCTTATGTGACAAGGGTTTAGGTGATTTTTTAGGATTGTTAAAGATTAGTCAGAATACGTGTCTCGTCCTTGACAGGGTAGAGGTCGCTGGTTCGAGCCCAGTCGGAATCATACACGGCGGTTAGAGGCGTTATATCAATGTTTATAGCCGTTTTTTATTGCGTTGACTTTAGGCGTATTAGGAATGCATTGTAGCGGTGACCGTTACCATGTTTGAACGTTATTATTCTATTAAACCGGAATAGGAGGCGTTTTTTTATGGATGATGTTCGGAAAGGGAAACCGATTAAACGAATACGCAGAGGTAACGAGGCCTCAATATTTTGAAGAACAAAAGCAAATAACTGTTATGACTCTTACTCTATTTAACTATCAGGAGGGCTCTTTTACTTAATAGAAACGAGATGTGTGTAACAGTTTCCCTTTGGTGTGAATGTAATTCCATATGACCGTGGCGGTTGCCACCATACTTTACAAACGTGTAATCAGAATTGGCAATTGCATACTTAGCCGTTTTGTCAATGATTTTTCCAGAGGTGATTTTACCATTAAAAGGTAAATGATAGTACTTGCCCATTTAAACAATCTTTTGGCGGGTGTATATTGAATGAAGGGGAGGGATGTAATTGGTCAAGGTTATATTGTCATTTGTTTATTTACTTGGCTTTATTTTTTTTAGTAGATGGTCTTTTGATGGTTTTTTTCATCAGGATTATTTTTCGATTGTTGGTTTGTTGTGGTCTATTATTGTTACATTTTTCTTCGGCATTTACACTGGAAGCCCATTGCTTTTTAACAAGATCACACAATCGAAACGATTAACTGTTAAAAACAAAAAAGCATTTTACGTTTTAAGCGGAGCGGCAGTTATCTTTTTTGTCTTATATTTCATCTTCTCTAAATCTCTCATAAATGAAATTGCGCCCTACACTGTCTTGAGTGGCTATATTCTGACTAGGGTATCTGGGATAACTCTAACTAAACTATTGAAGCCAGAAACAGATGGGAATGTGCAAAAAACATAAACGTAATAATATAGACCGCAAGCAAATTGCGGTTTTTTCGGTTAAACGTTAGAAAGATATATTAGTGGTGTCCTGTGAATCCGCATTTACCATCGTCAGAAGTTGGTATTAATATCAATGAATGTTATTAAGATGATTCGTGCGGTGGATCAACATGGAGTTAATCAAACCATAGAATACTTAGAAAAAAGTAACGATTTTTATGTTGAAGACATTGCCTTTGGGACTGCACCTGCTTATGCAAACTCAAAAGAATTTGAAACCTCTATCATCAAAAAATGGTTGAAACTCAAACACAAATTCAAAGGTGAGAATGACTGTATAACTTTTAAATAGAGATTAAGCTTATCCGGGCGGGGCTTGTCATTTGTTTTAGTACGTGGTTTCGCTACAGACTTTACAGTGAAACAATACCAAACATATTTCACAAACTTGATAAAATAACTTTTAAACCTTCCTATAAAATGAAGGTTTTTTATTTGATTTCAATTTTTAAATCCTTTACATACAGCGATTGATTAACTCGAGCAATCAATATCGCAGTTATATTTATTTTTCAAGAAAATGTTATAATGAAAAGCCATAAAATGATGGGAGGGGAAATTTCGATGCATTACATAACGGCATGTTTAAAAATCATCAGTGATAAAGACCTTAATGAGATAATGAAGGAATTCAAAAAACTTGAGGAAGAAACGAACAAAGAAGAGGGTTGTATTACATTCCATGCTTATCCGCTTGAGCCATCAGAACGTAAAATAATGCTTTGGGAGATTTGGGAAAACGAAGAAGCTGTGAAAACCCATTTCACGAAAAAACACACAATAGACGTTCAAAAACAAGAATTAACGGAAGTAGAATGGTTAATGAAAAGCAATGTGAATGATTGAAAGGCTCTTTAAAAAAAGACATTCAATGACATAGAATCAGCCACTTGTGATTAAGTAGTAAATTGTTGTCCAACTCTTATTTTTTTCTATTTAATATTTTTTGAGACGAAAATGTTTTTTGAGCTGATTTTGAAATGTATTCAAAGTCAGCTCTGTTTGATTTAAAGGATTATATTCTTTGGATAACTTGTTACCATCATAATGGAGATACTCCGTATAAATTGGAGGTTAAAATAATGAGTCATTCTCAAGAAAAAATTGCACTAATTACAGGAGCAAGCAGTCAAGGGGATATTGGTACGGCTATTTGTCGTAAGTTAGCCTCACAGGGTATACATATCTTCTTTACTCACTGGAACTCTGATGCGGCCTGGATAGAAGAATTTCAACAAGAAATTTTACGTATGGGTGTCCGCTGTGAGGCAATGAAAATTGATTTATCAGATGCACATGCTGCATTCACAATACATGAAAAAATTTCAGATAAATTAGGATATCCTTCCATTCTTATTAATAATGCAGCTCATTCCGCAAGTGATAATTATGTATCGTTAGATGCGAAATCACTTGATGATCATTATGCGGTTAATATGAGATCAAATTTTCTTCTTTGTGTTGAATTCGCCCGTCGGTTTAAAAAGTCTAATTTAATATCAGGAAGAATCATCAATATGACATCAGGGCAGGATTTAGGTCCTTTGCCTGGGGAGTTAGCGTATGCAGCTACTAAAGGAGCTATTTCTGCCTTTACTAGGTCGTTATCACAAGAACTTGCACCATTGGGCATCACTGTTAACGCTGTAAACCCAGGTCCAACAGATTCTACATGGATGACAGATGAAATAAGAAATTTTCTTTCACCTAAATTTCCAATGGGGCGTATTGGCACACCAGATGATGCAGCACGAATGATTGCTTTTCTTGCAAGTGATGAGGCTGAATGGATAACTGGACAAATTATTCATTCAGAAGGTGGATTTATTCGGGGCTAAGCTACTGAAACACAATATACACCAATGTATGATGTATTCCCAAAACTAAATCTAAACTTGAAGCGCAATTGAAATAAAATAAGGCCCCTTCTCTTTTTAGAGGGGGACCTTATTTTATTCATGCATGTTTTGCATCCAGAAAATCTGGCGGATAAAGATTAATAAACCGTTACATATACTTTTCCGAATACTGCAGTACCTTTAAACAAAGTAATCGTGGCTTTCCCTTTTGATTTAGCCGTCACTAAACCATTTTGATCGACTTCAGCAACTTTTTGGTTATCAGTCCAATAACGAGTAGCTGAATTATTTTTAACAGAATAGGTTTCTCCAACTTTTAGAGGTAAATTATAGTCTTGAATCTTGATAACATGTGTAGGTGAAATAGAAATGTTCTTTACTTCAGTAGGTGTGGAGTTTATTTCATGAGCTGAAGCTACCCCGCTGACCGACAGAGCTAACGCAGAAATCGATAAAGCAGAAACAACCGTTTTTTTGAAATTCATTTTGAAACACTCCTTTAAAGTTTTTTGTCTTGCACTATAACAATTCAGCAAAAAGTAATTATTTTCCTTGTAAATAAATGTTAATAATATGTGAACGATCAACTGATTTGAGCTAAGACTATTGTGTGCCCTGCACAGAGTTTGTATTTATGATGGAAAATTGCTGAGAGAGAATGGCCATCCTTAAAATGTTAATAGCACACATTTGATAGTTATTAGTTTGTTGAGCGTGTGGGAATTTTGTTACCTGCACTTTATCCCCGAAGATACCAAATCACTTTTCTTCATCATGTTCTTACTTTCGTACTCATACATTAGAAAATCTTCGTTCTAAATAGCTGAAGAATTGGAGTATTTTTATGAATTTCTGCTGAATAACGATAAAAAATACATTACATAGCAAACTCAATGAATATAAAAATCGTATTTTTCCGGAAGCTTCGGTAAAAAACGAAACTTTTGTCTCTATGATTTTATTTTATAATGTAAACGGTTTCTTATATAGTATACTTATACTATCAATTTGCTCAAGTAGATACTGACAGGAAGGATAGAAAAACAGATGGAATACATAAATACAAGACAAAAAGAGATTTTGTATCTGTTGTTATCTGAACCTGATGACTATTTAGTTGTGCAAGATTTCGCAGATAGGGTACAGTGTTCTGAAAAAACAATCCGGAATGATTTGAAAGTGATCGAGGATTATCTCAATGAGCATTCTCATGCACAGCTTATTCGAAAACCAGGGTTGGGCGTTTATTTACATATAGAAGAACAGGAAAGGACCTGGCTAAGCCAACAATTACATACTGAACATTTTTCTTCTAGGCAGCGGAGCGATGAAGAAAGAATGCTACACATTGCTTATGACTTATTAATGAATCCGAAGCCTGTTTCCGCAAAAGACATTGCCGCTCGGCATTTTGTCAATCGATCTTCCATTAAAAAGGATTTATACGCAGTAGAAGAGTGGCTGAAGCGTTTTGATCTCACACTGGTTTCTAGGCAGCGGCTTGGATTAAAGGTTGAAGGGAACGAAAGAAATAAAAGAAAGGCATTGGCAAGAATATCTGATTTGATTCACAATACAGCGTTTACCAGCCAATTTATTAAAAGTAAGTTTTTACATTATGAAGTAGACTTTGTGACGAAAGAAATCAAATCATTGCAAAAAAAGCATTCCCTCTATTTCACAGACGAAACGTTTGAAAGTTTGCTGCTGCATACATTGTTAATGGTCCGCCGCATCAAAATGAAGCAGCCGATTTCATTGTCCCCAAAAGAAATGGCGGCAGTAAAAAAGAAGAAAGAATATCAATGGACATTTGCTTGTTTACAGCGGCTTGAACCGGTTTTTGCAATCCGCTTCCCTGAAGAAGAAGCCGTGTACTTAACATTACATATATTGGGCGGTAAAGTTCGTTATCCATTGCAGACAGAAGAGGACCTTGAAAATGCTGTGCTTCCTAAGGTTGTAGGGCATTTAATCAATCGTGTTTCAGAGCTGAAAATGATGGATTTTCACAAGGATCAGGATTTGATCAATGGTTTGAACATTCATCTCAATACTGTGCTACAACGGCTGAGCTACGATCTTTCTGTAGCAAATCCTATGCTCAATGACATCAAAAAGATGTACCCTTATTTGTTCCACCTCATCATTGATGTTTTGGAAGACATCAATCAAACTTTTGATCTTCATATTCCTGAGGAAGAGGCAGCATATTTGACATTGCATTTTCAGGCAGCGATCGAACGGATGCAGGGCAGCAGCGAGACACATAAAAAGGCGGTTATCGTCTGCCACATGGGGATTGGGATGTCACAATTGCTGCGGACAAAAATTGAACGGAAATATCACCAAATCGCTGTAATGGCTTGTATTGCAAAGGCCGATTTAAAGGATTATATCAAAAAGCATGAGGATATTGATCTTGTCATATCCACCATTGCGCTGGAGAAAATTACGGTTCCCCATATTGTTGTATCTCCGCTTTTAGAGCCTGGCGAAGAGAAGAAATTAAGTGCGTTTATACGTCAGCTGGGCGAATCACACCGCCAAAAACAAAAAACGTTTCAGATGCTGAACAATACGACTCCTTTTTTGGTTTTTTTGCAGCAGGAGGCGGAGCATCGCTACAAGTTAATCGAACAGCTGGCGACAGCTTTGTTTGAGAAAGGCTATGTTGATAAGGACTATGCGGTTCATGCGGTGATGAGGGAAAAAATGTCGGCTACAAATATTGGGTCAGGCATTGCCATTCCTCATGCAAACGCTAAATTTATTAAACAATCAGCAATCGCGATTGCCACATTAAAGGAGCCGCTTGAATGGGGAAATGAAAAAGTTTCGCTCGTTTTTATGCTGGCTGTCAAACACGAGGATCAAACTATGACAAAGCAGCTGTTTAGCGAGCTTTCATATCTTAGCGAGCAGCCGGCCTTCGTCCAGAAGCTGACGAAAGAAGCCAATGTCATGACATTTTTATCTCATTTGGATTATTAAAAGCAGGGATTATTCCTTGCTTTTTTTTGTTATAGGGAAAAATGCCTTTATTACCGGAACCTATGGTAAAAAAAGCGATTTTAATGAGCTGATTTCGGTATACAGTTGAGACAAGATCTGATTATTCACACTTTAAGGAGGTTTCCTATGAAACTGTTAGCGATTACATCTTGTCCGAATGGAATCGCCCATACGTATATGGCAGCGGAAAATCTGCAAAAAGCTGCTGACAGACTGGGCGTTAGCATCAAAGTTGAGACCCAGGGAGGGATTGGTGTTGAAAATAAGCTAACCGAAGAGGAAATTCGCGAAGCGGACGCAATCATTATTGCTGCAGACCGCTCGGTAAACAAAGACCGGTTTATAGGCAAAAAACTGCTGTCTGTGGGGGTACAGGACGGTATCCGCAAACCGGAAGAATTGATTCAAAAAGCTCTTAACGGGGATATACCGGTCTATCGTTCCGCTACAAAATTGGAATCCGGTAATCATCAGGAGAAGAAACAAAATCCAATTTACCGTCATTTAATGAACGGTGTTTCATTTATGGTTCCTTTCATTGTTGTCGGCGGATTATTGATAGCGGTTGCATTAACGCTTGGAGGGGAGAAAACACCTAAAGGCTTAGTTATTCCGGATGATTCCTTCTGGAAAACGATTGAACAGATCGGCAGTGCTTCATTTTCATTTATGATTCCGATTTTAGCCGGCTATATCGCCTATAGCATCGCTGATAAACCGGGACTTGTGCCAGGGATGATCGGCGGTTATATTGCGGCGACTGGAAGTTTTTATGACAGCGCAAGCGGCGCCGGATTCCTCGGGGGGATTATTGCCGGGTTTTTGGCCGGATATGCTGCACTTTGGATCAAGAAATTAAAAGTTCCAAAAGCAATCCAGCCGATTATGCCGATTATTATTATTCCGGTGTTTGCATCACTGATTGTAGGTTTAGCGTTTGTGTTTTTGATCGGCGCGCCTGTAGCTCAAATTTTCGCCTCTTTAACAGTTTGGCTGGCGGGGATGAAAGGGTCGAGCTCGATCCTTCTGGCATTGATTTTAGGGGCGATGATCTCATTTGATATGGGCGGTCCCGTAAATAAGGTGGCGTTTCTGTTTGGATCAGCAATGATTGGAGAAGGAAATTATGAAATTATGGGACCAATTGCTGTCGCCATTTGTATTCCCCCGATTGGCCTTGGCGTTGCGACGTTTTTAGGAAAAAGAAAATTCGAGGCATCTCAAAGAGAAATGGGGAAAGCGGCATTTACGATGGGTCTCTTCGGCATTACTGAAGGAGCGATTCCATTTGCGGCGCAGGACCCTCTGCGCGTTATTCCAAGTATTATGGCAGGCTCAATGACAGGTTCTGTGATAGCCATGATTGGCAATGTGGGAGACAGAGTGGCACACGGCGGACCTATCGTTGCAGTGCTTGGCGCAGTTGATCATGTCTTGATGTTTTTTATTGCTGTGATTGCAGGATCTCTTGTCACTGCTCTGTTCGTCAATGTACTAAAAAAGGATATTACGGCGTCTCCTGTGCTCAGTGAAACTGCACCGACCTCCGCGCCAAGTGAAGCTGCGGCAGCAAATGAAATAAAGCAGCCAATTCAAAGCCAAAAAGCTGAGATGTCGGAATTTAAAAAACTGACAGACATTATCAGCCCGGAATTAATTGAACCAAATTTATCGGGGGAAACGAGGGATGACATCATAGATGAATTGATTCAGAAATTGTCCCGAAGAGGTGCGCTGCTTTCAGAGAGCGGATTTAAACAAGCCATTTTGAATCGTGAACAACAGGGAACAACGGCGATTGGCATGAATATCGCGATTCCGCACGGAAAGTCTGAGGCGGTCAGGGAGCCGAGTGTTGCCTTTGGGATCAAACGATCAGGCGTTGATTGGAATAGCCTGGATGGATCAGAAGTTAAATTAATCTTTATGATTGCTGTACCGAAAGAGAGCGGGGGAAACCAGCATCTCAAAATACTGCAGATGCTATCTCGAAAGCTAATGGATGACAATTATAGGGAGCGGCTGCTCTCCGTGCAAACAACAGAAGAAGCATACAAGCTGCTAGAAGAAATCGAATAAAGCGGGGGATTTTCATGACGACTGAACCGTTATTTTTCAAGCCTGTTTTCAAAGAAAGAATTTGGGGCGGGACCGCTTTAGCTGATTTTGGCTATACCATTCCGTCACAACGAACAGGAGAGTGCTGGGCTTTTGCCGCGCATCAAAATGGTCAAAGCGTTGTTCAAAACGGAATGTATAAGGGGTTCACGCTCAGCGAATTATGGGAACATCACAGACATTTATTCGGACAGCTTGAAGGGGATCGTTTCCCTCTGCTTACAAAAATATTAGATGCTGACCAGGACTTATCTGTTCAGGTGCATCCGAATGATGAATATGCCAGCATACATGAAAACGGTGAGCTTGGAAAAACAGAATGCTGGTACATTATTGATTGCCAAAGTGATGCCGAGATTATTTATGGCCACAATGCAACAACAAAGGAAGAACTAACTACCATGATAGAGCGTGGAGAATGGGATGAGCTCTTGCGCCGTGTAAAGGTAAAGCCGGGGGATTTTTTCTATGTGCCAAGCGGTACTGTTCATGCGATTGGAAAAGGAATTCTTGCTTTGGAGACGCAGCAGAACTCTGACACAACCTACAGATTATATGATTATGACCGAAAAGATGCAGAAGGCAAGCTGCGCGAGCTTCATCTGAAAAAGAGCATCGAAGTGATAGAGGTTCCGTCTATTCCAGAACGGCATACAGTTCACCATGAACAAATTGAGGATTTGCTTACAACGACATTGATTGAATGCGCTTACTTTTCGGTGGGGAAATGGAACTTATCAGGATCAGCAAGCTTAAAGCAGCAAAAACCATTCCTTCTTATCAGTGTGATTGAAGGGGAGGGCCGTATGATCTCTGGTGAGTATGTCTATCCTTTCAAAAAAGGAGATCATATGTTGCTGCCTTACGGTCTTGGAGAATTTAAACTCGAAGGATATGCAGAATGTATCGTCTCCCATCTGTAACATGGCAGGGCTTGAGAAATAAATTTGCGAGTGAAGACGCCTATTCTCCAGCAATGATCTAAATAAAATAAGAGTTTAATAGTTGGAGAAGAAATGTTACACTCTTTTCTGTATATGGTAAAGAATGAAAAAACACGATTCGGTTGGTAGTCCGGATGCATGATTGAGAATGTCAGTAACCTTCCCCTCCTCGGGATGTCCATCATTCTTTAATATCTTTTATGAGGAGGGAATCGTTATGAAATTAACGGTTTACTACGATGGTCAGTTTTGGGTAGGCGTTGTTGAAGTTGTGGACAATGGAAAGCTAAGAGCCTTTCGTCATCTTTTTGGCAAAGAGCCGAGGGATTCTGAAGTATTAGAGTTTGTTCATAACCAACTTTTGAATATGATGGCCCAAGCTGAGCAGGAAGGAGTGCGTTTACAAGGCAGGCGTCAAAAAAAGATCAATCCAAAAAGATTGCAGCGCCAGGTTTCAAAAGAGTTGAAAAACGCCGGAGTAACTTCTAAAGCTCAAGAGGCGATAAAGCTAGAGCTTGAAGCAAGAAAGCAAAAGAAAAAACAAATAATGAAAGAACAACGAGAACATGTAAAAGAGCAAAGGTATATGCTCAAAAAGCAAAAAGCGAAAAAGAAGCACAGAGGTAAATAATCCAAACAAAAGCAGGCGCAGTGCCTGCTTTTGTAATTAAGGACTCTACTTTGTAACATATATCCAATGTTTATAATCCGCTGATTTATGATCCAATATAAACCCTAACTTCTCCAAGGTTTTTTGTGAGCCTAGATTATCATGTTCGCATCTTGCGGTGATCCGGTTTACTGTTTCTTGGCTTAATGCCCAGTTTATTAGTTTTTGGGCGGCTTCCACACAATAACCTTTGCGGCGATGACTTTTATTTGTTGCAAAACCGATTTCAATCATGCCATTTTCGTCTGGGTCACCTAAAAATCCAGTTCCTCCAACAATTTCATGACTGTCCTTCTTTACAATAATCCATGAATCAAATCCTTTTGTTCCATTGTTTTTGACTAAAATCTCGCGGAAATAAGGTATCGCTTCAAAAAAATCAGAATTTGGCCATTCACCATTTGTTCCATAACCTAAGTCTTTGATAGCCTGATGATCTTGTTTAGACGCGGCGTCAAGAAGGGGAATATCAATCGTTTGTAATCGTAATCGATTCGTTTCAAGGAGAACCATATATCTAATCCTCTTTTCTTTTTACTGGGAATAATGATAACATATAACAATTTTCTCTGATACCTTGGCAGTAGAGAAAGATGAAAAAATTGAGGGGAATTGAAAGAGTGGCAGGTAAGAGTTTGCCCAGACCAAAAACGGGTAGGAAAATGCTGATGTTAATGTGTCCCTACCCGTTTTTCTGTTCCTGAATGCAGGGTTTCTGATAACATGTTGTGCTACCTTTTCGCAATCAAATAAAGCGATATGGCTCTTTGGGTTTGAACAGGATTATGAATGATAATGACCCATTGGTTTCTTCGTCTTGGAAAGCTTGCTACCGCATACAATGGAGCAGTATCGCGCGGAGTGAACCCACCATTTATCACGTTGATATCTCTTCCTTCAAGATGACAAACTAAGTATTCACCTGGATTGATGACCTGTTGGTTCGTCCATGCGTAAGAATAAAAGCCGTCTCCAAGATCTTCGGTGGAAGATGGGGGGACAAAGCCATCTACAGTCAATGTGATTTCTCTTCTTCGCTGTCTTTCTGAAAAATCTGGACTTCTTTGAGGGTTATGAGTATGTGAAAAGTAAGGAATTAACGCAGGGCCATAAAAGTAATGATACAAAGCAACCACTCCTTTATTTTCCATTCATACAAATTGTATGTGGGAGTTATTTGTTCATTCCTGTTTTGTTCCATGTAGACTAATAATGGGCTATAGGCGTCCAAGGAAATCAATTTGTCCTTTCGTTGATTCAATGCTAGTAACCTTGAAAATGCAGGTTAGGATGATAGAATTTACATATTACTGCAAGAAGTTAGACATACATCATTTTGATAGCGGGTGAAAACAATGGCGAAAAAAATAGCAAAAACAAATGCGGTTCGTCTGATAGAACAGCAGAACATCTCTTATGAGGTATTAGGGTATAAAACAGACGGCCAGCCGGTAGATGGCATCTCTGTGGCGGAAAAAATCGGTTATCCTTTGAAATATGTATATAAAACGTTGGTTGCAGCAGCAGGAACAAATCATTATTATGTCTTTGTTGTACCCGTTGCAGAAGAGTTAGATGTAAAAAAGGCAGCAAAGGTGACAGGGGAAAAGAAAATAGAAATGATTGCAATGAAGGAGCTATTAGCGGTAACTGGCTATCTTCGCGGCGGCTGCTCGCCAATTGGCATGAAAAAATTGTTCCCGACCTATATTGATGCATCTGCAGAAACGCTTGATTTTATTATTGTCAGTGCAGGGAAAATCGGTATGCAGCTAAAGTTGGCGCCACAAGATTTAGCCAGATCATGTGATGCCGCATTTGCAGAAATTGTATAGATGCAGATATAGGGGAACGAAAAAGCTTAGTCATATCGATTAAGCTTTTTCCGCATCCCTTTCAAATATGATTTCAAAATAAGCAGCTGCCCCATACCCATCTATACTGGGAGCGAAAATCTGAACGAATCTCCAGCCTCTTTTCGCATAATCATGGATGATTTGCTGGTAGTCTTCTTTAGGCCTTCTTCTCATCGTGCTCAGCTCAACTCTTACGAATTCATATTCTTTCATCGTTTGATCCCTCCTATTAAGGTATACGTAAAATGGAGCGAGAAGTTCCGAAAACCTAGGTTAAGGTCTGCCTCACTAAACACAGGAACATCTTGAAGAGTTAAGGGGCTTAAAAAAGGGATTTCACCGGGTCAGCAGTCCAAATGAATCTTTTGCTTATTGCATTTGACTGAGTATATAAGTAAAAAAAGAGCGGCCAGAACATATAAGAAGGAGATGATCATTAACGCACTCATAACAGGGTAGTGTTTAGCGGAATAGATGAAAAAATCAAGCTGTGAAATTTGTTTGGGGCTGCTGACGGCATCAATTCCATTTAGCAGTTTTGAGAGTTTAGCAGTATAGTTCCAATCAAATCGATCTGAAACAAGCTCGCTTCCATGATACCAATTAACAGCAGCTAAAAACAGAAATATCATAATAGAAAATCCAAGCTGAACAACTAAAAATATTCCCTTCACTTTTGTATGACCTCCAAATCTATGAATATGGGAAAATCAAACAATATATTACCACCGTATGGGTTATTCTTGCAATTTCACTTTCATACAACTCAAACGCAAGTCTATTTTTTTGTTTGTTTTTGGCTTATAATACCTGATGATGGAAAAAGAGTGCGGGTTTATAGATTAGAGAACAAATGTATTTCTTAGCATTTTTTATTTGTGGAGAGAGTATAGAAGCATTCGATTAGATCTGCTTTTTCACAGAAACGCTTTTCATCTGTTTGCCTGAGCTTTACAATTGGCTGGCAAAAAAACAATGATTTCTTTCAATCAAAACATGCAACGATGCGACATATTTTATATCTTGATGACTTATCTCATTGCCTTTAAGTCATTCTATCGAGAAAGCGATGGTATTTTATGAACAAAGAAACCCTAAAAAACATACTCATGATTTTTTCAATATGCGCAACCCTCCGAGAAACCGATGGTATGCGCATAGCTGATAGCTGGATTTTGAGTGAGATTATACGATTGTTGATTTGCATGGTTGTGTTTTTTGCCATGACATTTCTATTAGATGCTGTTTTTCCAAACAAAAAAGAGTCACATTAATGTGTGGCTCTTTTTGCATCATCTGATCAGAAGCATCATAAATGAATCGATCATAATGATGAAGAACAGCAAGCAAAAATAAATAAGCGAGTAGACAAACATATCCTTTGCCCACTTCACGTCATCGTCTGTTTTGAATCCTTTGATGCTTTTTTTGATCCATATGCCTCCGAGAACCAAGGCGGCTAAGAAATAAAATGGGCTTATATGGCCGGTGCCGAGAGAGAAAGGAAATAATAGCGTGACCGGCACCAGGACGGCAATATATTGCATCATTTTTATTTTAGTTACATGGTTGCCTTTGACTACTGGCAAGAGCGGAACGCCAGCAGCGCGATATTCCTCTTTGCGTCTTATCCCAATCGCCCAAAAATGCGGCGGCTGCCACAGAAACATAATCGTGTACAACAGCACTGCTGTCATACTGAAGTCACCGGTTACGGCACAATACCCCATCAATGGCGGCGCAGCTCCTGGGAAGCTCCCGACAAATGTGCTCCACACAGACGTTCGTTTCACCCATACCGTATAGATGATCGCATAAAAAATAAAGGCGGCCAGTCCGAGAAAGGCCGTTAATGGATTGAGGGAATAAAGCATGGCAAGGCCTGCGATCCCTAAAACAGAGCCATATGTTAAGATCATGGCTGGCGGCATTTTCCCTGTGACCGAGGCCCTGCTGCGAGTGCGTGCCATTTTTGCGTCCATATGCCGATCAAAATAGTTGTTATAGACAGTGCCGGAAGCCATCACAAACGCGGTTCCCAACATTGCTGTTACCATTGTCATCAAAAAAGCCAAGCCGGTTAACGTTTTTTCTGCGCTTGCAAACGCGATCCAAAACCCGCCGAAGGCTGCTATCGAGTTTGATATGATAATGCCCGGCTTTGCAAGTTTGATAAAATCGTAAATGGTTACCCGGTTCGAAGCTTTTATGTATTTTGTTTCAGATATGGCTGCAGAATCTCTTGTATTCTTCAAAAATAGACGCCTCCCCCAAAACTGCATGCTTTTGTTATCGTAACAAGAGGGGGACGGAATCACAATTATTTCCTATATTTTTCATGATATTGTCATTTTTAAAACAAAAAAATGGGGAGCTGGACTGCCCCCATTTTGATATGCGGCGACTAGTAACCGTAACCTCCGCCATATCCTCCGCCATAACCGCCGCCGTAACCGTACCAAGGGTAGTAAGGCGGTCGCGGGCGCGGGTAGTAATAAGGTGGGCGCGGATAAAACGGGTAGAACGGATAATACGGTCTTGGATAATAATAAGGCGGATAAAATGGCGGTCTCGGACGCGGATAATAATAAGGCTGTCTTTCATCATAAGGGGTAATTTGTTCAAATGACTGTTCATTCAAAGGGTAATCCAAGAGGAAAACCTCCCTAGCTTTTTTTATTCCTTTTACCATATTCCTGATGCTTAAGTTGGGTGTATGTACATTCATGAAATTCGGTTTTTTTTATGATGAAATTCCTTAAAAAGGATTGACATGAACTTCTAAATCTCATAGTATTACAAATGTGAAATAAATGTTACTACAATGTTACAAAAACATTTCTAAATAGATACAGTTCCAACTGATGAAGAGTAAATCGAAATGGCTACGAAAGAAGGAGTTTTTGTTGTTGGCAAAAAGAATCAAATGGTTTCATGTATTAATAGCAGTTGTATGTGTGGTGGGCCTTATCGGCTTTTTCCATAATCATTCATTGAAAAAAGAAACGGTCATGAATAAAGTAAGAACTGATTCTCAATATGGGAATGTTGAGATCGCAACGCTTGTGAATGACGGGAAAACTTTTAATTACGCGGTTAACTATCCCGTTTTCAAAAATGAAAAAATGGATTCGGCATTAAAAAGATTCGCAGAAAAAGAGGTTCGTCAATTTCAAAAGGAAACAAAGGACGTTGACCAAGAGCATACGACAAAACGCAACGAATTAAATGTTGATTATAAAATTGTCCATTATGCCAAACAGACAGTGGCGATTGTATTTAATGAATATAAATACATCGGCGGGGCACACGGGCAAACCGTGAAAAAAACGTTTAACTATGATTTTAGTAAACAAGCGTTTCTTTCCATTGATGATATTTTCAAAGAGGACGCTGACTACTTACATAAGCTTTCGTTAATCGCTTATCACGAGCTGAAAAAGAATAAGGACATTGCCGCGGACGATGCACTGTTAAAGGAAGGGACGGCTCCGAAAAAAGAAAATTTCAGCCGCTTTGCCATCAAGGAGGATTATATCGAACTTTACTTTGACACATATCAGGTTGCAGCAGGCTATCTTGGAGAGCAATCGATTGCCATTAAGAAAAGTCTTTTGAAAGACATTCTGAAAGAACAATATATTGATAAAGCAAAAAATAAAAATAAAATCAAAGAACAAAAGCCGAAGCATGAAGTGATTTCTTTACCCAAAGAGGAAACAGTTGATCCAAATCAAAAAGTCATTGCGCTTACTTTCGACGACGGCCCGAATCCTGCGACAACAAATCAGATTCTAGACTCCTTGAAGAAATATAAGGGTCATGCCACGTTTTTTGTTTTGGGGAGCAGAGTTCAATATTATCCGGAAACGCTAATAAGAATGCTGAAAGAAGGAAATGAGGTGGGGAACCATTCATGGAGCCATCCGCTTCTCACAAGGCTTTCAGTGAAAGAAGCGTTAAAGCAGATCAATGATACGCAAGACATCATTGAAAAAATAAGCGGATATCGTCCGACGCTTGTAAGACCCCCATACGGCGGCATTAATGATGAACTGCGGAGTCAAATGAAAATGGATGTTGCGTTATGGGATGTTGACCCGGAAGATTGGAAAGACCGTAACAAAAAAACAATTGTTGACCGTGTCATGAATCAGGCGGGAGATGGAAGAACCATTTTAATTCACGATATTTACCGCACCTCTGCTGATGCGGCCGATGAAATTATAAAAAAGCTCACCGATCAAGGCTATCAATTGGTGACAGTTTCTCAGCTTGAAGAGGTTAAAAAACAAAGAGAAGCGAAATAAATTAAAAAAGGCTGTCCGTACGGACAGCCTTTTTTCTATTTAATAAGAGCCTGTGGTGGCCCAAACATTTAAGTTTGGTCCTGAATACTTGCCAAAAGCGTAAGAAGTCCTTGGATCTAAATCATATACCATCGGTGTATAGCAAGACTTTTGGCCGGCCACCGCTTTTCCATTGCCGCCTGCAGAATCACAATTATATCTTTTTCCGTCTGTGTTCCGGGTAATCTCCGCATTTGCTTCATAGCCAGACGTCAATGTATTATTCATCGTGATTTTTGCCCAAGCCGTTTTACATGTACTGCTGAATTTAAGCTCGACTACTCCGATGACTTGATTGCTGGCATTCACTAAGTTTGAGGATTTTTTTGTAGAGCCGGTGGACGCACAATCATTGTAATAAGGGCTTTTTCCATCGTAGGCATGGGTTTCCGCCTTGGCGGGTGCACCTTTGACGGCAAAAACAAATACTACTGCGAATAACACCAATGAAGCCTTCATAAACAGTCTTTTCAATTTATGACCTCCTTAATATGGCAAACAATAAATCATATGGAGGAACAATCAAAACATGCATGCTTTTTTGTGAACAATAAAGGCGGCCGGGAGGATGGAGTTATTGGCCGCCTTTGGTGTGAGGTTATGCTTTTACATCAATGGTTTGTCCGAGAGTCGGATGCTGAATCATCTTTAAGGTTTGATCGGCATTTTGCTGGGCGGTGTCCAGCATTTTTTTCGTTAAAGCAATATTTACATTCTGGGCAAGGGATGCTTGATGCATCGCAATCGATAAAGCAGGAATATCCATCGTTCCACCTCCTATGCCTTACCTATCGGCGGGTTTGTATGATTTTACAGTGAAAAATGGCTTAATTTCACTTGTTGACCCTTACGCTGCGGCATACCGTATGTTTTTGACAAGGAGGGATCAGGATGAATCTTGTAATGGAAAAGACCTTTGAGCAATACGAAAAGCTGTTTTCAATGGAAGAACAAAAAAGAAAGGATGAATTTCGGTATACGATGATGAGGCCGTTTGAAAAGATGTGGACCGCCATCCATGTTCCGCTGAAAGCGAAGGAGCCAAACGGCTATGATGTGATGATGGCTGCGAAAATGCTTGGCTATTTGGATGTCCGTGATGCTGAAATCGGACAGAAAGCACTGCGAATACTGAAAGAATCACATGTTTCAGAGACAGCGGAATCTGCACTTCGGCAATGCATATTTTTTGCTGAGCGCGAACAGCTGCGGGTGAATGCAAAGGAGATCAAATTCGGCCTTTATATCGCTGATCCAAATAAGCTTCAGCTGCAAAAAGGCTACTGCGGGTTTGGCGGGATACCGGGCTTTATTCATGTATGGATTAATCCGAACCGTTATAACCTGCCAAGGATTCCTTCCATTATTGCTCATGAGTTTCATCATAATGTGCGGTTTTCGTATATAGATTTTCATCATGGCTCTGTAAGTGTCGGGGATTATCTTGTGATTGAAGGATTGGCGGAATCATTCGCCAGAGAGCTGTTTGGTACGGAACGATTGGGCCCTTGGGTAACTCGTTTTGATCATGAGGATTTGCAATATTCCATTGATGTGATTAATGAGGTGTTGGATGTGAAAGGAGTTTCGGAAGTCAGCCGTTATATGTTTGGTGATCCAATTGCTAACGACCAAGGCTTTAAGCCTGCAGGTTTATCGGCTTTTGCGGGTTATGCAGTTGGCTATCATGCCGTTCAGTCATTTATGAATCAACATCATATCACGATAAGCGAGGCCACACGTTTGGATGCGAAGACCATTCTTTCTCAATGCGGGCTGTTTTCTACATGAAAAAAGCGTCACATACAGCGGCGCTTTTTGATTCCCAAAACCAGCAGTTCTATGGCGGCACAGGCGGCAATTCCGATTGTATATGCTTCGATATCGCTCCATAAAAAACCGTACCCCAGTACAAGCCCGCCAAGAGAAGTATCCCTAATCTGGTCGATCCATTCGGCATGATAGAGCTGGCTGAATTCAATGACAAAACAGAAAGAAAGACTGATAATGCCCGTTATCATTGTCTTCAGCTTCCGAAATAGAAATCCGCATCCCGTAAAGATCATGGCGGCCCACAACGAGTCTCCCAGATAAGTATTGAGAGTATCAGGAAGAACACTGGAGAATGCTCTGGATCCAAGCCCCAGCCCAATGATCAGTACGGTGAAAACTGCATATATCCAACGATTTCGCTTCATTGCGAATTGATACCCCGTCTCTTTTTCATCTCCCTGTATTGTAAGGAATATAGCTTTTATTTGTCCACTAAAAAAGCGGCTGAATAGCCGCGTAGGGTGTTTATTTTGCTTTTAGGTTTACATGGTCGGCTGTCTGATCCGTGCCTATTACAAAATGGAGTTCATAGCGGCCTGTATCATATACATAATCGATTTCATCGGTAAACGGGACGGTTAACACCCGATTTGCTGGCCCTAATTGCTTCTGCAGCACTTCCGGCGTAACTCCGCCTAAATTCAGCTGCCGTTCCACACCGGTTCCAAAGTAGCGGATTTCTGAAATTGTCATGTCTTTATGATAGGAAAATCCGTAGCCCGGCTGTCCCATATTCCAGTGATATAAATCAAAGCGATTGTCTCCCCCGACTGGTCTTTCCGGTTCCCCAAACGCAGCGTGGACATCCCCTTTTGTGCTTTTATTAATGGTAAGGCCTTGCGCCTGCTGAGGCATTTCTCCTTTGTAGGCGGTGTTGTAAAGGTTTTTGACGAGCTCAGCGGCTGATTGGTTTGTATTTTCATAGAGTGTATTTGTTTGAGCTGCGGCCTTTGCCGGTGCTGAAAAGGACGCAGCCCCAAAGCCGGTAAAACAGCTTGTTACTGCTGCTGCCGCGGTTATAGCAGACATTGTCTTTTTCATGTTAATCCCTCCTAATTGATCTACCATTCCGTTTCCCGGTGTTAGTGCAATAAAACATGTGAGTGCGCTTTGTATGTTTTATTGAGTTGTTGTAAGGGAACTGAAATAGGTAATTCGGTATATAAAGCAAGAAAGGGGAATGGAGATGCCTGGCAAGAAAAAAATCACAATAAACGGCGTTGAAATGGAAGCGTCCGAGGAACAGACGGTGCTGCAGCTTTTGAATAACAGCTCGATTGAAGTGCCGCAAGTTTGCTATCATCCAAGCTTAGGACCGATTGAGACATGTGATACGTGCATCGTCAGCATCAATGGTGAGCTGAAGAGGTCGTGCTCCGCTGAATTAAAGGATGGGGATATCATTGATACGCTCTCACCTGACGTGAAAAAAGCGCAGGTCATCGGGATGGACAAGATTTTATATAATCATGAGCTTTATTGTACAGTTTGCGATTACAACAATGGGGGATGCGAAATACATAATACGGTGAAGGAAATGAAAATCAATCACCAAAGCATTCCGTTTGATCACAAGCCATACCATAAGGATGAATCCCATCCGTTTTATCGGTATGATCCAGATCAATGTATTTTGTGCGGACGCTGTGTTGAGGCATGCCAGGACGTTCAGGTAACTGAAACGCTGACCATTGACTGGGAGCGGAAACGCCCGCGCGTCATTTGGGATAACGACGTGCCGATCAATGAGTCGTCATGTGTGTCATGCGGCCATTGTTCAACGGTCTGTCCGTGCAACGCGATGATGGAAAAAGGAATGGAAGGGGAAGCAGGATATTTAACAGGCATCAATAACGAAACGCTGCGACCGATGATTGAGATCACGAAAGGCGTAGAGACAGGCTACGGCTCGATTCTCGCCATTTCTGATATGGAATCGGCCATGCGTGATGAACGAATCAAAAAAACGAAAACCGTCTGCACGTATTGCGGCGTTGGCTGCAGCTTTGATGTCTGGACAAAGGGCAGAGACATTCTGAAAGTAGAGCCGCAGGAGGAAGCGCCTGCCAACGGCATTTCTACTTGTGTGAAAGGCAAGTTCGGCTGGGATTTCGTCAACAGCGAAGAACGCCTGACAAAGCCGCTGATCCGGGAAGGCGACCATTTCCGTGAAGCAGAGTGGGAGGAGGCGTTATCGCTGATCGCCAGCAAGTTCACTGAATTAAAAGACGCGTTTGGCCCGGATTCTCTCGCTTTTATTACATCTTCTAAATGTACAAATGAAGAATCCTATCTTATGCAAAAGCTGGCCAGAGGGGTCATTGGCACAAATAATGTGGACAACTGCTCTCGCTATTGCCAATCTCCTGCGACTGCCGGCCTGTTCCGGACAGTCGGCTATGGCGGTGATTCAGGATCAATTACAGATATCGCGCAAGCGGACCTTGTTTTGATTATCGGTTCGAACACGTCTGAGTCGCATCCAGTCTTATCCACTCGCATTAAACGGGCTCATAAGCTAAGAGGGCAGAAAGTGATCGTCGCGGATATCAGAAAACACGAAATGGCAGAACGCTCCGATTTATTTGTCCAGCCGCGTGCCGGATCGGATATCGTCTGGCTGAATGCGATCGCCAAATATTTAATAGAAAACGGCAAGGCCGATGAACGATTTTTGAGAGAAAGAGTGAACGGACGGGATGAATATGTAAAAAGCCTCGCGCCGTACACACTTGAATATGCTGAGGAGAAAACCGGGATTGATCGAGAAACCCTTATCCAAATGGCAGAGATGATCGGGCAAGCTGACAGTGTGTGCGCATTGTGGGCGATGGGCGTGACACAGCACATTGGAGGAAGCGACACGAGCACGGCGATCTCTAACCTGCTGCTTGTGACAGGAAACTACGGAAAACCGGGAGCAGGTTCTTACCCATTGCGCGGTCATAATAACGTGCAGGGAGCAAGTGACTTCGGGAGTATGCCTGACAGAATGCCAGGCTATGAAAAAGTGACGGATGAACAAGTCCGCCAAAAATACGAGCGTGTGTGGGGTGTGCCGCTGCCGAAGGAGCCGGGTATGACCAACCACGAAATGATTGAAAAAATCCATTCCGGACAGTTGAAAGCGATGTATGTAAAAGGTGAAGAAATGGGCCTGGTGGATTCCAATATCAATCATGTACACGCTGCATATGAAAAGCTTGATTTCTTTGTGGTGCAGGACATTTTCCTTTCACGTACAGCGGAGTTTGCTGATGTGGTTCTTCCTGCGAGCCCAAGCCTTGAAAAAGAAGGAACGTTTACAAACACAGAACGCCGGATTCAGCGTTTGTATCAGGTATTTGAACCGCTGGGTGAATCAAAGCCGGATTGGCAGATTATTATGGAGGTTGCCAATAAGCTTGGCGCCGACTGGCTCTATGAGCATCCTGCAGACATTATGGAGGAAGCAGCCAAGCTGTCGCCGATTTATGCCGGTGTCACCTATGAACGTCTTGAGGGCTATAATTCCCTGCAATGGCCTGTAAAAGCTGATGGAAAGGATTCGCCTTTACTCTTTACAGAGCGCTTCCCTTTCCCGGACGGCAAGGCCATTCTCTACCCTGTCCAGTGGACAGAGCCTGAGGAATTCGGTGAGGAATATGATATCCATGTCAACAATGGGCGGCTCTTGGAGCACTTCCACGAAGGGAACCTGACTTACAAATCAAAAGGGATTTCGGAGAAAACACCGGAAGTGTTCTTAGAAATTTCTCCTGAGCTTGCGGCAGAACGAGGGATTCAGGACGGAACCCTCGTCAGACTCACATCGCCTTTCGGAAATGTCAAAGTGAAGTGCCTGATTACTGATCGAGTCAAAGGGAAGGAAGTATATCTGCCAATGAACGATTCAGGGGAAGCGGCGATCAACCTGTTAACGGGCAGCCATGCCGATAAGGATACCGATACGCCTGCTTACAAAGAAACATCGGCCAAGATGGAAATTTTGAAGCACGACGGAATCAGCCCGCTGCCTAAGATCAACCACCGCAACGGCAATCCGCAGCCGCAAATCGGTGTGCAGGTTCAAAAGAAATGGGCGCGGAATGATTATATTTTCCCTGGTGACGCCGTGAAAAGGGGGATTGGGCATAATGGCTAAAGCGATTAAACAAATCCAGAAAATCGAGGTAACCGAGGAGGATCAGCGAAAGCGTGATTTGCGGGAAATTGAAGATGCTCTAGTTGATCACAAAGAAGCGATTCTCGAAACATTGCATATGCTGGGCCATATGAACGAGCGCGGGGTCCTGCCGTTGCTCCGCGGCCTTTTTGGCCAAGGGGATAAAGTTCTTGATATTCTGGTGAAAAAAGCAGATACAGAGGAAACGGCCAACACGCTGAAAAATCTGCTTCTTCTGTTTGGAACACTCGGCATGCTGGACGTGAAGCAGCTGGAGCCTCTCATTTTGAAAGTGAATGCGGGTGTGGCAAGCGCTGTAGAGCAGAAAAACAGCGAAGAAAAGACAGGTTATTTTGATATTATCCGCTCGCTAAAAGACCCGGAAATCAACAAATCAATTACACTGCTCTTTTCCTTTTTAAAAGGAATGGGACAAGATACAAAGGAGCTGGAACGCACGACGCAGCCTCCGGAACACCAAAAACATCATCAGGAACCTCGAGAGAAAAGGGGAATGAATAAGCGAGATTGACCTCCCACCCGAGCGGCTTCAGCCAGCTCGGGTTTTTTGATGAAAAGGTCTAATGGACTAGTAAAAAATATTCAAATACTAGGAAGAAGTAAGATTGTGATGAATGAGATAGAAATAATCGTTACTTTCTTACCTGTTAAGAAAAGGAAAAATCTGATTATAATAGAAATCGATTACTTTAGATGGGGGAACAATCATGAAAAAAGTCTTATTACTATTATTTGTCTTGACGATCGGGTTAGCGCTTTCTGCGTGCAGCCAATCGAGCGATGCGTCAGAGAAGGAAAAACCGAAAGAGAAAAAATCGCAAGAAGAGCTTGAAAAGGAACTTGATAAGGAATTGAAAAAAGGCGGTGAGCCGAAGACCAAAAAAGATGATCAAATACATAAAATAGGAGAAACATTTAAAGCAGGACATACGAATTTTACAGTGAATAAAGTTGATAGAGTGCAAAAAGGTGAATATATGAATGTTGGCGGAGCTGTAAATGAGGAGACAAAAACAATAAAAGATGATGAGGAACGGCTTATTATAGAAGTTACGATGGAAAATATAGGGGAAGATTCAATAAGCTACAATTTTATCGGGTTTGATTTAAGAGATAAGAATGATCAATCAGTGCGGCCTGTTTTTTCTATAGAAGAGAAGGGCAGAATCCTTATGGGAGGAACACTAGTATCGGGGAAAAAGGTTACAGGTGTACTCAGTTATGTCATCCCTAAAGGAGAACAGAAACATTACACACTGGTATATAATCCGTTTTTAGCTGATACAAATAGCAGTAATACAGAAGAGAGAGTAAAGGACGATATTGATTACTTGGTGAAGTTAGATTAGAAGCTAATTTACAGTTGCACGTTTTTCATCTGTGGAAAACGTGCATTTTTTATAGCGAAACTTGACTTGAAAGGATGAGTGATAAAAGTGCAAACCAAATGGCTGGAACGGGCACAGCGGATTCGGGCGATCGCCCAAGCGGGGCTTGCTTTTTCCAAGGATGTGTACGACAGGGAGAGGTACGAAGAGCTAATGAAGCTTAGCGCGGAAATGATGGCGGATTACTCGGAGAAGGACATTGAACTTATCACTGATTTATGGCAAGGCGAGAAGGGCTATCCGACACCGAAAGCGGATGTTCGCGGCGCAGTATTCCGAGAGAATCAGATTTTGCTTGTCCGGGAGAAGCATGAAGAGCTGTGGTCGCTGCCGGGTGGATTTTGCGAGATTGGTTTATCGCCAGCTGAAAACGTCGTCAAGGAAATCAAAGAAGAGTCGGGGTACGATACAGAGCCGTCTCGATTGCTGGCCGTGCTAGACAGCCATAAACACTCTCATCCCCCTCAGCCTTATCACTATTATAAAATCTTCATCGCATGCAGCATGACGGGCGGGCAGGGGGAAACAGGGGTCGAGACGAATCATGCCGCTTTTTTTCCGGAAGACAGACTCCCGCCGCTCTCTCCTAAACGAAACACACCCTCACAGCTTAGCATGCTGTTTGACTTTTTGCGCCATCCGGACAAGAAAACGATATTTGACTAAAAAAGAAAGAGCCTATGGGCTCTTTCTTTTTTAAAATGTAATGTGTTTCTCGTTGGCGAGTTTCAGAAGGGTCAAAATAGAATCGGCTTGTTTATGGCCGAGTTTTTGCTTTAATTTGTTTTCTTCAACTAATCGGCTGCCATAAATTTTGACAGAGGCTTTGTCGACGACAGTATGCCAGTTTTCCTGTTTTTTTCCCTCAACAAGCGGTTTTTCATGTCTCTCAGAAAAAGAGAACACAAAGAGTACGAATGCAAGTGAAAGTAGGATTCCGACAACTTGTTTTTTGTAATCAGTCTGTGCTGCCACGTTGTTCTCTCCTTCACCTTTTACCTTCTATTTAATCATAGAACCAAATTATTTTACATAATGGGAAAGTCATTTTTGGAGTTAGTGCATTTGGTTGAAAACAGTGACGTTTTTTGAGCGGAGCGGTGCAATTGAATCCATATTGGATTTGCGTGCTTATGCCTAAGGTCACGTTGTGAGCCAAAACAGCAGTGCAGAATAGAAAAAAATTGAAAGATTATGGTAAGATGAACGAAATTCGAGGGGGAATATATGATGCCTGCATCGAACATCGTGATCGCCTGCCTGCTGTTATCAATTTAATTATTTGTGGTAGTCCCTCTCTTTTTCGAAAGCGGGAGGTGAAGTGGAACATTCATTGCTGAATTTTTTCAAGGGAGTGACCATAATGAGTGTGTTAAACCGCCGGCAAGCCTTGCAGCGAGCGCTGCTCAATGGGAAAAACAAACAGGATGCGTATCATCCGTTTCCATGGTACGAATCGATGAGAAAGGATGCGCCTGTTTCCTTTGATGAAGAAAACCAAGTGTGGAGCGTTTTTCTTTATGATGATGTCAAAAAAGTTGTTGGGGATAAAGAGCTGTTTTCCAGTTACATGCCGCAGCAGACAAGCTCTATTGGAAATTCCATCATTAACATGGACCCGCCGAAGCATACAAAAATCCGTTCAGTCGTGAATAAAGCCTTTACTCCGCGCGTGATGAAGCAATGGGAACCGAGAATTCAAGAAATCACAGATGAACTGATTCAAAAATTTCAGGGGCGCAGTGAGTTTGACCTTGTTCACGATTTTTCATACCCGCTTCCGGTTATTGTGATATCTGAGCTACTGGGAGTGCCTTCAGCGCATATGGATCAGTTTAAAGCATGGTCTGATCTTCTGGTCAGTACACCGAGGGATAAAAGTGAAGAAGCTGAAAAAGCCTTTTTGGAAGAACGAGATAAGTGTGAGGAAGAACTGGCTGCGTTTTTTGCCGGCATCATAGAAGAAAAGCGAAACAAACCGGCGCAGGATATTATTTCTATTTTAGTGGAAGCGGAAGAAACAGGCGAGAAGCTGTCCGGTGAAGAGCTGATTCCGTTTTGCACGCTGCTGCTGGTGGCCGGAAATGAAACCACTACAAACCTGATTTCAAATGCGATGTACAGCATATTAGAAACGCCAGGCGTTTATGAGGAACTGCGCAGCCATCCTGAACTGATGCCTCAGGCAGTGGAGGAAGCCCTGCGTTTCAGAGCGCCCGCCCCGGTTTTGAGGCGCATTGCCAAGCGGGATACGGAGATCGGTGGGCATCTGATGAAAGAAGGTGATATGGTTTTGGCGTTTGTGGCATCGGCAAATCGTGATGAAGCGAAGTTTGACAGGCCGCACATGTTTGATATCCGCCGCCATCCTAATCCGCATATTGCGTTTGGCCACGGCATCCATTTTTGCCTTGGGGCCCCGCTTGCCCGTCTTGAAGCAAATATCGCGTTAACGTCTTTGATTTCTGCTATTCCTCATATGGAGTACGTCAGTATCACTCCGATTGAAAACAGTGTGATATACGGATTAAAGAGCTTCCGTGTAAAAATGTAATAGATAAGGAGACTGGAGATTCATGAAAAAGTACCATATTTCGATGATCAATATCCCGGCGTACGGACATGTCAATCCTACGCTTGCTTTAGTAGAGAAGCTTTGTGAGAAAGGGCACCGTGTCACGTACGCGACGACTGAGGAGTTTGCGCCCGCTGTTCAGCAAGCCGGTGGAGAAGCATTGCTCTATCATACATCCTTGAATATTGATCCTAAGCAAATCAGGGAGATGATGGAAAAGAATGACGCGCCCCTCAGTCTTTTGAAAGAATCACTCAGCATTCTGCCCCAGCTTGAGGAGTTATATAAGGATGATCAGCCTGATCTGATCATCTATGACTTTGTTGCGCTGGCTGGTAAATTGTTTGCTGACAAGCTTAATGTTCCGGTCATTAAGCTCTGTTCGTCATATGCCCAAAATGAATCCTTTCAGTTAGGAAATGAAGACATGCTGAAAAAAATAAGAGAAGCAGAGGCTGAATTTAAAGCCTACTTGGAGCAAGAGAAGTTGCCGGCTGTTTCATTTGAACAGTTAGCTGTGCCGGAAGCATTAAATATTGTCTTTATGCCGAAGTCTTTTCAGATTCAGCATGAGACGTTCGATGACCGTTTCTGTTTTGTCGGCCCCTCTCTCGGAGAACGGAAGGAACAAGAAAGCCTGTCGATTGAAAAGGGAGATCGACCAGTTATGCTGATTTCATTGGGAACAGCGTTTAACGCATGGCCGGAATTTTACAGAATGTGTATCGAAGCATTTAGGGGTTCTTCATGGCAGGTGATCATGTCGGTCGGAAAATCGATTGATCCTGAAAGTTTGGAGGATATTCCTGCTCACTTTACCATTCGCCAAAGCGTGCCCCAGCTTGAGGTGTTAGAGAAAGCTGATTTGTTCATCTCGCATGGCGGCATGAACAGTACGATGGAAGCAATGAATGCCGGTGTGCCGCTTGTCGTCATTCCGCAAATGTATGAGCAAGAGCTCACTGCAAATCGGGTTGATGAATTAGGCCTTGGCGTTTATTTGCCGAAAGAGGAAGTGACTGTTTCCAGCCTGCAGGAAGCGGTTCAGGCTGTATCCAGTGATCAAGAGCTGCTCAGCCGCGTCAAGAATATGCAAAAGGATGTAAAAGAAGCTGGCGGAGCGGAGCGTGCGGCAGCTGAGATTGAAGCGTTTATGAAAAAATCCGCTGTCCCGCAGTAAAAACATAAAAACCGAAATCAATTTGATTTCGGTTTTCTGTTTAAATATTTTTTTTCATCCCGCATCTCCGGCATTCTCTAAGAAATTTTCCGCCTTTTACAGAGCTTTTGAACAGTGTGTAATCACAGTTGTCGCAGCGCCCGCTGCGGGCGTCCGGATATTCATTGAATTCGTAAACGATCGATGTATCGTAGCCTTTTGTTTCATATTCTTCTTTTTTTGTTTCCATGTCGTCCCTCCGTTACAAGACGTGTCTGCTGTTTATCTTACAGCAAGCTTCCGGCGTATTCAATGGATTTTAGAGGTTTGGGTTTATCTTGATTTCTCCCTTGGTTTGCGCCAAAATAGCTTTAATAAGCTTGTATACATAAAAAACCTATGCAAAGAGGAGAGGAAACGGGTATGGGAAAAGGGTTACTTGGAAAACGTGTGGCAATCGGTGGCTCACGAAAAACGGAAGAAATCAGTACAATCATTGAAAAACAGGGCGGAATACCTGTCATCCGGCCTCTCCAAGGTACAGTTTACTTAGCAGAGAAGCAGGTGGAGCCGGATTTGCGGACGTTTGCGGAAGAAAAAGCTGACTGGGTCATTTTCACGACAGGCATCGGGTTGGAGACTCTTGTCGATATGGCAGAGAAAATTGGACTGAAAGATGAGTTTCTGCAGGCCATTCGCCAAGCGAAAGCGGCATGCCGGGGATACAAAACGCTGTCTGCGTTGAAAAAGCTTGGGATCACACCGGAAGCTTCGGATGAAGACGGGACAACAAGAGGCTTAATCCGTTCTTTGGAGCCTCACGACTTTTCAGGAAAAACAGTCATGGTGCAGCTTCATGGCGAAAAAGCGCCGGCTCTCATGGCATTTCTTGAAGAAAAAGGCGCGTCTGTCCTGCCGATTCTGCCTTATCAGCACATCCCGCCGGAGGAGGAAACGGTGGAGCGGTTATGCCGAGAGCTGATGAACGATGAGATCGATGCCGTTTGTTTTACAACGGCCATTCAGGTTCGTTCCCTGTTTGATTTTGCTAAGGGGCGAGGTTATATCAATGAAGTGAAGAAGGTATTCGAAGAACGCGCCATCGCAGCTGCTGTCGGAAAAGTGACTGCTGAAGCACTGCGGGAAGAGGGCATTACGAGACTGCTTGCGCCAGAGATTGAGCGGATGGGTGCAATGATTGTTGAGCTGGCCAAGTATTATGAAGAAAAGGAATAACAAGTACAAAAAGCCGCTTTTCCCTCGGAAAGCGGCTTTTGTCTGTCATTCATTCTGCTTCAGCTGCTGATGAACGGTGAATAATGATGGGTATGTCAGCACGCTTAAGATTACACAAGTCAGCGCGGCTGAGGCCATCGTTGTAAACACGATTAAGAGTTGAAAGCGTACTGCCTGAATCGGGTCCGCGCCGGCTAGAATCTGGCCAGTCATCATGCCGGGAAGCTGGACAAGACCCAGTGTTTTCTGGCTTTCGAGCGTCGGGATCATACTCATTTTCATCGCTGAGGTAAGAATGCGCTGTATGGATTGCTTCGGTGTGCCGCCAAGTGACAATATTAATTGAATTTCTTCTTTGCGAACGCCGGCTTCTGAGTTAAGCCGGTTTAGAAACAAACTTGAGAGCACCATCGAATTTCCGATGACCATCCCGCTGATCGGAATGACATATCGTGCCGTAAGCGGAATGATATGAAGAGACAGCAGAATTCCCTGCGTCACAATTTCTACGATTGCTAACGCGGCAAACACCCTCCAAAACGAACCGATAGTATTTTTCTTTCGCTTGATGACATTTTGCGCCGCCACTGCGAGCATTAACAGCACCATCAGCAGGATAAAAACAGGGTGGTCTCCGCGAAAAATCAGCGACAAAACATAACCGATGATAAGCAGCTGCACCGCGGCCCGGATGGTGGCGATGATCATGTCTTTTTCTACACCGGCTTTAAAGGATTTTGATAAAAACAAGGCGATCAAAACAAAGATCATCGTTAAAGAGAGAGAAAGGTAATCCATTACCGAGTGCCTCCCTTCAAAAATTCTTTCGCTGCTTCATGCTGCGGAGCGGAGAAAAATGTGTCGGTTTCAGCGATTTCAAGCAACCGGCCATCTGCCATAAACCAAATGGTATCGGCTATTCGTTTTGCCTGCTCTATATTATGAGTGACCCACATGACTGTCCATTTTTTCTCTTGATGCTGACGTTTGATCAGTTCTTCAATCTCAAGAGCAGAAACCGGGTCCAAGGCCGATGTGATTTCGTCCAACAATAGAATGGAGGAAGGATTTGAGAGCGTTCTGGCCAGTGACAGTCTTTGCCGCTGCCCGCCCGATAAGTCTCTGGCGCTTCTGTCTAACAGCTCTGGCGGCAGCCCTGCAAGAGAAGCCAGCTTTTCAGGAGAGTACAGCTGGGATTGATGCAGCCTTTGTACAAGACTTAAATTGTCACGCACTGTCCCGTCGAGCACGGGAGCCGATTGAAACGCGAGGGCTGCCGTTCGCCTCAGCTCATTGACATTCCATTCTCTGACTTCCTTTCCATATATGTTGACTTCGCCGCTGTCAGGCGTTCTCATTAAATTACACATAGAAAGGAGGGTGCTTTTGCCTGAGCCGGAAGGGCCTAAAACGGCTACGATTGCGCCCTGTTGAATGTCTCCGGTGACATCCTGCAGCACATCATAGGTTTGTCCATCTTGTTTATAGCTTTTTCTGACTGATCTGAAGGAGATGGCTGGTATGTTTTGTGTTTGATCGTTTGCTTCCATTACAATAATCACCTTTCAATATAAGTAGGCTGACATTATATTTAACTATAACGTGAAACAGATTCCTTTTGGTAGCACAAATAAAGGAGAACAGGCTTTCACCCATTCTCCTGCAGATGCTACGCAGTCAGATTTGACTGTGCTTTCTTTTTCGGTTTTCTCGGCTGTGAAGCGAAGGTATGTAACATCATCCCCGCTATTATAATGAACAAACCGGCAAATGATAATAGAGATGGGAAAACGCCTGACAGCAGAACAATTTCACCAATTAGCGCGAAAATCACTTCACCGGATTGAGTGGCTTCAACAGCTGCGAGTTTTTGCGGATTGTCTCTTACCATATCAGTGGCCCAGAAAAATAAAACCGTCGCAATGATGCCTGAGCTGACGGCAACGATAAAGGATTGAACGGTTTGACTTGCTGTTGGAAGGCCATCTGACCACCAGCCGTAAGCTGCTAATATAAGCCAGAATGGAAGGCTTGCCAATGTCATTCCAAGAACGCGCTGAAATGTATCAAGCCGGCCTCCGTATTCTTCGAGCATTCTCCTGTTTCCTAACGGATAGGCAAAAGCCGCAATGACAACCGGCAGCACACTGAAAAGCAGCATCCTCCCAGAAAGCGATTCTGCATGCTGAAGCTGAATCAGAGCCGCTCCAATCAGGATGATCATGGAAGTGCCAAGTGAAACCAGGGGAATCTTTTGGCGAACGAGCTGCGGACCGCCCGGCATATCTTGTTTGACATAAAACAAAGGAGATAAGAGCACCCCGGCTACAATTGTAATTTGCCAGGTTCCGGCTATGAGCCACCCCGGACCGTATGCAGCCGCAAATGTAATCGGCGCGTAAAAAAGCACGAAGCCGACGAAGCTCCATTTGATCCAATAAAACGGCTTTTTCCTCATCTCTAGTAAGAGAGGCGTGAATGTCCCCCTCATGATGACAATCAAACATAAAAACGGCACCATAAAAATAAAGCGCAGCGAAGAGCTCCAAAGCCAGCTGCCTCCTGATAACTCCATCGCTCTGTTTAATATAAAGGTAACGGCGAAAAAGAGTGAAGCCAATATTCCGATAACGATAGCTTTCATGATATCCCTCATTCTGGCATTATTTTTTTATACTATACTATTCGGTATCATGCAGATCAATGGAATCATGAGAAAAACATCATGTTTTGCGAACCGCTATGTGTGGAAGACAAAAAAGGGAGGTGTAATTGATGGAAAAAGAGACACAGACATACTTCTTTCGGGATGACGGCAGGATTCCGAATCACCCTGATTTTCCGCTCGTGGTGTATCAAAACGCGCTTAAGGACACCGGACTGGCAGAGCGGATCGTCATCCGGCATGGCTGGTCAAACAGCTGGTCAGGGAGTGTTTTTCCATACCATCATTATCACAGCAATACGCATGAAGTCCTGTTTGCCCTTAGGGGAGAGGCTGTGATTCAGTTTGGGGGTGAAAAAGGGGCTGCCATCCCTTTCAAATCAGGCGACGCAGTCGTGATTCCAGCCGGAGTCGGACATAAAAAGCTCAGCTCAAGCCCCGATTTTACTGTCCTTGGCGCCTATCCCGGAGGCGTTCAGTATGATATGAAGACGGGGAAGCCCAATGAGCGGGAGGAAGCGGTCAAACAGATTAAGCAGGCGGCGTTGCCGGCGAATGATCCGATCACAGGAAAAAGAGAGCCTCTATTGGAAATATGGGTAAAGTGAAGGGGAGAAATTGTTGGATTGTCAATAACTAGTGCCGCAGAAACGATATGACATGAGCTCCATATAAATTAATTTCATAATCGAAGCAATTCACGTTCAAATTTTGTTCAAAAAGTGTTATCATATAGAAGGTAATCGAATTGGAGTTTTTTGTGTTTGCTATTTTCAGAGAGAGTAAAGGATTTTGACTTATTCAATTGTTTATTTTTTGATAAAAATAATACTGAATATGGCAAGATGAAAAACTGGGTAGTAAACATTTATTTTTGTAAATGATTGTGCACGAATTCACAATCCTTATTCTTATGCCTTAAAAGCGTGAGACAGGGAGAGGCACTACCCTTTCCAAACAAATCAGCAAACTGCTTATAGTAAAGGAGAATTGGATATGCCAGAAACAATCGATCAAACAAATGCGTCTGTCAGCCAAAGCCAGCAAGATCTTATTGATCAGCTATTAAAGCCAGAAGTTCAAGAATCATTGACTGTTTTAGTTGACCAGCTTCCGAAGCTGACTGAGTTAGTCAATATTTTAACGAAGTCTTATGATTTCGCTCAGTCTGTAGCGACTGACGAAGTGTTAAAAAACGACACAGTCGGTGCGATCACTGAAATTCTTGAGCCTGTAAAAGAAACAGCGAAAGAAGTAGCTGCGACTGCGATCGAAGCAAAAGACCGCGCGGAAGCAAGCAACGAAACAATTGGACTTTTCGGCCTTCTTCGCATGCTGAAAGATCCTCAAGCTCAAAAGCTGTTCCGTTTTGCTAACAGCTACCTTGAAGTCATGAACGAACGCGAAAACCAAAAATAATCTCAGATTCAAATTGATATAAAGGACGGAGGATATACGATGTCAAAACATATTGTCATTCTAGGCGCTGGTTATGGCGGAGTTCTTTCTGCTCTAACAGTTCGCAAACATTACACAAAAGAACAAGCACGCGTGACAGTGGTAAACAAATACCCAACTCACCAAATCATTACGGAATTACACCGTCTTGCTGCAGGCAACGTGTCTGAAAAAGCGGTTGCTATGCCATTAGAAAAACTTTTCAAAGGCAAAGACATTGATCTTAAAATCGCGGAAGTAAGCTCTTTCTCTGTTGATAAAAAAGAAGTTGCGCTTGCTGACGGTTCTACATTAACTTACGATGCGCTTGTTGTAGGTCTTGGTTCTGTAACGGCTTACTTCGGCATCCCAGGTCTTGAAGAAAACAGCATGGTGTTGAAATCTGCTGCTGATGCGAACAAAGTCTTCCAGCATGTTGAAGATCGTGTGCGAGAGTACTCTAAAACGAAAAACGAAGCAGATGCAACAATCCTTATCGGCGGAGGCGGCTTAACAGGTGTTGAGCTTGTTGGTGAGCTTGCTGACATCATGCCGAACCTTGCGAAAAAATACGGCGTAGACCATAAAGAAATCAAATTGAAACTTGTTGAAGCAGGTCCGAAGATCCTTCCTGTTCTTCCAGATGATCTTATCGAGCGTGCGACTGCAAGCCTTGAAAAACGCGGCGTTGAGTTCTTAACAGGTCTTCCTGTTACAAATGTAGAAGGAAACGTAATTGATCTGAAAGACGGATCTAAAGTTGTTGCCAACACATTTGTTTGGACTGGCGGCGTACAAGGTAACCCATTAGTCGGTGAATCAGGCCTAGAAGTGAACCGCGGACGCGCGACTGTAAATGACTTCCTGCAATCTACATCTCATGAAGATGTATTCGTTGCTGGAGACAGCGCAGTTTACTTCGGTCCAGACGGCCGTCCATACCCGCCAACTGCACAAATCGCATGGCAAATGGGTGAGCTGATCGGTTACAACCTATTCGCTTACTTAGAAGGCAAAACGCTTGAAACATTCAAGCCAGTAAACTCTGGTACACTTGCAAGCCTTGGACGCAAAGACGCGGTTGCCATCATTGGTGCAAATTCTACACCGCTTAAAGGTCTTCCTGCTTCCTTGATGAAAGAAGCAAGTAACGTACGCTACTTAACACACATTAAAGGACTTTTCAGCCTGGCTTACTAATCCTTTCTATGAATCTGACATTGCCAAAAGCATTCCTTTCCGAGTGCTTTCTGGCAATGTCTTTTTTTTTGTTTATATGCTAACGTTAACATTTCATTTTCAAAAAAGAGATTGATCTCAGAGGAATATAAAGGTAAAATAGATACAATCAAAATGTTAACGTTAACATTTTGAAATAGAATGAAAGACGGTGAGGACATGGACCCCTTCATGGGCGAAAACTTTTTATTGAAAAATGAAACCGCTGTCAGACTCTATCACAATTATGCGAAAGACATGCCAATTATTGATTACCACTGCCACTTAAGTCCGAAAGAAATCTATGAAAATAAGACATTTCAAAACATCACGGAAGCCTGGCTGTATGGTGACCATTATAAATGGCGCATTATGAGAGCCAATGGAATTGAGGAGACATACATTACCGGAGATGCGCCTGATGAGGAGAAATTTATCGCTTGGGCGAAAACCGTGCCGATGGCGATCGGCAACCCGCTCTACAACTGGACTCACTTAGAATTGCAGCGTTTTTTTGGCATTTACGAGATTTTAAACGAGAAGTCCGGACCGGCTATATGGAAACGGACAAATGAACTGCTCAAAGGGGAAGGCTTCGGGGCAAGGGATTTAATCGTGAAATCAAATGTAAAGGTTGTGTGCACCACGGATGACCCTGTCGACTCTCTTGAATACCACCTATTATTAAAAGAAGACAAAGACTTTCCTGTCAGCGTGCTGCCTGGATTTCGGCCGGATAAAGGACTTGAGATCAATCGTGAAGGCTTTCCTGAGTGGGTGCAGGCGCTTGAAGATGCCGCCGCCATATCCATTGCAACCTATGATGAGTTTTTAAAGGCTTTGGAAAAACGAGTGCGATTCTTCCACTCAGCCGGCGGCAGAGTTTCTGATCACGCGATAGATTCAATGGTATTTGCCGAAACAACAAAAGAAGAAGCTGGACGGATTTTTTCTGACAGATTACAAGGAACAGAGGTTTCTTATGAAGATGAGAAGAAATTTAAGACATATACGCTTCAGTTTCTTTGCGGTTTGTATGCGGAGCTCGATTGGGCGATGCAGTTTCATATCAACGCTTTAAGAAACACAAATACAAAAATGATGAAAAGGCTCGGACCTGATACAGGCTATGATTCAATGAACGATGAAGAAGTTGCCAAGCCTTTATACAAGCTGCTGAACTCAGTTGAGATGAAGAACCAGCTGCCGAAAACGATTTTATATTCACTGAATCCAAATGATAACTATGTCATCGCCAGCATGATCAACAGTTTTCAGGACGGTATTACCCCGGGAAAAATACAATTCGGCACAGCCTGGTGGTTTAACGATACTAAAGACGGGATGCTCGACCAAATGAAAGCGTTATCAAATGTTGGCCTTTTCAGCCGTTTTATCGGCATGCTCACCGATTCCAGAAGCTTTCTTTCGTATACGCGCCACGAATATTTCAGGCGGATCGTCTGCAATTTGATTGGAGAATGGGTGGAAAACGGCGAAGTGCCGCGCGATATGGAACTTCTGGGAAGCATCGTTCAGGGGATTTGCTATGACAATGCGAAACACTACTTTCAATTTCAAGAAGAGAAAGCAAACGTGTAACAAAGTGTCCGCTCAGTATCGCTGAGCGGACCACTATCCGAAAATTCTTAAGGCACAGAGGTGGAACATGCGAACTGAACTGGCAAATAAGGTTGTGTCGGTCGAAACGGAAAAAAGGCTTTCATTGAAAGAGAAAATGTCCTATGGTTTTGGTGATTTTGGCAATGGTTTTATGTTTGATCTCGGCCAGATTTATTTATTGAAGTATTTCACTGATGTAGCGGGAATCCCCGCTGCGATGGCCGGCGGCATTTTTTTAGTCAGTAAGCTGTTTGCGGCGATAACAGATCCAATTGTCGGCTCATCAATCGATTATCGCAAAAATATCGGCAAACGGGGGAAATTCAGGCCTTATCTATTAATTGGCAGCATCGTGCTTGCGGTGCTTACTGTTCTTATTTTTCTGTCTCCCAATGTATCAACGACCGGAAAACTGATTTATGCATATGCATCCTATATGATTTGGGGCATCGGCTATTCGTTTGTGAATATTCCGTACGGCTCATTAGGGGCAGCGATGACTCAAAATTCTGAGGACCGGACCTCCATTTCGACGTTCCGCCAAATCGGATCACTTGGCGCCTTGTTTATCACAAGTGTTGCCGTGATGCCGCTGCTCATCAAGTTTGATAATCCGAAGGTCGGCTACCCGGTGGTCATGGGCTTGTTCGCCGCACTCGGTGTGCTTTGGTTTTATATTTGCTACCGCAACTGCAAAGAACGCATTGTCATATCGGAAGCACCCAAAGAAAAATTAACACTCTCATCTGTCGTCAAAACATTTATTACAAATAAACCGCTGTTAACCCTTGTCCTGATGACGATTTTTTCAATTTCCGCATACAACATTAAATCCGCCATGCTAGTCTATTTCGCACAATATAACTTGGGCAATGTTGAATTAATGGCTTATATGAACTTCATCATTATCGGTTCTTCCTTTTTGGGCGTCGTATTCCTTCCAAAGCTCGTCAAGATGTTTGGAAAGAAACGAACGGCAATGATCGGCTTCGGCATCAGTGTGGCCGCGGATCTGATCAACTTTATGCTTCCATCTAACGTTTATGTGTTTACAATTCTCGCCAGTATCGCCTTTATCGGAATCAGTATCCCAAATGGCATCACGTGGGCTCTTGTCTCCGATATTATCGACTATGGTGAATGGAAATCCGGTGAACGGAAGGAAGCAACGACATATTCACTTTTCAATTTCTCAAGAAAGCTTGCTCAATCTTTGTCTGGCTTTCTCTCGGGGATCGGTTTGGGGATTATCGGCTATGTGCCGAATGCAGTCCAGACAGCACAGGCGCTGATTGGCATCAAAGCGCTGCTTCTTCTGTATCCGGCCATTGCGTTGGCATTAGCGATGATCATTATCGGCTTTCTTTATAAACTCACAGACCAGCAGCATGCTCAGATCGTTCAGGATCTTCATCAAAAGAACTGACAATATAATATAAAGAATATTTAAAATAATTTGTAAATAAAATGTGTTTGTAGGGGTTTCACTAGGGGAGTGCCCAAAAAACTGAAAAGGAAGGAGGCACTTGTTTGAAAACGATAACAATTGCAGCTGAAGAAGCAAAGGGACTCGTTCGGCAAAAGCTGGCCGGTGCCGGTTTGAATGAACGAGATGCTGAAAAAGTAGCAGATGTTCTCGTGCACGCTGATTTGCGCAATGTACATTCGCATGGCGTGCTGCGCACAGAACACTATGTGAACAGGCTTTTAGCGGGAGGGATCAATCCTGGGGCACAGCCTGTTTTTAAAGAAACGGGGCCTGTGACCGGGGTGCTTGACGGAGACGATGGTTTCGGTCATGTGAATTGCGACATGGCGATGGACCATGCAATTGACATGGCGAAGAAAAAAGGAGTCGGCATGGTCACGGCCGTAAACAGCAGCCATTGCGGAGCGCTAAGCTATTTTGTGCAAAAAGCGGCTGACGAAAAGCTGATCGGAATGGCAATGACGCATACAGACAGTATCGTTGTCCCGTTTGGGGGGAGGACTCCTTTTTTAGGGACAAATCCGATTGCTTACGGTGTTCCGGCTAAGCATAAAAAACCGTTTATCCTAGATATGGCGACATCCAAAGTGGCTTTTGGGAAGATTCTGCAGGCCCGTGAAGAGGGCAATGAAATTCCTGAAGGATGGGGAGTCGATGAAAACGGAGAAGCAGTAACTGATCCTGACAAGGTCGTCTCACTTTCAACATTCGGCGGCCCGAAAGGCTATGGACTATCGATTGTAGTGGATGTGTTTTCCGGATTGCTGGCGGGCGCGGCTTTTGGCCCTCATATTGCCAAAATGTACAGCGGCCTTGATCAAAAAAGAAAGCTGGGGCATTACGTTTGCGCGATCAATCCAGCCTTTTTTACTGACTGGGATACGTTTTTAGAGCAGATGGATGACATGATTGATGAACTGCAGCAATCACCGCCGGCTGTTGGATTCGAAAGAGTGTATGTGCCCGGCGAGATCGAGCAGCTGCATGAAGAAAGAAATAAGGAAAAAGGAATTTCTATCGCCCGGAGCGTGTATGAATTCTTAAAAAGCAGGTGAGAAAAATGAAAGCGGTTCAAGTGCGAAAAGCGTATGATCTGGTGACAGCGGTGGTGAAGAAGCCAGTTCTTTCAAAGGATGATGAAGTGCTCGTGAAAGTCAAGCGAGTCGGCATTTGCGGTTCAGACATGCACATTTATCATGGAACGAATCCGCTCGCTACCCTCCCGAGAGTCATCGGACACGAGGTAACGGGACAAGTGGAGGCAGTTGGCGCGAATGTACAGAGCCTAAAACCCGGTGATCATGTGGTGATTGAGCCGATTTCTTATTGCGGATCGTGCTATGCCTGCCGCAAAGGGCGGCCGAATGTTTGCGCCAAGCTTTCTGTATTTGGCGTACATGAGGACGGGGGCATGCGGGAATATATTGTGCTTCCGGAAAGGCAGCTTCACGCGGTCTCAAAGGACTTGCCTTGGGAGGAAGCAGTCATGGCCGAGCCTTATACGATAGGCGCCCAGGCAGTGTGGAGAGGCCAGGTGGAAAAAGGTGATACCGTTCTGATCCAGGGAGCGGGGCCCATCGGGATCTGTGTGTTGAAAATGGCAAAGCTGGCGGGCGCTGCTGTCATGATGACTGACTTGAACGACGAGCGGCTGGCATTTGCGAAAGAAAACGGCGCCGATGCTGTTGTAAATGTCCAAGCAGAACATGTTGCCGAGCAGGTCCTTGAATGGACTGGGAATGAAGGAGCAAACGTGGTCATTGATGCTGTTTGCCTGCCGGAGACTTTTGCACTTTCAATTGAGGCTGTGTCACCGGCGGGACATGTGGTTGTGCTTGGATTTGATGAAAGAGCGGCTCAGATTTCTCAGCTGCCAATTACAAAAAAAGAAGTCACGATAACCGGATCGCGATTGCAGACCAATCAGTTTCCAAAAGTGGTAGAGCTTTTGAATGGAGGCCGGTTAGTGCATAACGGGCTGGTGACCCATACATTTTCAGTTGATGACGTTCATCATGCATTTCAGTTTATTAAGGAGCATCCAGATCAGGTGCGAAAAGCCGTCATCACGTTTGATTAAATGACTGAATCCGGAGGTGCGAGCATGAATATGACATTCCGATGGTATGGAAGAGGCAACGATACAGTCACACTTGAACACGTGAAGCAAATTCCCGGTGTCAAAGGCATCGTTTGGGCTCTCCATCAAAAGCCTGTCGGCGACGTGTGGGA
Source organism: Bacillus sp. PS95 (assembly GCF_037963565.1). Classification (NCBI taxonomy): domain Bacteria; kingdom Bacillati; phylum Bacillota; class Bacilli; order Caryophanales; family Bacillaceae; genus Bacillus; species Bacillus sp. PS95. The sequence continues at coordinate 1,308,132 of NZ_CP150160.1, forward strand.
AAAAGAAGAAATCAGAGCCGAGACCGAATATATTCAATCCTATGGTTTTCATGCTGAAGTTGTAGAAAGCGTGAATGTTCACGAAGCGATTAAACTTGGGAACGAAGAACGCGGCCGGTATATTGAAAACTACAAGCAAACGATCCGCAACCTTGCCGGATTTGGCGTGAAAGTGATCTGCTATAATTTTATGCCGGTTTTTGATTGGACACGCACGGACATGTTCCGGCCGCTAGAAGATGGATCGACCGCTCTGTTTTTTGAAAAGGCCAAGGTGGAAAGCCTTGATCCTCAAGAGCTGATTCGGACGGTGGAGGATGCATCTGACATGACACTGCCGGGGTGGGAGCCCGAAAAATTAGCTCGGATCAAAGAGCTTTTTGCTGCCTACAGAACGGTCGATGAAGAAAAGCTATGGGACAATTTATCATTCTTTTTGCAGGAAATTCTTCCTGTTGCTGAGCCCTATGGTGTTCAAATGGCCATTCATCCGGATGACCCGCCGTGGCCGATTTTCGGACTGCCGCGCATTATCACAGGAGAGGCAAGCTATAAGAAACTGCGGGCGATATCAGATTCACCGTCTAATTGTATCACCCTTTGTACAGGTTCAATGGGAGCCAATCCCGCTAACGACATGGTGGAGATCGCTAAAACGTATGCCGGCATCGCTCCATTTTCACATATTCGCAATGTGAAAATTTATGAGAATGGCGATTTTATTGAAACATCTCATTTAACAAAGGATGGTTCGATCAACATTCAAGGCGTGATGGAAGAACTGCATAAGCAGGATTACGAAGGATATGTCAGACCGGATCATGGGCGCCATCTTTGGGGCGAGCAATGCCGCCCGGGATATGGCTTATACGATCGGGCACTTGGCATCATGTATTTGAACGGGCTGTGGGACGCCTATGAAGCAATGGCAAAAAAAGAGGTGGGCATATGATCCCGCTGCATGAGAACCTGGCTGGTAAAACGGCTGTCATCACTGGCGGCAGCGGCGTGCTTTGCTCTGCGATGGCCCGGGAGCTAGCCCGTCATGGCATGAAGGTGGCGATTTTGAATCGGACGGCTGAAAAAGGCCAAGCGGTCGAGAAGGAGATAACGGCGGCTGGCGGCACAGCGTGCGCTGTTGCTGCGGATGTGCTGGACAGGATGTCACTGGAACGGGCAAAGGAAGACATCCTTGGCCAATTTGGCGCTGTTGATCTGTTAATTAACGGGGCTGGCGGCAATCATCCTGACGCGATAACCGATGTGGAGACATATGAAGAAGCGGGAGAAGGCCAATCCTTTTTTGATATGGATGAGAGGGGCTTTCTAACTGTATTCTCCACCAATTTCACCGGTGCGTTTCTGGCCTCGCAAGTGTTTGGAAAAGAGCTGCTGAAAGCCGATTCACCGGCGATCATCAACCTTTCTTCCATGAGTGCTTATTCACCTATGACGAGGGTTCCGGCATACAGTGCCGCGAAAGCATCCATCAATAATTTTACGATGTGGATGGCTGTTCATTTTGCCGAAACCGGGCTGCGGGTCAATGCGATTGCCCCAGGCTTCTTTCTGACAAAACAAAATCATGATCTGCTGATCAACCAAGACGGAACGTTCACCAGCCGATCTCACAAAATTATTGCGGGAACACCGATGAAGCGCTTCGGAAAACCCGAGGATTTGCTCGGTACGCTTCTTTGGCTGGCGGATGAATCCTATTCCGGTTTTGTCACTGGGATCACCGTTCCTGTCGATGGAGGATTTATGGCTTATTCAGGTGTGTAACGAAAGCGGTGCAACAGAAACTGAACCAACATAGGGGTGAGGTTGAGATGTTTTCAAAAGATAAGCTTCCCGTTATCCTTTTTTTGTTCCTGGCAGGGGTGATTAATTACCTGGATCGCTCGGCGCTTTCCATTGCAGCTCCTTTTATTCAGGATGATCTCACATTGTCTGCCACGCAAATGGGCTTGATTTTCAGCAGTTTTTCGATTGGTTATGCGATTTTTAACTTTCTTGGGGGCGTGGCATCCGACCGCTATGGGGCAAAGCTGACCTTGTTTGTCGCGATGGTTGTTTGGTCGCTGTTTAGCGGAGCAGTCGCCCTCGCTTTTGGCTTTGTCAGCCTGCTGATTATACGCATTCTCTTCGGAATGGGAGAAGGCCCGCTTTCGGCGACCATCAACAAGATGGTGAACAACTGGTTCCCGCCGACCCAGCGGGCGTCTGTTATCGGTGTAACCAACAGCGGCACGCCGCTCGGGGGAGCCATTTCCGGCCCGATAGTCGGCATGATCGCAGTGGCGTTCAGCTGGAAGGTATCCTTCGTTCTCATTATGATTATTGGATTGATATGGGCAGTGCTCTGGTTCAAGTTTGTCAAAGAAAAGCCGCAAGAGACGATCAAGGAAGCACCGGCAATAAAAGCAGAAACGTCTCCCGGAGAAAAAATTCCGCTCACCTTTTACCTGAAGCAAAAAACGGTCCTGTTCACGGCGTTCGCTTTTTTCGCTTACAACTACATCCTCTTCTTCTTTTTGACGTGGTTTCCGAGCTATCTTGTCGACGAGCGGGGATTAAGTGTTGAATCGATGAGTGTCATCACGGTCATACCGTGGATTTTAGGATTTATCGGGCTGGCTGCGGGGGGATTTGTTTCTGACTATGTGTACAAAAAAACGGCCCGAAAAGGTGTGCTGTTTTCGCGCAAGGTTGTGCTTGTCACGTGTTTGTTTTCATCAGCTGTCCTGATTGGTTTTGCCGGGCTTGTGGCAACGACTGCGGGGGCTGTCACACTGGTCGCTTTGTCAGTATTTTTTCTATATTTAACAGGTGCTATCTATTGGGCTGTCATTCAAGATGTGGTTGATCAAAACAAAGTCGGTTCTGTTGGAGGCTTCATGCATTTCCTCGCCAACACGGCAGGAATTATCGGCCCGGCTTTAACCGGATTTATTGTTGACCAAACAGGCACGTTTTCTGGAGCATTTTTGCTTGCCGGAGGGCTGGCTGTCTTCGCTTCACTTGCTGTGATTCGTTTTGTCCGTCCAATCATCGGCAAGTCAGCGGGAACAGAAGCTGAGAATCCTGTGTCTTATTAATCTGGAAATATAGTGGGAGAGGCGGTATGTTTGATGATACAATATACAGTAAATAATCGCAGCCGGTATGAGAAGGAAGGGAATTAGATGGTAACCATAAAAGATATCGCAAAACTCGCAAACGTATCCCACACTACTGTTTCCAGAGCACTCAACAACAGCCCTTACATCAAAGAACATACGAAGAAAAAAATATTAGAGCTAGCAGAGCAGCTCAACTATACACCAAATGTAAATGCGAAAAGTCTGGCGATGCAAAAGTCGCATACGATCGGGCTTTTCTTTACAAGCATTACAAACGGAACCTCACACAGCTTCTTTGCAGACACAATTAAAGGCGTCAATCAAGCCATAAGTGAGGATTACAATCTGTATGTGCGCGGCATTGATGATCTGAAAAACTATGACTCCGTTACACCGATGAGATATGACGGCATCATTTTAATGAGCCAAAGTGACATTGATAATTCTTTTATTTACCATATTCGCGAAAAAAACATTCCGCTTGTCGTGCTGAATCGTGATATTGATGATCGCACCATCACGAATATTTTGTCCAATGACAAGGAAGGCTCTCAAGAAGCTGTAGAATACTTCATTCAGTCCGGACATCAAGACATCGCCATCATCGAGGGGATCGAAGGCTTTAAATCCTCCCAGCAGCGAAAGGAAGGCTACTTATCTGCACTGATTCAACATCATATTCCGATCAAGCATGAATACAGTGTCAAAGGACAGTACGATATGGAAAGCGGCTTTCAAGCGATGGAGCGGCTGCTGGCACTGCCGAATCCTCCAACCGCTGTTTTTTGTTCGAATGATGACATGGCAATCGGAGCGATGAATGCGATATTCGCAAAGGGCCTGCGCGTTCCTGATGATATTTCGGTGATCGGGTTTGATGATATTGGGTTTTCACAGTACATCACGCCAAGGCTTTCAACAGTAAAGCGCCCAGTGGAGAAAATCAGCGTGCTCGGTGCGCAAAAACTCTTGTCGCTGATCAGCGAGCCCGAAACAAAAGCAGAAAAAATCTTGGAAAACACAGAATTCATGGTGCGTGATTCAGTCAGACGATTGACGACGTGATGCCCCGTTTTTCAGCGGGCATTCTTTTATAAAGAAAAATGTTAACGTGTGCATAAAAAGAGGGAGGCAATAAGGATGCAGAAACTGAATAAAAATGTGTACGATCACTATACTCAGTATCCAGAAAAAATTCTCCAATTCGGAGAAGGAAACTTTCTTCGGGGATTTATCGATTGGCAGATTGATCAATTGAATCAACACACTGATTTTAATGGGAGCGTGGCAGTTGTCCAGCCAAGAGGCTCAGAAAAAATCAAACGATTAAATGAGCAAGATGGATTATATACACTTTTTTTACAAGGAATGAAAGACGGAGAAGCGGTAAACGAGCATATGATTATCAACTCAATCAGCCGGGGGATTGACCTGTTTTCTGATTATGAAGCATACAAAGAATTGGCATCAAGCGAAGGGCTTCGGTTTATCATCTCCAACACCACTGAGGCTGGGATTGTATGTGAGGAAAAAGATCGTTTAGAGGATAGACCGCAAAAAACATTCCCTGGGAAATTAACTGCATTTCTCTACTTCCGCTATCAGGCTTTTAAAGGAGATCAGACAAAAGGGTGTGTCCTAATCCCATGTGAACTGATTGAGAACAACGGCGAAAAGCTGAAGGAAACGGTTCTTCATTATGCAGGTCTGTGGAAGCTGGAGGAAGGATTTACACAGTGGATTCATGAGGCTAATACATTTTGTAATAGTTTAGTAGACCGGATTGTTCCGGGTTTTCCCGTCGACAGCATTGATGAGATCACGGCGGATCTTGGCTATCAGGATGATTTGATAGTTGTGGGAGAGCAATATTATTTATGGGTTATCGAGGGGCCTGATTGGATTGGAAAAGAACTTCCCTTTGCGGCTGCAGGGCTGCATACAAAGATTGTCAGCGACCTCACCCCATACCGGACTAAAAAAGTAAGAATTTTAAATGGCGCTCATACAGCAATGACGCCAGTGGCTTTATTATACGGCTTGAAGACTGTTAGGGATGCTGTCGAGCATCCGGAAGTGGGGCGATTTATAAGAGAGCTGATTGATGACGAAATTCTTCCTGTTTTAAAAATGGAAGGTCTTTCTCAGTATGCTGACGATGTGCTGAACCGTTTTAAAAACCCGTATATTAAGCATTACCTGGAAAGCATTGCATTGAACGCCATTTCCAAATTCAAAACGAGAAACCTGCCGACTCTTAAGGAATATGCTGAACAAAAGGGACAGCTTCCTGAACGCTTGGTGTTTTCTTTCAGCGCTCTTCTGTATTTTTATCATGATAACGAGACATTGCAGGATGATCCGGCAGTTCTTCAATTTTTCAAAGAGGTTTGGTGTCAGGAGGATGGCGACATGCTTCGGATTGCCTCAAGAGTGTTAGGCGAACAGTGGCTGTGGGGGGCAGATCTCAATGAGATACCGAAGCTGACTGATAGAGTCGCTGTTTACTTGAATCATATTCATGAGCTGGGCATGCAGAGGGCTCTTGAACAATACTGCATACAAGGGGGAGAGGTACGTTGAAGTCGTTTATAAAGATTCATAAGCAAGATAATGTCCTTCTTGCTCTGCGGGATATCCAAAAGGGAGAGAGGCTGCATGCGGACGGCGTGTCGATTGAAGTAAAGGATGATATAAAAAGAGGCCATAAGATTGCATTGCAGTCTATCAAAGAAAACGACAGCATCATCAAGTACGGGTCTCCAATCGGTCATGCATCACAAGATATCTCGATCGGAGAGCATATTCATGTCCATAATACGAAAACAAACCTGTCTGATATCCAATCATACAGCTATACACCGAGATTTGATGAAAATCCGTATTCTAATGAGAACCGGATGTTTAAAGGTTTTAGAAGAGAAAACGGAGATGCGGGTGTACGGAATGAATTGTGGATTGTCCCAACTGTCGGCTGTGTCAATGGAATAGCAGAAAAAATGCTGCAGCGTTTTGTCAGAGAAACAGGGGATATCGCTCCATTTGATAACGTACTGGTGTTAAAGCATCAATACGGATGCTCGCAGCTTGGCGACGATCATGAAAATACGAAGCAGATCCTGCTGAATGCCATTCGCCATCCAAATGCCGGCGGCGTCTTGGTGTTAGGGCTTGGCTGTGAAAACAATGAGCTGGCAAGAATGAAGGAAGCACTGCAAGATGTGAACCTGGAGCGGGTGAAGTTTCTGGAATCCCAGTCGGTGACCGACGAAATGGAGGCAGGTGTTGCTTTGCTGAAGGAAATTCATGAAGCGGCCAAAGGAGATAAGAGAGAAGACATCCCGCTGTCTGAACTGAAGATCGGGCTGAAATGCGGAGGTTCGGACGGTTTTTCCGGCATAACCGCAAACCCGCTGCTTGGACGTTTTTCAGATTATCTCATTGCACAGGGAGGGAGTACTGTGCTGACGGAAGTACCGGAAATGTTCGGCGCAGAAACCATCCTGATGCAGCGGGCTGCCAATGAAGAAGTGTTTCATAAGATAGTCGATTTAATCAATGATTTCAAACAATACTTTATTAAACATGATCAGCCGGTGTACGAAAATCCTTCACCGGGCAACAAAGCGGGCGGCATTTCTACACTTGAGGATAAATCGCTGGGCTGTACGCAAAAAGCGGGGATTTCTCCTGTCACGGATGTCTTGAAATACGGTGAAGTACTCAAGACAAAAGGGCTGACTCTTTTGAGCGCACCGGGCAATGATTTGATCGCCTCCTCCGCATTGGCGGCGGCCGGCTGCCAAATTGTCCTCTTTACAACGGGGAGAGGCACGCCGTTTGGCACCTTTGTCCCGACGGTGAAAGTAGCGACAAACACCGAGCTGTATGAAGCGAAGCCGCATTGGATTGATTTTAACGCAGGCCTTTTAGCAGAGGATGATGTTCATGAGGAATATGTGCTGCGTGAGTTTATCCACTATATGATTGAGGTGGCAAGCGGCCAGCTTGTGAACCATGAAAAAAATGATTTCAGAGAACTCGCCATTTTTAAATCGGGTGTGACGTTATAATAAGAAAAGGCTATCCTTCAAGCGGATAGCCTTCTTCATTAAATCAATTTTAAACCGCTGACTAAAATAATGGACGCCATAATAAATTGCAGCGGACGCGGGGAGAATCGAGGCGAAAGATGGCTCCCGATCAGTACGCCGGGAATTGAACCGAGGAGCAGATTAGCTGCCAGCATGTAATCCACGCTTCCGAAGCTTGCGTTCAAAATGCCTGCTGCCGTAACAAGAAGAAAAGCATGCGCGATATCGGTTCCGACAATCTGTGACGCTTTCATGTTAAATAAGTAAATCATAGCGATTGCAAATAATGAGCCGGACCCGATTGATGTTAATCCGACGATAAACCCAAACACAACACCAATAAGAATTGTCAGCGCCCGCTTATTTTCAAGCGGCATCAGCTGCCAGCGGTTGGGACGAAGTTTTCTATCCAAAAACAAACGAACGATGATTGAAATGGCAACCAGCGTTAACACATATCCTAGAGCGTGCTTAATAATTTCTTCCTGATGCTGGTGAAAGGCGGGGAACAAATGCAATATGCCAATGGCTAGCGAAGCACTCGGAATACTGCCGATGGCTAAGTATTTTACCAATTTAAAGTTAATCGTTTTCTGCCGCCAATGGGAGGCAACGCCAAACAGCTTTGTGATCGAGTTATATACAAGATCTGTACCGACCGCGATGGAAGGATTAATTCCAAGCACAATTAAAAGGGGAGTTAATAAGGCCGCTCCACCCACTCCCGTCAATCCGACTAAGGCTCCGACAAACAAACCCATCAATATGATGCTTACACTCATGATAAAGGCCTCCTGAAAACCCGACTATTTTTATCAGATTATATATGATTAGGACGCGTTAATCAATTAAATTTTTTGAATTTTTGCACGTTAGTTGCTTGAAATTTTGGTATGCTCAATATCTCTATTCATTTGCCCTATAATGAGTGTCTGGACGAAATCGAGAAGTACTAAAGGCGCAAAAAAAAGATACCTCTTAACAGGTATCTTTTTTCTTGTTTACGCTACATGCGCTGCTGATAGAAAGGAAGCTCAGTGTGGCCCATTTCCCGCACATACACGAACAGGTTGCCTTTATGGTGAATTTCATGCTCCATTGCAAGCTGAAGCAGCGCGCGGCCTGTGACTTTTCTGCCGAAAGCGGATGTCAGATCAATTTCTCTGTCCAGCTGCTCTTCAGTCAGCTGTTCAAGGATAGCGGCCGTTTTTTCTGTATATGTTTTTGCCAGAACATTGAGATCTGTTTCTGTTTCCTCCTGCTTGTTTTGAAATGGTGAGGCATTGCCTTCCTTAATGACATTTGCGAACAAGTGGAAAGACGTAAGAATGTGTTTGACCAGTTCTTCTGCTGACATTGATGTTTCTGCCGGTTTGTAGCTGTAATGGTCTTTGCTGATTTTTTCGGCAAGCTCATTGGTCACGTTTCGATGGGATAAAAAATGGCTGACAATTTGATTGGATTGGCTCATTATGATCTCCTCCATATGTAAAAATAAATGGTGCAATGAAATCCTATATCAACGGTTATGAATTCACAAGTAATATGCTGTGGGATGAAACAAAATGCTATGTCAATCGTATATATAACGTTCACAAAACATGAAATGGAGTATAAACATGACTAACATACCTTTCATTTATCAGTACGCAGAAAAAGAGAATGAAAGAGCTGCGGCGGGCTACGGCACTTTCGGTTACCTTATCACACGGATTGAAGAAACGCTTTATAATCAATACGGTGTATTCTATGAGCTCTATGCCAGTGATGATCCAAATACGGAATACTGGGAGCTTCTTGTAGAAGATGTCCGCAGCGGTTCATTGGAGCCTGAGCATGTGGCATATATATTTGAAAAGCTTGAAAAGAAAACCTTTGCTTACGATGAAGATGAGAAAGAACCGGATTATACCGTCCATAAGTCTATAAGAAACAGTGTATACGCGTATCCTGAAAAGGGAGTTGCTTTTGCCAGAATTCCATATTTTCAAGATGGGAGCATTATGAGTTTTGATTGTCTGTTTGCGGTTAACGATGAAAAGATGCGTGCATTTCTGGAGGGAGTCAGATCGCGTCTTTGGGAAAAAAGCAAGCGGAAAGTGACCGTGTTTACGGATGGAGATGGAGGCACTTCAAGAGAGCAGGAAGCCATTGTCAGAGAGGTTCAGCGGAGTCAAGTCATCATGAATCCGCTATTGAAAAAAGAGATATACAGATCAATTGATCAGTTTTTTCATAGTGATAAATCGTTTTATCAAACATATGACATCCCTTACAAGCGCGGCATTCTGTTATATGGACCTCCTGGAAACGGAAAGACGACGTTAGTGAAGTCGATCGCAGGCAGTATCGATGCACCTGTTGCTTATTGGCAAATTACTGAATTTACGTCGAGCGAGACAATAGAAGAAGTCTTTCAGGCAGCGAGACGCCTCGCTCCTGCAGTTCTGGTCATCGAGGATATAGATTCGATGCCGGAAGATGTGCGGTCCTTTTTTCTCAATACGCTGGACGGCGCGACATCAAAAGAGGGGCTATTTCTCATCGGTACGACAAACTATCCCGAAGAGATCGATCCAGGTTTGATGAATCGTGCAGGGCGATTTGACCGTGCCTATGAAATCGGGCTTCCGGATGAAGAGCTGCGGCTGGAATATATGAAAATGAGAGGATTTGGCATCTTTTTGAGTGAAGGAGAAATAAAAAACGCCGCAAAACTTACAGAAGGCTTTTCCTTTGCACAGCTGGGAGAATTATATGTATCTTCAGCCCTTCAATGGCACCAAGAAGGGAATCACCATATTGAAACCATGGTGAAAGACATGACAGGAGAGCAAAGAAAAAGCCAGCGGGGAAGCTGGATGGAAAGAAACAAAGTCGGTTTTCACTAAAAGAAAGCACGGGTGTTTGAAAACCCCGTGCTTTTTTGTTGCGGTTAGCCGAAATTCGACAATTGCGGTTATTTTGCGTTCTTCTTTTTCTTGTAAATATGATAAAATATGACATATCTCGGGTAATTCAAAAGGGGGGATTAATTGAGGATGAAGCAGACGATTCCGTCCTCTTATGTCGGGCTTAAAATTAATGAATGGTATACTCATATCCGGCAGTTCCACGTCGCTGAAGCCGAACGGGTCAAGCTCGAAGTAGAAAGAGAAATTGAGGATATGGAAGAAGACCAAGATTTGCTGCTGTATTATTCTTTAATGGAGTTCAGGCATCGTGTCATGCTGGATTACATTAAGCCTTTTGGAGAGGACACGTCGCAGCTAGAGTTTTCAGAATTATTAGAAGACATCGAAGGGAATCAGTACAAGCTGACAGGGCTTCTCGAATATTACTTTAATTTTTTTCGAGGAATGTATGAATTTAAACAGAAGATGTTTGTCAGTGCCATGATGTATTATAAACGGGCAGAAAAGAATCTTGCCCTCGTCTCGGATGATATTGAGAAAGCCGAGTTTGCTTTTAAAATGGCTGAGATTTTTTACAATTTAAAACAAACCTATGTTTCGATGAGCTACGCCGTTCAGGCATTAGAAACATACCAAATGTATGAAACGTACACCGTCCGCAGAATCCAATGTGAATTCGTTATTGCAGGTAATTATGATGATATGCAGTATCCAGAAAGAGCATTGCCCCACTTAGAACTGGCTTTAGATCTTGCAAAGAAAGAAGGCAATCCCCGCCTGATCAGTTCCGCCCTGTATAATCTCGGAAACTGCTATGAGAAAATGGGTGAACTGCAAAAGGCAGCCGAATACTTTGAGAAATCTGTTTCTATTTGCAAGTCGGAAAAGTTCGATAATCTTCCGCATTCTATCTACTCTTTAACACAAGTTCTGTATAAACAAAAAAATGACGCCGAAGCGCAAAAAAAGTATCGTGAAGGATTGGAAATCGCCCGTCAATACAGTGATGAATTATTTGTGGAGCTTTTTCAATTTTTACATGCGTTATACGGAAAAAACATTGACACAGAATCAGTCTCACACACCTTTCAATTTCTTGAAGAACATATGCTGTATCCTTATATTGAAGAGCTGGCGCATGATGCTGCCCAATTCTATATAGAAAACGGACAGCCCGAAAAAGCACTTTCATTTTATGAGAAAATGGTGCACGCACAAAAACAAATCCAGAGAGGAGATTGTTTATATGAAATCTAAATGGATGTCAGGTTTGTTGCTCGTTGCGGTCGGGTTCAGCTTTACTCAGGTGATGGTTCATGCAGGTGAAACAGCAAACACAGAAGGGAAAACATTTCATATTGCGGCACGCAATCAAACATGATGCATAAAAAAAGACCCTTAGGGGTCTTTTTTATTTCTTCAGCTTCCATTCTTTTATCGTCAGCTCAGAAGATCCGCTTGCCACCAGCGGATCCGCATGCCCGATTTCCGCTGCCTCTTCCAGTGAATCTGCTTCGATGACATACGCTCCGCCTGTGGCGTCGCTGAATGGCCCAAACATTTTTAAACGTTTTTCTGCCTGTAAACGATCCAGAAATTCATAGTGCCCAGCCACATGCTCCTGATTAAATTTCTCCGTTCTCATTGTCAGCATTAAATATGTATACATATTCAGACCCTCCGTGAACTTCAGTTTAACATATTTATCCATATTACGGTGTAGATGATAAGAGTTTTTCGTCCTACGAATGCCACCTATTTATGAAAAAAGAAAAGGAGAGATGATAGGTGAGCATTCCAGTAAAGCAAAATTTGGTTTCTGAGGCGAAATACGCGTTGAAGTGTCCTAATGCAATGTCCGCTGAATACATTACCATTCACAACACGGCAAACGATGCGTCAGCGGCCAATGAAATCAGCTATATGATCGGGAACACAAGCTCGACAAGCTTTCATTTTGCAGTCGATGATAAAGAGGTGATTCAAGGTCTGCCGCTTAACCGAAACGCCTGGCACACAGGTGACGGCACAAACGGTCCGGGAAACCGCAAATCAATCGGCGTTGAGATTTGCTACAGCAAATCGGGAGGCCCGAAGTATAAGGCAGCTGAAGCCTTGGCGATTTCATTTGTTGCACAGCTGTTGAAGGAGCGCGGCTGGGGCATCGATCGGGTGAGAAAGCATCAGGACTGGAGCGGAAAGTATTGCCCGCACCGCATTTTATCAGAGGGGCGCTGGGATCAAGTGAAGGCGGCGATTGAAAAGGAATTAAACGGGGGCGTATCAGCGAAAAAAGCTGCAGTCTCTTCTTCGGCGTCTGAATATCATGTAAAAAAAGGCGACACACTGTCAGGGATTGCCGCATCACACGGGGCCAGTGTGAAAACGCTGCAAAGCATAAATCATATCACTGACCCGAACCACATCAAAATCGGACAGGTGATCAAACTGCCTCAGACGGCATCTGCTTCTAAAAGCCATGCCGCATCCTCATATCCGCTCCCATCCGGCGTGATCAAAGTGACAAGCCCGCTGACGAAAGGGACAAAAGTAAAGCAGGTGCAGACCGCTTTAGCCGCTCTTTATTTTTATCCTGATAAAGGAGCGAAAAATCACGGCGTTGACGGTGTTTATGGCCCGAAAACAGCAAATGCAGTGAAGCGTTTTCAGTCTGTCAGCGGTTTAACGGCTGATGGGATTTACGGTCCGAAAACGAAAGCGAAGCTGGAGGAAAAGCTGTAAATGAAAAGACGGAAGCTGTGAAGCTTCCGTCTTTTTGCCTTACATACAAACTGCGGCAAGCACCTTTTGAATATCATAAATGCTTTCATCTTTTTTAAACTGCTTTGAGACGGCGGGAAGTTCTGCGCCAGAGATCCAAATTTTCAGCTCTGAATCAAGGTCAAAGCGGCCGGCGGTTTCCACGCTGTATCTGGAAATGCTTTTGTACGGAATCGATTGATATTCCGTTTTCTTGCCTGTGATTCCCTGTTTATCCACAAGGATAAGCCGCTTGTCAGTAAAGACAATCAAATCGCGAACCAGCTTAAACGCAGCTTCAACCTTCTCACCCTCCAGCAAAATATGGGCAAGCTCTTCTTTCACAGCTGCCGTTGACAGTGTTGACGCATTGCCGAGTAATCCATCAATAAACCCCATCATATACCTCCTCTGCGTATTCTATCAAATCATACTATAAAAAAGGTTTTCATTCATAGATGAGTAGAGTAAACTGGTGCTGACTGGTAAAGGGGGCGTTCAAAATGGAAGATATGTATGACAGCTTTGCGGCCCTTTCTGCTTCTGAGTCGGAGTACCGGATTATTTATGAGGAGAAAAACGGAAGTGAGCTTATCGTCCTCGGTCCTCACGGCGGCAGAATTGAGCCTGGCGTCAGTGAACTGGTGCGGGCATTTTCGGATCGATGTTCCATCTATTTGTTTGAGGGTCTAAAGCAGCGAAACAACCGTTCCTTGCATCTCACTAGCATTCGTTTTGATGAGCCGCTGGCTTTAGAAAAAGTGAATGACCACCATTACGCATTAGCGTTTCACGGGTATTATGATCCGAAAATCCCGCATACATTGGTCGGGGGGGCGGATCGTAAAAAAGCCAAGCTCATTTGTGAGCGTCTGAATGAAGCGGGTTTTAGCGCCGAGCTCACTAATGAGAAAGACCGCCTGGCAGGTGTACACCCAAACAATATTGTCAATCGGACGAAAAGAGAAATGGGACTGCAATTGGAGGTAAGCACGGCACAGCGAAATGCGCTATTCCGCAATTTTGGGTGCCATGATAAAAGCTACATACAAAACGATTTGTTTGATCGATATGTGGAAGCCGTCAAGCTTGGCTTTTATAAATAAAACTAGACGGGACCTGCACGGTTGGCCTATTCCTTCATACGCTGGGGTTGTGCCAAAGTGTGGGGAGGAATGATTCATGTTTTATCATATAAAAGAGCTTCAATATCAAGCAAAGCCAGCTCATCCCGATCCGATTTATGCGAAAAAACTTCAAGAGGTGCTCGGCGGCCAATTCGGTGAAATTAGCGTCATGATGCAGTATTTGTTTCAAGGGTTTAACTGCAGGGCGGATGCTAAGTATAAAGATTTGTTATATGATGTGGGGACCGAAGAGATTGGGCACGTAGAAATGCTGGCAACGATGATTTCCAGACTTCTGGACAATGCACCCGCGGATGTACAGGAGGATGCTTATAAAAGCAATCCCGCTATTGCAGCAGTCATGTCAGGTATGAATCCTCAGCACGCGATTGTGTCCGGATTGGGGGCGATGGCATCAGATAGTGAGGGCTATCCGTGGAATGCAAAATACATTATCTCAAGCGGAAACCTGCTGGCCGATTTTCGCGCTAACTTAAATGCGGAGGCCCAAGGACGCCTTCAGGTGACACGGCTTTATGCCATGACCGATGATCCAGGGGTAAGAGATATGCTGTCATTTTTGATTGCAAGGGATACCTATCATCAAAATATGTGGTACGCGGCCATTAAAGAGCTGGAGGAAAGAGAACGGGATATTGTCGTCCCGACGACGTTTCCGCGTGAGCTCGAAAAGCAGGAAGTCTCCTATGACCTGTTTAACTTTTCCAGGGGGGATGAAAGCTCACAAGGAAGATGGGCACATGGGGAAGCCTTTGACGGCCGGGGTGAATTCAGGTATATCCCGGCTCCGATTGCGTTCGCATCTGCGCCTCATCTTAAACCGGCGCCCATGTGGCTGCATAATACAGTTCCCCCAATGTCGAAATGTTAGGTTCTCTTCTGGGCTGAGGAATATATCCTTAGCCCGTATTTGATCAGATGTTTTTGCCAATATGATATAACGCTTTTTCCTCAGCGACCTGCAAGTGCTGCTGATCGCCTTCCTCGTACGCATGTGGCCGCTTGTGAGATAATAAATAAGCGAGCCGCTTCTGAAATTGAATACCTGCTTTACGCCGTTCAAACATGTCAAGCCTTTTATCAGCAAATTCCTTTGTTACCCGGAATACCGCCGAAATTGTGGCGAGTGCCTGGCTTCTCCATTGCGGCAGTTCCATCTGCAACAGCATAAAGGTTGGCACACAGAAGTGGTACATAAATTGATTTGCCTGGAATTCCTGAAGCTCTCTGAAGAGCTTGTTCATCTGAAAATGATTGCCTGCATGCTTTAACACGTGGCACAGCTCATGGCCAAAATCCTCCCATTGCTCTTCCCGTGACTTTTTTTGGTTCAATACGATACTGTACATGCCGTCGTATTTCACCATCATGCTCCCCATATCCTCAAAATGCACCCAAATATCCAGATCCTTTGCGATTTTCAGCATGTCAATGTGATGAGGGGATGTGATGCCCAGCCGGCCGTATAAATTTTTAACGTATTCCTCCAGATGTGATAAGTAATCGCCCAATTGAATACTCCCTTTCGAACATTTGTTCTGTTTTTAGCGAGAAAGAAAAGCCCGTATAGGACTGGAAAGTAGTGTAGAAATCTTTCCCTTTTCTTTAAAAAATAAACACTTTTTTCTTTATATCGGTCTACTTTTTATATGTTTTAGAGAACAGAGAACGATTTATTTATTTTTCGGTTTGCGGTTTTTCTCTTTTTCTTTTAAATAGTTGATAAATTCGATGGCCTGCTGTTTGCTTTCTGGGGAAAAATCCTGCATATCGCGGTATGCAAGCTGCAGGTCCGGATCTGAGAACATATCGTCATCGGATTTTTTGTCTTTTCCCGTTAATAAGTAATCAGTCGTTACTTGAAAGTAATCAGCCAGCTTTTGGAGTGTGTCGTAATCAGGTTCGCTTCGCCCATTTTCATAGTGGGAATATCGTGCCCGTGACACACCGATGTGTGATGCGATTTCTTCCTGTGTCCTTTTCCCTCTGAGACTCTTCAATCTGCCGCCTATCATACTATGACCTCTCTTTTTTAAACTCCCTAAGTTACTTATGATTATAGATACAATATGTATCAAAATAAAGTTATGATAAAAAAAGTATCAAAAATAACTTGATGATACAGAACGTATCGTTTATACTTGGTAACAGCTGATACAAAATGTATCAAAAAAAGATCAGGAGAGTGATCACATGTATCCGATCCAAATCGTTTTTAGTGAAAATCCCATAGATCAGCGCCATCTCGGACAATCCGGCGGCACCATTTCGTTTACCGCATGCGGCCTTCCGGTGTTTCACTTTGAAACGCAGGAACAGTTTCAAGCATACATGATGTTAAAAGGAGAAGCGGCGTCCAATGAAAAACGATAAAAGCTATCCTTTTCCGACGTATTCAGGGTTATTGAATTCAGAACATTATGACAAAATTGGCCCGGCGCTATGGCTGTTTCTCTGGTTTATCAGCTCAACAACAAAAGAAATCGAAAAAGACGGCGTAAGCTGGGGCATCGTACTCGGCCATAAGCCGTTAAAAGCGAGAGAAATGGCGGCAGTCTTCGGCGTAAGTGAAAAAACCGTCAGAAGATGGCTGGAGCTTCTCGAAAACCATGATTACATAAAGGCCGTCCGTGCGCCATACGGACTGATGATTTCGGTCAAGCATTCCAAAAAATTCAGCTTCAGATCGGACAATACTGTACACGGGAGTCTAAAAGAACGGCCATTTTCGCCGCAGACACCGGACACAAACGACCGTACAGATATAGATAAAACAAACAAATATACTGCTGCTGATGATGCAGTGGATCACATTGCGAAGCGGTTTACACAATTACGGTCGGCTCAAGAAGGACGCACCGTGTATCCTTCCTCAAGAGATTATCAAGCCATCGCCCGCATTGTTGCCATCGGCGTTCCTGTCACGCAAACAATCAAATGGCTTGAAGAATGCTTTCAGGCTTTTGAAAACCGGCGGACCGCCGTTTCAGAAACAATCAAGGCCTTTCGCTACTGCTCGAAATTCATTGAAGACCGATTTTTCGCGCAGCAAGCCAAAAAGAATGCCGCAATTCAGCATGAGAGGATGAAAAAACATGACAAAACGAACAATCGAACAGATTTTGGACGAGCTGAGAAGAGGGAGACGTCCATTACTGGCGGACAATCCGGCCGAATCAGACGCAAGCAGGTATGATTGCCTGCGCTGCAAGGATCAGGGAGGTTATCTCGTCAGGCAGAATGGCCTGGAAGTCTGGACGATGTGCAGCTGCATGGCAGAACGAAAAGTGAAGCGGCTGCTGGGTGCAAGTGAGATTACCCACGCTTTCAGACAGCTCGGCTTCAAGGAATTCCGCACGGAGGGAAAGCCGCAGGCTATAAAAGACGCATTTGAGTGTACAAAAGAGTATGTTGCCGATTATGAACAAATCAAGGATTGCCGAAAAAACAGCATTGCCCTTTTAGGACAGCCTGGATCAGGGAAAACACACCTTTTGACTGCCGCTGCCAACGAATTAATGAGAACATGCTATGTGCCTGTCATTTATTTTCCGTTCGTGGAAGGCTTTACTGATCTGAAAAATGATTTTGCCCTATTAGAAGCGAAGCTGAACCGGATGAAGCAGGCGGATGTGCTGTTCATTGATGATCTGTTTAAACCGGTTAACGGCAAACCCCGCGCTACAGATTGGCAATTAGAGCAAATGTATTCGGTACTCAATTATCGCTACTTAAATCATAAACCGATTTTGCTTTCTAGCGAGCTGACAATTGAAGCACTTGTACGGGTTGATGAAGCGCTCGGCACGAGAATCTATGAGATGTGCAGTGA
This sequence comes from Bacillus sp. PS95, assembly GCF_037963565.1. Taxonomy (NCBI): domain Bacteria; kingdom Bacillati; phylum Bacillota; class Bacilli; order Caryophanales; family Bacillaceae; genus Bacillus; species Bacillus sp. PS95. The sequence goes on from NZ_CP150160.1 coordinate 1,326,006, forward strand.
CTATCTAGTGATTATCAAAGGAGCAGCCTACGAGCTTAACCATAGATTGGAGGGCGTCAGATAATGTGCAAGCTTTGTCAAACAAAGAAAGTCATTGTGGAACATACCGGTATTGGAGTCGTTTTTCATCCATGTCCGAACTGCCGGTCCGGCACTGACTTAACGCCTGTCATTCAAAAGCTGGAGCAAATGCTGACAGCGGGAAAAGCGCGGCTGAATATCTATGATTAAACAGCTGACTGCTCTAATCACTTTGCTGTTTCGGGCAAAGCGAACAGAAAAAAACATTGAACAATGGTATAAGGACGACGGGAAGTGAAAGTGTTGGAAAAAACAAAACAGACAGAGAAAAGCCCTGCGCCGTGGCGTGCTGTCCCGTGCGGGGATACGAAACCGATCTATATTTATTCAGCTTACAGTGAAGAAGAAAAAGAAAGATTCCCATATTCAAACGGACGGCTGATTGCCGCTGTATTTGACCTTAGCTCTTATTCGCAAAAAAGCAATGCCGCTTTGATGGCCGCTGCGCCTGAATTGCTGGAAGCGTCTAAAGCAGCGCTTGATTTTCTGAAGGGGAATTCTGTTCATTCAAAGGAGCGTATCATTCAGCTATTAGAAAAAGCTGAAGCAAGCGCTGCACCGAAAAGGGGAGGAAATAAAACATGATTCATCCTAAAAAACTGCTGCATATCGATTCCGTCACGCTTAAGAGCCAGCTGGAGGACGGGAAAATCCGTGTCATTATTGTGGATGGCATCAAGCAAGAAGCATGGATCACAGAAGCGCCCGAGCATGGAAAAACGCTCGTCGAAACAAGAAAGGGCGACCTTGCCCGAGTGGAATTTGAAATCGGCTACAAATTAAATTAAAGCGAAAACAGAATACGTCCAAGACGGAAAGCCTGCGGACACTGATCAACTGCACAGCATTTGTGCGTTGATTGGTGTCCGTTTTTTATTTGCCAAAAATGAGGAGGATCATAGAATGCAAGACTTACTATTTGAATATAAACGAACGCTCAAACAAACAAGAAACCAATATAAACCGCTCGCTGAGGCAGATGAATCCGTGCTCTCAGCTGAAGAGCTGAAGGATAAAAAAATCATTAGAAATATGATTACTGATCTTGAATATGTAACAGAGTGGCTTGAAAAAGGAAGGCAGCCCGGCATCAGACGGGCGATTGACCGGCGTGATGCCTACCAGCGGCTGATGATCAAGGACCCGAGAATCATCGAATCATTTTCCAGCGCTATGATGTTTGAGCCGGACGGACAGGTATCAGAAGAAGACAGAGAGAGAATTCGAGAAGCATTAGCCCTGTTAACGGACAGAGAAAAGGAAATGTTTTTGCTGCATAAGGTAGAATGTTTTTCTTATGAACGGATCGCCGATCTTCTCGGCGTGAAAAAATCGACAGTGCAAACGACGATTAAACGGGCGAGTTTAAAGATGCAAAGACAGCAGGAAGACATGAATCGATCACTTGCCTGAAAGCTTGTCATACGTTTGCCACCTATAAGTGAATAGAGCATGACACATAAGCGGCTGGCTGATCAGCCGCTTTTATGAATAAACAACCATGCTGGAGGTGGCGGTGATGCCGTAGCATGAAAACACAACAGCGCGAACAAGCATTAGCAATCTATCAACAACATCAAGGAAAGATCACAAATCGGGCGATTGCGGACACAATCGGTGTTTCCGCGAAAACAATCGGCATCTGGAAAAAACAAGACAAATGGAAAGAGGCGCTGTTTTCTGCGTCCAAAAACGAACAAAAACAGCGCCCTATAAACAACGATGAATTAAATGAACGCCAGCGGCTGTTTTGCCTGTATTACGTCAAAAGCTTCAATGCCACACAGTCAGCAATCAAAGCGGGCTATTCTCCGGACAGCGCTCATGTGACGGGCAGCCGGCTCTTAAAAAACGAAAAGGTCGCTGCTGAAATCAGACGCATTAAAAAAGAAATGGTCAATGAGATGTTTATTGAAGCGATGGATGTGCTGCAGGTTTATATCAAGATCGCGTTTGCGGATATTACGGACTATGTGACCTTCGGAAAAAAAGAGGTCCAGGCTGTCGGGAAATCGGGTCCGCTGTTTGATGAAGATGATAATCCGATTATGAAGGAAATCAGCTTTGTCGATGTCAAAGACTCCGGGCTCGTTGATGGCACCATTGTAACGGAAGCAAAGCTTGGGAAAGAAGGCATTGCCATCAAGCTTGCAGATAAAATGAAGGCGCTTGAGAAGCTATCCTTATATTTTGATTTGTTTCCAGATCAATTTAAACAAAAAATTGAAAATGAGAAGTTGAAGCTTGCCAAACAAAAAGCGGAGAAAACAGATGACAGCCAAGAGCCGATTGAAATTATGATCAAACGAAAAGAGGGCAAGTCATGATTGTAAAAGAAATCAACCCTCATTTCGAAGATTACGTGTTCAATTGGGAGCAGACGTACCAATTTCTCGTCGGCGGCTACGGCTCATCCAAAAGCTATCATACCGCATTGAAAATCGTGCTAAAGCTGCTGAAGGAAAAACGGACGGCCCTTGTGATCCGGGAGGTGTTCGATACCCATCGGGATTCGACCTTCGCCTTGTTTCAAGAGGTGATCGAAGAGCTCGGTCTCACAAAGGCTGTGGCATCTCTTTCTTCCCCGCTGCAGCTACGATTTCACAATGGCAGCCGGATCATGTTCAAAGGAATGGACAATCCGGCAAAATTAAAATCGGTTCATAATATTTCATTAATATGGATTGAAGAGTGCTCAGAGGTGAAGTATGAGGGGTTCAAGGAATTAATCGGACGTCTTCGCCATCCTGAGCTGAAGCTTCATATGATCTGTACCACCAATCCCGTCGGCACCTCCAATTGGACGTACAGGCATTTTTTTCGGGACGAACGCAATAAACGGTTTGTGCTGGATGACAGCGAACTTTACGAAAAGCGGACAATTGTGAAGGGAGATACGTATTACCATCATTCCACCGCTAACGACAATCTTTTTCTCCCGGAAAGCTATGTGAAACAGCTTGACGGACTTAAGGAGTATGATCCTGACCTGTACCGGATTGCCCGAAAAGGCCGATTCGGCGTCAATGGGATCAGGGTGCTGCCGCAGTTCGAGGTACTCCCGCATGATCAAGTGAAAAAATGTATCGCAGCCATCAGCAAGCCAATCTTTCGTACAGGCATGGATTTTGGATTCGAGGAATCCTATAATGCTGTCGTCCGGCTTGCTGTAGATACTGAAAAAAAATACCTCTACATTTATTGGGAGTATTATCAAAACAAAATGACAGATGACAGGACGGCTGAGGAGCTGCGTGAGTTTATTGAGACACAGGAATTGATCAAAGCCGACTCGGCTGAGCCGAAAAGCATTCAATATTTCCGCCAGCAGGGCTTTCGGATGGTTGGAGCCAGAAAGTTTCCCGGCTCCAGGCTTCAATATACCAAAAAGGTAAAACGGTTCAAAAAAATCTTCTGTTCGGACCGCTGTGAAAATGTCATCTATGAGCTCAAGACACTTACGTATGCCAAAGATAAAAACGGAGCTCTGATTGAGGATGAATTCACGATTGACCCGCATACGCTTTCTGCCATTTGGTATGCGCTTGACGATTATGAGGTTGCTGATATGAAAGAGACAGCACACAAACGAATCCGGCCGAACCGAGAAAGGAGGAGGTCATAAATCATGCACAATCAAACAGTCAGAGCAACTGTATTTAAAGCCAATGCCGCCGCTCCTCAGACAAAGCAAATCTATGAAGATGACTTTTCTGAGCTGTACGGAGAGGACATTATCGCTCCGCCCTACAATATCATCGAGCTCAAAACCATTGCCGAATACTCGACCATTCTTCAGCAATGCATTGATGCGTACAGAGTGAATATTACAGGCTTTGGATTCGATGTTGAGTACACATTTGATGTCAACGCAAGTGATGTCGATCAGGCAAAAAAGAAAAGAGCGGAAAAAGACTGGGCCAGACTCGAAGCCTTTTATAAATGTCTTCACTTTGATGAATCAGCTGAAATGATTTTAGGCTATGCCATCGAAGACAGAGAAAAAACAGGCAACGGATTTATGGAAGTGCTTCGCGACGGGGCGGGAAAACCTGCCGGCATCGAATATTTAGATGTGAAATATATGCGTGTATGCGGAGCTGGCGAGCCTGTTGAGGTCTCATTTATATATGAAGAAAACGGGAAAATGAAAAGGATCAAAAGGCAAAAACGCTTCCGAAAATATGTGCAGATGATTAATGGAAAGAAAGTATTTTTTAAAGAATACGGCGATCCGCGAAAAATGGATATGCGTACAGGTGAATATGTAAACACATTGGCAGAGAAGTATCAAGCAAATGAAGCCATTCACCTCAAAATCGGAAGCGGCGTATACGGTGTACCCCGCTGGATCGGCAATATTGTCAATTTATACGGGGCCCGAAAAGCAGAAGAGCTCAATTTTATGTATTTTAAGCAGGGGCGTCACGTCCCCGCTGCGATTACAGTGGAAAACGGGATGCTGTCTGAAGCTTCTTACCGGGAACTGCAGGAATACATGAATGATCTTGAAGGTGTGGAAAACGCCCATAAATTTCTCCTGATCGAAGCAGAAGGAATCGCAAAAGAAAAGGATCTCCACGGAGGCGAGGATATTACGCCGGTTTCCGTGGAAATCAAATCCTTGGCGGAAATTCTCCAAAACGACGCCCTGTTTCTTGAATACGATGAAAAAAGCAGAAATAAGCTGCGTTCCGCGTTCCGTCTCCCGCCGCTGTATACAGGCGAGGCCCAGGAATATAACCGGGCGACAGCTGATACTGCTAGAAAAATTACGGAGGAGCAGGTTTTTCAGCCGGAGCGAAAAACGCTCGTGAATAAACTGAACACGCTGCTTTTGCCGGAGCTGAATATCCATGACGTCAGGCTGACATTAAAAGGACCGGACTTTCGTGATCCGCTTGAGATTGCGAAGGTGCTCGGTCCTTTTATTACAGCCGGAGCAGTCTCGCCGAATGATTTACGCGACCTTGCCGGACGGGTGCTTGGAAAAACACTTGAGGAGTGGCCGGAGGACATTTATAAACGGCCTGCAGGACAGGATGCGGAAAAGACAAACCTGACTGCGCTCATGCAGGAGTTGAAAGAAAGCATCGAAGATATCAAAACGTCCTGAAGGGAGGTGAATCAAGCAGGTGGCGCGAGAATTAAGAAATGCCAAAATCAGCTTTGTCAGTTATGTAGACAAGGCGGCTAACCAGACAGAATTTTTCTTTACGAAGTCAGCCGAACCTCCGTCATTTGAAAAAAAGGTTCGGCTGTTTACAAAAAGTGAGCAGGATGAACAAAAGCTCGTGTACGGAATCGTGTATGAGCCTGATGTTCCTGATGCCCACGGCGATTTTATGACCGCCGAGGAAATTGAAAAAGCGGCGCACGGTTTTCTCGCGGAGGCACGGGAGATTGATATCAATCACAGCTTTGAGGGCGGAACCGGCGTCGTGGTCGAGTCCTATGTGGCGCCCGATGATTTTATGATCGGGTCAAAGCGGATTACAAAGGGCTCATGGGTGCTCGTGACAAGAGCGTCAGACGAGGTGTGGGAACAGATCAAGGCTGGAATCATCACTGGCTACAGCATGGCGGGCACTGCAGATGTATATGAGGAAGAACCGGTTGAAAAAGCGGGATTCTTCAGTGTATTCAAGCAAATGCTTGCTGACAAAACAGGGAAGGAGACTGAAGAAATGAGAAAAGAAGACATGAAAGAATCATTCGAGCATGCGCTTTACCCTCTGCTCAAACGGCTTGAGCGGATTGAAAAAAACACAGACACGGAGGAAAAGCCGGAGCAGACGGGTGATGACGAGCGTCTGAAAAAGCTCGTTGAAGACATGCTTGCCCCGCTGATCGAACGCATCGAGGCTTTGGAAAAAGCGCGAGGCGCGTCTAAGCAGACAGCGGACGATACGGGCGGCAATACAGAGCAAGTCAAAAAATCAATCTGGAGCGGACTGCTGTAAAACCAGTCAAGGAGGAGGAAATCAATTGAGAAATCAAGAGATCATTCGGAAAGCGGAAATGTCGCTTTCTGCTTTAAAAAGCGGCGGGCTAATGAACCCTTCGCAAGCATCGGCTTTTATCCGCATGGTGCAAAACACGCCGACCATTTTCAGTGAATCCCGCGTGATTCAAATGGAAAACGATTCGCAAAAATTTGAAAAAATCGGCTTCGGCCAGCGTATTCTGCGGGCTGCGCAAGAAGGAAAAGCACTGTCAAACGACGAGCTGACAGTTCCGACGACAAGCACGGTCCAGCTGAACACGAAGGAAGTCATTGCGGAAATCAACATTACGTATGACACACTTGAAAACAATATTGAAAAAGACGGCTTGCAGCAGACGATCATGCAAATTTTAGCAGAGCGCGCAGCAGTTGATATTGAAGAGCTGATCGTTAACGGCGATACAGCATCAGCTGATCCGTATCTGGCGCAGCTGGACGGCATCCGCAAACAGGCGGTTTCCCATATCGTTGACATGAACGGTGAAGAACTGTCCAGAGCGACATTCAAGAAAGGCTTAAAGGCAGTTCCGCCAAAATATTTGCGCATCCCTCAGGAATTCAGATTCTATACGTCTCACGGCCTAGAAGTTGAATGGAAGGACCGCGTGGCAGACCGCCAGACAAACCTTGGGGACCAGGCTGTTCAGGGCGGCTTGTCAACAGCATTCGGCGTGCCGGTCAAAGGGGTATCCAATATTCAGCCGTACACAGTCGGTGAGGGAGACGCGCAATATGACGCTTCTGATATCATTCTCACACATCCGAAAAATATCATTCTCGGCTTCTCCCGCAATATCCGAATTGAAGTCGACAAAGACATCCGCTCCCGTAAGTTCATCATTGTCTTAACGGCCAAGCTGGACAGCAAGTTCGAAGAAGAGGATGCCTGCGCGAAATTAATTAACGTAAAAGAATAATAGAAACGAGGTGGTCAGCTCATGCTCATTGAACCGACTGACGTAGCCTCCTATTCGGTCTATGATCGGGTGAAAAACAGGCCGGAAGAGCTGCTGGCGCAGGATATCATCGAGGCGGAGGCAGAAGCGGCTCTCCTCACGGGCCACCGCTTTGAAGACAGCTTGTATGATCCGCTGCCCGGCAAGGTGAAGCTGGCTTTAGTAAAGCTTGCCCAGTATTTTGCGCTTGTCAACAGCGATGAATCTGCCTCATCAAGCTATCAGTCTGAGAAAATGGGGGATTATTCCTACACGGTTTCCGGAGAAGGCGGGATTCAGCGGCCTGAGGTGTATCATTTGCTCGAAGAGTTTATCAAGCCGGGCTACGTCCCTGAATCCTCCAGACTGAAGGTGAGATCTTTATGAGCTACAAGCAGATGCTCATTCACCGCTGCGATATTTATCATGAAGCAGCGCAAGCGCCGTCTGCAGGCCGATTTGGGATTCCGGCAGACAGGCTGCAGCCGGTGATTTCATATCCGGAGACACCCGATGAACAAGATGTCCCTTGTTATTTTACCGAAAAAACGCAGCAGCTGATTCAGGAGGAGCCGGATCAAACTGTATATCATAGCTTTCTCGTCCATTTTCCGTTGTCAGCGGACATCCGCGTGAACGATAAAATCATTTGGGAGAATCATAAATATATATTAAAGCTGCCGAAAAGGATCAGGCATCATCATTGGGAGGTCGTCGCAGTCAGGGATGAAAGCCTATGAAAATAGCGGGATTGAAACAGCTGAACACGGCATTAAAAGAAGCGGCTTCAGGCGGTTTTTCCAGACAGGCGTCCCGGTGGTTTGAGGAGTGCGGGCAAGATTTTCTGGAGATCGTCCAATCTGAACTCATCAGCACACAAACGATTGATACAGAAAAACTGCTCAGTTCCTTTGAGAAAGGCGCAGAGGACAATCTCTGGATTGTGCAAAGCGGCGGGCTTTCGCTTGAGGTGGGGACACAGCTTGATTACGCCTCATTTCTTAATGACGGCCATTGGACGTCAAAACAAGATGTGAGATGGGTGCCGGGGCGTTTTCAAGGCTCACGGTTTATTTATGATCCAGCGGCTTCAACGGGAATGGCGCTCAAGAGAAAATGGATACCGGGCACGAGCTACTGGGATCATGCACTGCTTTTATATGAACAGCTGTTTGAAAAATCGCTGGAAAGCAAACTGCGCCAGTGGCTGAAGAAGCTGTAAAGGAGGAGCAGGATGAACAGTGAAACAGGATCGATCATGGCGTTTTTGTACAGCCGGTTGTCTGTTCCCATTTATGAACGCGAGCTTCCTGATCACTTTCAGGTGCCGTCGTTATATGTCCCGCCACCATCTGTTTTCGAGGAAACAGATACGCTCTCCACATTTAAAAAAACCTACAGTCTCAATGTAAAACTGTTTCATCTGGACTCCGTTCAGGCGCTGGATGAAGCGGACAGGCTCGCGGATGCCATCAGAGAAGCGAGAAATATGATTCCGCTGCTGAGTGAATCCGGCGAGAAGACGGGGGATATGGTTCGCATCTCCCAAATCGAGACAAGGGTAGGGGACAGGGGCGAGGCGGCCATGGTGATCAGGTGGAGCAGCCGATATTATTATCACAAAACAGAACAGCCTGTCTTACAGGATATCGACATGAACAGCGGGGTGAAATAAACGGTGTCAAAGGACAAACAACAGAAGAAGGCTGTACATACAAAGAGCCGGGAAGCTCTATTTGATACAGCGGATTTGATTAAGCACGCGAAGGAACTGTTCGGCGTTAAGCCGGATATTCTTCAGGGGGCTTTATTTGGCGTGGATCAACCACGTATGACGAAATCAGAAGCCTACCAATTGATTCAAACATTTCTAACCAAGGAGGTCATGTCATCATGAATGGCGGAACATTTACAACAGGCAAAGAAAAAGAACGTGCAGGCATTTATTTTAACTTTAAAACGACGGCACAGGAGCGGGTATCACTCAGTGAACGGGGAACAGTCGCACTTCCGGTCGCATCAAGCTGGGGCGAAGCGAAAACGTTCGTCTCCATTTCCAGTGTTGAAGACCTAAACAAAAAAGTGGGCCTCAGCATCGATGACCCGTCTTTATTGCTGCTGCGTGAAGCGAAGAAAAATGCGAAAACGGTATTGATGTACCGTCTAACCGAAGGTGTCCGAGCGTCTGCTGATATTGCTGAAGGCGTCAAAGCAACTGCAGTATATGGCGGAACAAAAGGAAATGACATTATCATCCGCATCAATCAAAATGTGCTGGATGCTAATTCTTTCGATGTGACAACATATATGGACGAATCAGAGGTTGATAAACAGACTGTCAAAAAGGCTGAAGAATTAACAGCTAACGGCTATGTCACTTTTACCGGAACAGGCGATCTTTCTTCAACGATTCCTCTCACTGGATCAGAAGGAGACACTGCAGCTGAGACGCTGAATGCATCCGCGGGAATCCGTTTATCTGGCGGTACGGATAAAGCCCCTGTCAACTCCGACTATACAGATTTCTTAGCCGCGGCTGAAACGGAGAGCTTTGATGTGATTGCGCTGCCTGTTGCAGAAGGTGACCAGTTGAAGGCGACGTTTGCTGCTTTCATTAAACGCCTGCGCGACGGCCAAGGACAAAAAGTGCAAGGCGTCACAGCCAATTATGCCGGTGATTATGAAGGCATCATCAACGTAACCGAGGGTGTGCTGCTTGAAGATGGCACGGAAGTTACACCCGACAAAGCAACAGCTTGGGTTGCTGGAGCGAGTGCAGGAGCAACCTTTAACCAATCACTTACATTTGTAGAGTACGAAGGCGCCGTTGATGTGTTACACCGCCTTGACCACGATACGATTGTTGAACGTCTGGGCAAAGGTGAATTATTATTCACATTCGACGCCCGCGATAAATCCGTCAGTGTAGAAAAGGATATTAACTCACTCGTGACGTTCACAGCTGAGAAAAACAAGAAATTTGCGAAAAACAAAATCGTTCGTGTCCTGGATGCTGTGAATAATGATTTAACACGCGAGCTGAAAGCCTTAATTAAATCAAGAAAAGGCAGCGGAAGCGATATCCCGGCATCTGAAGACGGACTGCAGTATGTAAAAACGATGATCACGCAATACATGACAACACTTCAGGATGCAGGCGGCATCACTGGCTTTGATTCCGATGAAGATATCACAATTTCAATGAATGAAGATCGTGACGGCTTCTTGATTGACCTGGCTGTACAGCCTGTCGATGCAGCAGAAAAATTCTACTTTAATGTGGAGGTAAACTAATATGGCATTAAAAGCACAAAACACAATCTCAGGAAAAGAAGGCCGCTTATTTCTCGATGGTGAGGAAATGGCGCATATCAAAACATTTGAAGCAAACGTCGAGAAAAACAAGTCTGAAGTCAACATTATGGGCCGCCGCATGACAGGCCATAAAACAACAGGAGCAAATGGAACAGGGACCGCGACGTTCTACAAAGTCACATCAAAATTCGTGATCCTGATGATGGACTATGTCAAAAAAGGCAGCGACCCTTATTTCACACTTCAAGCTGTGCTGGATGATCAATCCTCAGGCCGGGGCACAGAGCGAGTCACGCTGTACGACGTCAACTTTGACTCTGCCAAAATCGCAAGCCTTGATGTCGATTCAGAAGCGTTAGAGGAAGAAGTTCCATTTACATTCGAAGACTTCGACGTCCCTGAAAAGCTATCTGACACGTTTTAATAAAAGCTGAATCAGCCCATACACAGACCTTTCTCAGAAAGGTCTGTTTTTTTACAAGATGAAACCAAACAATAGACAAGGGAGTTTTTTACATGAGCGAGAAGAACGAAAACGTATATGATCTTTCCTTTTTTATGCCGGGAAAAACAATTGAAGCTGAGGAAATCAAAGTGCCGATCTCAAAGCGTTTTGTTGATAAAAAAGGGAATGTCATTCCGTTTATTTTAAAACCAATTACTACTGAACGGATTGATGAATTAGAGAAAGAAAACACCACATTTAAAAATGTGAAAGGCCGCGGCCGCGTCAAAGATTTAGACTCCCAGCGCTTTTATGCGAGAATTGCCATTGAATCTACTATTTATCCTGATTTTCGTTCAAAAGATTTAAGGGAAGCATACAAAACTGCGGATCCGGTAGAAGTTGCCAAACGTGTATTATCTGTTGGGGGAGAGTATGCGAACTGGCTGAATAAAGCAATTGAAATCAATGGTTTTGAAGATGATCTTGAAGATCTAGAAGAAGAAGCAAAAAACTAGTAAAGGATGGCGATAAGGAAGCTGTGTATTTGTACTATGCAATGCATGAGCTTCATTACTCGCCATCCCAACTTCTTGAATTATATGAAGCACCAAAACATTTTAAAGCTCTTTTATTTGGGTTGATAGGTTATAAGCTAGATCTATTAGAAAAAGAATCAAGGAGAGGAGGGAACTAATATCGCAAAATTAACAGCCCGTTTTGATCTCGAAGACAAGGTATCTAAAAAACTAAAACGGATACATAAAGGATTCCAAGAGGTCGAAAAAAAAGTCAAAACCATTAATCGGCAAATCAAAATCAGTATCAGAGCGGAAGATCAGGCATTTTACCGGCTGAGAAAAATAAACGACTATATCATTTTAAAATTCGCGAAATCGCTTGAAATTAAAGTTGTACTTGATGACCAAGTCACTTCAAAGCTTGAAGAAATTGAAAGAAAACTTAAACGGCTGCCGAAAGAAACGAAGCTGACTGTCTCTTTGGTAGACCGGACAGCAGCTGCGTATAAAAAAATAAAGAAGATGCTATCTAATCAAAAGCTATCATTCCTTTTGATTCCAGATGACAAGGTTACTTCTACAGTTAAAAGGATTATCGGTTATATTAAGAAAAATTTGAAAAACGGATACACAGTCAAACTAAAGGTCATCGATGAAATCACCAAAACAGTTAATCGATTAACAGCCCTTCTAAGGAAATTTGAAAAAACCTATTATGTAAAAGTGGTTGTTAAGACAAAAATATCAGACAAAATCAATAAAAAAGAAAGCCCGATTAACAAAGAAACTTCTAAGAAAGAATCAGATAAATCCTCAGATAAAGGCTCTGATAAAAGCTCAGATCAAAAACCTGGATGGGTCGGAAAAATAAAAGGCTGGCTGAAGGATTGGTGGACAAAATCAGCTTGGCCTTGGATTAAAGATACACTCAATGAAATAGGCAAAGCTTTTTTGGATCGTTTCAAAGAGAGATTGATAGAAAAGCTGAAAAATGATGTGTTTGATAAGATCATTGATAAAATTCTAGGACCACAAAAAAAGGACGATTCTGGTGAAAATTCTGACACAGATAAAAAAGTCCTTAACCGTAATACAGGAGGAAATTGTTGCTGTGACTGCTGTGAAGGCGGCGGCCTCAATCCGAGCACTAAAAATAAAAAAACCTATAGAAAAAAGAAAAGTCCCACAAAGGCTCCAAACAGAACACTCAAGGTTCCTGGAGAGGTGATAAGAAGACGCCAAAGCGGCACACCTGCTGAAAGTGCACCTAGGACCTCGGGTTCCAAGTTAAAGAACTGGCTTGGAGGCTTAAAATCGCTAGGGAAGGATTCATCCAAACTAGGAAAAGCGTTCAGAGGAATGGGAAAGGCTGTTCCATACGTAGGATCTGCTTTAGCAGTGTTTGATTTAGCTGGAATCAATAAAGATAATGCTGGCGAAAAGGTTGGTTCAATCGGAGGACGCATTGCCGGAGCGGAAGCTGGTGCAACAGCCGGAGCGGAAGCTGGTGCAACGATTGGATCTTTCGTTGGTCCGGAAGGTACAGCAATCGGCGGGGCAATCGGCGGAATTGGCGGCGGATTAGTAGGCGGAATCGGCGGCGAAGAAGCAGGTAAGAACATTGGTAAGATGTTTGATACTTCTCAAATCAAAGAGAACATTTCAAATACATTATTTAATGGTGATTGGTGGAATGAAAAATGGACAGGTGTTAAAACAACAACGAGTGATACTCTCGGAGGCCTTAGTGATACGTGGACTAATATAAAAGATACAGCTTCTACTACTTTTTTTGACTCAAATTGGTGGGCTGAAAAAGCTGGTTATGCATACGGTACATTAGAGTCTACGCTTTTCAACAGTGATTGGTGGGGCGGAAAATGGGAATCGGTAAAAGGTTGGACACAGGAAAAATGGGATCAAGCTTCCTCTGTATGGAACTCTGTTAAATCAAAAGTAAAAGAAACAGTCTTTAATAAAGATTGGTGGTCCGGTAAGTGGGAAGGCGTTAAGAGCTGGGCTCAAGAAAAATGGAACGGTGCCGTTTCTGTTTGGGAATCAATTAAGTCGAAAGTAAAAGAAACAGTCTTTAATAAAGATTGGTGGTCCGGTAAGTGGGAAGGTGTTAAAGGCTGGACAAAGGAAAAATGGGAAAATACAAAGTCACTTTGGAAAAAATTCAAATCTACACTTGAGGACAGCCTATTTAATAAAGACTGGTGGTCTGGAAAATGGGATTCAGTAAAAGAGTGGGGAAAAAATATATTAGGAGATTCTTGGGATGCAATAAAGTCTACAGGCGGGAAGGTAGTAAAAACTGCTCAAAAATTGGGCGGCGGAGTGAAGTCTTGGGTTCAAGAAAAGGTAGAGCATTTTCAAAATGGACGAGAGAAAGCTCACAGAGACTTTGGAATGAAAACTGATAAAAACGCCTCAGGTGGTTTTATTACGAAACCAACTATTTCTTGGATCGGTGAAGCGGGTAAGGAATTTGTCATTCCAGTCGACAACAATCGCGGCCGCGGCAAAATGCTGTTAGCGCAAGCCGCATCGAAATTGGGCATGCATGTGGTCGATGATATGGCATCAGCCTCTACACTTTCAGGTGGTACAGCTCTAAACACTGTTGGCAGCCATTCTGCTTCAATGTCACCTTCTATTAACACATCTAGCCTTAACGGACAAGCTTCAGACCTCGGACAGCAATTTTCAGAGGGCTTTGACAAGGGAATAAGTAACCAACCTGTCAAAATGGAAGACTGGAAAAAGAAAAACATCAATACGCCATTTACACAAATGATTTCTGCTTCACCAAATTACGGTAAACAAATGGTAAGCGGGTATGCCAAGGGCCAAAACGGCACTGCAACCGGAACGGACGGCTTTTTGCAATCAAAAGTTAAAACGCCGTACCAAGCCACTGTGAACAAATCGTCTTCATGGGGCACAGGAACGGTCAAAGGCTTTGCGCAAGGACAAAACTCAACCCAAACAGGGACTGCACAGTATGTGAGTACACATGTTGACAAACCGTTCTTGCGTTCAAAAGACACATCTAACAGCTGGGGTTCAGGCATGGTCGAAAACTTTGTGACAGGCATGAATTCTAAATCCAGTGAAGTAAAACAAGCAGCAAAGGATATGGCCAAGAGAGTGGAGCAGGCTTTCCGTGAAGAATTAGATATCCATTCGCCTTCTCGAGTCATGATGAGCTTGGGGCGTTTTGCCTCTGTCGGTGTTGTAAAAGGACTGGATTCTGTCGATGTGAAAAAATATGCTGAAAAGCAAGCTGGATCACTGGCAGCTGCTTATTCCGGAATGGATGCAGTAGGTGGAAATGTGAAGCAGTGGCTTATGGCTGCAATGATGGCCACAAAAACACCATTGAGCTGGCTCTCGGGATTAATGACGATTGCACAGTATGAATCAGGGGGCAACCCGAACTCTATTAACCTGTGGGATAGCAACGCGAAGGCGGGAAATCCATCACAAGGACTCATGCAGACAGTTCCGACCACATTTAATGCTCATAAAGCACCGGGCATGGGTAACATTAGAAATCCGATTCACAACGCTGCTGCCGCGATCGGCTATATCAAAAGCAGATACGGCTCAATTGATAATGTACCTGGCATTAAAAGCCTGAAACGTGGCGGTCCTTATGTCGGTTATGCAAACGGCGGGCTGATCACGAAAGAACAAATTGCCCGTGTCGGTGAAGGAAACAAGCGGGAATGGATCATCCCAGAGGAACGGGGCATCCGCGGTCGCTACCTTCTTCAGAGAGCGGCACAGGCTCTTGGTATGGAAGTGACAGATCCGTCTCAATCCCAGCAGTCTGAGCTTTCTTCAGGACAAGTTTCAGCTGTTACCTCGGCTAGCCGGCCGACTGCAACGGTTTCCGGATCAAAAGAGATTTATATTCAATTTAACGGAGACCAGCACTTCCATAATGGACAGGACGCTGAAAGCCTTGCAGCGAAAATCAAGCAGGCGCTTATAGACGAACTGCAAAAGGATATCAATATTGGAACGAAGGGAGTCGTTGCATTTGACTAAATCCGTATATGAATTTTGGATTTCACAAGGGAAGGACAAGCTGCGGCTCCCCGTTCTTCCCGACCAGCTGAGTATTTCAAATACAGTTCAGAATGAGACGGTTAAAGTAGCCAAGTTCGGTGACCTTACATTTATTGACGAGCAGGGAGCGAAAGAAATTTCGTTCTCTTCTTTTTTTCCGAAGAAATACAGTCCGATAGCAGAATATCAAAACTTCCCGTCGCCGGAAAATGCGATAACAAAAATTGAAAAATGGATGAAGGCCAAAAAACCGGTTCAGTTTTTGATTACGGGAACTAAAGTGAATTTAACATGCAGTATTGAAGGTTTTTCCTATAGCGAAGGCCAGCAGGATATAGGTGATCGTTCCTTTGATATTCAATTAAAAGAATACAAAACCGCTTCCCCGCGGAAAATCAAGCAGAAGAAAAAAACAAAGGCAAAACGTCCGTCGAAGGCTGCGCCGAAGACGTACACAGTCAAAAAGGGAGACACGCTATGGGACATTGCAGGCAGATTTTACGGGAACAGCAACCAATGGCGCAAAATTTGGAACGCCAATAAAACAGCAATGATCAAACGAAGCAAACGGAACATCAGGCAGCCGGGCCACTGGATTTTTCCCGGCCAAAAATTAAAGATACCGCAATGAAACAGGTGATGTATGATGATAGAACTGTTCGTCATTAAAGACACAGAGTGGCTTGAGCTGGTTGCAGAAAGCGTATCGCTTGAAGGCCATCGTTATCAGGCGCCGCGTTCCATTGAAGCGACCATCGTCACCAAGC
Organism: Bacillus sp. PS95; assembly: GCF_037963565.1. Lineage (NCBI taxonomy): Bacteria > Bacillati > Bacillota > Bacilli > Caryophanales > Bacillaceae > Bacillus > Bacillus sp. PS95. The sequence continues at coordinate 1,342,157 of NZ_CP150160.1, forward strand.
AGGGCGACCAGACGTATTACAGTGTCTCAGAAGGAGATACGGTCTTGTTTAAATGGAAGGGAAAAGAGCTGTTTCGGGGCATTGTTTTTGCAAGAACCCCGGACGAGCATACGCTTGCCTTCAGCGCTTATGACATGCTGCAGTACCTGGTCAAAAACCAGGATATGTACGTGTTTTCCAATCAGCGGGCCGACCAGATCATCAGAAGGATTGCTAGTGACTTCCAGATACCGACAACCTCGATCGCGAACACAGGCCATACGATCAAAAGTCTTGTCATTAAAAATGATACGACATTGTATGACATCATATTAAAAGCGCTGAAACAGACGAAAAGCCAGACAGGACGACATTACCAGCTGTATTCGGAAAAAGGAAAGCTCGGTCTGCGCGCTTGGCCAGATCCGTCAGAGGTATGGGTGCTTGAAACGGGCGTCAATATCACAGGCTACCAATACAGCACTTCTATAAACGACACTGCTACTCGGGTGGTGCTTCGCCGGCAACAGGACAATAAGACATATAAAGCCTCTGCTAAGGACAGTTCAGGCTTAAATAAATACGGTGTGCTTCAATATACGGAAACGGTCACAGATGACATCAACCAGGCACAGCTTCAGCAGCGGGCAGATGTACGTCTTGCTGAAAAAAAGGGCGTGAAAAAAGAACTGAAAAATATTCAGGCAGTGGGCATCCCAGAAGTGCAGAGCGGCTTGCCTGTCTATATTTCGATTCCGGAGGCCGGCATCAAGAAAACCTATTGGGTAGATACGGACCGGCATGAATTTAAAGGAACGAAACATACGATGACGATCGATGTTGTCGAAAAGAATACGATGCCGGAAGGAGTTTCCTGATGAGATTAAGTGAGGCTATAAAACATTTGGCAGTCGGCGCAGTTGACGCTGAGTCTCCGGTAGAACTGCTCCCGGCTGAAGTTGTTTCGGTTTCTCCTGTGGAAATCAAATTAAAAGAAAACAGCAAACTGATCATACCGGAAGACGCCATCATTATCCCAAAACGAATGCAGTCCGGAGGAGACGATGCACTCGAGCCGGGGGATCGCCTCATGACCGCGGCTCTGACTGGCGGGCAATCGTTTTTTATTTTAGATAAGGTATAGACAAACCGCTTCAGTACGAAGGGGTTTTTATTTAGCATGTAAAAGGAGTGGGCATCATGGCCCTGACACCAGAAGTGGAGTTTGAAGATATTGAAGATGTGAGTGAAATCATTGAAACCTCGCAAACGTACAAAATAGATTTTGAAAACGGAAGAATTACGAATGAGCTGATTACCGGACTTGAAGCGATCAGGCAGTTCGTGTATATCGCCTTACAGACAGAACGCTATGCGTATTCCATATACAGCCATAATGTCGGAAACGAGCTTCAGGACGTGCTGACCGATCATGAGACAACTGATGCCTATAAAAAGATGGAGATCCCGAGGCTGATAGAAGAGGCGCTGGTTTATGATGACCGGATATCGGCTGTAACAGATTTTGAGATTGAAAAACAAGGCGCCGCGTTTCATGTGTCCTTCGTGGTGGAGACGGATGAAGGAACGCTTGAGATTGAGGAGGTGATTGGCGAAGATGTTTGAAGATCAGACTTTTGAAGCGATTATGGAGCGTATGCTGAACAGCATTTCCGCAGATATTGATACAAGAGAAGGCAGTGTCATTTATAATGCGTTAGCCCCGGCGGCGGCCGAGCTTGCGAAGTCTTATATATGGCTGGATACTGTGCTTGAGCTAGTTTTTTCTGATACCGCACAAGGCGAATTTTTAGACAGGCGTGCAGCGGAAGCGGGAATTGAAAGAACTGCCGCGACAAAGGCTGTCAGAGCGGGAGAGTTTACATCTGGAGTTACTATTCCTGTCGGCTCCCGCTTTTACGTGGATAATCTTTATTTTCAATATACGGCAGACGGGACGCTCATCTGTGAAACACCTGGTGAAGCGGGAAACGCCAATCTGACCGGACGCAATTTACTGTCATTGGATACCATTCCCGGTTTAGAAACGGCCATTGTCAAAGAAATCCTGATTCCGGGGCGCGAGGAAGAGGGAGATGACAGCTTGCGAGAACGGTATTTTACAAGGGTTCGGCGTGAGGCCGTCAGTGCCAATAAAATGCATTATAAAGAGTGGGCTGAGGAAGTGGACGGTGTGGGCAAGGCAAAGATCTTCCCGCTTTGGAACGGTGAAGGCACGGTCAAAATTGTCGTCACGAATGCGAATCTTGAGCCCGCTTCTCAAATTTTAATTCAAAAAGTGAAAGATTATATCGACCCTGAACCAGGGCAGGGAGAGGGACAGGCGCCAATCGGAGCCGTTGTCACAGTGGAGAGCGCGGTCTGGAAAGAAGTTGAGATTTCTGCCGAAGTGCTGCCTGAGATCAATCACTCAATTGATGAAGTGAAGTCAGAAATTGAGGAAGGCGTTTTAAATCTCTTTAAGAAAATGGCGTTTGAAGATAACGTCATCCGCCTTTCTCAAATTAACAATATCGTCTATAATTCACCATCAGTCAGTGACTACTCCAATATTCAAATCAACGGCACGTCTGAAAATCTGGTGCTGAGCGACGTGGAAATTCCTAAGCTTGGGCAGGTGAAGATCATTGAGCAAACAAGATGACATGACAGCGTATCTGCCGCCGTTTCTCACCAGCCTTAAAGAAATGGCTGAGCTGCTGAAAGCGGAAGCGCCTGAGTTTGATAAACAAAATGACAGCATATTTGATCTGACGGATCAGTTATTCGTGCCGACGGCGACTTGGGGGCTCAGCCGCTGGGAAAAAATTTTAAACGTCCCGCGGGAATCAGGCGACACTGATGAGATCAGACGATTGCGGCTCATTTCCAAAATGTCGAACATCCCGCCCATCACATACAGGGCCATTGAGCAGGCGGTAAACCGTTTCTTGAAAAACCCGTCTGCACAGGTCCGCCTGCTTCCCGGCGAATACCGATTTAACGTCGATATCAATGTTGATGACCTCCAGCACATGAATGAGCTGATCGAAGCGATAGAAAACATGAAGCCCGCTCATTTGGCGTATACGCTCAGAGGCGGATTGAACGAGACGCTGCAAATCAAAGACACAGTCATCCTGAATCATCGCAGATACCGAACAGCCAGTGAGCTCAAGGTCGGTTATTCTGTCACTCTTAACAATAATGAGGTGGTCTTAACTTGATTTCAACCATATACAGAGAACGCACAGCGGCTGATCTAAAAAGCAGAATCGATCACGTGCTGCTCAACGGCCAAAAAACAGAAATAGTAGATCTCGCCATTGACGGTGCGACCGTCACCGTTCTGACAAAACGTGAGGAAGACATCAAGCATATCGAAACGGTACAAATTTTTGACGAGCTGGGCAACGTCATTACAGAGAGAAAGACTGACCTGGACGTCAGCGAAAACAGAACACTCGATTTCAGATTTACTTTTGAGGTGGTGTAAACATGGCATACGAAGAAAAAACAGACTGGCTTCCGGACGACCCCATCAACGAAGATGACGTCAACCGCTGGGAAAAAGGCATAAAAGACGCCCACACCGACCTGGCCGCCCACAAAAACGACATGAACAACCCCCACAACACAACAAAGGCGCAAATCGGGCTGGGGAACGTAGATAATGTGCAGCAGGCGGCGAAGAAGGATTTTGAGAAGCATGAGCAAGATCAGGTGCGGCATGTTACAGAGGAAGAGCGAGAGAAATGGAATGGGGGTCAGTTATCGAAGATTACAAAAGATGATGGACAGCCTATGTTCAATATAACGAGTGATTTCCATACGGAACTGTTGAACTATCCTACATTGACTTATTTTTCTTATACTGGGACGCCTCTAAATTCACCAGGCGGCTCAGGAAGAGGATTTTGGACTTGCAGCGACAGCAAATTAAATGGTCATGTAATTGTGGTGACAAATGATAATAAAACTTTTCGTAAAACTCTCTTAAACGGTATCTGGTCAAATTGGGTTGAATTGGAGACGACAGAGGGCGCTCAAACAAAAGTGAACGCTCATGCAGACATTTCTGACATACATGTCACACAAGCAGAAAAAGACAAGTGGAATAACAGCCAGCTTTTTAAAATTACTGCAGACAACGGTCAAGGAAAACTATACTTAAGCGAAACAGATGATTTTCATAAAATTGTTCCACAGAACACTGGATTGGTTCATTTTGCTTCTGCACCAAATACACTAAACGGCCCCGGCACTTCAGTCAGGGGCATATGGACAATTAATGCGACTGGAAATTACGGGCAAATTATCGCTTTTGACAATACAAATAAAACGTATCGAAAGACGATCTCAGGAGGAGCCTGGTCAGATTGGGTTGAATTAGAGACAACAGCTGGGGCAGAGGAAAAGGTATCTAATCATGCTAAGGACTCAGCAATACACATTACATCTGTTGAGAGAAGTAAATGGAATGGAGCTCAGCTTACTAAAATAACAAGTGATATAGGAGGGGTGTCCATTGCAGCAAACGAAGGAGAGGACATTCTTCAAAAAATAATTGATCAAGGTAGAGGTATGGGCACATTTTATGCACATGGAAAAGCTGTAAACGCTCCATCCCCATTTTCAATAAGAGGAGTATTTCATTTGACTAGCCAATCAACTGAGGGGAAAGGTATGTTTGGTTGGGTCTTAGCTACCGATTACAGAAACAACGTTTTTACGAATTATTATGATGGAAGTACTGTTGCATGGCAAGGATGGAACAAGGTTGAAACTGAAACCAGCGCTCAGGCTAAAGCAGATAAAGCCTTAGCTGATGCTAAAAACTATGTTGACTCTAATTATACGAATAATAAATTAACAGTTCTTACAGGATCCAATGCAATTCAAGACGCTAGAACAAGCGGCAATGAGTATCCAGCTGGGCTGACTTTTATGGATATAGGAGCAAATAATACAACAGGATACCCGCTTACCTATGGTATTGTAAAAAATGAAAAACACAGTAATTATAGATTTTCTCAATACTTTTATGGAACTGGAAATGAATCTAGCTCCTATTTTACTAACACAGGTTCTTGGATCCGCCATTGGTGGGCAGATTCAGGATGGACGGCATGGCAGAAAATTTCTGGATTTGCTCACGCGAATATTGGTACTACTGGAAAACAGTTGTTAATAAAAGGCGAGTCTCAAAAAGTAAATTTTAATAGGAAAATAAAAGATAGCCATAATTGCTTCGACCCTACAAACAACCGTTTTATTGTACCAAATGACGGAATGTATTTAGTCAATGCTGGTATATATATAGAAAATTATCTAGAATATGCAAACTATGAAACTTCTATATATGTAAATGGGAGTAGATATAAAAACATCGCGCATTATAGAATAAGCCCTTCGAATCCCGAAGATAATACGAACATTAATATAGGTATATATGGTGCAGCAACAGTATCTGTCAACAAGGGAGACTATATTGAGATTTATTTATATGTCGGATATAACGGGCAGACACAACGCTATATCACAGATAGTTTAGGCTGGTATAACTATTTTGATATAACAGAAATTGGCGGCCGAAATTATCCTGCACGGTAGGAGGTGCAAAAATGATATTATACGACGCAATCATGTACAAATACCCTGACGCTGTGCCAAGAAAGGATTTTGAACTGAGGAATGACGGCAATGGTTCTTACATTGAAAAATGGAACCTGCGCTCGCCCATCCCAACACAAAAAGAACTCGAATCCTGGTGGGAAGAGCTGCAAAAAAACCCGCCGTACGATCCGCCTGATCAGGTGGAGCTTCTCGCTCAAGAATTGTCACAAGAAAAGCTGGCACGCAAGCAGCTTGAAGAACTGAACAAAACTTTGGGAAGCGAGTTGTCAGATATAAAGCTTTCCATACTTTCTTTGAAAGGAGATTATGCTGAATGAATTATTGGGTGCTAGCCCTTTATTATGAGTGGGCGACAACGGATATGGTGAAGCAGGCCTTAGCATATCGAGACTGTTCAATTGAGGATCTGACAGAGGGTGTGAACAAAAAGCTGATCACAACTGACCAGTATAAAGAAATTACCGGTAAAGCCATGTAAGGCTTTTTTATTTTGCCTGTTTTTAGATCAAAGGAGGATGAAGATGGTGAAGTATCAATATGAATTTCCTCTCGATAAGGCTGGAAAAGCCGGCGCTGTAAAGCCCTATCGAGGAGGAAAAAATGATTTTGTGACACCTGTTTCGAATTTGTCAGGCGTAGCGGAGATTTTAACAAATGCTGCTTTAAAGGCTACTGAGGCATACAGTCAGCTCGGGCAGGATAGGCTTGGCGCAGTTCTGATTTCGAAAGTGAAGGGCTGGGCGTATGCAGATCGTGAAGGTACGCTCTTTATAGAAGAAAGTGACAATAACAATGTTTGGACAACGACAGCAGCAGTTAATGTCGCAGCAGGTGTCCTGACAGCGACGGACTGGGTATATCTTTCTAAACGCTATTACCGTTTCCGCTATGTGAACGGGAATCTTCAGCAATCTGAGTTTGTATTATACCAATCAGTCGGTGCGGGTGAGATGGATGTGCGTGTCAATGGAAAAACGCCTTTACAGATTGACTTTGCGGAGAATCAAACACACGATGGACGGCTGAAAGTCGAGGCTCGCAAAACATTTGACTTTGTCTTTCATGAAAATGCAGAGTCCGCCGGCGAGGGGGCTGCTTTACCTGTTGACGGTGCCGCGCATTTACTCGTTGAAGTCTACGGCACAGCAGAAATGAGCGAAGTCAAATTTTGGGGCAAATCGGTGTCAGGACAGAAACTTCCGATCAGAGGCGTGAAAACTGATGATGCTACCACTGCTTTGAGTACATTAGGAAAAGCTGAGGCATGGGCCTTCGATATTAAAGGGTTTAATGAGATCATCATGGAGATCGTCAGTATCACCGGCGGTACTCTCTCGGTAAAAGGGACCGCTGTTTCATAACAGTTTTGGCTCTCGGAAGGGAGGTGATCTGCATGTGAAGGAGGAGTGAATAATGCAGCAAGAGGCAGATGTGAATGTGTTTCAGCAGGACTTAGCAGACATAAAAGGCGAGCACAAAGCACTTGAGCAGAGGGTTTCCGCATTAGAACGCGTGTCTGACCGGCAAGACCAGCAAATCATGACGCTGAACGAAAAATTAAACAAAATTGAAGAAAACACCACGTGGATTAAACGCACCATCACAGGTGCCATCATTACAGCAGTGTCTACAGGCATCATTGGCGGAGCCATCGCCATTATGTACAGCCTGCTGCAGCATTAAAGGGGGATTTTCATGAACACGTTTGACAAGGGCACGGTCATCAGGACGGTGCTTCTTTTAATTGCTTTAATCAACCAGACCATGCTGATGCTCGGCAAATCACCATTGGACATTCAGGAGGAGCAGGTCAATCAGCTCGCTGACGCTCTTTATTCAGCCGGTTCCATCGCATTTACAATTGGAACGACACTTGCCGCTTGGTTTAAAAACAACTATATAACAGAAAAAGGGAAAAAACAGCGCGACTTGTTAAGGGACAATAATCTGACGAAATAAGGAGAGATGAAAATGGTTAACATTATTCAAGACTTTATTCCGGTTGGCGCAAATAACCGTCCAGGCTACGCAATGACGCCGCTTTACATTACGGTGCACAATACAGCGAATACCGCAGTAGGGGCAGATGCTGCAGCGCATGCCCGCTATTTGAAAAATCCTGATACGACGACAAGCTGGCATTTTACAGTTGATGATACAGAAATTTATCAGCATCTGCCTTTGAATGAAAACGGCTGGCATGCGGGAGACGGAAATGGCAGCGGCAACCGGGCTTCTATCGGAATTGAAATTTGCGAAAATGCTGATGGAGATTTTGCAAAAGCAACAGCAAATGCCCAGTGGCTTATCAAAACATTAATGACTGAACAAAATATCAGTCTCGCCAATGTCGTCCCTCATAAGTATTGGTCAGGGAAGGAATGTCCGCGAAAATTGTTAGATACGTGGGATTCGTTCAAAGCAGGAATTGGGGGAGGCGGCAGCCAAACTTACGTCGTGAAACAGGGCGACACACTTACATCTATAGCGAGAACATTTGGTGTTACGGTTGCTCAGCTGCAAGAGTGGAACAATATCGAAGACCCGAATCTTATTCGCGTTGGTCAAGTATTAATTGTAAGTGCTCCATCGTCCGCTGAAGAACCCGAGCCCTATCCGCTCCCTGATGGTATCATTCAATTGACAACACCTTATACCTCAGGAGAACACGTCTTTCAGGTGCAACGAGCACTTGCGGCTCTGTATTTTTACCCTGATAAAGGCGCTGTTAACAACGGAATTGACGGCGTTTACGGACCGAAAACAGCTGACGCAGTTGCCCGTTTTCAGTCTGTTAACGGTTTAACTGCTGACGGTATCTATGGGCCTGCGACTAGGGAGAAAATCCGTGCCTTATTAGTTATGTAGAAAGAAAACATTGACATCTTCAGCTAGTAAAACCATACTGAATATGACGAATTTTGTATTTATGGGTGGTCTTACTGTGCAAAAAGATATTAAATTAAATAATGTCAAAGGTGTATTGATATTTCTGGTTGTATTTGCCCATTTGCTGGGTGTTAGTAAAAGTGGGCTGGAAAATATGGTTGAATTCATTTATTCATTCCATATGCCTGCTTTTATTTTTTTAAATGGTTATTTTTCCAAAAGGCCATCAATCAAAAAAGTTATTAATCTCATTCTGTTATATGTTATTTTTCAAACCTTTTACTGTGTGTACCGTTACTACGCAGGTAACTTTTCTGTGATTCAATTTACTTACGGAAGACCGCATACTCATTTGTGGTATATTGTCAGTCTCTGCAGCTGGTATGCATTAGCTATCATTCTCAAGAAAATTAACGGCAGAAATGTCATAAAACCGACATTGTTGATTTTATTGCTGGTTGCAAGCTTTTTTTCCAGGTTTTACGCAGATGAGATAATAGAATTTATCAAAATATACTATAGCAATATGCATACACAAACGCTTTCTATATTAAGGACTTTTGTTTTTCTTCCATTTTTCTTGGCTGGTTTTTATTGTTCAAGCGATCTGATGAGTAAAATATATAGTTCATTAGACAAATTTAAGTTTAAATTGTTTTCCACTTTAGCTGTCTCTGCATTGATATTCATCATATTAGACTTTCATCATGATAAATTTGATCAGCTGTTTTTTGGTTTTCTTGGCTATCAAAAATTCCATATAGAGAATCACAGTTATACTGCTATTGTATTCTTTCATTATTCCTTAGCAGTGTTAGGCATTTTCTTATTATTAAATGCAGTTGGTGCTGGCAAAAACAAATTAACCCAATGGGGAGAACACTCACTAGCGATCTTTTTATTTCATATGATCTTTGTCTTCCCGTTATTTACGCATAACAGCTGGTTAAATGAGCAAAACCCTGATACTAGATTAGTATTATGTTTTACGATGGCATTAGGAGTAACGTCTATTTTGGGATCGCGAGCATTTAACAGAATTGTGAAATATATAATCCATCCAATGAAGTATTTAGAAATCATGTACGCAAAGCTTTTTAATGAAACAGATAAAAATGATGAATATAAAAAGCGACATATTGTTTAATTGTCGCTTTTTTTTGTTCGTTTTTTTAGCTGCTTCATTACCATGGCACTGCGCTCCCTCACCCGAAGCGAGTACCCGGAAAGCCCAAACCTTCCGTAATCAACAAACTTCACACGCCTCACCAATTTTTTCACTGTATCACCTGACATTATCCTCTGTTTGTATTTATTATATGTAACCCTTTAAGAAAAGGAATAAGGACAAGAGCTGTTTTCCCTTGTCCTTTTAGTGTGATCATGCTTTTTTTCGTTTATACTCGTCAATCAGCCGTTCGTTTTCTTTGAAGATTCTTGCTGTATGCGGACTGACTTGATAGCTTGCGACACTGGTGGTTGAACGTTTTTTCAGGATTTTAAACGGCTTCGCCGCTCTGGGCTCGCATCTGTTTTGAAACGCACGTTCCATTATCCTTCACCTTCCTCCTCAATTGGCAGCACCAAATCATATATGCTCGTTAATGACGTAAATAGCAAATAATCAAATTCCGTGACAATGCTGTCAGACGTCAGCTTGATGACATAGTTCTGTGTCTCGATGGTAAAAGGGATGAGAACCACTTTTCCGTATTGGTCGTAATAAACATCCTTTCGATCGAGCCGTGTTTGTACATCTGCCGGATCATCCATATGCTCGGTTAACCGGTCTTTATCAGCCTGTGTCGAATAGTGGCAAAGAGAAGCCGTTAAGTTCATTTTATCAGCATAGGTTTTCAGCAGCTTATCAATACCTTCAGCATAAGCATCTATACTTCCATAATAAACATGGATCGGTTCGTTTTTCAATAGGTATTGGTATGTTTTCAGCCGATTGAGGTACATGTGGAGCATTTCGTTGTTTTCTTCAAGAATTTCTCTTGTGTCTGTTTCAAGCTCGCTGCCGGCCAGTTTTTTGACGTATGCACTTAAGAAGATAAAAGCATCAATCAAAGCAAAACTGACTGCGACAATGAGATACCGTTCCCAGTGGGTAAATAGGGAAGTGGGCTCATATGTCCAGTATACCATAGCGCCCAGAACAAACAGCAAATACCAAGTTTTCCGGATGGCGAACATCTTTTCTTTGACCTTCGCTTCGAAACGCCACGTGGCATACACGTATAACCCCAGTCCGGCCACGATGCACCAGACCATGATCTGAAAGAATAAAACCATATTCGAATCCCTCACATCTGAAATAGGTTCTGCTTATTGTATTCGAGAGATCCGGATGGTTTTCCTGTTCCATCAAAAAAACCGCTCCTTTGACAGAAGCGGTGTGACATTAAAATATCATATTTAAAATAAAGTAGGCGATGGCACCAAGTGTCGCTGAAATCGGAAGCGTGATGACCCATGTAATGAGCATTCGCTTGGCCGTACCCCAGTTTACGCCTTTTACCCGGTGTGACGCACCGACGCCAAGAATTGATGAAGAAATGACGTGGGTTGTACTGACCGGCAAATGAATAAACGTGGCGCCGAAAATAATGGCTGCTCCGGTTAAGTCAGCGGAAACACCGTTTACCGGGCGGATTTTCATGATCTTTCCGCCAACGGTTTTGATGATTTTCCAGCCGCCGATTGATGTTCCGAGACCCATGGCTGTCGCGCAGGCGAATTGCACCCAGGTAGGAATATCATTAGCAGAAGTATGTAAATTCGCTGTGATGAGAGCCATTGTGATAATTCCCATTGCTTTTTGCGCATCGTTTGTTCCGTGTGTATACGATTGCAGGGCAGCTGTTACAATCTGCACTCTGCGGAATTGCTTATTCGTTTTCGCCAAGTTGCTGTCTTTGAAAATCAGCTTAACGATGCTATAAAGAATAAAACCAAGGACAAAGGCAATAATTGGTGATAGGATCAGTGCTTCAATGATTTTAATGAAGCCCTTATAGTTTAACGCTGCAAATCCGGCTGCCGCAATGGCTGCACCGGCAATAGCGCCGATGATGGCATGGGATGAGCTGCTTGGGATACCGTAGTACCATGTGATAAGGTTCCAGGCAATTGCAGCGAGTAGCGCAGCCAAAATGACAACAGAGCCATTTTCCAGCGTATAAGGATCTACGATGTCTTTCGTAATGGTTTTGGCAACACCTGTAAACGTCATTGCTCCGACAAAGTTCATCACAGCAGCCAATATAATGGCATGGCGTGGTTTTAACGCTTTTGTTGATACCGAAGTCGCAATTGCGTTTGCCGTATCATGAAACCCGTTGATGAAATCAAACGCCAGAGCACAAATGACTATTAGTATCGTTAATATTAATAGAATATCCATTTTTACCCCTCGTTACGCGTTTTTCATAATGATGGTTTCAAGATTATTGGCAACACTTTGACAAGAGTCGGCGATTTCTTCAAGCGTTTCGTATATTTCACGATATTGAATGACTTTGATTGGATCTGTTTCATTTCCGAAAAGATTCTTTAATGATTTTCTGTGCAAGTTGTCACAACTGTGCTCATACTCTTTAATTTTGATTGCGTGAGGCTGAATATCCTTTAAGCGATTTTCTGCCAGCAGCTCGATCGTAATCAAAATCTCTTTCGCACATTCTCTGATATATCCGCTGAATTTATCAATATGCTCGTCTGATGAAGTAATTGAGAAAATCTCCATCATGGCAGAGAAATGTTCGATTCCGTCAAGCACATCATCCAAGCTGTTTGTCAGCTGAAGGATATCTTCGCGCTCAATAGGAGTGATGAACGCTTTGTTAAGCTCTTTAATCATGACATGAACATGATTGTCACCTTTTGTTTCATATTCCTTTAACGTATCTGCAAATTCTTTAAGAGTCGTTTGGTTAGTGACCTTAAAATTCACAAAATATTCTGCAGTTTCGTCTATGTTCTTTGCAATTTCTGTTAAAAGGAGTGAGAACTTATCTTTTTTTCTTCTTATCATTAAAAACCCTCCATAGTTTGAATGAACAATGCACACATCAAATTATTATATAGCCTTTTGTCGAAAAAAAACAGGTAAAGTCGAAAAAAACGTATCTTGACTTTTTTGATAAATCGTGTCTCCTTATTTTGACCTACTTCGCTTTAAAAAAACGACCCAAGTTTGCAAAAACTTTCTGCTTAACGTAAAAAGTATATCAAAAGTTGTGTTTTTCCTGTCAACTTTTATCTTCTGTTTCACCAAAAAACGGTTCCCTAAACAAGGGAACCGTTTTATCAGCTTGCTTTTCGTTTTTTCATCCCGTAATAGACAGGCAGTCCAGCAAGGCCGATGAGGATGGATAATCCGCAGCTCATTGTATCTGTAATGAGTGTGCTGCCTAACACAAAGAAGGAGCCCGCGATTGCCAGAATTGGCATAAATGGATAAAGCGGAACACTGTAGGCGCGCTTTTTTCCCTTTGCTCGCTTGCGGAGAATAAACACTGCAAAAAAGGCCATCACATAAAAGATGTAGATCATGAAAATGGAGATTTCTGAGAGCTTATCAGGGTTGCTGATCAGCATCATAATCAAAGCCAAAGCAATTTGAAAAGAAATCGCAATCCATGGTGTGCGGAACGACGGGTGTACATGTGACAGTTTTTCAGCAAATGGAAGCTGTTTGCGTTCCGCCATCGCAAATGAAACACGCGGGAAAGAAAGCACCTTTCCATTTAAGCACCCAAAGATGCTGACGATAATCCCGACACTGATCAGCTTTCCGCCAATTGACCCGAAGAGCATGGTTGCAGCGGTGCTTGTCGCATTTTCACCAAGCGTGACAATTTCGTTCGCTGACAGGATGTGAAGCAATGCAAAATTAATGAAAATATAGATCGCCGTTACAATTAATAATCCGCCCGTCATAGCGCGTGGAAGCAGCTTTTCGGGATTTTTCATTTCTCCACCGAGAGCGGCCAGGAGAATCCATCCGTCATAAGCAAACAACGTAGCTAAAATAGCCGCCCCGAAGTTCATATCGGAAATGCTTTCGTTTACTGCTGTGAAGATGTGCTGATCGCCTTTCCAAAGGCCAAAGATGATGATGCAGGCAATCGGAATCAGTTTTCCGATCGTTGTCAGCGTTTGGACAAAACCGCCATATTTTGTACCAATAATATTAATGACGCATAAAAAGAGAACTGCTATGATTCCAATGACTTTTGATAGTCCTGATCCCCAGCCGAAAAGATTCGCCATTAAAGATCCAAAATATAAACCCAGCGCGCCGATAATCGCCGGACCGTAAATGATAATCTGCACCCAGCCGCACAAAAATCCCCAAAACTCGCCGTACACTTCTTCAAGGTACGTATAAAGCCCGCCGGTTTTTGGAATCTGCGTTCCGATTTCCGCGATTGTCAAACCGCCCGCCAGTGTTAAAATACCGCCTAACAGCCAGGCGAAAAGCGCCGTTTTTGAATCACCTGAATAAGCAAGCACAGCGCCGGGCTTCATAAAAACACCAGAACCGATAATGGTTCCGATGACAAGAGTAAGGGCAAACAAGAGGCCTATCTCTTTTTTCAAACCGTTGTCTTCAGTATGCATGTCCTTAACCTCCTATGATGTTGAAGCTTCATGTTGAAGAATCTATTTTTTCATATTGTAAACCCTATTTTAGAAAAGTGAAATAAAATAAATTTTCTGATTTCCGAAATTTGCTTTGTGTACAGCAGATAAAACTGTGGAAACACCTGTTTTAACGATCTATAAACGAATAAACTTCATGATTTTAATTTGTAAAGTTCGTGTTTTATGTTTTGGATTTTAGCCGGTACAGAGGGGAGATGAGAATTCAGAAAATGAACGAACCTTCGGTGAAGCTGATATGTTGACTTTCTCATGCGAATAAAATACTTTGTTATTAGAACAATAAATATACAATTATGATATGATATCTCGAAATCGAGATAAAATAACCTGGAGGGACAGCATATGAAAGTTAACGGCATTCACCACGTATCGGCATTAACGGCCGACGCACAAAAAAACTTGGATTTCTATAAGAAAGTATTAGGATTAAAGCTCGTCAAAAAATCCGTCAATCAGGATGAACCGACCATGTACCATCTGTTCTACGGAGATGAAGTGGCAAACCCGGGAACTGAGTTGACGTTTTTCGAGATTCCCCGCATTGCACCGTTTCATGCAGGAACAAACAGTATTTCTTCTATTGGATTGCGCGTTCCAAGCACAGAAGCCCTGCATTACTGGAAAGAACGTTTTGAAGAGCAGCAAGTAACGCACAGCGGCATCTCCAAAAGAGCCGGACGTGACATATTGGCATTTCAAGATCATGAAGGGCAGCGACTTGTGCTGACTGCTGATGAGGAAGGAAAAGGATATGGCCTGCCTGTTGAGCAGAGCGGCATTCCGGAAGAATTTTCGTTTCGCGGGTTAGGGCCGGTTGAACTGACTGTGCCATATGCTGAACCAACTTTACACGTATTGACGAATATTCTTGGATTTACAGAAATCAGCCGTGAACCAGTCGAAGGGCAAGGAACCGCCGTTATTCTGGAATCAGGAGAAGGCGGTGCTGCAACGGAAATCCATTTAATAGAAAGAAACGATCTTCCGCGCGAGCGTCAAGGCAAAGGGAGTGTTCACCACGTCGCATTTCGGGTAAGAGATGAAGAAGAACTTGCCGGGTGGCACCGGATCATCAGCCGCGAAGGCTTTAGCAATTCAGGCATAGTTGAGCGCTACTATTTCAAGGCGCTGTATTTCAGAGAACCGAACGGCATTTTGTTCGAGTTATCAACAGACGGACCGGGCTTTATGGTAGATGAAAATCTTGATGAGCTTGGCCAAACGATTGCTCTTCCGCCATATCTAGAGCATCGAAGAGCAGAAATTGAAGCGAAATTGAAACCGATCCAATAAATTGTGATTCATTTGCCTTCCGGCGCGCCGGAGGGTTTTTTTATTTTGGGAAAACGCATCGCCGATTACGATTTGGAGAAAGGGCTAGAAACCAGCTGTATATAGGATGATTGGCATGAAATGGCCTCGGCAAAAATATTGTCTTTGTTTATTAATAGTTTATTCATATTTGCTTGTTACACTATTTCCAAGTTAGCCAAAAGGAGTGAAAAACACGTGGAAAAGAAAAAACGCGAGCTGGATATTTTCCTCATCCTCATTTTGCTCGCATCTGCATTCTTAAATATCTATAACATCTGGAATGATGATACGGTGAATCCTTATTACACCGCTGCAGTCACAAGTATGATGCAAAGCTTTCATAATTTTTTCTATGCCTCATTCGACGCGGCGGGGTTTATAACGGTTGA
This sequence comes from Bacillus sp. PS95, assembly GCF_037963565.1. Classification (NCBI taxonomy): domain Bacteria; kingdom Bacillati; phylum Bacillota; class Bacilli; order Caryophanales; family Bacillaceae; genus Bacillus; species Bacillus sp. PS95. The sequence goes on from NZ_CP150160.1 coordinate 1,358,041, forward strand.
TAAACCGCCTATTACGTTCCAGATACAAACCATCAGCGCACTTATATTCGGTATGCACGGCTGGAGCGTCATCCTGCCTCAGGCACTTGCTGGTGTAGGTTCTGTCCTTTTAATGTATCTGTTAATAAAACCGACATTCGGTAAGACAGCAGCAAGAATTGCCTCTTTCATCATGGCATGTACACCGATTGCTGTAGCTGTAGCACGTACAAACAATGTTGATGCATTACTGGTATTTTTCTTATTGCTTGCTACATGGCTTCTCTTTAAAGCGATCAGAAAAGGAAAGCTGATCTGGCTGTTAGCAGCATTTTTGGTTGTTGGAGTAGGTTTCAATACAAAAATGCTGCAGGCTTACATGATTTTGCCGGCTTTCTTATTGTTCTATCTGATTGCGGCAAACGCCACAATCAAGAAAAAAATCGTTTCATTAGTAAGTGCGTTAGCCGTATTAGCAGCCGTTTCGTTATCGTGGCCGCTCATTGTCGACAATATCCCTGCAAGCAAGCGGCCTTATATCGGAAGCAGCCAAACCAACTCTGTTTTGGAATTGGCTTTCGGCTATAACGGAATCCAGCGGCTGACAGGCCAAAATTCAGGCGGCGGCCAGGGTGCGCCAAACAAAGACGCTTCAAAAGAAATGTCTTCTTCTGATAACACTCAAGCACCGCCTAATCAGTCATCAGGCAGCAGCTCATCAAGCGATGGTAAATCCTCAAATGGCAATATGACGGTACCTCCATCCAATGGCCAAATGCCAAGCGGAGGAGAAATGCCAAGCGGCGGTCAAGGAGGCCCTCCAAGCGGCGGAGATGGCGGCCAAGGCGGACCTGGCGGAGACGGAGGGAAAGGCGGTACAGGAACCGGTTCGAAAATGCAATCAGGTTCAGGGATGTTTGGAACGGGAACACCTGGTCCATTGCGGCTTTTCCAACAAGAGTTATCTGATCAAATCAGCTGGCTTCTGCCATTTGCGATATTTGGAATCGCAGGCTTACTGATCGCTGGCGCAAGAGAAAGAAGAAGATTATCTATAGAGCAGAAGGAAACGGTGTTCTGGGTTGCGTGGCTTGTACCGATTGCCGGATTCTTCAGTGTCGCAGAATTTTTCCATCATTATTATCTCATCATGCTGGCACCGCCGATTGCGGCTTTTGTTGGTGCGGGATGGGTTGCCCTTGTTCATCTGTATCGCAATCAGACAGGCTGGAAAGCATGGCTTTTGCCAGGAGCAATTATTGCGACAACTGGATTTGAATTGTTTATTCTCAGAAACTACAACGATCAAATCGGTGTTGGATGGAGTATCGGGGTAGGTGTTATCGGCGTGTTGTCAGCGATTGCTTTGCTGCTGTTTAAACAGCGCCAAAAACCGTTCAGTTATTATGTTTCACTTGCAGCTCTCCTCGCATTGCTGGTGATGCCGATTTATTGGGCAAGTACGCCACTTCTGTACGGAGGCAACAGCTCACTGCCTGAAACAGGCCCTCAGCTCGCATCAATGAGCGGAAAAGGCATGGGAATGTCTGATGCGACTGTAAATGAAAAACTGATCAAATATCTAGAGGAGAATAACTCCGGAGCTGAATACCTATTCGCCACAACCGATTCGAACACAGCGGCACCATATATCATTAAAACGAAAAAAGCTGTCATGGCTATTGGCGGATACAGCGGTTCTGACCCGGCGATCACACTGACTCAATTCAAAAAACTTGTAAAAGAAGGAAAAGTGAAATACTTCTTGGCTTCTGGAATGGGAAGAGGCGGAAACAATGACATTGTTGAATGGGTTGAAAAAAATGGAAAAGAAGTAGCATCAGAAAAATGGCAATCAAGTTCTGATCAAAAAACAGAAAATACTGATTCGGCTGATACATCAAGCAGCAAGGCTTCAGGTGAAAACGTCAAAATGGGCGGACCTGGCGGAATGAATCAGTCAGCAACATTATACGAACTACATGCTGATGAATAGGAGGCAAAAACATGAGCAGACATATTCAATATTCAATTGTTGTACCTGTGTATAATGAAGAGCTTGTCATTCATGAAACCTATCAGCGCTTAAAAGAGGTCATGGATCAAACGAAGGAAAACTACGAGCTGCTTTTTGTCAACGATGGCAGCAAAGACCGCAGTATTGAGATTTTAAGAGAGCACAGCCTGATCGATCCGAGAGTGAAAATTATTGATTTTTCAAGGAATTTTGGACACCAGATCGCCATTACGGCGGGTATGGATTATGCACAGGGGAATGCAATCGTCGTCATTGACGCCGATTTGCAGGACCCTCCTGAACTGATTTTAGATATGATTGAAAAGTGGAAGGAAGGCTATGAGGTCGTGTACGCCGTGCGGACTAAACGAAAAGGGGAAACCTTTTTCAAAAAACAAACCGCGGCTATGTTTTACCGGCTTCTCAGCGGTATGACAGATATTGATATCCCGATTGATACGGGGGATTTTCGTCTCATGGACAGAAAAGTCTGTGATGAAATGAAAAGATTAAAAGAAAAAAATCCATTTGTCAGAGGGCTAGTCAGCTGGGTGGGTTTCAAACAGACAGCGGTCGAGTATGTACGTGATGAAAGGCTCGCCGGAGAAACAAAGTACCCGCTCAAGAAAATGCTGAAGCTGTCAATGGACGGCATCACGACATTTTCACATAAACCGTTGAAGCTGGCAAGCTATGCGGGGATTTTAATGTCAGGTGCTGGATTTCTGTATATGTTTATCGTGCTGTATCTGAAACTATTCACAGACAGCACGATTACCGGCTGGTCATCACTTATTGTGATCCAGCTCCTGTTCAGCGGCATTGTCCTTCTGATTTTGGGCGTGATCGGCGAATATATCGGCAGAATCTACGATGAAGCCAAAGACAGGCCGCTTTACATCGTCCAAAAATCGTATGGAATTGAAAATAAAAGACTCTATAGAGACCAGCATATGTCATAACCTCAAACCCCCTGTCCGTAATGGACAGGGGGTTTTTATGCTCTGAGCCCGATCTAAAGCAAAAGATGCTGATAGATATATGGAGATTGGGTAAAGAAGAGATTGTGAGCTTGTACTGCGGTTCAGTCATGCCGAAATAAAAACAGCAAAACTTAAAGATTTCGTCATCGGCTTTGCTGCATGTCAGCTGTTATATTGGGGGGCTTTTAAGAAACGCATGATTAGAGCCGTACCAGTTATGTTTAATAGAATACTGGTACCCAATACAATTCCCCACGTCAACGTCGATTCAGAGAGAAGAAAGCTCAGCAAAAGAAAAGCCAATCCTGCGCAGATCATACTCAGTCCCACGGTTTTCATGTTCATGCCTCCTAGCAAACGATGTTTCTAGCATCTGATGAGAATGATGTCAATCTGTATGATATACGGATATCTCGTCAGAAAGTTTCATAGAGCAATTAGGTCTTTTATCTAATAAAAAGCCTCAGACCGCTTTTGCGGCCTGAGGCGTTATGTCTTACGAAGTTTTCTCTTCTTTTTGATCAAGTTTAATTTTTTTCGTCATTTCTTTGCCGTTTCGAAGAATTTTCACTTCAACGGTATCACCGATCTTTGCGTCTTTATATAAGATATTGCGCAATTCACTGCCTGTATCAATTTCTTTACCTTTTAGGCCGATGATAATATCCTCCGCTTTTAATCCGGCCTTTTCAGCAGGAGAGCCTGAAGCGACCTCACGGATGTAAACACCTTTATTCAGCTGGCTGCCGAACAGGCCGAGTGTGCCTTCTTGGTAATTTTGCGGCACTTGTTCCAGATCAAGCATGCTGACACCGATATATGGACGTTCAATTTGTCCTTTAGACAGCAGTTCTTCAGCAATCGGTTTTACGTCATTGCTTGGAATGGCAAATCCGATACCCTCAACATCATCCTCACTGATTTTCATACTGTTAATGCCGACGATTTTGCCGTCTGTATTTAACAAAGGACCGCCACTGTTACCTGGATTAATTGCTGCGTCTGTCTGAATGACGTTAATGCTCGTTTCGCCGGCTGATGTAGACATTGAAACCGTTCTGTCCACGCCGCTTACAATTCCTTGTGTTACTGTGCGGGACAGATCTTTTCCAAGCGGATCCCCAATCGCAATAACGGTCTCGCCTGTTCTAAGATCAGATGAATCACCGAAGTTTGCCACTTTTGTGACGTGGTCATCACTGATTTGGAGGACGGCTAAATCAGTTAACGAGTCACTGCCTACCAGCTTTGCAGTAACCTCAGTGCCGTCATATAAAGATACCTTCAGTGATGATGCCCCTTCTACGACGTGGTTATTTGTAATGATATAAGCCTTGCCATTCTCTTTTTTGAAAATGACACCTGACCCTGAACCGCTTTCTGTATCTTCGCTGGAATCAGAAGAACTAGAGCCAAACAAAGAGCTGTTTGATTGTGCCTGAAGATTTGTAATACCGACAATCGCTGGTGAAAGGTCTTCTACCATATCTGAGATTTTAGAAGAGTCCTCGCTCTTGAATGCAGATGAGCTGCTTGAGCTTGATGAGCTTTTTTTAGATTCAGAGGAGGTGCTTGTTGCTGTAACAGATTGCGTTTGCTGCTGGCTGGATGATTGTTTTGCAGTGTCCTGAGAATCATGGTCGCCAAGCGGTGTAAACGTGTAAATGCCAAGGGCAAGACTGCCGCCGATCACTCCGCCAAGCAACGGTCTGAACCATCCGAAGCCTCGTTTTTTCTTCTCCTGATCATGAATGACATTGCGGGCCGAGTAAGAGGTGCTCTGATCGTTCTCTTTCGTTAAAAAGACCTCATTCTCATTACCTTTCGTTCTGTTTTCATCACGATAGTTATCCATCATGTTCACTCCGTTTCTCTATTTTCACATGTCTATTTATATTGATAGGTTTATGACTTGAGTTTATCATAAACAAAAACTGTGGGATAAAAATGAAAAGATTATGGGAAATTGTGAAAAAGTGCGGAAAACGGTACACTTCATATTGTATATGAAAGGACTGAGTCGATGGAATAGATTGGATTGATTGGATATGGCAGCATGGCGGATATGATCGCCAGACAGCTGTTGAAACATGAGCAAATAAAAGAGAATGAGCTATTTATTGAGACGAGAACGAAGGGGGAGCGGCTGCGGGCACTTATGTCAGATTATCCAAACGTATCGGCTGATCCGTTGGAGAATTGGGCAAAGACGTGCCAATTGATTTTGATATGCGTCCCGCCGCTCCATGTCATCGAAACAATGCGCCGTCTGCACCCGTATGTGAACAGAAATACTCACATCGTATCCATAGCTGCCGGTGTGCCGCTGCGTCTTTTGGAGGCAGAAACAGAAGCCGGTATCTCACGTGTTATTCCTGCCATTACGTCCGAAGCAGAAGCTGGCATCTCACTTGTCGTTCACAGTGAAGCACTGGCTGCAGAGAAAAAAGAATATCTGAATGAATTGTTATCGGTTTTCAGCCGTGTACGAGAAATCAAAGAATCGAATTTAGATGCGGCCAGCAATTTAACGAGCTCGGCACCAGGATTCATAGCGGCAATCTTCGAAGAGCTGGCACTGTCTGCGGTCAGAAGCAGCAGCTTGTCCAAAGAAGAAGCCTTTGATTTTCTGATTCATTCGCTATACGGAACTGGCAAGATGCTGATCGAAAAAAATATGTCTTTCGAGGAGACGCTGGAACGTGTCGCAACCAAAGGCGGAATAACGGGAGAGGGAGCTGAGGTGATACGCGCCTCTGTGCCAGACGTTTTTGATGAGGTGTTTGAAAGAACCCTGAAAAAATATGAACTGCTTACAGAACAGGTTGGTAAACAGACATGAATCCTTGAAAGAGGATTCTTTTTTTATCACTGAATGGTTGAGATTTTCCCCAGTTATATTGCATTTTTCCTCTTTTTTTAATATAATTTGTTGGAATATTCATAATTTAGTAAAAAAGGAGGAGCGTTATGAAATTGTACATGTCAGTAGATATGGAAGGTATTTCGGGTCTTCCGGACGATACCTTTGTGGATTCCGGCAAGCGGAATTATGAACGCGGACGGCTTATCATGACTGAAGAAGCAAACTACTGTATTGCTGAAGCGTTTAACAGCGGGTGTACCGAGGTGCTGGTCAATGACAGTCATTCGAAGATGAATAATCTGATGGTTGAAAAGCTTCACCCTGAAGCAGACTTGATTTCTGGTGACGTCAAACCATTTTCAATGGTGGAGGGACTGGATGATACGTTTACAGGCGCTTTGTTTCTCGGTTATCATGCGAGAGCCTCGACTCCCGGTGTCATGTCACACAGCATGATTTTCGGCGTCCGTCATTTTTACATAAACGATCGGCCTGTCGGTGAGCTTGGATTAAATGCATACGTTGCCGGTTATTATGATGTCCCGGTATTAATGGTAGCCGGGGATGACCGGGCGGCGAAGGAAGCGGAAGAGCTTATCCCGAACGTGACGACAGCCGCAGTCAAACAAACCATTTCAAGATCCGCAGTGAAGTGCTTGTCCCCTGCGAAAGCCGGACGGCTGTTGACAGAAAAAACTGCGTTTGCCCTGCAAAACAAGGACAAAGTCAAGCCGCTCACCCCGCCTGACAGGCCAGTTCTGAGCATTGAATTCGCCAATTATGGCCAAGCAGAATGGGCGAATCTGATGCCGGGAACGGAAATCAAGACGGGAACTACAACCGTTCAATTTCAGGCGAAGGACATGCTTGAAGCCTATCAGGCGATGCTTGTCATGACTGAGCTTGCGATGCGGACATCATTCTGCTAAAGGGGTGTTTTAGGCTTTGGCGCGATACATGATAAAGCGTTTTTGGGCAATGGCAGCTACAATTTTGGTGATTACCACCCTGACTTTTGTTCTCATGAAGGTCATTCCCGGATCTCCTTTTAACGAGGAGAGAGGCACAAATGAAGCCGTTCAAAAAAATCTCGAAGCCTACTATCACTTAGACGATCCTCTCATTTTCCAATACATTTTCTACTTAAAATCCATCATTACATTCGATTTCGGACCTTCAATTAAAAAACCGTCGGACAGCGTAAATGATATGCTGGAACGCGGATTTCCCGTTTCCTTTGAGCTTGGGATGACAGCGATTGTCATTGCTGTGATTTCTGGGCTGGTGCTGGGCGTAATCGCTGCACTCCGCCGCAATGGCTTTTTGGACTACGCCGCGATGAGTCTTGCAGTACTCGGCATCTCCATCCCGAATTTTATTCTGGCAACATTGCTCATTCAGCAATTTGCTGTCAATCTCAAACTATTTCCTGCTGCGACATGGACGAGCCCGATTCATATGGTGCTTCCGACCGCAGCGCTTGCTGTAGGGCCAATGGCGATCATTGCCAGGCTGACACGGTCGAGTATGGTCGAAGTTCTGACACAGGATTATATCCGCACAGCAAAAGCAAAAGGGCTTTCTCCATTCAAAATTATCGTAAAACACGCACTCAGAAATGCACTCATGCCCGTCATTACCGTCCTGGGCACACTCGTCGCCAGCATCTTAACAGGAAGCTTTGTCATTGAAAAAATCTTTGCCATTCCGGGAATGGGAAAATATTTTGTTGAAAGCATTAATCAGCGTGACTATCCCGTGATTATGGGAACGACCGTTTTTTACAGCGTCATTCTGATTATCATGCTGTTTTTGGTCGATTTGGCCTACGGTCTCTTAGACCCGCGCATTAAACTGCATAAGAAAGGGTGAAGCGTGTGAATCTCCCTGTACAAACGGATGAACGCCAGCCAGAACAGCACAATCAGGTGCCTGATGAGTGGTTTGTCTCGAATCAGGAAAAAAATCGGGAAGCCGATTCGGTCAAGCGGCCGAGTTTGTCATACACGCAGGATGCCTGGAGGAGGCTGAAAAAAAATAAATTAGCGATGGCCGGACTCTTTATTCTTTTATTTCTTTTTGTCATGGCAGTTATCGGGCCCTTTTTATCGCCTCATAGTGTCGTACGCCAATCACTGACAGAACAAAATCTTCCGCCCTCAGCCGATCATTGGTTCGGCACCGATGAACTCGGCCGGGATGTGTTTACCCGAACATGGTATGGCGCGAGAATCTCGTTGTTTGTCGGCGTGATGGCAGCACTGATTGATTTTTTGATTGGTGTCATTTACGGAGGCGTTGCCGGCTATAAAGGCGGCAGGATTGACAGCATTATGATGAGGATTATCGAAGTGCTGTACGGACTGCCGTACCTGCTTGTTGTCATTTTGCTGATGGTGCTCATGGGACCGGGACTGGGCACGATTATTGTGGCGCTGACTGTGACCGGGTGGGTCGGCATGGCGAGAATTGTAAGAGGCCAGGTGCTTCAGATTAAAAATTATGAATATGTACTCGCCTCGAAAACCTTTGGCGCGAAAACCTTTCGCATCATCCGGAAGAATTTGCTGCCGAATACTATGGGAGCGATCATCGTACAAATGACATTAACCGTACCTGCCGCCATATTCGCAGAATCATTTTTAAGCTTTCTCGGCCTCGGCATACAGGCTCCGTTTGCAAGTTGGGGCGTGATGGCGAATGACGGCCTGCCCACGATTTTATCTGGGCATTGGTGGCGCCTGTTTTTTCCGGCCTTTTTCATATCTCTGACGATGTACGCGTTTAATGTGCTGGGGGACGGATTGCAGGATGCGCTTGACCCTAAGCTGAGGAGGTAGCTGTATGGAAAAAGTTCTGTCAGTCCAAAATCTGCACGTGTCTTTTACGACTTACGGCGGGACGGTTCAGGCGGTCAGAGGGGTGAGCTTTGATTTGTATAAAGGAGAAACCTTTGCGATCGTCGGCGAATCCGGCTGCGGCAAAAGCGTTACCTCCCAAAGCATCATGGGCCTGCTTCCGCCTTATTCGGCGAAGGTGACAGACGGCAGCATTCTATTTAAAAACAAAGACCTTTGCCGTCTCTCTGACAAAGAAATGAGAGGTATAAGGGGAGCCGACATTTCTATGATTTTTCAAGACCCGATGACGGCGTTAAACCCTACGCTGACTGTCGGCGACCAGCTGGGGGAAGCGCTATTGCGCCACAAAAAAATGAGCAAAAAAGCGGCACGGAAAGAGGTGCTTTCCATGCTGTCATTGGTTGGTATTCCAGATCCCGAAGAGCGCCTAAAGCAATATCCCCACCAATTCAGCGGCGGCATGAGACAGCGGATTGTCATTGCGATGGCGCTGATTTGCGAGCCTGACATCTTAATTGCGGATGAACCGACCACCGCCCTGGATGTAACCATTCAGGCACAGATTTTAGAGCTGTTTAAAGAGATTCAGAGAAAAACGAATGTGTCTGTCATCCTGATTACACATGATTTAGGGGTCGTTGCCCAGGTAGCTGACAGAGTCGCAGTCATGTATGCCGGGAAAATGGCGGAAATCGGCACGAGAAAAGATATTTTTTATCAGCCGCAGCACCCTTATACAAAAGGACTGCTGGGTTCTGTCCCGCGGCTGGATTTAGATGGCGCGGAGCTGATCCCAATCGACGGAACGCCGCCGGATTTATTTTCGCCTCCGCCGGGCTGCCCGTTTGCCGCCCGCTGTCCGAACAGGATGGTTGTGTGTGACAGGGTGTACCCGGGCCAGACGATCAGATCTGACTCGCACACCGTCAACTGCTGGCTGCAGGATCAACGAGCAGAGCATGCGGTGCTGTCAGGAGATGCGAAGGATTGAACATGAAAAGGGGGAAGAGGATGAAACGAGTGAAAAAGCTATGGGGCATGAGTCTTGCATTAGGACTTTCGTTTGCGCTGATGGGGTGCACAGCAAATGAACAGGCCGGAAAAGAAGGCAGTCATGATAAGGCAAAAACCAGCGGAGAAAAGGTGCTGTATGTAAATAATGAAAATGAACCGACTTCATTCGATCCGCCGATCGGCTTTAATAATGTGTCATGGCAGCCGTTAAATAACATCATGGAGGGGCTGACGCGTCTTGGCAAAGATCATGAGCCTGAGCCGGCAATGGCGGAGAAGTGGTCTGTTTCGAAAGATAATAAAACTTACACATTTACGATTCGGGAAAATGCGAAATGGACAAACGGAGATCCTGTAACAGCCGGAGACTTCGAATACGCGTGGAAGCGGATGCTTGATCCGAAAAAAGGCGCTTCATCAGCATTCCTAGGTTATTTTATTGAAGGCGGCGAAGCATATAACAGCGGGAAAGGGAAAAAAGACGATGTGAAGGTGACGGCAAAGGATGATCGAACCCTTGAAGTTACACTGGAAGCACCGCAAAAATATTTTCTGAGCGTTGTGTCCAATCCTGCGTATTTTCCGGTAAATGAAAAGGTCGATAAAGACAATCCAAAGTGGTTTGCTGAGGCGGATACATTTGTCGGAAACGGCCCGTTTAAGCTGACGGAATGGAAGCATGATGACAGCATCACTATGGAGAAAAGCGACACGTATTGGGATAAAGATACCGTGAAGCTTGATAAGGTGAAATGGGCGATGGTCAGTGACAGAAATACAGATTATCAGATGTTTCAATCAGGGGAACTTGATACCGCTTATGTCCCTGCAGAGTTAAGCGACCAGCTGATGGATCAGGATAACGTCAATATTGTTGACCAGGCGGGTCTCTATTTCTATCGATTTAATGTCAACATGGAGCCATTCCAAAATGAAAACATCAGAAAAGCCTTTGCGATGGCTGTGGATCAAGAGGAAATTGTAAAGTACGTCACGAAAAATAATGAAAAACCGGCGCGCGCCTTTGTATCGCCTGGGTTTACGCAGCCTGACGGCAAAGATTTCCGTGAAGCAGGCGGAGACTTGATCAAGCCTAACGAAAGCAAAGCGAAGCAGCTGCTCGAAAAGGGCATGAAGGAAGAAAACTATAATAAGCTTCCTGCGATCACGCTTACTTACAGTACAAAGCCGGAGCATAAAAAGATTGCCGAAGCTATTCAGCAAAAATTGAAAAATAGCCTTGGAGTCGATGTGAAGCTGGCCAATATGGAATGGAACGTATTTTTAGAGGATCAAAAAGCGCTGAAATTCCAATTCTCTCAAAGCTCATTTTTGCCTGATTACGCGGACCCTATCAGTTTTCTGGAAGCCTTTCAAACGGGTAATTCGATGAACCGCACAGGCTGGGCCAATAAAGAATACGATCAGCTGATCAAACAGGCGAAAAATGAAGCCGATGAAAAAACACGGTTCTCTCTTATGCATCAAGCTGAAGAGCTGCTCATCAATGAAGCGCCGATCATCCCGGTTTATTTTTATAATCAGGTTCACCTGCAAAATGAACAAGTAAAGGGAATTGTCCGTCACCCTGTCGGCTATATCGATTTAAAATGGGCAGATAAAAACTGATGGCGGTGATTGAGGAAATACTGCTTCTTTATGCGAAGGAGCGGTATTTTTTCTCTTTCTTGCACGTATACGTAGGGTGCAGAGCAAATGAAAGGAGTGTTTTCGTTGAATTACAAGCCGAAAGCGCTGAAAAAGGGTGATACAGTCGGAGTGATCGCGCCCGCAAGTCCGCCGGATCAAAAAAAGCTTGACACCGCGCTATTATTTTTAGAAGAGCTCGGTCTTCAGGTGAAGTTGGGCAAGGCGCTGAAAAACCAGCACGGCTATTTAGCGGGACAGGATGATGAGCGGCTGGCGGATCTCCATGAGATGTTCAGAGACGAGGAGGTAAAAGCAGTGTTGTGCGCATGCGGGGGTTTTGGGACAGGACGTATCGCCGCGGGCATTGATTTCAGCTTGATCCGCAAACACCCTAAAATCTTTTGGGGATACAGCGATATTACGTTTTTACATACTGCCATTCATCAAAACACAGGTCTTGTCACCTTCCATGGCCCAATGCTCAGCTCGGATATTGGCCTTGACGACGTTCACCCGCTGACAAAAGCGTCATATAAGCAGCTCTTCCAGGAGACGGAATTCACCTATACAGAAGAGCTTTCTCCGCTGACCGCGCTTGTTCCTGGAAAAGCGGAAGGCGAGCTTGTCGGGGGAAATCTGTCTTTGCTGACGTCTACACTGGGCACGCCATTTGAAATTGATACGAGAGGAAAGCTTCTGTTTATTGAAGATATTGACGAGGAGCCTTATCAAATCGACCGGATGCTGAATCAGCTGAAAATGGCGGGGAAGCTGACGGACGCGGCGGGAATTCTAGTTTGTGATTTTCACAATTGTGTCCCGGTGAAGCGAGAGAAGTCTCTCTCACTTGAGCAGGTGCTGGAAGACTATATTATTTCTGCGGGCAGGCCTGCTCTGAGAGGATTTAAAATCGGCCACTGCTCGCCAAGTATTGCCGTTCCGATCGGTGCGAAAGCTGCTATGAATACAGCAGAAAAAACAGTCGTAATAGAGGCGGGCGTTTCAGAAGGGGCGCTGAAGACATGAAAATCATTCGAATCGAAACAAGCCGAATTGCTGTCCCGCTGACAAAGCCGTTTAAAACTGCGCTTCGCACTGTGTATACGGCTGAATCAGTCATAGTAAGGATTACTTATGACAGCGGTGCAGTCGGATGGGGAGAAGCACCCCCGACGTTAGTGATTACAGGAGACAGCATGGATAGCATTGAAAGTGCCATTCACAATGTTTTAAAACCGGCATTGCTTGGAAAAAGCCTGTCCGGCTGTGAGGCCATTCTGCACGACATCCAGCATCTTCTTACAGGAAATATGAGCGCGAAGGCTGCTGTAGAAATGGCGCTATACGACGGCTGGGCGCAGATGTGCGGGCTGCCGCTTTATCAAATGCTTGGCGGATATCGAGATACGCTGGAAACAGATTATACCGTCAGTGTCAACTCACCTGAAGAGATGGCAGCTGATGCCGAGAATTATCTCAAACAAGGCTTTCAAACGCTGAAAATAAAGGTCGGAAAAGATGATATTGCAACAGATATCGCCCGTATCCAGGAAATCAGAAAACGTGTCGGATCAGCTGTGAAACTGCGTTTAGACGCTAATCAGGGGTGGAGGCCGAAGGAAGCGGTAACTGCCATTCGGAAAATGGAGGATGCGGGCCTAGGCATTGAGCTTGTCGAGCAGCCTGTCCATAAAGATGATCTCGCTGGGCTTAAAAAGGTGACAGATGCAACAGATACGCCGATTATGGCTGATGAAAGTGTTTTTACACCGCGCCAGGCGTTCGAAGTTCTGCAAACCCGGAGCGCAGACTTGATCAATATTAAATTGATGAAAGCGGGCGGCATCAGCGGAGCAGAGAAAATTAATGCCATGGCGGAGGCCTGCGGGGTGGAGTGTATGGTCGGCAGCATGATCGAAACGAAGCTGGGCATTACGGCCGCGGCGCATTTTGCGGCAAGCAAGAGAAACATCACACGCTTTGATTTTGACGCGCCGCTGATGCTGAAAACAGATGTATTCAAAGGCGGCATAACATATAGCGGCAGCACGATTTCGATGCCTGGCAAACCGGGCCTCGGAATCACCGGGGCTGCGCTTTTGAAAGGGGAAAAAGAGCAATGATGCACACTGTCATATCAGCAGTGGCCAACATCTGGACAGCGCCTGATTCACCGCGTCCGTCTGATCAATTCATGCTTCAACCGACTGTAATGATCAGAGACTGGCTGGAGCGCATGACGTATGATGAACGGCTTGGATTATGTACAGACAATGTAATCCAAACTCAGGTTCTCTTTGGCGAAAAGGTACTTGTGACAGCGGAACAGGGGGAATGGGTTTCTGTGATCGTGCCTAGCCAGCCATCCCGAAAGGATCCGCGCGGATACCCAGGCTGGATGAAAAAGAACCAGCTGGAAAAAACAAAGCCCATCCATACACAACACGATGTGATGATCAGCAAACCTGCTGCCTTTTTGTACAAAAGCAATGGAGAAAAGGAGATCGAATTGAGCTTTTTGACAGTTCTCCCCCTTATTGCAGAAGAAAAAGGATATTTTAAGGTTTCGACCGTTTTGGGAGAAAGGTTTGTGAAGCAAAGTGATGCAGTGCCTGTCAGCCAACAGAAAGGGACTGCTGAAGACATCATTCAAACGGGTGCGTTTTTCCTTGGCCTTCCCTACCTGTGGGGAGGGATCAGCGGGTTTGGGTTTGATTGCTCCGGATTTATGTACAGTATATTTAAGGCAAATGGATACAGCATCCCCCGTGATGCGGGAGATCAGGCTAAGGCGGGGAAGGGTGTCCCGCTTGATAATATGAAAGCCGGTGACCTGCTGTTTTTTGCTTATGAGGAAGGAAAAGGAGCGATTCATCACGTCGGTCTGTATGTAGGCGGCGGGAAAATGCTTCATTCTCCAAAGACAGGAAAATCAATCGAAATCCTTACATTAAAAGACACAATCTATGAAAAAGAACTTTGTGCGGTGCGCCGCTGTTTTTCAGAATAAGGAGGGAGACAAATGACGCCACTGCCTTTGTTAGAGGTCAGCCAGCTAAAAATGCATTTTGACGCAGGGAAAAAGCGGACAGTCAAAGCCGTCGACGGGGTCACCTTTCAGATTCGTGAAGGAGAAACGTTCGGGCTAGTCGGGGAATCAGGGTGCGGGAAATCAACCTTGGGGAGAGTGCTGATGCGCCTCTATCAGCCAACAGAAGGAAGTGTGATATACAGAGGCACAAATCTTCATGCGCTGAGTGAAAAAGAGCAGTTTGCCTTCAACCGCAAACTGCAGATGATTTTTCAGGACCCCTATGCTTCACTTAATCCGCGCATGACCGTTCGAGAAATTATTTTGGAGCCGATGGAGATTCACAATCTCTACAATACTCATAAAGCGCGGCTTCTCGTCGTGGACGAGCTGCTTGAGGCAGTTGGGCTTCATCCCGATTTTGGCAGCCGTTATCCGCATGAATTCAGCGGCGGGCAAAGGCAAAGAATCGGGATTGCGAGAGCACTGTCGCTGAATCCTGAATTTATCGTGGCGGACGAACCGATTTCTGCACTTGATGTCTCTGTTCAAGCGCAGGTGGTCAACCTGCTGAAGCGGCTTCAAAAAGAGAAAGGGCTTACGTTTTTATTCATTGCCCATGATCTTTCGATGGTGAAGCATATCAGTGACAGGATCGGTGTTATGTACTTAGGGCACATGATGGAAATTACAGAGAGCGGCACCTTGTATCGTGAACCGCTCCATCCCTATACAAAGGCGCTTTTGTCCTCGATTCCGATTCCAGATCCTGAATTGGAGGACAAGCGTGAGCGTATTCTCTTAAAAGGAGAGCTGCCGAGCCCGGTCAATCCGCCAAGCGGCTGCGTGTTTCGTACCCGCTGTCCTGAGGCGATGCCTGAATGTGGAGAATCTCGTCCCCAGCTTCAAGAAATCGAACCCGGCCGTTTTGTCGCTTGCCATTTGTATCGAAATGCTGAAACGAAGGAAAAAGTGAGATAAATAAAAAGAGTGGCTCCTTTTTACTAGAGCCACTCCATTTGTTTTATACTTGATGTAAAAACTTTACACAAACCGGGTAAGGGACAGAAACCGTTGATGGGAGGAGTGTCAATCGGCCGGTTTCTTTGTCTCTTTCAAACAAGACAAGGTTGCCTGTTTCTTCATTTGAAGCAACGAGGAACCCTTCCGTTGGGTCAAGTACAAAGTCACGAGGCCAGTTTCCTTCTGTCGACACTCTTTCTACGAAAGCCAGCTCTCCTGAATATTGATTCACTTCAAATACGGCGATACTGTCATGGCCGCGGTTTGCGACATAAACAAAACGTCCGTCCTGCGTGACATGAATTGCGCTTCCCTGGCTGTTATCTGTAAAATCATCAGGGATGGCAGAAACGACTTGGATTTCTCTAAATTCGCCGGCTGTCGGGTTGTATTCAAGCGCAATCACTTCATTGCTTAATTCTGTCATGACATAAGCGTATTTTTCTTTCGGATGAAAAGCGATATGGCGAGGTCCTGCACCGGGAGCGAAGGAATGGCTTCCGGATTCAGTCAATACGCCGTCTTTCAGCTTATAGGTGTACAGCTTATCTATACCTAAATCAACCGCTACCACATAATTGTGTTCAGGTGTGAACCCCGCGTAGTGTGTATGCGGTTTTTCTTGTCTTTCGTGCGGCCCTTTTCCTGTGTGAGCGGCCTCTGAAACAGGTGATTGCAAGCTGCCGTCTTCCTGAACCGGAAAAACGTGTACCTTCCCGCTGTGATAATTGGCAGTCAGTACGAATTGATTTTGATCATCAACGCTTACGTGGCATGGCGAAGGGCCATCAATTAACTGATGATTCAGAAATGTCAATTCGCCGCTGTTTTTATCGATTTGATAGGCAGCAACTCCGCCTTGGCCGTCTGCTTTTTCGATGGAATAAAGGATGGTGTTGTTTTTATTCGGCGCCACATATGTCGGGTTGCCCAGCTTAGCGGCCAGCTTTGGCTCGCTGAGTGCTTTTTTCTCAGTATCAAGCTCAAATGAATAAATTCCTTCGCTTCCGCCTTTTGTATATGTTCCCACATATCCTATGTATTTTGTCATGCGATTTCCCCCTTAAAAATGATGTCACCTCTATATTAACGTATCTTGATAAAATAAGCTGTTCAAAACATGAAAAAGGGGAAGATTCTTCATTCGCCTCGAATCAGCGGCATTGTGCAGCACCTGAAGGAGCCGCCTGATTTAATAATTTCTGACAGGTCAATTTCGATAATGTGATAGCCTCTTTTCGATAGCTGTTGATTGACATGGCGGTTGCCAGGGAGACTGATGATCGTTTTTTTTCCGATTGAAAGGACGTTGGTGCCAAGCGTAAATTGTTCGTCCTCGGGCACCTCAATAAGATCATAACGTTTTGCCAGCATATCGGCTGCATCTGGCTCAATGGCCTGTGGATAAATTAACGCTTCGCTTTCAGATATAATGTTAAATACGCAGTCCAAATGCAAAAATTTTTCATGAAGCTTCACTGGAACGATCGTATATTCAGGAAGTGCCTCTTCCAGCTGGCCGATAGCTGAAATGTCGGTGCGCTGGCTGATTCCGACATAGACAATGTCATCATCGATAATGACGTCTCCGCCTTCAATACTCGTATCAAGCATGCGGGTGTAAGAGATACCTTGGCTGTGAAAAAAATCTTTTATAACGGCTTCTTCTCCTTGGCGAATCGGTTCAGTCATGCTTGACAGAAAGGCTTTTTCTCCGATGACAAATCCTATGTCCCTAGTAAAAACCTGCTCTGGTAGTCCGTCGCGAACGGGCAAAAGGACGACCTCAACGTTGTGTGACCTAAGTGCCTCCACTAAGCGGCTGTGCTGGTCGTTAGCGGTTTTTACATGAATATTGTCATCTTCAAAATGTTTTTGTGTTTCGTTTATAACATCTTTTATGGTCATGTGCTCAGGTTTGCATAAGATCACTTTTTGAAGTGTGCCGTATTCCGTTCGGCATACCGTTTTGTGCTGAGATTTCGGGATGGATACGTCCATTTGTTTTTCCTCCTAAAGTGTGAAGAATATATTTATTATTCCCTCATCATGAAAATCATTAAACCATTTTAAATTTTAGACAAATGGAAGAGAATATTGTTTAATAGGAGAATATAAGTGCATTTAGCTAAAAGATCAGACATCAAAGGGGAGAAAGGTATGGAAACACCGGAAACAAGATTTTGTAAAGAGTCAAAGGTTGTGAAAACCAGCAGGGTGTTCCCACTTGACACGAACAACCATAATACGCTGTTTGGCGGAAAATTAATGAGCTACATAGACGACATTGCCTCTATTTCAGCGGCACGCCATTGCAGACGTGAAACGGTAACAGCTTCAATGGATTCTGTAGATTTTTTAAAGCCGATCGGGCAAAAGGATTCTGTCTGCCTAGAGTCCTATGTGACATGGGTCGGCACATCTTCCATGGAAGTATTTGTGAAAGTTATTAAGGAGCATTTGATGACTGGCGAACGGGAACTCGCTGCCACATCCTTTTTGACATTTGTCGCATTAGATTCAAATGGCAAGCCGGTGCCTGTACCGAGGGTTGTACCGGAAACAGAAGAAGAAATCATGCTGCATAATACAGCTGTACAGCGCGCTAATGAACGTAAGAACCGCAAGAAACACAGCCAGGCGCTTGCAAATGCGCTCGGAACTGATAAGCCTTGGTGAACGTTAAACCCAAAACATAAGTTGTTTTGGGTTTTTTTGTACTTTTCAATGGTGATTATTACAATGGTTAGTCCGTTTTTGCTAGGGGATTCTATAAAAAAGCAACAAATGTCATGTTAAATTGATAATTTTGTGACAACTTTATTAAAGATTCATTTTAGATATATCTTTTATCCGTAAGATCATGTATTTTAAAGATATATTTTTAATACATCTTTTCGAAAGGATTGTTTATACAATGTTAGATAACAAAACAATCGACATTATTAAAAGCACTGTACCCGTATTGCAACAGCATGGAGAAACAATCACTGGCCGTTTTTACGATCGGATGTTTCAAGACCATCCAGAGCTTTTGAACATTTTTAATCAAACAAACCAAAAGAAAAAAACACAGCGAACTGCACTGGCAAATGCCGTTATTGCAGCTGCGGCAAACATTGACCAATTAGGAAACATTATTCCGGTTGTCAAACAAATCGGCCACAAGCACCGCAGTATCGGAATTAAGCCTGAGCACTACCCAATCGTCGGTAAATATTTGCTGATTGCGATTAAAGATGTATTGGGAGACGCTGCAACTCCTGATATTATGCAGGCATGGGAAAAAGCGTACGGAGTCATTGCTGACGCGTTCATCGGAATTGAAAAAGACATGTATGAACAGGCTGAAGAGCAAGCCGGCGGCTGGAAGGAGTATAAGCCATTCGTTATCGCAAAAAAAGAGCGGGAAAGCAAAGAAATTACATCCTTCTATTTGAAAACGGAAGACGGCAAGCCGTTACCTGAATTCCAAGCAGGGCAATATATCAGCATCAAAGTGCGGATTCCTGATTCTGAATATACGCATATCCGTCAGTACAGCCTGTCTGATATGCCGGGAAAAGACTATTATCGAATTTCAGTGAAGAAAGATGGTGTCGTGTCTTCCTACTTACACGATGGGCTGCAGGAGGGAGATTCAATAGAGATCAGCGCACCGGCAGGGGACTTTGTTTTAGATCATGCATCACAAAAAGATCTCGTTTTGATCAGTGCCGGAGTTGGCATTACACCAATGATCAGCATGCTGAAAACATCTGTTTCCAAACAGCCTGAACGGCAAATTCTGTTCATTCATGCGGCGAAAAACAGTGAATATCATGCATTGCGCCATGAAGTAGAAGAAGCAGCAAAACATTCTGCTGTTAAAACAGCATTTGTGTATCGCGAGCCGACAGAGGAAGACCGTGCAGGTGATCTGCATTTTCATGAAGGACAGATTGATCAGCAATTCCTCAAAGAACTGATTGCCAACGCAGATGCGGATTACTATATTTGCGGTTCACCGTCGTTTATTACGGCAATGCATAAGCTGGTATCAGAGCTCGGATCAGCGCCGGAGTCTATCCATTACGAGCTATTCGGCCCGCAATTAAGTTTGGCGCAGTCCGTTTGAACACATACATGAAACTCTTCTCCTTTCAGAGAAGAGTTTTTTATTGAGATATAAGAAGGCAGACAAGCGCCGGTTTCTACATCCGGACAATCACAGACCCGCCGCCATTTGTGCATACACGGTTTTGCTGTTCTTGCATTGTTCTCAGCAATTCATTGTTTACCTCAATCGCTCTAATTAGTTGCTCCATCCTTAGCTCCAAACCGTCCAGCCTGTCGATTGTTTGCTGCTGGTAGCTCTCAGGTTGGGGAGCCAAAGGCAGATCAAAGGGCCAAAGGGCATTCGACTTCTGATTTTTCATATTGCGTATTGCGCCTCCAATCGGTGTCACTTTCTATTGTGTTATGTTCAGTCGATGTGCACGTTCGCCTAGACACTGATGCATAGAGGGCCTGCCACTGGGCACAATAGGCTCAATATGACCAGCGGATGGAGGTATAGATCGGTGTTATGGATGATATGGGTATTTTTACTGAAGCCAGTTATCGTATTTTCGATTGCATATATTTTATTTCGGCTTGCCGGTAAAAAAGCTGTGTCACAAATGAACAATTTTGATCTGCTTTTGACCTTCGCAATCGGAACCATTATCAGTGAGCCGATCCTTACATCCAAGCTGCCGATGTCAATTTATTATGCGGGTGCTTTTTTGGTGCTTTATCTTATCATGAGCAAGCTCTCTTTATCTAATAAATGGCGATGGCTCCTAGTCGTGAGCCCGACTGTCCTAATCCGAAACGGGGATATTGATGAACGCGGCCTTCGTAAAGAAAGGCTGACTGTTAATGAGCTGCTTGGAAAGCTGAGGGAAAAGGGCTATGCCGACCCGGCTGACATTGATCTTGCTATCATTGAAGAAACGGGAGAAGTAAGCGTCATCCCGAAAGAGGAAGCGAGAGCGGTGCAGGTGCGGGATTTGAATATGGAAGCTGAACGGAATTTTATCCCGATTCCGCTCATACTGGATGGCGAAATCCTTGATCATAATTTGAAATATCTCCAAAAAAACCGATCCTGGCTGTTTGAGAAGCTTGAGGAAAAAGGGTACAGCCCCAAACTGCTGTCTTCGATTACCCTTGGCACGATGAATGCACGCGGTGATATATCCCTTGATTTAAATACCGCTAATGAACCGCAGCATGATCCTTACTTATATAAACCGGGAAATAACAATTAAGATGGCTCTCTCTTGTAATGAGAGCTTTTTTTCTTTTTTAAAGGGAATTTTTGTTTGGTGTCAAATGTACCTAGTTAGGAGGGGAACTGAACATGAAGGACTTATCCATAAGAAACGACATGGCGCCAACGGTCAGTTTGCTGTATTCCGCAGTGGAAGAAAACAGTCTCCGTCTGGCTTCCATCGTAAGCCATATGACACACAGTGAACTTTACTATAAGGGGCGCTGCCAAACAAAAAACAGCACGGCTCAGCTTTTGCACCATATCACAAATGTTGATATCAGATGGGTCTGGCGTATCAAGGAAAATCGGATACCGGACCATATTGAACAGGCATACGGCCCGATGACAGATGAAAGCGGACGGCTGCCTGAACCGGTGAATCAGCCAGACTTAGATGAACTCCTGAAAAGACATCAGCATGTAGTAGACGAGCTGAAATCGGTATGCTTCACTTTAACTGAAAATGCTTTGAACCAGCCGCTTTCCTTCGAAGGTGACACCGCGACGATACGATGGGGAATTTGGCATATGGCAGATCATAACCGCTATCATCAGGCACATATTGAAGCTCTCAAAAAAGAATGGAAGCAGGATGTGGCGAAGTATGAACGCTAAAACGAAGCTTGTGACTGATCGAATTCGTTTGCGCTGTATGGAAGATCGGGATCAAGCCACTTTGTTTGGGCTGCTTTTTAATGATCCTGACGTCATGACATATTATTCCGGTTTAAAAGATAAGAGGCAAACCCGCGAGTGGGTCAATTGGAACCAACGAAATGAAAAAGGGTACGGCGTTAGTCTGTGGATCGCCGAAGATAAGCGGACAGGGGAGTTTTTGGGGCAATGCGGCATCGTTCCCCAGCAGATCGAAAATCAAACCGTAATGGAAATTGGCTATATGTTTGCCCGCCGCCACTGGGGGAACGGCTATGCGCAAGAAGCGGCTCGGGCCTGTCTGGACTATGGCTTTAACGAGCGGCAGTTCGGCAAAATGGCGGCTTTGATTGATCCGGGTAACAAAGCATCCATACGGGTAGCGGAGAAAATCGGCATGCATTACAGCAAAACGATCAGAAAATGGAATAAACCGATCGCGGTATATGAAAGAAAATCTTACAATTGAAAGATAGAGCTCAGTTTAGTATCATGATATCATGTAAAGTTTTCTAGGGTTCCGCATGTCAATTGACATGGACTGGTCCGAGAGAAAACACATACGCGTAAATAGAAGCGCGTATGCACACGGAGGGAAAAAAGCCCGGGAGAGTCAATCTCATGTGAGACGACTGTCCGGGGTTTTTTTGTTTTCGGAGAATCTTAATAGATAGAAAGGAATGACTCAAAATGAAATGGGGATTGGTCGTGCTTGCCGCTGTTTTCGAGGTTGTTTGGGTGATAGGCTTAAAGCACGCTGACTCAGCCTTAACATGGAGCGGCACTGCCATCGGCATCATATTTAGCTTTTACCTTCTAATGAAGGCGACTCACAGTCTGCCTGTTGGTACCGTGTATGCCGTCTTTACCGGGCTCGGCACAGCGGGAACAGTACTTAGTGAAATCGTTCTTTTTCATGAACCGGTTGGATGGCCGAAGCTATTGTTAATTGGCGTGCTCTTAATCGGTGTAATCGGGTTGAAGCTTGTGACACAGGATGAGACAGAGGAAAAAGGAGGCGAGGCATAATGCTGCACTGGATCAGTTTATTGTGCGCGGGCTGTTTAGAAATGGCCGGTGTGGCCCTTATGAATCAATATGCGAAAGAAAAAAGCGTGAAATGGGTGCTGTTGATCATTGTTGGTTTTGCCGCTTCATTTTCCTTGCTGTCGTACGCAATGGAAACCATTCCGATGGGAACGGCTTACGCGGTCTGGACAGGAATTGGCACCGCCGGCGGGGCGCTTATCGGCATCCTCTTTTACAAGGAGCAGAAAGACGCCAAACGGATCTTCTTTATCGCGTTGATTTTATGCTCAGCAGTTGGTTTAAAAATTCTGTCATAAATTGATTTTTATCAAATCTTCAGTATAATGGATAAATAGTTTAGACTTACAAAGATAAGAGGGATTATTCATGAAATCATATATGACTCAGCGGTTGGACGAATACCGTGACGGAAATGAGGATAAAGGGCGGCTCTTGGTCAGCTGCCCCGATCAGCCGGGTATCGTCTCTGCAGTTTCCGCGTTTTTATTTGAACACGGTGCCAATATTATAGAATCAAATCAATATACGACAGACCCTGAAGGCGGCCGGTTCTTCCTGAGAATCGAATTCGACTGCGCAGGCATTCGTGAGAAAAAAACATCTCTTCAGGCGGCGTTTGCCTCTGTAGCGGAAAAATTCGACATGACATGGAGCTTAACTTTGGCAAGTGAATTGAAGCGTGTCGCCATTTTTGTTTCAAAGGAGCTTCATTGCCTGCATGAGCTGATTTGGGAATGGCAAACCGGCAACCTGATGGCGGAGATCGCTGTTGTCATCAGTAACCATGAGGAAGCGAGAGAGCTGGTTGAGCGCCTGAACATTCCATTCCACTATATGAAAGCGAACAAAGACATCAGAGCGGAAGTCGAAAAGAAGCAGCTTGAACTGCTGGAGCAGTACGATGTTGATGTCATCGTTCTCGCACGCTATATGCAGATTCTAACTCCTGATTTTGTTTCGGCTCATCCGAATCGCATCATCAATATCCACCATTCATTCCTGCCAGCTTTTATCGGTGCGAATCCGTACAAACGGGCCTACGAGCGCGGCGTGAAACTGATCGGTGCGACATCTCATTATGTGACAAACGATCTTGATGAAGGGCCGATCATTGAACAGGATATTGAGCGTGTGGACCACCGCGATAATGCGGAAGCGCTGAAAAACATCGGAAGAACAATTGAGCGCAGCGTGCTTGCCCGTGCTGTGAAATGGCATTTGGAAGACCGTGTCATCGTTCATGAAAATAAAACAATCGTCTTTAACTAGACTGCAAGAGGCCCGCGCAATGCGGGCTATTTTTGATGACAAAAAACCTTGACAAGTGTCTTTTTTCTTTGCATAATATAAAAAAATCATTGAGCGTTGAAGAGGATTAGTAAGCAGACCTTTCTGTGACAGAGAGCAAAATGAATCGCTGAAACATTTTGCCGCATGAAACCTGCCGAACCTGCCTTGGAGTCCTAGGGGGAAAACCTAGGCGCATAACCTGGCGTTACAGGAGAGCGGAGCGTGCACAAGCGCGTTCAATCAAGGTGGTACCACGGAAACCCATTTCGTCCTTATGAATCAGGATGAAATGGGTTTTTTTATTGTAGAAGAGCCGCGGAGGAGAATAAATGAAAAAACAAAGAATAGTAGTGAAAATAGGAAGCAGTTCGCTCACGAATAGCAAAGGAAGCATTGATGAGGCAAAAATCAGAGAGCATGTTCAGGCGATTTCCGTGTTAAAAAAAGCGGGGCATGAAATGATTCTGATTACCTCGGGTGCCGTAGCGGCGGGGTTTTCCAGCCTCGGTTATCCATCCCGTCCCGTTACCATCAAAGGAAAACAGGCGGCGGCCGCGGTCGGACAAACACTGTTAATGCAGCAATATATGAATCAATTTAAACAATACTCATTAACTCCGGGACAAATCCTTTTAACGAGAAATGATTTTTCGAAAAGAGAACGGTATCGAAACGCGTATGCTACGATAATGGAATTATTGGAACGCGGCGTCATCCCGATTATCAACGAGAACGATTCTACGTCTGTTGAAGAATTGACATTCGGAGATAATGATATGCTTTCTGCGTTAGTCAGCGGATTGATTCACGCGGACCAGCTCATGATTCTCACCGACATTAACGGACTGTATGATGCCAATCCAAATGAAAATCCTGAGGCGAAACGATTTGATTATTTGCCGGAGATCACGCCTGAATTGCTTGGATATGCAGGTTCAGCTGGATCAAAGGTCGGCACCGGCGGAATGAAATCAAAGCTGTTAGCCGCACAAACCGCGCTGTCTCTGGGAGTGAAAGTATTCATTGGAACAGGCAGCGGAGAGCAAAAACTCGCGGACATTTTGGACGGCAGGGGAGACGGCACTTATATCGGAGACAAAGAACTATCTTCGGTTAACAACACGAGGCAGTGGATTCAGTTCCACTCGCCGATATCGGGAGAAATTATCATTGATGCGGGTGCCGAAGAGGCGATGATCCATAATGGAAGCAGCCTTTTGCCCGCTGGCGTTGTGGGTGTGAACGGAAGCTTTCCGAAAGGGGCGGTTGTGGAAGTCAGGGGACCGGGCGGCGTGATCGGCAAAGGCCAAACCCATTACTCCTCTGAGGAGATTATGGAGGCCAAGGGCAAACGCAGTGACGAACTTGATTTTGAGAAAACGTTTGAGGTTATTCATAGGAATGACTGGGTCAATGTAAAAGACTAGGAGGCGGAAAAATGAGTGAAGTTTCTGTAAAAGCGAAGCTTGCGAAAGAAGCAGCAGCCGAAATGATCATGAAAACAACAGCCGAGAAGGATGAGGCGCTCAGCCTCATTGCAAACGGACTCCGCAAAGAACTGGATTTTCTCTTGGCGGAGAATGCAAAAGACATTGTGAACGGAAAAGAGAATGGTTTAACACCGGACATCATTGACCGTCTCACATTGGATGAGAAACGTATACGCGATATCGCGGACGCGGTGGAGCTCTTAATCGACTTAGCGGACCCAATCGGCGACTCTCTTGAAACGATTGAAAAAGAAAACGGCCTGTTTATTGAAAAAATCCGTGTGCCGCTCGGTGTCGTAGGAATGATTTATGAGGCGAGGCCAAACGTCACAGTTGATGCGGCTACCCTTTGCCTGAAGACAGGGAACGCGGTTGTGCTGCGGGGAAGCTCCTCAGCCATCCACAGCAACAAAGCGCTCGTCAGTGTCATTCACAGAGCACTTGAGCAATCAGCGCTTCCGATTCACGCTGTGCAGCTGATTGAGGATACGAGCAGAGAGACAGCAAAAGAGCTCTTTACGTTAAATGATGGCTTAGACGTATTGATTCCGCGCGGAGGCAAGAAACTGATTGATCTCGTTGTGAGAGAATCAACAGTTCCTGTATTAGAAACGGGAGCAGGAAACTGCCACATATTCATTGACGAAACAGCCAAACCGCAAATGGCAGAAAAGGTTGTCGTAAATGCCAAAACGCAACGCCCTTCCGTATGCAACGCGATTGAATCATTGCTGATTCACAAGGCTTGGGCAAGACAGCACGGGAGAGAATTGCTGGACCAGCTGGAAAACGTGGGAGTTGAAATTCGGGGTGATGAATTGGTATGTGAACTTCATCCTTCAAGCAAACAAGCATCAAAAGAAGATTGGGAAACCGAATTTTTAGCGCCTGTCCTCAGCGTAAAGACGGTTGAAAACGTCCAAGAAGCTGTGAAGCATATCCAACAATACGGCACCAATCATTCGGAAGCGATTTTAACTGAAAATGACAAAAACGCGGCATATTTTCAAACGGCTGTCGATGCTGCCGCTGTCTATCATAACGCGTCAACCCGCTTTACCGACGGCTTTGAATTCGGCTACGGAGCCGAAATCGGCATCAGCACGCAAAAGCTTCATGCAAGAGGACCGATGGGGCTTCCTGCACTGACTTCTACAAAATACATCATTAAAGGAACTGGGCAAATCCGTGAATAGCAGGGCAATGTTCAATGAAAAAGCTTATCTCATTACGAGATAAGCTTTTTTATACGAGAAAAATTGACATTTCGAATTTAATTTTGTACAATTTAATTGTATAAAATATATTGGGGGAATGAAAAATGAGTCAGCCATTATTTACAGCAACTGTTTCAGCGGTAGGAGGAAGAGAAGGAAAGGTCATTTCATCAGACCGCGTTCTTGAGCTTGATGTCGCAATGCCGGGGACACCGAGAGCCAAGAAATTAGAAAAAGCGACAAATCCAGAGCAACTGTTTGCAGCAGGTTATGCAGCTTGCTTTGACAGCGCCCTGCAGCTTGTCGCAAGAACAGAACGGGTAAAAGTAGAGACAGAGGTTACAGCGAATGTTAGCCTGTTAAAGGATGAAGCGGACCAGGGCTATAAGCTGGGTGTGACGCTGCAAGTAAAAGGAGAAGGAGTCAGTGCATCAGAATTGGAGGCGCTTGTGAAAAAAGCGCACGGCGTCTGCCCGTACTCAAAAGCAACCTCCGGAAATATTGATGTGACACTTGAAGTTGCTGAATAAATAAAAAGAGGATGCCTGTACAAGGCATCCTCAATTTTTTTGATGAAGTGTTTCCAGCAATGTATATAGAGCGGATTTTAACTGTTTGAGATCCTCCCCAGACTGCTTTGAGAGCCCCAGAATTGTCTCTGGAATGTCAACCGCTTTTTCTTTTAATAACGCTCCGTCCTCTGTCAGGCTGATCAACACGGACCGCTCATCCTCTTCAGATCTTTTTCTCGTAATCAAACCCTGTTGTTCCATTCGTTTAAGCATCGGAGTGAGCGTCCCTGAATCTAAATACAGCTGTTCGCCCATTTTTTTGACAGTAAGCGTTTCATGTTCCCATAACAAAAGCAAAGCCAAATATTGAGGGTATGTTATATTCAGCTTATCAAGCAGCGGCTTGTATTGCTTTGTCATTTCCCGCGAACTTGCATATAGCAAAAAACATAGCTGATTCTCCAATTTCATATGATCAAATTTATTTTCCATTTTGTTCACCAACTCTTTTTTGTCATTCGATTCTATTGTATCTGAAAAACCTCACTTTTCCTATTCTCGGCAAACATAGCATGTTTAAAAAGATTAGAAAGGGAAATATAACAACTAGATACAAATAAGGAGGTTGGGAAATATGGCACTATTTACAGCAAAAGTAACCGCGCGAGGCGGACGAGCAGGACATATTACATCAGATGACGGTGTTCTTGATTTTGATATTGTCATGCCAAATGCCAAAAAAGAAGGACAAACCGGCACAAATCCGGAACAGCTCTTTGCGGCAGGGTATGCTGCATGCTTCGGCGGCGCGCTCGAACACGTAGCCAAAGAGCAGAATATCGAAATTGATTCGGAGATTGAAGGGCAGGTCAGCCTCATGAAGGATGAGAGCGACGGCGGGTTTAAAATCGGTGTCACACTTGTTGTGAAGACGAAAGATTTAGATCGGGAAAAGGCACAAGAGCTTGTCAACGCCGCTCATGAATTCTGTCCTTACTCAAAGGCAACCAGAGGAAATGTTGATGTAAAACTAGAATTAAAATAATGACCGGCATCCTGAGGATTCTCAGGATGTTTTTTGGTGTCGGACATGCGGGGCGGGCACAGATTTATGATAAAACTTCAGAGAAGCGTTTGAAGCATGCCTTTAAACCAAAAGTTACAGATGAAGCGGGTGGCTGGCACGGTGTCTGCCGTGCTGAATTGCGCGTATATGCTGTTTTGTATTTGCACAGGGCATAGCGGCTACTTGGAGAAATAACAAGGACCAGGCCGCGCATGCCTGATCCTTTTAATATTCTTTCTTATTGGCGAAGTTCCGCCATGCTTGAAACGGGGATAAATGCTCTGTTAGTGTCACTTGATAAAAGGGGATCGTTCTTTCTTCAGCAGGTTTATCAATTTCTTTATAAATGAATGAATCATCAAACCCGGCTTCGGCAGCGTCTGTGTGCTCAGCTGCATAGAAAACGGCTTTAGGCCGGGCCCAGTAGATGGCGCCCAAGCACATTGGGCATGGTTCACAGCTCGTATACAAAATGCAGTCATCAAGCTGGTATGCTCCTAGCACCTTACAGGCTTTCCGAATAGCTGTGACTTCCGCGTGGGCAGTCGGATCATTGCTTGTTGTGACGTTGTTCTGTCCCTCTGCAATAATGGCTCCGTCTTTCACGATAACGGCTCCAAAAGGCCCGCCGATTCCTGCATTCACTCCTTCACATGCGAGAGTGACAGCCCGTTTTAAGAACGTTTCATGATTCATCCCAATCCCTCCTGTCAATAGAGTGTTATTAGTATAGCCGAAAAGAATGCAAAGAACATTCTTAAAAAAGTGCAAAATAAACAAAGTAATTGGGGGATTTGCTAAAATAAGAAACTGATTGTGGCTGTATTATAGAAAAAAACCATCTGCCAAATGCAGATGGTTTTTTAAAAATTATACTAGCTGTGTCTGCTTTGCTCTTGCCTGTTTTGCGGCTTCAACCATGTTTTTCAATGCTGCAACCGTTTCTTCCTGCTGTCTTGTTTTCAATCCGCAGTCCGGATTTACCCAGAAGCGGTCAGTTGGACAGACGGCAAGCGCATCAACGATAATATTGTACATTTCTTCAGTTGACGGCACACGAGGGCTGTGAATGTCATATACACCAAGGCCAAGCCCTTTCAAATACGGGTGGTTTTTTAAGTAATCTAAAAATCCTCCGTGGCTTCTGCTATGTTCAATTGTAATCACATCGGCATCAAGATCATTGATTGTATCAACGATATCTTCGAAGTTGCTGTAGCACATATGTGTATGAATTTGTGTTTCGTTTTTCACGGAAGAAGTGGTTAATCTGAATGCTTCTGCCGCCCAAGTCAAATACTCATCCCAATCGCGTGTTTTCAATGGAAGGCCTTCGCGCAGCGCTGGTTCATCAACTTGAATGATTTGAATGCCTGCGTCTTCAAGCGCTTTAACTTCTTTGCGAAGGGCAAGCCCGATTTGGAAGGCGATTTCTTTCCTCGAGATGTCGTTTCGAGGGAAAGACCAGTTTAAGATTGTAACCGGGCCCGTCAGCATTCCTTTCACATGCTTGGAAGTCAATGACTGTGCGTAGACTGTGTCTTTCACTGTCATCGGTTCAATAAATTCAACATCTCCGTAAATGACTGGCGGGCGGACACAGCGTGAGCCGTATGATTGAACCCAGGCATATTTAGTGAAGGCGAAACCAGCCAGCTTTTCACCGAAGTATTCGACCATGTCTGTCCGTTCAAATTCGCCGTGAACAAGGACATCAAGCTCCAATTCTTCTTGAATATCAATCCATCTTTTTGTTTCCGCATTGATAAAGTTTTGATACTGTTCATCGGACCACTCAGCTTTCCGCCATTTTTGGCGTGCGCTCCGCACTTCAGCAGACTGCGGGAAGCTGCCGATCGTTGTCGTCGGCAAAAGCGGAAGGCCGAGAGATTCATTTTGCAGGGCTAAACGTTCTTCAAACGGAATCGGACGCTTGAAGTCTTTATCAGTTAATTGCTCAAGCTCTTTCTTTTGTTCAGAATTGGCGCCTGTTGCAAACTGTTTAAGCGCCTGGATATCAGCCTTAGCCTGCTGAATCTCTTCGCTGATCGCCGCTTTTCCTGATACTAAACCTTCTTTCAAAGCTGTCAGCTCGGCCAGCTTCTCTTTTGCGTAGGATAATCCGTTCAATAGGTCTTTTTCCAAATGCTCATCAGGGTGTTTCGCTACCGGAACATGCAACAGGCTGCTGGAAGGCTGAATCCACAGTTCATCAACTTTTGCAATGCTGAGAATATCAAGAACGGCATCGAGACGCTCTTCAAGGTCCGCTTTCCAAATGTTGCGTCCGTCGATAACGCCGGCTGCCAGCACTTTGTCTGTCGGAAAGCCATGTGTTTTAAGCTGTTCTAGGTTTCTGCCTTTGTCGTGAACGAAATCAAGGCCAATTCCCTGAACCGGGTAAGAGATCAGCTCTTCATAAGCATCAACAGAATCAAAATACGTCTGCAAAAGCACATTCAAGGATGAAAGCTCACTTGTAATGCTTTCAAATAATTCTTTTGCGCCGCGGACATCTTCACTAGAGGCGGTAACGAGCGCCGGCTCATCGATTTGAACCCATTTTACGCCTTCTTCTTCAAGCTCTTTCAAAAGCTGTACATATAATGGCACAAGGCGTTTTTGGATCGCTTTTGCTTCAGATGGTTCATAGCCTTTAGCAAGCGTAACGAACGTATAAGGGCCGACAATCACAGGCTTTGTTTCCACACCGTATTCCTGTTTGATCCGGCGATAATCTTCGAGTTGTTTGTTTCTTGTCAGACGGAACTCAATGCTCTCGTCATATTCCGGAACGATGTAATGGTAATTTGTATTAAACCATTTTGTCATTTCACTAGATACGGCGTCTTTGATTCCGCGGGCGATAGCGAAGTATGTATCGGTAGCGTCAGTCAAATGTCTGAAACGTTTCGGGATCCAGTTGAAGCTGACTGCTGTGTCGAGTACATGGTCATACTGTGTGAAATCAGAAACAGGCACAACATCAATCTGCTGGTCAATTTGTGTTTTTACTGCGGATAAAAATAGTTCGTCGATTTGCTTCAAAAACGTATCTTTATCAGTACTGCCTTTCCAATACGCTTCAAGTGCTTTTTTCCATTCCCGGTTCAGTCCGATTCTCGGAAATCCTAAATTCGATGTTTTGATGGTTGTCATTGTTTCTCCTCCTTTATATGTAAAACACTCTCTTTAACCCGCGGATACAGGCTGCTAAGAGGTTTTCTCACAACAAAAAGCCTCTTTCCCATGAGAGAAAGAGGCTTTTCTGCGTAAAACACTGCCTCTCTCATCTCTCAGACACAATCTGATGGAATTAGCACCGTGCCTTATGAGACATCAGTCTCGGCGCGAAAAGCAGTGCGCCCCATTTCACAATGGTATTACGGTCGGTTGCTGTTGGGGTCAAAAGGCCAATCCCTCGCCCAACTCTCGATAAGAGAAAATGTTATTAATTTTTTGAAAAGTTGAATCATTTGTTGGTAATCTTAACAGTAATTCAAATTCATTGTCAACATAGAATTTGAAATTTTTATTTACATGATGTGGTGTATATTATATAAGAAAAATAATCTTATAGGGTCAACAAATGTGATTGCTCTGCTTTTTCTGCGAGCTCATCAGGAGCTGTTAAATACAGGAATCCATTGCCTGCCAGCGTTTTTGCAATATCAAGAGGAAGTGTCCTGCGGATTAGCTGTGCGAAAACCTCAGATTCAGAAAGCTTTCTTTGAAATGATTCTTCTTCATAGCTTTTGATTAAAGCAAGCGCACCGCTGACATGAGGGGCAGCCATTGAAGTGCCGGTCAGCTTACCGTACTTCTTGTTGGGAAGGGTGGATAAGATGTTTTCTCCTGGTGCCACAAGGTCAATCTCTTTATTCGCGTTAGAAAATTCTGATAATTCTCGCGCTACAGAAACAGATCCAACTGCAATCACTTCATTATAAGCTGCGGGGTAGGAAAGCTCTTCTGTGCGTTCGTCGCCGTCACCTTCATTTCCCGCTGCACAAACGACAAGCACTCCGTTTTTGACTGCGTTTTTCACTGCTTCTTCCAGCTCTGGCACATCGCTTGGCCCTCCAAGGGACATTGAGATGATGTCGACTTTCTGTTCCACCGCGTAGTTGATGCCGTTGATTATCCATTCGTATTGTCCGCTGCCGTTCTCGCCGCCAAGAACCTTCACAATCAATAGGCTTGCCTCAGGCGCGACTCCGGCAATGCCTCCGTTTGAATCATTAGCTGCAATCGTTCCGGCGACGTGTGTGCCGTGTCCGTTGTAGTCGGAAATCGCATCTTCCTTGCCGCCGTCGTCATCCGTGAAGTTCTTTCCGCCGATGATTTGATTTTTTAAATCAGGGTGGCTTGTGTCGCAGCCCGTGTCTAATACAGCAACTTTAATATTTTTGCCTTTTACCCCTTTTGCCCACATTTCTGGCGCCTTAATCACTTTAATGCCCTCAGGAAGCTCGTTTACATCCATGATCTGCTCATTCGTCACATACGGGATCAAGCGGATTTCACCATTCATAAAAAAGCCCTCCTTTTTTATGCTTTCAAGTGGATTCAAGGGTGTTGCCTCATATTATATGAAAAAAACAAGCGCTCGGACAGAGCCATTTGAAGCATTTTGAAAAAATAGGATACACACCAAAGAATTAGTAATTTTCAAAATATTGGATGGCTTCGGCGTGTATGACTGGGATTCAACTGTAAGTCAAGTTATAATAGTGTTGGGGAAAGGAGCAGTGTCATGAAACTGAATGAAAAATTATATGCATTTTTTTCAGAGCATGTGGAACAAATGGCCGAGGAATGGATTGAAACGATGGAGGAAAGTGATCCGAATTCGCTTTACGCCCTACATAATGCAACAGTAACGGAAGAATTGAAAGAGCAGGACAGAGAATTTTACCGGCATCTGAATTACATGTATGTTTTACCGGAAAAACAATTTCTCGAAGAGTTTCAAGAGTGGGTCATTGAGCTGACCAACGATCAAAAACATCTCGACACACCGGTTCAGTATGTCATTCGGGAATTTATGAGAAACAGGAGATTATATACGAAGTATTTTGAGAAGTTCGCAGAAGAAAATGGGTCAGCGTTTGAGCCGGGAGAGAAGCAAAAATGGGCTGATTTGATTGTGAAAGTATTTGATTTCACCATTTATACATTCGTTGATCACGCTGAAATGAATGCCAAGCAGCAATTAAACGCCCAAAGAGAAATGATATTGGAATTAAGCTCACCTGTCATTACCCTGAGCAAATCAACAGCTCTGCTGCCGCTTGTCGGTGACATTGATACCGAACGGGCGAAGTTTATTCTGGAAAACACGCTTCAAGCTTGTGCGAAAAGACGTGTGGAGCATCTATTAATCGATCTGTCAGGTGTTGTTGTGGTGGATACGATGGTGGCGCACCAGATCTTTAAATTGATTGAGGCGCTAAATCTGATCGGTGTCCGGTCAACCTTGTCAGGAATCAGGCCTGAAATTGCGCAAACTGCTGTACAGCTGGGGATTGACTTTTCGAATATTACCATTAAAACCAACCTTGCCCAAGCATTAAACTATCATCAATAAAAAAATCCGCTATCTGTGATAGCGGATTTTTTATGATGCGAAACATAAAGATACGAGAAAGGATCCCGCGAATAATATGAGGACGAGGCAAAAGAACACCCAGTCGCGCCGGTTCACGCTCAATGTCCTGTAGTATGTCCGGTTTCTGCTTCCTGTAAATCCTTTCGATTCCATCGCAAGCGCTGTCCGTTCCGCTTTTCTGATGGCGCTTGCCAATAGCGGTATGGTATATCGTTTTAACGCACTGATTTTATTCATGATGCCGCTCTCCGCCGCTCCTCCTCTGATTTTATGAGCCTGCTGAATCAGCTGGACCTCATCCTTTAACAGCGGAAGAAAGCGAAAGCCTGCAATGACACCGTACGCGAGCTTTGGTGAGAGCCTGCACTGCTGGACAAGGCTCAGCATAAATAAAATCGGATCGGTTGTAAAAACAAACATCATCGATAAGGCGGAAAAGCATAAAATACGAAACCCGAGAGAGATGCCGACAGACACATTATCGCTGTTAATTGAGATAGGGCCTGCTTGAAACAAAAAATTATCCGGTGTTGTCGGCACTTTTCCAAAAACTGCGGCTGTCCACACGCATCCGAATGCTAAAATCAAAAACGGAATCGTAAACAACAACCATTTTTTCAATGGGATTCCGGCCGCCAGTAGAACGCCCGCAACGATGATGATATAAAAACATGCCGGAGTGTATGGGTTGTAAATAAACGACAGCATGACGACACAACAAAAAACCGCCGCCGCTTTCACAGTCGGATTAATGAGATGTAACGGCTGCTTCATCACGCACCTCCTCTTGAAATGCCATCCATTCATATAGAAGGGGAAGGGTGAGCTTTGCTTTTTGAACAAGCCCTGTTTCTTGAGAAAACAACTGCGCTGGAGATCCGTCAAAGGCCAGGCCTGTATCGTGAAGCACAAGCACGCTGTCAGCATACGAAGAGACTAGCTCCATATCGTGTGTAATCATAAGGACAGCGGTTCCCTCTGCCTTGATACGCTGAATCATTTCCATGCATTCAGCCGCCGTGCGGGCATCCTGGCCAAAGGTTGGTTCGTCTAATAATAAAACCTTTACGTCATGCATGAGCATAGTAGCAACGCTCAGTCGCCGTTTTTGCCCTTGGCTGATCGCAAACGGATGATGATCAGCCAAATGCGCAAGACCAAAACGCTGCAGCAGGTGTTGCGCTTTTTTCTCAGTTTCAGCATTTGCTTTCTGGCCGAACAGAAGCTCGTCATATACCGTATCGGTGACGAATTGATGCTCAGGGTTTTGAAAAACAAATCCCATCCGTTTACGCAATTCTTTTTCTTTATATTTCTGCAGCGGCTGATCATAGAGAAGGATTTTGCCGCTTTGCGGTTTCATGAGACGGGCCAGAACTGATAGGAGCGTCGATTTTCCAGTTCCGTTCGGACCGACAAGCGCCGTTAAAGAGCCTTCGCGCAACGAAAAGCTGATGTCTTTGAAAATCGCCTGCTGTCCTCTCGCGAACGAAAGGCTGCTGACTTCAAGCACACTCTCCCCAGGAGGGGCTTTCTTCTTTTTGACACGCCCGGCAGGAATAGGTTCTTTGAACAGCATCTCTTTTGATAAAGTAAACGGCATACTCAGCTTTTCCTGCAGATGACAGACCTTTGGAATGGCGATGCCCAATTTCTTTAGTGTCTCCGCTTCATGCTGAAATAGATTTTTCGTCAGGCCATCCAGCGCCTTTTTGCCTGATTTGTCGAGTACGATCGTTCTCTCAATCCAAGGCGCCCATTCATCAAGCTGGTGCTCAATGACGAGGAGGCTGAAACCTTTTTCCCGCTGAAGATCCTTCATCAGATGAACGAACTCCCGTGCTGAGAAAGGGTCTAAAAGAGAGGTCGGCTCATCTAAAATAATAAGCTCAGGCTCCATCGCCAAAATACAGGCGAGAGCCACTTTCTGCTTTTGTCCTCCTGAAAGGGTTGAGATCATTTTTTCTTTTAAATGGGTAATGCGTAATTTTTCTAATACGGCGTTGATTTTCTCTGTCATTTCTTCTTTTGGAATTTGCAGATTTTCCAGCCCGAACGCTATTTCGTCCTCCACCGTCAGCATGCAGAACTGCTGATCAGGATCCTGAAAAACGACCCCGGCATGCTGAGCAATCGTTTCGGAGGTTTCAGCATCTGTGACCGGCTTTTGAAATAGAAAGACATGTCCGGACTGAACGCCGTCGCAAGCCTCCGGATATAGACCGTTTAAACAAAGGGCGAGCGAGCTTTTGCCGCATCCGCTCGGTCCTAATAATAAAACACATTCTCCTTTTTGAAGCTCAAACGAAATGTCTTGAAAAACCGGTTTCTCGTCTTCTTCATAAGAGAAGCTGAGCTGCTCAACCGTCAGAAGCTCATCAAAGGCTTGCATGTTCTGACGCCCGCTTCCGTTTCTTTTTCAGTTCCTTTCCGAGTGCCATTCCGTTTAACACACCTGTATAAGCGAGAGAGTCGCTGACAGCTTTTCCGAGAAGCCCCGCCAAAAGCGCGCCGGAAATGAGGCGGATCACAAGCATAATGAGCAGATAACCTGGTGAATAGGCTGCATAGCCAGAAACAAAGAGATCATAGATAAAGCTGGCTACTGAAGACCCCATACCGGCCAGCATAAGGACAGGGAGAGAGTATGCTTTCCAGCGTGTTGCAAGAAACACAGCCTCAGCCCCGAGTCCTTGAACAATGCCAATGACGATGACCATCGGGCCAGACGGATTTCCCAGCAGGCACTCAACGAGAGCGGCAATGATTTCAGAAACGAGCGCCGCACCCGGTTTTCGAATCATGTACGCGGCGATCACAGAAACGATAAACCAAATGCCGTAAATCGGTTCATAGGCGATTGGCCCAAACATACCTGCAAGCACGTTTCCGAAATGTGTAAATAATAAATAAACAACGGCAAATACGATACTGATAACAGACATGATGACAATTTCTTTTACTTTCCAGCTTTTCATTTTATCCCTGCTTTCTGTTTTTTCTTGATGGACTGTTAGCCGAAAGATTCACAGTCATGGTGATGTGGTTTGTTTGCTGCTCAGCCATGCGGAAAACGGCTTCCAATGTGCTGAATACGTCATGCGCATCCCCGTCAAGCTCGCTCGCGTAATGGACACCCTGTACGAAAGTGCCTTGGGCTTTTGCAATGTCGACAGCCTTCATAATCAATCCCATATAATCCGGCTCGTTCATTGGATAAAGGGCAAATTGGCACGGCGCTTCCGCCTTCAAGCCTCGGACAGCATCATCATTGACACGCTTATCACCTTTGGAAAGATATGTATCCCCCTGTGTGTCACCCGGGCATCCAATGGAAAACGTGCCGTTCATGACGATGTGTTGTTCGCTGTTTGCTGCATGAAGGTAAATGGCTTTTGCAGCATCGAATACATGATCAATCGATCCGCGTAACACCGTGCTGATATGGTCGGTTTTCGTCCATACCTTGGATGTATCTGTTTTTTTCAGCGCAGACTTGATCACACTGATAAAATCATCCGTCATCGGATATAAAGAGAAGCGAAAACCGGCGATTTTGCTTGTACCGCAAATATGCTCCATTTCTCCGACCTCCTGTTTTTTTGGTAAAATAAAAAACTGCATATCCTAAGGGAATATGCAGTCATAGATCGATTAAGCGCACAAAAAAATACACCATTCGGTCAACCTGCACTTCCCCACGCTGGTATTATCCAGATCGGGTCATAAGGGATCAAAGCGCGTTTCTTCCGCGCTTTATCTCAGCCAAAACAGCACCCCTAGTGCTTTCCGTATACAATTTTTTATTTTGACATCATAATAGATGATAAGAATCATTTTGTAAACAACGAAATCATTTTTTTCAAATAGGGACGGGAGAGGATGATCAAATTTGGAAAAAGGACACATATTAATTGTGGAAGATGAAGAAAAAATCGCCAGGGTTCTTCAGCTTGAATTGGAATATGAAGGATACAGCGTCACGATCAAACACAATGGCACAGAAGGTCTTGATGCGGCAGCGGAAGGCGGGTATTCCTTGGTGCTTCTTGATGTCATGCTTCCGGGGCTTAGCGGACTGGAAGTGCTGCGCCGCTTGAGAAAAACGGATTCGCAGACACCGGTCATATTATTAACGGCGCGAGACAGTATTCCTGATAAGGTAACAGGTCTGGACATCGGTGCAAATGACTATGTCACCAAGCCGTTTGAAATCGAGGAATTGCTTGCGAGAATCAGGGCGGCGCTGCGGCAAAATGGAACAAAAACGGAAGATATCGGCACCTTTCTTACATATGACGATTTGCGGGTGAACGAAAAAACCCGTGAAGTGAGACGCGGAGACAAAGAGGTGGAATTAACGCCGCGGGAATTTGATCTGCTCGTCTATATGCTAAAGCATCCGCAGCAAGTGCTGACACGGGAGCAAATTCTAAGCTCGGTATGGGGATTTGATTATATCGGTGATACCAATGTCGTGGACGTCTACATAAGATACATCAGAAAAAAACTGGACTATCCTTACGAAAAACAGCTGATCCATACGATTCGCGGGGTCGGCTATGCCATTAAGGGGTAAACGATGAAGCTGAAGACCAAGATTCATCTATACACTTCGCTATCACTGTTGATTTTATTAATTTTGGTTCATACCGCAGTATATCTCATTTTTTCGTCTGCGCTGACATCAAAGGATGCGGCCCGGCTTGCTGATGAGACGGATAACATTGCCGAAGCGCTGCGTGCCGCTGAAACAGAAGGAGTGGCTTTGCAGGATATGCTGCAGGCCTATCTTCCGGCAAATGGCATGGTGCGTGTAGTGAATGGTGATCAAAAAGCCGTTATGACGATCACAAAAGAAAAAGCCTATAAAGATTTTCCTCTCTCTTTTCATAGCGGAGAAACGGCAGATGTGAGGAAACATGACGGCAAGCTGTTTGCCGAGGCTGCTGTTCCGGTGATTTGGACCGATGGACAAGTGGTGTCTCTTCAGCTGGTTGAAAGGCTTGAGAACACAGAAGAGAGTCTGTTTCTGCTGAAAATTATTTTAATCGCTGCAAGTGCTGCTGTCTGCATTGCTTCTTTTTTTGCAGGCAGCTTGCTAGCCCGCCGAATCATCAATCCGATCAGACGATTAATGATCACAATGAAAGACATACAGCGAGACAAAGAATTTAAAACGATTTCTTTAGAAGGACAGTCCAACGATGAATTGTATCAAATGGGGCTGACATTTAATGAAATGGCAATGATGCTGAAGGAGCACTATGATAAACAGCAGCAATTTGTTCAAGATGCTTCACACGAATTGAAAACCCCGCTCACCATTATAGAAAGCTACAGCAGCCTGATGAAGCGGTGGGGGGCAAAAAAGCCGGAGGTGCTTGAGGAGTCGATAGAAGCCATTCACTCAGAAGCGGTGCATATGAAAAAACTGACCAATCAGCTTTTGGCGCTGGCCAAAAGTCATCAAGAGCTTGAGCTTGATCTGAAAACAATCGATCTGATTGAAGCGGCGCGCGCGGTTATGCAAACGCTCCAGCCCGTTTATCAGCGTGACATATTGCTTGAAACAGATAAAGAGAGCCTGCTTGTAAAGGCTGATGAAGAACGCATCAAGCAGCTGTTGACCATTTTGCTTGATAATGCAATAAAGTATAGTGAAAAGCCTATTGAGATGTCAGCCGGAACGAGGAATGGACGGCCATTTCTGTCAGTGAGGGATGAAGGCATCGGAATACCTGAGGAGCATATCCCGCATTTGTTCGAACGGTTCTACCGGGCAGATGAGGCACGAAATCGAAAAACAGGCGGAACGGGTTTAGGCCTTTCCATTGCCAAGCAAATCGCCGATGAGCATGGCATTGAGCTGTCTGTCAAAAGCAAGCCGGGACAAGGAACAGCTGTCACCATGCAATTCAGCGAACAGAATGGGGGAGGCCGATGACTAAAACAATAAAAATAGTATCTTTTGCTGCAGCAGCCATTTTAGTTGTCATCATCTGTACGTTTCTCATCATTCGGCAAACCCATGAGAACGTATTGTCAAAGGAGACTGTCGTAAAAAAAGTCGAAGCCTCCTATGAAGGCAAGGTCACGAAAGCAACTCAATCAAAGGATAAAAAAACATATGATATAACCCTTGAAAATCCAAAGGGAACTTACTTTGTAAAAGCAGACGCAATATCGGCTGACATTCTTTCAATGAATAGAGTAAAAGCAGTGAATCCATCTGCCATGACAGAAAAAGAAGCCGAGCATCTCGCGCTTGAGCGAGTGCCGGGAACGGTCAAAAAACAAACACGACAAAGTCGAGTTGCCACTTATACCATACAAAAAGAAGACGGGAAAACATACGAAGTGAAGGTAGACATGCAGGCAAAAACAGTCTTGTCTGCCGATCAAATCAGCAGCAAAGATCAACAAAAAACGCCGATTACGAAAAAAGAAGCCAAAACAATTGCAGAGCGAAAAACGGGTGGAACAGCGGATGACGCAGATCTCGAAGAAAGTGAGGGCACTCTCATCTTTGAAGTAGACGTTGATCTTCCTGATAATAAGGAAGCGACAGTGAAAATCAATGCCTACACAGGAAAGGTAGCTAACATTGTGTATGAAGACTGACGGTTTCTCATCAAATTCTCATCTTGCTCTCGTTTTCCTTTCATGTTGAGTGTGTAAACTGTACTCATACAAAACAAAGGAGGACTCACAAATGCTCAAGAAAAAATGGATGGTCGGTCTTTTAGCAGGGTGCCTAGCGGCCGGAGGATTCAGCTACAACGCGTTTGCCAAAGAAAACAATGAAAACAGACAGGCTTCTTCTAAGACGGATGCACTCACTGAACAAGAAGCAGAAGCAATTGCTAAAACAGTTGTTGACGGCACAGTAGAAGACATTGACAGAGACCTTTACAACGGTAAAGAAGTCTATGAAGTGGAGATTGAAAAAGAAGGTGAAGACTACGACGTTTATGTAGATATTCATACAAAACAAGCGCTTAATGACCCGCTAAAGGAGAAAGCAGAACAAGTCGCCATAACCAAAGAAGAAGCTGAAGAAATTGCTTTAAAGCAAACAGGTGGAACCGTAACAGAAAGTAAGCTTGACGAAGATGACGGTGCTTACATCTATGAAATGGAAATCCAAACGAAGCAAGGAACTGAGACAGAATTTGAAATTTCCGCAAAAGATGGACGCATTATCAAACAGGAGATAGATGACTAATCAAAACCCCCGCTGCAGCGGGGGTTTTTCATGATAAGAAACCTTCTTTTGGACAATCTAAGTAGAAAAGGAGGCGAAACGCATGGAAAAGAAAGAGGAGCAATACATCAATCAGGCTGAATATGTCCCTCATCCGACGAAGGAAGGAGAGTATGCCTTATTTCTTCATGAAACGTATCATTTGCTTTCTGAAGATGACGAGACACAAACAACAGAATAAGGGCTTTGGCCCTTGTTTTGTTCCGTAATTGTGATGTAAGCGCATTTATTACTTTTTTGAGTTGACACAGCTTGTTTTTTTCTGTAATCTCAGTGTGTCAATTCAATTAGGAACTTCGTTAGGTGAGGCTCCTGTATGGAGATACGCTGCTGCCCAAAAATGTCCAAAGACGCCAATGGGTCAACAGAAATCATCGACATAAGGTGATTTTTAATGCAGCTGGATGCTTGTCCTATGCCATACAGTGCTAAAGCTCTACGATTGAAGGCGCCCGCACGCTTTTTTTGCCGTGCTTCTTTCACCTTCAATCCCGAAGGCTTTTTTTATGCCTTTAAAACGAAACCAATCAAAGGAGGTGCGGAGTATGGATTCTCCCCATTCGAGTCAATCTGAAGAAGTACCCATATACTATGACAGCAAGACAATTGATTACACGATGAGGAGACGAACTGCCGCACCTTCTGGCGAGGCCGGCACGTCTCCGTAGAGGAGGTACGAGTCCCGATGGTTCAAAACATGACCTATGACGAACTCATTTTACGCATCATTATTTTACTGCGAGACGGGAAAATCAGGGATTTCAGAAGTGTTATTGATGAGCTTCAGCCCTATGACATGGCATTTATTTTTAAAGAAATGCCGGAAAAACACCGCGCCCGCTATTTATCTTATTTAACTGTAGACGATATCACTGATATGATCGGGGAGCTGGAACGCGAATTTCAGCTTGTCGTCTTAAATAAAGTCGGAAAAACAAAAGCAACACTGGCGATGAACAAAATGGACAACGATGACCTCGCTCAATTGCTTGAAGAAATGGACGAAGAACTGAAGGAACAGCTTTTGTCCAGCATGGAAGCGTCAGAATCAAAAGCTGTACAGCTCTTGATGAATTACCCGGCTGATTCAGCGGGACGCATGATGACAAACCGATATGTGTGGATTCCTCAGCATTACACGGTAAAAGACGCGGTCGTCAAACTGAAAAGCTTCGCTGAAATAGCTGAATCGATCAACTACTTATATGTTATTAATGAAAGCAAACAGCTGGTTGGGGTTCTTTCCTACCGCGATTTGATTCTGGGTGAACCTGAAGAAAAGGTGCAGGATTTAATGTTTACCCGCGTCATATCAGCAGATGCTCTTCAGGACCAGGAAGAAGTTGCCCGCCTGATTGAACGTTACGATTTTTTGGCAATACCGGTTGTAGAAGAAAACAACGTGCTTGTCGGCATTGTGACGGTCGATGATATTATCGACGTCGTTATTCGGGAAGCTGATGAGGATTACGAAAAATTTGCCGCTTCCGGTAAAGACATCACCTTTGACACAAAAGCTTACGTGGCGGCATACCGGCGCCTGCCATGGCTGATTTTACTCTTGTTTATCGGACTGATTTCAGGAAGCATTATCAGCTATTTTGAAGATGCGCTGAAGCAGGTTGTCGCGCTTGCGTTTTTCATGCCGATGGTGTCAGGGATGACAGGAAATACGGGAACACAATCTCTCGCGGTTGTCATCAGAGGTTTGTCTAAAGAAGAAATGAACAAAAAAACGATTGTGCGTCTAATCTTCCGGGAGTTCAGAACAAGCATTTTTATCGGAGCGGTTTGTTCTGTGCTGATTGCGATTGTCTCCATCATATGGCAGGGGAATGCGCTTTTGGGATTTGTTGTCGCCTCTTCACTGTTCTTAACCTTAATCATCGGCACGATGTCAGGAACGATTATCCCTATTATTTTGCACAAACTGAAAGTAGACCCGGCGATTGCTTCTGGACCGCTGATTACAACGTTAAACGATATTTTATCTTTATTAATCTACTTTGGCATTGCCACTGCATTCATTCACTCATTATAAACGTAAAAAGTCCGTCTCAACTGCGAGCCGGACTTTTATTATTTAACGGTTTTTGTACCGAAAGTGAGCATTAAGCTGCCCCTCCAGCATTTTTTTCCGCACTTGCGGATCGTTTTTTAACATCTGTTCTTTTTTGCGCATATCCTTTAAAATCTCTGCCGTCTGTACGCCGTCTTCACGTTTATTGGCGATATCCATCAGCCGCTCCACATCGGCAAAGGAGTATTTTCTTGTTCCCCTTGAAGAACGCTGCGGGTA
This sequence comes from Bacillus sp. PS95, assembly GCF_037963565.1. Taxonomy (NCBI): domain Bacteria; kingdom Bacillati; phylum Bacillota; class Bacilli; order Caryophanales; family Bacillaceae; genus Bacillus; species Bacillus sp. PS95. Next base: position 1,401,220 of record NZ_CP150160.1, read on the forward strand.
AATGAGCTTTCGTTCCTCATAATACCTGATCTGTCTTACGGACAATCCTGTCAATTCACTCACAATTCCGATTGAAATCACTTTTTTGTCTTTATAAGAATGATCTTCTGTGGTCATTTTTCCACCCCTGGATGTCTTTTGATAATAGTATATAAAAAACAAAGAGAAAAAACCTGACGCTTGTCATATTTTCTAACATCAAATAGAAGATTTTTGAAAAAATACGGAAGAAAAATTAACAAGAATAATGCGTAACACCCAAGCGCGTTTTATCCTTTATGTAACGAATCAAACGAGGAGGAAGGATAATCATGGAGGAAGAAAAAGCGGTCTCACTGGCAAAAGAAATTATAGAGTTGGATATCAAGCGTGATGAAATGCTGGAGACGTTTATGCAGCTTGCCGGAGAACAGGCTTTTCAATTATTAAGATCGGTTCAAAACGGACAATACCGAAAATCTTCGTAAACATAAATTCTTTACATTAGATTCATACCACGTTCATTTAAAAAGAGTATCTTTTGTATAGGATACCTCAAAATGAAGGAGGACGCTATGAGTAATTTATTGAAATCCGCTTTAGAAAAAGAACGACGCCATTATTCTGAAAAACTCTATCAGATAGGGGTTTATAATAAAGAGGTCATGAACAAAATGACGATTTCTGAGCTTCGGAAAGAATATGCTTATTTCTTTCGAAGCATTACAAATCATAAAAATTATCCTTATACAAGATAATGTATAAGGATTTTTTTGCTTTTAGAAGGAATTTCTCGAATTATAGCGAATACGTATAGTAAGGGACTGAACTCTTATTATATGTAAGGGTTTTCATTATTTTTTTATAAAAATCCTATATACGAGGTAGATATGATGAGATTATCGTTTAACGAAGAAGAAGTTGAGCGTGCGATGAATTTGTACAGAGTTTTTGCAAGGGCTTTCAAAAGTGTGTCCGAACATAGTATCCGTGATAGCAAAGAGCACGGTTTTAATCCCACTGAATTTGCTGTACTGGAACTCCTGTACACAAGAGGCCCGCAAAAATTACAGCAAATTGGGTCGAGACTTCTGCTTGTAAGCGGAAACGTCACATATGTTATTGACAAACTAGAAAGAAACGGGTTTTTAGTAAGGGAGCAGGACCCGAAAGATAAACGCTCTGTTTACGCACATTTAACTGACAAGGGAAATGAGTATTTGGATAAAATTTATCCGATTCATGCACTGCGTATTGCGAGAGCGTTTTCAGGCCTTTCGCCTGATGAACAGGACCAGCTGATTGTCCTGCTCAAGAAAGCAGGCATACACAGCCAGCATTTGCTGTTTCGTTAACTATTCTACACTCTCTGTTTCAGGAGAGTGTTTTTTTGTTTCATAAGATTCTTTTTAAAACATCTTCAATCTTCCTATCAGACATTTCGCCAAGGTATCCATTGACGTGTTTTTTATACTCCTTCATCTGTTCGTTCGATTGAAAAAATGCCGCGATATACTCTTCTGCTTTCTTCATGTCCCAGTTTCTCATATCTGTGACGAGTTTCCTTTCATGTAGAAGGTTTAAATTCATTTCCTCCTGTCCCGGCAGTGCATGATAAATAAATACCGGAAGCCTCTTCTGTAAGCATTCACTGATGGTCACGCCTCCGGGTTTTGTCATGATGCCTGTCGCCTGTTCGTACAAACGGTTCATCTCTGCTTTGCTGTGAAGGTAAGGAATCGCCTCAATCAAGGGGTGGTGTAAACTTTTGACATAGGAGTAGAGCTTTTCGTTTCTGCCGCATAATATTTTGTATAAGATCTTTCCGCCTGGCGACAGTTCCTGCACCCATTTTAAAATCCCGCCGACCCCCATACTGCCCCCTGTGATGATGATGGTATATGGCGGGTGGTGCTGCAAGGTATCTGCTGATTCCATTTCAAAATTTCGGTGAACTGGAATGCCGGTCAAGTATATGTTGTTCTGATCGATCCCCTCTGATATTAGCTGCTTCTTTACTTCCGTGCTCGGAACAAAATGGTAATCAATGTTCTTCCGTCCCCATAATTGATTTACGAAAAAATCAGTGTATACATTCACAACCGTCAGATTCGGATATTCAGGCTTTAATCGGTTCAGCAGATAAGAAGGCAGCGCATGTGTGCAGAAGGCGATATCAGGCTGTTTTTCTTGGAGGATGTGCCTCATTTGCTGTGTGAACAGCCATTCGTACATGAAATAGCGTTTGTCATGCTGAAATTCTCCGCAGGCGAGGAGCCTGTAAATGCCGCTGTACGTTTTCGGGAAATATTGAATCCATTTTAAATAAGCCACGGAGGACAATTTTTCTAACCGCCTATACGCATGTGAAAAGATATCAATCTTTTCTGATGCCAGCCCTTGAGACTCTAATTCAGCCTGCAATGCATCAGCCACATGATGATGCCCGGTGGAAATGCTTAAAAAAGGAAAAATGAGAATGTTTTTCATGACAGTCCTCCTTAAAAAATATGGCAACTATATTTTGAGGAGAACGTTCACAAAATATAAGGGTGTTTTTGATCACAAGGAAGGTGAAAAGATGAAAACCTGTTTCCTTTCCATTTGGAGAATGGTTGATCCGATTTATTTCTTTTTTTCAAGGCTAAGCTTGATTGACAACGATCAAAAAAGCGTCTTTCGAGTCAGGCTGACGAAGTATAAAGGACATCATGTCGTACTTAGCGATGGAACGCATATTAGAAAAAATGATGTGCTCGTTAAAATTCATCTGCACAATATTAAGCTGATAAGAGAACTGCAAAGCATTGAGAGCGCGGTCAGAAAGGGAATCATTATTTATCAGAAAGTATATCAATCGATGCCGCTTCTTCTTGACTATATCAACAATCATAAAAAAAGCGAGAAAATCAAAGGAATCATTGGGATTACAATGCTTGACAAAGGTGTGGAAAGGCTCGGCTTTGATGTGATCACCCCGGTGAACCCTTTTTACAGGTGCTTTAAAAAAGTGTCCCATGTGCCGATTTTATATTTGACTTCAAAGCCTGTGAGCTTGCGGCATTTACCGAATTCATCCTATTTGTTTATCTCAAAAGAAAAGCTGCAGAAAACATATCAAAAAAAAGACTGATGCCTCGGTCAGCACAGTCTTTTTTGATTAAATCTGATGAAATGTTACTTCAGGGCGGCTTCCGACACGGATATTTACGCCGGTTTGTCCCAAGCCCTCGCTGATATAAAATGGTTTATCGTGATGATAATGAAGGCCTTTAATCATGTTCATTCGCACGAGCTTTCCCATTTTCACCAAATGATACGGTTTTGGCCAGTGAATTTGCCCGCCGTGAAAATGCCCTGACAGCAGGTAATCATAATGAACATCTTTCATATCCAGAATAATATTTGGGTCATGTGTTAAGACAAGATGATAGCCATTTTCTAGACTTTGATAAGAGCCGGTGATATTACTCCGATTCGTACTGTAATCATCAATGCCGATAATATTGACTGGCCCTGCAGCCGTCTCGATTCGAACATGTTCATTTTGCAGCGTGATACAGCCGTTTTCCTCTAAAACTCGCTTCAATCTCCGAAAGTCCTCTTCTTTCAATACATAATCGTGGTTACCGAACACCGCGTACATTCCATATGCAGGCTTTAGCTTTTGCAAGGCGTTCAAGTAACCTGCCAGCTTCGGAATATTACGTTTCCGATCAAGAAAATCCCCGGTAAGAGCAATGATGTCCACAGGCTGATCTTTTGTTAAATGATACAGCTCCTCAGGTGAGACTGAAATGTTTTCCAAGTGAAGATCTGATAAATGAAGGATATTTAATTTTTTTCTGGCTGGAAGGCCGTCTTTTTGGTCGATTGAAATGGTGTTGACTTTCACATCTTTTGTATTGCGGTTCGCTTTATATAGAAATGGCACAAATACGAGTATGGCCAATGAAAGTAAGATTGTAAACAAAATATATCCCCTCCCTTCTATCAGTATAGTAAGTGATCAAGCCCTCTGGATAGCGGGAATTAATGGGTAGAGACAGGCTGAAAAACGGATTGTCATATGATGAATGATTTGGAAGGGAAAAGGGATAATAAATTTTGACACATGAGGCAGAACATGCCGACGGAGTCAGAATAACAAATGGATGTGTAAGCAATGTTACGATTGATGAGACAACAAAAAAAAGAAACATATTATCTCTGGATCGCATTATTTCTTCTTTTATTGTATGTATCCCCGCTTTTTATTTTAAAGGAAGATGCCCATATCCGGGTCCACGATAATTTAGATTCCAACATCGCTTGGTACAAGGTTCTGGCCGATAGCGGAGAAATCGTCGGCAAGGTTGACGCTGCCATTCCGCAAATCATTAACGGGCTGCCCCGGGATGCCTTTGGCACCGAGTGGAGCGGAATTGTTTGGCTCCATGCTTTCTTTTCTTCCATGACCGCCTATGCAATAAGCCAGACGGTTACAAGAGTTGTCGCTTTTTTTGGAATGTATGTGCTGCTGAAGAAACATATAATCCCGGAACCAAAAGCGGCTTTCATCCGAATTGGCGTATCGCTTGCATTTGCCTTAACACCGTTCTGGCCTTCGGGAATGCTGAGTACGCTTGGGTACCCTTTGGCACTGTGGGCTTTTTTAAATATCCGAAAAGGGGATATCTCATGGAGAGAGTGGCTGACGCTGGGCTTGCTCCCTCTATACTCAAGCTTTGTTCTAGGCTTCTTCTTTTTCCTGGCAGGGATGGCGTGTTTTTGGCTGTATGATGCCATTACAAAAAGAAGATGGAATTTGATGTTCTTAGGCAGTATTGCATTTATGACGAGTATCTATCTTTTCGTTGAATATCGGCTTGTCTATTCGATGCTGTTTGAGCACGCACCGATGCATCGTATCGAATTTATCTCATCTAGGCATGACGTTTGGCATTCTCTTCGGCTATCCATAAAAAACTTTGTCTATGGCCATAATCATGTGATGACCGTTCATACCGTTGTCATCCTTCCGATCCTGATGGTCGTATTTGCTGCTCTGCTGTTCAAACGAAATCGGACAAAGCCAGAAAATGTTTATCTGTTTTTATGTGTGCTTAATTACGGGTTGTCATTATGGTATGCGTTTTGGTTCAACAAAATTTGGGCTGTTCCAAAGCAGAAATTTGCTTTTTTAGCAGAATTTAATTTTGCCCGTTTTCATTTTCTTCGGCCGCTTGTTATATACGTGAGCTTTGCGCTTGCTTTATATCTCATTTGGCGGATGGGGAAAGGATGGAAATGGCTTGTGTACGCCGCAGTCGCTGCACAGCTGATGGTGTTGGCGCCTTTTAATGAAGAATATACGTATGGCGTTCATTACAACGCGCCGACATTCAAGGAGTTTTATGCATCGGAACAATTCAAAGAGATTAAGGAATATATCGGACGTCCGCAAGATTCGTACAGGGTGGCGAGCATCGGACTGCATCCGTCTATCGCCCAATATAACGGGTTTTATACGTTAGATACGTATAACAATCTGTATCCGCTCTCATATAAATATGAATTTAGGAAAATCATCGAAAAAGAGCTGGAAAAAAATTCTCGGCTGAAACAATACTTTGATGAATGGGGCAGCCGCTGCTACCTTTTTGTCGATGAACTCGGTAAACGATATGATTTCAAAAAGAACTCGAAGAAAACGATCAACAACCTTCAATTAAATACAGATGTATTTAAAAAAATGGGCGGACGGTACATTTTTTCTTCAGTTCCGATCATGAATGCTGAACAAAACCATCTCGCGCTCGTAAAGACGTTTGACCATAAAGATTCCGCCTGGCGCATTTATTTATATGAAACAAGATAAGGAGGATATCGATTGAAACAGTCACAGCCAGTATTAACCATCGTCGTCCCGTGTTTCAATGAAGAGGAAGTGTTTCAAGAAACAAGCCGTCAGCTGACAGAGGTTGTAGATGATTTAATTGAAGAAAAATTAATTGCTGAAGACAGTAAAATTCTGTTTGTCGATGATGGCAGCAAAGACCGCACTTGGGCTTTGATTGCTATGGAGAGCATAAGAAACAAGAAGGTTACCGGCTTAAAATTAGCCTGCAATGTCGGCCACCAAAAAGCGCTTTTAGCCGGACTGCATAAAGCGAAGAATAGGTCAGACTGCGTCATTTCGATCGATGCTGATCTTCAGGACGACATCTCTGTGATCCGGGATTTTATGCTGAAATATCATGAGGGCTGCGAGATCGTTTACGGTGTACGCCGGAGCAGAAAAACCGATACCTTTTTCAAGCGCACGACCGCGTTAGGGTTTTATCGTCTCATGAATAAGCTTGGGATTAAATTAATTTATAATCATGCTGATTTTCGTTTAATGAATAAAAGGTCCCTCGAAGAGCTCGAGCGTTATCCGGAAGCGAATCTGTTTTTAAGAGGTATTGTCCCCATGATCGGCTTTAAATCGGCCGAAGTTTTGTATGACCGCAAGGAACGCTTTGCCGGCAAAACGAAATATCCGCTGAAAAAGATGCTATCCTTCGCTTTTAACGGGATTACTTCATTCAGTGTCGCACCAATTCGATTCTTTACGCTTTTAGGGTTTGTTTTGTTTTTCCTTAGCGCTGTGGCAGGGATAGGTGCGTTTATTCAAAAGCTGCTCGGCCATACGAATGCAGGCTGGGCGTCTCTTATCATATCCATTTGGTTTTTGGGCGGGCTGCAATTGATGGGAATTGGAATCATCGGAGAGTATATTGGAACGATTTTTTCTGAAGTGAAAAGACGGCCGAAATACGCGATTGATATTGATTTGTATAATGAACAGCTGAGCCCGCTTCAGCGCCAGGAAAAAGAGCGGTTAGAAAAAAAGTACAGTTAAACACGGAAAGAGCTGACTTCATTAGTCAGCTCTTTTTCTTCAACTGATGCAATATAGCGCTAAGCGGTTCGTCTTGCGGGTTGCGGTAAAAATCAAAAAATGGGCAGCCCTGCTTCTTAATTCGATCGATGACCGTATCAATTGTAAACAGAGCGGGTGTTAAAGATGATTGCACCTCATGCCAGTAGAGCGGGGCTGCAACAGTCCCAAGCTCATTTCCTCTCGTCGAATAGGGACAGATAATCGTTTTTCCTTCTGCATGCTGCAAATAATCAAGATACAATTTGCAGTGTCTGTTTTTAATCAAGCGTTCAGTGGTAAAGAGCTCGGGAAATGCATTGGTGCAGTACTCTGCGATCAGCTGCGTAAATTGGCGTGTTTCTTCATACGTAAATGCCTCGGGAGACAAGGGAATATAAAGCTGGATGCCTTTGTTGCCGGACAGCTTCGGGTACGATGTGATGCCAAAGGAATCCAACAGCCGCTTCAGTTCATTTGCGGCCTGCACGGCCATAAGAAAGTCATCTCGCGAAGGCGGGTCTAAATCAATGACAATCTCAGCCGGACGCCTGCTTTTAATGGTTTGAAAAGGAACGTGAAACTCCAAAGCAAGCTGGTTGCAAAGCCATAACAATGTAGACATATCCTCACAGACAATATGTTCATGGCTTCCATCATAGAAGGACTGAACAAAATCCGGCGCATAGTCCGGCTTGTTTTTTTGGAAAAATGATTCGCTCCTAGATCCATGCGGATAGCGGATGACGGTGACAGCCCGGTTTTTCAGAAATGGGAGCAGGTAGTCACTGACTTCAATCATATACTGAATAAAATCTTCTTTTGTTTTTTTATTCTTTTCAAATATGATTTTATCCAGGCTTGTGAACTGGAGTTTTGGGTGAACCGGTTTGGAGTGTCGTATGACTTGCGCATACGTGCATTCGGTCCAGTCCATTTGGAATTCGAAACCGATAAACGATACCTCTCTTAATGTGCCATGGAGAATTGTTAAGTATTGAACAGCTGCACAAATCGAAGGTTCAAGCTTAAACTCGCCTGAGGGTGTTTGATGTCCGTGCTGTTCCATAATCTCGCGTATAGCGCTTTTTTCCTCATCGCGCATTCCGTGCGAGACAGAGGCAATCGGTGTCATTATTCCGTTTTTTAACACCGATACCGTCAGAAACCCGTTGTTAGGGTTGAACCCTGTTATGCAAACATAAGCTTGTTTAAAGTTTTTATATTTGAGCCAATCGGACGACCGCTTCTTTTCAAGCCATTTGCTGTTTGTTTTCTTCGCTACAATTCCTTCTCCGTCATATTTTATTACCATCTCCCAGAGTTGATCAAAATGATCATAACAGGGAATGGATTGAATGGTTTCTTTTGCGTAAGGATCTGGAGATGCAGGAAGCTTTGCTGCGGATATGAGTTCACGCAGCGATTTTTTGCGGTCCAAATACGAAAGAAGCGTTACATCTTCTCCGCTTCGCTCTAACAAATCAAAGGCGAGAAAGCAGCACGGCCGCGCGTTTGCCGATTCCTGAATCTTGTCTGGCCTTTTCAAACGCCCCCGCACTTGAAGGTGTTCAAAATCTGCACGACAGGGATTCACCAAACATACGATTTCACCGTCAAGTGTCAGCGGAAGCTCTTTTTCTAGGTGCTGAAAGGCAGTTTTGGCGAATTGTGTGATTTCAGGGAAGGTGCTGCTGAGCTCCACACCATTTCTGCTGGTTAAGGTCACACCTGAAGAATGGATGCGGAGAATACAGCGGTACCCATCATATTTTACTTCGTAACGCCATTCTGCTCCGATTGGCGGTGACGAAGTTAAGACCGGCTGCATGGTAAACGCCATGCGCTATGATGTGCCGGAGGCTTTTTTTCTAGTTGTTTTTTGTTTTTTATCTCCGGCTCCTTTCGGTTCAGCGGCTTGTGCAGGTGCGGCAGCCGGTGTCTCCCGGTTCGGCCTTCTGGTTCTGTCGATGCTGGCTTGCAGAGCGCTTACCAGGTCAATGACATCTTCACGAGGTGGCGCTTTATCAGGAGTGACAGCCGTTTCTTTATTTTCTAGCTTGTCGTTGACTCTTTGCAGCAGCGCCTGTCGGTACGTGTCTTCATATTTCTCAGGCTCAAACTTAGCAGTCAGTTCATCTATTAATGTGATAGCAGTTTGCAGTTCCTTATCGTTTACATTCGATTGATCAGGTACACCTGGGACTTGAGCGGCGCTTCTGACCTCATCGGGATAATGGATAGACTCCATGACGATACAATTTTCATAAACGCGGAGAATCGCCAGCTGCTGCTTTGACCTGATTGTCATATTGGCGATACCGATCTTTCCGGTTGAGCGCAGCGCCTCACGCAGCAGGGTATAGGCCTTCGTCCCATTATCCCCGGGGCCGACAAAGTAGGAGCGGTTAAAATAAATCGGATCAATTTCCTGAAGCTGAACAAAGTCAACAATCTCAACTGCTTTCTCCTCATGCTCCTGTTTTAAGCTTTTTAAATCTTCGTCTGTCAGCACTACATATTTTCCTTTTACATATTCATATCCCTTCACAATTTCATCAGGACTAAGAGTTTTTTCGCAATTTGTGCAAACTTTCTCGTATTTGATTGGTGCGTGATCCTCTTTATGGAGGCTGCGCAGTTTAATATCTTTATCTTCTGTGGCCGCATATAGCTTGATGGGGATGTTTACTAATCCGAAGCTGATCGATCCCTTCCACATTGTATGCATATCGATAAACCCCTTTTTTTCTTTAGTGTGAAGAGAAGGAGTACGATTCATGTGTAGTAACTTATGGGTGAAAAAAAGCCGGCGCTGTTATTGCGACGGCTGTTCAATAATGAATTGTTCGAATTGTTCCGGAGGTATTGGCCTGCTGAAAAAGAAGCCCTGCAAATGGTCGCAGCCTTTTTCAAAAAGAAGCTGCTTTTGAGCTGCATTTTCCACACCTTCGGCAATCACCTGCAAAGACAGCTGATGCCCCATGGCAATAATAGCTCCGGTAATTTGCTCTGATTTAGGATGGGTCTGAATATCGTCAATAAATGATTTGTCAATCTTCAGCCTGTGAATCGGGAAGTCCTTCAAATAGCTAAGAGAGCTGTGACCAGTACCGAAATCGTCAATACTGATTCTGATTCCTAATTCTGTTAGGGATGACAAAACCTTTTTGGAGTGATCGAGATTGTCCATTGTCATGCTTTCCGTCACCTCCACTTCAAGAAGCTGCGGAGGAAGCTGGTATTTATTAAGCGTATCCTTGATGAGGGGAATCAGACCTTTAGATTGAAACTGTCTGGCGGAAATATTAATGGCGACAGAAAGATCATAGCCTTTGTCATGCCAAATCCTTGCCTGCTTGCATGCTTCATCTATAATCCACTTTCCGATATCAATAATAAGTCCCGTTTCTTCTGCAACACCGATGAATTCTCCGGGCGGACGCAGTTGCCCGTCTGGTGTCACAAGGCGTATCAGTGCTTCTGCTCCTGTCATTTTTTGTTTTTTCACACTGAATTGCGGCTGATAATGCAAGACAAATCTATCGTTTTCGATTGCTTCTCTGAGTACCATCTCTTGGTTAAGCTTAACGGTTTCTTTGTTGCCGATTGAAAAAGAATAGTATCTGTATTTGCTTTTGTTTCGTTCTTTAGCCGCATACATCGCCATATCAGCCTTTTTCATCAATTCAAGGCCATCCGTCCCGTCTTTTGGAGATATCGCAATCCCGATACTGACAGATGTGACAAGGGTGTGATCTTGAATTTTGAAAGGTTTTTTGAATTTTTGGATAATTTTTCTTGCTAAAACATCTGCTTCGCCTGTTCCTGTATTGGCGTCTGTTAATATAATAATAAATTCATCACCGCCAAGACGGGCGATAAATCCGTTATCAGGGACTACAGATGACAGGCGTTTAGCTGCAAACTGAAGCAATTGATCACCGACATTATGCCCTAATGCATCGTTAATCACTTTAAACCGGTTTAAGTCAAGAAAGAATACAACAGTGTTATAATGCAAGGAATGCTCGCGATTCAGCACCTTTGTTAGATGAGAGATGGCATGCCTTCTGTTAGGTAAGTCTGTAAGCGAATCATAATGAGCCATTCTATGGATTTCTTTTTCTGCTTTGTACTGCTTCGTCATGTCTTTACAAATGACATAAATGCTGTCTAGTTCCTGATTGACCTCAACAGGTATAAGCGTAATATTTAAGTGAAACTGGCCTTTTTCAGTGATAAGATCGCTATCGCTGTTCATCGCTTGTTTATCTTTTTTAACTTGCTCAAAAAGGCGCTTAACCTTCAGTGATGTGTAATTCCTCCAGTCATGCATGCTGAAGCCAAATTTGCTGATCATTTCCTCACCAGCGTGATTGGAAGATATTATGTCTCCTTCTAATGATAAAATAAAAATTGCATCAATATTGTGGACGATTAAAGACTGAAATCGCTGTTCGTTATCCTTTATGCGTTCGCTCTGTTTAATAAACTTTCGATCTGCATGGGAACTGAATAACAATAACGTTTGGATACAAAAAATAATTAAAGTAACAAAAATTGACCAATGAAACGTTTGCACCTCCATATGGCTTCCGGGCGGAGCCATGTCCTTATGGAAAGTTGCCGCAAGCATCCCTGTGTAGTGCATGCCCGAAATCCCAATGCCCATTACAATTGAACTGACGACTTTATAGAATATAAGATGCTCAGAATGTTTTTTTACGGCCAAGTCAAAGAATATTTTTAACGAGACGAAAGAGGCTGCAATCGCAATGATAATTGAAACTGTAAATAAAATCGGTTCGTAAATAATCATTACCCGGGAAATGGCAGACATTCCGATATAGTGCATAGAAGCAATAGATGCGCCAAGCACAACTGATCCGGTAAGCAGTCTGTAATATGTAAGAATGTGCCGGCTGACAAAATATAATGACACAAATGATCCCGAAACAGATGCGCCAATGGCTGCCATTAAAGGCATGAATTCATATTCCATCGGCATTTCCATATGGACGGCCATCATCCCTACAAAATGCATTGACCAAATACCGAATCCCATAATAAGTGAGCCGCCGATCAGCCAAATTTTACTTTTTAAGCCTGTATTGATGGTGACTTTCCTTGAAAGTTCAAGGGAAATATACGAGGCGGTACAGGCAATTAGAATAGATAAACATATGAGCGTCGTATTATACGTAACGTGTATTTCCAAATGGAGATTCCCCCCCCCGTATCGTGTGTTCCAGTCTTGTTGACTCTCTTTATTATCGGCTGCTTAACCGCAGAGTTTCAGCCTTCAAAACGATAGAAATACGAGGGAGATCTATTTTTAGTTCAACTGACCGTGAAAAATGTGTTAAAATCATCTTGACGTTTTCCGAAAAAACAAAAATGTATGATACATAAACATGAAACAAGGGAGTTGGTGGCTATCGAAGAGCTGGTTATGTCATGGATAGAAGCATTTAAAAGCTTATCTTATTTTGGAATATTTCTAGCGCTCAGCATTGAGTTTATTCCGGCCGAAGTCGTCTTGCCGCTTGCGGGCTATTGGGTATCTAAAGGCGATATGACACTTGCCGGCGTTGTTTTGGCAGGATCGCTTGGAGGAGTGGCCGGTCCGCTTACGCTGTATTGGATAGGCCGGTACGGAGGAAGGCCGTTTCTTGAACGTTTTGGGAAGTATCTCTTTATTAAACCTGAAGCGCTTGATAAGTCAGATAATTTTTTCAAAAAACATGGGGGCTTTGTCGCCTTCAGCGGCCGTTTCTTGCCTGGCATCAGGACATTGATTTCCATACCGTGCGGAATTGCAAAAATGAATGTTTGGGTGTTTTCGCTTTATACATTCATTGCTATGCTTCCGATTACATTTGTATATGTTTATCTCGGTGTGAAGCTCGGTGAAAATTGGAAGGAAGTCGGCTCTATTCTTGATCAATATATGCTTCCGATCGGGATAGCGATTTTGGCGCTGTTCCTGCTCTACTTACTGATGAAAAAGAGGAAGAAACGCACGCATTCCGAACAATTATCTGTATTTTTAAAAAATAAGCGTTGACAAATCATTGCGCTGCGCATATCATTGACGTATAAAATCATATTTCTTGAAATCCCAAAGGGGAGTAGCGTCCGGAATGTCTTCCGGAAACAAAGTCGTCATTTCATGGATTGTATCCATCGGCTTTGTTGGCATGCCTGAATTCATGTCTAGCAAGACCTTTGCCTTATGTCGGCAAAGGTCTTTTTTGCATGGTCCGGCCGGCATAAGATCGGATGAAGAGAAAGAAAACAACTTTTTTGGGAGGGTATCATTTATGGATGCAGCATTATTATTAGAGTATGGTTGGGTTCTTCTCGTCTTGATCGGGCTGGAAGGGATTTTAGCCGCCGATAACGCGCTGGTTATGGCGGTAATGGTAAAACATTTGCCGGAGGAAAAAAGAAAAAAAGCGTTATTTTATGGATTGGCAGGGGCTTTTGTTCTGCGATTTGGCTCTTTATTCGCCATTTCATTTTTGGTCAACGTATGGCAGGTTCAAGCGATTGGCGCGATTTATTTGCTGTATATCTCAGCAAGCCACTTATTGAAAAGATATGTATTTAAGAAAGAAGACACACATAAAGAGACGAACCAAAGCGGTTTTTGGCCGACTGTTTTAAAAGTTGAACTGGCAGATATCGCGTTTGCTGTTGATTCCATCTTAGCAGCAGTAGCGCTGGCGGTTACACTTCCTGGGACATCACTCCCGAAGATCGGCGGACTTGACGGAGGACAATTTCTCGTCATTTTGGCCGGCGGTATCATCGGACTGGTGATCATGCGGTTTGCGGCTTCCATGTTTGTGAAGTTATTAAAGGAACGTCCAAGCCTAGAAACAGCAGCCTTTGTGATTGTCGGCTGGGTCGGAGTGAAGCTTGCTTTATATACGCTTGCCCATCGCGACATAGCGGTTGTTTCTGAGCACTTTATTCATTCTGGAACATGGAAGCTGATATTCTGGGGTGTCTTAGCAGCAATCGCGGTTTGCGGCTGGTTTATGTCAGGTGGGAAAAAACAGCCGGAGGGCGCACAAAACGAACAAAAAAACAGCACCCGTGAACGGGCGTAATCTGAAAGACTCTGCTTAAAAGCAGAGTCTTTTTGTGTTTGAAGCGTTTTCATAAGCGAAATAAAATAACATTTTTATAACATCTTTGTTACAAAAAACACGCATAAAACCCCCTTAATTCTTTAGAAAGGCACGAAATCATGTATAGGACGTCAGAATGGTTTGTCATAATTGAGACATTGGAAATCAATATTTCTTTTTCTCCTTTGCGAATCCCTATTAAATTAGCTATCATTAATGAGTAGTTATAGGGAGGAACTGAGGTGAAACCAGTGCTTAGCCTTTTGTTTAAATTGGGAAAAAAGAAGCAAACACTTGAAAAAGCTGTTGAGAGTATACAAAAAGGCAATAAAGATCTGCAAAATGAATTAATACAGCAATATAAGCCATTTATCGCAAAGACGGTTTCATCCGTTTGTAAACGATATATAGATGAAAAAGACGATGAGTTCAGTATTGGACTGATCGCGTTTAATGAAGCTATAGAAAAATATTCACCTGAAAAAGGAAATTCTCTGCTCGCATTTGCTGAGCTTATTATAAAAAGAAAAGTCATTGATTACATTAGAAAAGAAGCCAGAAGCGCACAAAATATAAATATCGATTTACAGGAAGGAGACGATCAGGAGTCATCACAAAGCCTGATTGAAGCCGAGCTTTCCATTGATGAATACCGTCGTCAGATTGAACAGGAGCAGAGGCGGGAGGAAATCCTCTATTTTCAAAAGCAGCTCAAGGATTATGGTTTATCGTTTAAAGAACTGCTTGAAAATTCTCCAAAGCACACGGATGCAAGGCAAAACGCCATAAAGGTGGCAATGACGCTTGTTGAACATGAAGAATTGGCCGCTATCCTGTATACAAAGAAGCAGCTTCCAGTCAAACAGCTTGAACAGCTTGTCTCTGTGAGCCGAAAAACGATTGAGAGAAACAGAAAATATATTATTGCGATGTGTATTATCATTACGGGTGATTATATTTATTTAAAAGATTATCTTAAAGGGGTGCTGCACTCATGAGAAGAGGGATTATAGTAGAGAAAAATAAAAAATTCGTCACGTTGCTGACCCCTGACGGACAATTTTTAAAAGCCAAAAATGATCGACACAGCTATGAAATCGGAGAAGAAATCATGCTTCCGAGTGAAACACGCATGGGCAGAAGGGCCAGCTTTTTTGATTTTTTTAAACTGCGCCCTTTCAAAATGGGGATTTTTACGATGACTGCTATTATGCTCTTTATTTTTATAGTTCTCCCCGTTTTTTCTAATAATAAGGCCTATGCGTATATGACAATTGATATCAATCCAAGCGTCGAAATGGCGTTAAACAGCGATTATGAAGTGATTGAACTGACGCCTCTAAACGATGAGGGACAGAAAGTCGTGAATGATATAGATGATTGGGAGAAGACTGATTTTAAAAAGGTGATTGACGATATTATAACCGACTGCAGTGAACACGGGTATGTAAAGAAATCGAAAGAAATATTGATTTCCACTGTTTATGAAAACACAGAAGACAATACATATAAAAAGGCTGTGAAAAAACAGCTGAATGATGTGACTGAAAAATATAAAACGACATACCGCATGGAATCTCTCGAGTCAGATATGCAAACGAGGGAAAAAGCGAAGAAAGAAGGCGTCTCAACAGGCAGCTACATCAAATCAAATGAAAAGAATGACAATAAAGATTTAAAAGATGACTCCAGCAAACCATCCGGGGAAGAGGATCAAAAGAGTGATGAAAATGAGGATGAAAACACCGATCAAACTGACACCCAGGACAGCAAGCAAGGAGATAATGAACAGCTGAATGATGCGGATTCCGGAGACCAGAAAGAAGAGAAAGCGGATGACCAGATTGATGATAGTGACCAAGATAAAAAAATAAAGGAATCAGATGAAAATACAAATACCGAAAAAGATGGGGACCATGAGCAAACCCCAATACAAGATCCTCAAGATAAAGGAAATGAAAATAACGGCGCTGACAAGGGTCAAAGCCAATATCACAGGGACTGGAACAATGGTGAACAAGGCAAGAACCGTTCTTCGTCCAGAAGGGATAACGCTTCAGACCGACGTAATCCAAACGGCTACAGCAGTGATAATCATTCAGCTCAAAATGAAGATTCGCCGAGTGCCCCCGGCGAATAAAGACCTGAATTTATTTAGTTGTGCCATTTAATTGTGATTGTGCTTGCTGTACCAGCCGCTTTGTCATTTCTCCGCCTACAGAGCCGTTAGCGCGTGCGACTGTATCAGAACCAAGGTTCACACCGAATTCTTGAGCCACTTCGAGTTTAAATTGGTCTAGTGCCTGCTCCACCCCTGGAACAACGAGTTTATTTCTGCTCGCCATCTTTTTCATCTCCTTTTTCGATAAAGAAATTCTTAACGCGTATTTAGTTTGAAATATACGGGGTTTATTTATGCTGGCAATTGTTGTGGAGAAAAATAAAACCCCGGCCTCTAAGCCGAGGTGACGCAGACTATAGAATGTCTGCTGTCATTTTATGTGCGGTTGCCTGAATATGGAACGTCAAAATGGAGAGGACTGTAATGGCGATAATTTGTCTGATTTTAAGCCATTGGCTGTCATTCAGTTCTTCAAAACGGTGACGGAGACGCTCTGTCTCCTGTTCGGCGATCTCCTGCAGATTTGATTCTTTCATAGAAGGAGTATCTTGGTGATGGATGGCATCAAGCACATATGCGCAGCTTTCATAATAAGCAATCGGGCTGATGACATCATCAGATCTGTCTGAGATTGTGTTAAAGGCCACTTTTAAAATAGCCCGTATGTGTTCAAAGTCATAAATGGATTTTAAATCACGTACAATTAAAAGAATAACTGCCTGTTCAACTGAGTATTTTTTGCCCAGCTCAGGGTGTCCGATCAGATCTTTGATATCACGCTTTACCCAGTTTTGAATTGCGGTTGACTTTAACGAAGTCAGCTCGCATAAGTTGCCAAGCTCTACGATTTCATTTGTAGACAGTCCGTATTCTTTTTTCTGTTTTTTTCGTTCATATCTTGTAAGAAATTCAGGAATTTCTAGATGATTGGCTGCTTTTTCTGCTGACATGTTCGCTGATTGGACGAGAATGTCGAGCGGGCTATGTTCTCCTTGTCCTTTTAGGGAATAGAGCAGCCGCACCATATCGGTTCGAGAGAGTTTAAAAATGTTCATTGTTCACCTCTTTAAACAATTTGACGCGGATATAGGTCTATGTATAAGTTCAAAATTCAAGCGTCAGCAAATTACATTAACATCATACGTCGAATTCCTTGCATTTTCAAATGGATGTTTTATAATTTAAATATACGGGTTCTTTTGAACTTAAAATAACGGAGGTTGTTATGGCGAAAAGAATTTTTCTGTTTATTCTAACGAATATTTTGGTGCTTACAACAATCGGGATCGTTTTGTCTGTTTTAAGCTCTGTTACAGGAGTCGGGACGTACTTTACAGCTGATGGCGGTATCGATCCAATGGCGCTTCTTGTGTTCAGTTTAGTCGTTGGATTTGTCGGTTCCTTTACGTCTCTTGCGATGTCCAGATGGATGGCAAAGACGATGATGGGTGTCAGAGTGCTGAATCCGAAAAAACACTCGCTCAGCTATGAGGAACAGCAATTGGTTGAACGTGTTCACAGATTAAGCCGCTCTGCCGGTTTAACGAAAATGCCGGAAGTCGGGATTTACCGTTCACCTGAAGTAAACGCGTTTGCGACTGGACCGTCAAAACGCCGTTCACTTGTCGCAGTATCGTCAGGGCTGCTGGAGCAGATGGATGACGCAGCGGTTGAAGGTGTGCTTGCCCACGAGGTCGCGCATATCACAAATGGTGATATGGTAACAATGACGCTTTTACAAGGTATCGTTAATACCTTTGTCGTCTTTTTATCGCGTATCGCTGCTTGGATAGCAAGCCGTTTTGTCAAAGAAGATCTAGCGCCGATCGTTCATTTTATTGCAATGATTATTTTTCAGATTGTCTTTTCGATACTTGGCAGCCTGGTTGTGTTTGCGTATTCACGCCATCGTGAATTCCATGCTGACAGAGGAGGAGCGGATCTTGCCGGCAAGGACAAGATGATTCATGCGCTGCGGACGCTTAAAAGCTATTCTTCCCGGATTATGGAAGACGATCAGACAGCTGTCCAAACGTTAAAGATTAATGGCAAGAAGCGCTCTTCACTTTTCTCTACTCACCCTGATTTAGATGAGCGAATCAGACGGCTGGAAGCTAAATAATACAAACACATTGTTCCTCTGAGAGAATTCTCAGAGGTTTTTTATTTTATCCATTGACTAAAATCATAAAAAAATAAGCAAGTTAAGAAAATGTTTCGTAAAAGCCTTTAAAAATGGACCTAATATCTTTAGAATAATTACCGTACTTAAAAAGAGAGGCAGAAGGATTTTACATGAGATTAAAGTTTGGAAAATTGATACAGGCCTTGTCACCGGCCCAGCTGATCGCATTATATTATTTTCTTGCAGTTACTGTGGCCGTTATATTGCTGAGTTTGCCGGCGGCCCATAAACCGGGGGCGGATTGGACGTTTATTGATGCGCTTTTTACAGCTGTCAGTTCAGTCAGTGTAACGGGACTGACAGTTGTTGATACAGCTGATACATTCAGCACAATAGGGATTTTTATATTAGCATTTGTTCTGCAATTTGGCGGAATCGGAATTATGACGCTCGGAACGTTCATTTGGCTGATCATGGGAAAACGAATCGGGCTGAAAGAACGGAAGCTGATTATGGTTGATCAAAACCAATCCCAGTTTTCAGGAATTGTCAATCTGATGAAGCAGGTACTGTTTCTGATCTTGTGGATTGAATTTTTTGGCGGGCTGATACTCGGCACATATTTCTTAACCTACTATGACTCCTATCAGGAAGCCTATTTACACGGATTTTTTGCCAGTATCAGTGCAACGACAAACGGCGGATTTGATATTACCGGTAATTCGATGATTCCATTTCGCCACGATTACTTTGTGCAGTTTATTACAATGCTTTTAATTATATTTGGAGCGATTGGATTTCCCGTGCTTGTTGAAGTAAAGGATTTCCTGTTTTCAAAGCATCGGCGTTATCCATTTACGCTTTTTACAAAGATCACGACGATTACGTTCGGCTCACTTGTCTTGTTTGGAGCCATTGGCATCTTTGCCCTGGAAGCAAACCATGCGTTCGCAGGAAAATCATGGCATGATATTTTGTTTTTGTCCCTGTTTCAATCAACGGCAACCCGAAGCGGGGGACTGGCAACAATCGATATCAGCCAATTATCAGATTCCACACTCTTTTTTATTTGTGCGCTGATGTTTATTGGAGCGTCGCCAAGCTCAGTCGGGGGAGGCATACGGACAACGACTTTTGCTTTGAACCTTCTTGCGCTGTTTCATTTTGCCCGCGGCAATAAGGCCGTAAAGGTATTCAAACGGGAGCTTCACCCTGCTGACTTGATGAAGTCGCTTGTTGTCACGATGATGGCGATCCTGCTCGTTTTTGGCGCGACACTCATTCTGACCATTACAGAAAAGCATTCCCTGCTGGAGCTTTTGTTTGAAGTGTGCTCGGCATTCGGTACAACCGGCCTGTCGCTTGGAATTACGGCAGATTTGAGCAGTGTTGGAAAATGCGTCATTATGATTGTCATGTTTATCGGGCGAATCGGCATCCTGACCTTCCTGTATCTGATCGGAAGAAAGGAAATTGAAGCGAATTATCACTATCCGAAAGAAAGAGTGATTATCGGATAGGCAAAACACCGCATATTTTGCGGTGTTTTTTGATTGCCAAAAAAAAGATGTGTGCCTCCTGTTCAGTTGGAGAACCTAACTTCGACAGGTGCAATTTACGCTCCTGCATCTTAAAATGTCTGAAAATTGGCGAGGAGGATTCGTATGAAGCGTAAAGCTGAAGTGAATGAAGCCATTAAAAATAACAATACACCTACCGAGAGCATGGACCCTAATTCATATAAGACACAATATCATGATGACCCCAATTTTAGAGGGGCAAACCGCAATTCCAAACAGGGCCAGCAGGGAGGCATGTAATTGTGAAGAAAAACCGTCATAGCAAAGACATGCAAAATCATAAAAAACCTATGAATAAAAAGGTGCTGGAGGAAGAGTTCTCAAGTGAACTTGGGGATTACAATGCCGGGAAGATCATCGAAACGCTGGAAGTCACCAAGCCTGAAAAGAAAAAAGAAAAAAACAAAAATAAAAAACACCAATAAAAAAGACCTCTTAGGCGGCGTCCGCTTAAGAGGTGCTTTTCTATTTTAAATAAGCATTTTTGCCCGTTCCTCTGACAAATTGCAATAAGCTGGTCATCCTCAGCTCAATGAAGGGCTGAGCGACTGTCTTAACAAAGTTGCTGGAGAGGACTGATGTCAGGGCTGCTGTTAAAAGCAAGAGGATCACTAAGCTTTGATAGTCAGTAAGCCAATCCTCAAGCCCGACCTGTCGTAATGTCTTAATAATAAACCCGTGAAGCAGATACACGTAAAATGTCCGGGTTCCCCATTTGGTAAAGAAATACCGTTTTTGCGGAACAAGCGCTAAAAAGCTGAAGGTTGCCCCAAAGGCGAGTACATACCAGCCGATTCGGGATAGTCCGCTTACCAGGGTAACGTCTCCAAATGAAGAATACGGTTTTGAACCAAACAGAAAAGAATAGTCAAAATCGATGCCCCAGCAGATGACGAATACTGCGGCAAGCACTCCGAGCGCAATTTGTTTGCCGCGTTTTGATCTCAATAAATCAAAATGATGTTTATTTAAATAAAAACCGACAAGGAACATCGGTAAGAATACGAATGTCCGTGACAAGCTCAGCGTGCTGCTGACAAAGTCCAGATAACCGATCAGCACGGCGATTCCGCAGCTGACAAACAGCGCCCACTGCTTTGAAAGCTTTGAAAAAGGATATAGGAGCAGGTTCCAAAAGAATAAGCTTACAAGAAACCATAACGACCATTGCGGATCAATCGGGTTCACATTTGCCATGCTTTCATCTTGCATAATGTAATAAAAGACGGAATAAATGATTTGGAAAATCAAATACGGAATAATCAGCTTGACCGCCAGCTTTTTTACATATCCCGCCCGTTTAAAGCCTTTCGCGAAATAACCGGATACAAGAATAAATGCAGGCATATGGAATGTGTAAATGAACTTGTAGAGGTAGAGCATAAAATGATTATCATTAATAAAGGAACGAAGGATATGACCGAATACAACAAGGAATATCAATAAAAATTTTGCGTTATCGAAATAACTGTCCCGCGATTTACTCATAGCATCACCTTCTCTTTCATCAGTCACTAAGAGATTATTCCCTGCTGGTACATATTTTAAAATAAAAGATGAAAAAGGAATCTAAAAAAATGCTGATTGTTAGGTCGATGTAAAGTGATGGTAAGGATCGTAGAAAATGTCTTCGTAATGTAATGGCGCTGAAATTTTCTGAAATTTATAGGGCAAATGAAGGAAGTTCCCGCATTTTGTAGAAATATTGAAGGATAGGTTTTGAAGAAGGAGTGTACATGCATGGAAACTCTTGGTGTCCAGACAAACTCGGAGCTGCGAGAGGAACTGAATCGCCTCAAAAAAGAAAACGCGCGACTGAAAAAGGAATTGAATCAGCATCAAGTGATTGTCAACAATACGCTCGATGCTATTTTTATTTGTGATAACGAAATGCGGATTGTTCAGGCAAATGAAGCAACAGAAAGGATGCTTCAAGTTGACTCGGAAGATTTGAAAAAGCGTTCTGTTTTGGATTTTTTGTTTTCAATCCCAAAGGATGAACTGAATCTTTCCGTAAAGAAGTTTTTTAAAAAAGGCTTTCTGTGGAAGGAGGTTCCGATCAGGCTTGATTGCGGGGCAACAAAATACATAGAGTTTCTGGCCAAAAGAGGTATTGGCGAGGATTTCTTTTTTGTTGTCATGAGGGACATATCTTCTAAGAAGATTCTGGAGCGGGAATTCTCTATGAATGAACAGCTTTTTAAGGACTTGTTTGACAGAGCAGTTGACGGAATCGTCCTGTTTGATAAAGATGGCGGTTTTATTGATGCCAATTTGTCCTTTTGTAAAAGCTTTGAAATCAATCATAATGAGCTGTCTCATTTATCGTTGTATGAGTTCATAGACAGCGGCTCACGAAAAGATTTCGACAATATCTGGAAGGCGCTCAACCGCAAGGGAAAAGCGAAGGGGGAGCTGCCTGTCAAGCTTCGTTCAGGAGTTCAAAAACTATTTGAATTCACGATTACATCAAACATCATCAGCGGTTTTTATATGTCCATTATGAGGGATATCACAGAGAAGCGGTCTATGGAGCTACAGCTCTTTAAAAGTGAGGAGCGCTTCAGAGAAATCTTTGAAAATGCAATGGACGCCATCATCATCTGGTCGAATGACGGAAGAATCGTAAAAGCGAATCAATCAGCCTGTAAAATTTTTGAGCTGCCGATGAATTTGCTGTTGAAAAGAAAGCTGTGTGATTTTCTCGTTGACTCGCAGCAGAAATACAGCATAACGAAGAGGAAATACGCAAAATACGGAGAGATCAGAGAAGAGCTGCTGTTTCAAATGGGGAACGGCCAATTCAAAGAGCTTGAATTTACTTCAAAACGGACAATCCTTGAAAATCAGCATTTGACGATCTTAAGAAATGTAAGCGACAGAAAGCGGATGGAAAAGGAGCTTCGGGAAAGCGAGCTGAAATTCAGAAAAGTGTTCAACGGCTCAATGGACGGCAATGTATTGTTCGACAATCAATACAGGATCATCGACGCCAACCCGTTGGCAAGCCATATTTTGGGCCTGTCACATGAAGAGATCAAACAGCACAGCCTGTTAGACATTATTTCTGCTTATGAAATAGAAAATCTGGCATCACCGGCAAGGCAGATTAATTTTGATGAAATGGACAACGAAATTCCATTTTTGCTGAGCAGCGGTGATAACAGAAAACTCGAATTCTCATTTAAACGGAATATTATTCAAAATATGAACTTGGCTATCTTTAAAGACGTAACAGAGCGAAAAGAATTGGAGGAGCGCCTGCGCAAATCAGATACCCTTCATGTTGTCGGCGAACTTGCAGCCGGCATTGCTCATGAAATCAGAAATCCGATGACTGCTCTTAAAGGCTTCATTCAGCTTCTGAAAGGGAGTGTCGAGGGAGACTACGCCCTTTACTTCAACGTGATCACCTCAGAACTAAAGCGCATCGAATCCATCATCACCGAATTCTTGATTTTAGCTAAGCCCCAGGCCATTATGTATGAGGAAAAACATGTTACCCAAATTATGAGGGACACGATAGACCTTCTAAATGCGCAAGCCAATCTCAGCAATGTACAAATGCAACTTGATTTAATTGACGACATTCCCCCGATTTACTGTGAACCGAATCAGCTGAAACAGGTTTTTATCAATATATTAAAAAACGCCATCGAAGTGATGCCTGACGGCGGAAATATTTTTGTAACGATAAAGGCATTGGATCAAGATCATGTTCTTATCTCCTTAAAAGACGAGGGAATCGGAATGACAGAAGATAAATTAAAGCGGCTTGGTGAACCGTTTTATACGACAAAGGAACGGGGAACTGGACTTGGGCTTATGGTAAGCTATAAAATTATTGAAGAACATCAAGGCGAAATTATGGTAGAAAGTGAAGAAGGGAAGGGCACCGTTTTCCATATTACGCTTCCTGTCAGACAGAATGCTGAAGAAAGAAGGGATGATGAATGAACTACTATACGACAGCCGAAACGCCGCTCGGTGAACTTATCATTGCCGAAGAGGATGACCGGATCACTCGTCTATTTCTCAGTCAGGAAGATTGGGTGGATTGGAAAGAAACGGTTCAGAATACTGAGCACAAGGAAACATCTAATCTTGCAGAAGCGAAACAACAGCTTCAAGAATATTTCGCAGGCGAAAGGAAGACATTCTCCCTGCCGCTCAGCCAAAAGGGCACTCCTTTTCAGCAAAAAGTGTGGAAGGCGCTGGAGAGGATTCCATATGGTGAATCCCGAAGCTATGCAGATATTGCCGCTGCGGTCGGCAGTCCGAAAGCGGTGCGCGCTGTCGGACAGGCTAATAAACGTAACGACCTGCCGATTTTTGTCCCGTGCCACAGAGTGATCGGCAAAAACAGTGCGTTAACAGGATACGCCGGAAGCAAAACGGAGATCAAAGCATTTTTGCTAAACATCGAGCGAATCTCCTATAAAGAAAAATAAAACATATGGCACGTTCCCTTTTTTTCACGGCCGACATATCATTTTATTAAGTTAAAAAAGTTGGTCTGGTGAAAAAGGAGGACAAAGCAATTGAAGCCGAGCC
Organism: Bacillus sp. PS95; assembly: GCF_037963565.1. Taxonomy (NCBI): domain Bacteria; kingdom Bacillati; phylum Bacillota; class Bacilli; order Caryophanales; family Bacillaceae; genus Bacillus; species Bacillus sp. PS95. Next base: position 1,425,626 of record NZ_CP150160.1, read on the forward strand.
GCTCTGAGAAACTTGCTGTTTTTGCCGAACTGTTTGTGAAACTGCATATCTTATCAAGCGCTCAAAAAGATGAAATCATCAATGTTAACAAAAAGAAACAAAAAAACCGCTGACTCGGCTCCAAATGAGCAAAGTCCAGCGGTTTTTTAATGCACCTTTTCTCCTCTAAACAGCTGTTCAATCTCTTCTTCATAGTTTCCGGTCATAATCCCTTTTTCTGTGATGATTCCTGAAATGAGATCATGAGGTGTAATGTCGAAAGCGGGATTAAAGACAGGCACATTGGATGGAGCGGTCCGAACTCCGGAAATCTGCCTGACTTCCTCGGGATCTCGTTCCTCTATCGGGATATCAGCGCCGCATTTGACCTTTGTATCAAATGTAGATAAAGGTGCGGCGACAAAAAACGGAATATCAAAGGCGTTTGCTAAAATAGCAAGACCGTATGTGCCGATTTTATTTGCCGTATCACCGTTCTTTGCAATTCGGTCGGCTCCGACGATAACAGCGGAAATTTGTTTTTCCTTCATCGTATGGGCAGCCATGCTGTCTGTGATCAGAGTGACATCAATGCCCCCCTGCATCAGCTCCCAAGCAGTAAGGCGTGAACCTTGCAGGACAGGCCTTGTTTCACAGGCATAAATGTGTAATCCCAAATCTTTTTGTTTGGCCAAGTAAAACGGAGCTAGCGCCGTTCCATAGCGGCTTGTCGCGATTGAGCCGGCATTGCAGATTGTCATGATCCTGTCGCCTTTTTTGAAAAGCTGCAGGGCGTTTTGGCCGATCAACCGGCACGTTTCCTCATCCTCAACCTGAATCTGAATGGCTTCATGGACAAGGTTTGTTTTTGCTTCATTTACGGAAATCGCGTTTGCGACCGAATGACTCAGTCTCTCAAGCGCCCATGACAAATTAATGGCGGTAGGCCGTGAGCTGTTTAAATATTGTTTGATGTCTTCCAGTCTGCGGCGGAATTCCGTGACATTATCTGTTTCAATGTTTTTGGCAGCAAGCGCCAGTCCGAAGGCAGCCGTAATGCCGATCGCCGGAGCGCCCCTTACTTTGAGCGTGACAATCGCATCAAATACATCCTCTTTCGTCGTCAGCTCCAAATATTCCGTCTCATCAGGAAGCTTTTGCTGATTTAAAATGGTAATAGCTGTTTCTTTCCATTCAACAGAACGTGGAACAGCAAATGAATGGGTCATGAATGGATCATTCCTTTACAAGTAACTTAAATAATTCAATAACATCTGTTATCGTTTTGAATTCCGAACGTTTTTCGATAAAGGCTGTGCCGGTTTCGAGCGCCAGGCGTTTTCTGCCAATTCGTTTATCAAACGGCACGATCGTATCCAGGTCAGCTACGTGGGCAAGGCCGATCGTGCGTCGTATCAGCTCACAGCCCGCAAATCCGATTGCTTCTTCAAAAATATGGCTGAGCGTATCAGTGAGGTAACCGTCGATGTTGGCGTAAACATCCAGACTGTCCTTCTGCCAGGCTTCACTAAACGTCTCTTCAAACGTTTCCCAGACCTGGTTGACATGTTCATATAACGGCTCTCTGTCAGCCCCGTCACGGCTGAGTGCGTTCAAAAATAAGTTGGCGATAAATTGCCCTACATCAAAGCCGATCGGTCCGTAAAAAGCAAACTCAGGATCAATCACCTTTGTTTCGTGCTCACTTGCGAAAATGCTTCCTGTATGCAAATCACCATGAATCAACGTTTCTGCAGACGTTAAAAATGACTTTTTCAGCTTAGCGGCTTCGATTTTAACGCTGTCATTATTCCAAAGCTTTTCGACAAAAGGACGAAGCTCTTCTTCAAAATCATTTGTGTCATGGTCGAAGAAAGGATCTGTAAAAACAAGTCTTTCCGTAATGTCGCATAGCTCTGGATTTGTAAACTGTTTAACAAGCTGTTTTTTCACCTTAGGTTCAAGCGCGTAATCTGATGAGTAGAAAAGTGTTTTTCCTAAAAATTCACCGATGTGCTGCGACAGATGAGGATAGTTTTCACCCTCAATGAGTCCTTTTCTTGCGATCTTGAGGTGAGAGAGATCCTCCATGACGGTAACGGCCATTTCCGTATCAGAATAAAACACTCTTGGAACCAGGTGAGGCACATGCTCGCCCTGACGGATGAGAGCGCTGCTTTCGATTCTTGCACGGTCGATTGTCAGCGGCCAGCTTTCTCCCACCACTTTTGCATACGGAACCGCCTGTTTAATGATCAATGCTCTGTCATGTTCTTGATCATAAATATGAAAAACGTAATTTAAGTTGCCGTCTCCGATCTCCTGGCATGTCAGCGTGCTTTTGCTTGGAAAAAGGCCAAGCTTCACCGCCAACGCCACAGCGGAGCTTTCATTTAACGTTTCGTATAAAGGTGTTTTTGTGACTCCCATCATCATAACCTCCAATTATGTAATCACTTAATATGTGGCCGTAAAAAAGCCTCCTTCTCAGAGAGAAGGAGGCTTAACATCTATGTCCGCCTCTCTTATCTCTCAGATCAGATCTGAATGGAATTAGCACCGTGCCTTAAGAGACCAGCGTCTCGGCGCGAAAAAGATGCGCCCCATTTCACAATGGAATTACGGTCGGTTGCTGTTGGGGTCAAAAGGCCAAATCCCTCGCCCAACTCTCGATAAGAGAATATATTCACTTGTTTGACAATTCTAATTTATCAGTTGATGAACATGGTAACAGGTAATTTAGTTAGTTGTCAATATATTTTTTAATATAAATCTTTTCTGATATCATCGAAAACAGGAATGCTCTCCCGAACTTCTGCGCTTTCTTGAAGGTCGATTTCCGCTCGGACTATGCCTTCTTCCCGTCCGCCTTCAGCAAGTACACGCCCCCATGGATCAATAATTAGGCTATGTCCTGCAAATTCATTATCCGGATTTGAACCGGTACAATTGCAGGCTGCGACAAAGCATTGGTTTTCAATGGCCCGCGCAATAAGCAGGCTTTTCCAATGATCAAGGCGGGGAAGAGGCCATTCCGCAGAAATAAACAGCACGTTGGCGCCTTTTGTCGTATGTTTTCTGATCCATTCCGGAAAACGGATATCGTAACAGATCAATCCTGAGCTTTTGACGCCGTCAAGCTCAAAGTATCCGTCTTCGGAACCGGCTGATAAATACAGATGCTCATCCATCAGCTGAAAAAGATGGGCTTTTCTGTACTCTTTAATGATTTGCCCTTCCTTATCCGCGATGTACATTGTATTATAAACATCAGAATTCTTCCTGACAGCGACCGATCCGGCGACAATATGAACACCATGTTTTTTTGCCGTTTTCTTCAGCCAGTTCTGAGCGGAGCGGCCGTCTTCATCAGCGAGTTCATCAAGATTGGCCAGGTCATATCCGGTCGTCCATAATTCAGGCAGAACAAGAACATCAGCATGTTTGCTTTCTTTTTCGATGAAAAATTCAGCCTTTTTTATATTTTCCGAAGGTTTTCCGTATGAAATATCAAATTGAAGACAAGATATCGTCCATTTCATCTTTTTAACACCCCAAATTTTTCTTTACTTTTTTCATTTAACCATATATGATGATGGACTATCATTTCAAGATTTTTTTAGAAGGTGAGAATAGATGAAATTTGAACAGTCTCTTGTATTGAAGGAATTGCCTAAACAATTCTTCGCTTCTTTGGTGCAGAAAGTGAACCAAAAGCTCGCAGAAGGACATGACGTTATCAATCTAGGACAGGGAAATCCAGATCAGCCGACTCCTGAACATATTGTTGAGGAGATGAAACGAGCTGTTGCTGATCCTGAGAATCATAAATATTCGTCTTTTCGCGGCTCATACCGTCTGAAGTCAGCGGCTGCTGCATTTTACAAAAGAGAATACGGCATTGATCTGGATCCGGAAACCGAAGTCGCTGTATTATTCGGCGGAAAAGCCGGTCTAGTCGAGCTCCCGCAATGCTTGTTGAATCCCGGTGATACGATTTTAGTTCCCGATCCGGGTTATCCTGATTACTGGTCGGGTGTCACACTTGCAAAAGCAAAGATGGAAATGATGCCGCTCGTAAAGGACAGGGCGTTTCTCCCTGATTACAGCAGCATAACCGCTGAAGTAAGGGAACAGGCGAAATTGATGTATTTAAATTATCCGAATAATCCGACTGGAGCTGTTGCTACTTCCGAGTTCTTTGAAGACACCGTGCGTTTTGCGGCTGAAAACGGAATCTGCGTCGTTCACGATTTTGCTTACGGCGCTGTAGGATTTGACGGCTGCAAGCCTTTAAGCTTTTTGCAGACTGAAGGTGCGAAGGATAACGGAATTGAAATTTACACGCTGTCAAAAACGTATAATATGGCAGGATGGCGGGTTGGCTTTGCCGTCGGAAACGCTTCGGTCATTGAAGCGATCAATCTTTATCAAGACCATATGTTTGTCAGTCTTTTCAGAGCGACTCAAGAGGCTGCAGCAGAGGCACTGTTAGCCGATCAGACGTGTGTGGCAGAGCAAAATGCCAGATATGAGAGCAGGAGAAACGCTTGGATCACGGCATGCCGGGAAATCGGCTGGGATGTAACAGCTCCCGCAGGTTCTTTTTTTGCATGGCTACCTGTGTCTGAAGGCTATACTTCTGAGCAGTTCTCAGATCTTTTGCTGGAAAAAGCGAATGTGGCGGTTGCGGCTGGAAACGGCTTCGGTAAATATGGCGAGGGCTACGTCAGAGTCGGACTTTTAACAAGTGAAGAAAGACTTAAGGAAGCCGCTTATCGAATTGGCAAACTGAACCTGTTTACCCAAAAAAGCATTGACAAGACCTTATAACGATGGGATAATTCAAAATAATTTATAAAATCTATATTTTCTTATCAAGAGCAGGCAGAGGGACGAGCCCGATGAAGCCCGGCAACCGACTTATAAAGCACGGTGCTAATTCTTGCAGCTAGCGGCTGAGAGATAAGATTCGGACGAGAAACGAAACCTCTTTAGACGCGATTGCAGTTTGAAGAGGTTTTTTGATATGGATGAAAATGAAAGGAGCTCTGGCATGAGTGAGTTATTAGCGACATATCTCCTGACCGAACCGGGAGCCGATACAGAGAAGAAAGCAGAACAAATCGCAACAGGATTGACAGTAGGCTCCTGGACTGATCTGCCCCTTGTAAAACAGGAGCAAATGCAAAAGCATAAGGGGCGGGTGATAAAAGTTGAGGAGAGAGAGGGAACTCCTGCATCAGAAAAACAAGCGGTCATCACAATTGCCTATCCTGAAATCAATTTCTCTCAGGATATTCCGGCTTTGCTGACAACAGTGTTTGGCAAGCTGTCCCTGGACGGAAAAATCAAATTGATCGATCTTCACTTCTCTGAAGCATTTAAGCGTGCACTGCCGGGACCAAAGTTTGGCGTATACGGCATCCGGAAGCTGCTGGGAGAGTTTGAGAGACCGCTGTTAATGAGCATATTTAAAGGCGTAATCGGAAGGGACCTGAGTGATATTAAAGAACAGCTCCGGCAGCAGGCGCTTGGCGGAGTTGACTTGATTAAAGACGATGAAATTTTCTTTGAGACAGGTCTAGCGCCTTTTGAAACAAGAATTGCAGAAGGAAAGCAAATATTGAAAGAAACGTATGAGCAAACCGGACATAAAACGCTGTATGCGGTGAATTTGACTGGACGTACGGCTGATCTGAAAGACAAAGCGAGACGCGCCGCCGAGCTGGGAGCGGATGCGCTTTTGTTTAATGTCTTTGCTTACGGCTTGGACGTTATGCAAGGCCTAGCAGAAGATCCTGAAATCCCAGTTCCGATTATGGCGCATCCAGCAGTGAGCGGAGCGTTTACGTCTTCTCCGTTTTACGGTTTTTCTCACGCTCTTTTACTCGGAAAATTAAATCGATATTGCGGTGCTGACTTCAGCCTCTTTCCGTCTCCATATGGTTCGGTTGCGCTTCCAAGAGCAGACGCACTGGCGATCCATGAAGAATGTGTGAGAGAGGATGCTTTTAACCAAACATTTGCGGTTCCGTCAGCAGGCATTCATCCCGGCATGGTTCCGCTATTAATGCGTGATTTCGGCATAGACCACATTATTAACGCCGGAGGAGGCGTACATGGACATCCGAACGGTGCCCAAGGCGGGGGGCGAGCGTTCAGAGCCATTATTGATGCGGTCCTAGAGGCCCAGCCGATTGATGAAAAAGCCGAACAATGCAAGGATCTTAAGCTTGCGCTAGATAAATGGGGAAAGGTTGAAGCCGTATGACGACTCGAAAACCTTTTGTTATTTGTGATTTTGACGGAACAATCACGATGAACGACAACATTATAAATATCATGAAAACATTTGCTCCCCCAGAGTGGGTGGCATTAAAAGACGGCGTACTTTCCAAAACGCTATCGATCAAGGAAGGTGTCGGGCGGATGTTCGGCCTTCTGCCCAGCCGTTTAAAAGAAGAGATTACAAGTTTTGTATTGGAAGATGCAAAAATCAGGGAAGGCTTTCGGGAATTTGTAGCATTTATCAATGAGCACGAGATTCCGTTTTATGTCATAAGCGGTGGAATGGACTTCTTTGTATATCCTTTGCTTGAAGGCATTGTGGAGAAAGACCGCATTTATTGCAACCATGCTTCATTTGACAATGACTATATCCATATTGACTGGCCTCATTCCTGCAAGGGCACATGCAGCAATCAATGCGGGTGCTGTAAGCCGTCGGTCATCCATGAACTTTCTGAACCGAACCAATATATCATCATGATCGGTGATTCGGTTACAGATGTGGAGGCAGCAAAGCTGTCTGACCTATGCTTTGCAAGGGATTATTTATTAAACGAATGCCGGGAGCAGAACCTCAATCATCTTCCGTATCAAGATTTTTATGAGATCAGAAAGGAAATTGAGAATGTAAAGGAGGTACAGGAATGGCTGCAAAACAAGAACGCTGGCGAGAGCTCGCTGAAGTAAAACGGGAATTGGCAGAGAGAGATTGGTTTCCAGCGACTAGCGGCAATTTGTCAATTAAGGTTACAGATGAGCCTTTAACATTTCTCGTCACTGCAAGCGGAAAAGATAAACGCAAAGAGACGGTTGAAGATTTTCTGCTGGTCAATCAAAACGGAGAGCCTGCTGAAAGCGGGCATTCTCTGAAACCGTCAGCAGAAACGCTTTTGCATACACATTTGTACAATAAAACCAATGCCGGATGCTGCCTGCATGTCCATACGGTAAACAATAATGTGATTTCAGAGTTATACGGAGACCAAAAGAAAATCACATTCAAAGGCCAGGAAATTATAAAAGCACTCGGCTTGTGGGAAGAGAACGCAGAAGTGACCGTTCCGATTATAGAAAATCCGGCACATATCCCAACGCTTGCGGCACTGTTTGCGGAAGAGATTTCAGAAGATTCAGGAGCTGTTCTGATCCGAAATCATGGTATTACGGTTTGGGGGAAAACAGCATTTGAGGCAAAAAGAGTGCTTGAAGCGTATGAATTTTTGTTCAGCTACCATTTGAAATTGAAAACACTCCAGCATCAGCTGGTTAAATAAAAGGAGGAATTGAAATGGCTACAATTCGAATTCATGATGAGGCAAATACAACGATTGAAAATCAAGAGGAAGTGGCAAGCTTTCTGGACAGTCAAGAGGTTATTTATGAGCAATGGGATATCACGAAGCTTCCGGAACATCTCTCAGAGAAATATGACCTGACAGAAGAAGAAAAACAGCAAATTCTTGATACCTTCGAAACTGAAATTAAAGATATCTCAACCCGCCGCGGCTATAAAGCACAGGATGTTATTTCATTGTCAGACAGCAATCCGAAACTTGATGAACTGCTTGAAAACTTTAAAAGAGAGCATCACCATACAGACGATGAGGTTCGTTTTATTGTAAGCGGACACGGTATTTTTGTCATTCAAGGCAAGGACGGCACGTTTTTTGATGTCCGTTTAAACCCTGGTGATTTAATCTCCGTGCCTGAGAATATCCGCCATTACTTCACGCTTCAGGAGGACCGCAAAGTTGTCGCGGTGAGAATTTTTGTCACAACTGAAGGCTGGGTTCCTATTTATGAAAAAGACAGCGTGAATCAATAAGCATGAGATAGCCCCGTTCATCGAACGGGGCTTTTTATATTTATTGCAAACGCCACTTTTCATACTGTGACAGTTCTTTTTTAATCAGTGTCCAAATCAAACCTAAAACAGCTGCATCGTCAATGAACCCAAGACCGAGGATTACGTCTGGAATGATATCGAGCGGCATGACGATATACAGAATTGCGGCAGTTAACAGCAAAAGTGTTTTAACCTGTGACCGAGGATAGTCGCCATTTCGCCAATCGCGAAGCATCTGAAAAAAAATAGTGATGTGCTGAATACATTTTTTTCGGTTTTTCCTCTTCAAAATTGCTTTTCCGCCTGCCGCTCCGAGCATAATTGCTTTCTTTTTCTTCATTGGGCATTCCTCCTGCCTGGCGGCGTGTTTAAGATATTCTTCACCTGGGTATTGTTCTTCTAATCCTATCAATATATCTATTATACCTGAAAAATTAACTTATTTAATGAAAATATGTTTACAAATAAAGTATAATCTGTAATAATGCACAATAACCCAATCAAACTTGTTTCCTATTTCTTAGCGGCGAGGGGTGAAGTGAATGGGCGGTTCTTCTGAACAAGAAAGATTGTTGGTGTCTATTGATGAAAAAAGAAAGTTAATGATAGATGCCGCTAGAAAGCAGGGATTTACAGGGCATGACACGATCAGGCACAGTCAGGAGCTGGATTGTTTAATAAATGAATATCACCAGCTTATGCAAGAAAACGAACATTCCCAAGGGATTCAAGGCCTTGTAAAGAAATTAGGCTTGTGGCCCCGCAGAGATGTTATGCCAGCATATGATGCAAATAAATAGCGGCCTATCAGATGCATATATAAAGAGAGAGCTTTTCGGAAGCGCTCTTTTTTTCTGGAAAAAATTCATATGAAAGAGGGAACTAATGAAAGAACTAGCGATTCTCATTACCGAAATGGTCAATCAATTTCATGATGCTTTTATTTCCTTATGCGGAATATTTGGCATTCATTTAACTGACAAAGAAATGCATTTTTGGGTGATCGGCATTTTTGGCATATTCTTTTTCGGCGTCACTCACGCTGTGTTTACATGGCTTTCTAAATGGAGTATGACAGCCTTGTCCTTTATCTATACTGTTACAGTCATCATTGTCATCGTATTTGCGATTGAGATTCAGCAAAAGGTGACGGGTAGAGGGAATATGGAGTTTTTAGATGCCACGGAAGGTATAAAGGGTTTTTTAGTATTTTTTATGTTTTTTTTGCTTTTGAAAATGCTGTTGCGTTTCATCAAAATCCTTTTTTCTGGAAGACCAGCAAGCAAATCGAATGGCAATGCCCGATCACGAAGATAAAAAACCCTCCTGACATGGTCAGGGGGGCTATGATGCGGATACGGGGAGGGTGATTGTCACCTCTGTGCCTCTTCGCACTTCACTTTCAATATGAATAGAGCCTCCGTACATCAGCACGATCCGTTTACAAACAACAAGGCCGAGACCGGTTCCTTTTTCTTTAGAAGTAACAAAGGGAAGGAAGATGTGATCCAGCATTTCCTGAGAAATCCCTTCACCGTTATCCACAACTTTGATTATGGCTTTTTTATCTAAAGCTCCCAGGGAGATCGTCAGTTTGCCTCCTTCAGGCATTGACTCGAGGCCATTTTTTGCTACATTTAAAATCACTTGTTTAATATGATCTTTTGTACATTTTACGAGTAAGGGCTGCTCGGTTAAATACTGTAATTCGACTTCAACATTGTATAGATTGCCCTCAGAATAAATGATCGGCATAATTTCTCCGATAATGTCCTGAAGTGAGTTCAGCTCCCATTTTTCAGCTGTCGGCTTGCCGAGAACGAGAAACTCACTCACTATTTGATTGATGCGTTTGATCTCCTGTTCGATAATGGAGAAGTAAAGCTGATCTTCCTCACCTTTATATTTCTTTTGCAACAGCTGAATAAAGCCGCTTATCCCGGTGAGGGGGTTACGGATTTCATGGGCTGTGCTGGCAGCAAGCGTCCCGATCAGCTCTAATTTTTGCGCCTCGTTTTCTGAGCGCTCCAGCTGGGTCTGCCGCTTCAGCAAATAATACAGCACGAGAATAAAAAGGATATTCAGCAGAACAATAATACATGAAAGCGGAAGCACAAGGCTTTTCGACAGTTCTTCTATTGTGACCGGGTTCGGATAGACTTTCATATTCCAGCTGATATCATCCAGATATCCGCTGACAGGTTTCTGATCCTCTGCATGAGAGGATTGTCCGCTCGCAAAAATCATTTTCCCGTCTTGGTTCACAACTTCAATATAAACATCAGGGCTCAGCAAGTTAATGAGATTTTTCAAATAATCAATTTGAATAGCTGCGACAAGATAATCTGTCACATTTCGTTTTGAGTCCAAAACAGGCACACAAATTGTGAAAATTGGCTGACCAGTAATTCTGCTCGAATAACTATCTGAAATGACTGTCTTTTTAGTTTCCTTTGCTTTTGTAAAAAAAGATCTGTCGGCCAGGTTTACTTTCGTTTTTAATTCGGTTGTGCTTGCGGTGACGTCTCCTTTGGCATTGAGAAAATAGAGACCGGAAAATCTCGGCTCTGAATCAAAGGTCTTTTCCAAAATTGACTGCATTTTCTTTATATCAACCGGTCTGTCGATGGCGATGGACAAGGAGGTCATTCTCGCCATTGTTTCTCCGATTAAATAATTGATTTTGTTGCGGTGAAGGTTTAGCAGGACACTTGCTTCTTGTTTATGTTCTGCAGCTATTGTATCTTTTTCTTTTTCATATACGAAAAAGCTGATGACGATTGCCGGAATCACGACCAGTATGATATAAAGTTTGACTCTCCCGCAGGCGCCTTTTAGTATTTTCAATTTGCATCGCTCCAACATACACCTGATTAGAGGTATTATATCATTGTTTCTTCTTCTTTAATAAGAAAAAATAACCAAAAAAATTAGAAAAAGGTGTTGGCAAGCTTACATTTTAAAAAAGAAGAGAAATATTGGAAAGATTTTTATTGACATTTTGGTCTTTGTTTATTAATGTTTCTCTGTAACGGTTTCTAAAAGGATGATTGAGACATGACAGAAAAATCACTGAAGTTATTTATCGTGCTGTCGCGCGCGTATCGGTCTATTAACGATCATATGAATAAGCATATTCATAAGCATGGGCTGAATCCGACTGAATTTGCTGTGCTAGAGCTTTTGTACCATAAAGGCGATCAGCCGCTGCAGCAGATAGGAGATAAAATTCTCTTGGCTAGCGGGAGCATCACATACGTTGTAGATAAGCTGGAGCAAAAAGAACTTCTCATTCGGAAAGCGTCTCCTACAGACAGACGAGTGACATTTGCGCAAATTACTGAAAAAGGCATCGGTCTTTTGAACGATATTTTCCCTGATCACGCTGCTGAAATTGATGAAATGATCAGCGTATTAAGCGAAGAAGAGGTAGAGATGTGCACCGAAATGTTAAAAAGAGTAGGATTAAACGCAAAACAGTTTCATAATAAGTAAAAAAAGGAAGCCTGATATGTCACAAGGCTTCCTTTTTTGCTATTTTTCATTTGTTTCCGCTGCGCCTCTTGGCAAAATGAGAACTTCAACCCGCCGGTTTTTGCTTCGGCCTTCCGCAGTTTTGTTGGAAGCCACCGGTTTATACTCGCCATAACCCTTGGCGCTGAACACTTTTGCATCGAGCTTGGGGTTTTCAATCAGGAGCCCCATAAAGTTTACCGCTCTCATGACGCTTAAATGCCAGTTTGATTGGAATTCAGAATTTTTAATTGGCATATTATCAGTATGTCCGCTGATAATGATATTTCTTGGCGGGTTAATCACAAGAAGATTTGAAATCTCTTTTGCAAGCGGCACATCTTCCTTACGGATGGTCGCTTTTCCAGAATCAAAGAAGATGCTGTCTTTAATCGTAATCAGAAGGCCTTCACTAGTCATCTTCGTCTCCAGCTGATGTTCCAGCTTTTTATCTTTGATGAACTTTTCCACCTGGCTCTTCACATTTTCAAGTTCTTCTTGATCAGCTGCTTTTTCTTTTTCTTTCTTGTTTTTCTCTTTCTCTTCTTTTTCCTTTTTCACTTCATCGATGCCGTCTGACTCGTTTTCAGGAGGAGTGACACTGGAGTAGTCCAGTACACCGGTTCCGCCTGTAAAAACTTCATTAAATGATTTTGAGAGCATTTGAAACTTAGCTGCGTCAATCGAGCTGCTCGCGTACAGCACAATAAACAATGCCAGGAGAAGAGTAAGGATGTCGGCGTAAGGAACGAGCCATGATTCATCAACGTGCTCGTCCTCATGCTTCTTCTTCTTTTTTCTCGCCATTTTGCGCCTCTCCTTGTTCTGCAAATTTCAAGCGGTCCTTCGCAGGAAGATACATTAAAAGCTTTTGTTCGATGACTTTCGGTGCCTGTCCTTCTAAAACGGATAAAACACCTTCAATCATGACCTCACGCAGTTTTACTTCTTGTTTTGATTTTCGTTTTAATTTATTTGCGAAAGGATGCCATAACACATACCCTGTAAAGATACCGAGAAGTGTGGCAACAAAGGCGGCACTGATGGCGTGTCCAAGCTCATCTGTATTGTCCATATGAGAGAGAGCGGCAATCAGCCCGATTACAGCGCCGAGTACTCCAAGTGTCGGAGCGTACGTTCCTGCTTGTGTAAAAATAGCGGCTCCGGCTTGGTGTCTGTCCTCCATTGCTTCGACTTCCTCTGTCATAATATCTCTGATAAATTCCGCGCTTTGCCCGTCAACAGCCATGCTGAGCCCGTTTTTCAAGAAAGCATCATCTACATCCTCAATGCTTGCTTCTAAAGCAAGCAGACCTTCGCGGCGTGCAAGCTGAGCCCATTCAGAGAACATAGGAATGAGTTCCTCTATTGTGAGCTGTTTATTTTCCTTAAATAACACTCGAAACAGCGCAGGCACTTTTTTAATTTCTTTTGTTGGGAACGCAATAACGACTGCTGAGATTGTCCCGGCGATAATAATTAAAATGGCAGCGGGGTTTGCAAGGGCGCTGAAACTGACGCCTTTCAGAACCATCCCGACGCTCAATGCCACAAAAGCAAGAATAATACCGATTAACGAAGTTTTATCCATAGTTTTTCACCAAATCCTTTTTTACTATCTTGTCTATGGTTAATATCGGTTTTGGTGCCCGGAACTTTAGGGACATTGTGAATTTGTTCATGAAATATTCAAGGAAGAGGCATAGAAGGGAGAAATAAACAAAAACGGGCTCTCCAAAATTGAAAAGCCCGGGTGTCTACTGAAATTAGCAGCTTTCTTGCAAGCTGTCCTTCAGATGGTATTCATATAATAGTAGAAATACATATTCACTGTATATAAACATGTTCCATCCCTCCTTAAAAAAAGTGTAAAGGATGAAGGGAAGTAGCGCTTCAGGGGAAGGGACGGTATTTTCTAAGTCAAGAGTATGAAAGCATAAAAAAAGCGGCTTCCTAAAAGGAAACCGCTGATTGTTATTTCGCTCGCACTTTGATTTTATCATCTTCTAAAATCACGTGAAAACTTGTGATCTCGCCATTATCAAGCAGCAGATCGGTCATTTCATCCTCAACCCATTCTTGGATGGTTCTTCTAAGCGGACGTGCACCGAATGAAGGGTGGTAGCCCAGCTCAGCGATTTTTTCTTTCGCTTCATCTGTCACATTCAAGCTAATGCCCCGTTCCGCCAATGTTTCTTCAAGTTCTCCAAGAAGAAGGCTGACGATTTTGACAAGATGTTCTTTTTCCAATGAGCGGAACTCAATAATGCTGTCAAAACGGTTGAGGAACTCAGGTTTAAAGAACATGCTCAGTGAATCAATTAATGTTTGTTCTTCGATGACACTGTCATCTGATTGGAAACCGACTTTCGTTTGTTTCTCACCAGCACCCGCATTACTTGTCATGATGATCACAGTGTCTTTGAAGCTTACGGTTCTGCCTTGGCTGTCTGTCAGACGGCCATCTTCCATAATTTGCAGGAACATATGCTGAACGTCTGGGTGTGCTTTTTCAATCTCATCCAGCAACACAATGCTGTAAGGATTGCGGCGCACTTTCTCAGTTAATTGTCCAGCTTCCTCATGGCCGACATATCCAGGCGGTGAACCGATAATTTTAGATACGGCGTGTTTCTCCATGTATTCGCTCATATCGAGTCGGATAATAGCGTCTTTTGTGCCGAATAATTCATCTGCCAGTGTTTTAGAAAGCTCTGTTTTCCCTACGCCGGTAGGACCGACGAAGAGGAAGGAGCCGACTGGTCTGTTTTTGGATTTTAAACCGGCGCGGCTTCGTCTTACCGCCTTTGCCACTTTTTGAACAGCGGCTTCTTGTCCAATCACGCGTTCATGAAGTTTTGCTTCGAGTTCTTTCATTTTCGTTTGTTCGTCTGCCTGCAGTTTGCCGACAGGGATGCCTGTTTTTTGTTCAACAATTTCCTGAATGTGCTCAGCTTCCACAGTGACAGCAGTATGAGCGGAGGAGCTGTTCAGTTTTTTCTCCAATGCGAGTTCTTCATCACGGAGTTTTGCAGCCAGTTCGTAATTTTCTTCTTCCAGGGCTTTTGTTTTTTCGGCTTCAATTGCAGTTAAGCGTTCAGCGGCATCCTCATCATTCAGTTCATCAATTAACAGGTTAGCTTTTGAACCTGCTTCATCTAATAAATCAATTGCTTTATCCGGCAGGTGTCTGTCCTGAATGTAGCGGGATGATAAAGTGACACACGCTTTGATTGCTTCATCACTGAATGTTACGCCATGGTACGCCTCGTATTTGTCTTTAATCCCTTGCAGAATGAGGATAGCCTGTTCAATTGAAGGCTCCTGCACCATGACAGGCTGAAAACGTCTTTCCAGCGCGGCATCTTTTTCGATTTGACGATATTCTTTCAGTGTTGTCGCGCCAATGACTTGCAGTTCGCCTCTGGCTAGGGCCGGTTTGAGAATGTTGCCGGCGTCCATTGATCCTTCTGCAGAGCCTGCGCCAACGAGAAGGTGAATTTCATCAATGAACAGAATGACATTTTTTCGTTCCTTCAGCTCAGTGATCAGCTGTTTCATTCTCTCCTCAAATTGGCCTCTGATCCCTGTGTTTGCAACAAGGGATGCAACATCAAGCAAATATAGCTCTTTGTTTTTCAGTTTGTTTGGAACATCACCTTCAGCAATTTTTAAAGCGAGCCCTTCAGCGATGGCAGTTTTCCCTACACCCGGCTCACCAATAAGAACCGGATTGTTTTTGTTCCGGCGGTTTAGAATTTCGATCACTCGCGCCACTTCATCATCACGGCCGATGACGGGATCAATGAGACCGGCTTTAGCACCGTTTGTAATATTTTGAGCCAGCTCATCAAGCAGCCCTTTTTTTCCGCTTTGTTTTGCTGCGCTCTTTTCTTTCGGCTGGAATGCCTGTTCAAACGGAAATCCGAAAGATTGAGGACCCATACTCATTGAAGGTTTACGGGTCAGTTCGTTATAGCAAGTTTCACAAAGAACCATCTGTTTATGAACGGAATTTATTTGCATGTTAAGGCGAATCGTCGCCTCGTTTTGATGACAATGTTGACAACGCATTTGCCAAAACCTCCTTAATAATTTGATCTTCTTTGACCAATGAAAGTGAATAAAAAGGTCTATTGGATTTGACCTTCTTTGACTATTAGTATACGGCAAACTTAACGGCTTTCAAACCAATATGCTCAAAGCAGACTGAATATTTGACTATCTTTGACCAATTGGTTTTTAAAAAAGGCCGGTTTGTTTGACCAACTTTGATTAATAGTATACTCTGACCTTCTTTGACTTTCAAGCCTTTTGCACAACATTTTTTAATTTGTTACAAAGTAAAACATGTTTTCTTCGTCTTTTCAAGGAACTTGTCTCATAGGTTATAAAAAGGCATCTATGGACAAAACTGCGGTTCGTTCGGAGGGGAGAAATGGAACAATCAAAAGGGTCTGCAAGTCAGCTTGCTTTTGTGTATGTCGGCACAGTAGTCGGAGCTGGATTTGCGACTGGCAGAGAAATTGTTGAGTTTTTTCTGAAGTTCGGCTGGTTCGGTTTATTCGGCATTCTCGTCAGCGGCGGAATGTTTACGTTTCTTGGCGCCAAGCTGATGATCATTTCAAAGCGAATCAATGCCAAGTCATATCAAGAAATGAACATCTTTTTGTTCGGGGCGGCGGCTGGGCGAATTATCAATGTATTTATGCTGTTTGTTCTCCTCGGAGTTACATCTGTCATGCTTTCAGGAGCAGGGGCGCTTTTTGAGGAACAATTGGGGATGTCCGCTCAGATTGGGATGCTTATTACAATCGGTCTGAGCTTAATTGTGATGACTAGAGGAGTAAAAGGCATTTTCGGTGTCAATGTGTTTGTTGTTCCCCTTTTAATCCTCTTTTCAATGATTGTAGTGGCCGACTCTTTTATATTCAGCGAATCACGAAACGCAGCTCAGTGGGTCTGGCCGCATCGCTGGGATTGGCTGTTATCAGCCTTTTCTTACGGGGCTTTGAATTTATCGCTTGCCCAAGCAGTTTTGGTTCCGCTGGCGAATGAAATGTCCTCGGAGAAAGTGATCAAAAAAGGCGCTTTAATCGGAGGGACGATGCTGACGATTGTGCTGTCCGCGAGTTTTCTGTCTTTGTCAACTCTTCCGGATGTATTTTTGTATGATATACCGATGGCACAAGTGGTTTATCTCTTTGCACGATCTGTCCATTTGATTTATTTACTCATTATTTTCGGAGAAGTGTTCACATCAGTTATCGGTAATCTATATGGATTAGAAAAACAAGTGCAAAGCTTTCTTCCAGTGAAAAGCAAATATATCTTTGCGGCCATTATGATCACGGCTTATATTACGAGCCAAATAGGGTACGGCAGGCTTATTTCAACGATTTATCCCTTGTTTGGCTATGTGAGCCTGGCCTTCATAGGCGCTTTGCTTTGCAAAAAAGCTCCTCGGCGGCGCAGTTTATAAATATATATAATGAAACGAACCGTCACTATAGAGCGATAATTGATCTAGGAACCGGGGACTGACTTTTTTATTGTCAAGAAAAACATCATTATGGTAAGATAGCAGAAGTGAAAAAATTGAAGAAAATCCGTGCGATATGCGGGAGAGGTTCTAGCTACACCCTCTATAAAAAACTAAGGACGAGCTGTATCCTTGGATACGGCCTTTTTTATGTTTTTCTAGAGCACCTTCCGAAAAAAGGTGTTTTTTTGCGTGAATTAGCTGTAGCGATGTCTCTCGCCGGCGTTTTTATTGCGGAGAAGGAGAGGAATCATGAAAAAAGAAAAAGCAATTGTCGTATTTAGCGGCGGCCAAGACAGCACAACATGCTTACTGTGGGCCTTAAAAGAATTCGAAGAAGTCGAAACGGTGACTTTTCATTATAATCAGCGACATTCGCAGGAAATTGAAGTGGCAAAATCCATTGCGGAAAAGCTTGGTGTGAAAAATCATTTGCTTGATATGTCACTTTTAAATCAGCTTGCACCGAATGCCCTGACTAGAAATGATATTGAGATAGAAGTAAAAGACGGCGAACTGCCATCCACATTCGTTCCAGGCCGCAATTTGGTATTCTTATCCTTTGCGTCTATCCTGGCTTACCAAATTGGCGCGCGCCACATTATTACAGGAGTTTGCGAGACAGACTTCAGCGGTTATCCTGACTGCCGTGACGAATTCGTGAAATCTTGCAATGTCACGGTAAATCTGGCAATGGAGAAGCCGTTTGTGATCCACACGCCTCTCATGTGGCTCAATAAGGCGGAAACGTGGAAGCTTGCAGATGAGCTTGGCGCGCTGGATTTTGTGAAAAACAACACGCTGACATGCTATAACGGCATCATCGCAGACGGCTGCGGCGAATGTCCGGCATGTCACCTTCGTTCAAAAGGTTATGAAGAATATATGGTGATGAAAGGAGAGCGTGCATAAATTGTTATCTCAAATTTATCCGCAGGCCCAGCATCCTTATTCGTTTGAACTGAATAAAGACATGCATATCTCAGCCGCTCATTTTATCCCTCGGGAAAGTGCGGGAGCGTGCAGCAGGGTTCACGGGCATACGTATACCGTAAATATAACCGTTGCCGGCGACGAACTTGACGATTCAGGCTTTCTTGTCAATTTCAGCGTACTCAAAAAACTGGTGCACGGAAACTATGATCACACGCTATTAAATGATCATGAAGATTTTTCTCAGGACGACCGGTATTCGCTGCCGACAACTGAAGTCGTGGCGAAAACGATTTATGACAACGTACAGGCTTATTTAGACACTTTGGAGAATAAGCCGACCTGTGTACAGGTGTTTGTCCGTGAAACACCGACAAGCTACTGTGTCTACCGTCCGAAAAAGGGTGGTTTGAATGGCTAAAGGAATTCCTGTATTAGAAATTTTCGGCCCGACGATTCAAGGAGAAGGCATGGTGATCGGACAGAAAACGATGTTCGTCCGGACAGCCGGCTGCGATTATTCCTGCAGCTGGTGTGACTCCGCTTTCACTTGGGACGGGTCTGCTAAAAAAGATATTCGCTGGATGACGGCGGAGGAGATTTTTGCGGAGCTTAAGGACATTGGGGGAGATGCGTTTTCTCATGTGACGATCTCAGGCGGCAACCCGGCTCTGTTAAAACAGCTGGATGCTTTTATTGAACTGCTGAAGGAAAATAACATCCGTGCAGCGCTTGAAACTCAAGGGACCGTTTATCAGGATTGGTTTACGCTGATTGATGACCTGACAATTTCTCCAAAACCGCCAAGCTCAAAAATGGTAACGAACTTTCAAAAGCTTGACCACATTTTAACTTTACTTCAAGAGAATGATAGACAGCATGCTGTCAGCTTGAAGGTTGTCATCTTTAATGATGAAGATCTGGAATTTGCCAAAACTGTGCACAAGCGGTATCCGGGAATCCCGTTTTATTTACAAGTCGGAAATGATGACGTGCATACGACAGATGATCAGTCACTGATTGCACATTTGCTTGGAAAATATGAAGCGCTTGTTGATAAGGTAGCTGTCGATGCGGAGATGAATCTCGTCAGAGTGCTCCCGCAGCTGCACACCCTGTTATGGGGCAACAAACGCGGAGTATAATAGAAAGGAAGATGAACATGACGACAAGAAAAGAATCAGAATTAGAAGGTGTAACATTGCTA
This sequence comes from Bacillus sp. PS95, assembly GCF_037963565.1. Classification (NCBI taxonomy): domain Bacteria; kingdom Bacillati; phylum Bacillota; class Bacilli; order Caryophanales; family Bacillaceae; genus Bacillus; species Bacillus sp. PS95. The sequence goes on from NZ_CP150160.1 coordinate 1,444,937, forward strand.
GGCAATCAAGGTACAAATTATTTGTTCGAATATGCACCGGACGTGCTGGAATCCTTCCCGAATAAACATGTAAACCGTGATTACTTTGTAAAATTCAATTGCCCGGAATTCACATCTTTATGTCCTAAAACAGGCCAGCCTGACTTTGCGACAATCTACATCAGCTACATTCCTGATGAAAAAATGGTTGAAAGCAAATCATTAAAGCTGTATCTATTCAGCTTCAGAAACCATGGTGACTTCCACGAGGACTGCATGAATATCATCATGAATGACTTGATTGAATTAATGGACCCGCGCTACATTGAAGTATGGGGCAAATTCACGCCAAGAGGCGGAATTTCCATTGACCCGTACACAAACTACGGAAAGCCTGGCACGAAGTATGAGAAAATGGCCGAATACCGTATGATGAACCATGATTTGTATCCGGAGACAATTGATAATCGTTAATTATTCCGTTGTGTGATACGGAGTGTGAAACGAAGTGGAGTCACAGTAAAATCCGAACATTCAGCGTTAATTTTCAGCGGAATTGTAACCGAGTCACAGCGAAGTGTGACCCGCACTAAGCTCAATAAAAGTGTGACCTGAGGTGCAACCTGAACTGTGACTTTTATGCATTGAAAAATTGATAGTACAGAAGCAGATTAAGGCGTACAATTTGTACGTCTTTTCTTTTTTATCCGAAAGAAAAAATGCCTATCTAGAGATCATAGGCATTAAATATTATTATCAATATCTTCATTATTTTTTGGCTAAGTTTCTGAACCTTCTCTTTAACATTTGAAACAGCTCTTTTTTGAATTTCATCAAAGTTCTCCTGAATATAGTCGATGACACTTCTTATTAGAACTTCACTTTCAAAATTGAATATCTCATTTATTTCTGACTGTTCTTCATCTGTTAGGTGATGGTATTGAAGTTGTTTAGCATTTACTTCAGCAGCTACATCAATCCTAACTTAGTTGTTCTGGTTGTACAATTTCATATTCACCTTCTGCATACTCTTGCTCCGCATAATGGCCTCCCCATTGACAGAGCTCCTGCAAGATAGGTTTAAGAGATTCTCCAAGTTCAGTGGATGAATATTCAACCTTCGGCGGTACTTGATTATACATCTTTCTGCTCACAAGTCCACTGGCTTCAAGCTCTCTAAGTGTTTGAATCAGCATTTTCTGAGTTATATTTGGGATAATGCGCTTTAATTCACTCGTTCTCTTTGGTCCATTCATTAAAAAGTATAATACAAGGCCTTTCCATTTTCCTCCAATAACTTCCTTTGTCACTTCAAACCCACAGCTAAATTTTTTCATGTCTAAAGCTCTCCATTCCACATTTATTACTTTTTAGTTACTATATCACAAAAAAGTGGGTACTTCCGATAATGTGCTTACTGAAGGATACTATATCTTGTAAGTTGTTCTTCAAGTACTTAAAGGTACTAGACATAAAATAATATTAATTCTAAAGGAGTGTTAAGTATGGGTAAATTTGAAGGTAAAATAGCGCTTGTAACGGGTGGAACAAGTGGGATTGGTCTTGCTACAGCACAAAAATTTGTAAACGAAGGTGCATATGTTTATATCACGGGACGTAGACAAAACGAACTTGATAAAGCTGTTAACCAAATTGGCAAGAACGTAACCGGTGTTCAAGGTGATATTTCTAAGCTTGAAGACTTAGACAAACTATATGACATTATAAAGCAGGAAAAAGGTAAGTTGGACATTCTTTTTGCTAATGCAGGCATCGGCAACTTCCTTCCATTAGGTGAAATTACTGAAGAGCAGGTTGATAGAACGTTCGACATTAACGTTAAAGGAACCATCTTTACTGTTCAAAAAGCATTATCACTATTCCCAGACAAAGTAGGTTCTATTATTGTAACGGGCTCTACTGCTGGATCAATTGCCAACCCAGCGTTTAGTGTATATGGAGCATCTAAAGCAGCATTAAGAGCACTAGTTCGCAACTGGATTCTTGACCTAAAAGGTACTGAAATCCGTGTAAATGTGGTTAGTCCAGGAGGTATTCTTACACCTGCCTACGATGAGCTTTTTGGTGATGCACTTGAAGAGGTACTGGAAAATAGCAGAAATACTGTTCCAGCTGGAAAAGTTGGGACACCTGAAGAAGTAGCAAACGCTGTATCTTTCCTTGCTTCAGACGAAAGCAGTTACTTGACGGGTGTTGAATTGTTCGTAGATGGCGGGCTAGCACAGGTATAATTTCACTGCGCAGAGATTACAAATAGTCCCCAAAAAAGGTTAATGGGGATTTACTTGAAGAAGTCGTATAAAAAAGTCGTTTTCCTTAAAGGACAGGGAATTCGACTTTTTTATGTTTGAACTTGATTAACGTTGTAAATTCGCATTTTCCTGGGGCTACTACTAAATGACCTGTAAAAAAGATTACACTGTGAATAAATGTACTTAAAGTAACGGGGGCTCTTGATTTTTAATAAAAAATAATATCCCTGTCCTTGTATTCTAATACTTTTGAAAATATTTAAAGGAATCCTTATGTCCTGAATAACCACATAGGAAAATATGTTGTAGGTTGCTTTCTTTTTTTGTGGGGCATCCCACACAAGCTATCACGTGATCTCACACCTGAACGTTTTTTTATAGACTAGTATCGCGACAAGTTATATTACATATACATACCAATAAAGTAGACATTAAAAAGTGAAAGAGAGGATGGAAATGTGTGAAAATTCTTTTCCTTGAGAGTCATCCCATGTGGCTCTATGGTTTACCGAATGGGTTTAGGGAAGCAGGACATACCGTAATGATTTCCGGTCCTGTAAGTCGGGAAAATATCACTGAAATGATAGACGAATTTAAACCAGATCTAATAGTATCTATGGGATGGACACCAGAGCATTCAAGGGAAAAGCAGGCCTGGATTCGCAACGCTACTAAAAAGGTGAATATCCCTCTCGTTTATTGGGCTACTGAAGACCCGCTGCACACTCAAAACTTTACTATCCCGTTAATTAAAAAGATGAAACCGGATTTTGTTTTCACGGTTACGCCTTCTCTGTGTAAAACTTATGAAAGCATGGGGATTAAAGCAGCTCACTTAGACTTTGCATTTCACGAAAGTATACATCACCAGATTAAACCATTAGCGAAATACAGTTGTGATATAGCAGTGGTGGCTAATGCTTACCCTAATTTTCTTGAAGAACATCCGGAAGTGTTCCGTTCGTCCTCTTTAAAAACGCTTATTCGTCCTCTTATACGGAAGGGTATTCGCATTGATTTTTGGGGGAGAAACTGGGAAAAAATGAGTAAATATATAGGAAGAGAAATTCCCCGCAATTGGATCCATGGATACCTTGATTATACTGAAGCATATAAAGTTTACAGTTCAGCAAAAATCATTATCGGTTTGCAAAACTGTGAAAGCCAACTTACGCAACGCACCTATGAGATTCTTGGTTCCGGGGGGTTTTTATTGACATCGGATACACCAGCAGTTCGAGGTAAATTCAAACCTGGCCGCGATCTCATCGTTTCTTCCTCCCCAAAAGAAACATTGGAAAAGGTTAAATACTATTTGAATCATGATAGCGAGAGAAAAAAGATTCAGATAAACGGTAAAAAGGCTGTAAAGAATGATTCCTATCGGCATAGAGCCGAGAGAATGCTTGAGGTGCTAAAAAGCAGAGGAATTATAAGAAACTTAGGGGAAACCATTCATTATGTAGATGTTCTCAAAGAAAAATACGTGATCCATCATGTTACTCCCGGTGAAACATTATCAATAATTGCCAGGAAGTATAATGTTTCCCTGCAGCAACTCATGGAGCTTAATCATTTCAAATCAGATCAAATATATGCTGGACAAATCATTAAGATTAGAGAGAAACTGTTTAGAAATATTAATAACAAATTATTCTAAAGGAGAGTAATATGAATGAAGGGGAAAATACCTAAAATAAGAAATCAAGCGAATAAAGTAAAAAGAACGCCTCGTTATATGGAATTTCCCGTGACATACGAAGTATATCATGTGGAATCCGGCGATACATTATGGACGATTGCCAAATCCTTTAAAATTCCGGTACAACAACTTATGAATCTTAATGAGCTTTCTTCAGATAGAATTTATCCTGGACAAATTATAAAGATAAGAGAAAGATAATCTTTGAGGTTTCGGAAACGAATCAAATTGAAATGACAATCCTCATTTTTTTATTTGTGGGGAACTTGATATTTTTGGGGATGAAGGGGTTATGAGATGTTTCAAATGAGCTATTTCTATTCTGGATTAGGATGGGATTTTATTCAACACGTTGATCAAACGAACGGAGTATTAAATGTTGTGTCTCCTGATTTTTTCTATATCAGAAAAGATGGATCATTACTTCTCCGTTCAGCTAATCCCGATGTGATTAAAGCTCTTCATAGAAGAAAATTAAAAGTAGTTCCTTTTCTAAGCAATCATTGGGATCAGGATTTGGGACGATTTGCATTAATGAACCGAGTTCTTTTAGCTAAACAAATTTCTCATGCAATAGAAGAACTGGATTTGGACGGAGTTAATATCGATATAGAAAACCTTACAGAAAAAGATCGGAATCTATTTACAGATTTTATTAGATTAGTAAGGAAAAGTATTCCTAAACATAAAGAAGTATCAGTTGCAGTGGCGGCAAATCCTTTTGGCTGGACGAAGGGCTGGCACGGATCATATGATTACGAGTATTTAGCTAAATATGCAGATTATCTTATGGTTATGGCCTATGATGAAAGCCGCCTTGCTGGGCCTACCGCAAGTGTAGGATGGGTGGAAAAGTCCATTCAATATGTTCTGACCCAAAAAATCTCTCCTCAAAAACTAGTTTTAGGATTGCCATTCTATGGCCGCTGCTGGATGGAAGGCCAATCTGCCTCTCAAGCCATTCCCCTTTACCTTGTTGACTCATTAGTAAAAAGGCATAGCGGAACAATTATTTTTGACACCAAGAGTCAATCTCCAAAAGCTATTTTTACTGTCAATCACGATAACAAGGGGCCGTTGCCTTCGGGAACATATACATTATGGTTTGAAAATGAACAGTCACTCAGAGCAAAAATAAAACTCGCTCAAAAATATAAATTGAAAGGTCTTGGCAGCTGGAGTCTTGGACAAGAAGATGCGTCAGTCTGGAATACAGTGTTTAAAAATATATAATGATTTATAGTTCAGAACAAAATTCGAAGATAATTGCAATGAATCTCTAAATGGACATACTGAAAGGAGTTTATTACGAGTGCGGGTAAAACAGTGAGGGCATTCCATAGGCCCTTCTCCCGAAATGTTCTATACGAGGCATTACATTGGGCTTGAAATACACATTCAAACTTATGTTATAGTACGCATTTCAAGTAATTACGGATGTGTTGAATTTATTCTGCTTCCATGATTCAAGTCATACACATGCTACCTTGATAGCAGGATTATTGCATTTCATTCAGAATTGTTCAGGATCGATATGGAAGCGCACGAATAACTAGAACTTTAAAAACATACACTCATATACTTCCTGAATGGATGCTGGTTTATCTAAAAAAACATGATGAGAATTGATTGACCGCTCTCATTAAAGGATGGAGAAATTCAAGGCGCCAAGGTACGCATGGTGAAACATGACTTGTTGATAATCGACCATATAGTTTCTCCTTAGAAATGAGGGGGTTTTTACATAAAAAAGACGAGCGAATCCGGGGGGAATTCCACTCGCCGCTTTCTAATGAAAAGACGGGATGCTGGATGGCAGCTCGTCTGTTTTATTATAATTTAACGAACGTATGTTTGTAAAGGTGTCTTTTCGAATGAATTGGTTCATATAACCGTTAAGAACAGATTCATTGTAAACATTCGCTAAGGTATGCTAAGATGCATGGACTATAAAGGAGTGATATGAAGTGAAGACATTGCGGTTAAACAATGTAACGTTAGAAATGGCTGCATATCAAGAGGAGAGCGAGCCGAAGCGAAAAATTGCATTTACCTTAAACGTTACGAGTGAGACTTACCATGATATCGCTGTCCTGTTGTATGAAAAAACGTTTAATGTCGAGGTTCCGGAACGCGATCTTGCCTTCCGGGGGGAAATGACAAATTATTCAACATCATTGACCAACCTGTACGAACCAGGGGCCGTCAGCGAGTTCTATATAGAAATAACGGAAATAGACAAAAACGCCGATTCATGATCGGTGTTTTTTATGTAAAAAAGCTGCCGGCCGGCAGCTTTTGAGAAAGCGAATTTCATATGTAAGGTGTTAAATTGTCTGTCTTGCAGTTTTTTGAATAAATGTGGAAATAAGGAGGTTTTAATAGGAGTCTCTGATGATCTTATAATTTTTATGATTAACAACTGTCAATGAATCTAACTCAAGATCCCGATAGTTATCCATGATCGTCACATCAACGATAACAGAATTCTCATTTACTTTTTCAACAACACCGGTTAATCCGTTTTTAAATTCAATGACATTCCCAACCTTAGCGATTTTCACAAGCTTCCTCTCCTTTAAACATAATAATGCCTTTTGAAAGTATTTTGCAGTATTTTCATTGAGAAGTAAAGCGATAAGGAGTTTTATCTCCCTTATGAATTGTTCTGTCGCTATAAAGATGATATATTGATTTTCGTCAATAGAAAGAAAAGGGGGGAATTTTTGTTGCGACCCGAAGAAATAACAGAAATGATTGAACAGCTGCGCACCGGCGCCATAAACGAACTGAGAGTCCAGAAAGAGCATTTTCTTGATTTCAGGGCCGTGTTATCTAAACAAGATGATTTTAAACATTTCCGAGGAATTGCCCAGCAAGGCGGAGATGTTATTTTTCAATACTTAGAACAGCCAAGAAGCTGAAGGTTTCTCATACGTGAGAAGCCTTTTTATCATATATGACAGAATACAAGCCTTTTATTACAGTTGTCTGTAACAGGTGTAAATAAAATGTAAAGTGTCAAAAATGGATAAACATGTTTTAATTTGACAATATTTATAGAATTTCAAACTGTTTTTTTGCCATTAAGCAGTGAGTCATCCTCTTTATTCCATCCTGATACCTCCTTGGGAGAGTTGGAAAATCTTTTTCCGTGAAAATGAATGGATCTCTTGTTAAGGTTATGAAGTGTTTTTTGGAGCACTTTAAGGAGGAAACTGTATGACAACGAAATTCACTGCTCTGGCTGTTTTTCTTCTTTGTTTCATGCCTGCAGCCAAAATTGAGCATACACAAGCTTCACTACTGAGCGCAAAGAAGACAAAACATGAAGAAGAGAAATGGCTTACACATATAGATCGAAATACGAATGAATCTTTCCCTTCACTGTCTGCTGATAAAGACAAGAAAATAAAACCGATTAAGCTATCAGCACACACTGAAAAGAAAGAGAAAGATAAACCGGACAAAACAAATGATGAGAAAGAAACATATACACAGTCTGAAAAAGAGTTGCTGTCCCGTCTCGTTCACGCAGAGGCCAAAGGAGAATCATATAAAGGCAAGGTCGCTGTAGCAAGCGTTGTACTGAACAGGACGGAGAAAAAAGGTTTTCCTGATACGATAAGAGGAGTTATTTATCAGAAAAACGCCTTTGAACCGGTCGCAAACGGGAGCATTAACCAAAAGCCTGATAAAGAATCGATTGAAGCTGCCGAAGAAGCGCTGTCCTCAAAAAATAGAGAAACAGATGCCATATTCTTTTATAATCCGAAAACAGCGTCAGATAATTGGATTCGTTCAAGAAAAATCGTAGAAAAAATCGGCAGACACGTTTTTGCCGTCTAAGCATAGAAGAGACAATTTGTCTCAGCTGTGCTTTTTTTCATATAAAGAGTAAAAATAAAATAATTTTTGAACTTGTCTCATATGATGTTGGTAGTACAAGAGACAAGGAGAGACATCATGAATCGATTTGTGAAAGGGATCATTCTTTTATCCATTGCCGCCTTTTTCGCTGAATGCCTTGAATTTGTCGTCAATATGATTTTGGCGCGGGAGCTTGGCGAGCATGGGATGGGGCTTTACATGAGTATTTTGCCCACGATCTTTTTAATTATTGTCATCGCGAGCCTGGAACTGCCGATATCCATTTCTAAATTCATTGCCGAGTCAAATCCTAAGCTTCATGAAAGCATGCTGAGGCACGCTTTCAGAATGACAGCCATTTTTACTGCTTTTTCTACTGCCGCCGCTAGTATTGCGCTTCCGTTTATACCGGTATTTGATACATACCACCCGTTTATTAAAGGGATTGTCATCGGCTTAATTCCTGTTGTCGCCTTTACTTCAATCGCCAGGGGCTACTTTATGGGTGTGCAGAAAATGGGGAAGATCGCAATTGCCAATGTGCTGAAAAAAATCATCCAGCTCTTGTGCTTATTCCTCTTTTTTCAATGGTACTCATTTGAATTGGACATGGCTGTGCTGATTTCCTTGTTTGTTCTAGTCGTGAGTGATGTGGTCGTGCTTGTTTATTTATATTCACAATTTATCATGGCAAGGCGGGCGTTATCCGGCCAGCAGCACATTCATTTGCGCGGAAAGGATGTAAGGAAAAGACTGCTTGCTGTTTCAATTCCTACAACAGGACTGCGCATTTTTCATGCGGTTGTCAATGCAATTGAACCCTTTTTAGTAAAAGGAGCTCTTTTGGCTGCGGGCGTTGCCGGGACAGCGGCGATCGATCAATACGGAATGCTGGCAGGAGTGGCTGTGACGATAGGGTCGTTCCCTGCTTTTATTGCCCATTCGTTAATGGTCGTCATGATACCGAGTATTTCGGAAGCTTATGCACTTTCTCAGTATGACATCGTGTTAAAAAGGCTGAAGCAGTCGATTTTTATTACATTAGGTTACGGTATACCTGCCGTCTGGGTCATGTTCCAGTTTGCGGGACCTCTCACGCATTTGTTTTTTCACTCTCCTGAAGCGCAGTATTACTTGCAGCTGTTGTGGCCTTACTTTCTCTTTCATCTGTTTGTCATGCCGCTGCAGGCGTGCTTAATCGGGATGGGTTTTGTGAAAGAGGCTTTTTATCACAATGTATGGAGCCATTTCGTTGCGCTAAGTATGATGTATGTACTGGGATCAATGGAGAATCTGCAAATGCTCGGGATTATCCTTGGAATGAACACTGGCATGATTCTTTTGACGAGCCTGCACTATGCCACGATCTGCAAAGCATTGAAGGTATCTGTATTTCTTACGGGAGGGACCAGAACGCCGCGAATTGAAGGATGATAAAGGAACAGCAGGGGCAAGCTAATTGAAAAGCATGAAAGGAAGATTCCATGTTGACGAAGCGCTTGCTTACTATATACATTATGTTATTAGGGTTGATTGCATGGTTTCCAGGTGCGGCACAAGCTGAGGAAAAACAGCCTGCTGTTCCCGCTGTTTTTCTTATGAAAACGATAGAAGGGGAGGACATCTCGATTCCGAATAAAGGGCAAAAAACAATTCTCCATTTTTGGACGTCATGGTGTCCGCCCTGCAAAAAGGAGCTTCCACAGTTTCAATCGTTTTATGATGCCCATCCATCCGACAGTGTAAAGCTGGTAACGGTGAATTTAGTGAATTCGGAACAAAATCAGCAAGTCGTTGAAGATTTTATTAAAGCAAACAAGCTGACGTTCCCGATTGTCCTTGACTCAAAAGGGGAATTGATGAAGGAGTATCATATCATCACGATCCCAACATCATTTTTGCTGAATGAAAAGGGAGAAATTGAAAAAACAAAAATTGGCCCGATGACAGCGGAACAACTGAAGGAATGGACGGAAGAATAGCTGAGAGCATAGACTCTCAGCTTTTTTCATATAGAGAAGAAGTGAATAAACATTAATGATAATTATTATCAAAAAGAAATTAAAATAATTATAATTGAAATTCTCTTCGTGCGTGCTATAATAAAGGAAGACATCAAGAAATAACTGACGATAAAGCTGCCTTTTGGGCAGCGATTTTGTTTTTATAAGAGAAATGAAGATGATTTACGTTCTCAATTAGAGAGGAGAATTCGATATGAATGAACAAGTTATCGTTCAACGCGACCCGCATGAGCCATTGAAAACAGACAAGAGGGAAAAAAACTGGGCACAGCACGCGGAGCTTATTGCAGCACTTGTATCAGGCGCTCTTATTTTGGCAGGCTGGCTCTTATCCGGATATCAGGTATTATCCATAATACTTTTCTTGCTGGCTTTTGTGATCGGCGGATTTGCTAAAGCAAAGGAAGGAATCGAAGAAACACTCGAATCCAAAACGCTGAATGTAGAACTTTTAATGATTTTCGCTGCCGTTGGTTCCGCCTTGATCGGATACTGGGCAGAGGGTGCTATTTTAATATTTATTTTTTCCTTAAGCGGAGCTTTAGAAACATACACGATGAATAAAAGCAGCAGAGATTTAACGTCTTTAATGCAGCTTGAGCCTGAAGAAGCGACATTGATGGTCAATGGTGAAACCAAAAGAGTTCCGGTTTCAGACTTGCAGGCCGGTGATATGATCGTGATCAAACCTGGAGAACGCGTAGCGGCAGACGGTATCATTGAATCGGGCTCGACAAGTCTTGACGAGTCGGCTTTAACAGGTGAATCAATGCCTGTAGAAAAAAACACAGGCGACACTGTATTCACAGGAACGGTGAATCGCAATGGCTCCTTGACTGTCCGTGTCACGAAAGCAAATGAAGATTCGTTATTCAGAAAAATTATCAAACTGGTTGAATCAGCACAAAATAGTGTTTCACCCGCTCAGGCTTTCATCGAACGATTTGAAAATGCTTATGTGAAAGGTGTGCTAATTGCGGTGGCGCTCCTTTTATTCGTCCCGCACTTTGCGCTGGGCTGGAGCTGGAGTGAAACCTTCTACCGCGCAATGGTGTTTATGGTTGTCGCGTCACCTTGTGCGCTTGTCGCCTCTATTATGCCAGCGGCGCTGTCCCTGATTTCAAATGGCGCCCGCAACGGTATGCTTGTGAAAGGAAGCGTCTTTCTTGAACAGCTGGGCTCAGTGCAAATGATCGCCTTTGATAAAACCGGCACTGTAACAAAAGGCCAGCCTGCCGTAGAGACGATCAGAATAGCAGAAGGATTCAGTGAAGCGGAAGTTCTTGAGGCTGTCTATGCCATCGAAACGCAATCAAGCCATCCGCTCGCCCAAGCCATAACGGCGTACGCTGAAAGCCGCGGCGTGAATCAGTCCGGCTACATATCTATAGAAGAAACCTCAGGGTTTGGCGTTATGGCAGAAGTGTCGGGTGCGAAATGGAAGGTCGGTAAAGCAGGTTTTATCGGCGAGGAAATGGCAGCACAATTTATGAAACAAACAGCATCAGATGTCATTCAAAGCGGTCATACAATTGTATTTGTGAAAAAGGATGATCAAATAGCAGGCTGTATCGCACTGAAGGACCAAATCAGGCCTGAAGCAAAAGAGGTCATGGAAGAACTGAACCGACTTGGGATTAAAACGGCCATGCTGACAGGAGATCACGAAGACACGGCTCAAGCGATTGCCAAGGAAGCCGGCATGACAACTGTCGTGGCAGAATGCCTGCCTGACCAAAAAGTGAATGAAATCAAACGGTTAAAAGAAGAATTCGGAACGATTGCAATGGTGGGTGACGGAATCAATGATGCGCCGGCACTCAAAGCGGCGGATGTCGGCATTGCGATGGGCGGCGGAACAGATGTAGCACTTGAGACCGCTGATATGGTCCTCATGAAAAACGATTTGAAAAAGCTCGTAAACATGTGCCGCTTGTCTCGGAAAATGAACAGGATCATCAAACAAAATATCGTGTTTTCTCTAGCTGTAATCTGCCTGCTGATTTGTGCAAACTTTTTGCAGGTGATGGAATTGCCATTTGGCGTGATTGGTCATGAGGGCAGCACGATTTTGGTCATACTAAACGGTTTAAGACTCCTAAAATAAAACCAGCAGCCTAATCAGGCTGCTGGCTTTTTATGTATCAAGCTTTCCCTTCATTTTTGTCTTTTTCAGATCTTTTCATAACCAGGATGAGAGCGAGGATGCAGCAAAGGAAACCCGCTGCACAGCCTATGATAGAGCTGTAATAATAAAAGCCCACCATCTTCATCCCGATAAAAGGAGCGGAAATTCCCAAAACCGTTAAGAGCATAACTGCTTTTCGTCTGAAAAAATTCATCAGCAAACGGAACAACCCCCCTGCGATTGAACGTTACTGTCAGTATACAGGAAGAGGAGCAGGAAATAAAATGCATTAGAAAATGAAGGCGTCGTGAAAGGCAAACACCGGTAAAACCTGTTACAATGGAAGACAGAACAATGCATTGCAAATGGCAGGGAGGAACAAGAAGTGAATAGAATACAACGCGTCTCTTCATGGCTGAAGGAAGCGGGGCATACTGCCGCATTTATTCATACAAAAGAAAATGTTTTTTACTTAACCGGTTTTTACACAGAGCCGCATGAAAGATTAATGGGGTTATTTGTTTTTCAAGAAGAGGAGCCTTTCTTTGTTTGTCCAGGAATGGAAGCAGGACAGGCCCGCAACGCAGGCTGGAATCATGAAATCATTGGCTATGCGGATCACGAAAATCCGTGGGAGCTGATAGAGAAGGCCTTGAAAAAGCGAAATATCAGCATACATACGCTTGCGGTAGAAAAGGATTCAATCTCGCTATCACGTGCAGAACAGCTGAAGCATGCGACTGGCGGGGCTCAATTTGTTTCAGCAGAAGAAACACTCAATCAATTTCGCCTGATTAAAGATGACAATGAGATTCGTTTGCTGAAAGAGGCGGCAAAGCTTGCAGATTACGGTGTTGAAGTCGGCACAGCCGCTTTGCGTGAAGGCATCAGTGAAGTGGAAGTGCTCGCTCAAATTGAGTATGAGCTGAAGAAAAAAGGAATTCAGGGCATGTCTTTCTCTACAATGGTTTTATTCGGAGAAAAATCTGGCCAGCCTCATGGAAATCCTGGTACAGCCACGTTGAAGAAAGGTGATTTTGTATTATTTGATCTCGGTGTTATTCTTGACGGCTATTGCTCTGATATTACAAGAACGTTTGCTTACAAAACCATCAATCCGAAGCAGGAGGCCATTTACGAGACTGTGCTTCAAGCGGAAAAAGCCGCGATTGAGGCAAGCAAACCCGGTGTGAGAATCGGAGATCTGGACTTAACCGCCCGCGGAATCATTGAAAAAGCGGGATACGGTGACTATTTTCCTCACCGGCTTGGGCATGGACTCGGAATTTCTGTCCATGAGTATCCATCAATGAGCCAGGCCAACGATACACTGCTGCAGGAAGGCATGGTCTACACGATCGAACCGGGGATTTATGTGCCTGAAATCGGCGGCGTGCGCATTGAAGATGACGTTCACGTAACAAAGGACGGAGCAGTTGCTCTGACCCAATATCCAAAGGAATTAATCATACTGCCGTAATAGAAATAAAAAAGGACTTTGTTCTCGACATCGTCCTTTTTTATCTGCATTAAATAAAAAAATCATCAAATGTTCGAAAGGGTTTAATTTCATGTTTTTGGTTGAGAGGTTTTACAGCAAGACAGCTGCCACCGAGAACAGTGAGACATAACCCAATTAAAATGAAGAAACCCATGTGATCTTCTCCTTTCAGCTTAAAACACAAAAAGATATCTGGTACGTCCATATCATATTGTATGAAACGCATTCCAGATCAAGGGGATTTAGAAAGAAGGGGATCTATGGCTAATATTAAAGACATTGCAGAAAAAGCCGGTGTCTCTGTTACAACGGTTTCCCGAGTCATAAACAATCATCCATACGTCAGTGAAGACAAACGAAAAAGAGTGTTTGAGGCAATGGAATCATTGGAGTACACGAGAAATATTCACGCTGTACATTTGTCGAAAGGATTTTCAAACATGATTGGTGTTGTCTTGCCGACGGTTAATCTGCCATATTTTGCAGAGCTGATTGCAGGAATAGCCGACGCAGCCGCGGAATCTGGGGTTCACCTCTCTTTATTCCAAACAAACTATGAGGTACAAAAAGAAATCTTTGCGCTTTCCCAATTAAAGCAGCGCCAGGTTGACGGCCTGATTTTTTGCTCAAAGGCGCTTGCTGATGAGAAACTCATGGAATGGGAGGGCCCGATTTTGCTTTGCCAGAATTCAGATAATGCCCGCTTCCCAACCATCAGCATTCCTCACCAAGAAGCATTTCGGAACGGCTTGGACTATTTAATTGCCAAAGGGCACAAAAAAATAGCCATCTGTTTGGCAAGAAAAAAAGGCATGAACAGCCATTTTCGAATCAAAGCCTACAAAGAGGCATTGGAAGAGATCGGCGAGGCATTTCGTGAAGACTGGGTAGTTGAGAAAGCGATTACAATCAATGATGGGAAGGCGCTTTTTCATAAATGGAATACGTGGAAGGAAAAGCCGACGGCTATTTTTGTTGCCAATGACCAAGTCTCAGCAGGGCTTTTTCTTGAAGCAAAGAACCAGCGGGTGTCAGTACCGGGTGAGCTTGCAATCTTAAGCGTTGATAACCACGAAATCAGCCAAGCGCTTGGAATCACAACGATCGATATTCAGACAAGGTAAATGGGAAAGCAGGCATTTGCCATACTGGAAAAAAGAATTCAAGGACAGCCGATTGAAAGGAAAGTTCTGGATTACCGTCTCATCGAAAGATCGACTGTTTAGTGAATGCATTGAAAAAAGGTTTGACGTGCATTCTGTTCGTTATGTACGATATGAGGTATTGAATGACAAAGGAGCTGAGGATCGTGAATGGGTCCTTCACAGTGAAAAAGGTACTGAATAATAACGTATTAATTGCTTCTCATCATAAATACAGCGAAGTCGTTTTAATCGGAAAAGGTATTGGTTTCGGAAAAAAACAAGATGATGTCATTGAAGATAAAGGCTACGATAAAATGTTCATTTTAAAAGACGAGAAGGAACAAAAGCAGTTTAAAAAGCTCCTTGACTATGTTGATGAAAAGCTCGTTGATATTTCAAACGATGTCATCTATCACATAAGCAATAGGACTAATCACTCATTAAATGAACATATTCACATTGCGTTGACAGACCATATCGCATTTGCGATCAAAAGGCAGCAGCAGGGATTTGATATGAAAAATCCATTTCTAATGGAGACTCAGTCACTATATCCTGAGGAGTACCAAATTGCCAAAGAAGTCATAGATATGATCAATGAAAAAGCGGGAATCTGCCTTCCGGAAGGGGAGATTGGTTTTATCGCTCTGCATATCCATTCAGCGTTGACAAACCGTCCGCTGTCCGAGGTCAATCAGCACTCTCAGCTCATGGCGCAGCTTGTCGAGGTGATTGAAGACTCATTTCAAATGAAAGTAAATAAGGAAAGTGTGAACTATTTGCGGCTGATCAGGCATATCAGATTTACAATAGAAAGAATTAAAAAAGAAGAACCGACTAAAGAACCAGAAAAATTAATGTTGTTATTGAAAAATGAATATCCGCTATGCTACAATACAGCTTGGAAATTGATTAAAATCTTGCAGCAAACATTGAAGAAACCAGTTCATGAGGCGGAAGCGGTTTATCTGACGCTTCATCTGTACCGATTAACCAATAAAATTTCATAAATTCAGTTTATCCTTATAACGTGTTACTGATTCGATCAGGCATGAGTGATTGAGGGAAAAAAACGGGAAGTTCATTCTCGTTCTTTTGCGCACCCAATTTTGCTCATGCCTTCTTGTTGTGTAAAAGGGCAAATGTAAACGGTTAAACTGGAAGACTTACGCCTGTGAATTCGTTGTCATGATTTTTAGCTGTAAGGTCAGACTAGTAAAAAGAGGAGGTCAATTCTTATGTTTAAAGCATTATTCGGCGTTCTTCAAAAAATTGGGCGTGCGCTTATGCTTCCAGTTGCGATCCTTCCGGCTGCGGGTATTTTGCTTGCGATCGGAAATGCGATGCAAAATAAGGACATGATTCAGGTCCTGCATTTCTTGAGCAATGACAATGTTCAGCTTGTAGCAGGTGTGATGGAAAGCGCTGGGCAGATTGTTTTCGATAACCTTCCGCTTCTTTTCGCAGTAGGTGTAGCCATCGGGCTTGCCAATGGTGATGGAGTTGCAGGGATTGCAGCAATTATCGGTTATCTTGTAATGAATGTATCCATGAGTGCGGTTCTTCTTGCAAACGGAACCATTCCTTCGGATTCAGTTGAAAGAGCCAAGTTCTTTACGGAAAACCATCCTGCATATGTAAACATGCTTGGTATACCTACCTTGGCGACAGGGGTGTTCGGCGGTATTATCGTCGGTGTGTTAGCTGCATTATTGTTTAACAGATTTTACACAATTGAACTGCCGCAATACCTTGGTTTCTTTGCGGGTAAACGTTTCGTTCCAATTGTTACGTCAATTTCTGCACTGATTCTGGGTCTTATTATGTTAGTGATCTGGCCTCCGATCCAGCATGGATTGAATGCCTTTTCAACAGGATTAGTGGAAGCGAATCCAACCCTTGCTGCATTTATCTTCGGGGTGATTGAACGTTCGCTTATCCCATTCGGATTGCACCACATTTTCTATTCGCCGTTCTGGTATGAATTCTTCAGCTATAAGAGTGCAGCAGGAGAAATCATCCGCGGGGATCAGCGTATCTTTATGGCGCAGATTAAAGACGGCGTACAGTTAACGGCAGGTACGTTTATGACAGGTAAATATCCATTTATGATGTTCGGTCTGCCTGCTGCGGCGCTTGCCATTTATCATGAAGCAAAACCGCAAAACAAAAAACTCGTTGCAGGTATTATGGGTTCAGCGGCCTTGACATCCTTCTTAACGGGGATCACAGAGCCATTGGAATTTTCTTTCTTATTCGTTGCTCCAGTCCTGTTTGCGATTCACTGTTTGTTTGCGGGACTTTCATTCATGGTCATGCAGCTGTTGAATGTTAAGATTGGTATGACATTCTCCGGTGGTTTAATTGACTACTTCCTATTCGGTATTTTACCGAACCGGACGGCATGGTGGCTTGTCATCCCTGTCGGCTTAGGGTTAGCGGTCATTTACTACTTCGGATTCCGATTTGCCATCCGCAAATTTAATCTGAAAACACCTGGACGCGAGGATGCTGCGGAAGAAACAGCAGCACCTGGGAAAACAGGTGAAGCAGGGGATCTTCCTTATGAGATTCTGCAGGCAATGGGTGACCAGGAAAACATCAAACACCTTGATGCTTGTATCACTCGTCTGCGTGTGACTGTAAACGATCAGAAAAAGGTTGATAAAGACCGTCTGAAACAGCTTGGCGCTTCCGGAGTGCTGGAAGTCGGCAACAACATTCAGGCTATTTTCGGACCGCGTTCTGACGGGTTAAAAACACAAATGCAAGACATTATTGCGGGACGCAAGCCTAGACCTGAACCGAAAACATCTGCTCAAGAGGAAGTAGGCCAGCAGGTTGAGGAAGTGATTGCAGAACCGCTGCAAAATGAAATCGGCGAGGAAGTTTTCGTTTCTCCGATTACCGGGGAAATTCACCCGATTACGGATGTTCCTGACCAAGTCTTCTCAGGGAAAATGATGGGTGACGGTTTTGCGATTCTCCCTTCTGAAGGAATTGTCGTATCACCGGTTCGCGGAAAAATTCTAAATGTGTTCCCGACGAAACATGCGATCGGCCTGCAATCCGACGGCGGAAGAGAAATTTTAATCCACTTTGGTATTGATACCGTCAGCCTGAAGGGCGAAGGATTTACGTCTTTCGTATCAGAAGGAGACCGTGTTGAGCCTGGACAAAAACTTCTTGAAGTTGATCTGGATGCAGTCAAACCGAATGTCCCATCTCTCATGACACCGATTGTATTTACAAACCTTGCTGAAGGAGAAACAGTCAGCATTAAAGCAAGCGGTTCAGTCAACAGAGAACAAGAAGATATTGTGAAGATTGAAAAATAAGGGTGTTAGTACGCCGTGCTTGTCAGATGACAAGTACGGTTGTATGATATAATATTGTGAAGTAATAAAGCTTTAAGTTAAAAGGAGAATGATAAAAATGGCACAAAAAACATTTAAAGTAACTGCAGATTCTGGAATCCATGCTCGTCCTGCGACAGTTCTTGTACAAACTGCTAGCAAATACGACGCTGACGTTAATTTAGAATATAACGGCAAAACAGTTAACCTTAAATCTATTATGGGTGTTATGTCTTTAGGTATCGCTAAAGGCGCTGAGATCACAATCTCTGCTTCCGGAGCTGACGAAAACGATGCTCTTAACGCTTTAGAAGAAACAATGAAAAGCGAAGGACTCGGCGAGTAATGCAAGAATTAAAAGGGATTGGTGCTTCAGCCGGCATCGCGATTGCAAAAGCATACCGGCTTGAAGAGCCAGATTTAACGGTTGAAAAGAAAAACATCTCTGATTCTGAAGCGGAAGTAAGCCGTTTTGATGAAGCGATTGCACGTTCAAAAGAAGAGCTCGAAAAAATCAAAGAGCACGCTTTGAAAGAACTGGGTCAGGATAAAGCTGATATTTTTTCTGCTCACCTTTTAGTTCTCAGTGACCCTGAGCTTCTGAACCCTGTGAAAGAAAAAATCAGCACTGATTCAGTGAACGCTGAATTCGCTTTAAAAGAAACGTCTTCTATGTTCGTTACCATGTTTGAATCTATGGACAACGAATATATGAAAGAGCGTGCGGCAGATATCCGCGATGTAACAAAACGCGTAACCGGCCACCTGCTTGGCGTCGAAATTCCAAACCCAAGCATGATCTCAGAAGAGGTTATTATTGTAGCTGAAGACTTAACACCGTCTGACACAGCCCAATTAAACCGTGAGTTCGTAAAAGGATTCACTACTGATATCGGCGGACGCACATCTCACTCTGCCATCATGGCACGTTCTCTTGAGATTCCAGCAGTTGTTGGAACGAAAGCGGCTACAGGCACGATCCAAAACGGCGTGACTGTTATCGTTGACGGTATCAATGGCGATGTCATTATTGACCCATCTGCGGAAACTGTAAAAGAGTATGAAGAAAAACATAATGCTTATTTGGCTCAAAAAGCTGAGTGGGCGAAGCTTGTCAATGAACCGACTGTCTCAAAAGACGGACATCATGTAGAGCTTGCAGCGAACATCGGTACTCCTGATGATGTAAAAGGTGTTCTTGAAAACGGCGGAGAAGCAGTTGGCCTTTACCGTACAGAATTCCTTTACATGGGAAGAGATCAGCTGCCTACAGAAGATGAGCAGTTTGATGCTTACAAAACGGTTCTTGAGCGTATGGAAGGAAAATCAGTCGTCGTGCGGACACTTGATATCGGCGGAGACAAAGAGCTTCCTTACCTGCAGCTTCCTAAAGAAATGAACCCGTTCCTGGGATATAGAGCGATTCGTCTTTGCCTTGAAGAGCAAGAAATCTTCAGAACACAGCTTCGCGCGCTGCTTCGTGCAAGTACATACGGAAACTTGAAAATCATGTTCCCTATGATTGCGACAGTTAACGAATTCAAAGAAGCAAAAGCGATCCTTCTTGAAGAGAAAGAAAAGCTCGTAAAAGCGGGACAGGCTGTATCTGACGATATTGAAGTCGGAATGATGGTTGAGATTCCGTCAACTGCAGTCATCGCTGATCAGTTTGCTAAAGAGGTTGATTTCTTCAGTATCGGAACAAACGATTTGATCCAATACACAATGGCAGCTGACCGTATGAATGAACGTGTATCTTACCTGTATCAGCCATACAACCCGGCAATCCTTCGCTTAATTACACTGGTAATTGAAGCAGCACACAAAGAAGGAAAATGGGTTGGCATGTGCGGAGAAATGGCAGGAGACGAGATTGCGATTCCAATCCTTCTCGGCTTAGGCTTAGATGAGTTCTCAATGAGCGCAACGTCTATTCTTCCGGCAAGAACACAGATCAGCAAATTGTCTAAACAAGAAGCTGAGTCATTCAAAGAGAAAATCTTATCTATGAGCACGACAGAAGAAGTTGTCGCGTTCGTAAAAGAAACATTCAAGTAATGTACAAAAACCAGACGGCCTCCGGCCTGTCTGGTTTTTTTCATAAGTAAGGGTATAGAAGGACACAATAACATGGCTAGGAGGGATAGTATGTCAAACCAATTTAACGCAGGAGATACTGTTTATGTGATCTACAGAAATCCGCACGCCGCCAATGTAGCCCACATAAAGGAAGCCGAAATTGTGCACCATCCATACCATGAAGGTGAGCTTTCCCTGTTTATTTATGAAACCTATCACCCGTTCGCAGAGGACGATGCTGTGTTTGCAAGCTATGAAGAAGCTAAATCACTTTACAAAGAACTCTTTGATATTGATCCGTATGAGTAACAAGGAAATCATTACAACTCATATCCTTTCCGCCTAGTGAGAAAAGTAACGTTAGTAAAGGAAAAGGATGTGGCATCATGCAGAACCCATTTGTTCCGCAGCTTGTATATATAGAACCGAGGGCGCTGGAATATCCGCTAGGCCAAGAATTACAAGATAAATTTGAAAATATGGGCATTGAAATCAGAGAAACAACATCCCACAATCAGGTGCGTAATATTCCTGGGAAAAATCATCTTCAGCAATATCGCAATGCGAAATCAACTTTAGTTATCGGTGTCCGGAAAACATTAAAGTTTGATTCATCCAAACCCTCGGCCGAATATGCCATTCCGTTTGCAACAGGCTGCATGGGGCATTGTCATTACTGCTACCTGCAAACAACCATGGGATCAAAGCCGTATATCAGAACTTATGTAAACGTCGAAGAGATTTTGGATCAGGCAGATAAGTATATGAAGGAGCGCGCACCAGAGTTCACAAGGTTCGAAGCATCATGTACGTCAGACATTGTAGGAATTGATCATCTGACACACACGCTGAAGCGCGCCATTGAACATTTTGGCCAAAGTGATCTCGGAAAGCTCCGATTTGTAACGAAATTTCATCATGTCGATCACCTATTAAACGCAAAGCATAATGGGAAAACGAGATTCAGATTTAGTATTAATGCCGACTATGTGATTAAAAACTTTGAGCCGGGAACTTCACCTCTTGATAAGCGGATAGAAGCGGCAGTAAAAGTTGCAAAAGCAGGCTACCCGCTAGGCTTTATTGTTGCTCCGATATATATTCATGAAGGCTGGGAAGAAGGATACAGACATCTGTTTGAAAAGCTTGATGCTGCTTTGCCGCAGGACGTTAGACATGACATAACGTTTGAATTAATCCAACACCGTTTTACAAAACCGGCCAAACGAGTGATAGAGAAAAATTATCCGAAGACGAAGCTCGAATTAGATGAAGAAAAGCGCCGTTATAAATGGGGCCGTTACGGGATCGGAAAATATATTTATCAGAAAGATGAAGAGCATGCACTTCGAGAAGCACTTGAATCCTATATTGATACCTTTTTCCCTAACGCAAAAATTGAATATTTCACTTAAACGGGCTGTTGTGATCAACAGCTCTCTTTTTATAAAAAGGATTTTTCCATTCCATCAAAACGCCGTAATTCAATGATTCTTTATCCTCCAAATAATTGCTGACTACACGAATAGGTGAACGCCCGCAACGGAGGAGAAAGGACAGCACAGGGTCGTTTTTCCTGCCTTCCATCACATCTTCAACGTACTGAACAGCGCTGATCTCGTGTGCGTATTTATGATATAAAGGAATGCGGCAGCCGCCGAGAAGGCGCTCCAGTCTCTTATCAACAGTCAGCTCATACATCGTATTCATCAGCCATTTTCCGATTCCAAGCTTTCGATAATGAGGAGAAACAGAAATATCCACTACATATAAAGTATTTCCAAGAGGTTCATGATTTTTAATCGATCCGTTGTCAGTTGCTTGTGCCCATGTATGATCAGGAGAATCAGGCTCAAATTGTACAATAAGAGCAGTCATGGAACCGATAATTCTGCCATTGATGAGCGCGCATAAAGCGCCTTCTGGAAAGGTTTTGATATGGCTGGCAAGCTGGTCCTCTGACCACAGCAATTCCTGGGGAAACGGAGGAGGGAAACATTCTTCTTGAAGAGAAATCAGCCTCTCGATGTCAGTCGCAGTGTAGTTTCTAATAGTCAGAGCCTCAAATTTTCTGCCGTCATGCACATACATTTGTTTTAGTATGATCATCACTCTCCTTATGTTGTTTCATTATAAAGAAGATTGAATTTTCAGTAAATATATTCCGATTTTCTTATAATTTATTTTTTGATTATTCATTTTTCAAACGAAAGGGCCGATATAGAAATTAGGAGGGGATTGGTTTGTTTAAAAAACTTCACATGAAGATTGCTGTTTTTGTTTCGATTATGTTAATCATCACAGTTGTTCTTTTAATGCTGTCTTCTTATTTGACGCTAAAACCGATGATTACAGAGGATGGGAAAAATACAACTCAAAACGTGACGCAGTCACTTGAACAAAATATTGAATTGCAATTAAAGAGTTATGCCATTTCGTTATCAAGATTGGCTAATGGGGAATTAACGCATACATTTGTAACGAAACCAAGTAAAGAAGCTTCTCGGCTGTTTCACGATGACATTAAGCAAATCAAAGATAACGATGATTATGTTGCGATGGCTTACATAGGCACCGCAAAAAAAGAAATGTTTACATATCCAAAAGCGGATTTCGCTGAGGATTACGATCCAACATCAAGACCATGGTATAAGCGTGCAGCTGAAACCCCGGATCAAGTTGTTTGGACGGAACCTTATAAAGATGTCGTGACAGGAGACATGATTGTTACTGCATCGAAAGCGATCTTAGACGGGCAAAAAGTGATAGGGGTTGCCAGCTATGACTTGAAACTCTCTGCTATCCAGAGTATGGTCAATAAACAAAAGGTGCCTTACAAAGGATTTGCCTTTTTAGCTGATGCGAGCGGCAATCTTTTAGCCCATCCGTCAAATCAAGGAAAAAATATATCAAAGGATCAAACACTGCAAACCATCGCATCCGAGAAACAAGGGATACAAGATGTGAATGGGAAAATGGTTGTGTACCAAACGATTGGCGAAACGGGCTGGAAGGTCGGAACGCAGTTTGATACCGATCAATTAATGTGGATTTCAGATAAAATGAATCGGGCAAATCTTTGGATATCATTGATTGCGCTTATCATAACAATTATTCTCAGCTACTTCCTGGCCAAAACGATAACCGGTCCGATACAGCAGCTGATCGTAAAAACGAAAGCTGTTTCCGCAGGCGATTTAACAGTGCGCGCGGAATCAAAATCTAAGGATGAAGTCGGTATTTTAACAAGAGATTTCAATCTGATGGTTGAAAATATGAAGGAAATGGTTGAGCAAGTGATACTCTCTTCAGGGAAAGTATCTGACACCTCTGAACAACTAACGGCTGTCGCTGCCGAAACTAATGAAACAAGCGGACAAATTGCAAAAGCGATTGAAGAAGTAGCCGCAGGGGCATCGGAACAGGCTTCTGAAGTTGAAACCATTAATGAAAAATCGGAAAGCCTGTCAACGAAAATCAGGCAAATCGCTGAGGAGGCAGGCGGAATTAAAGAACGCTCAAAATCGTCCGAGGATGCAAGCTATAAAGGACTTGATGCGCTCGGCCAGCTGCTGATGAAATCAAACGAAGCCAATATGGAAACGAAAAAGGTTGAAACGATGCTGCTGGATTTGGAAAATCAAACTAAGAATATTGAAGAAGTCGTTACAGCGATTTCAAACATATCTGATCAAACCAACTTGCTTGCCTTAAATGCCAGTATTGAGGCAGCCAGAGCCGGAGAAAGCGGGCGCGGTTTTGCCGTCGTAGCCGATGAAGTGCGGAAGTTAGCTGAGCAATCAGCCCTTTCTACAAAGCATATCAGCGAGACTGTGAAGCTTATCCAGCTTGAGACAAAAGAGGCCTCTCACGCGATGGTTGAGGCAAGCAGAATGAATGATGAACAAAACAGTGCAATTCACGAAACTGGAGAGGTATTAAATACGATAACTGCAGAAATGCAGTCACTGGTACAAGGTATTGATCACATTTACGCGGAAATTCAAAGAATGAGTGAAGAACAGCTTGCGATATCTGAAGCTATTCAAAGCATTTCAGCCATATCACAGGAATCAGCTGCCGCAGCAGAGGAAGTGAACGCATCAACCGATGAACAGCTTGTCACCCTTGAGAAAGTCAAACACTCAACGGAAACACTAAAACATGCAAGCCAAGAGCTTATGAACACAATTGCAAAATTCACATTGTAATCCAATTACATCCCCAAACATCATTTGTTTTGGGGATTTTTTATTTTATAAGATGAATAGATATGGTAGTCTAGAAAATGAAGGAAAAATGATAAATTTTAACTAAAATCTAAACGAAACATCTGGGAGGAATGACCTTGAAAAAAACAATTGGTTTTATCGGTCTTGGAGTAATGGGAAAAAGCATGGCATCACATATTCTCAATGACGGCCATCCTGTATTGGTGTACACCCGGACAAAAGAAAAAGCAGAAAGCATACTTCAAAAAGGCGCGATCTGGAAAGATACGGTCAAAGATCTTTCGAAAGAAGCGGATGTTATCATCACAATGGTCGGCTATCCCAGTGATGTTGAGGAAGTGTATTTTGAAAGCAATGGAATTATTGAAAACGCAAAAGAAGGCGCATATCTTATTGATATGACGACATCTAAGCCTTCGCTTGCGAAGAAGATTGCTGAAGCGGCCAAAGAAAAAGCATTGTTCGCTTTAGACGCTCCTGTTTCCGGTGGAGACATCGGTGCACAAAACGGAACACTCGCGATTATGGTCGGTGGAGAAAAAGAAGCTTTTGAAGCCTGCATGCCGATTTTCTCTTTAATGGGAGAGAATATTCAGTATCAAGGACCGGCTGGAAGCGGACAGCATACCAAGATGTGCAATCAGATTGCAATTGCAGCCGGTATGATCGGTGTTGCTGAAGCGATGGCTTATGCCCAAAAATCAGGCCTAGAGCCGGAAAATGTTCTGAAAAGCATCACAACGGGCGCAGCCGGAAGCTGGTCATTGTCAAATCTTGCTCCCCGTATGCTGCAAGGCAACTTTGAACCGGGATTTTATGTGAAGCATTTTATTAAGGATATGGGAATCGCACTAGAGGAAGCAGAATTAATGGGGGAAGAAATGCCAGGCTTGTCGCTCGCAAAATCCTTATATGACAAGCTAGCTGCTCAAGGTGAAGAAAACAGCGGAACACAGAGTATCTATAAGCTTTGGGTGAAATAAAAAAAGATTGCCTGTATGAAACAGGCAATCTTTTTTTATTATTTTCCGATGAATTGTTGTGTCCAGATGCTTCCAGACTCAACGTAGCCAACACCGATGTGAGTAAAGTTAGGGTTTAGAATGTTTTTTCTGTGTCCTTCACTGTTCATCCAAGCTTTTACTACTTCTTCTGGTGTCTTTTGGCCCTTCGCAATGTTTTCACCTGCTGTTTTGTAGCTGATTCCGAAAGATTTCATCATATCAAACGGTGAGCCGTATGTTGGGCTTTGGTGATCAAAGTAGTTTTTGTCTTTCATATCCTGAGATTTTGCGCGTGCGGATTTGCTTAACGTTTCATCAATTTGAAGCGGCTTTAATCCTTGTTTTTGTCTTTCTGCATTTGTAAGTTCAACAACTTTTTTCTCATATGCACTTACAGATGAAGGTGCAGATGTTGTTGTGTTTGTTTTTTCAGCAGTTGCAGGTGCTTTAGAAGCAGTGTTTTGATCAGCAGCTGCTTTTTCAGTAGTCTTTTGTGCAGGTTTTGCCGTTTCTGTCTTTTGAACATCCTGAACTTTCACGTTAGATTGCTTCGCATGTTTTTGAAGAAGCTGCTTCATCTCTTTTTCGTTTGCAGCGTTTAACGTTTTGATATTTGTGTTAATATGCAGCTTTTTCACTGCATCGTTAAGTGACATGTTTTGTACTGTGTTCCCCGTTTTTACTGTAACCACAGGCTGGCAGGAGAGTTCTTTCGCTGATGCTTGCTGTACGCCCCCGAATGTGAATAATCCAACCGCAGCGGCAGCAGATAAAATAAATGCTTTCTTCATTAGTTCGTAACCTCCTAGAGTTGTTTGTTTCTACAGAAAAATCATAACATAGCTTTTTTGTCATAAAGATTCCAGCACTTTCCTTTGACAAATAGAGATTGTCATTTTCGTAAAGTAAATCCGTTGAATCACTAAGAATAAGGGAATCAGCGGTATATATGATTTTATCGTACCGTTACATAGCTTCCTTTTTTTTGAACCGTTAGTTATATTTTAATGTGTTTTTATATTGACAGCTTTTTTTACTCCTTTTCGCTGTAACAACTATTACAAAGGTGTTACAATTAATCTCAGTATATGTAAATATATTGAATGATTTGAGAGGGGTAACCAGAAGTGACTGAAATAGGACGTGAACCAAAGAAAAAGAGCAAAGGAAACAGAGCAATCAGAATGAACCTTTTTTTCCTAGCTGTCTTTGTTCTATTCACTGCATTAATTTTTAAGCTCGGGGTTGTTCAAATTGTTGAAGGCGAACAGCATGAAGAAGACGCTGAGAAATCAAATGCAAAAACAGCTTACTATCCTGCGCCTCGCGGGAAGATGTACGACAGAAACCAGAAAGTTGCTGTCGACAACCAGAGCGTTCCAGAAATTGTGTATGTATCAACATCTAGCACAAAAACAGAAGATAAAATCAAAACAGCGAAGCGGCTTGCTTCTTTCATTCATATTGATACCGAATTTTTGAAGGAAAGGGATCTTCGTGATTACTGGATCGCAGCTCATCCGAAAAAAGCCGCCGCTCTACTTAAGGAATCAGAAAGCAATCTGAAAGGAGACCAGGCTTACAAGCTTCAAATAGAGCGTGTTCCGGATCAAGAATTAAAGGCTATTCAGCAAGATGACGAAGAAATGGAAACTGCTGCGATATATACAAGGTTTTCAAGCGGAAATGCTTACGAACCTCAAATCGTAAAGGCAATGAATCCGAATAAGAGCAATAGCAATGGAAAAAACGGAGCGCTGCTTGATGAGAAGAAAAACTCCTCGCAAAGACCAAAAAATGACTTAACATATGATGAAATTTCCATTGTTTCTGAGCATTTAGAAGAACTTCCGGGAATCGATATCGTAAACGATTGGACACGAAAATATCCTTATGACAAAACCCTTTATTCTGTTTTCGGGGGCGTCACGACACCTGATCAGGGCCTGCTGAGCGACCGGAAAGATTTCTACTTAACTAGAGGCTATGCGAATAATGACAGGGTGGGAAAAAGTTATTTAGAGTATCAATATGAAGAATATTTAAATTCGCATAAAGAAAAAGTGGAATACGTAGAAGAT
The DNA here is from genome assembly GCF_037963565.1 of Bacillus sp. PS95. Lineage (NCBI taxonomy): Bacteria > Bacillati > Bacillota > Bacilli > Caryophanales > Bacillaceae > Bacillus > Bacillus sp. PS95. Next base: position 1,472,311 of record NZ_CP150160.1, read on the forward strand.
AATAAAGGAAATGTCGTCAGCCAAAAAACCATTGATAAGGGCAGCAGGGGATACGATCTTCAGCTTTCTTTTGACATGGAGCTTCAGGCAAAGGTAGAAAAGATCATTGAAGAAGAAGTAAGAAACAGCCGTGCACGCGGAAATTACATGCTTGACAGAGCCTTTGCCGTAATGATGGACCCGAATAACGGCGATATTTTATCAATGGCAGGGAAAAAGATAGATTTAAAAACCAACAAAATTGAAGATTATGCGATAGGGGCATTTACCACCCAATATGAAATGGGATCAGCAGTAAAGGGGGCCACCGTGCTAGCCGGCTATCAGGACGGGATCCCGCATTATAAATATTTTGTTGACATGCCACTGTATTTTGCAGGAAACGGTAATAAGCCTAAGAAGTCCTATATGAATATGGGAACTATTAATGAATTAACGGCATTGCAAAAAAGCTCAAACGTATACATGTTTAATGTCGCCATGCACATTGCCGGTGTCACATACAAGCCGCATGGACCTCTTCCTGCTGACCAGAAGGATTTAAACAAAATGAGAAATTACTACAGCCAATTTGGCCTGGGAGTAAAGACAGGTATCGATCTGCCGCAGGAATCAGCCGGTATGCAAACTACACCTGATGCGGTAGGGGGGTTAATTTTAGACTTGGCCATTGGACAATACGATACATATACACCGCTTCAAATGGCTCAGTACATCTCATCAATTGCCAATGGGGGGTACCGCATTCAGCCAAGAATTGTTACAAGTGTTCATGAGCCCAGCAAAAAAGAAGGCCTTGGGAAGACCATTGAACAAAGAAAGCCAAACATTCTCAACAAAATTAACAACTCAGAAAGTGACATTCAGCAGGTGAAGACTGGAATGAAGCTAGTTACCACTTCGGGAACAGCTAGAAATACATTTGCAGAGGATGTTTCCGGAAAAACAGGAACTGCTCAAACATTTTATTACGGAACAAATCGTAATTGGTGGGGAAAAAGCACGTACAATCTAACATTTGTCGGCTATTATCCGTCAAAAAATCCAAAAGTGGCTTTCAGTGTTGTTGTTCCTTCTGTAGCGAACGACCACGACCCGATCAACAAACTCATTGCCAAAAGAGCTATCCACGCCTACGCAGAGCTCGAAAAAAAACACAGTAAAAAATAAAAAACAGGGTGCACAACTAAAAGATTGTGTGCCCTTTCTTTTATTCAAAAATTGACGTTCACCATAAGAATAGAAGGAGAATACTCATTTTCTAGCGAATCATACTAGGTAAAAGTCAATCTGTATATGTCGAAACACGATGATCATGCAAAGGAGGGATTCTGTGGAACAGGATACGCAGCATGTTAAACCACTTCAAACAAAAACCGATATTCATGCAGTCTTGGCCTCTAATGGACGCATCATTTATATATCTGCCAACTCCAAACTGCATTTGGGCTATCTCCAAGGAGAGATGATCGGATCATTCCTCAAAACGTTTCTGCATGAGGAAGACCAATTTTTGGTTGAAAGCTATTTTTATAATGAACATCATCTGATGCCGTGCACCTTTCGTTTTATTAAAAAAGATCATACGATTGTGTGGGTGGAGGCTGCGGTAGAAATTGTTACGACAAGAGCTGAGCGGACAGAACGGGAAATCATTTTGAAAATGAAGGTTCTTGAAGAAGAAACAGGCCATCAATCCCTAAACTGCGAAAAACATGAAATCGAACCTGCAAGCCCGGAATCGACTACATATATAACGGATGATTATGAACGGTTGGTTGAAAATCTCCCGAGTCCGCTATGCATCAGTGTCAAAGGCAAGATCGTCTATGTAAACAGCGCGATGCTTTCAATGCTGGGAGCCAAAAGCAAGGATGCTATTATTGGAAAATGGTCCTATGAATTTATTGAAGAAGAATATCATGATATCGTGAAAAACAGGATTATACGAATGCAAAAAGGAATGGAAGTCGGAATGATTGAACAGACGTGGAAAAGGCTTGATGGCACACCTGTTCATTTAGAAGTGAAAGCATCCCCGACCGTCTACAAAAACCAGCAGGCTGAGCTGCTGCTGCTGATCGATATCTCTTCAAGGAAGAAATTCCAAACCATCCTGCAAAAAAGCCGTGAACGATATCAGCTGCTGATTCAAAATTCCATTGATACCATTGCGGTGATTCACAATGGAAAATGGGTATTTATGAATGAGTCTGGAATTTCCCTGTTTGAAGCGGCTACATATGAGGATTTAATTGGCAAAAACATATACGATCAGCTGCATCCTTGCGATCACGAGGATGTAAAAGAGAGAATCCAAAACATTGCCGAGCAAAAATCAGAATCTGAAATTGTCAAGCAATCCTGGTTCACCTTTCAGAACAGGGTCATCTATACGGAGATGGTCTGCATTCCGACGACCTTTTTTGGTGAAGCGGCCGTCCAGGTCATTCTTCGGGACATCTCAGAGAGAAAACAAACAGAAGAATTGATGCTGAAATCGGAAAAATTATCAATCGCAGGGCAGCTCGCGGCGGGAATCGCCCATGAGATCCGGAACCCGCTTACAGCAATCAAAGGATTTTTACAGCTGATGAAACCGACAATGGAAGGCAACGAACATTACTTTGATATTGTGTTTTCTGAACTCAGCCGTATCGAATTAATACTCAGTGAACTGCTCATGCTGGCGAAACCTCAGCAAAATGCTGTCAAAGAATATTTGAACTTGAAAAAATTAATTGGTGAGGTTTCAGCCCTGTTAGAAACGCAGGCGAATTTAAATGGCATTTTTATCAGAACAAGTTATGAAAAAGACAGCATTTATATAAACGGGGATCAAAACCAATTAAAGCAGGTATTCATTAATTTAATCAAAAATGCAGTTGAATCAATGCCTGATGGGGGAACAGTAGACATTATCATAACCGAAGATGAGCATTCTGTTCATGTTACTGTCAAAGACGAAGGGGAAGGTATACCTGAAAAGGTACTAAACCGGATTGGAGAGCCATTTTTAACAACAAAAGAAAAAGGTACGGGGCTTGGATTAATGGTGACATTTAATATCATTGAAAACCATCAGGGAGTTATACATGTGGACAGCCATCCTGAAAAAGGCACAGCGTTTAAAATTTCATTTCCAAAAAAATAAAAACAACGGCTTAAACGCCGTTGTTTATCGTCTGCATTGCTTCACGTTTTTTTAATACAAATAATTCTAAACGGTCTAAGCCTTCTCTCAGCGTGTCCATTGAGCATGCAAAAGACAGCCTTACATATCCTTCACCATATGTTGAGAACGAGCTGCCCGGCACGAGTGCCACGCCAGCGTCTTCCAAAAGAGCCATACTAAAATCAAATGAAGTCATTCCAAATGATTTAATAGAAGGGAAGATATAAAACGCACCGGACGGTTTAACTACGTCAAGTCCCATGGAAACAAGACGGTCATAAACATAGTCCAGACGTTTTTTGTATTGTTCTCTCATAATCAATGCATCGTCAAAGCCGTTTGTGACAGCTTCAAGCGCGGCTTTTTGAGAAATGGATGAGGCGCACGACACATTGTATTGATGAACCTTTAAAATGTGCTTTGCAATGTCTTTCGGTGCAAATAAAAATCCAATTCTCCAACCGGTCATGCTGTGTGATTTTGACAAGCCGTTAATGACAATTGTTTGATCCCGCAAATGGTTTGCGATGGAGTAATGCGGTCTGTCATATGTTAATTCACTGTATATTTCATCGGACAATACGAAGACATTTCTGCCTTTTAAAAGGGCTGCGATGCTTTTCAGTTCTTCTTCAGATAAAGTCACGCCGGTAGGGTTTGACGGATAAGGAAGCACGACACACTTGGTGTTGGGTGTCAGAGCATCTTCAATCAGCCGGGCGGTAAGCTTAAAGCCGTGTGACGTAGTATCAACAATGACAGGCTTGGCCCCGCACAAATTGATAATAGGTTCATAGCCCGGATAAATAGGCCCTGGCATAATGACTTCATCACCGGGAGATAAAATCGTCCGGAATGCAGCATCAATGGCTTGGCTTGCGCCGGTTGTGATGATAATTTCAGATTCAGCATCATAGTTGAAATCCGCTTTTTTCTTCATATAAAGCTGCACAGCTTGTCTCAGCTCCAGGTAGCCGGCATTCGGAGTATATGACGTCACGTTTTCATCAATGGCTTTTTTTGCGGCAGCTTTCACATGATGCGGTGTGAAAAAATCAGGCTGGCCGATTGTAAGTGAAATGACGTCTTCGTGTTGGGCTACAAGATTCGAGAATTTGCGTATTCCTGAAATTTCGATCTCTCTTGCTTTCGGATTCAGCAAATGTTCCATAATTCATCACCTTAACAAATATAATGAGTTTATCCTATTTTACCACTAGCTGATCATTTGTCACCTTTTTAACTGATATATTTCGATTGTATGCGCCTTTTTTCTAAACATACCTTTCTTTTCAGAAAAAAAGAAGACAACCAGCGATTTGATTGTCTTTATTGTATCATGTTCTATTATTGTTTATATGTGCCAATTTCATTAATAGCCATAATCAAAATGAAGGTCTTCGTGCCAAATCAGATACGGAGGATGCTCTTCTTGAAGGTCAGCTGATTCTTTCTTCATATTCAGGTAAGTTTCTTCACTGATATCCTCTAAAACAGTCATTTCGTTTTCTTTAAATATTACTAAGGTACCCATTATTTACACCCTTCTTTGGAAAAATCCTTGACTATTTTATCACTGTTAGTTGGAAAGTCAATGGTTATTAGGAAAAAAGTTTCTTTTTTGAGGAACGCGGCTTGTTGCCTTCGGAATTCGATTTTGAAGAGCTGCCATTCACTTTTTACAAATTACGCCGATATATACAGTACAATACTGAATGCGAATAGCGAGGGATTGAATTGTCGTTACAACAATACGAAATTTTATTGGATTCTGGTACAAATGAATTAGAAATTGTGAAGTTTGGCGTGGGTGAAAATGCTTTCGGAATTAACGTCATGAAGGTAAGAGAAATTATTCAGCCTGTCGAGGTGACATCAGTGCCTCACTCCCATCAGCATGTAGAAGGAATGATTAAACTCAGAGGAGAAATCCTCCCTGTGATCAGTCTCTTCTCATTTTTTGGAGTAGAGCCTGAAGGATCAAAAGATGAGAAATATATCGTGACTGAATTTAATAAACGGAAAATTGTTTTTCATGTCGGCTCTGTTTCTCAAATTCACAGAGTATCCTGGGAAGCGATTGAAAAGCCGACATCGTTAAATCAAGGAATGGAGCGGCACCTTACCGGGATTATTAAGCTCGAAGACCTGATGATCTTTTTGCCTGACTATGAAAAAATTATTTATGACATTGAATCAGATTCAGGTGTTGACACGTATAATATGCATACCGAGGGCTTCGATGAAAGAAGAACTGATAAAAAGCTTATCATTGTAGAGGACTCACCGCTTTTGATGCGCCTCTTGCAGGATGAATTAAAAGAAGCAGGGTACAACAATATCGCTTCGTTTGAAAATGGAAAAGAGGCATATGAATACATAATGAACCTTGCTGAAAACGAAACTGATTTATCAGAACAGATTGATATGATCATCACTGATATTGAAATGCCAAAAATGGACGGACACAGGCTCACAAAGCTGCTGAAGGAAAATCCAAAAAGCTCAGATGTGCCGGTTATGATTTTCTCATCGTTAATTACGGATGATCTGCGTCACCGCGGCGAAGTTGTAGGCGCAGATGAGCAAATCAGCAAGCCTGAGATCAGTGATTTGATTAAAAAAGTGGATACGTATGTTATTGAATAAATAAAAACAGCCGTTGCCAGAAAGAGGCACGGCTGTTTTTATTTTAAAAGTAACTCTCGCCAAGTTTTTTAAAGACCGGTTTATGGTAAGCTGGCTGCTGGCGATTTGGCACTAGCGGCTTTTCTTTCATGCCGACATATTCTTGCAATAGGTGTTTCGCTTTTGTTAAAGACATTTGAGCTTTAGGATTTCGGTACGATTGATTAAGTGTACCTAAATGCGGAAGATGTTCGAAGTCTTCTTTAGTTGGAGGCATGTGAAAATAGTAGTCTCCGATTGAGATAAGCACGTCCGATTGCTGTTGGCTGAACCTTGGATTTTTTGAAAAATGAAGCCCTATTTTCTTTCCTTTACCTTCTTTGACAAGCTTTTGCAAAGCCCGTTTTTTCAGCAGATATAGGTATTTAGGGTTGGGGGCGGTTTTTGCATGGCGGTTCACAGTGTAAACTGCTTTTGAAAGATTTTCTACGGTTGGCTGCAGATCTTTCGTATATGCATGGTCGTCCATTATTTCTCTCCTTTGCTCTTATCAATTTCTATATGTTTAGATTATACTTTTTTAAAGTTGAAATGCAAATATTGAATGTAAAAATGCGCTTTTTTCTAAGAAAAAAAGCGCATTTTTAACCTGCATTATACAGATCTTGCCTTCTTTTTCGGCTGTTCTTGAAATGCTTCCTGAACATTCACTTCCACAGCCTGAGCACTGTATTTTGGCAGTGCAATAAAATAAAAAATAAAAACGAGCAGGATAATAACACCCATACCGTAATAAAGATAATCAATGTTTGAAACAAACTTAGGGAATAACAGCGCGACTAAGCCAAGTGTCAAAGACTGTGCAAACATCATAAAAGGGTCCTGCATGCCGCTTACACGTCCCATCAGTTTGGGATGAACAATTTTTGGCATCCACCCTCCGATTGCAATGTTGATCGGTCCGATACACATTCCCAGTGCAAAAGCTGCCGCGTAATACACCCATAAAATATTGGTGTAGCCGAGGACGAAGATCAGCAAACCTGCAATGAAAATCGGTATCGACATTAAAAAGTGCGGCTTCACTTTTTTAGAGATGATCGTGCCGATTACGCTGCCTGCCAGCAGCCCAAACCCGAGTGCGATCGTAAATACAGACGTATGCCACTCATAACGGTCAGGAGCCAATCCATATTTCATTGTAAACATCGGCAATACGGCGAATCCTCCGTTGACAAATCCAAAAATGAAGAAGCCGAAAATAAGAGATGCCAGCAATTTGTTTTTTAAAATATAGAGGATGCCTTCTCTAAAGTCATTTATTGAATCCTTAACAGAAGTCTTTCTCCAGCTGAATGCACCGTTTGGCTGTCGGGCTTCTTTTGGAATCCGGCAGCTGCGGATCAGCAGCCCGGAAATGATAAAGCTGACAAAATCAAGAATAATGGCGCCTTCAATACCGATTGTGTTGTACATAAACGCGCCTATACCGACTCCAAACACCATAAAAATGCTAAAAAGCATCTGATTAAGCCCTGCGGCTTTCGCATAATGCTCCTTCGGCAGAATGGCTTGTACCAAACTGTTTTCTGCCGGAAAGAAAAACTTTGTTACAGCGCTTCTGATAAATAAGATGCAAAAAACAAGAGGAATATTGCCGGTAAATAAAGTGAAAAAAAGCACGACAGTCAGGCCTGCTCTGATCCAATCACAATTTTCTGCCACCTTTTTTCTGTCAAACCGGTCCGCGACGACTCCCACGATCAGAAATACAAATATGGTCGGAAGAGAATACATCAGCTCCGCCAAGGTCGTATATGAAGGCTGGCTGCTGAATCGGTCCAGCAAAAAAAAAGCAAAGGCCATGTTGCCTACTGTCGTGCCCATTTGAGAAGCGAGTGCTGCGAAAAATAGACGAACAAAATTACGATTTTTAAATATATCCATAAAAACGCTCCTTACCCTAAAGGTCCCACTTTATCATATTATAAACCGCCTGTTTTTGAAACAAATAAGAAAACATTACCGGTTAATCGTGACTCTTGTTCCGTTTGGCACAATTGAAGCAAGTTCGATCACGTCTTTGTTATGCATGCGAATGCAGCCTTTAGAAACAGCCTTACCAATCGAAGCGGGATTATTCGTCCCATGTATTCCGTAGTGCTGCTTTGAAAGGCTCAGCCAATAAGCGCCAAATGGGCCGCCGGGATTGCGCTGGCGGTTAATAATGTAAAACTCGCCAGTAGGCGTTTGCGTTAGTATTTTACCAACGGCGATGGGATAGGTTTTCATTACCCGATTATTTAGGAACAGCGTAAGGGTCTTCGCTCCGATTGAGACTGCGATATGATACGGAATTGTATAAGGGTCCGGCAGTCCGGGGATGACTATGGACTGTCCCGCGGTGAGCCCTGCCTGCAGTGACGGATTAGCCTGGAGTAATGCAGCCGTGCTGATTCTGAAATCAGCCGCGATGCTGTTCAGTGTATCACCTTGCTTCACCTGGTACGTAAGCAGTTTCCTCATCCTCCTTTTTTACTTATAAGTATTGATGAGGAGCCCATCCTGCTACATTAATTTGTGCTTTTTAAGGTGAAGACAGTGATTTCAGGCTTGGCCAGAAACCGCAAAGGCAGCCTGGTCATCCCGAGGCCTCGGTTTACATAAATATGAGTGCTGCCCGTTTGATACATTCCCTCTGTGTAGACTTTTCCATATGGAGGCGTAATAATCGGTCCGTAAAAAGGCAGCTGAATCTGGCCGCCGTGTGTATGGCCGGAAAGCTGAAGGTTCACGGGATAATCTGTTGTTTTCAAGGCTGCATCAGGTTCATGGACGAGAAGAATGGAAAAAAGTCTGTCGCTCAGCCTTGAAAGGGTGCCTTCATAATCTGGGTTTCCCAGCATTAAGTCATCAAGCGAAGCAATCTCGATTTTGCTGCCATCTGCGAGTGACAATGTTTGATAGCCATTGCGATATACCGTGAAACCTCCGGCCGTCATCAGGCTTTTGTAAACGGCAGTTCCATAGCCTCCGTGATCATGATTGCCGTAAATACAAAGCTTGCCGAAGGGAGCATTAAGCTTTCTCAATAATGGAATGACTGCCTGGTGGTGCTGGTACGTATCAGGATTATCAATAATATCACCTGTAAAAACAATGAGATCAGGTTTAGATTCATTAATGGTAAGAATGACAGTTTTTAAATCTTCGAGAGTAAAGTAATCACTCAAGTGTGCATCGCTGAACTGCACGATTTTAAAACCGTCAAATCCGTGCGGGATGAGAGAGCTTTTTATTGTGTGTTCGGTTGTCTCGATCATATGCGGCTCGAGATACCTGGCATAGCCATATCCCCCGCCGGCCGTTAAAGCCCCGGCAGCAAGAGCGCTGAACATTCCTTTTAGAAATTGTCTTCTGGACATCTTTTTCATTTCAAACCAACCTTTAATAGAGTTTTTCTATTATATCATCTGTATCTGATAAAAATCTCATATGAGCATGTGCTGACATAGGCAGGGATATAATGATAGAATATTGTTGAATGAATACTCATTCACAATTGGAGGGATAAACATGGAAAAAAAGGCGGTAATTATTACCGGCGGGTCAAGCGGCATGGGAAAAGCGATGGCAAAAAAACAGGCTGAATTAGGGTGGCACGTTATGGTGACAGGGAGGAACCATGAGGCACTTGAGGAAACAAAAAAAGAAATTCAGACCTTTGAGGGACAGGTCGCTTGTTTTCAAATGGATGTCCGTTCCGATTCCGCCGCTTCAGACATGATTAAAGAAGCGGTAAAAGCCTTTGGCCGGCTTGACGCGCTGATTAACAACGCGGCCGGAAACTTTATTTGTCCGGCAGAAAAGCTGACGCCCAATGGATGGAAAGCCGTTATTGAGATTGTTTTAAACGGCACATTTTTTTGCAGCCAAGCAGCGGCAAGGCATTGGATTGACCAGAAGCAGCAGGGTGTCATTTTAAATATGGCAGCCACGTACGCTTGGGGAGCGGGAGCGGGGGTCGTTCATTCCGCTGCAGCCAAAGCGGGGGTATTGTCATTGACAAGAACGCTGGCCGTTGAATGGGGGAGCAAATACGGAATTCGTACAAACGCGATAGCCCCCGGACCGATTGAACGAACAGGCGGTGCGGAGAAGCTATTTGAATCGGAAAAAGCGATGGCCCGCACGATGAACAGTGTGCCGCTCGGCCGATTGGGCACACCGGAGGAAATCGCCGCTTTGGCAGCGTTTTTGCTTTCTGATGAAGCATCCTATATAAACGGGGATTGTATTACAATGGACGGGGGGCAATGGCTGAATCCTTATCCGTTTTAAAGAATATTAATCTTTGGATTCAATGTGGTATAATCAGACAAAGATAGAGAAGCAGGTGATAACATGTTGGATCCACTTGATATTTTAACGAACATTGATGATGTCCTTCCATATTACCAGGCGATTTTTAGTGCCGAGGAGCAGAAGGTTGTCGGATATGAGGTGCTTGGACGAATTTTGGCAGATTCAGAAATCCAAAGTCTCGGGCCCTTCTTTTTAGATGCGGGGATACCCGAAGAATATAAATTAGAGGTTGATAACAGAATTATCCGCCAGGCTCTTGACCGCTTTTTAGAGGCGGATTCTGATCTGCTGATTTTTATGAATCAGGATGCCAATCTGCTGATGCTGGATCATGGTGAAAGCTTTCTGGAGCTTCTGAAAGAATATGAAGCGAAGGGAATCGAACTCCACCGTTTTGTTCTTGAAATTACAGAGCACAATTTTGAAGGGGATATTGAGCAGCTCTACCATATGCTTGCATACTATCGTACATACGGAATTAAAATCGCAGTTGACAACATCGGAAAAGAAAGCAGCAACTTGGACAGAATCGCGCTGCTCTCACCAGATCTGTTAAAAATCGATTTGCAGGCGCTGAAAGTGTCACAGCCGTCACCGTCATATGAGCATGTGCTGTACAGCATATCTTTATTAGCAAGAAAAATCGGTGCGGCGCTATTGTATGAAGACATTGAGGCGAACTTCCAGCTTCAGTACGCCTGGAGAAACGGAGGCCGCTATTTTCAGGGCTATTACTTAGTGTCTCCATCTGAAACGTTTCTAGAGAGAGATGTATTGAAACAAAGACTTAAAACTGAATTTCACCAATTTATCACACATGAGAAAAAGAAACTGGAGACCGTCTATGAGCACTCTGAACAGTTTTACAAACGAGTGCATCAGGCTGTGACCTCTTTGAGAAAAAACAATCTGTCTTCTGATGATGACTTTATTAAAAAGCTGGCGGAAGAGCTGACAGATTGCAGCTTCAGGATTTACATGTGTGATGAAGAAGGCGATCAGCTGACGGGAAATGTGTTTAAGCAAGATGGAGAATGGATTTATCAGCCGGAATATGCGGAAAAGAACTGGAGCTGGCGCCCTTATTTTCTGGAGAACATTATGAGAATGAGAAATCTCAGAAAAGGTTTTTTCAGTGATCTGTACAGTGATTTGGAAACAGGTGAAATGATCAGAACGTTTTCATATCCGATGGATGATCAGATGTATTTATTTATAGACTTGCCTTATTCTTATTTATATGAGCAGGACGGACTGATTTAACGGCTGAAAGGCCGTTTTTTTTTATGAATTGAAAAAAATATCAAAAAAACGATTGACATTGATACTGAGAATCATTATCATTTAATTATAGAGAGAAGCTACTCTCTGTTCCCCAACCCCTCTATCAGATCAAGATCCGAAAAAACTTGGCGCTACCCCCGCCAAGTTTTTTATTTGTCAAAGCATAGGACAATCCAATGAAACAATAAACCTAACTAGTGGTAAACGTTTAACACGGGGAGAAACATTGAGTGCCGAACACCCCTGACACTGCTGCACGGGTGTTCAGTTCCGTTGTTTACCTCTATCCAGCATGACTCCCATTGATTATGGCCACGCGGGACTTCACCATAAAATTCAAAAGAAGGTTTTGACAAAGTTGCAAAAAGGCATTCTTAATGCTGCCAAAGATTCGAAAAAAATTATAATTGTGTGCATGACATTCAAAAAAAGCCTCAAACTAAAGAAAAATCGTTTTTTTCACTTTTTTTCTTTGCTTAAATTCAGCAGTGAAAATGCCATCCTGTCCGACTTTATGGTATGATGCTCAATAGAACTTGTATTATAATAAATACTTGTTGATTTGAAGTTGCTTTTTGAAAGGAGTCTTTTTTTAGAATGTCACAATTAATGGGTATCATCACACGGCTGCAAAGTCTGCAAGAAACAGCGGAAGCGGCTAACGAGCCAATGCAGCGCTATTTCGAAGTGAATGGTGAGAAAATATGCAGTGTTAAATATTTCGAAAAAAATCAAACGTTTGAACTGACGGTTTTCCAAAAAGGTGAAAAACCTAACACATATCCGTTTGATAATATCGACATGGTTTCCATCGAAATCTTTGAACTTCTTCAGTAAGATTCCTGAAATAGGGGGGAACAAGCTTCCGCCTTTGCAAAAGTAATCGAAATAAACGGTAAGGAACATACTTGTTTCATGGTTGTAAATCCTTGAAAAGGAGTGTCGTGATGGCTGATTCTTTTCTGTTTTATAATCTTTCAGAAGCACAGATGACCTTTCAAGATGTGATGGAACGGCTTAAAGCCTTTGTTCAAAAGGACCCCCGTTCTTCTTATGTGTTATCGATCGGAACCGATTCACAGGTTTACCGCGATTACACAAAGTTTATTACCGCATTGCATTTGCATCGTACAGGCAAGGGAGCTTGGGGCTGCTTGAAAAATCATACAGTCGACAGACCCATACATAGCCTTCGGGAGAAGATTTCGTTAGAAACGGCGTACAGCCAAGAAACGGCCGCTCATATTCTTGATGGACACTTAATGGATATTACCGATCTGCTCCTGCCCTTTACCGGTGAGGGGGCGGATCTTACCTTTGAAGTTCACTTGGATATTGGGAAAAAAGGGCTTACAAAAGATCTGATCCAAGAAATGACTGGACGTATTACCTCCATGGGGATTGAGGCCAAAATAAAGCCGGATTCATACACTGCCTTCAGCTATGCAAATCGTTTCACAAAATAATTTGGCTGAAAAAGCCAAGGTAAATGTCGAATTATGCGGTTGACGTTTGTTATCTGATTACTTATTCTAGCGGTAGAGCTGAAAGTAAGTTGTCTTGCTTTCAGAGGTATTCAGTATAAAACAGGGGGCCTGATTGCGAATGAGTCTTATCGGTGAACGATTTACAGAAGAAGAACAAAAACTTCTGCTGAATATCCTGATCAACCATGAGTATGCCATCGAGCTATTAAGCAGTGAGATCAACGATATAGAGACAGGGACCAAAAACGTTGACGGAACCACCTACAAAAAACTTGTAACGCTATACGACCGATTTCGATTTGAAAATTAATGGGACACCCTATAATTGATACTCCACAAAGAGTATCTTTTTTATTGAAAGGAAACTTTTCGACAAATACTGATAAAGTTTATATTATTGCAATATAGGGAATGTATTGATGATGAAAATGAAAAGGGGTCGAAAACATGATAAGCTTACAATCAGATCAACTTCTTGAGGCAACAGTCGGACAATTTATGATTGAGGCGGATAAAGTAGCGCACGTGCAAGTCGGAAATAACCTTGAGCATGCATTATTAGTATTGACAAAAACCGGATACACAGCCATCCCGGTTCTGGATCCTTCTTACCGTTTACATGGCTTAATCGGGACAAATATGATCATGAACAGTATTTTTGGACTTGAGCGAATTGAGTTTGAAAAGCTTGACCAAATCACTGTTGAGGAAGTCATGCTGACCGACATTCCGCGCCTTCATATCAATGATCCGATTATGAAGGGATTCGGCATGGTCATTAATAACGGATTTGTCTGTGTTGAAAATGACGAGCAGGTATTTGAAGGGATTTTTACGAGAAGAGTCGTTTTAAAGGAATTGAATAAGCATATACGCTCGTTGAATAAGTAGGCTGTACGGCCTATTTTTATTATATAGCCAGAGCGAAAAAAGAAAGCGTATACATAATTTAAACGAGAATAGGGCTTGAATAAGAAACTAAGATTTTATTAGAATGGGAGATAAGAAAAACTTATTGATAACAAAAAGGAGGACGACATGCAGCTTCAAGAGCTTCATATGCTCGTAGTTTTAGCTGAGGAATTAAATATGAGAAAGGCGGCAGAACGGCTTTTTGTATCTCAGCCGGCTTTATCTCAGCGCTTACAAACCATTGAAAAGGCGTGGGGAACAAAAATCTTTTTAAGATCCCAAAAAGGATTAACGGTAACGCCCGCCGGTGAGAAAATCATTCAGTTTGCGAATGATGTGACATTAGAGCAGGAAAGAATAAGAGAAAATATTGACGAGCTTGAAGGTGAAATTCACGGCACATTGAAGCTTGCCGTCGCCTCCATAATCGGTCAGCATTGGCTCCCTAAAGTCCTGAAGACGTATGTGGAAAAGTATCCGAATGCAAAGATCTCGCTCATAACCGGGTGGAGCAGCGAAATGCTGAAAAGCTTGTATGAGGATCAGGTTCATATCGGCATTATAAGAGGCAACCCTGAGTGGAAGGGGCGCAAAGATTACTTAATGACAGATCATCTGTATTTAGTGGATACTGAAATTTCCTGCATTGAAGATATTGCCCATACAGAACGGCCGTTTATCCAGTTTAAAAGTGACAGCACTTATTTTCAGGAAATTCAGCACTGGTGGCATCAAAAATTTAAAACGTCGCCGAAACAGACGATATTGGTTGATCAGATTGAAACGTGCAAACAGATGGCGCTGCACGGAATCGGGTATGCCATTTTGCCGTCTGTTACCCTTCAAAATGAAGATAAAGTGAATAAAATGCCTCTTTTAGACATGAAAGGGCATCCGATCGGTCGGGATACATGGTTATTAGGCTATGAGCCTGCCTTTGAACTGAAACAAGTTCAAGCTTTTGTACAAGTGATAAAGGATATGCTGGATCAGGAAAATCCATTTTAAAGACAGCGAGGTGCTGTCTTTTTTTTATTTATCTGTTGACAATGAAAATCATTATCATTTAAAGTGATACATATGATATTGAAAATCATTATCAATTAATGGGGTGATAACATGGCTAAAGCCTTGATTACATATGCCAGCATGTCAGGAAATACAGAAGACATTGCCTTCATAATAAAAGATACGCTTCAGGAATATGAGTTGGATATCGATTGTGTCGAGATAGATGATATGGATGCGTCTTGTTTAACCTCCTATGATTATGTACTGATTGGCACCTATACATGGGGGGACGGCGATTTGCCCTACGAAGCGGAGGATTTTTTCGAAGAGGTCAAACAGATTCAGCTTAATGGTTTAAAAACAGCCTGCTTCGGGTCTGGCGATTATTCTTATCCAAAGTTTTGCGAAGCGGTGAATTTGTTCAATGTCATGCTGCAAGAGGCGGGAGCTGCTGTTTACCAGGAAACACTAAAAATTGAATTAGCGCCTGAAACAGATGAAGATGTGGAAAGCTGCCGAGCGTTTGCGAGAGGTTTTCTTGCATGGGCAGATTATATGAACAAGGAAAAAATCCATGTTTCATAAAGGGGCAACCGCTGTTACGGCATCGGCGTTTTCTGGATATTTTGTGGCGGTACAAAGAGAAGGCATTTTTCATTACTCTTTGGAGCAGGGCTGGAGAAAGCTTTTTCGTTTGAAAAGTAAGATACACTGTATCAGCTACATAGGGCCTTACTTATTTGGCGTTGGTGAAAAGGGAACAGTCATTCGTTCGGCTGATGAAGGGAAAACCTGGACGATGTCGAGCTTTCCGACAAATGCAACAGTGTGGGCGATTATCGGCAGAAACAACGGGTTTGTCTGCGCCCACGGTAAGCATTGTATTTATGTATCGGATGATTTTGGTGTCTCATGGCGCGTAGCCAAACCTTTTGCCGAATTTCATAATCCCCCTGTTATCCGGTCGTTATGCCTTCACGGGGGCAATCTTTTTATCGGCACGCAAATACACGAATATTTTGGCGGCATTTGGGCTTACGACATTAAGCGTGACACTGTCCAAGTTGTCAAAAAAGAAAAAAACCGGATGACGGCATCCATGCTCGTGTTCAATGAAAATTGGCTGGTGGCGGCGATGGGTTCTGTGAAAGGAAAGCACGGTGCTGTCACTGTAAGGAATCTTTTGAATGGTGAAGAATTCACCATACAATCCAGTATGATCAGAAATGAAGAATCATTTCTTGATCTTTCAGAGGATGATGGCATTATATATGTCACTACAACACAAGATGAAAATGGTTTTTCTAGAATTTACCAGGTTGATCTCGAAGCCCGGTCGTTAAAATGGTTCGATACCATTAAGGGGCATGGATGGAGAGTGGCCAATCAGAAAGAGAATTTCTTTTGCGCAGGCTTGTATGAATGTAAATTTGTCCAGCCGTACGAAGTTTCAGCAATGATTCATTAGAGGAGGAACAAGGAATTGGCGAAGATTTTGCTCGTTTATGCAACAATGTCAGGCAACACTGAAGCTATGGCAGATTTGATTGAAAAGGGGCTACAGGAGGCGGAAGCAGAAGTAGACCGTTTCGAAGCAATGGATATTGATGATGCCCAGCTGTTTACCGATTATGACCATGTCATAATGGGAACCTATACGTGGGGAGACGGAGATCTGCCTGATGAATTTTTAGATCTTGTTGAAGACATGGATGAGATTGATTTTTCCGGCAAAACATGCGCTGTATTCGGTTCCGGTGATACAGCATATGAATTTTTCTGCGGAGCGGTTGATACGCTAGAGGCAAAAATAAAAGAACGCGGTGGAGACATTGTGCTGCCTTCGGTAAAAATCGAAAATAATCCAGAAGGTGAAGAAGAGGAAGAATTAATAAACTTTGGGAGACAATTCGCAAAGAAAAGCGGGTGCGCTGTCTGATCACTCACTGGGAACTGCTAAAACGGCTGTTCCTTTTTTTCTTGTCTTTGTATCTTTCCTTTGATACAGTAATGAGGTAGAAAATCAGGAGGAGGACTATACATATGAAAATGATGGACGCAAATGAAATTATTTCATTTATTCAAAATAGTACAAAATCAACACCCGTAAAGGTTTACGTGAAAGGTGAGCTGGAAGGAATCAATTTCGGCGAATCTGCGAAAGCTTTTATCAACGGAAACACTGGTGTCGTTTTCGGTGAGTGGAGCGAAATCCAAACAGCAATCGAAGAAAACCAAAGCAAAATCGAAGACTATGTGGTTGAAAATGACCGCCGCAATTCTGCGATCCCAATGCTTGATCTTAAAAACATCAAAGCGCGTATCGAGCCGGGCGCGATCATCCGCGACCAAGTTGAAATCGGTGATAACGCAGTCATCATGATGGGTGCTTCTATTAATATCGGTTCAGTCATCGGCGAAGGCACAATGATTGATATGAACGTTGTGCTTGGCGGACGAGCTACTGTTGGAAAAAACTGCCATATCGGCGCGGGTTCTGTACTTGCGGGCGTTATTGAGCCGCCATCCGCTAAACCGGTTGTGATTGAAGACGACGTCGTAATCGGCGCAAATGCTGTTGTGCTTGAAGGTGTAACAGTAGGTAAAGGAGCTGTTGTTGCTGCGGGAGCGATCGTGGTAAACGACGTTGAGCCATACACTGTCGTTGCAGGCACACCAGCTAAAAAAATCAAAGACATTGATGAAAAAACAAAAGGCAAAACTGAAATCAAGCAGGAATTACGCCAGCTGTAAGGAAAAGTTTGATAAAAAAGGCGTGGATAATATATCCACGCCTTATTCGTATAGGCAGGAGGAATAGAAATGAAGAAAGAGGAGCTCATCGCAATTCGCAGAGATCTGCATCGTATACCGGAGCTTGGATTTCAGGAGTTCAAAACCCAGCAGTATTTATTAAATGTCTTGGAACAATATCCGCAAGACAGAATTGAAATTGAGAAATGGCGAACAGGGCTTTTTGTAAAAGTGAACGGGACGGCGCCGGAAAAAATGCTGGCGTACAGAGCGGATATCGATGCGCTTTCTATAGAAGAGCAAACTGGTCTTCCATTCGCATCAGAGCATCACGGCAACATGCACGCCTGCGGTCACGATTTGCATATGACGATTGCACTCGGCATTATTGATCATTTTGTTCACCACCCAGTCAAACATGATTTGCTTTTTCTGTTTCAGCCGGCAGAGGAAGGGCCTGGCGGTGCGGAACCAATGCTTGAGAGCGATGTATTAAAAAAGTGGCAGCCTGATTTCATCACTGCGCTTCATATTGCTCCAGAGCTTCCGGTAGGCACCATTGCGACAAAAAGCGGCCTTCTATTTGCGAATACATCAGAGCTAGTCATCGATCTGGAAGGCAAAGGGGGACATGCGGCATATCCGCATTTGGCTGAGGATATGGTTGTAGCGGCAAGTACACTTGTCACTCAGCTGCAAACGATTATCTCCAGAAACACAGATCCGCTAGACAGTGCTGTTATTACAGTTGGTACCATTACCGGAGGCTCGGCACAAAATATCATTGCGGAAACGGCCCACCTGGAAGGCACGATCCGCACGCTTTCTGAAGAATCGATGAAACAAGTAAAGGAACGGATTGAAGATGTAGTGAAAGGAATCGAAATCGGATTCCGCTGCAAAGGAAAAGTGACATATCCGTCTGTATATCACCAAGTTTACAATACGAGCGGATTAACAGAAGAATTTATGTCTTTTGTTGCTGAACATCAACTGGCGACAGTAATTGAAGCAAAAGAAGCAATGACTGGAGAGGATTTTGGCTACATGCTGAAAAAATATCCCGGCTTCATGTTCTGGCTCGGCGCTGATTCTGAACATGGGCTTCATCATGCTAAGCTGAATCCCGATGAAAATGCGATAGAAACAGCGGTTCATGTCATGACAGGTTATTTTTCTGTTTATGCCAATTAAGTACAAATGAAAGAATAAAATTCCATAAAATGAGCACTCTAGTAAACGGAGGTGTTCAAAAATGGCTAAAAAAATTGGAATTGAACAATCATTATCAGATGTAGAAGCTGCTTTAAAAGAAAAAGGATATGACGTTGTAATGATGAAAAGCCCTGCTGATGCTCAAGGCTGTGACTGCTGTGTCGTAACAGGTCTTGATAATAATGTGCAAGGGATAGCCGATACGGTAACACAAGCACCTGTCATTACAGCTTCCGGGATGACGGCTGAAGAAATTTGCAGCGAAGTTGAAAGCAGAATTCAGTAATATAAAAACCGAAGCAAAAAGCTTCGGTTCTTTTATTTATTCTGTTTCTTTAGGGAAAGCGCGGTCGAACGCGTTCTTTATTTCTTTTCTCAACACTCGTTCGACTCGCCACTGTTCCATATTTTCTGTTTTGGCAATGACCCTGATTACAATTTCAGAAGTCCCCAGTTCTTGAATCCCGATGACATTTGGGCCTTCTTTTATTTGTGGAAGAGCCGCTGCCGTCTCATCACAAACCTGCTGTAAAATATGAATCATTTCATCAATATTTCTTTCAGCCGGCACTTTAATGTCAACAAGAGCCTGCATGGTACCACGAGAATGATTGCTCACGTTTGTGATGTTTCTGTTGGGGATGTAATGCAGTGTTCCGTCAAAGCTGCGGATTTGAGTTGTCCTTAAGCCAACCTGCTCGACAATTCCGTCAAAGGTGGAAACGGTAATATAATCTCCGACATCCAATTGTTTCTCAAGCAAAATAAAAAAACCTGTCACGATATCACTGACAAGCCCTTGGGCGCCAAATCCGACAGCCAGGCCGACGATTCCTGCCCCCGCTAAAAGAGCGCTTGGATCATAATGAAACAAATCTAGAACCATGACGAAAAATATGAAAATCAATGTATAAGCAAATATGTTAAGAGTCAGGCTTCGGAGCGTATGTGCACGTCCGATAGACAAGCTATTCTGCTCCTCGAATTTTGCAAACAGATGTTTAATGATTTTCATGCCTAATGATCGAACGATAAAATAGAGCAATATCATAATGGCGAGTTTAATGAGCAGAACACCGGCATTTGTAATCAGTCCCGCCCAATCATATTGTTTAATAAAGTCCATGTTGAGCTCCTTTTCTAATTGATTGCTGCACATTGAGACTAGTTACCCTGTACATGACCATGTTAAACGTTTTATTCAAAAATGTCGAAGCCAAAGACATACATGATTTGTTAAAAATTGACTCAGGGAATCTGCTTTTATATAATAGCATTGCAATATAACTAAAAATGGTTAATCACCCTTTATTTTCATGCGATTTTGACCTTTAAGCCAAACAATAAATTGGAGGGATACATATGGCAGAACGTATGGTAGGTAAACAAGCTCCTCGTTTTGAAATGGAAGCAGTCCTTGCAAGCAAAGAATTCGGCAAAGTAAGTCTTGAGGAAAACATGAAAAACGACAAATGGACAGTGCTATTCTTCTATCCAATGGACTTTACTTTTGTTTGTCCGACAGAAATTACAGCAATGTCTGACCGCTATGACGAGTTCGAAGATCTTGATGCAGAAGTCATCGGGGTTTCAACTGATACCATCCATACTCATTTAGCTTGGATCAATACAGACCGCAAAGAAAACGGTCTTGGCCAGCTGAAATACCCGCTTGCTGCTGATACAAACCATGAGGTATCCCGGGAATATGGCGTTTTAATCGAAGAAGAAGGTGTGGCTTTGCGCGGATTGTTTATTATTAATCCTGAAGGGGAGCTCCAATACCAAACTGTTTTCCATAACAACATTGGGCGTGATGTGGATGAAACGCTTCGTGTTCTTCAGGCGCTGCAGACTGGCGGACTCTGTCCGGCTAACTGGAAACCAGGCCAAAAAACACTGTAAATCTTTCTAAGAACGAAAAAGGTTTAGCATATTTGTTAGGCTTTTCTGTTTAATAGGAGGGAAATGCAATGAAATTACGTCAGCCAATGCCTGAATTGACGGGAGAAAAAGCTTGGTTAAATGGTGAAGTGACGAGAGAGCAATTGATCGGGGAAAAGCCGACGCTTATTCATTTCTGGTCCATCAGCTGTCACTTGTGTAAAGAAGCGATGCCGCAAGTGAATGAATTTCGTGATAAATATAAAGATCAACTGAATGTTGTAGCTGTGCATATGCCCCGTTCCGAAGATGATCTTGACCTTGGTAAAATTAAAGAAACAGCCGCTGAACACGATATCACTCAGCCGATTTTTGTTGACAGTGACCATGCTTTAACCGATGTATTTGAAAATGAATATGTACCTGCATATTATGTGTTTGATAAAACAGGACAGCTCCGTCACTTCCAAGCCGGCGGGAGCGGTATGAAAATGCTTGAAAAACGTGTGAACCGCGTTCTGGCTGAAACGGAATAGGCATCTGACTAAATAGTATTTCCTAAAAACCTGATCACATCAGGTTTTTTATTTGTGCAAAAAGCAATGGAAGAAGAGTAAGAAGCTTATTTTTCCAAATTTGGGTATATGAATTGATGATTTGATTGATTGATACGCTAAAAAACACAGCTAATTTTTGATGTTTTTCCTCAATTTTAGATAAATCTCATATCTCATAACTCGAAAATTGTAGATATTACACTAAATTTCTTTAAAGAAGTAAGTAAAATATATATTTTCAACATTATACCAAATAAACTAGAAAGACCCTTGACCCCTTGAGAATAAAGGACTCTTTTGAAAAATAAAATTTTTTCAGAAAATAAGGAATTTTTCATAGAGTAAATATAATAGTAAAATGCTAAAATAATAGTTGATAAAATTACTTTTGTAATCTAATATCTTAATTAAAGATGTTAATTTTGATAGGGGGTACATTGAGGAATGTTTAATGAAAGAGAAGCTTTGCGCTTGCGGTTAGAACAATTAAATGAAGCTGAAGTGAAAGTCATTCGTGAATATCAAATTGAACGTGATAAAATATACGCAAAATTAAGAGAGCTGGACAGAAATGGAAGCCCTTCCGAAATCAAAAAGGATTTCCGTTCTGAAAAAAAACCTGACTCTCTGCCGGTTCTCGCTGAGCTTGCGGCTCAGGAAATCAGAAGCTATCAGCCGCAATCACAGCAGCAGTCTGTTCAGCCTCAGCTTCAATCTATTTCCTCTCTTCCTGCCGGTATACCAGACGGAACAACACGAAGAAGAAGAGGAACGGCAAGACCGGGATCAAAAGCAGCTAAGCTGCGTGAAGCTGCTATTAAAACATTAAAACGCCACAACGCGGCGATTAAGAGCTCGGAGCTTCAAAAAGAGATTGAAAAAGAAAGCGGTCTTGAAATCCCTAATATGACAACGTTTATGCAAAGCTTAATTAAAATGTACCCGGAAGTGAAAAAACCATATCGCGGGCAGTACATTTTAGAGGGTGAAATCGAATCTGCTGAATCAGCTAATGAATAAATATAAAGAAAAACTGCTTGGCATCGCTCAAGCAGTTTTTTTATTGAGGTTTTTTCTGTGAAGGTTTGTTTTCTTTTTCAAGATTAAGCTTATACACCCACTTTTGATAAGGCTTTTCTTCAGCGGCTCTGTTTTTCAGCTCTTCGATTGTATGGCTCTTGGCCTGGTCTGATGATTGGGCGCGGGCAAGCTGTTTTTGAAGCACATGTATCTGTTTGGTGACATCTTCAAGGATAGTCTCTACATGGTATGGCTGCGCGTAGGCCGCTGGAGCTTCTTCTTCCGTTTTTTCTTTTTGTTTCGTGCCGCCATCAATATCGGCAAAATGAGAAGCAATCCAGGCATCGCTTTCATCAAGCTGCCGTTTATACGATATAATAGTTTCGTGAAATAATTTTTCTTTCGTTTTTTCTATGTCTAGCAGTCTTTCTTTCGTTTCTATGATTCGATCTTTCATATGATCAACTTCTATTTTAATATGTTTTAGCTGATATTCTTTTTCTACCATTTGCTCTTTTAGACGCCCATTTTCGGCTTTTATCAATTCGGCTTGCTGTTTTGCCTGAAGCAGTGCATTTTGTTCCTGCTCAATCGAGGCTTGAAGTTCGCTGATCCGTTTATGAAGATTTTTATTTTCTTCTTCGATTTTGACTTTAGCAATATGAAGTTTATGTTTTTCTTCGATTTCGGCTCTGCGTTTATAGGTTTCAGCAGATAGAAGCTCCTGCAAAACAACGATTTTATCAAGCAGTTCAGCTCTTATTTGGTGCAGGGTTTGGCTGGTGTGGGAGGCATGTTTTTCTTTTGTTGACATATGTGTTAATTCGGCAGACAGCTGCTGGAGTTTTTCTTTCATATCGGTATTTTCTTTGAGCAGTTTGTTATTTTTCTGATGAAAGTAGCTTGCTTCAAGTTCAGCAATCAGCTTATGGCACCTTGAAAGCTCGGATTTTAAATAAAGGTTCTCCTGAGACACGTCGTGGAAAAAAGGACCTGATCTTTTCATTCGAACCATCTCCCTCATGATGTTAACACTACAATATGCAAATACTGAACAGCTATTCCTCTTTAATAAACAGACAAGCAGTAGCGTTGAGCCTTTGCTTTTGCTATGCTTTTAACGAAACTAGAGGTGAGATGATATGAAGCATGTAAACGTACTGCTGGCAGGGGGAGCCTCACGTCGCTTTGGAGAACCGAAGGCGTTTGTCAAATGGAAGGGCAGGATGCTTTACGAATGCGCTAAAGAGGCACTTGGAGAACAAACGGTTATCATCAGCCGTCCCGAATTTATTGATAGATTTCAAGAAAACGGTGAAAATGAAGTGTATCAAGATGCTGAGCCATTTCAAGGCATGGGGCCATTGGCTGGTATATATACCGCTTTTAAAAAGACAGACGGTGATCTTTATACTGTTCTTTCCTGTGACACACCGCTGATACAAAGAAGGACGATGCTGGAGCTCAAACGTCTGATGATTGCCGGTGCGGACGCGGTAGTCCCAATTTCAGACGGACAAGTGCAGCCATTGATTGCGATTTACCACAAACGTATCATGCCAGTTCTATACGATCAGCTTTCTGAGAAGAGGTTGAGAATATCAGATTTATTAGGCAGAATTTCGGTTTGTTACGTACAGGCTGAAAATATCGGAGCAAACCCGGCAGAGTTTATCAACATTAATACACGTGATGATTTTAGCTGTTTGGAAGAAAAATCGAACTCCCTCAAGCGGGACTGACGGGGCAATAACATGATAAGATGACATAAAAGATAAGGAGAACAGGTTTGATGGAGGAACGTTATTCACGGCAAATCAGATTTAAGCAAATTGGGGAAGAGGGCCAGAAAAGACTGGCAGACAGCCATGTGCTGATTGTCGGAGCGGGAGCGCTCGGCACTGCAGGAGCTGAAGGGCTTTCGAGAGCGGGAGTCGGTACGATTACCATTATTGACCGTGACTATGTGGAGTGGAGCAATCTTCAAAGGCAGCAGCTTTATACAGAAAGCGATGCCAAACTCCGCATGCCGAAAGCCATGGCTGCCAAAGAGCATCTATCAGCGATTAACAGCGAGATACATATTGAGGCGTATGTTACCGAAGGAACAGCCGAAACGCTTGAGCCGCTGATTGAAAAAGCAGATGTCGTGATTGACGCGACAGATAATTTTGAAACCCGCATGCTGATAAACGATCTTGCCCAGAAAACAAAGACACCTTGGGTCTATGGCGCCTGTGTAAGCAGCCAGGGAATGTTCATGACTGTCATTCCCGGAGAAACCCCTTGTCTGTCTTGTTTGTTTGAGCAAATTCCTGTTGGCGGGGCGACGTGTGATACTGCCGGTATTATTCCGCCTGCTGTGCATATCGTTTCAGCATATCAGCAGGCTGAGGCATTTAAGCTGTTAACCGGCCAAATAGAAGCAATACAGCGGGGTTTTGTGACATTTGATGTCTGGAACAATTCGCATATGAAGATTAACGTTAATCATGTACGCCATGAGGAATGCCCATCTTGCGGAGCAAATGCGGTATATCCTTATCTTCAGGATTGGAACACACCAAAAGCTGCTGTACTATGCGGCCGTGATACAGTGCAGGTAAGGTCAGAATCATTAAAAAGAATCCCGAAACAGGAGCTCATTAAGCGGCTGAAAACAATCGGCAAGGTCGAGGCTAATGCGTTTTTGCTGCATATTTTTTACGAGGATTTCAGAATTGTCATTTTCAATGACGGACGGGCACTGGTGCATGGAACAAATGATGTGAAAGAAGCCAACTCCGTGTTGGCAAGAGTGATTGGACTGTAACAACAGGAGGGGTCAGAATGCTGGAGAAAAGAACACCGATACCGGTAGACGAGGCAGTTCGGCGTGTCTGCCATTTTCAAAAACAAGGTGAAACAGAATGGGTGGCGCTTGAAGACAGCCTTCATCGGTTTTTAGCCGAAGATATAACTGCGGATCACCACGTCCCTGCGTTTGACCGTTCGCCATACGATGGTTTTGCTGTCAGAGCGTGCGATACGGCAGAAGCTTCACGTGAAAACCCAGTTCGGTTTGAAGTTATTGACCATATTGGAGCAGGAGCAGTATCTGAAAAAGAACTTGGCCCGTTTCAGGCCGTGCGGATTATGACTGGCGCGCAAATCCCTGAAGGGGCAGATGCAGTCGTCATGATTGAATTGACTCAAACCTTTGAGGAGAATGGGAAGTCATTTATGTCTTTAAAACGCCGCTTTCAGACGGGGGATAATATTTCAAAAACAGGTGAGGACGCTCAAAAAGGGAGTGTTTTACTGACAAAGGGCACCCGGGTGACACCAGGAGTGACGGCTCTTTTGGCAACATTCGGATACGCATCTGTGCCTGTCGTGAGAAAGCCTGTAGTCGGGATTATCGCAACCGGTACCGAATTGCTGAATGTCAGTGATCCGCTGGAACCGGGAAAAATCCGCAACAGCAATGCGAGTATGGTATATGCGCAAGCGATAGAAGCAGGCGCAACACCGCTTTATTTAGGGAAAATCTCTGATGAACTGGATAAAAGCTTTGCTGCAGTTAAAGAAGCGATGAAAAAAGTGGATTTCCTGATCACAACTGGCGGTGTGTCAGTCGGTGACTTTGACTTTTTGCCTGCGATCTATGAAAAACTCGGAGCGGACGTGCTGTTTAATAAAGTTGCCATGCGCCCGGGCAGCGTGACAACGGTGGCGCATGCAAACGATATGCTGCTGTTTGGCCTTTCAGGTAATCCGTCGGCATGCTATGTCGGTTTTGAACTGTTTGTCAAACCGATAATCCAGACATGGCTGCTCAATGAAACACCGCATTCAATTTGTGCGGAAGCAGTTTTGACCAAGGATTTTCCGAAGCCGAACCCATTTACCCGATTTGTTCGTGCGCTCGTGCACCATCAGGAAGGGAAGCTGTTGGCGACACCCGTTGGCTTAGATAAGTCGAGCTCTGTCACATCACTTGCAGATGCCAATGCATTTATTATCCTGCCGGGCGGCACGCGAGGCTACGAATCTGGCAGAACGGTTCAAGTACTGCTCATCAGAGAAGAGAATGGAAGTGAATGGCCTTGGTCCGTCCTTTCCCGATCGTCCAAGTTGTAGGATTTCAAAACAGCGGGAAAACAACGTTTATTGAGCGCATTCTTGAAAAAGCCTCTGAACAGGGAGTCCATTTGGGCTGCCTGAAGCATCATGGTCACGGCGGTGAACCGCAAACGCTCACGGAAGGAAAAGACACGGACCGTTACAAGGCGGCAGGTGCTGGTGTAACAGCGGTAGAAGGTGCTGGTGTGTTACAGCTGACTGCCCGCCGCAATTGGGATTTGGCACGGCTAATCGAGTTATACCAATTTCTCGAAACAGACTGTCTTCTGATTGAAGGCTTTAAAAAAGCCCCTTATCCTAAAGTGGTTATCCTAAGTGAAAAGGAAGATCTGGAAGCGCTGCAAGCAGTAAATATAATCGCCATCATCTATAGAAAAAAAGAGCATATGACAGAGCATCAGGGATTACCCGTTTTTCATGCGGATGATCCGGTTGCCGTGGATTTTGTGCTTTCACAGCTGAAGGGGGAGTCTGCATAATGGAACGGTTTGAGATTACGAAAACACCCATTAATACTGAAGACATCATCAAAAAAGTGGAGAAACGGGAAGCAGGAGCCATTACGACATTTATTGGTACGGTTCGGGAATGGACAAACGGAAAAAGAACGGTTCGGCTTGAATATGAGGCATATGAACCGATGGCCGTGCAAATGCTTGCTCAAATCGGCGCTGAAATCGAAGAAAAATGGGAAGGTGCCTCAGCTGCGATCACGCACCGTATAGGTGTGCTCGATATCGGTGAAGCAGCGGTGGTGATTGCTGTATCTTCTCCCCATCGAAAAGCCGCATATGAAGCCAATGAGTATGCGATTGAACGAATTAAACAGATTGTGCCGATTTGGAAAAAAGAAATTTGGGAAGACGGTGAGCAATGGATCGGCGACCAGCTAGAAACGACAGCTTATCCGAACGGAAAACCAGACCTAAGCGAGGGAGAGCAGCATGATTAAAATTCTTTTATTTGCAGGGCTTGCTGAACAGGCCGGTACACTAGCAATAGAAATAGATATGGAACAAGCAACCACAGATGAAATAAAAGCGAGTCTAAAAGAACAATACGGTCTTGAATCTATTGATACGGCTATGATTGCCGTTAACGAAAGCTATGTAAAAGAAAATACCTCTGTATCTTCAGGTGACACGGTAGCCATCATACCGCCGGTCAGCGGGGGATGAAAACCGGACGGCATTTCAGCCGTCCGGTTTTTCTGTATTTCATTGGCATATCCCCGAGTATCCCCAGCATACAATGATTTTCTGTAAGCGTTTATTCTACATATGTTACTCCCTATAAAGTAAGAGACTCACTCCATAATTAGACTGAAATTTTGAAAAATAATAGAAATTTATTTCGGGTATCGATATAGTGAAGATGATAAATGTTGGAAAGGTGCTGGATATGGAGACATTTAAAAGATTAAAAATGTATTATTGGCCGTACAGAAAAGTGTTTATGTGGTCGCTTCTAGCCATGCTTTTGATGACTGCAATTACTGTCGTTTATCCGATTATCCTGCAAATTACAATTGATGAGATCGTGCTGGGACGGCAGTATCAGCTTGCGGCGTGGGTCAGCTTAGGATTTATTGCGGTAATGGTTTTGAAAGGAATGGCTACCTTTTTTCATCAGTATTTAGGTGATATGTTCGGGATCAAATCCGTTTATCGGCTGAGAAATGGTCTGTATGAAAAACTGCAGCGGCTTTCTTTTTCTTACTATGATAACGCGAAAACAGGAGATTTGATGTCCAGGCTGACTGCTGATGTTGAAGGGCTTCGTTTTTTCTTATCATACGGTCTCGCTGAGCTCATTCGCTTCGGCCTGCTGGTAGCCATCAGCCTGTCGGTTATGTTTTACTATTCTGTTCCTCTCACGCTTGTGACAATAGCTGTTCTGCCATTTCTCGCGGTTGCGGTATACCGGTTTGACAAAAGAGTCCATCCCGCCTTCAGAGGCATCCGCCAATCGTTTGCGAAACTCAATACAAAAGTCCAAGAAAATATCAGCGGCATTAATACGGTTAAATCTCTTTCAAGGGAAGATTTTCAGATCAGCACTTTCAATAAAGCCAATGCAGAATACAGGGCGCAGTATTTACAAACATCATCCATCTGGTCTGCGTATTTCCCTTTAATGGAGTTCATTGGTAACATTTGTATTGTAGCTCTCCTCTCATACGGCGGTTACTTGGTTATGCAAAATCAGCTCAATCCCGGCGAGCTTGTTGCTTTCTTCAGCCTTGTCAATTATATGATGTGGCCCATTATGAACTTAGGTTTTGTCATCAATATGTTCTCTCAAGCAAAAGCGTCAGGGGAACGCCTGCTCGACATTCTGGAAAAAGAAGAAGACATTACAGATCATCCTCATGCTTTGCATAAACAAAAATTAACCGGAGATGTCCATTTCAAAAATGTTTCTCTTGCATACGGGAAAGAACAAACAAACGCGCTGTGCAATGTAAGCTTTGAGGCAAACAGCGGGAAGGTAATCGGACTGTTGGGCCCGACAGGTTCAGGCAAAAGCTCAGTGACACAGCTTCTCACCAGATTTTACAGTCCTGTTGGCGGAATGATTACCATTGATCACAAACCAATCACGGATTATTCGTTAAAAACCCTTCGCTCCAATATCGGGGTCGTACTTCAAGAATCCTTCCTGTTTTCATCTACGATTAGATCAAATATTTCGTATGGGCGGCCGGATGCCTCAATGGAAGACGTCATCGAAGCGGCAAAAAGGGCGCAGGCTCATAACTTTATTATGGAGCTTCCTGATGGGTATGACACCATGCTGGGAGAGAGGGGAATGGGGCTTTCCGGCGGGCAGAAACAGCGTATTGCC
The DNA here is from genome assembly GCF_037963565.1 of Bacillus sp. PS95. Taxonomy (NCBI): domain Bacteria; kingdom Bacillati; phylum Bacillota; class Bacilli; order Caryophanales; family Bacillaceae; genus Bacillus; species Bacillus sp. PS95. Next base: position 1,501,575 of record NZ_CP150160.1, read on the forward strand.
ATTGCGAGAGCCATCTGCTTGAACCCGAGCATTTTAATATTGGATGATGCCACAAGTGCAGTAGATATGCAAACGGAGCACAGCATACAGCTTGCCTTAAAAGAAGTCATGAAAAACCGCACAACCTTTATCGTCGCTCACCGCATTTCTTCACTGAAACACGCCGATGAAATTCTCGTTTTTAATAAAGGGCGCATTCGTGAAAGGGGAACACATCATGAGCTTCTTGAAAAAGGCGGCTACTATAAAAAGATTTACGATTTGCAATACCGCGATGTCAAAATGATTAATGAGCCGCATGAGGTCGGATAGGGAGGGGCCAAATGAAACAAGTGAAAAAACAGGGGATTTTAGAGCGTTTCTATTACTCTTCAGATGAAATCATTGAAAAGCCGTTTAACTGGGCTCAAATGTGGCGGCTGCTGAGCTATGTCAAACCATATCGAAAAACAATTTTGCCGCTTTCTTTTCTCACCGTATTAATTGGCACTGCTGTGAAGCTTGTGATCCCCATTTTGATCGGCGTTTATGTTCTTGATCATGCGATTACAGGGAGAAACTCGGAGCTGCTGATTCAGCTCATTTTTATTATTAGCGGTTTATATGTCCTCAATTACGCCGCCAATGTGTTAAGAATCAGGTGGATGAATCAGCTTGGCCAGCATGTCATTTACGATTTGCGACAGCATTTATTTACCCATGTGCAGCGCTTATCCCATCGATTTTTTGATCAGCGGTCGGCGGGATCGATCTTAGTCAGGATCATGAATGATATTAACTCTCTTCAGGAGCTCTTTACAAGCGGAGTCATCAATTTGTTGACCGACTTGCTGCTTCTGGCCGGCGTGATTATTATTTTGTTTACGCTGAGCCCTGAGCTGACTATAGCCATCATGGTGACATTGCCGATTATGTTTTTTATTTCAACAAGTCTCAGAAAAAAAATACGCCGATCCTGGCAAACGGTACGGCTGAAGCAATCGAAGCTCAACTCTCATCTAAACGAAAGCATTCAGGGCATCCGGGTCACACAGGCATTTACGCAGGAAGAAGAAAACATGGCGTATTTTGACGGTGTCAATCAGGAGAACTACGAATCATGGCGGGAAGCAACTAGAAAAAATGCCATGTTCCGTCCGCTGGTAGAAATGACGAATGCGATTGGGACGGCTGTCTTGATTTGGTATGGAGCCACACTCATCATGAATGAAACCATTACGATTGGCGTCTTCGTTTCTTTTGCTTTCTATCTGGGAATGTTTTGGGAACCTATTTCAAGACTGGGTCAGGTCTATAATCAGCTGTTAATGGGGATGGCATCATCAGAACGGATTTTTGAGTTTCTGGACGAACAGCCAAATGTCAAGGAGAAGCCGAATGCCATTCATAATGAAAAGATAAATGGGGAGATCAGTTTTGAAGAGGTTGAATTTTCGTATGATGAAAAACGAAAAGCCCTTTACGCCATTTCTTTCTCTATTCCGGCGGGCTCGACGCTTGCGCTTGTCGGGCATACAGGGAGCGGGAAGACGACGATTGCCAATTTAATCAGCCGTTTTTATGATGCGACCGGAGGCACCATTAAAATAGACGGTATACCGATTAAGGATCTTTCCCTTGCCAGTCTGCGCTCTCAAATCAGCATTGTCCTGCAAGATACATTTATTTTCTCTGGGACCATCATGGAAAATATTCGTTTTGGAAGGCCAAATGCTTCGGATGAAGAAGTGATGAAAGCCTCCCAAGCGGTCGGAGCGGATGAGTTTATTTCCGATTTAGCGGAAGGATACGCAACAGAGGTAGAGGAAAGGGGCAGCGTACTGTCTGCCGGTCAGCGTCAGCTTATTTCATTTGCAAGAGCATTGCTCGCCGATCCGGCTATTATCATCCTTGACGAAGCAACGGCAAGCATTGATACAGAGACAGAAGTAAAAATTCAGCAAGCGTTAAAAACGCTTCTGAAAGGGCGTACAGCAGTGATGATCGCTCACAGATTGTCTACGATCCGCGACGCCGACCGCATCATTGTTCTTGATCACGGCAGGAAAATAGAAGAAGGGAACCATGATCAGCTGCTCGCTAAAGGAGGCATTTATGCCGGGCTTGTGAAAGCGCAATACAGCACAGCGATAGAATAATATGAAAAGCCTTCAATATTGAAGGCTTTTGGAAATTTATTAGAAAAACATGAAACTTTTTGATATCCTTCCCGTACTATTTGTTAGATATTCTCAAGGAGGTTTTGAAATGGAAACGAATGTAGAAAAAAACAGCGGAACGGCGACTGAAAAGCCTTCACTTTTCGGAGTAATCACAAGTCCGTCCGTTCAATTTGAAAGAATAAGAGAAAGGCCGGCTGTATGGGGACCGCTTTTGATTGTTGCAGCAATTATCATCGTCGGTGCCGTGCTGCAATCACTCGGTACGGATTATAGTGAGCTTTTGAAAAGCCAGGATACGCAAGGGCTATCTGCTGAACAAATGGAAACTGTCGCAACAATAACCAAATTTGGCGGAATGGCAGGCGCTATTATCGGCGGTATCGCAGCATTATTTATTGCCCCTCTTATTTATTGGCTCTGTGTAAAAATATCAGGCGGAGTTACGACATATAAAAAAATGCTTTCTCTCGGTCTGTTTGTCTCTTTAATTAGCAGTCTCGGATTATTGGTTAATGGAATCGTTGCTTTTACGACTGACGTGAATCCTCTTTACAGCACGACGTCACTGGCAGGGATTATCCCATCTGACGGGGCTCTTGCCAGCGTGTTAAATACCTTTGAAATTTTCAGCATCTGGAGCTTTGTATTATTAGCAATCGGACTTCACAAAACGGGAGGCATCTCCAAAAAAGCCGGGTGGATTTCAGCAATCATTCTATTCGGAATTTTAGTTGTATTTTCGCTTTTTTCAGGTTTAATCAATTCTGTGGCGGGTGCATAAGCTCATGAAAAAAGTCTGGATCGGAATTGGAATCGCAGTTATAGTCGCTCTTTTTGTTGGAATCAATATATACCGGTCTGCCGCTCCAACAAGCGGCAGCGCCGGCAAGGAGATACAGGCGGGGAGCGTTGAAGAAAATGAAATCTCATCAACGGTTATGGTTCCTGGCACGCTAAAATTTTCAAATGAACAGTATGTCTTTTATGAAGCTGATAAAGGGACATTAGAAGACATTAAAGTAAAGGAAGGCGATAAAGTTAAAAAGGGCACGCCTTTAGTCACCTATACAAATGAGCAGCTGAGCCTGGAAAAAGAACAGAACCAGTTAACGTCTGAATCCAATCGGCTTCAAATTGACCAAATTCAAGAAAAGTTAAAAGCCTTAGACAGCAAAGAAAGAGAACTGGAAAAACAGGTAGGAAAGAAAGAAGCAGAAAAACAAATCGAATCTGAACGAACAGAGCTTCAAATGCAGAAAAAAACAGCGGAGATCGAATTAAAACAAACCGAGCTTCAGCGACAGTCACTTGCCAACCGGGTATCAGATCTTGAAGTGAAAAGCGAAATTGAAGGCACCGTTATTTCTGTCAACCAAGAGGCGGCATCCAAAAAGTCAGATATTCAAGAGCCTGTCATACATATCGGCAACCCAAAAGACCTTGTCGTCTCAGGGAAATTGTCTGAATACGATACATTGAAAGTCAAAAAAGGCCAGAAGGTCACACTCACTTCAGATGTAATACAGGGTAAAACATGGAAAGGCACGGTTTCCGCAGTCGGGCTTGTTCCGGATCAGCAGGAGAGCGCTGCGGCACAAGGAACAGAACAGGCGGTCCAATACCCGCTTCAAGTGAAAATAAAAGGAAATCTTCCAGAAGGAAAGCCAGGCTTTAAATTTATCATGAATATTGAAACAGATAAACGGAAAGCAAATACGCTTCCTTCAAAGGCAGTCAAAAAAGAAGATGACCAATATTATGTGTATACAGTAAAAGACGGAAAAGCAAAGCGAGTTGATGTCAAAATCGGCGAAGTGACAGATGACCTGACAGAAATTAAAGAGGGGCTTACCCAAGATGATCAAGTCATTTTGAATCCATCTGATCAGGTGACTGACGGAATGGAAGTGAAATCTTAAATGATTCAGCTTTCTAATGTGCGAAAAAGCTACCAGATCGGAAAGGAAACGTTTGATGTTCTCCATTCTATTGATTTGGACATTCATCAAGGTGAATATGTCTCGATTATGGGGCCGTCAGGATCAGGAAAATCGACGATCATGAATATTATCGGCTGTCTTGATCGGCCGACTTCCGGTACATATCAATTGGACGGAGAAGACATTTCTTCATATAAAGATAAAGAACTGGCGGCAGTCCGTAACCGGTCCATCGGTTTTGTATTTCAGCAATTTCAGCTTCTTCCGCGGCTGAACGCAAAAAAAAATGTCGAGCTGCCGATGATTTATTCCGGGATAGGCAAAAAGGAACGTCAAGAGCGGGCTGAGAGAGCATTGGAAAAGGTCGGGTTAGCCGATCGAATGCTCCACATGCCCAACGAGCTGTCGGGCGGGCAGAAGCAGCGGGTGGCGATTGCGAGGGCGATCGTGAATGAGCCGAAATTGATTTTAGCTGATGAACCGACCGGCGCCCTGGATACGAAAACAAGCGAGGCGATTATGGATCAGTTTACAGCATTAAATGCCGAGGGAACGACAATCGTTCTGGTTACTCACGAGCCTGAAGTAGCAGATTGCACGAATCGGATCGTCATGGTGCGTGACGGAAACATTGTTCCTGCCAGCTCCGGACAAAGGAGTGTGGGAGAATGAGCCTGTTAGAAAACATCAGAATGGCTCTAAGCTCTGTCCTTGCCCATAAAATGCGTTCGATCTTAACGATGCTCGGCATTATCATTGGTGTAGGCTCTGTCATTGTTGTCGTTGCGGTAGGACAGGGCGGCGAGCAAATGCTGAAGCAGTCGATCAGCGGCCCGGGAAATACTGTGGAGCTGTACTATATGCCTAGCGACGAGGAGCTTGCAAGCAACCCGAACGCCGCAGCTGAATCTACGTTTACAGAAAACGATATTAAAGGTTTAAAAGGAATAGAAGGCATTAAACAAGTCGTTGCTTCGACTTCTGAAAGTATGAAAGCGCGTTATCACGAAGAAGAAACCGATGCTACGGTTAACGGAATAAATGATGGATACATGAATGTCAATTCTTTAGAAATCGAAAGCGGCAGAACATTTACCGACAATGACTTTCTTGCGGGGAATAGAGCCGGAATCATCTCTCAAAAGATGGCTGAAGAACTGTTCGATAAAACCTCCCCTTTAGGTGAAGTTGTCTGGATAAACGGACAGCCCGTTGAAATTATCGGCGTGCTGAAAAAAGAAACAGGCTTGCTTTCTTTCGGTTTAAGTGAAATGTATGTGCCATTTAATATGATGAAATCCTCTTTTGGCACAAGTGATTTCAGTAACGTATCATTGCAGGTCGAATCAGCAGACGACATAAAATCGGCTGGAAAAGAAGCAGTACAGCTGGTAAATGACAATCATGGCACAGAGGATTCGTATCAAGTGATGAACATGGAGGAGATTGCGGCCGGAATTGGCAAGGTAACGGCAATTATGACGACGATTATCGGCTCAATTGCAGGCATCTCTCTTTTGGTCGGCGGAATCGGTGTCATGAATATCATGCTCGTATCAGTCACAGAACGGACACGGGAAATTGGAATCAGAAAATCCCTCGGTGCGACGAGGGGACAGATTCTAACTCAGTTTTTAATTGAGTCAGTCGTATTGACGCTGATTGGCGGACTGATCGGGATTGGTATTGGATACGGAGGGGCCGCGCTTGTTTCAGCCATTGCGGGCTGGCCGTCACTCATATCCTGGCAGGTTGTATGCGGGGGCGTGCTGTTCAGTATGCTCATTGGTGTTATTTTCGGCATGCTTCCTGCAAATAAAGCCGCAAAGCTTGATCCCATTGAAGCGCTGCGTTATGAATAGCCTCATGCAACATGCATGAGGTTTTTTTATGTTTAGTGATTTCTACTATGAATATAAAAGACTTTTTTCATTAAAATAAGAAGAAAATGTCGTACAATTGTCCTTATTTTTGTCGAATTTACAGTTTACAAACCCTATAGACATACGTTAATATGGAGAAACGTGAAAGATTTTGATAGTTATTGAATGAATTTGAATGATTTTAGTTGCCTAAACCGAAAATAGCGTTTACAATGAAATTGTATTCAAAATGAATACGTTTTCATTAGGAGGTGAAGCATGCTAACTCCTGAACGGCATCAATTGATTATTGATCAAATAGAAAAGCATGATGTGGTAAAGATTCAAGAGCTTATAAATCTGACTAATGCTTCTGAATCAACAATCAGAAGAGATTTATCGACACTTGAAGAACGGGGTTTTTTAAAGCGCGTTCATGGTGGAGCGGCCAAGCTTTCCGATATCAGACTTGAACCCGATATGCTTGAAAAATCATCCAAAAACCTTCACGATAAACTGAGGATTGCTGAAAAAGCAGCTTCTCTTTTAGAAGAAGGGGATTGCATTTACCTTGATGCAGGCACGACGACATTGCACATGATTGATTTTATGGATAAAACCAAAGATATTGTCGTTGTCACAAACGGGGTAATGCATATCGATGCATTAATAAGGAAAGAAATTTCTTTTTATCTGCTTGGAGGATACGTAAAGCACAGAACGGGCGCGATTATTGGAGGCGCTTCATTGATTGCCATGGACCAGTACAGATTTGACAAGAGTTTTCTGGGGACAAACGGTGTCCATACAGAGGCTGGATTTACAACGCCGGACCCTGATGAGGCCCTTTTAAAACAGAAAGCGATCAAACAGGCAAAACACGCTTACGTCTTAGCAGACCCTTCGAAGTTCGGAGAAATTTCATTTTCGGCATTCGCCGGAATAGGCGACGCAACAATCATTACGACTGACGCTGAAGAGCTTACATTCGATAATTACCAAGAAAAAACTGTCGTAAAGGTAGTGAAACCATGATTTACACTGTAACACTTAATCCATCTGTCGATTATATAGTTCACGTTGAAGATTTTTCTGTAGGAGGCCTGAACCGTTCTTCGTATGATACCAAGTATCCAGGGGGCAAAGGCATCAACGTATCGAGACTGCTGAAAAGACACCATGTGGCGTCTAAAGCGCTCGGATTCGTCGGCGGATTTACCGGAGAATATATCAAAACATTTTTACGGGAAGAAAACCTGGAAACAGCTTTTTCTGAAGTAAAAGGGGATACCCGTATCAATGTAAAGCTGAAAACTGGTGATGAAACTGAAATTAACGGGCAGGGACCGACAATTTCGGATGAAGATTTCAAAGCCTTTTTAGAACAGTTCCAATCTTTGCAAGAGGGAGATATCGTTGTTCTTGCAGGAAGCATTCCATCTTCACTCCCTCACGATACTTATGAAAAAATCGCAGAGGCCTGCAAACAGCAGAACGCACGAGTTGTTCTGGATATCTCAGGCGAGGCTCTTTTGAAAGCAACAGAAATGAAACCATTTTTGATGAAGCCAAATCATCATGAGCTTGGAGAAATGTTCGGCACGGCCATTACATCTGTTGAGGAAGCCGTTCCTTATGGGAAAAAGCTTGTAGAACAAGGCGCTGAACATGTAATCGTATCAATGGCCGGAGACGGAGCGCTTCTGTTTACGAACGAAGCTGTTTATTTTGCTAACGTGCCAAAGGGGAAATTGGTAAACTCAGTCGGAGCAGGGGATTCCGTTGTTGCAGGTTTCCTTGCCGGAATTTCCAAACAGCTGCCGCTTGAAGAAGCATTCCGCTTAGGAGTTACTTCAGGCAGTGCTACCGCGTTCTCTGAAGAACTTGGAACAGAAGAATTTGTCCAGCAGCTTCTTCCTGAAGTTAAGGTCACACGTCTATAGAGGAGGAAACACAAGTGAAAATAACTGAGCTTTTAACGAAGCATACGATAAAGCTTAATATTGAGAGCAAAGAAAAAGAAAATGTTATTGACGAAATGGTCACTGTTCTTGATAAGGCTGGAAAGTTAAATGACCGACAAGCCTATAAAGAAGCCATTTTAAATCGCGAAAGCCAAAGCTCCACGGGTATCGGTGAAGGAATCGCTATCCCCCATGCGAAAACGGCAAGCGTTATCAACCCGGCGATCGCGTTCGGACGTTCAAAAGACGGCGTCGATTATGAATCATTAGACGGCCAGCCGGCTCACTTAGTGTTCATGATCGCGGCGACTGAAGGCGCAAACAACACTCACCTTGAAGCATTGTCAAGACTTTCAACGCTGTTAATGCGTGAAGAAATCCGTAAGCAGCTCCTTGAAGCTGAGTCTGAAGATGCCATCATCGACATTATTAATCAGCACGATAAAGATGATGACGAAGAGGAAGAGGAAGAAGAAGCGGCACCAGCACCTGCCGGAAAAGGGAAAATTTTAGCGGTTACTGCATGCCCGACAGGTATTGCCCATACATTCATGGCTGCGGATGCCCTTAAAGAAAAAGCGAAAGAGCTTGGTGTGGAAATTAAGGTCGAAACAAATGGGTCAAGCGGCATTAAGCACAAGCTCACTGCCCAAGAAATCGAAGATGCACCTGCAATCATTGTCGCAGCGGACAAGCAGGTTGAAATGGAACGTTTTAAAGGCAAGCGCGTACTTCAAGTTCCTGTAACGGCGGGTATCAGACGTCCGCAAGAGCTTATCGAAAAAGCGATGAATCAAGATGCGCCGATTTATCAAGGCAGCGGCGGCGGTTCAGCAGCTTCAAACGATGATGAAGAAGCGAAAGGCAAGTCTGGAAGCGGTATCGGAAACACGTTTTATAAGCACCTGATGAGCGGTGTCAGCAACATGCTTCCGTTCGTAGTCGGCGGCGGTATTCTCGTTGCGATTTCATTCTTCTGGGGAATTCACTCTGCTGATCCGAATGATCCTAGCTACAACACGTTTGCAGCAGCATTAAACTTTATCGGCGGCGACAATGCATTAAAACTGATTGTTGCAGTTCTGGCCGGTTTCATTGCGATGAGTATTGCAGATCGTCCTGGTTTTGCGCCTGGTATGGTCGGCGGATTTATGGCTACTCAAGCGAATGCTGGATTCTTAGGCGGCTTAATTGCCGGATTCCTTGCCGGTTATGTTGTGATTTTACTGAAAAAAGTATTTACGTTTATCCCTCAGTCACTTGATGGATTAAAACCTGTTTTGATTTACCCGCTGTTCGGTATTTTTATCACTGGCGTATTAATGCAATTTGTCGTCAATACACCTGTAGCGGCATTTATGAATTTCTTAACAAACTGGCTTGAAAGCCTTGGTACTGGAAACCTTGTGTTAATGGGTATTATCTTGGGCGGCATGATGGCGATCGATATGGGTGGCCCGCTTAATAAAGCAGCCTTTACGTTCGGTATCGCCATGATCGATGCAGGCAACTATGCGCCTCATGCAGCAATCATGGCCGGCGGTATGGTTCCTCCGCTTGGTATCGCACTTGCAACAACCATTTTCAGAAACAAATTCACTCAGCGTGACCGTGAAGCTGGTATTACATGCTATTTCATGGGAGCTGCTTTCGTAACAGAGGGAGCGATCCCATTTGCTGCGGCTGATCCGCTTCGCGTCATACCAGCTGCTGTAGTCGGTGCAGCTGTTGCCGGCGGATTAACTGAATTCTTCCGAGTAACGCTTCCGGCGCCTCATGGAGGAGTATTCGTAGCTTTCATTACAAACCATCCGATGCTTTACCTTTTAAGTATCGTGATCGGTGCTGTCGTGATGGCAATTATCCTCGGTATCGTCAAAAAACCTGTTACAGAAAAATAAGAAAAAAAGCGTCCTTGGTTCGAAAGGACGCTTTTTCTTATCCGGCCGGCAGGGAGCGCGGTTAAGTTATGTATTTTATTCTTTTTTATGATAAAGTAAAAGAAGAGAAACAACTGACATAGCAATTGTCTAGGAGGAAACACTTTGACCGAGGAAAAAAATACGAATACTGAGAAAACGGCGAAGAAAAAAACCAATACGTACCTGGAATGGGGTAAAGCGATTGTCATCGCTGTTCTGCTGGCTCTCCTGATCCGTCACTTTTTGTTTGAACCGTATTTAGTTGAAGGTTCATCTATGTATCCCACATTACATGACGGAGAAAGGCTGTTTGTGAATAAAACAGTCAACTATATCGGCGAGCTGAAGCGCGGAGATATCGTTATTATCAACGGTGAAACTTCTAAAATCCATTATGTAAAAAGATTGATCGGAAAGCCTGGAGAAACCGTTCAAATGAAGGATGACACGCTTTATATAAACGGTAAAAAAGTAGCCGAGCCTTACTTGTCTAAAAACAAGAAGGAAGCAGAAAAACTTGGTGTCAGTCTGACAGGAGACTTTGGACCGGTTAAGGTTCCGAAAGGCAAATACTTTGTCATGGGAGATAACCGGTTGAATTCTATGGACAGCCGAAACGGGCTGGGACTGATCGCGGAAGATCGAATTGTCGGCACATCGAAGTTTGTCTTTTTCCCGTTTAACGAAATGCGTCAAACAAAATAAAAACGCCTTGCTGGCCTAGGACAGCAGGCGTTTTTATTTTGAAAAAGAAGCGACCAATGCAATGCATAAAACCGTGATGAACACTGAACCGATAATAGCTAGCACACTGAAGAAAAGGTGAACCTGTTTGTTCTCTTTTCCGCGCTTTTCTAAAAGCCGTTTAGAAAAAATGTGCGAAAATATGTAAATAAGGGCTATGCCTATATATAAGCCGATATCTTTGGCGGTAAAGCCTGTTACGGCAAGGTAAAAGCCCGTAAAAAAGATCAGTAAGCAATATTCAGTAAGTGTTAAAAGCCTCAACGTGTTCCTCCATGAGAGTGTGTAATTTTCCGAGCGGATGCATTCTCTCTCTTTAATTGTAACACAGCTGGCTGGTTTGGGTGTATAAGTGTTTTCTCTCTGTTTTATCAGGGAATCATTTCTCTTGCCCTGCTTTCATGGTATACTTTTATTGATGATAGACATGATGGAGGATAATAAATGATTGCTGTAAATAATGTAAGCTTGCGGTTTGCGGATCGCAAGTTATTTGAAGATGTTAATATTAAATTTACCCCAGGCAACTGCTATGGGTTAATTGGTGCAAACGGTGCCGGTAAATCAACGTTTCTAAAGGTGCTGTCAGGCGAAATCGAGCCTCAGACAGGCGACGTGCATATGAGTCCTGGTGAGCGTCTTGCCGTCTTGAAGCAGAACCATTTTGAGTACGAAGAGTATGAAGTGCTGAAAGTGGTCATTATGGGCCACAAACGCCTGTATGAAGTCATGCAGGAGAAAGACGCTATTTACATGAAGCCTGATTTCTCAGATGAGGATGGGATTCGTGCTGCTGAGCTAGAAGGTGAATTCGCGGAACTGAACGGTTGGGAAGCGGAAAGTGAAGCTGCGATCCTGTTAAAAGGCCTTGGTATCTCAGAAGATCTGCACACAAAAAAGATGGCAGACCTCGGCGGTTCGGAGAAGGTAAAAGTTCTCTTGGCACAGGCATTATTCGGCAAGCCGGATGTTCTGCTGCTCGATGAGCCGACGAACCACTTGGACCTTCAGGCAATCCAGTGGCTTGAAGAGTTTCTGATTAACTTTGAAAACACAGTTATTGTCGTATCCCATGACCGTCACTTCTTAAATAAAGTATGTACGCACATTGCCGACCTTGATTTTAACAAAATTCAAATCTATGTAGGAAACTATGATTTCTGGTACGAGTCAAGCCAGCTGGCGTTAAAGCTTTCTCAAGAAGCGAACAAGAAAAAAGAAGAGCAGATTAAACAGCTTCAAGAGTTTGTCGCTAGATTCAGCGCCAATGCGTCTAAATCTAAGCAGGCTACATCAAGAAAGAAACTTCTCGAAAAAATCACGCTGGATGATATTAAACCGTCTTCCCGCCGCTATCCTTATGTTAACTTCACGCCGGAACGGGAAATCGGAAATGATGTTCTTCGCGTGGAAGGCTTAACAAAAACAATCGATGGCGTAAAAGTGCTTGACAATGTCAGCTTTATTATGAATCGAGAAGATAAAATTGCTTTCACTGGCCGAAACGAACTTGCTGTTACTACGCTGTTTAAAATCATTTCCGGGGAAATGGAAGCTGACAGCGGAACGTTTAAATGGGGTGTTACCACATCTCAAGCGTATTTTCCAAAAGACAACAGCGAATATTTCGAAGGCAGTGATCTGAACCTTGTAGACTGGCTTCGCCAATATTCTCCGCACGACCAAAGTGAGAGCTTTTTACGCGGTTTCTTAGGACGCATGCTGTTCTCTGGAGAAGAAGTCCACAAAAAAGCAAATGTACTTTCCGGGGGAGAAAAGGTCCGCTGTATGCTGTCGAAAGCGATGCTTTCTGGCGCCAATATTTTAATTTTGGATGAGCCGACTAACCATTTAGACCTGGAGTCCATTACAGCGCTCAATAACGGCTTAATCAGCTTTAAAGGCGCTATGCTGTTTACTTCCCATGACCATCAGTTTGTGCAGACCATTGCCAACAGAATTATAGAAATTACACCTAACGGCATCGTCGATAAGCAAATGAGCTATGACGAGTTCCTTGAAAATGCTGATGTGCAGAAAAAATTGACTGAACTATACGCGGAATAAAAAAGCAGAGATTTCTCTGCTTTTTTTGATACCTAAATATGAAAGGAGATCACAACATGAAATTTTTGGTTGTCGGAGCAGGTGGAGTAGGTGGGTATATTGGCGGACGGCTTTCGGAGAAAGGAAATGATGTGACATTTCTCGTGCGCCAAAAACGAGCTGAGCAGCTTAAAAAAACCGGGCTTGTCATCCATAGTGAAAAAGGGAATGTATCATTTCAGCCCGAACTAATCAGTGCCGGAGAAACAGGGCAATTTGATGTCGTTATCATTGCTTCTAAAGCATACTCGCTTGGTCAAGTGATAGAGGATGTCAAACCATTTATCCATCAGGAATCTGTCATTATCCCTTTTTTAAATGGGTACCGCCACTATGAGCAGCTATTTGCGGCATTTTCAAAAGAACAGGTGCTGGGCGGCCTGTGTTTTATAGAAAGTGCTTTAGACAACAAAGGAGAAATTCATCATACGAGCGCATCGCATCGTTTTGTATTTGGAGAATGGAACGGCGAGCGTACGGAGCGGATAAGAGCGCTTGAAGAGGCATTTTCAGGTGTGAAGGCTGAAGTCATCATTAGCGGGCATATCGAGAAGGACATTTGGAAAAAGTATCTCTTTATTGCAGCGCAAGCGGGGATCACAACGTTATTTCAACGACCGCTTGGCCCAATCCTCGCCACAGAAGCCGGACGTCACACGGCCCAAACTCTTATTGGGGAAATTTGCGCTGTTTTACGAAAAGAAGGTGTTCCGGCTGATCCGGATCTTGAGGAAGAGAGCTTTCGTACGATGACCAGCATGTCTTACCATATGAAGTCCTCCATGCTTCGGGATATGGAAAACGGCCAAACGACTGAAGGAGACCACCTGCATGGATTTTTGCTTGAAAAAGCAAAACGTTTATCTCTCGCTGCACCAGTATTAGAAACCGTTTATGCGAATCTGCAAATGTATGAAGCAGAAAAATAAAAAAAGGAGGCGAAAAAGCCTCCTTTTATTTACTTAAAAAGCCCAATTTCCGTTTCTGAAGATAGGCTCTCTTTTCCCGTCTGCCGTAATTCCGTCAATATTCATATCCTTAGAACCGATCATAAAGTCCACGTGTGTAATGCTTTCATTTAGGCCTTCTTTGACAAGCTCTTCACGAGACATCTGCTTTCCGCCTTCAATATTAAAGGCATAGGCGCTTCCGATCGCCAAATGATTTGACGCGTTTTCATCAAACAGCGTGTTATAGAAAAGAATGTTTGATTGTGATATAGGTGAATCGTAAGGAACAAGTGCCACTTCACCTAAATAGTGAGAACCTTCATCTGTTTCCACCAGTTCTTTTAAAATATCCTCACCTTTTTCAGCTTTAATGTCGACTATACGGCCATTTTCAAACGTCAGGGTGAAATTTTCAATAATATTTCCGCCGTAGCTTAATGGTTTTGTGCTTGATACCACTCCGTCAACCCCGTCTTTTTGCGGCAGCGTGAACACTTCTTCTGTCGGCATATTGGCCATAAACTCATGGCCGCTTTCATTCACGCTTCCCGCACCTGCCCAAACATGCTTCCTAGGCAGCTTAATTGTTAAATCAGTTCCTTCAGCTTGATAATGTAAGGCAGCGTAATGTCTCTCGTTCAAATGGTCAACTTTTTCATGAAGATTCTGGTCATGATTGATCCACGCCTGAACCGGGTTGTCTTCATTTACGCGCGTCGCTTTAAAAATTTCTTCCCACAGAAGGTGGATCGCTTCCTCCTCTGATTTGCCAGGAAACACCTTGTGAGCCCAGCCTGCTGATGCCGCACCTACGACAGTCCAGCTGACTTTGTCTGATTGAATATATTGTCTGTATGTATGTAATGCTTTGCCTGCTGCTTTTTGGAATGCCGCAATCCGTTTGGAATCTATACCTTTTAGCAAGTCTGGGTTTGACGACACAACAGAAATGAAAGCAGCTCCATTTTTGGCAAGCTCTTCTCTGCCTTTTGCTTCCCATTCAGGATATTCTTCAAATGCTTCAAACGGCGCAAGTTCGTATTTTAATTTGGCGACTTCGTCATCCTGCCAATTCACGGTGACGTTTTTTGCGCCCTTTTCATATGCGTGTTTTACAATTAAACGGACAAAATCCCGAACGTCTGTTGAAGCATTTACGACTACATACTGGCCTTTTTGGACATTAACGCCGACTTCTACCGCCAGCTGTGCATATGTATTTAATTTCTGTGAAAATGAATCCATGAATCATTCCTCCAAGCTTTTTTCTCATCATATCAAATATGATCCTATAAAGGAAAGAAGGAGCCCAAAGTGAAAAACCCAAAACGACACGTCTTGGGTTTTTCAATATTATGGATGATTCAGTTTTACAGTGCCGCCTGCAGGCGAATGAGGCATATTTGCCAAAGAAATGCTCATGCCTCCAAGAATAATTCCGCTTAAAATGGCTGCGATCGCTACTCTTCTTCCTAAATCTCTTAGCATCTGTTTCCTCCTTAACGTTTCTCCATTTCCCACAATATGAAGGAAGTGAGGAAAAAAGAAGCAAGAAATTTGCCGCGTGTGAGAATTTTGCGGGTAAAGACTATTTAATTGCCTTTTGCAGCTTATCAATCACTTCTAAAGAACGGCCTGTGCCGATTGCTACAGATTCAAGCGGGTTTTGCGCCACGTGTACAGGCACGACAATCTCTTCTGTGAGCCATTCTTTAATTCCATTAAGGAGCGCGCCGCCGCCTGTTAAAATAACGCCGCGATCAACAATATCTCCGCTCAATTCAGGCGGACAGTCCTCAAGTGTCGCTCTGATGGCTTCAAGAATATGCAGGAGGGATTCACGCATTGCATCTTGAATTTCGTTGGATTGAAGCATAATGGTTTTTGGAAGACCTGTCACGAGGTCGCGTCCCCGAATTTCCATTGCCTCTGGTATATGTTCAATCAGAGCATGGCCAATTTCCATTTTTACCTGCTCAGCTGTGCGTTCGCCGATCAGCAAATTGTATCTTTTACGGACGAAAGAAACGATATCCTCATCAAGCTGGTCTCCGCCGATCCTGATAGAATGGCAGGAAACAACGCCACCGAAGGAAATAATAGCGACCTCTGTCGTCCCTCCGCCGA
Source organism: Bacillus sp. PS95 (assembly GCF_037963565.1). Taxonomy (NCBI): domain Bacteria; kingdom Bacillati; phylum Bacillota; class Bacilli; order Caryophanales; family Bacillaceae; genus Bacillus; species Bacillus sp. PS95. The sequence continues at coordinate 1,517,352 of NZ_CP150160.1, forward strand.
TATCTACTACCACATTGGCAACCGGCTCATCAACCGGTAAATCCGCTCCGATGGCGGCTGCAACTGGCTCTTCGATTAAATGAACGTTTTTCGCGCCGCAATTTTTCACCGCATCACTGATGGCGCGGCGTTCTACTGCTGTTGAGCCTGATGGTGTGCAAACGACTACGTTCGGTTTTCTGAACGACATGCCGATGCTTTTTGCTGCTTTTTTCATAATGTGCTTTAGCAGGTCAGTTGTCATATCATAGTCTGCGATCACGCCATCTTTCATCGGTCTGACAGCGACAATTTTTCCCGGTGTTTTACCGATCATGTTTTTCGCGTCAGCTCCGATTGCAAGCACTGCTTTTGTCGTCGTATCCACTGCGACAACAGATGGTTCATTTAGGATAATCCCTTTATTTTTGCTGTAAACAAGTATATTAGCTGTTCCTAAGTCAATCCCGATTTCAGTTGATTGAAACATGTTTTCACCCAATCTCTATCCTAATTTAATATGATTCTACATTTAAAGTTTCTCAGAAATACTGCGATTTTTGGGGGTGTGCGTCGGTAAAGAAATGTTTTTGTAAAAAATCAAGGAACTGTGTAACAGAAGTAATACATTTTTCGGTTTTATGGAAAAAATATCTTGTAATTCTTATAGAAAGCGGGAAACTTTTTCAAAGTTTCATTCGTCTACGATATATTGAGGTACATCCTTAAAACATTACATGAGAAAAGAAACATTTAAAGGAAGAAGGGTTTTTATGAAATCAATAGGTGTTGTGAGAAAAGTAGATGAATTAGGCCGCATTGTCATGCCGATTGAGTTGAGACGGGCATTGGATATTGCCATAAAAGACAGCATTGAGTTTTTTGTTGACGGAGATAAAATTATCTTGAAAAAGTACAAACCTCATGGCGTTTGTTTAATGACTGGAGAAATCACTTCAGAAAATAAAGAATACGGCAACGGTAAAATTACGCTAAGCCCTGAGGGTGCACAGCTGCTCCTCGAAGAAATTCAAGCCGCTTTAAAAGAATAAAATTATGCTAAAAAAGGCGGAGTGATATCATCTCCGCCTTTTTTGCGTGCCAATTTTTGATTACCGCCGCCTAAGATAAGACATCAAGATATTTGGTAATGAATGATTTGGGATACTTTACATATTTTACTCAATTATTTGTCGAAGAATGGTACAATAAGTAGAGAAACACAAGCGGCAGGTGGTCATATGAGAAAATATCAAGCTCGTATCATTTCCATCATTTTGGCAATGATTTTTATAATGTTTTGGGATTATTTATTTTATTTTATAGGCAAAAACCCGATTAATTGGCCTGTTGATATTGTGTATACTGCAGTCACGCTGGTAAGTGTCTGGATGTTGGCTTATTATATTGATGAGAAACAGCAGCTGGTTAAGAAAATGAAGGATAACGAATGGAAGTATAAACAGCTTTCTGAAGAAAAAAACCGCATCATGGATAATTTGCAGGAAATCGTATTTCAAACAAATGCAAAAGGCGAAATTACATATTTAAACCAAGCGTGGGCATCTATAACCGGGTTTTCAATCAGTGAATGTATGGGAACAATGTATAACGATTACTTCATAAAAGAAAAGCACGTAGCCGACCACATTAACACCCAAATCCAAAACAAAGCGTCTTCTGGCATGTTTACGGCAAAATACGTGACAAAGAACGGCACGATTTTTTGGGGAGAAGTTCATTATAAACTTTACTATGACCGGGATGACCAATTTACAGGCAGCCTGGGTACAATGTCAGATATCACTGAGCGGAAAGAGGCTGAAGATGAGCTCATTGAGATTAATGAACGGCTGGCGAGGGAATCCCAGAAACTATCAATCACAAGTGAACTTGCCGCAGGTATTGCTCATGAGGTCAGAAACCCTTTAACATCTGTCAGCGGTTTCCTCCAGATTATGAAAACACAATATCCGGACAGAAAAGACTATTTTGACATCATCTTTTCAGAGATTAAAAGAATCGATTTAGTGCTCAGCGAGCTGCTGCTGCTTGCAAAACCGCAGGCAATCACATTTAAAACACACCAGCTTAATGAGATCTTGAAACAAGTCACGACATTGCTTGATACCAATGCAATTCTGTCCAATATCGTCATAGAGAAAAATTTCAAAGAGACAGATGGCTGTATGATTAATGGAGACGAAAATCAGCTGAAGCAGGTCTTTATCAACATCATTAAAAACGGAATTGAGGCAATGCCAAAGGGCGGTGTCGTAACCATTTCAACTGCTAAAACCGCCTCTCATGCAGTGATAAGCGTAAAGGATGAAGGAAACGGCATGCCGCAGGAAAAGCTGAAGCAGATTGGCAAACCTTTTTATTCAACAAAAGAAAAGGGCACTGGACTGGGACTTCCCATTTGTTTGAGAATCCTGAAGGAACATGACGGGGAATTGAAAATCGAAAGTGAAGCTGGAAAAGGCAGCGTCTTTCAAGTGGTTTTGCCTTTAAAATCAGACAGCTGAGAGGAGAAAAATACAGTGAACTCGCTTCTGTTTGTATATGGGACATTAAGAAAGCATGAAAAAACCCATCATTTGCTGGCACAATCGGCATGTATCAATGAGCAGGCGAGAACAAAGGGAAGTTTGTTTGCTGCAAAAGAGGGGCCCACAGCTGTTTTTAATGGCGAAGGCTATATATACGGCGAAGTATATGAAGCAGATGAATTGTGTATACATAAGCTCGATCAATTTTTTCAAGGATATCATAAACAAACGGTGTTTGTAGAAACGGATGTCGGGATTAAAAATGCGCTTATTTATTTTATGAACAAAGAAGGGTGTGCCGGTTTTACGAAAATAAGCAGCGGCGACTGGAAAGAACATCAGATGATCAGCAAATCGAAAAATCCCATTTATTATTTTGCCTATGGATCATGCATGGATAATGCCCGCTTTCAAAAAGCGGGAGTCGATCACTATTTTCAAGATCCAGTAGGAAGAGCTGTTTTAAAAGGATACACAACCCGCTTCACGCTAAAAAGGGATGACGGTTCAAGAGCGGACATGTTGGAAGACGGAGGAACAACAGAAGGCGTTTTATACCGTATTCCTTATTCTGCTCTCTCCTATCTATTTAAAAGGGAGGGCGTCGAATCTCTTACGTATCGGCCGGCATTTGTAGACGTTGAAGCTGGCGGGAGGCACTACAAAGACTGCTTAACCTTTCTCGTCCTCCAAAAAGAAGCGGAAATTGCCCCGCCTCAGCACTATCAGATTGAAATCGAACGCGGAGCGGAGCTGTATTTGTCGCCTGAGTTTACTGAAAAGCTCAAGCGGCATATGAATTCGCTGCCAAAAGGATAACACTGTAACAAAAGAATATGATAAAATTTGATCAATATCATGTCATATAAAGGAGCACCACGATGAAAAAAGAATTTGCGGTAATTGGGCTGGGCCGTTTTGGTGGCAGTATTTGCAAAGCATTAAGCGAAGAAGGCGTCGAGGTTATGGCAATGGATATCGATGAAGATAAAGTCAACGAGTATGCCAAGATTGCATCTCACGCAGTTATCGGTGATTCGACAGACGAATCTGTCCTGAAAAATTTAGGCCTGCGAAATTTTGACCATGTTATTGTAGCAATCGGGGAAAATATTCAAGCGAGTATTTTAACGACACTCATTCTGAAAGAACTTGGCGTCCATACGATTACAGTTAAAGCGCAGAACGATTATCACGAAAAAGTGCTGTCTAAAATTGGCGCGGATCACATCGTCCACCCAGAACGCGATATGGCAAAACGAATTGCGCATAATATCGTGTCCAACAATGTACTTGACTATTTGGAGCTGTCTGAAGAGCATAGTCTTGTTGAAATCGTAGCTAACAGCCGCCTGGCTGGAAATACGCTTCTCGATTTAGATATTCGCGCAAAATACGGTATTAATATCGTAGCCATAAAAAGGGGCAAGGAAGTTATCGTATCACCGCTTGCAACCGAAGTCATCCACCAAGAAGATATACTCATTGTTATTGGATCAGTTACAGACATCTCCCGTTTTGAAAAAAGAGTTCTTCATACTAAATAGCAGCCAAATAAGCCGTCCTTTAAGGGCGGTTTTTCATATTATCAGAATATAACAACTTTAATGAACTGAGCGTCAATTTCTTAAAATTTCATTGACTAAGCACAGGCGTTCCGATAGCATATTGTACCATATAATAAAAAAGAGGAGGGGCCTATTTGAATAAAGAAGCGCTAGTCAATAGGCTGAATGCTTCAGCCAAAAGACAAAAAGCTGATATCGTCATTAAAAACGGAAAAATCATGGACGTATATAATCAAGAATGGATATATGAAGATATTGCGATTACAGATGGAGTTATTGTAGGCCTCGGTGAGTATGAAGGTGAAAATACCATTGATGCAGAGGGACAAATGATTGTTCCGGGTTTTATTGATGGACATGTACATATTGAGTCGTCAATGGTTACACCGATTGAGTTCGCTAAAGCAGTGTTGCCTCATGGCGTGACGACGGTCGTTACAGATCCGCATGAGATCGCGAATGTGTCTGGTGAAAAAGGGATTGTGTTTATGCTTGAACAAGCTCGGCATACACCGCTGAATATCCATTTTATGCTTCCTTCCAGTGTGCCTGCCGCAAGTTTTGAGCGATCAGGCGCAATTCTCAAAGCTGCCGATCTCAAGCCTTTTTATGAAGAAGAAGAAGAAGTATTAGGGCTGGCTGAAGTTATGGATTATGTGTCGGTTCAGCAGGCTGAAGAAGACATGGTTCAGAAACTGCTCGATGCCCGTGTGGCAGGAAAACGGATAGACGGTCATTTAGCTGGTTTATCAACAGACCTCATTAACATTTACAGAACCGCCTTTGTCTTAAACGACCATGAAGTAACATCGAAGGAAGAAGCCCTTGATCGTATCAGAAGAGGCATGTATGTCATGATGCGTGAAGGATCAGTCGCCAAAAACACGCTCAATGTGCTGCCGGCGGTAAATGAAAAGAACGCACGCCGGTTCTTTTTCTGTACGGATGATAAGCATGTGGATGATTTATTGTCAGAGGGAAGTGTAAACCATCAGGTGAAAATGGCGATTCAAGCCGGACTTGATCCGTTTTTAGCCTATCAATTAGGAAGCCTCAATGCGGCCGAGTGCTACGGATTAGATACAAAGGGAGCGATTGCCCCGGGTTTTGACGCTGATTTGCTCTTTGTATCTGATCTGGAAAATGTCACTGTCACAATGACGATGGTAAAAGGGCAGACTGTTGCTGAAGACAGCAAAGTGGTCTATCAGGATCATGCTTCAACTGCAGCACCAGATCAGGCCCTGCTTGATTCTGTTAAGCTTGCTGCTCCTCTTAACAAACAGGATTTTCATATGCCAATCGATTCAGAGCAGCAGATCAATGTCATTCAAATCATACCAAATCAGCTTGAAACAAGATTAGTACAAGTTCCGGCTCCTGATGCCCGCGAATTTGAGCCTGACACTGAGTTTGATTTGTTAAAGATTGCAGTTGTCGAGCGGCATAAAGGATTGAAAGAAACCGGACTTGGTGTTGTGAAAGGTTTTGGATTCAAGAGCGGAGCGATTGCCACAACCATTTCACACGACTCCCATAATATTATTGCTGTCGGAACGAATGATGAGGATATCGCGGCGGCAGTTAATAAGCTGCAGGAAATTGGCGGAGGATTAACGATTATAAAAAATGGGGAAGAGCTCCATTCAGTACCGTTGCCGATTGCAGGGTTATTATCCGACCAATCTGCAGAGCAAGTGAATCAAAGCTTGCAGACGCTTCATGATAAATTGCCGTTAATCGGTTTCACAGGCGGATTTAATCCATTTTTGACATTGTCGTTTTTAGCTTTGCCTGTCATTCCTGATATTAAAATGACGACTACGGGATTATTCGATGTAAAATCATTTCAACACATATCACTGCAATAAAAAGAGGCACTCCCTTAGGGAGTGCCTCTTTTTTTAAACCTCCATAATGATCGGCAGGATCATTGGACGGCGCTTTGTTTTTTCGTACAAGAAAGGCGCAAGAGTGTCTGTAATCTCGTTTTTGATTTCAGACCATTGAGTCGTTTTTCGTTCCATTACTTTTTGTAAGTGATTTGAAATGAGCTCTTGAGCGTCGTTGATCAAGTCGCCAGATTCTCTCATGTACACAAATCCTCTGGAAATCAAATCTGGACCCGCTGAAATCTTGAAGTCGTCCATGTCAATGCTGACAACAACGATGACAAGTCCTTCTTCAGAGAGAATTCTGCGATCACGAAGTACGATATTGCCAATATCACCGATACCGCTTCCGTCAATGTACACTGAACCGGACGGGATTTTTCCTGCAACTGAAGCCTCATCGCCTTTAAGTGCTAATACTTCACCATTATCCATGATAAAGCAGTTTTCCTCTGGGATGCCACAATCTGTTGCAAGCTTGACATGCATCTTTTGCATTCTGTACTCACCGTGAATCGGCATGAAGAATTTAGGCTTGATTAAACGAAGCATCAGCTTCTGTTCTTCTTGTCCGCCGTGACCGGATGTATGGATATCGTTAAGAGGGCCGTGAATAACCTCAGCACCCGCACGATACAGCTGGTTGATTGTTCGACTCACGCTGATTGTGTTGCCTGGGATAGGGGATGAAGAAAATACGACCGTATCCCCAGGATTGATTGAAATTTGGCGGTGTGTGCCGTTTGCAATTCTTGATAACGCCGCCATTGGTTCCCCTTGGCTTCCTGTACATAAAATTGTTACTTTATTAGCAGGCATACGATTGATTTCGTTATGCTCAATAAACGTATTTTTAGGACAGTTAATATAACCGAGTGTCTGTCCAATTTCGATAGCCGATTCCATACTGCGTCCAAATACGGCAACTTTTCTTCCATTTTGTACAGCAGCTTCAATTACCTGCTGCAAGCGGTGAATATTCGACGCAAATGTAGCGAAGATAATTCGGCCGTCCACCTTGCGGAAAATGTCATGAATGCTTTCTCCTACACGGCGTTCAGACATGGTAAACTCCGGATTTTCACTGTTTGTGCTGTCTGAAAGAAGGCACAAAACGCCTTCCTTACCGATTTCGGCCATTTTCGTTAAGTTTGCCGGCTCGCCGACTGGAGTAAAGTCGAATTTGAAATCCCCAGTATGTACGATGTTTCCGGGCGGCGTTTTTACAACAATGCCGTAGGAATCCGGAATACTGTGTGTTGTTCTGAAGAATGACACAGCCGTTTTGCGGAACTTTACAATATCATCCTCGCCGATAATGTTCAGTTTCGTCTGTCTCAATAATCCATGCTCTTCAAGTTTATTCCGAAGTAAGCCGATCGCGAGTTTTCCGCCGTATACAGGAATATTCACTTGTCTGAGCAGGTATGGAATACCGCCGATGTGGTCTTCGTGCCCGTGGGTGATAAAAAGCCCTTTAATTTTATCTTCGTTTTTGACTAAATACGTATAATCAGGGATGACGTAGTCAATTCCGAGCAGTTCGTCCTCGGGAAACTTGATCCCCGCATCAATCAGCACAATTTCATCCTGGAATTGCACCGCGTACGTATTTTTACCGATTTCGCCCAAACCTCCGAGGGCGAAAACAGCAGTCTGATCATTTTTTACAAATTTCATACCGCTCATAACTCCAATACTTTAAAATTTTCGCTCTGTTGTTCATATTCTAAGAATGCACCATCAACAGGTGTAATAAACTCAATATTAAATTTCTTTTCTTTCAGCTTTGTTCTGACGTCACGCTCAGATACGCCTTCAATATAAAGTGAATCTGTCTTTTCCCGAACAGGTACTTCGTCAGCCTTCTCTTGATAAAATACCTTATAAATCATTCCAAATCTCTCCTTAAATGCCGTATGTTAGACTCGCTCATTCTATTATATTCGAAAACGGAATATAAGGAAAGCCTTGAGCAAAATAAGGATCTCTCAAAAAGTGAAAGATCCCTTGTCAGGCAATTGCTTTCTTACGGAGCATTCCGTTCCATTGTCTTCTGAGTTTCTTTCTTAATTTACGCAGCATTAGCCAGTCCCTCCTTTAATGAAAAATTTGTCCCAGAGTTCTTTTATACAAATAGTATACGGAGATTGAGGAAGACTTTTCGTGGTTATTAATGGAATTTAATATGATTTTTGAACGAAATTGTTTGCTGAATGACAATCTTTTTGTATGATGAGGGTGGGAATTGCAGACCAAGACGATAAAGGGGAAGTTGCGATGGATTCAAAATTAATCTTTTTTGATATTGACGGCACAATATATGATCATGATAAGAATATACCGGAAAGTACGAGAAAAACCGTGGCGGAGCTGCAGCGCCAAGGGCATCATGTGTTTATTGCCAGCGGCCGATCTCCATTTTTGGTTAAGCCGATTTTGGAGGAGCTGGGCATCCACTCATTTATTTCCTACAATGGACAGTTTGTTGTCTTTGAAAATCAAGTGATTTATAAAAATCCGCTGCCTGAAGATGCAATCAGGCGATTATTAAAGCAGGCGGATGAAGGCAAGCATCCTGTTGTGTTTATGGCTGAGGACACGATGAAAGCGACTGTTGCGGATCACCCTCATGTTCTTGAGGGAATCGGCAGCCTTAAAACCGATTACCCAGAGACTGATGACCTTTTTTATGAAGGAAAAGAAATTTTTCAGCTTCTTTTATTTTGTCAGGATGAAGAAGAAAAAGCTTATGCCGCTTTTCCTGAGTTTGATCTAGTTCGCTGGCATGAGCTATCGACTGATGTTCTGCCGCACGGAGGTTCGAAGGCAGAAGGAATCAAAAAAGTGATTGAGCGTCTTCCGTTTGATATCGGCGATACATATGCTTTCGGCGACGGATTAAATGATCTGCAAATGATTGAATATGTTGGGACAGGCGTTGCTATGGGAAATGCTGTTCCCGAACTGAAAGAAATCGCGGACTTTGTAACAAAACCGGTGGACGAGGATGGAATTGCATACGCTGTCAAAGAATTGGGCCTTTTAAAATAAAGAAACGGCTGGCATTGTGCCAGCCGTTTTTTCTATTTAGCGCTCAATTGCGATTGCATTTTCAGGTTCTTTGAAAGGATTTTCCTTGTCAATATGATCATAGAACATAACGCCGTTCAAATGATCGATCTCATGCTGAAACACAATAGCCGGAAATCCTTTTAAACGAATATCAATATTTTCGCCTTCTAGTGTTGTTCCTTTTACTCTGATGCGAGCATAGCGGGGAACATAACCGGGAATCGCTTCATCTACAGAGAGGCAGCCCTCGCCGCTTGTTAAGTAGCTTTTTTCAACTGAATGGCTGACGATCTTAGGATTAAATAGAGCATAGCTGTATAATTTACCGGAAGCATCTTCCGCATGAACAGCGATCATTCGTTTTTTGATATTAATTTGAGGAGCTGCGAGTCCTACGCCAGGGCGCAGCTTGTATTTTTCGGCTAATTCCGGATTTTGGCTGTTTTTAACAAATTCGATCATGTCGGCCAGCTGCTGTTTTTCTGCATCAGTTGGAGGCAACTCAACAGGTTCGGCAGTCTCTCTGAGGGCTGGATGGCCGTCACGTACGATGTTTTCCATAGTAATCAAGAAACTTCACTCCTAAAGCTTAATATGTAAATTATATCGGATTTCTTCACAAAGGTGCAACGAAACGAATGACCAGCCGTATATGGCTGGTCAATTTCATGCTGTGTGGTTAGCAACAGCCTCCGCCTAAATAAGCAGCTCCGACAATGATTAACAGAATGAATAAAACAACGATTAGCGCAAAGGTGCGGCCGTAGCCATATCCGCAGCCACCATATCCGTAACCACCATAACTGCAGCAGCCTCCGCCGTAACCATATCCATACATATTACATAACCTCCTCTTTTAATTACGCCAGAGCCTTTATAAGTAGGCATAGCGTCTAATATAACCTATGTAAAAACAAAAAAATTGTATGGTCATCTGTCCTGATTTTTCACTTTTTTGATTTAATTTCAGTATTGCATTAATACAGCACGACTATTGCCAAATGTCCCCATGGATTCTATAGTAGAAATTGTCAAGATTGGGGGATTTAACGTGAAAGACGCAATAAAACGGCGGCCTGGAATGAAGATCGGAGCTTTTTGTGCCATGGCACTGATATTAACAGGATGCATGGGACAGGACCCGGTTGATTCACTTCATCATTCATTAGAAAAAGCCGCGGAATCGGAAAAGCCGTTTCAAGAAGAACAAAACACACTCAAAGAATTAGAGGCCAAAGAAAATCAGCTTTACGATAGTGTTATGAAGCTCAATATGGATGATTATAAAAAAATTGTTGCTTTATCTAATAAGGCGCTTGAAAATGTCAGCAAGCGCGAAGAACACCTAAAGCTTGAAAATGACAGCATGAAAAAATCGGAAACAGAATTTGAGGAAGCAAAAACGTCAGCGGAACATATTAAGGAAAAAGACATAAAAGAAAAGGCCGATGCCGCAGCAAACCATATGGAGAAAAGATATACATCATATGGCACTATGTATAAAGAGTATAAAAAAGCGCTTGAGCTTAATAAAAAACTGTATATGCAGCTGAAAGACAAAGATTTGACAAGAGATGATCTGGATCAGCAGATCGATAAAGTCAATGCTTCTTATGAAAAGATCCTTAAATATAGCGGAGAATTTAATGAACAAACCGAAAAATATAATAAAGCCCGGGAAGATTTATATGATGCTGCAGGCTATCGTGTGAAAAAGAGCTGACTCGATCAGCTCTTTTTTTGAATGAAATGCGATTCGGATTTCGTTCAAAATTTTCATTTCTATTGTAGTACAGCATAGTAAGGTATACTAGTACAGTTTTGGGTGCGGTTGGCATCTGTTTTTTTGATGAAAATGTAAAGCGAATACATTTATTGAAAATCAGCGATGAAAACGATTGACGGTTCTTCTTTATTTGGTGTAAACTAATCCATGTTAAGCGGTGTTGTATTAGTTTTTTACAACTTCGAAATAATACAGTTCAAAGCAGAGTGTAACTATCCTACATAAAAGGTTTTGGCAAACTGGGGATCGGCTAAAATATAATACGACTTACTGCTGATACTTTAGGGTACCCTAAGTTTGTATGTATAAAAGGAATGCACGTCTAATGACTGTTTAAAAGAAAGGAAGAGGTGACTTAGTATGGCTGCAAAAACGAAAAAAGCTATCGTTGACAGTAAGAAGCAATTTGATGCCATTAAAAAGCAGTTCGAAACGTTCCAAATTTTAAATGAAAAGGGAGAAGTCGTGAATGAAGCGGCGATGCCTGATTTAACTGATGATCAATTAAAAGAGCTAATGCGCCGCATGGTATTTACGCGTGTGCTTGACCAACGCTCTATCTCATTAAACCGTCAAGGACGTCTCGGATTTTACGCTCCTACTGCGGGTCAAGAAGCTTCTCAGATTGCAACGCATTTCGCGCTTGAAAAAGAAGACTTTGTTCTTCCTGGATACCGTGATGTGCCTCAGTTAATTTGGCACGGCCTTCCATTATATCAAGCGTTTCTTTTCTCTCGCGGACATTTCAGAGGAAACCAAATGCCTGATGATGTGAATGCCCTTTCTCCACAAATCATTATCGGTGCTCAATACATTCAAACTGCCGGTGTTGCGCTAGGTCTTAAAAAACGCGGTAAGAAAGCTGTCGCAATCACTTACACTGGTGACGGCGGAGCTTCTCAAGGGGACTTCTACGAAGGAATTAACTTTGCCGGAGCTTATAAAGCACCTGCAATATTCGTGGTGCAAAACAACCGTTACGCGATTTCAACTCCTGTTGAAAAACAATCTGCAGCTGAAACAATTGCACAAAAAGCTGTAGCTGCCGGTATTGTCGGCGTACAAGTAGACGGAATGGATCCGCTTGCTGTATACGCAGCAACTGCTGAAGCACGCGAGCGCGCAATCAACGGCGAAGGTCCAACACTAATTGAAACACTTACATTCCGTTATGGCCCGCACACAATGGCTGGTGACGATCCTACTAAATATCGTACAAAAGAAATCGAAAATGAGTGGGAACAAAAAGATCCGCTTGTACGTTTCCGTGCGTTCCTTGAAAACAAAGGCTTATGGTCTGAAGAAGAAGAAGCAAAAGTGATTGAGGATGCGAAAGAAGAAATTAAGCAAGCGATCAAAAAAGCTGATGCTGAACCGAAGCAAAAAGTAACTGATTTAATGAAAATCATGTACGAAAAAATGCCTCACAACCTTGAGGAGCAATTTGAAATTTATACACAGAAGGAGTCGAAGTAAGCCATGGCGCAAATGACAATGATTCAAGCAATCACGGATGCGTTACGCACAGAACTGAAAAATGACGAAAATGTCTTAGTTTTCGGAGAAGACGTTGGTGTAAACGGCGGCGTATTCCGTGCGACAGAAGGATTGCAAAAAGAATTCGGTGAAGACCGTGTGTTTGACACGCCACTTGCTGAATCTGGTATCGGCGGTCTTGCCCTTGGTTTAGGCTTAAACGGCTTCCGTCCGGTAATGGAAATCCAATTCTTCGGATTTGTTTATGAAGTAATGGATTCAGTTTCTGGCCAAATGGCTCGTATGCGCTACCGTTCTGGCGGACGCTGGACTTCACCTGTAACAATTCGTTCTCCATTCGGCGGCGGTGTTCATACTCCTGAACTTCACGCTGACAGCTTGGAAGGTCTTGTTGCACAACAGCCTGGTATCAAAGTTGTTATTCCATCAACTCCTTACGATGCCAAAGGACTTTTAATTTCTGCGATCAGAGACAATGATCCTGTTGTCTTCTTAGAGCATATGAAGCTTTACCGTTCTTTCCGTCAGGAAGTTCCTGAAGAAGAATACACAATTGAGCTTGGAAAAGCTGACGTGAAACGTGAAGGTACTGATCTTTCAATCATCACTTACGGCGCAATGGTTCATGAATCATTAAAAGCTGCTGAGGAGCTTGAAAAAGACGGCATTTCTGCTGAAGTTGTCGACCTTCGTACAGTAAGCCCACTTGATATCGATACAATTATCGCTTCTGTAGAAAAAACAGGACGCGCGATTGTTGTTCAAGAGGCACAAAAACAAGCCGGTATTGCTGCAAACGTAGTAGCAGAAATTAATGACCGTGCGATCCTGAGCTTGGAAGCACCTGTACTTCGCGTTGCAGCGCCAGATACAGTATTTCCTTTCTCTCAAGCGGAGAGCGTATGGCTTCCAAACCATAAAGACGTTCTTGAAACAGCAAGAAAAGTGCTTGAATTTTAATCAAACTGCATAATCGAGAGGGAAGATGAACGTTTTCCCTCTATTATATACCTGTTTTCAATGCTTACGATGTAAATTTTAAAATTGCTTAATCAAACTAGGAGGTCGAGAACTGTGGCATTTGAATTTAAACTTCCAGATATCGGGGAAGGTATCCACGAAGGCGAAATCGTAAAATGGTTTGTCAAGCCTAACGACGAGGTAGACGAAGATGATGTACTGGCTGAAGTCCAAAATGATAAAGCAGTAGTAGAAATTCCTTCACCTGTTAAAGGAAAAGTATTAGAATTAAAAGTTGAAGAGGGAACGGTTGCAACTGTTGGACAAACGATTATTACGTTTGATGCACCTGGTTACGAAGATCTTCAATTTAAAGGCAGCGACGAGTCTGACGATGCGAAAACTGAAGCACAAGTTCAGTCAACTGCAGAAGCTGGACAAGACGTTGCGAAAGAAGAGCAAGCTCAAGAGCCTGCAAAAGCTACTGGCGCAGGACAGCAGGATCAAGCTGAAGTTGACCCGAACAAACGCGTGATCGCTATGCCTTCCGTACGTAAATATGCTCGTGAAAAAGGCGTAGACATCCGTAAGGTTACTGGTTCAGGCAACAACGGACGTGTTGTAAAAGAAGATATCGACAGCTTTGTAAACGGAGGAGCGCAAGAAGCTGCACCGCAAGAAACAGCTGCACCACAAGAAACAGCTGCTAAACCGGCTGCTGCACCAGCTCCAGAGGGCGAATTCCCAGAAACACGCGAAAAAATGAGCGGTATCCGTAAAGCAATTGCAAAAGCGATGGTTAACTCTAAACACACTGCTCCTCACGTAACGTTAATGGACGAAGTGGACGTAACAAACCTTGTTGCACATCGTAAACAGTTCAAACAGGTTGCTGCTGATCAAGGAATCAAGCTGACTTACTTGCCTTACGTTGTAAAAGCTCTTACATCTGCACTGAAAAAATTCCCTGTTTTAAACACGTCAATTGACGATAAAACAGATGAAGTCATCCAAAAACATTACTTCAACATCGGTATCGCTGCTGACACTGAAAAAGGCTTGCTTGTACCGGTTGTGAAAAATGCAGATCGTAAATCTGTCTTTGAAATTTCTGATGAGATCAATGGCCTTGCAACAAAAGCTCGTGAAGGCAAGCTTGCTCCAGCTGAAATGAAAGGCGCATCTTGCACAATTACAAACATCGGTTCTGCCGGCGGACAATGGTTCACTCCGGTTATCAACCATCCAGAAGTTGCGATTCTTGGTATCGGACGCATTGCAGAAAAAGCGATTGTTCGTGATGGCGAAATCGTAGCAGCTCCAGTCTTAGCTCTTTCTCTCAGCTTCGACCACCGTATGATCGACGGAGCAACTGCGCAAAATGCATTAAATCACATCAAGCGTTTACTGAACGATCCACAATTAATTTTAATGGAGGCGTAATGTTATGGTAGTAGGAGATTTCCCTATTGAAACAGATACTCTTGTAATTGGTGCGGGACCTGGCGGCTATGTAGCTGCCATCCGCGCTGCACAGCTTGGACAAAAAGTAACAGTCGTTGAAAAAGCAACTCTTGGAGGCGTTTGTCTGAACGTTGGATGTATCCCTTCAAAAGCGCTGATCAATGCAGGTCACCGTTATGAGAATGCAAAACATTCTGATGACATGGGAATCACTGCTGAGAATGTAACAGTTGATTTCACAAAAGTTCAAGAATGGAAAGCTTCTGTTGTCAACAAGCTTACTGGCGGTGTAGCAGGTCTTCTTAAAGGCAACAAAGTAGATGTTGTAAAAGGTGAAGCTTACTTTGTAGACAGCAATTCAGTTCGTGTGATGGATGAGAACTCTGCTCAAACATACACGTTCAAAAACGCAATCATTGCTACTGGATCTCGTCCTATCGAATTGCCAAACTTCAAATATAGTGAGCGTGTCCTGAATTCAACTGGCGCTTTGGCTCTTAAAGAAATTCCTAAAAAGCTCGTTGTTATCGGCGGCGGATACATCGGAACTGAACTTGGAACTGCGTATGCTAACTTCGGTACTGAACTTGTTATTCTTGAAGGCGGAGATGAAATTCTTCCTGGCTTCGAAAAACAAATGAGTTCTCTCGTTACACGCAGACTGAAGAAAAAAGGCAACGTTGAAATCCATACAAACGCGATGGCTAAAGGCGTTGAAGAAAGACCAGACGGCGTAACAGTTACTTTCGAAGTAAAAGGCGAAGAAAAAACTGTTGATGCTGATTACGTATTGATTACAGTAGGACGCCGTCCAAACACTGATGAGCTTGGTCTTGAGCAAGTCGGTATCGAAATGACGGACCGCGGTATCGTGAAAACTGACAAACAGTGCCGCACAAACGTACCTAACATTTATGCAATCGGTGATATCATCGAAGGACCGCCGCTTGCTCATAAAGCATCTTACGAAGGTAAAATCGCAGCAGAAGCTATCGCTGGAGAGCCTGCAGAAATCGATTACCTTGGTATTCCTGCGGTTGTTTTCTCTGAGCCTGAACTTGCATCAGTTGGTTACACTGAAGCACAGGCGAAAGAAGAAGGTCTTGACATTGTTGCTGCTAAATTCCCATTTGCAGCAAACGGCCGCGCGCTTTCTCTTAACGAAACAGACGGCTTCATGAAGCTGATCACTCGTAAAGAGGACGGTCTTGTGATCGGTGCACAAATCGCCGGAGCAAGTGCTTCTGATATGATTTCTGAATTAAGCTTAGCGATTGAAGGCGGCATGACTGCTGAAGATATCGCGATGACAATTCACGCTCACCCAACATTGGGCGAAATCACAATGGAAGCTGCTGAAGTGGCAATCGGAAGTCCGATTCACATCGTAAAATAATTTTCATATCAAAAACAGCCCTCGCTCAAAGCGGGGCTGTTTTTTTATTTTGACAGCACATGCTGTAATGGTTTAATGATGTCTTCTTTCTTTTTCACACATCCCTCGATTTTCACCACGACATGGCGCTGATCAACAACCATAAGGGTAGGGACAGTTTCAATCTCATCTTCCCAGCCTTCTTTTTTATCATAGACCTTCATTTTATCTATTTGCTCGGGATAATCTTTTTCTAAATCAAGCAGTGCATCGTAATAAGGCGCTTCCTGGTCTATTTGGTTCTCATCAGAAAAAAACAGGATTTGTGTATGATGAATGTTGTCAATCCGGCTTTTTTTCATCGGATTGATGGTGGAAAGCGTACAGCCCGATAAAGCAAATACTATTATCAGCATGGGGAATACCGCGCGATATCGCATCTATCTTCTCCTCTGTATAAACAGTAGTTAACTAGCTTTAGTTTATCACGAGAGGCGGCTTAATCTGCTTCTTGTTACCTAATTGTTATATAATTGAAACCGTTTTTAAAGTGAGATTACATATTATATCAATCGTTTAAAATAGCAACCTGGGGTATATTGAATTTTTTGCTGCATTCTTGGATGAAAGTTCAAGAAAACGTGAAATTACATTATGTGCTGTGGCATATATATCGAGTAAAGCTTCTGTATGAAGAAGATATTGTATGAGGGAAAATGGAAAAGCACGGTCTATATGATGATCTAAAATTAAATGTGTTATACAGTTTATTGTTGACATTTTAAATGTGACATATTAATATAATAACAACAAAAGAAATTAAGCGTTTTCAAATTTCAAAGAAATGGGGAATAAGAGATGGGTACGATTGTTTGCCAAGATTGCAACGAAGCCATTCATTACTTTGAAGATGAGAAAGTGACAACATTATACGGAACATGCTGCGGACAATGTCAATGTCCTGTTGATGAAGAGTAAAAAAAGCATGCGGCTTAAAGCCGCATGCTTTTTATTTTTTATTGAATTGCTTTTTATTTTTTATTGAATTGCTTTTTATTTTTTATTGAATTGCTTTTTGTTCTTTGATGACCCGGATCATATGTAAAGTCGAGTCCTCAGGTCCTTGAACAGGGAGGCCTGCGTCAAGGTTTTTAAAAATGTAGCTGATGTTTTCTTCTGTAATAATTTCTCCTGGGATGAAGATTGGAATACCAGGCGGATATACCATGACAAATTCAGCAATAATCCGTCCGGATGCTTCTTTTAATGGGATGACTTCCGTATTTGCATAGAAAGCATCACGCGGAGTCATTGCCAATAAAGGTATTTCTGGAAGCAGAACCTCAGTTTGCTGATGTGTTACATCTTGTTCTGACATTTGCTGTGCGATCTCAGTTAAAGCCTCTACAAGCCGGTCTGCATCATTTTGGCTGTCACCAGGAGTGAAAATACACAAAATATTGTACAGATCAGAAAGCTCCACCTCAATATTAAAGGATTCACGAAGCCATTTTTCCACGTCATGTCCTGTCAGGCCAAGACTTTTCACAGAGATAATCAATTTTGTCGGATCATAGCTGTAAGCTGCTTTCGACCCAAGAATCTCAGAACCGACACAATAAATGCCTTCAATCTGATTGAGGCGATCTCTCGTCTGATTGGCAAGCTTGAGTGTTTCCTCAGCAAGCTGGCGGCCTTCTGTTGCAAGGCGTTTTCTGGCAACATCCAAAGAAGCGAGAAGCAAGTAAGAAGTTGACGTAGTTGTCAGCATGCTCAGGATGGATTGCACTCTGTCTTTAGATACAAGGCCTTCTCTCATGTTTAAAATAGAGCTTTGTGTCAGTGATCCGCCCAGTTTGTGGACACTTGTCGCTGCTATGTCTGCTCCTGCCTGCATAGCCGATAGCGGTAATTCGTCGTGAAAATGAATGTGAACGCCGTGTGCTTCATCCACAAGCACTGGCACATCAAACGAATGAGCGAGTTCTACGATGCTTTTTAAGTCGGCTGCAACACCGAAATATGTCGGGTTGATGACGAGAAGCCCTTTTGCATCCGGATGCTCGGTAAGCGCCCGTTTAGCAGATTCAAGTGTAATTCCGTGGGAGATGCCCAATTCATTGTCAATTTCAGGATGAATAAAAATTGGAACCGCTCCGGAAAATACAATAGCTGTCATAATTGATTTATGAACATTTCTTGGAATAATAATTTTATCACCAGGTCCGCAAACAGCCATTACCATTGTCATAATGGCGCCGCTTGTTCCTTGAACAGAAAAAAATGTATGATCTGCTCCAAATGCTTCAGCAGCCAGATCTTGTGCTTGTTTAATAATGCCTTTTGGCGCGTGCAGATCGTCTAATGGTTCAATATTAATCAAATCTATGCTTAACGCGTTTTCACCGATAAATTGTCTGAATTCTGGGTCCATTCCTGCCCCTTTTTTATGGCCGGGAATGTGGAATTGAACAGGCTGTCTGCTTGCATGCTTTTTCAGTCCTGTGTATAAGGGTGTTTCATGTTGCGACAATTGTTTTCCCACCTTTGTAATCATACCTATGCATAATAGTGTGTATTAAAATCAGTTTCTCAACCGTTTTTTAGACGTAAAACAAATGAATTATATTATGAACTTGAAAGAATGTAAAGAACAATTTATGATCAAATGAAGATGCTTTCTCTTAAGGGAAGTAAATCTACAAGGAGTGAAGAAAATGGAGTATCAATATCCGATGAATGAAGATTGGACAACCGAAGAAGCAGTGGATGTGATTGCATTTTTCCAGCAGGTTGAGCTTGCATATGAAAAAGGGGCGGATCGTGAAGAACTGCTTAAAGCTTACCGCCGTTTCAAGGAAATTGTACCGGGGAAGGCCGAAGAAAAAAAGCTATGCGGCGAGTTTGAGGAACAAAGTACATATTCTCCTTATTGCACGGTCAAACAGGCGAGAGAATCTGATCACGCGAAGATTAAGATGTAAGAAAAAGAGCCGGGGGATATCCCGGCTCTTTTTTATGCTTGTGTTACTTTTTGGGTGAGACGGTACAGAAAAGCAAGCTGTTTAAAGGCATCGTCGATACGCTGAAGGAATTCCTGGTTATTCATATTCAGCACTTCTTCTTTTTGGAGCTGGATGCCGCATAACAGCTCGGCTTTCTTTACAGTCTGCAAACGCTCAAACAGTGTCTTCAGCTGTTCCTTGTCCATTTCAGACTGTTTATGTACTCCCGGTTTTGTGTGATCTGCAGACCAAACGAAGCTGCCAGGGATATTTTTCGTAATGGTTTCTTGGTTCACTTCAAGCAATTTGCCGTATTCTTCTTTGATAGGGGATTCATAAATAATCGCGAACCATACAAAGACGTGGCTTTCCCATAAACCAATTTGGAAATGCGGCAGTTTTTTATAGCCTCTTTTGCTGTTTGCGAACGCCACCCAGCTGTCAGCCGGGGGATTGACGGATCTTCTTGCGTGCTTTGCCACATGCGGAAACATTTCATCTCCGGTTAAAGCTGATAAAGTTGGGGCAAAATGTTCGCCTAGAGCTGTAAGCTTCGGACGGACCGTCTCTTTTAATACTTCCATGCGCGCGTCTAAACCTTCTATTGTAAATGTGTTAAAGTCTTCTTCAGTGAAACGCATTTGTGTCATGATTTTCCTCCTTCATGCTAAGTATACATATTTTATCACAGTTCATACGAGCTTCAAAAAGATTGAGCGCGTTTGAAGTAAGGAGAAATGTGGTAATAAACGAGTAGGTAAACACACAATTTTCAGAATCATGTTGCGCGTAAATAGAACAATCATACGATATAAGAAGTAATCATTGTTGAATGGCAAAATGGGATGCTTTTTTACAAACAAATGATCTCTGGAAGGGGCGAAAGACAATGAGGCAAGTTGTAAAAGAGGGATTTAAGGAAGAGAAAAACAATCGTGTTGCTGTCTGGAGACTAGAGGTTGATTATGAATTGGCAACCCTATATGAAGCAATGCAGAAAGAAAATGAAGAGCAGATTGAACAAAGCAAAAACAAACTTGAGCGACTTAGAAAAGAATGGATTCGTCTTAACGGGTAAAAAAGCGATAGTGAAAACGAACCGCATGAATGGTTCGTTTTTACGTGAGAAGGGATATTTTTCATTTTCCTTGCTTTTTCATTGCCGTTATCAGTATCCTATAAAATAAAAGGTCTACATAGAAGAGAGGTACGAACGAATGACAAATTGGACGGAAATTGATGAGATTGCAAAGAAGTGGATAAGAGAAGCAGGCGCGAGAATTACACAATCCATGCATGAAAGCCTGACAATTGAAACGAAATCAAATCCGAATGATTTAGTCACCAATATTGACAAAGAAACCGAAAAGTTTTTCATTAATCGAATTCAAGAAACTTTTCCGGGACATCGGATACTCGGTGAAGAGGGGCAAGGAGACAAAATCCACTCACTTGAGGGAGTCGTATGGATTATTGATCCGATTGATGGGACGATGAATTTTGTGCACCAGCAAAGAAATTTTGCGATTTCCATTGGGATTTTTGAAAACGGTGAAGGGAAAATCGGTTTAATTTATGATGTGGTGCACGATGAGCTGTATCACGCATTTAGCGGCAGAGGAGCTTATATGAATGAAACGAAGCTGGCTCCATTAAAAGAAACCGTCATTGAAGAAGCGATTCTTGCCATTAATGCAACATGGGTAACGGAAAATAGAAGAATTGATCAAAGTGTGTTAGCGCCACTTGTGAAAAGAGTCAGAGGCACACGCTCCTACGGGTCTGCCGCTTTAGAGCTGGCAAATGTCGCGGCAGGAAGAATAGATGCTTACATCACGATGCGGCTTGCGCCATGGGACTACGCAGCCGGCTGTGTGCTGTTAAATGAAGTAGGAGGCACCTATACGACCATTGAAGGAGAGCCGTTTACCTTTTTAGAAAACCACAGTGTGCTAGCCGGAAACCCATCTATACATAAAACGATATTTGAAGAGTATCTTCATGCTCGGAAGTAGGCCATTTGAGCAGGATGATCTCAGCTTGTTAGAAAAGCTCGCGGAGGCTCATCCTGTATGGAAAGAGGAGGAGTTTGGAGATAAAGATGCAGAAGACTATATCATTTCCTACTCCATGTACAACGGGGCATGGCTTGTATGGGAAAAAGACGGTCTGCCTGTTGCCGTCAGCTACCATCTCGAGTGGTCTCCTTCAAACGGTAAGCCGTGGCTCGGAACGGTCCTGATTGACCCGGCTGAAGAAAAAAAGGGACATGCGAAGATGATCATTGAACAGATCAGCAAATTGCTTAGAGCGAAACATAAAGCGATGTTTGCGGGAGTTCCCATTGAGCGCAGGGAATGGATACTGTTTTTAAGCCAATGCGGCTTTGAACAGCTGAAAACGGAAAAAGATGAGAAAGGCAAATCATTTATGATCCTGGTGAAGCCTTTAGCAGAAGCTGCCATATGATAATGGCAGCTTATTTGCTGCATGCGGGTTCAATAAAAAGCCTCTCAAACATTGAGAGGCTTCTGATAATTTGAAAATTATTTTTTTACCGCATGAATATAATGAATCGTTTCAAACGCTGACAAATTGTCTTTTCGATTACTAAAGAAAAGGTCATTAATGTCGTCTGGTGATAGATGTTCATAGATCAGTAAACCAGATGACTCTAACAGATGTTCAATCTCTTGATAAGTGAAACATGATTTCATCGGTTCCCCGCTTGCGGCAGCCATCTTCACCATATGTTCAACTCGATTTGACGTCCCTTTTGCTGTAAAAAGTGTTTCGTCCGCATAATCAAAAACAATAGAGCTTCCAGGCGGGACATGAGAAAATAAATTGCTGATCAAGCTTGCATTTTCTTCCCGTGTTACATAATAAGACACTCCGAGAAGGCTGAAGAATGTTTTTGTGTTTTTAAATCCTTCATCTAAGAGAGGATCATACGAAAACGTTTTGGTGAAATCCATAGGAACAAAATGAAGATGACTCGGAATTGTCAGATTTGCATCCTTCAGCTTATTTTTTTGAATTGCTGTGTAGCCGGATGGTCAACCTCGAAAACCTGTAAGCTGTTTTCTAATTCTGGATGCCGAAAGCAGAAGGTATCCAGCCCCGCTCCAAGAATGACATACTGTTTTGCCCCCAGGATTAATTCGTTGTGCAAGACTTTTTCACAATAAGAAGCACGTGCTAGTGGCGTGGGAGACAGCTGGATTTGTGCAACCCATTTTAATATTTTTTCAGGATCATTTTGAAGACGTTCGGCGATCTCTTTGTTGAAAAACGATATTCCTTGAATCATATTTTTACTGATGTCGATAAACTCTTTTTCGTTAATGAGATCTTTTGCGATAAAATCATCAAAAATAAGAGATGTGTCATATTTGCTGTGATAAGCACGGGCAAACGCTGAAATCAAAGACGTTAAGCTGGACTCATTTTTCCTCATGAAATGATCCTCCACAAAAAATAAGATTCTCCTGGCCAGGAGAATCTTATTATACATACAAATATATTAATAGTAAATTTTAGCATAAATAAATTTTTTTGTCAATGTTTTTGCTCTTAACTGGACGCGCGATCCTTCACATAGCCACGTGACCTGTAGCAGAATTCGTCTATCAATTATTTGGACTGAATCATTAGCTTTTATAAAATGCGTACTTGCGGCTGCATCCCTCTTTTGGCAAATCAGGAGCGGTTTTCTGTCTCATGGCAGCATCTTTTCGTCGTTTCAGCTGAGAGAGAAATCAAGATATGTAACAATAAAAGCCTGAGGGATCTCAGGCTTTTTCTAATATTACAATCCAACAGCATTCCAGGCTGCTTCAACTTTAGCGGCATCAGTTGAGCCGTAGAGGTCACGGGCAGACTGAATGAGAGCTGCCTTGGCATCTTTGAACGTGGAAGAAGGCGTGAGGTACGTTGTTAACGCACGGTAATAGATTTGCTGTGATTTAGATACACCAAGTTTTGTGATGGTGTTGTAAGCGGCTTTGTTTGGAATTCCGCTGTTTGTGTGTACACCGCCATAATCGCCTTCATCTGTGTTTGGAAGGTTTCTATAATTGGCGTAATTGTCAGGCTGGTTGTATTTTGTAGGGTTGGACAGGCTGCGAAGAGCAGGCTGGCTGACCGTAATGTCTTCACCGATGTCCCAGTCTTCTGTATCGTTAAAATACCCGAATACGTCAGAGAAAGACTCGTTTAATGCACCTGGCTGATTTTCATAAATCAAGTTGGCTGTTTCTTGGGTGACGCCATGTGTCATTTCATGCGCTGTCACATCTAATGAGCCGGAAAGCGGAGAGAAGAATGAACCGTCGCCATCACCGTAAATCATCTGGTCTCCTGTCCATGCAGCGTTATTGTATTGAGTGCCGTAGTGAACGGAAGAAACGATTTTACTGCCTTTGTTATCATAGCTGTTTCGTTTAAAGTTTGAATAAAAATAATCGTACACTTTACCGAGGTTATAGTGTGCGTCAACGGCTGCCCGCTGTGATGAAGATGTAAATGTTTTCGTTGTGCTTGAGACAAGCGTGCCCGGAAGGCGGCTTTGTCTGTTTTGCAAATCATATGTGATGATTTGGGTGCCTGTTGGTTTTGAAAGATCTCTTAGAACATATTTTCCGCCTTCATAAGAGATGTTCAAAGGAACAGTTGCGCCCTTTAGAGTTGTTCCGCTTCCAGTGGCGGCGGCATGTTCTACTTTATTTTGCTGTTTTAAAATGCTGCCTGTTTCGGCGTCAACTAAGACTTCCCAGTTTGCAGGTTCAGGCTCGACATAGCGAATCGTCACGTCGTAAGCAAGACGATAGCTGCCGTCTTTTGTTTCTATCGCTTTTAATTCGGCTTT
The DNA here is from genome assembly GCF_037963565.1 of Bacillus sp. PS95. NCBI lineage: Bacteria > Bacillati > Bacillota > Bacilli > Caryophanales > Bacillaceae > Bacillus > Bacillus sp. PS95. Next base: position 1,541,375 of record NZ_CP150160.1, read on the forward strand.
ATTGCTGTTTTTGGCCGCTCCGTTAGAAACAGCGTCTGGTGATTTGCCGATAGCTTTGAAAGCGAGTGCCAGCGCTTTTTCAGAAGAGACTTTTTGGCTGTTATCTGTTTTTGCAGCAGATTGATTGTGTAATTCACCATTGACCGCATAGACATTATCGGATTTATCGACGTGAACGATCACTTGCGAATCTTTAATTGGCACTCCGTTAACGACAGGCGCATATCGAAAGTGCTTGTATCCAAGGGCATCAGTCGTGCTTTCAACAAGCTTCAGCCTTTTGGAAGGGTCACCTTTAAAAATGTTGCTGTTCTTTTTCAAAAACTGCTTGACAGCCTTGTCATTTGGTGCAGAGAGTTCTGATTGCGCAATCGCGTTTTTGGAGAGGAAATTTGTTTGATTCTCTTTAAGCTGATGACCTTCAGCAGCCTGAACACCAGGAAGGCTGATTGATAAACTCATAAACGAAGCAGCGACAGCAACAGACAATTTCTTACCTAAACCCACAATAAATCCCCCTTTTTGAAAATACTGAAAACTTTATATTGTTATATTAAACTAGCATTCTGGAATACTCAACAAAAACTAACATAACTAGACAAAATTGATAGTATTGTCCTGTGTTTGTTTTTGTTGAATAATATCAAGATGAGTCAAGTGTCATGTGACGGTTCACTCAAGAGTTATGTTTTTTACATATCAAGGGGAAGATGAGATATTTTTGTTTCAACTTGAAACTTTTTGAAAAGTCCGCTGTCTAACCGAATGAGGCCTTAATAAGAAGTAAAGGATTGTTGTTCGTGTTGGAGTTATTCAGTCATTATGTATTGCATTTCGAACGTTATTTTATATTAAGCAGACAAAGCACCCTGCTGATTCAATGGTCAATTGTTGTTCTGGCGGGTTTATATCTTTTGGGGCATCATCCCAAAATAAACCGGCAGCGCACAATGTTCTTGGCGGGTGTTATGTTGCGGATTGTGCTGCTGGCGGGAGTGTCTGTTGAACTTATTCACCAGGTGCAATCAACAAACTTCACCAGCGCTTACTTAAGAGAGGACGGAAAAGAACTGTTGCCGCTGCTGCATTTTTTGTTATACGGATATGTGCTGCTGACGGCTTTTCACTATATGCTGATGCCGCGTGATCATGGCGGAAAGGGTAAGTTTTACACGTTCGACCTTGCCGTTGTCAGTTTGCCAATCGTACAAATGATATTCAGTTTCTTTACGTATTGGAAGGAAAATCCGGATGGAGTCGAGCCAATTGCATTCGTGTTTCTGTTTTTCATTATTACTCTTCCTATTGTGTTGAATGTTGTGTTTTTCAAGCTGTATTGGAGAACAAATAAGATTTTACTAGGCTTATTTTATACGCTGATTATCGGACTGCTTGTCTTGCTGCTTGCGCCATATCCCAATCAAATCTCAAAAGATTATGGTGCAGTAATGCCATATACGATTTATTTGGCAATGGCGGGATTTTTGATGAGCTATCATCTGTTCCAAAAGTCAGGAAAGGTTTATGTGCGTGTGAATAAGTGGGTGACGATGGCTGTCCTGGTGTTTTTTGTCCTGCTGTTAAATCCGATATATAACATAGGAACGGCTGCTTTCGCTGTATCAAAGCCAGCAAATGTCCATGATTCATTCAATTTTGTCGGGGAGCACATTTCATCAGAAAAAGCGGAACAGATACTAAAGTCATTTTTTCCTACGGATGAAACACTTTATTTGCACGATACAAACATGGATGTGCATTATTTCTACTCATTTGAAAGCAAGAGTTATAAAGCTGAGGTAGATGAAGTATCGCAGCTGATTCGTAATTATGAATACTTACAAAAAGCGCATGGGAAAAAGCTAACGAATCAGGAGTACAAGCGAAAGTCCATCGCTTTCCTTGAGCGACACGGACGTGTGTTACATAAGGATCATATCGAAACAAAGGTATCAAATGAGGACGGCCAGACAGTCGTACGTATATACCTGAAAAACCAGCTTCATAAAAAAGATCATGCTGATGATGGCGCGGTATTTTATTGGGAAAAGGAAACCTTAATGGGTTTTAGTGAAGATCCATCGATTTACCAGCTTGACTCTCTATTGCATGTTCATATTACAGAACAAGACATTCAAGACAAAGTGGAACAAATGTTTACAGCGCTGAACATATCAAAACAGCCTTATCAGATCACTGATATTGAAAGCGACAGCCTGCTCGGAAGCATGGTGAGAGTTGAAACAAAAGATGGAATTGTATTGGAGTTTGATGGAGAATCCGGTAGTTTACACAGTCTCTCGATTCCAATGAAAAAGGAAATTTCACTGACTAACAGCCGGCTGCAGCGGCAGGTATTAACGGTCTTCGATGCTGATGTATCAGAAATGAAGAAAAAAAGCAGTCAGAGTGACATGGTGATGTATACTGATTCTTCTAAAACATATGAGTTTTTTGAAGATCAAGGTCAGCTAAACGTTTATGTATACAGCGATACACCTGATCAGTCATTCCCCTATACATATCGTAATGGAACATTGGCTTACGAAAAGGTAGCTTCTCTATATCAGGATGTTATTTACAAAAAGCGTATGCGTCCGATTATCGTTCAAAGAGAGGATGAACGGCATTATGCATGGCTGATCATTATTCAGCCGTTTGGTTCAAATCGCCATGATGCCTATGTAGTGGATGGAGAAACACAAGAGGTGAAAAGTCTTTATGAATCATAAAGAAAAAGAGTCTGTTTTTGTAGACTTATACGACCTGTATAAAGAAGGAGAGCTAGAGGATGAATCAATGGAATGGATGAAACAGCATGAATCCCTATTTCAAAAGAATGCGGAAGACTTAAAGAGTAAAACTTGTTTAAAGAGAAGTCCCGGTGCTGAAGAAGAAAGCCAAATCAGATATATGAAAGTATACTTGTCTTTCATGTATATCTGTTTCATTTTATTGGCCATTTGGATGACGGTGTGGTTTTACTTTTAATGAAGCATAGGGATTCCATTGAGGACTTGTATCGGCAGTATTATCAAGAAATTTTAAATTATTTATTCAGAAGGACTCATCATCTTGAAACAGCCAAGGACTTAGCGCAGGACACGTTTGTGAAAGCTCTTAACGGTGGCTTCGTTTAGGGGGCATTCTTCCATCAGAACATGGCTCTACACCATTGCGCATCATACCTTTATCAATTGGTACCGCAGGGATGTCAAATACCAATTTACTGATATCAGCAAAAATGAAGGGTTAACGCAAACAACTTATGAGCAGCCTGAACAGTATCTGTCACGGACGGTGAAAAGCGAAACACTGCGGCAGGAGCTCCTGAAGTTAAAAGATCAGCATCAATCCGTTTTGATTTTAAGAGAATTCCAAGAGCTTTCTTATGAAGAAATCGCTGAGATATTAGGATGGAGTCTTTCTAAGGTGAAAACCACATTGCACCGGGCTAGATTAGAGCTAAAGAAACACATGACGAAAAGTAGAGAGGAGGAGCGGATATGACCTGCTTTCTAGTAAGAGACCTGCTTCCTCTGTATCTTGAAGGTGATTGTAAAAGAGAAACGGAACACGTTATAGAAGAGCATTTAAAAATGTGCAGCAGCTGCAAAGACATGTATGACACGATGGCTGAGCCATTTGAATTGGAAAGTGAGCAGGCCGTTGAGGAGGCTTTTCTGCCGGAAGAAGAACTGCGATTTAAACAGAGGTACTATGGATTACTGATCATGAAAGCTGCCTGCTGGTTTGGAGCGGCGGTTGCCATGATGCTGATCATCAAACTGCTGATATAAAAAAAGCGCTTGTCCGATTCCGGCAAGCGCTTTTTCACATTAAGCCTGGGGATGAATCATATCGTAAATAGCGGCAAGCTGTTCTTGTGACAGGGCACTGAAGAGTTTTTCATAAACGTCAGCTTGCAGTGGCGTTGCACCTGCTTGTAGCGCTGCGTCTTTATCATAGCTGTACACATCATCTTGAAGCACGATGGCTGCTTGAAGAATGTGAATCTTGAGAGAAACAGCGGAGAAAAATTGTTCAAGTGCAAGTGCTTCTTTTTCTGTGAAGCCAAGTTCAACTGCTTTTTCTGTATCAAATTTGTAATTTCCATCCTCGAGATACACACATTGTGAAACAATGCTGAAAAATTCTGATGTCGATTCCCAGAGTGTAGCAATTACCTGAGCCTCTTCTTTTGTCATTCCTAACTCGACAGCTTTTTCGCTGTCAAAATAATATACACCGTCTTGTTCGTATATACATTGATTTAATATATCAATGAATGTATTGAGATCTTCATTAGTGCTCGCCTGATGCTGGAGTTGAACAGCAGTGTTATCAACCAGTGTTTTTGCGCTGGCTGCATCAGGACCGAACGTTAATAGAGCAGCTGAGGTCATTGCGGCAGTCGTTAACATAGCTTTTTTTACAAATGTTTTCTTCATGTTTCTTCTCTCCCTTTTGTGAATTGTGCTACAAATTCCATTATAGGGAGTAGTTTCCGGTGGAGGAATAGGCGCTATGGTATTTTATGTGTATCGTTGCCGAACTACTTTTTGAAGGCTGCACGTGTGATCGTTAGAACGATTGTCTATGTATGAAGGCTGTTTTGCATCTTCCTGACTAAGAAACAGGGGAGATAAGGCTTAAAGAAATGAAAAACACCGCTTTCTTTGCGGTGTTTTTTGATTACAATGTCGCCGGCGGGGCAATGCTTTTAATCAAGCAAGCCTTGTTCGCGCATTTTCTTTTTTAATGTAAATCCGCCGCCCATGACAGCGCAAACAAGTACAATGCTGGCGATAATGCCTGCAGGGCTTTTTTCAGCGATAAAGACGCCGATCAGCATAATGCTGAAAACCGCTGCAAATGCAAATAATAGTAAAAGCCAATTCATTTTTTTCATAAATTCCATCCCCTTTTACGTCTTATATTAAGTTTACAGAAAAACGTGACGCTTTTAAAGAGGATGTGTGATATAATATGAAAGTTATCTAATTTTTTTAGGAGATGAAAAAGTGAAACTTCGAAATGATCTTCGCAACATCGCGATTATTGCCCACGTTGACCATGGGAAAACGACTCTAGTCGATCAGCTTTTACATCAGGCTGGTACGTTCCGTGCCAACGAACAGGTTGCTGAACGCGCAATGGACTCTAATGATCTTGAACGCGAACGCGGCATTACAATATTGGCGAAAAATACTGCGATTAACTATAAAGATACACGTATCAATATTTTGGACACCCCTGGACACGCAGACTTTGGGGGAGAAGTAGAACGGATTATGAAAATGGTTGACGGCGTAGTGCTTGTCGTTGACGCATATGAAGGCTGTATGCCTCAAACTCGTTTTGTTCTGAAAAAAGCTCTTGAGCAAAACCTGAACCCTGTTGTTGTTGTAAACAAAATTGACCGTGACTTTGCTCGTCCAGAGGAAGTTATCGATGAAGTTCTGGATCTGTTCATTGAGCTTGATGCTAATGAAGAGCAGCTCGAGTTCCCAGTGGTATATGCTTCCGCGATTAATGGAACAGCGAGTCTTGATCCGAAACAACAGGATGAAAACATGGAAGCTTTATATGAAACCATTATTAAGCATGTTCCGGCACCTGTTGATAATGCAGAGGAGCCGCTTCAATTCCAAGTTGCCCTTCTTGACTACAACGACTATGTAGGCCGTATCGGAATCGGACGCGTATTCCGCGGCACAATGAAAGTCGGACAGCAGGTTTCTCTTATGAAGCTTGACGGAACGGCAAAGTCATTCCGTGTTACAAAGATTTTTGGTTTCCAAGGCTTAAAGCGTGTGGAAATTGAAGAAGCAAAAGCGGGAGACCTCGTTGCGGTTTCCGGGATGGAAGATATCAACGTTGGTGAAACGGTATGTCCTGTAGACCATCAAGATCCGCTTCCGGTGCTTCGCATTGATGAGCCGACACTTCAAATGACATTTGTCGTGAATAACAGTCCGTTTGCAGGCCGTGAAGGCAAATATGTAACGGCCCGCAAAATCGAAGAGCGTCTTCAATCACAGCTTCAGACGGATGTGAGCTTGCGTGTTGAGCCAACAGCTTCTCCTGATGCTTGGGTTGTTTCAGGACGCGGTGAGCTGCACTTGTCAATTTTAATTGAAAATATGCGTCGTGAGGGCTATGAGCTTCAAGTATCAAAACCTGAAGTTATTATCAAAGAAATCGACGGCGTACGCTGTGAGCCTGTTGAACGTGTGCAAATTGATGTTCCTGAAGAGCATACTGGCTCTGTCATGGAATCAATGGGTGCCCGCAAAGGCGAAATGGTTGATATGATCAACAACGGAAACGGCCAAGTCCGTCTCATCTTTACAGTTCCTTCCCGCGGATTGATCGGTTACTCTACAGAATTCCTATCATTAACACGCGGATTCGGTATTTTGAACCATACGTTTGACAGCTACCAGCCGATGCAGGCAGGCCAAGTCGGCGGACGCCGTCAAGGTGTACTTGTGTCAATGGAAAACGGAAAAGCAACATCATACGGTATTCAAGGAATTGAAGACCGCGGTGTCATCTTCGTTGAGCCGGGTACTGAAGTATACGAAGGAATGATCGTTGGAGAGCATAACCGTGACAATGACCTTGTTGTTAACGTCAGCAAAATGAAACAGCAAACAAACGTCCGTTCTGCGACAAAGGATCAGACAACTACAATTAAAAAAGCGCGCATCATGTCTCTTGAGGAGTCTCTAGAGTACTTAAACGAAGATGAATATTGTGAAGTAACACCTGAATCCATCCGTTTAAGAAAGAAGATCCTCAATAAGAACGAACGTGAAAAAGCAGCTAAAAAGAAAAAAACAGCAGGATTGTCTTAATTTCGTGCAGAATTTGAAAAGATAGAACCCGTACGTTTACAGGGGAGGGAATCTTTTTGAATGACGTAAGCGAACGCCTGTCGTTCTTCGCCGCTCTATATCAAGTAGACCGGCAGCCTGCGGCAGGCATGTGGCTGCTGTACGGCACGATTTTTGTGTTGGCCGTTATTGTATTTAAGCTTGGATTTGCTAAACGGCTTCCTGTATTAAAATCTGCAGTGGTGTATGTATTTTTGGCTTTGGGCTGCACTGTTTTGACTTTTTTAGGGGTGTTTTTGCCCGTGGCAGAAGGATTGGTCGTCGCTGCGCTGATTTTAATCATTTACAAAATCCGGCTGTATCAGTCGAAAAAAGGACAGTCTGCAAAATCATAAAAGACTCAGCTGAAAGCTGAGTCTTTTTTGTGTTCTGTATGGTTAAGCGGCCGCTTTATTTTTTGACTTTTTCTTTTTTCTGCTGTCCCGGGTGAAAAGTAAATTTTCCCGTTTTCAGCCGTTCCTCTGTTTTTTTGGCAATCCGATCGTGGCATTCCTGGCACATATATGTATGGATCGGGCGGTTTCGAAGCCGTTTCGCGATCAGGGTATCATCATCAATTGTTTCAATTTTATCGCAAATAGAACATTTGACCCTCATCATATCACCTCTTTCACTAACATGTATTATATCACGGATCAGAAGCTGTCCAAAATAAGAAAAAGCTAAAGCGCAAGGCTATAGCTTAGTCATTGTTGTTCTTTTTCATATGATGATCAGATTGATCGTTTTGCTCCTTCTCCATTTCCTGTTGCTGTTTTCTATTTAATTGGTCATTTTGCTGCTTTGTTTGCGGTTCATCTTCATTGTCAATCACATCGTTAGGCACTTCAGGAAGCACTCGGCCGACAATTGCAGCTAATTCATCCAGTATACCTGTTACCGGATGGCCCTCGCTGATTTCTCTGCTCATTTCGCGAAGGCGGCTGACCGTATCGGGATCAGCAATGACTACTGCGTTGGCGCCATATCGATCATTCTTTAGCGCCTGAGCTACAGAATATTTAATGGTTTCCACTTTGCTTCTGTCCAAAGTATCATCGACATCAATCCCAACAACAGCATAGCCTCCCAGCACAACGGCTGTTGCATCCTTGACGTCGGGGTTTTTTTCAGCAACGCTGACAAGATGCTTGGCAATATCCGTTCTTGTTCCATTGTCTTTTGTTTCTTGAGTTGTGTCCTTTACGTGAATCGGTTTAGTCTCCTGCTGTCTTGTTGATTCTTTTTCAACATTCTGGCCCTGTTTTCCTTGTTGATAGGCACAAGCGGACAGGATAAGTGTCAGCTGTATGATAATGAAAAGAATTCGCACTTGCGGGTTCCCTCCTTAAAATGCTTTCATTAATTTTATTGTTGAATTAACCTTCTATCTTTATGCACAAAAACATATATTTTAGCAGGCATTCACCTTTTTCATCAAAAGAGAAGCAGGAAGAACTTTGACCCTTATATCAGGAGGCTGAGACTTGAGTAAAATTTATGTGTTAGATACGAATGTGTTATTACAGGATCCTAACGCGATATTTTCTTTTGAAGAAAATGAGGTTGTCATCCCTGCTGTCGTTTTAGAAGAGGTTGATTCAAAAAAACGGTATATGGACGAAGTTGGGAGGAATGCAAGGCACGTATCTAAGCTAATCGATGCGCTAAGACAAAAGGGCAGGCTGCATGAGCATGTACCGCTTGACACCGGCGGCACACTGAGAATTGAACTGAATCATCGTTCGTTTCACCAGCTGCAAGAGATCTTTATTGAAAAGACGAACGATAATCGCATATTAGCCGTTGCGAAAAACTTAAGCCTCGAGGAAGAAACCAAGGAAAATGGCAGGCCGGTTATCCTTGTCAGTAAGGATGTACTGGTCAGGGTTAAAGCCGACGCAATCGGACTGCTTGCTGAAGATTTCTTGAATGACCGTGTTGTGGACAATGATGAAATGTACAGCGGCTATAAAGATTTATATATCAGCCAGCAGCTGTTCAGCTCTTTTTACGGGAAAAATCAAATTTCAGTAAACGATGTGAAACAGCATGCGTTTTATCCGAATCAGTTTGCTTTAATGAAGGATGAGCTAGGAGGGTCCTCCTCGGCAGTCGGAATTGCAGACAAAACCGGCACGGTATTAAAAAGACTCGTATTTGATGATGAACATATATGGGGAATCAGGCCGAAAAATGTACAGCAGACAATGGCATTAGAGCTTTTGCTGCGGGAAGATATTCCGCTTGTCACCCTGATCGGCAAAGCGGGAACCGGCAAAACGCTCTTAGCTTTGGCGGCAGGGCTATTACAGACAGAAGACTTGGGAATATATAAAAAGCTGGTCGTCGCAAGGCCGATTGTTCCTGTTGGCAAGGACATCGGGTATTTGCCAGGCGAAAAAGAGGAAAAGCTAAAGCCTTGGATGCAGCCGATTTTTGACAACTTAGAGTTTCTGTTTAATGCGAAAAAACCAGGGGAGCTTGATGCTATTTTGGCGGGAATTGGCTCAATTCAGGTAGAGGCGCTGACTTATATCAGAGGGAGAAGCATTCCAGATCAATTTATTATCATTGATGAAGCGCAAAATTTGACCAGGCATGAGGTGAAAACGTTGCTGACGAGAGTCGGTGAGGGCAGTAAAATTGTCTTAATGGGCGACCCTGAACAAATTGATCACCCATATTTAGACAGTCTGAACAATGGTTTGGCCTATGTGGTTGAGCGGTTTAAAGGACAACCCATCTCAGGCAGCGTGAAGCTGTTAAAAGGTGAGAGATCAGGTCTCGCCCAGCTTGCAGCTGATTTGCTGTAACACTTAAATGATTTCGATCTCTTTTACATCGGTAATCGGCTGTTTGTGATGAATTGGATCTTCAAAGTAAATATGCACGGGGCCGCCTTCTTGAATCGGCTTGCCTGCCTCACTGAAATGGACAATACTGTTCAGAGCGGTTTCCAGAGAAACGGCGGCCTTTCCCGAACTTGTGACAAATACACATTGCGTCGCAGAGCTGTTCGGCTCAGCATTCTTCAGGACAGTCCCAAGTCTCATTGCGAAACTGCCGTTCATCAGTTTTTGCTTCTCATATTGTTTTTCCGTCTTTAATGTAGGCGGCGCAATTCGCCCCTCTCTGATGACGCGTTCCGGATCAAGGTCGGATTCATCCCCGGCTGATTGTAAATATGTGTCTTGACTGTCCCCTTTGCGGTCAAACGAAAATTTGCGATCATCAAAAATCCATACGCTTGGATCAATGGTAATTGGATATGTAACATTGCCTTTTACTTGGATAACGCTCATGATATGACCCCCTTCTCTCAAAATTATAAAAGTTTTCGCATGAATTGTCACTTTGTGTACAAATTATGTGTATTGAAATGCTGAGGGAACGAGGGTGTTTGCATGGTATGCCGGCATAATGATGAGCTTGAAGCCTTAGTGAAAAAGGCGAAAAAAGTAACGGACAAGGGGGAGGTAGCCAGCTATATTCCCGCCTTGGCAAAAGTTGATAAACACGACCTGTCAGTGGCGATTTATTATTCCAATAATGTTTGTCTGTCAGCAGGTGACGTAGAAAAAACATTTACGCTTCAAAGTATATCGAAAGTCCTTTCCCTTGCTTTGGTGTTAATGGAATACGGCAAAGATAAGGTCTTCAGTTATGTTGGACAGGAGCCGACCGGTGATCCGTTTAATTCAATTATCAAGCTCGAAACAGTGAATCCGAGCAAGCCGTTAAATCCTATGATTAATGCCGGGGCATTGGTAGTGACAAGTCTGATAAGAGGAAGAACGGTGAAAGAGAGACTTGATTATTTGCTTTCTTTTATCAGAAGGCTGACAAACAACCAAGAGATTACATACTGCCGGGAAGTGGCTGAATCTGAATACAGCACTTCAATGATTAATCGGGCAATGTGCTATTATATGAAGCAGTACGGCATTTTTGAAGATGATGTAGAGGCAGTAATGGATTTATACACGAAGCAATGCGCGATTGAAATGAACAGCTTGGATTTAGCGAAAATCGGATCTGTATTTGCATTGAACGGCAGACATCCAGAGACTGGGGAGCAAGTCATCTCAAAAGATGTCGCTAGAATTTGCAAAACATTTATGGTGACGTGCGGAATGTATAATGCAAGCGGGGAATTCGCAATTAAGGTCGGAATTCCTGCGAAAAGCGGCGTATCCGGCGGGATTATGGGCATTTCGCCTTACGATTTCGGGATCGGCATATTCGGCCCCGCATTAGACGAAAAAGGGAACAGCATTGCAGGTGTAAAGCTTTTGGAAATAATGTCTGAGATGTACAGGCTGAGTATTTTTTAATTTATGTCATATGCTTAAATCCTCTTGCATTTTCTGTTGATACCCTTTATGATAAATAGAAGAATTAGGTACTCGCCTGGGGAACGGAGGGATACTTTTGGCTTCAGAGATGATAGTTGACCATCGGCAAAAAGCTTTTGAACTCTTAAAAGTGGACGCTGAGAAGATTTTGAAGCTGATCCGAGTACAAATGGATAACTTAACGATGCCTCAATGTCCTCTATATGAAGAGGTTTTAGATACTCAAATGTTCGGGCTTTCGAGGGAAATCGATTTTGCTGTCCGCCTGGGATTGGTTGATGAAAAAGACGGTAAAGACCTTTTATACACATTGGAGCGCGAATTGTCTGCTTTGCATGACGCGTTTACAGCTAAATAAATGATAAAACTCAAACTTATTAACAGTTTGGGTTTTTTTATAACCGCTATTTTTCTCTCATCTCATAAAAGACGGTCTTTTTTTACACATTCCTTCCGAATCGTATAGAGATTCTTCGTCTCGTTTGATAAATTGTAGTAAAATAAAAAAGATAAATACATAAAAACCATAGATAATGGAAGTTAGAAGCAGGGAAGAGGATGCTATGTTAAAAAAAATGCTAAAATCTTATGATTACTCACTGATATTCGCAATCGTTTTATTATGCGGATTCGGTTTAGTGATGGTATACAGCTCAAGCATGATTACGGCTGTCTCCCGGTATGGAGTAAGCAGTAATTTTTTCTTCATGCGGCAGCTGTTTGCTTTAATTGCGGGTGGCGCTCTATTTATTCTCATGGCGTTGTTTCCTTATAAAGCACTGGCCCATCAAAAGTTTCAGAAGGGGATACTGCTTGTATCTGTTCTTGCGCTTATCTCACTGTTTGTTTTCGGGCATGTTGCCGGAAACGCGCAGAGCTGGTTTAAAATCGGCGGAATGAGTATTCAGCCGGGGGAGTTTGTGAAACTGGTCGTGATTTTATACCTTGCAGCCGTATATGCAAAAAAACAAAGTTATATCGACCATCTGTTAACGGGAGTAGCCCCTCCGGTAGTCATGACGCTTATAATTTGCGGGTTAATTGCCATGCAGCCAGATTTCGGTACAGCCATGATTATAGGGTTAATTGCGACGTGCATGATCTTGTGCTCCGGCTTCAGCGGAAAGACGCTGGTGAGGCTGCTTTTGCTCGGCGGAATTGTTTTAATTTTAGTCAGCCCGATTCTCTATTTAAATCAGGATCAAATTTTAACTAAAGGCCGTTTGGCGCGTTTTGAGAGTCTTGAAGACCCATTTAAGTATGCAAATTCATCAGGTTTGCAAGTGATCAATTCTTATTATGCGATCAGCTCAGGCGGCATTTTCGGCCTGGGGCTCGGTGAAAGTATCCAAAAATACGGATATCTGCCTGAATCACACACTGACTTTATTATGGCTGTCATTGCTGAAGAGCTCGGCATTTTTGGGGTATTGTTTGTGATTTTCTTATTGGGTTTTGTCGTCATAAAAGGTTTTTATATTGCCAGAAAATGCGAGGACCCGTTTGGAAGTCTTCTGGCGATCGGCATTTCAAGCATGATTGCCATCCAGTCGTTTATTAACCTTGGCGGTGTCAGCGGATTAATTCCGATTACAGGGGTTACGCTGCCATTTATCAGTTACGGGGGCTCTTCTTTGGTGCTGCTGCTGGGGAGTATGGGGATATTAGCGAATATCAGCATGTTTGTGAAATATTCAGAGAATAAGAAAAAGAAAGAGCCCTTGGCTCCGAAGGGAATGAAAAAGAAACAGCTCAAAAAAACTGTTTATCAGTAAAAAACAAGTGTGTACAGGGGAAGGATATTCCGCTATGATAGATTATATTCCATTCGGGTAAGGGGGAGAAAAGTTTGTCTCAGCAATCGATACAAAAAGTATTAGTAGCAAACAGGGGAGAAATTGCAATCCGAATATTCCGGGCGTGTACCGAGTTGAATATTCGTACAGTTGCGGTCTATTCAAAAGAAGATTCCGGTTCCTACCATCGGTACAAAGCGGATGAAGCATACTTGGTCGGTGAAGGGAAAAAACCGATTGATGCTTACCTGGATATTGAAGGTATCATTGATATTGCGAAAAGAAACAAAGTCGATGCAATTCATCCGGGATACGGTTTCTTATCTGAAAATATTCATTTTGCGAGACGATGTGAAGAAGAAGGCATCGTATTCATAGGGCCAAAATCCGGGCATCTCGATATGTTTGGTGACAAGGTAAAAGCGCGTGAGCAGGCAGAAAAAGCGGGAATCCCCGTGATTCCGGGAAGCGACGGTCCTGCCGAAACGCTTGAAGCCGTCGAACAATTTGGACAAGCTAACGGTTATCCGATCATCATTAAAGCCTCGCTTGGCGGCGGCGGCCGCGGTATGCGGATTGTCAGATCTGAAAGTGAAGTCAAAGAAGCATATGAGCGTGCTAAATCAGAGGCGAAAGCAGCCTTTGGCAATGATGAAGTTTATGTAGAAAAATTAATTGAGAATCCGAAACATATTGAGGTTCAGGTCATTGGAGACAAGCAGGGAAATGTCGTCCATCTTTTTGAGAGGGATTGTTCCGTTCAAAGACGCCATCAAAAGGTCATTGAAGTGGCGCCGAGTGTCTCGCTGTCACCTGAATTAAGGGATCAAATTTGTGAGGCGGCAGTTGCGCTTGCCAAAAATGTAAACTATATAAATGCGGGGACGGTCGAATTCCTTGTTGCAAACAACGAGTTCTACTTTATTGAAGTAAATCCTCGCGTACAAGTTGAACACACGATAACAGAAATGATTACTGGTATCGATATTGTTCAAACTCAGATCCTTGTTGCCCAAGGGCACAGCCTTCACAGCAAAAAAGTAAATATTCCTGAGCAAAAGGACATTTTTACAATCGGCTATGCCATTCAGTCACGGGTTACGACTGAGGATCCGCAAAATGATTTCATGCCTGATACAGGAAAAATAATGGCTTACCGCTCAGGCGGCGGTTTTGGTGTCCGTCTTGATACCGGAAACAGCTTCCAGGGCGCCGTGATCACACCATACTATGATTCACTTCTCGTTAAGCTTTCAACTTGGGCTTTAACGTTTGAACAGGCAGCTGCCAAAATGGTGCGAAACCTTCAGGAGTTTAGAATCAGAGGCATAAAAACGAACATTCCGTTCCTTGAGAACGTTGCAAAACATGAGAAGTTCCTGACAGGGCAATATGATACGTCTTTCATTGATACAACGCCTGAATTATTTAAATTCCCTAAACAAAAAGACCGCGGAACGAAAATGCTCACTTACATCGGCAATGTGACAGTGAACGGCTTCCCTGGAATCGGGAAAAAAGAAAAACCGGCGTTTGACAAACCGTTAAGCGTAAAGGTAGACGTTGATCAGCAGCCTGCCAGAGGAACAAAGCAAATTCTCGATGAAAAAGGTGCAGAAGGGCTTGCAAATTGGGTTAAGGAGCAGAAATCTGTCCTTTTAACTGATACGACATTCAGGGATGCCCACCAATCGTTATTGGCAACTAGAATCAGATCGCATGATTTGAAAAAAATCGCAAATCCGACGGCTGCGTTATGGCCTGAACTATTCAGTATGGAAATGTGGGGAGGCGCGACCTTTGATGTAGCCTACCGATTCCTGAAAGAAGATCCGTGGAAGCGTTTGGAAGATCTTCGCAAAGAAGTGCCGAATACCTTATTCCAGATGCTGCTTCGCTCATCAAATGCGGTCGGCTATACGAATTATCCGGACAATGTGATTAAAGAATTTGTGAAGCAATCAGCTCAATCCGGTATTGATGTGTTTCGTATTTTCGACAGCTTAAACTGGGTAAAAGGGATGACGTTAGCCATTGATGCTGTTAGGGATACCGGCAAAGTGGCAGAAGCTGCGATTTGTTATACGGGAGATATCCTTGACAAGAACCGGACGAAGTACGACCTTGCATATTATACATCGATGGCGAAGGAGCTTGAGGCGGCCGGAGCCCATATTCTCGGGATTAAAGATATGGCAGGGCTGTTAAAACCGCAGGCTGCATATGAACTTGTTTCTGCGTTGAAAGAAACGATCGACATTCCGGTTCACCTTCATACACATGATACGAGCGGAAACGGTATTTATATGTATGCGAAAGCTGTTGAAGCCGGCGTTGATATCATAGACGTGGCGGTCAGCTCAATGGCGGGATTAACGTCACAGCCTAGCGCGAGCGGATTTTATCATGCGATGGAAGGCAACGACCGCCGTCCGGAAATGAATGTCCAAGGCGTTGAATTGCTGTCCCAATATTGGGAGTCGGTGCGTAAATATTATAGTGAATTTGAAAGCGGAATGAAGTCTCCGCATACTGAAATTTATGAACACGAAATGCCAGGGGGCCAATACAGCAACCTGCAGCAGCAGGCCAAGGGAGTAGGCCTTGGCGACCGATGGAACGAAGTCAAGGAAATGTACAGACGCGTGAACGATATGTTCGGTGACATCGTCAAGGTAACGCCTTCCTCAAAAGTTGTCGGAGATATGGCACTTTACATGGTGCAAAACAATCTGACTGAAAAAGACGTTTATGAAAAAGGCGAATCTTTAGATTTCCCTGATTCTGTCGTGGAGCTTTTTAAAGGAAATATCGGCCAGCCTCATGGCGGATTCCCGGAAAAACTGCAAAAGCTAATCTTAAAAGGGCAGGAGCCGATTACAGTCAGACCGGGCGAACTGCTTGAGCCGGTGTCATTTGAAGCGATCAAACAGGAATTTAAAGAGCAGCATAACTTGGAAATTTCAGATCAGGATGCTGTGGCATATGCCCTTTATCCTAAAGTCTTCACTGATTATGTGAAAACGACAGAAAGCTATGGAGACATCTCGGTATTAGATACACCGACATTCTTCTACGGTATGACATTAGGTGAAGAGATAGAAGTTGAAATTGAGCGCGGCAAAACGCTGATCGTTAAGCTGATTTCAATCGGTGAGCCTCAGCCTGATGCCACCCGCGTCGTTTATTTCGAACTCAACGGGCAGCCGCGTGAAGTAGTCATTAAAGATGAAAGCATTAAGTCTTCCGTTCAGGAAAGGCTGAAAGCAGACCGGACAAATCCAAGCCACATCGCAGCTTCTATGCCTGGAACAGTTATTAAGGTATTGGCTGAAGCAGGCACAAAAGTCAATAAAGGTGATCATTTGATGATTAATGAAGCGATGAAAATGGAAACAACGGTTCAGGCGCCTTTCTCAGGAACAATCATGCAGGTTCATGTGAAAAATGGTGAGCCGATCCAAACGGGAGATCTGCTTCTCGAAATTGAAAAAGCATAAAAAAAACAAGAGTGTATATCAATGATATACACTCTTGTTTTTTTATAGAAAATGTGGAGTGAAACAGATGGTTAGAAGAGATATAAGGGGACTTCAGAGATTATAGAGTACTGTCACAAGCCCAAAATAAAAAGAGGTATACCACCAATTTTTTAGATGCTTTGTAGTAGTCCATGCATATTTCTTTAAGCACTATCTGATTTTCCAATGGCCAAAAGGCTTTAATACTTATGTTCGCGGGCTATAGATCCATATGAAATTTCTATAATCACGATAAGAAAAGGGACAGACCGAAGTGAGCTGCTCACTGATCATCAAATTCAGCAAAGGCTGGCCATTGAAACAATAAAGCGCCAAAACAAGACATGAAAAAAGACCAAAGCCGCCTAAGGCTTTGGTCTTGAGTCCTTATGATTGCCTAGATTCATAACGGAAACGAGCAATCAATAATAAGAAGTAGCATAGAACGCCAAACAGACAGGCAATAAAGAACGAGTGGGCAAGTGCAAAGCCCAGAGCCAGTTCAGAGTATACGATCATAATCCCGGACAGTGCCTGTAATGTAATGAAAATAAGACATGAGATCCATCCCCAAAAGATCTGTTTTTGATCTTTATAGGAGATAATAGCATGAACAGCGGCAACAATAATCCATACAAATAACAGTAAGGCTGCTGCTCTGTGGCCCATTTGCACCCATTCATGGAATTGGGTCGGAAGTCCATTGTTCAGCGGGCTGCACAGCGGCACATCAGGACATGCCAGGCTTGATTCAGTGTGTCTTACATATGCGCCTGTATACACAACGATATAGGAATATATTAAAATTCCTATCATGTGAAATTGCATCTTTTTGCCGATTTGAAGCGGCTTAACCAGTGTTCTGACTGATTTATCAGCTTCAAATATGAGCAATGTCAAAATAAGCACTGAAGCAAAAGAAATTAATGAGATGCCGAAGTGAAGCGCCATAATCAGCGCGTTCGAACCGAATACGACAGCCAATGCGCCAAGCAATGCCTGAAGAAATAAAAAGATAATTGACATGATCGCGAGAAACGTTGTTTCACGGAAAATCGGCGTGATTTTTCTCCATGACCAAAACGCAAGGCTTAGCACAAGGATAATAGAGATTCCGCTTGCGAATCGGTGGCTCCATTCAATAATTGAAGCCGGATTCAGTTCAGGGAAAAAACGGCCGTGACACAGCGGCCACTGTCTGCCGCATCCTTGGCCGGAACCTGTTTTTGTAACGAGGGCACCCCCGATTAAAACAATTAGCATGACAAATGTCGTCAGAACACCGAGAGCTTTTAATGCTTTATTCATACAATATTCACCTTCTCAACATACTGCTGCAATTTTATATACGTTCCAAGTGTAAGCGAATATGTGTTTTGTGGCAATTCCCAGAGCCTTTTGTTCACAAAAATATAATAGAATGACGGCTTCTGGAAAATGTACACTTGATTATTCATGCCGGGTCTGATAGAAATAAGGTAAACGCAATGCCGATTTGGAGATTGCCTTCATCTTTGGTAAAATTCATAAAAAGTTCACAAATAAATTCCTGTTTGTCGTTTAATATTTAATAGGACGTTTTTTTACAAGATGTTATCTTGTATGATAGAGTTGCAGGTTATTTTATTCTCCTGCGTTAGGTTTGTAAGGGAGGTTTACGTTATGGCTAACTCCAGAATCTTAAATGATACAGCTATAGACGGACAAATTGAAGAAACAACGGCATGGAAAGATTTTCTGTCCCTTATTAAAATAGGGATCGTCAATTCTAACCTCATCACGACTTTCACTGGAATGTGGCTTGCACTGCATATATCCGGTTTAAGTTTTTTAGGCAATATAAACACCGTTCTTCTTACGTTAATCGGGTCTTCACTGATTATTGCAGGCTCCTGCGCGATCAATAACTGGTATGACCGGGACATTGACCATCTTATGGAGCGTACGAAAGTAAGACCGACGGTTACGGGTAAAATTCAGCCGAGTCAGGCGTTATGGTCTGGAATTTTGCTGGTTGCTTTAGGATTGATCATGCTGCTGATGACAACTGTCATGGCTGCTGTTATCGGTTTTATCGGAGTTTTTACGTATGTTGTATTGTACACAATGTGGACGAAACGCCGCTATACGATTAACACAGTAGTAGGAAGCGTTTCCGGTGCAGTGCCGCCGCTTATTGGATGGACGGCTGTGGAAGGGAATATCGGTGTCGTGGCATGGGTGTTATTCATGATTTTATTTATTTGGCAGATTCCTCACTTCTTAGCATTGGCTATTAAGAAAACAGAGGATTACAGAGCTGCAAATATTCCGATGCTTCCTGTCGTATACGGATTTGAAGTGACAAAAAGACAAATTATTGTGTGGGTTGCGTGCCTGATGCCGCTTCCGTTTTTCCTTGGTAGTCTGGGTCTTCCGATTGTCATTCTCGGCTTGCTGTTAAATATCGGCTGGCTGATTCTTGGCTTAATGGGATTCCGCTCCAAGAATATCATGAAGTGGGCAACGCAGATGTTCGTTTACTCGCTTAACTACATGACAATCTATTTCGTTGCCATGGTTGTCTTGACGCTTTTCTAAAAAATAGATATGATGCTTGTTTTATCGCTTCAAAATAAACGATGACAACTAGTAAATGCCGCCTTGACCTCTTGTTTAATCAGGCGGCTTTACTTTTATACATAGATGGCATTTTGAGTAAAAAAACTCATAATTTAAGAGAAGAGGAAATGTAAGTGCTTTATTGGTGATAGGTTGGATGGCGATAGATTTCGATCCGCTTTCCGCCTTTGTATTGACCAGAAAAGGGGTTGGGTGAAATGGTAAAGCATTGGCGTCTTATTTTATTATTAGCCTTAGTGCCGCTTCTATTAAGCGGATGTGGAAAACCTTTTTTATCCACGCTCAAGCCTGCTGGCGAGGTGGCTGATAAACAGTATGACCTGACAGTGCTCAGCACATTGATTATGGTGGTTGTTGTTGCAGTAGTATCTGTTATCTTCTTTTATGTGATTGTGAGATTCAGAAGATCACGGGTCGGTGAGAACACGATACCGAAACAGGTAGAGGGGAATAAATTTTTAGAAATCACATGGACCGTGATCCCGATTTTGCTGCTCATTATTCTTGTGATTCCTGTTGTATTATATACGCTGGAGCTAGCAGACACATCACCAATGGATAAAAAAGGCCGCAAAGCTGAGGATGCTCTTGTAGTCAATGTTAGGGCAAATTTATACTGGTGGGAGTTTGAGTACCCTGATTACGGCATTATCACAAGCCAGGAACTGATTGTACCGACAGATCAGCGTGTATATTTTAATTTAAAAGCCTCTGATGTAAAACATTCCTTCTGGATTCCTTCAGTTGGAGGAAAACTTGATACGAATACGGATAATGAAAATAAGTTCTTCCTGACATTTGATTCAAAACGAAGCAAAGAGGCAGGAGATATGTTTTTTGGGAAGTGTGCAGAGCTTTGCGGCCCTTCACATGCGCTGATGGATTTTAAGGTGAAGACAATGTCTGCAAAGGAATTTCAGGGTTGGACAAAAGAAATGAAAAACTATAAATCTACAGCAGAGAGCGATTTGGCTAAGCAGGGTGAAGAACTGTTTAAAGAGAAAAACTGCCTGAGCTGCCATGCGGTAGAGCCGAATGATAAGCGTGCAGAAGCCGCTAGAACGGCACCTAACTTGGCGACCTTCGGTGAAAGGACAAAAGTGGCAGGGGTGAAAGAGGCCAACAAAGAAAATGTGAAGGCTTGGCTGAAGGACCCTGACAGCATAAAGCCGGGGAACAAAATGACAGGCACATATCCAAAGCTCTCAGACAGCGAAACAAATGCGCTTTATGAATACTTAAAAGGCTTAAAAGCGGAAAGCAAGTAGGGAAGAAAGGGAGATATTGGGGGAGGTCACATATGTTGAATGCGCTTACAGAAAAGCGGACGCGCGGATCTATGCTTTGGGATTATTTGACGACGGTGGACCATAAAAAAATCGCGATTCTTTATTTAGTAGCAGGGGGATTCTTCTTTCTTGTCGGGGGAATTGAAGCGATGTTTATCAGAATTCAGCTTGCAAAGCCGGAAAATGCGTTTCTCAGTGCTCAAGCATACAATGAAGTAATGACTATGCACGGAACGACGATGATCTTTCTGGCTGCGATGCCGCTCTTATTTGCCTTGATGAATGCGGTTGTGCCTTTGCAGATCGGGGCTCGGGACGTTTCGTTTCCATTTTTAAACGCGCTTGGTTTTTGGCTCTTCTTTTTCGGGGGCATTTTCTTAAATCTAAGCTGGTTTTTGGGCGGAGCGCCAGATGCGGGCTGGACGTCATATGCCTCACTTTCGCTTCATTCTAAAGGACACGGCATAGACTTTTTCGTCCTCGGACTCCAAATATCGGGGCTCGGGACGCTGATAGCCGGGATTAACTTTTTGGCTACGATTATCAACATGAGGGCTCCGGGCATGACGTATATGAGGCTGCCTTTGTTTACATGGACGACATTTGTGGCCTCGGCATTGATTTTGTTCGCGTTTCCGCCGCTTACGGTTGGATTGGCTCTCATGATGCTGGATCGGCTGTTCGGAACCAATTTCTTTAATCCGGAGCTTGGCGGAAATACGGTCATTTGGGAACATTTATTTTGGATCTTCGGCCACCCGGAGGTTTATATCCTAATTTTGCCTGCATTCGGTATTTTTTCTGAGGTCATCCCTGTGTTCGCCAGAAAGCGTTTGTTTGGCTATTCTTCAATGGTTTTTGCAATCGTGCTCATCGGCTTTCTGGGCTTTATGGTTTGGGTGCACCACATGTTCACGACTGGTCTCGGCCCGATTGCAAATGCGATTTTTGCGGTTGCAACAATGGCTATCGCGATTCCGACCGGGATTAAGATTTTTAACTGGCTGTTGACGATTTGGGGAGGAAATGTGAAGTATACAACCGCTATGCTGTATGCTGTCTCATTTATTCCATCCTTTGTGCTCGGCGGTGTGACGGGAGTCATGCTGGCAGCTGCTGCGGCTGATTATCAGTTCCATGATACGTATTTTGTGGTTGCGCACTTCCACTACGTCATTATTGGTGGCGTTGTATTCGGCCTTTTAGCCGGTGTTCATTTCTGGTGGCCGAAAATGTTCGGTAAAATTCTGCATGAAACGATGGGGAAAATTTCATTTGTATTGTTTTTTATCGGCTTTCACCTCACGTTTTTCATTCAGCATTTTGTCGGCTTAATGGGGATGCCGCGCCGGGTTTATACGTTTTTGCCAGGACAGGGTCTGGAAACCGGCAACTTGATCAGTACAATCGGGGCGTTTTTTATGGCGGCAGCTGTTATTCTTCTGCTGGTCAATGTCATATGGACATCGGTAAAAGGTGAATATGTAGGTGCTGATCCATGGCATGACGGACGTACGCTGGAATGGACCGTTTCTTCACCGCCGCCGGAGTATAACTTTAAACAGCTTCCTTTTGTCAGAGGACTTGATCCGCTTTGGATCGAGAAGCAGGCAGGGCACAAATCAATGACGCCGGCGGAACCGGTTGATGATATTCATATGCCAAACGGCTCAATCCTGCCGCTCATCATTTCCTTCGGCCTTTTTGTTGCAGCGTTCGGGCTGCTGTACAGAAGTGATTACGCTTGGGGCCTGCCGGTGATCTTTATCGGGCTCGGCATCACATTTATTACGATGCTGCTTCGTTCAGTAATTGATGATCACGGCTATCATATTCATAAAGAGGAACTGCCGAACGATGATAAAGGGGTGAAGGCATAATGCAAGTTCAAGAAAAATTCACCGCAGAAACCTTTCCAGCTTCTCCCGAAAAAGTAACCCTGGAAGGGAAAAATAAATTTTTAGGCTTTTGGCTTTTTCTTGGCGGAGAGACTGTTCTGTTTGCGTCTCTCTTCGCCACGTTTCTTGCGCTTCGGAATTCAAATGCCGGTGATCCGCCTACGACGGAAATGTTCGATGTGACACTTGTATTCATTGCCACAATGCTTCTATTAACGAGCAGTTTAACGAGTGTATACGCGATGTACCACATGAAGAACTTTTCCTTCGGCAAGATGCAGCTTTGGCTGGGAATTACGATTTTATTGGGGGCGGGCTTTTTAGGACTGGAAATCTATGAGTTCAAGCATTACACCCATGAATTTGGCTTTACCATCACAAGCTCTGCCCTTGGTTCTGCGTTTTACACGCTTGTCGGTACGCACGGCGCCCACGTGGCATTTGGGCTTATGTGGATCAGCACGCTTATGATCCGCAATGCCAAGAGAGGGCTGAATCTGTATACGGCGCCTAAGTTTTACGTTGCCAGCCTTTATTGGCACTTTATTGATGTCGTGTGGGTCTTCATCTTTACCGTTGTATATTTAATGGGGATGGTGGGATAAACATGGTCGATAAAAAAAGCAGAGGGCATATTAATAGCGACCTTGAATTTAAGAAAAAAAAGCATGCCCGGGAGATGAAATATCAAGTCCTGTCTTTTGGTTTAATGATCGGTCTTACGATTGTTGCATTTCTGACTGTGGCCACGGACGGTGTCGGCAGCTGGTTTACGATTCCTTTCATTATTTTGCTAGCTGCAATTCAAGTCATTTTTCAGCTGTATTATTTCATGCATATGAATCAGAAAGGGCATGAGGCGCCGGCACTGTTTTTGTATTCAGGGGTGTTTGTCGCGTTTATCACTGTGCTTGCGTTTGTGACAATTATATGGTGGTAATTTGAAACAGCCGCCGGAGGTGAAGAAATGAATCAGTTGGAGATATTCGGGTTTCGCGCGATGTGGAGCCCTTATCTTTTTTGTATCCTGTTAGGCATTACGGCGCTTTATCTCTATTTATATAGGCGAATGTCTTCAAAGCCAAATCGAATAACTGGTAAAGAGATGGTGTGCTTTCTGTCGGCGATGCTGTTTTTATATGCAGCCGAGGGAAGCCCGGTTGATCTGCTCGGACATATTATGTTCAGCGCACATATGGTGCAGATGGCCGTCCTGTATTTGGTTGTCCCGCCGCTGTTAATCGCGGGGATTCCTGCATGGCTCTGGGAAAAAATCATTTTCAGGCCTTCAATCAAACCGGTTTTTTCCTTTTTTACGACGCCTTTAATTGCTTTGCTTTTGTTTAACGGCATTTTTTCTTTATATCATGTACCGCTTATATTTGATACTGTCAAAACAGATCCGTTTTACCATACATTAATCACTTGGCTTATCTTTGTGCTTGCGTTCTTCATGTGGTGGCCGCTTGTTCATAAGGTTGAGCGTCTACGGCAGCTCAGCGGCTTGATGAAGCTGGGTTATATTATGGCGGACGGTATGCTGCTCACACCTGCTTGCGCCTTGATCATGTTCAGCGGTGCACCGTTATACGCCACCTATACAGATCCGGCTTTATGGGCTGAGGCAATGAGGCTTTGCGTGCCAGCGGATATGATGGGGCAGGTCCCATTAACAGGGCCAGAGATGTTGAATACACTGCCTTTGTTAGAGGATCAGCAGCTCGGAGCAGTCATGATGAAAATCATTCAGGAAATTGTGTACGGTACTTTTTTGGCCGTTATTTTTTTCCAATGGGTGAAGAAAGAAAGGGAAAAGGACGGGCAGGAGGAGCCGCCGTATATTCAGCAGACGATATCATAAAAGGTACAGCGAAATATGCTGTACCTTTTCGTTACATTTGAACTGTTTTTAACATGTTGGCTATGTCCTGAATCAGTGCCTTGCTTTTTGTCACAACCTGTACGGGAAACTCTTCCGTTTCTCCATATTCTACTCCATGAGGGTAGTAATGCTTTCCTAGGAGAGGGGACATTAATTGAATCACGGCGCGCCCGCTTCCGACATCGCCTTCTGCCGCAATACCTTGTATCCGCAGGTAAAACGTACCCTCAATCGTCGAAAACTTCTTGTCATAGGTGACTCTCTCGTAATCCCATTGACCCGCTCTGATAAGACCTTTGCTTTCCATTAAGTCGTCTAGCCAGCTGAGCTCAGCCTTAACCCCTTCAAGTCCGCTTTCAGTAAACTTCAACATTGACCCCTCCTTATAAAAATTACCTTTCCTGACAATCATAGTATGAAAGCGTTAAACTTTCAATGAATCTTCTTCTTTTGAAAGTATGCAAAAATTAAATTTTGACGACAATAGCACTAGACTAAAGGAGGTTAAACGGATGACAAAAATAAAAGATCTGATGACAGCCGACTTGCAATATTGCACGGTATTAGATAATGTATATGAAGCTGCAGTAAAGATGAAGGACGCAAATGTAGGAGCGATTCCGGTAGTTGATGAGGACGGGGAAACATTGGTCGGCATCGTAACCGACCGCGATCTTGTATTAAGAGGAATCGCCATCAAAAAACCGAACTCGCAAAAAATCACTGACGCGATGACCGAAAAACCTGTCAGTGTGGAGGAAGATGCTTCAGTCGATGAGGTTCTTCATTTGATGGCATCGCATCAGCTCAGAAGGATACCAGTTACAAAAAATAAAAAACTGACTGGAATTGTTACGCTTGGTGATCTTTCTTTATCTGAGCAAACGAATGAACGTGCCGGCAGCGCCTTATCGGATATTTCCGAAGGTGATAATAGAGAAGAAGGCTTTTTTCATTAACACATAAATCTTTGACATGTTAAATAGGCTGTATTGTAATGGGATGTAAACAAGAGATTGTGAATCGCCACGGGGGTGATAGATTGAAAAATATATTGAGAGCAATGGTTATCCTTTTGATTATCTGCGGAACCTATGTTCTGTTTATTCAATATGGATCTGTTCCTGAAAAGAAATCAAATGACAGCGAGCCTCAGGTGTCGAATGAGGAAGCGCAAAGCGGCAAACGAATACATATGCCGACTTCAGGGTTATTGTCCTTCATGGGCAAGCCCGCCGATGAAGTAACGAAAAAGCTTGGGGAACCTGAACGTATTGACCCTTCGGCTTATGATTACGATTGGTGGGTATACAATCAAGGTAAGGATCAATATATCCAAATCGGGGTATTAAACAATAAAGTGGTCACATTATTCGCGTCGGGTAATGATATTAACGCCAAGCCTTTCAAAATTGGAGAATCAACTGGCGAAGTATTTAAGACCACCCAGGTGGCACCATTTGTGAATGTAGAGTATAAAGGAAATTCCTATCGGTTTGAATTTTCTGAAGAAGATATCAATACAAGACCGACTGTAAAGGTAGGAAAGATGTATGTCCAGCTGTATATGGACAAATTTGAGGGGAAGCTATCCAGCATCAGGGCGTTTGATGCGCAGACCTTTGTAAAGCAAAGACCTTATGAGGTAGTGTACCGCGGGGAATTAATTAAACCGAAAGCCGTTTCAGATGAGAAATGGAAAAAGATCCAAACAACGAGCGAAAAGCAAATCCTTGATTTGACGAATGTCATACGCGTTAAACATGGACTTGCGAAGCTTGAGTGGGATCAGCCAACGGCGGAAGTGGCATTTGGGCATAGTGAGGATATGAAGGAAAATAATTATTTCTCCCATGTCTCTAAAAAATACGGCTCGCTGAAAGACCGCTTAGAAGAAGGGCATGTTGATTTTCAGCAAGCGGGAGAAAATATCGCATACAATTATGTGGACGGTCCGGCTGCTGTAGAAGGCTGGCTGAATAGCGAAGGCCATCGAAAAGCGCTTCTGAATTCAGATTATACGCATCTTGGTGTCGGAGTAGACCGGAAATATTACACCCAAAACTTTATTAAGCGATGGTAATGAAAGCCGCGGACGAATGGTTCCCGGCTTTTTCTATTTCCATACAAGCCGGTCTGAATGAATGTGCTGATAGCTTACAGATAAGGCCGTTTCCCATCCCTTCAGTCAGGCTTTTTCACCAGTGTATAGGGATATCGCTAAAAATTCATTTGGGAATGAATATAGGCGAACACAATGCCCGACAAAACGATACATTGTAGTAGGTAACGATTTTCGGAGGGGGTGAGGATTGTGGCGAATCAACATGCCAATCATTCAATCAATGACTTTAAACAATTCGTCAAAAAGCATCCCAAGCTGATAAAAGAAGTGCGCAAAGAACAAAGAAGCTGGCAGGACGTATATGAAAATTGGGTCCTCTTCGGGGAGAGCGACCCGATTTGGGATCCATATCGGGAACCGGAAGAAGCTTCTGAAGCTGTGCCTGAAACACCGCAAAAAAATGATTTTGTCTCGAAAATGGTGACAGCGGTGAAAAAGATGGATGTCAATCAAATGAACGAACAAATCAATAAAATGAGCCAGTCGATCTCATCGTTGCAAAGCCTTCTTAATACATTTTCCGGAAGCGGACAGAAGCATTCTCAGCCAGGCTCTGGACAGCATCCTTTTTCTTTTCGAAAGGATTAAAAAAGGGGAGCTCATATGCGCAAAGAGGTTCAGGAATATATTTTAGCAAACGAAGAACGGAAACGATTCATCAGAGAACAGCCGATATGGTACCGCAGGCTTTCAAGAAAACCGGATGATCTGTCCTCCTTTCAGCTTGAAATGATGAATTTTTATGAAAAAACCATTCCGCATCGGGTGAATCAGTTTACGAACGGGATTCAAATGGCGCAAATGATGATGCAAATGTTTCAAGCGATGCGGACAAAAGATTAAAAGGCCCCGAAAAAGGGTCTTTTTTCATGCGGACATAAGGTTTTGTATACGGCTGCGGTTAAGCATTTTCCAATTGGCTGGTTTCATGGTAAACTAACAACTGGAGGTGCATGTTATGTATGCGACGATGGAATCCGTGCGGCTTCAAAGTGAAGCTCAGCAGCTTGCCGAGATGATTCTGCAGTCGGAGACGGCTGAGAACTACCGCAATTGTTACAAGCGTCTCCAGGAAGATGAAGAGGCAGGTCGGATTATTCGTTCTTTTATCAAAATAAAAGAGCAGTATGAGGATGTACAGCGTTTTGGCAAATATCATCCTGACTATAGAGAAATATCCCGGAAAATGAGGGAGATCAAACGTGAGCTGGACCTGAACGATAAGGTGGCTGACTTCAAGAGAGCTGAAAATGAGCTCCAGTCCATTCTTGATGAGGTCAGCGTTGAGATTGGGACAGCTGTTTCGGAGCATGTGAAAGTTCCGACTGGGAACCCTTATTTTGACGGTTTGTCTTCATGCGGAGGCGGTTGCGGTTCAGGCGGAAGCTGCGGATGTAAAGTGTCCTGACGAGACTGGCCGTCTCGTCTTTTACATATAAGAGAAAACAGGCAGGTGATTGTATTGGAGAATAGGCGCCAGGGCATGGTTGTGTATCTGCACTCCCTAAAGCAGAGCAAAATGCTGAGGAAGTTCGGGAATGTGCACTATGTATCAAAACGATTAAAATATGTCGTACTGTACTGTGATATGAACCAAATTGAAAAAACAATGGACAAGATTGCGTCTTACTCATTTGTGAAAAAAGTGGAGCCTTCTTATAAACCGTTTTTAAAATTGGAATTCGAGTCAAAGCTTGATAAGGCAAAAGAATACGATTATAAAATCGGCATATAGCTATAAAAAAATCCCCGCAGGCATCTGCGGGGTCCTTCTATTCCTTAATATGTTAAGGAGAAGGCAAAGGGAGAGGAGAAACCGGAGGAAGAACTTATGGGGAAACGTAAGTCTTCTCCGCGGTTGGCAACAACATCCTCTAGATGCTGTTGCTTATAGTATGGACAAGGATCATGCTGCCTATACACCTGTTTATCAAGATTAGCGTTCATTGTTTGGAAGAATGCTTTATGTTAAGATAGGATTGATTTTTTTCTATGTACATAGCGGCGTCCGGCCGAATAAAGAAACAAAATAGCTTTTAGAAAAAGTGGTGTGGAACATGAGAGTAATTTCTGGATCAAAAAAAGGCCGTTCACTAAAGGCTGTACCCGGAACATCAACAAGACCGACAACCGACAAAGTGAAGGAATCCATTTTTAATATGATCGGCCCTTATTTTGACGGGGGCAGGGGACTTGACTTATTCGCAGGGAGCGGAGGTCTTGGAATCGAAGCGCTTTCACGCGGGTTTGAGCATTGTATATTCGTTGACCGTGATTTTAAAGCGATTCAAACGGTAAAATCTAATTTGAAAACGCTGGAGCTTACAAAACATGCACAGGTATACCGCAATGATGCGGAACGTGCTTTGCACGCTGCTGCTAAAAGAGAAAGCGGCTTTCGCGGAATTTTTCTCGATCCGCCGTATAAGGAACAAAAGCTGAAAGCACTTTTAACGCTGATTGACGAATATCAAATGCTGGAAGAAGACGGCTTTATCGTCGCTGAGCATGACAGAGAGGTCGAGCTTCCCGAAACCGTAGGAGATCTTGTGATGACAAGAAAAGAAACCTATGGGTTAACAGGTGTGGCGATTTATAAAAAGAGGGGGTAGTGAGGTGGCGAGTATAGCTGTCTGTCCCGGCAGTTTTGATCCGGTGACCTACGGGCATCTGGACATCATCAAACGCGGGGCGCATATTTTTGAACAAGTGTATGTATGTGTGCTGAATAATTCTTCAAAAAAGCCTTTGTTCAGTGTGGAAGAACGGTGTGAGCTTCTGAGAGAAGTGACAAAAGACATTCCGAACATAACAGTTGAAACATCGCAAGGCCTGTTAATTGATTATGCAAAAAGAAAAAATGCGAAAGCGATTTTAAGAGGCTTGAGAGCTGTATCTGATTTTGAATACGAGATGCAGGGGACGTCAGTAAACCGTGTGCTTGATGAATCCATCGAGACATTTTTTATGATGACAAACAATCAATATTCGTTTCTAAGTTCAAGCATCGTAAAAGAAGTGGCGAGATACAACGGCTCGGTATCAGAGTTTGTACCGCCGGAAGTAGAGCTGGCGCTTCAGCAAAAATTCAGACAAGGATGAGGGTTTTGACTCATCCTTTTTTTGTTCCGTTTGTCAGTCTGTAAGAAAAAATGATAATGTACGTAAACAGCGCGCATAGTGTGACAGCAGGTCCGATCTGCACAAGCAGATTCCAGCCATTTATAAAGGCAGTTGGCATGTCACTGCTGTTAAGAGATTTAAATACATACTGATATGGATCATGCCATGCCGTGTAAAGAGGTTTCCATAAAAGCATGACGAAGACAGCGGCATAAACGCCCTGCAGCAAACGTGCGATAAAGAATGGTTTAAATCTAATGTCGGTTTCCGATAAAATACCTGCCACCTGAGCTTGTACGGAAAAGCCGCTAAACCCAAGAATAAAGCTGACGATAATGGCTTTTTGCAGAAGAGAAACATCTGTCTCGCTGACAAGCTTGCTGCCTAATGTAATTTCAAACATCCCTGATAAAAGCGGAATGTCCAATTGAGTCGGAAGCTGAAACAAAGTCAGTGCTCCTTTTGTGAAAACAGACAAAACATCAGTCAGCTGGACCACTGACAACAGCCGATTGAAGACAGAAAATAAAATAATAAAGCCGCCTACCATAAGAAGCGTTTGAACAGAAGACGTCACGGCGTCGCCTAAAATTTTACCTAAGGGCCGTTTTTCTGCAAGTCTGGCGGTATGAAGAGCGTGTAAAGCATCTTTGACTGAAGGGAAAGGTATCGTTTTCTTTCTTCTGAGATGCTGCTCTTCCTTGCGGCCATAGGAGCGCATTGTTAAACCGACGGCAAGATTCCCCAAATAGTGTGCAGAAGCTAATAAAATGCCTAGTGATGCGTTTTGAAAGAAACCGACGGCAACAGCGCCGAAAATAAAGAGCGGGTTTGAAGAATTGGTAAACGACGCGAGCCGTTCTGCCTCTACTCTTGAAATCTGATTTTCCTGCCGCAGACGGGCAGTGAGTTTTGCGCCCGCTGGGTTTCCTGATGCCATTCCCATAGCAAGAACGAAGCCGCCGACACCCGGCACGCGAAAGATCGGCCGCATAAAAGGCTCAAGCAAAACACCGACAAACCGCACAATGCCAAAGCCGATTAAGAGTTCGGACAGAATAAAAAATGGCAGCAATGACGGAAACACAACCTCCCACCACATAGACAGCCCGGTTTTAGAGGCTTCGAATGAGGCCTGTGGATGTGAGATGACAGTCGCTGTTAAAAAAATAAAAAATGAGGCAATCAAAAGTGTATTAATCTTCGACAAGTTCATTCTTACCTCCCCGATGCTAAAAATGCCCAATGACATGTATATCATGATAAAATAATGTATGATGTAAAACGGCCAAGCAGTACCTGTCCTCTTGATTCTTTGTACTAATATACGAGCATAGGGGTTCAGTTTAGACCATAGAATTCGGTATACAGGGAATTCAGGCAGGAGGTTAACGCTTTGGCCAAACCTAAAATCGGGTTAGCGTTAGGATCGGGAGGGGCCAGAGGGCTTGCTCATCTCGGTGTGCTTTCCAGTTTACATAAGCACCAAATTGAAGTGGATATGATTGCAGGAAGCAGCATGGGCGCTTTGGTGGGCAGTTTTTATGCCGCCGGACATGACGTGGCAACGATGAAAAAAGTAGCCAAAGCCTTTAAACGAAGGCTTTATGCTGATTATACGGTGCCGAAGCTCGGTTTTTTAAAAGGTGACCGCGTCAGACAGCTTGTGCATGCTTATACATTCGGAAAACCGATTGAAGAGCTCCAAATCCCGCTGGGCATTGTTGCGTGTGATTTACAGACGGGAGAAAAGGTTGTGTTCCGAAAAGGATCAGTGTCAGATGCAGTGAGGGCCAGCATCAGTATCCCGGGTATCTTTATTCCGCAGCGGCTGGACGGACGCCTTCTTGTAGACGGCGCGGTCGTCGATCGAATTCCGGTTTCTGTTGTGAAAGCCATGGGAGCTGATATTATCATCGCTTCGGATGTTTCCAGGGTTCGAAAAACTGAAACAGCAGTGCATATTTTTGATGTGATTATGCAAAGTATGGATATACTGCAAAATGAATTAGTGCGGCATCAAACAATTGCCGCAGATATCATGATTCGCCCTTCCCTTGAAACATACAGCTCAAGCTCGTTTGCCAATATTGAAGAAATGATATCGGCAGGCGAAGAGGCGACAAACCGAATGATCAGCAAGATAAGAAAAGAAATAGAGAATTGGGAGGGCTCATAATTTGCTACGTAAAAAACATTTTAGCTGGATGCTCGTCATCCTCATACTGATCGCCGTTTTATCATTTATAAAACTTCCATACTATATTACAAAACCGGGAGAAGCGACAGAGCTTGCTTCATTGATAAAAGTGGAGGGAGGCTACCCGGAAAAAGGAAGCCTGTCCTTAATGACTGTTAAAGTGGGACCGGCTAATCCATTTACATATGTGTGGGCAAAGATGCACCCTTATTATGAAATTGTTCCTGATGAGAGCATTAAGGAGGAAGGCGAATCAGATAAGGAGTATATGAAAAGACAGCTCCAAATGATGAAAAGCTCGCAAGAAAATGCGGTTATAGCCGCCTATCAAAAGGCAGGAAAAAAAGTCAGCTATTCCTTTAACGGCATATACGCAAGCTCAGTTGTAGAAAACATGCCGGCAAAAGGGAAAATAGAAGTCGGTGATAAAATCATCAGCGCAGACGGCAAAAACTATCAGTCTGCTGAAAAGCTGATTGATTATATCAGCAGCAAAAAAGCGGGAGATAAAGTCACGTTAAAGATCGAAAGAGAAGAAAAAGAAAAGCGTGTCACCCTTACGTTAAAACAATTTCCTGATGAGCCGGATCGGGCAGGAATCGGAGTTTCGCTTTATACAGACAGAAACGTGAAGGTAGAGCCTGATATTGATTTTGAAATCGAAAATATTGGCGGCCCGTCAGCAGGGTTAATGATGTCCCTTGAAATTTATAATCAGCTGACAAAACCAGACGAAACAAAAGGCTACGATATTGCGGGAACAGGTACCATTGATGTTGATGGAAAAGTTGGCCCGATCGGCGGCATTGATCAAAAAGTCGTCGCCGCAGACAAAGCCGGAAAAGACATTTTCTTCGCGCCAAATCAAAACGGCGCCAGCAATTCCGATTATAAGAACGCAGTAAAAACAGCAAAAGATATTGATTCAGATATGAAGATTGTGCCTGTTGATACCATGCAGGATGCGATTGATTATTTGAATAAGCTGAAAGCGAAAAGCACCTGATTCTCAGGTGCTTTTTCTATACATTTAAAAAGTGTTGTTCATCTTCGTCATATCGAATCGGTGCATGTCCGTATTCCTGTAGGTCAAACTCAGTTCTCAGCGGCTCTTCTATCGGCAGGCTGTAAATCCTGCTTGCTTTTACGTCCAGATCGAGAGCTGGATGGGAGAAAGAGGACAGTTTGCTGACAAGCGGAACAGACAGTGCTTTTTTCTTTTCGGATAAATAAGCCTGTCCTTTTTTCGTCATGCCGAGAAGCCTGATATACGGCGCCTTATCGTTGTCAAGCAGCTTTTGCATATCCTGTTTTTTTGTTCTGGTTAAAATGTGTGTATTCATCCGCTGGAGCCTTGTCCACGTATAGCGTTTTGTTTTCAGCAGTTCCATAAATTCCTGATAGGAGCTGGATTTTCTGATCGAACGAATAATTCTGTGCTCTAAACCTTCCTCCACCTCGTATACTTGCTGTAATTCCCGTGCCGTTACAGTTGAAAGGCTGTATTTTAAGTAAGAAAAGTAGCTTTCAGGTGTATGCCACAATCCGAAAGATTTGCGGTAAGCTGCTAATTCACGTGCAGATGCAGCAGGGAGAAAACGAAGGCAGGCTTCGAGATTCTGGCCAATCATCGCTTTTCTAATGCTTGTGGCACTTGCTATATGGTTTTCGCCTTCAGGGAGATCGGCATCATGATAGTCCGAAGAGATTCGTGCCGTAGTATAAGGTTTCATAGGATATCCCCCGGTTAGAATCGAGGTCACATACTGGTATCCCAAAATGTTATTTGGTTTTGACAAGTCAAGTGCACTTTCAGTATGCAAAATGGAGCTGAAGGCGATAGCCGCCGCTGCTGGGTAACTGGCCCCCTTTTTAAGTTCTTCTTTAATTCGGTCATTCAATATATGTTTATGCTCATCAATAAGCTGTGCTGTTTCTAAAAAAGGCTTGATATCCCCATTTTCACTCCCGAAAAACAGCGCCGCACATTCAAGTTCGTTCAGGATGGAAACACTGCCGCGTGCAAAAATGTCTGCTTTTTGCACGGCATAAAGATAAGGCAGCTCAATGACAAGATCAACTCCGCTTTGCAGCGCCATTTTTGTTCGGGCCCATTTTGATACAACAGCGGGTTCCCCGCGCTGTAAAAAATGTCCGCTCATGACCGCGACAGCCGTGTCACATCCGGTTTGCAGCTTTGCTGTTTGGGCATGATAAAGGTGACCGTTATGAAAGGGATTATATTCAACCACCAATCCGACAGCTTTCATATTTTTTCCGCCTTTCTTGCTATGTTTAAAAACGTATGGTACATTTGCAAATGAAAACTCTTACGCCTTATTTTTGTTTTAAGTGTATGCATAGCATATTCCGCTGTCAACGATACTTCAATGGCAGCATTATGCTGTAAAGAAAAAATATTGACAAAAACAATCTTAAAAGCTATAATCATGTTTGTTGCTTTCCTGAGGTGATACAAATGAAATGGACGATTTATCAGCTGCATCAAATGCCAAAACAAAGTTTTGAGTTTGATGAAACAGTTGAGTTAAATGAGCTGACAAAGCTGAATTCTGACATTCGCCGCATTTCTCCCGTCCGGGTGAAGGGCAGAGCGGATATCAAATCCAAACAGGTTTCGTTTGATTTTACAATTTCAGGCGAAATGATTTTGCCATGCTCAAGAACACTCGTTGATGTCCCGTATCCATTTGAAATTTCAACAAAAGAACTGTTTATATTTCATCACACGGATGATATAGAAGATGATGACGTTCACATTGTTGAGGACGATACTATCGACTTAACTCCGATCGTGAAAGAAGAAATTCTTTTAGAAATCCCTATGCAAATCTTTTGTGAATCTGAACAAGAAAAAGGAGCTGCTCCTCAAGAAGGAAAGGATTGGCAAGTCATTTCGGAAGAAGACAAGAAGAATCAAGTTGATCCGAGACTTGCAGCCCTCGAAAAGCTCTTAAAACAAGATGATGAATCTTAACTCTTTAAGGAGGTGGGAATAATGGCTGTACCTTTTAGAAGAACTTCTAAAATGAAGAAAAGATTGCGCCGTACACATTTCAAACTTAATGTACCTGGTATGACAGAATGTCCGTCATGCGGAGAGATGAAGTTGTCTCACCGTGTATGCAAAGCATGCGGATCATACAACGGCAAAGACATAAATGTAAAAAGTAACTAAT
Source organism: Bacillus sp. PS95 (assembly GCF_037963565.1). Taxonomy (NCBI): domain Bacteria; kingdom Bacillati; phylum Bacillota; class Bacilli; order Caryophanales; family Bacillaceae; genus Bacillus; species Bacillus sp. PS95. The sequence goes on from NZ_CP150160.1 coordinate 1,576,270, forward strand.
AAGAAAAGCGCGGGGTGAAAGCCCTGCGCTTTTTCTTTTTCTCTTCCTGTCAGCTTGCGGAAAATTTGTGAGTGCAAATAGTCTATCTAATCTATTACCGGCATATGTATGAGATAAATAAGCTGACATGGAGGGAGATTGAATTTGACCATTACAAGACAAGATGCTTGGACTCAGGATGAGGATTTGCTGCTGGCAGAAGTGGTGCTTCGTCATATTCGAGAGGGAGGAACACAGCTTTCAGCCTTTGAGGAGGTTGGAAGGGCGCTGACCAGAACCGCGGCAGCCTGTGGTTTCAGGTGGAACTCGTATGTGAGAAAACAATACCAGTCAGGTATAGAGCTTGCAAAAAAGCAAAGGAAAGAACTGAGAAAGCAAATCGGCGTTCATTCGGTCAATATGCCGAATTCCATGAAGCAGACTGCCTCGGCATCGTCGGAAGGAAAACGAGATTTGTCCATTCAGGATGTCATCCAATTTCTCGAACAATTCAAAGAAGCGCCGTCTGCACAAGAATTTCAGCTTGAAAGGGAAAAATTGAAGGAGCAAATCCAATCGCTGCAAAAAGAGCTTGAGGATTTGCGGAGTGAAAATCAGACATTGCGGAATCAGCTAGAGATGACAGAAGAGGATTATAAGGCACTGATCGATATCATGGATCGGGCCAGAAAAATGGTTGTTTCGAAGGAAGACGGAAGAATGAAAAAAGCGGCTCAAGAAACGTAAAGAAACGCCTGAAATGAACCGGCCCTATAGTAAGAATAGGCCGGTTGTTTTGATTTCTATGCAGACTCTCCTGGTGTCATTTCGTGATCCATATCAGGATGCCAGATGAGCGGGTTTTCCCCTTTGTCCCTCGCCATATCATACTTAACAGTTTTAAAGTTCATTTTGTTCCAAAATTCCGCTGATTTCATTCTCGGATTTGTCCGGATCGGCATTTTGAATGATTTTGCAAATTCAACCAAGGCTCTCCCGTATCCCCTGTTCTGGTAGCCCGGAAGAACCTCAAGCTTCCACAGCTCCAAATAATCCTGGCGGTTGTCAAAATAGGGATTCGATTTGCCGTTAACTTGATACAGACTCATTCGTGCTACAAGTTTATCGCCAAAATAAATCCCGTAAAAAGGCGAGGTGCTGTCATTTTCAATAATATTATCCTGAAGTTCTTCAAGCATTGAAAGCTCCTGAATGCCGTATTCTTTGAATTTCTTGAATTCTTCCAGCGTTTTATAGTTGATAAGCAGACGTTCTACCTTTGTCAAACAAATCTCCCCCTTTGTTGTTTCTACATATATTGTAAACGCTTTATTTAAAAAATCCAAATATTTAAACTTTAATTTTAAGCACATGGGATCTTTGAGAAGTAATTTCTTCTTACTTCTGCTATGATAATACGTAAATGCTAAATTGGGTGTGACATCATGAAAATTGGAATTATCGGCGGAGGCTCCGTCGGTCTTTTATGCGCCTATTATTTGTCACTTTATCACGACGTGACTGTTGTGACGAGGCGGCAAGAACAGGCTGCGGCCATTCAGTCTGAAGGAATCCGGCTTTATAAAGGCGGGGCGGAATTCAGGGCTGATTGCAGTGCGGACACGAGTATCAATTCGGACTTTGACCTGCTTGTCGTGACAGTGAAGCAGCATCAGCTTCAATCTGTTTTTTCGTCGCTTGAACGGATCGGGAAAACGCATATATTATTTTTGCAAAACGGCATGGGGCATATCCACGACCTAAAAGACTGGCACGTTGGCCATTCCATTTATGTTGGAATCGTTGAGCACGGAGCTGTAAGAAAATCGGATACAGCTGTTGATCATACAGGCTTAGGTGCGATAAAATGGAGCGCGTTCGACGATGCTGAACCAGACCGGCTGAACATCTTGTTTCAGCATAACCATTCGGATTTTCCGATTTATTATGAGACGGATTGGTACCGTCTGCTGACGGGCAAGCTGATTGTAAATGCGTGTATTAATCCTTTAACTGCTTTATTGCAGGTGAAAAATGGAGAACTGCTGACAACGCCAGCTTATCTGGCTTTTATGAAGCTGGTATTTCAGGAGGCATGCCGCATTTTAAAACTTGAAAATGAAGAAAAGGCTTGGGAGCGGGTTCAGGCCGTTTGTGGGCAAACGAAAGAGAATCGTTCATCAATGCTGGTTGACGTCATTAGAGGCCGGCAGACGGAAGCTGACGCCATTATCGGGTACTTATTGAAGGAAGCAAGTCTTCAAGGTCTTGATGCAGTCCACCTAGAGTTTTTATATGGCAGCATCAAAGCATTGGAGCGAAATGCAAACAAAGTCTTTTGAGCTTTTTCGGTAACATGCTATACTCATTTCGGATCACTAACTATTTATTGGAGAAAGGAAGTTCTAGAAGATGCAGCTAACTGAACTTTCCATCAAAAATCAGAATGTGTTTGTACAGCACTATATAGATGGCAAAGAAGAAATGTCTTCTTTTTTTGATTACAGTATTCATCATAAGGACATGTGGCGCGAAAGACTGGAAGACTTATCTTCCCGGTTTTTCGCAAGAGAGGAATTGGCGGCGTACTTAACCTCTTACCATAATAAATTCGGTTCAAGTGCGATGCAGTCTGCTATTGAGAAGCTGAAGGACCCGTCAAGTGCCGCTGTAGTCGGCGGACAGCAGGCAGGACTTTTAACAGGACCGCTTTACACCATACATAAAATCATTTCAATCATTGTTTTGGCAAAGCAACAAGAAAAGGAACTGCAAGTGCCTGTCATACCAATCTTCTGGGTGGCTGGAGAAGACCACGATTTGGATGAGATTAATTTTGTTCACACATCTGAAGAGAATGGGCCTGTGAAAAAAAAGCTGCCTCAGTCTTATTGGAAGAAATCATCAGCAGCGAGTACATCGCTTGATCAGGAAAAGTGTGCCGCGTGGATAGATGATGTTTTTGCCGCTTTTGAAGAAACAGACCATACGAATACACTTCTCGACAATGTTAAACGATGTTTAAGGGAATCTGTTACGTTTACTGACTTCTTTGAACTGCTGATCGCGGATTTGTTCCAAGAAGAGGGCTTAGTTTTATTAAATTCTGGAGATCCGGGGATTAAAAAGCTGGAAACGGCCATGTTCCAAAAGATTCTTCGAGAAAATGATGAACTCGCCCGGGCTGTATCAGATCAGCAGGCCTTCATGCGTCAAGCAGGCTACAAACCGATTATCGAGTCCGGAAAAGAGCAGGCGAATCTGTTTTATGAATACGAAGAAGAGCGTTTTCTAATTGAAAAAGACAACGGCCAATTTGTCATCAAAGAGCTTGATCTAGGATGGACGAGGGATGAACTTCATACACATATGGAAGAACATCCAGAGCGTTTCAGCAACAATGTTGTAACGAGACCGTTAATGCAGGAATTTCTCATTCCGACTTTAGCATTTATTGCAGGGCCTGGAGAAATCAATTATTGGGGCGAGCTCAAACAGGCTTTTGCGGTGATGGGCTTCAAAATGCCTCCTGTCATGCCAAGGCTGAACATTACGATACTTGAGCGGCATATTGAGAAAAAACTGGCTGAACGGAATATCTCATTACAAGACGCGATTGAGCGCGGAACGGAGAATCAAAGAGAGACATACTTCGAGCGCCAGATTCCGGAAGAGTTTACGGCGGTGATGGATCAGGCGAAAAGCCAAATTGAAGCGATTCACAAAACGGTCCGGCAGGAGGCGTTAAAGGTTGATCAAAGCATGGAACCTTTACTCCTGAAAAATGCCGCTTTTATTCAGGATCAGCTTCAATTCTTAGAGCGCACGGTGACGAAGCGAATTGAAGAAAAAGAAGGCTACGTCTTGAAGGATTATGAAAGAATTCAAAATAGCATTAAGCCGCTTCTTGCGCCGCAAGAACGGATTTGGAATATCATGTATTATTTGAACAGGTACGGTCCAAAATTCTTCACGACATTCAAGAATCTGCCATTTTCTTTTCAAAATCAACATCAAGTTGTCAAACTTTGAAATAAAGTTTTAAAGAACCCTGAATAGTTCAGGGTTTTTTTTTATGGGTAAACAGTGTAAAATGAAGTTGTGGAGCGAAGTGGTGAATAGTGGTGAGTTAAGGAGAGAAAGTGGGGCAAGAGATCATGTTTATGGGTGAATATCAGCATACCATCGATGCGAAAGGCCGCATGATCGTACCCGCTAAATTCAGAGAAGGCCTAGGTGAGCAATTTGTGCTGACTAGAGGACTTGACCAATGTCTCTTCGGCTACCCTATGCACGAATGGAAACAAATTGAAGAAAAACTAAAAGCTCTTCCTCTCACAAAGAAAGATGCCCGCGCGTTTACCCGTTTCTTCTTTTCAGGGGCGACTGAATGCGAACTGGACAAGCAAGGCAGGGTAAATATCGCATCATCTCTATTGAATTACGCCAAACTGGAAAAAGAATGTGTTGTTATCGGGGTTTCTAATCGAATTGAATTGTGGAGTAAAGTAATTTGGGAACAATACACAGAAGAGCAAGAAGATTCATTTGCTGAAATTGCTGAAAACATGATTGGGTTTGATATATAATGATTCTTCGTGTATAACACTCTAAAAGCAATTTCAATTCATCCTGATAAAAGGTGGGACCAACACAATATGTTTCAACACAAGACAGTACTTCTTCGTGAAACCGTAGACGGACTCAATATTAAGCCGGACGGTACATATGTAGACTGCACACTCGGCGGAGCTGGGCACAGTACATACTTATTGCAGCAGTTATCCGAGAAGGGGCGTTTAATCGCTTTTGACCAAGATGATACGGCATTACAGCATGCTAAAGAAGTGTTGTCCGATTATAAAGGACAGCTCATTCTGATGAAAAGCAATTTCAGGTATTTAAAAGAATGTTTGAATGAACAAGGCATTACAGAAGTAGACGGCATTTTATTTGATTTAGGGGTGTCCTCTCCGCAGCTGGATACACCGGAGCGCGGATTCAGTTACCATCATGACGCACCGTTGGACATGAGGATGGACCAGTCGGCTACGCTTTCGGCGAAAGAAGTCGTTAATGAGTGGCGCTATGAGGATCTCGTCCGTATTTTCTTTAAATACGGAGAAGAGAAGTTCAGTAAACAGATCGCCAGAAAAATTGAGGAGGCAAGAATGAAGTCTCCTATTCAAACTACGGGCCAACTGGTCGATCTAATAAAAGACGCGATTCCCGCTCCAGCGAGAAGGAGCGGCGGACATCCCGCTAAACGCGTGTTTCAGGCAATCAGAATTGCCGTAAACGATGAACTTAGGGTGTTTGAAGAAGCTTTGGAGCAGGCAATTGAGGTTCTGAAGCCAGGGGGCAGGGTATCAGTCATTACCTTCCACTCGCTAGAAGACAGAATTTGCAAAACCACTTTTAAAGAAAAGTCGTCGCTTCCGGAACTTCCTCCGGGGCTTCCTGTTATACCGGAAGAGTTTGAACCGGAGCTGAAGCTCATCACACGAAAACCGATTACGGCATCTCAAGAAGAGCTTGAAGAGAACAACCGGGCTCGTTCTGCCAAGCTTCGGATTGCTGAAAAAAGAAAATAACGAAACGCGAACGCAAAATTAAAAGGAGGTCATCAGCCTATGAGCAATTTAGCTTACCAACCAGAGAAACAGCAGCGGCATGCGATCAGTCCTGAGAAAAAAGTGATTGTCAAGAAAAGGGCTTCCATTACTCTCGGAGAAAAAGTGCTTCTTGTCCTCTTTGCTGCGGCGGTGCTCAGCGTATCGCTTTTGATCGTATCGAAGGCGTATGCGGCATATCAAACCAATATTGAGGTGCAAAAGCTTGAGGAGCAAATTTCATCCGAAAATAAGCAAATTGGTGACCTCGAAAAAAGCGTTGCTGATTTAAGCAAACCGCAGCGCATTATGGACATTGCGAAAAAGAACGGCTTGAATTTAAAAGATAAAAAAGTGAAAAACATACAGGAATGATTCAAATGCCAAAAAAGAATAAATTTATGAATAGAGGAGCAGCGATTCTAAGTATTTGTTTCGCTCTCTTTTTCTTTGTCATCCTGGGGAGAATGGCATATATTCAAATAACCGGAAAAGCGAATGGCGAAGTGCTTGCGACAAAAGCGACAGAGCAGCATGAAAAGAAACGGACCATCGAAGCGAGCCGCGGCTCGATTTTAGACCGAAAAGGAAAAGTCATTGCAGAGGACACAGCGACGTATAAACTGATTGCGATTCTCGATAAAAAAATGACCACTGATGTCAAGCATCCTCAGCATGTTGTAAACAAAGAAAAAACGGCAGAAGCATTGTCTAAAGTGATAAACTTGGACAAGGCCGACATCCTTGATATCTTAAATAAAGATGCAAAACAAGTCGAGTTTGGATCAGCTGGCCGGGATATTACGTATTCACAAAAGCAAAAAATTGAAAAAATGAAACTCCCGGGCATTTCATTTTTGCGGGATACAAAACGCTACTATCCAAATGGTATTTTCGCATCCAATTTAATCGGCTATGCCGAGGTTGATGAAGAAACAAATGAAATTTCCGGCGCGATGGGATTAGAAAACGTGCTGGATAAGTATTTGAAGGAGCGCGACGGATATGTGACATATGAAAGCGACAAATCCGGCTGGGAGCTCCCGAACAGCAAAAATAAAATTACAGCGCCAAAAAATGGTGACAATGTATATTTAACCATTGACCAGAAAATTCAAACCTTTTTAGAAGACAGCATGACAAAAGTAGCGCAAAAGTATAATCCGAAAAAAATCATGGCCGCAGTTGTCGATCCGAAAACAGGCAAAGTCCTTGCCATGGGACAGCGACCAAGCTTTGATCCGAACAAGCGCGATGTGACAAACTACTATAATGATTTGATTTCATATGCGTATGAACCCGGATCAACGATGAAGATATTTACACTCGCTGCTGCGATGCAGGAAAACGTGTTTAATGCGAACGAAAAATATAAATCAGGTACGTTTGAAGTTGGCGGGGAACCTGTCAGGGACCATAATAGAGGTATAGGCTGGGGGCCGACAACCTATCATGACGGCGTCCTTAGATCGTCAAATGTTGCATTTGCGAAACTGGCGAAAGAAAAGCTGGGATATGACCGTCTTAATCAATATTTACACAAATTCAATTTTTATCAAAAAACAGGTATTGATTTGCCAGGAGAAGTCTCTAGCAAAATCAACTTTAAATATGAATTTGATAAGGCGTCAACCGCATACGGACAAGCGTCTGCAGTCACACCAATTCAGCAGCTTCAGGCCGCAACGGCAATTGCGAATGACGGCAAAATGATGAAACCTTATGTGATTGACCATATCGTTGATCCCGATAAAGATAAAACCATCTATCAAAATAAGCCAGAATCAGCCGGAACCCCAATTTCTGCAAGCACAGCGAAAAAGGTGCGGGATATATTGGGAGAAGTTGTTACGTCGAAAATCGGAACAGGGCAAGCCTATAAAATCGAAGGATTTGATGTTGCCGGGAAAACAGGTACTGCGCAAATAGCCGGTAAAGGCGGATATCTAGACGGAACAGATGACTATATCTTTTCGTTTATGGGTATGGCACCAAAAGATGATCCTGAGCTTTTAATTTATGTTGCTGTACAGCAGCCGCAACTCAAAGCAGGACAAAGCAGTTCAGATCCGGTATCAGAAATCTTCAACCCGACAATGAAAAACAGCCTGCACTACCTGAACATTGAACCAACTGAAAAATCTGACTCAGATAAGGAAGAAACAAAAGCGCAGACAATGCCTGATTTAACAGATCAAACGGTAGCTGCTGCTCAAAAGAAAGCAAAAGAGGAGAATCTCACACCAATTGTCATCGGCAGTGATGTCGCTGTAAAAGAACAGTATCCGAAAGCGGATGAGGAAGTTCTCACCAATCAAAAGGTCTTCCTGAAAACGGGCGGCAAAATCAAAATGCCTGATATGACAGGGTGGTCGAGAAGAGAGGTTCTTCAATACGGCGAGCTCGCGGGAATTCATATTGAAGTAAACGGGCAAGGCTACGCTGTCAGCCAAAGTGTTAAGAAAGACAAAGAAATCAAAGACAAAACCGTAATCAAGGTTAAGTTTAAAAATCCTGATTAAAAAGAAAGCCTGCGTTATGCAGGCTTTCTTTTTTTATGCCTTCAGAGGAGCATCGTTCTACCTGTCCAATTTCAGGCATAAAATGAAACAAGCCTAAATAAGGAGTGAACGGTCTCTTGCGCGTCTCGAATGTAACGGTTAGAAAACGTTTATTATTTGTTTTGCTTTTTGGCGTGATCGTGTTTCTGATCATTGATACAAGGCTGGGGTATGTTCAGTTTGTGATGGGCGAAAAACTGACTTCGCTGGCGAAAGATTCCTGGAGCCGTAACTTGCCGTTTGAGCCGGAGAGAGGCGAGATTCTGGATCGGAACGGTGTGAAGCTGGCAACAAATAAAAGTGCGCCGACCGTATTCGTCGTGCCGCGCCAAGTTCAGAATCCAATGAAAACGAGCAAGCAGCTTGCGGCGGTGCTCAATATGTCAGAAGAAAAAGTATATAAACATGTGACAAAAAAAGCGTCAATCGAAAAGATCACTCCTGAAGGGAGAAAAATTTCAAATGAGAAGGCGAAGGAAATTAAAGCGCTTGATTTAAAAGGTGTGTATGTTGCGGAGGACAGTATCCGTCATTACCCGTTCGGCAGCTTTTTATCTCATGTGCTTGGATTTGCAGGAATTGACAACCAAGGACTCCTTGGATTGGAAGCCTATTACGACGATGATTTAAAAGGGGAAAAAGGTTCTGTCAAGTTTTATACAGATGCCAAGGGTAAAAAAATGCCTGATGAAGCGGATGACTATACGCCGCCTAAGGATGGGCTTGATATGAAGCTGACGGTTGATTCAAAGGTCCAGACGATAATGGAAAGAGAGCTTGATAACGCTGAGGCCAAATATCATCCGGACGGCATGATTGCCGTAGCCATGAATCCGAAAAACGGAGAAATTTTGGGGATGTCTAGCAGGCCTGACTTCGACCCTGCTGATTACCAATCTGTTGATCCGTCCGTCTACAATCGAAACCTGCCAGTATGGAGCACGTATGAACCGGGATCTACCTTTAAAATTATTACACTTGCAGCAGCCCTTGAAGAGCAAAAAGTAAATTTGAAACGGGATCAATTTTATGATAAAGGGCATGCGGAAGTGGACGGAGCGAGACTGCGGTGCTGGAAAAGAGGCGGGCACGGGCTTCAGACGTATCTGGAAGTTGTGCAGAACTCCTGCAACCCGGGGTTTGTTGAATTAGGCGAGCGCTTAGGAAAGGAAAAGCTTTTCAAATATATCAAAGACTTTGGTTTTGGACAAAAAACGGGGATTGATCTCCAAGGCGAGGGAACAGGCATCTTATTCCCGCTTGAGAGAGTGGGCCCGGTGGAGCAAGCAACTACGGCTTTCGGACAGGGAGTATCCGTCACGCCGATTCAGCAGGTTGCAGCAGTATCCGCCGCTGTAAACGGAGGAACGCTCTACACACCTTATATTGCAAAGGAATGGATCGATCCTGTTACGAAGAAAACGGTCAAAAAACAATCACCAATCGCAAAGAAACAAGTCATTTCTGAGGAAACATCCAAACAAATCCGCTATGCTCTAGAAAGCGTCGTCGCAGAAGGAACCGGCCGCAATGCATTTGTAGAAGGATATCGTGTCGGAGGAAAAACGGGAACTGCACAAAAGGTTAAAGATGGAAAATATCTTGAAAACAACCATATTGTATCATTTATCGGTTTCGCGCCAGCTGATGATCCGAGTCTAGTCGTCTACGTTGCGGTGGATAACCCGAAAGGCACGATTCAGTTTGGCGGAACGGTGGCAGCGCCTATTGTCGGAAATATTATGAGAGACAGTCTGCCGGAACTTGGTGTGAAGCCCCGGAAAAATCAAATCGAGAAAAAATACCAATGGAACGACACAAAAACAATAGAAGTTCCGAATGTTGTAGGGATGTCTGTCTCAGATCTTGAGTCACTATTGGTGAATCTCAATGTGGATGCTTCCGGGAAAGGGAGCAAAATCGTTAAACAATCGCCAGCTGCCGGAACGAAAGTAAAAGAAGGCTCAAAGATACGCGTGTATTTGACTGAAGAAGATGAAAAGGAGGCAGCCGATTGATTCGGGCTGCCTATTCTTTTATTGCAGAAAAAATGCTGATATCTTTCAAGATTAGCTGGATGTATCCTTTTATTTACGCTAAAATATGAACTGTATGCTTAAAATCATTACCACATCATTTGATGTGACTTCAATGATAAAAAGAACGAATTAGAATGTTGAGAGGTTTGATACGATGAAACTTACAAAGCTGCTTACATACTTAACAACCGAACCTTCTGTAAACGACTCACAAGACCCTGAAATAACTTCAATTGAGATGGACTCCAGGGAAGTAAAGAAAGGGAGTCTTTTTGTATGTGTAAAAGGGTATACGGTGGATGGCCACGATTTTGCGCAAAAAGCAGTAGAAAACGGTGCAGCGGCTATTGTGGCAGAAAGAGAGGTCGATGTGAATGTTCCTGTTATTATTGTCCGGCAGTCACTTCGCGCGCTCAGCGTTTTGTCTGATGCGTTTTACGGACAGCCGACGAAGAAGCTTCAGCTGATTGGGATAACAGGGACAAACGGCAAAACATCAACGACCCACATGGTCGATGAGATTCTGAAAAAAGCGGGAAAACGCACAGGCTTGATCGGTACAATGTACATGAAAATCGGAGACGAAACACTTCCTGTTAAAAACACGACTCCGGAAAGCGTCACGCTGCAGAAAACGTTTAAGAAAATGAATGACAAGCATGTTGACACTGCAATCATGGAGGTTTCTTCCCACGCTTTGTCTTTAGGACGCGTCCATGGCTGTGATTATGATATTGCCGTGTTTACGAATTTAACACAGGACCATCTGGACTATCATAAAACGATGGATGAGTACCGGCATGCAAAAAGCTTGCTCTTTTCCCAACTTGGCGGGGCTTTCAACCATGAACATCCAAAGCGTGCCGTCCTGAATGCTGACGATGAGGCGAGCGCTTATTTTGAAAAGGTAACAGCTGCGCATATCTCTACATACGGAATTAAAAACGATGCTGATGTGATGGCGAAGAACATCAGTATCACTGCACAGGGCACAAGCTTTGATCTCGTGACAAACAAAGGCACGAAGCACATCACGATGTCTCTCGTCGGACAATTTAATGTGTATAACGTGCTGGCCGCTGTTGCGACATGTATTGCAGCAGGCATACCGTTTGAAATCATCACTGAAGCTGTTGAAGAATTGCATGGTGTAAGAGGCCGTTTTGAATTGGTCAATCAGCAGCAGGAGTTTCCTGTCATTGTAGACTACGCGCACACACCGGACAGCCTTGAAAATGTGCTGGAGACATGCAGAGACATGACGGAAGGAAAGCTATTTGTCGTTGTCGGCTGCGGAGGAGACAGAGATAAGACGAAGCGCCCGAAAATGGCTAAAATTGCTGTGGAGCTGGCTGACGAGCCGATTTTCACGTCAGATAACCCGAGAAGCGAAGATCCTCGCGCGATTTTAAGAGATATGGAAGCCGGAGTAGAGAACGCATACTATCACAGTATTGCAAACCGCGAACAGGCGATCTTTTTCGCAATTGCCAATGCCAAAAAAGGCGACGTTGTCCTCATTGCCGGAAAAGGACATGAAACCTATCAGCAGATCGGAAATGAAACTTTCGATTTTGATGATGCTGAAGTAGCGGCGAGAGCCATTGTTGAACTCAATAAGAATAAGACGAATTCATAGGAAAGAGATGTTACTGAATAATGGAGCTTGAAAAGATTTTTCATATGGAAAAAAATCATGAATATGATAACTACGTATGTCGTTTGAAAGAAACAGGAGGAGAAAAGGACAATGCTTGAGCAAGTCATTCTGTTTACAATTTTAATGGGGTTTTTAATTAGTGTTCTGCTCTCTCCGATTCTTATTCCGTTTTTAAGAAGATTAAAATTCGGCCAGAGTATTAGAGAAGAAGGACCGAAATCACATCAGAAAAAATCAGGGACACCGACAATGGGCGGGGTCATGATCATACTTTCTATCATAGTGACAACAATTGTTATGACACAGAAGTTTTCAGAAATAAGCCCCGAAATGGTGCTGCTTCTGTTTGTTACGCTAGGCTACGGTTTGCTTGGCTTTTTAGATGATTACATCAAGGTTGTCATGAAGCGCAATCTTGGATTGACATCAAAGCAAAAGCTGATCGGACAAATTATTATTGCAGTTGTATTTTACGCCGTGTATCATTACTACAATTTTGCGACGGATATTCGCATTCCTGGAACTGACTTATCATTTGATCTTGGCTGGGCTTACTTTATCCTTGTGCTCTTTATGCTTGTCGGCGGATCAAACGCAGTTAACCTGACTGACGGCCTTGACGGGTTATTGTCCGGTACTGCGGCGATTGCCTTTGGCGCCTTTGCCATTCTGGCATGGAATCAGTCTCAATATGACGTAGCGATTTTCTCAGTTGCCGTTGTCGGTGCAGTTCTGGGCTTCCTTGTATTTAATGCTCATCCGGCCAAAGTTTTTATGGGAGATACGGGATCGCTTGCATTGGGAGGAGCCATCGTTACCATTGCCATTTTAACGAAATTAGAGATCCTGCTGGTTATCATCGGCGGTGTATTCGTTATCGAGACATTATCTGTTATTTTGCAGGTCATCAGCTTTAAAACGACAGGTAAACGAATCTTTAAAATGAGTCCGCTTCATCACCATTATGAGCTTGTCGGCTGGTCTGAATGGAGAGTAGTCGTGACGTTTTGGGCTGCGGGACTTTTGCTTGCCGTTTTAGGAATTTACATCGAGGTGTGGTTATAAGTGGAAAATGATCAATTTTTACAGAAACAGCATTTTTTAATCCTTGGGCTTGCGAAAAGCGGATATGCGGCGGCCTCCATTCTTCATGAAAAAGGCATTTATGTTGCAGTCAATGACCAAAAGCCTTTTGAAGAAAATGAACCGGCACAAAAGCTTTCTGAAAAAGGAATCGAAGTTGTTTGCGGAGAGCATCCAGTTTCTCTGTTCGATCAGCATCAAATCACGATTCTGATCAAAAACCCGGGAATTCCTTATGAAAATATTATGGTTCAGGAAGCGGAGAAACGAGGCATTCCGGTTTGGACGGAAATTGAGCTCGCTTACTACCTGACCAGCGCCAAGTTTATCGGGATTACCGGATCGAACGGTAAAACGACCACGACAACGCTAATTTACGAAATGCTCAAAGCTGACTCGCAAAAAGCACTGATTGCCGGAAACATCGGCACAGTCGCAAGTGAGGTTGCCTATCATGCTGATGGAGATGAATGGATCGTTACCGAACTGTCTTCGTTTCAGCTGATGGGAACACACGCTTTCAGACCGGAAATCAGCCTGATTTTAAATGTATTTGACGCCCATCTGGATTATCACCATACGCGCGAAAACTATGAAAAAGCGAAACAGAAAGTGTACCTTCATCAGACTGCTTCAGATAAAGCCATTGTCAACCAGGATGATGAAACCGTCGTGCGTCTTGCTGAAGCCGGAAAAGCCGAAATCGTCCCGTTTTCAGTCAGCAAAACGCTTGAACAGGGCGCATATGTAAAAGACAGTATGATTATGTTTAACGGCGAAGCCATTCTTCCTCTGGAAGAGGTTGTACTGCCCGGTGCTCATAACCTGGAGAACATTTTAGCAGCTATTGCAGTTGTGAAAACGGCAGGAGCATCCAATGAGGCGGTTAAAAAGGTGCTGACAAGCTTTACTGGTGTGAAGCACCGCCTCCAATATGTCACAACTGTGAATGGCCGCAAATTTTATAACGACAGTAAAGCAACAAACATTCTGGCGACAAGCAAGGCGCTTTCAGCTTTTGACAAGCCGGTCATTCTGCTTGCGGGCGGACTGGATCGCGGAAATGGTTTTGATGACTTGAAACCTTATATGAAGCATGTCAAAGCAGTGCTTACATTTGGCCAGACGGCGCCAAAACTCGAGAAACTCGGCAATGAACTGGGAATACAACATGTCAAACGTGTCGATAATGTTGAACAAGCAGTATCTGCGGCGTTTGCGCTCTCAAATGAAGGAGATGTCATCCTGCTGTCACCCGCGTGTGCGAGCTGGGATCAATTCAAAACATTTGAAGAACGCGGTGACATGTTTATAGATGCCGTGCATATGCTTAAGTAAGGGCTTGTCTTGAAGTAAATCGGCAGCCCTAATGACTTTAAGCTTGGGGTGTCGATTGCTTTGACTACTAAAAAAACATCGCCTGATTTGTTATTGGTCATCATTACGTTATTATTATTAACAATCGGATTAATTATGGTGTACAGTGCGAGTGCGGTATGGGCGGATTATAAATTTGACGACTCATTCTTTTTCGCGAAACGGCAGCTTTTGTTTGCGGGAATCGGCGTCATTGCTATGTTTTTTATCATGAATGTCGATTATTGGACTTGGAGGACATGGTCCAAATTGCTGATGGTTATCTGCTTTTTCCTTCTGGTGCTTGTTTTGATACCGGGCGTCGGAATGGTGCGGAACGGTTCAAGAAGCTGGATCGGAGTCGGAGCATTCAGCATACAGCCTTCAGAGTTTATGAAGCTTGCGATGATTGCATTCCTTGCTAAATTTCTCTCTGAAAAACAAAAAAACATCACATCGTTCAGACGGGGGTTCGTCCCTGCACTTGGCATCGTGTTTTCAGCATTTTTGATTATCATGTGCCAGCCTGACCTCGGAACGGGGACAGTAATGGTCGGAACTTGTATTGTCATGATTTTTGTAGCCGGCGCGCGGATCGCCCATTTCGTCTTTCTCGGACTGATCGGCCTCAGCGGATTTGTCGGGCTCGTACTATCGGCTCCATATCGGATTAAGCGGATTACCTCATACTTAAATCCATGGGAAGACCCGCTCGGAAGCGGATTTCAGATCATTCAATCGCTTTATGCAGTGGGGCCCGGCGGGTTGTTCGGAATGGGGCTCGGACAAAGCAGACAGAAATTCTTTTATCTGCCTGAGCCGCAAACAGACTTTATTTTCGCCATCTTGTCAGAGGAGCTGGGCTTTATCGGGGGAACACTTATTTTGCTCCTCTTCAGCGTCCTGCTGTGGAGAGGAATCAGAATTGCGCTTGGTGCCCCTGATCTGTACGGAAGCTTTGTCGCAGTCGGTATTATTTCAATGATTGCCATTCAAGTCATGATCAATATCGGCGTAGTCACGGGCCTGATTCCTGTAACAGGCATCACGCTCCCGTTTCTGAGCTACGGAGGCTCTTCATTGACTCTAATGCTGATGGCAGTTGGTGTGCTGCTGAATGTAAGCCGCTACTCGAGGTATTAACGAATGTATGTCCATGCTTCCTGTCTAACATGAAGCTTGGAAACAATTGATGCGATAACCCTGTCCAACAAAACAGGGTTATCGTTATGTTATAGAGAAACTTAGACTGGGGGAAAAGAAATGCGAATTGCAATAAGCGGAGGCGGTACAGGGGGACATATTTATCCTGCGCTTGCTTTTATTAAAGAAGTGCAAAGACGTCATCCTAATGTGGAATTTTTATATATCGGAACAGAAAACGGGCTGGAGAAAAAAATTGTTGAGCGGGAGAATATACCGTTTCGTTCAATTGAAATTACAGGATTTAAAAGAAAATTGTCATTTGAAAATGTCAAGACTGTGATGCGTTTTCTGAAGGGCGTCAAAAAGAGTAAATCGTATTTAGCGGAATTTAAGCCCGATGCCGTAATTGGAACGGGCGGTTATGTATGCGGGCCGGTTGTCTATGCCGCTGCGAAAATGGGAATTCCGACTATTGTCCATGAACAAAACAGCCTGCCGGGCATCACGAATAAGTTTCTTTCAAAATATGTTAATAAAGTAGCGATTTGTTTTGAAGAAGCGAAATCACATTTTCCTAGCGAGAAAGTTGTATTTACGGGAAACCCGAGAGCCTCTGAAGTCGTCTCAATAAAGACGGGACGATCAATGGCTGAATTTGGGCTTTCTGAAGACAAAAAAACGGTCTTAATTTTCGGCGGAAGCCGAGGCGCTGCACCGATTAACCGCGCTGTCATTGACATGCAGGATGCGCTGAAAACAAGAGACTATCAAGTGCTGTATATCACCGGTGAAGTTCACTATGAAAAAGTAATGAATGAGCTGAAAAGCAAGGGTGCCGCTGATAATATGGTCACAAAGCCGTTTCTTCATCAAATGCCTGAGTATTTAAAGGCCATTGATGTCATTGTGGCCAGAGCCGGTGCGACAACGATTGCCGAAATTACTGCTCTCGGAATCCCAAGTGTTCTGATCCCGAGTCCATATGTGACAGCGAATCACCAGGAGGTCAATGCGAGGTCTCTTGGCCAGCATGATGCGGCGATTGTACTGAAAGAAACAGAGCTCAGCGGGGAGAAGCTGATTGAAGCGCTAGACCGGATTGTACTGAATGAGCAAACGTTAAAGGAAATGAGCGAACGAACAAAGTCACTCGGTGTTCCTGACGCGGCTGCCCGTTTATACAGCGTACTCGAGGAATTAAAAAAATAGTAGAAAAGCAAATGGAATGCGGAGGTTTACGATGGAGAAAGTGATACAGGAATTAAAAGAACGCGAAGTCGGCAAGGTTCTTGCAAATGAACCGCTCGCGAATCATACAACGATGAAAATCGGCGGACCTGCGGATGTATTGGTCATTCCAAGCAGTGTGGATGCTGTTAAAGACATCATGGACGTGATTAAAAAATATGATGTGAAGTGGACAGTCATCGGCCGCGGATCAAATCTTCTGGTTTTAGATGAAGGAATTAGAGGCGTAGTAATCAAGTTGGGTGCGGGTCTTGACCATTTGGAGCTTGAAGGGGAACAAGTAACAGTCGGAGGCGGTTATTCAGTGGTCCGCCTTGCTACATCATTGAGCAAAAAAGGCCTGTCCGGTTTGGAATTTGCTGCCGGCATTCCAGGATCAGTCGGCGGAGCGGTTTATATGAATGCCGGCGCTCACGGTTCTGATATGAGCGAGATCCTCGTCAAAGCGCATATTTTATTTGAAGACGGAACGATTGAGTGGCTGACAAATGAGCAGATGGATTTCAGCTACAGGACATCTGTACTGCAAAAGAAACGCCCGGGCGTTTGCCTTGAAGCTGTTTTGCAGCTGGAGCAGAAGGATAAGGAATCAATCGTTCAGCAAATGCAAAGCAATAAAGACTATAGAAAAAATACACAGCCGTATTCAAGCCCTTGTGCGGGAAGCATATTCAGAAATCCGCTTCCGAATCATGCCGGGAACCTTGTAGAAAAAGCAGGCTTGAAAGGATATCAAATCGGCGGTGCAAAGATATCGGAGATGCACGGAAACTTCATCGTCAATGCGGGAGGAGCATCAGCAAAAGATGTGCTTGATCTCATTGACCATGTGAAAAAGACAATCCGTGAAAAATACGAGATTGATATGCACACAGAGGTTGAAATCATCGGCGGAAATCGCTGATTCAAGTTCTGAATGAAGCTGTTCATATGATATACTGTAAGCAAACGACAAACGGCATCATAGTATGCCGTTTGTTTTGGAATAGACAGACTTTTAACAGCTGTTTCATTTGAATGAGGTGAACAGGCAATGAACCCGGGTCAAGACCGAGAAAAAATCGTTAACATTGAAGAGCGGATCCCTAAAATTAAAGAGCAGAGGAAACAAAAGGCCAACCGCCGTCTCATTTCATTTATTATGCTCTTTTTTATTATGGTGCTGATCATTGTGTACCTGCAAACACCAATCAGTAAAGTATCAACAATCTCTGTTACAGGGAATGAAAATGTATCAAAAAAGGAAATTATCGACCTTTCCGATATTAACAGCGGAGATACTGAGTTTTGGAGTTTGGACAAGCAAAAAACAGAAAAGAAGATTCAGCAAAATAAATTAGTGAAAAAAGCGGAGATCAGCAAATCGCTTCCTAATAAAATCAACATTGCAATCGAAGAATATAAAGCGATTGCTTATTTAGAAAAAGACGATGTGTACTATGAAGTGCTTGAAAACGGCTCAGTTCTGCCAAACGAAGTAACGCCGGATGATGCCGGACCGATTTTAGTGAATTGGACAAACGCGAAGAAGCGGTCTCAAATGGCCAAGCAGCTCGATGCGTTGTCAAATTCGTTAAAACAGTCGATTTCAGAAATTTATTATACGCCTGTAAAAATGGATGAAAACCGTATTAAGTTGTACATGAACGACGGTTATGTTGTCACTGCATCTATTAAAACGTTTGCAGACCGAATGAAGACGTATCCTTCTATCATTTCTCAGCTAAGCAGCAATAAAAAAGGAATCATTCATTTAGAAGTTGCCACCTATTTTGAAGAGTTTGGAAAAAACGATAAAGCTGCTAAAAAGGAAGATGAAAATTGAGGGGCAAATCAGCAGTCCTTCTTTCCTTGATTATGCTTATCGCAGGCTTTTTGATTTCATTTTCTTTTCAAATGACAAAAGAAAACAACAAAAGCGCGGCTGAGACGGAAGAGTGGAAAAAAGAATATGCGCTGAGAGATGAACTTCTGAAACAAGAGAAAGAAAATAAGAAGCTTGAAAAAGAATTATATCAAAAGCAAAACAAAGTCCGCCAGGCGGAAAATAAGCTGAAGAAAGAGAAGACGGAATACTATAATGTCCTCGAAGATACAGAAAAATACAGGATGTATATTGGGGAAGTCGGTGTGCAGGGAGAAGGCGTTGAGGTGACATTGGAAGATGCGTCATACATACCGGAAGGGGAGAATGTGAATAGTTACATCGTTCACGAAAGCCATATCTTCCAAGTAGTAAACGAACTGTATATCTCAGGAGCGGCGGCTGTCGCCGTTAATGGGCAGCGTTTGACGCATGATTCGTATATCAAATGCAATGGTCCTGTGGTAACGGTAGACGGGGTGCAGCATCCCGCTCCGTTTACGGTATCCGCTATTGGAGATCCAGATGTCCTGCTGCCCTCGTTAAATATCGCAGGAGGCCTAATTGATCAGCTGTCAATGGATCATATTTCTGTTTCGGCAGAAAAAGAGAAAAATGTACAAATGAAACCGATTCTGAAAACGAAGGAATGACTGAAAAAGCGGGTGAAATAGATTGAAAATAAAGCGTTCCTTCATAAGCATCAGTGTGCTTATGGTCATCTTCGGCCTGATGATATCTGTTCAGTTTAATTCGTTAAAGCACCCCAAAGTCCGGGATACAAGAGATATGTGGGATATTAGGGAAGAGCTGACATCGGAGCAGAAGAAGCAGGAAAAGCTGTTGGCTGAAATAAACAAATATGACAAACTGCTGAATAGCTATTCGCAAACGAAAGAAATGACAAAAGAAACCGCGCTAAATAATACCTTGCAATCCTTAAAAAAAACAGCCGGCATGACCGATATAATAGGTAGCGGAATTGTCATTACGATTTCCCCGCTTTTTTCTGAAAGCTTAACAGGAGAGCAGATCGAAAATCCGCCTCCGGATTTGCTGAAAAAGCTGATTAATGAACTCAACTCATACGGTGCAGAGCATATCTCGATTAACGAGCGAAGAGTTGTGAATCATACAGTCATCAGAGATATAAACGGCACTACAAAAATAGACGGATACGCCCTTGACGATTATCCTTTAACAGTAAAAGTGCTTGCCAAAGATCCGGACATGTTACACAGCAGAGTGAAGGGGTCAGGCCTTGAGGATCTTTTTGCATCTGAAAATTTAGCATTAAAAGCCGGTAAATCTGAAAGCAAACTAACATTAAAAGCATATGACAGACCACTGGACGTACAACAGCTGAAACTGCTTAAAGACTGAAAAGGAGGAGAATTGTCATGTGGCTGCCCGTTTTGGGACTGGTGCTCGGAATAGCGATTGGACTAATGACAAACTTAACGATACCGAGTGAATACTCAAACTATTTATCGCTTGCGGTGCTTGCCGCACTTGATACATTAATCGGCGGAATCAGGGCGCATTTACAAGGTACATATGATGAAATGGTATTTGTTTCCGGTTTCTTTTTTAATATTATATTGGCAATAAGTTTAGCTTTTCTGGGAGTCCATCTTGGTGTAGACTTGTATTTAGCAGGTATATTCGCATTTGGAGTCAGATTATTTCAGAATATAGCCGTTATCAGAAGAAATCTACTAACAAAGTGGACTCTTTCTAAAAAAAATAAAAAAAATGTGATATAAAAGAGGATATACATAGGATATAACGAATATTTTCAATAAACATAAAATGTGAAAAACACATAAAAATATTCTGTTGTTATTTTTTGTTACACACTTGTAAAGCCACATTCATTGTATTGTTGTTCCGCAAATAATAGAATAGAAATGATCGAAATGTGAGGAGGTGCCATAGAATGAACAACAATGAACTTTACGTCAGTCTTGACATCGGTACGTCCAATACAAAAGTGATCGTCGGAGAAATGACAGATGATTCCCTTAATATTATCGGTGTGGGAAATGTACCGTCTGAAGGGTTGAAAAAAGGCTCAATCGTTGATATAGATGAGACCGTTCATTCTATAAGAAAAGCGTTTGACCAAGCTGAAAGAATGGTAGGTTTTCCGCTTAGAAAAGCTATTGTCGGCGTTAATGGAAATTATATCAATATTCAAGATACAAACGGTGTTGTAGCAGTTTCCAGTGAAAATAAAGAAATTCAGGTTGAAGATGTACGCCGTGTCATGGAGGCGGCACAGGTTGTTTCAGTACCGCACGAACAGCTGATTGTTGACGTCATTCCTAAACAGTTTATCGTAGATGGAAGAGATGAAATCACCGACCCGAAAAAAATGCTGGGTGTGCGTTTAGAAGTAGAGGGCACCTTGATCACCGGTTCAAAAACAATCTTACATAACTTACTCCGCTGCGTTGAAAGAGCTGGTATTGAAATAACTGATATTTGCCTTCAGCCGCTGGCAGCCGGTTCTGCTGCATTATCAAAGGACGAGAAAAACCTTGGTGTGGCTCTCATTGATATAGGGGGAGGGTCAACAACCATTGCCGTATTCCAGAACGGACATCTCACTTCTACCCGTGTCATTCCTCTCGGAGGCGAAAATATCACCAAAGATATCTCCATCGGATTGAGAACGTCAACAGAAGAAGCAGAACGCGTGAAAAAGCAATTTGGACATGCCTACTATGACGAAGCCTCGGAAGATGAAATATTTGAGGTAACCGTTATAGGCACCAATCAAAAACAAACATTTACACAGCAAGAAGCAGCGAATATCATTGAAGCGAGAGTAGAAGAAATTCTTGAAATTGTTTCAGAAGAGCTTCGCAGTATGGGTATTACCGATCTGCCGGGAGGCTTCGTGCTGACAGGAGGACAAGCAGCTATGCCGGGTGTCATGTCTTTGGCGCAGGATGTGCTGCAAAACAATGTCAGAGTGGCAAGCCCGAATTATATCGGTGTAAGAGATCCTCAATATATGACGGGAGTGGGCCTGATCCAATTCGCCTGCCGGAATGCAAGAATCCAAGGCAGAAAAATAGGCTTTAAGATGCCTGAAGAAGCGATACAGGAAATCGCAGTCTCATCATCTGAGGAACAAGAGCAGCATCATCACCAAAATGAGGTGCAGCAGCGGCCAAAAGGAAAACAAAAAACACAAGCCGAACATAATAAACAGAGCAAAATGAAAAAACTATTAAGCATGTTTTGGGAATAGATAGATAGTCATTCGGCAGATTAGGAGGATTTAGCATGTTGGAGTTCGAAACAAACATAGACGGCTTAGCATCAATTAAAGTAATCGGAGTAGGAGGCGGTGGTAACAACGCCGTTAACCGAATGATTGAAAATGAAGTGCAAGGAGTAGAGTATATCGCGGTAAACACGGACGCTCAAGCTCTTAACCTGTCAAAAGCAGAAGTGAAAATGCAAATCGGCGCAAAGCTGACTAGAGGATTGGGAGCAGGTGCGAATCCGGAAGTTGGGAAAAAAGCCGCTGAAGAAAGCAAAGAGCAGATTGAAGAAGCACTTAAAGGTGCTGACATGGTATTCGTGACAGCTGGTATGGGCGGCGGAACAGGAACAGGTGCCGCACCGGTTATCGCACAAATCGCGAAAGACTTAGGCGCATTAACAGTCGGCGTTGTGACAAGACCGTTTACCTTCGAAGGACGCAAAAGACAGCTTCAGGCTGCAGGCGGAATCTCGGCAATGAAAGAAGCGGTGGATACATTGATCGTGATCCCGAACGATCGTATCCTTGAAATTGTTGATAAAAACACACCGATGCTTGAAGCATTCCGTGAAGCGGATAACGTACTTCGCCAAGGGGTTCAAGGTATTTCTGACTTGATTGCTACACCTGGTCTTATCAACCTTGACTTTGCTGATGTGAAAACAATCATGTCAAACAAAGGATCTGCTTTGATGGGTATCGGAGTTGCCACAGGTGAAAACCGTGCTGCTGAAGCTGCTAAAAAAGCAATTTCCAGTCCATTACTTGAAACAGCAATTGACGGTGCTCAAGGTGTTCTCCTGAATATAACAGGTGGTATAAACTTAAGTTTATATGAAGTGCAAGAAGCGGCTGATATTGTAGCTGCAGCATCAGATCAAGATGTAAATATGATTTTTGGATCAATCATTAACGAAGATCTAAAAGATGAAATTGTTGTAACTTTAATTGCAACTGGATTTATTGAACAGGAACTGGATCTATCTAAGCTTAAGGAGAGACCAGTTGCACCAGTGACTAAATCAAACCAAGACACACAGAGAGTATCGAAACGTGAAGAACAACATCAGAATAAAAATAATCACCAACGATCATTTCACTCCTCAGAGGATACGCTTGATATTCCAACGTTTCTTAGAAATAGAAACAACGGAAGATAGGTAAAAGAACAAAAAATTAAAAGGCTGTTGAGTATATCTCAACAGCCTTTTAATTAAATTGTTTCTTTTAATCAGAAGATTGGCCTCTCTATTAAAGAAATTTTGTATCTGAACAAGTATGTTCTTTGAGTATGTTATTAACCGAATTAATTTTACTGAATGCTTAGTATCAGTATTAAATTAGTAAACCACATGTATAATAATGTGGTTTTTTGTTTTGCCATCCATAAGAAATTTACTTTTTTCAGAAGTGTGATTTGATATGGAGACATAGAAATAGTACAAAATGCGTTAAGTGTCTTGGAATGAAATAGAATGGATTAAAGTAATAATTTAACCTAAAATGTAAAAAATTATATTAATAATAAATTTACTGCATTCCTATTGTAAAAAAGATAGAGCATAAATTCAGGTGTGGAATTCCAATCCATCACTTGAAATGAAATTTGTTTCTACTTGTAACATTCTAAAAGTTTCAATAATTATTCAATGATTTGGACTATAAATAGCTTGACTCTTAAGTGGTTGGTGTTTACTATAGTATTATAAAAATACATTTATGGTATTATATTCTAGGTTTTTTGCCTCGTTTTTAATACTTTAGATTTAGGCACACAGTGTTTAAAATTATTAATATGTTTTATTTTTAAGGAGCTGGTTATTGGTGGAACGGTTTATAAAAGAAAGTTTATTATCGAAAGGACAGAATGACTTATTTTTGCACTATCGCATGCATCCTACACTTTCAACTTACAATGAAAGATATGCATGGCATATACATAATTCACTTAACATACCTTTAGTTAGACAGGCTTTTATTGAAATTATTAACCGTCATGAGATTTTTCGTTCAGTTTTTACCATTGATGAAACTAAGCCTATACAAAAAATTCTACTTAAACCTATTATTGATTTTAGAGTTATAGATGCTCAGTTATGGAGTGAAAGTTCAATTCAGAGATATATTGAACAAGAGACAGAGATACCTTTTGTATTAGAGCAAGAGCCTCCATTTAGAATAAGATTAGTTCAAATTTCCGACCACCACTATATTTTACTACTGATATGGCATCATATTATATTTGATGGCTGGACTTTATCTCTTGTATTAGATGAATTCGGTAAAATTTATAAAAGTCTTTTAGAAAAAAAGGATCCCGATTTACAGCCTTTACTTTTCCAATATTCCGATTTTGTCTCATGGCAAAATATCTGGCTAAATAAAAATGGAAAACATTCAAAGGAATTTTGGCTTCAAAAACTTTCTTCTCAAATTCCACTAATAGAATGGCCAACATCTAAAAAAACATTCAGTACTTCTTATGAGGGTAAATTATTTCCCTTTAAATTTAATCAGAATCTAACAGAACAATTAAAAGGATTCTGTGAAGATTATAACTTTACACTTAGCACTCTTTTATTTTCACTTTACTTTGCATTTTTACATCGATATACAGGACAAAATGAAATTGTAATCGGAACCCCTAGATTTGGAAGGAAAAATAAAGATTTTCTTAAAACATGCGGTTATTTTGTGAATACTCTTCCTATAAGAATGGTGTATTCTAGAAATGAGAATTTTCTTAGTTTTATGAGTCGAATTCGTCAAGAATTAAATAATTGTATTATGCATCAAGATTATCCATTTCCTCTTATACGTGAACAATTACCAAATGATTATGTTGGAAATTATGCTCGTGTTTGTCAAGCGAATTTCGTTTTTCAACGTGCTTGTGAGCAACAGGCTGCTATATTCTTAGGTAATTGTTCAAATACTTTTGACTTATATGGTCTTACTTTGCAGCCGTTTTTTATACAAAAACGTATTTCTAAGTTTGATCTTACCCTATTTATTGAACAAGATAATAATGGTGAAATATACGGGAATTTTGAGTATAATACAGATATTTTTGACAACAAGGCTATTGAAGATATAGTGAAGTATTTTGAAGCTTTTATCTATTCTATTTTAAATCAAAAAAATCAAATGTTATCAAATATAAATATTTTACCTGAATTTGAAAAGCATTTGATATTGAATGATTTTAATGACACAAAAGCAGAATACCCAAAGGATAAAACAATTCATGAGTTGTTTGAACAACAGGTAAAAAGTGTACCTGATCAAACCGCTTTAGTATTCGGCAACGAACAGCTCACATATCAACAATTAAATGAACGAGCCAACCAATTAGCCCGCACACTTCGAAACGAAGGTGTAGGGGCTGATCAACTCGTTGGGATTATGGCAGAGCGTTCTTTAGACATGATCGTAGGGATACTTGGTATCCTTAAGGCCGGGGGAGCGTATGTACCAATTGATCCGGAGTATCCAGAAGAGCGAATCCATTATATGTTAGAAGATTCAAAAGCGCACTTATTATTAACCCAAAGTCATTTGCGAGATCGAATATCGTTCGCTGGAAAGATATTGTCCCTTGATGAAGAAGACAGCTATGATGAAACTGGATCTAATCTGAAATCTATTGTAGAGCCTCACCATCTGGCATATGTAATATATACTTCAGGAACGACTGGGAAACCAAAAGGAGTTATGGTTGAGCATAGAGGATTATGTAATTTAAAAACATACTTTAAAGAAAACTTGCATATGAACGAGCATGACCGAGTTGTACAGTTTGCGAGTATCTCATTTGATGCGGCTGTTTGGGAAATTTTCTCGACACTGTTTATGGGAGGCTCATTATATGTGCCAAATAAAGAAGTTGTCATGGATCATTTGGCATTTGCATCGTATATTAACCAAAATAAAATTACAACGGTGACGCTACCTCCGAGCTATGCTATGTATATAGAGCCTGAACAAGTTCCTTGTTTGAAAAGGCTGATTACAGCAGGATCAGCTTCGACGGTAGCATTAGTGGAAAAATGGAAAAATGATGTTACATACATCAATGCATATGGTCCTACCGAAGATTCTATTTGTTCAACCAGTTTGATTTATGATGTCAACACAATGGATTTGAATAATATACCAATTGGTCGTCCCATTCCTAATCATAATGTATATATATTAAACACCAGTGATCAATTACAGCCTGTAGGAGTCCCAGGAGAATTATGTATCAGTGGAGTTGGTCTAGCTCGAGGCTACTTAAACCGCCCGGATTTAACGGCCGAAAAGTTTGTTGACCATCCGTTTATCCCTGGTGAGAAATTGTATCGAACTGGAGACCTTGCCAGATGGTTACCGGAAGGTAACATTGAGTATTTAGGACGGATTGACCATCAAGTAAAAATACGCGGATACCGGATTGAAATTGGAGAAATTGAAACAGCTTTATTGAATCTAGAAGCTGTACAAGAAGCAATCGTGGTTGCGCATGAAAACAACAATGGAGATAAAGCGTTATGTGCATACTACGTTGCGAGTGAATCTTTTGCGGTCAGTGAGATGAAAGAGAAATTATCTGTCCAAATGCCAAGCTACATGATCCCATCTTATTTTATTCAGCTGGAGAAAATGCCGCTGACATCTAACGGGAAAATTGACCGTAAGGCACTCCCTCTGCCTGATGAGAAAAGTATCCAGACAGGGGTTGAGTATATAGCACCTTGTACACCGACTGAACAAGCTTTAGTGACGGCATGGGAATCAGTATTAGGGGTAAAACGCATTGGATTATTAGATAATTTCTATGATTTGGGCGGAGATTCTATTAAATCGATCCAGGTATCGTCAAGGTTGTTTCAAGCTGGATACAAAGTAGAAATGAAACATTTGTTAAAGTACCCAACGATTGCGCAACTCAGCGGATATGTTGAATGTATTACGTCCGTTGCTGAACAGGGAGAAATTACGGGTGTGGCACCATTAACCCCTATTCAATCTTGGTTCTTTGAAGAGAACTTTGTTGACCATTATTTTAATCAAGCGATGATGTTGTATCGGCCGGATCGCTTTGATATTGCCATTTTGAGAAAAGTGATAGGTCAAATAGTTCAACATCATGATGCATTACGAACAGTATTTGTAAAACAAGAGAATGAATTCACAGCCTGGATACGTGGGATTGCGGAAGGAGAATTATTCACATTAGATGTGTTTGATCTTCAAGAGGAACAGGACTGTGCACAAATTGTAGAAGCTAGAGCTAATCAAATTCAAAGCAGTATAAAGATTAATGAAGGTCCTTTAATCAAATTGGCACTGTTCCAGTGCCCAGATGGCGATCATTTATTAATCGTAATTCATCACTTGGTCATTGATATGGTATCTTGGCGTATTTTATTTGAGGATATCATGTCTGGGTACAATCAAGCGATGGCTGGGAAAGTGATTCAATTTGCACCCAAAGCGGACTCCTTTAAACTTTGGTCAGAACAATTGTGTGAATATGCGAATAGTACTGAAATTAAAGAAGAACGAACATATTGGGATGAGATTGAACAGACTGTACAAAGACTTGATCCGTTACCGAAAGATAGGGAACAACACAGCACGCTTCATGAAAGTAGCGGGGTTATGTCGATTGAGTGGACAGTTCAAGAAACCGAACAATTATTAAAACATGCAAACCAAGCATATAATACAGAAATTAATGATTTATTATTAACGGCGCTAGGTATGGGTGTGCAGCGGTGGACAGGACGGCAAGAAATTGTCGTGAATCTAGAAGGACACGGGCGAGAAATGATTATACCTGAAGTGGATATCACTCGTACGGTAGGGTGGTTTACGAGCCAGTATCCTGTCGTCCTCCAAATCCCTGAAGCATTAGATATCTCTGAACAGATTAAAGCGGTAAAAGAAGGGTTACGTCGTATTCCGCATAAAGGAATTGGCTATGGTATTTTGCGTTATCTTTCCAATCAGGATCAGATTTCATACACGGCGAAACCAGAAATTAGTTTTAACTATTTAGGGCAATTCGATCAGGACCTTGATAGTAACGCTCTGCGGATGTCTTCGTATTCAACTGGAATGGCAATGAGTAAACAAACCGAAAGGTTGCACGTGTTGAGTATGAATGGAATGATCCAAAATGGAAAGCTCTTCTTCATGATTGATTATAGTAAAGAACAGTACAGAGATGAGACGATTGAACAATTAGGTGCATGGATTAAAAACAGTTTACAACAAGTTATCCAGCACTGTGTGAGTAAAGAAGAGGGAGAAATAACACCGAGTGATTTAACACTTAAAGGCATGAGTATGGAAGAACTTGCACAAATAAGGGAAGAAACAAAACAGGTTGGTGATATTGAAGATTTATATGAATTGACACCTATGCAAAAAGGAATGTTGTTTCACAACTTGGCAGACACCAATTCGGCTGCTTACTTTGAACAAATGACTTTTGATGTGAACGGTGACTTGAATGTTGATGTTTTTATAAGAAGTTTGGAAAGTTTAATGCAAAGACACACCATTTTACGAACTAATATTTATCAAGGATGGAGAGATATCCCGTTACAAATTGTTTATAAACACAAATCAAGTGAGTGGTGTTTTGAAGATTTACGTAGATTTGATGTTGAAGAACAGGAGAAATATCTCAACTCTTACGTAGAATCTAATAAAGCGAGAGGGTTTCAGCTGTCCGAGGATACTCTAATACGGGTAGCTATCTTTCAAATAGATGAAGAGGTTCATCGAGTCATCTGGAGTTTCCATCATATCTTAATGGATGGCTGGTGTTTACCTATCATATTGAAAGAATGGTTCGAACAATACGAGGTATTAACTGGAAATGCGGAATCCAAGCATATAACAGTTACACCATATAGCCAATATATTGAATGGCTGTTAGCGCAGGATGAGGAAGAAGCCTCTAGATATTGGAATGAGTATTTAGCCGACTATGAAGAACAAACAATTGTACCAAATCTAGGAGTACATCCTGAACAAGAGGGATATCGTTCAGAGAGTGTTATTTGTGAATTGGGACAAGCACTAACCCATCAAATTCAGCAAATCGCAGCTCGCAATCAAGTAACAATGAACACAGTAATGCAAGCAATATGGGGTGTTTTATTACAAAAATATAATAATAGTAATGATGTTGTATTTGGCAGTGTGGTATCAGGAAGACCGGAAGGGATTCCTGGAATTGAAAATATGATTGGCATGTTTATTAACACGATCCCGGTACGAGTACAAACTAGAACAGGGATAACTTGTGCTGATTTAATGCAAAACATACAAGAACTCGCGATTTCATCAAGTTCGTATGATACGTATCCTCTTTATGAAATACAGGCTCAAACAAAGCAAAAACAAGACTTGGTTCAGCATATTATGGTGTTTGAGAATTATCCGGTTGAACAAGAAGTAGGACACGGTGATATATCGGATAAGACAAAATTGAAAATTACAAATTTTCGAGGAGACGAGCACACCAACTATGATTTTAACGTACTAGTGATGCCAGGGAGAGAAATGCAGGTTCACCTTCAATATAATGCGAATGTGTATAGTCGGGTGGGCGTAGAACAAATCAAGGATCACCTGATTCATCTTATGAATCAAGTTGTGCAAAATCCAAATATGCTTATTGAGGATTTACAATTAATCACCAAAGAAGAGGAGCAACAAATCCTACAGGATTTCAATGACACAAAAGCGGAATATCCAAGAAACAAAACAATTCATCAACTGTTTGAAGAACAAGCAGAACGTGTACCAGATAAGGTAGCTGTTGTGTTTGAAGATAAACAATTGACATATCGTGGACTGAATGAGCATGCTAATCGAC
This sequence comes from Bacillus sp. PS95, assembly GCF_037963565.1. Lineage (NCBI taxonomy): Bacteria > Bacillati > Bacillota > Bacilli > Caryophanales > Bacillaceae > Bacillus > Bacillus sp. PS95. Next base: position 1,605,977 of record NZ_CP150160.1, read on the forward strand.
TAGCCCGCACACTTCGAAACGAAGGTGTAGAGGCTGATCAGCTCGTTGGGATTATGGCAGAGCGTTCTTTAGACATGATCGTGGGCATACTTGGTATCCTTAAGGCCGGGGGAGCGTATGTACCAATTGATCCGGAGTATCCAGAAGAGCGAATCCATTATATGTTAGAAGATTCAAAAGCACACTTATTATTAACCCAAAGTCATTTGCGAGATCGAATATCGTTCGCTGGAAAGATATTGTCCCTTGATGAAGAAGACAGCTATGATGAAGCTGAATCTAATCTGAAATCTATTGTGGAACCACACCATTTGGCATATGTAATATATACTTCAGGAACGACTGGGAAACCAAAAGGAGTTATGGTTGAGCATAGAGGGTTATGTAATTTAACAACATACTTTAAAGAAAACTTGCATATGAACGAGCATGACCGAGTGGTACAGTTTGCGAGTATCTCATTTGACGCAGCTGTTTGGGAAGTATTTACTTCCTTATTATTAGGGGCTAAATTATATATACCTAAGAAATTAGAAATTATAGATCATCATTTGTTTGTTAAATTTATGAACGATAAAAAAATTACGACGGCGTTATTACCTCCAACGTATATAAGATATTTAACTCCAGAGAATTTTTCTTCTTTAAAAAGATTAATTACTGGTGGATCAGCTATAACAGTAGATTTGATGACAAAATGGAAAGAAAATCTATTGTATCTCAATGCTTATGGTCCTACAGAGGATTCTATCATAACAACGGTGTGGAAAGGGTTAGAAGAGAACATTCAACCTTATATAGTACCAATTGGTCGTCCCATTCCTAATCATAATGTATATATATTAAACACCAGTGATCAATTACAGCCTGTAGGAGTCCCAGGAGAATTATGTATCAGTGGAGTTGGTCTAGCTCGAGGCTACTTAAACCGCCCGGATTTAACGGCCGAAAAGTTTGTCGATCATCCGTTTATCCCTGGTGAGAAATTGTATCGAACAGGAGACCTTGCCAGATGGTTACCGGAAGGTAACATTGAGTATTTAGGACGGATTGACCATCAAGTGAAAATACGCGGATACCGGATTGAAATTGGAGAAATTGAAACAGCTTTATTGAATATGGAAGCTGTACAAGAAGCAATCGTGGTTGCGCATGAAAACGACAACGGAGATAAAGCGTTATGTGCATACTACGTTGCGAGTGAATCTTTTGCGGTCAGTGAGATGAAAGAGAAATTATCTGTCCAAATGCCAAGCTACATGATTCCATCTTATTTTATTCAACTGGAGAAAATGCCGCTGACATCTAACGGGAAAATTGACCGTAAGGCACTCCCTCTGCCTGATGAGAAAAGTATCCAGACAGGGGTTGAGTATATAGCACCTTGTACACCGACTGAACAAGCTTTAGTGACGGCATGGGAATCAGTATTAGGGGTAAAACGCATTGGATTATTAGATAATTTCTATGATTTGGGCGGAGATTCTATTAAATCGATCCAGGTATCGTCAAGGTTGTTTCAAGCTGGATACAAAGTAGAAATGAAACATTTGTTAAAGTACCCAACGATTGCGCAACTCAGCGGATATGTTGAATGTATTACGTCCGTTGCTGAACAGGGAGAAATTACGGGTGTGGCACCATTAACCCCTATTCAATCTTGGTTCTTTGAAGAGAACTTTGTTGACCATTATTTTAATCAAGCGATGATGTTGTATCGGCCGGATCGCTTTGATATTGCCATTTTGAGAAAAGTGATAGGTCAAATAGTTCAACATCATGATGCATTACGAACAGTATTTGTAAAACAAGAGAATGAATTCACAGCCTGGATACGCGGGATTGCGGAAGGAGAATTATTCACATTAGATGTGTTTGATCTTCAAGAGGAACAGGACTGTGCACAAATTGTAGAAGCTAGAGCTAATCAAATTCAAAGCAGTATAAAGATTAATGAAGGTCCTTTAATCAAATTGGCACTGTTCCAGTGCCCAGATGGCGATCATTTATTAATCGTAATTCATCACTTGGTCATTGATATGGTATCTTGGCGTATTTTATTTGAGGATATCATGTCTGGGTACAATCAAGCGATGGCTGGGAAAGTGATTCAATTTGCACCCAAAGCGGACTCCTTTAAACTTTGGTCAGAACAATTGTGTGAATATGCGAATAGTACTGAAATTAAAGAAGAACGAACATATTGGGATGAGATTGAACAGACTGTACAAAGACTTGATCCGTTACCGAAAGATAGGGAACAACACAGCACGCTTCATGAAAGTAGCGGGGTTATGTCGATTGAGTGGACAGTTCAAGAAACCGAACAATTATTAAAACATGCAAACCAAGCATATAATACAGAAATTAATGATTTATTATTAACGGCGCTAGGTATGGGTGTGCAGCGGTGGACAGGACGGCAAGAAATTGTCGTGAATCTAGAAGGACACGGGCGAGAAATGATTATACCTGAAGTGGATATCACTCGTACGGTAGGGTGGTTTACGAGCCAGTATCCTGTCGTCCTCCAAATCCCTGAAGCATTAGATATCTCTGAACAGATTAAAGCGGTAAAAGAAGGGTTACGTCGTATTCCGCATAAAGGAATTGGCTATGGTATTTTGCGTTATCTTTCCAATCAGGATCAGATTTCATACACGGCGAAACCAGAAATTAGTTTTAACTATTTAGGGCAATTCGATCAGGACCTTGATAGTAACGCTCTGCGGATGTCTTCGTATTCAACTGGAATGGCAATGAGTAAACAAACCGAAAGGTTGCACGTGTTGAGTATGAATGGAATGATCCAAAATGGAAAGCTCTTCTTCATGATTGATTATAGTAAAGAACAGTACAGAGATGAGACGATTGAACAATTAGGTGCATGGATTAAAAACAGTTTACAACAAGTTATCCAGCACTGTGTGAGTAAAGAAGAGGGAGAAATAACACCGAGTGATTTAACACTTAAAGGCATGAGTATGGAAGAACTTGCACAAATAAGGGAAGAAACAAAACAGGTTGGTGATATTGAAGATTTATATGAATTGACACCTATGCAAAAAGGAATGTTGTTTCACAACTTGGCAGACACCAATTCGGCTGCTTACTTTGAACAAATGACTTTTGATGTGAACGGTGACTTGAATGTTGATGTTTTTATAAGAAGTTTGGAAAGTTTAATGCAAAGACACACCATTTTACGAACTAATATTTATCAAGGATGGAGAGATATCCCGTTACAAATTGTTTATAAACACAAATCAAGTGAGTGGTGTTTTGAAGATTTACGTAGATTTGATGTTGAAGAACAGGAGAAATATCTCAACTCTTACGTAGAATCTAATAAAGCGAGAGGGTTTCAGCTGTCCGAGGATACTCTAATACGGGTAGCTATCTTTCAAATAGATGAAGAGGTTCATCGAGTCATCTGGAGTTTCCATCATATCTTAATGGATGGCTGGTGTTTACCTATCATATTGAAAGAATGGTTCGAACAATACGAGGTATTAACTGGAAATGCGGAATCCAAGCATATAACAGTTACACCATATAGCCAATATATTGAATGGCTGTTAGCGCAGGATGAGGAAGAAGCCTCTAGATATTGGAATGAGTATTTAGCCGACTATGAAGAACAAACAATTGTACCAAATCTAGGAGTACATCCTGAACAAGAGGGATATCGTTCAGAGAGTGTTATTTGTGAATTGGGACAAGCACTAACCTATCAAATTCAGCAAATCGCAGCTCGCAATCAAGTAACAATGAACACAGTAATGCAAGCAATATGGGGTGTTTTATTACAAAAATATAATAATAGTAATGATGTTGTATTTGGCAGTGTGGTATCAGGAAGACCGGAAGGGATTCCTGGAATTGAAAATATGATTGGCATGTTTATTAACACGATCCCGGTACGAGTACAAACTAGAACAGGGATAACTTGTGCTGATTTAATGCAAAACATACAAGAACTGGCGATTTCATCAAGTTCGTATGATACGTATCCTCTTTATGAAATACAGGCTCAAACAAAGCAAAAACAAGACTTGGTTCAGCATATTATGGTGTTTGAGAATTATCCTGTTGAACAAGAAGTAGAACACGGTGATATATCGGATATGACAAAATTGAAAATTACAAATTTTCGAGGAGACGAGCACACCAACTATGATTTTAACGTACTAGTGATGCCAGGGAGAGAAATGCAGGTTCACCTTCAATATAATGCGAATGTGTATAGTCGGGTGGGCGTAGAACAAATCAAGGATCACCTGATTCATCTTATGAATCAAGTTGTGCAAAATCCAAATATGCTTATTGAGGATTTACAATTAATCACCAAAGAAGAGGAGCAACAAATCCTACAGGATTTCAATGACACAAAAGCGGAATATCCAAGAAACAAAACAATTCATCAACTGTTTGAAGAACAAGCAGAACGTGTACCAGATAAGGTAGCTGTTGTGTTTGAAGATAAACAATTGACATATCGTGGACTGAATGAGCATGCTAATCGACTAGCCCGCACACTTCGAAACGAAGGTGTAGAGGCTGATCAGCTCGTTGGGATTATGGCAGAGCGTTCTTTAGACATGATCGTGGGCATACTTGGTATCCTTAAGGCCGGGGGAGCGTATGTACCAATTGATCCGGAGTATCCAGAAGAGCGAATCCATTATATGTTAGAAGATTCAAAAGCACACTTATTATTAACCCAAAGTCATTTGCGAGATCGAATATCGTTCGCTGGAAAGATATTGTCCCTTGATGAAGAAGACAACTATGATGAAGCTGAATCTAATCTGAAATCTATTGTGGAACCACACCATTTGGCATATGTAATATATACTTCAGGAACGACTGGGAAACCAAAAGGAGTTATGGTTGAGCATAGAGGATTATGTAATTTAACAACATACTTTAAAGAAAACTTGCATATGAACGAGCATGACCGAGTTGTACAGTTTGCGAGTATCTCATTTGATGCGGCTGTTTGGGAAATTTTCTCGACACTGTTTATGGGAGGCTCATTATACGTGCCAAATAAAGAAGTTGTCATGGATCATTTGGCATTTGCATCGTATATTAACCAAAATAAAATTACAACGGTGACGCTACCTCCGAGCTATGCTATGTATATAGAGCCTGAACAAGTTCCTTGTTTGAAAAGGCTGATTACAGCAGGATCAGCTTCGACGGTAGCATTAGTGGGAAAATGGAAAAATGATGTAACATACATCAATGCATATGGTCCTACCGAAGATTCTATTTGTTCAACCAGTGTGATTTATGATGTCAACACAATGGATTTGAATAATATACCAATTGGCCGTCCCATTCCTAATCATAATGTATATATATTAAACACCAGTGATCAATTACAGCCTGTAGGAGTCCCAGGAGAATTATGTATCAGTGGAGTTGGTCTAGCTCGAGGCTACTTAAACCGCCCGGATTTAACGGCCGAAAAGTTTGTCGATCATCCGTTTATCCCTGGTGAGAAATTGTATCGAACAGGAGACCTTGCCAGATGGTTACCGGAAGGTAACATTGAGTATTTAGGACGGATTGACCATCAAGTGAAAATACGCGGATACCGGATTGAAATTGGAGAAATTGAAACAGCTTTATTGAATCTAGAAGCTGTACAAGAAGCAATCGTGGTTGCGCATGAAAACGACAATGGAGATAAAGCGTTATGTGCATACTACGTTGCGAGTGAAGCTTTCGCGGTCAGTGAGATGAAAGAGAAATTATCTGTCCAAATGCCAAGCTACATGATCCCATCTTATTTTATTCAGCTGGAGAAAATGCCGCTGACATCTAACGGGAAAATTGACCGTAAGGCACTCCCTCTGCCTGATCGAAATACACAAACTGGGGTAAAATATGTTGCACCTCGTACATCAATTGAATTAAAGCTGGCTGAGATTTGGAAAGAGGTACTTAGCTTAAAACAAGTGGGAATACGAGATAATTTCTTTGACATAGGAGGACATTCTTTAAAAGCTACTAGTTTAGCAGCAAAGATTTATAAGATATTAAATTTAAGAGTATCTGTTCGACAAATATTTAACCATCCAACGATAGAACAATTATCATCAAGAATCATAAGTGCTGTGGAAGATCAAAGCTTTACATCTATCCCTGCTGTGGAACAGAGAGAATCTTATCCGGTTTCTTCTGCACAAAAACGAATGTATATCTTGCATCAATTAGAAGGCGGAGAATTGAGCTACAACATGCCCAACTTGATGGTGGTTGAAGGAGAACTAGATGTTACTAAACTGGAGTCTGCCTGCATTCAATTGATTGATCGCCATGAATCTTTACGGACAAGTTTTAAATTATTGGATGGTGAGTTGAAACAGCTTATTCATGATAAAGTTAATTTTAAAGTAGAAGTTCGAAAGGTGAGACCAGAGGATTTAGATGAATATATTCAGGGATTTATACGTGCTTTTGATTTAAAGCAGGCTCCTCTTTTCCGAGTTCAGGTTCTTGAGTTCACATCAACAAAGCATATGATACTAATGGATATGCATCATGTTATTTCAGATGGCGTATCAATGACTGTAATCATGCAAGAGTTATTTCAATTATATGAGGGTGCCCAATTACCTGAACTGCGTATTCAATATAAAGATTATGCAGTGTGGCAACAAAATGAAATGAACCAAGAACAGATTCGAAAACAAGGAGCATATTGGTTAGAGACGCTTGGAGGAGATCTTCCTGTTTTACAAATGCCTACTGACTACGCGAGACCAGCTACCCGAAATTTTAAGGGAGCAAGAGTTGAGTTTACGATTGATGAGCACAGAAGTGAGGCGCTCCAACAACTAGCTATGCAAACGGGTTCTACACTATATATGGTAATGTTATCAATTTACACGCTTATGTTGTCTAAATATAGCGGACAAGAAGACATTATTATAGGCAGTCCAATTGCAGGTCGCCCACATGCTGATTTGGATCGAGTTGTCGGAATGTTTGTGAACACGTTGGCAATGCGAAACTACCCAACAGGGGAAAAAACATTTGAGCAATTTGCGAGTGAAGTGAAAGAAAATGCCTTAAGAGCATATGAAAATCAAGATTATCCATTTGAAGAAATTGTGGAGACATTAGATGTCACCAGAGATATGAGCAGAAACGCGATCTTTGATGTCATGTTTGTATTGCAAAATATGGATCAAGAAGCCAGGAAAGTAGAAGGATTAGAAATAAAGCCGTTTGAATGGGAGTATGAGATAGCCAAATTTGATTTGACGTTGAGTGTAGTTGAATGGAACGGACAATTGAACTGTATGTTGGAATATGCGACATCTTTATATGAGGAAGCAACGATAGTACGAATGACAAAACATTTTATCCATCTGGTAGATAACATTTTGGCACATCCGGATACAAAACTATCAGAACTATCTATGGTCCTCGAAGAGGAGCGAATGCAGCTTCTCGGAGATTTCAATGACACAAAAGCGGAATATCCAAGAAACAAAACAATTCATCAACTGTTTGAAGAACAAGCAGAACGTGTACCAGATAAGGTAGCTGTTGTGTTTGAAGATAAACAATTGACATATCGTGAACTGAATGAGCGAGCTAATCAACTAGCCCGTACACTTCGAAATGAAGGAGTAGAGGCTGAACAGCTTGTTGGAATTATGACAGAACGTTCTCTTGAAATGATTGTAGGTATACTGGGTATTCTCAAAGCGGGCGGGGCATATGTGCCGATTGATCCGGAATATCCAGAAGAGCGAATTCGTTACATGATTGAGGACTCAGGAGTGAAACTATTATTAAAGCAAAGCCATAAGCAGCATATAGAATTTACTGGCACAGTGCTGAATCTAGATCAGGAAAGTAACTATCATAAAAATAGCTTGAATCTTGAAAACCATGTACAGTCAAACAATTTAGCATATGTGATCTATACGTCGGGGACAACAGGTGCTCCAAAAGGCACTTTGCTTGAACATAAAAATGTGGTTCGTCTCTTGTTTAACAGCAAAAATGTTTTTGATTTTAATGAAAAAGATACGTGGACCTTATTCCACTCTTTCTGTTTCGACTTTTCTGTATGGGAAATGTATGGAGCACTTTTGTACGGTGGCAAATTAGTAATAGTACCAAAAACGATATCAAAGAACCCGATACAATTTTTACAGTTGTTAAAAGATGAGGAAGTAACAATTCTAAATCAAACTCCTAGTTATTTTTATTTAGTGAAAGATCAAGAATTAACTCATTCTTCGTGTGATCTAAAAGTGAGAAAAGTAATCTTTGGCGGGGAATCATTGAATCCATCTTTATTAAAAGAATGGAAAGATAAATATCCAGACATAAAGCTAATTAATATGTATGGTATTACAGAAACAACCGTTCATGTAACATATAAAGAGATTACAGAAATCGAAATAAAAGATGGAAGAAGTAACATCGGAAAACCGATTCCTACATTAAATGCCTATATATTAAATGAGCAAAAAGAATTGCAGCCAATCGGAATACAGGGAGAGCTATATATTGCCGGAGTTGGTCTAGCTCGAGGCTACTTAAACCGCCCGGATTTAACGGCCGAAAAGTTTGTCGATCATCCGTTTATCCCTGGTGAGAAATTGTATCGAACAGGAGACCTTGCCAGATGGTTACCGGAAGGTAACATTGAGTATTTAGGACGGATTGACCATCAAGTGAAAATACGCGGATACCGGATTGAAATTGGAGAAATTGAAACAGCTTTATTGAATATGGAAGCTGTACAAGAAGCAATCGTGGTTGCGCATGAAAACGACAACGGAGATAAAGCGTTATGTGCATACTACGTTGCGAGTGAATCTTTTGCGGTCAGTGAGATGAAAGAGAAATTATCTGTCCAAATGCCAAGCTACATGATTCCATCTTATTTTATTCAACTGGAGAAAATGCCGCTGACATCTAACGGGAAAATTGACCGTAAGGCACTCCCTCTGCCTGATGAGAAAAGTATCCAGACAGGGGTTGAGTATATAGCACCTTGTACACCGACTGAACAAGCTTTAGTGACGGCATGGGAATCAGTATTAGGGGTAAAACGCATTGGATTATTAGATAATTTCTATGATTTGGGCGGAGATTCTATTAAATCGATCCAGGTATCGTCAAGGTTGTTTCAAGCTGGATACAAAGTAGAAATGAAACATTTGTTAAAGTACCCAACGATTGCGCAACTCAGCGGATATGTTGAATGTATTACGTCCGTTGCTGAACAGGGAGAAATTACGGGTGTGGCACCATTAACCCCTATTCAATCTTGGTTCTTTGAAGAGAACTTTGTTGACCATTATTTTAATCAAGCGATGATGTTGTATCGGCCGGATCGCTTTGATATTGCCATTTTGAGAAAAGTGATAGGTCAAATAGTTCAACATCATGATGCATTACGAACAGTATTTGTAAAACAAGAGAATGAATTCACAGCCTGGATACGCGGGATTGCGGAAGGAGAATTATTCACATTAGATGTGTTTGATCTTCAAGAGGAACAGGACTGTGCACAAATTGTAGAAGCTAGAGCTAATCAAATTCAAAGCAGTATAAAGATTAATGAAGGTCCTTTAATCAAATTGGCACTGTTCCAGTGCCCAGATGGCGATCATTTATTAATCGTAATTCATCACTTGGTCATTGATATGGTATCTTGGCGTATTTTATTTGAGGATATCATGTCTGGGTACAATCAAGCGATGGCTGGGAAAGTGATTCAATTTGCACCCAAAGCGGACTCCTTTAAACTTTGGTCAGAACAATTGTGTGAATATGCGAATAGTACTGAAATTAAAGAAGAACGAACATATTGGGATGAGATTGAACAGACTGTACAAAGACTTGATCCGTTACCGAAAGATAGGGAACAACACAGCACGCTTCATGAAAGTAGCGGGGTTATGTCGATTGAGTGGACAGTTCAAGAAACCGAACAATTATTAAAACATGCAAACCAAGCATATAATACAGAAATTAATGATTTATTATTAACGGCGCTAGGTATGGGTGTGCAGCGGTGGACAGGACGGCAAGAAATTGTCGTGAATCTAGAAGGACACGGGCGAGAAATGATTATACCTGAAGTGGATATCACTCGTACGGTAGGGTGGTTTACGAGCCAGTATCCTGTCGTCCTCCAAATCCCTGAAGCATTAGATATCTCTGAACAGATTAAAGCGGTAAAAGAAGGGTTACGTCGTATTCCGCATAAAGGAATTGGCTATGGTATTTTGCGTTATCTTTCCAATCAGGATCAGATTTCATACACGGCGAAACCAGAAATTAGTTTTAACTATTTAGGGCAATTCGATCAGGACCTTGATAGTAACGCTCTGCGGATGTCTTCGTATTCAACTGGAATGGCAATGAGTAAACAAACCGAAAGGTTGCACGTGTTGAGTATGAATGGAATGATCCAAAATGGAAAGCTCTTCTTCATGATTGATTATAGTAAAGAACAGTACAGAGATGAGACGATTGAACAATTAGGTGCATGGATTAAAAACAGTTTACAACAAGTTATCCAGCACTGTGTGAGTAAAGAAGAGGGAGAAATAACACCGAGTGATTTAACACTTAAAGGCATGAGTATGGAAGAACTTGCACAAATAAGGGAAGAAACAAAACAGGTTGGTGATATTGAAGATTTATATGAATTGACACCTATGCAAAAAGGAATGTTGTTTCACAACTTGGCAGACACCAATTCGGCTGCTTACTTTGAACAAATGACTTTTGATGTGAACGGTGACTTGAATGTTGATGTTTTTATAAGAAGTTTGGAAAGTTTAATGCAAAGACACACCATTTTACGAACTAATATTTATCAAGGATGGAGAGATATCCCGTTACAAATTGTTTATAAACACAAATCAAGTGAGTGGTGTTTTGAAGATTTACGTAGATTTGATGTTGAAGAACAGGAGAAATATCTCAACTCTTACGTAGAATCTAATAAAGCGAGAGGGTTTCAACTGTCCGAGGATACTCTAATACGGGTAGCTATTTTTCAAATAGATGAAGAGGTTCATCGAGTCATCTGGAGTTTCCATCATATCTTAATGGATGGCTGGTGTTTACCTATCATATTGAAAGAATGGTTCGAACAATACGAGGTATTAACTGGAAATTCGGAATCCAAGCATATAACAGTTACACCATATAGCCAATATATTGAATGGCTGTTAGCGCAGGATGAGGAAGAAGCCTCTAGATATTGGAAAGAGTATTTAGCCGACTATGAAGAACAAACAATTGTACCAAATCTAGGAGTACATCCTGAACAAGAGGGATATCGTTCAGAGAGTGTTATTTGTGAATTGGGACAAGCACTAACCCATCAAATTCAGCAAATCGCAGCTCGCAATCAAGTAACAATGAACACAGTAATGCAAGCAATATGGGGTGTTTTATTACAAAAATATAATAATAGTAATGATGTTGTATTTGGCAGTGTGGTATCAGGAAGACCGGAAGGGATTCCTGGAATTGAAAATATGATTGGTATGTTTATTAACACGATCCCGGTACGAGTACAAACTAGAACAGGGATAACCTGTGCTGATTTAATGCAAAACATACAAGAGCTGGCGATTTCATCAAGTTCGTATGATACGTATCCTCTTTATGAAATACAGGCTCAAACAAAGCAAAAACAAGACTTGGTTCAGCATATTATGGTGTTTGAGAATTATCCTGTTGAACAAGAAGTAGAACACGGTGATATATCTGAAAAGACAAAATTAAAAATTGCAAATTTTCGAGGAGAAGAGCACACCAACTATGATTTTAATGTACTAGTGATGCCGGGGAGAGAAATGCAGGTTCACCTTCAATATAATGCGAATGTGTATAGTCGGGTGGGCGTAGAACAAATCAAGGATCACCTGATTCATCTTATGAATCAAGTTGTGCAAAATCCAAATATGCTTATTGAGGATTTACAATTAATCACCAAAGAAGAGGAGCAACAAATCCTACAGGATTTCAATGACACAAAAGCGGAATATCCAAGAAACAAAACAATTCATCAACTGTTTGAAGAACAAGCAGAACGTGTGCCAGATAAGGTAGCTGTTGTGTTTGAAGATAAACAATTGACATATCGTGGACTGAATGAGCGCGCTAATCGACTAGCCCGCACACTTCGAAACGAAGGTGTAGAGGCTGATCAGCTCGTTGGGATTATGGCAGAGCGTTCTTTAGACATGATCGTGGGGATACTCGGTATCCTTAAGGCCGGGGGAGCGTATGTACCAATTGATCCGGAGTATCCAGAAGAGCGAATCCATTATATGTTAGAAGATTCAAAAGCGCACTTATTATTAACCCAAAGTCATTTGCGAGATCGAATATCGTTTGCTGGGAAGATATTGTCCCTTGATGAAGAAGACAGCTATGATGAAACTGGATCTAATCTGAAATCTATTGTAGAGCCTCACCATCTGGCATATGTAATATATACTTCAGGAACGACTGGGAAACCAAAAGGAGTTATGGTTGAACAACAAAATGTAATTAGCTTGGTCAAAAACCCGAATTATGTAGAGCTAGATGGGGATACGCATATTTTGCAAACAGGGTCTCTGGTATTTGACGCCTCTACTTTCGAGATTTGGGGAGCTATATTAAATGGAGGACAACTCTATTTAACAAAAATTGAACAAATTCTGGATGTTTGTGAGTTAAAAGGATTAATTAAGAAATACAAAATTAATACAATGTGGTTAACATCCCCATTATTTAACAAACTTACAAACCAGGACAATTTTTTATTTGAAGAATTAAAGACGTTGATTATAGGAGGGGATATATTATCTTTACCTCATATTAATCAAGTGTGTGAAAACAATCCGCAGATAAATATAGTAAATGGTTATGGCCCTACTGAAAACACAACTTTTTCCTCTACTTATTTGGTTAGAGGCAAACAATCTCAGGCAATACCTATTGGTCGGCCTATTCAAAATTCAACAGCTTACGTAGTAGATAAAACATTAAATATACAACCTATAGGAGTATGGGGGGAATTACTTGTTGGTGGAGATGGTGTAGCGAGAGGTTATCTAGATAGACCTGAGCTTACTGCAGAGAAATTTATACAACTTCCATTTAATAATGATCGCTGTTATCGCACGGGAGATATAGCTCGGTGGACGTCTAATGGAGTATTAGAATTTAGAGGAAGGCTTGACCATCAAGTTAAGATAAACGGATACCGGATTGAAATTGGGGAGATTGAAACAGCTTTATTGAATATAGATGCTGTGCAAGAAGCAATTGTCACCACATGTGAGGATGGAAATTCTGATAAAGAATTATGTGCTTATTTAGTAGTTAGAGAGCAGTTCAAAGTAAGCCACATTAAGCAAAAATTATCTTCTTCTCTGCCAAGCTATATGGTTCCAACTTACTTTGTAAGGCTGCAAAATTTTCCTTTAACAGTCAACGGGAAAATTGATTACAAGGCTCTCCCTCTGCCTGATAGAAATACACAAACTGGTGTGAAATATATTGCGCCTCGTACACGAATTGAATTAAAGCTGGCTGAGATTTGGAAAGAGGTACTTGGTTTAAAACAAGTGGGAATACAAGATAACTTCTTTGATATAGGTGGGCATTCTTTGCGAGCGACGGGTTTAGTTGCCAAAATTCATACAGAACTAAATGTTAGTATTTCAATAAGAGATGTGTTCAATCATCCAACAATTGAGGAAATGGCGTCAGTTATTATGAAATTGGGTTCGGATGGATATGACTTAATTCCTTCTGTAAAACAAAAAGACTATTACCCTGTATCTTCAGCACAAAAACGGATGTATATCTTGAATCAAATAGATGGTAATGAATTAACTTATAATATGCCACAAATGTTTCAAGTAGCAGGGGCATTAGATCTAGAGAGATTAGAAAATTCCTTAAGACAATTGGTTAATCGACATGAATCGTTCCGCACAAGCTTTAAAATAATTCAAGGTGAAATTGTACAACAAATACATGAAGATGTTGATTTCACATTTGAAACGATAAAAGTTTCTAATAGTGAAATAGAGGAACATCAGGTTCAGTTTGTTCGACCATTTGATATAATGCAAGCACCTTTAATTAGAGTGAAACTGCTAAAATTGGCATCAAATGACCATATACTAATGTTAGATATGCATCATATCATTTCGGATGGAGCGTCGATGAAAATTTTTATCGATGAACTTATGGATTTATATGAAGGTAAGCAATTAACTGAACTTAGAATTCAGTATAAGGATTATTCTTGTTGGAGATTAAATCAAAAGCAAATTAAAAAAATGATGAAGCAAGAAGCATATTGGATGGATATGTTTAGAGGAGAAATACCGCTGCTAGATATGCCTACTGATTATGAAAGACCTTTAATTAGAAGTTATGAAGGGGACCTATTAGAATTTGATATTGATTCTAATATCTACAAGGGATTACTAAAATTAGCAGAAGAAACTGAGAGTACATTGTATATGGTATTGTTGGCGGCATATTTCATCTTGATATCAAAATATAGTGGTCAGGAGGACATCATAGTAGGTACACCGATAGCAGGTCGAAATCATACGGACATTGAAAAGATAATAGGAATGTTTGTAAATACTGTGGTTGTTAGAAGTTATCCAAATGGAGAGAAAACTTTTTTACAATATGTTTTAGATGTAAAGGAAACAATGTTAGGTATCTACGAAAACCAAGATTATCCATTCGAGGAGTTAATTGAGAAAGTTAATTTTCAAAAAATGGGTGATCGTAATCCTTTATTTGATACAATGTTTGCTATTCAAAATACAGATGAAACAATTCTTAATAGAGGGAACCTCCATTTCAAACCTATAATTAATCACATGCATAAGGTGTCAAAATTTGATTTAACATTATCCATTAATGTTAGTCAAACTAAATTAACGGGAAGTTTTGAATACTGCACAAAATTATTCAGGAAGAAATCTATCGAAATAATGTCGAAAAATTTAATTACTATATTATCAACAATTACTTCTAATCCTAATATCAAATTAGGTCGAATTGAACTTGGCGTAAACAAGAAAGATACTAATGCTATTGATTTATATGAACTCCGTCTATAAATTGCTCTTAATTAGAAATATTTTAGACTTAAGTTTAATTTTCTCAAGTAACCCATCACTGGGGTTACTTGAGCTTTATACAAATAAAGCTTACTGAGTTCAATAAAAAGAGTTTTCAAAATTTGAAATTAATGAATCCAGAATATAAGTAAAGAGGTGTTGTAAGTGTCTTTATTTGAAGAGCAAGAACTATTTTGGGACGGTGTTTTTGATGATGAAGACTATATATCCTACTTGCCCTATTTTAAAACAACAGTAAAAGATGATGGTAAGAGAGGTAGGGTTACGGATTCTATTCTTTACGTTTCATTACCGACTGAATTATCACAAAAAATTAAGTCGGTAGCTAATGACTCGCACATTGCAGTGTATATTATTCTATTATCTGGAGTTGAATGTTTATTAAATAAATATACCGGAAATGAAAACATTATCATAGGAATGCCAGCGATAAAACAAGATATAGGTGTTTTAAATGAAATTCTCATGTTGAAAAATAAAATAAATGCGGCGACCACATTTAAAACATTATTTAAAGATATTAATTTGTTTTTAAAAAGTGTAACAGAAAACCAAAATGTACCTTTCCGAAAAATGACAAAGAATTTAAATATACAATATAATGATGAACATTTGCCGATAATTAACACTGTTGTTTCTTTAGATGAGATACACTCTTCTTTTCTTAATGAAATTGGCGGAAGGGATATTCTGTTTCAATTTAATCTAGAAAATAATAGAGTGAATCTTAAAGTCGTATATAACGAGAGACGTTATGACCAAGAATATCTGGTGCAAGCTACAGAGCATTTAAAACAAATTTATACTAATATGTTATCTCAACCAGATTCTAGGCTAGATCAATTAGAATACTTATCTAAGGTTGAAACAGACAAAATATTTCTCGAGTTTAATGATACACAAGCAGATTATCCAAGTAATAAAACAATTCATCAATTGTTTGAACAACGGGCAGAATCTTTACCAAATAAAGTAGCCGTTGAATTTGAAGATAAACAATTGACATATCAAGAACTTAATGAGCGAGCCAATCAGTTGGCTCGGACTCTCCGATTAAATGGTGTAGGTTCGGAACAACTAGTGGGCATTATGACAGAACGGTCTCTGGAAATGATTATAGGTATACTTGGTATTCTCAAAGCTGGGGGAGGATATGTACCGATTGATCCTGAATTTCCTGAAGAACGAATTCATTATATATTAAAGGATTCAGAAGCTCAGCTGTTACTGACTCAAAGTCATTTAATGCATCGTGTATCATTCACTGGGAGAGTAATTCCTCTCGACTCCGAAGAGAGCTACCACGAAATTCAAACTAATCTTAATTCAATAGTGAGGCCAAATCATTTGGCTTATGTAATATACACTTCAGGGACAACAGGTAAACCAAAGGGTGTAATGATTGAACATAAATCAGTAGTGAATACTTTAACGGATTTAGAAAAAAGGTTTCCTTTGGGGATAGACGATGCCATATTATTGAAAACAAACTATACATTTGATGTATCTGTAACAGAACTGTTTGGCTGGTTTATCGGAAAAAGCAAATTAGTTATTCTTAAGCCAGGTTTAGAGAAGGAACCAGAAGCATTAATAAATATTATAGAAAAAAATAAAATTACTCATATTAATTTTGTACCCTCTATGTTACAAGTATTGTTGAATGAATTAAGGCAAATAAACATAAAAAAGCTTCAATCTTTGAAATATGTATTTTCTGCCGGTGAAGCATTGCCAGTTAAAACAATTAAGGAGTTTTATTCTGCATTATCATCACGATTGGAAAATATTTATGGTCCGACAGAGTGTACCATATATGCAACCTATTATGGAACCGATAGAACTATGAAAGGTCTTGTAAACACGCCTATTGGTAAACCATTAGGAAATGTACAAGCAGTTGTTTTAAAAGATTTGGAATTACAGCCTATAGGAGTCCCCGGAGAATTATGTATCAGTGGAGTTGGTTTAGCTCGAGGCTACTTAAACCGCCCTGACTTAACGGCCGAAAAGTTTGTCGATCATCCGTTTATCCCTGGTGAGAAATTGTATCGAACAGGAGACCTTGCCAGATGGTTACCGGAAGGTAACATTGAGTATTTAGGGCGGATTGACCATCAAGTAAAAATACGCGGATACCGTATTGAAATTGGGGAAATTGAGACAGTTTTATTGAATATGGAAGCTGTACAAGAAGCAATCGTGGTTGCGCATGAAGACGACAATGGAGATAAAGCGTTATGTGCATACTACGTTGCGAGTGAATCTTTTGCGGTCAGTGAGATGAAAGAGAAATTATCTGTCCAAATGCCAAGCTACATGATTCCATCTTATTTTATTCAGCTGGAGAAAATGCCGCTGACATCTAACGGGAAAATTGACCGTAAGGCACTCCCTCTGCCTGATCGAAATACACAAACTGGTGTAAAATATGTTGCGCCTCGTACATCAATTGAATTAAAGCTGGTTGAGATTTGGAAAGAGGTACTTAGCTTAAAACAAGTGGGAATACGAGATAATTTCTTTGACTTAGGAGGGCATTCTTTACGGGCTACTGATCTAGTTTCGAAACTTTATAAGCTATTGAAAATTAAAGTATCTTTAAGGGATGTATTTAACCATCCAACGATAGAACAATTATCAAGAATCATAAGTGTTGTGGAAGATCAAAGCTTTACATCTATTCCTGCTGTGGAACAGAGAGAGTCTTATCCGGTTTCCTCTGCACAAAAACGAATGTATATCTTGCATCAATTAGAAGGCGGAGAATTGAGTTACAACATGCCCAACTTGATGGTGGTTGAAGGAGAACTAGATGTTACTAGACTAGAGTCTGCCTGCATTCAACTGATTGATCGCCATGAATCTTTACGGACAAGTTTTAAATTATTGGATGGTGAGTTGAAACAGCTTATTCATGATAAAGTTAATTTTAAGGTAGAAGTTCGAAAGGTGAGACCAGAGGATTTAGATGAATATATTCAGGGATTTATACGTGCTTTTGATTTAAAGCAGGCTCCTCTTTTCCGAGTTCAGGTTCTTGAGTTCACATCAACAAAGCACATGATACTAATGGATATGCATCATGTTATTTCAGATGGCGTATCAATGACTGTAATTATGCAAGAGTTATTTCAATTATATGAGGGTGCCCAATTACCTGAACTGCGTATTCAATATAAAGATTATGCAGTGTGGCAACAAAATGAAATGAATCAAGAACAGATTCGAAAACAAGGAGCATATTGGTTAGAGACGCTTGGAGGAGATCTTCCTGTTTTACAAATGCCTACTGACTATGCGAGACCAGCTACCCGAAATTTTAAGGGAGCAAGAGTTGAGTTTACGATCGATGAGCACAGAAGTGAGGCGCTACAACAACTAGCTATGCAAACAGGTTCTACACTATATATGGTAATGTTATCAATTTACACGCTCATGTTGTCTAAATATAGCGGACAAGAAGACATTATTATAGGCAGTCTGATTGCAGGTCGCCCACATGCTGATTTGGATCGAGTTGTGGGAATGTTTGTGAACACGTTGGCAATGCGAAACTACCCAACAGGGGAAAAAACATTTGAGCAATTTGCGAGTGAAGTGAAAGAAAATGCCTTAAGAGCATATGAAAATCAAGATTATCCATTTGAAGAAATTGTGGAGACATTAGATGTCACCAGAGATATGAGCAGAAACGCGATCTTTGATGTCATGTTTGTATTGCAAAATATGGATCAAGAAGCCGGGAAAGTAGAAGGATTAGAAATAAAGCCGTTTGAATGGGAATATGAGATAGCCAAATTTGATTTGATGTTGACTGTAGTTGAATGGAACGGACAATTGAATTGTATGTTGGAATATGCGACATCTTTATATGAGGAAGCAACGATAGTACGAATGACAAAACATTTTACCCATCTGGTAGATAACATTTTGGCACATCCGCATACAAAACTATCAGAACTATCTATGGTCCTCGAAGAGGAGCGAATGCAGCTTCTTAGAGATTTTAATGATACAAAAGCAGAATATCCAAGAAACAAAACAATTCATCAACTGTTTGAAGAACAAGCAGAACGTGTACCAGATAAGGTAGCTGTTGTGTTTGAAGATAAACAATTGACATATCGTGAACTGAATGAGCGAGCTAATCAACTAGCCCGTACACTTCGAAATGAAGGAGTAGAGGCTGAACAGCTTGTTGGAATTATGACAGAACGTTCTCTTGAAATGATTGTAGGTATACTGGGTATTCTCAAAGCGGGCGGGGCATATGTGCCGATTGATCCGGAATATCCAGAAGAGCGAATTCGTTACATGATTGAGGACTCAGGAGTGAAACTATTATTAAAGCAAAGCCATAAGCAGCATATAGAATTTACTGGCACAGTGCTGAATCTAGATCAGGAAAGTAACTATCATAAAAATAGCTTGAATCTTGAAAACCATGTACAGTCAAACAATTTAGCATATGTGATCTATACGTCGGGGACAACAGGTGCTCCAAAAGGCACTTTGCTTGAACATAAAAATGTGGTTCGTCTCTTGTTTAACAGCAAAAATGTTTTTGATTTTAATGAAAAAGATACGTGGACCTTATTCCACTCTTTCTGTTTCGACTTTTCTGTATGGGAAATGTATGGAGCACTTTTGTACGGTGGCAAATTAGTAATAGTACCAAAAACGATATCAAAGAACCCGATACAATTTTTACAGTTGTTAAAAGATGAGGAAGTAACAATTCTAAATCAAACTCCTAGTTATTTTTATTTAGTGAAAGATCAAGAATTAACTCATTCTTCGTGTGATCTAAAAGTGAGAAAAGTAATCTTTGGCGGGGAATCATTGAATCCATCTTTATTAAAAGAATGGAAAGATAAATATCCAGACATAAAGCTAATTAATATGTATGGTATTACAGAAACAACCGTTCATGTAACATATAAAGAGATTACAGAAATCGAAATAAAAGATGGAAGAAGTAACATCGGAAAACCGATTCCTACATTAAATGCCTATATATTAAATGAGCAAAAAGAATTGCAGCCAATCGGAATACAGGGAGAGCTATATATTGCCGGAGAGGGTCTAGCTCGAGGCTACTTAAACCGCCCGGATTTAACGGCCGAAAAGTTTGTCGATCATCCGTTTATCCCTGGTGAGAAATTGTATCGAACAGGAGACCTTGCCAGATGGTTACCGGAAGGTAACATTGAGTATTTAGGACGGATTGACCATCAAGTGAAAATACGCGGATACCGGATTGAAATTGGAGAAATTGAAACAGCTTTATTGAATATGGAAGCTGTACAAGAAGCAATCGTGGTTGCGCATGAAAACGACAACGGAGATAAAGCGTTATGTGCATACTACGTTGCGAGTGAATCTTTTGCGGTCAGTGAGATGAAAGAGAAATTATCTGTCCAAATGCCAAGCTACATGCTTCCATCTTATTTTATTCAACTGGAGAAAATGCCGCTGACATCTAACGGGAAAATTGACCGTAAGGAACTCCCTCTGCCTGATGAAAAAAATATCCAGACAGGGGTTGAGTATGTAGCACCTCGTACACCAATTGAAACAAAGTTAGCTGAGATTTGGAAGGACATACTTGATATAAAACAAGTGGGAATACAGGATAACTTCTTTGATATAGGAGGTGATTCATTAAAAGTATTAAAACTAATACAATCTATAAAAGAACGAATGAGGACTGAAATTTCATTTCAAACAGTATTTAATGCTCAAACCATTGAATTATTAGCATTGGATCTAATGAATGGGAATATAAAATTAGAAGATGAAACAAAGTTTACACCAATAACTCATCGTGGAAACGTCAATGTGTTTTGCTTCCCGTCTCGCATAGGAATTGGGATGACATATATAGAGATGGCTTATTTGTTAGAGGGAGATTATAGAATATATATTACGGACTTTATTCATGATCACACAAATTTTGATGATATGATTCGTGAATATGCAGAGAATATAGTTCAAATACAAGAACAAGGTCCATATGTATTTCTGGGGTATTCTGGAGGAGGAAATATAGCATTTGAAGTTGCAAAGGTAATGGAAAAAAAAGGATTGGAAGTGTCAGATATAATAATGTTAGATACAACTCTTTGGAATGCCGAAGTAAATAAAAGAGCAATGAAAATGCTATCAGAAGTTAATCGTGAACATACAAAGGTTCCAGAATGGATGAATACGAAATATGTACAAAATAAAATTAATAAATTTACAATGTATTTGGAACAGCTAACGAATGAAGGAGTATTAGATTCTAATATTCACAATATTGTAATAGATAATTCAATGACTAAATTTAAAAAGGAGTGGGCAAATGCAACAACAAAAGATTATATAGAATATGATGGCTATGGGACACATGACGAAATTTTGCAACCTGAATATATCGATAAAAATGTTTCAATAGTCAAAGAAATATTAAAAAATATAAACAAGTCTGTTATGACATCGATTTAAACTGTTTTTTTAATTCTAAAATACAGAGAGTATTTTCCGAGAAATATTTTTCCTAATAATGTGAAATAAGAAATTAAATTATGTCAAGAAATTTATAATAACAGGTTTTTAATTCTTTTGTCGCTTCGGCGTCTGATCAAGACGTAAACATGATTTTCGGTTCTGTTATTAATGAAAATCTAAAAGATGAGATTGTGGTGACAGTGATTGCAACCGGCTTTATCGAACAAGAGAAGGACGTGACGAAGCCTCAGCGTCCAAGCTTAAATCAAAGCATCAAAACACACAACCAAAGTGTTCCGAAGCGTGAGCCAAAACGTGAGGAGCCTCAGCAGCAGAATACAGTAAGCCGTCATACTTCACAGCCGGCTGATGATACGCTTGACATCCCGACATTCTTAAGAAACCGTAATAAACGCGGCTAATGTAAAGGACAAAATCGTTTTCGATTTTGTCCTTTTTTGTTTTTCTCTTCACACTTTCCTTCTTATAAAGTCTTTTTCCCTATTGCTTCCTTCGCTTAGTAACAAAACAGATAATTAGACCTATTTATTTTTGTGACATTTTTATCATTTTCATATATATGGAAAATAAATGACATGAAACGACAATATCTGTAATTCAGATTGTCTACAGTTAATATACAGCGATGTTCTGACAAACCATTCATTATTAAAAGGAGGGACGACACTTTTTTTAAAAAGCATGTTGAAAAAGGGGGATGAAAATGAAGAAAAAAACGAAAAACAGACTCATCAGCTCTGTTTTAAGTACAGTTGTCATCAGTTCACTGCTGTTTCCGGGAGCAGCCGGGGCAAGCAGTAAAGTCACCTCACCTTCTGTTAAAAAGGAGCTTCAATCTGCGGAATCCATTCAAAACAAGATTTCGAGTTCATTAAAGAAAAGCTTTAAAAAGAAAGAAAAGACGACTTTTCTGATTAAATTTAAAGATCAGGCTAACACAGAAAAAGCGGCAAAAGCGGCTGTTAAAAAAGCGAAATCGAAGAAGCTGTCTGCCGCTAAGACGGAATATCAAAAGCGTTCTGCTGTTGTGTCATCTTTAAAAGTCACAGCCGATGAATCCCAGCAAGATGTCCTAAAATACTTGAACACCCAGAAAGATAAAGGAAATGCAGACCAAATTCATTCTTATTATGTGGTGAACGGGATTGCTGTTCATGCCTCAAAAGAGGTCATGGAAAAAGTGGCGCAGTTTCCCGAAGTGGAAAAGGTGCTTCCTAATGAGAAACGGCAGCTTTTTAAGTCATCCTCCCCATTTAATATGAAAAAAGCACAGAAAGCTATTAAAGCAACTGACGGTGTGGAATGGAATGTAGACCAAATCGATGCCCCAAAAGCTTGGGCACTTGGATATGATGGAACTGGCACGGTTGTTGCGTCCATTGATACCGGTGTGGAATGGAATCATCCGGCATTAAAAGAGAAATATCGCGGGTATAATCCGGAAAATCCTAATGAGCCTGAAAATGAAATGAACTGGTATGATGCCGTAGCAGGCGAGGCAAGCCCTTATGATGATTTGGCTCATGGAACCCATGTGACAGGCACGATGGTGGGCTCTGAACCTGATGGAACAAATCAAATCGGTGTAGCGCCTGGCGCAAAATGGATTGCTGTTAAAGCGTTCTCTGAAGATGGCGGCACTGATGCTGACATTTTGGAAGCTGGTGAATGGGTTTTAGCACCAAAGGACGCGGAAGGAAATCCCCACCCGGAAATGGCTCCTGATGTTGTCAATAACTCATGGGGAGGGGGCTCTGGACTTGATGAATGGTACAGAGACATGGTCAATGCCTGGCGTGCGGCCGATATTTTCCCTGAGTTTTCAGCTGGGAATACGGATCTCTTTATTCCCGGCGGGCCTGGTTCTATCGCAAATCCGGCAAACTATCCAGAATCGTTTGCAACTGGAGCGACTGATATCAATAAAAAGCTCGCTGACTTTTCTCTTCAAGGGCCATCTCCATATGATGAGATAAAGCCGGAAATATCTGCACCGGGCGTTAATATTCGTTCATCCGTTCCTGGTCAGACATATGAGGATGGTTGGGACGGCACATCAATGGCAGGGCCGCATGTATCCGCTGTTGCTGCACTGCTGAAACAGGCGAATGCCTCACTTTCTGTTGATGAGATGGAGGATATATTAACCAGCACGGCTGAACCGCTCACGGATTCAACATTTCCTGATTCACCGAATAACGGATATGGCCATGGTCTGGTGAATGCTTTTGATGCTGTATCCGCTGTTACAGATGGTTTAGGCAAAGCGGAAGGACAAGTTTCTGTAGAGGGGGATGACCAAGAGCCTCCTGTCTATCAGCATGAGAAAGTAACTGAAGCTTATGAAGGTGGTAGCCTGCCACTGACTTTGACAGCTGAAGACAATGTGAGTGTGACATCTGTAAAGCTGTCCTACAAGCTTGATCAAGGTGAATGGACAGAAATAACGGCTAAACGAATCAGCGGTGATCATCTAAAAGGAACGTATCAGGCAGAGATCCCAGATATAAAAGGAACTAAACTAAGCTATAAGTGGATGATTCACGATTTTGGCGGTCATGTCGTTTCGTCTGACGTATACGATGTAACAGTGAAACCAAGCATCACGGCGGGATATAAGCAGGACTTTGAAACTGCACCCGGCGGCTGGGTTGCGAGCGGAACAAATAATAACTGGGAATGGGGAGTTCCGTCAACTGGCCCAAATACAGCAGCATCCGGAGAAAAAGTATATGGAACGAATTTGACAGGAAATTATGCCAACTCAGCAAACATGAACCTTGTTATGCCTCCTATTAAAGCACCTGATTCAGGAAGTCTGTTCCTTCAATTTAAAAGCTGGCACAATTTAGAGGATGATTTTGATTACGGCTACGTTTTTGTTCTTCCGGAAGGTGAAAAGAATTGGGAGCAGGCTGGTGTCTATAACGGAAAGACATCAAGCTGGACGGACGAAGAAATTGATTTATCGGCTTATAAAGGCCAAAACATTCAAGTGATGTTTAACCTTCAATCTGATGAAAGCATTGCAAAAGAGGGCTGGTATATTGATGATGTAGTGCTTTCTGACAAATCAGCCGGAAAAACAGTCAAAAAGAATAAGCTGGGCGTCGAAAAGCCGTCTGGAAAGCAAAAGAAAAAGCCAGTAAATCCGAAAAAGGCTAAGCCATCTGCAAACACAGCGGTAAAACATCAGAACAAGGCTATACAGCCTCAAGTTTTGCCGCTCAGGGCACAAGTCAGTGTAGTGGAAACAGGAAAATCAACATATTCAGATCAATCCACAGGGCAGTACACGCTGAAGCACAAAGCGGGAGACTATACGCTTATGGCAGAAGCATATGGTTATCAGTCGAAAACACAAAAAGTATCTTTAAAGACGGATCAGACGACACAAGCTAATTTTACGTTAGAAGAGATGAAGAAGGGCACATTAAAAGGCACGGTCATCAATAAAACGACAGGAGAGCCGGTAACAGGCGCTTCCGTTTATGTTGTAGAGGATGCTGCGGTGGAACCTGCTATGACAAACGACAAAGGTGAATATACGCTGGAGGCCTATGAAGGCGCTTATACGATTAAAGTCGCTGCACCGGGTTATTACAGTGATGAATTTTCCGTTGAGTTAAAAGGTGATGTTACAAAAGAAACTGCATTGAAGCCTTTCGTCGGTTATCCGGGTGAAATTGCATATGATGACGGAACAGCGGAGAATGCCAATTCCTATTTTGCTGCCGGTAACGGATGGGCGGTAAAAATGACGCTCGCTGACGGCAAGGACAAAGGCATGCTTACAGGAGGGCTGTTTAGATTCTGGGATACAGAGTTCCCAGATCCGGGCGGCACAGAGTTTAAGGTTGAGGTATACGATGCCACAGGAAAAGACGGAGCACCGGGCAAGAAAATTGCCGGGCCATTTAACGCTGAAGCTCTTCGCAATGGCGAGTGGACTAAGGTAGATCTCAGTTCAAAAGGGATTATGGTCGATAAAGACTTTTATCTCGTATATATCCAGTCGAAACCTGACCCGTATTCACCTGGACTGGCAATGGATGAAACCGGCAAGAATTCCGGCCGCAACTGGCAGTATATAGGTGGACAATGGGAGCCGGGTGACAAAGCAGACGGCAACTATATGATTCGCGCATTAGTTGATTACGAAGCTGCTGTACCTGAGATTACTTCACCGACAGACAAATCATACACAAATAAGGATAGCGTCACTGTAAAAGGAAAAGCTTCTCCTGGTACAACGGTACACATTTATAATGGAGAGAAAGAGGCAGGAGAAACGAAAGCCGCTGCGGATGGCACGTTCCATGCAGGCATCACACTCAACAAGGGTGAAAATGAGCTGACGGCAACTGCATCAACTGACAACGGAACAACAGATGCCTCCAGCCCAATCACGGTCACGCTTGATCAAGAAAAGCCTGAGTTAACGCTGGACAATCCAAAGGATGGCGGGAAAACAAATAAAGAAACGCTGACTGTCAAAGGGGCTGTATCCGATGACAATCTGAAAGACGTCAAGGTGAATGGCAAAAAAGCAACAGTAGCTGATGGTTCATACTCAGCCCGGATTCTTTTGGAGAATGGAAGCAATGAAATCAAGGTGATTGCTACAGACTTAGCAGGCAACAAAACGACGAAAAAGGCTGTCATTGATGTCAATTTTGACAAGCCTGTCATTTCCGGCTTAATTCCGGGAGAGGATAAAAACTTAAAAGCCGGTGAATCTGTGAAAATCGCTTTCTCAAGCGCTGAGGATTTAGATGCAACGTTTATCATTCGTATGCCGCTGACAAATGCAAGAGCGAGTGTGCAAAATGCCACCGAACTCCCGTTAAGAGAAATCTCTCCGGGGAGATATGAAGGCTATTGGACAGCGACTTCTTCTATTAAAGCAAAAGGAGCAAAAGTAGAAGTGATCGTCCGAGATGATTATGGAAATGAAACTAGAAAAACTGCGAATGGAAAACTTAATATCAACACAGAAAATTAAGTGGAAAAAAGCTGCCGTCATTGGCAGCTTTTTTATATATCCTCTCATTACACTTCCTCGACAAATTAAGCAGATTTCCCTGAAAAATTGTATTTTCTTCTCAACATTAATTGACAGACTTTCCCACAGAGCTTGCTTTATACTTATGAAGCAAGAAGGGGAACAGCGTGAGGCAAGAAAGAAAGGAGTCAGATGTGAAAATCTATTTAGATGTCATTTGGCTGTTAAACTTTTGTTTTGATGCACTTTTGCTTTTGCTCACGGCATTTATTTTAAAACGGCATGTAAAAAAAAGAAGACTGGTAGGCGGAGCGTTCATCGGTTCCAGTATTGTCCTTTTGATGTTTACTCCTTTTTCGCCGATTGTTGAACATCCGGCTGGGAAGCTAGCTTTTTCAGTTGTGATTGTGGTGGTGACATTTGGCTTTAAAAGATTTCGGTTTTTCTTTCAAAATTTGTTTTCCTTTTATTTTGCCACTTTTTTAATGGGGGGAGGAATTATCGGAGCCCATTCTTTGCTGCAGTCAAATTCTATTGTTCAAAACGGTGTTATGATTACCAATCAAACAGGGTTTGGAGACCCGATCAGCTGGTTGTTTATTGTTGGTGGCTTTCCAGCATTATGGTTTTTTTCTAAAAGAAGAATTGAAGATATTGAAACAAAAAACATTCAATATGAGGAACGAGTCAGCGTGCAGGCAGATTTGGGCAGCCAAACACTTCATGTCAGAGGCCTGATTGATTCCGGTAATCAGCTGTACGATCCTCTTACAAAAACACCGGTAATGATCATTTACATTGATAAATTGGAGCCGATTTTCGGAACAGCCGAAACGATGATCATTCGAAACACAGACCCATTGGAAGCCATCGAACAGCTCGATGATTCCTTTCGCTTTTTAGATAAAATGAGGTTGATTCCATACAGGGGAGTTGGTCAGCAAAATCAATTTTTATTATGCGTTAAACCGGATCACGTAACGATTATGACAAAAGAAGAAATGATTTCTGCAGATAAATGTTTAATCGGTATCAGCACAACAAAGCTGTCGGCAGATGGAGAGTTTGACGCGATTATTCATCCGAAAATGCTTTCGGGCAAGGCTGTAAAACACGTTTCATAATGTTCGCAAATGTCCGTTACTTATCATACTCAAACGGCGTGACATTTAGAAGGGAGAGGAAGATGAAAAAACTGAAATTACGGTTGACGCACCTCTGGTATAAGCTGCTGATGAAACTTGGGCTGAAAAGTGATGAAGTCTATTACATAGGCGGGAGTGAAGCCCTGCCGCCTCCATTATCTAAAGATGAGGAGCAGGTTTTGTTAATGAAGCTCCCAAACGGCGATCAGGCAGCGCGCGCCATTCTAATTGAACGCAATTTGCGTCTGGTCGTATATATCGCCCGTAAATTTGAAAATACGGGAATTAATATAGAGGATTTAATCAGCATCGGTACCATCGGTCTAATCAAAGCTGTGAATACATTCAATCCAGAAAAGAAAATCAAGCTTGCTACCTATGCCTCCCGGTGTATAGAAAATGAAATCCTGATGTATTTAAGAAGAAATAACAAAATCCGTTCAGAGGTTTCCTTTGATGAACCGCTTAATATTGATTGGGACGGCAATGAGCTTTTGCTTTCTGATGTGCTCGGCACTGACGATGACATCATCACTAAAGACATAGAAGCTAACGTCGATAAAAAGCTTTTGAAAAAAGCGCTTGAACAGCTTAATGAGAGAGAAAAGCAAATCATGGAGCTGCGGTTTGGGCTTGTCGGTGAAGAAGAAAAAACCCAAAAGGATGTAGCGGATATGATGGGGATTTCTCAGTCTTATATTTCGCGGCTTGAGAAAAGAATTATAAAAAGGTTGAGAAAAGAGTTCAACAAAATGGTGTAAAAAATTTTATGGTTAGAACCCCTTGATTTTACAGGGATTTCCTGGTTTCGACAGTTTTTCGGTCTGAGTGCAGTGCATATTTTTCCCACCCAAGGAGATACTTAACGTTGTACAGCAGCTCCTGTAGGGAGGGAAAAAAGTGTCGAGAAATAAAGTCGAAATCTGCGGGGTGGATACCTCCAAATTACCAGTACTCAAGAATGAAGAGATGAGAAAGCTGTTTAGGCAGCTGCAGGATCAAGGCGATGATTCAGCAAGAGAAAAGCTTGTAAACGGGAACTTGCGTCTTGTCTTAAGTGTCATTCAACGATTTAATAACAGAGGGGAGTATGTTGATGACTTATTTCAAGTCGGCTGCATCGGACTAATGAAATCCATTGATAATTTTGACCTAAGCCATAATGTTAAGTTTTCAACATACGCTGTACCTATGATTATCGGAGAGATCCGCAGGTATTTACGCGATAATAACCCGATCCGTGTCTCAAGATCACTCCGGGACATCGCTTACAAGGCGCTTCAGGTAAGAGAGCGGTTAATCAGTGAGACAAGCAAGGAGCCGACTGCAGAAGACATCGCAAAAGTTCTTGAAGTACCGCATGAGGAAATTGTATTTGCGCTTGATGCCATCCAGGATCCGGTTTCTCTATTTGAACCGATCTATAACGAC
The DNA here is from genome assembly GCF_037963565.1 of Bacillus sp. PS95. Classification (NCBI taxonomy): domain Bacteria; kingdom Bacillati; phylum Bacillota; class Bacilli; order Caryophanales; family Bacillaceae; genus Bacillus; species Bacillus sp. PS95. The sequence goes on from NZ_CP150160.1 coordinate 1,635,247, forward strand.
GGCGGAGACCCGATCTATGTGATGGACCAAATCAGTGATGAGCGTAATACAGATTCACAATGGATTGAAGAGCTGGCTTTAAAAGAGGGCATGAGAAGGCTGAACGATAGGGAAAAAATGATTTTGAGAAAGCGATTCTTCCAAGGGAAAACCCAAATGGAAGTTGCCGAAGAAATCGGAATATCCCAGGCGCAGGTGTCCAGACTTGAAAAAGCGGCTATCAAACAAATGAATAAAAATATTCATCAATAATGAAAAGCCTTTAAAACGATGTTGTTTTAAAGGCTTTTCTATTGATTACGGATGGTTTACGTTTTGGAAAAAGTAAGGTATCCTAGTTCGTACAAAGTTTTATGAAAATTAAAACAATTATAAAAGGCAATAAAGAGGAGGACCACGATGATTTTGCAGCTTGACAATGTCTCACTAAAACGGAATGGGAAATGGATACTGAGAGATATTCATTGGAAGGTGGAAGAAAAGGAAAATTGGGTGCTTTACGGCCTTAATGGCGCCGGGAAGACAGCGCTGTTAAATATGCTGTGCTCATATTATTTTCCAACATCAGGCGAGATGCAGGTGCTTGGCCATGAATTTGGCAAAACAGAGCTTGGGGAAAAGCTCAGACGTAAAATTGGCCTCGTCTCAGCAGCTCTTCAGCAAAAATTGTATCCGGCAGATTCAGCCTTTGAAATTGCTTTGAGCGGAGCTTACGCTTCGATTGGGTTATATGAAACGCCAAGTAAGAAAACCAGGGAAAAAGCGATTGGTTTGTTAGAGGACTTTGGAGCAATTGAATATGCCGATCGCCGCTATGAAACCCTTTCTCAAGGGGAAAAACAAAGAGCGTTGATTGCTAGAGCACTAATGGCCGATCCGGAGTTGCTGATACTGGATGAACCAGTCACAGGACTGGATTTTATTGCCCGGGAAAAGCTGTTAGATACGATTACATACATTGCAAACAAAGAAAATGCACCATCTATCCTTTATGTGACTCATCATGCTGAAGAAATTTTGCCTGTCTTTGATAAAGCCCTTTTATTAAAACAGGGAGAGGTCTTTGAATCCGGAGAAATAAAGGAAATGCTTACTGATCAAATACTTTCCGCTTTTTTTGATACGCCAATCCATGTATTATGGAATCAGGATCGGCCGTTTTTAACAAGAGCTGAGCCGATAACGAATGCCTGACAAACATATATAGATTCATCCTAGGGGTGCTTTGCGAAGCTGAGAGAGACTTTGTCTCAACCCTTTTGACCTGATCTGGATCATGCCAGCGGAGGGAAGCGGTGAAAAGCGGAGTACATCGGACTCCGTTTGTTTTTATTAAGCCGTTTCATCACATTTGAAACGGCTTTTTTGATTTTAAAGAATAGGAGCGGATTTACATTGGATCAACAAATAGACTCTTTGCAAAAAAAAGTGGAAGAACATAAGGAGGAGCTTATTCAGCTTGCGAAAACGCTGATTTCTTATCAAACACCCGCTCCGCCTGCAAGAAATACAGAGGGCATTCAGTCTTGGATTGCGGGATATTTAAATGAATTGGGATTCTCGATCGACAAATGGGATGTGTACCCTGGAGATCCCAATGTTGTAGGGAAGCTAAAAGGGACAGATTCAGCAGATTATTATAGCCTGATTATCAATGGCCATGTAGATGTGGCAGAGGTAAAAGAGGATGAAGAATGGGAGCATGATCCATTTCATCCAATTGAAAAAAACGGTCTCTTAATCGGGCGGGGCGCTTCCGATATGAAGGGCGGAATGGCGTGTGTGCTGTTTGCTGTCAAATTGATTCGTGAAGCAGGCATTGAACTTCCCGGTGATCTGATTCTGCAATCGGTTATTGGGGAGGAAGTTGGAGAAGCCGGCACACTTGAATGCTGCAAGAGGGGCTACCACGCTGATTTTGCAATTGTCGCGGATACGAGCGATATGCATATTCAAGGCCAAGGGGGTGTCATTACAGGCTGGATCGAAATCAAAAGCAGTCAAACATTTCATGATGGAACGAGACGGAATATGATTCACGCAGGCGGAGGAACATTCGGAGCAAGCGCAATTGAAAAAATGGCAAAAATCATTGGGGGGCTCGGTGAACTTGAGCGCCACTGGTCTATTATGAAAAGTTATCCCGGTTTTAAACCAGGCACAAATACGATTAACCCGGCAGTTATAGAAGGCGGCAGACATGCGGCTTTTATAGCGGACGAATGCCGGTTGTGGATCACAGTCCATTTTTATCCGAATGAAACCCATGACCAAGTGGCAGCGGAAATAGAAGATTACGTCAATCGGCTGAGTGACAGTGATATTTGGCTTAGGGAAAACCGCCCTGTATTCAAGTGGGGAGGCTCATCTATGATAGAAGACAGAGGAGAAATTTTTCCGGCATTGGAAGTTGACCCTGGCCACCCAGGCGTCTTAGCGCTAACTGCCTCTCATGAGAAAGTGAAACGGGAGTGTCCAATTATTGACGTTTCTCAATCAGTTACAGATGGCGGATGGCTGTATGATGCCGGTATTCCATGCGTAATATACGGTCCTGGAGATCTGCACAGTGCACACTCTGTGAACGAGAAGGTATCGATTGAGCAGCTAGTAGAGTATACAAAAATTTTACTCGATTTTATCATCAGCTGGTGCAGCCGGAAAAAAGAACAATGACATGAAAATTTCTTCTTGCTGACAAGGTTCAGCCTGCCCGTTCATATACTTGAACAAAAGGACGGAAAAAGGACGTGATGGAATGATCAGCATTTCAGAATTTCAGGTAAAGGATGTCGTCAATGTCTCAAACGGAAAAAAGCTGGGGAGTATTGGTGATATTGATATCAATGTGACCACTGGAAAAATTCAGGCGATCATACTCGGAGGAAATGGGAAAGTTCTCGGATTTTTTGGAAAAGAAGAGGAATTGGTCATTCCATGGCGAAATATAGTAAAAATCGGGGAAGATGTAATCTTAGTCCGATTAAGTGAACCACATGCATAAACCTGCTTGTCTGCCGCAGATTGGCAAATGCCGGAAGTCTCGATTCTTCCGGCACATTTCATTTAGAAATATGTAAATCGGCGCTCAACGAATGCAGTAAGATGTGGTAAAATAAGTGGGAAATTCCGCTTTTTTAAATGTTTGTCGAAAGGTTGGATCATCATGAATACATATCACCCATTCAGTCTTACCACACCCTCGACACTCATGATACAAGACTGGGTTCAAACGAATCAAAACAACAAAAAAGTCATTGCCGGATTTACGACAAAAAACGGCGGTGTCAGCCAAAAGCCTTTTGAATCGTTAAATACAGGATTGCACGTTCATGACAAAGATGCAGATGTAGTTAAAAATCGTGAATTTATTGCCGATATGTTTAATACTGATTTGCAGTCTTGGGTATTCGCTGATCAGACACATGATAATCGCGTTCAGAAAGTGACGCAGAGGGATAGGGGAAAAGGCGCCCGTGAGTATCACACGGCTCTAAAAGCAACGGACGGGCTATATACAAATGAAAAAAATGTATTTTTAGCATTATGCTTTGCTGATTGTGTGCCTCTTTTCTTTTATGATCCGGTTAAGTCGCTTGTCGGAGTCGCCCATGCCGGGTGGAAAGGCACCGTCAAACAGATTGGCAGAGAAATGGTGAAGCAATGGATTGAGAAGGAAGGTTCAAATCCCTCAGATATTTACGCTGTTATTGGCCCGTCTATCAGCGGAGCATGCTATACGGTAGACGACCGCGTAATGGATGCTGTCCGCGCATTGCCGGTTTCAGCAGACCTTGTCGTTAATCAGACGGCAAAGGCACAATATCAGCTTGATCTGAAAGAGCTGAACCGTCTTATACTGATGGACAGCGGTTTGGCAAGTGAACAAATTTCTGTCAGCGGTTTATGCACGGAAAGCGAGCCGTCTCTTTTCTATTCTCACCGCCGCGATCAGGGGAAAACTGGACGGATGATGTCCTTTATCGGAATGAAGGAGGCATAAAAGATCTTGCGTGTTGTTGATAATTTACGACATATAAACGAACGAATAAACGAAGCATGTAACAGATCGGGCCGCAGCTCCGATGAAGTTACGGTTATTGCAGTCACTAAATATGTATCGCCTGAAAGAGCACAGGAGGCAGTAGATGCTGGCATCACCTGCCTCGGAGAGAATCGGGATGCGGAACTGCTCCGCAAACAGGAATTGATGAAAGGGAATCCGGAATGGCATTTTATCGGCAGTCTGCAATCAAGAAAAGCAAAATCTGTCGTCAATGCGGTTTCCTATATCCATTCCCTAGACCGGCTCTCATTAGCGAAAGAAATTGAAAAACGGGCTGAAGGTACTGTACGATGCTTTGTGCAGGTCAATACCTCTCTTGAGCCTTCTAAACACGGCATGAAAAAAGAAGAAGTCATTCCATTCATACAGGAGCTTTCCGGTTTCGAACATATCCTTGTTGCCGGGCTGATGACAATGGCTCCGCTGACTGATGATCAAGATCAGATCAGAAGCTGTTTCAGGTCGCTGAGAGAACTCCGTGACCAGGTTCAGAAGCTGAACCAGCCGAACGCTCCGTGTACTGAACTGTCGATGGGCATGTCAAATGATTTTGAAATTGCAATTGAAGAAGGAGCTACTTATATTAGAATCGGCTCATCGTTAGTCGGAAATGAAACAGGGGGTGTACAGCAATGAGTATGAAAAATAAACTGAAAAACTTTTTCTCAATGGAAGATGAAGAATACGAATATGAATATATTGAGACAGAGCGGGAATCTCATGAGGAGCATGAGCAAAAAGAAAAGCCGGCTTACAACGGGAATAAACCTGCGGGCAAACAGAATGTAGTGAGCTTGCAAAGTGTTCAGAAATCCTCTAAAGTGGTGTTGAGTGAGCCGCGCGTTTATGCGGAGGCGCAGGAAATAGCCGACCATTTGAAGAACCGGCGGGCAGTTGTCGTCAATCTTCAGCGGATACAGCATGACCAGGCGAAGCGGATTGTTGACTTTTTAAGCGGAACCGTTTATGCCATTGGCGGCGATATTCAAAGAATCGGCTCAGATATTTTCCTCTGCACGCCTGACAACGTAGATGTATCAGGCACAATTTCTGAGCTCATATCTGAAGACGAACATCAGAGGTGGTAAAGCGAGATGATCCTTTATCAAGTTTTTTCGGTTTTAAGCTTATTAATCACAATATACTCATTTGCCCTGATCATATATATTTTTATGTCATGGGTGCCGAGTACGAGGGAAACAGCAGTCGGGCGTTTTTTGGCTTCGATTTGTGAACCATATCTCGAACCATTCAGAAAAATCATCCCTCCGATTGCAATGCTGGATATTTCACCAATCGTAGCAATACTTGTGCTTCGGTTTGCGACAACCGGCTTGTGGGGGCTTTATCGCATGATTGCGTTTTAATGTGACAGTTTGATAGGGGCTTGGCAGCAGCCAAGCCTCTTTACATAGAAGGGAAAGACGATGAGCGATATATATCAGCACTTCAGAAAAGACGAGCGGGCCTTTATTGATCAGGCGCTCGAATGGAAAAGAATTGTCCAGGAGCAGTACCGGATGAAGCTGACCGACTTTTTAGACCCCAGAGAGCAGGTCATCCTCTCTGCTGTTACGGGACAGGCTGACGTCGGGCTTGCTTTTTCCGGCGGCTATGACAGAGCGGAGCGGAAACGGGCGATTCTGTATCCAGAGTACATTACTCCGGAAGAATCGGATTTTGAATTGCAGGCGTTTAACGTCCGTTATGCTGACAAGTTTGTCTCAGTAGATCATCGTTCTCTGCTTGGTGCATTAATGGGCATAGGATTAAAGCGGCAAAAATTCGGTGACATCGTGTTTTCTGAGACAGCAGTGCAATTGATTGTCTCAGCCGATACCGCTGATTTTGTGGCTGCACAGCTGACCCAAGCAGGCAAAGCGGCGGTCAGCCTAGAGAAAATTGACTTGTCAGACCTTAACATTCCAGCAGTTGATGTCGAAATAAGAGATGACACGGTTTCTTCTTTAAGGCTTGACGCCGTCTGCGCCTCTATGAGCAGGCAATCCCGCCAGAAATCACAGACGCTTGTGAAAAACGGTCTTGTGAAAGTGAACTGGAAGGTGGTTGAAGATCCTTCATACATAGTCGCGGAAGGGGACATGCTGTCTATCAGAGGTTTTGGCCGGTGCAGCTTAACAAAAATCGAAGGGAAAACCAAAAAAGACAAATGGAGAGTTACGTTTGAACGACAAAAATAGTCGGTTTTTCAGTTTTTTTCTCCATCTGTGCGAAATTTGTTTTATAATGTGAACTAGATAACCGTACTGAAATGTAAAAATGGAGGTGGCATCATGCCATTAACGCCAAATGATATTCACAACAAGACGTTTACAAAAAGTTTTCGCGGATATGATGAAGATGAAGTAAATGAATTCCTAGCCCAAGTCAGAAAAGATTACGAAATTGTTCTCCGCAAGAAAACTGAGCTTGAAGCGAAAGTCAATGAGCTAGATGAAAGAATCGGACACTTTGCCAATATTGAGGAAACATTGAATAAATCAATTTTAGTTGCTCAAGAAGCGGCTGAAGACGTAAAACGCAATTCTCAAAAAGAGGCAAAGCTGATTGTTCGGGAAGCGGAGAAAAACGCTGATCGCATTATCAACGAATCGTTATCAAAATCAAGAAAAATTGCAATGGAAATTGAAGAGCTGAAAAAACAGTCTAAAGTGTTCAGAACACGTTTCCAAATGCTGATTGAAGCTCAGCTTGATCTTCTGAAAAATGACGATTGGGATCATCTCCTTGAGTATGAAGTCGACGCTGTATTTGAGGAAAAGGAATAAATTCTCTGATTATCTTGACATTTTCTTAGCTTGTCGAATATAATACGTTCATAAATTCAGATGAAAAAACGGTTGAAAGGGACAGTCATGTTTCCTTCAGGCCTTCATAGCGACCCGGAGATGGTGAGAGTCCGGGATGGCCGGAATCATGTAGATCAGCCCTTTAGTTTCCTTGCTGAACTCACAGTAGGTTAGGACGTTCATCACGTTACGATGCTCAAGAGGAAAAAGTGTATGCTTGCTTTTTCTAAAAGGGTGGTACCGCGAGATAAGCTTTCTCGTCCCTTATGGGATGAGAGGGCTTTTTTTATTTTCTGAAAAAATGCAGTGGAGGAATGAAAATGGATTTTAAAGACACGCTCTTAATGCCGAAAACAGATTTCCCGATGCGTGGAAATTTGCCAAACCGTGAGCCTGACATTCAAAAAAAATGGGAGGAAGAGGATATCTATCGTCTTGTTCAGGAACGGACGAAAGACCGCCCGAAATTTGTTTTACATGACGGACCTCCGTATGCAAACGGCGACATCCATATGGGCCATGCACTTAACAAGATTTTGAAAGACTTCATTGTCCGCTATAAATCAATGAGCGGCTACAACGCACCGTATGTGCCGGGCTGGGATACACACGGATTGCCAATTGAAACAGCTCTGACAAAAAACAAAAAGGTCAACCGCAAAGAAATGTCAGTAGCGGAATTCCGCAAACTATGCGAAGAGTACGCTTGGAAGCAAATCGAGGGACAGCGTGAGCAATTCAAACGTCTTGGTGTCCGCGGTGACTGGGAAAACCCATATGTGACATTAAAACCGGAATACGAAGCGCAGCAAATCCGCGTATTTGGTGAAATGGCAAAACGAGGCTACATTTACAAAGGCCTTAAACCGGTTAACTGGTCACCTTCAAGTGAGTCTGCTCTGGCTGAAGCCGAGATCGAATATCAAGACAAACGTTCAGCATCTATTTACGTCGCTTTTGGTGTAAAAGACGGAAAAGGCGTTCTTGAAAACGGCGAGCGCATCATCATTTGGACAACAACGCCTTGGACAATTCCGGCGAACCTCGGAATCTCAGTGCACCCTGATCTTGAGTACAGCGTGATTGCAGTAGGTGATGACCGCTTTGTCGTAGCAAGTGCATTAGTCGAAAATGTTGCATCGGCATGCGGATTTGATCAGTATGAAGTGACAAGAACGGTCAAAGGGAAAGACCTTGAGAACATTATCGCTGAACACCCGCTATATGGCAGAGACTCTCTCGTTATGCTTGGTGAACACGTAACAACTGATGCCGGAACAGGCTGTGTTCATACAGCGCCAGGACATGGGGAAGATGACTTTATCATCGGCCAAAAATACGGTTTAGATGTGCTTTGCCCGGTTGATGAAAAAGGTGTAATGACAAGCGAAGCTCCTGGGTTTGAAGGCATGTTCTATGATGATGCAAATAAAGCGATCACACAGCAGCTCGATGAAAAAGGCGCACTTGTGAAGCTTGAATTCATTACTCACTCTTATCCGCATGATTGGAGAACAAAAAAACCAACCATTTTCAGAGCGACAGCGCAATGGTTTGCGTCTATTAAAGATTTCAGATCAGACCTGCTGGATGCCATTAAAGAAACCAAATGGGTTCCTGAATGGGGCGAGCAGCGTTTGCACAACATGGTTCGGGACCGCGGAGACTGGTGTATTTCCAGACAGCGTGCGTGGGGTGTGCCGATTCCGGTATTTTACGCTGAAAACGGAGAACCGATTATTACAGATGAAACCATTGAACATGTTTCTGAATTGTTCAGACAGCACGGATCAAACATTTGGTTTGAAAAAGAAGCAAAGGATCTTCTTCCGGAAGGCTTTACGCATCCTGGCAGCCCGAACGGCACATTTACAAAAGAACAGGATATCATGGATGTTTGGTTTGATTCAGGCTCTTCACATCAAGCAGTGCTTGAAGAACGTGATGACCTCGTTCGCCCGGCTGATTTATACCTAGAGGGATCTGACCAATATCGCGGCTGGTTTAACTCTTCTCTTTCTACAGCAGTAGCCGTAACAGGGAAAGCGCCGTATAAAGGTGTGCTCAGCCATGGGTTCGCACTGGATGGAGAAGGACGCAAGATGAGTAAATCAATCGGTAACGTTGTTGTTCCGGCTAAAGTCATGAAACAGCTTGGTGCCGACATCTTAAGATTATGGGTATCTTCAGTGGATTATCAGGCGGACGTTCGCGTGTCTGACGCCATTCTAAAGCAGGTTGCGGAAGTATATCGTAAAATCCGTAACACGTTCCGTTTCCTTCACGGCAACCTTTTCGATTTTGATCCAAAAACAAATGCGGTGGCTGTCGAAGATCTTCGCGAAGTGGATCAGTATATGCTGATTAAGCTGAACAAGCTGATTGATAAAGTGAAAAAAGCGTATGATGAGTACGAATTTGCGGTTGTGTATCACAGCATTCATAATTTCTGCACAATCGAATTGAGCTCATTCTACCTTGATTTTGCAAAAGATATTGTCTACATCGAGCATGCGGATCATCCGGATAGACGCAGCATGCAGACAGTATTCTACGAAACGCTTCTTGCATTAGTGAAGCTTTCAGCGCCTATCCTTCCACATACGGCAGACGAATTGTGGTCTCATTTAACATTTGTTGAAGAGCAGAGCGTTCAGCTGACCGATATGCCGGAAACAATCGCGGTTCCAAACAGTGAAGCGACTGAAGAAAAATTTGACCGCTTTATGGCTCTTCGTGATGACGTGCTAAAAGCATTAGAAACTGCGCGAAATGAAAAAATTATCGGTAAATCTTTGGAAGCAAACTTGAAATTGTATCCAAACAAAGAAAACAAAGAGCTCTTGGCTTCCATAAAAGAAAACCTTTCTCAGCTGTTTATTGTGTCTGAACTGACAATCAGCGAAGAAAATGATGCGCCGAACGATGCGCAAAGCTTTGCGACGGGTAAAATCGCTGTCGAGAAAGCGGAAGGCGAAATGTGTGAGAGATCTCGTGTGATTTCAAAAGATGTAGGGGCAAATCCGAAATATCCTACACTTTCATTACGCAACGCTGAAATCGTTGAAAAATACTATCAAAAATAATGCAAAAGAGCCCGGCGTAAAAGCCGGGCTTTTTTTGTGCCAAGAGTGACATCCTTTAGAACGAAAGGAAAAATCTTATGGGCTTTAGATCATCATTCACAGGCAACAATAAAGATACTACGTTAAGAGCAGGAGTTGTGAAGAATGAATGATCAACTGACCGCAATTTATACGGAACTTCTTCTGATGAAAGAAGAATTACAGTCGAGATTATTTGAATATTCTTGCTTTCAGGTTTCTACAAGCCCGCAAGCAGCAATCAATCAAAAACAAAAAGCAACTCTGATCTATCATATTAAAGAAGAACTTCAAGACGTTCTCCTTGCATTGGCCAAAATCGAAAACGGCACATTCGGATACTGTGAAGAAACTGGGGCCCCCATTCCTCTTGCAAAGCTGGCAGTGCTGCCGACGGCCCGAACAGCAAACGATTTTCTTTATTCTGTCCAATTTGAGAAAAAAACGCTTCCGATATGGAAATCAACGGATATCGAATATGGTCAGGCACTGTATGAATAACAGTGTCTGGCCGGTTATTATGCCTGATATTTCTTTACTCCAGTGCTTTTTATTGATAAAATGCATAATGGATTAAAGTAACCGTAAACTGGAGGAACGTTTGTGCTGTATTATATGATTGCACTACTTATTATTGCAGCCGATCAATTGACAAAATGGCTAGTTGTTAAGAACATGGAACTTGGCCAAAGCATTCCGATCATTGATCAGGTATTCTATATCACCTCCCATCGCAATACGGGTGCTGCATGGGGGATATTAGCGGGTCAGATGTGGTTTTTCTACCTCATAACAACCGCTGTTATTATTGGTATTGTTTATTACATACAGCGTTATACAAAAGGACAAAGGCTTCTTGGTGTTGCCCTCGGACTTATGCTTGGCGGTGCCATCGGCAACTTTATCGATCGGGCTGTCAGACAGGAAGTTGTGGATTTTATCCATGTTATTATTGTCAATTACAATTACCCGATATTTAACATCGCGGACTCTTCATTATGTGTCGGCGTAATGCTTTTATTTATACAAATGCTGTTGGACAGCGGGAAAAAGAAAAAGGAGCAATAGCATGAATCAAATTGATATAACCGCTTCAGAAGAACAAAAAAGTGAGCGGATTGATAAATTTTTGGCATCGACTGAGAATGATTGGTCAAGAACCCAGGTTCAGCAATGGGTAAAAGACGGACAGGTTGTCGTGAACGGAAGCGCGGTGAAAGCGAATTACAAAATTCAGCCGGGTGATCAGGTGACCGTCACTGTACCCGAACCGGAAGCGCTCGACGTTCTGGCAGAGCCTATGGATCTCGATATTTATTATGAGGACCAGGATGTGCTGGTCGTCAACAAACCTCGCGGAATGGTTGTTCACCCAGCACCCGGGCATCTTACGGGCACACTTGTAAACGGCCTTATGGCTCATTGCACAGACCTTTCCGGAATAAATGGTGTGATGCGTCCGGGGATTGTTCACAGAATCGATAAGGACACGTCCGGCTTATTAATGGTGGCGAAAAATGATATGGCACACGAGTCACTTGTAAATCAATTGGTCAACAAAACGGTCACACGAAAGTATACGGCGGTTGTCCACGGGCTTATTTCTCATGATGACGGCACAATTGACGCGCCGATCGGACGGGATAAAAAAGATCGTCAAAGCATGACTGTGACACGTGATGGCAAAAACGCTGTCACTCATTTTCATGTGCTTGAGCGTTTTCAGGACTTTACGTTAGTGGAATGCCAGCTTGAAACAGGGAGAACCCATCAAATTCGTGTTCATATGAAATATATCGGATTCCCATTAGCAGGCGATCCGAAATACGGCCCAAGAAAAACAATCGACTTTAATGGCCAAGCGCTTCACGCGGGAGTTTTAGGTTTTGACCATCCACGAACAGGAGAATATGTCGAATTTGAAGCGCCGCTTCCTGAGGATATGGCAGAATTAATCGAAAACCTCAGAAAAAACGGTTGACAGAGGGTTTCTTTTCTGAAATAATAAACGAAGCTGAATAGATTCTTTAAAACAGTCCAGAGAGGCTGAGAAGGATAACGGATAGACGGGATGCGTGTATAGGCGCGCACCTTGTCCTAAAACCCCTCTATGCTCTGGCAGGAGGGGTTTTTTCTTCTATATGAACTGTGAGGTGTCACACATTGAATCAAAAAGCTGTCATTCTCGACGAACAGGCAATCAGACGGGCGCTGACCAGGATTGCTCACGAAATGATCGAACGCAATAAAGGAATGAATAACTGCATTCTTGTCGGCATTAAGACAAGAGGGATTTACCTGGCAAAACGCCTTGCGGAACGCATTGAACAGATTGAGGGAAACCCTGTTACAGTCGGTGAAATTGATATTACTCTTTACAGAGACGATCTTTCTAAAAAAACGAGCAACGATGAACCGCTTGTAAAAGGTGCAGATATTCCGGTAGATATCACAGATCAAAAAGTCATTCTCGTTGATGATGTTCTGTATACCGGAAGAACAGTCAGAGCAGGAATGGATGCGCTTGTTGATGTAGGCAGACCTTCCTCCATTCAGCTTGCAGTGCTTGTGGACAGAGGACACCGGGAGCTGCCGATCCGAGCGGATTATATCGGGAAAAACATCCCGACATCAAAGTCTGAAAAGGTTATGGTTCAGCTTGATGAGGTGGACCAAAACGATCTCGTCGCCATTTATGAAAACGAATAATAGATCACCTTTTTAAGGGCAATCCAGAGAGGTTGCAAAGAGGTGCACAACAAAGGCCCAAAAAGCATTCGGCAGGTCTTTGTATGCCTCTTTGCGTAAAAAAGCAAAGAGGTTTTTTTATACAGTCATTGAGTCATCCTAAAATGAAAGTCAACAATCAGGGGGAAATCATCATGAGTAAGAAAAAAGTAAATTTAGGGGTCAGGGATGTCCCGACACCTTTCTCTTGGGTTTCATTCAGCCTTCAGCATTTGTTTGCCATGTTTGGCTCAACCATTTTGGTTCCGAAGCTCGTCGGAATGAGTCCTGCTGTGGCGTTGGTGACAAGCGGCATCGGAACACTGGCGTACCTTCTTATTACGAAAGGGCAAATTCCGGCGTATCTCGGTTCGTCCTTCGCCTTTATTTCTCCGATCATTCTGGTAAAAGCGACCGGCGGGCCGGGAGCGGCAATGGTTGGAGCGTTTCTTGCAGGGCTGGTGTACGGGCTGATTGCCTTATTGATTAGGCAGCTTGGAACAGGATGGCTGATGAAGATTCTTCCGCCAGTAGTCGTAGGGCCTGTTATTATCGTCATCGGGCTGGGACTGGCAAGCACTGCGGTAAACATGGCGATGTATGCTGATCCAAACGCGAGTGAGTTGGTCTACAGCTTAAAGCACTTTAGTGTCGCAGGAGTTACGCTGGCAATCACGATCATTTGTGCAATTTTCTTACGAGGATTTTTAAGCCTGATTCCGGTTCTGATCGGAATCATCGGCGGATACCTGTTCGCCCTTACTCAAGGGATTGTCAACTTCCAGCCGGTGCTTGACGCGAAATGGTTTGCAGTGCCTGAATTTATCATTCCGTTCAAAGATTATTCACCGTCAGTTACACTCGGCATCGCAGCCGCAATGGTTCCTGTCGCATTTGTCACAATGTCAGAGCATATCGGCCACCAAATGGTGCTGAGCAAGGTTGTCGGACAAGACTTCATTAAAAAGCCAGGTCTTCATCGCTCTATTATGGGTGACAGTGTGGCGACAATCCTCGCTTCCCTGATCGGCGGTCCGCCGACAACGACTTACGGAGAAAACATTGGCGTGCTGGCCATCACAAGAGTATTCAGCGTCTTTGTCATCGGAGGAGCGGCAGTGATTGCTTGTTGCTTCGGCTTTATCGGCAAAATTTCAGCGCTGATCAGTTCAGTGCCGTCAGCGGTCATGGGAGGCGTCTCCTTCCTGCTGTTCGGAATCATTGCTTCAAGCGGCCTGAGAATGCTCATTGACAACAAAATTGATTATGAAAACAACAGAAACCTCATTATTACATCAGTTATCCTTGTCATCGGTGTAGGAGGCGCTTTTATCCAAGTGTCTCAAGGCGGATTCCAAGTGTCAGGAATGGCGCTTGCCGCAATTGTCGGTGTCATCTTAAACCTGATTCTTCCGCAGGCGAAGGAAGAGCAGACAGACACATCTGAACAACATCATATCTAAAACCTTTTAATGAAAGTCCAGAGAGGCTTGGAAGGGTTATGAAGAGAAGGAAGCTTCAATGCTGCCCTCTATTTAACCATACCCCGAGTCTATCTTAGACCGGGGTTTTTTCAGCCTTAAGTTGAAAAGAGAGGGGAAAGAACATGAAGCATTTAACGACGATGAGTGAACTCAGCACTGAGGAAATCAAAGATTTGCTTCAAACAGCACAAGACCTTAAATGCGGAAAAACAGACAATCAGCTTTCAGGAAAGTTTGCAGCAAACCTGTTTTTCGAACCGAGCACGAGAACGCGGTTCAGCTTTGAGGTCGCAGAAAAAAAGCTGGGCATGAATGTGCTCAACCTTGATGGAACTAGCACAAGCGTGCAAAAAGGCGAAACCTTATATGACACGATCCGGACGCTCGAATCAATCGGTGTGGACGTCTGCGTCATCAGGCACAGTGAGGATGAGTATTATGAAGAGCTTGTCAGCCAGGTGAACATTCCGATTCTGAATGCGGGAGACGGATGCGGCCAGCATCCGACACAATCACTGCTTGATTTAATGACGATTTATGAAGAGTTCAATACGTTCAAAGGGCTTACCGTCTCCATTCACGGCGACATCAAGCATAGCAGAGTGGCAAGGTCAAATGCGGAAGTGTTGACAAGATTGGGTGCCCGGGTCCTATTTTCCGGCCCTTCGGCATGGCAGGATGAAGAAAATACATTCGGCACGTATGTTTCAATGGATGAAGCAGTTGAGTCTTCCGATGTCGTCATGCTGCTGCGCATTCAAAATGAACGACATCAGTCCGCTGTCAGCCAGGAAGGCTATTTAAACAAATACGGCTTGACCGTAGAACGGGCTGAGCGTATGAAGCGGCATGCGATCATCATGCATCCTGCTCCGGTAAACAGAGGAGTGGAGATTGATGACAGCTTAGTAGAAAGCGAAAAATCAAGAATCTTCAAGCAAATGCAAAATGGCGTATTTATCAGAATGGCAGTGATACAGCATGCCTTACAAACCAATGTGAAAAGAGGAGAAGCAGCATATGTCATATCTCATTAAAAACGGCTGGATACTAAATGAAAATGGTGAAAAAACAGAAGCGGATATCCGAGTGACTGGAGAAACCATCACCGCAATCGGCAAGCTTGATGCAACGGATAATGAAACGGTAATTGATGCAAAAGGTTTGCTCGTTTCACCTGGGTTTGTTGATCTCCACGTGCATTTCAGAGAGCCTGGCGGAGAGAAAAAAGAAACTATTGAAACCGGGGCCAAAGCGGCGGCACGTGGCGGCTACACTACAGTAGCAGCAATGCCGAATACGCGGCCAGTTCCTGATACAAAGGAGCAGATGGAATGGGTGCAAAACAGAATTAAAGAAACATCATGCGTCAGAGTTCTTCCATATGCATCCATTACGATCAGGCAAATCGGCGATGAAATGACAAACTTTGAAGCATTAAAAGAAGCCGGGGCATTTGCTTTTACAGATGACGGTGTTGGTATACAGACAGCAGGTATGATGTATGAAGCGATGAAACGGGCAGCTGCAATTGACAAAGCGATTGTTGCACATTGCGAGGACAACTCCTTAATTTACGGAGGAAGCGTACATGAGGGGACATTCTCCAAAGCGAACGGGCTAAACGGCATTCCTTCTGTGTGTGAATCGGTTCATATTGCCCGCGATGTGCTGCTGGCTGAGGCGGCAAACTGCCATTATCATGTATGCCATATCAGCACGAAAGAATCTGTCAGAGTTGTACGCGATGCGAAAAAAGCGGGAATCAGAGTGACAGCAGAAGTGTCGCCGCATCATTTGCTGCTTTGTGATGAGGACATCCCGGGGCTGGACACAAACTATAAAATGAATCCGCCGCTCCGCAGTGCAGAAGACAGAGCTGCTTTAATTGAAGGTCTTTTAGACGGAACAATTGATTTTATCGCAACAGACCATGCACCGCATACGGAAGAAGAGAAAAACACAGAAATGAAACTGGCGCCATTCGGAATTGTCGGCTTAGAAACAGCATTCCCGCTTCTTTACACACACTTTGTCAAAAATGGCAGCTGGTCGCTGAAGCAGCTGATTGACTACATGACAATCAAGCCATGCGAAGCGTTCGGTCTCCCATATGGAACATTACAAACGGGGCAAGCTGCGGATATTACGTTAATCGATTTAGAAAAAGAAGCAGTTATAGACAAAGAGACATTTTTATCAAAAGGAAAAAATACACCATTCAACGGCATCAGCTGCACCGGCTGGCCGGTCGCTACAATTGCGGCAGGGAAGCTTGCTTATGAAGAGGGGAGACTTGTCAAATGAAGAGACGATTAGTACTGGAAAACGGAGCGGTATTCGAGGGAGAAGCTTTCGGAAGCTTAGAACACAACATGGGAGAAGTCGTTTTTAATACTGGGATGACAGGCTATCAGGAAATTTTATCTGATCCTTCTTACTGCGGACAAATCGTAACATTAACATACCCGCTTATCGGAAATTACGGCATTAACCGTGATGATTTTGAATCCATTACCCCTTTTGTCAAAGGGCTGATCATCAAAGAATTATGTGAGCTGCCTTCCAACTGGCGTTCAGCATACACCTTAGACGAGTATTTAAAAATGAAAAACATTCCCGGACTCCAGGGAATTGATACAAGGAAGCTGACAAGAATGATCCGCACGGCAGGCGCGCTAAAAGGAACATTCGCTTCATCTGATGAAGATATCGAAGCAGTGCTGAAAAGACTGAACGAAACGGAATTGCCAAGAAATCAAGTATCCCAAGTATCAGCAAAAACAGCATATCCGAGCCCGGGAAGAGGCAAACGCATCGTCTTGGTTGACTTCGGCATGAAACACGGGATTCTAAGAGAGCTGAACAAACGGAAATGTGACGTCATCGTTGTGCCTTACAACATTACAGCGGAAGAGGTGCTTCAGCTGAAACCGGACGGTATCATGCTTTCTAACGGACCTGGAGACCCGAAGGATGTGCCTGAAGCGATTGAAATGATTAAAGGTGTTCTTGGAAAAGTGCCATTATTCGGAATATGTCTTGGCCACCAATTATTCGCGCTGGCGTGCGGGGCGAATACTGAAAAAATGAAATTCGGCCACAGGGGCTCAAACCACCCGGTAAAAGAGCTGGCTACAGGAAAAGTTGCCTTAACATCTCAAAACCATGGATATACAGTTTCGTCTATCAGTAAAACAGAACTGGAAGTGACGCATATCGCAATTAACGACGATACGATTGAAGGGCTGAAGCATAAAACATTGCCGGCATTTACGGTTCAATATCATCCCGAAGCCTCACCTGGTCCTGAGGATGCCAACCATCTATTTGACAGATTCATCGAAATGATCGAAACAACAGAGAAAGAAGGGGAAGCGGTATGCCAAAACGCGTAGACATTAACAAAATTTTAGTAATCGGATCTGGACCGATCATCATCGGCCAAGCAGCGGAATTTGACTATGCGGGAACACAAGCCTGTCTTGCTTTGAAAGAAGAAGGTTATGAAGTCATCCTTGTCAACTCAAACCCTGCCACGATCATGACAGATACAGAAATGGCTGACCGGGTTTACATCGAACCGCTCACACCTGAATTCCTGACACGAATCATCAGAAAAGAGCGCCCGGATGCCATTCTTCCTACACTCGGAGGCCAAACCGGTTTGAATCTTGCGGTTGAGCTTTCTGAAAGAGGCGTTTTGGCAGAATGCGGCGTCGAAGTGCTTGGCACGAAACTGTCTGCGATTCAGCAAGCTGAAGACCGTGACTTGTTCAGAACATTAATGAATGAACTGAATGAACCGGTGCCTGAAAGTGAGATTATCCACTCCCTTGAAGAAGCAGAAAAATTCGTCAGTCAAATTGGATTCCCTGTCATTGTCCGCCCGGCATATACATTAGGCGGAACAGGCGGAGGCATCTGCTCGAATGATACAGAGTTAAAAGAAATCGTTGAGAACGGCTTGAAATTAAGCCCGGTACACCAATGTCTGCTTGAAAAAAGCATCGCCGGCTATAAAGAAATCGAGTATGAAGTCATGAGAGACAGCCAGGATCACGCCATTGTCGTTTGTAACATGGAAAACATTGATCCGGTTGGAATCCATACTGGAGACAGTATTGTTGTCGCGCCGAGCCAAACGCTCAGCGATCGGGAATATCAGCTTTTGCGGAATGTTTCGTTAAAACTGATTCGCGCGCTTGGCATCGAAGGCGGATGTAACGTCCAGCTTGCCTTAGATCCAGACAGCTTCCAATATTACATTATTGAAGTAAATCCGCGTGTCAGCCGTTCATCTGCCCTTGCATCAAAAGCAACGGGATACCCGATAGCAAAGCTCGCTGCTAAAATTGCAGTCGGCCTTTCATTAGATGAAATGATGAACCCGGTGACAGGAAAAACATATGCAGCATTTGAACCTGCTCTTGACTATGTCGTATCCAAAATTCCACGCTGGCCGTTTGATAAATTTGAATCAGCAAACAGAAAGCTTGGCACGCAAATGAAAGCGACAGGTGAGGTCATGGCAATCGGCCGCACGCTTGAAGAGTCATTGCTGAAGGCAGTGCGTTCGCTGGAAGCGGATGTGTATCATCTTGAATTGAAGGACGCCGCTGACATTTCAGATGAGCTTCTTGAAAAGCGAATTAAAAAGGCCGGTGATGAACGCTTATTCTACTTAGCTGAAGCGTACAGAAGAGGCTACACGGTAGAAGACCTCCATGAATTTTCCGCTATCGATGTCTTCTTCTTGCATAAGCTGTTCGGAATCGTACAGTTTGAAAAAGAATTGAAGGCCAATGCGGGCAATACGGATGTGCTGAGACGGGCAAAAGAACTCGGCTTCTCTGATCAGTACATTAGCCGCGAGTGGAAAATGAAAGAATCTGAGCTTTACAGCTTGAGAAAACAAGCGGGGATTGCGCCGGTATTCAAAATGGTAGATACGTGCGCGGCGGAATTCGAGTCAGAAACGCCATACTTCTATAGCACATACGAAGAAGAAAATGAATCTGTCGTTACAGATAAGAAAAGTGTGATGGTGCTTGGTTCGGGTCCGATTCGAATCGGTCAGGGTGTCGAGTTCGACTATGCGACGGTTCACTCTGTATGGGCAATTAAACAAGCAGGCTATGAAGCCATTATTGTCAACAACAACCCGGAAACCGTTTCAACAGACTTCAGCATCTCAGACAAGCTGTATTTTGAACCGCTTACGATTGAAGATGTTATGCACATCATTGACCTTGAACAGCCAATGGGCGTCGTCGTACAGTTCGGCGGACAAACTGCGATTAACCTTGCTGACGAGCTTTCTGCACGCGGAGTGAAAATCCTTGGAACTTCATTAGAAGATTTAGACCGTGCGGAAGACCGGGATAAATTTGAACAAGCGCTTGGAGAACTTGGTGTTCCTCAGCCGCTTGGCAAAACAGCGACATCAGTTGATCAGGCGGTAAGCATCGCAAGTGATATCGGTTATCCGGTACTGGTGCGTCCTTCCTATGTACTTGGCGGCCGGGCGATGGAGATTGTGTACCATGAAGAGGAACTGCTTCATTACATGAAAAATGCAGTCAAAATCAATCCACAGCACCCTGTATTAATTGATAGATACTTGACCGGAAAAGAAATTGAAGTCGATGCAGTATCCGACGGTGAAACAGTCGTCATTCCGGGAATTATGGAGCACATTGAACGTGCGGGCGTTCACTCCGGAGACTCGATCGCTGTTTATCCGCCTCAGTCTCTCACAGAGGACATTAAGAAAAAAATTGAACAATACACGATTGCATTGGCTAAAGGGCTGAATATTGTCGGTTTGCTCAATATTCAATTCGTCTTGTCGCAAGGTGAGGTGTACGTGCTAGAAGTGAATCCGAGATCAAGCAGAACCGTACCGTTTTTAAGCAAAATTACGGGTATCCCAATGGCGAATCTCGCAACAAAAATCATTCTTGGTCAAAAGCTGGCTGCGTTTGGCTATACAGAGGGCCTTCAGCCTGAACAGCAAGGTGTATTTGTAAAAGCGCCGGTCTTCTCCTTTGCCAAGCTGAGAAGAGTGGACATTACGTTAGGGCCTGAAATGAAATCAACAGGTGAAGTCATGGGGAAAGATTCGACACTTGAAAAGGCGCTCTACAAAGCCTTGATTGCTTCAGGTATTCAAATCCCGAACTACGGTTCCGTGCTTTTAACAGTAGCTGATAAGGACAAAGAAGAAGGGCTTGCCATTGCTAAGCGGTTCCACGCGATCGGCTACAACATTTTAGCGACGGAAGGAACGGCAGGCTACCTGAAAGAAGCTTCCATTCCAGCAAAGGTCGTCGGAAAAATCGGTCAGGATGGCCCGAACTTGCTTGACGTCATCAGAAACGGAGAAGCGCAGTTTGTCATCAATACGCTGACAAAAGGAAAGCAGCCGGCAAGAGACGGTTTTAGAATCAGACGTGAATCAGTAGAAAATGGTGTTGCCTGCCTAACATCGTTAGATACGGCAGAGGCGATATTGCGAGTGCTGGAAAGCATGACATTCCGTGCTGATCAAATGCTGGCAGTCAACACAAATCAGGAGGCGGCAGTCACTATATGAAAAAAGCGTATTTGACAGTATGTTCTAACCAGCAAATTGCAGACCGGGTGTATCAAATGGTTCTGAAAGGGGAGCTTGTCCAAGGGTTTACAACCCCTGGACAGTTCCTTCATCTTAAAGTGAGCGAAGCGGTTACGCCTCTTTTGAGAAGGCCGATCAGCATCGCAGACGTCAACTTTGAAAAAAATGAAGTCACCATCATTTATCGGGTAGATGGGGAAGGGACAAGACTCTTGTCACTGAAGCAGCAGGGAGAACTTGTGGATGTCCTCGGGCCTTTGGGAAATGGCTTTCCTGTTAATGAAGTTCAACCCGGAAAGACGGCTTTGCTGGTAGGAGGCGGAGTAGGTGTGCCGCCTCTCCAAGAGCTGTCGAAACGCTTGATTGAAAAAGGGGTAAATGTCATCCACGTTTTAGGATTCCAATCGGCAAAGGATGTTTTTTACGAGGAAGAATGCCGGCAGTACGGAGACACGTATGTGGCAACAGCTGACGGAAGCTACGGGGAAACCGGATTTGTCACAGATGTGATTAAACGGAAAAAGCTAGAGTTTGATATCCTCCTCAGCTGCGGGCCGACACCGATGCTCAAGGCGTTAAAACAGGAATATGCCCATAAAGAAGTATATCTATCCATGGAGGAACGAATGGGCTGCGGAATCGGCGCATGCTTCGCGTGTGTGTGCCATACAAACGAAAGTGAGACATCCTATGTAAAAGTATGTCTCGACGGGCCTGTATTTAAAGCTCAGGAGGTGGCGCTGTAATGCTAGAGGTGAAATTGCCGGGACTTGATTTGAAAAACCCAATCATTCCTGCATCAGGCTGCTTCGGTTTTGGAAAAGAATTTTCACGTTTTTATGATTTGTCTTGTCTTGGAGCTATCATGATTAAGGCTACGACAAAGGAGCCGCGCTTTGGGAATCCGACGCCGCGGGTAGCTGAGACTGGTGCTGGAATGCTCAATGCGATCGGTCTCCAAAATCCGGGGCTGGATAGTGTGTTGCATCATGAGCTGCCGTGGCTTGAGCAGTTTGATACACCGATCATTGCCAATGTCGCAGGTTCTCAAGTCGATGATTATGTTGAAGTCGCAGAACATATCAGCAAAGCGCCTAATGTTCATGCTCTTGAATTGAATATTTCCTGCCCGAATGTGAAAACAGGCGGAATCGCTTTTGGCACGAATCCTGAAATGGCTGCCGATTTGACAAAAGCGGTGAAAGAGGTTTCGGATGTACCCGTTTATGTGAAGCTATCCCCGAACGTGGCTAATATCACAGAAATTGCATTAGCGATCGAGGAAGCGGGAGCGGACGGTCTTACGATGATCAACACACTAATCGGCATGAGACTCGATTTAAAAACCGGCAAACCGATATTAGCGAATAAAACAGGGGGACTTTCGGGCCCTGCTGTGAAGCCGGTTGCCATTCGCATGGTGTATGAAGTCAGCCAGGCGGTCAACATCCCGATTATCGGAATGGGAGGCGTGCAAACGGCTGAAGATGCCCTGGAATTTCTTCTCGCGGGAGCAAGCGCAGTCGCTGTCGGAACAGCAAACTTTGTGAATCCTTTTGCATGTCCAGAGATTATTGAACAGCTCCCATCTGTTTTGCTCCAATACGGCTATCAATCAATTGAAGAATGCATCGGAAGGAGCTGGAATCATGAAAAACAACCTGCCCATCATCGCGCTTGATTTTGCATCAGCTGAAGAAACACTCGCGTTCTTAGCGCCTTTTCATCAAGAACCATTATTTGTAAAGGTTGGAATGGAGCTTTTTTATCAAGAAGGGCCATCTATCGTGAAACAATTAAAAGAAAGAAACTGCGAGCTATTTTTAGATCTCAAGCTTCATGACATCCCGACCACTGTAAACAAAGCGATGAAGCGCCTTGCCAGTCTCGGCGTAGACCTCGTCAATGTTCATGCGGCTGGGGGCAAAAGAATGATGCAGGCAGCTCTCGAAGGCTTAGAAGAAGGTACGCCGGCCGGAAAAAAACGTCCGTCACTTATCGCGGTAACCCAGCTGACAAGCACATCTGAACAAATAATGAAAGATGAACTGCTGATCGAAAAGTCTCTGATTGATACGGTTGTGCACTACAGCAAAAAGGCGGAAGAAAGCGGACTGGATGGAGTGGTCTGCTCTGTTCATGAAGCAAAAGCCATTTACCAAGCGGTGTCGCCTTCATTTCTGACTGTCACTCCAGGGATCAGAATGTCAGAGGACGCTGCGAATGACCAAGTCCGCGTGGCGACGCCTGCCATTGCAAGAGAGAAAGGTTCATCAGCGATTGTAGTAGGACGCTCGATTACAAAAGCGGAAGACCCGGTAAAAGCCTATAAGGCTGTCAGACTTGAATGGGAGGGAATCAAATCTTGAAACAAATCATCGCAAAACATCTATTAGACATCCAAGCTGTATTTTTACGCCCGAACGAGCCGTTCACATGGGCAAGCGGCATTTTATCACCGATCTACTGTGACAACCGCCTTACGCTATCTTTCCCAGAGGTCAGAAACGATGTTGCTTCAGGTATCAGCAAGCTTGTCAAAGATCATTTTCCTGAAGCTGAAATGATTGCGGGAACAGCAACTGCCGGTATTCCTCATGCTGCTTTAGCGGCTGACCGTTTGAATCTTCCGATGTGTTATGTGAGGAGCAAGCCGAAGGCGCACGGAAAAGGCAATCAGATTGAGGGAGCTGTGCAAGAGGGGCAAAAAACAGTTGTCATTGAAGACTTAATTTCCACAGGAGGCAGCGTGCTTGAAGCTTGTGCAGCTTTACAAGCGGCCGGCTGTGAAGTGCTTGGTGTCGTCTCAATCTTTACGTACGGACTTCCCAAAGCGGAGGAAGCCTTCGCAAAGGCAGAACTGCTATACTACTCATTAACTGATTATGATACGCTCACAGAGGTCGCGCTTGAAAACGGAAATATTCATTCAGATGATCTAAAAAAGCTGCAAACATGGAAACGAAATCCCGAGTCAAAAGATTGGTTTAAAAAATAAAAAATAAATTCAAATGATGTAAAGAGGCTTCAAAGCCTTGCTGTACTTGAAAACAGGCTGTGAGGCCTGTTTTTTTATTAATCCTATAAAAAAAGTCGGGTTGACTTATGTTAGAATTGTGCTAAAATTTACTACAAATCTAAAAACTTATCAAGAGCGGCTGAGGGACTGGACCTATGAAGCCCGGCAACCTGCATAGTTTGTAAGGTGCTACTTCCAGCAAAATGAATTCCATTTTGAAAGATAAGGGCTGCATGCTGTTCCTGTCTTTCTTTCCGCCGGATTGAAAGTTTTTTATTTTAAGAGGAAAAAAGGCTGTCTGTGATATCAGCAGCCGCGAATCACATTACAATTGGGAAAAGACAACCGGCAGAAAGCTACTGTTTGTTTGTCTCCGAAAGGAGGAAAGAAGAAATGTTAACGTACGATAATTGGGAAGAACCAACGATTACATTTCCGGAAGACGATCCTTATAAAGGAGCGCTGTCAGTTTTAAAATGGGCATACGGCCATTACGGCAATCAGCTTGTTTATGCCTGCAGTTTCGGAATTGAGGGAATCGTTCTGATTGACTTAATTTATAAAGTGAAAAAAGACGCAGAGATTGTGTTTCTTGATACAGGACTTCATTTTAAAGAAACCTATGAAACAATTGAACGAGTGAAAGAGCGTTATCCGGGTCTTAATATCATCCTGAAAAAACCAGACCTCACCCTTGAGGAACAAGCCGAAGAACATGGTGACAAACTATGGGAAAGAGAGCCGAATCAGTGCTGCTATCTTAGAAAGGTCGTTCCTTTAAGAGAGGCGCTTTCAGGACATCCAGCCTGGCTTTCCGGCCTGCGCCGTGATCAAGGGCCAAGCCGTGCCAATACGAATTTCTTAAACAAAGATGAAAAATTCAAGTCAGTAAAAGTTTGCCCGCTTATCCATTGGACTTGGAAAGACATTTGGAGATACACATCCCGGAATGAACTGGACTACAATCCGCTTCATGACCAAGGATATCCAAGTATTGGATGTGCACCTTGCACTGCTCCCGCTTTTACAGCAGAGGATTTGCGCTCAGGCAGATGGAATGGTATGGCGAAAACAGAATGCGGACTGCATGAATAAGGAGCTGCAAAATGGAATTAGCCGCTATTTTATTTAGCTTGTTTTTCGCGATGAATATTGGTGCAAGCGGCGCTGCAGCTTCGATGGGGGTTGCTTACGGCTCCGGAGCCATCAAAAAGAAAACCTACGCTTTGATCCTATGCGCAGTCGGTGTCTTTGCCGGGGCGGTCATTGGCGGAGGCGAGGTTGTAAAAACAATCAGCTCCGGCATTATTCCTGAGCAGACGATTACACTGACGATTGTTTGCATCATTATTGGAGCTGCTGCCCTGTCGCTCTTTACTGCTAATCTGCTCGGTATTCCTTTGTCGACAAGTGAAGTAACAGTCGGCGCGGTTGTCGGCGTGGGAGTGGCTTATAAAGTATTGTTTGTGAACAATCTTCTGATCATTGTGTCATTTTGGGTTTTTGTCCCGCTGTTCGCTTTCGGCTTCACCTATTTCGTATCTAAGCTGTTTCGTTATTTTAAGATTGAAGTAAAATCTTCTAAAAAACAAAAAATCCTCGGCATTGTTTTGTTAGTTGCCGGATTTTTCGAAGCATTCTCTGCCGGCATGAATAACGTGGCGAATGCTGTTGGCCCGTTAGTAGCTGCCGATGTGCTTGATGTCGGAAAAGGAACCTTGTATGGAGGAGCTTTTGTTGCTCTTGGCGCACTGTTATTAGGCCGGCGAGTGCTAGAAACAAACGGGAAGAAAATTACGAGATTCTCCAAAGGGGAAGGCATTCTCTTATCCGGTACAGGAGCGGGACTGGTGATCATCAGTTCTGTATTTGGGATGCCGGTGCCCTTGGCGCAAGTCACGTCATCGTCTATTATCGGAATAGGCATGGCAAAAAACGGTCCGAACGTGTTCCATAAACAAGTTGTTCAAACGATGCTGAAGGTATGGATCGTATCGCCGTTTTTATCTTTATCGATTTCTTATCTGCTTGTATCCTTGTTTTTAAAAGCAGATTATTATTCGATCTTTATCATGGTAAGTGTGCTTTTAGCGGCGGGCGGTGCCGTCAGCCTGACAAAGGCCATTCGTAAAGAGAGACGCTCAGTGCACGAACAAGGCGGGGGAATCTGATCATTAATCTGAGTAATTTTATAAGTTAACTAGGAGGAGATGGATATTATGAGCTTAGCACCACACGGAGGAACATTAGTAAACAGAGTAGATGAATCATATGATGTGAGCGGCATTCAAAAAGAAATTGAACTTGATTTAATTTCTTTCGCGGATTTGGAATTGATCGGTATCGGTGCATACAGCCCGATTGAAGGTTTCTTTAATGAAAAAGATTACGTATCTGTAGTCGAAAACATGCGTCTTTCTTCCGGCGTTGTCTGGTCTCTTCCAATCACGCTTCCGGTCGATGCGCAAAAAGCAGCGGAACTGTCACTTGGTGAAACGGTAAAGTTAACGTATGAAGGAGAAACATACGGCGTTATCCAAATCGAAGACCTGTACGTGCCTGACAAACAAAAAGAAGCTGTCAATGTGTACAAAACAGATGAACAGGAGCATCCTGGTGTTAAAAAGCTGTTCAGCCGCGGCAATACATATGTCGGCGGGCCGATTACGTTGATTAAAAAAGCTTCAAAACAGTTCCCTGAATTTACATTTGAACCGTCAGAAACGAGACGCCAGTTTGCGGAAAAAGGCTGGGAAACCATTGTCGGTTTCCAAACAAGAAACCCTGTTCACAGAGCGCATGAATACATTCAAAAAACGGCTCTTGAAACAGTAGACGGCTTGTTCTTGAATCCGTTAGTAGGTGAAACAAAATCTGATGACATTCCAGCTGATGTACGGATGGAAAGCTACCAAGTGCTTCTTGATCATTATTACCCGAAAGATCGCGTTTTCCTTGGTGTCTTTTTAGCGGCGATGCGTTATGCAGGCCCGAGAGAAGCAATTTTCCACGCGCTTGTCAGAAAGAACTACGGCTGCACACATTTCATCGTCGGCCGTGATCATGCAGGTGTAGGCGACTATTACGGAACATACGAAGCACAGGAGCTGTTTGACACATTTAAACCTGAAGAACTCGGAATTACACCGCTGAAATTTGAGCACAGCTTCTTCTGTAAAAAATGCGGAAATATGGGAACAGCGAAAACATGCCCTCATGGCAGAGAGCATCACGTCATTTTATCAGGCACTAAGGTAAGAGGTATGCTGAGAGACGGTGTGCTGCCGCCTGCTGAATTCAGTCGAAAAGAAGTAGTAGAAGTGTTAATCAAAGGGATGAAGAAAAAAGAAGAAGTAGGCGTATCTTAAGGAGGACTGGCAGTGACAAATCGCGATATTGTATGGCATGAAGCCTCTATCACAAAAGAAGAGTATCAGCAAAAAAACAAGCATAAAAGCTCCATTCTCTGGCTGACAGGGTTAAGCGGCTCAGGCAAATCAACGATTGCCAACGCCGCTGCGAGAGAATTGTTTGAGCAAGGCTACCAAGTCATTGTGCTGGACGGGGATAATATCCGTCACGGCCTAAATAAGGATCTTGGTTTTTCTGATGAAGACCGAAAAGAAAACATCCGCCGGATCGGAGAGGTGGCGAAGCTTTTTGTTCAGCAGGGAACCATTGTGATTACTGCTTTTATCTCTCCTTTCCGCGAGGACAGGCAACAGGTTCGCGAGCTTGTGGAAGCGGGCGAATTTAATGAAGTCTACATTAAATGCGACCTTGATATTTGTGAACAAAGAGATCCGAAAGGGCTTTACAAAAAAGCAAGAAACGGCGAGATTCCGTTCTTTACAGGAATTGATTCTCCTTATGAAGAACCGGAAGCTCCAGAGCTCGTTCTTGATTCAGGACAGCATGACCGTGAAGCGTGTAAAAATCAGCTGATCGAGTTTGTTAAACAAAAATTGAGCTGAATATGATCTGCTGCGTTCTTCTCAGATGCCGGAATGCAAGCGAGAACATCATCACAGCGAATGCTCTGGAAGAACTCGAATAGATCGGGGGAAATACGATGGGGAAAGTATATATTGTAGGAGCGGGTCCTGGTGACCCTGATCTGCTGACAATTAAAGCGCTGAAAGCCATTGAAAAAGCTGATGTCATCTTATATGACAGATTAGTAAATAAAGAGATTTTACAATATGCCAAAGAGCAAGCAGACCTGATCTACTGCGGGAAGCTTCCAGATTTTCATACGATGAAGCAGGAAACCATCAATCGATTTCTTGTGAAGTATGCGCAAAAAGGGAAAATGGTTGTCAGACTGAAGGGCGGAGACCCTTTTGTGTTCGGCAGAGGAGGGGAAGAAGCGGAATGCCTCTCTGAAAATGGAATTCCGTTTGAAATCATCCCCGGCATTACGTCTGGAATCGCGGCAGCCGCTTATGCCGGGATTCCTGTTACTCATCGGGAGGCGGGCTCTAACGTCGCTTTTGTAACGGGTCATTATAAAAAAGAAGAAAATTTTGAGGAAAAGTGGAAAGCGCTGGCTACAGGAATTGATACACTTGTCATCTATATGGGTATCAAAAACGTGCAGCAGATTGAAAGAAAACTCCTTGAAAACGGCCGGGACGGTTCTACGCCGGCAGCCTTTATTCATTGGGGAACAACGGACAAGCAAAAATCTGTTTTTTGTACAGTTGACACCCTTTCAGAAACAGTGGTAAAAGAAAACATTACAAATCCGAGTTTAATTGTCATTGGAAATGTTGTAAATTATCACTATAAGCTGGAATGGTTTGAATCTGAACTGAAAAAACAAGATTTAAGCGAGGCGTTGTAAAAATGAAACAAGCAATTTTATATGTCGGCCACGGCAGCCGGGTCAAAAAAGCACAGCAAGAAGCCGCAGCCTTTTTGGAAGGATGCAAGGCCCACATCTCTGTGCCAGTACAAGAAATCAGCTTTTTAGAGCTTCAGGAGCCGACAATTGAGACAGGATTTGAAGCATGTGTGAAGCAAGGCGCCACTCATATCACAGTGGTGCCTCTGCTTCTTTTAACAGCTGCGCATGCAAAACATGATATTCCGGAAGAAATTGCCCGTGTTGCATCCCGATATCCGTCAGTCCGCATTTCATACGGAAAGCCGATCGGGATTGACGAAGAAGTAGTCAAGGCTGTATATCACCGAATGAAAGACATAGGTGTTCCATATGAAAATGCCAGAGTGGTACTCATCGGAAGGGGAAGTTCAGATCCAGATGTCAAAAGAGACGTAACCGGTATTGCTAATCTTCTTCAGGAAATGATTCCAGTCAAGGAAGTCATTCCGTGCTTTTTGACAGCATGCGGCCCTAATTACAAAGAGGTTTTTTTAGAACTTAAAAAAGATGACGGCATAACAACCTTTATCGTTCCATATTTGCTTTTTACGGGTATGCTGATGAATGAAATCGAACGAGAGGTTCAGAAATTAAAAGCCCATAATCCGAACGTCTACCTCTCTTCCTATATCGGTTTTCATCCTCATGTGAAAAACGCATTTTTGAACCGTGTGAGAGAAACTGCGGCAAATTCTGAGGGACAATTTGATTTTGATGGAGGTTCATATGCTTCCGCTGCACATTAGCCTGGAAAAGAAGAAGGTTGTGATTGCGGGGGGCGGAAGCATCGCTCTCAGAAGGCTGAAAACGGTGATTTCTGAGGGAGCTGATATAACGCTTGTCAGTCCGGATGTGGAACCGGAAATCAAGCAAATGGCAGAAGAGCGGCGTATCAAATGGGAAAAACGGACAATTGAAAAAGAAGATTATCTCAATGCTTTCTTCATTATTGCTGCGACGGATAATGCGGCAGTGAACAAAGAAATTGCCCAATCCGCTTCGCCTTTTCAGCTTGTCAATTGTGTCAGTGACGCTGAGCTTGGCAATGTATATATGCCGAAAATCGTAAAAAGAGGGCATGTCACTGTGTCTGTTTCTACAAGCGGAGCCAGTCCAAAGCACACGAAAGAGCTTGCTGAAAACGTGGATAAGCTGATTGACGGCGATTTTGTTGCTGAAGTGAACAGGCTTTATCAGGTGAGAAGAAAGAAATAAGCCAGAGCATACAAATGCTCTGGCTTTTCTTTATGCGGCTCAGCTTTTTTTGAGCTTGATGACAGTATCAGCATCAGGCGTGACAAAGACGGTATGCTGGCTGTCATAAGTGACGAAACCGGGTTTCGCGCCGTTTGGTTTTTTGACATGCCTGATTTTTGTATAATCTACAGGCACTGAACTTGAATCTTTAGCTTTTGAAAAATAAGCTGCAATTGTCGCGGCTTCCATGATTGTTTGCTCATCAGGTTCGCTGCTTCTGATCACAACGTGGGAGCCGGGAATGTCCTTCGTGTGAAGCCAGATATCGTCTCTGGCCGCCGCTCTGGTCGTTAAATATTCATTTTGGCGATTGTTCTTACCCACTAAAATAGTCAGGCCTGAGGTGGATTCATATGTTTCTAACACCGGATTGTGCGGTTTTTGCTTTTTCTGGCCTTTTTGCTGCTTAGGGCGTAAATATTTGCCCTCTACAAGCTCTTCCCTGATTTCGCTGATATCCCGGGGAGAAGCGGACGAAAGCTGCTGAATCAGCTGATCAAAATATTCGATCTCTTCCTGTGCCAGCCTGATTTGCTCCTCGACAACCGCGACCGAATTTTTCGCTTTCTGATACTTCGTGAAATAGGCCTGTGCGTTTTCAGAAGGCGTTTTGTTCGGGTTTAAAGGAATCGTGATTGTCGGGCTTTCTTCATCATAATAGTTGATGACCTCGGCCTGTTTATCACCTTTTTTCAGCATATATAAATTAGCGGTTAAAAGCTCTCCGTAAAGCTGAAATTCCTTCGCGTTTTCCGAATACTCCAGGGTTTTCTCTAATTTTTTGATTTTGTTGGCATTCTTCTTCCGTTCGTTCACAACAAAACGCTCAAGATCCTGAGCCTGTTGCTTGACCCGGTCTCGTTCAGCTTTTCCGAAATAAAAACGGTCGAGCAGTTCGCTTAATGAATCAAAACGGCGCGCTTCGCCCTTTAGATGAGTCAGCTCCAGTAAATAAAAATATTCCTTTCCGTTTACAGTCGTAATGTTGGGAATGAAACGGTGCTCTTTCACTTCGGCAAACAGTGCCAGCAACGCTTTTGGCAGTGTGACTTTGTTGGCAAGGCCTGCTCTGTGAACCGCTTCTTTGGCGAAAAGCGGAGACACGCCTGAAAAGTGGTCGACAATTTGTTTATCAAGCCTTCCTTCTTGAAAGCTGAGGTGACGCAAAATATCATCTTCTGACGCCTCAAGAGGCGATATTTTGTCCTGAGCAGGCGGAAGCTTATAATCTTGGCCGGGCAGTACTGTACGGTAGCTGTTCATTGACGGTGATAAATGCTTAAGTCCGTCGATGATCACATTTTCTGCTGCGTCAGTCAAAATGATATTGCTGTGACGGCCCATAATTTCTACATAAAGCTTTCGTACGGTTTCATCGCCAATTTCGTTTCGGCTTTTGATATGAAAAATCATAATGCGGTCTAAGCCCGCTTGTTCAATTTTCTCAATGAATCCGCCTTCGATATGCTTTCTCAGCAACATGCAAAACATTGGCGGTTCGCTTGGATTTTCATAAGCTTGTGCCGTGATATGCACCCGTGAATAGCTCGGATGTGCCGATAATAATAGTTTTTGGTTTTTTCCCTTGGCACGGATGTGGAAAATCACATCGTGCTTATATGGCTGATGGACTTTTGTAATTCGTCCGCCCATTATTTTCTCGTTAAGTTCGTGTGTCATTCCGTATGTAAACATGCCATCAAACGACATATGCAATACACCCTCTCATTCTTCCTGCATTCGATAATTATAGCATGAAATGGGACGAGTCAGAATAAGCATGCTTATAGAGTGATATCTCTATAAGAGAGCAGGGGAGTGGACGAGCGGAATGAAGTTTCATGAAATGGGACAAACAGATTTACTAGAGGCAACCAATACGTCCATGAAACAAGGATTAACAGAAAAAGAGGTAAAAAAACGCCTTGACAAGCATGGACCAAACGAGCTGCAAGAAGGGAAAAAAACTTCAGCGCTTCTCTTGTTTTTCGCGCAGTTCAAAGAT
This sequence comes from Bacillus sp. PS95, assembly GCF_037963565.1. Taxonomy (NCBI): domain Bacteria; kingdom Bacillati; phylum Bacillota; class Bacilli; order Caryophanales; family Bacillaceae; genus Bacillus; species Bacillus sp. PS95. Next base: position 1,667,226 of record NZ_CP150160.1, read on the forward strand.
TTTATGGTGCTTGTGCTTCTGGCGGCAACGTTAATCTCAGGATTTCTTGGTGAATATGTAGATGCGGTTGCGATTATTGCGATTGTGTTTGTGAATGGCATACTTGGTTTCTTTCAAGAAAGGCGTGCTGAGCAATCTCTTCAGGCTTTAAAAGAGCTTTCAACACCGCACGTCATGGCACTCAGGGAAGGAAGCTGGACAAAGATTCCTTCTAAGGAACTTGTGCCGGGTGATATTGTGAAATTTACGAGCGGAGACAGGATTGGCGCAGACGTTCGAATTGTTGAAGCGAGAAGCCTTGAAATAGAAGAATCAGCGCTGACCGGGGAATCAATCCCGGTTGTGAAGCATGCTGATAAATTGAAAAAACCGGATGTTTCACTTGGCGATATTACCAATATGGCATTTATGGGTACGATTGTGACCCGCGGCAGCGGTGTCGGGGTTGTCGTCGGGACAGGAATGAATACGGCTATGGGGAAAATTGCCGACATGCTTGAATCGGCAGGGACATTGTCAACCCCGCTGCAAAGAAGACTGGAGCAGCTCGGGAAGATTTTGATTGTTGTTGCATTGCTTCTGACCGTACTTGTCGTTGCTGTCGGTGTTATTCAGGGTCATGATCTGTACAGTATGTTTTTAGCAGGTGTCTCGTTAGCGGTAGCCGCTATTCCGGAGGGGCTGCCGGCGATTGTGACAGTGGCGCTTTCGCTTGGTGTACAGAGGATGATTAAACAAAAATCCATTGTTAGAAAGCTTCCTGCTGTTGAAACGCTTGGGTGTGCGTCTATCATTTGTTCAGATAAAACAGGGACAATGACCCAAAACAAAATGACGGTGACACATGTCTGGTCCGGGGGGAAAACATGGAGAGTGGCAGGGGCCGGCTATGAACCGAAAGGAAGCTTCACACTAAACGAAAAAGAGATCAGTGTCAATGAACATAAGCCGCTTCAGCAGATGCTTCTGTTCGGAGCGCTTTGTAACAACTCCAATATCGAGAAAAGAGACGGCGAATATGTGCTTGACGGAGATCCGACAGAGGGAGCGTTGCTCACCGCGGCAAGAAAAGGCGGTTTTTCAAAGGAGTTTGTTGAATCAAACTACCGGGTGGTCGAAGAATTTCCGTTTGATTCTGCACGGAAAATGATGACTGTCATCGTAGAGGATCAAGACAGAAAGCGCTATATCATTACAAAAGGTGCACCGGATGTACTGATGCAGCGATCTTCCCGTATTTATTATGATGGCTCAGCGGCTCTTTTTTCAAATGAAAGAAAAGCAGAAACAGAGTCGGTATTAAGACATTTGGCATCACAGGCGCTCAGAACGATAGCGGTCGCCTACAGGCCGATAAAAGCAGGCGAAACACCGTCAATGGAGCAGGCGGAAAAAGATCTGACCATGCTTGGCCTTTCAGGTATCATTGATCCCCCGCGGCCGGAAGTCAGACAGGCGATAAAAGAATGCCGTGAAGCAGGAATTAAGACCGTTATGATTACAGGTGATCATGTAGAAACCGCTAAAGCGATAGCGAAAGACTTGCGCCTCCTTCCGAAAAGCGGCAAAATCATGGACGGCAAGATGCTGAATGAACTTTCTGAAGAAGAGCTTTCTCATGTGGTGGAGGATGTGTATGTATTTGCCCGCGTTTCCCCTGAACATAAACTAAAAATCGTAAAAGCCTATCAGGAGAACGGGCATATTGTGGCGATGACGGGAGACGGCGTCAATGATGCTCCTGCCATTAAACAAGCTGATATCGGCGTCTCTATGGGCATTACCGGGACAGATGTGGCCAAAGAAGCATCATCTCTTGTTCTCGTGGATGATAATTTTGCGACGATTAAATCGGCGATAAAAGAAGGCAGGAACATCTACGAAAATATCAGGAAGTTTATCAGATACCTGCTGGCGTCTAACGTCGGAGAAATCCTTGTCATGCTGTTTGCGATGCTGCTCGCCCTTCCTTTACCACTCGTTCCGATTCAGATTTTGTGGGTCAACTTGGTGACGGACGGATTGCCGGCAATGGCGCTCGGCATGGATCAGCCGGAAGGAGACGTCATGAAGCGCAAGCCCCGTCATCCGAAAGAAGGGGTATTTGCCCGCAAGCTAGGATGGAAGGTCGTTTCCAGAGGATTTTTAATCGGAGTTGCCACTATTTTAGCGTTTATCATTGTGTACCACCGCAATCCGGAAAACTTAGCTTATGCCCAGACGATCGCGTTTGCCACATTGGTGCTCGCTCAGCTTATTCACGTGTTTGACTGCCGCAGCGAAACTTCTGTTTTCTCTAGAAATCCGTTTCAAAACCTGTATTTAATCGGCGCGGTATTGTCATCCATTTTGCTGATGCTTGTAGTAATCTACTATCCGCCGCTTCAGCCGATTTTCCATACTGTAGCCATCACGCCGGGGGACTGGATGCTCGTCATCGGTATGTCCGCCATCCCTACTTTTTTGCTGGCGGGGTCACTTTTAACAAGAAAAAAATAAATTCATATGATATAATCTTAGGGGTAATAGCGTGTCTATTGCCCTTTTATTATGAGAACAGGGAAGAATTGGGTGTTTTAAAATGATACGAAGTATGACAGGCTTCGGCAGTGCAAGCAAAACACAAGACGATCTCTCTGTAAGCGTTGAACTTAAATCTGTGAACTACAGATTTAAAGAAGTGAACGCTCGTTTGCCAAGGCCTTTGCTATATTTTGAAGATAAGCTGAAACAGACCATTCTGCAGCATATTCAGCGCGGAAGAATTGAGCTTTTCGTATCCGTTGACAGCGATATGCTTGTTGAGAAAAGGCTTGAAATTGATTGGCCGCTGCTCGATGAGTTTGTCGCAGCCGCGAGAGATATGAAAAAGCGGTATCAATTGTCTGCAGAGCCCGATGTAATGGATTTCTTTAAGCTTGATCATGTCGTCCAGGTTCATGAAGAACAGACGCAAAATGACAAGCTGGAGGCGTTGATCATCGATGCTGCAGAAGAAGCGGTAAAAGGTCTCTGTGAAATGCGTGAAAAAGAGGGGCTGCTCTTAGCGAAAGACTGCCTGATGCATATTGATCAGCTTGAAGAGCTGGTGAGAGAAACTGAATTGCTGGCTGCAGATGTCGTATCTCGTTACCGGGAACGGCTGTACGCCAGAATCAAAGAATGGACTGAAGACGTATTAGACGAGAGCCGGCTTGTAACAGAATGCGCTATTTTTGCAGACCGCTCTGATATCACTGAAGAGATTACAAGGCTGAAGAGCCACTTCGCCCAGTTTCGTGATATATTAGCTAGTGGCGGAGCTGTCGGGCGCAAACTCGACTTTCTTGTTCAGGAGCTCAATCGGGAAGCAAATACGATTGGCTCAAAAGCAAATGATCATCAGATCACAAAGCTTGTCGTTGAAATGAAAAGTTCTATTGAAAAAATAAAAGAACAAGTGCAAAATATAGAATAGTGACTGTGCGTATTGTTTACAGACGGTCTTACTAGGCTAAACTAGAGACGTCTATTTTACAGGGGGAACGTAGAAGATGACGATTAAACTGATTAATATCGGATTTGGCAATATCATCTCCGCCAATCGGATGATTTCGATTGTCAGCCCGGAGTCTGCGCCAATCAAACGGATGATTCAGGATGCAAGAGACCGCGGAATGCTAATTGACGCTACATACGGACGAAGAACCCGTGCAGTTGTCGTCATGGATAGTGATCACATTATCTTATCTGCCGTCCAGCCTGAGACAGTTGCACACAGACTTTCTGTTAAAGAAGAAATTATGGATGAAGGGCAGGGGTAATTGCCGCATGAAAGAAAGAGGGTTATTAATCGTTCTCTCAGGTCCCTCAGGAGTTGGTAAAGGAACGGTTCGACAAGCGATCTTTTCGCAGGAAGACACAAAATTTGAATATTCGATTTCAGTAACCACAAGAAGTCCAAGAGAGGGCGAAGTGAACGGAGTCGATTATTTTTTCAAAACAAGAGACGAATTCGAGCAAATGATTGCGGACAACAAGCTGCTTGAATGGGCAGAGTATGTCGGCAATTATTACGGCACGCCAGTCGATTATGTTGAACAGACGCTTCAAGATGGAAAAGACGTCTTTTTAGAAATTGAAGTTCAAGGGGCTCTTCAAGTGAGAAATGCTTTCCCGGAAGGCCTATTTATTTTCCTTGCGCCTCCAAGCCTTTCTGAACTGAAAAACAGAATCGTGACACGAGGCACAGAAACAGACGCTCTGATTGAAAATCGAATGAAAGCCGCAAAAGCTGAGATAGAAATGATGGATGCTTATGACTATGTCGTTGAAAACGATAATGTCGAAACGGCTTGCGATAAAATCAAAGCAATCGTTCTTGCTGAACATTTGAAGCGTGAACGCGTTGCACCAAGATATAAGAAAATGCTGGAGGTTGAATAATCAATGTTAGATCCGTCAATTGATTCTTTAATGAATAAATTAGATTCAAAATATACGCTGGTGACTGTTTCTGCGAGACGCGCACGTGAAATGCAAATCAAAAAAGACCAAATGATTGAACATACGATTTCACACAAATATGTAGGCAAAGCTTTAGAAGAAATTGATGCAGGCCTGCTTTCGTTTGAAAAGGAAGACCGCGAATAGTAGCACAAGTAGCAACCTATATCACATGTAGGTTGTTATTTTTTTCCGTGCGGTTTTGTAAAGTGCAGAGGGGGAGAATTCATTGCTAAACAATCGAAATGTGTTACTTTGCGTGAGCGGAGGCATCGCTGTTTATAAAGCCTGTGCGTTAACGAGCAAGCTGGTTCAGGCAGGAGCAAATGTCAAAGTGATTATGACTGAATCCGCTTGCCGATTCGTTTCACCGCTGACATTTCAGGCATTGAGCCGCCACGAAGTCTATACAGATACATTTAAAGAACAAAATCCAAGCGTCATTTCTCATATTGATGCCGCTGACTGGGCCGACTTGATTATCGTAGCGCCGGCTACGGCTAATGTGATTGGAAAACTGGCAAACGGCATCGCTGATGATATGCTGACGACAACATTGTTGGCAGCAACGGCTCCCGTTTGGATTGCGCCGGCGATGAACGTTCATATGTATGACCACCCGGCAGTCAAACGAAACATTTCTGTTCTTTATCAGGACGGTTATCGTTTTATTGAGCCAAGTGAGGGCTATTTAGCATGCGGTTACGTAGGAAAAGGCAGATTGGAAGAGCCGGAAAACATCGTAAAGCTGGCCGAAAAACATTTTGCTGAAGAAACATCCGCTCCTTTAGAAGGCAAGCATGTGGTCATTACAGCCGGTCCAACGCGGGAAGCGATTGATCCTGTCCGGTTTTTTACCAATAAATCGACGGGCAAAATGGGCTACGCACTAGCGGAGGCTGCTGTTCAGCTCGGCGCACGGGTAACCTTAATTTCTGGGCCTGTTTCACTTGATCAGCCTAAAGGCCTTGCTGAGTTTATCCCTGTTCAATCGGCTGCGGATATGCGCGAAGCTGTACTCTCTGTGTATGACGCAAGCGATATAGTCATTAAAACAGCTGCGGTAGCCGATTTTACGCCGAAAACAGTATTTGACCATAAAATGAAAAAACAAGACGGCGGCATGACCTTAGAACTGAAAAGAACAGTCGATATTTTGAAAGAATTGGGCGAGAAAAAGAAAGAGCAGATTTTGGTCGGATTTGCCGCCGAAACACAAGACATTGAACACTATGCACGTAAAAAGCTCGCCGCTAAAAACCTTGATTTGATTGTGGCAAATGATGTGAAAGCAAATGGGGCCGGTTTTGGTGCTGATACGAATATCGTGACAATCTTTTTCAAAGACGGGCATAAACGCGAACTCCCGATTATGTCTAAGCTCGATGTTTCTTTTGAAATCCTTCAGGAGATCGCAGCCCTCTCAAAACAAACCGGAGAGCGCTCATGAATTTTGCAGAAGTCATCGTTGATGTCAGCACCAAAAATATAGACAGGCCTTTTGATTATAAAATCCCAGACCATCTGAAGGGCATGATCAAAACGGGGATGCGGGTCATTGTTCCGTTTGGCCCCCGTAAGATTCAAGGGTTTGTGACAGCAGTCAAAGAAGCATCTGACCTATCGGGAAAATCTGTCAAGGAAGTAGAGGATTTATTAGATCTTACACCTGTTCTGACAGAGGAGCTTATGGATCTGTCATCATGGCTGTCAGACAAAACGCTGTCTTTTAAAATAACGGCGCTTCAAGCAATGCTGCCTGCCGCCTTAAAGGCGAAATATGAAAAAGAATTAAAAATTGCACACGGCGCCGATCTTCCGCCGCAAGTGGAACGGCTGTTTTCTGAAACAAAGACGCTGCTGTATTCAGATATACCCGATCATGATACGCTGAAACTGATTCAAAGGCATGTTCAAAAAGGGGCCATTGACGTGGCGTATAAAGTCGCGCAAAAAACCAATAAAAAAATGGTCAGGCATATTCAGGCAAATGCGAGTAAAGAAGAGCTTGCTAAGCAGGCTGAGGGATTGTCCCGCCAAGCAGCAAAACAGCAGGCGATTCTTCACTTTCTCATCTCTGAGCCGGAAGGTGTGAAAATTCCTGCGGCGGAATTGTGCAAAAAAACGGATACGAGCTCTGCAACCATTAAAACCCTTATCCAAAAAGGGCTTTTGAAGGAAAGCTATGAAGAGGTTTACAGAGATCCCTATCAGGACAAAATGTTCAAAAAAACAGAGCCCCTGCCGCTGACAGACGAACAGAGGGCTGCCTTCGAGCCCATACGCGAGACATTGGACAGCGATGAGCATAAAGTGTTCCTCCTTCACGGCGTGACAGGAAGCGGAAAAACGGAAATTTATCTGCAATCAATTGAAAAAGTACTGGCGAAAGGAAAAGAAGCCATCGTCCTCGTACCGGAAATATCGCTGACGCCGCAAATGGTCAACCGCTTCAAGGGCCGCTTCGGCTCCCAGGTGGCAGTCATGCACAGCGGTTTATCCACAGGAGAAAAATATGACGAGTGGCGTAAAATCCACCGGAAGGAAGTACGGCTTGTCGTCGGTGCCAGATCCGCGATTTTTGCTCCGTTTGAAAATCTCGGAATGATAATCATCGATGAAGAGCACGAGTCTTCCTATAAACAGGAAGAAATGCCGCGCTATCATGCGAAAGAGGTGGCAATCAAGCGGGCTGAGCATCACAGCTGCCCGGTTGTATTAGGGAGTGCTACGCCGACATTAGAGTCATATGCAAGAGCGCAAAAGGGCGTATACGAGCTTCTTTCACTGAAGCACCGTGTTAACCACCGGGTGATGCCTGAGGTTTCGCTTGTCGATATGAGAGAGGAGCTTAGAAACGGCAATCGTTCGATGTTTTCAGTTGAATTGATGGAAAAGCTTGAAGAAACGATTGCCAAGGGTGAGCAGGCGGTGCTGTTTTTAAATAAGAGGGGCTATTCTTCCTTTGTGATGTGCAGGGATTGCGGCTATGTCCCGCAATGCCCGCACTGCGACATTTCCATGACGTATCATCGTTACGGCCAAAGGCTGAAATGCCATTATTGCGGACATGAAGAGCCTGTTCCGCACACTTGTCCTGAATGCGCAAGCGAGCATATCCGCTTTTTCGGAACGGGAACACAGCGAGTGGAGGAAGAGCTGACAAAAGTGCTGCCAAGTGCGAGAGTGATTCGGATGGATGTTGACACGACATCACGGAAAGGCGCCCATGAAAAATTACTGTCAGCTTTCGGAGAAGGAAAAGCGGATATTCTTCTCGGAACGCAAATGATCGCGAAAGGGCTTGATTTTCCGAATGTCACGCTTGTCGGAGTGTTAAGTGCTGATACAACACTTCATATTCCTGATTTCAGATCGGCTGAAAAAACATTTCAGCTGTTAACGCAAGTCAGCGGCCGGGCAGGCAGGCATGAAAAGCCCGGCCATGTCATCATTCAAACGTATACACCGTCTCATTACAGTATCCAGCTGACGAAAACACACGATTATGAAACGTTCTATCAGCATGAAATGGCGCACAGGAGAGAGCAATCCTATCCGCCATACTACTATTTGGCTCTTGTGACTGTTTCTCATGAGGAAGTGGCGAAAGCAGCGGTTACAGCTGAAAAAATCGCTCATTTTTTGAAAGCAAACTGCGGAGATGACACGAAAATTCTCGGACCAAGCGCGTCGCCGATAGCCAGGATCAAAGATAGATATCGCTATCAATGCGTGATAAAATACAAACAGGAAAACCAGTTATCCGCTTTATTGAAGAAGATACTGGAACATTATAAACGCGAAATTGAACAAAAACATGTAATGATTTCAATTGATATGAATCCTTATATGATGATGTAAGATCTCACGTCTTGGAGGGTAACAAATTGGCAGTAAAAAAGGTCGTCACACATCCTGCGGAGGTTTTGGAAACACCTGCGGAAACCGTGACTGTTTTTGATAAAAAGCTAAAAAAACTGCTTGATGATATGTACGACACCATGCTTGAAATGGATGGTGTCGGACTGGCAGCGCCGCAAATCGGCATTTTAAAAAGAGCGGCCGTTGTAGACATCGGGGATGACAGAGGGAGAATTGATCTCGTTAATCCTGAAATTTTAGAAAAAAGCGGCGAGCAAACCGGAATTGAAGGATGCTTGAGCTTTCCTGGCGTCTATGGTGATGTCACACGTGCCGATTATGTCAAAGTGCGTGCGTTTAACCGTCAGGGAAAACCGTTCATTCTGGAAGCGCGAGGCTTTTTAGCAAGAGCCGTGCAGCATGAAATGGACCACTTAGACGGTGTGTTGTTTACATCTAAAATAAGTAAATACTATACAGAAGATGAACTAGCGGATATGGAAGGATGATTTGATGACGAGAATCGTATTTATGGGAACGCCAGATTTTTCAGTTCCTGTTTTAAGAACCCTGATTGAGGACGGATATGAAGTAGTGGGGGTCGTCACACAGCCGGACCGTCCGAAGGGCAGAAAAAAAGTCATGACACCTCCTCCGGTCAAGGAAGAGGCATTGCGTCACGGCATCCCGGTTCTTCAGCCGGAAAAAGTCAGATTGACAGAAGAAATTGAGAAAGTGCTTGCATTAAAGCCTGACCTGATTGTAACGGCGGCATTCGGACAAATTTTGCCTAAAGAGCTTCTCGACAGTCCAAAATACGGCTGCATTAACGTTCACGCTTCCCTTTTGCCGGAACTGCGCGGCGGTGCTCCGATCCATTATTCCATTCTGCAGGGAAAGAAAAAAACCGGGGTTACCATTATGTATATGGTAGAAAAATTGGATGCCGGGGACATGATCTCAAAAGTGGAAGTGGACATTGAAGAAACCGACAATGTCGGAACACTGCACGATAAATTAAGCGTTGCTGGCGCGAAGCTATTGTCTGAAACGGTTCCAAACGTTATTGCCGGCAGCATTTCACCTGAAAAGCAGGATGAAGAGAAAGCGACATACGCGCCTAACATTAAAAGAGAGCAAGAGCTGCTCGACTGGTCCAGAACGGGCGAAGAGCTTTACAACCAGGTCCGCGGCTTAAATCCTTGGCCTGTTGCCTATACGACGCTTAATGGACAAAACTTGAAAGTGTGGGAATCGAAAAAAACACCCGCACCAACCAAAGCTGAGCCAGGCACAGTCGTTGCGGTTGAAAAGGAAGGGATTATCGTTGCCACAGGTAACGATACGGCTCTGTTATTAACCGAACTCCAGCCGGCAGGCAAAAAACGAATGAAAGGCGAAGACTTTGTGCGAGGCGCTCATGTTGAAGCCGGTGATGTGTTAGGAGTAAACAATGAAAAAAACTAGTGTTCGTGACATCGCCCTTGAGGCGCTGATCAAATTAGAACAAAACCAGGCATACAGCAACCTGCTGCTGAAATCGGTCATTAAATCAAATGAACTGAGTGATCAGGACAGAGGGCTTTTGACTGAACTTGTCTATGGTACATTACAAAATAAGATCGCGCTTGATTATATGCTTAAACCGTTTATCAATAAGCCTCAAAAGGTAAAGCCGTGGGTGATTCAGCTTCTTCGCCTATCCTTATATCAAATGGAGTATTTAGAGAAGATTCCAGACAGGGCAGCCATCCATGAAGCGGTTGAGATTGCTAAAATCCGCGGACATAAAGGCATTGCTTCATTTGTCAACGGCGTGCTCCGTTCTATTCAGCGCGAAGGTGTTCCATCCTTTGACGCGATCGAAGATCCTGTACGCCGGCTGGCGACAGAAACAAGCCATCCGGAATGGCTTGTGAAAGAGTGGGCGGACGCGTATGGATTTGAAGCTGCGGAGAAGATTTGCCGCATCCATCTCATTCCGCCGAAGCAGACGCTGCGTGTCAATCAAATGAAAGCAGACAGAGCTAAGCTGCTTGACCAAATGGCTGCTGAGGGAATCGAAGTTGAAAAAGGCGACCTCGCTGAAGATGCTGTGAAGCTCTTAAAGGGAACAATTGCTGGAACTCATTTCTTCCAAAACGGTGAAGTTTCCATCCAGGATGAGAGCTCCATGCTCGTCGCCCGCGCCCTTGATCCTAAGCCTGATGAAACAGTGCTTGACGCGTGTGCGGCGCCTGGCGGAAAGTCGGCTCATATCGCAGAATTAATGAAGAACAAGGGGAGCGTTACGTCGCTTGATCTTCACAAACATAAAGTGAAGCTGATCAAAGAAGCGGCAGACCGGCTTGGCCTGACAATCATTCATGCGGAAACAATGGATGCTAGAAAAGCGGGGGAAACGTTTGAAAACGAACAGTTTGACCGAATATTGGTCGATGCCCCGTGCTCAGGTTTCGGTGTTATCAGAAGAAAGCCGGACATGAAATACACGAAAAAGCCTGACGACAGCGCCCGTCTAGCTGAAATCCAGCTGTCGATCTTGAGGGAAATCGCACCATTAGTAAAAAAAGGTGGCACTCTTGTCTACAGTACGTGTACAATGGACCGGACAGAAAATGATGAAGTAATACATGCGTTTATACAAGAACATCCTGATTTTGAACCCGATTTGTCTCTTGAAAAGCGGCTGCCTGAAAAGGTGAGACCCTTTGTTCGGGATGGAAGGCTTCAAATCCTTCCTCATTATTTCGGAACAGATGGTTTCTTTATTTGCAGCATGAGAAAGAAGGGATAAGCAATGGCAGAACTTAATAAAACAAAAGTAAGAAAAGAATTGCGGACAGATCGTCCGTCGATTTATTCTTTTGAATTAGATGAAATTAAACAATGGCTGACAGACAACGGAGAGAAACCGTTCCGTGCGGCTCAGATCTTTGAATGGCTATATGAAAAACGCGTATCTTCTTTTGAAGAAATGACAAACCTCTCAAAGGATCTGCGTGAGAAATTAAACACTCACTTTGTGTTAACAACGCTGAAAACGGCTGTTAAACAAACTTCTCAAGACGGTACGATGAAGTTTTTGTTTGAGCTTCATGACGGTTATACCATCGAAACCGTTTTAATGAGACACGAGTATGGCAATTCTGTATGTGTAACGACACAAGTCGGCTGCCGTATTGGCTGCACATTCTGCGCGTCAACGCTTGGAGGCTTAAAACGAAACCTTGAAGCAGGGGAAATTGTCGCTCAAGTAGTCAAAGTGCAAAAAGCTCTTGATGAAACGGATGAACGCGTCAGCTCTGTCGTGATCATGGGAATCGGCGAACCTTTTGATAACTTTAACGAAATGCTCGCTTTCTTGAAAATCATTAACCATGACAAGGGCCTGAATATCGGTGCTCGCCATATTACGGTCTCTACGAGTGGAATCATCCCGAAAATTTACGAATTTGCTGATCAGCAAATGCAGATTAACTTTGCAATTTCTCTGCACGCGCCGAACACAGAAATTAGAAGCCGTTTGATGCCGATTAACAGAGCATATAAACTGCCTGATCTAATGGAAGCCGTTAAATATTATATTAATAAAACGGGACGCCGCATCAGCTTTGAATACGGGCTGTTCGGAGGCGTAAACGACCAGGTGGAACACGCCGAAGAGCTTGCCGACTTGCTGGATGGAGTCAAATGCCACGTGAACTTGATTCCGGTAAACTACGTGCCTGAACGGGACTATGTGCGCACACCGCGTGATCAGATTTTTGCTTTTGAAAAAACGCTGAAATCCCGCGGAGTAAATGTCACAATCCGAAGAGAGCAAGGACATGACATTGACGCAGCCTGCGGTCAGCTTCGCGCGAAGGAGCGTCAAGACGAGACGAGGTGATGAGGGTTGTTAACAGCCTTAAAAACAGATACAGGAAAAATCCGCCAGCATAATGAAGATGATGCGGGGATATTCAAGGGGAAAGATGAATTTATATTAGCGGTTGTCGCTGATGGCATGGGCGGCCATCTTGCTGGAGATGTTGCGAGCAAGATGGCTGTGAAAGCCATGGGGGAGAAATGGAATGAAGCAGAGACGATTCCAACTGCGCCCTCGGAATGTGAAAAATGGCTCATTGAACAGATTCTTTCGGTAAACAGCAAAATATACGATCACGCTCAAGCCCACGAAGAATGCCAAGGCATGGGGACGACGATTGTATGTGCACTTTTTACGGGGAAAACGGTTTCTGTTGCCCATATCGGAGACAGCAGATGCTATTTGCTTCAGGACGATGATTTCGTTCAAGTGACAGAAGACCATTCGCTTGTAAATGAACTGGTTCGCACTGGAGAGATTTCCAGAGAAGACGCTGAACATCATCCGCGAAAAAATGTGTTGACGAAGGCGCTTGGAACAGACCAGTCAGTCAGCATTGACACCCGTTCCTTTGATATAGAACCCGGAGACAAACTGCTTCTATGTTCTGACGGACTGACGAATAAAGTGGAAGGCACTGAGTTAAAAGACATCCTGCAAAGCGATTCAGCTCCTCAGGAAAAAGTAAACCTGCTTGTGGACAAAGCCAATCAGAATGGCGGAGAAGACAACATTACAGCAGTTTTGCTTGAGCTTGCTTTACAAGTTGAAGAGGGTGAAGATCAGTGCTAATCGGCAAGCGGATCAGCGGGCGTTACCAAATTCTCCGTGTTATAGGCGGCGGGGGAATGGCCAACGTGTATTTAGCTGAGGATATCATTCTAGACCGTGAAGTCGCAATTAAAATCCTGCGGTTTGACTATGCAAATGACAATGAATTTATCAGACGTTTCCGCAGAGAAGCCCAATCCGCATCAAGCCTCGATCACCCGAATATTGTCAGCATTTACGATTTGGGCGAGGAAGATGATATTTATTATATTGTCATGGAATACGTTGAAGGCATGACGCTTAAAGAATACATAACAGCAAATGGGCCGCTTCACCCTAAAGAAGCGCTGAACATCATGGAGCAAATTGTCTCAGCCATCGCTCATGCCCATCAAAACCAGATTGTTCACAGAGACATCAAGCCGCATAACATTTTGATTGATCATATGGGAAATATCAAAGTAACGGATTTTGGAATTGCGACGGCACTAAGTTCGACCACAATCACCCATACCAATTCAGTTCTGGGCTCGGTCCATTACTTATCACCTGAACAGGCCCGGGGCGGCTTAGCCACAAAGAAATCAGATATTTATGCGCTTGGAATCGTTCTATTTGAGCTTTTAACCGGCCGTATTCCGTTTGATGGAGAGTCAGCAGTCAGCATCGCCTTGAAGCATCTTCAAGCGGAAACTCCTTCGGCAAAAAGGTGGAATCCATCGGTCCCCCAAAGCGTTGAAAACATCATACTCAAGGCAACTGCCAAAGATCCGTTTCATCGCTATGAAACGGCTGAAGACATGGAAGCAGACATAAAAACAGCTTTTGATGCCGACAGACTCAATGAAAAGAGATTTACGATTCAAGAAGATGAAGAAATGACAAAAGCGATACCTATCATTAAAGATGAAGAACTCGCTAAAGCTGCTGGCGAAAAAGAAGCAGAAGTGACAACCGCACAAGAAAACAAAACAAAGAAGAACGGCAAAAGAAAAAAGTGGCCGTGGGTTTTGCTCACGATATGCCTCGTTTTTATCACAGCTGGAATTCTTGCTGTCACTGTTTTTCCGTCGCTTTTCATGCCTAAGGATGTCAAAATACCTGATGTCTCCGGAATGGAATACGAAAAAGCCGCAGGCCTCTTGGAAAAAGAAGGTTTACAGGTTGATTCCGAGGTGTTGGAAATCTCAGATGAAAAAATTGAAGAGGGCCTGATGGTAAAAACGGATCCTAAAGCGGATACCACAGTCAAAGAAGGTGCCACGGTCACCCTTTATAAGAGCACCGGAAAAGCAAAAACGGAGATCGGTGATGTGACAGGCCAAACGGTCGACCAAGCAAAAAAAGCGTTGAAGGACCAAGGGTTTAATCATGTAACAGTAAATGAAGTGAATGACGAGAAAAATGCGGGCACTGTCATTGACCAAAATCCTTCAGCAGGGACTGAGCTGGTCCCGAGTGAAGATCAAGTCAAACTTACAGTCAGTATCGGACCCGAAGACATTACGCTTAGAGACTTGAAAACCTACAGTAAAGAAGCAGCGTCTGGATATCTGGAAGACAACGGATTGAAGCTTGTAGAAAAAGAAGCATACTCAGATGATGTTCCAGAAGGACAGGTTGTCAAACAAAAACCAGCAGCAGGTACGGCAGTAAAGCCGGGAAACGAAGTTGAAGTGACATTCTCTCTCGGACCAGAGAAAAAACCTGCGAAAACAGTGAAAGAAAAGGTCAAGATCCCCTACGAACCAGAAAATGAAGGGGACGAGCTTCAAGTGCAAATCGCGGTTGACGATGCGGATCACAGCATCTCTGACACTTACGAAGAATTTAAGATAAAAGAGCCGACTGAACGAACGATCGAACTAAAGATTGAACCCGGCCAAAAAGGGTACTATCAAGTAATGGTAAACAATAAAGTTGTCAGCTACAAAACCATTGAGTATCCGAAAGATGAATAACAAGGAGGGAAAATATGCCTGAGGGCAAAATTATTAAGGCGCTAAGCGGCTTTTACTATGTACTGGATGAATCAGAGGATTCAGATAAAGTAATACAATGCAGAGGAAGAGGCATTTTCAGAAAAAACAAAATTACCCCTCTTGTCGGTGATTACGTTGTGTACCAGGCTGAAAATGACAAAGAAGGATATCTAATGGAAATTAAAGAAAGAACCAACGAGCTTATCAGACCGCCAATTTGCAACGTTGATCAAGCGGTCCTTGTTTTCTCAGCGGTTCAGCCTTCTTTCAGCACGGCATTGCTCGACCGCTTCCTGGTTCTCGTTGAGGCCAATGATATTCAGCCGATTATATGCATTACTAAAATGGATCTGATTGAAGATCAAGATACAGAAGATACGATACAAGCCTATGCAGAGGACTATCGGAATATTGGTTATGACGTATACCTTACCTCCTCTAAGGACCAAGACAGTTTAGCGGACATCATCCCGCATTTTCAGGATAAAACAACGGTATTTGCCGGTCAGTCCGGTGTTGGGAAATCCTCGCTTCTCAACGCGATCAGTCCGGAGCTTGGATTAAGAACAAACGAGATTTCTGAGCATTTGGGCCGCGGGAAACACACAACCCGCCACGTGGAGCTGATTCATACGTCCGGAGGTTTGGTTGCAGATACACCGGGATTCAGCTCGCTTGAATTTACAGACATTGAGGAAGAAGAGCTGGGCTATACCTTCCCTGATATCAGAGAAAAAAGCTCTTCATGCAAATTTAGAGGCTGTTTACATCTGAAAGAGCCGAAATGCGCGGTGAAACAAGCTGTTGAAGACGGAGAATTAAAGCAGTATCGCTATGACCATTATGTTGAATTTATGACGGAGATTAAAGACAGAAAGCCGAGGTATTAGCATAATGATAAAGGTTGCACCATCTATTCTTTCCGCTGATTTTGCCGCTTTAGGCAATGAGATTAAAGATGTAGAAAAAGGCGGAGCCGATTGTATTCATATTGATGTTATGGACGGCCATTTTGTCCCGAATATCACAATCGGTCCGCTGATTGTAGAAGCAGTCCGTCCGGTAACGGATCTGCCGCTTGATGTCCATTTAATGATAGAAGAGCCGGATCGTTATATCCCGGCTTTTGCGAAAGCAGGCGCAGATATCCTGTCTGTGCATGCTGAGGCATGTCCGCACCTGCACCGTACCATCCAGCTCATTAAAGAGCAAGGAGTGAAGGCCGGAGTAGTTCTAAACCCGCATACTCCTGTTCAAGTCATCGAGCATGTTTTCGACGATCTTGATCTTGTTCTTTTAATGACGGTGAACCCGGGCTTCGGCGGGCAGAAATTTATTCATTCAGTCCTTCCTAAAATAAAAGAGGTTAAGCGAATGGCGGATGATAAAGGAAAAAAAGATCTGTTCATTGAAGTAGACGGCGGCGTCAACAAAGAAACCGCTCCGCTCGTCATTGAAGCGGGCGCAAATTTACTCGTTGCCGGTTCAGCTGTTTATGGCCAGTCTGACCGCAAAAAAGCAATTTCTGAAATCAGAGGAAGTAAATAAGCAGCTTTAGAAAAGAGCTGGGCATACAATAGCCTAAGCTCTTTTTCCTGTATGCAGAGAAAGGAATCAGAGATGAAAACAATTAATATCGTTGCGGGAGGCCCGAAAAATCTCATTCCCGATCTAACCGGCTATACGGATGAACACACGCTTTGGATCGGTGTTGACAAAGGCACCGTCACTCTCTTAGATGCCGGGATCATTCCTGTTGAAGCCTTCGGAGATTTTGACAGCATAACGGAGCAAGAACGCCGGCGAATAGAAAAAGCCGCTCCCGCCCTTCATGTGTATCAAGCAGAAAAAGATCAAACAGATTTAGACCTCGCCCTTGATTGGGCGCTGGAAAAGCAGCCGGATATTATTCAGATTTTCGGCATTACAGGCGGCAGAGCTGATCATTTTTTAGGAAACATTCAGCTACTGTATAGAGGTGTAAAAACGAACATAAAAATTAGGCTGATAGACAAACAAAATCATATTCAAATGTTCCCTCCTGGTGAATATGATATTGAGAAGGATGAAAATAAGCGATATATCTCCTTCATACCGTTTTCCGAAGACATACATGAGCTGACCCTGACCGGTTTTAAATATCCTCTAAATAATTGTCATATTACGCTCGGTTCAACACTATGTATTAGTAACGAACTCATTCATTCACGAGGTACTTTTTCGTTTGCAAAAGGCATATTAATAATGATAAGAAGCACGGATTAAGCATGTGCTTTCATTCAATTGCTAAAAACAATGAACAAGGCGGTTACGGGACGTTATAGGAGGGGACAAAAATGAAATTTTACACCATTAAATTGCCGAAGTTTTTAGGAGGAATTGTCCGGGCGATGCTGGGCTCATTTAGAAAAGATTAATGCCCAGGGGTTCAAAGCCCTCTTTCACCACATAAAAACGCCTGCCACATATCGGGGCAGGCGTTCATTTTGTTATACACGCTCAACTTTACCGGATTTCAAAGCTCGAGCAGATACATATACTTTTTTAGGTTTTCCGTTCACAAGGATACGAACCTTTTGAAGATTCGCGCCCCAAGTGCGCTTAGAAGCGTTCATTGCGTGAGAACGGTTATTCCCAGCTGTTGTTTTTTTACCTGTGATAACGCATTTACGTGCCATTTGTTTCCCTCCTCACTTGCACAAAACATCTACTTTTTAACATTCATATAATCTTAGATGCTTTCGATATGGATACTTTAAATAATTTACCACAGCTAAAAAACGTTTGCAACTATTGTTTCATCATCTTTCAAGAAAATTCACTTGACATCTTGCGGAAACAGCAGCGCTATAGTATATGTAGAGGTACGGCCAGCGATTATTGCCTGGTCTTTTCATAATGGAAACCATATAGTAGAATAGCTGTAACTCTATGCATTCGAAGGAGGAACTAGTGTGTCCATTGAATTAAGAACGAAGTACGGACAGATTGATATATCTAATGAAGTCATCGCGATGGTTGCAGGAGGCGCGGCGGTTGACTGTTACGGCATTGTCGGTATGGCCTCTAAAAACCAGATTAAAGACGGACTGACTGAAATCCTTCGGAAAGAGAATTTCAGCAGGGGTGTCCAAGTTCGCCAAGAAGGAGAACAGATACATATCGACATGTATATCATTGTCAGCTACGGCACGAAAATTTCTGAAGTGGCACATAATGTCCAAACAAAAGTAAAGTACACAGTAAATCAAACCATCGGACTGGCAGTGGATTCTGTCAATATTTATGTCCAAGGCGTACGAGTGACGAACCCGTAGTTAGGAGGAGTAGGATTGTCTATCAGAACATTAGACGGCAGAACCTTTGCCGAGATGATTCTTGCGGGAGCGCAGAATCTGTCTCAAAACGCCAGTGCAGTTGATGCACTGAACGTGTTTCCGGTGCCGGACGGTGATACGGGAACAAATATGAACCTGTCGATGACTTCCGGAGCAAGAGAAGTTGAACAAATGGATACGGATGATATCGGGAAGGTGGGCTCCGCGTTATCTAAAGGGCTGCTCATGGGAGCACGCGGAAATTCAGGAGTTATCCTATCCCAATTGTTCCGCGGATTTAGCAAAAGCATTGAAACGAAAAAAGAAATTAATGCACTTGAGTTTGCCGCTGCGCTGCAAGCAGGTGTAGACATGGCGTATAAAGCTGTCATGAAACCTGTAGAGGGCACCATTTTAACAGTTGCAAAAGACGCTGCAAAAAAAGCGATGATCTTAGCAGAAAAAGAAACCGATATCACTGCGCTGATGATTGCAGTGACAGAAGAAGCAGAGGCGTCTTTAAACCGCACCCCTGAATTGCTACCTGTCCTAAAGGAAGTAGGAGTTGTCGATAGCGGGGGCAAAGGCCTGCTCTGTGTGTATGAAGGTTTCCTTGCTTCATTAAAAGGTGAAACTGTACCTCAGAAAGCAGTTCTTCCGTCACTTGACGACATGGTCAGCGCAGAGCATCACAAGAGCGCGCAAAGCATGATGAATACCGAAGATATTGAATTTGGATTCTGTACCGAAGTGATGGTTAGGCTTGATCAGACAAAAAGAGAGTTCGACGAAGGCACGTTCAGGCAAGACCTCAGCCAGTTCGGAGATTCTCTGCTTGTGATTGCGGATGAATCGCTGGCGAAGGTTCATATTCATGCTGAAGAGCCGGGAAACGTGTTAAACTACGCCCAGCATTACGGTGAATTGATCAAAATAAAAATAGAAAATATGAGAGAACAGCATACCTCTATCATCAGTCAAGAAAGCAAACCTGCAGACAACGAAATACCGCCGGCAAAGCAGCCGTATGGCATTGTGACTGTGGCGATGGGAGAAGGAATTTCAGACCTATTCAAAAGCATTGGCGCTTCTGTTGTGATTGAAGGCGGCCAGACCATGAACCCAAGCACTGAGGATATTGTTGATGCCGTGAAGTCTGTAAATGCAGATACGGTATTTATCCTGCCTAACAACTCCAACATTATCATGGCTGCTAACCAAGCGGCCAGCGTAGTGGATGAACAGGTTTTTGTCATTCCTGCTAAAACGGTTCCGCAAGGGATGTCAGCCCTGCTGGCTTTTAACCCGGATCAAGAAGCTGAAGCGAACGAGGCCAATATGCTAAGCGCCATTCAGCAAGTAAAAAGCGGACAGGTGACGTTCTCAGTCAGAGATACTCATATTGACGGTAAAGATATTAAAAAAGGCGACTTTATGGGCATTCTGAATGGAACGATTATCGGCACTTCTGACAATCAGCTGTCAGCCGCGAAAATGCTGCTGTCAGAAATGATCGGAGAAGATGATGAAATCGTGACCATTCTATATGGTGAGGATGCGTCTCAGGAAGAAGCTGAGCAGCTTGAAGCGTTTCTCAGTGAAAAGTACGAGGAGATTGAGGTTGAGATCCACAATGGGAAACAGCCTCTGTATTCGTATATAGTTTCTGCAGAATAGAAGGGCAATTTGCCCTTCTATTCTTATGTCTGCTTTTAAGTGCGGCAGCGCTGTAACGCGCCCGCTTGCCATTTTATATCTGATCAATTAGTCTAGAAGCAAAGCGCTAATAAGCTCTGGTTCATAAGGAGGAATAGCATGAAATACAGAAGCGTTTTTGATATTATCGGCCCGGTTATGATCGGTCCGTCCAGCTCTCATACAGCGGGAGCTGCTAGAATCGGGAGAGTGGCCAGAAGTTTATTTGGCAGAGAGCCTGAGCGCATCATTGTATCTTTTTACGGCTCGTTTGCGGAAACGTATAAGGGCCACGGCACAGATGTCGCGATTATCGGCGGATTGCTTGATTTTGATACATTCGATGAACGGATTAAAACCGCTATACAAATTGCAGAAGCTAAAGGAATTGATATAGAGTTTCGGGTAGAAGACGCAGTCCCGGTCCATCCGAACACAGCAAAAATCACCATTTCTGATGAAAAGGGTGAGCTTGAACTGACGGGTATTTCGATTGGCGGAGGAAAGATTGAAATCACAGAATTGAATGGTTTTGAGCTCCGGCTGTCAGGAAATCATCCGGCCATATTAGTTGTTCATAATGACAAGTTTGGCACAATTGCCGGTGTTGCCAATGTTCTGGCGAAATTTTCAATCAACGTAGGACATATGGAAGTAGCCCGGAAAGATATCGGCCAGCTTGCGCTGATGACAATAGAGGTCGACCAAAATATTGACGACCACATTCTCGACGAGCTGTCGAAACTGCCGAATATTATTCAAGTGACAAAGATTGCTGACTAGCGAAAAGGGTCAGGAGGAGCCAGTTATGTTTCGTAATGTAAAAGAATTAATTGAGATTACTAAAGAAAAACAAATATTGATCTCTGATGTGATGATAGCTCAAGAGATGGAAGTAACAGAAAAAACAAAAGAGGACATTTTTCAGCAGATGGATCATAACCTGTCTGTTATGGAAGCGGCGGTTCAGAAAGGACTCGAGGGAGTTACGAGCCAAACGGGCTTAACAGGCGGAGATGCCGTTAAATTGCAGGCCTATATTCGATCAGGAAAAAGCCTGTCTGGCCCGCTGATTTTAGATGCTGTATCGAAAGCCGTTGCAACAAATGAAGTAAATGCAGCAATGGGAACCATCTGTGCGACACCGACTGCAGGTTCTGCCGGTGTGGTGCCCGGTACGTTATTTGCTGTAAAAGAAAAGCTGAATCCAACAAGAGAACAAATGATCCGCTTTTTGTTTACAGCCGGGGCTTTCGGATTTGTCGTGGCTAATAACGCAAGCATTTCCGGCGCCGCCGGAGGATGTCAGGCAGAGGTTGGATCAGCTTCAGGCATGGCGGCTGCGGCCATTGTTGAAATGGCAGGAGGAACACCCGAACAAAGCGCGGAAGCCATGGCCATTACATTAAAAAATATGCTAGGCCTCGTGTGCGACCCTGTTGCAGGGCTGGTTGAGGTGCCTTGCGTGAAACGGAATGCGATGGGCGCGTCAAATGCGATGATTGCCGCTGATATGGCATTGGCGGGCATTACAAGCCGTATTCCATGTGATGAGGTTATCGATGCCATGTATAAAATAGGCCAAACGATGCCAACTGCACTTAGAGAAACAGGCCAGGGCGGTTTAGCGGCAACACCGACAGGAAGAGAATTAGAGAAAAAAATTTTCGGAGGAGCGCTAGGTTCACGTGAAACAACATCAGCAAACTAGTATAGCTAACATTAAGGGTATTGGGCCGGAAACAGAAAAAACATTACACGAACTCGGTATTTATGACATTTCTGATCTTCTGAATTATTTCCCTTATCGCTATGATGACTACGAGCTGAGGGATTTAGAAGAAGTAAAGCATGATGAAAGAGTCACAGTCGAAGGGAAGGTTCATTCAGAGCCTTCTCTTACCTATTACGGAAAAAAACGAAACAGGCTGACATTCAGGCTTCTGGTCGGCCACTATTTAATTACAGCCGTATGTTTTAACCGGCCTTATTTGAAGAAGAAGCTTTCGCTCGGCTCTGTGGTGACGGTTTCAGGTAAATGGGACAAGCACCGCCAAACCATCTCTGTTCAGGAGTTGAAAAACGGGCCGCATCAAGAAGACAAAAGCATTGAACCAGTGTATTCTGTGAAAGAAAATGTTACCGTCAAAATGATGAGGCGCTTTATTCAGCAGGCGCTGACCCAATATGCAGACTCACTTCCTGATCCTCTTCCGGAAAAGCTAAGAAAAAGCTATAAACTGCCTGACTATTATCAGGCGTTAAAAGCAATGCACCAGCCTGAAACAAGGGAAGCATTAAAGCTTGCCAGACGGCGGTTTGTTTATGAAGAATTTTTGTTGTTTCAGTTGAAAATGCAGGCGTTCCGAAAGGCGGAAAGAGAGCAGACACAAGGGATACGGCAACGTTTTTCAAACGAAGAACTTATGAGATTTATCAAAAGCCTCCCGTTTCCCCTCACAAACGCCCAGTCACGCGTTCTTCGCGAAATAACAGCAGACATGTCTTCTCCATACAGAATGAATCGTCTACTTCAAGGGGACGTTGGATCAGGAAAAACGGCAGTCGCCGCCATTGCACTGTATGCCGCGATCCTATCCGGATACCAAGGAGCGCTCATGGTGCCGACAGAAATTCTGGCCGAGCAGCATGCTGATTCGCTCGTTTCGCTATTTGAAAAATGGGACGTCAGCGTTGCTCTTTTGACAAGCTCTGTTAAAGGGAAGCGGCGAAAAGAACTGCTTGAGCGTCTTGCGGCGGGTGAGATTGATATTCTTGTAGGAACCCACGCTTTAATCCAAGACGAGGTGGAGTTTAAGGCGCTGAGTCTCGTTATTACTGATGAACAGCACAGATTTGGAGTTGAGCAGCGCAAAAAGCTTCGGAACAAAGGCCAGGATCCCGATGTTCTCTTTATGACAGCCACTCCAATCCCAAGAACATTAGCGATCACAGTGTTCGGTGAAATGGATGTATCTGTCATTGATGAGATGCCGGCTGGACGAAAGCGAATTGAAACCTATTGGGTAAAACATGACATGCTTGATCGTATTTTGGCATTTGTCGAAAAAGAATTAAAGCAAGGCAGGCAGGCTTATATCATCTGTCCGCTGATTGAAGAATCAGATAAGCTTGATGTGCAAAACGCCATTGACGTGTACAATATGCTTTCTGATATTTTTCGGGGAAAATGGAATGTCGGCCTTATGCATGGAAAGCTGCATTCCGATGAAAAAGACCAGGTCATGAGAGAATTCAGCGCAAATCACTGTCAAATTCTCGTATCAACCACTGTTGTGGAGGTTGGCGTGAATGTTCCGAATGCAACGATTATGGTGATTTATGACGCCGACCGTTTCGGACTATCACAGCTTCACCAGCTGCGCGGCCGTGTTGGACGGGGTGAGCATCAATCTTTCTGTATTCTGATGGCTGATCCAAAATCAGAAACAGGGAAAGAACGGATGAGGATCATGTCGGAGACCAATGACGGTTTCGAGCTGTCTGAAAAGGATCTGGAACTGAGAGGTCCCGGTGATTTCTTCGGGAAAAAACAAAGCGGAATGCCGGAATTTAAAGTGGCGGACATGGTTCATGATTACAGAGCGCTTGAAACGGCAAGGCAGGATGCTGCGAATCTTGTGGCTTCTGACGCGTTCTGGAAGGAGCCGGAATACGCTGTGTTAAGAGATGAATTGCTGAAGAGCGGAGTAATGGACGGGGAAAAATTAAGCTGAGTATCAGAAGTTTTTGGTGTTCAGCCAGAAACAATCGTTGCATTCCAATCTATGAAATTATATACTACTATTAGTACCTAGTCTTAATTGTCCGGATGGTGTTTAGATATGAGAAGAAATAAGAGAGAACGCCAGGAATTACTTCAGCAGACGATTCAAGCAACCCCCTTTATTACAGATGAAGAATTAGCGGGTAAATTCGGGGTGAGCATCCAGACGATACGTTTGGACCGCTTAGAGCTTTCCATACCTGAACTGAGAGAAAGAATTAAGAACGTGGCAGAGAAAACACTTGAGGACGAAGTGAAGTCCCTGTCACTTGATGAAGTTATCGGAGAAATTATTGACCTTGAGCTGGATGATCAGGCGATATCCATTTTAGAAATAAAACAGGAGCACGTGTTCAGCCGGAATCAGATTGCGAGAGGACACCATTTATTTGCACAGGCGAATTCTTTGGCCGTTGCAGTCATTGATGACGAGCTGGCGCTGACTGCAAGTGCAGACATCCGCTTTACAAGACAGGTAAAGCAGGGTGAACGTGTCGTAGCAAAAGCGAAAGTGACGGCTGTCGAAAAAGAAAAAGGAAGAACGGTTGTCGAAGTGAACAGCTACGTTGGCGAAGAAATTGTTTTTTCTGGACGCTTTGACATGTATCGTTCAAAACATTCATAAAGGTGGAGCATGCATGAGAATAGCTGTAGATGCAATGGGAGGAGACCACGCTCCCAAAGCTGTTATTGACGGAGTTATAAAAGGTATAGAGGCATTTGATGATCTCCATATCACACTTGTCGGTGACAAAACAACGATAGAATCACATTTAACAACTACATCAGATCGCATCACGGTGCTGCACGCAGATGAAGTGATTGAGCCTACGGATGAACCTGTCCGTGCCGTGCGAAGAAAAAAGAACTCATCTATGGTTCTTATGGCGCAGGAGGTTGCGGAAAACAGAGCTGACGCATGCATTTCAGCAGGAAATACCGGTGCATTAATGACAGCCGGTCTCTTTATTGTCGGAAGAATTAAAGGAATTGACCGTCCGGCGCTTGCCCCGACACTTCCGACTGTTTCGGGAGACGGATTTCTTCTCCTTGATGTCGGCGCCAATGTCGATGCCAAACCGGAGCACCTCGTTCAATATGCCATCATGGGTTCTGTTTATTCTCAGCAAGTGCGCGGTGTCACTTCACCGAGAGTCGGACTTTTAAATGTCGGAACAGAAGATAAAAAAGGAAACGAACTGACGAAGCAGACGTTCCAAATTTTAAAAGAAACAGCAAACATCAATTTTATCGGAAACGTGGAAGCGCGAGACCTTTTAGATGATGTGGCGGACGTTGTAGTAACAGACGGCTTTACCGGGAATGTTACACTCAAAACGCTGGAAGGCTCTGCGTTGTCAATTTTTAAAATGATGAGAGACGTAATGACGTCTACTTTGACATCCAAGCTTGCAGCAGCTGTGCTGAAACCAAAATTGAAAGAAATGAAAATGAAAATGGAGTATTCGAATTATGGCGGAGCAAGTCTTTTTGGCTTAAAAGCGCCTGTGATCAAGGCGCACGGCTCTTCAGATTCAAATGCTGTATTCCATGCGATTCGGCAAGCAAGAGAGATGGTCAGCCAAAATGTGGCTGCGCTCATTCAGGAAGAAGTGAAAGAAGAAAAAACAGATGAGTAGTCTGGAGGTTTTTACATCATGAGTAAGATTGCATTTTTATTCCCGGGTCAGGGATCACAATTTATCGGCATGGGAAAAGAGCTTTATGAGCAGGTGCCTGCTGCAAAGCGTCTGTTTGATGAAGCCGATGAAACGTTGGAAACAAAACTCAGCTCGCTTATTTTTGAGGGTGCTGCTGAAGAATTAACACTTACATACAATGCGCAGCCTGCTTTGCTTACGACAAGCATCGCTGTTCTTGAGAAATTTAAAGAATCTGGCATTACACCTGATTTCACAGCAGGACACAGCCTTGGTGAATATTCTGCACTGGTTGCGGCTGGCGCTCTGTCTTTCAAAGATGCTGTTTATACCGTCAGAAAACGCGGAGAGTTTATGAATGAAGCGGTGCCGGCTGGCGAAGGAGCAATGGCTGCGATTCTCGGTATGGATGCTGAAGCATTAAAGCAAGTAACCGATAAAGTCACAGAGGAAGGCAACCTTGTACAGCTTGCGAATCTCAACTGTCCTGGCCAAATCGTCATTTCCGGAACAGCTAAAGGGGTTGAGCTTGCATCTGAACTGGCAAAAGAGAACGGCGCAAAACGCGCAATTCCGCTTGAAGTAAGCGGTCCGTTCCATTCTGAACTGATGAAACCGGCTG
This sequence comes from Bacillus sp. PS95, assembly GCF_037963565.1. Classification (NCBI taxonomy): domain Bacteria; kingdom Bacillati; phylum Bacillota; class Bacilli; order Caryophanales; family Bacillaceae; genus Bacillus; species Bacillus sp. PS95. The sequence goes on from NZ_CP150160.1 coordinate 1,693,281, forward strand.
CTGAAAAGCTGAAAGAGGTATTGGACGCCTGTGACATAAAAGACGCTGACGTTCCGGTCATCTCAAATGTTTCTGCTGGCGTGATGACTGAAAAAGCAGATATCAAAGAAAAACTTATTGAGCAGCTTTACTCTCCGGTTCGTTTTGAGGAAAGCATTAACAAGCTGATCGCAGAGGGTGTTACGACTTTTATTGAAATCGGTCCCGGAAAAGTGCTTTCAGGCCTTGTGAAAAAAGTAAATAGACGGTTAAAAACAATTGCTGTATCAGATCCGGAAACGATCGAGCTGGCAATTCAAACGCTTAAGGAGGAGAATGATAATGCTTAATGATAAAACGGCTATTGTCACTGGCGCATCCCGCGGAATCGGCCGCTCAATCGCCCTTGATCTGGCAAAAAGCGGCGCAAATGTTGTCGTGAACTACTCCGGCAATGAAGCGAAAGCAAATGAAGTGGTAGATGAAATTAAATCAATGGGCAGAAAAGCAATTGCTGTCAAAGCGGATGTATCAAATCCCGAAGATGTACAAAACATGATAAAAGAAACATTGTCTGTTTTTTCTACGATTGACATTCTGGTTAATAATGCGGGAATTACAAGAGACAATCTCATCATGAGAATGAAAGAAGACGAATGGGATGACGTCATTAACATTAACCTGAAGGGTGTTTTCAACTGCACAAAAGCTGTTACAAGACAAATGATGAAACAGCGTTCAGGCCGCATTATTAACGTATCGTCTATCGTCGGCGTCAGCGGAAACCCTGGACAAGCCAACTACGTGGCTGCAAAAGCCGGCGTCATCGGTTTAACCAAATCTTCTGCTAAAGAGCTCGCCAGCCGAAATATTACGGTAAACGCAATAGCGCCAGGATTTATCTCAACTGATATGACAGATAAACTTGCAAAAGACGTTCAAGACGAAATGCTGAAACAAATTCCGCTTGCGCGCTTTGGTGAACCTAGCGATGTCAGCAGTGTTGTCACGTTCCTAGCTTCAGAGGGAGCTCGTTATATGACAGGCCAAACGCTTCATATTGACGGCGGAATGGTGATGTAAGTTTTTTCTCGAAAATTTCATCGTAGTTTCTCTAGTTTTTTAAAAACGAATCCACTATAATACTTGAGGGGAGGTGAATTGCTATGGCAGACACATTAGAGCGTGTAACGAAAATCATCGTAGATCGCCTTGGCGTTGATGAAGCAGACGTCAAACTTGAAGCTTCTTTCAAGGAAGACTTAGGTGCTGATTCCCTAGATGTAGTTGAGCTTGTTATGGAACTTGAAGACGAGTTTGATATGGAGATTTCTGACGAAGATGCTGAAAAGATTGCAACAGTCGGCGACGCTGTGAACTACATACAAAACCAGCAATAAGCTGATGCTAAAAGTCCCGCCGAAACGCGGGGCTTTAGCCCTTTATTCGTGCAGTTATTACAGCATGCCGCTTTTACGCGCGCTGTATCCGGTTTAGTCAGAGAAGCGCGGTGAACCTGATGTGCCTATGGAGGTTACTATGTCAAAACACTCACATTATAAAGATAAAAAAAAGTTCTATAAAAAAGTAGAACAATTTAAAGAGTTTCAAGAACGGATTTCGGTTCACTTTCAAAATGAAAAGCTTTTGTATCAAGCATTTACACATTCATCTTATGTGAATGAGCATCGGAAAAAGCCGTATGAAGATAATGAAAGGCTTGAATTTTTAGGTGACGCTGTTTTGGAACTGACGATCTCCAGATTCTTATTTGCCAAATACCCGGCTATGAGTGAAGGAGATTTGACGAAATTGAGAGCCGCAATTGTTTGCGAACCGTCTCTCGTTTCATTGGCTCACGAGCTGTCATTCGGCGATCTTGTCCTGTTGGGTAAAGGCGAGGAAATGACAGGCGGAAGAAAGCGTCCTGCTCTATTGGCGGATGTTTTTGAGGCATTTATCGGAGCCTTGTACCTTGACCAAGGATTAGAGCCGGTCGAAAGTTTCTTAAAAGTTTATGTGTTCCCTAAAATTAACGATGGTGCTTTTTCTCATGTGATGGATTTCAAAAGCCAGCTGCAGGAATACGTGCAGCGGGACGGCAAAGGCTCTCTGGAGTATAAAATCTCCAACGAAAAAGGACCTGCGCACAACCGTGAATTTGAAGCCATCGTATCTCTAAAAGGTGAACCACTCGGAGTCGGAAACGGCCGTTCAAAGAAAGAAGCCGAACAGCACGCTGCTCAGGAAGCTTTAGCTAAATTGCAAAAACACCATACGAAACAATAAAATCCCCCTTATGACTCAGGGGGATTTCAGTATGTATGCCGTCTTATTTGACCAATGTTTATGATAGAATTGAAATACTTATTACATAAGGAGGATCGCTATGTTCCTCAAACGTTTAGACGTTATAGGATTTAAATCATTTGCAGAACGGATTTCCGTAGACTTCGTTAAAGGCGTGACAGCAGTTGTCGGGCCGAACGGAAGCGGAAAAAGCAACATCACGGATGCCATTCGCTGGGTTCTCGGCGAACAATCGGCACGCTCTCTTCGCGGCGGAAAAATGGAAGACATCATTTTTGCCGGGAGTGATTCAAGAAAGCGATTAAATCTAGCTGAAGTTACGCTTACTCTTGATAATGATGATCATTTCTTGCCAATTGACTTCCACGAGGTGAGTGTCACAAGACGTGTGTACAGATCAGGTGAGAGTGAGTTTCTGATTAACAATCAGCCATGCCGCTTGAAAGATATTATTGATTTATTTATGGACTCTGGGCTTGGTAAAGAAGCATTTTCTATTATCAGCCAAGGGAAAGTGGAAGAGATCCTGAGCAGTAAAGCGGAGGATCGCCGCAGTATCTTTGAAGAAGCGGCCGGGGTGCTTAAATATAAAACGAGAAAGAAAAAAGCAGAAAATAAACTGTTTGAGACACAGGACAATCTAAATCGGGTAGAAGATATATTACATGAGCTTGAAGGGCAGGTTGAACCTCTTAAAATTCAAGCTTCAATAGCGAAAGACTACCTTGAGAAAAAGAAAGAGCTGGAGCATGTTGAAATTGCGCTGACTGCCTATGATATCGAAGAGCTGCATGGTAAATGGTCGACTCTTAAAGAGAAAGTGCAGATGGCAAAAGAAGAAGAGCTTGCTGAATCGTCTGCTATTTCTGCGAAAGAAGCAAAGATTGAGGATACAAGGGACAAAATACAAGCGCTTGATGAGTCAGTAGATGAGCTCCAGCAAGTTTTACTGGTAACTAGTGAAGAGCTGGAAAAGCTTGAAGGCCGTAAAGAAGTCCTGAAAGAACGAAAGAAAAACGCTGTGCAAAACCAAGAACAGCTTGAAGAAGCCATCGTTCAGTTCCAGCAAAAAGAAACGGTTCTGAAAGAAGAGCTTTCGAAGCAGGAAGCTGTCTTCGAAACGCTTCAGGCTGAGGTGAAGCAGTTAAGGGCGCAAGTAAAAGAAAAACAGCAGGCTCTCAGTCTTCACAATGAAAATGTCGAAGAGAAAATCGAGCAGCTGAAAAGTGATTATTTTGAGCTGTTAAACAGCCAGGCTTCGATACGCAACGAACTCCAGCTTCTTGATGACCAGATGTCCCAATCCGCTGTCACATTGCAGAGACTCGCGGACAACAATGAAAAGCACCTGCAGGAACGGCGTGATATTTCTGCGCGTAAAGCCGCATGTGAAACGGAATTTGCCCGAATTGAGCAGGAGATTCACAGTCAAGTCGGTGCATATCGTGATATGCAGACAAAATATGAGCAGAAAAAGCGCCAATACGAAAAAAATGAATCCGCTCTGTATCAGGCATACCAATACGTTCAGCAAGCGAGATCAAAAAAGGACATGCTTGAGACGATGCAGGGAGATTTCTCCGGCTTTTATCAAGGTGTTAAAGAAGTGCTAAAAGCGAAAGAGCGCCTTGGCGGAATTCGCGGAGCGGTTCTTGAGCTGATTTCTACAGAACAGAAGTATGAAACGGCCATTGAAATAGCGCTCGGCGCTTCTGCTCAACACGTCGTGACCGACGATGAACAATCTGCCCGAAAAGCGATTCAATATTTAAAGCAGAATTCCTTCGGCCGGGCGACGTTTCTGCCTCTTTCTGTTATTAGAGACCGCCAGCTTCAAAGCCGTGACGCGGAAACAGCCGCCCGGCATTCATCATTTCTCGGGGTTGCAAGTGAACTTGTCACATTTGATCCTGCGTATCGAAGCGTCATCCAGAATCTTCTTGGAACCGTTCTGATCACAGAGGACTTAAAGGGTGCAAACGAGCTTGCGAAGCTTCTCGGGCACCGGTACCGCATCGTAACCCTTGAGGGAGATGTTGTGAACCCCGGTGGTTCAATGACGGGCGGCGCGGTTAAAAAGAAAAATAACTCCCTCCTCGGAAGAAGCCGGGAGCTAGAAGATGTGACGAAACGGCTCGCTGAAATGGAAGAGAAAACAGCTCTGCTTGAACAAGAGGTCAAAACCCTTAAACAATCCATTCAGGATATGGAGAAAAAACTGGCTGACTTAAGAGAAACCGGGGAAGGCTTAAGGTTAAAGCAGCAGGATGTGAAAGGCCAGCTGTACGAACTTCAAGTTGCCGAGAAAAATATCAATACCCATTTAGAGCTCTATGACCAAGAAAAATCTGCTCTGTCAGAAAGCGATGAAGAGAAAAAAGCGCGCAAACGCAAGCTTGAAGAAGAGCTCTCTGCCGTATCTGAAAAGATGAAACAGCTTGAAGAGGACATAGACAAACTGACAAAACAAAAACAAACGCAATCCTCAACGAAAGAGTCTCTTTCCAACGAGCTTACTGAGCTGAAGATCGCTGCGGCCAAAAAAGAGCAGGCATGCAAGGGGGAAGAGGACAACCTTGCCAGATTAAAGAAAGAGCTCACTGAAACAGAGATTGCGTTAAAAGAAGCAAAAGAAGACTTAAGCTTCTTAACGTCAGAGATGTCATCTAGCACCAGCGGCGAAGAAAAGCTGGAAGAAGCAGCAAAACATAAATTGAGTGACAAAACGAAAACGATCGAACTGATTGCATTAAGGCGCGATCAGCGCATCAAGCTTCAGCATGGGCTTGATACGTATGAGCGTGAGCTGAAAGAAATGAAACGCCTGTATAAACAAAAAACAACGCTCTTAAAAGACGAAGAAGTCAAACTCGGACGAATGGAAGTCGAGCTTGATAATTTACTCCAATATTTACGGGAGGAATACAGCTTGTCCTTTGAGGGGGCAAAAGAGAAATATCAGCTTGAAACTGATCCAGAGGAAGCCAGAAAGCGCGTGAAGCTGATTAAACTCGCAATTGAAGAGCTGGGTACCGTGAACCTCGGAAGCATAGATGAGTTTGAGAGGGTCAACGAACGGTACAAGTTTCTGTCGGAACAAAAAGAAGATTTAACAGAAGCGAAAAATACCTTGTTCCAAGTGATTGAAGAAATGGATGAAGAAATGACGAAGCGCTTTAACGACACATTCGTTCAAATCCGCTCACACTTTGATCAAGTTTTTCGCTCCTTATTCGGAGGAGGGCGAGCTGAACTGAGGCTCACCGATCCTAACGATCTGCTTCATTCAGGAGTCGAGATTATCGCTCAGCCGCCGGGGAAAAAGCTGCAAAACTTAAACCTCCTGTCAGGCGGAGAGCGTGCGCTTACTGCTATAGCGCTCTTATTCTCAATCCTAAAGGTTCGTCCAGTGCCGTTTTGCGTCCTTGACGAAGTAGAGGCTGCGCTCGACGAAGCGAATGTGTTCCGGTTTGCGCAGTATTTAAAAAAATACAGCAGTGATACCCAGTTTATTGTGATTACCCACAGAAAAGGAACGATGGAGGAAGCGGATGTGCTTTATGGCGTAACCATGCAGGAATCCGGTGTTTCCAAGGTAATCTCCGTTAAGCTGGAAGAAACAAAAGAATTCGTTCAGTAACGAGGAAAGAGGTTAAAAGATGAGCTTTTTTAAAAAATTAAAAGAGAAAATCACAAAACAGACAGATTCCGTATCTGAAAAGTTTAAGGATGGCCTTGAAAAAACAAGAAACTCCTTTCAAAACAAAGTGAATGATCTTGTATCCCGTTACCGTAAAGTGGATGAGGATTTCTTCGAAGAGCTTGAAGAGGTTCTTATCAGCGCGGATGTCGGTTTTACAACCGTTATGGAATTAATAGATGAGCTGAAAAAAGAAGTCAAACGCAGAAATATTCAAGATCCAAAGGAAGTCCAGTCAGTGATTTCTGAGAAACTGGTCGAGATTTATAACAGCGGAGATGAGCAAATTTCAGAACTGAACATCCAGGATGGGCGTTTAAACGTAATCCTTCTGGTAGGTGTAAACGGTGTCGGGAAAACAACAACGATCGGAAAGCTTGCTCATAAAATGAAACAAGAAGGAAAATCTGTCGTACTTGCCGCCGGAGACACTTTCAGAGCGGGAGCCATTGAACAGCTGGAAGTATGGGGAGAGCGTACAGGAGTGCCTGTCATTAAGCAGACGGCCGGAAGCGATCCGGCAGCTGTCATCTACGATGCTGTTCATGCTGCGAAAGCAAGAAATGCCGATGTATTAATTTGTGATACGGCAGGGCGTCTCCAAAACAAAGTAAATCTCATGAAAGAGCTTGAAAAAGTAAAACGTGTTATCGAAAGAGAAGTTCCTGAAGCTCCGCATGAGGTGCTGCTTGCCCTTGATGCCACGACCGGCCAAAATGCAATGGCTCAGGCAAAAGAATTCTCTAAAGCAACAAATGTTACCGGCATTGCTTTAACGAAGCTTGACGGTACGGCAAAAGGCGGTATCGTCCTTGCGATTCGCAACGAGCTTCACATCCCGGTTAAACTAGTCGGTTTAGGAGAAAAAGTTGATGACCTTCAGGAATTTGATCCAGAATCCTATGTGTACGGACTCTTTTCAGATTTAGTGGAAAAAGCCGACGATTAAGAAAAAGGCCCCAACATCTTGGGGCCTTTTTCTTTTTTATCTTCTTACTTGATAGGCGAAATGATAAAGGCTGTTATCAGTGGATACCAGTCTTGACTCACCAGAAAAAACTCTGAATGGGATGATGTCATAGTAATGAACGGAAACAGATGTGTAATACGTATAGTAACCAGCAGCTGGCCCCAAATACATTGGAACCTCAAATGTTCCGTTTGCATCAGTTGTTCCTGAAGCAGTTTGTGTTGTGTTTCCGACCTTCGTGTCCGCTTCAAATCTTACGGGCGCGTTTGGCACTGGCTGTCCGTTTTGGTCGAGTAATTTGCCGCTTACTGTAATATTGTACTTGACTCGCCAATATTGACCTTGCCCGTAATTGATTTTACCGTATACCCCTCCATCTGTGCTGATATTTGTGATTGAGGCCTTATAAGGTGCCTCAGCAGCGTCTGCTTGCTGTGCCGGGAAACCTATTGTAAACAGGGCTGCCAGACACAACATAAACAATAAACCGATTTTTTTCATAAAAATCCTCCTTAAAATAGGGTTCATATACAATATCGGAATAAATTGGATGATATTTAGCGTATTTTGGAAAAGGCTAATCGTCGCTTTGACAAGATAAAAACTTGACAGTGTCAATAAAACCGTGTAAACTAAGTTATCGTAAAGGGATTTGACTTAACAAAGGGGAGAGCTCAAATGTCACTCGAAAAGACAACGAGAATGAATTATCTGTTTGATTTTTATCAGTCGTTGTTGACGTCAAAACAGAAGAGCTATATGTCGCTTTATTATTTGGACGATTTCTCCCTAGGCGAAATAGCCGAAGAATATGAGGTTTCAAGACAAGCTGTTTATGATAACATCAAACGAACAGAAGCAATGCTTGAACAATATGAAGAAAAGCTGCTCCTTTTGAAAAAGTTTCAGGAGCGTAAAGAGATGTTTAATAAGCTGAAGGAGCTTGCTTCCGGTTCAAAAGAAGAGGAAGAAATTACAGCTCTGATTGAAGCGCTTGAGAAATTAGATTAGGAGGCGGCAAACTATGGCATTTGAAGGATTAGCCGACCGACTGCAGCAGACGATTTCTAAAATCCGCGGAAAAGGGAAAGTCAGCGAACAAGATGTAAAAGAGATGATGCGTGAGGTCCGTCTTGCGCTGCTTGAGGCTGACGTTAACTTTAAAGTAGTCAAGGATTTTGTCAAAAAAGTAAGTGAACGCGCTGTAGGCCAAGACGTCATGAAAAGTCTGACGCCCGGCCAGCAGGTCATTAAAGTTGTTCAAGAGGAACTGACTGAGCTGATGGGCGGCGAAGAGAGCAAAATCGCCGTCGCAAAAAGGCCGCCGACTGTTATTATGATGGTCGGTCTCCAAGGTGCCGGTAAAACGACAACAAGCGGTAAGCTTGCGAATCTGCTGCGCAAAAAGCATAATCGCAAACCGATGCTGGTTGCTGCCGATATTTACCGCCCAGCCGCAATTAAGCAGCTGGAAACACTCGGCAAACAGCTTGATATGCCTGTTTTCTCTCTTGGCGATCAGGTCAGTCCTGTAGAAATAGCTAAACAGGCTATTGAGAAAGCCAAGGAAGAACATTATGACTACGTCATTTTGGATACGGCAGGGCGCTTGCATATCGACCATGAACTGATGGATGAACTGACCAACGTCAAAGAAATCGCGAATCCGGAAGAAATTTTCCTGGTTGTCGATTCAATGACCGGTCAGGACGCTGTGAATGTTGCCAAAAGCTTTAATGAACAGCTCGGTTTAACCGGTGTTGTGTTGACTAAGCTGGATGGAGACACACGCGGCGGGGCTGCGCTTTCTATTCGCGCTGTCACAAACACGCCAATTAAGTTCGCAGGTTTGGGCGAAAAGCTTGATGCGTTAGAGCCGTTCCATCCTGAACGCATGGCATCAAGGATTCTCGGCATGGGCGACGTGCTGACATTGATTGAAAAAGCACAGGCCAGCGTTGATGAAGACAAAGCCAAAGAGCTGGAACAAAAAATGAGAACGATGAGCTTCACATTGGACGATTTTCTGGAGCAGCTCGGGCAAGTCAGAAACATGGGGCCGCTTGATGAGCTTCTGCAAATGATGCCGGGTGCAGGTAAAATGAAAGGCCTGAAAAACATCCAAGTTGATGAAAAACAGCTGAATCATGTGGAAGCAATCATTAAATCAATGACTGTTCTTGAAAAAGAACAGCCGGATATCATCAATGCCAGCCGGCGGAAGCGGATTGCAAAAGGAAGCGGGACATCCGTACAGGAAGTCAACCGTCTGCTTAAGCAGTTTGATGAAATGAAAAAAATGATGAAGCAGATGACAAACATGTCAAAAGGCAAGAAAAAAGGGTTTAAGCTACCTTTTATGTAATCGGTTATACATGATAAAACCGTTGTTAAGAAAAAACACTTTACAAACACTTTTATCATTGTTAATATACTATCTTGTTGAAATATTTTCGGAGGTGCTAGTAAAATGGCAGTAAAAATTCGTTTAAAACGTATGGGAGCAAAAAAATCTCCTTTCTATCGTATTGTTGTAGCAGATTCTCGTTCACCACGTGACGGCCGTTTCATCGAAACAGTCGGAACTTACAACCCGGTTGCAAAACCAGCGGAAGTAAAAATTGACGAAGAGCTTGCTCTTAAATGGCTTCAAACTGGAGCGAAACCATCTGATACAGTTCGCAACTTGTTCTCTAGCCAAGGAATCATGGAAAAATTCCACAACGCTAAACAAGGCAAGTAATGACTGATCAACACTTGGAAGATTTGATTGTCCACATTGTGACGCCGCTTGTTGATCATCCAGATGACATTCGCGTCATAAGAGAAGAAACCGATCAAAAGATTGCGCTGCGCTTATCTGTCCATAAGTCAGATACTGGTAAAGTTATCGGAAAGCAAGGCCGGACTGCAAAAGCGATTCGAACAGCTGTATTTGCAGCTGGCGCACAGTCTTCTAAGAAAGTTCAATTTGAAATATTTGACTAAAAGGGAGAGGGCCGGCACCTCCCCTTTTTTTACACGCAAAAAAAGGGTAAACTGATAGAAGCTTAGGCAAAATAGAAAAGCCTGGGCGAGTAAAAGTTTTAAAAGCGGGGAGCTTGGTGCGATGCAAATTATTCACCGTGTAGCCGTTATGCAAGTCTTAACCGAGTGCAGCAAAGAAAAGCTTTTAGCTTCTTTTGCCGAGAAGAAACAAATGCTTGAACGAGAATGCAGCCAGCTCTATTTTCAGCTTAGAAAACATGAGAAAGAACAGCAAAACCCTGATATGATTGAACAATTTAAAAAGGCAATAGAAAAGCGAAAAGATGATATAAAAATCATCGATTTTCAAATTGCTCAAGTACATACATTGCCGCTTGGCAGTGAGCTGAAAGAAAAGGAAGTCGATGCGCTGCTGACGATTGAAGCCGGGGATGACTGGCATGAGAAAACAGCAGCGAACACCATCGTCATAAAAGACGGAAAAGTAATTGAAATTCGCCAGAGGTGATCATATGACAAAGCGATGGTTTAATGTAGGCAAAATCGTAAATACCCACGGAATCAAAGGCGAAGTGCGGGTGATTTCAAAAACAGATTTTGCCGAAGAACGATACAAGCCGGGAAACACGCTGTATTTGTTTATGGACGGCCGTAACGAACCAGTGGAGGTAACGGTAAACACACATAGACTGCATAAGCAATTTCATCTCCTGCAGTTTAAAGAAAGACAAAACCTAAATGAAGTAGAAGAGCTGAAAAACGCAATCATTAAAGTTCCTGAAGAAGAATTAGGAGAGCTGAATGAGGGTGAATTTTATTTCCACGAAATTATTGGGTGTGAAGTATTTACTGAAGAAGGCGAACTCATCGGAAAGATCAAAGAAATTTTGACGCCTGGAGCCAATGACGTTTGGGTCATCGGACGAAAAGGAAAAAAAGACGCACTCATTCCTTACATTGAATCAGTGGTCAAACATATCGATGTCAGGGAAAAGAAAATTGAGATTGAACTCATGGAAGGGTTAATAGACGAATGAAAATCGACTTTTTGACGCTGTTTCCCGAAATGTTTGAAGGCGTGCTCGGCTCATCGATTCTTCAAAAAGCCCAGGAAAAAGAGGCGGTGCAGTTTCAAGTCGTAAATTTCCGGGAGTACTCTGATAACAAGCACAATACTGTTGATGATTATCCTTATGGCGGCGGGGCAGGCATGGTTCTCAAGCCCCAGCCTGTTTTTGACGCGGTCGAGGACCTGACATCAAAGGCAGCCGCTGCTCCGCGTATTATCCTCGTATGCCCGCAAGGTGAGCGTTTTACCCAAAAAAAAGCCGAGCAATTAGCTAAGGAAGAGCATTTGCTGTTCATTTGCGGCCACTATGAAGGCTATGATGAACGCATTCGCGAGCACTTGGTAACGGATGAAATATCAATTGGCGACTTTGTTCTGACGGGCGGTGAGCTCCCTGCAATGATGATCGCAGACAGTGTGGTCAGACTGCTTCCGGGTGTACTGGGTAAAGAGGCTTCCCATATTGAGGATTCCTTCAGCACCGGACTTTTAGAGCACCCGCATTATACAAGACCGGCAGATTACAAAGGTTTAAAAGTGCCTGAAACACTCTTGTCAGGAAACCATGCAAAAATTGAAGAATGGCGGAATAAAGAATCGATCAGAAGGACCTACCTAAGACGTCCGGATCTGTTGAAAGACTACCCGCTTACAGAGCAGCAAAGAAAGTGGATTTCTGAATGGGAAAAAGAATAGATTTTATTGCATAGGCTATGAAATTGTGATAAGATACTACTTGTGGCTTAAGCGGGCTTATCCGCTGCAAGCTTGAAAACGATGTTCCGCTGTGCCGGTTTTTGTGGCCAAGAGCATCTGTTGGAAGGAGTTGAAAACGATGCAAAAACTAATTGAAGATATCACAAAAGAACAGCTTCGTACTGATCTTCCTGCGTTCCGTCCTGGTGACACTTTACGTGTACACGTTAAAGTTGTTGAGGGTAACCGTGAGCGTATCCAGATCTTTGAAGGTGTTGTGATTAAGCGTCGTGGTGGTGGAATCAGCGAAACGTTCACAGTTCGTAAGATTTCTTACGGTGTTGGCGTTGAACGTACTTTCCCAGTACACACACCAAAAATCGCGAAAATCGAAGTTGTACGTTACGGTAAAGTACGCCGTGCTAAACTTTACTACCTGCGTGAACTTCGCGGAAAAGCGGCTCGTATTAAAGAGATCAGACGATAATGATAACGAACGAAAAGAGCTTGTTACCTGTAACAAGCTCTTTTTTTATACAGAATTTGAAAATGCCGGACAGGCATCGTAAAATACATAAAGGACAACAATGAATCATGCATACTGAAGATAAAGGCGGTGTTCGTGTCACATGACAATTCAATGGTTCCCGGGCCATATGGCAAAAGCAAGAAGGGAAGTAACCGAAAAATTAAAATTAATCGATATCGTATATGAATTGGTAGATGCCAGAATTCCAATGTCATCAAGAAACCCAATGATTGAAGATATTCTAAAAAACAAGCCGCGAATTATGCTGTTAAACAAGGCTGACAAAGCAGATGCGGCAGTTACACAGCAGTGGAAAGAGCACTTTGAGAACCAGGGGATCCGCTCTCTGTCTATTAATTCTGTAAATGGACAAGGGTTAAATCAAATTGTGCCTGCATCAAAAGAGATCCTCCAAGAAAAATTTGACCGGATGCGTGCGAAAGGTGTGAAACCGAGAGCGATTCGCGCTTTAATTATCGGCATTCCAAACGTCGGAAAATCAACGCTCATCAACCGGCTTGCAAAGAAAAACATAGCAAAAACGGGAGACAGACCTGGCATTACGACTTCTCAACAGTGGGTCAAAGTTGGGAAAGAATTAGAGCTATTAGATACACCGGGGATTTTGTGGCCTAAATTTGAGGATGAGCTTGTCGGTTTGAGACTTGCAGTCACTGGGGCTATTAAAGACTCGATTATCAATTTGCAGGACGTGGCCGTGTTTGGTCTTCGTTTTCTCGAAGAACATTACCCAGAACGGCTTAAAGAGCGTTATGGCCTTGAGGAGATCCCAGAGGACATTGCTGAGCTGTTTGATGCAATAGGTGAAAAGCGGGGCTGTCTCATGAGCGGTGGGCTCATTAACTACGATAAGACGACTGAAGTCATCATTCGCGATATTCGCACTGAAAAGTTCGGCAGGCTGTCATTTGAACAGCCGACGATGTAAAGGCGCGCAGAAATGCGGGTCTTTATTTTTTCTTGGCTGAACCGATACATACAGTAAGGGAGAAGAGAAAGTGAATACATTAACCGTAAAGGACATTAAAGACCGTTTGCAGGAAGTGAAGGATGCACAAGACCCATTTATTGCCCAATGCGAAAACGACCCGAGAAAAAGCGTTCAAACGCTTGTAGAGCAATGGCTTAAAAAGCAAGCGAAAGAAAAAGCGCTGAAAGAACAATGGGTGAATATGACTTCCTATGAAAGGCTGGCAAGAAACAAAGGATTTCGCTTGATTGCAGGTGTTGACGAGGTCGGCCGGGGGCCATTGGCAGGACCAGTTGTCGCCAGCGCAGTCATCCTTCCAGAGGAATGTGAAATACTTGGGCTGACAGACTCCAAAAAGCTTTCAGAGAAAAAACGCGAGGAATATTACGAGCTTATTATGAAGGAAGCACTGGCGGTCGGGATAGGAATTGTAGAATCTACTGTGATTGATGAGATCAATATATATGAAGCTTCAAAAATGGCAATGGTGAAAGCGATACAGGATTTGTCGGATACACCTGATTATTTGCTTGTTGACGCAATGACACTTCCGCTCGACACGGCTCAGGCGTCAATTATAAAAGGCGATGCCAAAAGCGTGTCTATTGCGGCAGGTGCGTGTATCGCAAAAGTGACGAGGGACCGAATGATGAGCGCTTATGCCGAAACGTATCCCATGTACGGCTTTGAAAAAAATAAAGGCTATGGGACAAAAGAACATTTGGAAGCTCTCGCTGCATACGGCCCAACTGAATTGCACCGCAAAACTTTCGCTCCTGTTCAATCTTTCAGATAAATCACCATGGACAAGGAGGCACCTTTTTAAAATGAACATACGAAATGATGTGCAAAAGGCGCTGCAGCACCTTTTCGGGCGTACAGCCGTCCCGCAGGAAACATCAAAAGTAAACGAAGCGCTAAACGGGGAGAAGCGTCTCCTCTTAGGAAAAGTGCTTCGTTTACTAGGAGATCAGCATGCTCTGATTCAAGTCGGCAATCAAACTGTTCAGGGAAAACTTGAAACTCAGCTTCGTCCTCAGGCATACTATTGGTTTTCCTACGAAAAAAAAACGGCAGAACAAGCAGGCCGTCTTCAGGTCGTTCAAAGCTTTGATCAAAATCCTAAAACCATTCAGGATGCAGCTGGCAAGCTTTTAAATGCCTTGTCAGTGAAGACGTCAAACGCAGCTCTCATGATGACAGGAGCGATGCTGAAGAGCAAAACACCCGTAACAGAAAATGATATCAAAACAGCTGTCCGCTGGATGGACACGCTGCCTTCGCAAGACACAAAAAAAGCAGTTGAAACGGTTCTCTTCGCTTTAAAGCGTGATCTTCCCATTCACTCCGAGATTTTGAATGGTGTTCACGCTGTGAAATCACCTGCTCCGTTGCATCAGCACGTATCCCAGCTGCTACAGGCAATCGACCAAAACCCTCAGCAGAGCCAAATGATGTCAAAGCTAAAGGAAGCAGTTACGGTGCTTTTAAATAGTGAAATCGATGTCCATGCAGAACGGCTGATTGATAAGCTTATTTCTTTAACCGACAATACGAAAGCACCTTCTCCGACGAATACAGCTGGAAGCAGGGAGCTTAGCACACCAGCTGGCTCCCCCGGAAAAGCCAGCCTGCCGATTGCAAATCACACAGCAGAACATAGAAGCATACAAGAAGAGCCTGTTAAAACAGCAGCAGACATTCCAATTAAAGAAGCCCGCCAGCTGCTGGTGAAGCTGACGGAATCTGCTGAAAAAAACAGTCTCCAAATTGTGAAAGAAGCAGCAAATTGGATTAAAGCGGCTGCTTCATCGGGTGATAGTAAGTCACTTGCAGCTTCAGCTGTTTTACAGGCGGCACAAGTCACAGACCAGGAAGCCGAAGTCTTTTTAAAGGCTGTTCAGCAGACAGCACCCCATTTGGCGGATAAGGCAGATGTTCTTTCTTTCTTATCCAAAGTGAAAACGGCAATCGGCGCAAGGGACGAGGTTGCGTTCATTAAAGCGTTTGAACAAGGAAGCGCAGTCACATCTGGCGAAATGCAATCCATCAAGCTGGCTCTTTCTGCCTTAAGAGCATCGCATGAGGTAGCCGAACCAGTCAAACAAGAAGCCGATCAGCTTTTTCATAAATTAAATGGCCAGCTTTTCATGCAGCAGGACCATCCATCATACAGCCAAATTGTAATGTCATTTCCGATGTTTTCGAAGTCAGGGGTTCAGGACATGACTGTTCTGTTTAAAGGAAAGAAAGAAGCGAATGGAAAGCTTGATCCTTCCCATTGCCGCCTTTTGTTTTTGCTGCAGCTTGATACACTAAAAGAAACCGTCGTTGATTGCTTGGTACAGCAAAAAGTCATGACCATTACAATAGAGACTGATTTCGAGCTGCAGGCTGCGATCGATCCGATGGTGCCCGCGCTTAAACAGGGGCTAAAGGAAATGGGGTACAGCCTTTCAGGGGTAAACGCTAAAAAAAGGGTTCACACCGAAGAAAAGGCTTCAATCGATCAATATATAACAAGTATCAGTGATCAGGAAGTGGATGTGAAAATATGAAAGAGCAGACACCGATCAGAAAAGCTGTTGCTCTCCATTATGACGAACAAAAAGACAAGGCGCCGAGAGTGATTGCCACAGGGAAGGGCCATGTAGCTGACAACATTATCAAAGAAGCGAAAAAAGCAGGGGTCCCGATTCAAGAAGATCGGACCCTTGTCGAATTAATGCGCCATTTGACGGTAGATGATCAAATTCCTGAAGCTCTTTATGAAACGGTAGCCGAGATTTTTTCATTCATTTACAAATTGGACGAAAGCGTAAAAAACAAAAAATAGCTAAAATATTCCCCATCCTCCTTTGAAATTTATGTTTTTAATAAAGTAAAAGTTTGAATGTTTAGAAGGATTAAAAGATTTTGCATCGAACTGTAGACAATTCTTCCAGTATTATTATAGAATGAAAGCGCAGTCTATTTTAGTTTTGTTACATAAGTTAGGAGGATGGGAAATGAATATCCATGAGTACCAGGGAAAAGAAGTCCTCAGAAAATATGGGGTATCTGTTCCTGAAGGTAAAGTGGCTTTTACAGCAGAAGAAGCAGTTGAGAGTGCAAAGAGCTTATCCAGCTCGGTTTATGTCGTAAAGGCTCAAATTCATGCTGGCGGTCGAGGCAAAGCTGGTGGGGTAAAAATAGCAAAATCATTAGACGAAGTAAAAGCGTATGCCGAAGAACTATTAGGTAAGACCCTAGTTACACATCAGACGGGTCCGGACGGCCAAGTAATAAAACGCTTACTTATTGAAGAAGGCTGCGATATTAAAAAAGAATATTACATCGGTCTAGTGCTTGACCGCGCCACTTCAAGAATCGTTTTGATGGCTTCTGAAGAAGGCGGAACGGAAATTGAAGAGGTTGCGGAGAAAACACCGGAAAAGATCAAAAAAGCTGTCATTGATCCGGCTGTTGGCCTTCAAGGCTATCAAGCCAGAGAAATTGCATTCGCTATTAATATTCCAAAAGAGCTCGTGGGAAAAGCTGCTAAATTTATGCTTGGATTATATAAAGCGTTTGTTGAGAAAGACTGCTCAATCGCCGAAATCAATCCGCTTGTTGTTACCGGCGACGGAAATGTGATGGCGCTTGATGCAAAATTGAATTTTGACAGCAATGCGTTGTACCGACAAAAGGACATTATGGAATACAGAGATTTGGATGAAGAAGATCCGAAAGAAATTGAAGCGTCCAAATATGATCTAAGCTACATTTCCCTTGATGGAAATATCGGCTGTATGGTAAACGGCGCGGGGCTTGCAATGTCCACGATGGATATTATCAAGCATTATGGAGGAGAACCGGCCAACTTCCTTGATGTGGGCGGCGGTGCAACCGCTGAAAAAGTCACGGAAGCATTTAAAATCATTCTTTCTGATCAAAACGTTAAAGGGATTTTTGTCAACATTTTCGGCGGCATTATGAAATGTGATGTCATCGCAGAAGGGGTTGTTGAAGCGACTAGACAAGTTGGTTTGACATTGCCGCTTGTCGTCCGTCTTGAAGGCACAAACGTGGATCTAGGGAAGAAAATCCTTAGTGAATCAGGATTAAACATTACATCTGCGGAATCAATGGCTGACGGCGCGCAGAAAATCGTATCCTTAGTTTAAGAAAGAATGAAAGGCAGGGGACCAAATAATGAGTGTTTTCATTAATAAAGATACAAGAGTTATTGTGCAAGGGATTACAGGTTCTACCGCTTTATTTCATACGAAGCAGATGCTTGAATACGGTACAAATATCGTTGGCGGTGTAACACCTGGAAAAGGCGGAACAGAAGCGGAAGGTGTTCCTGTATTTAATACAGTGGCTGAAGCAGTTCAAACGACCGGCGCTAACGCGTCTGTTATATATGTGCCCGCACCGTTTGCAGCTGATGCAATTATGGAAGCGGTAGATGCGGAGCTTGATCTCGTGATTTGTATCACAGAACATATCCCGGTTTTGGATATGGTGAAGGTCAAACGCTTCATGGAAGGCAAGAAAACGAGACTGATAGGGCCGAACTGTCCTGGTGTCATTACGCCTGAAGAATGTAAAATCGGCATTATGCCCGGATACATCCATAAAAAGGGTCATGTAGGCGTTGTATCACGTTCAGGAACATTAACATACGAAGCGGTGCACCAGCTCTCAGAAGCGGGTGTAGGGCAATCTACAGCTGTTGGAATCGGCGGCGACCCTGTAAATGGAACAAACTTTATTGACGTTTTAAAAGCGTTTAACGAAGATCCTGACACACACGCAGTCATCATGATTGGCGAAATCGGCGGTACGGCCGAAGAGGAAGCGGCAGAGTGGGTAAAAGCCAACATGACAAAACCGGTAGTCGGTTTTATCGGCGGTAAAACAGCACCTCCTGGGAAGCGCATGGGGCATGCAGGCGCCATTATTTCCGGCGGAAAAGGGACAGCTGATGAAAAAATCAAAACCCTTAATGCATGCGGAATCGAAGTTGCAGAGACACCTTCTGTCATGGGTGAAACCTTAATCAAGGTGCTGAAAGAGAAGAACTTGTTCGAAACTTGTAAAACGCATTAATAAAAAAGGGACAGCCGTCGAGGCTGTTCCTGCTTTTTCTAACAAAAGGAGGTCAATCTATTGGATCAGGCCGCTGCCTGCCTAACGATTTGCAGAATCAATCAATTATTATCCCCATCCCTTCTATTAAAATGGTGGAAAGCCGATCCGTCTATGTCGCTGACATCACCCGTGTTACAAACGGTTACTCGTGATCAAATAAAAGCAGCTGCATTAAAAAACGAAATAGAACAATTTTATCCAAAGCTCCCGCGTGTACTTGCTGCTTATCGTGAGCAAGGCATTAACACCATCCCTATTTCTTCAAAGCAATATCCTTTCTGGCTTAAAAGCATTTATGATCCCCCTGCCGTACTGTTTGCAAAAGGTGATATGACTCTTCTTTCGAAAGGGAGAAAAATTGGAATTGTAGGGACAAGAAATCCAACAGCTTATGGGAAACAAGTTGTCAATCATCTTACAAAAGAGATCTGTCGTAAAGGTTGGGTGATTGTCAGCGGACTGGCGTCTGGGATAGACGGAATGTCCCATGCTGCAAGTATTAAGGCGAAGGGGCGGACAATTGGCGTCATTGCAGGCGGATTTCAACACATTTATCCCCGAGAAAACCTTCAGTTAGCAGATCACATGGCTAAACACCATATCCTGCTGTCAGAGCACCCACCTGAAACTAAACCCCAAAAATGGCATTTCCCTATGAGAAACCGTATTATCAGCGGACTAAGTGAAGGCGTTATTGTCGTTCAGGGCAAAGAAAAAAGCGGTTCACTGATTACTGCCTATCAAGCATTGGAACAAGGGAGAGAGGTATTTGCCGTACCCGGTTCATTGTTTGACCCTTACGCCGGAGGTCCTATAAAACTGATCCAGCAGGGGGCTAAAGCCATATGGTCAGCAGAGGATATTTTCGAGGAACTTCCTGAGCGAAACGTTCAATATACGGAACCCTTTTGAATTATCGTTTGACAAACGGTATTGTAATATTTAATAATAGTGAGGATTTAAAGTTGCATATTGTTTTCTATTTAATTAATGACGTTCATGATAAAGAATGAAATGTTGAAAGCCAAATAAAGACAGCTGCAAAAATAAAATTGAAATATCTTGAAAAGAGAGAGAACACCTCTTGAGGGGGATGAAAATGTCTGATTATCTAGTCATCGTGGAATCGCCCGCTAAGGCGAAAACGATTGAACGTTACTTAGGTAAAAAATATAAAGTAAAAGCATCAATGGGACATGTCCGGGATCTTCCAAAAAGTCAAATGGGAGTTGACATAGAACAGAATTTTGAACCGAAATATATTACCATTCGAGGTAAAGGCCCGGTATTAAAAGAGCTGAAAACGGCTGCGAAAAAAGCTAAAAAAGTGTATCTCGCAGCCGACCCCGACAGAGAAGGGGAAGCGATTGCATGGCATTTGGCACACAGTCTTGATTTAGATCTCAACTCAGACTGCCGTGTGGTGTTTAACGAAATTACAAAAGACGCTATTAAGGAATCGTTTAAGCATCCCCGCATGATCAATATGGATTTAGTGGATGCACAGCAAGCGAGACGTATTTTAGACAGGCTTGTCGGATATAAAATCAGTCCAATCTTATGGAAAAAAGTCAAAAAAGGGCTTAGCGCAGGACGCGTGCAATCCGTTGCCCTCCGTTTGATTATTGACCGTGAAAAAGAGATTAACGACTTTAAGCCTGAGGAATATTGGACAATTGACGGTACGTTCTTAAAAGGTCAAGAAACCTTTGAAGCGAGCTTTTTCGGGAAAAACGGCAAAAAACTTCCTTTAAATAGTGAAGCTGATGTAAAAGAGATTCTTTTTCAGCTCAAAGGGAATCAATATACAGTTGAAAAAGTAACCAAAAAGGAACGCAAACGTAATCCTGCTTTGCCTTTTACCACTTCTACCCTGCAGCAGGAAGCGGCTCGCAAGCTCAATTTCAGAGCGAAGAAAACGATGATGATTGCACAGCAATTATATGAAGGAATTGATTTAGGAAGAGAAGGAACGGTTGGTCTGATCACGTATATGAGAACGGATTCAACCCGTATTTCAAATACGGCTGTTGATGAAGCAGCTGCATTTATTGATCAGACATATGGAAAAGAGTTCCTAGGCGGAAAACGGAAGCTTGCGAAAAAGAATGAAAATGCCCAGGATGCCCACGAAGCAATTCGGCCGACATCAGTTCTTAGAAAACCAAGTGAATTAAAAGCAGTCCTCGGCAGAGACCAAATGAGACTGTATAAATTAATTTGGGAGCGTTTTGTTGCCAGCCAAATGGCACCGGCTGTTCTCGATACAATGAGTGTCGACCTGACAAACAACGGTTTGACATTTCGTGCAAATGGAAGTAAAGTCAAGTTTTCCGGGTTTATGAAGGTGTATGTTGAAGGAAAAGACGATCAAATGGAAGAAAAAGACCGGATGCTGCCTGACTTACAAGAAGGCGACACGGTATTATCAAAAGATATAGAACCTGAGCAGCATTTTACCCAGCCGCCTCCGCGATATACTGAGGCCCGGCTTGTTAAAACCCTTGAAGAACGCGGTATCGGCCGTCCATCCACATATGCTCCGACACTTGATACTATTCAGCGGCGCGGCTACGTGGCATTGGATAATAAACGTTTCGTTCCGACTGAATTAGGTCAGATCGTTCTTGACTTGATCATGGAGTTTTTCCCTGAGATCATTAACGTTGAGTTTACAGCTAAAATGGAGAGAGATCTTGATCATGTTGAAGAAGGAAATACCGAATGGGTCAAGATTATCGATAATTTCTACACCGATTTTGAAAAACGCGTCAAAAAAGCCGAATCGGAAATGAAGGAAGTTGAGATTGAACCAGAGTATGCTGGAGAGGATTGTGAATTGTGCAGTTCTCCAATGGTATATAAAATGGGACGGTACGGTAAATTCTTAGCTTGCTCCAACTTCCCTGACTGCCGGAACACGAAACCGATTGTGAAACAAATCGGTGTGAAGTGCCCGAGCTGCGGAGAAGGAAACATTGTTGAGCGAAAATCGAAAAAGAAACGGGTGTTTTACGGCTGTGACCGTTATCCGGACTGTGAATTCGTATCATGGGACAAACCAATTGAACGAAAATGCCCGAAATGCGGAAAAATGCTCGTCGAGAAAAAACTCAAAAAAGGTATACAAGTCCAATGCGTGGAATGCGATTATAAGGAAGAACCACAGAAGTAGCGGTGAGCAGGGTCTTGCTCACCTTCTTTGTGTGTTAAAAGAAGGCCTTGAATAATAAACTAGGAGATGTGAAAGATGAACCAACAAACAGTGAATGTAATCGGAGCCGGACTCGCAGGAAGTGAAGCAGCATGGCAGCTTGCCAAACGTGGGATTCAAGTCAAATTGTATGAAATGCGGCCAGTTAAACAAACGCCTGCGCATCATACAGATAAATTTGCTGAGCTTGTCTGCAGCAACTCTCTTCGCTCTAATACACTTGCTAACGCTGTCGGTGTATTAAAGGAAGAAATGCGTGCGCTTGATTCAGCCATTATCGCTGCGGCTGACGAATGTTCGGTGCCTGCCGGGGGCGCTCTAGCAGTAGACCGTCATGAATTTGCCGCAAGTGTGACAAATCGGGTGAAAAATCATCCAAACGTAACCGTTATTAATGAAGAAGTGACTGAAATTCCTGAAGGCCCTACTATCATCGCAACGGGTCCGTTAACATCTGAATCGCTGTCTGCCCAGCTGAAGGAGCTGACTGGAGAGGACTATTTATATTTTTATGACGCAGCGGCGCCAATTGTAGAAAAAGACAGCCTTGATATGGATAAAGTGTACCTAAAATCCCGTTATGATAAAGGTGAAGCAGCATATTTGAACTGCCCGATGACAGAAGAAGAGTTTGACCGTTTTCATGAAGCATTAACATCAGCAGAAACAGTGCCGTTAAAAGAATTTGAAAAAGAGATTTTCTTTGAAGGCTGCATGCCGATTGAAGTTATGGCAAAACGGGGTAAGAAAACAATGCTTTTCGGTCCGATGAAACCGGTTGGTCTAGAGCATCCTGTTACAGGAAAACGCCCTTATGCCGTCGTTCAGCTCAGACAGGATGATGCTGCGGGAACACTTTATAATATTGTAGGATTCCAGACTCATTTAAAATGGGGAGACCAAAAGGAAGTTCTCAAGTTGATTCCAGGACTTGAAAATGTAGAAATCGTCAGATATGGCGTGATGCACAGAAACACATTTATTAACTCTCCAAGCCTGTTAAAGCCGACTTATCAATTTAAAAACCGCAGTGATCTGTTCTTTGCAGGCCAAATGACGGGAGTAGAAGGATATGTGGAATCAGCTGCCTCAGGACTTGTAGCAGGCATTAATGCGGCGAAGCTTGTATTGGGAGAAGAGCTTGTGATCTTCCCTCAGGAAACAGCAATTGGCAGTATGGCACATTATATTACAACAACAAACCAGAAGAACTTCCAGCCGATGAATGCAAACTTTGGGCTTTTGAAAGAATTGCCAGTTAAAATTAAAAATAAAAAAGAACGAAATGAACAATACGCGAACCGTGCGATTGAAACAATTCAAACAATTTCGAAAACAATATAGGTATTGATTGCAACCTGAGCGCGATTTGTGATACCATTTAAAAGCCCTTCCTGGGGAGGTATTAGGCATGGAGAATGTTAAGAATTTCGTAAAGTTATTCGTTGAATATTTACAAATTGAAAAAAATTATTCACAATATACTATTGTGAATTATGTGGATTCAATTGAAGAATTCGAGACTTTCCTGCGCGTTCAAGGTATAAATGGATTTGAAGAAGCTGCATATCAAGATACTAGGATTTTTTTGACAGAAGCCTATGAAAAAGGTTTATCGAGAAGAACAATAAGCAAAAAGATATCTGCATTAAGAAGCTTTTATAAGTTTCTGATGCGGGAAAAGCTTATTGAAGAAAATCCGTTTCAGCTTGTTCATCTGCCAAAACAGGAGAAACGGATACCGAAGTTTCTATATCAAAAAGAGCTTGAGGAGCTGTTTGAAGTTTCAGATATAAGCCAGCCGGCCGGAATGAGGGATCAAGCGCTGTTAGAGCTGCTCTATGCCACTGGAATGAGGGTCAGTGAATGCTGTTCCATAACTATTAACGACGTTGATTTATTTATGGACACTGTGCTTGTTCACGGTAAAGGCAAGAAGCAGCGCTATATCCCCTTTGGGTCTTATGCCCGCGAAGCGTTGAAGGTATACATGAATAGCGGAAGACAGTGCTTGCTGATGAAGGCAAAAGAACCTCATGATCTATTATTCGTAAATCAAAGAGGCGGACCGCTTACAGCCCGTGGCATCAGACATATTTTAAGCGGGCTTGTTCAAAAAGCGTCAAGCACTTTACATATCCATCCGCATATGCTTCGACATACGTTCGCCACGCATCTGTTAAATGAAGGAGCGGATTTGAGAAGCGTTCAAGAACTGCTCGGGCATTCCAATCTGTCTTCTACACAGATATACACGCACGTTTCGAAGGAAATGTTGAGAAACACATATATGTCTCACCATCCAAGAGCATTTAAGAAAAATTAAAGGAGGCCCTTTATGTCATCTTTTCATGCGACCACAATATTTGCCGTACAGCATAAAGGACGAAGCGCTATGTCCGGAGACGGCCAAGTAACATTTGGTCAGGCTGTTGTCATGAAACACACGGCACGGAAAGTGAGAAAACTGTTTAACGGCAAAGTTCTTGCTGGTTTTGCGGGATCTGTTGCAGACGCTTTCACTTTATTCGAAAAGTTTGAAGCTAAGCTTGAAGAATATAACGGCAACTTAAAACGGGCGGCTGTTGAGCTTGCGAAGGAATGGCGCAGTGATAAAGTGCTAAGAAAGCTCGAAGCCATGCTGATTGTTATGAATCAGGATACTTTGCTTCTCGTATCGGGAACAGGCGAGGTGATCGAACCAGATGACGGCATTCTCGCGATTGGATCAGGAGGCAATTACGCTTTGGCAGCGGGAAGAGCACTGAAAAAGCATGCCGGTGAAAGCATGTCTGCAAGTGAGATTGCCAGAGCCGCGTTAGAAACAGCAGGCGAAATTTGTGTTTACACGAACGATCAAATCATACTGGAAGAGCTTGAATAGAAAGGACTTGAGGCGCATGGAAAAAAAACCGTTAACTCCTAGACAGATTGTAGATCGGTTAGACCAATATATTGTCGGTCAGCAAAATGCGAAAAAAGCTGTCGCCGTGGCATTAAGAAACCGCTATAGAAGAAGTCTTCTGGATGAAAAGCTGAAGGACGAGGTCGTTCCGAAAAACATTTTAATGATGGGTCCTACCGGCGTCGGGAAAACTGAAATTGCCAGACGAATCGCTAAGCTTTCAGGTGCGCCATTTATCAAAATTGAAGCTACTAAATTTACCGAAGTCGGCTATGTAGGCAGAGATGTTGAATCAATGGTCAGAGATCTTGTGGAGACTTCTGTTCGGCTTATAAAAGAAGAGAAAATGAATGAAGTAAAGGAACAGGCAGAAGAAAATGCAAACAAACGCATTGTTCGTCTGTTAGTTCCTGGGAAGAAAAAACAATCTGGCGTTAAAAATCCGTTTGAAATGTTTTTTGGAGGCAGCCAGCCGAATGGTGAAGATGAGGCGGAGAGCCAGGAAGAAGCAAACATCGAAGAAAAAAGAAAACGAATGGCGCATCAGCTGGCTTTAGGAGAGCTCGAAGACTACTATGTAACAGTAGAAGTCGAAGAGCAGCAGCCTTCTATGTTTGACATGCTGCAGGGCTCGGGTATGGAGCAGATGGGTATGAACATGCAGGATGCGCTGAGCGGATTAATGCCAAAGAAAAAGAAGCGGCGCAAAATGACAGTCAGAGAAGCCAGAAAAGTCCTGACGAATGAAGAAGCAAGCAAACTCATCGATATGGATGAAGTCGGCCAGGAAGCTGTTCAGAGAGCAGAAGAGAGCGGGATTATCTTTATCGATGAGATTGATAAAATCGCAAAGAACGGCGGTGCATCTTCTTCTGCCGATGTTTCAAGAGAAGGCGTTCAGCGGGATATCCTTCCGATTGTTGAAGGTTCTACCGTTGTCACAAAATATGGTTCTGTAAAAACAGACCATGTATTATTTATTGCAGCAGGAGCGTTTCATATGGCCAAACCGTCTGATTTGATTCCTGAGCTGCAGGGGCGTTTCCCGATTCGTGTAGAACTGAACAAACTCACGGTAGACGACTTCGTGAGAATTTTGGTTGAGCCGGATAATGCGCTGCTGAAACAATATCAGGCATTATTGCAGACAGAAGGTATATCTCTTGAATTTTCTGACGAAGCTATTCATAAGATTGCTGAAGTTGCTTATCATGTGAACCAGGACACAGATAATATCGGTGCGAGACGCCTTCATACAATACTTGAACGCCTATTAGAAGATTTGTCGTTTGAAGCTCCAGATGTAACGATGGAGAAAATAACGATTACACCACAGTATGTCGAAGAAAAGCTCGGAACGATAGCCAAAAACAAAGATTTAAGTCAATTTATATTGTGAAAAATTTAATATGAGGAATGTTTAGGAGGATTATTTATCATGGCTTTATTACAAAAAACAAGAATTATTAACTCCATGCTGCAAGCTGCGGCAGGGAAACCGGTAAACTTCAAGGAAATGGCGGAGACGCTGCGGGATGTAATTGATTCCAATATTTTCGTTGTAAGCCGCAGAGGGAAACTCCTTGGGTATTCTATTAACCAGCAAATTGAAAATGATCGTATGAAAAAAATGCTTGAGGATCGTCAATTCCCTGAAGAATATACGAAAAATCTGTTTAATGTCCCTGAAACATCTTCTAACTTGGATATTAATAGTGAATATACTGCTTTCCCTGTTGAGAACAGAGACCTGTTTCAAGCTGGTTTAACAACAATTGTGCCGATCATCGGAGGCGGGGAAAGATTAGGAACACTTATTCTTTCGCGTTTACAAGATCAATTCAATGACGATGACTTAATTCTAGCTGAATACGGCGCAACAGTTGTCGGAATGGAAATCCTAAGAGAAAAAGCAGAAGAAATTGAAGAGGAAGCAAGAAGCAAAGCTGTCGTACAAATGGCTATCAGCTCGCTTTCTTACAGTGAGCTTGAAGCAATTGAGCACATTTTTGAGGAGCTTGACGGAAATGAAGGTCTTCTTGTTGCAAGTAAAATTGCTGACCGTGTCGGCATTACCCGTTCTGTTATTGTGAACGCACTCAGAAAGCTGGAGAGCGCCGGTGTTATCGAGTCTAGATCATTAGGAATGAAAGGTACTTATATCAAGGTACTAAACAACAAATTCCTAATTGAATTAGAAAATCTAAAATCTCATTAATCACAAAAAGAACCCTTTTTGAGGGTTCTTTTTTTATTTCAAATAAAGGAAATCAATAAGCTTTATTTCCTGGGTTGAAAGTCTTTCTATGTAATAATTTTAATAAATTTTGCATTTTTCTTCAAAAAGTTTCAAAAATGCCGAAAAGAAAGGAGAAAAAACAGAAATTCTGCTATTTTCAGGCTTATATCAAGGCGAGAAATGTAGTTCTAACAATCTAGGACTTTATACCTAGTTGCAAAATAGATAATTGTGAGGACATTTTTTTACACGAACTTCATAGACTTTATGCCTGTTATTTCTTACAATAAGCATATAGTTTTACAATTCTCGACAAGGATATTGAGGGTGAAAAAAACTGAAATGGAGGTAAGTGGATTTGAGCTTATTTTCTGGAACGATACAAAATCTTGAAAATGCCTTGAGTAGAGCGGATATTAAGCAAAAAGTCATAACTAATAATATCGCCAATATAGATACACCGAACTATAAGGCAAAAAAAGTCTCTTTCCAAAATTTATTAGATCAAGAATCCTCGCGTCTTGAAGCGATAAAAACAGACTATCGTCATGTTGATTTTTCTGATACTGATTCGAATTATTCAATTGTTGCGAGCGGAGATACATCGTATCAGCAAAACGGAAACAATGTTGATGTTGACAAAGAGATGACAGAATTGGCGCAAAATCAAATCAACTATCAAGCTTTGGTTGAAAGAATGAACGGTAAATTTAATTCGCTGAAGACCGTATTAACAGGAGGAAAATGATGACAGCTTTTCATAGCTTAAATGTTTCAGCATCGGCTTTAACAGCTCAGCGAGTCAGAATGGACGTTGTATCATCTAACTTAGCAAATATGGATACGACAAGAGCTAAGCAGGTGAATGGAGAGTGGGTGCCTTACAGAAGAAAAATGGTTTCCCTTCAGTCAAAAGGTGAATCGTTCTCTTCTATTCTCAATTCTCAAATGAGCGGAAGCGGGAATGCTGGAAACGGTGTGAAGGTTTCAAAAATTACGGAGGATGGTTCAGATTTTAATCTTGTCTATGATCCGACAGACCCTGATGCAAACGCTGAAGGATATGTACAAAAGCCTAATGTTGATCCATTAAAGGAAATGGTTGATCTTGTCAGCAGCACCAGATCATACGAGGCGAATGTCACGGCGATGAATGCCACAAAGGGAATGCTGATGAAGGCGTTAGAAATCGGAAAGTAGGTGAATGAATGTGATTAATGCAATTTCTCCTTTTCAGGTTCAAAATACTCAAAACACTCAAAATGCAACAAATCAAGTAAACAATAGCCAAAAAACAGATTCTTCAAATCAAACAAGCTTTTCGGAGCTTTTAAAAAACTCTATTAGTTCGTTAAATGAGTCCCAAGTAGCTTCTGACAACATGACTAATGCCTTGGCTGCAGGAAAAGATGTAAATCTTGATGAGGTCATGATCGCTGCTCAAAAAGCCAGCATCTCTCTAACTGCAGCAACAGAGTTCCGCAATAAAGCTGTGGAAGCTTATCAGGAGATTATGAGAATGCAAATGTAGGGGGTCTGACGATTTAGAGAAAGAGTGGAATGACCGGGGGTTAACATGAATCGTACTCTAATGCAAATGAAAAACAAAACGAGTGAGTTTTGGAAAAATAGATCTAAATTACAAAAGATTTTAATGGTTAGTGCTTTAGCGGCAATTATTATTATTGGAATTATTATTAGTGTTTTTGCTTCGAATTCTAAAATGGCGCCGCTGTACAAAGATTTGTCCGCCGAAGAAGCAGGACAAATCAAAGAAGAATTGGATGCAAAAAAAGTGCCAAACGAACTTTCGAATGGCGGTACAGTGATTAGTGTTCCGGAGGATCAGGTTGATTCTTTGAAAGTGCAGATGGCTGCAGAAGGACTTCCTAAAACGGGATCAATTGATTATTCGTTTTTTGGACAGAATGCCGGCTTTGGTTTGACAGACAATGAGTTTGATATGGTGAAAGTGAAAGCTACACAGACAGAACTGTCAAACTTGATCAATGAAATGGACGGTATTAAAAATTCAAAAGTAATGATTAATCTCCCGAAAGACGCTGTGTTTGTCGGTGAGGAGCAATCTGCAGCATCTGCATCAATCGTTTTGCAGATTCAACCGGGTTATACACTTGATCAAAGCCAAATCAACGGATTATATCATCTGGTATCTAAAAGCGTGCCAAACCTAAAAGAAGATAACATCGTCATCATGGACCAAAATTCTACATACTACGACAAATCAGACAGCGATGCAGGGTCCTACGCGGATAGTTATTCTTCTCAGCAAGGAATTAAGTCTCAAGTTGAAAAAGACATTCAAAAACATGTACAGTCATTGCTGGGTACGATGATGGGCCAAGATAAAGTCGTTGTCTCCGTTACAGCAGACATTGATTTCACAAAAGAAAATCGGACAGAAGACATTGTCGAGCCTGTGGATAAAGAAAACATGGAAGGTATTGCAGTCAGCGCTGAAAAGGTATCTGAAACATATCAGGGCGACGGTGCAGCCAACGGCGGAACTGCCGGAACCGGCGAGGAAGATGTTACAAATTATAAGGCTGACGGTGAAAATACCGAAAGCGGGAACTACGAAAAAAACAGCAACAAAATCAATTACGAGGTTAACCGAATTCATAAAGAAATCGCTGAAAGTCCTTATAAGGTCAGAGATTTAGGGATTCAAGTAATGGTAGAGCCGCCTGATGCCAAAAACACAGCGTCGCTATCAACTGAAAGACAGGATGATATACAAAAAATCCTTTCAACTGTAGTCAGAACATCTTTGGATAAAGATGAAACGCAAAATCAGAATTTATCTGATGCTGATATCAATAATAAGATTGTTGTTTCCGTTCAGCCATTCGACGGAAAAGTCAATTTGGATACAAATACGGAAGAATCCTCAGGTATCCCGCTGTGGGCATATATTGTAGGCGGTGTTTTAATCGCAGCGATCATTGTTCTGATCATTATGCTTATCAGAAAGAAACGGGCGCAAGAGGATGAATTTGAGGAATATGAGTATGAGGTTCCTCAAGAACCAATCAATTTGCCTGATATCAACGAAGAGGAAAATGAAACAGCGGAATCAGTCAGACGAAAACAGCTTGAAAAGATGGCGAAAGACAAGCCGGAAGATTTTGCAAAACTGCTGAGAAGCTGGCTGGCCGAGGATTAGGAGGAATTAGAAATGGCGAGACGTGATCAAGATAAGCTTACAGGAAAACAAAAAGCAGCCATTCTCATGATTTCCTTGGGGTTAGATGTGTCAGCTTCTGTCTATAAGCACTTAACCGATGAAGAAATTGAAAGGCTTACTCTGGAAATATCAGGTGTTCGAAGCGTCGATCATCAAAAAAAGGATGAAATCATAGAAGAATTTCATAATATAGCCATTGCGCAAGATTATATTTCTCAAGGCGGTTTAAGCTATGCAAGACAAGTTCTGGAAAAGGCGCTTGGAGAGGATAAGGCGGAGAACATTCTAAACAGGCTGACTTCTTCTTTGCAGGTTAAACCATTTGATTTTGCCAGAAAAGCGGAGCCTGAACAAATTTTGAATTTTATCCAGCAAGAGCATCCGCAGACGATGGCGTTAATCTTGTCTTATTTAGATCCAGTGCAGGCTGGGCAAATTTTATCCGAGCTGAATCCTGAAGTACAGGCTGAGGTTGCGAGAAGAATCGCGGTCATGGATAGAACGTCTCCAGAAATAATTAATGAGGTAGAACGGATTCTGGAACAAAAATTATCTTCTGCATTTACTCAGGATTATACACAAACAGGCGGAATTGAAGCTGTTGTGGAAGTGTTAAACGGGGTAGACAGAGGGACAGAGAAGACGATCTTGGATTCATTGGAAATTCAGGATCCCGATCTTGCTGAAGAGATTAAAAAGCGGATGTTTGTCTTCGAAGATATTGTCACACTTGATAATCGTGCCATTCAGAGAGTCATTCGCGATGTTGAGAACGACGATTTGCTCCTTTCATTAAAGGTTGCAAGCGAGGAAGTCAAAGAAATTGTATTCAACAATATGTCACAGCGTATGGTTGAAACCTTCAAAGAAGAAATGGAATTTATGGGCCCTGTACGCTTGAAAGATGTAGAAGAAGCTCAATCGAGAATTGTAAGCATCGTCAGAAAGCTTGAAGAAGCCGGTGAAATTGT
Source organism: Bacillus sp. PS95 (assembly GCF_037963565.1). Classification (NCBI taxonomy): domain Bacteria; kingdom Bacillati; phylum Bacillota; class Bacilli; order Caryophanales; family Bacillaceae; genus Bacillus; species Bacillus sp. PS95. The sequence goes on from NZ_CP150160.1 coordinate 1,724,189, forward strand.
GATAGCAAGAGGCGGAGGGGATGATATTATTGTCTAATATCATTAAACAAGAATCATCTATTTCTCCACAAAAGGAAAAAAGAAAACTTTCTATACAAGAGGTGCGTATTGATCATTCTCACCTTTTGCAGGCTGAAGAGAACCCGGAGGCGCTTATGGCCCGAGTGAAAGAGGAAGCTGATCGGATTTCTGAGCAGGCAAACAGTCATATAGAAAATATTCGCCGTCAAATTGAACAGGAGAAAAACGATTGGGCGGCTGAAAAACAGAAGCTTATTGAAGAAGCAAAAGCCGAGGGCTTTGAACAAGGAGTAGCGCTGGGCAAAGCTGAGGCAATGAAACAGTATGCAGAACTGATCGGCCAAGCAAACAGTATAACTGAAATGTCCAGAAAAGCTGTTGAGGACAAGCTTGAAGACGCTAATGAAGAAATCGTTGAGCTTGCCGTTGCCCTAGCAAAAAAAGTTTGGCAGCAAAAATCTGATGATAAAGAGGCTTTCCTCCTGCTTGTACAACAGGTTATAAACGAAGTGAAGGAATATGACGATATATCAATTTATGTTGATCCATATTACTATGAGACAATCTTTCAGCAAAAAGATGAAATCCAGCAGCTTCTTTATAAAGAATGCCGGCTTGGCATATATGCTGATGAAAAAGCTCAAAAAGGAACCTGTTATATTGAAACTCCTTTTGGCAGGGTAGATGCGAGTGTTGACACACAATTGATGCAATTGAAAGATAAACTTCTGACAGCGCTGGAAGCAGGTGCAGCTGAATGAAGACACAGAGTCTGATAGATTGTATAGAAATGACAGACTCGTATAAACGGTACGGAAAAGTCAAGCGGGTAATCGGCCTGATGATTGAATCAAAAGGGCCAGCAAGCTCAATTGGCGACGTGTGCCTAATTTATGCAAAAGGACAATCTGGGAAAGTCATTAAAGCTGAGGTAGTCGGCTTCCAGGAAGAAAATATTTTGCTTATGCCTTATTTAGAGGCTGCGAGCATTGCACCTGGCAGCATTGTAGAAGCTACTGGGGAATCACTTCGGGTTAAAGTTGGAACCGGACTGATCGGACAAGTCATCGATGCTTTTGGAGAACCGCTTGACGGAAAACTTCTGCCGAAAGGGCTTTCGCCTGTATCAACGGAGCAATCACCGCCCAACCCGATGAAACGGCCGCCTATCCGTGAAAAGATGGGTGTTGGAGTCAGGTCAATTGACAGCTTGCTGACAGTCGGTAAAGGCCAGCGGATTGGAATTTTTGCAGGAAGCGGTGTCGGAAAAAGCACCTTAATGGGGATGATCGCCAAGCAGACAGAGGCTGACTTAAACGTCATTGCACTTGTCGGAGAGCGCGGACGAGAGGTTAGGGAGTTTATTGAAAAAGATCTGGGGAAAGAGGGGCTGAAACGATCGATTGTAGTCGTTGCCACCTCAGACCAGCCAGCATTAATGAGATTGAAAGCGGCATATACAGCGACTGCAATTGCCGAGTATTTCCGAGATAAAGGCCAAAATGTCATGTTTATGATGGATTCTGTTACAAGGGTGGCAATGGCGCAGCGAGAGATTGGACTGGCTGCAGGAGAGCCTCCGACGACAAAAGGCTATACACCTTCAGTGTTCGCTATTTTACCTCGTTTACTAGAACGAACAGGTGCAAACGAGCATGGAACCATTACGGCATTTTATACAGTGTTGGTAGATGGGGATGACATGAATGAGCCGATTGCCGATACCGTACGCGGAATTTTAGACGGACATATTGTGTTGGACAGGGCGCTTGCCAATAAAGGCCAGTTTCCTGCAGTTAACGTACTAAAAAGCATCAGCAGGGTGATGTCAAACATTTCAACAAAACAGCATCTGGATGCGGCAAATAAATTCCGTGAACTTTTATCGACATATCAAAATTCGGAAGATCTCATTAATATCGGAGCTTACAAAAGAGGATCATCCAGAGAAATTGATGAAGCGATACAATTTTATCCGCAGCTTATTCAATTTTTAAAGCAGGGAACAGACGAACCGGCTTTATTGGAAGAAAGCATTGCTGCATTAACTAGTTTGACAGGAAATGAGGAATAAACGTGGCTTATCAATTTAGATTCCAAAAGCTGCTGGAACTAAAAGAAAATGAAAAAGACCAATCCTTATCCGAGTATCAGCAATCAGTTTCTGAATTTGAAAACGTTGCTGAAAAATTATATGAGAATATGAACAAAAAGGAATTGCTGGAACAAAATAAGGAAAAGAAATTAAAAAGCGGCATGAGTGTACAAGAAATGAGGCACTACCAACAATTTGTCTCAAATCTTGATAATACGATCTATCACTATCAAAAGCTTGTCATTATGAAAAGAAATCAAATGAATCAAAAACAAGAAATTTTGACAGAGAAAAACATTGAAGTGAAAAAGTTTGAAAAAATGCGTGAAAAACAGTTTAAAATGTTTGCTCTTGAAGATAAAGCTGCAGAAATGAAAGAAATGGACGATATTTCGATTAAGCAGTTTATGATTCAAGGCCATTAGGAGCGAATGTAATGTCCGGCAAAAAGAAAGAATCAGGTAAGTTCCGTTCGGTTTTGCTTATCATTATCCTCCCGCTGGTGTTTCTATTAATCGCAGGGGGGATTGTTCTTTGGGCTGCTGGTATCAATGTCATAAAGCCGATACAGGATGCTGCGGCAAAAACGCCGGTTCTTAAAGAATTGGTCCCTGAAACCGAAAATAAAAAAGGCGCAGCATCAAGTAAGGATAGCGGTAATACGGCAGCTCTGGAAAAGACCATTAAGGATCAAAAAAGTGAAATCAGTATATTGAATAAAGATCTAGAAACAAGTAAATCAGAAATCGATAGGCTCAATCAAAAGATCCGTTCACTTGAAAAGACGGCTGAGGATCAAAAAAAGTCATCAGAAGATCATACTGAAGGATCAGCAGGCTCGAAAGCTTCTTCTGAAAATGACAAAGTGATCAGTGTGTACAAAAGTATGGACAGCGGAAAGGCTGCTAAAATTATTGCCCAATTAAAGGAGCAAGAAGCACTGAAAATATTGAATGGCCTAAGCAAAAAGCAGCTTGCTGACATATTGGCGAAAATGACTCCTGAGCAAGCAGCAACCTATACAGAAAAAATTGCTGCCAGCCAAGAATAGGGGGAATGAAAGGTGAAGCTGCTTGAATTAGCCGGACCTTTGCTGCAAACCACAACGGGTTCTGCCGCTAAAAACATGAAAAGTAGCCAGGGAGTTTTTCAAAACTGGCTTATGTCTGAGGCTGGATTGAAGGAACTTTCAGAACAAGGAAAGGGAACTCCTAATTCTGAAGATCAGCTTTTAGCAGATGCGCTTAAAAAGATCGGTGAATGGCTAAATGCAAGTCCTGAAGATCAAGACAAACAAAATGCGGATCTTTTGCAAACATTAAGCAAACTGACAGGGAAGCAATTGGATGCGAATGCTCTGCAAATGTTGCAAAATCTTTTGCAAGCAGTTGAATCAAAAATGTCAGGCGGGACGGATCAATTGCTCACAGAAACGGAGAAAATCTTTTCAGAAGCTAAAACGGCTCTGAGTGCCAATGATTCTGCTTCTGACATTAATGGAGCACTGAAGTCTGATAAAGAGCAATCAAATCAGGAAAATGAAGTATCCGAGCCTGCTAAAGAGCTTATCTATATCCAGATGTTCATTAGCCAGCTCGTAGAAGGGAATAAGCTGACTGATCGCGGGAATGGCAATGAAGCTCATGCCATTTACCAAAATGGAGATCAATTCCTTTCTGCATTAGAAAAGAAGGGTGTATCTCAACAACTAATTCAGGATCTTAAACAGCAAATATTCACTAAAGCTGAGTCAAGTTCAAAACTTTACTCGATGACAGCGTCAGAGCTGAAAAGTTTTCAAAGCTTAATGGATCAAATGTCTATGCTTCCTCAAAAAGGGACCAAAGAATGGAGTTTAGCTGAAAGCCAGCTGAAAGCCTTCTTGTTATCGAAATCATCCGAATCATCACAAGACTTTGGGAAGAGTGTTCTCACACCGCTCTCGCAGAGTTCATCCAGCAAAAATGCATCGGATGTTTCTGGAAGTATTCAGCCTGTAGATAGTAAATCAGGACTCCAAATGCTGTTTTCGGGGTATCGGGGCATAGGAGGAGTTCAAACACTTGATCTGCAGCAGATGTCATCTGATATACCAAATGCCGAAACAAAAACGGTGGCTGATCAAGTGATTAATGCGTGGAAGCAGATGAAATATACGCCTTTCGGCAGATCGACGGGAAGTTTCACTATTCGGCTGAACCCTGAACATTTAGGATTTGTCACAATCAAGCTGACAAATGAAAATGGAATGTTTCAGAGTAAAATCATAGCATCTAGCCAATCAGCAAAAGAATTGCTTGAACAGCATCTTCCTCAGCTGAAGCAATCATTGCCGAATATGGCCGTCCAAATTGACCGTTTTACTCTTCCGGTCCAAAGCGGGGATCAGCCGATATACGGCCAGCTTGCTGATGAACAGAAACAGCAGCAAGAGGGGCAGAGACAGCAAAGACAGAAAAAGCAATCAAATGATTTTGGCGATCTGCTCGATGAAGTGTCGATGGTTGAAATGGAGGAAGAAGAATGACTTCTATAAGTTCAGAATATAAACTGCCTGAAAAAACGAACACTGTGTCGACGAACAACAGCAGCTTGGGGAAAGACGAGTTTTTAAAAATATTAATGACTCAAGTTCAAAACCAAGATCCGCTTAACCCGATTGACGATAAAGAATTTATCAGCCAGATGGCGACTTTTTCAAGCTTGGAGCAAATGATGAATCTGAATACGACAATGACTCAATTCGTTGAAAACCAAGATCCGTTTACAACGTATGTTGATTGGATGGGAAAAGAAGTATCTTGGACTGATGGTAAAAGTGCAACAGATAAAACAGGCACAGTAAGCTCTGTTAAACATTTTAAAGGAAATTATTATCTCGTTCTTGATGATGGGACCGAGATCAGTCCTGCGAATGTCATGTCTGTGGGACAATCATCTAAATAAAAACATCTGGGGGAATATATTATGTTACGTTCACTTTATTCTGGAATCAGCGGTATGAAGAACTTTCAAACAAAGCTTGACGTAATCGGTAACAACATTGCCAACGTAAATACAGTAGGATTCAAAAAGAGCCGTGTGACCTTTAAAGATATGGTAAGCCAAACCATTGCCGGCGGTTCTGCTGCTGGTGCAACAATCGGCGGAACAAACTCTAAGCAAATCGGTTTAGGTTCATCATCTGGCACAATTGATACAATTCATTCAACAAGCGCGACACAAAGCACAGGAAGAACACTTGATTTAGCAATTGACGGCGACGGTTACTTCCGAATTGATACAGGTGACGGGACAGCTTATACAAGAGCAGGGAACTTCTATTTAGATAATACTGGAACACTGGTTACAGGTGATGGCTACCATGTACTAAATATGAATGGCGGAACAATTAAAATTCCTACTGATGCTCAAAGCTTTAGCATTGGTTCTGATGGAAAGGTGTCAATTGTTGATGCTGAGGGGAAAACACAAGACGGGGGACAAATCGGGATTGTTACTTTTGCCAACAGTGATGGATTGGATAAAATCGGAAGCAACCTATACCGTGAATCTTTAAACTCTGGAACGGCCAGTGCAGCGAACCAGCCTGGTGACGGCGGAACTGGTGCTCTTAAATCAGGATTTCTCGAAATGTCTAACGTCGATTTAACTGACGAATTTACTGAAATGATCGTAGCCCAGCGCGGATTCCAATCAAACTCAAAAATTATTACAACATCTGATGAAATCCTTCAAGAACTGGTTAACCTTAAACGTTAAGGAGGGAGGGGAGGCGAGTAATCGCTTCTCCGCTGTTTTATGATTAAAGTAACCCGTTTGAACGGGCAGCCCTTTACACTGAATGCGCTATTTATTGAACAGATTGAATGTTTTCCGGATACTACAATTACTCTGTCAAATGGTAAGAAGTTTGTAGTAAAAGAAGATGAAGAAGCTGTTCTGGAAAAGATCGCAGCTTTCTACCGAAAAATACAAATATTTGCAATGGATCAAGGAATAGAGGAACCGGAATGAAGAAAAAGTTAATGATCATATTACTAATTATTCTTATCGTAATTGGTGCTCTCGGGGCGGCGGCTTATTTTGTTTTAGGCGGAAAGTCCGAAAAAAGTGAAGCGAAAAAAAGTATTGATGAAATCGTTGCGTCTTCTGTTGATGTAGAAGAGATCACAACAAATTTAAAGTCTGATAACATTATCCGTCTTGCTATTAAACTTGAAACTGATTCTGATAAATCAAAAGAAGAACTTGAGAAACGTGATTTCCAAGTGAAAGACGCTGTTATATCACTGCTGGCTGATACGAATGCTGATCAGATTGAGGGAGACAAGGGAAAAGAAACCTTTAAGAAGGAACTAAAAGATAAAATAAATAGCTACCTCCAAGAAGGAAAAGTAGAAAAAGTGTATATTACCTCCTTTAATCTGCAATAAAGCATAATTTGACAGAATACGGAGGTGAGGAAAATGTCAGGAGAAGTTCTCTCCCAAAATGAAATAGATGCACTGCTTTCTGCAATATCAACAGGTGAAATGGACGCTGAAGAGCTGAAAAAAGAAGAAAAAGAGAAGAAAGTCAAGGTTTATGATTTCAAACGTGCGCTGCGGTTTTCTAAGGATCAGATCCGCAGTTTAACGAGAATTCATGACAATTTTGCAAGACTTCTTACCACTCATTTTTCTGCTCAGCTCAGAACCTATATTCACATATCTGTCAGTTCTGTTGACCAGGTCCCGTATGAGGAATTTATCAGATCGATCCCGAACATGACGATTCTAAATCTATTTGATGTCCATCCGATGGAAGGCAGAATTATGATGGAAGTCAACCCCACGATAGCTTATACGATGATGGATCGGGTCATGGGCGGGATTGGAATCAGTCATAACAAGGTTGACAGTTTGACAGAAATTGAAACAAAAATCATTTCTAATTTATTTGAAAATGCACTGGGTAATTATAAAGAAGCTTGGCAGTCAATTGCTGATATTGAACCGGAAATGACTGAGTTTGAAGTGAATCCGCAATTTGTTCAGATGGTATCTCCTAATGAAACAGTCGTGGTGATCTCGCTCAATACTCAAATTGGTGAAATCAGCGGTGTCATTAATCTCTGTATCCCGCATATCGTACTCGAGCCGCTCATACCGAAGCTTTCAGTCCACTATTGGATGCAATCAGACCGAAATGAGCCAAAGCCTGAGGAAACAAAGTCGCTTGAAAAACGTATCATGACAGCACAAATACCTGTCGTGGCCGAGCTCGGCACATCTGAACTGACGATAGAAGAGTTTTTAAGTTTAGAAGTCGGAGACTGCATAACTTTGGACAAATCAGTCACGGATCCTCTTACTGTATTGGTCGGAGATAAGCCGAAATTTTTAGGACAAGCCGGCCGGGTGAATCGAAAACAGGCAGTGCAAATTTTAGATCACGACATAAGAGGTGAACAAGATGGAGAATAATAGATTATCTCAAGATGAGATTGACGCGCTTCTTAACGGTACTGGCAGCACGCTTGATGAGCCAGAGGTTCCGGAAGTAGATGACTTATCGGAAATGGAGCGTGATGCGATCGGTGAAATCGGTAATATTTCATTCGGCAGTTCTGCGACAGCACTGTCAACGCTTTTAAATCAAAAGGTCGATATTACGACTCCAAGCGTAACGGTCATTCCAAGAAGTAAAATCAGCGATGCGTTTCCTGAACCGTATGTAGCGATTGAAGTGAATTATACGGAGGGCTTCAGCGGAAGCAACCTGTTAGTCGTGGAACAAAGTGACGCGGCGATCATTGCTGACTTAATGATCGGGGGAGACGGAAAAGGTGCGGACCCTTCACTGGGTGAAATCCATTTAAGTGCTGTTCAAGAAGCAATGAACCAAATGATGGGATCGGCTGCTACATCAATGTCTACTGTATTCAGTAAAAAAATTGATATTTCACCTCCTCGGGTTGAATTGCTGGATGTTACTGAAGAAAAGGGTACAGACCGTATTCCTGATGATGAAATGCTGGTGAAAGTTTCTTTCAACTTAAAGGTGGGAGAATTAATAGACTCCAGCATTATGCAGCTTTACCCATTGACATTTGCGAAAGATTTAATTTCAAGCCTTATGAACTCAGAAAGTGCAGAGGAAGAAGAAACGGTGCAGCCTGAAGTTACATACGAACAGCCGAAAGAGCCTGTGACGCCAGAGCCGCGTATTGAACCGAAGCAACAGCAGCAGCCGCCAAAAAGGCAGGGAACAGCAAAAAAAGCAGCGCCAGTTCAGGTTTCACCGGTGGAATTTTCAGCGTTTGATCCAAACGAAGCTGTACAAGCCCCTATTCATAATCTGGATATGCTTTTGGATATCCCGCTTTCGATTACTGTTGAGCTTGGCAGAACGAAGAGAAGCGTAAAAGAGATTTTAGAGCTTTCTGCCGGAAGTATTATCGAGCTTGATAAATTAGCCGGTGAGCCTGTAGATATTTTAGTTAATCAGCGTATCGTTGCCAAAGGCGAGGTCGTTGTCATTGAAGAAAACTTCGGAGTGAGAGTCACTGACATTTTAAGCCAGGCAGAGCGCATTAATAATTTAAAATAACGAAACACAAGGAGAGAGATAGATTATGGCACATAGAATTTTAATTGTAGATGACGCAGCATTTATGCGAATGATGATTAAAGATATTTTGGTTAAAAATGGCTTTGAAGTTGTGGCGGAAGCTGAAAATGGAGCACAAGCGGTAGAGAAATATAAAGAGCATTCACCTGACCTTGTTACTATGGATATCACGATGCCAGAAATGGATGGTATTACAGCATTAAAAGAAATTAAACAAATTGATGCGCAGGCAAGAATCATCATGTGTTCTGCTATGGGACAGCAATCAATGGTTATTGATGCCATTCAGGCCGGCGCTAAGGATTTCATTGTGAAACCTTTCCAGGCTGACCGTGTGCTTGAAGCAATCAACAAAACATTAAGTTAAAGGGTGTACGACTGTTGAAAAAGAGTCAATATTTTATTGTTTTTATTTGTTTTTTCGTTTTATTCAGTGTACATCCGATTGCTGCTGCCGCGGCAGACTCTGATAATTCAACTGTAAACGAATGGTTTCAAAAGAAAGATGAAAAAACTGCAGATAAGTCAGAACAAAAGAAAGAGAAAACAACAAAAACTGCTGATGAGACGGAGGGAGTGGCTGCTCCTTCTGTCTCAGCTTTTGATTTTGTAAAGATGATTTTCGCTTTACTGTTTGTTATCGCGCTGATTTACGGGCTGGTTAAGCTCATGAACAAAAGAAATCGGCTCTTAAAGCCTTTTCAATATGTTGAAAATATTGGCGGCACATCGGTCGGCCAGAACAGATCCATACAATTGATCAAGGTCGGGAAAAGTGTGCTCGTCGTCGGTGTAGGAGAGACGATCCAGCTGCTGAAAGAAATTGAGGATGAAAAAGAGATTGAAGTCATTCTCAGTCAGCATGAAGAGGCAATGTCAAGCAAAATAGAGTGGCAAAAGTTTGTGAAGCCGCTTAAGAGTTCTGAACATCAGCCGCAGCAAAAACTGCCTTCATTTTCAAAAGCATTAAAAGAGCAACTTGAAGAGTTAAAACAAAACCGTTCTGAAGGAAAGAAGAAAGGCCCACGTCATCATGAATGAGTTTATAAATATTTTCAGTTCAAGCGATCCGGAAAACGTAAGTTCGACTGTTAAATTACTATTATTGTTAACTGTATTTTCAGTGGCGCCTGGAATATTGATTCTTATGACTTGTTTTACTCGCATCGTCATTGTTCTGTCATTTGTCAGAACTTCACTTGCGACGCAATCTATGCCCCCAAACCAGGTTCTAATCGGGCTTGCGCTGTTTTTAACATTTTTTATTATGGCTCCTACTTTTTCAGAAATTAATAAAGAAGCGCTGACCCCATTAATGGACAACAAAATCAGCTTGGATGAAGCGTATACGAAAGCTGAGGAACCGATTAAAGAATTTATGAGTAAACACACAAGGCAGAAGGATCTGGCGCTGTTTATGAATTACGCGAAAATGGATAAACCTGAATCATTAAAGGATATTCCGTTAACAACAATGGTTCCGGCTTTTGCCATATCGGAGCTTAAAACAGCATTTCAAATAGGTTTTATGATTTTTATCCCTTTTTTAATTATAGATATGGTAGTGGCGAGCGTCTTGATGTCAATGGGGATGATGATGCTGCCTCCAGTTATGATTTCTCTGCCCTTTAAAATATTACTTTTTGTTTTGGTAGACGGCTGGTATTTAATTGTGAAATCTTTGCTTCAGAGCTTTTAGGGTAGGTGCTAAACGTGAGTTCAGAATTTGTAATTTCTATGGCGGAAAAAGCCGTATACGTAACGCTGATGATCAGCGGGCCATTATTGGCTATTGCTTTACTGGTCGGTTTAATTGTCAGCATATTTCAGGCGACAACTCAAATCCAGGAACAGACTTTGGCGTTTATTCCGAAAATCGTGGCGGTTCTCCTGGCTCTCATTTTTTTTGGTCCGTGGATGCTGTCGACGATTCTTTCATTTACAACAGAGCTGTTTTCTAATTTAAATCGTTTTGCAGGGTAATGTAGAGATGAATTCAATTATTGACTTATTTCCTGCTTTTTTATTGGTTTTTATTAGAATCTCTGCTTTTTTTGTAACGATTCCGCTATTTGGACATCGAAATGTGCCAGCTGTTCATCGCATAGGTTTTGCTTTTTTTCTTGCGGTCATTTGTTTCAGCACCATTGATAAACCGCCCTCTTTGGAGATAGATGAGCACTATATGCTTTTGGCGTTTAAAGAAGCTTTGGTCGGCCTATGTCTGGGTTTAATTGCTTATATGATGATTGCCGCAGTGCAGATTGCCGGCTCGTTTATTGATTTTCAAATGGGATTTTCAATAGCAAACGTTATTGATCCGCAAACCGGTGCACAAAGTCCGTTGATTGGCCAGTTTATCTATACCATGGCACTTTTGTTTATGCTGAGTGTCAATGCCCACCATTTGCTGCTGGACGGTATTTACTACAGCTTCCAGTATATTTCAGTTGATCAGACATTTCCGAATTTCGGCGATGAAAAGTTTGCCTATTTTATTGCGAAAAGCTTTAATGCAATGTTTATTATCGCTTTTCAAATGTCAGCGCCTGTTGTGGCCAGTTTGTTTCTAGTTGATTTAGCATTAGGTATCGTGGCTCGAACTGTTCCGCAGTTAAATGTATTTGTGGTCGGTCTGCCTTTAAAGATCGCTGTCAGTTTCATCATGCTCATTGTATGTATGTCCGTTATCTTCGTCGTTGTCCGGAATGTTTTCAGTTTAACGATTGAAACGATGCGGAATCTTTTAGCATTGGTCGGTGTTTCTTAATGAAGCTTAGAGTTGACCTGCAGTTTTTTGCGGGAGAGAAGACAGAAAAAGCCACTCCGAAAAAACGGAAGGATACGCGAAAAAAAGGGCAAGTAGCCAAAAGCTCGGATGTCAATACCGCCGTTTCTTTACTGGTAATATTCCTTTCGCTTATTGCAATTGGTCCGTATATGAGAGACAGGCTGCTGTCATTCATAGAAACATTTTATACCGAATCTCTCACAATGAAGCTCTCAGAATCAAATGTGCATACATTGTTTGTCAGCTTATTAAAGGATATGGGCATGATACTCGCACCGATCTTGCTTGTTGCTCTTGTTGCAGGAGTCGTAAGCAACTATATGCAGGTTGGGTTCTTGTTTTCTGCTGAAGTGATACAGCCTAAGCTTGAAAAACTGGATCCGATCAAAGGCTTTAAACGAATATACAGTATGAGGGCGATTGTAGAGCTGATTAAATCAATTTTGAAAATCGTAGTCGTCGGTTTTGCAGCTTTTGCTGTGCTTTGGCTGCATTATGGAGAAATTCTCCGGCTTCCTCTCCTGACACCCGAAGAGGCACTTTCTTTCGTTTCAAAACTCACTTTGTGGATGGGACTAAGCGGTGCAGGTGCATTGTTGATTCTTGCGGGTCTCGACTATTTATATCAGAGATTTGACTATGAGAAAAATATCAAAATGTCAAAACAAGATATAAAAGATGAGTACAAAAAATCTGAAGGAGACCCGATTATCAAGTCTAAAATTAAACAAAGACAGCGGGAAATGGCGATGAGGCGGATGATGCAGGAAGTTCCAAAAGCAGATGTCATTATCACAAACCCGACTCACTATGCGATTGCTTTGAAATATGATGAAGAAAAAATGGACGCACCTTATATTGTTGCAAAAGGCGTCGATCACCTTGCGTTAAAAATCAGGAAAATTGCTAAAGAGCATGATGTCATGATGGTAGAAAACAGACCGCTTGCCCGTGCGTTATATGATCAGGTGGAAATTGACCAGGCAGTGCCGGAAGAATTTTTTAAAGTTTTAGCAGAAATTCTGGCTTACGTATATAAAACAAAACAAAAAGTATATTGAATTTTTTGATTTAAAAGGAGAGAAAAAACAGCATGTCAACAAGAGATTTATCCGTTTTAATAAGTGTTGTCCTCATTGTGGCGATGCTGGTGATTCCATTTCCTCCATGGCTGTTAAGTATTTTGATCATTATTAATATTTCTCTTGCGTTGATCGTGCTTCTCACCACAATGAATATGCAGGAAGCGCTTCAGTTTTCGATTTTTCCGTCACTGTTGCTGCTTTTGACCCTATTTCGTTTGGGCTTGAACGTCTCAACTACCCGTTCAATTCTTTCACACGGTGAGGGAGGGAAAGTCGTCGAGACTTTCGGAAATTTCGTTGTCGGCGGAAATGTATTAGTTGGACTCGTTGTATTTATCATCCTTATTATTATTCAGTTTATCGTCATTACAAAAGGTGCTGAACGTGTTTCCGAGGTTGCAGCAAGGTTTACGCTGGACGCAATGCCGGGGAAGCAGATGAGTATTGATGCTGATTTAAACGCAGGGATGATTACCGAACAGGAAGCGAAGCATCGCCGCGAAAAAGTGGCAAGAGAAGCAGACTTTTATGGAGCAATGGACGGTGCCAGTAAATTTGTAAAAGGTGACGCCATTGCCGGAATCATCATTGTGATGATCAATATTATTTTCGGAATCGTGATCGGAATGCTTCAGCAGGGCATGTCCATTCAAGAGGCTGCTTCACACTTTACGATGCTGACTGTAGGGGATGGAATTGTTTCGCAAATCCCGGCACTGTTAATTTCTACGGCTACGGGTATTGTGGTCACAAGAGCTGCCTCTGAAGGAAACTTAGGGCATGACATTACAGGCCAGCTGTTTGCGTATCCAAAGCTTTTGTACGTCGCAGCAGCTACGATCATGCTTTTAGGTATTTTCACTCCGATCGGCATCCTTCTGACGGGGCCGCTTGCGGGATTGCTTGCTTTTGGCGCATATACACTATCTAAATCAGGTAAGGAAAAAGAAGAAGTGGATGAGATTCTTGAGGAAGAGGCTGAGGTGGACGAGCTTAAAAGCCCTGAAAGTGTTGTTCAGCTTCTGCATATAGATCCGATAGAATTTGAGTTTGGGTATGGCCTGATACCGCTTGCTGATGCCAATCAAGGCGGTGATTTATTAGACCGAATTGTTATGATACGCCGTCAGTTGGCTTTGGAACTCGGGCTTGTCATTCCTGTCGTGCGAATCAGAGATAATATAGCGTTGCAGCCTAATGAATACCGATTGAAAATTAAAGGAAACGAAGTAGCAAAAGGCGAGCTGTTGCTTGATCATTATTTAGCGATGTCGCCTACTCCTGAGGACGATCTCATTGAAGGGATTGAAACAGTGGAGCCTTCATTCGGGCTGCCGGCTAAATGGATTAGCGAAGCGGTAAAGGATGAAGCCGATATGCTTGGTTATACAGTAGTTGATCCTGCATCAGTCGTTTCAACGCATATTACGGAGAAAATTAAGCAGCATGCCCACGAATTGATCGGAAGGCAGGAGACAAAACAGCTGATCGATCACTTGAAAGAATCGTATCCAGTCCTGGTTGAAGAGGTTACGCCGAATCCATTGTCTGTCGGTGATATTCAGAAAGTGCTTGCTAAGCTTTTAAAAGAAAAAGTTTCAATTCGAAACTTAGTAACGATTTTTGAAACACTTGCTGACTATGGGAAATTAACAACAGATTCTGATCTCTTGACAGAGTATACAAGACAAGCGCTTGCTAAACAAATTACAGCCCAGTTTGCCAAAGAAAATGAAGTATTGAAGGTTGTTACTTGTTCGGGCCGTGTAGAAAAAGCAATAGCAGACGGTGTGCAGCAGACGGAACACGGGAACTATTTATCACTTGAACCAGATATTTCAGAAAGTATAGTGCGCTCTGTCGCTAAAGAAGCTGAACAGCTCTCATTACGTCAGGAAACCGCGATTCTTCTTTGCTCGCCGCCTGTCAGAATGTATGTGAAGCAGCTTCTGGAACGGTACTTCCCTGATCTTCCGGTACTCTCTTATAACGAACTTGAGGCGAATGTTGAGGTACAAAGCATTGGAGTGGTGGATATTTAATGAAAATAAAAAAATTTACTGCTGCTTCAATGCAAGAAGCGGCACTTCTCATCAGAAAAGAGTTAGGTAATGAAGCGGTCATATTAAATTCGAAAAAAATTAAAAAGCGAAAATGGTTTGGCCTCGTCAACAAGCCTGCTGTTGAAGTAATCGCCGTATTGGATCAGGACTTTCTTGAGAAAAAAACGCCTCAGAAGGCAGCTGAACCGAAACAAACATTAAAAACTCCGGTCAGCAGTCCGAAAATAGAGGAGAGAACATATCCCCCTCAAATTCCGGCGCAACAGGAGCTAGGTGATTTTTCAGCATATCAATCTGTACTTCCTGAGCCGCTGCGAAAAGCAGAAAAGCTTTTGCAAGAAACAGGGATCAAAGAGTCTACGAAAACGAACACTCTGAAAAAATTGCTTCGCTTCTCTGTTGAAGCAGGCGGCTTGACTGAAGAAAATGTTGTCGGCAAACTTCAGGAAATACTATGCGATATGCTGCCCGCAGCAGACAAGTGGCAGGAGCCAATTCATTCAAAATATATCGTTCTCTTTGGTTCAACAGGGGCTGGTAAAACAACTACACTTGCTAAACTCGCAGCCATATCTATGCTTGAAAAACATAAAAAAATCGCTTTTATTACAACAGATACGTATCGTATTGCAGCTGTTGAACAGTTGAAAACATACGCTGAACTGCTGCAGGCTCCTCTGGAAGTTTGCTATACAAAAGAAGAATTTCAGCAGGCGAAGGAGTTATTTTCTGAGTATGATCATGTGTTTGTTGATACAGCCGGAAGAAACTTCAAGGACCCGCAATACATTGATGAACTAAAAGAAACGATTCCTTTTGAGAGCAGCATTCAGTCATTTCTTGTTTTATCCGCGACTGCAAAATATGAAGATATGAAGCATATTGTCAAACGGTTTTCATCCATCCCTGTCAATCAGTATATTTTTACGAAAATAGATGAAACGACTTCCTTAGGTTCTGTATTTAATATACTGGCAGAATCAAAAATAGGTGTCGGGTTTATGACAAACGGACAGAATGTGCCTGAGGATATACAGACTGTATCTCCACTTGGTTTTGTGAGGATGCTGTGCAGATGAACAGATATGACCAAGCAGCAACTTTACGGGCGAAAATGGAAAAACGTGAGCGCGTTCTGCCGATGATTTATTCACAAAAAGCGAAGACACTTGCTGTCATTAGCGGCAAGGGCGGTGTCGGAAAATCCAATATTACCTTAAATATGGCACTTGCGCTGCAGGATAAAGGTAAGAAGGTGCTGCTCATCGACCTTGATATCGGGATGGGAAACATTGATATATTAATGGGAAATTCATCGTCTGCCACGATAATCGATGTTTTAACCGATCGTAAGCCTTTGCTGCAGTCATTATCCGTTGGCCCAAAGGGTTTGCGGTATATATCAGGGGGAACCGGTCTTGATGTGATGTTTCAGCTCGATCAGAGAAAATGGACGTTTTTTGCCAATGAACTTTCTCATGCATTAAGCCAGTTCGATTATGTGCTGTTTGACATGGGAGCAGGCTTATCAAAAGATCAACTGCCTTTTATTTTATCAGCAGAAGATATTTTGATTATTACAACTCCCGAGCCGACGGCCATTATGGACGCATACAGCGCTGTCAAGCACTTGGTTTTGACAGAAAATAAGCTTTCAATGAAGGTGGCTGTCAATCGGTGCCGTGACCAAAAGGAAGGGCTTGACGCTTTTGCCCGCCTCTCCCGTACAATTCATATGTTTTTGGATGTTCAGGTTCAGTTTGCCGGTTCCGTTTCTGACGATGTGATCGTGAGCAAAGCGGTTGTCGAACAGGTTCCTTTTTTCATAAAAAGCCCTCAGGCAAAAGCCAGCCGGTCAGTCCGTATTTTAGCGGACGCCTTGTTTGAAAGAGAAGAAACGAGACACAAAGAAGACAAACAGACATTTATTGAGAAATTATCTTCTTTTTTAATGAGGAGGGCTTAATTTGATTCGTGTGCTTGTAGTTGATGATTCAGCTTTTATGAGAAAAATGATAAGTGATTTTCTGACCGAAGAAAAGCAGATAGAAGTAATCGGAACTGCGAGAAACGGAGAAGAAGCGCTTAAGAAGATTGAATTATTAAAACCGGATGTTATTACTCTTGATGTTGAAATGCCGGTCATGAATGGGACAGATACGCTCCGCAAAATTATTGAGATTTATAACTTGCCGGTCATTATGGTGTCTAGCCAGACCGAGAAAGGTAAAGAATGCACAATTAATTGTTTGGAGATCGGTGCCTTTGACTTTATCACAAAGCCATCAGGCTCAATATCTCTGGATCTATACAAAATTAAAGAACAACTAGTTGAGCGTGTCGTCGCGGCAGGACTTTCCGGCAAGCGGAAACGTCCTGTTTCCCAGACAGTTCGGCCCGAACCTATTGTGCGTGCTGTCGTTAAGCCTGAATTAAGCAAACCGAAACCTGGCACGGGCAGACAAATTGTGTGTATCGGCACATCAACAGGCGGTCCACGGGCGTTGCAAAAGGTGATACCGAAGCTCCCTAAGGATTTGAACGCACCAGTGGTTGTCGTTCAGCACATGCCTGAAGGGTTTACTGCTTCTTTGGCTGATCGGCTGAATCATTTATCTGACATTCAGGTAAAAGAAGCAAAAGATGGTGAAGCAGCTCTTAACGGCTGTGTTTACATAGCACCGGGCGGAAAAAACATATCCGTTATTAAAAACAGCGAAGGACTCCAGGTTGTGCTTGATAACCATGACACACCAAGCCGTCATAAACCATCTGCTGATTATTTATTCCGTTCTGTCGGGAAACTGACAGATTATGAAAAAGTAGCGGTTATCATGACCGGAATGGGCAGTGACGGCACTGCTGGACTAAAGGACATGCTAACAGCCGGCAATGTGAAAGCCATTGCGGAGTCTGAAGAATCTTGTGTCGTATACGGGATGCCAAAAGCTGCTGTTAAAGCGGGTCTCATTCATGAGATTAAACATGTGGAAGATATCGCAGCATCCATCACAAGCTGTGTGAAAAAAGAGAGGGTGTGATTCAAATGGATATGAATCAGTATTTAGATGTCTTTATTGATGAGAGTAAAGAACATTTACAAACATGTAATGAAAAGCTTCTTCTTTTAGAGAAAGACCCGACTGATCTTCAGCTCGTACATGATATATTCAGGGCTGCCCATACATTAAAAGGAATGAGCGCAACGATGGGCTACACGGATTTAGCACATCTTACCCATCTGCTTGAAAACGTGCTGGATGCAATCCGAAACGGAGACATGGAAGTCACCTCAGACTGGCTGGATATTTTGTTTGAAGCTCTGGATCACCTGGAAGCAATGGTTCAGTCTATTATTGATGGCGGGGATGGTAAAAGAGATATCTCAGAAGTGAGTGCCAAGCTTGATGTGAATGGTGCGCACGCTGAATCCGCTGCCTCCGCTGAACCTGCAGAAGCACAGAGTTCAGCATCTGATTGGGAATATGATGAATTTGAACGCACAGTTATACAAGAAGCGGAGGAGCAAGGCTTCAAACGATATGAAATCAAGATTTCTCTGAACGAAAACTGTATGTTAAAAGCAGTTCGTGTCTATATGGTGTTTGAAAAACTAAATGAAGTCGGAGAAGTAGCCAAAACAATTCCAAGTGCTGAAGTGCTTGAAACAGAAGATTTTGGAACTGACTTTCAAGTTTGTTTCTTAACACATCAATCAGCGGAAGACATTGAACAATTAATCAATGGCGTGTCGGAAATTGAGCATGTTGAAGTCATTCAAGGGGCTCCTTTAACATCAGCTGAAAAGCCTGAAGAATCTAAGCAAGAAGATTCACCAGCAGCAGCTGTACCTGCGAAGCAGGAGAAACAAAAACAGCCTGCTAAAAACGATGAACAGGCGAAGCATTCAGCCGGCGGATCTAAAACAATTCGTGTCAACATTGACAGGCTTGATTCTTTAATGAACTTATTTGAAGAGCTTGTCATTGACCGCGGGCGTCTCGAGCAGATTGCGAAAGAGCTTGAGCATAATGAACTGACTGAAACGGTTGAACGAATGACGAGAATTTCCGGAGATTTGCAATCGATTATTCTGAATATGAGAATGGTCCCGGTTGAAACTGTTTTTAACAGATTCCCGAGAATGATTCGCCAGCTTCAGAAAGAGCTGAATAAAAAAATTGAACTCTCGATCATCGGTGCGGAAACTGAACTGGATCGTACAGTAATTGATGAAATCGGAGATCCACTCGTTCACTTGATCAGAAACAGTATTGACCATGGTATCGAGGCGCCGGAAACACGTTTGCAAAAGGGAAAACCGGAATCAGGAAAAGTTGTGCTTAAAGCTTATCACAGCGGCAACCATGTCTTTATCGAAGTAGAGGATGACGGCGCAGGCCTTAATCGAAAAAAAATTCTGGAAAAAGCGCTTGAGCGCGGGGTCATAACGGAAAAAGAAGCTGAAACCTTAGAAGACAACCAAATTTACGAATTGATTTTTGCTCCGGGGTTCTCAACTGCTGACCAAATTTCTGATATTTCCGGCCGCGGTGTAGGACTTGACGTTGTAAAAAACAAACTGGAGTCTCTTGGCGGTTCAGTCAGTGTGAAATCAGCCGAGGGTCAAGGCTCTCTATTCAGCATCCAGCTGCCGCTTACCTTGTCTATTATTTCAGTTCTGCTGATTAAGTTGGAAGAAGAGACATTTGCCATTCCGATTTCTTCAATCATTGAGACAGCAGTTATTGACAGAAAAGACATTTTGCAAACGCATGACCGTGAAGTGATTGACTTTAGAGGGCATATTGTCCCTGTCGTTTATTTAAAAGAAGAGTTTAAAATAGAAGATACAAGAAAAGATGCGGAACAGCTCCATATCATTGTCGTGAAAAAAGGCGACAAACCTACTGCATTTGTGGTGGACTCCTTTATTGGCCAGCAGGAAGTTGTGCTGAAATCACTCGGAGATTATTTAACAAACGTCTTTGCAATTTCCGGAGCTACTATTTTAGGAGACGGAGAAGTAGCGCTCATTATTGATTGTAATGCACTGATTATTTAACCATTCGAGGAGGTGTCTCACATGACTGCAGAAATTAAAACAGGCGAAAAAATGATAGTCTTTATGGTAAATGGCAAAGAATATGCCATTTCTGTCACTCAGGTGAAATCAATTGAAAAATGGCAAAAGCCAACGAGGGTACCTGGCGTCGAACCATATATTTGCGGGGTAATCAATTTACGCGGGGTGGTGACTCCGGTTATTGATTTAAGAAAACGCCTGAATTTGCCAGAGTATGAAATTACCGATGAAACACGAATTATCATTATTGCTTATCGTGATATTGAAGTCGGCTGGATTGTGGATGAAGCGAATGATGTGATTACCGTACACGAAAGTGAAATAGAATCTGCTCCAGAAGGCGTTCAGAAAGATACGGATGTGTCGATCGAACAGATTGTGAAACAAGAGAACAGACTCTTAAATATTATTGATGCGAACGCGGTTTTGGATAAAGAATCATCTCAGTCCGCTGTGCCCGATCAAGCTTAATCTTAAAGGGGTTATGACATGAGTATTTTTAATGGAATCAAAGAAGAGCAGATGGACATTTTGCGGGAAGTCGGCAATATAGGCGCCGGCCACTCCGCCTCTGCAATGGCCCAGCTGTTAAATAGAAAGATAGATATGGAAGTCCCATTTGCAAAGCTGCTGTCTTTTGATGAGCTTGTTGATTTTTTCGGCGGCGCCGATGTCCCGGTTGCCAGCATCTTTTTAAGAATGGAAGGCGATTTAACGGGTTCAATGTTCTTTATAATGCCTTTTTTTCAGGCGGAGCAGTTTATCAGAGAGCTGATTGGAAACCCCGATTTTGACATAGAGGACTTAGGTGAAGACCACATGAGCTCATCCGCTTTGCATGAACTGGGCAATATTTTAGCGGGGTCATATTTAACAGCTTTGGCGGATTTGACGAAACTCCAGCTCTATCCAAGTGTTCCTGAAGTCTCTTTGGACATGTTCGGAGCAGTGATCAGCGAAGGGCTGATGGAGCTCAGTCAGGTTGGAGAACACGCCATTGTTGTCGACACGTCAATTTTTGACCAAAGCCATCAGCAGGAGCTGAAAGCGCATATGTTTATGCTGCCGGACTATGATTCATTTGAAAAGCTCTTTGTCGCCTTAGGTGCATCATTATGAGTACAACTGAGGCTGTTGTTATAAAGGTTGGGATTGCTGACGTGAAGATCGCCCGCTTCCCGGATACCATCCGGACCTCTGGTTTGGGCTCATGTGTGGGGCTGGTGCTTTATGATAAAGAAAAGCAAACGGCGGGTCTTGTTCATGTCATGCTTCCGGATTCGACGTTATCGAAAACTGCCGAGCTCAACCGGGCTAAGTACGCTGACACCGCCGTACAGACCACGATTGATATGCTGATAGAAGCGGGATGCCGGAAATTTGCATTAAAAGCAAAGCTGGCCGGCGGATCAGAGATGTTTAAATTTAAATCGACAAATGATTTGATGAAGATCGGACCGAGAAATGTATTAGCGATAAAAGAACAGCTGTCTTTATTTAATATTCCTATTATTAGTGAAGATACGGGCGGCTCAAGCGGCCGGACGATAGAATTTGAACCGAAGTCCTGCATGCTGCATATTCGAACTGTTAAACAAGGTGAAAAAACGATTTAATTAAGGTATTAGGGGGATAACAATGCAATCCTTGAATTATGAAGATCAGGTGCTTTGGACGCGCTGGAAAGAGTGGAAAGATCCTAAAGCCGGTGACGACTTAATGCGCCGTTACATGCCGCTTGTCACATATCATGTAGGCAGAATTTCTGTCGGACTGCCGAAATCAGTGCATAAAGACGATCTTATGAGCCTTGGTATGCTTGGTTTATATGATGCCCTTGAAAAATTTGACCCCAGCCGGGACTTAAAATTTGATACCTACGCCTCGTTTAGAATTCGCGGCGCAATCATAGACGGGCTTCGTAAAGAAGATTGGCTGCCCAGAACCTCGCGCGAAAAAACAAAAAAGGTTGAAGCAGCAATTGAAAAGCTTGAACAGCGGTATCTTCGGAATGTATCGCCCGCGGAAATTGCAGAGGAACTCGGAATGACGGTACAGGATGTCGTGTCAACAATGAATGAAGGTTTTTTTGCAAATCTGCTGTCAATTGATGAAAAGCTCCATGATCAAGATGATGGGGAAAACATTCAAGTCATGATCAGAGATGACAAAAATGTTCCGCCTGAAGAAAAGATTATGAAGGATGAACTGATTGCACAGCTTGCGGAAAAAATTCACGAACTCTCTGAAAAAGAACAGCTGGTTGTGAGTTTGTTCTACAAAGAGGAGTTGACACTGACAGAAATCGGACAAGTATTAAATCTTTCTACGTCCCGCATATCTCAGATCCATTCAAAGGCATTATTTAAATTAAAGAATCTGCTGGAAAAAGTGATACAATAATGAATTTCATGGTTAGCGAGTGAAAAACATGTCAACACTATTATGGCTTTTAAGCTTTACGCTCCACGGCGTTCTTCTGTACGCTGTCATTATCCTGTATACGAGGCTCGCTGCAGTGAAAGAAACAGAAAAACAGCAAAAACAGATACTTGAAGAGACGGAAAACACCTTGGCGGCATTTCTGCTTGAATTAAAAGAAGAAAATGAGAAACTGATAGAAAATAAAGCTTCATCTGCAAGTCAATCAGATGAAGAATCCCAAAAGCCAGGCCTTCAGCACTCTGAAACATATCAAGAGCGGGATCCAGTTCAAGAGGCAGAGAATCTTCCTGAACATATTGAAGGTCTGATTACAGAGGTTGACCGTCGGGAAGAGATCGTAAACAGTGAGGTCCAATCATTTGAAGACCAGGTCATAGAATTATATGAACAGGGATATTCGGCAAGTCAAATTGCCCAGAAAATGAAGAGCGGAAAGACAGAAATCGAGCTATTTTTAAAATTTCGCTCCAAAGGTGTAAAGGATTCTTGATTGTCGGATAAAGCTGTGTTATATTATGTCTTGGTGTTAAATACACACGCTTAACGATTTATGCAGAGGGTGCTGCAGGCGGCAGTTCTGCACAAAAATGACCTAAGCGGAGGAAAAAAACCATTATATTAGGAGGAAATAACATGTCAGTCATTTCTATGAAGCAATTGCTTGAAGCTGGTGTTCACTTCGGTCACCAAACACGCCGTTGGAACCCCAAAATGAAGCGTTACATTTTCACGGAGCGTAACGGAATCTACATCATTGACCTTCAAAAAACAGTCAAAAAAGTAGAGGAAGCTTACAACTTCACTAAAAATCTTGCTGCTGAAGGCGGAAAAATCCTTTTCGTCGGAACAAAAAAACAAGCTCAAGATTCTGTTAAAGAAGAAGCTCAACGCTCTGGCATGTACTATGTCAACCAACGCTGGTTGGGCGGTACATTAACAAACTTTGAAACAATCCAAAAACGTATTAAACGTCTTAAAGACATTGAAAAAATGCAAGAAAACGGTACGTTTGATGTACTTCCTAAAAAAGAAGTCGTTCAATTGAAAAAAGAATTAGAGCGTCTTGAAAAATTCCTAGGCGGAATTAAAGATATGAAGGATCTTCCTGATGCATTATTCATCATCGATCCTCGCAAAGAGCGCATCGCTGTTGCGGAAGCTCGCAAATTAAACATCCCTATCATCGGTATCGTAGATACTAACTGTGATCCAGATGAAATCGATGTTGTTATCCCAGCGAACGATGACGCTATCCGCGCTGTTAAACTTCTAACTTCTAAAATGGCAGATGCAATCTTAGAAGCGAAGCAAGGCGAAGAAGAAGCGGAAGTTGCTGAAGAAACTGCACCAGAAACAGAAACAACAACTGCGTAACCTATTCAAAAGGTGATAAGAGGGACTGCCTTTTATCACCTTTTTTCAAGAAAAATGTGTAATATACATACTCTTGTTTAAACATATAAGGAGGAATACAAATGGCAATTACTGCACAGCAAGTAAAAGAACTGCGTGAAAAAACTGGCGCGGGCATGATGGATTGTAAAAAAGCGTTAACTGAAACTGACGGAGATATGGACAAAGCAATTGACCTTTTAAGAGAAAAAGGAATTGCAAAAGCAGCGAAAAAAGCTGACCGTATCGCAGCAGAAGGTTCTACTCTTATTAAAACTGACGGCAACAAAGGCGTTATCCTAGAAGTAAACTCTGAAACTGATTTCGTTGCGAAAAACGAAGGTTTTAAAGAGCTTCTTAACACTTTAGCTGACCACCTTCTTGCAAACACGCCAGCTGATGTTGAAGAAGCAATGGGCCAAAAAATGGAAAATGGCTCAACTGTTGAAGAGTACATCACAAGCGCAGTTGCTAAAATCGGTGAGAAAATCACTCTTCGCCGCTTTACAGTTCTTACAAAAGACGACAGCTCTGCATTCGGTGCGTACCTTCACATGGGCGGCCGCATCGGTGTATTAACTGTTCTCAACGGTACAACTGATGAAGAAACTGCGAAAGATATCGCAATGCACGTTGCTGCAGTTAACCCTCGTTACATTTCTCGTGATCAAGTATCTGAAGAAGAAACAAATCATGAGCGTCAAATCTTAACTCAGCAAGCCCTCCAAGAAGGCAAACCTGAAAACATCGTAGCGAAAATGGTTGAAGGTCGTCTGAACAAATTCTTCGAAGAAATTTGTCTATTAGACCAAGCGTTCGTTAAAAACCCAGATGAAAAAGTGAAACAAGTTATTGCAGCGAAAAACGCTACTGTTCAAACTTTTGTCCGCTATGAAGTTGGAGAAGGCATCGAAAAACGTCAAGAAAACTTTGCTGAAGAAGTAATGAACCAAGTGAAAAAATAATGGTGAAAAGATTTCGCGGCTAAGTCGCGTCTTTTCAGGCAGTATAGGGGACACATTTTGTGTTCCCTATTTTTAAAACTATATTTACAAACCTTTTTTTCTCTTGCATAATAGAAAACGGCAATGTTTACACTTGGAGGTTATCATGGAAAAACCAAAATACAAACGTATCGTATTAAAGCTTAGCGGGGAAGCATTGGCAGGAGAACAGGGAAATGGAATTAACCCGACTGTCATTCAATCCATTGCAAAGCAAGTGAAGGAAATCGCTGAGCTTGAAGTCGAAGTGGCTGTTGTTGTAGGCGGCGGCAACTTATGGCGCGGAAAAACAGGAAGTGACCTGGGCATGGACCGCGCGACTGCTGACTATATGGGAATGCTGGCGACAGTAATGAATTCGCTTGCTCTTCAAGACAGCTTGGAAACACTCGGAATCCAGTCCAGAGTGCAAACATCCATTGAAATGAGACAAGTTGCTGAACCGTACATAAGAAGAAAAGCGATACGCCACTTAGAGAAAAAACGTGTCGTTATTTTCGCTGCGGGCACAGGAAACCCATATTTCTCAACTGATACGACAGCTGCACTGCGGGCTGCTGAAATTGAGGCAGACGTTATTTTAATGGCTAAAAATAACGTTGACGGTGTGTATAATGCTGATCCTAGAAAAGATGAATCAGCTGTTAAGTATGAATCACTTTCTTATCTTGACGTTCTTAAAGACGGCCTGGAAGTCATGGATTCAACAGCTTCCTCTTTATGCATGGACAATGACATTCCGCTTATCGTCTTTTCTATTATGGAAGAAGGAAATATCAAACGTGCCGTTATCGGTGAATCAATCGGAACGATCGTGAGGGGGAAATAACGTGTCAAAAGAAGTATTAACTCAAACAAAAGAAAAAATGGAAAAAGCAATTGCTGCTTATCAGCGCGAATTGGCTACTGTACGCGCAGGCCGTGCAAATCCATCATTATTAGATAAAGTAACGGTTGAATATTACGGAGCGCAGACACCTTTAAATCAGTTGTCTTCTATTAACGTGCCTGAAGCTCGTATGCTCGTTATCACGCCATACGATAAAACAGCAATCGGTGATATCGAAAAAGCGATTTTAAAAGCTGATTTAGGTCTTACACCAACAAGTGACGGCAATATGATTCGAATTGCAATTCCGGCACTAACAGAAGAGAGACGGAAAGAATTAGTGAAAGTTGTAAAAAAATATGCTGAAGAAGCAAAAGTAGCTGTTCGTAACGTTCGCCGTGATGCTAACGATGATCTCAAAAAACTTGAGAAAAACGGAGACATTACTGAGGATGAACTGCGTGCTTCCACTGAAGACGTTCAAAAACTGACAGATGAATATGTGTCAAAAATTGACAGTGTCACAAAAGACAAAGAAAAAGAAATCATGGAAGTTTAATGAAAAACTATGTACAATAGATAATAGTGAAAAGACCCTCTCATGTTTACAGGGGGTTTTTTTGTTAATACTGTTGATTACATTGATTATCAGCAGGGAATGTAACCTTTTTGGGTGACGGAGGAATCTCATGCTCAACATACTCAAAAATTGGAAGAATCAGCAAACTGCGGCTTCCAACTTAGAACGTTATACAAAAGAAGACATACTTAAGGGAGAAATTCCCGAACACATCGCCATTATCATGGATGGAAATGGCCGTTGGGCTAAAAAACGCTCTCTTCCCAGAATTGCAGGCCACCATGAAGGGATGAAGGTGGTAAAAAGGACCACGAAGCTCGCAAACGAATTAGGTGTCAAAGTACTGACATTGTATGCATTTTCAACAGAAAACTGGAAAAGACCGAAAATGGAGGTCGATTTTTTAATGAAGCTTCCGGAAGAATTTTTGAATACGTATCTTCCAGAGCTTGTTGAGGAAAATGTACAGGTTCGGATCATTGGGGATGAAACGGCTTTGCCAGCGCACACATTACGTGCGATTGAAAAAGCTGTACAGGACACGGCGCAAAACGACGGAATGATCCTTAATTTTGCTCTTAACTATGGAGGCCGTACTGAAATTGTCAGTGCTGCAAAATCACTCGCGGAAAAAGTGAAGGAAGGCTCTTTGAATATTGAAGACATTGATGAATCGCTTTTTTCTACTTATTTGATGACTGAATCTTTGCAGGATCCTGAACTTTTAATTCGAACGAGCGGCGAGATAAGGCTGAGTAATTTTATGCTATGGCAGGTTGCCTACAGTGAATTTGTCTTTACTGACGTCTTGTGGCCTGACTTTAAAGAAGATCACTTCTTGCAGGCGTTAGGAGAGTTTCAGCAGAGAGGCCGGAGGTTTGGCGGAATTTAGAGGATGGTGGACATGAAACAAAGAATTTTGACAGGTGTTCTGGCAGCAATTGTATTTTTATTTTTGGTTATTGTCGGGAAATTGCCGTTCACCATATTAATTTATGCTATGGGCAGTGTGGCGCTTTTTGAACTTTTACGGATGAAAAAGCTGAAGCTGGTTTCACTGCCGGGTTTGATCGGTCTTTTATTATTGTGGATGTTCTTATTGCCAAGCCAGTATTCGTTTTTTGAAGCGGACGGGATTTCCAAAATGGAAATCGCTTTATTTGCGGTACTGCTATTGCTGACTTACACAGTGTTGGTCAAGAACACCTTTACTTTTGATGAAGTCGGGTTTATTACGCTTGCAGCAATTTACATCGGAATGTGTTTTCATTATTTTATCGAAATCAGAAATCTTGACCAATACGGATTAACATACATTTTTTATGCGTGTGTTGTCATTTGGTCCACCGATTCCGGTGCCTATTTTGTCGGTAAATCGCTTGGGAAGCGGAAACTGTGGCCTGAAATCAGTCCGAATAAAACAGTGGAAGGGTTTGCAGGCGGAATTGTCATCGCACTTGTATTGGCGACGATTTTTCAGCTTGTTGCACAACTTCCGATCCCGTATATCTATCTGCTGTTGATCACGCTGTTTTTGTCTGTTTTCGGACAACTTGGAGATTTAGTGGAATCCGCCTTGAAAAGACATTACGATGTAAAGGATTCTGGGAATATTCTTCCCGGGCATGGCGGTATATTAGACCGTTTTGACAGTTTCTTGTTTGTCATGCCTTTCTTTTACTTTCTGCTTGCCCTTTTTTCATAAAAAAGTCTAATATGAATATGAGACTGATCATGCAGCAATAAGAATAGGAGTAGTGGCAACTTTGAAAAATATTTGTCTTTTAGGAGCAACAGGATCAATCGGCGAACAGACTCTTGATGTACTGCGTGCACATCAAGACCAATTTCAGCTGGTATCTATGTCGTTTGGCAGAAATATTGATAAGGCCGTTCCAATGATTGAGGTCTTTCAGCCGAAGTTTGTCTCTGTCGGTGATCTGGATACATATCATAAATTAAAACAAATGTCTTTTTCTTTTGAATGCCAAATCGGGCTGGGAGAAGAAGGACTGATAGAAGCAGCAGTGATGGAGGAGGTTGACATTGTTGTCAACGCTTTGCTTGGAAGCGTCGGTCTTATCCCGACATTAAAGGCAATTGAACAGAAAAAAACAATTGCGCTTGCAAATAAGGAAACTCTTGTCACTGCAGGGCATATAGTAAAAGAACATGCTAAGAAATATGATGTTCCGCTGCTGCCTGTTGACAGTGAGCATTCAGCCATTTTTCAAGCTCTTCAAGGCGAACAGGCTAAAAACATTGAACGCCTCATCATTACGGCATCCGGCGGAAGTTTTCGGGACAAGACGCGGGAGGAGCTCGAATCAGTAACAGTTGAAGATGCATTAAAACATCCAAACTGGTCAATGGGTGCAAAAATTACAATTGATTCGGCTACAATGATGAATAAGGGATTAGAGGTGATCGAGGCACACTGGCTTTTCGATATACCTTATGAACAAATTGATGTGGTTTTACATAAGGAGAGCATCATCCATTCAATGGTTGAGTTCCATGATAAAAGTGTGATCGCACAGCTCGGAACTCCGGATATGAGAGTCCCCATTCAATATGCGCTCACTTATCCTGACCGATTGCCATTACCAGATGCGAAAAGGCTTGAATTATGGGAAATCGGCAGCCTTCATTTTGAGAAAGCTGATTTTGACAGGTTCCGATGCTTACAATTTGCTTTTGAATCAGGTAAAATAGGAGGAACAATGCCGACAGTGCTAAATGCGGCAAACGAAGTAGCTGTCGCTGCCTTTTTAGCTGGCAAGATACCGTTTTTGGCTATTGAAGACTGTATCGAAAAGGCACTAACCCGCCATCAATTACTGAAAAAACCGAGCCTGGCGGACATTCAAGAAGTGGACAAAGATACCCGGGGATACGTCAATTCAATACTCACATAAGGTGGTATGTTCGTGAATACAGTTATAGCGTTTATCATTATTTTCGGAACGCTCGTTTTCTTCCATGAACTGGGCCATTTATTGCTAGCCCAAAGAGCGGGAATTCTCTGCCGTGAATTTGCGATCGGCTTCGGTCCAAAGATTTTTTCTTTCAAAAAAAATGAAACAGTTTATACGATCAGGCTGCTTCCGGTCGGCGGATTTGTTCGTATGGCCGGCGAAGATCCGGAAATGATTGAGGTGAAACCCGGATACACGGTCGGGCTTCTGTTTAATAAAGAAGATCAAGTTGAGAAAGTCATCATCAATCAAAAGGAAAAATATCCGGATGCTTTAGTCATTGAAGTGGAAACAGCGGATCTAGAGCATGACATGAAGATCACTGGTTATGAACAGGGGAAAGAGGACGAACTTTCCAGCTTTACTGTCAGCGAAACATCCTTTTTTATTGTAGACGGAGAAGAAGTGCAGATTGCGCCGTATAATCGCCAATTTGGTTCCAAACCTGTATGGCAGCGGATTAAAGCAATTGCTGCAGGGCCGATTATGAACTTTATTTTAGCTTACGTCATTTTAGTGATGCTTGGGCTGATTCAAGGCGTACCGTCAAATGAACCTATGCTCGGGCAGCTGACAGACAATGGACGGGCGGCTGAAGCAGGGCTAAAAGAAGGGGATTATATCCAAAGCATTAACGGAGAGAAAATGAGGTCTTGGACTGACATTGTCTCCGCTGTAAAAGAAAACCCGGAGAAAGAAATGGACGTTGCAGTAAAAAGAGATAACAAAACGCTTCATATTTCGGTGACTCCGGAAGCTGTTAAAGATGAGAACAAAAAAACAATCGGACGTTTCGGTTCCTATGCGCCGACTGAAAAAGGCGTACTCTCAGCGGTTGCTTACGGCGCGACATCAACAGTTGATGTCACCAAAGCCATTTTAACCAATCTGAGCAAATTAGTAACAGGCCAATTTAAACTCGATATGCTGTCAGGTCCTGTCGGCATATATGACATGACAGACCAAGTGGCGAAAACAGGGATCGTGAACTTATTTCAGTTTGCGGCGTTTTTAAGCATTAACCTTGGGATTGTCAACCTGCTTCCGATTCCGGCACTTGACGGAGGAAGACTGTTGTTTCTATTTATTGAAGCGATTCGGGGCAAACCGATTAACAGGGAAAAAGAAGCATTTGTTGTGTTTATCGGAGTAGCTTTCTTAATGCTTCTTATGCTGGTTGTCACATGGAACGATATCCAGCGGCTGTTTTTGTAAACGAAAAGTAAATCAATCAGAGGTGCGAAGAAATGAGACAAAGCTTGACGCTTATTCCTACGCTCCGTGAAGTTCCAGCTGATGCCGAAGCAAAAAGTCATCAGCTTCTTCTGAGAGCAGGATTTATCAGACAGAATACGAGCGGGGTATACAGCTATATGCCTCTTGCGTATAAGGTGATTCAAAACATTCAGCAGATTGTTCGAGAGGAAATGGAGAAAATTGATGCCGTAGAAATGCTCATGCCCGCATTGCAGCAGGCAGAGACATGGCAGGAATCAGGCAGATGGTATACGTATGGTCCCGAACTGATGAGACTAAAAGACCGTCATGGCCGTGAATTTGCTTTAGGGGCAACGCATGAAGAGGTTATCACTTCGCTTGTTCGCGATGAGGTTAAATCTTATAAGCGTCTCCCTCTGACTCTTTATCAAATTCAGTCTAAGTTCAGAGATGAAAAACGTCCTCGCTTCGGTTTGTTAAGAGGCCGCGAATTTATTATGAAGGATGCGTACTCTTTCCATGCATCTGCAGAGAGCCTGGATGAAACGTATCAAAAAATGTACGAGGCCTATTCTAATATTTTTGCTCGCTGCGGCATTAATGTAAGACCTGTTATCGCTGATTCAGGCGCAATGGGAGGAAAGGATACGCACGAATTTATGGCACTTTCTGCGATCGGAGAGGATACGATTGCGTATTCTGATGAATCACAGTACGCGGCTAATATCGAGATGGCTGAAGTTCTTCACCAGGAAGTTCCTTCAGATGAAGAGCCTAAAGCTCTAGAGAAGGTTCATACGCCTAACGTGAAAACAATCGAAGAACTGACTGCGTTCTTACAGGTTTCGGCTGAAGCGTGCATTAAGTCAGTATTGTTTAAAGCTGATGACCGTTTTGTCTTAGTGCTTGTAAGAGGGGATCATGAAGTTAACGATATTAAAGTGAAAAACTTGCTTCATGCAGAAGTTGTAGAGCTTGCTACACATGAAGAGGTCATTCAGCAGCTCGGAACAGAGCCAGGCTTTGTAGGCCCTGTCGGTATTCATCAGGATGTGGAAGTATATGCCGATCAAGCTGTGAAAGCAATGGTTAATGCTGTTGCCGGGGCAAATGAAGGAGATCATCATTATAAAAATGTCAATGTGAATCGTGACGCGCAAATTAAAGAATTTGCTGATCTTCGTTTTATTAAAGAAGGTGATCCTTCACCAGACGGCAAGGGAACGATCCGTTTTGCTGAGGGAATCGAAGTCGGACAAGTCTTTAAGCTCGGAACACGCTATTCAGAAGCGATGAATGCGACATATTTAGATGAAAACGGACGCGCGCAGCCAATGCTGATGGGCTGTTACGGAATCGGTGTATCAAGAACGCTTTCTGCTATTGCTGAACAGCATCACGACGAAAAAGGATTAATATGGCCAAAAAGCGTTGCCCCGTACGATCTTCATATTCTTGCATTGAACATGAAAAACGATGGGCAAAGAGAGCTTGCTGAAAAGCTGTATGCCGATTTAAAAGCGGAAGGCTATGAAGTGCTCTATGACGACCGTGCTGAGCGTGCCGGTGTAAAATTCGCTGATTCAGATCTAATCGGCCTTCCAATCCGCATCACTGTCGGAAAACGAGCTGACGAAGGAATCGTCGAAGTGAAAATTCGTCAAACTGGTGAGTCAACTGAGATTTCAGTAGACGAATTATCTGCGTTTATCAGCAAGCAGTAATCACCATAACGATTTATCAAAAAACATGTTAAAATAGAAATAATAGAAGGTACCTCATTGCCTGAGGTACCTTCACTTATGATGTTTTTAGGGAGGGATACTGTCTTAATGGAACAGTTATCAGTAAACAGAAGGCAGTTTCAAATTCTTCTGCAGCAGATTAATATGACAGATGATACCTTCATGACATACTTTGAACATGGCGAGATTAAAAAGCTGACAATTCACAAAGCTTCTAAGTCTTGGCATTTTCATTTTCAATTTAAATCTTTGCTGCCTTTTCAAATATATGACACATTAACAACGAGGCTGACGCAATCGTTTGCCCACATAGCAAAAGTGACATCTTCAATTGAAGTTCAGGATGCCGAGGTCAGTGAAAGTATCGTACAAGACTACTGGTCACGCTGCATTGAAGAACTGCAGGGCATTTCGCCGCCGATTGTCAGTCTTTTAAACCAGCAAAAACCGAAGCTGAAGGGCAATAAACTGATTGTCAAAACCAAAACGGATACAGAAGCGGCTGCGCTAAAAAACAAATACAGTTCTATGATTCAAGCAGGCTACCGTCAATTTGGCTTTCCGGATCTTCAGCTTGATGCTGAAATATTTGTATCCGAGCAGGAAGTTCAAAAGTTTCGGGAGCAAAAGCTTGCGGAAGACCAAGAGCGGGCTATGCAGGCCTTGATTGAAATGGAGAAGAAAGATAAAGAAAGTGATGAAGACCAAGCACCATCTGGTCCTCTTGTTATCGGTTATCAAATTAAAGATAACGAGGAAATCCGAACACTTGACAGCATCATGGACGAAGAACGGAGAATTACGGTCCAAGGTTATGTGTTTGATGTGGAGACGCGCGAGCTGAAGAGCGGGCGCACGCTGTGTATCTTCAAAATTACAGACTATACAAATAGTATTTTGATCAAAATGTTTGCACGTGAAAAAGAAGATGCGGCACTGATGAAGTCTCTGAAAAAAGGAATGTGGGTAAAAGCACGCGGAAGCATTCAAAATGATACATTTGTCAGAGACCTTGTCATGATCGCAAATGACGTAAACGAAATAAAAGCAAAAACCCGTGAAGATTCAGCACCTGAAGGAGAAAAAAGAGTGGAATTGCATCTTCATTCCCCAATGAGCCAAATGGATGCTGTTA
Source organism: Bacillus sp. PS95 (assembly GCF_037963565.1). Taxonomy (NCBI): domain Bacteria; kingdom Bacillati; phylum Bacillota; class Bacilli; order Caryophanales; family Bacillaceae; genus Bacillus; species Bacillus sp. PS95. Next base: position 1,757,271 of record NZ_CP150160.1, read on the forward strand.
CGGGTATCGGAAAGCTTGTCGAACAGGCGAAAAAATGGGGGCATGAGGCCATCGCTTTGACTGACCATGCTGTCGTTCAATCCTTCCCTGATGCGTATTCTGCGGCCAAAAAGCATGGAATTAAAATGATTTACGGGATGGAAGCGAATCTCGTGGATGATGGCGTGCCAATTGCTTATAATGCCGCACATCGTCTGCTCGAAGAAGAAACATATGTTGTTTTTGACGTTGAGACGACAGGATTGTCTGCTGTATACGATACCATTATTGAGCTGGCTGCAGTAAAAGTAAAAGGCGGAGAAATTATTGATAAATTTGAGGCGTTTGCGAACCCGCATCGTCCACTTTCCGCCACTATCATAGAGCTGACCGGGATCACTGATGATATGCTACAAGACGCTCCGGATGTCGTAGATGTAATAAGAGATTTCAGAGAATGGATTGGCGATGATATCCTTGTCGCTCATAATGCAAGCTTTGATATGGGATTCTTAAATGTAGCCTATAAAAAGCTTCTTGAAGTCGATAAAGCTAAAAACCCAGTCATTGACACGCTAGAACTTGGACGTTTTCTCTATCCGGAATTTAAGAACCACCGGTTGAACACACTTTGTAAAAAGTTTGATATCGAACTCACACAGCATCACCGTGCGATCTATGATACTGAGGCAACCGCTTATTTGCTTCTGAAAATGCTGAAAGACGCAGCTGAAAAAGGCATTCAGTACCATGATGAGTTGAATGAAAATATGGGTCAGTCCAATGCTTATCAAAGATCAAGACCGTATCATGCAACATTACTTGCCGTGAACAGCACGGGACTTAAAAATTTATTTAAGCTTGTGTCACTTTCTCATATTCATTATTTTTACAGAGTGCCGCGTATTCCGAGATCTCAGCTTGAGAAATACAGGGAAGGGCTGCTGATCGGTTCTGCCTGTGACAGGGGAGAGGTTTTTGAGGGAATGATGCAAAAATCGCCTGAAGAGGTGGAAGATATCGCGTCATTCTATGATTACCTTGAGGTTCAGCCGCCTGAAGTGTATCGTCACTTGCTGGAGCTTGAACTGGTCCGTGATGAAAAAGCGCTGAAAGAAATTATTGCGAATATCACGAAGCTGGGGGAAAAGCTTAATAAACCGGTTGTTGCTACGGGAAATGTTCATTACTTGAATGATGAGGATAAAATCTACAGAAAGATTTTAATATCCTCACAAGGCGGGGCAAATCCGCTGAATAGGCATGAACTGCCGAAAGTGCATTTCAGAACGACAGACGAAATGCTTGAAGCTTTTTCTTTCTTAGGTGAAGAAAAAGCGAAGGAGATCGTAGTCACCAATACCCAAAAGGTTGCTTCTTTAGTTGATGACATCAAGCCGATTAAAGATGATTTATATACGCCGAAAATCGAAGGCGCTGATGAAGAGATCAGAGAAATGAGCTATCAGCGTGCAAGAAGCATTTACGGGGAAGAGCTGCCTGAAATTGTCGAAGCGCGGATTGAAAAAGAGTTAAAGAGTATTATTGGCCACGGATTTGCTGTTATTTACTTGATCTCTCACAAACTTGTAAAACGTTCACTAGATGACGGGTATCTCGTTGGTTCCCGTGGTTCCGTAGGATCTTCATTAGTTGCGACGCTTACTGAGATTACTGAGGTAAATCCGCTGCCGCCGCACTATGTTTGTCCTGAGTGTCAGCATTCTGAGTTCTTTAATGACGGTTCTGTCGGTTCTGGTTTTGACCTGCCTGACAAGACATGTCCTCATTGCGGAACGCCTTTGAAAAAAGACGGCCATGATATTCCATTTGAAACGTTCTTAGGATTTAAAGGGGACAAAGTACCTGATATCGATTTGAACTTCTCAGGGGAATATCAGCCGCAAGCACACAATTACACAAAAGTATTGTTCGGAGAAGACAATGTATATCGTGCGGGAACAATAGGCACGGTGGCAGAAAAAACAGCCTACGGTTATGTAAAAGGCTATGCCGGAGACAACAATCTTCATATGCGCGGTGCCGAAATAGATCGGCTCGTACAGGGATGCACAGGTGTAAAACGTACAACTGGACAGCACCCTGGCGGTATTATCGTAGTTCCGGATTATATGGATATTTATGATTTTTCACCGATCCAGTTCCCGGCAGATGCCACAGGTTCAGAGTGGAAAACGACTCATTTTGATTTCCACTCCATCCATGACAACCTGTTAAAACTTGATATTCTCGGACACGATGACCCGACTGTTATTCGGATGCTTCAAGACTTAAGCGGAATAGATCCGAAAACAATTCCGACGGATGATCCTGAAGTGATGAAGATCTTCCAGGGAACCGAATCACTCGGTGTGACTGAAGAACAGATTGGCTGTAAAACGGGCACTCTTGGAATTCCTGAATTCGGAACCCGATTTGTCCGGCAGATGCTTGAAGATACAAAGCCGACCACTTTTTCTGAGCTCGTTCAGATTTCAGGCTTGTCTCACGGAACTGATGTATGGCTTGGCAATGCACAGGAGCTCATCCACAATAATATTTGTGAGCTGAGTGAGGTTATCGGCTGCCGTGATGACATTATGGTTTATTTAATCTATCAAGGCCTTGAACCGTCCCTTGCCTTTAAAATCATGGAATTCGTGCGTAAAGGAAAAGGATTAACGCCTGAATGGGAAGAAGAAATGAAAAATAACAATGTCCCAGACTGGTATATTGATTCCTGTAAAAAGATTAAATACATGTTCCCGAAAGCCCACGCCGCGGCATATGTCTTAATGGCAGTCCGCATTGCTTACTTTAAAGTGCATCATGCTCTTTTGTATTATGCGGCTTATTTTACCGTTCGTGCAGATGACTTTGATATTGATACAATGATCAAGGGCTCTACAGCAATCAGAGCGGTAATGGAGGATATAAACGCTAAAGGACTTGATGCTTCACCGAAGGAAAAGAACCTTCTGACTGTTTTAGAATTAGCGCTTGAGATGTGTGAGAGAGGCTATTCATTCCAAAAAGTCGATTTATATCGCTCCAGCGCTACAGAGTTTATTATTGACGACAACAGTCTTATTCCGCCGTTTAACTCTATTCCAGGGTTAGGGACGAACGCTGCTTTGAACATTGTAAAAGCTCGCGAAGAAGGCGAATTCCTCTCAAAAGAAGATTTGCAAAAGAGAGGGAAAGTATCAAAAACGATTTTAGAGTACTTAGATCGCCATGGCTGTCTGGAATCACTGCCTGATCAAAACCAATTGTCACTGTTCTAATATGGAAAGCAGAATTTCTCAGAAATTCTGCTTCTATGCATACATAAGCGCAAAAAGTGCCATCGTAATATTAGAGTTTCTGTCACTTGCTTAGGTATGAAGGTAAGCGTATATCCATTTGCAATAAAAATATGGTTATGGTATAGTTTTATTGGAAATGCTAACGATTACCGAGGCAAAGAGTGGGGAAACCCGCTCTTTTGTATTGAACAGGAGAATTTTGTCTCGACATGTTCATCGTTTACTTTTTAGCCCCTGCTCTTTTGAAGCAGGGTTTTTATGCAGAGTGACGAGACGAATATGAGATCGACAGCACAAGGAGGAAGAACATGAGCAAAAAAGTGACTGACACCGTTCAAGAAATGGCTCAGCCAATCGTAGACAGCCTTCAGCTGGAACTCGTTGACATTGAATTTGTCAAAGAGGGCCAAAGCTGGTTCCTTCGCGTGTTTATTGATTCCGATGACGGTGTGGATATTGAGGAATGTGCCAAAGTAAGCGAAGCTTTAAGCGAAAAGCTTGATGAGGCAGACCCAATCAGCCAAAATTACTTTCTTGAAGTCTCATCTCCAGGAGCTGAGCGTCCGCTAAAGAAAAAAGCCGATTTCGAAAAATCACTAGGAAAAAACGTATACATTAAGACGTATGAGCCTATTGACGGCGTAAAAGTGTTTGAAGGTGAACTGGCTGAATTTGATGGACAAACAGTGACAGTTGAGATCACGATCAAAACAAGAAAGAAACGGATCAATATTCCGTATGAAAAGATAGCTAATGCAAGATTAGCTGTTACATTCTAATGAATACAAATGTTTTAAGGGGGGAGACCGTTAAATGAGCAGTGAATTATTAGATGCTCTCACGATTCTTGAAAAAGAAAAAGGCATCAGTAAAGAAATTATCATCGAAGCAATCGAAGCTGCGTTAATTTCTGCTTATAAGCGGAATTTTAATCAAGCGCAAAATGTACGGGTGGATCTAAACCGTGAAACTGGCTCCATCCGTGTATTTGCAAGAAAAGATGTCGTTGACGAAGTATACGACCAGAGATTAGAAATCTCAATTGAAGAGGCACAGGGCATCCATCCGGAATATATGGTCGGCGATGTCGTCGAAATCGAAGTTACACCTAAGGATTTCGGGCGCATAGCTGCTCAAACAGCGAAGCAGGTCGTCACACAGCGTGTGCGCGAAGCTGAGCGCGGTGTGATTTATTCTGAATTTATCGACCGTGAAGAAGACATCATGACAGGGATCGTCCAGCGTCTGGACAATAAATTTATCTACGTGTCTTTAGGCAAAATAGAAGCCTTGCTGCCGGTTAATGAGCAAATGCCGAATGAAAGCTACAAGCCCCATGACCGCATTAAGGTATATATCACAAAAGTAGAAAAAACAACGAAGGGCCCGCAGATTTATGTGTCAAGAACACATCCAGGCCTGTTAAAGCGTTTGTTTGAAATTGAAGTGCCTGAAATTTATGATGGAACTGTCGAGCTAAAATCTGTTGCCAGAGAAGCCGGCGACCGTTCAAAAATTTCTGTTCGCACAGATGATCCTGACGTTGATCCTGTCGGTTCATGCGTAGGGCCTAAAGGCCAGCGTGTGCAAGCAATCGTCAATGAATTAAAAGGTGAAAAAATTGACATTGTCAACTGGTCCAGTGATCCTGTAGAATTTGTCGCGAATGCGCTCAGTCCTTCCAAAGTGCTTGATGTCATTGTTAATGAAGAAGAAAAAGCGACAACTGTTATTGTTCCTGATTACCAGCTGTCTCTGGCAATTGGCAAAAGAGGACAAAACGCACGCTTAGCTGCTAAACTGACAGGCTGGAAGATTGATATTAAGAGCGAAACGGACGCAAGAGAACTTGGAATCTATCCGAGAGAACTTGAAGAAGATGATGAGCCGCTCTTTACGGAGCCTGAAACTGCTGAATCGGATGAATAAGAGGTGACTTTAGGTGAATAAACACAAAAAGATCCCATTACGCAAATGTGTAGTGACTGGTGAAATGAAGCCTAAAAAGGAACTGATCCGAGTTGTACGGTCGAAAGAAGGCGAAATCTCAGTAGACCCGACCGGAAAAAAGAATGGGCGGGGTGCTTATTTAACGCTGGATAAAGAGTGCATCTTAGCAGCAAAAAAGAAAAACACTTTGCAAAATCAATTTCAATCACAAATCGATGACCAGATTTTCGATGAATTGCTGGAACTGGCGGAAAAGGTGAAAAAATAAAATGTCTGGAATGGAATGGTTTCCCTTGCTGGGTCTGGCCAATCGAGCTCGTAAGGTCGTGTCAGGCGAAGACTTGGTAATAAAAGAAATCAGGAATGCGCGTGCAAAGCTTGTCCTGCTTACAGAGGATGCATCATCTAACACAGCAAAAAAAGTAACTGACAAGTGCAATTATTATAAAGTCCCTTATAAAAAAGTCGAGAGTCGCGCGGTTCTTGGACGCTCTATCGGTAAAGAAGCCCGTGTCGTTGTCGCCGTCACTGACCAAGGTTTTGCGAATAAGCTGATCAGCTTGCTCGATTAATATTTTTGGGGGTGAACGAATGGCTAAAATGAGAGTATACGAATATGCAAAAGCGTTAAATGTTTCAAGTAAGGAAATTTTGACCGCACTGAAGAACATGGATTTAGAAGTGAATAATCACATGGCCATGCTTGAAGAAAAGGCCATTAAAAAGCTAGATGCCAAATATAAAAAAGGCGGCGCAGCTGCTAAATCTCAAAAGCCAGCAGAAACGAACAAAAACAAACAGCCACAAGGGGTTAATCAGCAATCAGCTGGAAATCAACCAAATAAAATTCGAGACGGAAAGAAGAATGACGTGCAGAATAATCAATTTAACAAAAACAAGAAGAATAACAACAACAAAAAAAATAAACGCAACAACAACAATAATAAAAACCAACATCAGCAAAAGCCTGTAAAGCCGAAAAAAGAGCTTCCTGAGAAAATTACATTCTCTGGCACTTTAACAGTTGGCGCACTTGCTGAAGAGCTTGGCAAAGAGCCTTCAGAAATCATTAAAAAGCTGATGCTTCTTGGCGTAATGGCAACCATTAACCAAGAGCTTGATAAAGACACAATCGAACTCATTGCATCAGAATATGGTGTTGAAACAGAAGAGGTCATTGTGCTTGAAGAAACAGAGCTGGAAAAATACGAAGAGCCTGATAATGAAGAGGATCTTGAAATTCGTCCTCCTGTCGTGACAATCATGGGCCACGTTGACCATGGGAAAACAACGCTTCTTGACAGCATCCGTAAAACAAAGGTTGTTGAAGGAGAAGCAGGCGGAATCACTCAGCATATCGGCGCTTATCAAATTGAAGAGAACGGCAAGAAAATCACGTTCTTGGATACACCGGGCCACGCCGCATTTACAACAATGCGTGCACGCGGTGCAGAAGTAACTGATATTACGATTCTTGTCGTAGCTGCCGATGACGGTGTCATGCCGCAAACAGTTGAAGCGATTAACCATGCAAAAGCAGCAGAGGTTCCAATCATCGTTGCTGTGAATAAAATAGATAAAGAATCTGCAAACCCTGACCGTGTAATGCAAGAACTGACGGAATACGGACTTGTCCCTGAAGCTTGGGGCGGAGAAACCATTTTTGTGCCGCTTTCCGCTTTAACTGGAAAAGGCATTGATGAGCTCGTTGAAATGATTTTGCTTGTCAGTGAGGTAGAGGAACTGAAAGCGAATCCGAACCGTCAGGCAAAAGGAACGGTTATTGAAGCTGAACTCGATAAAGGCAGAGGGTCAGTTGCGACGTTGCTCGTACAGACTGGAACACTGCATGTCGGTGATCCGATCGTAGTCGGCAATACATTTGGCCGTGTCCGTGCAATGGTCAACGACATTGGCCGCCGTGTGAAAACTGCCGGCCCGTCAACTCCGGTTGAAATTACCGGTTTGAATGATGTCCCTCAAGCGGGAGACCAATTCCTTGTCTTTAAGGATGAAAAAACAGCTCGTTCTGTCGGTGAAGCCCGTGCTTCGAAACAGCTTGAAGAGCAGCGCAGCGATAAAGCGAAGCTCAGTCTTGATGATTTATTCGAGCAAATTAAGCAAGGTGATGTAAAAGACATCAACCTCATCGTAAAAGCTGACGTTCAAGGATCTGCTGAAGCTTTAACGGCTGCGCTTCAAAAAATTGAAGTAGAAGGCGTTAAAGTGAAAATCATCCATACAGGCGTTGGTGCGATTACTGAATCTGACATTATCTTGGCATCTGCTTCCAATGCAATTGTTATCGGGTTTAATGTGAGACCGGACGGAAATGCTAAGAGTACGGCTGAAGCTGAAAATGTAGATATTCGACTTCACCGTATCATTTACAAAGTAATCGACGAGATTGAAGCTGCCATGAAAGGTATGCTTGATCCTGAATATGAAGAAAAAGTAATTGGTCAAGTAGAAGTACGCCAAACATTCAAAGTATCTAAAATCGGTACAATTGCCGGCGGATATGTTACTGAAGGAACCATTACGCGCGACAGCGGCCTCCGTTTAATTCGTGATGGCGTCGTCATCTTTGAAGGCGAAGTAGATGTTCTGAAACGCTTTAAAGACGATGTGAAAGAAGTTTCACAAGGCTATGAATGTGGTATTACAATTAAGAAATACAATGACATTCGTGAAGGTGACATCCTAGAAGCGTTTGTCATGCAAGAAATTGAAAGAACGTGATCGGATTTGCGGAGTGTGAATGCATCATTTATGATGCAGGATCGCTAAAAGAAAAGCGTGCCGTTCTGAAGCGGATTTTAACCAGGGTTCAAAACAAGTTCAATGTTTCGATTTCGGAGATTGGCTATCAGGACACCTGGCAAAGAACCAGCTTCGGAATCGCCGCTGTTTCTTCCTCTCGCGTTCAAACAGAAAAAGAACTGCAGCGCGTCCTAGCGTTTATCGATTCTTTTCCTGAAATTGAACGGACGATCACTAGGACAGAGTGGTTTTAACTTAGAGGTGATTGAATTGAGTATGAGAGCAAACCGTGTCGGCGAGCAAATGAAAAAAGAACTCGGTGATATTATCAGCCGCAAGCTGAAAGACCCGAGAATTGGTTTTCTGACAGTAACGGATGTACGTGTATCAGGTGATTTGCAAATTGCAAAGGTGTATATCTCGGTTCTCGGTGACGAGAAAAAACGGGAAGAAGCGCTGAAAGGGCTGGCAAAAGCGAAAGGATTTATCCGATCCGAAATCGGCAGCCGCATCAGACTTCGAAAAACGCCTGAAATTGAATTTGAGTTCGATGAATCAATCGATTACGGGAATCGGATCGAAACACTGATTCACGAATTACATTCAGAGAAACCATCTGAATAAAAAATGAGAGGATAGGCGTATATCGTCTGTCCTCTTTCTTCGTTTAAAAGAAAAAAACAGAAGGAGTGAAAGGCAAATGGTTAACGGAGTTCTCCTTTTACATAAACCTGTTGGCATGACATCGCACGACTGTGTCATGAAGATCCGAAAGCTGTTAAAAACAAAAAAAGTAGGACATACAGGAACGCTCGATCCGGAAGTGTCAGGCGTGCTTCCGATTTGTGTAGGAAGAGCGACAAAAATAGTCGAATACTTAACTGAAAAATCTAAAACGTATGATGCAGAAATAACATTGGGCTTTTCAACCACAACAGAGGATCAAACCGGAGAAACGGTGGAAACAAAGCCTGTCAATCACGACATTGATAAAGCGGATGTAGAAAAGGTTTTAAACAGTTTAAAGGGGAAACAAGAACAAATTCCGCCCATGTATTCCGCTGTAAAAGTAAACGGCAAAAAATTATACGAATACGCAAGAGCAGGGATTGAAGTAGAACGTCCGAAACGTATGATAACCATTGAAGACATTGCCCTGACGACAGAGATTAAACATCATGGAGAAACCGCAAGCTTCCGGTTTACAGTGACTTGCTCCAAAGGGACCTATGTAAGGACGCTGGCGGTCATGATCGGAGAAAAGCTCGGATATCCGGCCCATATGTCTCATTTAATCCGTACGGCATCCGGAGATTTTTCTCTCGACGAATGCTTTACTTTTGATGAGCTCGAAGCACAGGCCCAATCCGGGACCGTGGAAGAGCATACAGTTCCTATTGAACGTGCGCTCAATCATTTGCCGAAATGGATCATAAGTGATACATTAGCTAAGAAAGTAGAAAATGGGGCTTTGCTTGAGACGCCCGAGCAGTTTTCTGAAATGACAAGTGAAGACCGTATCGCCGTCTTTACTGAATCCGGAACCTGTTTGGCGATCTATTTCCCTCATCCTGCAAAAAAAGGGCTGTTAAAGCCGGCAAAAGTATTGATGCAAAAAAGCGAACAATAGAAAAAAGGTGACCGTTCTGTGAAGACGATACATATTACACATCCTCATCATTTAATAAAAGAGGAGCAGGCAAAATCAGTGATGGCGTTAGGATATTTTGACGGCGTTCATCTCGGGCATCAAAAGGTAATCGGCACAGCGAAGCAAATAGCCGAAGAAAAAGGTCTGACATTGGCTGTGATGACCTTTCACCCCCATCCTTCCCACGTGTTGGGCAGAGATAAGGAACCAAAGGATCTGATTACGCCTCTTGAAGACAAAATAAACCAAATTGAACAATTAGGCACAGAAGTTCTGTATGTCGTTAAATTTAATGAAGTGTTTGCTTCTCTTTCTCCTAAGCAGTTTATAGACCAGTATATTATCGGTCTTAATGTGCAGCACGCAGTGGCAGGCTTTGACTTTACGTACGGCAAATACGGCAAGGGGACAATGGAGACCATGCCGGATGATTTAGACGGAAAAGCTGGGTGCACAATGGTAGAAAAATTGACGGAGCAGGATAAAAAAATCAGTTCTTCGTATATCCGTACCGCGCTTCAAAACGGAGATGTTGAATTGGCGAATGTCTTGCTTGGACAGCCTTATTTTATTAAAGGAATTGTCATTCATGGTGATAAAAGAGGGCGGACCATCGGGTTTCCGACAGCAAATGTGGGTTTAAATAACAGCTATATCGTTCCGCCCACAGGTGTATATGCCGTAAAAGCGGAAGTGAACGGCGAAGTTTACAATGGTGTTTGCAATATTGGCTATAAGCCGACGTTTTATGAAAAGCGCCCTGAGCAGCCTTCCATCGAGGTCAATCTGTTTGATTTCGATCAGGAGGTATATGGAGCCGCTATAAAAATCGAATGGTATAAACGGATTCGGAGCGAGCGGAAATTCAATGGCATCAAAGAATTAACTGAGCAAATTGAGAAAGATAAGCAGGAAGCCATCCGTTATTTCAGCAATTTGCGGAAATAACTTGCAACGCACGCAAATTTTATTCTAAAATATTTGCATATAGGCGCGATTTTTAGTATCATAGTTTTCGTAGTCTTAAAACCATTGCTTGGCAATCCGAAGTCACCGACGGTTGCTAGGTAACTGGGGCTAAATATGATTTGGAGGTGAAACAGGATGGCAATTACTCAAGAGCGTAAAAACCAACTCATCAATGAGTTCAAAACACACGAATCTGATACTGGATCTCCAGAAGTTCAGATCGCTATCCTAACTGACTCAATTAACAACTTGAACGAGCATTTACGTACTCACAAGAAAGACCACCACTCACGTCGCGGTCTTCTTAAAATGGTAGGTAAGCGTCGTAATCTTCTTACGTATCTGCGTAATAAAGACGTAACTCGTTACCGTGAGTTAATTAACAAACTAGGCTTACGTCGATAATCGTAAAAAGCGGGAGGATTCCCGCTTTTTTATCGTATTAAAGCGAAATTTCTTATAACAAATCATTGAAATCCTTTTACATACTACTTTGACATTGATATGTTCAATTCATTTCGTTCATAATAGGAGTAATTGATTATTTCACACAACGAAGAGAGGAGTTCGTAATTGTATGGGACAAGAAAAACATGTCTTTACCATAGATTGGGCCGGAAGAACGCTTACTGTTGAAACCGGCCAGCTTGCCAAACAGGCAAATGGTGCTGTGATGATCCGCTACGGTGATACAGCAGTACTTAGTACAGCAACCGCTTCAAAAGAACCTAAACCGCTTGATTTCTTCCCTCTTACTGTAAACTATGAAGAAAGATTATATGCTGTAGGGAAAATTCCGGGCGGATTTATTAAAAGAGAAGGACGTCCGAGTGAAAAAGCGGTTCTTGCCAGCCGTTTAATTGACCGTCCGATCCGTCCTTTGTTTGCCGATGGATTCCGTAATGAAGTTCAAGTCATCAGCATTGTCATGAGTGTTGACCAAAACTGCTCTTCAGAAATGGCTGCCATGTTCGGTTCATCTCTTGCACTTTCTGTATCGGATATTCCGTTTGAAGGACCGATTGCAGGGGTTACTGTCGGACGCATTGATGATCAATTTATCATTAACCCGACAGTCGATCAGCTTGAAAAAAGCGACATCAATCTTGTCGTTGCCGGCACGAAAGATGCGATTAACATGGTAGAAGCGGGAGCGGACGAAGTTCCTGAGGAAATCATGCTTGAAGCCATTATGTTCGGCCATGAAGAAATTAAACGCCTGATTGCATTCCAAGAAGAAATTGTTGCAGCAGTCGGCAAAGAGAAATCTGAAATTAAGCTCTTTGAAATTGATGAAGAGCTTAATGAAAAAGTAAAAGCTTTGGCAGAAGAGGATCTGCTGAAAGCCATCCAAGTTCATGAAAAGCATGCCCGTGAAGATGCCATTAACGAAGTGAAGAACGCAGTTGTGGCAAAATTCGAGGATGAAGAACATGATGAAGACACAATCAAGCAAGTGAAGCAGATTTTATCCAAGCTGGTGAAAAATGAAGTTCGCCGCCTGATTACTGAAGAGAAAGTAAGACCGGACGGCCGCGGTGTCGATCAAATCCGTCCGCTCTCTTCAGAGGTTGGCCTCTTGCCAAGAACGCACGGTTCAGGTCTATTTACAAGGGGACAAACTCAGGCCCTCAGCGTATGTACGCTAGGTGCTCTGGGAGATGTGCAAATCCTTGACGGCTTAGGTGTCGAAGAGTCGAAACGGTTTATGCATCATTACAACTTCCCGCAATTCAGCGTTGGGGAAACAGGACCGATGCGCGGACCTGGACGTCGTGAAATCGGACACGGAGCACTGGGTGAGCGTGCGCTTGAGCCAGTTATTCCGTCTGAAAAAGACTTCCCTTATACTGTCCGTCTTGTTTCAGAAGTGCTTGAATCAAACGGTTCTACATCTCAAGCAAGCATTTGCGCAAGCACACTTGCAATGATGGATGCCGGTGTACCGATTAAAGCGCCAGTTGCTGGTATTGCGATGGGTCTTGTCAAATCAGGCGAACATTACACTGTCTTGACTGACATCCAAGGCATGGAAGACGCGCTCGGAGATATGGACTTTAAAGTAGCGGGAACTGAAAAAGGCGTAACGGCCCTGCAAATGGACATTAAAATTGAAGGACTTTCCAGAGAGATTCTTGAAGAAGCGCTACAGCAGGCGAAAAAGGGCAGAATGGAAATCCTCAACAGCATGCTTGCAACATTAAGCGAATCAAGAAAAGAGCTTTCTCGATATGCGCCTAAGATCTTAACAATGACCATTAATCCTGATAAAATCCGCGATGTCATCGGACCAAGCGGGAAACAAATCAATAAGATCATCGAAGAAACCGGTGTTAAAATTGATATTGAGCAGGACGGCACAATCTTTATTTCCTCTACAGATGAAAGCGGCAACCAAAAAGCGAAAAAAATCATCGAAGACCTTGTTAGAGAGGTTGAAGTCGGCCAACTTTACCTAGGTAAAGTGAAACGGATTGAAAAATTCGGGGCTTTCGTTGAAATTTTTAGCGGAAAAGACGGTTTGGTGCACATTTCAGAGCTTGCGCTTGAACGCGTAGGGAAAGTTGAAGATGTTGTAAAAATCGGAGACGAGATTCTTGTCAAAGTCACTGAAATTGATAAACAAGGACGAGTGAATTTATCCCGCAAAGCGGTGCTCCGTGAAGAGAAAGAAAAAGAAGAACAACAATCTTAAATGAAAACATAAAAGGAGCCTGGGAGACCCGGCTTCTTTATTTTGAAGCTTTTCAAAAGCAGGCGGGTTCTACCTTGTCCTTCCCCTTCATAATGTGAGGTGAGGGGGGACAGAACATGCACAAAAAATTTGTACCGTTTGCCGTTTTTTTATTTCTTTTTTTTGTCTCATTTGAGATGATGGAAAATCCGCATGCACTTGATTATATAGGGGCAATGAAAAAAGATACGGTGACTGTCACGGCGTCAAAAGACCCGTTATATGAAGAATTGCTTCAAAAAGCGCCGGAGTACGAAGTTAAGCCCCAGAATGCAAGAATTGATAAAGTGTGGAAAAGCATTCCAGGCTACAATGGATTAAAGGTCAATATTGAACAATCATATAAAAAAATGAAACAGCATGGTGAGTTTCGGGAAAAAGATTTGGTGTACAGTCAAGTAAAACCAAGTGTTCATCTTGAGTCACTTCAGCCTGAGCCTATTTATAAAGGAAATCCTGACAAACCGATGGTGGCTTTTTTAATCAATGTGGCATGGGGAAATGAGTATTTGGAAAAAATGCTTCCTATTCTGCAAAAGCACCAGGTTAAAGCTACGTTCTTTTTAGAAGGCAATTGGGTGAGAAACAATGTACAGCTCGCTAAGAAGATTGCAAAAGACGGACATGAAATCGGAAATCATTCATACAATCATCCGGATATGAGCAAACTGACTACAGGAAGAATTTCCGAGCAGCTCGACAAGACTAATGAACAAATAGAACAAACGATCGGCGTTAAGCCAAAGTGGTTCGCTCCGCCAAGCGGAAGTTTCAGAAAAGCGGTTATCGACATTGCAGCAGAGAAACAGATGGGAACAGTCATGTGGACAGTTGATACAATCGATTGGCAAAAGCCGGCTCCGTCTGTACTTCAGACGAGAGTGTTAAGCAAGATACATAATGGTGCCATGATTTTAATGCATCCGACTGACCCTACGGCGGAAAGTCTTGAAGCGCTGATTACACAGATAAAAGACAAAGGATATGCGCTTGGAACAGTCACTGAACTAATGGATGAAACAAGACTATTGAAGTAACAGATGAAGGCAGCTTGTCTTTGAATAGGAGGAACAAATTTGATTAAACGATATACGTGTCAAAATGGTGTAAGAATTGTGCTGGAAAATAACCCGACAGTCCGTTCTGTTGCGATCGGCGTATGGATCGGCACAGGTTCGAGACATGAAACGCCGGAGATAAACGGAATTTCTCACTTTTTAGAGCACATGTTCTTTAAAGGGACGAGCACAAAATCTGCACGCGAGATAGCAGAATCTTTTGATCGTATTGGCGGCCAGGTCAATGCGTTTACTTCAAAGGAATATACCTGCTACTATGCAAAGGTGCTTGACGAGCATGCGAATTACGCGCTGGACGTATTAGCAGATATGTTCTTTCATTCAACGTTTGATGAAAACGAGCTGAAAAAAGAGAAAAATGTAGTATATGAAGAAATTAAAATGTATGAAGATGCGCCGGACGACATTGTACATGATTTACTGAGCAAAGCCACTTACGGCAATCATTCTTTAGGCTACCCAATTCTAGGCACGGAAGAAACGCTTGCTTCCTTTAACGGTGACTCTCTCAGACAATACATGCATGATTATTATACGCCGGACCGAGTGGTGATTTCGGTAGCGGGCAATATATCTGACAGTTTTATCAAAGATGTAGAAAAATGGTTCGGGTCATACGAGGCGAAGGGCAAAGCGACAGGCCTTGAGAAGCCTGAGTTCCACACGGAAAAACTGACGAGAAAAAAAGAAACAGAGCAGGCTCATTTGTGCCTTGGATTTAAAGGCTTAGAGGTTGGCCATGAACGTATTTATGATTTAATCGTCCTCAACAATGTGCTCGGAGGCAGCATGAGCAGCCGGCTGTTCCAAGATGTGCGTGAAGATAAAGGACTTGCTTATTCTGTTTACAGCTATCACAGCTCATATGAAGACAGCGGAATGCTAACGATTTACGGCGGAACGGGTGCAAATCAGCTTCAGCAGCTGTCGGAAACAATTCAAGAAACCCTTGCCACATTAAAACGTGACGGCATTACCTCGAAAGAACTGGAAAACAGCAAAGAGCAAATGAAGGGAAGCTTAATGCTGAGCTTAGAAAGCACAAACAGCAAAATGAGCCGAAACGGAAAAAATGAACTGCTGCTCGGCAAACATAAAACATTAGATGAAATCATCAATGAATTAAACGCCGTGAACTTAGAGCGTGTTAACGGCCTTGCCAGACAATTGTTTACTGAAGACTATGCATTAGCACTTATCAGCCCTTCCGGCAATATGCCGTCTTAAAAAGGAAAGCCTGCTCCATAATGGAGCAGGCATTTTTTAATCCCTTTCATCATACATAGTACAAGGGGGTGACAGACATGCGGCTCAGTGAATTATCAGGAAAGGAAATTGTAGACATCAAAAGAGCTGAACGGCTCGGAGTGCTCGGCCAGACCGATTTGGAAATCAATGAACAGGATGGACAGATTACAGCACTCCTCATTCCCACAGTTAAGTGGTTTGGTTTGAGAAAGCAAGGTCATGACATTCGTGTCCCATGGCACCATATTCAAAAGATCGGTTCAGATATGATTATATTAGATGTACCTGAGGAAATGCCTCCTCGACAAGAGTAAATAGCCCAATTGACTGTGAAGCGGGCTCTAAAGAAAACATCTGAAACATCGGCTGCCGGAGCCGATGTTTTTTTATATGGAAAAAGCGCATCTTTTATATTCACCGGTATTTCCTTTTGATCATAAGATGAAGGGGAGCTTAACAACTAGAGATCCAGTATATACAAAGAAGGTGAACGTTTAGAATGTTAACCGGATTGAAAATTGCAGTTATCGGCGGTGACGCAAGACAGCTCGAAATTATAAGAAAGCTCACTGAACAGCAGGCTGACATCTATCTTGTCGGTTTTGACCAATTGGATCACGGTTTTACCGGGGCAGTAAAATGCAATATTGATGAAATTCCTTTTCAGCAAATAGACAGCATCATTCTTCCAGTATCCGCGACAACAGGAGAAGGTGTCGTATCGACTGTATTTTCGAATGAAGAAGTTGTGTTAAAACAGGACCATCTTGACAGAACGCCTGCACATTGTGTCATTTTCTCAGGAATTTCTAACGCCTATTTAGAAAACATTGCAGCTCAGGCAAAAAGAAAACTTGTTAAGCTGTTTGAGCGGGATGACATTGCGATATACAACTCTATTCCGACAGTAGAAGGAACGATCATGCTGGCTATTCAGCACACGGATTATACGATACACGGATCACAGGTGGCCGTTCTCGGTCTGGGGCGCACCGGGATGACGATTGCCCGTACATTTGCCGCGCTCGGGGCGAATGTAAAAGTGGGGGCAAGAAGTTCAGCGCATCTGGCACGTATCACTGAAATGGGGCTCGTTCCTTTTCATACCGATGAGTTGAAAGAGCATGTAAAAGATATAGATATTTGCATTAATACCATACCGAGTATGATTTTAAATCAAACGGTACTTTCTAGCATGACACCAAAAACCTTAATATTGGATCTGGCCTCACGTCCCGGGGGAACGGATTTTAAATATGCCGAGAAACAAGGGATTAAAGCACTTCTTGCTCCCGGGCTTCCAGGGATTGTCGCTCCTAAAACAGCTGGGCAAATCCTTGCAAACGTCTTGAGCAAGCTTTTGGCTGAAATACAAGCTGAGGAGGGGAAATAAGGATGTCGTCATTAAAAGGAAAAAGAATCGGGTTTGGGCTGACCGGGTCGCATTGCACATATGAAGCGGTTTTCCCGCAAATTGAGGAGTTGGTCAACGAAGGAGCTGAAGTCCGTCCGGTTGTCACATTTAATGTAAAATCTACAAATACCCGATTTGGAGAGGGCGCAGAATGGGTTAAAAAAATTGAAGACCTGACTGGATATGAGGCCATTGATTCGATTGTAAAGGCAGAACCTCTTGGGCCGAAGCTGCCCCTTGACTGCATGGTCATTGCGCCTTTAACAGGCAATTCAATGAGCAAGCTGGCAAATGCCATGACGGACAGCCCGGTGCTGATGGCGGCAAAAGCGACAATCCGGAACAATCGGCCTGTCGTTCTGGGTATCTCGACAAATGATGCTCTTGGTTTAAACGGAACAAATTTAATGAGGCTCATGTCAACAAAAAATATCTTTTTTATTCCATTCGGGCAAGATGATCCATTTAAAAAACCGAATTCAATGGTAGCCAAAATGGATCTGCTTCCGCAAACGATTGAAAAGGCACTCATGCACCAGCAGCTTCAGCCGATTCTAGTTGAGAATTATCAGGGAAATGACTAAATTTACAGAAAATCTTTCCCAAACTAAAAAATTCGGTCATCACCCGCATATTCTATGGTAAAATAAAACGTAAAATCATAGTCAAATCAATTCAATGAAGCTGATTGGCGGAAGGAGTTTTACAGATGGGAAGAGGTTTACACGTAGCTGTTGTCGGAGCGACAGGGGCTGTGGGACAACAAATGCTTAAAACACTTGAAGACAGAAACTTTGAAATGGACACACTTACATTGCTATCTTCAAAACGCTCTGCGGGGACAAAAGTCACGTTTAAAGGCCAAGAGCTGACTGTTCAGGAAGCTTCTCCTGAGAGCTTTGAAGGGGTAAATATTGCTTTGTTCAGCGCCGGCGGAAGCGTATCACAAGCATTGGCACCAGAAGCTGTAAAACGCGGCGCTATTGTTATAGATAATACGAGTGCGTTCCGCATGGATGAAAATACACCGCTTGTTGTGCCAGAAGTGAATGAGGCAGACTTGCATGAACACAACGGCATTATTGCCAATCCAAACTGCTCTACAATCCAAATGGTTGCGGCACTTGAACCGATCCGCAAAGCATATGGCTTAAACAAGGTCATCGTATCAACTTACCAGGCAGTATCAGGAGCGGGTAATGAAGCTGTAAAAGAGCTTTACAGCCAAACACAGGCGATTTTAAATAAAGAAGAAATAGAGCCTGAGATCATGCCTGTAAAAGGTGACAAAAAACACTATCAAATCGCCTTCAACGCGATTCCGCAAATCGATAAATTCCAAGATAACGGCTATACGTTTGAGGAAATGAAAATGATAAATGAAACGAAAAAAATCATGCACATGCCTGACCTTCAAGTAGCGGCTACATGTGTGAGACTGCCAATCCAAACTGGGCACTCAGAGTCCGTCTACATCGAAATAGACCGTGATGACGCTACAGTTGAAGATATTAAAAATCTATTGAAAGAAGCTCCGGGCGTGACACTTCAGGATGATCCAAGCCAGCAGCTTTATCCGATGCCTGCTGATGCTGTCGGCAAAAACGATGTGTTTGTAGGCCGCATCCGCAAAGACTTGGACAGAGCAAACGGTTTTCATTTATGGGTTGTTTCTGATAACCTATTAAAAGGCGCGGCATGGAACTCTGTTCAAATTGCAGAAAGCCTGAAAAAACTAAACCTCGTATAAAAGAGAGAATTTTCTAAAGA
Organism: Bacillus sp. PS95; assembly: GCF_037963565.1. Taxonomy (NCBI): domain Bacteria; kingdom Bacillati; phylum Bacillota; class Bacilli; order Caryophanales; family Bacillaceae; genus Bacillus; species Bacillus sp. PS95. The sequence goes on from NZ_CP150160.1 coordinate 1,776,136, forward strand.
CGAATAGAAGAGAGTAAGGCGCTATCAGCCTGCTCTCTTCTGTTACGTCCGAATAATTTGGAGTGAAAACAGTGAAGATAATTGTTCAAAAGTTCGGCGGAACATCAGTAAAAGATGATAAAGGCCGCAAACTGGCTTTAGGGCATATTAAAGAAGCAATCAGTGAAGGATATAAGGTTGTCGTTGTCGTTTCAGCGATGGGCCGAAAAGGAGACCCGTATGCAACAGATTCTTTGCTCGGGCTGCTTTACGGCGATCAGTCAGCGATTTCTCCTAGGGAGCAGGATTTGCTTTTATCTTGCGGAGAGACTATTTCCTCTGTCGTCTTTACAAGCATGCTGCTTGATAACGGTGTGAAAGCAGCTGCGCTGACAGGGGCTCAGGCTGGCTTTTTAACGAATGATCAGCATACCAATGCGAAAATCATTGAAATGAAACCGGAGCGTTTATTCAGTGTGCTCGCCAATCATGATGCGGTAGTCGTCGCAGGCTTCCAGGGCGCAACTGAAAAGGGTGATACAACAACAATCGGCAGAGGGGGCAGCGATACGTCTGCAGCCGCACTCGGAGCAGCTGTTGATGCGGAATACATCGATATTTTCACCGATGTAGAAGGCGTGATGACTGCTGACCCAAGAGTGGTGGAAAATGCAAAACCGCTTCCTGTTGTGACGTATACGGAAATCTGCAACCTGGCGTATCAGGGGGCCAAGGTCATTCATCCGCGTGCTGTGGAAATCGCAATGCAGGCCAAGGTTCCGATCCGCGTCCGTTCGACTTATTCGAATGATAAAGGTACATTGGTGACATCACATCACTCTTCCAAGGTCGGCAGTGATGTTTTTGAAAGGCTGATTACGGGAATCGCCCATGTCAAAGATGTCACGCAGTTCAAAGTGCCTGCGAAAATCGGCCAGTATAACGTTCAGACTGAAGTGTTCAAGGCTATGGCAAACGCTGGAATCAGTGTCGATTTCTTTAACATTACACCTAGTGAAATCGTCTATACGGTAGCCGGAAATAAAACAGAAACAGCTCAGCGTATTTTAATGGATATGGGCTATGATCCAATGGTGACGAGAAACTGCGCGAAGGTATCGGCGGTCGGCGCGGGCATTATGGGTGTTCCCGGTGTTACGTCCAAAATTGTATCGGCTCTTTCAGAAAAAGAAATTCCGATCCTTCAGTCGGCTGACAGCCATACGACGATATGGGTGCTCGTCCATGAAGCGGATATGGTTCCTGCTGTAAACGCTTTGCATGAAGTGTTTGAACTTTCGAAGTAAATGTGATTGAATCATGATGAGGTGAATAAAATGAATTTCGGAAATGTGTCTACAGCGATGATTACACCCTTTGACAATAAAGGGAACGTAGACTTTCAAAAACTGTCTACACTGATTGATTACTTGTTGAAAAACGGAACGGATTCTTTAGTAGTAGCGGGAACAACTGGAGAATCTCCGACCCTTTCAACTGAAGAAAAAATTGCGCTTTTTGAATATACAGTAAAAGAAGTAAACGGACGGGTGCCCGTTATCGCTGGTACTGGAAGCAACAACACGAAAGATTCCATTAAGCTGACAAAAAAAGCTGAGGAAGCGGGCGTGGACGCTGTTATGCTTGTTACCCCGTATTACAATAAACCTTCTCAAGAGGGAATGTACCAGCATTTTAAAGCAATTGCGGCAGAGACATCTCTTCCGGTTATGCTCTATAATGTTCCTGGCCGTACGGTTGCTTCTCTTGCTCCTGAAACGACGATCCGTTTGGCGGCAGACATTCCGAATGTGGTTGCGATTAAAGAAGCGAGCGGAGACCTCGAAGCGATTACAAAAATTATTGCTGAAACACCTGAAGACTTCTATGTCTATTCAGGGGATGATGCCCTGACGCTTCCAATTCTTTCAGTTGGAGGAAGAGGAGTTGTATCAGTGGCGAGCCATATTGCAGGCACTGATATGCAGCAAATGATCAAAAATTATACGAATGGGCAAACAGCTAATGCGGCACTGATTCATCAGAAACTGCTGCCGATTATGAAGGAACTGTTTAAAGCGCCTAATCCTGCTCCAGTCAAAACAGCGCTTCAGCTGAGAGGTCTTGATGTCGGTTCTGTGCGTCTGCCTCTAGTCCCGTTAACTGAGGATGAACGTCTGAGCTTAAGCAGCACGATCAGCGAACTGTAAGAAAATTTCATACAGTGAAACAAACGCGGTCATTCTCATATTCAGCTGAGTTTGACCGTTTCTTTTACATATTGGTTTTCCCTAAACCTTCTGCTTTATCTTGTTTTCTAAATTTACTTTCAGTTATAATAGGAACAAGTGATGATGGACGGGTATGAGACTAGGAGGATATAGATTTTGAAAAAGAAAAATACAGAAAACGTTAGAATTATCGCCCTTGGCGGTGTCGGAGAGATTGGGAAGAACCTTTATGTCATTGAAATTGACTCAGACATATTTGTCGTTGATGCCGGCCTTATGCATCCAGAAAACGAAATGCTCGGTATTGATGTAGTGATTCCTGACATATCATATTTGATTGAACGGGCTGACCGCGTCAAGGCAATCTTTTTAACGCACGGGCACGATGAAAATATCGGCGGCGTTTTTTACTTATTAAACAAGCTGTCCGTTCCAGTGTACGGAACAAAATTGACGCTTGCACTGTTAAGAGAGAAATTAAAACAATACGGACATAACCGAAAAACTGATTTAAGAGAAATTCACTCCAAATCTGTCATTACATTTGAATCAACAAAGGTATCGTTCTTTAGAACGATTCACAGCATTCCTGATTCTGTAGGTGTGAGCTTTAAAACATCACTTGGATCTATTGTATGCACGGGAGACTTCAAATTTGACCAAACACCTGCACTTAATCAGACGTGCGACATTGGCGAGATCGCCAAGATCGGCAATAGCGGCGTGCTCGCTCTGCTTTCTGACAGTGCAAATGCGGAACGGCCGGGTTACACCCCTTCGGAAGCGGCTGTCAGCGGAGAAATTTCGGATGCGCTGTATAATTCACAGAACCGGGTGATTATTGCTGTTTTCGCATCCAATATTAACCGGATTCAGCAAGTCATTCATGCAGCGGCTCAAAATGGCAGAAAGATTGCCGTAGCCGGAAAAAATCTTCAATCTGTCCTGCAGCTGGCGAGAAAGTTAGGATATATTGAAGCAGATGATGAATTGTTTATTTCTGTACAGGATGTCAAAAAATATCCGAAGCGCGAAGTGGCCATTATTACAGCCGGAAGCCAAGGTGAACCATTAGCTGCTTTGACAAGAATGGCAAACAAAGCTCACAAACAGCTGAACATTGAAGAAGGGGATACGGTGGTCATTGCGTCAACTCCGATTCCCGGGCAGGAACTCATTTACTCTAAAACAGTAGATCTTCTTGCGAGAGCCGGTGCACAAGTCATCTTTGCCCAAAAGCGTGTTCATGTATCAGGCCACGGCTCACAAGAAGAGTTAAAGCTGATGATCAACCTGCTTAAACCAAAATATTTGATTCCTGTAAACGGCGAATACAGAATGCAAAAAGCTCATTCAAAAATCGCTGAAGAAACCGGCATGAAGCGCAGTGACATCTTCTTAATTGAAAAAGGAGACGTCGTTGAATTCCGCGGCCAAAACGTAAAAATTGGGGATAAAGTTCCTTACGGCAATATTTTAATTGATGGTTTAGGTGTCGGTGATATCGGCAATATCGTATTGAGAGACCGCCGCTTGCTTTCACAGGACGGAATTTTAATCGTTGTCATTACACTTGATAAACAAAAGAAACATCTTGTATCAGGACCAGAAATTATCACTCGCGGCTTTGTTTATGTAAGAGAGTCTGAAGGTCTTATCGTACAGGCTACTGAGCTTGTCCGGTCCATCGTGACAGAAGCGACTGAAACATCAAATGTCGAATGGTCAACGCTGAAGCAGGCAATGCGGGATGCTTTGAACCAATTCCTTTATGAAAAAACGAAACGTAAACCGATGATCATCCCAATTATTATGGAAGTATAATGACTGACTAAAGACCGGAGCTGCTCCGGTCTTTATTTTTTGTCCTTCAAGCCGGGATTGAATGAAGTATCTTTGTTCATAATACAAAGAGAAACTCGGAAAGGATGAAAGCGAGATGGATCATCGTATGGAAAACACAGAAGAAGAGCGTCCTGAAAAAAATGATGCGAAGGACAGCATTATGAATAAAATACAGCAGCTTGGTGAAACGACGCTTCCGCAGCTGCCCCAAGATACAAATATTCATTGTCTGACCATTATCGGACAAATTGAAGGCCATGTTCAGCTTCCTCCGCAAAACAAAACAACAAAATATGAACATGTCATCCCGCAGATTGTGGCAATTGAACAAAATCCCAAAATTGAAGGCTTGCTGATCATATTAAATACTGTCGGAGGAGATGTTGAAGCTGGTCTTGCCATAGCGGAAATGCTTGCATCTTTATCGAAACCGACCGTTTCTATCGTGCTTGGCGGGGGGCATTCAATCGGCGTTCCGATTGCTGTATCCTGTGATTACAGCTATATCGCCGAAACAGCAACGATGACGATTCATCCAGTTAGGCTCACCGGGCTGGTCATCGGGGTGCCGCAAACGTTTGAATACCTGGATAAGATGCAAGAAAGAGTTGTTAAATTTGTGACAAGCCATTCCAATATAACCGAAGAGAAGTTTAAAGAGCTAATGTTTTCAAAAGGAAACTTAACACGCGATATCGGAACAAATGTAGTCGGTAAGGATGCAGTTAAATACGGATTGATCGATCACGCAGGCGGTGTCGGACAGGCAATCAATAAACTGAATGAGCTCATCGATGAAGCAAGGAAAGAAGAAGGACGGATGATTCAATGATTCTTTATACCGTGATGCCGCAGGAAATTGTGTTTGCAGAACAGAACCAAGAGACAAGCGCACATGAGCAAATTGAATATAAAGGTATACCGCTTCTAGTCGAAATGAAAGGGAATGAAGCGGAAGTCATTCAAATCATGAGCACCAATCCAATGCATTTTCTGCATCCGGACATTTCACCGGGACAAAAGCTGAAATTAAACGTATAAGAATCCAACCCTTTTTTAAGGGCAAAATATGCTATAATAGGGGAATCCTACAGAAAAAACGCAGCCTGTAAACGGCTGCTTTCTTCATTATGTATGAACTTACATTTTTTAACGCAGTAAGGTGATGAGTGTGGCAAAGAAAAAACGAAAATCAAGAAAAAAACAGGCGAAACAGCTCAATATAAAATACGAGCTCAACGGATTGCTGTGTATAGCCATTTCAATTATCGCAATCTTGCAGCTGGGGGTAGTCGGGCAAACGTTTATCTATTTGTTCCGCTTTTTTGCTGGAGAGTGGTTTATTTTATGCTTGTTAGGTTTATTGGTGTTAGGAGTCTCACTGTTTTGGAAGAAAAGAACCCCAAGCCTTTTAACGAGACGAAAGGCCGGGTTGTACTGTATCATCGCAAGCATATTGCTGCTTTCTCACGTGCAGCTATTTAAAAATTTGACGCACAAAGGGTCTATTGAGTCCGCAAGCGTGGTGCGCAATACGTGGGAATTGTTTTTAATGGACATGAATGGCAGCTCTGCTTCACCTGATTTAGGCGGAGGGATGATCGGTGCGCTGCTGTTTGCGGCTTCACACTTTTTGTTTGCGTCGACTGGTTCTCAGATCATGGCAATTGTCATGATTTTGATCGGAATGATTTTAGTAACTGGACGCTCGCTGCAAGAAACGCTAAAAAAGTGGATGAGCCCGATTGGACGTTTTATAAAAGAACAATGGTTAGCATTTATTGATGATATGAAATCCTTCAAATCAAATATGCAGTCATCGAAAAAAACGAAAGCGCCGAGCAAAAAACAAAAACCGGCCCGCAAAAAACAGCAAATGGAACCGGAGCCTCCTGATGAAGAGGGGGATTATGAAACAGTATCGCCTCTTATTCATTCAGAGCCGATTATCTCAAGCTTTTCTGATCGTAATGAAGAGGAAGAGTCTCCAGTTATAGAAAAGCGCGCCGAACCTGTGTCGAAGCCGCTTCAGGACATCCAACCGGAGACAGGTGATCAGGAAACTGTTTCTGCTCCTCCTATGACCTTTACAGAGCTCGAAAATAAGGATTACGAGATGCCGTCACTGGATTTGCTGGCAGATCCGAAGCATACCGGCCAGCAGGCTGATAAAAAGAATATTTATGAAAATGCGAGAAAGCTTGAACGCACATTCCAAAGCTTTGGCGTAAAGGCGAAAGTCACACAGGTTCATCTCGGACCGGCCGTAACAAAATATGAAGTATATCCTGATGTCGGAGTGAAGGTTAGCAAAATTGTCAATTTAAGCGATGATTTAGCGCTTGCGCTTGCTGCGAAGGATATCAGGATCGAAGCGCCTATACCAGGCAAATCAGCAATCGGAATTGAAGTTCCAAACGCAGAAGTGGCAATGGTTTCGCTGAAAGAAGTGCTGGAGTCTAAATTGAATGACAGACCGGATGCGAAGCTGTTAATTGGACTCGGCCGCAATATTTCAGGTGAAGCTGTATTGGCTGAGTTAAACAAGATGCCCCACCTTTTGGTCGCAGGCGCAACCGGTAGCGGGAAAAGTGTCTGTGTCAACGGCATTATTACAAGTATTTTAATGCGGGCGAAACCGCATGAAGTGAAAATGATGATGATCGATCCTAAAATGGTAGAGCTAAATGTCTACAACGGGATTCCGCATTTGCTTGCTCCTGTTGTAACCGATCCGAAAAAAGCGTCGCAGGCTTTGAAAAAGGTTGTCAATGAAATGGAGCGGCGGTACGAATTATTTTCTCATACGGGTACAAGAAATATTGAAGGATACAATGATTATATAAAACGCGCCAACAATGAAGAAGGAGCGAAACAGCCAGAGCTGCCTTATATTGTTGTCATTGTGGACGAGCTAGCCGATCTCATGATGGTCGCTTCATCTGATGTGGAAGATTCGATTACGAGATTGTCCCAAATGGCGCGGGCTGCCGGCATCCATCTTATTATTGCGACACAGCGGCCATCGGTGGATGTTATCACAGGGGTGATCAAAGCGAACATTCCGTCACGAATCGCGTTCAGCGTATCTTCACAGACGGATTCAAGGACCATTCTTGACATGGGTGGCGCTGAGAAGCTTCTTGGCCGCGGCGATATGCTGTTTTTACCTGTAGGGGCTAACAAACCTGTCCGTGTGCAGGGAGCATTTTTGTCGGATGACGAAGTGGAGAAGGTCGTCGACCATGTGATTACACAGCAGAAAGCGCAATATCAAGAAGAAATGATTCCTGAGGAGACGACGGAAACTCATTCCGAGGTTACTGATGAACTTTATGATGAAGCTGTTGAATTAATCGTCGGCATGCAGACGGCATCTGTTTCAATGCTGCAAAGAAGATTCAGAATCGGCTATACGAGAGCGGCGCGCCTGATTGACGCAATGGAGGAACGCGGTGTTGTCGGACCGTATGAAGGCAGCAAACCTAGGGAAGTATTATTATCAAAAGAGAAATATGATGAGCTCTCTTCTTAATGAAGGGAGTTCCGCTTTCTATAGTTGTCAATAATAACATTATGTAAACTGATCACCTTTCTATTTATTTTTTCGACAAAACATGATATAGTTGTCCCAATTGTTCAATAATTTTTATCGAAAGTGGTTTACGGAGGGGAAACATGTCTACAAAAGCTGATAATCGGCACTTGTATTTGAAAGTAATTGAACGAATTAAAGAGGATATAAAAAATGGGATCTACACTGAGAAGGAAAAGCTGCCTTCTGAATTTGAGCTTTCCAAAAAGCTTGGTGTCAGCAGAGCGACGCTAAGAGAAGCCTTGCGGATACTGGAAGAAGAGCATGTGATTATCAGAAGGCATGGTGTAGGCACTTTTGTCCATTCTAAGCCGTTATTTCTTTCGGGCATTGAACAGCTGAACAGTGTAACCAAGATGATAGAACAGGCGAATATGACCCCTGGCACGATTTTTCTATCATCACAAGTGCTTATGCCGTCTGAAGATGATACGAAGAGATTTCATTTGGCAGAAGGGCAAGAACTTTTTTACCTTGAACGAGTCAGGACAGCTGACGGACAGCCGATTGTGTATTGTATAGACAAAATTCCGATGAATATTTTGCCGAATTCTTTTTCTCATCAGCAAGAATCTATGTTTGACCTTCTTGAGAAAAATTCAGGCTCCGTAATCAGCTATGCAGTAACTGATATAGAACCGATCGGCTATCACGATACCATTTCTCCAGTGCTTGAATGCGATCCTGAAACAGCCCTTTTGCTGTTAAAACAAACCCATTACGATCAGCACGATAAACCGGTGCTTTATTCTTTAAATTATTTTAGAGCAGATAAATTCAGATTTCATGTTTTGCGTAAACGATTCTAAAAACGGACGCCTGTATGTGTCTGTTTTTTTATTTGCACTGATTCATGTTTCTTTGTACATACTTTCATTCCGGTTAACGCAATATATAAGGGATGACAAGAAAGTGAATGGGTGAAAATGTTGAGAGAGAAAAATGGAATGAAAAATATTATTGCATTGTCTTCTGTCCCGCTTGTGATGACACTCGGGAACTCCATGCTGATTCCTGTTCTTCCGATGATGGAGAAAAAGCTGTCTGTGACTTCATTTCAAGTATCTTTAATCATTACTGTATATTCAGTAGTAGCAATTATTTGCATTCCGATTGCCGGATATTTGTCGGATCGTTTTGGGAGAAAAAAAATATTGCTTCCATGCCTCCTTATTGCAGGATTGGGGGGAGCGGTAGCTGCTTTTGCCTCGACCTATATGAAAAATCCTTATGCTATGATCTTGGCGGGGCGGGTTCTTCAAGGCATCGGTTCTGCAGGTGCCGCTCCGATTGTCATGCCGTTTATCGGCGACCTGTTTAAAGGAGACGATGAAAAGGTCAGCGCCGGTCTTGGCGATATTGAAACCGCCAACACGTCAGGGAAGGTACTGAGTCCCATACTTGGAGCCTTACTGGCTTCTTGGTATTGGTTTGTACCATTTTGGTTTATTCCGTTTTTCTGTTTGATCAGCTTTTTGCTCGTATTGTTTTTGGTGGCCAAGCCTGAAGAAGATGAAGATGCGCCTGCTGTTTCTGAGTTTATTAAGAGTGTGAAGAAAATTTTTAAACAGGATGGTCGCTGGCTTTATACGGTCTTCATTATCGGGTGTGTCATTATGTTTTTGTTATTTGGCGTATTATTTTATTTATCAGATACGCTGGAGAACAAGTATGCTATTGACGGAGTAGCTAAAGGCGGATTACTGGCAATCCCACTTTTGTTTTTGTCAACCAGTTCTTTTATAGCTGGCAAAAAGATCGGTAAAGATAAAGGCCGAATGAAATTTTGCGTTGTTACAGGAATGATTCTGTTAACCCTTTCGTTTATTGCCTTGTGGTGGAACCACAGTTTTTATTTTTTATTTGTCTTTTTAAGCTTTGGCGGGATTGGGATTGGAATGGCTCTTCCTGCTTTAGATGCATTGATAACCGAAGGGATTGAAAGTGAACAATGCGGAACCATTTCCTCCTTTTACAATAGCATGCGCTTTATAGGAGTAGCTCTCGGTCCACCTGTTTTTGCTGCATTAATGTCTAATGCAAACTGGATTATTTTCATACTCTCGGCGTTTTGCAGCATCGTTTCTTTATTTTTAGTGCTCTTTACTGTAGATGCTAAAAAAAGTGAAGAAGAAGAAAAAAACTTAGGGACGGTCTAGCCAGCCGTCTTTTTTTGCGCTTCCTTGCACAGTTTACAACTGTACCTATACAGCATGCGGAGGTTATTGTTTCCTTATAAATCCTACAGTTGCTATAATTACATGAAAGAGTGTTTCTGCGGATGCTGAAAATTGGTCATAATACATACTAATTAAGAAATGAACGAAGGAGGTTCCATATGTCATATGTTAATGAACTCAAATCAAAGCACGGCGGTTTAACCGCACACATTGTAAAAACAGAAAAATTCAAAACCGTCTCGCTTATTTTTAAGATGCTTGCGCCGCTGACAAAGGATCAAGTCACCAAAAGAGCGCTGCTCCCGCATGTGCTTCTTCGCGGAACGAAAAGCCATCCGAAAACCGCAGAATTGCGTTCATACCTGGATGAGCTGTACGGCACGTCAGTATCGGCTGACCTTACGAAAAAAGGAGAGCGGCACGTCATTACGTTCAGGCTTGAAATTCCGAATGAAAAATATTTAAAAGACCAAACGCCGCTACTTGAGAAAGGGCTCCAGCTTCTCGCAGAAATCGTCTTTTCACCTGCTTTGGAGGGAGACGCTTTTCAGTCACAATATGTGGCTCAAGAAAAACGGACGCTTAAGCAAAGAATCCAAGCCGTCTATGATGATAAAATGCGCTATTCGAATTTAAGGCTGATACAGGAAATGTGCAAAAATGAGCCTTACGCGCTTCATGTCAATGGTGAAATCGACGATGTCGATGACATTACGGCAGAGCAATTATACGAAACATACCAAAGCGCTATCCAAAAAGACCAGCTTGATTTATATGTAGTTGGCGATGTGGACAGTAACCAGGTACATTCGGCAATTGATAAGTATTTCAAAACAGAAGAGCGAACTCTTGGCACGATTGAAAACAATCACGCTGATGAAAAAGTTCAGCCAAAAGAAGTAATTGATGAAGAGGATGTCAAGCAAGGAAAACTGAATATCGGCTACCGCACCAGCATCACTTATACAGATCAGGATTATCCTGCTTTACAAGTGTTTAACGGATTGTTCGGCGGATTCTCTCATTCTAAACTTTTCATTAATGTTCGGGAAAAAGCCAGTCTTGCTTACTACGCGGCTTCGCGTATAGAAAGTTTTAAAGGCTTGTTAATGGTGATGTCAGGCATTGAAGTGAAAAATTTTGAACAGGCGGTTTCGATTATTGCTGAGCAATTCCAGGCAATGAAAAATGGCGATTTCAGTGAGCAGGATATAGCACAGACAAAGGCCGTCATTCGAAATCAAGTGCTGGAAACGATTGATACAGCATACGGTTTATCTGAATTTTTATATCAGCAGGCTGCTGCTCAAGTCGAGATTCCTATCGAAGACTTTCTTGCCAATATTGAGAATGTCACAAAAGAGGATATCATTAAAGCCGGCGAAAAGATTCAGCTTGATACGACTTATTTCTTAAAAGGGACGGAGGGTGCATCTTGATCAAACCAATCGAATATGAACAGCTTCAGGAGACGCTGTATCATGAAAAAATGTCCAACGGCCTTGATGTTTACGTTTTGCCGAAAAAAGGCTTCAACAAGACATATGCAGTCTTTACAACAAAGTACGGCTCGATAGATAACCGGTTTGTCCCTTTAGGTAAAAACGAGATGGTTCACGTGCCGGACGGGATTGCTCACTTTCTTGAGCACAAGCTGTTTGAAAAAGCGGACGGAGACGTTTTTCAAGATTTCAGCAAACAGGGGGCTTCTGCCAATGCGTTTACGTCATTTACAAGAACAGCTTACCTTTTCTCAAGCACATCAAATGTTGAACGCAATTTAGAGACGCTTATCGATTTCGTACAGGACCCATATTTTACTGAAAAAACGGTTGAAAAGGAAAAAGGGATTATCGGGCAGGAGATTAATATGTACGACGATAACCCTGATTGGAGGCTTTACTTCGGGGTCATTGAAAACATGTACAAAGAGCATCCTGTCAGAATTGACATAGCGGGAACAGTGGAAAGCATTTCACATATTACAAAAGACCTTCTTTATGAATGCTATGAAACGTTTTATCACCCGAGTAACATGCTCCTTTTCATTGTCGGCCCTGTAGATCCTGAAGCGATTATTTCTCAGGTAAGAGAAAACCAGGGGAAAAAGCCGTATACTGATCAGCCGGAGATCAAACGGAAAGAAGTGAAAGAGCAAGAAGCGGTTTTCCGAAAAGAAAAAGAGATCAAAATGAACGTGCAGGGACCGAAATGCCTTGTTGGGCTGAAATCCAAAAATCCGTTTAAATTAGGCAAAGAGCTCTTAAAGCATGAACTTTCAATGAACTTATTGCTTGAAGCTCTTTTTGGCAAAAGCTCTGCCCAGTATGAATCACTTTATGAAAAAGGATATATTGACGAAACGTTTAGCTTTGATTTTACTGCTGAATATGGGTTCGGTTTTGCGGCGATCGGCGGAGATACGCCTGAGCCTGATCAATTAGCTGAAGACATTTCAAGCATGCTTTTGCGCGCCGGTGAACTGATTACTGCTGAAAAGATTGAACTTGCCAGAAAGAAAAAGATCGGCACATTCTTAAAAGCGCTGAATTCCCCTGAATACATCGCCAATCAATTTACCCGTTATGCGTTCTTGGATATGAGCCTGTTTGACGTTGTAACGGTACTCGAGCAGATTACCCTCGAGGATGTCCAGAACGTAATACAAGAGGAAATCGCTGCAGACAGGCTGACTGTCTGCAAGGTTGTTCCTAAATCATAAACAAAACATCCCTCCAGTGTGAGGGGTGTTTTTCTGCGGAAAGAAGGAAAGAGAATGAACAAAACAGCACTAATCACCGGAGCAAGCGGCGGCATTGGCAAAAGCATCAGCGAAACCCTTGCGGCTAAGGGGTACAATCTGCTGCTGCATTACAATACAAATCAAAATGCGGCAGCGGAGCTTGCTGAAAAACTAAGTCAGATGTTTGGCGTAAATACGGAGATATTACAAGCTGATCTGTCCGCGCAAGATGGAGCAGATAAGCTGACAAGTTCAATTGTTCAGCCGGTTGATGCGATTGTTTTAAACAGCGGACGAAGCCATTTTGGGCTGATTACGGATGTAGATAACGCAACGGTTCAGGAAATGGTTCAGCTTCATGTAGCGAGTCCGTATATGCTGACGAGAAACCTTCTGCCAGGCATGATTCGGAATAAATCGGGAGCGATTGTGGCTGTCAGCTCGATTTGGGGAGAGACTGGGGCATCCTGTGAAGTGCTGTACAGCATGGCAAAAGGAGCTCAGCATTCGTTTGTAAAAGGATTGGCTAAGGAGCTGGCGCCAAGCGGAATCAGGGTAAACGCAGTAGCGCCAGGTGCAGTTGATACAAATATGATGAATCAATTTACCCCGGCTGAAAAAGAAGAGATCGCTGATGAGATTCCGATCGGCCGGCTGGCCCGGCCGCAAGAAATTGCGGATGCAACAGCTTTTCTCCTGTCTGAAAAAGCGTCATATATCACCGGCCAAATTCTGTCGGTGAATGGCGGCTGGCACTGCTGATCCGAAAATATTCGGTGTATAGTTTCTTTTGCGAAGGACACAATAATCTTGTAACTTCACATGAAATGGAGGAAACAAGCATGTCAGTATTAGAAAACTGGGATAGCTGGAAAAACTTCCTTGGCGACCGTCTAAACTATGCGCAAGATAAAGGTATGAGCCAGGATACGATTACAGATCTTGCGACAGAAATCGGCAGCTACTTGGCTAATGAAGTGGAATCTAAGAACGAGCAGGAAAAAGTGCTGGCAGATCTTTGGAGTGTAGCATCAAAAGATGAACAGCACGCCATTGCCAATATGATGGTTAAGCTTGTTGAAAATAACAGCACTCACTAGGAAGAGAGGGGATTTTTCCTCTCTTTTTTATGTTTTCCTCATCACAGCAACATTCTTCTTTCTAATTAGAGAAAAATGCTTTATGATAAAGGAAGGTAAAATTTTGCCACAATGAAGGGGGTATATCATTTGGCAAAGCTCGAATGGTATTTTGAATATGAAATTCAAGTGAACCGCCCCGGACTGCTCGGGGATATTTCATCTCTTCTTGGGATGCTTTCTATCAACATCGTAACGATAAACGGCGTCGATCTTTCCAGAAGGGGAATGCTCCTCAGGTGCCGCCATATAGATCAAATTAAACGATTAGAATCAATCTTAAAAACGATGGAAACAATTAAAGTAACGAAGCTTAGAGAACCGAGGCTTCGCGACCGTCTTGCCGTACGCCACGGCCGTTATATTCAACGGGATGCCGATGACAAGAAAACGTTCCGCTTTGAACGGGACGAGCTTGGCTTATTAGTCGATTTTATGGCCGAATTGTTCAAAAAAGAAGGCCATAAATTAATCGGAATCAGAGGTATGCCACGAGTCGGGAAAACGGAATCGATTGTAGCCTCTAGTGTGTGTGCAAGCAAAAGGTGGCTGTTTGTGTCATCAACCTTGCTGAAGCAGACGATAAGAAGCCAGCTGATTGCCGATGAATACAGCACTGAAAATGTCTTTATCGTTGACGGAATTGTGTCAACACGAAGAGGATCAGAACGCCATCTCCAGCTGGTCCGAGAAATCATGCGGCTGCCTGCAACAAAAGTGGTGGAGCATCCGGACATATTCGTTCAAAATACAGAGTATACACTAGATGACTTTGATTATATTATTGAACTGAGAAATGACCCTGATGAGGTTATTACATATGAACATGCCGAGGAACCCCAAATGTTTGATCAATCCGGGTTTTCAAGCTTTGATTTTTAAAATTGGAAGGTGTTTGTTGTGACTGAACTAGGAATCCGGCTCAAAGAAGCCAGAGAGGAAAAAGCAATGTCATTGGATGATCTCCAAGCGGCAACAAAGATTCAAAAAAGGTATTTAACCGCCTTGGAGGAAGGAAACTATGACATTATTCCGGGGAAGTTTTATGTTCGGGCATTCATCAAGCAATATGCAGAAGCCGTTGGGCTTGATGCGGATCAGCTGTTTGAGGAGCATAAAAAAGATATCCCTAATACGTATCATGATGATGTGTCTGAAAAGATCTCCGGCATGAATCTTCAAAAGGAAATGCCAAAGCCAGCATCTAAGGCGCTGGAGCTGCTGCCAACAATACTTGTTATTCTCGGCGTGATTGTCGTGATTGCCATTGTGTACGCGATCATTCAATTTGCCAATCACAAAAACAGTGATGATCACAATGCGGCATCAGAAAAAGCAATTACGCAAAGTGAGAGCAAATACGAAATCCCTAAAGATTCAACGCTGAAAGAGAATCAAAATAACAGCTCTGAAAAAGAGACAGACACTAAAAAAGAAACGAAAGAAAACGAAGATAAGAAAAAAGAAAATGACAGTGAGAAGCTGGAGATTAAAGCTGCTGGCACTGAAGGATCGTTAACGACTTATGAAGTGTCCGGCGCTGATAAAATCGAGCTGGAACTGAAGGCATCAGACAGCTCGTGGATTCGAGTGCGCGATGAAAACAGCAGCTCTTTAAAAGAAGGAACGCTGAAAAAAGACGAAACCTATAAAAAAGACATAACTGATCAGAAACAAGTTGATATCCGCACCGGATATGCACCTAATCTGAAAATAAAAATCAACGGTAAGGTTCTTTCATATGAACTTGATCCGAAAAAAGTGATGGCACAAACCATAAAGATTGTAAATAAAAAGGAAGAAAAGTCATCTTAATTATCAGATGACTTTTCTTCACGTCCGAGTATGAAATTGGAGGGGCTTTATGTTTAACTTACCAAATAAAATCACACTAGCTAGAATCGCATTAATCCCAATCTTCATGATTATCATGCTGGCGCCGTTTGACTGGGGCAGGCTCGAAGTTGGAGACGAATCAATCCCGGTCGCACATTTGGCGGGGGCCATTCTATTTATTATTGCATCTACAACAGACTGGGTGGACGGGTATTATGCCCGAAAATTGAATCTCGTAACAAACTTCGGGAAATTTCTTGATCCGCTTGCGGACAAACTGCTCGTATCCGCAGCGTTAATTATCCTTGTTCAATTTGATCTCGCTCCAGCTTGGATGGTCATTGTGATTATCAGCAGGGAGTTTGCCGTGACAGGTTTAAGGCTTGTTTTGGCCGGAACAGGAGAAGTCGTAGCTGCTAACATGCTTGGTAAAATCAAAACCTGGGCACAGATTATTGCGGTATCCGCATTGCTTCTTCATAATCTTCCATTTGAACTTGTGTCATTCCCGTTTGCGGACTTGGCGCTGTGGGTAGCCGTCTTCTTTACTGTCGTTTCAGGCTGGGAATATTTCTCTAAAAACTGGGAAGCGTTAAAAACATCTAACTAAGAAAGAAGGACTTCGTCATGGAATTTCCAAAAAAAGCAGAAATAATTGCAGTCGGTTCAGAGCTGCTGCTTGGCCAAATCGCCAATACAAATGCTCAATTTATCAGCAAACAGCTCGCTGAAATCGGGGTCAACGTATTTTATCATACAGCGGTCGGAGATAACCCGGAGCGGCTGAAGCAGGTCATCCGCATTGCTGAAGAACGCTCTGACTTCATTATTTTTTCAGGAGGGCTTGGACCCACAAAAGATGATCTGACGAAAGAAACGATTGCAAATACGCTGGGACGTCCGCTTGTGTTAAATGATGAGGCATTCCAATCCATTGAGGACTATTTCAAACGAACAAAACGCACGATGTCACCTAATAACCGAAAACAGGCGCTTGTGATCGAAGGCTCTGACGTGCTGGCGAATCACTTTGGAATGGCCCCGGGAATGCTCACAGAGCATGAATCGCGCTATTATATGCTTCTTCCTGGACCGCCGAGCGAATTGCGTCCAATGTTTGAAAACGAGGCAAAGCCTCTTCTGCTGAAAAAGATGGGTTCAAATGAAAAAATTGTGTCAACTGTTCTTCGCTTTTTCGGTATCGGTGAATCTCAGCTTGAAGCCGATTTGGAAGATATTATTGATGCACAAACCAATCCGACAATTGCGCCTTTGGCGGCTGATGGAGAGGTGACGCTGCGTCTGACAGCCAAACACGCCGATGAAAAGGAAACAGAGCGTCTGTTAAAAGAAACAGAGGCCGTTATCTTAGAGCGTGTCGGTGAATTTTTCTATGGTTACGATGATACTTCTCTTGTAAAAGAGCTATCTATAGCGTGTAAGGAAAAAGGCATTACAATTTCTGCGGCAGAAAGCTTTACCGGAGGGCTGTTTTCTGAATGGCTGACGGATCATAGCGGTGCCTCAAAATTATTTGCCGGGGGCGTTGTTTGCTATACAAACGACGTGAAGCAGAATGTGCTTGGTGTCAAGAAGGAAACATTAGATCGTTTTGGGGCGGTCAGCAAGGAATGCGCATCAGAACTGGCTAAGGGTGTTCAAAAACTCACTGGCAGCGATATCGGCATTAGCTTTACTGGTGTAGCAGGACCTGATGCTCAAGAAGGGCATGAGCCTGGGCATGTGTTTATCGGCATTTCCGCAAACGGTAAAGAAGAGGTTCACGAGTTTCACTTTGCGGGCTCCAGAACGGGGATCAGAAAACGCGGCGCTAAATACGGCTGCCATTTAATCTTAAAGCTTTTAGAGCAAAAATAATATTTTCAGCACATTATCCTCCTAAGAAAACATGATTTCTCTGATACATTATGATATTTTGATAGGAATCACGCTAAGAAAAAATCCGAATATGCGTTCGCTTTTTTCTTGGCAAATCCCTTCAAACAGGGTATAGTATATGTAGTGGTAACATAAAGGAGGAAAAAATAGAATGAGTGATCGTCAGGCAGCCTTAGATATGGCTCTTAAACAAATAGAAAAACAGTTCGGCAAAGGTTCCATTATGAAACTGGGAGAAAAGACAGATACAAGAATTTCTACTGTCCCAAGCGGCTCCCTAGCCCTTGATACAGCACTGGGAATTGGCGGATATCCTCGCGGACGGATTATTGAAGTATACGGTCCTGAAAGCTCAGGTAAAACAACTGTGGCGCTTCATGCGATTGCTGAAGTTCAGCAGCAGGGCGGACAAGCCGCGTTTATCGATGCGGAGCATGCGTTAGATCCGGTATACGCGCAAAAGCTCGGTGTTAACATCGAAGAGCTTTTACTGTCTCAGCCTGACACAGGCGAGCAGGCGCTTGAAATTGCGGAAGCATTGGTTCGAAGCGGGGCAGTTGACATTGTCGTTGTCGACTCTGTAGCCGCTCTCGTTCCGAAAGCGGAAATTGAAGGCGACATGGGAGATTCTCATGTCGGTTTACAAGCACGCTTAATGTCTCAAGCGCTTCGTAAGCTTTCAGGGGCCATTAACAAATCGAAGACAATCGCGATTTTCATTAACCAAATTCGTGAAAAAGTCGGCGTTATGTTCGGGAACCCGGAAACAACTCCTGGAGGCCGTGCGTTGAAATTCTACTCTTCCGTGCGTCTTGAAGTGCGCCGTGCTGAACAGCTGAAACAAGGCAACGACGTAATGGGGAACAAAACGAAAATCAAAGTCGTGAAAAACAAGGTGGCTCCGCCGTTCCGTACAGCCGAGGTTGACATTATGTACGGAGAAGGCATTTCAAAAGAAGGCGAAATCATTGATCTAGGAACTGAACTTGATATCGTGCAAAAAAGCGGTTCATGGTACTCTTATGAAGAAGAGCGTCTTGGCCAAGGCCGTGAAAATGCAAAACAATTCCTGAAAGAAAATAAAGATATCATGCTGATGATCCAGGAGCAAATTCGCGAACATTACGGCTTGGATAATAACGGAGTAGTGCAGCAGCAAGCTGAAGAGACACAAGAAGAACTCGAATTTGAAGAATAAAAATAAAATAAGTTTCAAATGATACAAAAGGCTGAGTGAAAAACTCAGCTTTTTTGTATTTTGCAAAAAAATGATAAAAATATTGCTTTTTTTGACAACTTTTTTAGGGCTTTATTCGTCTAACAAAACGTGTGCAAAATGGAATTTATTTTGGGAGGAAAAAATGAATGACAAGCCCAACCCGCAGAAGAACTGCGAAACGCAGACGGAGAAAACTAAATAAAAGAGGAAAACTGTTGCTTGGTCTTTTAGCAGTGATGGTTTGCATTACGATTTGGAATGCTCTTCATCGAAATAGTGAAGAAAACGAGCCATCTCAAGAAACTGCAGCGGTTTCAAATACCGATCAGAAAAAAGAGGTCAAAAAGAAAACTGCCAAAAAATCAGAGGAACAAATCAAAACAGTGGATCGAAATCAAAAAATCAGCAATTATTTAGAAGAGATCGGTTTCAGCGGAACAGCCATGATTGTCAGAAATGGAGAAATCGTAACAAATAAAGGTTTTGGCTATGCTGACCGTAAACACTATATTCAAAATAATCCATTGACATCTTTTTATGTCGGTTCATCACAAAAAGCGCTGATTGCAACTGCTATTTTGCAGCTTGAGGAAAAGGGGAAACTTCAGACAAGTGATCCGGTAAGCACGTATTTACCTCATTTTCCCAACGGACAAACGATTACTTTGAAGAATCTGCTTACACATACATCGGGGATAAACGGACATATTGAAGGAAACGGCGCCATTACTCCGGACGATTTAATAAAAGACATAGAACTTCAGGGAATCAAACGTCAGCCGGGCGTATGGGACTACAAGGATTCCAACTATTCTGTTCTCGCTTATATTATTGCTGAAGTAAGCGGTGAGCCCTATGAACAGTACATAAAGAATCATATTTTTAAACCTGCGGGAATGACGCATGCAGGCTTTTACAAAACATATGAAAAAGAACCTTATCCTGCTGTCGGGTATAAGATGGAGGGCAGCAAAACAGTTACACCGTATATACCTGATCTATCCCAGCTGTATGGAGCCGGTGATATTTATATGAGCGCTATAGATATGTACAAATTTGACCAAGCGCTGATAGACGGAAAACTGTATTCGCAAAAAAGCTATGAAAAGATGTTTACGCCAGGGAGCAGCTCCACATACGGCATGGGATTTTATGTTGCTCCCGGAAGCTATTCAAACCATGGTGTTATGCCGGGCTTCAATATCTTGAACAGCTTTAGCAAATCTGGGCAAACCATTGTTATTTTGTTCTCAAACATTCAAAATAATGCTAAATTGGGCCAAGTGAACAATAAAATATACCAGCTTCTAAATCAAGAATGATTGGCGATCTTCTTTTGGATGAATTGCATTCGGCACGTGAAAAGACGAATGGCCTGCAAACGTTAAGATGGCAAGCTTGACAAGTATTTCCGACACATTTACAATGAAGTTGTAACATTTGTTTTTTTAACATGATTGTTAAACCATTTAAACTTGACAAGGGCGATGAACACTCTCATTCCCTGTGAAGGTTCTGTATGTTGAGAAAACTAGACAATGTACATGCCGACACTTTTTAAGCAACAACCAAGTTCATAGCAAGAGGAGGTGAAAGTATGACCCCAATTATGATGGTTCTCATCTCCATTTTGCTGATTCTACTCGGTTTAGTTGTTGGCTACTTTGTTCGTAAAACCATTGCCGAAGCGAAAATTGCGGGCGCACGCGGTGCAGCCGAGCAAATTCTTGAAGATGCGAAGCGTGATGCTGAAGCACTGAAAAAAGAAGCTCTGCTTGAAGCAAAGGATGAAATCCACAAACTTCGAATAGATGCTGAACAGGAAGTTCGTGAAAGACGAAATGAGCTTCAAAAACAAGAAAACCGTTTACTCCAAAAGGAGGAAAACCTTGATCGCAAACATGAGGGAATTGATAAACGGGAAGCGATGTTGGAGAAGAAAGATCATTCTCTGAATGAACGACAACAACATATTGAAGAGATGGAAAGCAAAGTGGATGAGATGATTCGTATGCAGCAGTCTGAGTTGGAACGAATTTCGAGTCTGACTCGTGATGAAGCGAAACAAATCATTCTTGAGCGGGTTGAAAACGAGCTTTCACATGACATCGCCATCATGACAAAAGAAACTGAAAACCGTGCGAAAGAAGAGGCGGATAAGAAAGCGAAAAACATTCTTTCACTCGCCTTACAGCGCTGCGCAGCGGACCACGTTGCCGAAACAACGGTATCAGTTGTCAATCTTCCAAATGATGAGATGAAAGGACGTATCATCGGACGGGAAGGGCGTAACATTCGTACGCTTGAAACGCTGACAGGAATTGACCTGATTATTGATGATACGCCTGAAGCTGTCATTCTTTCCGGATTTGATCCGATCAGACGTGAGACAGCCAGAATTGCTCTTGATAAACTCGTTCAGGATGGCCGTATTCATCCGGCACGGATTGAAGAAATGGTTGAAAAATCTCGCCGCGAGGTCGATGACTATATTCGTGAGATGGGTGAGCAAACGACATTTGAGGTTGGCGTTCACGGCCTCCACCCAGATCTCATCAAGATCCTCGGCCGCTTAAAGTTCCGTACAAGCTACGGTCAAAATGTGCTTAAGCATTCCATGGAAGTCGCATTCTTGGCCGGTCTAATGGCATCGGAGCTTGGTGAAGACGCAAAGCTTGCTAAACGTGCGGGTCTTCTTCACGACATCGGGAAAGCAATTGACCATGAAGTAGAAGGAAGCCACGTTGAAATCGGGGTAGAGCTTGCGACCAAATATAAAGAGCACCCAGTCGTGATTAACAGTATTGCATCACACCACGGGGATGAGGAGCCGACTTCCATTATTGCTGTACTGGTAGCTGCAGCAGATGCGCTTTCCGCTGCAAGACCTGGCGCAAGAAGTGAGACGCTCGAGAATTATATTCGAAGACTTGAAAAACTCGAAGAAATTTCTGAGTCCTACGAAGGTGTTGAAAAATCATTTGCCATTCAGGCTGGACGCGAAGTGCGTATTATGGTGAAGCCGGATTCAATTAATGATCTTGAGGCTCATCGACTGGCGCGAGATATCCGCAAGCGAATTGAGGACGAGCTCGATTATCCAGGTCATATTAAGGTGACAGTAATCAGAGAGACTCGAGCCGTAGAGTATGCAAAATAAAGTGATGCGCTAAGCATCACTTTATTTTTTTGACGGCAAGGAATTTTCAAGAAGAAAGGATTTACAAAATGAGAATTTTATTTATCGGAGATGTTGTCGGTTCACCGGGCCGTGACATGGTCAAAGAATATGTACCAAAGCTAAAAACAAAATATAAGCCTCACTTTACCATTATTAATGGTGAAAACGCCGCACATGGAAAAGGCCTGACGGAAAAAATTTATCACAGCTTAATCCAGTCCGGCGCAGATGCAATCACAATGGGGAACCACACATGGGACAAAAAAGAAATATTTGATTTTATAGATGACGTTCCGAACTTGGTTCGCCCGGCAAACTTTCCTGAAGGAACACCGGGGAAAGGGATCACATATGTGAAAGCAAACGGCAAAGAACTAGCAGTCATTAATTTGCAGGGACGTACGTTTTTGCCGCCGCTTGATGACCCGTTTTTAAAAGCGGATGAATTGATCGCAGAAGCTGCGAAAAGAACACCGTACATTTTTATCGACTTTCATGCCGAAGCGACAAGTGAAAAGCTCGCACTTGGCTGGTATGCGGATGGAAGGGCGTCGGCTGTAGTAGGAACTCATACACATGTGCAAACAGCGGATAACCGCATTTTGCCGAAGGGAACGGCATATATTACTGATGTGGGAATGACTGGCCCGTATGACGGTATACTGGGGATGGACAGAGAGACGATTATTAAGCGATTCAAAACGAACCTTCCAGTCCGGTTTACTGTCGCTGAAGGAAAAACAACGCTCAGCGGAGTTGTCATTGACATTGACGATCAAACGAAAAAAGCCGTGAAAATTGAGCGTATTTTAATCAACGATGATCACATGTTCTTTGAATAGTTGAACATATGGTTATTTTATAAAAATATTAAAAAGAAAAGCAGGAATATAGCAACTCCTTAGTGAATATAGTAAAAATGGAAGGTAGCCCGCTATTTTTGAAAAGCATTGTGGGGATGGCTTTTTGGATAGCAACATCTAATAATGATTGTTCTAATGAACACTCACTTATCCATTGTAAAACTAAGGGGGAGCAGAAATGGAAATCTTAAAAGTTTCAGCAAAATCGAGTCCAAATTCAGTGGCAGGTGCGCTTGCAGGCGTGTTGAGAGAGCGAGGAGCCGCCGAGATTCAAGCGATCGGAGCGGGTGCATTAAACCAGGCTGTAAAAGCTGTGGCGATTGCCAGGGGATTTGTGGCGCCTAGCGGCGTTGATTTGATTTGTATTCCGGCTTTTACAGATATTCAAATCGATGGGGAAGAAAGAACAGCGATTAAATTAATCGTGGAGCCTCGCTAAAAACAAATAAAGCATTCTCAACCTGTTTGCGTAATGCAAACAGGTTGTTTTTCATTTATTGTGATATTTTCTCCCGATAGTATTTTTAGCACATAAATGAGCGAATATACAAAATCAGAAATGAGCTAAAACGTTTCAAAAAAAATTTCCGCCCATTTTTCAAGACAGATACTTTTGTCCTTCTGGAAAAGACAGTGCTGTTTACGCTTATTCCATATCATGGTACAATCCGAATATAACAAGAATTTTTCAAGGAGGATTGTACATGCAGAGTGGAAAGATGAAAGCTCTAATGAAAAAGGACGGGGCGTTCGGTGCTGTGCTTACTGAAGTTCCCATTCCTGAGATTGATAAACATGAAGTCCTCATAAAAGTGAAAGCCGCTTCCATATGCGGCACGGATGTCCACATTTATAATTGGGATCAATGGGCACGTCAGAGAATCAAAACACCCTATGTTTTCGGCCATGAGTTCAGCGGCATCGTAGAGGGCGTGGGAGAGAATGTCAGCAGTGTAAAAGTGGGAGAGTATGTGTCTGCGGAAACACACATTGTCTGTGGTGAATGTGTCCCTTGCCTAACAGGAAAATCTCATGTGTGTACCAATACTGCTATAATCGGAGTGGACACGGCAGGCTGTTTTGCGGAGTATGTAAAAGTTCCAGCTGATAATATTTGGAGAAATCCCGCTGATATGGACCCGTCGATTGCTTCCATTCAAGAGCCTTTAGGAAATGCAGTTCATACCGTACTCGAGAGCCAGCCTGCAGGAGGAACGACTGCAGTGATTGGATGCGGACCGATTGGTCTTATGGCTGTTGCGGTTGCAAAAGCAGCAGGAGCTTCTCAGGTGATAGCGATTGATAAGAATGAATACAGGCTGAGGCTTGCAAAACAAATGGGAGCGACTTGTACTGTTTCTATTGAAAAAGAAGACCCGCTCAAAATTGTAAGCGCTTTAACGAGTGGGGAAGGAGCAGATCTTGTTTGTGAGATGTCGGGACATCCCTCAGCGATTGCCCAAGGTCTTGCGATGGCTGCAAATGGCGGAAGATTTCATATTCTCAGCTTGCCGGAACATCCGGTGACAATTGATTTGACGAATAAAGTGGTATTTAAAGGGCTTACCATCCAAGGAATCACAGGAAGAAAAATGTTTTCAACATGGCGCCAGGTGTCTCAGTTGATCAGTTCAAACGTGATCGATCTTGAACCTGTTATTACCCATCAGTTTCCGTTAGAGGAGTTTGAAAAAGGTTTCGAACTGATGAGAAGCGGGCAGTGCGGAAAAGTAATTTTAATTCCATAAAGGGGGATAAACATGACGAAGGAATTTGAGTTTTTAAAAGCAGAGCTTGATAGTATGAAAGAAAACCATACATGGCAAGACATAAAACAGCTTGAATCTATGCAGGGCCCCTCTGTCACAGTGAATCACCAAAAAGTCATTCAGCTATCTTCTAATAATTACCTCGGATTCACTTCACATCCTAGACTCATCAACGCCGCACAGGAGGCCGTTCAGCAGTATGGAGCCGGCACCGGATCAGTGAGAACGATTGCCGGTACATTTACAATGCATCAAGAGCTTGAGAAAAAGCTGGCAGCCTTTAAAAAAACGGAGGCGGCACTTGTATTCCAATCAGGCTTCACAACAAACCAAGGCGTACTTTCAAGTATTCTATCAAAAGAGGACATTGTCATCTCAGATGAATTGAACCATGCCTCTATTATTGACGGAATTCGACTGACAAAGGCGGATAAAAAGGTGTATCAGCACGTCAATATGAGTGATTTAGAGCGGGTGCTGAGAAAGTCAATGAATTATCGGATGCGTCTGATTGTGACAGACGGCGTATTTTCCATGGATGGCAACATAGCTCCTCTGCCTGATATTGTAGAGCTCGCTGAGAAATATGACGCATTTGTGATGGTGGATGACGCCCATGCATCCGGAGTACTTGGCGAAAACGGCAGGGGAACGGTGAATCACTTCGGTCTTGACGGCAGAGTGCATATTCAGGTCGGAACATTAAGCAAGGCAATCGGAGTGCTCGGCGGCTACGCTGCAGGTTCAAAGGTGCTGATCGATTATTTGCGCCATAAAGGCCGTCCATTTTTATTCAGCACATCTCATCCGCCGGCTGTCACTGCAGCTTGTATGGAAGCGATTGATGTCTTGCTTGAAGAGCCGGAGCATATGGAGCGCTTGTGGGAGAATACTGCCTATTTTAAAGCAATGCTTGTGAAAATGGGCCTGACTCTCACGAAGAGTGAAACGCCGATTCTTCCTATTTTAATAGGTGATGAAGGTGTGGCAAAGCAATTTTCAGATCAGCTCCTTTCTCACGGTGTTTTTGCCCAAAGTATCGTTTTCCCGACTGTAGCAAAGGGAAAAGCCAGAATTCGCACGATTATAACAGCAGAGCACACTAAAGATGAACTGGATCAGGCGCTTGATGTCATCGAAAAGACGGCAAAGGAGCTCCAGCTATTGTAACAAGAGGAAGAGTTTACTCTTCCTCTTTTGATTCCTTATTGATTATTATTCTCAATGAGTGTACAATGATAGGTTGCCAGTTGTGCAGAGCTTCAATAACCTTTATACTGAAGGGTGGAAGTTTGGTTTGAAAGGAGAAAATATGACATGAATGAAAAACAAAAATTAGAGAGCGGACAAGTTAATCCATCGGACAAAAAATCCGAGAAGGATTACAGCAAGTACTTTGAAGCTGTTTACATTCCGCCTTCTTTAAAAGACGCGAAAAAACGAGGCAAGGAAGCCGTTACTTATCATAATGACTTTAAAATTTCTGAACAATTTAAAGGATTGGGAGACGGAAGAAAGTTCTATATCCGTACGTACGGCTGCCAAATGAATGAACACGATACAGAGGTTATGGCAGGGATCTTTATGGCGCTCGGTTACGAAGCGACAAACTCTGTTGACGACGCCAATGTCATTTTGTTAAATACATGTGCAATCCGTGAAAATGCTGAAAACAAGGTGTTTGGTGAGCTTGGGCACTTAAAAGCACTGAAAAAAAACAATCCCGATCTGATTTTAGGCGTGTGCGGCTGTATGTCCCAAGAGGAATCAGTCGTGAACCGTATTTTGAAAAAACATCCGTTTGTCGATATGATTTTCGGAACGCATAACATTCATCGCCTGCCGGAGCTTTTGTCAGAAGCATACCTTTCAAAAGAAATGGTTGTAGAAGTTTGGTCTAAGGAAGGGGACGTTATTGAAAACCTTCCAAAAGTCCGAAATGGAAAAATTAAGGGCTGGGTCAATATCATGTACGGCTGTGACAAATTCTGTACGTATTGCATTGTGCCTTACACACGCGGGAAAGAAAGAAGCCGCCGCCCTGAAGATATCATTCAGGAAGTGAGAAGGCTCGCAAGTGAAGGCTATAAGGAAATTACTCTGTTAGGCCAAAACGTAAACGCGTATGGAAAAGACTTTGAAGATATGACGTACGGACTTGGTGATTTGATGGATGAACTGAGAAAAATCGATATCCCGAGAATCCGTTTTACAACGAGTCATCCGCGCGACTTTGACGACCGCCTCATTGAAGTGCTGGCAAAAGGCGGAAATCTGCTTGATCACATTCATCTTCCGGTTCAATCAGGAAGCTCAGAAGTTCTGAAGCTGATGGCCCGCAAATATGACAGAGAGCGTTACATGGAGCTGGTGCGAAAAATAAAGACAGCGATGCCAAACGCTTCTTTGACAACGGACATTATCGTCGGATTTCCAAATGAAACGGACGAACAGTTTGAAGAAACGCTTTCTCTATACCGTGAAGTGGAGTTTGACAGCGCCTATACGTTCATTTACTCTCCGCGTGAGGGCACTCCGGCTGCTAAGATGAAAGATAATGTACCGATGCGTGTGAAAAAAGAACGCCTGCAGCGTCTAAACGCACTGGTGAATGAAATTTCTGCTAAAAAAATGAAGGAATACGAAGGCAAGGTTGTCGAAGTATTAGTTGAGGGTGAAAGCAAAAATAACCCTGATATTCTTGCCGGCTATACGGAAAAAAGCAAGCTTGTCAATTTCAAAGGGCCGAAGGAAGCCATCGGCAAAATCGTCCGCGTGAAAATCCAGCAAGCGAAAACATGGTCGCTTGACGGAGAAATGGTAGGAGAAGCAATCGAGGTGAAATAAGATGACGCTCTACTCAAAAAAAGACATTGTGCAGCAGGCACGAAACCTTGCAAAAATGATTTCTGAAACAGAAGAGGTTGATTTTTTCAAACGGGCTGAAGCGCAAATCAATGAGAATGACAAAGTGTCCACAATCGTTAATCAGATTAAAGCCCTGCAAAAGCAGGCTGTCAATCTGAAGCATTATGAAAAGCATGAAGCGCTCAAACAAGTAGAAGCAAAAATTGACGCGCTGCAAGAAGAGCTTGAAGAGATTCCTGTTATCCAGGAATTCAGAGACTCGCAGATGGAAGTAAATGACCTACTGCAGCTCGTTGCACACACCATTTCCAACCAAGTCACAAATGAAATCATCACATCAACCGGAGGCGACCTGCTGAAAGGGGAAACCGGTTCAAAGGTGAAGCATTCAAATAACAGCTGTTCTCTCTAAACACGGTGCCTTAACAGGCCCGTGTTTTTTCATCATTTGTGCGGTTATAAATGAACTAAATAATCTATGTACTAAATATTCAATTGGTTTTTCTGTGCTCAGCCGCGTGTAAACTTTATCGCACTTATAAGTAAAGTTTCTAGGCACACCTGCATACAATGGAACAGAAACTTTGTATTTTTATATTTTATTTATAAAAATGCACACTAGACAAATGCCCAGCATAAGATAACACGAAGAAGAACAAGGAGGCATGCCGGAATGTCTGAATACAGGGAAATTATTACGAAGGCAGTAGTAGCGAAAGGCCGAAAATTCACCCAATGCACCAACACCATCTCGCCTGAGAAAAAACCGAGCAGCATTTTGGGTGGTTGGATTATTAACCACAAGTATGACGCTGAAAAAATTGGAAAAACGGTAGAAATTGAAGGGTATTATGATATAAACGTATGGTACTCTTACGCGGACAACACAAAGACAGAGGTTGTCACAGAACGGGTAAAATATGTAGATGTCATTAAACTCAGATACAGAGACAATAATTACTTAGATGATGAGCATGAAGTGATTGCCAAAGTGCTTCAGCAGCCAAACTGCCTTGAAGTGACCATTTCGCCGAATGGAAATAAAATCGTTGTGCAGGCAGAAAGAGAATTTTTGGCGGAAGTGGTAGGGGAAACAAAGGTAGTTGTTGAGGTCAATCCTGACTGGGAAGAGGATGACGAGGAAGATTGGGAAGATGAGCTTGATGAAGAGCTTGAAGACATCAACCCGGAGTTTTTAGTGGGAGATCCTGAAGAATAAAAAAGGGACTAGGGGAGACAGTACCCCCAAGTCTCTTTTTTATATTGATATATCATTCTTTTATCACTTTTTGTTTATGTTATAATGAAGGTTGGAAAATAGAAACGTTGATACATAGTGAGGGATTAAACAATGGCCGGTTATACGCCTATGATACAGCAATATTTAAAAATAAAGGCAGAGCACCAGGATGCCTTTTTATTTTTTCGCCTGGGTGATTTTTACGAAATGTTTTTTGAGGACGCCAAAAAAGCGTCACAAGAGCTGGAAATTACGTTAACGAGCAGAGATGGCGGTGCGGCTGAAAAAATACCGATGTGCGGTGTGCCGTATCATTCTGCTTCCGCGTATATCGAACAGCTTATTAAAAAAGGATACAAAGTGGCGATCTGTGAACAGACGGAAGATCCGAAAGCCGCAAAGGGCGTTGTGAAAAGAGAAGTGGTTCAGCTGATTACGCCCGGAACTGTAATGGACGGCAAAGGCATCCATGAATCGGAAAATAACTTTATCGCATCTGTTTCAGCCTGCTCGAACGGATACGGACTTGCGCTGTCTGATTTAACAACGGGAGAAAATTTGGCTGTTTTGATTGAACGGCTTGAAGACGTCATATCAGAAATTTATTCAGTCGGCGCACGGGAAATCGTGGTTTCAGGAAGCTTGGATGCCGATACAGTGGCACAGCTGAGAGAGCGGTGCGGTGCAACAATTTCAATTGAAGACGGAGAAACAGACGAACACGTAACGATCATTGAGCACTTAAATAATGAAGATATAACAAAAACATTTCTGCGCTTATATACGTATTTGAAAAGAACCCAAAAGCGCAGCCTTGATCATCTTCAGCCCGTGCAGGTGTATGAGCTTGAGGAAGCGATGAAAATTGACTTGTACTCAAAGCGTAATCTGGAGCTGACCGAAACGATTCGTTCGAAAAATAAAAAAGGCTCCCTTTTGTGGCTGCTGGATGAAACAAAAACGGCAATGGGAGGCCGGCTGCTTAAACAGTGGATTGACCGGCCGCTTATCAGAGTCAATCAAATCGAAGAGCGCCAAGAAATGGTGGAAACATTAATGTCCCATTTCTTTGAACGGGAAGATCTGCGTGAACGTTTAAAAGAAGTATATGACTTAGAACGCCTTGCCGGCCGCGTTGCATTCGGAAATGTCAATGCCCGGGATTTGATTCAGCTGAAGGAATCGTTAAAGCAAGTTCCTGGCATCAAACAGCTGGTTGCTTCACTGGCTCATGACAAGGCCAAGGAACGTGCAGAGCGCATTGACCCTTGCGGGGATGTACTTGAACTGCTGGAAGAAGCGCTGTACGAAAACCCTCCTTTATCGGTAAAAGAAGGGAATCTGATTAAAGATGGTTATAATCAAAAGCTTGATGAATATCGTGATGCAAGCAGAAACGGAAAAGACTGGATTGCCCGCCTGGAACAGCAGGAGCGGGAATACACAGGCATTCGTTCTTTAAAGGTTGGCTTTAATAAAGTTTTCGGTTATTACATTGAAGTGACAAAAGCAAATTTGCATTTGCTTGAGGAAGGGCGTTATGAGCGGAAACAGACGTTAACCAATGCAGAGCGCTACATTACACCTGAATTAAAAGAAAAAGAAGCGCTCATTTTAGAGGCGGAAAATAACATCTGTGAGCTGGAGTACGAGCTGTTTACCGAGCTGCGCGAGAAAGTGAAGCAGTATATTCCGCGGCTACAGTTGCTTGCAAAACAGATGAGCGAGCTGGACGCACTGCAATGCTTTGCGACAATCAGTGAAAATCGCCACTACACGAAACCGGAGTTCTCTAAAGATGAAGTCGAAGTGATTGAAGGCAGACACCCGGTTGTTGAAAAAGTCATGGACAGCCAGGAATATGTCCCGAACAACTGTATGATGGGCGATAACAGACAAATGCTTCTCATTACAGGTCCAAACATGTCAGGGAAAAGCACGTATATGAGACAAATCGCGCTCATTTCCATTATGGCGCAAATCGGCTGCTTTGTACCCGCGAAAAAAGCGGTGCTTCCGATTTTTGATCAAATTTTCACACGAATCGGCGCTGCAGATGATTTGATTTCCGGACAAAGTACATTTATGGTAGAAATGCTTGAAGCGAAAAATGCGATTGTCAACGCGACGAAAAACAGCCTCATTCTGTTTGATGAAATCGGGCGGGGAACGTCCACTTATGACGGCATGGCGCTGGCACAGGCGATTATTGAATATGTTCACGATCATATCGGCGCCAAGACGCTGTTCAGCACACACTATCACGAGCTGACCGTTCTTGAGGACAAGCTGCCCCAGCTGAAAAACGTTCATGTTCGCGCTGAAGAATATAACGGAACGGTTGTCTTTCTTCATCAAATCAAAGAAGGTGCCGCTGATAAAAGCTATGGTATCCATGTAGCTCAGCTTGCCGAACTGCCGGGAGATCTGATTGCCCGCGCCCAAGATATTTTAAAAGAGCTTGAACATTCAGGAAACAAACCGGAAGTGCCGGTGCAGAAACCTCAGGTGAAAGAAGAGCCGGCACAGCTGTCCTTTTTTGACGAAGCGGAAAAGCCGGCTGAAACACCAAAGCTTTCAAAAAAAGAAAAGCAAGTGATCGATGCTTTCAAATCACTTAATATACTTGATATGACACCGCTTGAAGCGATGAATGAAATGTACAAGCTGCAAAAGAAATTACATTAAAACGGGGTGATGAATGTGGCAAAAGTCATCCAGCTGTCAGATGAGCTTTCAAATAAAATAGCGGCGGGCGAGGTTGTGGAACGGCCCGCCTCAGTCGTCAAAGAATTGGTGGAAAATGCGATCGACGCTGACAGCACAGTCATTGAAATCGATATTGAGGAAGCAGGCCTTGCATCCATTCGGGTCTTGGATAACGGCGAAGGAATGGAGAATGAAGATTGCAAGCGAGCTTTCCGCCGCCACGCAACGAGTAAAATAAAAGATGAAAATGATTTATTCAGGGTGAGAACGCTCGGTTTCAGGGGAGAAGCCCTGCCGAGTATCGCGTCAGTCTCTCATCTGGAGATTAAAACAAGCACTGGTGAAGGAGCTGGGACGAAGCTCGTCCTCCAAGGAGGAAACATCATTTCCGAATCGCGTTCCTCAAGCAGGAAGGGAACTGAAATTGTCGTTTCCAACCTGTTTTTTAACACACCGGCCCGTTTGAAATATATGAAAACCGTTCATACAGAGCTTGGAAACATTACGGATGTGGTTAACCGTATTGCTCTGGCGCATCCAGAGGTATCGATCCGCCTGCGCCATCATGGGAAAAACCTGCTTCAAACGAACGGAAACGGAGATGTGCGCCATGTACTGGCAGCGATTTACGGCACGGCTGTCGCCAAAAAAATGCTTCCGCTGCATGTGAGCTCCTTGGATTTTGAAGTAAAGGGATATATCGCCCTCCCAGAGATTACACGGGCGTCGAGGAACTATATGTCGTCTGTGGTCAATGGCCGTTACATTAAAAATTTCCCGCTCGTCAAAGCGGTTCATGAAGGCTATCATACGCTTCTGCCGATCGGACGCCATCCGATTACTTTTATAGAAATTACGATGGACCCGATTTTAGTCGATGTCAACGTGCATCCATCGAAGCTTGAGGTCCGGCTCAGCAAGGAAACAGAGCTTCATGACTTAATTCGTGACGGAATTAAAGATGTATTTAAACAGCAGCAGCTGATTCCGAGTGCCCAGCTTCCGAAAAAATCGGCACCTGTTATCAAAAATGAGCAGCAGTTCATAACCTTTGATGAAAAGCCTCCGGAAAGAAAAGTACCGGAAAAAGCGCATGCGCCATCTTATTCACCAATGAAGCTCAGCTCAGTCGTGAAAGAGCCGATTGATGCGGAGGAAGAATTGCCTCCTCTCCAATTTGATGCTCCTCCTATCGTTGATCAGGAACAAACCCTTGAGGTGTCCGATGTTTCAGAAGAACTGCCTGAAACATTTGAGCAGGAATGCCATGAGGAACAGCAGCAGCCAGCGTCTGAGCGGGTTCCGATTATGTACCCGATCGGCCAGATGCACGGGACTTATATATTGGCACAAAACGAAAACGGCCTGTATATTATCGACCAGCACGCCGCCCAAGAACGTATTAAATATGAGTACTTTCGTGAAAAGGTGGGGGAGGTTGAGCCTGAGGTGCAGGATATGATTGTACCGCTGACGTTCCACTACTCCACAAATGAGGCTTTGATTATTGAACAGCACAAACAAGAGCTCGAAAGCGTCGGTGTCTTTTTAGAGTCATTCGGCTCTAACAGTTACATCGTCCGCTGCCACCCGGCCTGGTTTCCAAAGGGAGAAGAAGCAGAGCTCATAGAAGAAATCATTCAGCAGGTGCTCGACTCCAAAAATATAGATATTAAAAAACTTCGCGAGGAAGCGGCG
This sequence comes from Bacillus sp. PS95, assembly GCF_037963565.1. Taxonomy (NCBI): domain Bacteria; kingdom Bacillati; phylum Bacillota; class Bacilli; order Caryophanales; family Bacillaceae; genus Bacillus; species Bacillus sp. PS95. The sequence goes on from NZ_CP150160.1 coordinate 1,809,130, forward strand.
ATTATGATGAGCTGCAAAGGCTCCATCAAAGCAAATCGCCACCTCAGAAACGACGAAATCAAAGCGCTTCTGGACGACCTCCGAAGCACATCAGACCCATTTACATGCCCGCACGGCCGCCCGATCATCATACACCATTCCACTTATGAGATGGAAAAGATGTTCAAACGCGTGATGTAGCGGGGGTGGTAGGCATTGATCCATTCTCTGAATGGATCAATGCTTTTTTTGTACTCCTTCGAGTGTCAGATTATAAGAAACGGTTGTAAACGTGTGAGCAGTGTTAACGCATTATACTTCATGGTTCCTCTGTATAACAAAATTTACATTTACAGGAAATTAGGATTAATGTATATTTTGGGTGAGGGGGTGGAAACATATGGCATGTGGTCCGAAGATCATTATCTTTTTGGATGAACTTGATGATCCAAATTTGAGAATCATTTTAGAATGCAGAATTTAAATTACAACATTGTGTTTTGCTCCCTGTTCGTGTGAACAGGGAGTTTTTTTCGTTTATATAACTGGTGGTGTCCAAATATAAGGTGTTATGAATTCTCCATATCTGCCATCGGCATTTTAAGCTGCTTCTCTATTAGGCTGGTTATCAAAAGCAAGTTCAATGAAAGCCATGAAAGCTGATATCACAACAAGCAAGACATCTGGAATATAAATAGACTGCATAAAGTAATCTGCAAAACAGATCGTTATAAGATTGCTGATAAAATACAGTATAAAAGCAAAAAGTGCAGTCTTTTTCAATGAAAGTGATTTTGCCAAAATGATAGAGATAATCTTTGTGAGTGGGTCTATGATTAATCCTACAGCAAAGCAGGCTAAAATAAATAAAGCTAATGTTTGATTGGAAGCGTATGTGATGCCAAGTATGGAGAATAAGCCTTTCATCCCGAAGAAAAAGCCGCCGAAGATGACTGCAAGCGCAATGGCCGCGATAAAAATGATAGATACAATTCCGATTAATTTTGATCTCAGGTTAAAATCTTTAGAGTGCTCGTTCTGTTCTTTATGGTTCAAGTATGACACTCCCTTCCCCTGCTTACTCATACAAACAGCACCCTTGAATCAGCCCAAAATATCTATAAGTCTGTTTTCTGACGAAAATAGTATAGCATATTTTAACAAAACCAAAAAAGGCCCTTTCCACTGGGGAAGGGCCTTTTTCATCATGTTAACTCCTGAGATTCGCCGAAGCTTTCTCTTTTTTTGGCCAAATAAAATAGCTGGCTGTAATGAGAAAGTCAATTCCTATAATGACAGTCCACAGTTTAAGAATGCCGCTCAATGCTTCGGTTCGGGCAGAGTCATTGATAAAATAGATCATCCCTGCCAATAGTCCCGCACCAATTAAGTAGGCCAGCACATGTCTTAGCCAGCCTTTCGCACCGTGCTTGGCATGGTCCATTCCAAAACGTTTCAGCGGTTTTGTTCCTTTTTTTGTCACATAATATTGAAACTTTTCATCTGCCCATTGAATCATTTGTTTCCCATAAGCGATCGATATACCGATGTAAACAGCTGCAATCCCATGGGCTGCGGTCGCTGAGGCTCCGCGGTAAAGGTCCACACCAGTTGCCGCTAACAAAATCAAATCGATAACTGGAGTTAAGGCAAGGAATAGCAGTCCTAATGTATGTCGTTTGAATACGTAACGTACAGCAAGCCCCAAAACAATGACAACCCAAAACGCAATTTCACAGAAAACAATCATCCATGCGATACCGTTCAATCCATTTCCCTCTTTTCAATACAGTTGTATTATTTAAATAATATGTTACCATCTTTGTTTTTGTAACACAACTGTATTATAAAATTGCCCTCTCATTTTTTTCTTGTTACAATAAAGCTATGCCAAAACAAATTGACCATGAGAAAAGAAGAAAACAAATTGCAGAAGCAACGTGGCGCGTCATTTTAGAACGAGGGATGGAGGGAGCATCAGCCAGAAATATTGCAAAGGAAGCAGGATTGTCATTAGGTGCGCTGCGCCATTATTTCTCTACACAGGATGAATTGCTTGCTTTTGCAATGAAACTTGTCCAAGAAAAGGTGACGGACCGAATTAAGGACATTGCAGTGAGGGATTTGCTCCCTAAGGAAAAAGTGTTGCAAATTTTGCTTGAAATGGTCCCGACGAATGAAGAAACGATTAGAGAGATGGAGGTTTGGTTTGCTTTTACTGCTTACGCCAGACATAAAAAGGATATGTTTGATGCGAATCATGACGGGATTTTCAGCGGCATGCGGAATCTGATTGCCTATTTAGATGAATCCGATTTACTGAAGCCGAATGCTGATAAAGACATTGAAGCTGAGAGACTTTACGCGCTTGTTGACGGCTTGGCTTTACATGCCATGCTTGACCCTGTGCGCGTGAATAAAGACCGAATCAAGCGGGTCATTATGCAGCATGTAGAGTCAATTTGCGTGGAAGATACACGTGAGACACAAAAACGACATCCTTAAGGCACTAGTGCGAAAAGCGATTCTTGTTGGGCATGCGTCCAAAAGAGTCGCTTTTTTATTTTCAAAGAACAAGGATCTCTGAAAAAAATGGAAAACAATCATGCTGTTTGGTAAAGTGGAATGAAAGACGGACTGAGGGGTGAACACTGGTCCATCGTTTAAGAACTTTACATGATAGGGATGGTATAAATGAATCTTACTTACAAGGTGCATCCAATTAAAACAAGGTATCAGGGCTGGACGAATTATTGCTATATCATTGAAGATATTGTAAGCAGATCTGCAATTGTTGTTGATCCCTCATGGGAATTGAGTAAGATAACCACTACACTTTCTGAACTCGAAGCGGAATTAAAGGCAGTCGCATTGACACACTCTCATTATGATCATGTAAATTTGGTAGACCCGCTGACGAAGATGTTTAACGCTCAAGTTTATATGTCAAAAAAAGAAATTGATTATTATCAATTCCGATGCAGAAATTTAATTAGCCTAGATGATCATCAGACAATCAGCATAGGAAACACAAGAGCACAATGCCTTCTCACACCGGGGCATACAGCCGGCGGAATGTGTTATTTGTTTTCTGAGAGTATTTTTACCGGAGATACGGTGTTTACAGAAGGGTGCGGCATATGTGAGGATGATGGCAGCTCTGCGGAAGAGATGTTTGATAGTATTCAAAGAATAAAGTCGGAGGTTTCACCCCATGTACGGGTGTATCCTGGTCACTCATTTGGCAAATCGCCCGGCCATTCGATAAAGGATCTTTATCAGCATAATATTTACTTTCAAATTGATAAAAAAGAATATTTTGTGAAATTTCGCACTCGTAAAAACCAAAAAGGTATTTTTGATTTTAAATAATCCTTCTGAATCTATTATCCTATTTTTCTTCGAATATCTAAATGATTTTTATTTTCGAAAATGATTACATAGAAGGTGTTATTTATTTTGAAAACTCATTTGAAAGAAAATGAAGCGCATTATCATGATATGGCGCCCTATACGTGATCTGGGTCTTTTTTCTTATGTTCTGTTATATCTCCTGATCCTTTATTCCTCAATGGAAAAAAGCAGAAAAACAATCGAGCAAACTGTAGGAAAAATTAACTTGACGGATAATATTTACAGAGGTTACCATCAACATGAACATGCTACTATTTATCCGGTCATCACTATTATAAAATCATACAGAAGTGAAATACATCTACTAATCGGAAGGGTGGCTTTGAGAGAATGATCACATATGTTTTTCCAGGTCAGGGTTCACAAAAACAGGGAATGGGCAGCGGCCTATTCGATGAATTTAAAGAACTGACGGATCAGGCAGATGAGATCTTAGGATATTCTATCAAACGTCTTTGCCTGGAAAATCCTTATTCCAATTTAAACAAAACGCAATTTACTCAGCCGGCATTATATGTGGTAAACGCACTAAGCTATCTGAAAAAAATCAAGGATGAAGAAGTGAAACCTGACTTTGTCGCCGGGCACAGCTTGGGTGAATACAATGCGTTATTTGCAGCTGAAGTCTTTGATTTTGAGACAGGTTTACAGCTTGTCAGAAAAAGAGGCGAGCTGATGAGTCTGATAAGCAACGGCGGTATGGCAGCTGTTATGGGACTAAATGAAGAGCAGGTTGCAAAGGCTCTGAAAGAATATCATTTACATGATGTTGATATCGCTAATGTGAATGCCCCATATCAAATTGTAATTTCAGGAAAAAAAGATGAGATTGAAAAAGCCGCATCTCTTTTTGAAACGATGACTGAAGTTACAATGGTACTCCCCTTAAACGTAAGCGGCGCGTTTCATTCCAGATACATGAATAAGGCAAAAGAAGAATTTGAGGAGTTCCTTCATGCCTTTTATTTTTCGCCTCCGTCTATCCCAGTTATTTCTAATGTGTATGCCAAACCGTATACATACGAATTCATGAAACAGACGCTGGCTGATCAAATTAATCATTCAGTGAAATGGACTGACAGTATAAGCTACTTAATGAAAAAAGGCCATATGGAGTTTGAGGAGGTAGGGCCTGGAAATGTTTTAACTGGGTTAATTCATCGCATAAAGAAAGATGCGGAAGCAATGCCCAGCTAAAGCATTTGCCCCTATGGCCATGTATCTCATCAATCAGGTCTAAACACAGATTTCCTTTCATTTAAGGTATAAAGTTTTAAAGATTCAATCGTTCGATTGACACTGTTTCTAATTGAATAACTTTATATACTGTTACATAAAGAGGCTGATAAATTAAGTTAGACATTTGAACTATGTCAGCCGGTCTGTCAAACCATCGCTCCCACATCTAGATGGTCCATTTTTTAACCGCACCCACCAATCATAGAGTCGATGTTCTTTGCTGATCCTGTTATCATGTTACATCAATTTTGAGATATCAACATACATCTACGATCACGTCATAAATGAACCGCATCCAGAGCACCAATAGCAATCCTTCCAAGTTGAATCTCCTTTACTTTTTCACATATGTCTTTTCCGTTTATTAATTTCATTTCAATCGCTGCTATGTGCTTTAACAACATGCATGGAAATGAGAAATCCAATAGCCGTCATAAATATAAAAAAAGAAGGTTATACACATGAATGAACCGCTTGTTTTTATGTTTTCCGGGCAAGGTTCCCAATACTATCACATGGGGAAAGAACTATTTAAGGAAAATACCGTGTTTCGCCAATCAATGCTTGAAATGGATGCCATTGCAGCACGGCGAATCGGCACATCCATTGTTGAAGAAATCTACCATCCAGGTAAACGTGTGTCAGATCCGTTTGACAGTATTCTTTTTTCCCACCCCGCCATTTTTATGATTGAGTATTCCTTATATAAGGTTTTGGAAGACAGGGGAATTTATCCTGATTACGTATTGGGATCAAGTCTGGGAGAATTCGCAGCAGCGGCAGTTTCTGGTGTGTCAGACGCAGAGGATATACTGGATTGCATACTTGAACAGGCTATTATCATCCAAAATTCCTGCGATAAAGGAAAAATGATGGCCATTCTGGACAAACCGCAATTGCTGAATGATTATCCGCAACTGTTTGGAAATAGTGAACTCATTTCTATCAATTATGATTCGCACTTCGTCATTTCTGGTGAAGAAGATCATATAAGGAAGATTATGGAGGATTTAAAGGAGAAGCAGATTCTTTGCCAGCTGCTTCCTGTGTCCTATGCCTTTCATTCTTCGCTTATTGATCCGGCAGAGAGTGCCTATGCAGAATTTTTAAGATCAAAATCTTTTCAAAAACCGTCAATACCGATTGTATCGAGCTTAACGGGAAGCTGCCTTCACGTAATGGACGAGAATTTCTTTTGGAATGCGGTCAGAAAGCCAATGATGTTTCGTGAAGCGATTCGATATTTGGAAAGCCAGCATACATGCAAGTTTATCGATTTAGGGCCATCCGGCACCTTAGCTGCTTTTGTGAAACAGCTGATTCCGGGTGATTCAGCTGACCGTTGCTGCTCAATCATAACACCATTTCATCAGGAGCTGAAAAATCTGAATACGGTTGAGTATTTCCGTACACCAGAAAGGAAGTTTACAAGATGATTACATATGTCTTTCCAGGGCAAGGCTCCCAGCAAAAGGGGATGGGACAAGGGCTATTTGAACAGTATCAGCATTTGACAGATCAAGCAGATCAAATATTGGGCTATTCAATAGAGAAGCTATGTACCGAAAAATCATATCTGGATGTAAATCATACTGAATACACGCAGCCGGCTTTGTATGTTGTTAATGCACTCAGTTACTTGAAGAGAGTGGAGGAGACCGGCAGAAAACCTGATTTTGCGGCAGGACACAGCTTAGGAGAATACAATGCGCTGATGGCAGCCGGTGCCTTTGATTTTGAAACCGGATTAAGGCTCGTCAAAAAAAGAGGAGAATTGATGGGACGAATTACAGGGGGCGGAATGGCTGCTGTGATCGGCCTGAGTAAGGAACAAGTTACAGCCGTTTTAGAAGAGCACCGTCTTTATGACATTGATGTGGCAAATGAAAATACGCCCCGGCAAATTGTGATTTCTGGCCCGAAAAACGAGATTGAAAAAGCTCGGGCTGTTTTTGAAAACACCAAGGAAGTAAAGCTGTTTCATCCATTAAATGTGAGCGGAGCTTTTCATTCCAGATATATGAATGAAGCCAAACAGGTATTTAAGCAATATATTGACTCATTCCAGTTTGCACCTTTGGCGATCCCGGTTATCTCCAATGTCTACGCAGAGCCATACCATCAAGACAGATTAAAAGATACATTATCTGAACAAATGGACAACACAGTGAAATGGACGGACAGCATTCGTTTTCTGATGGGAAGAGGAGAAATGGAGTTTGCAGAGATTGGGCCTGGAACTGTTTTAACCGGTCTCATTCATCGGATTAAAAATGAAGCTGAACCATTGACATATATACCGAAAAAGAACCCCGCGATCAGTGCGCATCTAAAGGAGCAACGCAATGTTCAAGCTGGGATTACGGCAGAATCTTTAGGAAGTGCTGAATTTAAACAAGATTATCATCTTACATATGCTTATCTTGCAGGAGGAATGTACCGCGGCATTGCTTCGAAAGAAATGGTAGTAAAGCTGTCAAGAGCGGGAATGATGGGGTTCTTTGGCACAGGAGGTCTGAGCCTGAAAGAGGTTGAAGATGCGATCCATGCTATACAAGGTGAATTAGGGAAAGGACAAGCCTACGGCATCAATCTGGTCCACAATATGAAACATACTGAATCAGAAGAAAAAATGATCGATCTTTTATTGAGGAATCAAGTGAGCATAGTGGAGGCTTCAGCATTTTTAAGTGTCACTCTCGCATTAGTAAGGTACCGCGCAAAAGGAGTGAAACGAAATCAAAATGGTGACGTTATATGCTCAAATCGTCTCATAGCAAAAATATCACGGCCGGAAGTTGCAGAATCATTTCTGAGTCCTGCGCCTGAGAATATGCTGCAAAAGCTTTTAGGAGAAAATAAAATCACTATGAACGAAGCTGAGTTGTTGCGGTGCATTCCGATGGCTGACGATATTTGTGTAGAAGCTGATTCAGGCGGTCATACAGATGGCGGTGTAGCATACAGCCTGATGCCGGCGATGACATCTTTAAGAGATGAAATGATGAAAAAATATCAATACCGGAAAAAAATAAGAGTTGGTGCAGCTGGAGGAATTGGAACACCTGAGGCAGCGATGGCGGCTTTTATGCTAGGGGCTGATTTTATTCTAACAGGCTCAATCAATCAATGTACGGTTGAGGCGGCAACAAGTGATAAAGTAAAGGATTTGCTTCAGCAGATGAATGTACAAGATACAGCCTATGCGCCTGCAGGTGATATGTTTGAATCGGGCAGTAAAGTGCAGGTGCTAAAGAAAGGCGTGTTCTTTCCCGCACGGGCAAACAAGTTATATGAACTGTACCAGCGGTATGGGTCTATACGTGAGCTGGATGCAAAGATGCTGGCCCAGCTTGAGGAGAAATACTTTAAACGCAGTATAGAAGACATATATAAAGATATTGCATTGCATTATCCCGCGGCAGACATTGAGAAGGCTGAACAAAACCCGAAGCATAAAATGGCTTTGATTTTCCGATGGTACTTCAGATACAGCTCAAAATTGGCAATCAGCGGAAGCGAACATTCGAAGGTCGATTATCAAATTCACTGCGGTCCCGCGCTGGGAGCCTTTAATCAATGGGTTAAAGGGTCGCAATTAGAAAATTGGCGAAACCGCCATGTGGATGAAATCGGGAAAAAATTAATGACAGAAACGGCAGTATTGCTTCATGAACGGATGCAATCGATGTATCAGCCGTCGCATGAAACAGACAACATAAAAATAAAAGTTTGAATATTATGAAAATATACCTATAAAAATCATTAAAATAATCCCTTGAAGGAGAGAGCGCATTATGGATAAACAGAGAATCTTTGAAGTACTAATCACCAATATTTGCGAGGTGCTTCCTGAATTAGACGGACACAGATTTGAGCCTGAAGATCAGTTAGTTGAATTAGGAGCTGACTCTGTAGACAGAGCTGAAATTATCACGATGGTGCTAGAGGATTTATCGTTAAAAATCCCTCGCATTGAGCTATCCGGGGTGAAAAACATCGGTGAATTAGCTGAGGTGCTTTATGACAAAGTGCAATCTGCCTGAGGTAGTGGTGACCGGTGTAGGCGTCACGGCCTCTATCGGTCAAGGGAAAGAGGACTTTGCTTCCTCACTGCTGTCCGGCAAACATGCCTTTGATGTCATGAAGCGTTCAGGCAGACAAAAAGACAGCCGGTTTATCGGAGCCGAAATTGCGTCATTGTCTTATCCTGACCGACTCTCTAAAAAAATGTTGCGAAAAGCATCATTCTCCAGCCGCGCTGCATTGGTAACTCTCACAGAGGCTTGGGAGGAGGCTGAATTGGACGATGCAGATTCCTCACGTATCGGACTGGTTGTTGGCGGATCAAATTTTCAACAGAGAGAAAACTTTGAAGTTTATGAAAGGTATCAAGACCGCTCCGGTTTTATTTCTCCGGCGTATGGTCTGTCTTTCATGGACAGCGATCTTTGCGGGATATGTACAGATCAGTTTGGCATCACGGGATTAGCATATACGGTGGGAGGAGCCTCGGCCAGCGGCCAGTTAGCAGTCATTCATGCGATTCAGCAAGTCCTGTCAGGCGAAGTTGATACTTGCATAGCACTTGGTGCTTTAATGGATCTTTCTTATATGGAATGCGAGGCGCTAAGGGCTTTAGGCGCTATGGGGACGGACAAATATGCTGATGAACCTGAAAAAGCGTGCCGTCCCTTCGATCAAAACAGAGACGGGTTTATCTATGGAGAATCGTGCGGTGCATTGGTAATAGAACGAAAGGAGACGGCTTTACGAAGAGGTCTCAAACCTTATGCAGAATTGTCTGGCTGGTCAATCAAACTGGACGGAAACCGGAATCCTGATCCTTCATTAGAAGGAGAGATTCATGTCATCCAGCAGGCACTGGAGCGTGCCAGGCTTTTACCAGAAGATATTGATTATATTAATCCTCATGGAACAGGCTCTTTTATTGGAGATGAAATAGAATTAAAGGCGCTCCGTGCATGCCGGCTTTCCCATGCTTATATCAATGCAACAAAATCGATAACCGGACACGGGCTTAGTGCGGCGGGCATCGTAGAGATTATTTCTGTTTTGCTGCAAATGAAAAAATCTGCCCTGCATCCGAGCCGGAATTTGGATCATCCAATCGATGATTCCTTTCACTGGGTAAATGAGAAATCGATTTCATACCGCATCAAAAATGCGCTGAGCTTAAGCATGGGGTTTGGCGGAATGAACACCGCGGTTTGTATACAAAACATTGAGAAATGTGGAGGCGAATCATAAATGGTTTCAGCCGGAATAGAAGCGATGAATGTCTTTGGCGGAACGGCATACCTTGATGTCATGGAGCTGGCCCAATACAGACACTTAGATACTGCGAGATTTGAAAACTTATTAATGAAAGAAAAAGCGGTAGCACTGCCTTATGAAGATCCCGTGACCTTCGGAGTCAATGCAGCTAAGCCGATTATTGATGCTTTATCTGAAGCAGAGAAGGATCGGATTGAATTGCTGATCACTTGCTCTGAATCCGGGATCGACTTTGGGAAATCGTTAAGTACATATATCCATGAATATTTAGGTCTCAACCGCAACTGCCGTTTGTTTGAGGTTAAACAGGCGTGTTATTCAGGGACAGCGGGATTTCAGATGGCGGTGAATTTTATATTATCCCAGACTTCTCCGGGTGCCAAAGCACTGGTTATCGCCAGTGATATTTCACGTTTTTTAATCGCTGAGGGCGGAGACGCTTTAAGCGAAGATTGGTCTTATGCGGAACCGAGCGCCGGAGCGGGAGCGGTGGCCGTTTTAGTTGGCGAAAATCCCGAGGTGTTTCAAATAGATCCCGGAGCAAATGGTTATTACGGCTATGAAGTGATGGACACGTGCCGCCCCATTCCCGACAGTGAAGCGGGAGATTCTGATCTGTCTTTAATGTCATATTTGGATTGCTGCGAACAGACCTTTCTGGAATATCAAAAGCGTGTACCGGGTGCCAATTATCAGGACACGTTTCAATATCTTGCTTACCATACGCCCTTTGGCGGGATGGTGAAAGGTGCGCACCGGACAATGATGCGTAAGGTGGCGAAGGTGAAAACATCCGGGATTGAGACGGATTTTTTAACTCGGGTAAAACCAGGTTTAAACTACTGTCAACGGGTTGGAAATATTATGGGGGCAGCCTTGTTTCTGGCATTGGCCAGCACGATAGACCAAGGGAGATTTGATACGCCTAAACGAATTGGCTGTTTTTCCTACGGATCCGGCTGCTGTTCTGAATTTTACAGCGGAATTACAACTCCGCAAGGCCAGGAGCGTCAGCGAACATTTGGTATTGAGAAGCATTTGGATCGCCGGTATCAGCTCTCCATGGAAGAGTATGAGCTATTGTTTAAGGGGAGCGGGATGGTGCGGTTTGGGACGCGCAATGTAAAGCTGGACTTTGAGATGATACCGGGCATCATGCAGTCCACTCAAGAGAAGCCGCGCTTGTTTTTAGAAGAAATTTCTGAGTTTCATCGGAAGTACAGGTGGATCTCGTGACCTATCAAACGATAAAGGTCCGCTTTCAAGCGTCGGTTTGCTATATTACCTTTCACCGTCCTGAAGCGAATAATACGATTAATGACACGCTGATAGAAGAATGCTTGCAAGTGTTAAACCAATGTGAAACATCAACGGTGACGGTTGTCGTTTTAGAGGGGCTTCCCGAGGTGTTTTGTTTCGGAGCGGATTTTCAAGAAATCTATCAGGAAATGAAAAGGGGCAGAAAACAGGCAAGCTCCCAAGAGCCTCTCTATGATTTGTGGCTGAAATTGCAGACCGGCCCTTATGTCACGATTTCGCATGTCAGGGGAAAAGTGAATGCCGGCGGTCTAGGATTTGTATCTGCCACAGATATTGCCATTGCTGATCAGACGGCGTCATTCAGTCTCTCTGAGCTGCTATTCGGCCTGTACCCTGCTTGTGTTTTACCGTTTCTGATTCGCCGTATCGGCCGGCAGAAAGCGCATTATATGACGCTTATGACAAAGCCGATTTCCGTTCAGGAAGCCAGTGAATGGGGGTTAATAGATGCTTTTGATGCTGAAAGTGACGTGCTGCTGAGAAAGCATTTATTGCGTTTGCGGAGGCTGAATAAAAAAGGAATCGCACATTATAAACAGTTTATGAGCTCACTTGATCATCAAGTCAGTCGTGCGAAAGCTACCGCTTTAACTGCAAATCAAAACATGTTTTCTGATCCTCAAAACCAAATGGGAATCATCAGGTATGTTGAAACAGGACAATTTCCATGGGAGGATCAGTAACCGTTTCAATCAGAACCGTTAGGAGGACATCATGACGCATTCTGTTGTAGAGCTTATCGAAATTGAATCCGCCATTATTCAGGTAAAGATGCAAGATCGCACTCATAAAAACGCGTTTTCACAAGAACTTACAGATGGTCTAATTCAAGCGTTTGAATACATACGGCAGAACCCCAAATACAAAGCGGTTATTTTGACAGGATATGATAATTATTTTGCTTCAGGAGGAACGCAAGAAGGACTGCTTCGAATTCAACAGGGATTAACCAAGTTCACTGATGACAATCTTTATTCTCTGGCGCTGGATTGTGAGATTCCAGTTATTGCGGCAATGCAGGGCCATGGAATTGGAGGCGGCTTTGTCATGGGGCTCTTTGCTGACATTGTCATTCTGAGCAGAGAAAGCGTGTATACGGCTAATTTTATGAAATACGGATTTACGCCTGGAATGGGCGCTACCTTTATCGTTCCTAAAAAACTGGGTTTCAGCCTGGCCCAGGAAATATTATTGAATGCGGGCAGCTACCGCGGAGCTGATCTTGAAAAAAGAGGGGTTCCCTTTAAGGTGCTGCCCCGTGCAGAAGTGTTAGATTATGCAGTGGAGCTGGCGCAAGAACTTGCGGAAAAGCCGAGAAACTCACTGGTTACACTGAAAGATCATTTGGTTGCCCCGCTTCGCGATCAGCTGCCGCGCGTCATTGAACAGGAATTGATGATGCATGAGAAAACATTTCATCATGAAGAAGTCAAAAGTAGAATCAAAGGCTTATATGGTAATTAACTGAAAATATATATAAAATTTTGCAGGTGAAATGGAGGCAGCGTGATGAGAAATAATGATAATATCCGCATATTAGCTAATCCTTCTGTCAGTCATGGTGAGCCTTTACATATATCTGAAAAGCAGCCGGCAACAATACCTGAAGTTTTATACAGAACGGCGGCGGAGCTTGGGGATACAAAGGGAATCATTTATTTGCAGCCGGATGGAACTGAAGTTTACCAATCATACAGACGATTATGGGATGATGGATTGCGCATTGCGAAGGGGCTTCGCCAATCAGGCCTGAAAGCAAAACAAAGCGTGATTTTGCAGCTTGGTGACAATTCACAGCTTCTCCCTGCGTTCTGGGGGTGTGTGTTAACAGGGGTTGTTCCGGCTCCATTAGCCGTTCCGCCAACGTATGCTGAATCGAGCAGCGGCACTCAAAAGCTGAAAGACGCATGGACGCTTCTTGACAAGCCAGCGGTGATTACGGACCGAGGGATGCACCAGGAAATGCTCGATTGGGCAAAAGAACAAGAGCTTGAAGGGTTCAGGGCAATTGCTGTAGAGGATCTGCTCAGCGCTGAAGCGGACACAGATTGGCATCAATCCAGTCCTGAAGACTTAGCGCTTTTATTGCTGACTTCAGGCAGTACGGGAACGCCCAAAGCAGTTATGCTTAATCATCGTAACATTATGAGCATGGTGAAAGGGATTATTCAAATGCAAGGCTTCACCAGAGAGGATATTACGTTTAACTGGATGCCGTTTGACCATGTCGGAGGGATCGGAATGCTGCATTTGCGGGATGTTTATCTTGGCTGTCAGGAAATTAACGTCTCAAGCGAAACAATCTTAATGGAGCCGTTGAAATGGCTGGATTGGATTGATCATTACCGAGCTTCTGTTACGTGGGCGCCGAATTTTGCGTTTGGCCTGGTTACTGATTTTGCAGAAGAAATAAAAGATAGGAAATGGGATCTGTCTTCAATGCGATACATGCTCAATGGCGGTGAAGCAATGGTAGCCAAGGTAGGGCGCAGAATACTTGAGCTTTTAGAACCACATGGACTGCCTGCTGACGCCATCCGACCTGCATGGGGAATGTCCGAAACTTCATCGGGCGTTATTTTTTCTCATGAATTTACCCGGGCTGGAACAAGTGATGATGATCATTTTGTTGAAATAGGCTCTCCAATCCCCGGCTTCTCTATGAGAATTGTGAATGACCATAATGAATTGGTTGAAGAGGGCGAGATCGGCCGTTTTCAAGTCTCGGGTCTTTCTGTTACTAGCGGTTATTACCAGCGGCCTGATTTGAATGAGAGTGTGTTTACAGAGGACGGCTGGTTTGAAACCGGAGATCTTGGCTTTTTGCGAAACGGGCGCTTAACCATAACAGGTCGTACGAAAGATGCAATTATCATTAACGGCATTAATTATTACAGTCATGCAATTGAGTCTGCAGTTGAAGAATTATCTGAAATTGAAACTTCTTATACTGCTGCTTGCGCTGTCCGTCTGGGCCAGAATTCAACAGATCAGCTGGCTATCTTCTTTGTTACTTCCGCAAAATTAAATGATGAGCAGATGTCTCAGCTTCTTAGAAACATACAATCCCATGTCTCACAGGTGATCGGAGTCACCCCGGAATATTTGCTGCCTGTACAAAAAGAAGAGATTCCAAAAACGGCTATTGGAAAGATCCAGCGCACCCAGCTAAAAACTTCATTTGAAAATGGAGAGTTCGACCACTTGCTACATAAACCCAATCGGATGAACGATGCGGTCCAGGATGAGGAGATGCAGCAAGCAGACCATGTGAAAAGAGTAAGGGAAGAAATACAGGAGCATCTGCTCACCTGTTTGACTGAGGAGCTGCATGTTTCCCGCGATTGGGTGGAGCCAAATGCAAATATCCAAAGTCTTGGTGTGAATTCTATTAAGATGATGAAGCTCATTCGATCGATCGAGAAAAACTACCATATCAAACTAACAGCCAGAGAGATACATCAATATCCTACAATTGAACGCTTAGCCAGCTATCTATCAGAACATGAAGACCTCAGCAGCTCGTCTGCTGACAAAAAGGGCACGGACACATATAAAACCGAACCGGAAAGGAGTCAGGCAACTTTTCAGCCTCTCTCTGAGGTTCAAAAAGGATTATGGACATTGCAAAAAATGTCACCCGAAAAAAGTGCATATCACGTACCTCTCTGTTTTAAATTTTCGTCAGGGCTTCACCTTGAAACATTACAGCAGGCTTTCGGCCTTGTATTGAATCAGCACCCAATCTTAAAGCACGTCATCCAAGAGAAAGACGGAGTGCCATTTCTTAAAAATGAGCCAGCACTTTCAATTGAAATCAAGACAGAAAACATCTCAAGTATGAAAGAGTCTGATATTCCTGCTTTTCTTAGAAAGAAAGTAAAGGAACCGTATGTAAAGGAAAACAGCCCGTTAGTGCGTGTCATGAGCTTTTCCAGATCTGAACAAGAGCATTTTTTATTAGTTGTCATTCACCATTTGATTTTTGACGGAGTTTCGTCTGTCACATTTATACGCAGTCTGTTTGATACCTATCAGCTTCTTTTAAAAGGACAGCAGCCGGAAAAAGCTGTTTCTCCTGCCATTTATCATGATTTTGCGGCATGGGAGAAAAACATGCTTGCCGGCAAAGACGGTGTGAAGCACCGTACATATTGGCAGAAACAGCTATCGGGAACTTTGCCGAATCTTCAGCTGCCTAATGTCAGCGCAAGTTCAGTCGATTCTGAGTTTAGAGAGGATACATACACCAGGCGGCTGTCCAGCGGCTTCATGAATCAGGTCAGAACGTTTGCGAAAGAGCATTCTGTAAATGTCACGACGGTATTCTTAAGCTGCTATATGATGCTGCTTGGCCGTTACACCGGCCAAAAGGAACAGATCGTCGGCATGCCGGCCATGGTGAGGCCGGAAGAAAGATTTGATGATGCCATTGGACATTTTCTCAATATGCTCCCGATTCGGAGTGAGCTGAACCCGGCAGACACTTTTTCTAGCTTTATATCAAAATTGCAATTAACGATATTGGATGGGCTTGATCATGCAGCATATCCTTTTCCAAAAATGGTGAGGGATCTGAATATTCCTCGCAGTCAAGCAGGTTCACCGGTATTTCAAACCGCTTTTTTCTATCAGAATTTTCTTCAATCCGGAAGCTATCAAAGCTTGCTGAGCCGCTATGCTGACTTCTTTTCTGTCGATTTCGTTGAGTATATTCACCAAGAGGGCGAATACGAATTAGTATTTGAACTGTGGGAAACAGAAGAAAAAATGGAGCTGAACATCAAGTACAATACTGGGCTGTTTGATGCGGCTTCTATATCCGCCATGTTCGACCATTTTGTTTATGTAACAGAGCAGGCGATGTTGAATCCTTCTCAGCCTTTAAGAGAGTATTCTTTATTACCTGAGGCAGAGAAGCAGATGATTCTCAAAACATGGAACGCCACAGGAAAAACGTATCCATATATAACTTTTCATGAGTTGTTTGAGCAGCAGGCGAAAAAGACGCCTGATAGAGCGGCTGTCAGCTATGAAGGTCAAACATTGACGTATCGGGAGCTTGATGAGAAAAGCACACAGCTGGCCATTTATTTGCAGGCGCATGGAGTGGGTCCTGACCGTCTGGCGGGGATCTATGTGGATCGATCGCTGGACATGCTAGTGGGTTTATTAGCGATCCTCAAGGCTGGGGGAGCCTATGTGCCGCTAGACCCGTCCTATCCGGCTGAACGATTAGAATACATGCTTGAGGACAGTGAAGTTTTCATTACACTGACGACATCGGAATTAGTAAATACGTTGAGTTGGAACGGTGTCACAACAGCTCTTTTAGATCAAGATTGGGATGAAATTGCTCAAACAGCCTCTGATCGAAAAGTGCTTACACGCACTGTCACGCAAGAGAACTTGGCATATGTCATTTATACATCCGGCAGCACAGGAAAGCCAAAAGGTGTCATGATACCGCATAAAGCTTTGACAAACTTTCTCGTTTCGATGGGGGAAACACCAGGTCTTACGGCAGAGGATAAAATGCTTGCTGTCACAACCTACTGTTTTGATATTGCAGCTCTGGAATTATTTTTGCCTTTAATAAAGGGCGCACACTGCTATATTTGTCAAACGGAGCATACAAAAGACGTTGAAAAACTGAAACGGGACATCCGCACGATCAAACCGACAGTGATGCAGGCAACCCCCGCTACGTGGAAGATGCTCTTTTATTCAGGCTGGGAAAATGAAGAGAGCGTGAAAATTTTATGCGGTGGCGAAGCATTGCCTGAGACATTAAAACGATATTTCTTAGATACGGGCAGCGAAGCCTGGAATATGTTCGGGCCAACCGAAACAACTATCTGGTCAGCGGTTCAGCGCATTAACGATGAATGCTCTCATGCCACGATAGGAAGGCCAATCGCCAATACACAAATCTATATTACGGATTCTCAGCTCGCGCCAGTGCCGGCAGGTGTCCCGGGTGAGCTGTGCATTGCAGGAGACGGTGTGGCGAAGGGCTACTACAAAAAGGAAGAATTAACGGATTCGAGATTCATTGACAACCCTTTTGAGCCTGGGTCTAAGCTTTATAGAACGGGAGACATGGCCCGCTGGCTTACGGGAGGGCGAATTGAATATATAGGCCGCATCGATAATCAAGTAAAAATCCGCGGATTCCGTATTGAACTTGGTGATATTGAAAGCAGGCTTAGTGAGCATCCCGGCATTCTGGAATGCGTTGTGGTCGCAGATATGGATAACCTAGCTGCCTATTATACAGCTAAACATGCAAATGCTTCTCTCACAGCGAGAGAGCTGCGTCATTTTGTGAAAAACGCTTTGCCTGCCTATATGGTGCCTTCTTATTTTATTCAGCTTGATCATATGCCGTTAACTCCGAACGGAAAGATAGATAGAAACAGCCTTAAGAATATCGATTTATCAGGGGAGCAGCTAAAGCAAAGGCAGACCTCTCCTAAGAACATTCAGGATACTGTTTTTACCATTTGGCAGGAAGTGCTGAAAACGAGTGACATTGAATGGGATGACGGATTTTTCGATGTGGGCGGGGATTCGCTTCTCGCGGTCACTGTGGCTGATCGTATCAAACATGAACTATCCTGTGAGTTTTCTGTCACAGACCTGTTTGAGTATTCAACGATTAAAAATATCAGCCAGTACATCACTGAACAGCGAATGGGCGATGCAAGTGACCATATGCCGACAGACCCGGCAGCTCATATAGAAGATCAGTCTACCGAGATGAGTGATCTCCCAGACTATTATGACGATAGTGTAGCGATTATTGGCATATCGTGTGAATTTCCAGGGGCAAAAAATCATGATGAATTTTGGGAGAACCTCAGAGACGGCAAGGAAAGCATAGCGTTTTTCAATAAAGAAGAGCTTCAGCGCTTTGGCATTTCAAAGGAGATAGCGGAGAATGCCGACTATGTCCCTGCTAAAGCTTCAATTGAGGGGAAAGACAGATTTGATCCAAGCTTCTTTCAAATCTCTCCTAAAGACGCTGAATTTATGGACCCTCAGCTTCGGATGCTGCTGACTCATTCATGGAAAGCAATAGAAGATGCCGGTTATGCTGCGAGGCAGATTCCGCAAACCAGTGTTTTTATGTCGGCAAGCAATAATTCTTATCGCGCGCTGCTGCCGTCAGATACAACAGAGAGCTTGGAGACGCCGGACGGCTATGTTTCGTGGGTGCTTGCACAGAGCGGGACGATTCCGACAATGATTTCTCATAAGCTCGGGCTGAGAGGGCCAAGCTATTTCGTTCATGCCAACTGCTCATCATCTCTGATTGGATTGCATTCTGCCTATAAGAGCCTCCTGTCGGGTGAATCTGATTATGCTTTAGTTGGCGGTGCAACGCTGCATACCGAGTCAAATATCGGATATGTGCATCAGCCGGGGCTGAACTTTTCGAGTGATGGACATATTAAAGCTTTTGACGCTTCAGCTGACGGAATGATAGGCGGTGAGGGCGTTGCTGTTGTATTGCTGAAAAAAGCAGCTGATGCAGTAAAG
Organism: Bacillus sp. PS95; assembly: GCF_037963565.1. Taxonomy (NCBI): domain Bacteria; kingdom Bacillati; phylum Bacillota; class Bacilli; order Caryophanales; family Bacillaceae; genus Bacillus; species Bacillus sp. PS95. The sequence goes on from NZ_CP150160.1 coordinate 1,827,925, forward strand.
GACGGGGATCATATCTATGCCTTGCTGAGAGGCATTGGTGTAAATAACGACGGCGCTGACAAAGTCGGCTTTTATGCTCCAAGCGTTAAAGGCCAGGCTGACGTGGTCCAACAGGTCATGAATCAAACGAAGGTACAGCCTGAATCCATCTGCTATGTAGAAGCACACGGGACCGGAACGAAGCTGGGGGACCCGATCGAGCTGGCGGCTTTAACAAACGTTTACAGGCAATATACAAATAAAACGCAATTTTGCGGCATTGGGTCGGTGAAAACCAATATCGGACATTTAGATACAGCCGCCGGTCTTGCGGGCTGCATTAAGGTCGTGATGAGTCTTTATCATCAAGAGCTTGCACCGAGTATTAATTATAGGGAGCCGAATCCAAATACAGACTTAGCCAGCTCTCCTTTTTACGTTGTCGATCAAAAGAAAACGTTAAGCCGTGAGATCAAAACGCACAGGGCTGCACTTAGCTCGTTCGGGCTTGGCGGGACAAATACCCATGCCATTTTTGAACAATTCAAAAGGGATTCAGATAAGAGAAAGATAGACGGAACCTGCATCGTCCCGATCTCGGCGAAAAATAAAGAGAGGCTGCAAGAGTATGCAGAAGACATTCTGGCCTATTTGGAAAGAAGAGGGCTTGAGAACAGCCAGCTGCCTGATTTTGCGTATACCCTTCAGGTGGGGCGCGAAGCGATGGAGCATCGCGTTGTCTTTATTGCCGATCATGTAAATGAGTTAAAACAGAGGCTCACAGATTTTATCAATGGAAAAACAGCGATTGAAGGCTGTTTTCAAGGAAGTAAGCACAATGCCAGGGAGGTTTCATGGCTGACGGAGGATGAGGACAGCGCTGAACTCATACGTAAGTGGATGGCCAAAGGAAAAGTAAACAAGCTTGCAGAAATGTGGAGCAAGGGAGCGCATATAGATTGGATGCAGCTTTACAAGGGTGAGCGCCCAAACAGAATGAGTCTGCCGACTTATCCATTTGCAAAGGAACGATACTGGCCGTCGCAGGATGACCGCAAACCGGTGGCGCAGATATCCGGAAATCAGACAGGGATCGGCTCTATTCATCCATTGCTTCATCAGAATACATCTGATTTTTCTGAACAGAAATTCAGTTCGGTTTTCACTGGTGACGAATTCTTCCTGAGAGACCATGTGGTAAGAGGAAAGCCTGTGCTTCCTGGTGTTGCGTACCTTGAAATGGTGTACGCGGCTATAAACCAGGCGGCAGGAAGTGAAATTGGCCAAGATGTCAGAATCAGATTGAATCATACAGTCTGGGTTCAGCCTGTTGTGGTTGACAGACATTCAGCTCAAGTGGATATCAGTCTCTTTCCTGAAGAAGATGGAAAAATCACCTTTGACATTTACAGTATACAGGAAGACGGGGACGACCCTGTTATTCATAGTCAAGGCAGTGCGGAGCTGGCATCTGCTGCCGAAACGCCAGTCGCAGATCTCATTGAAATATCACGCCGCTGCGGCAAAGGAAAGATGTCGCCTGATCAATTTTACGAAGAAGGCAGAAGCAGAGGAATGTTCCATGGCCCGGCCTTTCAAGGAATTAAGAATGTGAATATAGGAAACAGAGAGGTTTTGGCGCAGCTGCAGCTTCCAGAAATCGTTTCTGGAACGAATGAACAGTTTGTGCTGCACCCAAGTATCATGGACTCCGCCTTGCAGACAGCAACAATATGCATCATGCAGGAATTGACGGATCAAAAGCTGATTTTGCCATTTGCGCTTGAGGAGCTTGAGGTGATCAAAGGGTGTTCTTCTTCTATGTGGGCTTATGCCCGCTTAAGTGACAGCGATCACTCCGGAGGGGTTGTTCAGAAAGCGGATATCGATGTCATTGACGAGGGTGGAAGCGTATGTGTCAGGATCAAAGGATTCTCAACGAGAGTATTAGAAGGGGAGGTTCATCCTTCAAAGCCTTCAACACGGCACGAACGCTTAATGCTTGAACCGGTGTGGGAAAAACAGAATGAAGAACGAGAGGACGAAGATCCTTCGTACACGGAGCATATCATTGTTCTCTTCGAAACTGAACGAAGTGTCACAGACAGCATTGCCTCCCACATGAAAGATGTCCGTGTGATTACTCTAAACGAAGCTGAAGGACATATTGCTGAACGTTATCAATGTTACATGCAGAACATTTTTGAACTCCTGCAAAGCAAGGTCCGTGAGCTTTCTGCAGGCCGTATCATCATTCAAGCGATTGTTCCGCTGGAAAAAGAGAAGCAATTGTTTGCCGGCGTTTCCGGTCTGTTTAAAACAGCAGAAATAGAGTTCAGCAAACTGACTGCTCAGGTCATCGAAATTGAGAAACCTGAAGAGATGATAGACCTTCACCTCAAGCTGAAAGACGACAGCCGGAGACCATTTGACAAACAGATTCGATATGAGGCTGGATACCGTTTTGTGAAAGGCTGGAGGGAAATGGTGCTTCCTTCAGCTGATACGCTTCACATGCCGTGGAGAGACGAAGGTGTTTATCTAATCACAGGCGGAGCAGGAAGCTTAGGCCTTCTGTTTGCAAAGGAAATTGCCAATCGAACTGGCCGGTCTACTATTGTGCTGACGGGACGATCTGTTTTAAGTGAGGATAAGGAAAACGAACTGGAAGCTCTTCGAAGCATCGGAGCGGAGGTTGTCTATCGGGAGGCTGATGTAAGTGATCAGCATGCGGTTCGTCATCTTTTTGAGGAAATCAAAGAAAGATATGGCACTCTCAATGGAATTATTCACGGTGCAGGCAGCATTAAAGATCACTTCATCATTCATAAAACGAATGAAGAGTTTCAAGAAGTGTTGCAGCCTAAAGTAAGCGGGTTGTTACATGTAGACGAATGCAGCAAGGATTTCCCATTGTACTTTTTCATTTTCTTCTCATCTGTTTCGGGATGTTTAGGAAACGCTGGACAAGCCGATTATGCGGCAGCCAATTCGTTTATGGATGCATTTGCTGAATACCGCCGTTCTCTTGCGGCATCAAAAAAGAGATTCGGCTCCACCATTTCCTTCAATTGGCCGTTATGGGAAGAAGGCGGTATGCAAGTCGGCGCTGAAGATGAAAAGAGAATGCTGAAAACGACGGGAATGGTCCCGATGCCGACAGATAGTGGCTTGAAAGCATTTTATCAAGGGATAGCATCTGATAAGCCGCAAGTTTTTGTGATGGAAGGACAGCTTCAGAAAATGAAGCAAAAACTGCTTTCCGCAGGATCGAAAGCCAAGCGGAACGATCAGAGAAAGGCGGATCAGGATCAAGGACAAACTAGAAAATTGGAAGCAGCCTTAATCCAGATGGTTGGCGCAATTTTGAAAGTAAACACAGACGATATCGATGTCAACACAGAGCTGAGTGAGTACGGATTCGACTCAGTTACATTCACTGTCTTTACAAACAAGATCAACGAAAAATTTCAGTTGGAGCTAACACCGACCATTTTCTTTGAATATGGTAGCGTCCAAAGCCTGGCTGAATATGTAGTTGCTGCGTATCAGGGCGAATGGAATCAAGATGCTACTGCTAAAGGCATAGATGAAAGAACAAACTTAGTGCACAGTTTAAGCAGCCTGGAGGCATCATTAAGCAACATGGTCAGTGCAATTTTAAAAGTAAATAGTGAAGATATTGATGTCAATACAGAGCTGAGTGAATACGGATTTGATTCCGTTACATTTACGGTCTTTACAAACAAGATAAACGAAGAATTTCAGTTGGAGCTAACGCCGACCATTTTCTTTGAATATGGAAGCATCCACAGCCTGGCTGAGTATTTGACCGTTGAACATGGTGACACCCTGGTTCAGGAGCGAGAAAAACCAGAGGGGCAGGAAGAGTTACAGACAAAATCCCCTGAAGCGCCGAAAATCACATCACGTAGAAAGCGCCGCTTTACACAGCCTATTATTGCAAAAGCAGAAAGAAACAAAAAGCAGGCTGCCGATTTTGAGCCGGTTGCAATTGTCGGCATCAGCGGCCGATTCCCTGGCGCTATGGATATAGACGAATTTTGGAAAAACCTAGAAGAAGGAAAAGACAGCATCACAGAAGTTCCAAAAGATCGATGGGATTGGCGGGAGCATTATGGAAACCCAGACACTGACGTCAATAAAACCGACATCAAATGGGGCGGGTTTATAGATGGTGTCGCAGAGTTTGATCCGTTGTTTTTTGGTATTTCGCCGCGAGAAGCTGATTATGTAGACCCTCAGCAGCGCTTGTTAATGACATACGTGTGGAAGGCATTGGAAGATGCGGGTTGCTCGCCGCAAAGCCTTTCGGGGACAGGGACTGGTATCTTTATCGGTACGGGAAACACCGGTTATAAAGATCTATTCCATAGAGCGAATCTTCCAATTGAAGGCCATGCTGCTACAGGTCATATGATTCCTTCGGTAGGCCCGAATAGAATGAGTTATTTTTTAAATATTCATGGTCCGAGCGAGCCAGTAGAGACGGCTTGTTCCAGTTCTCTTGTAGCCATTCACCGTGCTGTGACTGCGATGCAAAACGGTGATTGTGAGATGGCGATCGCTGGAGGCGTGAATACGATCTTAACCGAGGAGGCGCATATTAGCTACAGCAAGGCGGGGATGCTCAGCACAGACGGCAGGTGTAAAACCTTCTCCGCCGATGCGAATGGCTATGTCAGAGGCGAAGGGGTCGGAATGGTCATGTTGAAAAAGCTGGAAGATGCCGAGCGCGACGGAAATCATATTTACGGCGTTATTCGGGGGACAGCGGAAAATCACGGCGGAAGAGCCAATACCCTGACATCGCCTAATCCGAAAGCACAAGCTGATTTGTTGGTGCGTGCATATCGCCAAGCAGGCATAGATCCAAGCACTGTCACATATATCGAAGCACATGGAACAGGGACGGAATTGGGCGATCCGATTGAAATAAATGGGCTGAAAGCTGCGTTTAAGGAACTATCCAATATGAGAGGCGAGAGCCAGCCGGATGTTCCGGATCACCGTTGCGGCATCGGCTCAGTTAAAAGCAATATCGGTCATTTAGAGCTAGCAGCAGGTATTTCCGGTTTGATCAAAGTGCTTTTGCAAATGAAGCATAAAACGTTAGTGAAAAGCCTGCATTGCGAGACGCTTAATCCTTATCTTCAGCTGACTGACAGTCCGTTTTACATCGTTCAGGAAAAACAGGAATGGAAGTCTGTCACAGATCGCGACGGAAACGAGCTTCCGCGCCGTGCCGGAATCAGTTCGTTTGGGATTGGCGGAGTAAACGCGCATATTGTGATTGAAGAATATATGCCAAAAGCCAATTCAGAACACACGGCTACAGAACAGCCAAACGTAATTGTGCTGTCGGCTAAAAATAAAAGCAGGCTGATGGATCGTGCTTCGCAATTGCTTGAGGCGATTCGCAATAAAAAATATACAGATCAGGAGTTGCACCGCATCGCTTACACCCTGCAGGTCGGACGCGAAGAAATGGATGAGCGTCTGGCGTGTGTTGCGGGGACGATGCAGGAACTTGAAAAGAACCTGCAGGCGTTTGTTGACGGTAAGGAAGAAACAGACGAATTTTTCCGGGGACAGTCTCATCGAAATAAAGAGACCCAGACTATTTTTACAGCGGATGAAGATATGGCGTTGGCACTTGATGCTTGGATCAGAAAAAGAAAATACGCCAAACTTGCTGATTTATGGGTCAAAGGGGTCTCAATCCAGTGGAACACATTATACGGAGAGACCAAACCGCGCCTGATCAGCCTCCCTTCATATCCGTTTGCGAAGAATCACTATTGGGTGCCGGCAAAGGAACATTCAGAAAGAGACAAAAAAGAACTGGTTAATGCGATTGAAGATCGGGCTGCATGCTTTTTGACGAAACAATGGAGTTTGAGTCCAATTGGCTCAGCAGTGCCGGGGACAAGAACTGTTGCCATCCTGAGCAATCAAGAGACAGCAGATTTAGCAGCAGAAGTGTCTTCGTATTTTCCGAATCATCTCTTATTAGATGTGAGCCGGATAGAAAATGATCAGTCAGACATTGATTGGAAAGAGTTTGACGGCCTAGTGGATGTCATCGGATGCGGTAAGGATGATGAGGGCCGGCTGGATTGGATTGAATGGGTGCAAAGACTGGTTGAATTCGGGCATAAAGAGGGGCTCAGGCTGCTTTGTGTGACGAAGGGGCTCGAATCGTTTCAAAACACATCTGTCCTGATGGCTGGTGCGTCACGGGCTGGGTTGTATCGAATGCTCCAATGCGAGTACAGCCATCTTATATCAAGGCATATGGATGCTGAGGAGGTTACTGATCATCGCCGTCTCGCGAAGTTGATCGCTGATGAGTTTTATTCCGATTCTCATGATGCCGAGGTTTGCTACAGAGATGGTTTACGGTACCAAGCTTTTCTAAAAGCTCATCCGGAAACAGGTAAGGCCACGGAACAAAGCACGGTCTTCCCGAAAGATCATGTGCTTCTCATTACAGGCGGCACACGAGGCATCGGACTATTATGCGCCCGTCATTTTGCAGAGTGCTATGGAGTGAAAAAACTGGTGCTGACCGGACGAGAACAGCTTCCTCCGCGAGAGGAGTGGGCGCGTTTTAAGACATCAAACACATCATTGGCAGAGAAAATCCAGGCAGTGCGGGAGCTGGAAGCGAAGGGTGTACAGGTGGAGATGCTGTCGCTGACGTTATCTGATGATGCTCAGGTTGAGCAAACGCTGCAACATATCAAGCGAACATTAGGACCGATTGGCGGTGTCATTCATTGTGCAGGTCTGACGGATATGGATACGCTGGCATTTATCCGAAAAACTTCAGATGATATTCAGCGGGTGCTGGAACCTAAGGTGTCAGGTCTTACAACCTTATATCGCCATGTGTGTAACGAGCCTTTACAGTTTTTTGTCTTATTTTCTTCTGTTTCAGCCATTATTCCGGAGCTTTCGGCGGGACAAGCTGACTATGCGATGGCCAATAGCTATATGGATTATTTTGCAGAAGCACATCAGAAACATGCGCCGATCATCAGTGTTCAGTGGCCGAACTGGAAAGAAACCGGTATGGGTGAAGTGACAAATCAAGCGTATCGGGAAAGCGGCTTGTTGAGCATTACGAATTCAGAAGGCTTACGTTTTCTAGATCAAATTGTATCGAAAATGTTCGGACCGGTTGTTCTCCCTGCGATGGCGAATCAAACAAACTGGGAGCCGGAACTGCTGATGAAAAGGAGGAAACCGCATGAGGGCGGTTTGCAGGAAGCTGCTTTACAGAGCCCGCCAGCCAGAGACACTGAAGAGGCCGATGAAGTTTCCAAATGTGATGGGTTATTATCTGAAACACAGTCCTGGCTTGTTGATCTGTTTACCGAAGAGCTGAGAATAGATCGTGAAGACTTCGAGGTTGACGGGGTGTTTCAGGATTATGGCGTGGATTCGATCATTTTGGCACAAGTGCTCCAGCGTATAAACCGCAAATTAGAGGCAGCGCTCGATCCATCGATTCTATATGAATACCCAACAATTCAAAGGTTCGCAGATTGGCTGATCGGTTCTTATTCCGAAAGGCTGTCCGCTTTATTCGGAGGCAGGATATCGGATGCATCAGCACCTTTGGAGAACAAAATAGAGGCGGAGGCATCTGTTTCTGCGAAGGATCGAGCTCTTACACCTCAGATTCAGGCGCCAGCGATTTTGTCACCGGACTCTCATGCAGAAGGTATTGCCGTTGTCGGACTCTCTTGCCGATTCCCTGGGGCAGAGACATTGGAGTCATATTGGTCGTTACTATCCGAGGGGCGTTCGTCAATCGGCCCGATTCCGGCAAAGCGTTGGGGCTGTAAGACGCCATATTATGCCGGCGTGATAGATGGCGTCAGCTATTTTGATCCTGATTTCTTTTTGCTTCACGAAGAAGACGTAAGGGCGATGGATCCGCAAGCACTGCTCGTGTTGGAAGAGTGTCTGAAGCTCTTGTATCACGCCGGTTATACACCTGAGGAAATAAAGGGCAAGCCCGTCGGTGTTTATATCGGAGGCAGAAGCCAGCACAAACCTGATGAAGACAGCCTTGATCATGCCAAGAATCCGATCGTGACAGTCGGCCAAAATTATTTAGCGGCTAATCTTTCACAATTTTTTGATGTCCGCGGCCCGAGTGTTGTAGTTGACACTGCATGCTCGTCAGCTTTGGTCGGCATGAATATGGCCATTCAGGCGCTGCGTGGCGGAGATATTCAATCCGCCATAGTCGGCGGTGTCAGCTTGCTGAGCTCAGATGCCTCTCACAGGCTGTTTGACCGGCGCGGCATTTTAAGCAAGCATTCATTCTTCCATGTGTTTGATGAGCGTGCTGACGGAGTTGTGTTAGGTGAAGGCGTCGGAATGGTCATGTTAAAAACGGTAAAACAGGCACTGGAAGACGGAGATACCATATATGCTGTCGTCAAAGCGGCCTCGGTCAATAACGACGGAAGAACGGCGGGACCTGCAACACCTAACCTTGAGGCGCAAAAGGAAGTCATGAAAGATGCGCTTTTCAAAAGCGGAAAAAAACCAGAGGACATCAGCTATCTTGAGGCAAACGGATCAGGTTCAATCGTAACCGATCTCCTTGAGCTAAAAGCGATCCAATCAGTGTACCGTTCTGGGCACTCAACGCCTCTTTCTCTTGGCTCAATCAAGCCGAACATCGGGCATCCGCTATGTGCTGAAGGGATCGCCAGCTTCATTAAGGTTGTGCTGATGCTGAAAGAGCGCCGCTTTGTCCCATTTTTATCAGGTGAAAAAAAGATGGCGCATTTCGATCAACAGAAAGCGAACATCACGTTCAGCCGAGCCCTGGAAAAATGGACAGATTCGCAGCCTACTGCGGCTATTAACTGCTTTGCCGATGGGGGGACGAATGTCCATGTCATCGTAGAGGCGTGGGAAAAAGATGAAAAACACGCCATCAAGCGCAGTCCAAAATCGCCTCCTCAATTAAAGAAACGAATGCTTTCGCCAGGCGAGACAAAGCTGGAAGCGGAGACTTCGAAAATGACTGCGGCAAACATATGGGATACTTATGAGGTGGAGGTCTAACGTGAAAAAGATAACGAAACAACTCACATTATCGTTAAAAAATCCGTTTATTTATCACCATGTGGTTTACGGACAAAATGTCCTGCCGGGATTGGCTTATATCGATATAATCTACCAGATATTCAGAGAACACGGCTTCTCCTGCTCAGAGCTTCAGCTGCGGAATTTATCCATCTATCAGCCATTGACGGCGGACCAGGATGCAGTAATTGTTCTGAATATCCAATGCGCGGAGAAAAAAGAAGGAAAGTGGCAAATCACAGCCAAGGGAATTGAAAAACGTGATGGGAAAGAAGTTTCAGAAGAAAAGCTCTATATGAAGGCTGATATGTACGCAGACTCCCCAGCCATATTTGAAGAAACACTGGATCTCAGTCAAATCAAAGCATCTGCACAGAACGTTGTTCAGCTTGATGATGTATATGAACAATGCAGACGTCAGGAATTGGTGCATAGCGAATATATGAAAGCAAAAGGCTGCATCTATGAAGAGGAAAATGGCGTCCTTCTTGAGCTTTCTCTCGGTTCGGAAGCCATGCTTCACGCAGAAGGCTTTATGTTTCACCCGACTCTCATAGACGGGAGCGGGGTGGGTGCCAATCATTTGCTCACATCTTTGCTTAAAGGAGAACAGAGGCTGTATTTGCCTCTGTTCTATGAATCCTTTTCCGCTTCTGCACTTTTGCAGTCGGATTGCATGACGAGAATTAAGCGCTCCTCCGTCCGGCGGGAAAAAGAGCTGATTTATGTAACACTTGAATTTTTTAATGCGTCGGGAGAAAAAGTGGCTGAGTTGAAAAACTTTACAAGCAAATTGGTGCGAGAAGCGGAGCTGATTAGCGGAAAACATCAAGATGCACAGGAGACACAGATGACAAGAGCGGACACTGCTGAGCGTGAGAAACCTGCTGACATGGTATCTTCTCCCGTTAATTCCTATAGCGGGGCTGAACAGTTCGTAAGTCAATTAATCGCAGAGAAAATCAATAAGCCGGTAGAACAAGTTGAAAAACAGGTCGGTTATTACCAAATGGGACTGAATTCATCGGGCTTGCTTGAGGTGGTAGAAACGATCAGTGATAAGATCGGTGAGAGTCTTTCGCCGACTCTTCTGTTTGAGCATACCACCATAGCGGAGCTGTCAGCGTTTCTTGCCGAGGAATATGCTGAGCATTTTAGTGCCGCTGGTTCCCTTGGCCTTGGCCAGAATGAAAGAGCACGCGTTTCCGACACAATAAACGATCGTAAGACTGTTGAAGCTTCTCGTCCTGCACCTATTGAGGCAGCAGGCGATATTGCGATTATCGGCTTGGCGGGCAGGTATCCGAAGGCAGCCAATATTCATGAATTTTGGAACAATCTGAAAGAGGGAAAGGACTGTGTTAGCGAGATTCCTGAGTCGCGCTGGGATTGGCAGCGACTTGAAGGAATCACATCTCCTTCGGGTAAGGACATTTCCAAATGGGGAGGATTTATTGATGACCCCGACTGCTTCGATCCTCAATTTTTCAGAATCACGCCAAGAGAAGTGGAGACAATGGACCCTCAAGAGCGGCTGTTTTTAGAAACATGCTGGGAAACGATTGAGGATGCGGGCTATACGCCAAAGACGTTGGCGAAGCCTAAAGGACGAAATAAAAGGCAGCATGTAGGAGTTTTTGCCGGTGTCATGCACAAGGATTATACATTAGTCGGAGCTGAAGAAGCATCAGCAGAAAACGTGTTTCCTCTCTCGCTCAACTATGCGCAAATCGCCAACCGTGTTTCTTACTTTTGTAATTTCCACGGTCCGAGTATGGCTGTCGATACGGTATGTTCATCCTCTTTGACCGCAGTGCACTTGGCGTTGGAAAGCATACGTCACGGTGAGTGCGATGTTGCGTTAGCAGGCGGAGTGAACCTGTCTTTGCACCCGAATAAATATATGACATACGGGGTCTGGGATATGTTTTCCACTGACGGGCACTGCCGTACGTTTGGAAAGGATGGGGACGGTTATGTGCCTGCCGAGGGTATAGGCGCGGTTTTATTAAAGCCTTTGCGCCAGGCGGAGAAAGACGGAGATCGCATTTATGCAGTTATTAAAGGAAGTGCTGTGAATCATGTGGGCACTGTAAGCGGCATTTCAGTGCCGAGCCCTGTTTCTCAAGCTGATCTGATTGAGACATGCTTGGAGAAAACGGGAATCGACCCGCGGACGATCAGTTATGTGGAAGCCCATGGAACCGGCACGTCCTTAGGAGATCCGATCGAAATACAGGGATTAGTGAAAGCGTTCCGCCAATATACGCAGGATCGGCAGTTCTGTTCAATCGGTTCTGTAAAGTCAAACATTGGGCACGCCGAATCCGCCGCGGGGATCAGCGGTTTAAGCAAGGTTGCCCTTCAGCTTCACCATCAAAAACTTGTGCCTTCTTTGCATTCGGAAGAACTGAATCCGTACGTTGATTTTGAAAAGTCTCCATTTTATGTACAGCATGAAACAGAAACGTGGAAGCAGCCTGTTATCAAGGAGAATGGGGAAGAGGTCCCTTATCCGCGGCGGGCGGGTATCAGTTCCTTCGGAGCAACTGGTTCAAACGCACATATTATCCTTGAGGAATATATTCCTCAAACAGCGGAGCAGGACGTTTCTTTGTCCTCAGATTCTGACATATCCGCAGTTATTCCGCTTTCTGCCCGTAATCAAGAACGTCTTCGTGTATATGCAAAACGTCTCTTGGATTTTCTTCATGATGGGATTCAGATTAGAGATTTGGCGTATACATTGCAGGTAGGCCGTGAACCGATGGAAGAACGGGTTTCTTTCTTAGCATCCGGAATTCAAGAATTGAGCGACCAATTGAAGGCTTTTATAGAAGGACGAAAAACCATTCAGCATTGCTGGAAGGGCCGCGTGTCAAGAGGAAGCGAACCATCGCGTCCCGGCGAATCGGTACATAAATTGCTGGAGCAAAGAAAACTCGATCAAATTGCGGAGCAGTGGGCGAACGGATCTGGTGTTGACTGGAAGCTGCTTTACGAGGGAAACAAACCAAAGCGGATCAGCCTGCCGACTTACCCATTTGAGAGGGTGCGTTATTGGGTGCCGAAAGCGGAGAAAAAGACTGATCGTTTAAAGGAGGAGCGACACATCCTGCATCCTCTTCTGCATCAAAATGTGTCCGACATATCGGGTGTCCGCTTCCGTTCAGCGTTTACAGGACGTGAATTTTTCTTGAAGGATCATGTCATAAAGGGCGAACACGTTTTACCTGGCGCAGCTTTATTGGAGATGGTTCGGGCAGCTGTGGAAAGGGCAGCTGCGGATCAGTTCCCGACAGGATTCCGGCTCCGGAATATCGTCTGGGTCCGGCCGTTCGCCGTCACGGAACAGCAGAAAGATATAGATGTACGTCTATATCCTGAGGAAAATAGTGAGATTACATTTGAAATCTGCCGGGACCCTGAAAGCGCAGAGGAGTCGCCGATTGTATATGGGCAAGGGAGTGCAGTGCTTTGTGAGGCTGGTGAAAATCCGGTTATCAACATTGAAGAATTGAAGGCAAGCTATAATGGCCGGACGCTGTCACCTTTTGATTGCTACGAGGCTTATACAGAAATGGGTATTCATTATGGTGACAGCCACAGAGCGATCGACAGCCTATATGCAGGCGAAAACGGAGTTCTAGTGAAATTGACGATGCCTCCTGTAATCTCTGATACAGAAGACCAATATATTCTGCATCCGAGCATGATAGATTCGGCATTTCAAGCATCTATCGGTTTGAGGCTGGGAGGAGCTACGAGTTTAGAAGACAGAAAGGCAATGCTGCCTTTTGCCATACAGGATGTCCAAATCTTCAAAGGCTGCGAGGCATCTATGTGGGCGCGGATCACATATAGCGAGGGCAGTACAGCTGGGGATCGTATGCAGAAGCTTGATATCGATTTATGCAATGAAGAGGGGCAGGTTTGCGTGCGATTGACGGGCTATTCTGCAAGAGTGTTAGAAACAGATCAAGAAGGTCCTTCTGAAGCGACTGACACGCTACTGTTCGAACATATTTGGGAAGAACGTGCTGCAGAGAGGCAAGAGCTCATAGAGTACGACACACATAAAGTCGTTGTCTGTGATGTTGGAGAACAAATGGAAAGCCTCCAAAATCATCTTGACTGTACAGTTCTGCAGCATGATACAGAGACAATTGATGAACGGTTTGAAGGTTATGCCATACAGTTATTTGAAGAAATCAAACAGCTAATGCACTCAAAAACAGGAGGACATACATTCATTCAAGTGGCGGTGCCTGCGTTGGACGAGCCTCAGCTATTAAGCGGCTTAACTGGATTGCTCAAAACGGCTGAACTGGAAAATCCAAAACTGACAGGACAGTTGATCGAAATAGAAACCGGGATGTCAGCTGGTGACCTATTCGAAATATTGGAGGAAAACAGACGCTATCCGCGTGACACGCATATCCGCCACTGGCAAGGGAAGCGATTTGTAAGCAAGTGGAAAGAAGTGTCTGGTGAGCACCTAAGTGCTGACATGCCATGGAAGGATAAAGGCGTGTATCTGATCACAGGCGGTGCGGGCGGTCTTGGATTCATCTTTGCAACTGAAATTGCAAACCAAACGAATGATGCGGTTGTGATCCTGACAGGACGCTCTCCGCTTGATGAAAGGAAGAAGAAGAAGCTTAAAGCCTTACAGAAACTTGGCATCCAAGCGATTTACAGACAAGCTGATCTGGCTGACAAACAAACGGTTGATGCCTTATTAAAAGAAACCCAAAACGTTTATGGAGACTTAGATGGCATCATTCACAGCGCCGGTTTAATAAAAGATAATTTCATTATAAAGAAAAAGAAAGAAGAGGTTCAAACCGTTCTTGCTCCAAAGGTAGCAGGACTGATTCACCTTGACGAAGCAACGAAAGATATTCCGCTCGATTTCTTTATCCTTTTTTCCTCAGGTGCCGGAGCAGTAGGAAGCGCGGGACAGGCTGATTACGCAATGGCCAATGCATTTATGAATGCATTCAGCGAATATCGCAATGGCCAAGCAGAGCTGCACAAGCGTTACGGAAAAACTCTTTCAGTGTGCTGGCCGCTGTGGAAAGACGGGGGCATGCAAATTGATGCGGAAACTGCAAGGATGCTGAAAAGAGAAACAGGCATGGTGGCCATGGAAACAGATCGTGGGATTCAGGCGCTATATCATGGCTGGACGTCAGGGAACCCGCAAGTGTTAGTTGCTTCCGGTGTTACTGATCGGATTCGTGCATTTTTACATGAAACGGGACATGGCAAAGGCCAATCTCACAATATCAAAAAAAGCAGTCTCAATCAGGGGGCAGAAAAAGCAGACATCATCGGGGAAATTGATGAAGAGATACTAAGAGAAAAAGCGGAGAACTATTTTAAACAGGTGCTTTCTTCGGTGATTAAGCTGCCAGCTGGCCAGATTGATGCTGAAGCTCCTCTCGAGGATTACGGGATCGATTCTATCATGATCATGCATGTAACGGGTCAATTAGAAAAAGTATTCGGATCTTTGTCCAAGACGCTGTTCTTTGAATACCAGGATATTCGGTCATTAACCCGGTATTTTATTGATTCCCGCAGAGAAAAACTGCTGGACATCTTGGGATTTGAAACGGGAAAACCTTCTGTTGAAAGAAAATCAGAACCTGAAAAACAAGAAATCCCAGTTATCCCAAGAAAGTCTGGATTTCTTCCTTTGCAAGATAAAGAGCAGAAGCAGGTAAGAGAGAAGGAAACGGAAGAAATTGCGATCATCGGTATCTCAGGTCGCTATCCGCAGGCAGACAACATTGATGAATTATGGGAAAACCTGAGGGACGGGCGAGACTGTATTACGGAAATTCCTGCAGACCGCTGGGATCACAGTCTTTATTATGACGAAGATAAAGACAAGCCTGGAAAAACCTACAGCAAGTGGGGCGGCTTCATGAAGGATGTAGACAAGTTTGACCCGCAGTTTTTCCATATTTCGCCGCGTGAGGCAAAATTAATGGACCCGCAAGAGCGTTTATTTTTGCAGTGCGTGTATGAAACGATGGAAGACGCAGGCTATACAAGAGAGCACCTCGGCCGTACGCGTGATGCTGAGCTTGGCGGAAGCGTCGGTGTTTACGTCGGTGTCATGTACGAAGAATATCAGCTGTACGGGGCACAAGAGCAGGTGCGGGGAAGGTCTCTGGCTTTAACGGGAAATCCATCATCCATCGCGAACCGGGTATCTTATTATTTTGATTTTCACGGACCGAGTATTGCTTTAGACACCATGTGTTCTTCTTCTTTAACGGCTATCCACTTGGCCTGCCAAAGCCTGCAGCGCGGAGAATGTGAGGCGGCATTCGCGGGCGGCGTGAATGTGTCAATCCATCCAAATAAATATTTGATGCTCGGGCAGAACAAATTTATGTCCAGCAAAGGCCGATGTGAAAGCTTCGGACAGGGCGGAGACGGCTATGTGCCGGGGGAAGGCGTTGGAGCAGTGCTTTTGAAGCCATTGTCTAAAGCAGTTGAAGATGGTGATCACATTTATGGAATCATTAAGGGGACAGCCATCAACCACGGGGGAAAAACAAACGGGTACTCAGTGCCCAATCCGAATGCCCAAGCAGATGTCATCAAAAAGGCGTTTGTGGAAGCGAAGGTTGATCCGCGGACAGTCAGTTACATCGAAGCCCACGGCACGGGAACCTCTCTCGGTGATCCTATTGAAATCACAGGGCTGTCCAAAGTGTTTACGCAAGAAACCGATGACAAACAATTTTGTGCAATAGGGTCAGCCAAATCAAATATCGGGCACTGTGAGAGTGCGGCAGGTATTGCAGGAGTAACGAAGGTATTGCTCCAAATGAAATACAGGCAGCTTGCGCCTTCCCTGCATTCAAACGTGCTGAACCCGAATATTGATTTCCTTAACTCGCCGTTTAAAGTACAGCAAGAGCTAGAAGAGTGGAAGAGGCCGATCATCAGTGTCAATGGCAAAGACATCGAATTACCGAGAATCGCAGGAGTCTCTTCATTTGGTGCCGGGGGTGTGAACGCCCATATTTTAATAGAAGAGTATGCTCCGGAACCTGTGGAGGAACGTTTACCAGCGAGGAAACAGCCGGCTGTCATTGTGCTCTCAGCAAAAAATGAGGAAAGACTTCAGAAACGCGCGGAGCGATTGCTGCATGCCATTCGTGAACAAACATATGTTGAAGCAGATTTACACCGAATTGCCTATACGCTGCAAGTCGGCCGGGAAGCGATGAAAGAACGGCTGGCGTTCGTTGCGGAAACGATGCAAGAGCTTGAAGAAAAGCTGTATGAATGTATCTCCGGAACAGAAAATCGTGAATATGTCTATCGCGGACAAGTAAAGAGCAACAAAGAAGCCATTGCTGCTTTTGCTGCTGATGAGGATATGTCAAAAACAATTGAGGCATGGCTGCAAAAAGGAAAATATGCGAAGGTTTTAGACCTGTGGGTAAGAGGTTTGCGAATCGACTGGAGCACGCTATATCAGGATCAAAAACCGCGGCGCATCAGTTTACCTGCCTTTCCTTTCTCAAGAGATCGCTATTGGATAGACGTAAATGCAAAGGCTGAGGAAAAAAGAACGGAGGAGCCATTCGCTCCAGTACAGCCCGTTATTCCGAAGCCGTCTGTAGACAGAGAAGCCAGTGGCAAGCCTGCCAATATTACGTTACAGCCTTTAATGACCAATCAGGATCGTTTAGAGCGTGTTCCATCAGATACAGAAACAGAGACGATCACGGCGGAAGCCTTGTGCGATGAACTGACAGCGGGCTTAGCGGAAGTGCTGTACATGGACCAAAACGAGATTGATCCAGACGAAGCATTCATAGATATCGGTATGGACTCGATTACCGGGCTCGAATGGATAAAAGCAATAAATAAACAGTATGGCACATCACTAAATGTCACAAAGGTATATGATTATCCGACAACACGTGATTTCGCTGTTTACTTAGCACACGAGTTAAGCACACAAGCTGGGGAGAAAAAACAAACGGAGACGTACACGCCGATCAGACAAAAAACAGCGGTACCTGCTGCTAAACCGGCTAATATATCTCTGCAGCCGTTAGAACATCATCAGCCAGTGCAAGAGGAAGCTGAAGAAACGATTCAATATGCAGCGGCAGAAATATCTGCATCAAGACAATATGCTGTAGCAATTGAAACGCTGCATGAAAACTTGAGGGAAAGCATAGCAGACGTGTTATACATGGAGCCATACGAGGTGGATATTGACGAAGCGTTCATAGATATCGGAATGGACTCGATTACCGGACTCGAATGGATAAAAGCGGTGAACAAGCAATACGGAACGTCTTTTACGGTAACCAGAGTATATGATTATCCAACGATACGTGCTTTTGCCGAAATGCTAAAGTCCGAGCTTGGAACTCATCTTGATAGAAAGATAGAGCATACTGACTCTTTCGAAGTAGCCCAGCAAAAGCCAGCAGCACCATCTCATCCAAAGCCGGCAGAACGGCCCCTACAGCCTGTTCAACATCCAATAAAGAAAGAACATGTGACGAAAACGGTTCCTGTTCTTCAAGACCGCCCGGAGGATGCGATAGCGATTGTCGGGATGTCGGGAAGATACCCTGGCGCTCGTAATGTAAGAGAGTACTGGGATAACCTGGTTCATGCGAGAAATGCCATTCGGGACATTCCAACATCACGGTGGGATGTAGACAAATACTATGATCCTGTCCTCAACAAAAAAGGGAAAGTCTACTGCAAATCAATGGGGATGCTGGATGATATTGAACATTTTGATCCATTGTTTTTTAATATTCCGCCATCAGAAGCTGAACTGATGGACCCGCAGCATCGAATCTTTTTGCAGGAAGGCTATAAAGCCTTTGAGGACGCTGGGTACAACGCCCGAACTTTAAATGAGAAAAAATGCGGTGTATATCTCGGCATTATGAGCAATGAATACGGGGTCATGCTGAACCGGCAGGCAAGAGCAAATGCCACCGGGAACAGCTTTGCGATCGCTGCGGCGCGTATTCCGTATTTTCTTAATTTAAAAGGGCCAGCGATTCCTATTGATACCGCATGTTCATCTTCATTGGTCGGCACACATTTAGCGCGCCAGGCACTTATAAACAAAGAAATTGATATGGCGCTGGTCGGCGGGGTCAGCTTATACCTGACGCCGGAATCTTACATGAGTATGTGTGAGGCCGGCATGCTTTCACCTGATGGACAATGTAAAGCATTTGACAATAGCGCGAATGGTTTTGTGCCCGGCGAGGGTGCGGGTGCGCTGGTTCTGAAAAGGCTGAAAGATGCGGAAGCGGACCGTGACCATATTTATGGCATTATCATTGGCTCGGGTATTAATCAGGACGGGAAAACAAACGGAATCACGGCACCGAGTGCAAAAAGCCAAATGGATCTGGAAAGAGACATATATGAAACATACGGCATACATCCTGAGAGTATCAGTTATGTCGAGATGCATGGCACAGGAACAAAACAAGGCGATCCAATTGAATTAGAAGCTCTGTCCACCGTATTTCAAGAAAAAACAGACAAAAAGCAGTTTTGCGCAATCGGTTCCGTCAAAAGCAATATTGGCCATACATCCGCGGCGGCAGGAGTAGCCGGGGTTCAAAAAGTGTTATTATGCATGAATCATAAAACACTTGTGCCGACATTGAACTTCACGACACCGAATGAGCATTTTGAATTTGAGCATTCTCCTTTATACGTAAATACGGAGCTTAAGCCTTGGGAAACGGGTGATGGAAAACCGCGGAGAGCATGTGTGAGCTCTTTCGGATATAGCGGAACGAATGCCCATATCGTGATAGAGGAATATCAGCCTGAAAAGAGGAGCGATCCATTAACAAAGCAGCACCGCTCAGCATTATTTGTACTTTCAGCGAAAAAAGAGAAGCAATTGAAGGCCTATGCGGAAGCAATGAAAGATTTCGTAACTTCCAATGAAGATATCGATCTGGAGGATATGGCATACACACTTCAGACGGGCCGGGAAGCAATGGATTATCGCATGGCGTTTTTGGCGGATTCGAGAGAAATGCTGATCAAAGCTTTAGATGATTATTTGGCTGAAATGCCGAACGGCAGCATATTTGCTGCTCACGTGAAAACGAAGAAGAGCGAAATCAAGCTGTTTGAAACGGATCATGATGCCAAAGCATTGCTGCAAACATGGATAGAGAAAAAAAGGCTGGAGAAAGTAGCAGAGCTATGGGTGAAAGGGCTGCAGATAGATTGGAACAAGCTTTATGGGGAATACACGCCTCGCCGAATCAGCCTGCCTGCTTATCCGTTCGCGGAAGAGTATTACTGGCTGCCAACTCAAGAAGGTGAACCCGAAACCATTGCTACAGCACTCCCTCATTCCGAACTGATGCCAAAGCGCTGCTTTCTGCGTAAACAGTGGCAGCCTTGTCCGATTGAACCGGCAGAAATGACGAATCAAACCGTCGCCATTTTGGCAAATGAGGAGACAATGGCATTAGCGGAAGAGCTTTCGACGTATTTCTCGACATACCGTATATTTGACAGCCAAGAGCTGGATCGGGTATCTGCTGCTGACTATGAACACGTTGCTGGAGCAATCGATCTGATCGGGTGCGGAACGAGCCATGAGCATTCTATGGGCTGGATAAACTGGCTCCAAAAGCTGATCGAGCAAGGACGTACAAGCAAGCATCATATGACGATCTTGGGTGTAACAAAGGGGCTGGAGGCCTACGCAAATGAAGGTGTTCTTTTGTCTGGTGCTTCACGGGCCGGTTTATACCGCATGCTTCAAAGTGAGTACAGCCATCTTACTTCAAGACATGCAGATATGGAGTGCGAAGCCTCTCATGGGGAGCTGGCCAGACTGATTGCAGTTGAATATTATGCCAAGAGCACAGAATCAGAAGTCTGTTATCGAAACGGACAGCGATATCGCGCATATTTGACAGAGCAGCCAGCAGAAGCCGCTCTAAGTCATAAGCAAGTATCGTTTTCAACAGACAAAGTCCTGCTCATTACAGGCGGGACAAGAGGTCTCGGCTTGCTGTGTGCGCAGCATTTTGTGAAAACATACGGCGTTAAGCGGCTGGTCCTTATCGGCCGTGAAGAGCTTCCACCGCGTGACCAGTGGAATTCGGTAAAAATTTCCTCGCTTGCCGAGAAAATAAAAGCCGTTCAAGAGCTAGAAGACATGGGTGCGCAAGTTCAGGTGCTGTCTCTGGATCTCACAGACAGGGTTGCTGTCGAACAGAGCCTGAAGACAATACACGAAACAATGGGGGCGATTGGCGGAGTCATCCATTGTGCCGGGATGGTGAACAAACAAAACCCGGCTTTTATCAGAAAATCACTAGAAGAGATCGGACAGGTGCTTGAACCGAAAGTCGAAGGTCTGCAAACGTTGTTTGACCTGCTTCAAGATGAACCATTGGCGTTTTTCACCTTGTTTTCATCAGTATCAGCGGCCATCCCTGCACTAGCAGCAGGACAAGCTGATTACGCGATGGCAAATGCTTTTATGGATTATTTTGCGGAGGCTCATCAAGATAAATGTCCCATTGTAAGCATTCAGTGGCCTAACTGGAAGGAGACCGGTTTAGGCGAGGTGCGAAGCAAAGCTTTAGAACAAACTGGATTGATCAGTTTGACAAACGACGAGGGATTACAGCTGCTTGACCAGATTCTATCAGACAGACAGTATGCTGTCGTGCTGCCGGCAGTACCAGATACAAACGTTTGGAAGCCGGATAAGCTGATGCAGCCGTCATTGCCTGTCGAAGCTCTCTCGCATCCTGAGATGAAAGAGCAAACCAGCACTCGCAACCTGTTCCCTGAAACAGTCGACTGGCTCGTAACTCTTTTTTCAGATGAACTGAAAATAGCTGCAGAAGACTTTGAAACGGATGAACCTTTCCAAGAATACGGAATCGACTCGATTATATTGGCCCAGCTGGTACAGCAGATGAACCAACAATTAAATGGAGATATTGATCCGTCAATTTTGTTTGAATACCCGACAATAGAATCCTTTGCACACTGGCTCATTTCGAAATATGACATATCAGCTGTTTTACAGCCATCTGTTCCTGAGAAACAGCCATCGCTCAAGCCGCAATCAGCGATGAAACAGAAGCTGGTGCCAGAACAGCGGCCGCAACAGATAAGCCATGAAAAAACGGCACTTCTTGCTGAGGACATCGCTATCATCGGTCTTAGTTGCAGGTTCCCAGGAGCAGAAACCCTAGAGGAATACTGGGAACTAATACGTGATGGACGGTCTGCGATTGCGCCTGTTCCGCCTGAACGATTCGGGAACTCCAGCTCAAATTACGCGGGCCTCATTGATGAAATGAACCGATTTGATCATGATTTCTTCATGATGTCCGAAAACGATGTCAGAGCGATGGACCCTCAAGCTTTGGCTGTATTGGAGGAAAGCTTGAAGCTGTGGTATCACGCCGGTTATACAGAGAAAGAAGTGAAAGGCATGAGGGCTGGTGTTTATATAGGAGGCCGAAGCCAGCACAAGCCTGATCCGGCCAGTCTTTCAAAAGCAAGAAATCCGATAGTCGCTGGCGGACAAAACTATTTAGCGGCTAACATCTCACAATTTTTTGACTTGAAGGGGCCGAGTATTGTCCTGGATACCGCTTGTTCCTCTGCACTGGTGGGGCTGAATATGGCCATTCAGGCTCTGCGAAGCGGAGATATTGAGGCAGCGGTTGTAGGCGGCGTCAGTTTGCTTGATGCTGATGCGCATCGAATGTTTTATGAGCGCGGACTTTTATGTGACAAACCGTCATTCCATATTTTTGATAAGCGGGCAGACGGTGTCATTTTAGGAGAAGGCGTGGGCATGGTTCTCGTCAAAACCGTCAGCCAAGCGGTTGAAGACGGAGATTCCATATATGCAGTCATTAAAGCCGCTGCGATTAATAATGACGGAAGAACGGCAGGCCCATCATCTCCGAATCTCGAGGCACAAAAGGACGTCATGCTGTCAGCGCTTGAAAAAAGCGGCAAAAAGACTGAAGAGATCAGCTATCTTGAAGCGAACGGATCGGGGTCGGCAGTAACAGATTTACTTGAATTAAAGGCAATCCAGTCCATTTACCGTTCTGAATCAAAGGCTCCGTTAGGGCTGGGATCGGTGAAACCTAACATCGGCCATCCATTATGTGCAGAGGGGATTGCGAGCCTGATTAAAGTAGCTTTAATGCTGAAGCATAGACAATTGGTTCCGTTCCTGTCAGGTAATGAAAATATGCCGTATTTTGATATAGAAAAAACAGATTTGTATTTCAGCAGATCGCAAGCCGAGTGGAAGGAGACAACGCCGGCTGCGGCAATTAATTGTTTTGCAGATGGCGGAACGAACGCCCATCTCATTGTAGAAGCCTGGAGAGAATTGGTTGATCGTTCAATTAGAAGAAAACCTCTGCCTTTACCGGAATTAAATAGGCAGCCCGTTTTAATCAAACCATCAGCTCAAAACGTGCAGAAAAAAGTGCATTCAGACACGGGGGCTTCTAAAGATATGTTTTGGAAAACTTTCAAATAAGAGAGGAGTGGGAAAATGATAACTGAACAACTGCACATTTCATTAAATAATCCAATCATGTCCAACCACAAGGTATATGGACAAGCGTTATTACCCGGCCTTGCTTATATAGATTTAATCTACCAAGTATTCCAGGAACATGGTTATGCATACCAAGAGCTTGAATTAAAAAACCTGACCATTTTTTACCCTTTGATCGCAGATGAGTCATATGACATTGCCCTGACCATTCACGTGTCTGAAAGAAAGGAAGGGACATGGTCTATCATCATCGACGGACAAAAACAGCATGGAGAATCACTATCTGACAAGAGACAATATGTGACTGCTGACATGCATCGTAAAGAGCAAACTTCTTTTGCCGAATCAATAGACCTTAATCAGTGGAAAAATACAGCTGACAGGATTCTGAATTTAGATGAAATATATGAACAATGCCGCTCTAAGGAGTTAGTGCATACCGGCATGATGAAGGCAAAAGGGCGGATTTATGAAACCAAAGAGGGGGCTGTAATTGATTTAGCAGTCGGACAGGAAGCGTTGTGTCATTCTGAAGCTTTTCTGTTTCATCCGACGCTTATTGACGGCAGCGGCATAGGTTCAAGCTGCCTGATCTCAGATCAAACGATGTACCTGCCATTGTATTATGAATCGTTTTCTGCTTCAGAACGATTGCAAAAAGGATGTACAGCACGGATCCTCTCCTCATCTGTGCGCCAAAAGAAAGAACTCACTTATATGACGATTGAATATTTTAATTCAGCAGGACAAAAAGTGGCCGAGCTGAAACAATTTGCAGGCAAGTCTGTACGGAATATGTCAGCCTTTCATTCTGCAAAAGAAATTCAAGAAGAAAGAGCTGCTGTCTCTCAGAACATCAGTCAGGACTATCCCGCATTTGAAATGTATTTGCGTCAGTTGCTTGCTAAGCATCTTGAAAGGCCGGCAGAACAAATGGATATCCACGCTGGGTACTATGAGCTTGGTCTGGATTCTCCGTCATTGCTTACCGTGGTTCAGGAAATTGGAGATAAGGTTGGAGCGGATCTTGCTCCGACACTGCTGTTTGAATTTACAACAATTGCAGAACTAGCTGCTCATCTTGCTGATCACTATTCAATTGGAGAGGCGGACGATGCTGTCCGCCAATCTCCTTCACCAATTGATGGTGTTACCTCTTCACCAGAGATCGGGGAGGACATAGCCATTATCGGAATGGCGGGACGCTATCCTAAGGCGAAAAACATACAGGAATTTTGGGAACAGCTTAAAGCGGGTACCGACTGCATCACAGAGATTCCAAACTTACGCTGGGAATGGAAGGAAAACAATGGGCTGGATTCACCTTCGGGCAAGCCATTGTCAAAATGGGGCGGGTTTATCGAGGATGCTGATTGTTTTGATCCTCAATTTTTCAGAATCTCTCCGCGTGAAGCGGAAATGATGGACCCTCAGGAACGCTTATTTTTAGAGACGTGCTGGGAAGCTATTGAAGATGCGGGTTATACACCAGAGACAATTGCTTCACCGCAGGGAGAAAATAAAAGACAGCATGTCGGTGTGTTTGCCGGCGTTATGCATAAGGACTATTCTCTTATAGGAGCTGAAGCTCTATCAGAACACAATCCATTTCCTTTATCGCTGAATTATGCGCAAATCGCCAACAGGGTCTCTTACTATTGTAATTTCCACGGCCCAAGCATGGCGGTGGACACGGTCTGCTCTTCCTCATTAACTGCGGTTCATCTGGCAATAGAGAGCATCCGGAATGGAGAATGCGAGGCCGCGCTTGCCGGAGGCGTCAATTTGTCACTGCATCCGGCTAAATATATCAGCTATGGCAGTGTAGGGATGCACTCAAGTGACGGCTATTGCCATACTTTCGGTAAAGGCGGGGATGGCTACGTATCTGGAGAAGGTGTCGGCACAGTATTGCTAAAACCGCTGCGAAAAGCTGAACAGGACGGTGACCGAATCTATGCTGTCATCAAAGGCAGTGCGATAAATCATGTAGGAAAAGTAAGCGGAATTACAGTACCGAGCCCTGTAGCTCAAGCTGATGTTATCGAAGCGTGTCTAGAAAAAACAGGAATTGATCCGCGCACCATCAGCTATGTTGAAGCCCATGGCACTGGCACCTCATTGGGAGATCCGATTGAAATACAGGGGTTAGTAAAAGCTTTCAGCCGCAATACGCAGGACAAGCAATTCTGTTCAATCGGTTCTGTTAAATCGAATATTGGCCATGCTGAAGCTGCAGCCGGCATTAGCGGCTTAACGAAGACTGTCCTGCAGTTGCATCATAAAACCTTGGTGCCCTCATTACATTCAGAAGAGCTGAATCCTTATTTGAAGCTCGATCAAACCCCATTTTTTGTCCAGCATGAAACAAAGGAATGGGAGCAGCCATCTTTTACAGAAAACGGGGTGGACGTCACATATCCCCGCCGTGCCGGTTTAAGTTCGTTTGGCGCTTCAGGATCAAATGCGCATCTTATTTTAGAAGAATATATTCCGGCAGAGAGCCATTCAGAGACGATTTTAACGAAAAATGAAGAAATAGTGATACCTTTGTCTGCGAGAAACAAAGATCGTCTGCAGGCTTACGCTCTTAAACTTCTTGATTTTCTTAGCGAGGACGTCAATCTTTTAGCGTTAGCTTATACCATGCAGGCAGGACGGGTTGAAATGGAGGAGCGTGCGGCCTTCATCGTAAAAGACATAAAAGATTTAACGGCTAAACTTCGGGCGTTTGCCAATGGCGAAGAAGAGATTGAGGGCTGCTGGACCGGACAAGCCAAGGAGAATCAGGAGGCGGCTGGGCCGACATCGGTAAATGCGCTGAATAACCATTTGATAAAAGACAGCGAAATGATGGAAATGGCGAAAGCATGGGTTCAAGGAAAGCGGGTCACCTGGGACGACCTATACGGCGATCGCAAGCCGCTTAAGATCAGTGTTCCGACCTATCCGTTTGCAAGGGAGCGCTACTGGATCCCGGTTCCTGAAATGAAAACCAGCACTGTGAATCATATCTTACATCCGCTGGTGCACCGCAATACATCAGACTTTACTGAGCAGCGCTTTAGCTCTGTATTTACAGGCACGGAATTTTTCCTTTCAGATCATGTTGTACAGGGACAGAAGATTTTGCCGGGCGTTGCCTATTTAGAAATGGCAAGGGAAGCAGCGGAAAAAGCTGCAGGCGATCTGGACGGCGAACAAAGAGTGGTGTCGCTTAAAGACATTGTGTGGGTGCGTCCTATCACGATAGAAAGTGAACCAAAAGAAATACATATTGGCCTTTTTCCTGAGGATAACGGGGACATTTCCTTTGACATTTATAGCAGCTCTGAACATAAAGAAGAAGCCCTGACGATACACTGCCAAGGCCGCGCTGTCATTTCAGATGAAGCGGACACTTCCATTTTAAACCTTTCATCAATACAGACAGAATGCAGCCTGGACACAGTGACGTCAGAACAATGCTATGCAGCGTTTCGAAAGATTGGGCTTGACTATGGAGAGGGCTATCAAGGGATTGAAAAAGTCTATGTCGGCAAAGATCAATTGCTTGCAAAAATCTCGTTACCCGCTTTTCTAAAAAACGACAAGCAGCATTTTGCGCTCCACCCGAGTTTGATGGATTCCGCGTTCCATGCCACAGTCGGTTTTATCGTTAGCTCAGTCAATGCCGCTGGACAAGCTCAGACGCTGTCTCTTCCATTTGCGTTACAGGAGGTTGATATTTTCAGCCCATGTCCAGAGAAGATATGGTCTTATATTCGATACAGTTCAGACAGTAAAGCGGAGGACAAAGTCAGAAAGTATGATATTGATTTATGTGATGAGAACGGACATGTTTGTGTGCGAATGAAGGGTGCCTCGATGCGGGCACTTGATGGAGAGCAGCATTCAAAGCCGCAACTATTAACTGATTCTCAGCTGACCGGGCATACGATGATGATCCCTGTCTGGGAACCAGTCTCTTCAGATACGGAGGATAATGCTTCGTTTGCTGGTACACGAGTTGTTTTATGCGGTGCTGCTGAAGCTGATCGGGCATTAATAAAGCATCATTATCCGCAAGTATCCTTTATCGATATCCGGCCTGCAGATGACATTGAGGGAATAGCGGACAAACTGCAAGCGTACGGAAGCATTGACCATGTATTGTGGATTGCCCCGTCACACCGGGGAAGTATAGGTAGTGATGGACAAGAAGAAGCTGTTCTTCACTTATTTAAGCTTGTGAAAGCATGCCTGCAATTAGGCTATGGCGAGAAACAACTTGAATGGTCTCTTGTGACCGTCCAAGCGCAGCCGGTTACGCAACATGAGGCAGTACAACCCGCTCATGCAAGCATTCATGGGCTTGCCGGCACAATGGCAAAGGAATATCCACACTGGAAAATCCGTCTTCTCGATCTTGAAAAAGGCTGCACATGGCCGGTAAATCACATGTTTGCACTCCCAGCTGACCGCCTTGGCCATGCTTGGGCCTATCGTAATCAGCAATGGCATCAGCAGCAATTGATCCCATATCGGCACTCACTGTCAGGCGACACGCTATATCGGAAAGGCGGAGTCTATGTGGTCATCGGGGGAGCCGGGTATATAGGAGAGGCGTGGAGTGAGTACATGATCCGCCGCTACCAGGCGCAAATCGTTTGGATTGGGCGAAGTCAACTTAATGCTGCCATCCAGTCAAAAATAGACCGACTTTCGGCGCTTGGCCCTGAGCCTTTCTACATTGCAGCCGATGCAGCCGATAAGCATTCATTGCAGCAGGCTTATGATCAAGTGAAAATGCGCCATCCTCATATTCACGGGATTGTTCACTCTGCGATGGTTTTATTTGAGCAAAGCCTGGAAAAAATGAAGCAACAAGAATTCACCGCTGGACTGGCGGCGAAGATCGATGTCAGTATTCGGTTGGCCCAAGTGTTCCGCCAGGAGAATGTAGATTTTGTTTTATTCTTCTCTTCGCTTGTAGCCCATATCAAAAATGTGAAGCAAAGCCATTATGCCTCTGGCTGTACATTTGCAGATGCTTTTGCTCACCGGCTTTCTCAGAGCTGGGCATGCCCTGTAAAAGTCATGAACTGGGGATATTGGGGGAATAGTGAAGCGGCTGAGGATGAACATTATGTACAGCTCATGAATCAAATCGGCTTAGGTTTAATTGAGCCTGAGGAGGCTATGAAGGCGCTGGAAGCCCTGCTTTCTGGGCCAGTCAGCCAAACAGCTTTCATTCATACGACAAAGCCTGTAGCAGTCGAAGGCGTCAATCAGAATGAATTCATCACTCTTTATCCAGAGCAACCTTCAGCAGATGCAGAGAGCCTGATGGAGCGTCTGCCGACTACGGGACGATTTCAAAGAGTGACACATGAAGAGCTTGATGATCTTCTTTACAGGCTGTTGTTAGGACAGCTGCAAACAGCCGGGCTGTTTGATGGTTATACATTATCGGTTGAACGTCTTCAACAATATAAGACTCGTGAATTTTATGGAAAATGGATTCGGCAAAGCAGCGAATTTCTCTTGCAGCATGGCTATCTTAAGAAAGTTGGAGATTCATTGGTGAGGAAGGACCAAGCAGAGGATATCGAGCTGCTTTGGCAAGAATGGAATGCGAAAAAAGAAAAGTGGCTTAAAGACAGCGAGACAAAGGCGATGGTTGTATTAGCAGAGGCCATGCTGAAAGCATTACCGGATATTTTGACAGGGAAAGTCCCTGCAACAGATATCATGTTCCCGCATTCCTCGATGGAACTAGTGGAAGGCATTTATAAGCATAACCAAGTGGCAGATTATTTTAATAAAGTGCTTGCCGATACATTATTAGCTTATCTGGATGAACGTCTGAAGCACGACCCTGAGGCATCGATTCGCATTATGGAAATAGGCGCAGGCACAGGCGGCACGAGTGCCGGAATCTTTGAAAAACTGAAACCATATCAAAAGCACATCAATGAATATTGCTATACAGATCTGTCTAAAGCATTTTTGCTGCATGCACAAAAGGAATATGGGGCGGAAAATCCGTACCTGACATATCAGCTTTTTGATGTGGAAAAACCGATTGACCAGCAGGAATTTGAAGCGGGAGGCTATGATGTCGTCATTGCCGCTAATGTCCTTCACGCAACAAAAAATATCCGTCAAACACTGCGGCATACAAAAGCAGTAATGAAAAACAACGGAATGCTGCTGCTGAATGAAATGGCGGGAAACAGCCTGTTCCCTCACATCACCTTTGGTCTTTTGGAAGGCTGGTGGCTGTATGAAGATCCTGCAGTGCGGATTCCCGGCTGTCCAGGCTTACATCCTGACAGTTGGAAAGCGGCACTTGAAAGCGAAGGCTTTGAATCTGTCTTTTTCCCGGCCGAGGCGGCACATGATCTGAGTCACCAAATCGTCGCAGCCTCAAGCAACGGGCTGGTTCGCCGTATGATGAAAAATGTGGTCTTGCCAGAGAAGGATGTTTCACAAGCGTCTAATCAGGAGCCAGCCTACATTCATACCATAGATTCAGAGGAAGCTGGACAATCAAAACATGCTCTCCTAAGAGTAAAAAGCACAGAATATATGAAAAAACTAATCGGGGAAACGTTGAAAATTCCTGCAGGAAAGATTGAGTCATCTGAACCGCTTGAAAAGTACGGGATTGATTCTATCGTTGTTGTCCAGCTGACGAATACATTGCGTAAAGAATTTGACCATGTAAGCAGCACTTTATTTTTCGAGTACCAGACCATTGACGCATTAGTGGAGCATTTCATCAAAACAAAAACAGAAGCGCTGATGAAATTAACAGGTCTTGACCGTCAAGTTCTACAACAGACACCGGCCGAAAGCAGAACCCAATCTTCACATAAACCTGATCAGGCCGCTAAAAGAACACGGCGCTATCGCAAGCTTGGCTTCAGCGGGGAGAAAGAAACACCGACAAACACTCTTGTAAGCCGTGACGTTGCCATTATCGGCATTTCTGGACGCTATCCTCAGGCGGAAACAGCAGAAGACTTTTGGAACAACCTAAAAGAAGGAAGAAATTGTATTGAGGAAATTCCGAAAGATCGCTGGGATTGGAAAGCTTATTACGATAAAGAAAAAGGAAAAGAAGGATCAATTTATACGAAATGGGGCGGATTTATCAAGGATATGGACAAGTTTGACCCATTATTCTTTCAGATTTCTCCGCTTGAGGCAGAAAGAATGGACCCTCAGGAGCGATTATTTCTGCAAACCGCTTATGCAAGTATTGAAGACGCGGGATACACGCCTGACTCGCTCTGTTCAAGCAGAAAAATCGGCGTCTTTGCCGGAGTCATGAACAAAAATTATCCGACCGGCTACGGCTATTGGTCTATCGCCAACAGAATATCCTATTTACTGAATTTCCAAGGCCCGAGTCTTGCAGTCGATACAGCCTGCTCATCCTCCCTGACAGCGATTCATTTAGCGCTGGAAAGCATCTATAGCGGATCGAGTGATTGTGCCATTGCCGGCGGTGTCAATTTAGTTGTCGACCCGGTTCACTATCAGAATTTATCTGTCATGAATATGCTCTCTGCTAGTGATACATGTAAATCATTCGGCGATGATGCAGATGGATTTGTCGACGGTGAAGGCGTAGGCGCCATTGTGTTAAAGCCGCTGCAGCAAGCAATAGCGGACGGTGACCATATTTACGGTGTGATAAAGGCAAGTGCCATTAATAGCGGAGGAAAAACAAATGGATACACGGTTCCAAATCCTCATGCACAGGCACAGGTAATTAAAGAAGCAATGGAGCGCGCCGACATTCCTGCCCGAACCATCAGTTATTTAGAGGCGCATGGAACAGGCACTGCATTAGGAGATCCGATTGAGATAGCGGGGTTAACAAAAGCATTTGAGAAAGATACGCAGGAGAAACAGTTTTGTGCGATCGGCTCCAGCAAATCAAATATCGGTCATTGTGAAAGTGCAGCCGGAATTGCAGGGCTGACAAAAATACTTTTTCAGTTTAAATATAGCCAAATTGCACCATCATTGCATGCTCAGCGGTTGAATCCGAACATCGAGTTCAGCCATACGCCATTTGTCGTTCAGCAGCAACTTGGTGAATGGAAACGCCCGGTGATTGGCGGGCAAGAGGTGCCTAGGCGCGCTGGCTTGAGCAGTTTTGGCGCCGGAGGGTCCAATGCCCATATCATCCTGGAAGAATATATTCCAAGAACGGGGACGCAAACGCCGAAAGACCATCCTCCAGCGCTGATTGTGCTGTCGGCCAAAAACATGGAACGCTTGCAAGAAAAAGCGAAACAGCTGCTTACAGCCATCAAACAAAAAAGGTACCGCGAAACAGACCTGATCAGGATTGCCTATACCTTGCAAACAGGCCGTGAAGCAATGGAGGAACGGCTGGCCTTTATAGCGGAATCACTAGAGGATCTTGAGAGAAAGCTGAACGATTTTATCGAAAACAAAGCAGACAGCCTGTATCTGGATCGCATCGATGATAACAAAAAAGCGTTAGCAGTCTTATCAGCGGATGAGGATACGGAAAAAATCATAGAAGCATGGATGAGCAAAGGGAAATACACGAAACTGCTGGATCTTTGGGTGAAAGGCTTGTCTTTCGACTGGGGCATGCTGTACGGCACCCAAACGCCTGTCCGGATCAGTCTTCCGGCATATCCATTTGCGAAAGAGCGTTACTGGGCACCAGGCGCGGCAAAGGTCCCGGCGTCTATAGAACAGGATCATGATCAGCAAACAGAAGAACCTTTCAAGGTTATGACTTTTCAAGAAGTGTGGATAGAAGAGGCGGCGACTCTCACATCGAAACGTATCAAAACGCTCATCTGTTTTCTGACTGAAAGAGAAAAGCAAAACGCATTTGCTTCAGCCCTGAAAAACGTTGATCAAGACACCAAGGTCATTTTTATATCACAGGGCGAAGTGTACAGCAAACAGTCTGAATATAGCTACCAGATTGTGCGGCAAGAACCCGTTACTTTTGAAAAGGCCTTCCAGAGCATTAAAGAAGAACTTGGAGAGCCAGATGCAATCCTCTATATGTGGCCTATGGAAGACAAGCGCTGTATAAAGGACCATTCCTGTATTGTTTACCTATTACAAGGTATGTCCGCAGCAAAGCTTCATCCTTCACGGCTGCTGCTGGCAGGATGTTTTGAAGATAGTCTTGACCGAAGTTATCTGGAATCATGGATTGGCTTCGAACGTTCACTCGGGCTTGTCCTTCCGCACACAAAAGTAACTGGAATCTTTCAGCCCGCGGAACAAGGATCGATGGATGATTGGACACGTAATATATGGGCAGAATTACAGGCTTCAGCTGAACAAACGGTTTTGTATCAGAATGCGAAACGATATGTAAATCACATTGAACAGACAACGATACAACCGGACGACAGCAAATTGAAGTCTGGCGGTACTTACCTGATTACAGGCGGTGTAGGAGGGCTTGGTTATTTATTTGCCAAGCATTTGGCCAAAAACTATGCCGCAAACCTGATTTTGACAGGGCGGTCGCCTTTTAATGATGAAAAGCAAAAGCAAATAAAAGAATTAAAGGATCTAGGCGGCGAAGCGATGTATGCAGAAGCAGATGTGTCTGATCCTATCGCAATGGGAGACTGCGTAAAAAGAGGGAAAGACCGATTCGGTGCCATCAACGGTGTCATTCATGCAGCCGGGATCGAGAGCGACTCTGCTATTTTTGACAAAAAGATCGAAAGCTTCCAGCGCATCATTGAACCGAAAATCAACGGCACGATAGCGCTTGATGAATGGCTTAAAAATGAAGACCTTGATTTTATGTGTTATTTTTCTTCTTCTTCTGCGGTTTTAGGGGATTTTGGATGTTGTGATTATGCGATTGGCAATAGGTTTCAGATGGCTTACGCACAATACAGAAATGAGCTGCATAACGGTAAAACGTTTGTCATCAACTGGCCTGTATGGAAGGATGGCGGAATGAAGATCGGTGATGAGGAAACAACGGATATGTACCTGAAATCAAGCGGCCAACGCTTCCTAGAAGCCGAGGAAGGCATCCGTATGTTTGAGCACATCCTAGCTCAGCAGGATGCTCAGCATCTCGTGATAGCCGGTCAGCCCAGCCGTGTCAGCAGATTTTTAGGAATGACTGAACCAGCTATTCCAGAACCGGCCACTCAAGCCCCTCTAGCACAAGAAAACAAGGATGAGGTAAAAACGTTAAGCATTGAAAAGCGTTTAGAACACGACTTGAAAGAGCATATTCACACATTGCTTAAGATTTCAAAGGACAAGCTGAATTTGAACAAAAATTGGGCCGACTTCGGATTTGATTCAATCTATTTGGCTAAATTTTCGAATGTGTTATCAAAGCATTTCAACATCGAAGTGACACCGGCTTTATTTTTCGGCTATTCGACTTTACAAGAATTGATCGGCTTTTTCTTAACCGATCATAAAGAGCTGATTGAAGCATTTTACCGGGATGATGCATCAGAGGCGCAAAAGCCCCCTGAAGATTATGCAGCAATTCCTGTAGCTTTAGAACCAGAAGCCAGTAAAAAAAGCATTCGGCAGGTTCACGATGAGCCTATTGCCATTATCGGCATGAGCGGCAGGTTCCCTCAAGCTGATTCGGTCCATGAGCTGTGGGATAATCTGAAAAACGGTAAATCGTGTATCTCTGACATTCCGGGCGAACGCCGGGACTGGGGGAGAGCTAACAGAGATCCAGAAAAAGCAGTGCCAAGGTGGGGTGCATTTTTGAAGGACATAGACCGGTTTGATCCGCTGTTTTTTCAAATATCGCCTAAAGAAGCCGAAAGCATGGATCCGCGCCAGCGCATTTTTCTAGAGGAAGCATGGCACACGTTTGAAGACGCCGGCTATATGGGAGATCGGATAAAAGGAAAATCCTGCGGTGTTTATGTAGGTGTGGAAGAAGGGGAATATGCGCATCTAACCGGAGATACGGATTACATTAACGGAACACAAAACGCCACATTGTCTGCGAGAATCGCATACACATTGGATTTAAAAGGGCCTAATATGGCTTTGACAGCAGCATGTTCATCTGGACTGGTGGCGATTCACCAGGCATGTTCAGCTCTGCGTCAGGGGGATTGTGAAATGGCTTTAGCCGGCGGCGTCAGCTTGAATATTTCTCACATGTCTTTTGAGGCGCTGACAAGGGCCGAAATGCTGTCTCCGAACGGACAATGCAAAGTGTTTGACCAGGATGCCAATGGTCTTGTGCCAGGTGAAGCGGTGGCTGCTGTTCTCTTGAAACCATTATCAAAGGCAATTGAAGATAAAGATCATATTTATGGCTGCATCAAAGCCAGCGGTGTGAATTACGATGGCAAAACCAACGGCATTACTGCGCCAAATCCTTTTAGCCAGGCAGAATTGATCGAAAACATTTATGAAAAAAATGAAATCAATCCGCTCGATATTCAATATGTGATGGCGCACAGTACCGGCTCGAATCTTGGTGATCCGCTTGAGGTCCAAGCGTTAACGAGCGTGTTCAGCAAATATACGAAGCAGAAGCAATTCTGTATGATCAGCTCAATTAAACCTTTAATCGGACATACATTTGCAGCGTCAGGAACGGTTGCTTTAATCAGTATGCTGATGGCTATGAAAAACCAGATCATTCCGGCCACTCATCACTGTGAATCGGAAAACCCGTATATTCCGTTTAAAGAAAGCCCATTTGTGCTTTGCAAAGAAAACCGTTCGTGGATCAGGAAAAATCAGAAGCCGAGGATGGGAACGATCAGCACGACTGGAATCAGCGGCACCAATGCACATGCAGTCATTGAAGAATACATCCCGGATGATCAGCCGTCCACACAGCGGCATCAAGGGTCACCGCAGATCATTGTGCTTTCAGCCCAAAATGACGATCGGCTTCAGGATGCTGCCTGCCGCATGATTGCGTATCTGGAGCAGAATCATAACCTTTCTTTACCTGATGTGGCATATACGCTTCAGGTTGGGAGAAAAGCCATGGAAGCAAGGCTCGCGCTCGTTGCAAACAATCAGAAGCAATTGGTGCGAAAATTGAAGGAATATGTGGAAGCAATGAAGAATGGTGGGGTATCAGGCCAACAGAGATCCCTTTATACAGGATATACAGAAGGGATTTTAGAAGAACAAGATGAAGCAGTTCTGCAAGCTCTCGCAAAAGAAAAAAATTTGGAAAACATCGCGGAATGCTGGGTGAAAGGATATCAGATTCCTTGGGAACTCTTTCATGATGGCGATCACGTTCGGATGGTTTCTTTACCTGGTTATCCATTTGCAAGGGAACGGTATTGGATTTCGTCAGGCACTCAGCAATCAGAGGCCGTTAAACAGCATTCACAAGATATGAAAACAGAGATTGACGAGCCGAATGGCAAAACCCACATTCAAAAGATCATTGTTCAATTTTTAGCACGAGAATTGGGCATATCTGAGGATCGAATCAATTTCAAAAGAAACTTCCTGGATTATGGGATGGATTCAATTCTTGGCCGAAAATTGATGCGGCATATCGAAAAAACCACGCAGCTGAAGATGGCCGGCCGGGAAATCCTTGAATGTCAGACAGTCCAAGCTCTATCTGACCATTTGGCCTTAAAAGCGGAAAAACAAAATCATAGCGCAGCAGCACATCAAATAAAGGACACGTATACAGACGAGCAAATCATCGGATTGATGCAAGAGGTGGCGCTAGGGAAATTGGATTTTAAGAGTGTGCAAAACATCATAGAAGGGAGTAAATCGTATGAATCATAAAGAAATTCTCGATGCCTTCAGATCAGGAGAATTAACCATTTCTGAGGTGGAAGAACATCTTAAAGGCATGAAGCGGCAGTTGAAAAGCCCGCTTTCAGAAGGGCAAAAAGGGCTGTGGATGCTTCAAAAAATGTCTCCTGGGATGAGTGCATATCATATTCCTTTATGCTTTCGCTTCAGCAAACCAATACATGCAGAGATGTTCAAGAAAGCCCTTCTGTTTGTACAGAGACAATATCCGATCTTAGCCAGTGTGATTCAAGAAGAAAATGGCATTCCATTTCAATCGGTTCAGTTATCAAAGGATCTTTATTTTGTGGAAGAGAATATATCAGCAATGAAATCAGCAGATATCTTTCCTTTTCTAAAAGAAAAAGCAAAAGAACCTTTCCAGTTGGATGCTGGTCCGTTATGGCGCACACACCTTTTTCATCGGTTAGAAGAATGCATTGTTCTTATAACAATTCACCATATCATATTTGATGGTGTGTCGATGCTGACATTGATATCGGCGCTATTCGAAGCGTATCAACAATTGCTGAATGGGATTGAGCCCTTGCAGCAGCCATTAACAGCTGATTATTACGATTTTGTCGATTGGGAAAAACGGATGCTGACTGGCAGAGAAGGGGAAGAGCATCTCGCTTACTGGAAAGAACAGTTGTCTGGGAGTCTGCCAGTTCTTGATTTGCCTGCTGACCGTCCGCGGTCTTCAGCACGAAAATTCAAGGGGCAAGCTTATAAAAGCTTGCTCCCTCATCACCTGAGCAATCAAATTAAATCGTTTGCCCGCACCAATCATGTGAATGAATCGGTTGTGTTTCTCTCCATTTACAAAGTGTTGCTGCATCATTATACAAAACAAAAGGATATCATTGTTGGCGTTCCGACAATGGGTCGGCAAGAAGACAGATTTGAAACCCTAATCGGTTATTTTATCAATATGATGGCTGTTCGGAGCAAGAATATCGGATCTCAGCCATTAACAGCATTTATTCGGGAACTGCAGCTGACAGTGGCTGACGGCCTGGATCATGCGGCGTTTCCGTTCCCTGCATTGGTAAGAGAGCTGAATGTAGACCGCTCGGCCGCGGATTCTCCGGTTTTTCAAACAGCTTTTCTGTACCAAAACTTTTTTCAAGCAACAGGCTTGCAAAAAGTGCTCGAACCGTATCAAACGCTTGGCATCGAATATATTGAAGACATTCGGCAAGAGGGTGAATTTGAGCTGGCGCTCGAAATATATGAGCAAGAAAATGAAACAGTGCTTCATCTTCTGTACAACCCTGATTTGTATGAACTGTCCTCCATTGAAAGCATGATGGAGAACTATATGAAGCTCGCGCAGCACATGATGGAGGACCCGTCTTTGCCGCTTGAAGCCTACTCTTTGCGATTAAATCAAGAACAAACTAATTTGGTGGAACAATGGAATGCGACAGGGACAAACATCGCAAATGACAAGTGTATACATGAGGTGTTTGAGGAAAAAGCGAAACAAACCCCCGATGCGGTTGCTGTGATGTTTGAAGACAGATCACTTACATATAAAGAAGTAGATGAAAAAAGCACATCTGTGGCAGTCTACCTTCAACATCAGGGTGTTAGACCTGAACAGCCCGTTGGCATTTGTGCAGAGCGTTCGTTTGATATGATCATCGGAATTTTAGGAATACTGAAAGCTGGCGGAGCGTATGTGCCGTTAGATCCAAGTTTTCCGCAAGAACGATTAGAGTACATGCTCAAAGACAGTCAGGCATCCATTGTCCTCACCCAACCTAACGTTCATGATAGGATCAACGGATTAACTGGCAGCCGTGTAAAAGCGATCAATATCGAGTTAGCTTGCCGAAACGATTATACAGACCAGCAAAGCAGCGGTTTAAAGCGGGAAGTAAAACCGGAACACCTCGCTTATATTATTTATACATCGGGAAGCACTGGAGAGCCTAAAGGGGTTATGGTAGAGCATCGGAGCATTATGAATACCCTGAATTTTCTTGAATCTCACTATCCTGTAACGGCTGAGGATGCATATTTATTGAAGACGAACTATGTGTTTGATGTATCGATCTCAGAATTATTCGGATGGTTTATTGGAGATGGCCGTCTAGTGATTCTTCCGCCTAATGGGGAGAAATCACCGCAGCTTTGCATGGATTATATTGAAACATATAAAGTGACTCACATTAATTTTGTGCCGGCCATGCTGCATGTTTTTTTAGAAATGGCGAAAGACAACAAGCGATTCACAGAGGACGGTCCGCTGAAGTATATGATGGTTGCAGGTGAAGCCTTCCCTAAAGAATTAGTGAAAAAGGCGGTATCGCTCTTTACAAACTGCCGTGTTGAAAATATATACGGACCGACGGAAGCCTCCATTTACGCTGCGTATTTCGGATGCGGAAAAGGAGATATCGCAAGTCACCATACACCGATTGGAAAGCCTGTTTCCAACACGAAAATTTATATTGTGGACCAGCATTTGAAGCCTGTCCCGATCGGAAAGCCAGGTGAGCTTTGCATCGCTGGAGCCGGCTTAGCAAGAGGCTACTTTAAAAAGCCGGGGCTTACGGCTGAAAAATTTATTGATAATCCCTTTGAATCAGGGACGAAGCTATATAAATCGGGTGATTCAGCAAGGTGGCTTCCTGACGGCAACATAGAATACTTGGGACGGATTGACAGCCAAGTCAAAATACGCGGTTTTCGCGTCGAGCTGGGCGCAATAGAAACAAAGCTGGGTGAATTTCCGGGCATTTTAGATCAGGCGGTAGTGGTGAAGCAGCTTGAGGGCCATCAACAGCTCGCTGCTTATTATACAGAGGAAAGCGGACATGCCTCTGCCAATCCAAAAGATTTGCGCCTTCATCTAAAATCGAGTCTGCCCGAATATATGATACCTTCACACTTTATCCGCTTAGATGAGCTTCCATTATCGCCCAGCGGAAAAGTGAACCGTAAAGAATTAGAAAAACGCGAGATCGTGTTCAACAGAAGGAAACCAAATCACTTGCAATTAACGGAAATAGAGGATCAGGTGCTGCGTATTTGGGAGGAAACGCTCAAGGTCAGCGGATTTGGGCCGGAAGACGGATTTTTCGATGCGGGCGGCGATTCGCTTCTGGCTGTAGCTGTGGCTGAACGAATCAAAAAAGAATTCGATTGTGAGTTTCATGTTACTGAGCTGTTTGAGTTTTCCACGATCCGTGCAATCAGTGAATATATTTTGGAGATGAAAAACTCAGATCTAGCCGGGACACAAAATGAAGATCATTATGATATCAAAAAAGATAGAAAACACCTAGAACAGAAGATTCCCCCTTATTTTGATGACAGTGTTGCGATTGTGGGGATATCTTGCCAGTTCCCGGGTGCGAAAAATCATCATGACTTCTGGAACCACATCAAAGAAGGCAAAGAAAGCATACGATTCTTTTCTGAAGAAGAGCTTCGCGCAAATGGAGTTCCCGAAGAATTGATACAGCATCCTGACTATGTGCCTGTGCAATCTGTGATCGAAGGGAAAGACTTATTCGATCCCGGTTTCTTTCAAATCTCGCCAAAAGATGCTGAGTATATGGACCCTCAGCTCCGCCTCTTATTG
The DNA here is from genome assembly GCF_037963565.1 of Bacillus sp. PS95. Taxonomy (NCBI): domain Bacteria; kingdom Bacillati; phylum Bacillota; class Bacilli; order Caryophanales; family Bacillaceae; genus Bacillus; species Bacillus sp. PS95. The sequence goes on from NZ_CP150160.1 coordinate 1,867,038, forward strand.
CTGCACTCCTGGAAAGCGATTGAAGATGCAGGATATGTGGCTAAGGAGATTCCGGCAACAAGTGTATATATGTCTGCAAGCAGCAATTCATATAGAACGTTATTGCCGAAGGAGACAACAGAAGGACATGAATCACCGGATGGCTATGTCTCATGGGTTTTAGCCCAAAGCGGAACCATTCCCACAATGATCTCACATAAGCTCGGATTAAAAGGGCCAAGCTATTTTGTTCATTCTAACTGTTCTTCATCACTAGTCGGTTTATATCAAGCATACAAAAGCCTGACATCGGGCGAATCACAATATGCGCTTGTCGGGGGCGCAACATTGCACGCACAATCAGCGATCGGCTACGTGCACCAAAACGGGTTGAATTTTTCAAGCGACGGGCATGTGAAGGCGTTCGATGCTTCGGCGGACGGAATGGCCGGAGGTGAAGGCGTAGCAGTCATCCTGCTGAAAAAAGCTGTGGATGCCGTAAAAGACGGAGACCATATTTATGCCATTATGCGCGGAATAGGCATCAATAATGATGGGGCAGAGAAGGCAGGCTTCTATGCGCCTAGTGTAAAAGGCCAAACAGAAGTAATACAGCATGTATTGGATACAACCAAGATCCATCCTGAAACGGTCAGTTATATTGAAGCGCACGGGACGGGAACGAAATTAGGCGATCCTATTGAAATGTCTGCACTAAATAAAGTGTACAAGCAATACACCGACAAAACACAATTTTGCGGAATCGGTTCAGTGAAAACGAATATCGGCCATTTGGATACAGCTGCGGGGTTAGCCGGATGCATTAAAGTTGCGATGAGTTTATACCATAATGAACTTGCACCGACCATCAATTGTACGGAGCCGAATCCGGATATAAAGTTTGAAAGCTCTCCTTTTTATGTTGTCCGTGAACGAAAATCGTTAGAGAAACACGCAGGTGTCCATCGGGCGGCTCTGAGCTCATTCGGCCTTGGCGGAACTAACGCCCATGCAATATTTGAGCAATATGAAAACACTTCTGATGCAGGTACCGAAAACGAAGGCAATCAGCCTTACATCATTCCTATATCAGCTAAAAATAGTGAACGGCTCCAAGTATACGCGAAGGAAATGCTGTCCTATATCAGGCAAGACGAGCAAAGGTATTTCTCTTTAAGAGATATTGCATATACCTTCCAAGTCGGCCGTGAAGCAATGGATAACAGGATCGTTTTTATAGTGAACGATCTGGAAGAATGGAAACATCAGCTGGAAGCTTTTGTGACTGGAAAGCCGCTCATAGAAGACTGTATTCAAGGAGAAAAAACGAGAATGACATCCGCTGAACAGCTGCTTGGAAATGCTGAAGCAGATGATATGGCTTCATCACGAATATCAAAAGAAGAATTGAGAAAGCTTGCCAAGATGTGGGCAAATGGTTTTCATGTTGAATGGCGCAGGCTCTATCCAAATACAAAGCCACGCCGCATCAGCTTGCCGACATACCCTTTTGCCGAAGAACGATACTGGCCTGAAAGCAGCACCGGCGCTATCACAACAATTGAACCATCTCGCTTGCATCCTTTGGTGCACCATAATACATCGGTTCTGTCAGAGCAGCGTTTCAGCTCCATTTTCACAGGACAAGAGTATTTTATTGCCGAGCATATCATTAAAGGCATGGCGATTTTGCCGGCGGCGGTCACGCTTGAAATGGCAAGAGCCGCTATAGAACAAGGAATTGGCGGATTGGAGGATCATGAAACTGGAATCAGGCTGAAAAATGTCGTGTGGGTTCGCCCGGTTGTAGCAGGAAGTGAGCCGGTTCAGGTAAATATCGGACTTTACGATGAAGATGGCGAACATATTGCTTATCGGATGTATGGTGATCCGGAATCCGCTGATGCAGAACCAGTTGTATATAACCAAGGTAAAGCGGAATTGATTCAGTTAAAGCGAGAAAAAGCACTGGATCTTTCTAAGATCAAGAAACAATGTGATCAAAGCAGAATGGATGCTGCCTCGTTTTATGAAGGGATGATCGGCGCCGATTACGGTCCAGGTTACAAGAGTGTAGAGGCCGTATATAAAGGCGACGGCCAGCTGCTTGCCAAATTATCACTGCCAGAATCTGTTGCACATACGTTGGGCGATTATGTTCTTCATCCAAGTGTAATGGACGGGGCGTTACAGGCGGCTGAATATTTGCAAAATGTCGTCAGAGCGGAACTTTCAGACACTGAAGACTTTAAGGCAGCACTGCCATTTGCCCTGGAGGAACTTGAGGTCTTTCGTCAGTGCGTTTCTGACATGTGGGTTTATGTTCAATTCAACTCGAAAAACAAACCAGGAGATTTGATACAGAAAGTCGATATTCACCTATGTGATGAGCATGGCATGATCTGCGTGCGGCTGAAAGGATTTTCGACGAGAGTGATGGAGGCAGATATACAAACCGAACCATCAAAAATCAACGCTGAAACTTTATTGCTTCAGCCCGTTTGGCAAGAACAAAAGGCTGCTGACAGCTTAGCTGCAAAAAAATATGCAGAGCATCTCGTATTCCTATGTGAATATGATCATGAGACGAGAAAACAAATTGAAGCAGCTATCGAGGATGTCCATGTATACAGCCTGGAAGCAAGGCCTTCTTCAGTAGATGGGCGTTTTCATTCTTATACAGAACAAGTGTTTAAAAAGGTACAAGAGATCATTCGTACGAAACCGAAAGACGGCATTCTCGTTCAGATCGTAACCTCTGCAGAGGGAGAACAGCAATTGTTTTCAGGATTGACAGGACTGCTGAAAACAGCTTGTCAGGAAAATGCCAAACTAACCGGCCAAATGATTGAAGTCAGCAGTGAAGAAAGTGGAGAAAGCATTGCTGGCAAACTGTTAGAAAATCAAATGAGCAGCGATTCATATGTCAAATATCAAAACGGGACACGGTATATTGCTGATTGGCGTGAAATCAAACAGGCAAAAGGAGACGGCAGCAAACCGTGGAAAGACAATGGCGTTTATCTCATTACAGGAGGTGCCGGCGGACTAGGTCATATTTTTGCAAAGGAAATTGCGGAACAAACGAAAAATGCGACAGTCATTCTGGCGGGCCGCTCACCTCTTAGCGAAAGCAAAAGCAAAAAGCTGAAAGAGCTTCATAGCAAGGGGGCTGACATCACCTACCGGCAAACAGATGTTACCAATAAAATTGAAGTCTATCAGCTCATTGACGACATTCAAAAAAGATATGGCCGTCTGAACGGTATTCTTCATAGTGCCGGAATCATCAAGGACAGCTACCTGGTTAATAAACAGGCAAAAGATCTGCACGATGTACTGGCGCCTAAAGTAAAAGGGCTTGTTTATCTAGACGAAGCGAGTAAGGATTTGCCTTTAGACTTCTTTATTCTCTTTTCATCTCTTTCAGGAAGTTTAGGGAGCATTGGTCAGTCTGACTATGCGGCAGCCAATGTATTTATGGATATGTATGCAGGCTATCGAAATCGGCTTGCCGACCTCAGCCAGCGGCATGGGAAGACGCTTTCTGTAAACTGGCCTTTATGGAGAGATGGAGGCATGCAGGTCGATCAAGAAACTGAGAAAAGGCTTGTGCAACTGGCCGGTATTGTTCCTATGAGGGCGGAAAAAGGAATTCAGGCATTATATCAAGCACTTCATTCAGAGGCAAACCAAGTAATGGTGATCGAAGGCGATGTGCAGAAAATAAAACAAAACATGCTGGCCAAAAACGCCTCAGCACCTATGGAAAAGAAGGAAGCAGAACACATGACTGAACAAATAAATAGCATTGATACAGACAGTTTGCTGGATAAAGTAAAGGCGATGTTAAAGCGAGAGATCGCCAAGCTGTTAAAGGTCAAGCTTGAAACGATTGATGATCATGCCGAGATGACGGTGTATGGTTTTGATTCTATCTCCATGACTGAATTCACCAACCATATCAATCGCGCCTATCAGTTAGAGCTGACGCCAACCGTATTTTTTGACCACCCGACGATTCATGCGTTTGGTAAGCATTTGTCAGAAGAATATCAATCGGTATTTGCGAAGACATTTGCTGTGCGCGCTGCATCGGCTCAGCTTCAGCCTGCTGCGAGACAGGAACAAGCCGTGCGTACCAAAGCTAAAAGACGCAGAAAGCAGCAAGTCATGCTGCCAAACGCCATACAGAGTGATGCAGGGCCTGAGCCAATTGCCATTGTGGGCATAAGCGGGATTTTTCCTATGGCGAAAGATGTTGAGGCGTACTGGAACATCTTAAAAGAGGGCAAAGACTGCATGACGGAAATCCCGAAAGATCGCTGGGATTGGCGTGAATATGAAGGTGATCCGGCGAAGGAAGTCAATAAAACGAACGTGAAATGGGGCGGTTTTATTGACGGTATTGCAGATTTTGATCCATTATTCTTTGGCATTTCCCCACGTGAAGCTGAACAAATGGAACCTCAGCAGCGCTTACTGCTGACTTACGCCTGGAAAGCGATCGAAGATGCAGGATATTCGGCGAAAAGGTTGTCAGGCACAAAAACCGGCGTCTTCATCGGAACGGGAAATACAGGATACAGCTCTCTTCTATCTAAAGCGAACTCGGCAATAGAAGGATCAGCGGCAGCCAATACGAGCCCATCGGTCGGTCCGAACCGTGTCAGTTATTTCCTTAATCTGCACGGGCCGAGCGAACCGATTGATACAGCGTGCTCTAGTTCACTAGTGGCGATCCACCATGCCATCTCTTCAATTGAGGAAGGCACTTGTGACATGGCATTAGCCGGCGGTGTAAATACGATTATCCTTCCTGAGGTGTATATCAGCTTTGATAAGGCGGGAGCACTGAGCAAAGAAGGAAAATGCAAGACGTTTTCAAATCAAGCTGATGGTTTTGCGCATGGGGAAGGTGCCGGCATACTGTTCCTGAAAAAATTAAAAGCGGCTGAAGAAGCGGGAGACCACATTTACGGAGTCATAAAAGGCAGTGCAATCAATCACGGCGGCCGTGCAGCCTCTTTAACGACTCCCAATCCGAAGGCGCAGGCAGATGTTATTCAGTCGGCATATCAAAAAGCGGGAATCGATCCGAAAACCGTGACCTACATTGAAGCCCACGGAACCGGGACGGAGCTTGGAGACCCGGTTGAAATTAACGGTTTGAAATCAGCTTTTAAAGCATTGGGTGTAAATGAGGGAGACACATCAGCCAATCCTTACTGCGGTTTAGGTTCTGTAAAGACAAACATTGGCCACTTATCGCTGGCAGCCGGTGCAGCAGGAGTTATTAAAATATTATTGCAGCTTAAGCATAAAACCTTAGTGAAAAGTCTGCATTGCGAAAACGTGAATCCATACATTCAGCTGAAAAACAGTCCGTTCTATATCGTACGGGAAACGGAAGAATGGAAAGCGCTGAAAAATGAACGGGGAGAAGAGCTTCCTCGACGGGCAGGTGTCAGTTCATTTGGAATCGGCGGAGTAAACGCCCACGTGATTATCGAGGAATATATTCCGGAAGCATCCGATGAGAATATACCATCCATCACGCCGGAACATCCGGGTATCTTCGTTTTATCGGCTAAAAATGAAGCGCGGCTAAAAGAACATGCACAGCAGCTGGCAGATGCGCTTGATAAGCAATCATATAGTGACGTAAATCTCGCCCGAGTCGCTTATACACTGCAAGCCGGACGGGATGCGATGGAAGAACGTCTCGGGATTATCTCCGGTTCCATTGAGGATGTACAGCAAAAGTTAAAAGACTTTGCAGCAGGCAAAAGCGGTGTGGAGGATGTATTTAAAGGCAGGATTGATAAAGGCACACTCCAAATGCTGACAGAGGACGAAGAGATTCAAGAAGCCGTCGAGAAATGGATGGAACGGGGAAAGTATGCAAAATTGCTTGAATTATGGGTAAAGGGGCTTGATGTAGACTGGACGAAATTGTATGGCGAGAATCTGCCAAAGCGCATCAGCTTGCCGACGTATCCTTTCGCAAAAGACCGTTATTGGATTTCTGATCATATTGAAAAAAGCAGCAGCATTGATGCAAATCAAGCAGCCTCCCGCCTTGGCGGAGCCGTGCTGCATCCATTAATGCATCAAAACACATCGAATCTCTCGGAACAAAGGTTTAGCTCTATTTATACGGGAGAAGAGTTTTTCCTCGCTGATCATGTTGTGAAAGGCCAACGGATTTTGCCGGGAGTGGCTCATCTTGAATTGGCGCGGGCAGCTGTTGAGCAGGCCGCAGAGGTACAAGGTGTACCACGCATCATGAAGCTAAAGAATGCGGTGTGGGTGCGGCCTATTGTTGTAGAGGATCAGCCGCAGCAAGTACACATTAGGCTTTTACCGGGAGAAAATGGTGAGATATCTTATGAAATCTATGGTCATTCAGACGTTACTGGCGAACAGTCAATCGTCTACAGTCAAGGCAGCGCGGTATTGAATCCTGCTGAAAATCTGCCGGCGGTTGATTTGCAATCTCTGCGGGAGCAGTGTCAGGAAAGCCATTTCAGCGTAAACGAAGTATACGACACCTATCGAATGATTGGATTTGAATATGGTCCTGCTTATCGCGGAGTGAAAAAAATCTATACAGCTGAACAATTTGTTTTGGCAAAATTGTCATTGCATCCGTCAGCTGCAGATACGCTCAGCCAATACAAAATGCACCCTGGGCTGATGGATTCTGCTTTGCAGGCGTCAAGCATTTTGACAGGCGCCGGGGATAACCAGCTGACACTGCCTTTTGCGGTCCAGGAGCTTGAAGTCTTCGGAGCATGTTCGTCAGAAATGTGGGTATACGCAAGATACAGCCAAGGCAGCAAGGCAACTGATAAGGTGCAAAAGCGCGATATTGATATTTTAGATGAGAGCGGCAATGTTTGCGTACGGATGAAAGGATTATCTTTCAGAGCAGCAGAAGGCGGCTCTGGATCGGCGGAATCTGATCAAACGCTGGCAACCCTGATGTTTGAAGAAAAATGGGTGCCTAAGGATTTTAAAAAAGATAGTCCTGAGCCTCATTACGAACGGCACATTGTCATGCTTTGCGACATGAATGGCCTCTCAAAAGATCGCATTGAATCAAGAATGACAGGAGCGGAATGCATCGTTTTGGAGTCATTCCGCGAAGGACTTGCAGAGAGGTTCCAAGATTATGCCGAACAAGCGCTTGAGACGGTCCAGGGTCTTCTCAAAAGCAGACCTCAGGGCAATGTTCTGATCCAGCTACTTACCTCTGCACAAAGAAAGCAGTACTCATTCTCAGGGCTATCGGCGCTCCTTAAAACCGCCGGCCTGGAGAATAAAAAACTAATCGGCCAGACGATTGAAATCGATTCACATGAAAATATTGAAAGTGTAATAGAAAAACTGAAAGAGAATAAAAGGCACACAGAAGATCAGCACATCAAATATGAAAAAGGCAAACGGTACATCAATGATCTGGATGAAATGCAAATAGATGATCGGGAAATAAGCATGCCGTGGAGAGATAAAGGTGTTTACCTCATCACGGGCGGCGCAGGAGGACTTGGGTTTATTTTTGCAAAAGAAATTGCTCGTCAAGCCGAACAGCCTGTGCTCATTCTGACAGGCAGATCCGAGTTGAATGCGGATCAGCAGGCGGAGCTTAACGAACTTCAGCAATTAGGGGCTCGCGCAGAATACAGGCAGGTTGACGTGACACAAACGGAAGCAGCCTCCGAGCTTATCACAAGCATTACGTCTGATTACGAAGACTTGAATGGTGTCATTCACAGCGCTGGGCTGATTAAAGATAACTATCTTATGAGCAAAACCAATGAAGAGCTGACACAAGTTCTCGCTCCTAAGGTGAAAGGGCTTGTGAATGTGGATGAGGCAACCGAGCATCTTGCGTTAGATTTCTTTATCCTCTTTTCTTCAATATCAAGTGTTGCCGGCAGCGCGGGACAGGCCGATTATGCAATGGCTAATGCATTTATGGACAGTTATGCTGCTTATCGAAATGCGCTTGTAACCGCCATGTACAGGCACGGACAAACGTTGTCAATCAATTGGCCGCTCTGGAAAGAAGGCGGCATGCGCGCGAATAAAGAAATTGAAAACATGACGTTGAAAAACACAGGTGTGACTCCAATGCGGACCGAGACCGGCATTCAAGCGCTGTATAAAGGTTTGGCATTTGGCAAAGATCAAGTCATCGTCATGGAAGGATTCAAAGACATGATGAGGGAAAAGCTGACTCAAAAGCCGTCTTCTGATGAAGTGCCAATGAAAACAGTGCAAGTACCGGTGACATCTGAAGCAAGAATGGATCAAGGGAATATGTTCGATCACATTCAAGAAGTTTTAAAGCAAACAATCTCTCAATTGCTCAAAATCAAACCTGAAGAGATCGACCCGGACATGGAGTTTAATCAATATGGATTTGATTCGATTACGTTAACTGAATTCGCAAATACACTGAATGAGAAGTACAAGCTGGATCTTACGCCTACGATCTTCTTTGAGCACGCAACTGTTTATGCATTTGCAGGGTATCTGTCAGAAGAATATCCAAATGCTTTTACAGCTCAAACGCCTGCCAAAGCTGGGGTGCTGATGCAGCCTGTCGAACAGAATATAAAAAATATGACGTTTTCGACTGAAAACCGCTTTGTAAAACCTTCGGTAACACCAATGCAAAAGGAAGCTGATCACAAGCCTGAGCCTATTGCGATTGTTGGGATGAGCGGGGTTTTCCCAAAGGCAAAAGACGTTGAGGAATATTGGAAGAACCTGTCATCGGGCACAGATTGTATTACAGAGGTTCCAAAAGACCGCTGGGATTGGCAGGAGTATTACGGAGACCCTCTGAAAGAAGCGAATAAAACAAACGTCAAATGGGGCGGTTTTATTGATGAAGTAGCTGACTTTGATCCATTGTTCTTCGGCATATCTCCGCTGGAGGCTGAGCAGATGGAGCCTCAGCAGCGCCTGTTAATGACCTATGCGTGGAAGGCGGTAGAAGAAGCGGGACACTCAGCGAGAAGCCTGGCAGGAACCAAAACGGGCATCTTCATCGGGACAGGAAACACAGGGTACAGTTCACTTCTGTCAAATGTAGACATCGAAGGCTCAGCGGCTGCGAATATGAGTCCTTCTGCAGGACCGAATAGAGTCAGTTATTTCCTGAACATTCATGGGCCGAGTGAACCGATCGACACTGCGTGCTCAAGCTCTTTGGTCGCCATTCATCATGCGGTTTGCGCCATTGAAAATGGAAACTGTGAAATGGCGATTGCGGGAGGGGTCAACACGGTCGTAACTCCGCAAGGCCATATCGCCTATGATAAGGCCGGGGCGCTGAGCAAAGAAGGAAGATGCAAAACATTTTCTGACAAAGCCGATGGATTCGCAGTCAGTGAAGGTGCCGGCATTCTCTTTCTGAAAAAGCTGACAGCGGCTGAACGAGACGGTGATCATATTTACGGTGTCATTAAAGGAAGTGCGGTAAACCACGGTGGCCGCGCAAATTCTCTAACGACTCCTAATCCGAAAGCTCAGGCGGATGTCGTAAAAACAGCATATGAAAAAGCGGGAATTGATCCAAGAACCGTAACTTATATTGAAGCGCATGGGACTGGAACCGAGCTGGGCGATCCAGTAGAAATCAACGGCTTAAAAGCGGCATTTAAAGAGCTGTATGAAAAAACGGGGGACCCGGCTGTTCATGGCAGCCATTGCGGACTTGGATCAGCGAAAACAAACATCGGTCACTTATCGCTGGCGGCCGGTGTGGCGGGTGTCATTAAAGTGTTATTGCAGCTCAAGCATAAAACGCTTGTCAAAAGTCTGTACAGTGAAACTGTTAATCCATATATCAGACTGGATGACAGCCCGTTTTATATTGTGCAGGAATCGAGAGAGTGGCAGGCGCTTCGGGATGAAGCCGGCCGAGAGCTGCCGCGCCGCGCAGGCATCAGTTCGTTCGGGATAGGCGGCGTCAATGCCCACGTGGTCATTGAGGAATATATTCCGAAAGAAACAACCCATCCTGCAACAGCACCAGCTGTGACAGCACAGCACCCGGGCATCTTTATTTTGTCGGCAAAGGATGAAGATCGTCTGAAAGACCAAGCCCGGCAATTAGCAGACTTTATCAGCAAGCGATCTATCACTGCTCGTGACCTCACTGATATTGCTTATACACTCCAAGAGGGGCGTGATGCAATGGAGGAGAGATTAGGGATCATCGCTGTCTCGACTGGGGACTTGCTGGAAAAACTAAACCTCTTTATAGAAGGAGGCACCAATGCGAAGTACATGTACAGAGGCAGAGCAGAAAAAGGTATCGCACAAACATTGAGATCAGATGACGAAGTACAGAAAACGCTCAACAATAGCTGGGAGCCTCACATATATGAAAGACTGCTTGATTTATGGGTAAAAGGCATGGAAATAGGCTGGAGTAAACTGTATGACGGCAAACAGCCGAAACGCATCAGCCTCCCTACCTATCCATTTGCGAAAGAACGCTACTGGATAACGGATACGAAAGAGGAGGCAGCCGCCCATCAAACAGCTTTAAAAACAGTCGAATCAGCAGCTTTGCATCCATTGATACATGTCAACACATCTGATTTGTCAGAGCAGCGTTTCAGCTCGGCCTTTACAGGTGCTGAGTTCTTTTTCGCCGATCATAAGGTGAAGGGAAAACCGGTTATGCCGGGCGTGGCATATCTTGAGATGGTTCATGCTGCCGTTACAAGAGCAGTGAGAAGAACCGAAGATCAACAATCTGTTATTCACATCAAAAATGTTGTGTGGGTGCAGCCGATTGTGGCGGATGGCCAGCCTGTTCAAGTGGATATCAGTCTAAATCCCCAGCAGGACGGCGAGATTGCTTTTAACGTCTATACAGAGGCTGCACACAATGATCGAAAGATACATTGTCAAGGCAGTGCTTCAATCCGTGGGGCAGGAGACATTCCAGTCCAGGATATCAGCGCGCTTCAAGACCAATGCAGTTTAAGCACACTCTCACACGACCAGTGTTATGAATTGTATAAGGCGATCGGCATTGACTACGGACCTGGTTTTCAAGGGATAGATCGGCTTTACATCGGCCGCAATCAAGCCTTGGCAGAGCTTTCTCTGCCTGCTGGTGTAACTCACACACTGAATGAATTCGTTCTTCATCCAAGTATGGCCGACTCTGCTTTACAAGCGTCGATCGGGCTAAAGCTGAATTCCGGTGACGAGCAGCTTTCTCTGCCTTTTGCGCTGCAAGAGCTAGAAATATTTAGCCCGTGTACAAATAAAATGTGGGTGTCTGTGACATCTCGTCCTAATGAGGACAAAATACAGAGACTGGATATTGATTTGTGTGATGAACAAGGCCGAGTGTGTGTAAGAATCAAGGGGATTACCTCAAGGCTGCTGGAAGAAGGCATACAACCGCCAGACGGGCCGACATCACTAGGAAACTCCAAAGCAACTCTTAACGGAGCGCTTCTTATGGCGCCGATATGGGATCGAGTGCAGCTGGAGAAGAGGAGCATTTCGCCTGCTGATGAGCGTGTTGTCATCCTCGGAGGGGATGACAACAGCAGAAAAGCTGTTCAAAGGGAGTTTCCGTTTGCCAAGGAGCTGTACATTGAGCCGAACGCATCAATTCATAGAATTACAGGCCAGCTTGAAGCACTCGGATCGTTTGACCACATCGTGTGGATGTCTCCTTCTCGTGTGACAGAGTGCGAAGTCGGCGATGAAATGATTGAAGCCCAAGATCAAGGCGTCATTCAAATGTATAGGCTCATTAAGGCAATGCTTTCTTTAGGCTATGGACAGAAGGAGATAAGCTGGACGGTCGTGACGGTGAACACACAATATGTTGATCAGCATGATATTGTCGACCCGGTCGATGCCGGGGTGCACGGCCTGATCGGTTCAATGTCAAAAGAATATCCAAATTGGCAGACAAAGCTGATCGATGTTAAAAAATACGAAGATCTGCCGTTATCTCAACTCCTTTCCTTGCCTGCCGATCAAGAAGGGAATACGTGGGCCTATCGAAACAAGATTTGGCATAAGCTTCGTCTAATTCCAGTACACAACAATCAACCGGTGCACACGAAGTATAAGCACGGAGGCGTTTATGTTGTCATAGGCGGAGCTGGCGGTATTGGTGAGGCGTGGAGTGAATATATGATCAGAACATATCAGGCGCAGATCGTTTGGATTGGCAGAAGGAAAAAGGATGCAGCCATTCAAAGCAAGCTGGACAGACTTGCACGTCTAGGGCCAGCCCCGTATTACATTCAAGCAGATGCGGCTAACCGAGAGGAATTAGAACGCGCGTATGAAACAATGAAACAAACGCATCATGAAATCAACGGCATCATCCATTCTGCGATTGTCTTACAAGACCGAAGCCTGATGAATATGAGTGAGGAATGTTTCAGAAACGTTCTTGCTGCAAAGGTTGATGTAAGCGTGCGAATGGCCCAAGTTTTCCGGCATGAACCACTGGATTTTGTTTTGTTTTTCTCTTCCGTACAATCGTTTGCAAGAGCTTCCGGACAAAGCAATTACGCTGCGGGCTGCAGTTTTAAGGATGCTTTTGCACAGCGGCTTTCTCAAGTATGGCCTTGTACAGTAGCCGTGATGAATTGGAGTTATTGGGGAAGCATTGGTGTTGTTTCATCACCGGATTACCAGAAGAGAATGGCTCAGGCAGGCATAGGCTCAATTGAATCCCCTGAAGCAATGGAAGCTTTGGAATTGCTGCTCGGGGGACCGCTGAAGCAGCTAGTAATGATGAAAATGGCAAACGAAACGAATGATGAAACGGAACAGGCAGACGAAACGATTGAAGTGTACCCGGAAACTCACGGCTCCGCCATTCAAAAGCTGCGAAGCTATCACCCGGGTGACAGCACAAAGATTCAACAACTGTTATAGGAGGGGAAGCGCCAATGCTGAACACAGAAGACATTCTCTGTAAAATGCTTTTCGCACAATTACAGTCCATAGGGTTTTTCACAGAAAGTAAATCCCAGCCGGTATTGGAGAATTTCTATGGCAGATGGTTCGAAGAAAGCCAATCAATTTTAGAACGGCATCAATTTCTCAAGCGAACGGAGAACGGATATGTTCCAACACGCTCAATAGGCACCATGAGCGAGCTGTGGAAAGAATGGAATGAACAAAAATCTGACCTGCTTCAAGACAATAATATGAAAGCCATGGTGACATTGGTGGAGACAGCACTTAAAGCCTTGCCGGAGATTCTGACCGGCAAGGCGTCAGCCACCGATATCCTGTTTCCGAATTCATCTATGGATTTAGTAGAAGGGGTCTATAAAAACAATCAAGTCGCAGACTATTTTAATGATGTGCTTGCAGATACGTTAACAGTCTATCTGCAAGAACGTCTGAAGCAAGAGCCTGAGGCGAAGATTCGAATATTAGAAATCGGAGCTGGGACCGGCGGGACAAGCGCGGCTGTTTTTCAAAAATTGAAAGCATGGCAGACACATATAAAAGAATATTGTTATACAGATCTGTCTAAAGCTTTTTTAATGCATGCAGAAAATAAGTATGGTCCTGACAATCCATATTTGACATATAAACGATTTAATGTCGAGGAGCCGGCGTCTGAACAGCATATTGATGCGGGAGGCTACGACGCGGTCATCGCGGCAAATGTGCTTCATGCCACAAAAAATATCCGGCAGACATTGCGAAATGCAAAAGCAGTTTTGAAAAAAAACGGGCTGCTCCTTTTAAATGAAATAAGTGATCATAATATATACTCGCATTTGACATTCGGCCTTTTGGAAGGCTGGTGGCTGTATGGGGACCCTGATCTTCGCATACCGGGCTGTCCGGGCCTGTATCCGGATACTTGGAAAACGGTGCTTGAGAGTGAAGGATTTCGCTATGTTTCCTTTATGGCTGAACAATCGCATCAGCTCGGCCAGCAGATCATTGCCGCTGAAAGTAACGGAGTCGTCCGTCAAAAGAAGAGAACGGGGGCAGAAGAAGATCCAAGCCATATACAAATGAATGCTGAAATCGATCATTCACAGGAAAGCGATTCTCTCATCGAACAAACGGCACAATTTGTGAAGCATACGCTGGCAAAATCAATCAAACTATCACCAGAACGTATTCACGAAGATACGACATTTGAGAAGTATGGAATTGATTCAATTTTGCAGGTGAATTTCATTCGTGAATTAGAAAAAGTGACGGGAGAGCTTCCAAAAACCATTTTATTTGAACATAACAACACAAAAGAACTCGTCGAATATTTAGTAAAGGGGCATGAAAATAAGCTCCGTACAGCATTGTTAAAGGAAAAAACGAAGCCTGCAAAAAATGAAGCTCCTCTTCAAACAGAGCGTACAGATCCTAATAAGCCATTTACTTTTCATACACGCCGCTTTGTTACAGAGCAGGAAGTCACGGAAACTCAGCTAGCAAATACCGAACCACTAAAAAAAGAAAAGACAAGTAATTTGCAAGGAACACATTTTAATGATTCTAGTACAGAAGATATCGCAATAATCGGGGTAAGCGGGCGCTATCCGATGTCTAACAGTTTAGAAGAGCTTTGGGGGCATTTAATCGCCGGAGACAATTGTATTACAGAGGCACCGGAATCCAGATGGCGCACATCTTTATTGAAAACATTATCAAAAGATCCAAAAAAGCCGGCAAATAAGAAACGCTATGGCGGATTTTTACAAGATATAGAGGCATTTGACCATCAGCTTTTTGAGGTGGAGCAAAATCGGGTGATGGAAATGACACCGGAACTCCGTTTATGTTTAGAAACCGTCTGGGAAACGTTTGAGGACGGCGGCTATACGCGAACCCGGCTGGATAAATTACGGGATGATGACGGAGTAGGTGTTTTTATAGGGAATATGTATAACCAGTATTTTTGGAATATCCCATCTTTAGAGCAGGCAGTCCTCAGCTCAAATGGGGGAGACTGGCACATTGCAAATCGCGTTTCCCACTTTTTTAACCTGACCGGACCGAGTATCGCTGTCAGCTCAGCATGCTCTAGTTCATTAAACGCCATACATCTTGCGTGTGAAAGCCTGAAATTGAAAAACTGCTCAATGGCGATTGCTGGAGGCGTCAATTTAACACTCGATCTCTCTAAATATGATTCTTTGGAGCGTGCCAATCTGCTGGGAAGCGGCAATCAAAGCAAAAGTTTTGGCACAGGAAACGGGCTTATTCCCGGGGAAGGCGTCGGAGCTGTCCTGTTAAAACCACTTTCGAAGGCGATGGAAGATCAGGATCATATTTACGCTGTGATCAAAAGCAGTTTTGCCAACCATAGCGGCGGAAGACAGATGTATACAGCTCCGGACCCGAAGCAGCAAGCAAAGTTAATTGTCAAGTCGATTCAGCAGTCGGGCATTGATCCAGAGACTATCGGCTATATTGAATCGGCGGCAAATGGTTCGGCGCTGGGCGATCCTATTGAAGTAATTGCCTTAACAAACGCGTTTCAACAATATACAAACAAGAAACAGTTTTGTGCGATAGGCTCTGTCAAATCCAACCTGGGGCATTTAGAGGCGGCTTCCGGTATTTCTCAGCTGACAAAAGTGCTGCTGCAGATGAAGAAAGGGACGATGGTGCCGACAATTAACGCGATGCCTGTCAATCCAAATATTAAGTTGGAACACACAGCTTTCTATCTTCAGGAACAAACAGAGCCATGGCATCGCTTGAATGATCATGAAACTGGTAAACAATTGCCTCGCAGAAGCATGATCAATTCCTTCGGAGCGGGGGGAGCCTATGCCAATCTTATTATAGAAGAATATATGGAGACGGCCCCTGAGAAAGAACATATCGCTCTCCGCCAGCAGGAATTCACTGCCGTTTTTTCAGCCAAAACAAAATGGAGCCTGCTTAGCTATCTAGAAAATATGCAATTGTTTTTAGAGAAGGAAGCTTCTCTGGATATTGAACCCGTTGTACAGGCTTTACACAGGAGAAACCATAATTTAGAGCATAGGGCTGCATTTACAGTGACATCGACTCAAGAGCTGATCGAGAAACTAAAGGTGTTCCGAACATCAAGAGAAAGCTCACTCCAGCAAGGCATCTATACATCATTCGATTTACAGCCATGTCCGGAATCAGCATCTAAGGATAGAGAAATAAACGCAGCAGAGCAATGGGCACAAGGGGCATCGATTACTTTTAAAGAAGCTGATATAGGGAACCGATCAGGCTGGATTCATCTGCCTCACTATGCATTTGACCATAATACATCATTTCATTTCGATGTATCGTCTATCAATGAGAAATCGTCAGATGTTGAAGACAATATCAATCAGCCGGTCATTCAAGATCAATTCACTTATGATGAGCCTTACGTTCAAGGACACGTCTTCAACAATGAACGGGTGCTTGTCGGTGCCACATATGGCAGTCTGGCCATTGAAGCATTTTTTAACCTGTTCCCTGAGGAAAACAGCGGCCGTATCAGCAAATTAAGTTATATCAGTCCAATTGTCATCAAACAAGGCGAGACCATTGAACTTCAGGCAAAGCCGCTGCAAAAAGATCAAGTCATAGAACTGCAAATCATGTATCGCGAGCCGTCCTCTGGTTTGTGGAAGCCTGCCGCAATCGGACAATGCGGAATCGGTTCTTTTGAGCCGAAAAAAGTCAATATCGAGAACGTTAAGCATTCATTAACTAAGCTTCATCACATCGATCAGATGTATAAAACCGGAAACGGTCCTGAATGGGGAGAGTTATTTAAGACAATTACTCATCTCTACAGAGATCACAAGTCTATACTGGCAAAAATTCGCCTGCCCCAAAGCGGGCTGGCAAACGGGCACCATTACACTGTAAGCCCATTGATGACAAACAGCGCGTACTTGGCTATCCTCAGTTTCTTAGAGCAGTTTGACATGACAGGCGGCTTCCTGCCGTTTGGAATCAATGATATCCAGTTTACAAAGCAAACGATAAAAGGGGATTGCTGGCTTTTGATTACATTGGTTAAGAATACAGGTGACATGCTGCTGTTTGATGTAGATGTGATCAATGAGTCGTCAGAAACAGTGCTGCACTACTCGGGCTACTCGCTTAAACAGCTTCGTATTTCGAATCAAAGAGGAAATCAAAATAAGGCCATCAAAGCCAGCAATCTGAAAGATCGTATCAGAAGCTATGTAACAGATAAACTGGCAGTAAACATGGCCGATCCGTCAAAATTGTCTCTTGCAAAAGCGCATATCATGGATTTTGGAATCGATTCTTCTCAATTGGTTGCACTGACAAGGGAGATGGAAGCAGAGACAAAGATCGAATTAAATCCGACTCTGTTTTTTGAGTATCCGACTATTCAAGAGCTAATCGACTTTTTTGCGGACAAACATGAAGCATCATTTGCTCAGCTGTTTGGTGAAGCTCATCAGCAGGAAGAACGCCCAGCTCAAATCGAAAACCAAATGAAACAGATTCCGGCATACGAGACGAACACGGATAAAACAATCGAACACGCGGCAGACGGCATAGCCATTATCGGCATGTCGGGACAGTTTCCGAAAGCAAACAGCGTAACGGAATTTTGGGATAACCTTATCCAAGGAAAGAACTGTGTCTCTGAAGTGCCGAAAGAACGCTGGGACTGGCGCAAATATGCCGCAGCCGATAAGGAAGGGCAATCAAGCCTTCAATGGGGCGGTTTTATAGAAGGAATAGGTGAGTTTGATCCCCTGTTTTTTGGCATATCGCCTAAAGAAGCGGCGAATATGGACCCACAGGAGTTTCTGCTCTTGATACATGCATGGAAGGCGATGGAAGATGCAGGCTTAACAGGGCAGGTTTTATCCAGCCGCCCGACAGGAGTATTTGTCGCAGCCGGCAATACGGATACAGCTGTGGTTCCTTCCCTAATTCCAAACCGTATATCCTATGCACTTGATGTAAAAGGGCCAAGTGAATATTATGAAGCTGCCTGTTCCTCAGCTCTAGTGGCTTTGCACAGAGCTATACAATCCATTCGAAACGGCGAATGTGAGCAAGCCATTGTCGGGGCTGTGAATTTGCTGCTTTCACCAAAAGGCTTTATTGGCTTCGATTCAATGGGCTATTTGAGTGAGAAAGGACAGGCCAAATCCTTTCAAGCAGATGCAAATGGCTTTGTCAGAAGTGAAGGAGCAGGAGTTCTCATCATTAAACCATTGCAAAAAGCCATTGAAGATTCTGATCATATTTATTCGGTTATTAAAGGTTCAGGTGTATCGCATGGCGGCAGGGGAATGTCACTTCACGCGCCAAATCCGGCCGGCATGAAGGATGCAATGCTGAAGGCTTATCAAGGAGCGCAAATTGATCCCAAAACGGTGACCTATATAGAAGCGCATGGGATCGCCTCTCCATTGGCAGACGCGATAGAAATAGAGGCGTTAAAGTCAGGCTGCAGTCAGCTCGAATTGGAACTTCCACAGGAAGTACGGGAGGAAGCGCCATGTTATATCAGCAGCTTAAAGCCGAGCATCGGACACGGTGAACTCGTCTCAGGCATGGCTGCTCTTATGAAGGTCAGCATGGCGATGAAGCATCAAACAATACCAGGCATATCCGGATTTTCGTCTTTGAATGACCAGGTGTCATTAAAGGGCACCCGTTTCCGAGTGACTGCCGAGAATCAGCAATGGAGGGATTTAAGTGACGATGCAGGCAAAAAAATTCCGCGCAGAGCGAGTATCAACAGCTATAGCTTTGGAGGCGTAAATGCGCACGTCATTTTAGAAGAATATATTCCTTTACCAAAACCACCGGTTAGTATGAGTGAGAATGGTGCCCACATTGTAGTTCTTTCTGCAAAGAATCAAGACAGGCTAAAAGCAATTGTTCAACAGCAGCTTGACTATCTGAATAAACAACAAGAACTGTCATTACAAGATTATGCTTATACACTCCAAACCGGCCGAGAGGAAATGGAAGACCGCCTGGCGCTCGTCGTCCGCAGTAAAGAAGAACTGGTAATCGGCTTGCAAGCCTGCTTAGCTGCGGAAAAAGGCGATAAGCCGAAGAGTTCTGTACCTGTCTTTAGCGGAAATGCAGAAAATGGCTCGTCAGATCTCGAAGCCTTGCTGGATGGTCCATTAAGAGAAATGGTGATCGAGACTTTGTTGTCTGAAAACAACCTTGAAAAGATCGCGTTTTGCTGGACAAAAGGGGTGCAAATCCCATGGGAGAAGCTTTATCAAGGAAAAGGTGCCCGCAGAATACCGTTGCCAACCTATCCATTTGAAAAGAGAAGCTGCTGGAACGGCTTTCAAGCAGTAGAGAATACGCCTTCTGTTTCACAGGATGAGCGTATCAACAACAGCAGCGATCATCACATATTAGCAAATGTACTAGGGATGGTTCCGGGTGAACTGCAGCCTCATAAGCCATTGCAGCAGTATGGATTTGATTCAATTTCTTGCATACAGTTATTACAGCAATTGCAATCAAAGGTGGACCCTCTCATTGCCTTGACGGAGCTTCAAGCATGCCATACTGTTCAGGACATGATGGACTTGATCGCAAAGAAAAAGGAGGATACATCCTTACAAAATGATCAAGCTCGCACGTTTCCGGAATTAATACCGTTAAATGACGGCAAGCGGGGGCGCCCTGTCTTTTGGTTCCATGGCGGAGTAGGAGGAGTTGAAATCTATCAGCAATTTGCACAAAAGAGCCAGCGCCCTTTTTACGGCATTCAAGCCAGAGGATTCATGACTGATTATGCTCCTTTGCACGGAATTGAACAAATGGCTTCCTATTATATAGAGATCATTCGATCCATACAGCCTGAAGGTCCTTATGATGTAGGCGGATATTCCTTAGGCGGGATGATTGCATATGAAGTCACACGCCAGCTGCAAAGCCAAGGCCTTGCTGTCAAAAGCATGGTGATGATTGACTCCCCATATCGTTCTGAGACAAAAGAGAATGAGGCATCTATGAAAACGTCAATGCTGCAAACAATTAATACGATGCTGGCATCGATTGCGAAACGGGAAAAGCTTACGGATGTTCTCATCAGCCGTGAAGAGGTGGACATAAGCTTAGAGGATGAAGAATTCCTGTCTGAGTTGATTGACTTGGCAAAAGAACGAGGGCTAAACAAACCAGATAAGCAAATACGTGCGCAGGCTCAGCAAATGATGAAAACACAGCGCGCCTATGATTTGGAGTCGTACACTGTTAAGCCTCTCCCTGATCCTGAGACGGTAAAATGTTATTATTTCCGCAACAAAAGCAGGTCTTTCTTTGGTGATTTAGACACTTATTTCACTTTATCAAATGAAAAAGAACCGTTTGATCAAGCTGCCTATTGGGAGGAATGGGAGCGGCAAATTCCTCATTTCCACCTGGTGGATGTCGATTCAAGCAACCACTTCATGATATTAACCGAACCGAAAGCGTCAACAGCCATGTTAGAATTTTGCGAAAAGCTCTATTCAAACAGGGGAGTAGTGAATGCGAATTTCCTTAAGGCTTTCCGGAAGAAACATGAAGCGAGGGAAGAAAAAGAAACAGATGAATTGGTGAAGCGCTGAGAAAACACAAACGCCCCCTCTTTTAAAAGGGGGCGTTTTGAATGTTATTTTGAAAGTGAAACAGGGAGACTTTCTAATCCTCTTAAAAAGACATTTTTTCTCCATTGAATGTCATCAGGTGCAACCGCAAGTTCAATATCAGGAAATCTCTTCAGAAGTGCGTTAAATGCAATGTGGCCTTCCAGCCTGGCAAGAGGCGCTCCTAAGCAGAAATGAATGCCAAAACCGAAAGAAATATGTCTGTTAGGCGACCGATTTATATTTAATATTTCGGGGTTCTCAAAAAAATTCGGGTCGCGATTGGCCGATCCAATGCCTATAAAAATCATATCTCCTCTTTTGATCGAATGCCCCTTATATGTAAAGTCTTCGATGGCCCACCGATTTGCCATCATAACGACAGGTGAGGTGTATCGCAGCAATTCTTCAACCGCTGTAGCGATCATTTCAGGCTGCTGCTTGAGCTTCTCACATTCCTTCTTGTGCTGCAGCAATGCGAGGGTGCCTGAGCCGAGTAAGTTAACAGTTGTTTCAAGGCCGGCTACAACGAGCAAGAACAGCATCGAATAGAGCTCTTTTTCGCTTAACTTGCTGCCGTTTTCCTCAGCATGCACAAGTTTGCTGATTAAATCGTCTTTTGGCTTTATTCTTCTGTCATGGATCAGCTTGGCGATATAATCTTTAAATTCACGAAGAGCCTGATTTGTCAGCTCTCTATTACCTTCAGAGGTATCAACCATCGCATTGGTCCAGATTTGAAACTGTGACCGATCTTCTTTTGGGATTCCCATCAATTCAGATATAACAATAAAAGGCAAAGGGGAAGCGAAGGATTTCATGATATCCGCTTTATTTTCTTTTACCATTTCATCTAAAAGCTGTTCAGCAATTTGTTCAATGCTGCCGCGCAGATTTTCAATGGTTCGGGGAGTAAATGCTTGATGAACAAGTGATCTCAGGCGGGTATGGTCAGGTGTGTCTTTTGCCAGCATATGATCGGATACAAAATCGATATCTTCACTAACGTTGAGCATTTTGATTTGTTCTTGGTTCATCACATTTTTTACGTCTCTTGTAATTCGATTGTCTTTTAAAAAGGCCATACAATCATCGTATCGGGTAATTAACCAGGCCGGATATGTGGCTCCGAACCGTTTTAATTCAAATCGGTGAATGGGCTCTTCCTCTCTAAATCGTCCTAAAACTGAAAAAGGATTGTGATGAAACTCTTTACCATGCGGATGAAACATCAATTTTTCCATTTGCATTCTCCTCGCCTAATAGGGTAAATAGATGAATCAAATTGCTGAACTAGTTTACAAAAAACAGAATGATTTGAAATGTAATCCTGTCTCTAAAACTATATATCTATTTTAGGAGTCATTCAATAGGGTGAAGAACGAAAAAAGTGAAAAAACGGCTCGATATAAAGCAGCGCCTTTGAACGAAAGCTCAAAGGCGCTACGCTGTATTATTTTGATGAAAGTGGCTTTCAGCTGTGCTGGATATCAATTGTATATACTGCACGATCTGTTACGACCTTCAATCCTTCGTTTTCTTGGTGAATATGAATGTCACCTAATAAAGGAATCTCATAGGCATTTTGCGGAAGCGGTACGTTTCCGTCCTCAGTGAATGTTGTTCCTTCGCCTTCTAAAACCAGCTCTTCTTTCGCAACATAATCATCAGGATGATTCGTACTGCGTATAGCCACTTTTTGAAGGTGGAGAACTATCTGATCCAAGTCTGATATCTCTTCATTATGGGTCAATTCACCTTTTCTAATATCAAGCGTCTGGCCGACTTTTGACTCCAGCCATTGAGAAAGCTGTGTATTCGTGTGTGCCATCAATATTCCTCCTTTTGATCTACACGATACTATTCCCAATTGCTGCATCTTTTACACGGAAAAGAGCCGCCTCACTCTTTATGTATGAAACAATTCGCTGTTGAGAGCCTTGATATAGCGTACGGCAGAACGCTGGACCGCTTCGCCGGCATTTTCTTTGACAACTTTAGAAAAAGCATTGTAAAGCCGGTTGAATTGAAGCGGTTTTACTTTGGCTGCTATTTCTTCAACTTTGGAGGCGGGAAGGGGAATGAGATTTGGGTAGCTGTACATAAAGCTGACCCAGTTTCGGTCCGCCGCAACCGTAATGATATCTCCGGTCAATAGACAGCCTTTCCCTTCATTGCCCTTGCTCCAATGCAAAACAGCACCGCCTTTAAAATGTCCGCCCAGTCGGTAAAGGTCCAGTCCCGGCTTCACGTTGAGCGTTTCCCCTGACCAGAAGTGAATGTGATTGCTTGGCCTGGTCACCCATTCCTTATCATCCTCATGGATATAGATCGGCGCCTGAAACGCTTCAGCCCATTCAACCTGAGTAGAGTAATAATGTGGATGAGACAAGGCGATGGCTTGAATACCGCCTAATTCGTTGATTTGGTCAATTGTCTTTTGGTCAAGATATGTCATGCAATCCCACAGCACATTGAAGCCCTTATGCTGGATAAGATGGGCTGTTTGTCCGATCGCAAACTCTGGTTCAGTTTTGATGCTGTAAAGATGCTCTTCTTCCTTTTGGAGGATGTTTTGAAGGTTTCCTTTCTCACGCATGTCTTCAAGGGTTGTCCAACTTTGTCCATCGGGATGAATATACTGTCTTTCATCCTCGCAAATCAGACACGAGTTGGGCGGATCTACAGTCTGTGCATGTTGCACCCCGCATGTATTGCAGATATAATATGGCACTTTCTTCACTTCCCTCATCTATTTTCCATTATTTTACCTTATTATTATGAATATTCAAACACAAAACCGGCAGTTCTGCTGAGAGAGAATTGCCGGCTTTTTGGTGCTTTTTATTGGCCGGGGACGGAATTTTCTGCGTTGACAGCGCCCGCTCCGTACACATTCGGATCTTCATCTTTCCATTTGTCCGTGCCGTTTTTCAAAAGCTCTTTTACTTCATCAGGGGTAAGATCCGGGTTTTGCTGAAGAATTAAAGCTGCGATTCCTGCGCAAATCGGTGTTGCCATCGAGGTTCCTGACATTGTAAAGTACTGAGACCCTACACGGCTTGACTTTTGGAGCTTATCAATATAAGAATTCGGAGAGCGAAGGGAAATAATATTAACACCCGGCGCTAAAATATCGGGCTTTTCTTTCCCGTATACTGTCGGGCCGCGACTTGAGAAGGAAGCGACAGTATCATCATCGCTGCTTGCAGTATTGTTATCGTCAAGCGCACCTACTGTAATCACCTTTTCGCTCACGCCCGGGCTTGCAATGGTCTGCGAATCAGGGCCTGAGTTTCCGGCAGCGACACAGACGACAATCCCTGCGCTCCACGCTTCCTCAACCGCTCTGACTAACGGATCTTCCTGTTCATGATCATATCTAAGGGCATCGCCCCCGAGCGACATGCTAATAATATCAATCGGTTCATCGGGGTTGTCCTCATTGTATTGAATACACCACTCAACACCCTCTATAATATCTGCTAACGTTCCTGAACCCTGCTTGTTTAATACCTTTACGCCGATGAGATTGGCTTCCGGTGCAGGGCCGCGGTATTGACCGGAAGAGGATGTGCCGCTGCTTGCGACATCACCTGCACAGTGTGTGCCATGACCATTATCATCGTACGGCTCTGTTTTTTGATTGACCATATCCGCGAATCCGATAATTCTGCCTTCTAGATCAGGATGCGGGTAGATTCCTGTATCGACAACAGCGACAGTAACACCTTTTCCTGTCAGGGTTTGCCCGTTTCTAACGACTTCCTTCGCATGGCTTGCTTCGGTTGCCGTGTCTAAAAGCGCTTTGACTTCGCGGTTTAAATACACTTTACGGATATTGCTGCATTCAGAGAGAAGGGAATGTAATGCTGAAGGAGTAACCTCGGCGCTGCAGCAGTTGATTTTGTTGAAGCGGCTTTTTAGCTTGCTGCGTTTTTCTTTTTGCAGCACCTCTCCAGCCATTTGAAGGCCGGTCTCGTGACAGCCTTCCTCAAATTCGATAATGACTGACATTTTTTTTCTGTTTTGCAATTTGGTTTCGAAAAATTTATGCAAGAAGCAAGGAGTCCATTTGAAGGGCTTGTAAAGCTGCAATACGGTTTCCCTTAACGGCCAATCTAGCTTGTGAGCATTTGCTCTCACCATTTGTACCATAGAGTACCCAAACATGTATTTTCCTCCTATTATAAGGTTCTCTGTATACTCTATGAACAGATGATAGGTTTGGTAAGTTTGTTTGTCCTCTGTAAGAGACAGACAAGAGTTTGTTTTTCTGAATCTTTCGCATTAGATACGATAGATTCAGAAGCTGAGGAAATCATTGGGGATTGAAAAAGAACGTTTGTTCGTATTATAATGTGATCATATCAAACTGGGAAGGGGAGAGCAACCGTATGAATTTCTACTTGCACCGATCTTTGGAAAGCCAAATGCCAATCAGCATTATATATATGAAGAAAGACGGAACGATTAGTAAAAGAACGATTATTGTGAGACAGAAAAGCAAAACGAAAATCAAAGCATTTTGTTTTTCGAAACAACAGATCAGAACATTTTTATTGGACTCTATCCTCTCCTGTGATTTTGTGAGAACAAATAAGCAAAATCTCTATTCTGCAGGCCGGTAACAGCTGTCCGTCTCAGCAACCGGGCAGCCTGTTACTAAAACCCTCCTTAAACCTATATACATTTATTTGCCAAGTGAGGTTGTTCCTACCTTTTTTGTCTTTCCTCTCAACCTTTTTTCACTCTTATTTGAAATGAACCGCTAATAACCGTGACAATCAATTGATTTTTTGAAACCGGGAACTTTTTCACTGATGATATTGTGTATACAATGGTAAGATAAAACCTATTGGCTAAACCTCATATAATGAACCGCGCCATTCTTATGAAAGGAGTTAAACATGAGAAGATTTTTACTAAATGTCATATTAGTCTTAGCCATTGTCTTGTTCTTGAGATATGTTCATTACTCATTGGAACCAGAACCATCAAATCAGCCAGATACATATTCAAATTTCAGCAGCTTGGCAGAGAATGAGAGCCCAGCCGATTACGATATTTCATATAATGAGAAAAAAGGAAGCAAAGTCTTAATTATGTCTCCGCATGGCGGAAGAATTGAAGGCGGAGTAAGTGAGCTTGTGCGTTATTTCAATAATGAATACTCTACATACCTATTTGAAGGGTTGAAGTCCCATGATAACCAAACACTGCACATTACAAGCACCAACTTTGATGAGCCATTGGCAAAAAAGAAAATCAAGGAGCATCAATATGTGGTGGCTTTTCACGGATATAAAGGAGAGAACAAGAATACCCTTGTAGGGGGAACAGACCGAAAGCGGGCGAAAATGATTGTGAGAGCCCTTGAGCGGAGAGGGTTTTCCGCTGAGTTAGCGTCGTCTAAAAGCGGTCTTGCTGGATTGAATGCCGAAAACATTAATAACCAAGGGGAAACGGGGCTAAGTATCCAGCTGGAAATCAGCCGTGAGCAGAGAGAAGCATTTTTTGATGATTTTTATTATAAAAATAGAAAATACACAAAGAACAGTGAATTTTATGCTTATGTCAGTGCGATCAAAGGTGTCCTGGAAAAAGAGTATTCGTAACAAGCAGATCAGAAGACAAAATAAGAGAAGATCAGTAGACTGAAATAGGATAAAAAAGGAGGCAAAACAATGGCAGATCATCATTTTTATTTAAAAGCGAACTGGCCGGGTAACCGTAATGATGTCGGTACGATCGAAAGCGGAAACCTGATCACATCGATTTCCATTCCTAAAGAAATGGATGGCCCGGGAGAAGGGACCAACCCAGATGAAATGCTTCTCGGGGCGGCAGCGACCTGTTACATTATTACACTTGCAGCGATGATGGAGAGAAGCGGGCTGGAAAAAGAAGACTTACAGATGGAGTCAGAAGGCATTATCAACGTTACAAAAGGAGTCTTTACATACAAAAAGATCATTCACCGTCCCTCTGTCGTGCTTAAACATGATGCTTCACAAGACGACGTCGCATTGGCGCACAAACTTTGTAAAAAAGCGGAGTCGTCATGCATGATTTCGCGTGCAATTCAAGGAAATGTCGAGCTGCAGCTTGAAGCCTCTGTGAAACTGGGTGGAGAATAAAGAAAACAGACGGTCACTCACAGGCCGTCTGTTTTTTATCTTCAGCGTGGGCTTTCGATTGATTTAGCACGACCACGCCTGCAATGACAAGCGTGAGACCGAATACACCTTTTAAACTGATGGTTTCGCCAAAAAGCAAAAACCCGACAATTGCTGTAAGCGCGGTACCAACGCCCGACCATGTTGCATACGCGCTTGATAAGTCAATTGTTTTTAAAGAAAAGCTTAGAAACGTAAAAGCAGAAAGAAATCCGACTATGACTCCGGCAATGGGCCAGGCTTGTGTAAATCCTTCTGAAAGCTTCAACATCGTGCTCCCAAACACTTCAGATACAATGGCGAGAGCCAAATAAAGCAATCCTCTCATCTTCATCACTCCTTTATTGCCAATTAAGTAACACGACCCCTGATAGTAATAAAAGAATCCCGATAAGCCCTTTGGCATTCAGATCTTCCTTGAACCATTTTACTCCGATCACTGTCGTCAGCACCGTGCCTGCCCCGCTCCAAGTCGCATAGGAGAGGCTCAGGGGAATATGGTTTAAAGTCAGGGACAGCATATAAAAGGCGAGGGAATAGCCAATAACGACCAAAGCACTTGGCTTCCACTTTTTGAAGCCATCAGATACTTTCAGCATGGCTGCTCCTATCGATTCCGAACATATGGCAATCGTGAGGAATATATATCCTATCAACATCATGAATTCTCCTCACTATATTTTTAGATTAGAAAAAAAACTTCAGCTAGAAAAATATTAGTGTATGCCTATGTATGAGTCAAGAGATTCATTTTCACACACTTAAAAAGACCCCTTTTTAAGGGGCCTTTTGCGTTTAATAATAATAAGGGAACGGGGCATACGGATAATAGGGGTATCCGCCATAAAAATAAGGATTAAATAAAGCGCTTCCTATAAGCCCGCCTGCAAGGCCGCCGATAAACGGTCCTCCAAAAAATCCGAATGGCCGGCCAAACCCATAACCAAATCCGGGTCTTCCAAACCCGTAACCGAACCCGAACGGTCTTCCAAACCCAAATGGTCTCCCGAATCCGAACGGTCTTCCAAATATTCTTGTATCTTCAGGGCTGAAATGCTCTAACTCGTTCATGTTTTCTTTCCTCCTGTAATAAAGTGTAGATGATGCAGTGTATTCACCCTGCCCGGATTTGATTGGGCGAATCGAGAAAAAGGAGGATGTGAACACATTGGGCCTGTATCAGTCTGACTGGTCAAAAGCACCGCCCCACGCACATGCCTATCATGTCAAAACAACGAGAGAACAGGGCCATTATCATCTCATTGAAGGGTTTACTCAGCCGGCAAACGGATCAAATACCGATCAGCATACACATTACTATACAGGGATCACTTCATTTGAAAACGGCCATTTTCATCGGTATTACGGAATCTCAGGGCCGGCGATTCCCTTAGCAGATGGCACACATTATCATGAAATCGAAGAAACGACATATCTGGCCTATAACGAGCCGATTGAGATCCAGTACGGAGGGGTTGTGTACGATCCCGGAGATGACAGAAGAAAAACGCATCGTCATACCCTGAAAGGAAAGACAAGGGAAATTGTCGGCAATGAGCCGCTCGGCTGGTAGAAGGATGTTTACCGATGCAAAAAAAGGGCAAAATGGATAGGTGGTTGTCCATGTTGAATGCTATAATGGGGGGAGATTTATAAAAGAGAGTGATACATATTGAATAATACGAAGCAGCCCGTTGTCATTTTAGTCGGACCGACGGCAGTGGGGAAAACCAATTTAAGTATTCAGCTAGCCAAATCCTTAAACGCGGAAATTATCAGCGGAGATTCGATGCAGATTTATAAAGGGATGGATATTGGAACAGCTAAAATTACCGAACAGGAGATGGAGGGAGTGCCCCATCATCTGATTGACATTTTAGATCCCCAAGACTCTTTCTCTACTGCCGATTATCAAAGCTTAGTAAGAAATAAAATCAGTGAGATTGCAAATAGAGGAAAGCTTCCGATGATTGTCGGCGGTACAGGGCTTTATATACAATCTGTGCTTTACGATTATACATTTACGGAAGAGGCAAATGATCCCGTGTTTCGAGAGAGCATGCAAATGGCCGCTGAGCGGGAAGGCGCTGACTTTCTTCATGCCAAACTTGCTGCAGCAGATCCCGAGGCAGCAGCTGCGATTCATCCGAATAATACAAGAAGAGTCATTCGCGCACTGGAAATTTTACATACGTCCGGAAAAACGATGTCCCAGCATTTGAAGGAACAAAAACGAGAACTTCTGTACAATGCAGTGTTAATTGGCCTGACAATGGATAGAGACACGCTTTACGAAAGAATTAATCAGCGGGTCGATTTGATGATGCAGTCAGGCCTTCTTCCCGAAGTGAAACGCTTATACGACAAGAACGTGAGAGACTGTCAATCAATACAGGCGATAGGCTATAAAGAGCTGTATGCATATTTTGACGGTTTTGTGACACTTTCCGATGCTGTCGAACAGCTAAAGCAGAACTCGAGGCGGTATGCGAAACGCCAGCTGACGTGGTTTCGCAACAAAATGCAGGTCACATGGTTCGATATGACACCGCCTGTTGATATGGAGCTGAAAAAAAAGGAAATTTTCACACATATAGCAGGAAAACTCGAACTTTAATCGAAACTGTATGATATAGAGAATCAAGGAGGACGAAACATGAAACCGATTAATATTCAGGATCAGTTTTTGAATCAAATCCGGAAAGAAAATACGTATGTCACTGTTTTTTTGCTGAACGGCTTTCAGTTGCGGGGCCAGGTGAAAGGCTTTGATAACTTTACCGTATTGTTGGAATCGGAAGGTAAGCAGCAGCTTATATATAAACATGCGATCTCAACGTTTGCGCCGCAAAAAAACGTCCAGCTTGAACTCGAATAGATCAAAAAATGCCATGTCAAGACATGAGGAAAGGCTGCCGGGGGTTCCCGGCGGCCATTTTTAACATTCATCCACTTTTGCTCCAAGCTTTTTGTGTAAGCTGACCATGCCAAGGCACGGTCTTTTTTTATGAGAACAACATACGGAAGTGAAAATGGTATATTATGTATAAAATGAATTTGGGGGTGATCGACCTTGTTTGAAAGTGAAGCAGAACTGAGACGAATCAGGATTGCACTTGTATGGATAGCTGTCTTTTTACTGTTCGGGGCGTGCGGGAATCAAGATACCATTATTGAAACAGACAGCGGCAATTCAGACTATGAAACGCCTCAGCCCACCTCGTTTCCACTTGAACATAACCATTTTGGCGTTATGGAGGACGGCTATATCAAAATTTATGAGTATAATGAGTCCCGCAATGAGGTAAAGCTGAAGAAAGAATACGCGGATGATGAGCTTGAATAAAATTCACAAGCATTCGAATTTACAAAGCGGATGCCAGCCGCTAAACTAAATACAGACACAGATCAAACAGAGGGTGAAAACAT
This sequence comes from Bacillus sp. PS95, assembly GCF_037963565.1. Classification (NCBI taxonomy): domain Bacteria; kingdom Bacillati; phylum Bacillota; class Bacilli; order Caryophanales; family Bacillaceae; genus Bacillus; species Bacillus sp. PS95. Next base: position 1,897,240 of record NZ_CP150160.1, read on the forward strand.
GAAGCATAAAGTGATCGTGAATCATTGGGAAGAAATTTGCGAAGATGATTCTTGCTATGAATACGGAACAAGTATCATTGTGAACGGAAAAGAATTAATCAGAGAAGCGTCAATTATCACTGCTTTGAAGGCGGTTTTAGAAGAGATCGGCGCGGATGTTGAAATAGAAGAAACAGTAGAGAGCGAAAAATGCTGTGATAGCTTAAGAAAAAAAAATCTAGACTACTAAGCAGTTTTTTTTCATGTTATGATAAACATCGGCTAAAAAACGACACCCCGAGTAGGACGAGAGATGATTCTCGTTCTGCTCTCTTTTTTGGGCCCTAATGAGTCTGCCCATTTGCCTGATTTGATCAAAATATGAATTTTTCATAAAAACGAATCTATATATTGTGTTTTTGCTAGAGGGTAGTATACTATATATAGTGTTAGTGATGAGAGATTCATATTTTTTGATAGGTCGTGATAAAACGTGGTACAAATCATATTTGATTCGAAAACAGGGAATGTTCAGCGGTTTGTGAATAAAACAGGCTTTCAGCAGATACGCAAGGTGGACGAAATGGACCACGTGGACACTCCGTTTGTTTTGGTAACCTACACGACAAACTTCGGCCAGGTACCGGCATCAACACAATCATTTCTCGAAAAATACGCCCATCTCTTATTAGGAGTCGCTGCGAGCGGCAACAAAGTATGGGGCGATAACTTTGCAAAAAGCGCCGATACCATTTCAAGACAATATCAGGTGCCGATCTTGCACAAATTTGAACTCAGCGGCACATCTAAAGACGTTGAATTGTTTACTCAGGAGGTAGAAAGAGTTGTCACAAAATCAAGTGCCAAAATGGATCCAGTTAAATAACGAAATCATGATCCAAAAAGATGGAAAATTCCAGTTTGACAAGGATAAAGAGGCTGTACATAGCTATTTTGTAGATTATATCAATCAAAACACAGTCTTCTTTCACGATTTAAAAGAGAAGCTGGATTATTTGGTTGAAAACCAATACTACGAAGAGGAATTCTTAAGCCTTTATTCTTTTGAAGACATTAAAGAAGTGTTTAAGACAGCTTACGCTAAGAAGTTTCGTTTTCCTTCCTTCATGAGTGCGTTTAAATTCTATAATGACTATGCTTTGAAAACGAATGACAAGAAAAAAATCCTCGAGCGTTATGAGGACCGGATCTCAATTGTTGCGCTGTTCTTCGCTAACGGCGACACTGAGAAAGCAAAAGAATATGTAAACCTGATGATCAATCAAGAATATCAGCCGAGCACACCGACATTTCTGAACGCCGGCAGAAAACGCCGCGGTGAACTTGTGAGCTGCTTCTTGCTCGAAGTTAATGATTCTTTAAATGACATTTCAAGAGCGATCGATATCTCCATGCAGCTTTCTAAGCTTGGCGGCGGGGTTTCTCTTAACCTGTCCAAGCTTCGCGCGAAAGGTGAAGCCATTAAAGATGTTGAAAATGCGACAAAAGGCGTTGTAGGCGTCATGAAGCTTCTTGATAACGCGTTCCGTTATGCTGACCAAATGGGACAAAGACAAGGGTCCGGCGCGGCGTATTTAAACATTTTCCACCGCGATATCAATGATTTTCTTGATACGAAAAAGATTTCTGCGGATGAAGATGTGCGTGTCAAAACGCTTTCGATCGGTGTTGTCATTCCGGATAAGTTCGTTGAGCTTGCACGCGAGGACAAAGCGGCTTATGTATTCTACCCGCACACGATTTATAAAGAGTACGGCCAGCACATGGATGAGATGGACATGAACGAAATGTACGACAAGTTTGTCGACAACCCTCGGGTGAAAAAGGAAAAAATCAACCCGCGGAAACTGCTTGAAAAATTGGCGATGCTTCGTTCTGAATCAGGCTATCCATACATCATGTTCCAAGATAACGTCAATAAAGTGCATGCGAATAACCATATTTCCAAGGTCAAATTTTCTAACCTTTGCTCTGAAGTGCTGCAGGCATCTCAAGTTTCTTCATACACAGACTATGATGAAGAAGATGAAATCGGTCTGGATATTTCCTGCAACCTGGGTTCGCTTAACATTCTCAATGTCATGGAGCATAAATCAATCGAAAAGACAGTCAAGCTTGCGACAGACTCTTTAACACACGTTTCTGAAACAACTGACATCCGTAATGCGCCTGCTGTAAGACGGGCAAACAAAGCGATGAAGTCAATCGGCCTCGGTGCTATGAACCTTCACGGCTACCTTGCGCAAAACGGCATTGCGTATGAAAGTCCGGAAGCGCGTGACTTTGCAAACACGTTCTTTATGATGGTGAACTTCTACTCCATCCAGCGTTCTGCGGAAATCGCAAAAGAGAAGGGTGAAACGTTTGATCAATATGAAGGCTCAACCTATGCGACAGGTGAATACTTTGACAAATACGTTTCTACTGATTTCTCACCGAAATATGAAAAAATCGCTAATCTGTTTGAGGGTATGCATATCCCGACGACAGAGGACTGGAAAAAGCTAAAAGCATTTGTGGCTGAACACGGTATGTATCACAGCTACAGATTATGCATTGCGCCGACAGGCTCTATCTCATACGTCCAATCAAGTACGGCGTCTGTTATGCCGATTATGGAACGCATTGAAGAACGAACATACGGCAACTCAAAAACGTACTACCCAATGCCTGGGCTTGCATCTAATAACTGGTTCTTCTATAAAGAAGCCTACGATATGGACATGTTCAAGGTTGTGGATATGATCGCCACTATCCAGCAGCACATTGATCAGGGAATCAGCTTTACATTGTTCTTAAAAGACACAATGACGACCCGTGATTTAAACCGAATCGATCTGTATGCACATCATAGAGGAATTAAAACCATTTACTATGCAAGAACGAAAGATACTGGGCAAGACAGCTGCCTTTCTTGTGTTGTTTGATTAAAGGAGAGTTTATAGTGACAAAAATTTATGACGCAGCAAACTGGTCAAAGCATGAAGACGATTTTACCCAAATGTTCTATAACCAAAACGTGAAACAGTTCTGGCTTCCGGAAGAGATTGCTTTAAACGGCGATCTCCTCACATGGAAGTACCTCGGAAAAAATGAGCAGGACACTTATATGAAGGTACTGGCCGGACTTACGCTTCTTGATACAGAGCAGGGGAATACGGGGATGCCGATTGTGGCTGAACACGTAGATGGCCACCAGCGGAAAGCGGTGCTGAACTTTATGGCTATGATGGAGAACGCTGTCCATGCGAAGTCGTACTCTAATATTTTCATGACCCTTGCACCGACTGAAACGATTAATGAAGTATTTGAATGGGTTAAACAAAATAAATATTTGCAGAAAAAAGCGCAAATCATTGTCGGGCTTTACAAAGCCATTCAAAAAGATGATGAAATTTCACTGTTCAAAGCGATGGTTGCTTCCGTCTATCTGGAAAGCTTCCTTTTCTACAGCGGTTTCTATTATCCGTTATATTTCTACGGACAAGGAAAACTGATGCAAAGCGGTGAGATCATTAACCTGATCCTTCGTGACGAAGCGATTCACGGCGTGTATGTCGGTCTCCTTGCTCAGGAAATTTATAATAAACAGACAGAAGAGAAAAAAGCAGAGCTTCGTGAATTTGCGATCGACCTTCTGAATCAGTTATATGAAAATGAGCTTGAGTATACAGAGGACTTGTACGATCAAGTCGGACTCTCACACGATGTAAAGAAATTCATCCGCTATAATGCGAATAAAGCGCTGATGAATCTTGGATTTGATCCATACTTCGAAGAGGAAGATATTAATCCGATCGTATTAAACGGATTAAACACAAAAACAAAATCGCATGACTTCTTCTCTATGAAGGGGAATGGCTATAAAAAAGCGACAGTTGAGCCGCTCAAAGATGATGACTTTTATTTTGAAGATGAAAAAGAGCAGATATAATATCTGCTCTTTTCGGCTTGAAGGTTCAAATGAGGAGGACGCAGTACCCATGGGAAAAATGGACGAAATGATTTTAGTTGCCCCGCGCGATGATGTGTTTAAGAAAGAAAGCTTAACCTTCCAGGGCGTGTACAGTGAAGATAGCAGAGTAGCCGAAATCATGGCTCAGATTGAAGCGGCCTATCGTGAAATGAGAAGAGGGGACGCAGAAGAAGATCCGCGTTTCAAGCAGCCGATACCTTATGTCGTCATTAAGCGTGAAGATGAAGTTTTTCTTTACGAGCGGCTGGCTGGCGGCGGTGAATCACGACTGCACAACAAGCTTTCTCTCGGCTTTGGCGGTCATATGAACGCCATCGAAGGGGCAGCTTCATTTGCTGAAGTCTTAAAGCTGAACACAGACCGTGAGCTTGAGGAAGAACTGCAAATAAATGAAGAAGATAAACAGGCGATTGTCACACTGGGATTGATCAATGATGATGAAAACAGTGTTGGCAAAGTGCATATCGGTATTCTTTCTGCGCTTCAATTAAAGCCTGGCGCACAAGTGGAAGTGAAGGAGAAAGAACAAATTGCGGGTAAATGGATGAAAGTTTCTGAATTAAAACAGGATGACATCTACAACCGTCTGGAAACATGGTCACAGTTTGTTGTCGATATCCTTGAATAAAAAAACCCGGTTTCTCGTGATGAGGAGCCGGGTTTTTTTATGAGACGCTCGTCCCCGTCTCGGCTATGATTCTAGGATCACAATAGCGTCAAAGCCGGCATTTTTCGCTCTGGCAGCGAGGGTGTCTGCATTGTCTTTGGATGAAAATGCGCCAATCTGCACTTTGTATAATCCGTCCTTTAAAAGGACAATCGAGTCAAAACCTTTGGCTTCGGCTTTACTTGCAAGCGAGTCGGCATTCGCTTTGACTTTAAATGCGCCGCTTTGAACCTTATATAACCCTGAGCTGGAAGTCTTTTTAAGGTTAAAGGCTTGCTCCAGCCCCTTTGCATGTCCTCTCGCTAAGCTTTGAATAAAACTGCTCGTTTTCAGCTTATTTGCATCGGCAACGGTATCAATGAAGCCGTTCTCGGTCAAGAGGGCAGGCATTGCCGACTCCCTTAGGACGTGGAAGTTCGCTGTTTTTTTGCCGCGATCGGCAAAGTCGACAGCTTGTATCACTTCAGAGTGAATTGCCGATTGATAAGTCGTCGTCGGGGCTCCTACATCTGGATAAATATAGCTTTCAAAACCTGTGCCTCCCCCGGAATTAACGTGAATGGACAAAAAGAAATCTGCTCCCCAGTTATTTGCGGCATTTGTCCGGTCGTTTAAGCTGACATATTGGTCGCTTGTCCGGCTCAGCAGCAGAGAAACGCCTTCATATTCATTAGTTAATATCGTACGTAAGGCTAAAGCGATTTGCAGGGTTAACGTTTTTTCCTGAAGGCCATTACCTGTTGCGCCTGGATCAGACCCGCCATGGCCAGGATCAATAAAAATTTTAACCATTTTTCATCACCTCATTACAGGATATGAAAAAACACGGCTTCTGCTTGTACGATTATCATTCAACTGAAAAATGAGGAAATAATCCTTTCACATCCAGAAATTATTTCTCGGGAAAGCGCACAATTCAACATGAAGCGACAACAGATACGGTCTGAAATGAAATATGTACATATACCATATGTTTGTATGTACTTTGAGTTCGGTTAACCTGCACTGATTCCTGCTGGTTTTAAGCTTTGCGTTCATATTAAATCAAGCATTTGAAACGTAAATTGATGAGAAAAGCTCCTTTCATTAAAGACACCACTTTATAAATCGAAAAAAAGAAAAACACTTCAGGTATCTTACGGAGGGTAATACGCTTCATACAAAAAACAGCCCGTTGCATGAAAAAAGGATTGGCGAATGGAGAAAATAATGAGAAAGAAGCTCACCATAATACTCTGACAAAATGATTAAAAACAAAATATCATGGTTTGTCCACCCTATGTCCGTGAATACAATAAGAAATAAAGTATTTCTCGGGAAAGCGCAGGATTCCTTATTGTTCCCGAAAAAAGCAATTGTTTCGACACATGATAGGCGTTTGTCACAATCGGCATCCGCTTGAATATCATATAGAGAGAACAGAGAGGTGAAGATGTTGGAGCGCGCTGTGACTTATAAAAACAACGGACAGATCAACATTATTCTGAACGGGCAAAAGCAGGTGCTGACGAATGCTGAGGCAGAGGCGGAATATCAGGCTGCATTGCAAAAAAACGAAGCAAAGCACGGCATTTTGAAGGAAATCGAAAAAGAGATGAGCGCATTAGTTGGGATGGAGGAAATGAAACGCAACATCAAGGAAATATACGCCTGGATTTTTGTGAACCAAAAACGCGCGGAGCAAGGCTTGAAGGTTGGAAAGCAAGCGCTGCACATGATGTTTAAAGGAAATCCGGGAACGGGAAAAACGACGGTTGCACGGCTCATCGGCAAGCTGTTCTTTGAAATGAATGTCCTGTCAAAAGGCCACTTAATAGAAGCGGAGCGGGCTGACCTGGTCGGGGAGTATATCGGACACACCGCCCAAAAGACGAGAGATTTAATCAAAAAGTCATTAGGTGGCATTTTGTTTATAGACGAAGCCTACTCGCTGGCAAGAGGCGGCGAAAAGGACTTTGGGAAAGAAGCGATCGACACACTTGTAAAGCATATGGAAGACAAACAGCATGAGTTTATTTTGATACTCGCTGGATATTCACGGGAAATGGATCATTTTCTCTCGTTAAATCCCGGTCTCCAATCAAGATTTCCCATCTCCATTGATTTTCCGGATTACTCTGTGACCCAGCTCATGGAGATTGCGAAACGAATGATCGATGAAAGGGAATACCAGCTCAGTCAAGAAGCTGAATGGAAATTGAAAGATTACTTAATGACAGTGAAAAGCACGACAAGTCCCATTAAATTCAGCAATGGACGTTTTGTCAGAAATGTGATCGAAAAATCGATCAGAGCACAAGCCATGAGGCTTTTAATGGGAGACCAATACTTAAAAAGCGACTTGATGACCATCAAAAGCCAAGATCTTTCCATTAAAGAAGAAGCATCTGGATCTGCATAGACCTCTCTGTTTTTGAGAGGTCTGTTTTTTGCTCGTATTTCCGCTTTTCAAAGCAATCGATTTGTGGTATACACATGCAGGGTTTGGTATGATAATACTACTGCCCAATATGCAAAAGAAAGGAACATCCATTTGAACGAACAAGAAACGATTCAGGAGAAAGCCATTTTAGTCGGATGTCAGCTGCCGCATATCACGGATGAGCATTTTGAAAATTCTATGGAAGAGCTAGCATCTCTGACAAAAACAGCAGACGGAAAAGTACTGACCAGCGTCACACAAAAACGGAACAGGGCTGACGCCGCTACATATATAGGAAAAGGGAAGGTAGAAGAGCTGAAGGCACTGGTGGAAGAGCTTGAAGCTGATCTCCTCATCTTTAATGATGAACTGTCGCCAAGTCAGCTGAAGTCATTGGCAACAGCAATTGAAGTGAAGATGATTGACCGCACGCAATTGATATTAGATATTTTTGCAAAGCGGGCGAGAACGAGAGAAGGCAAACTTCAAATTGAGCTGGCTCAGCTGCAATATGCACTGCCGCGTCTGACGGGACAAGGGATCAATCTCTCCCGGCAAGGCGGAGGAATTGGGGCAAGAGGTCCCGGGGAAACGAAACTGGAAACCGACCGCCGCCATATCAGAAATCGCATTCATGAAATCAACACACAGCTTTCAACTGTCATTCGCCATAGAAGCCGATACCGTGAAAGAAGAAAGAAAAACGGTGTGCTTCAAATTGCGCTTGTCGGCTATACAAACGCAGGGAAATCAACATGGTTCAACCGCCTGACGAGTGCTGACAGCTATGAAGAAGATCTCCTGTTTGCCACGCTGGACCCGATGACCAGAAAAATGGTCCTGCCAAGCGGCTACAGTGTTCTTCTTTCAGATACAGTAGGATTTATTCAGGATCTTCCGACGACATTGATTGCTGCATTCCGCTCAACGCTTGAGGAAGTAAAAGAAGCGGATTTGATCCTGCATTTAATTGATTCTTCAAATGAGGATTATGCGGGACATGAAAAAACAGTGCTTGGGCTTCTCGAGGAGCTTGAAGCAGATGATATCCCGATGCTGACGGCTTACAATAAACGTGATCAAAAACTGCCTGATTTTATACCGTCCGCCGGAAGGGATCACATTATGGTCAGTGCGAAATTTGAGGACGACGCTGCAGCCTTTAAAGAAGCGATTCAGCGCTATTTGCGCCAAGAACTGTTAACGTCTTTTGAAGCACATGTGCCGGCAAGTGAAGGGAAGCTCCTTTCCAGAATCAAATTGGAAACGATGGTAGACCGCTTCTATTTTAATGAAGAAAATGAACAGTATGACATATCCGGCTATGTCCAAGAAGAGCAAAGTATCATCGGTGAATTAAAGAAGTATATGTAGGAAGGAAATATAAAGACATGTTTGACACATTAACACACGGAGAATTATTGAAGAAAACGGCAATGGAAGTGGAAGCGGACATTGCCGGCATTCATAAACAAATAGAAGAAATCAGCGAGCGAAATGAGTGGAGAGTGCTTCAAAGCTATAGAAAACACAAAGTAAGCGACACTCATTTCACGCCGTCTACTGGATACGGCTATGATGATATCGGAAGAGACACGCTTGAAAGCATATATGCGGATGTGTTTGGCGGAGAAGCGGGGCTTGTAAGGCCGCAAATCATTTCAGGCACACATGCCATCTCAATTGCTTTGTTCGGTGTCCTCAGACCGGGGGACGAGCTCCTTTATATCACGGGCAAGCCGTATGATACGCTAGAGGAAATTGTGGGCGTCAGGGGTGGAGAAAACGCTGGTTCGTTAAAGGATTTTCAAATCGGCTATAATGCGGTTGATCTGACGAAAGACGGAAAGATAGACTATGATGCAGTCGCCGCTGCGATCAATCCGAAGACAAAAGTAATCGGCATTCAGCGCTCAAAAGGATATGCGAATCGCCCTTCTTTCTTAATTAGTGAAATAAAAGAAATGATCCGTTTTGTAAAAGAAATCAATGAAAACCTGATCGTCTTTGTGGACAACTGTTATGGAGAATTTGTGGAAGAGCTTGAGCCTTGCCATGTCGGAGCCGATCTGATGGCGGGATCTCTCATTAAAAATCCCGGCGGCGGCCTTGCGAAAACAGGCGGCTACCTCGTCGGAAAAGCGAAATGGATTGAAGCTTGCTCATACCGTATGACGTCACCCGGTATCGGCAGAGAAGCGGGGGCATCTCTTTACTCGCTCCAAGAAATGTACCAAGGCTTCTTTTTGGCGCCTCACGTAGTGTCTCAAAGTCTAAAGGGAGCGGTGTTTACAGCGAGATTCCTTGAAAAGCTCGGCTTCACTTCAAACCCGAAATGGGATGCGAAAAGAACGGATTTAATACAATCCGTTGAGTTTTCTGACAGAGAAAAGATGATTGCTTTTTGCCAGGCTATTCAATTTGCATCGCCAATCAATGCTCATGTGACGCCTTATCCAGCCTACATGCCTGGATACGAGGATGATGTCATTATGGCAGCAGGCACGTTTATTCAAGGAGCAAGCATCGAATTATCAGCTGATGGCCCTATCCGCCCGCCGTATGTAGCGTATGTTCAGGGAGGATTAACCTATTCGCATGTGAAGAATGCCATATGCAGTGCAGTGGATTCATTGATGGAAAAGCAATTAATTTAAATTTTTTAAAAATTTCTCTGAATTTGATGTTAAGAATCCTTACATCGTATTGACACATAATATAACATCACCTATAATGAAACTAAGTTAAGAAAAGGAGGAAATTGAGATGAGTGATAATATTCGCCGCTCAATGCCTTTATTTCCAATAGGAATTGTCATGCAGTTAACTGAGTTATCAGCAAGACAAATTCGATATTATGAGGAAAATGGACTGATATTTCCAGCCAGAAGTGAAGGAAATAGACGATTATTTTCATTTCATGATGTAGATAAACTGTTAGAAATCAAGCACCTGATAGAACAAGGTGTAAACATGGCAGGAATTAAACAGATTCTGGCGAAAGCCGAAGCCGAGCCAGAACAAAAACAAAACGAGAAGACGAAAAAACCAATGAAACATGATCTGTCCGATGACGAACTGAGACAGCTCCTGAAAAACGAGCTCATGCAAGCCGGCCGTTTTCAAAGAGGGAATACATTCCGTCAAGGCGACATGTCCCGCTTCTTTCATTAATCCGTTAGCAACTGTTTTGCTATATACATTTACCTTTTAAGAGGAGGAATTTTACCAAATGGCAAAGTACACTAGAGAAGATATCGAAAAATTAGTAAAAGAAGAAAACGTGAAGTATATCCGTCTTCAATTTACTGACATTCTTGGAACAATCAAGAATGTTGAGATTCCTGTAAGCCAGCTTGGAAAAGCGCTTGATAATAAAGTCATGTTTGACGGTTCTTCTATTGAGGGATTCGTTCGTATCGAGGAGTCAGACATGTACCTGTATCCAGATCTAAATACATTTGTTATCTTCCCATGGACAGCTGAAAAAGGTAAAGTAGCACGTTTCATCTGTGATATTTATAATCCGGATGGCACACCTTTCGAAGGTGACCCGCGAAACAACTTAAAACGGATTCTGAAAGAAATGGAAGACCTCGGCTTCAGTGATTTTAACCTTGGACCTGAGCCTGAATTCTTCTTATTCAAATTGGACGAAAAAGGCGAGCCAACGCTTGAACTAAACGACAAAGGCGGATATTTCGACTTAGCTCCAACTGATTTAGGAGAAAACTGCCGCCGCGATATCGTACTTGAGCTTGAAGAGATGGGCTTTGAAATCGAAGCGTCTCACCACGAAGTAGCACCTGGTCAGCATGAAATCGACTTTAAATATGCTGGAGCAGTCCGCTCTTGTGATGACATCCAAACATTTAAACTAGTTGTCAAAACAATTGCCCGCAAACACGGCCTGCATGCGACATTTATGCCAAAACCATTGTTCGGTGTGAACGGTTCAGGTATGCACTGCAATCTATCACTCTTCAAAAATGGTGTTAACGCATTCTTTGACGAAAACGCAGATCTTCAGTTAAGTGAAACAGCGAAACACTTCATTGCAGGTATCGTGAAGCACGCAACAAGCTTTACAGCAGTAACAAACCCGACAGTAAACTCTTACAAACGTCTTGTTCCTGGCTATGAAGCACCTTGCTATGTAGCATGGAGCGCGCAAAACAGAAGCCCGCTTATCCGTATCCCGGCTTCTCGCGGCATCAGCACACGTGTTGAAGTACGCAGCGTAGACCCAGCTGCAAACCCATACCTTGCACTTAGCGTATTGCTTGCTGCAGGATTAGACGGAATCAAAAACAAACTGGAAGCGCCGGCTCCAATCGACCGCAACATCTATGTGATGAGCAAAGAAGAGCGCATGGAAAACGGAATCGTTGACCTTCCAGCAACACTTGCGGAAGCGCTAGAAGAATTCAAATCAAACGAAGTTATGGTCAAAGCGCTGGGCGAGCACCTATTCGAACACTTCATCGAAGCAAAAGAAATCGAATGGGATATGTTCCGCACACAAGTTCATCCTTGGGAGCGCGAACAGTATATGTCTCAGTATTAATCTCTCAATCCCTTGGCACTAGTGGTGTCAGGGGATTTTTTGATTGGTTAACAATTTTGATAACTTAATATAAATCATAGAGCGCCCACAAAACACCCACAAAAAAACAATAAAAAATTACTCCATAATAGTGGAGATATAATTTTCGTACTTATTCATTGAATCCCTATCAATCTTTTTGCTGATATGTGAGTAAATATCTGACGTAACTTGAATACTTTTATGACCCAGTCGTTCTTCTACATATTTCATTGAAGCACCTGACTCAAGGAACAAAACAGCATGTGTGTCATGAAGGGCGTGAATAGGGAGTTTCTAGACCAGCTTTATTTAGTATACGGACAAAAGCATTATAATGTGAACCATCTTTGCGAGTGAAGACTAAGTTAAGGTCATGGTGATAGATCCCGTTAAGCTGAAGTTTATCTTTGTTTTGTCGTTTTCTAAGTTCGTGAAGTTCATTTACCAACCTTTGATCAATAGTAATAATACGCCTGGATGTATAAGTCTTAGGGTCGCCAAATAATTCATCTTTTGAAGCTGCTTTAAAATCTAGAGTTTTAGAAATTGAGCTGGTTTTATTTTTTAAATCAATATCTGACCACTGTAAAGCAGCAGTCTCGCCTTTGTGCATGCCAGTATTTCCGAGTGTTTTAAAGAAAATATAGTACATATAACCATATTCATATGCTACACGTAAAAAAAGAGGTATGTCATCGCAATTGATAAACTCCATATAGTATTCTCATTTTTTATTTGTTTTAATCTCGATACCATAACAAGGATTTTTTTGAGCTTTCCTAATATTGCTGCTTTCTCCATTGCATTTCGCATTGTTGTGTGGATAATTTTGGTGGTTCATATAAGAATTGGTTATCGTTGCCGCTCGGCCGTCTGTCGGGAAAACTGCTTTTTGCTTAAACGTTGCGGCAAATTCTATGGGTAGTTCAGTAAATCAATATAGCGGCGGTGCAGTAGGTATTTTCTCTCTTGAAATGTCACGTAAGCAGCTCTTAAAAAGAATGGCGTCCATTCTCGGAAATATCAATGCAGATGCAATGAGAACAGGAAATTTGACAGCTAATGATTGGAACAAGCTTTCACAAGCAAATGATATTCTCGGTTCCGCTGATCTAAGAATATTTGACCGCCCGGGCGTCACAGTAAATGAGATATGGTCAAAGGCAAGGAAAATGAAACGGGAGTATGCGGGCAAGGATATCTTGATCATTATTGATTATTTGCAACTGATTACAGGTTCAGCAAAGCACAGGGGGAACAGAACACAGGAAATAGGCGAAATAAGCCGTATGCTCAAGCATATGGCTCGAGAGTTAGACATTTGTGTGATTGCTCTTAGTCAGCTTTCAAGGGGCGTTGAACAGCGGCAGGATAAGCGCCCGATGATGTCTGATATTAGGGAATCAGGGCAAATTGAGCAGGACGCGGATGTCATTGGGTTTCTTTATCGGGACGATTATTATGACAAGGAAAGCGAAAGTAAAAACATAATTGAAATCATTATTGCTAAACAGAGAAACGGTCCTGTTGGTACTGTCTCATTGGCGTTCATTAAAGAATATGGATTGTTCTTAAATTTGGAGCGCAGGTTTGAAAGTTAGAGATTGGTATCGAGAAGCGCTGCGGCATAATTATTATTCTCTCATTCTGCTGATAGAGTTTTTGGTTTATGAGAAGAAAACCATAAACCTGCAGGATCCGGAACAGGCGCTAAATTTTTATTTACAGGAAAGATTTAAGGATAAAATGAACGCTTATTTGTTGGCATACGAGCAGCGGGTTAAGGAAGGAAACAAGAGATTTGGGGATTGAATATTGAAATCTAATTTGGTTGGGAATTATTGAAACTATCTTCCATTCAGATCGTAAGATTAGTTGGAGGAGGGATAATATGAATATAGATAAAGAAATATTTAAGATGGCACTAGAGATAAAACGTGCTAAGAGTTTCAAAAATGTGTTTTGGATATCATCTTTTTTAAAATCTAAAGAAGACCGAAGGAAAAAGAGGCTTTTCTTCTTTCTGGGGGTTGTTGGTATAATAGCTTACTTTCTAATCGGAAGGGAATTTTTATTTAAAAATTTATATTATTTATTTGAAGAATTAACTGCTATATTAAATATCTCAAAGTCTAACGCTATTATATTCACTATAAGCCTTTCAATCTTTCCAATTATGGCGATAATTGCGATTACTTTAAGGAAATACGCAATGTTGGTTGACCCTGAATGGGAGATTGGTGATTTATATTATTCACTTTCATATAGGGCCATAAAAAAACATTTAAACAGAAAAAAATATAATGATAAAGTTATTGAACAACGCATTTTACCTTATATAATTTCGAAAAACTCCAATCTTGAGTTATATTCAATTGGTTCATTTCTTAAAGTTGTTATACCATCTATTGTAGTAGCTATACCTGTTAGTATTTTTGGGATAGGCTTTACAACAAGTATTAATGATAACACAGCCAATCTAGGAGATTTTAAGAGCTTTTTATTAGCCCTTGGAGTTATTACAGGTATGTTATGGTTTATTGGAGCAGCATCATTTAAAGCACTACCTTCTTTAAATATTTTTAGTGAAAAAAAAGCATATAAGGAACTTGAGCTAATTTTACAAGGATATTTATTAGAGAAAGAAGTTAAACTTGATAGTAGAAAGAAGATAAAGAGAAAAGTTTAAATTATGTCCAAGACGGAAAGCCTGCGGACACTGAGCCTACAGCTATAACGCTGTTTGTTTCGGTGTTCTTTTTTTTACTAAAGAACTCCCTACTGACAACAGATTGATATGTGGGGTTAGCACGTTGAGGGGGAGATTGTAAATTGATAAAATAGGATGATAAAGAAAAAGAAGGTGTTAATTGATGAATTTAGTAGATAGCTTTAAAACGCTTTTGGCCTCCTTTGGAGTGCCTACTATCGTTATTACAAGTATATTCATTGCTGCGAATCTTTTTAAGGTTTTTCAGCCTATTACTATGTTTTCTTCAGTTGTTTTTGAACAAAAGCTGTTCTCTAAGGAAAAAATGTTCATTGTTAAATTATGCAAGTACATTTTTTATACATTAGCCTGGATGGTTATTTTTGCCTCCTTAGGGGAGACATTAAGAGAAAAACTCAATTGGGATTATAATAGAAACTGGTCTGTTACAGCTGAAGTCATAATAGGGATAATAATTATTGTCCTTGTATCTTTAAATGAAATAAGAAACCCTGAGCATAAAATGTATAAGATAAAATCTAATGGTTTTTTTAAAATTTTTATGGTTTGTTTATATTTGTTGCTTTTATTCATTTTCTACATTCAGGTATATTTATTGCTCGCTTTTCCTCAATTCAAAGAATTTGATATGTTAACTGCTGCTATATTGATGTTTTTTATAACTTGTACTGCGATTCCTGTTATAACAGGTATTGTATTTAAGTCGATTAATTTAACATACGAGAAACATGTTTTTATAGAAGATGAAGATAAAAATGAGTGGTTCATATTACATCCAATAAGTAAGGAAGTCATTTTATTGGGAGATAAATATGACCCTAGATTATGCACAAAAACTATGGTAGTGAAATTAGAAGACTTATATAAAAAGCCGATAAAAGTCTATAAAAATTAAGTCCAAGACGGAAAGCCTGCGGACACTGAACCTACAGCATTAGCGCTGTTTGTTCGGTGTCCTTTTTATTTTGAAGAATCAGGAGGTTAAATATGAATCAAATGACATTAAACCTGCGAATGAAATTCATTCGTAATGCTCGGCGGAACAATGCTCTATAAGTTGGTGTAACCTTTGGTAAAAAATCATCTGGCACCTGTAAGAGATATAGCCGGTATTGATCAAGTAGCTTCTCTGCTTTTGCTTTAGTGGCTTCTTCATCAATCTGAGCAAGGGCTGTTAACCGGCTTGCTCAAAGAGAACGGCAGATCATTGTCATGCTCTATATGCAGCCGGAAGAAATGTATGATTATGAAGTGTATGGTGAAATGGACCTAAGCGCGCGCAGCTATTATCGTGTTAAAGCAAAAGCGCTGTATAGGTTGGCGTTTGCTCTAAGGGAAGAGGTTTATAAAAAAAAGAGTTTTTAAATTAACTTGTTTTGTTTTTAAGGCTTGTCCTAAGATGAGTCTTTTAAATTTTATCAAGATAATGCTAAAAAAGAGCATTCAAATATTGTATAATTAGGTAGGATTTATGTCTATTGAACAATATAAAAATAAAGAGGATGATGATAAGTGGATCTAGAAAAAATAATCTTAGCTGTAATTGGTCTTTTGGCAGCAGGCGCTGCAGTAACTTTTACATTATCTAAAATTAGATCAAACAATAAAGCAAGAGGTGAAAATGCTGTAAATCAAACCGGAAATTCTAATAATGCAATTGTTGGTAACAATATTCAAATAGGGGAACAAAATAAAAATGGTAAAGAGTAGAAACTCGATAAACCAAGAAGGGAATAATAACGTTGCAATCCAGAACTCTAATATCACTTATGTAAATTTGTCAGCTAGAGAGCATGTTAAAGTCCTAGCAAAACAATGCCAATTTGAAAGCATAATTCATATTATTGAAGATGTAAAAGATGAGTTTGGTAAGCTTCATCCGTTTTATCCTAACTATAAATATAAAATTACTAATTATGCTGACAGTGTGCTAGTTGAACACATACCCAGATCCAATGAAATTGCTAAAAGTCTGCCTTTAAAATTGCAAGGGAAAATTATTATTCCGGGTGCTAATATGAAAGGATTTAGTAAACTAGAGGATCTGCTTTATGATGCTTATTTAAAAAGAGAGTCGATTGAAATTGAAATGAAGTCTTTACAAGCAATTATAGGCGAACATGAAGTTGATACACCAATGATTGATAAATTTATTTCAGCAAATAAGTGGTATATAGCACCTACTGAAGTTCCCAAAACATATAAAGTAAAATATTTTAAGAAACAAGGAGATATGGAATCGGTTATATTTGAATATTTGGAAGTGAGTATGACAGAGGATAATAGTAAGTATATTGTTTTAGATAATCGCTGGCAAAAGAACACTAAGGTCTATTTTGGAATAAAAATTTATAAGGAGGGTTTGAAGACCAAAATAAATATTAAAATTAAAGAAGAATTCAAGAGAAATATAGAGGCCAACCTGCTTTATTTAAACTTTGTGGACCAATCTTACAAAAAAGAGGAAGATGCACAATTTGTGCTTAAAGACCTCGAAAATAACATCAATTACTTTGTTTTTAATGCTGGCAAGATTGGTGTAATAGAAAGCATTGATGATTTGACATATAAAATAAAAACTCTAGAAAGGCTTATCGAACTTGAAAGGAATTTAAATGTTGAATTTATTTTAAATGAGCTTAGTAAGGATGATATTGAAAATATTTTAAGACTAGAAGCTATTTGTTCAGTATCAAAAACCTTTTCGCAAAAAATAAAAGATTCTAATTTCTTTGATCTTGAAGCTAAATATCTAAAACAACTTGTTAAACAAGGCCAATACGGAAAATTAGAATTTGAATTAGGTAAAGGGAATATTACATTACTGAATGTCAAAATCCCTTATGAAAATCTTAGAGTATCATTTTCTTCTTGTGGTATCGATAATTATGAGCAAGTTTGTAAAAAACTAGAGTATCTTGATGATAACGATAAAACATCAATTAGGCTTATTCCACTAGATGAATATATTTTATATAAAGAAATATATGATGTGTAGGTGGCATAAGGTTGCGGCAAAAAAAAGATAAGTAATGAAAGAATCAAGTAGTTCATCTAATTTTAAAAACGGATGAACTTTTTTTGAATAAACCATATTGAAAAAGTGTTCAAACTTATTTTTAGCAGTATAACTTGAATATAGTAATGGCAGGGGTTCTGGGAATTGGACACAATAACATACGTGTAATTCGTGGATTATGTGGCTATGCCAATAGTTAAGAGAAAAAAGGAGAATAAAATGGTATATGGTAGCTGGGCAAATACTTATAAGATGTCGAATCAAAGATACACTTGTGCATACTGTGATTCGTTAGTTGCGCCAAGTATGGGCTATTTATGTGAGCGAGCTTTGGGTAAGCCTTTAGGAAGAATTGTGATATGTCCTAATTGTAATAATCCTACTTATTTAAAATCTGATGATGTTGGTGGAGTAATTCAGTATCCTCACCCAAGTTATAAGGAGAAAATAGATTATCTTCCTATAGATATTGAGAGTATTTATAACGAAATAAAAATTTGTATTAATAATCAAGCATATACTGCAGTAGTGTTATTATCCAGGAAGATATTAATGAATGTTGCTGTGGATTCAGGTGCTAAAGAGGGTAAAAGATTTATAGAATATGTTGATTACCTCGAAGACATAGGAACTATACCTAAAGATGGTAGAGGGTGGGTTGATGTTATTAGAAAAGCGGGAAACACAGCTACTCACGAAATTCCATCAATAGATAGTAAAACAGCACATGATGTTTTAACTTTTTTAGAATTTTTATTAAGAATAAAATATGAAATGCCCGGTAAAATGGCCAAAGACTATAATGAATAGATTTTGGCACAAACTTGGCATGATAAGGGCACAACATTTTGCTTTCAGTAATGTATTATGGTAATAGGTAATAAATCGACAGGCGCTTTCCCAATCGGGAGGGCGCTTTTTTTAAATAGGAGGTCATCATGCTACCTGAAAGGGATTTACACTTACTAGCTTAAAACACTGCCATAAAGCACAATATAACTACAGCAATGTACATTAGGGTTTGTGCCAACTACGTGTCTCAGGTTGCCCTTGGCAGGATGCTGATATCGTAGAGGCTTCGGGGACCTTGGTGACTATGGTAAGCATAACCTATTAGCAGTTGAGCGTATTGCACGTATAAGCGAAATGCATCCATACAGCAGAGTTAAAGGATTACTTCATCACTCTTATGAGAGTTTAGGAATTAAGAAGAGTGATGAGAGCGGAGAAACTATAGAACCAAAGTTGTTGTGGTAAGAGAACTTTTACAATAGGAATGAGCGAGGTGAAGGGTATGCCCCTTAAGCCCCTAAGAGTATGCGCTGCCCCTGGGTGCCCCAGCCTCACCCGTGGTCGGTACTGTGATACACACCAGACACAGCAACAAGAAGAAACGAAACATTACAACAAATATTCAAGAAATAAAACAATAACAAGTTTTTATAAATCAATAGATTGGAAACGAACAAGACAACTTGCATTGATACGAGACAATTATCTTTGTCGGCATTGATTGAAAGATCATTGCTTCACTCCGGCTGACATGGTGCATCACATAGTGGAAGTAAAAGAAGATTGGGCGAAAAGATTAGATTTGGACAACCTTGTCAGCCTGTGTAATGCCTGTCACAACAAGGTTCATGGCAGCAAGGGCAAGTGACACTCCCCCCCTATCCAAATCTCTGGAAAGGAAACGTTTGGAGAACGGCGCCCCCTCTTCTGCAAACAAACACCGCTTTTCAAAGTTCCGGAAAAACAAATTACCCTCCCGGCGAAATTGCCGAGAGGGCTTGGTACGACTGGTTTTGTTATTACTTCCATCGTATCACGATTGGTGAAAAAAACAAGCAAAAAATGCAATTTTTTTGATGTGAAATGAGGTGAGAACATGCCGAGGCCTGCAAAATCCGCGACGCTTCAATTGATACAGGGCAACCCAAATAAAAAGAATACGGAAGAGCTGGCCGCCCGGGCTGAGCACGAGAAGAAAATGAAAATGCGATCCGATAATATAAAACCGCCAACGTGGTTGGATAAGGTCGGGAAAAAAGAATTCAAACGGGTTGCTGCTCTATTAACAGAAGTTGAAATCATCACGGAAGCGGACATCAGCATGTTGGCTGCCTATTGTAATGCCTATTCGCAGTATGTATCAATTTCTAAAATTATCGAAGAAGACGGGATCATGGTCCATACGGAAGGAAAAGACGAAGACGGCAAACCAATAAAGCTTGTTGGTGAAGAGCATCCGTTATTAAAGCGGCAAAAGAATTATTTTGATCAAATGAAATCAGCAGCGAATGACTTTGGCCTTACACCGTCTGCCCGGGCAAAACTTGCTATCACCCGTACCCAGGAAGAGCGGGAAAAGACGGCTGCGGAGAAGGAGTTTAGAAACGTATGAAGACAATCAAACAATTTCTCATTGATTACTCGCGCGATGTGATATCGGGTGAGATTGTGGCGTGTGAAAAACACATTTGGGCCTGCGAGCGTTTTTTAAATGATGTGAGTCGGGAAGGCACAAGGGAGTTTCCTTATGTGTTTGATGATGAAAAAGCCCGCCGGTTTCTTTATTGGATGACCCAGTTTAAACACACGAAAGGACCTTTGCTGGGAGCTCAAAGGGGATGACGTAAGGCAGATTCAAAAAGCGCTGGCTGCGCTTTATTTCTACCTGGATAAAAGGGGCGAAGAATAACGGTATTGATGGCGTGTATGTCCCGAAAACAGCAAATGCAGTCAAACGTTTCCAGCCAGTAAACAGTCTGACTGCTGACGGCATTTATGGTCCGAAAACGAAAGCAAAACTTGAAGCACTATTAAAATAATATAATAATCCTCCCTTGCTAATTGTGACATTACGTATCAAAAATAGCCCTTTAGTAGCTGACTTTTTTTGTTACAATGATGGAAATAGTAAGGGGGGATAATATGGCTTTACTTCGCTTTATAAGTTTGTACGGAATAGCCATCATTATATTGGCGGTCATAGCGAATTTTGCTCCATTTTTGGCGATGCCGTTATACTATATTGCCGTAGCTGCATTAGTCTTTCTGATTGTTTATCTGATATATCATTATACCCGAAAAAACAGTGGGAGGAAAAAGTAAAATTGTAAAGAAATGTATATAAGAGGGCGAGGTGACTGATAAACAGGAGGAGATTATCGTGAAAAAGATATTGCTTTTTTGCCTGACTTTCTCTTTGGTATTTAGTATCTTCGGTGAAGCAGCGAGCGCAGCACCTAAACAAAAGTCACAGCAAGATATTACTGACATTAGAAATTACGTTGAAAAAACAGTTCCTTTGTTGAAATCTAGCCTAGAAAATCTACCCAAAAACTCTTTTTTGGAAAAAATCGAAAAAGTAATTTCGAATCACTACAAAAACAATCCAGCACCTAAAGCATTTAGCAATCCAGACATATCGCTTTATGATGTTTTCCCAGAAATGAAATCAGAACTAGAAAAATTCAACGGTAAAGCTTTCAATATGAACAGCTTTATGGCTGAACAAGAAAAAAGCAAATCCTATGGGGATGTGCTTACTTTTGAAACACAAAACAGTACGGTTAAGGTTTATCTAGGTGATCTGGGGGATATCCAGATACTTGAGCAAAAAACTTTAACTGACTCTCCAGACTCTGATGCAAGCGTCCAAGGCACTACAAAAACAGAAAGGACCACTGGTATTGCTTATGGACTTGGTGGACCGAAGCTCTTCACACTTTGGGCCGAAGGAAGATTTAAATATGACGGCAAAAAAGTTTGGGCTACTTATAAAGATGGCGACTATCAGCGCCACCCGATGGGGACAGCTTTGGCAATCTCTCCTAGGGTATTAGGACAAGACCGGGACGCCAGCCATGGAGGATATGCCTATAGAGAGGTTTATTCACGTATATATGTTGAATCCATTGTAGGTTTTAAATGGGCCGGCATCGTTTTAAACTCAGCTCTTGTTGAGGCGTTTATAGGGTCTACTGCAAAAGGAAGTGTTTACGGAGGCGTGAAGAAAGTGTAAAGGTAATAACCTCGCCCGAAAAGCCCGTCTCATAAGGCGGGCTTTAAATAATCCATAATTTCTTTTCTTTATCCCAAGAAAGAGCACCTTAACGAATTAAGCTTTTTGTAGTCTCACGTATTTCCTGTTCACTTTATCCGGTCTTTCTTTTTAATTCTGGCAAAGTCGGGTTCTTTCCATATAAACGCATGTTAACGATATGATCCGATATAACTTACGTTCAAAATCATTCATGTTACAAGCCTACTTAATAATTTTTCTCAATAATTTGTTAGTGGCTTTACCAGCAGCACGGCGAGCAATTCTTTTCCCGAGCGTTCCTTTTATTGCGGCTTGCACATTACCCAAGATGCGTGCTAAAGTATATAAAAATCCGCGGCTTTGTAAAGACTCAAAATGGTTACTCCCTTATCAAGTTCATACATTAATTATAACAGAAGAGAAATGCCCATATTGCCCACGGTTTGCCCACACTTTTTTATAAACCATTGCAAACCAGTTCAAATAGACATATAATGATGCCTTGCAAAAAGCCTGACGTAATAGGATTTAGTTATAAATGGGTTGTATTCTAAACCCTAGAGGAACAATTGATCTGATGGTCACTAAAGTTAAGATATATTCTAAGTTTATGACCAAAATCAAGACCAAAATTTGACCGAAAAATATAACTAATCATACATACTGTATTACAATTTTATACGAATGAACTTACTGAAACGCGTGATAAATAAGGGTTTTCATTGTTATACATTATGTATATTATCTAAAGAATCATGTTCCGCACGCAAGTATATTCTTTAGAACGCGAACAGTATATGTCTCAGTATTAATCTTTCAACCCCTTGGCCTATTGGTGTTAAGGGATTTTTTATGTTAATAGGTAATAAATCATGGAGCGGCACTGCTAAAAAGCAGGGTCACTTTTATCTATGTCACTAATAAGTCTATGTACTAAATTTTCAATTAGGAAAATAATTCTATGCTTAAGGAAAGCAATACGCATAAATAATTCGACAAACTCTATGATAATTCCATTGTTCAATACTTCTACCAGCAATAATAAGATGAGTAAGGTAGATGTTTATCATTGACATCATAACCAAATAAATCAATAATTACGATGAAATCTAAATCAATTTTCAAAAAGGAGATTTCTATGAAAAAATTGACTATCTTCTCCGGGGGATTAGGAGCGGTTTTTTCTGTACTGGCTCAACTGTTTGCGGTTATAGATGACTCTTACACTTTGGGGAATTTATGGTTTTTAGGTGCTTTGGCGGGAATTATAACCATGCTTGCTTCAATCCAGACAAATAATAAAATAGCCTTCAGCATATTATTAATTATTAGTTCAATAATAGGTCTACTTGGAACTGGTCTTATATACATCATACCAACACTGTTCAATATAATAATAATTTATAAATTTTCAAAAGTAAGCCAATGGTAAAATAAAGGTTCTTTTTTTATTTAGCATCCCTTTGACAAGGCCGGTAATGAATCGCAGAATGTTTATGCTTGCAACTGGTCCACACAGCTGGGGCTTCCGTGGGCATGATTATCGAACGCCATGTTTCTAGGATACCGGAATTGAAACATTTGCTGAGTCATTTCGTGAAGTTGATCACCAAATGTCCATTTCAATAGAGGCACGTCTAAAGAAGCTATCATAGGAGGACAATACTGTGTGGAAAGCTTTTAGTCAATTACTCAAGAAACAGAAAAATCAAAGTCCAAGCGATGAAGATTATATACAGATTCCAGAAAAGGATTTTAATCTAGAATTAAAACAAATGATATTTGAGTTGGAGAGCCTGGGGGAAGTAGTATCGAAAAAGCTGCAGAATAAGTATGCAGGTGTTTTTGAAGCTCAGGATAAACCAAATCTCAGCATCAAAGTTTGTAGAGACATAGATGGAGATGTGCTAAATGATTTTACAGCTGAGAGATGTTTTGAAAAAGAATACCGTTCACAAATAGCAATTAATTACTATCAACCTGCAATAGTCTGTGATGAAGAATACAAACAATTCGAGAAATAAAAAAGAAGGCCGCAAAGCGCTTTCAATCAACTGATGAAGCTAAGAAAAGCGTTTAAGAATTAGCTGACTTGGGTGACAGCGAGTTTTCCGGGAAGGGTGCAGACAACATTAAAGCATTTTATCATGATCATGCCGGCATTACAGATCAATGTATCAATCGGATTGACATGGAAATTGCTTTCTTAAGCATCATTAACTTGTAGATGCAAAGATGTAAGATAATTACATAGAAGAGTCATTTTTAAAACATGAGCTGGCTAACGATTACACAAAATCAAAATTCATATGTCTGAACAAAAGAAAACGATGAAAGAATTGAATAAATATCTTAAGAGGAAAAAAAAGTGAATTGGTCAAAGGAATTGAAATATTTAAAAGGGCTATTAGGCTCCAAAACGCTTGCAAAAGATTTAAAAATCCAAATGAATGTTTAAGTATTTGTTTTCAGGTTTAGTGATAACTATGTCTATACTTAAAATTATATCCATTTGATAATCCAGAGAGAAAACCTTAATGTCCCGTTTAATAGGGGAAAGAACTATGATATCTCCTAGTCACCAATATATAAGAAATGGGACAAGCAAAGATTTGTTAGGCGCAACTTTAATTAAATAAATAAAATAGCAATCTTGTGATAATAGTAGCTAAGCTGTTGGTACCCTTGCCAGCAGCTTTTATAAAACGTTTTTTTGACTTTGAGTTGCTCTTTCTTAGTCTGATAAAACTTCTTCATTAGCGTCCGCTTCTCAATCTAGGATATGTGAAATCCTCAATCGCATTGCAAATTCCCGAAAAGCTTTTTCTGTCTTTAAATCAAGTCCAAACTTCATTCTCTCGGACGTCTAAGAAGCTAATTTACTGCTTCTTCTTTTCAGGTTCCATGTACCGGTCTTTACAGTGTCTGGGAGAAAAAGTGATTCGGGGCATTCATCTTTTTTTTATTTCAGCTAGCGAAGTGAAAGACCGATGGCATTTTTCCTGCATATAATAGCTGGAACTATTCAAAAAGGCAGGGAATGAAGTTGAGTGAATGATGTGATTGTAAATGGAGGTTTTGAAACAGGCAATCTGACGGGCTGGGCTTCTGCAAATACGTCCGTTATTAATACTTTTGCCCATTCTGGAAGATATTCCGCACAGTTTTTCAGTAACCAGCCGTATGCTTTTTTAGGGCAGATCGTGCCTGTCGTTTCTGGACAATCTCTGATATTCATCGTTTCGCTTGGGAGAATTGGAAACAATTCAAGTCCCCAAGTAACTATACAAATTTTATTTGTTAACAGTGAAGGCGAAGAGATTGAAGGCGGACAGGAAATTATCATTGCTTCCGGAAATTTGCCAAATGTCTCATTTAATACATGGAATGAAATATATAGAACAATTGAAACCCCCGCTGAAGCAGTAAACGCAGTAGTGGTAATAAGCAAAACTACTTTTGGGTCTGTTCTAATTGATGATGTTTCTTTAATAGAGTCTGCTGGGGGAATTGGACCGACTGGACCAACAGGTGCAACGGGAGCAACAGGCGCAACCGGTCCAACTGGAGTAACGGGAGTAACAGGGGCAACTGGTGCGACGGGAGCAATTGGTGCAACTGGTGCAACCGGATCAACAGGATCAACAGGACCAACCGGAGCCACTGGATTAACAGGATTAACAGGACCAACTGGTGCAACGGGAGTAACCGGAGCCACTGGATTAACAGGATTAACAGGAGTGACTGGGTCAACCGGAGAAACTGGCGCGACCGGAGCAACCGGATCAACGGGACCAACCGGAGCAACAGGAGTAACAGGAGTAACAGGATCAACTGGACCAACCGGATCAACGGGAGCAACAGGAGAAACAGGAGAAACAGGAGAAACTGGATCAACCGGAGTAACCGGTCCAACCGGAGCAACCGGAGCAACAGGAGCTACAGGAGTAACTGGTGCAACTGGAGATACAGGACCAACCGGTCCAACAGGATCAACAGGATCAACAGGATCAACAGGATCAACAGGACCAACCGGAGCCACTGGATTAACAGGATTAACAGGACCAACTGGAGTAACAGGTGCAACAGGAGAAACAGGAGCAACAGGAGCAACCGGAGCAACTGGTACAACAGGAGCAACTGGTGTAACCGGATCGACGGGAGTAACAGGAGAAACTGGTGCGACGGGAGTAACCGGTCCAACTGGAGCAACAGGAGCAACTGGTGTAACCGGATCGACGGGAGTAACAGGAGAAACTGGTGCGACGGGAGTAACCGGTCCAACTGGAGCAACAGGAGCAACCGGAGCAACAGGAGTAACCGGTCCAACTGGAGAAACTGGAGCAACAGGATTAACTGGAGCAACCGGAGCAACTGGTGCAACGGGAGTAACCGGTCCAACGGGAGAAACCGGAGCTACAGGAGTAACAGGATTAACTGGAGCAACAGGAGCAACTGGTGTAACCGGATCGACGGGAGTAACAGGAGAAACTGGTGCGACGGGAGTAACCGGAGCAACAGGAGTAACAGGATTAACGGGAGCAACCGGAGCCACTGGAGCAACAGGATCAACAGGATCAACAGGAGCAACCGGAGTAACCGGTCCAACAGGAGAAACTGGCGCAACAGGATTAACAGGATCAACAGGACCAACTGGTGCAACGGGAGTAACCGGTCCAACAGGAGAAACTGGTGCAACAGGATCAACAGGATCAACAGGAGCAACTGGAGAAACAGGAGCAACAGGAGCTACTGGGGTAACTGGTGCAACAGGAGCCACTGGTGCAACAGGAGCAACAGGAGCCACTGGTGCAACAGGAGAAACAGGAGCAACTGGTGTAACCGGATCGACGGGAGTAACCGGTCCAACAGGAGAAACTGGAGCAACCGGATCAACAGGATTAACCGGTCCAACAGGATCAACAGGACCAACTGGTCCAACAGGAGAAACTGGTGTAACCGGAGTAACTGGACCAACAGGAGAAACTGGTGCAACTGGAGTAGCAGGATTAACAGGACCAACAGGAGAAACTGGTGCGACGGGAGTGACTGGGGCAACCGGAGTAACTGGAGCCACTGGAGTAACAGGATTAACAGGATTAACAGGAGCAACAGGGCCAACAGGACCAACTGGTCCAACAGGAGAAACTGGTGCGACGGGAGTAACTGGGGCAACCGGAGTAACTGGTGCAACTGGAGTAGCAGGATTAACAGGACCAACAGGAGAAACTGGTGCGACGGGAGTAACTGGGGCAACCGGAGTAACTGGAGCCACTGGAGTAACAGGATTAACAGGATTAACAGGACCAACAGGAGAAACTGGTGCGACGGGAGTAACTGGTCCAACAGGAGCAACTGGTGCAACAGGAGTAACCGGAGCTACAGGAGAAACTGGCGCAACAGGATCAACAGGATCAACAGGAGAAACCGGAGCTACAGGAGTAGCCGGTCCAACTGGAGCAACTGGTGCAACAGGAGAAACCGGAGCTACAGGAGAAACTGGCGCAACAGGATCAACAGGATCAACAGGAGAAACCGGAGCTACTGGGGTAACTGGTGCAACTGGTGCAACTGGAGCTACTGGGGTAACTGGAGCAACAGGAGCAATTGGTGTAACCGGATCGACGGGAGTAACAGGAGAAACTGGTGCGACGGGAGTAACCGGTCCAATAGGAGAAACTGGCGCAACAGGATCAACAGGAGCAACAGGAGTAACCGGTCCAACAGGATCAACAGGAGCAACAGGATTAACCGGTCCAACAGGAGAAACTGGCGCAACAGGAGCAACAGGACCAACTGGTCCAACGGGATCAACAGGATCAACAGGAGAAACCGGAGCTACAGGAGCTACAGGAGCTACAGGAGTAGCCGGTCCAACTGGATCAACAGGAGAAACCGGAGCTACAGGAGTAGCCGGTCCAACTGGAGCAACTGGTGCAACAGGAGAAACCGGAGCTACTGGGGTAACTGGTGCAACTGGTGCAACTGGAGCTACTGGGGTAACTGGATCAACAGGATCAACAGGAGCAACAGGATTAACCGGTCCAACAGGAGAAACTGGCGCAACAGGATTAACAGGATCAACAGGACCAACTGGTGCAACGGGAGTAACCGGAGCAACAGGAGTAACAGGATTAACTGGACCAACAGGAGAAACTGGTGCAACTGGAGAAACAGGAGCAACCGGAGTAACTGGTGCAACGGGAGCAACCGGAGTAACCGGTCCAACTGGAGCAACAGGAGCAACTGGAGTAACAGGATTAACAGGAGAAACCGGAGCTACAGGAGTAACAGGATTAACTGGAGCAACAGGATCAACAGGATTAACCGGTCCAACAGGAGAAACTGGAGCAACAGGATCAACAGGACCAACTGGTCCAACAGGAGAAACTGGTGTAACCGGAGTAACTGGACCAACAGGAGAAACTGGTGCGACGGGAGTAACTGGGGCAACCGGAGTAACTGGTGCAACAGGAGTAACAGGAGTAACAGGATTAACAGGACCAACAGGACCAACAGGACCAACTGGTCCAACAGGAGAAACTGGATCAACAGGATCAACAGGATCAACAGGAGAAACCGGAGCTACTGGGGTAACTGGTGCAACTGGAGCTACTGGGGTAACTGGAGCAACAGGAGCAATTGGTGTAACCGGATCGACGGGAGTAACAGGAGCCACTGGTGCGACGGGAGTAACCGGTCCAATAGGAGAAACTGGCGCAACAGGATCAACAGGACCAACTGGTCCAACGGGATCAACAGGAGAAACAGGAGCAACCGGAGCTACTGGGGTAACTGGTGCAACTGGAGTAACAGGATTAACAGGACCAACAGGAGAAACTGGTGCGACGGGAGTAACTGGTCCAACAGGAGCAACTGGTGCAACAGGAGAAACCGGAGCTACAGGAGAAACTGGCGCAACAGGATCAACAGGATCAACAGGAGAAACCGGAGCTACAGGAGTAGCCGGTCCAACTGGAGCAACTGGTGCAACAGGAGAAACCGGAGCTACAGGAGAAACTGGCGCAACAGGATCAACAGGATCAACAGGATCAACAGGAGAAACCGGAGCTACTGGGGTAACTGGTGCAACTGGTGCAACTGGAGCTACTGGGGTAACTGGAGCAACAGGAGCAATTGGTGTAACCGGATCGACGGGAGTAACAGGAGAAACTGGTGCGACGGGAGTAACCGGTCCAATAGGAGAAACTGGCGCAACAGGATCAACAGGATCAACAGGAGTAACCGGATCGACGGGAGTAACAGGAGAAACTGGCGCAACAGGATTAACAGGATCAACAGGACCAACTGGTCCAACGGGATCAACAGGAGCAACTGGATCAACAGGAGCAACTGGATCAACAGGAGCAACAGGATTAACAGGAGCAACTGGTGTAACCGGATCGACGGGAGTAACAGGAGAAACTGGTGCGACGGGAGTAACCGGTCCAACAGGAGAAACTGGCGCAACAGGATTAACCGGTCCAACTGGAGCAACAGGAGCAACGGGATTAACCGGTCCAACAGGAGAAACTGGTGCAACAGGATCAACAGGATCAACAGGATCAACAGGATCAACAGGATTAACCGGTCCAACAGGATCAACAGGAGCAACAGGAGTAACCGGTCCAACAGGATCAACAGGAGCAACAGGATTAACAGGATCAACAGGACCAACTGGTGCAACGGGAGTAACCGGAGCAACAGGAGTAACAGGATTAACAGGATTAACTGGACCAACAGGAGAAACTGGTGCAACAGGATCAACAGGATCAACAGGAGTAACTGGTGCAACGGGAGCAACCGGAGTAACCGGAGCAACTGGAGTAACAGGAGTAACAGGAGTAACAGGAGAAACTGGTGCAACAGGAGTAACCGGAGCAACTGGGGTAACTGGAGCAACCGGAGCAACTGGGGTAACTGGAGCTACTGGAGCAACTGGGGTAACTGGAGCAACTGGGGTAACTGGAGCAACTGGGGTAACTGGATCAACCGGATCAACGGGAGTAACAGGATCAACAGGGGTAACAGGATCAACAGGGGTAACTGGAGCAACCGGAGCTACTGGATCAACCGGATCAACAGGACCAACAGGAGCAACGGGAGTAACAGGACCAACCGGTTCAACCGGGGCAAATCCACAGCTGTTTTACAGTGAAATAGCAGGCCCCGTTCCGCTTGCTATTAACGGTACTGAAACGTCGATTGGTACTTTAAGTGTGCCAACAGTCGCAGGACAATTAATAAAATTAGACCTTGCCATTTCTGTAGATGTTACAACGACAGCTAACTCAAACTTTACTTTTCAAACCAGAATTTATAGAAACGGAGTATTAGTAGATACACGCTCCGTCCAAAGAAATATCAGCGCTGCAATCACGTCAAGATTTCCAATTGCTACAACGTATGTAGATGCTACCACGGTCACAGGCACGACTTCTTATGAGATTAGGATAATCTTCACAACAGTAAGTAATGTGAGTGGCAGCAACGCACTAAACCTAGATATAAATGCTATTAGGTTCCCTTAATAATAGAGAATTAAAAAATCACTTTTTTAAAAAAATTCAAGCATATGAAACAAGAAACCTACTTTTAAACAGTAGGTTTCTTTGTCGTGGTATTGAAACCTTATCATGTCTCGGAATATTCCTCCAAAAATTTTTTAAGGTAATAAGAATACTGGTCTGTATCAAACTCGTTGCCGCATGCATGTAAGACCCAAGGCTCTTTCTGATGAGGGATGCCCACTATATATCCTTTTTTTCTGAACTCAAAACATTGAGAAGTATCATATAAATGCCATCCGTTAAAAATATCTTTTCGCCATGGAACATCGTACTGAGTCGCCAGTAATAAACCGTCTAATGCTTGAACTGCTTTCACAGTTTCATCAATTTCATCAAATAATAAATAGTTGTACGTACTGCGGTATTCAATGACTTTTCCGGCTTTTTTAGAAGCCTCCCACCAAATCCCGCTTTGCGGCACTTCTTCAGCTCCTATAACGCCTATCATGCCAAGCTGATCATTCTGCTGAAAGACATGGAGAATATCATAAATAAAGGAACGATTGATGATAAATGTGTCCTGATGTAAATACACTTTATATTTTGAGTCAGAGTCCTCCATTGCCGCCTGGTAGCCGGACGCCATACTGTCTGCGTCTCGGATATTGATTAATTCTACCTTCATATGCGGCGGTACAGAAAGAGACTGAAGATGTCTTAGACAGAGATCATAAAGGGTATCGTCATTCACACATGTAATAAAGCTAATTGAATTTTCGTTTGTATGCTGATTCATCTTTTCTCTGCCTTTATGACATATTGATAGGCTCTGGCCTCCTCCTCAAGATCTGCATGGTGAATTCCCATGCATGATCTGACATAAGCAAGTTTGCTGATCATTTTTTCATAATAATGAGTCGTAAAAACAATAGGCTCGATTTGGCTGATCTTGTAGCCTGTTTCATGAAACATCTTTTTCATTTCCTCCAAGGTGAAAAAACGGAAGTGTGTTTTATCGAGCAGCCCTGCCTGTATATACGTCCATTTGCCGGACAGCAGACTTTCGAAAATCGAGATATGTCCGATATTCGGGATGCTTGCCAAGATACTCCCTGTTTCTTTTACATAAGGCTTGATGTTACCTAAAACTGCCCACGGGTCTATTAAGTGCTCCAGAACATCACCGAAGATAATGTGATCAAATGTGTTTTTTTGAAAAGGCAGCTTCAGTGTTTCAATGTCTCCCGTTATTACTTCGTCAATATAATGTGTTGCTTTTTCGGCAGCTGGTGGATAAGACTCGATCCCATAATAGGAGCAATTCGTTTTTTCCTTCACAGCTGCGCCAAACAAGCCTTCAGCACATCCGACTTCAAGAATGGTTTTCGCATGCGGTTCTATCAGATCAAATAGCTGCCAGTTGATGCCTTTGTAATACTCTTTATCTTTTAGCTCATACTCTTTCATAGAATCAGCAAGTGAATTTTTATTGATTTCCATGATGTTCACCCCCGGAGCCGGTCTGCATCTTTAGAATATCTTCAAAATATTTTTTGTTGGCTAGCATTCTTGAATCATGGGGACGGTATTGTAATGCCGATTCATTATGCTGATAGGCAAGCTGATGCTGGCCGAGTTTATCGTAGCAGACGGCTAATTGCAGGTGGGGAAGCCAGGTCGCGCAGGCGCGGTTTTGAAAAGCCAGGTTTTCTGCTCCTTTGTTTTCTATTGCTTTTTCATACCAATAGACCGCACTCTGAAAATCGTTTTTTTCTAAAAAAGAGTATCCCAGCCTGCAGCAGGTTTCTGCTCTAGGCGGTCCATAGACGAGCGTGTGGAGCACCCAGCTTAATTCTTTTTCCTTCAGCCCCAGTGAATGGTAGCAGTCTGCTAATTTATTGCACGCTCTGATATTATCCTCGACCCATCCCTGCTTCGTTTGTAAAAAACGTAAATAGTACTCAATCGCTTGCTCCATTTTTCCGTGATCACACAACTCGTTCGCATAGTAAAATAAATCTCTTGGAGAAAAATCCTTTCCTGACGAGGCCATTTTTTCATAAATTCGGAGGTTGCGATCTGCGTCATGACTAAGTGGCAGGTGAGAAACCGCTGCATCACTGTGGTGAAGTTTCCCATATACTTCTAGGTATTCATGAACCGCGCCGATCCATTTAAAGCTCTTTTCCCGTTTTACGAGCCGGTATCTCCTTAAGCTGGATGTGACGTTATTTTCTTCATCAAAAGCCAAATGGTATTTCATTGAGACCGCGTCTATATCCGGGTCAAGCGTTCTTTTTAAATCCAATAACAGCTCTTGATCTTTCTTGGTAAACACGTCGTCGGCGTCAAGCCATAAGATATAGTCGGATGTCGCCTGCTGAAACGAAAAATTTCGGGCTGCCGCAAAATCGTCTATCCATTTAAAATCAAAGATTCGGTCTGTATAGCGAGCAGCAATGTCTTTCGTCTTGTCAACTGACCCGGTATCCACAATATTGATCTCATCAGCTATCTCCTGCACAGAATCTAAGCATCGGCCAATAACAGCCTCTTCATTTTTTACAATCATGCATAAACTGATTGAAATCACATCGCCACCTCCGTTTTATTCTGTTTTTTCTTTATGGCATGGACAAACATGTAATCAATATGGGCATGTTTTGACAAGTGATCCAAAGACAAACCAAATTGCCCGGCAAGGAATTGAAGTTCTTGTAAAAAGAGCTGTATGTTTGATTCAGTATCGGAGGAATGGGAGGTGATGGATTTTATGTCATAAAGATATTCAGGAAATAGGGTATTTACGTTGCGAGGTGTGATGAAATGTGTGTACGTCGATGCACCACATAATAAAGAGAAAAATGTATCTGCATAGGCAGTATTTGGGATGCTGCAAATCAGCGAGCCAGAAGGCTTTAGATAAACGGCAAGAGTCTCAATTGTATGTCTGGGATTTTTTGAGCAGTTTAAAAGGTCACCGATCAAAATGACATCGAAAAAGGACTCAGGGTAAGGGAGGCCGCATGTTTCCACATCTGCCGAAATGACTTGTTCGTAATAGGGGCTTGCAATGGTCTGCAATAACTCATCCTTTTCAATCCCATACAATAAACAGGATTGCCGGTTCAAAAGCTCTGTCCCCGCAGCTCCCGTGCCGCAACCGATATGTAAGATAGAGTCGGCTTCCGCTGGCACAAGTGCTGTCAGCTGGGGCTGGGAGTTAAAGAATGTTGTTACATCCACCTTCCATTTATCGATGAAGCGTTGCCGGTTTTCTTCGTATAATTGACTGATGCTTAAATCTGGATTGCCTGTAAACGTGGCATGACCGTGATGGTGGACAAACGAATCAAGAGCGATTTTTAGCTGATACCCCGCTTGCAGTACGCGGAGGCTTAAATCATCATCTTCAAATGAACCGCCTACAAAACGTTCATCAAAACCGCCGACTTGATCCAACACCTTCTTTTTGACAAGCAGGCAAAATCCGACCAGTCTCAATACAGCTTTTGACCTGCCTCGCTGCTGCAAACAGTAAAGACGAGAAAAATCTTCAATTTCTTCAACGTTTGTATAGTTAACGGGAACTTGCTGCGGACCGCTGACATAATTGCTTACAGGCCCGACCATGCCGATTTTATCATCCTGATAAAGCAGCTTGATCATTGGCTCCAGCCATTGATTTGTTACAACAGTATCATTGTTTAAAAAAAGAATATTGTCCCCTGAGGCAGCTTCAAGGCCCTGATTACAGGCTTTTGCGAAGCCTTCGTTCGTTTTATTAAAAATCGCTTTAATTGAAGTTATCTGTTT
Source organism: Bacillus sp. PS95 (assembly GCF_037963565.1). NCBI lineage: Bacteria > Bacillati > Bacillota > Bacilli > Caryophanales > Bacillaceae > Bacillus > Bacillus sp. PS95. Next base: position 1,931,017 of record NZ_CP150160.1, read on the forward strand.
GAGGTAGTCACGTGTACCGTCATGAGAGCCGTTATCTATAACAATTACTTCTATACAGTCATTATTCGTATGCTTCCATATGCTCTCCAAGCATTGTTTTGTTAAAGCTAATTGATTATAAGTCAGAACAATAATACTCGTTTTCACTATAACCTCCGCCCTTCGCCATATCATTCGGATACTATATGTATATCGTAATGTTCAGACGGAATGATTCTTTCCTGTAAAAAGGAGAATGCTGCTTAAACGTAAAAATGTGAATGGTTTTTTAAAGAAAAAGTCGATGAATTTGTTTTACATTTAGTTTTCCCTTAAGGGGATCAACAAGGTTGGGGAATTCAGGGGAATAGGGATGAGAAGTTGCCTTAACCAGTTTGTATGAAAGTTATATTTAATTCTTTCTGTATTAAATGGTGAATTAGGAGTTATATATTTAAAGGAGAATACCGACGAGGGTATTATTTTATTTAATACGTTTATAGCAGAGGAGAAGGACGAAATATCGGTCAGATAGAAATTTTTATATAGGTTTCGTGACTTTAAAGGGATCAATTATGATTTATAGAATGTTTTTTGTAACTGAAACTAGTTGAGTACTACTTTAGAAAGAATCATCGTGTACATATAAACAATGAGACAACATAATTTAATGAAATGGACATCAATGATGTTTCCAGAACATTTAACGTAGTTTAAATAAGATTTGATTGACGTATCAGAAATTGAAAAACCGTCCTTAGATGAGCAACATATTGAAGAGATGGATCTTCTAGTCTATGAGGCACTTGAATTTAACAAAGAATTGCTATCGAGACTATTTGAGATGCGTCGTAAATCCACAAATAAAATCTGTTTTTGAGAAATGTTTAATTCTTAAAATGGTTAATCAATTTAAGTGATTCATTTAAGTCTCTTATAAGCCGGTAAAGCTTACTGGAGGACACAAATCATAAAAATAATCCCCTCAAAATTCTTGAGGGGGAATAATACATATTTAAGAAGTGTGACCTCTACTTGCAACTTCAAATGAGCCTTTCTCAATAAAATATCCAATATTTTTACTCCGACTTTAGAAGAAGAGATCATTTGCTCCAACACAAGCCCTCCTATATTAAATATGTAATATTTTATCATATTTAAATGAATAAGGAAGATTAATGTTATCTTGAAAAACAAAAAAGCCTCCTGTTAAATTAAGAGAAGGGTAAGGGAATTATTTTTGAGAATCATATTCCATTGCTTGTTCACAGTCAGAAATCCTTGAGTTGTTCTAGCAAGAGGCAATATTGTTGAATAAGGATAGTTTTAAAGAGGTTATTGTTGTCTTCATATTGAAATAAAGATTAAGTATATTAGAGGGGAGTTGCTGCTTTAATGCACATAACAACAAAAAGGTTATTGATACGTGAATTTGAATTCAAAGATTGGCAAGCTGTATATGAGTATACATCTGATAGTAATGTAATGAAGTATATACCTGAAGTGGTTTTTACTGAAGAAGATGCAAAGGCATTTGTAAATAAAAACAAAGGTGATAACGCTGAAAAATTCCCTGTCATACTAAGAGATCAAGACTTTCTTATAGGCCATATTGTTTTTTATAAGTATTTTGGTGAACATACATATGAAATTGGGTGGGTGTTTAATCCCAATTATCAAAATAAAGGGTATGCTTCTGAGGCAGCCCAAGCTATCTTGGAATATGGATTTAAAGAAATGAACTTACATAGGATTATAGCTACGTGTCAACCTGAGAATATTCCTTCATACCGAGTTATGGAGAAGATCGGAATGAGAAGAGAAGGATTTTTTAAAAAATGTATTCCGAAAGGCAATGAATGGTGGGATGAATATTATTACGCTATTTTAGAGGAAGAGTGGAATTGTAAGAGGGGTAATGCAGGAATTTGAAACCATAACAGCTATAGAACGTATAGTGATAGTAGGGCTTATAGTGCTTAATATGAATGATGTGAGAGGGGTATCCAAATGCAAATTCATCTCACCAAAAGCGGAAAACAAGACAATCATCATAAATGGTTAGGAACTGTCTTGCTCAGTTGGGGAACATTCGTATTTGCTTTGTTTTTTGCTACTTTAGTCGGTTCAATGGCTAGCCAAGCAGGAGCTTCCAAGCTTTTGAAGCAAGGCATCCAAGCAGGTTTAGTCACATTAATAACTGTCCCGTTGCTCTACATTCTTCTTAAACGGATGTCTAGTAGAGCCTTTTATTCTATAGGACTGTCTGGGTGGCGGCAAGCCATTCCGAAAGCCATAATAGGAGCAATATATGTGATTGTATTATCCGGGTCTGGTTTCGCTATCGCCCATTTATTAGGCTGGATCAAAGTTACACAATTTCACTTCTCTGTCCATTTAGTGACAGCATTGCTCTTAAATATGATTATCGCTTTCTTTTATGAAGCTTTTCCAGAGGAATTAACTTTTCGCGGGACGGTGTACTATGCTCTAAATAAGCGTTGGAACTGTTTTATGGCCTTACTCCTACAGCCGATCCTGTTTGTGCTTGCACCAATAACTGTAAGTGGCTTGCAATATATAGTTGGAATTGAATCATCTGCTATCACATTAGATTACATTGTTTTATTGTTGGGTTTTGGATTCATCCTTCAACTCCTGCGTATTGTAACAGGAAGCTTATGGACGTCTATCGCTTTTCATCTGGTCTTTCTCGAAAATTCTCGGTTCTTCGTCCTGCAGGGAGAGAAGCGCTTTATTACCTATGAAGAAATTGTTCCGGGAACAGGTGCGCTGTTTGTGATCTTTTTTATGTTGCTTATTGTCGGTACTCTACTCTTAATACCTGTTGCGATAACTCGCCGAAATACTATTCCATGGCGGAAGAATGAGAAATGCGACCAAGATGTTTAATTTCTGAGTAGAACAGTAGTTTTAAAGTGATTTTAAGGAGGATCTAGACAATGTTGAAGAATCATTCATTAAGAAAGAGGTTATAAACATGCAAGTTTTAAGGATCATATTTGTTCATGTCTTGTCCGCGTTATCAGCTGCTGTTGTTTATGTTTTTGGCATTGGTTATGACTGCTACATACCATACTTCCTAATAAGTGTTCTTCTCTTTATCTTTTATTTAATCTTTGCTGCACCTGTTCAATATTTCTTAAATCGCAATCCAAAAAGGTTTAACACGAAATATTTACTCATATACATATTTTTTTCCTTCTTAGTATGGTTATTCTTCGCTTTCATTACTGATCCAAAAAACACCTTAAACTTTCTGATGGGATATGAAATTTACTTGTTTAGCGTCTCATTTTCTGTAATATTTTGGATATGGGACTCGGTTTTTCTGCAAAACATTGGGAGGGTAGCAGCGTAGCTTAAATCATCATAATCCTTTTCCTTATGTACAGTCAAAAAGCCCTTTAATTTACCGAATTATGCTATAACTGAGTAAAGGGAGAGAGGGATGAAAAGGGTTAATCGTTTAACTTTGGTTTGCTTAGGCTTAGTCTCAAGTTTTAATCTTCCGAATGCTGAAGCAAAGCTAACGGTGGATTAAACAAATGTAGACTTTGTTTTGATCGACCGGAATTTTGACCGCACTTGGTTATAAATTCACAATACACAATAATAAAGACTGTACTCTAAATATGAAACTTAGCAGAATAGCTCTAACTGATGGATATTATCAAGGAGCGAGAAAGAATTCACAGGAAGTTATTTGGACTACAGTGCAGCAGACCGAGTAGAAGGTGATCAGTTGGAAATAACAAAAAGTTCAGGCTGCGGCGATGTGTGGATAAAAGGTATTTATGGATTTGAACATGAAGAGCGGGATTATTAAATTCAGCGAGGTCAAGGATCCATTATAAACTTAATGATCATTTTAAGTGATCAAAAATAACTAAAAGGTGAGAATATGATTAAATCAAAGTTAAAAACGATTATAGACCAAAGAAAGATCAGTATCCGGAAACTTTCCAGAGATATTGATCATGAGTATCCAACTGTCAGAAAGCTATATAATGACGAAATGGAGCGGTATCCGAGAGAGCTGTTTGATAAAGTCTGGCCCTATCAAAACATCGAACTGCATGAGTTGTTGATATTCCAAAAAGATCATATACCTAAAGTGAGAATGTCTAAATGAAGATAATGGAGTATATGGAGGAAAGGTTTCAAAACCTCGAATTAATTCCTAGCATCTATAATCAATGGGGCACAGGAATCCATTTTTGTCTTGGGGAAAATATCTATCAACTCAAAGCAAATGAAGAATTGAATCTAAAGATGTTTCGGGTTGTATATGAACAAACCTCAATCATTTTTAATGAATTATTTGAACAAAATGATGACATATTCCTTGTGACGAATATGTATAAGCACAAGAAAGAGAAATGTATAAGAAAATTAAAGGTCTATCAACCGTTTCTAAAGTGTAAAAATCATTTGAATCAAATTCTGGTGAAGACATATCCCTACCCTTTCGAAATCAATAAAGCTGAAGAATACGAGATGCAACAATTTTCCTTGTTATGCAAACCTCGAGACTTACGTGTAACTGAATTACTTAAAGCAGCCAGTAATGAAGATTTTCCATTGAAACCGAAATTCGGAGGCTATTCTATTGATTACCCTGATGTTTTCTTTATGAACATTACAAAAAACATTATTTTCTTTATCTATGATGACCGTGGATGTGAAGTCATAGCTCTTGATTTCAAACGAATACGTCACCTTTATGAAAAATATCACGACTGGGTAGAAGAGTATAAGTGCATGTAATACTCTTTTATAAAACGATTTATATCAGGAAAGGCAGAGTTAGATTATGGAGGTCTTACATACAAGATGTAAACAGTTATTGAAACTAAGAAATTTAGAATTTTTTCAGTTGGTATTATGTGATGATGAGAGATCTGCATTTTTATAAGTACTTGATGAAAGATTAGTGGATTTTGATTCTCAAGGTGGAAACCATATTAGTGTTTATTTAGTTACTCACTTTGAGTTATCTGATCAGTCGTATAAAGATGTATTAAGCTTTAATGATGATCTTTTGGGTATGAAGCATAATTGTTCGTATGCAATGGATATTCTAAGCGTTAAACAGGAACTTGATTTCGATTTCCTATTTAATATGCTTGCAATAAAAAGCTACGTACAAGAATTAATAAAAATGTTAGGGATTGATATAACTCTGCCTGAAATTGAAGAAAGAGATTTAGACTTGCTTTCAATATGAATATTAGAAAAGCTGCAGCTGTTTTTTCAATCACGATTCCAATTATCTCAGCTATCCTAATTATTAATTTTTTTACGGGAGTTATGTCAATTCCATGGCAAGGAATGCCGGTGTTTTTTCCATTATTGCTTTCTCCTATAGGAATCATTTTAGCGTTCGTTTCAATAAAGACAAATAAACGGTGTGCTTTATATGGGATTGTCTTAAATGCAATTATGTTTCCATTTCCTTTTTTCTGGTTTATCGGAGGGGCTTTGTTTTTTGGAGTTTAAAATCCATTAGGCATTACGCTTATACATTGGTATTTTCGAACTTGTCAAAAGAAGGAATAAAAAAATTTCAGAATTGCTTGGCTTTACTTTATGTTGAAAGGGGTCGAGTAAGGTGGATAGGAAAAAGGATGAAATACAAAGAAAATATAGGGAACAAATGAGGGAGAAGAAAGAACGAGAAAAAGAAGATGGCAGTTCACATACTTTTGAAATTGTTGTTGTGCTAGCCATTATCATTTTGATGTTTTTCTTTAATTCAGTTTTCAAGGCTTTTTAGATATTGTACAGATGACTTTCAGGATGTTTGAAAAAATAACCCTTTGAGATATATACCACATGAAAGTATTGAAGGACTTATGAAAATTCAAGAGCCAGTTGAATCTTAATAATTAATCACCAAATAATGGGGATGAAAAATGAAATTGTATAATGAATTTATCAATATAGCTAAAACGTTTAATAAAGAGTTAGACATAATTCCATTATTATATGGATCTTTAGGTCTTGAAAAGGTAACTGGGTTAGACTTTTCTCCAGAAGATATTGATCTCCTTATTCCTTTAATTTTTTTAGAGGAAAAGTGGGAAAAACTAAAAAAAGTGATGGAACTGCATGGATACAAAATGGTTGATTTACATGAGCATGAATTTAAGAAAACTAATACAAAAATAGGCATTGCTTATATTGAGGATTTAAAACCATTTGCAGATGTAGACTATAATAACCTAGAGGTTTTTGAAGATGGCGGAGCGAAATATCATTTGCTAACGATTGATGATTACCTCAAGATTTATAAAAAGTCTTTATTAGATGGTTATAGAAGAAGGAAGAAGAATCATAAAGACCAAAGTAAAATTAACATATTGAATAAATTAATACGGAATTAATTTCTGTATTCTCTTTTGGTTTCCAGTCTCAATTAAAATTTTTAAGATTAAAATAAGTTTGAAAGGATAAATCATAGTGTTTAACACAGCCATTAATCCTCAGACAGTCAAATAGCCATTTCTACTCCGGTTAAAAGCTTCTCAATTTTTGCTTCTTATTTATCTTTCCTGTATTGATATATGTATGTAGGGTTGGACTTATAACATAAACTATTCTGCCATTCCTGTTCTTTCAATTCATGACCGGGCTTGCCATCAGCATAAATCTAGGCTAACAGTCTCCATACATCCTGTGATCACCTTTATCAAACTCTTAAATGCAACTTACCACTAACCAATTCCTTATTTCGCATAGATCATCTTTGTCATGTGTTTACACAAGAATCTGTTTTGGACTAATCGTCGTTAACTGATACATGACATTCGCAAATATTTGAGACACTGAATATAACGAAACAGTCAAAAATCAATATTTAATTCATTCTGTTTAAACTTTCTGAAAAAGATGTTGAAAAAGTTGAAAGGATTTTATAATATTAAAACAAGTTAGTTTGTTTGATCAACAAACTAATAAGATGAACTTTCATTATCCACAAGATAAGGTCTTACTGAATATGGATGGAAGGGGGATAAGAGGATCGATTTAATGGACCTAAACAATATAAGAAACGAAAGAATGAGGCTTTTATCCTTTTCCAGGTATATAAGGTATGATGAAAAAAGATGAATTTTCTGCTTGCTGATCACCATATTTTTTTGCATTGTTTTGAAAGCGCTTTTATAAAAGTTTACTGACCGTAAATTCGAGAAATTGTTATACCGTTTCACACTGTTCCATATTAAAGGATCGAAAAGGGGAGAAATCATGCTCAGTGAAAATGTAAAGAAGATTAGCATGGTTGAAAAAGTTGGATATGCGTCTGGAGATTTTGCTTGTAATTTAATTTATGCAACAGTGTCTACGTATCTTTTGTTCTTCTATACAGATGTTTTTGGTTTATCGGCAGCAGCAGCCGGTACTATGTTTTTAGTGGTTAGAATAATCGACGCTCTCGCTGATCCTTTTATCGGAACAATAGTTGACAGAACGAACAGCAGATTTGGACGCTTTAGACCGTATCTTTTATTCGGAGCTTTTCCATTTGTCATACTGGCAATACTCTGTTTTACAACACCAGACTTTTCGGATATGGGGAAATTAATATATGCCTATATAACCTATGTTGGCTTGTCGCTTACATACACAACGATAAACGTTCCATATGGCGCGTTAACTTCTGCAATGACTAGAAATAATCAAGAAGTGGTTAGTATAACTTCTGTTCGCATGTTATTTGCGAATCTTGGGGGACTTGTCGTTGCATTTTTTGTTCCCTTACTGGCTGCTTATTTAAGCGATACTTCCGGCAACGAGTCTCTTGGCTGGCAACTAACCATGGGTATTTTGGGAATGATAGGCGGGTGCCTTTTAATCTTTTGTTTTAAAAGCACAAAAGAGCGGGTCACTCTTCAAAAATCCGAAGAGAAAATTAAATTTACGGATATATTTGAGCAGTTTCGTGTTAATCGTCCACTTGTTGTATTAAGTATTTTCTTTATTATTATTTTTGGAGTGAATTCCATCAGTAATTCGGTTGGCATTTATTACGTAACGTATAACTTAGAAAGAGAGGATTTGGTGAAGTGGTACGGTTTGATAGGAAGTTTGCCCGCTTTGGTCATTTTACCGTTTATTCCAAGGCTTCATCAATTTTTGGGGAAAAAGAAATTACTAAACTATGCATTATTACTGAATATTATCGGCCTCTTAGCTTTACTGTTCGTTCCGCCAAGTAATGTTTACCTCATACTTTTCTGTCGATTAATCGCTGCTGCTGGAAGTCTCACTGCCGGGGGATATATGTGGGCGCTTATTCCTGAAACAATAGAATATGGAGAGTACAGGACTGGGAAAAGAATGGGTGGGCTCATTTACGCTATAATCGGATTTTTCTTTAAGTTTGGTATGGCCTTAGGAGGAGTTGTTCCGGGTCTGGTTCTTGATAAGTTTGGATATGTGGCAAATCAGGCACAAACCCCAACGGCATTAATGGGGATTCTAATTACAACAACCATTATTCCCGTGTTCTTGCTGGTTCTAGCTTTAATTGATATTAATTTCTATAACTTAGATGAGAAAAAATATAAAAACATGGTTCGAGAATTAGAGAATAGAGACAAAGTTTATTTGGATCATATTGATGATTTCAAGGCTTAAAAAAGAAAATAAACTGAGGAGGAGTCCCAAATGAAGATTACCAATCCAGTACTCAAAGGATTCAATCCCGATCCAAGTATTTGTAGGGCAGGAGAGGATTATTATATCGCTGTATCTACATTTGAGTGGTTTCCGGGAGTCCAGATACACCACTCAAAAGATTTAGTAAATTGGCACTTAGTTGCACATCCATTACAGAGAGTTTCACAATTAGACATGAAAGGAAATCCAAATTCAGGTGGGGTTTGGGCACCATGTTTAAGCTATAGTGATGGGAAGTTTTGGCTGATCTATACGGATGTTAAGGTAGTAGATGGCGCATGGAAAGATTGTCACAATTATTTAGTTACTTGTGAAACGATTAATGGTGATTGGAGTGAGCCGATTACATTAAATAGCTCGGGGTTTGATGCTTCTTTGTTCCATGATACGGATGGAAAAAAGTATTTATTAAATATGTTATGGGATCACCGTATTGATCGGCACTCATTTGGAGGAATTGTTATACAGGAATATTCTGATAAAGAGCAAAAATTAATCGGTAAACCAAAAGTTATATTTGAAGGAACGGATAGAAAACTGACAGAAGCTCCGCACCTTTATCATATCGGGAACTATTATTATTTATTAACTGCAGAAGGAGGAACACGGTACGAACATGCTGCTACAATTGCCCGTTCTGCAAATATTGAGGGGCCATATGAAGTTCATCCCGATAATCCAATCTTAACGTCATGGCATGACCCAGGAAATCCATTGCAAAAATGTGGTCATGCATCCATTGTTCAAACACATACAGATGAGTGGTATTTAGCTCATTTAACGGGACGTCCTATTCATCCTGACGATGATTCAATTTTTCAGCAGAGAGGATACTGTCCTTTGGGCAGAGAAACAGCTATTCAAAAACTTTACTGGAAAGATGAATGGCCCTATGTAGTAGGTGGAAAAGAAGGAAGCTTGGAGGTAGATGCACCTTCTATACCCGAAACAATATTTGAAGCAACGTACCCGGAAGTTGATGAATTTGAGGATTCAACATTAAATATAAATTTTCAAACTTTAAGGATTCCATTTACGAATGAATTAGGTTCATTGACTCAAGCGCCAAATCATTTACGATTATTCGGTCATGAATCATTGACCTCGACATTTACTCAGGCATTTGTAGCCAGACGCTGGCAAAGTCTCCATTTTGAAGCCGAAACTGCTGTTGAGTTTTATCCGGAAAATTTTCAACAAGCCGCTGGATTGGTGAATTACTACAATACAGAGAACTGGACGGCTCTTCAAGTCACGCATGATGAAGAACTTGGCCGCATTCTTGAATTAACAATATGTGACAACTTTTCTTTTTCACAGCCATTACACAATAAAATTGTTATTCCTCGTGAAGTAAAGTATGTATATTTAAGAGTAAATATTGAAAAGGACAAATATTATTATTTCTATTCTTTTAACAAAGAAGATTGGCACAAAATTGACATAGCACTGGAATCGAAAAAATTATCAGATGATTACATCCGTGGGGGAGGATTCTTCACAGGGGCCTTTGTAGGGATGCAATGCCAAGATACCAGTGGTAATCATATTCCGGCCGACTTTAGATATTTTCGTTATAAAGAAAAATAATTTGCACATGAAAAAGGAGATTTCTATTTTAGAACTCCTTTTTCATATGAGAAGGTGCCTATGTCACTATTGCTTCAGAAATACCCCTAGAATTAAAAAGCTCATCTTTAAAGATGAGCTGTACATTCCATAAAAATTACATTGTAACCATGTCCAGAAAATGATCAATCACAATGGAGGACATTCCTAATGCCGGCGCATTCTGTCCTAAGGAAGATGGCAATAATTCATAGCTATTGCCTAATTGGGAATAAACCCTTGACGATACTTCACTTCTCATTGAATTTAAAACCATAGGATGCGATTCAATTATGCTATTTCTTAAAATTACGGCCTGTGGGTTGAAAGTATTCAAAATATTGGTAAGGCCTATTCCTAAATAGAATCCAAAATTCTGTAATGCGTTTAAGGTTCCGATATCATTCAGATGGGCGAGGTCTATGATATCTTGATAGGACAGTTTTTTCGCTTTAGTCTGAAGAGATTTTAATAAAGCCTTCTCTGAAGCATACAATTCCCAGCAGCCTCGGTTTCCGCAACTGCATTTAGGACCATTAAAGTCTATTGTCATATGTCCCATTTCTCCAGAGAAGCCGCTTACTCCTCTATATAAATGATTGTTGATAATAACACCGATCCCTATTCCTGTGCTGATACTTACGTAAATAATGTTATCGTGATTTTTTGCAGCTCCAAATACTTTTTCTCCATATGCGCCAGCATTTGCCTCATTTTCAATAAAAACAGGCACATTGTACTTCTCTTGTATCGAAGATTTTAAGTCAATATCTCTCCAGTTGGAGTTCGGAGTGAAAACAATTTTTTGATCTTTATCAATGAGTCCAGGCACGCAAATACCTATACCAATAAGCCCGTACGGAGATTGGGGCATTTGCGTAATAAAGTGATGAATCATATCAATCAAAATGTCTTTCGTTATTTCTGGAGAATTGGATTCCAAATGGCGGTATTGATCAAGAACGATTGTTCCTTCAAGGTCTGTTAAAATGCCATTAATATAATCCACACCAACATCTATTCCTACGGAGTATCCTGCCTTTTTATTAAAAACAAGCATGACAGGTCTTCTTCCGCCACTTGATTGTCCTTGACCTATTTCAAATACCAGATTTTCTTTCATTAACGTGCTTACCTGTGATGAGACAGTTGATTTATTTAATCCAGTCATTTCAGATAATTTTGCTCTTGAAATAGGTGAATTTTTAAGAATTTCTTTTAATAATAACTTTTGATTTACTTTTTTAACAAAGGCTTGATCTGCGATATCCACTTCATCCACTCCATTTGTATAACCTTTAAATTAAGTATGAACATAGTACATAGCGAATCTTATCTTTATTATATCTAATGTGTTCATAAAAAACTAAAAAAATATTGAAAATACTGACGAGGTTATATAAGATGAAAATAAGTTAGTTTGTTTAAACAACAAACTAATAGGTAATGTACTTACTATATGAAATAAAATGCATCTGTATTTGAATGAATTTATTTTTAAGGGGGAAATCACATGGCTCAATCTCATTCCAGTTCAATCAACTATTTTGGAAGCGCAAACAAAGTGGTTTACGAAGGGAAAGATTCGACTAATCCTTTAGCATTTAAATATTATAATCCTCAAGAAGTAATCGGCGGAAAAACGATGAAAGAGCATTTGCGATTTTCTATTGCCTATTGGCATACATTTACTGCTGATGGTACAGACGTTTTTGGAGCAGCTACGATGCAAAGACCATGGGATCACTATAAAGGCATGGATCTAGCGAAGATGAGAGTAGAAGCAGCATTTGAGATGTTTGAAAAACTAGATGCACCATTCTTTGCTTTTCATGACCGGGATATTGCACCAGAAGGCAGTACGCTAAAAGAGACAAACCAAAATTTAGATATGATCGTGGGCATGATTAAAGATTACATGAGAAATAGCGGCGTTAAGCTATTATGGAATACCGCAAACATGTTTACGAATCCCCGTTTCGTCCATGGTGCCGCGACTTCTTGCAATGCAGATGTGTTTGCGTATGCTGCAGCACAAGTGAAAAAAGGGTTAGAAACAGCAAAAGAGCTTGGCGCTGAGAACTATGTATTTTGGGGCGGCCGTGAAGGATATGAAACATTGTTAAATACCGATTTAAAATTTGAGCTTGATAATTTGGCTAGATTTATGCATATGGCAGTGGATTATGCGAAGGAAATCGGGTACACAGGGCAGTTTTTGATTGAGCCAAAACCAAAAGAGCCGACCACCCATCAATACGATACAGATGCAGCAACAACCATTGCCTTTTTGAAGCAATATGGCTTAGACAATCATTTTAAATTAAATCTTGAAGCCAATCATGCCACATTAGCCGGGCATACATTCGAACATGAATTGCGCATGACAAGAGTACATGGTCTGCTTGGCTCTGTTGACGCAAACCAGGGTCATCCTCTTTTAGGCTGGGATACGGATGAATTTCCGACGGATTTATATTCTACGACATTAGCAATGTACGAAATCCTGCAAAATGGCGGCTTAGGAAGCGGCGGATTAAACTTTGACGCGAAGGTCAGAAGATCTTCTTTTGAGCCTGATGATCTAATATATGCCCATATTGCAGGGATGGATGCATTTGCAAGAGGATTGAAAGTTGCCCACAAATTAATCGAAGATCGTGTGTTTGAAGATGTGATTCAACATCGTTACCGCAGCTTTACTGAAGGGATTGGTCTTGAAATTATAGAAGGAAGAGCTAATTTCCACACACTTGAGCAATATGCGCTAAATCATAAATCAATTAAAAACGAATCTGGAAGACAGGAGAAATTAAAAGCGATATTGAACCAATACATTTTAGAAGTATAACAGGATAAGCTCCAGATCCTGCTATCAATACCAAGTCACTGAATTACCCGTCATGATTCCTTTCCTATTGCTTGTTGTTATGACGGGTAACTTCTATAATTAGGATTTATTTAGAGTGAATGGTTTTTTAAAAGGGCAAGGAGTGAAAAAATGAAGTATGTCATTGGAATAGATCTTGGAACGAGTGCTGTTAAAACCATTTTAGTTAACCAAAACGGCAAGGTTTGTGCAGAAACGTCCAAAAGGTATCCGCTTATCCAAGAGAAGGCGGGATATAGTGAGCAAAATCCTGAAGACTGGGTGCAGCAAACAATTGAAGCATTGGCTGAATTGGTTTCTATATCCAATGTTCAAGCCAAGGATATTGACGGGATAAGCTATTCGGGACAAATGCATGGATTAGTACTGCTTGACCAAGATCGTCAGGTGTTACGTAATGCAATTCTTTGGAATGATACCAGAACAACGCCTCAATGTATAAGGATGACCGAGAAATTTGGCGATCATCTTCTTGATATCACAAAAAACCGTGTTTTAGAAGGGTTTACATTACCTAAAATGTTATGGGTAAAGGAACATGAACCTGAACTTTTTAAAAAAGCTGCTGTGTTTTTGCTTCCGAAAGACTATGTGCGATTCCGTATGACCGGTGCCATTCACACCGAATACTCCGATGCAGCAGGAACTTTACTTTTACATATTACTCGCAAGGAGTGGAGCAATGATATTTGCAATCAAATTGGTATTTCTGCAGATATTTGTCCTCCGCTTGTTGAATCTCATGATTGTGTAGGGTCGCTGCTTCCGCACGTTGCCGCCAAGACCGGGCTATTAGAAAAAACAAAAGTGTACGCTGGGGGAGCAGATAATGCTTGCGGCGCTATTGGAGCAGGTATCCTTTCTTCCGGAAAAACTTTATGCAGTATTGGGACCTCAGGGGTCATACTTTCCTACGAAGAAGAAAAAGAAAGAGACTTTAAAGGGAAAGTCCACTTTTTTAATCATGGAAAAAAGAATTCTTTTTATACGATGGGCGTCACGCTCGCTGCAGGATACAGCTTGGACTGGTTTAAAAGAACGTTTGCACCAAACGAATCGTTTGAGCAATTATTGCAGGGGGTGGAAGCTATTCCGATAGGAGCCAATGGACTGCTATACACTCCTTATTTGGTTGGTGAAAGAACGCCGCATGCTGATTCTTCTATTCGGGGAAGCTTGATCGGAATGGATGGAGCCCATAATAGAAAGCACTTTTTGAGGGCAATAATGGAAGGTATCACATTCTCTTTACATGAATCAATTGAGCTATTCCGCGAAGCGGGAAAATCAGTTCATACTGTTGTTTCTATTGGTGGAGGAGCTAAAAATGATACGTGGCTGCAAATGCAAGCTGATATTTTCAATGCGAGGGTAATTAAGTTAGAAAATGAACAAGGGCCAGCTATGGGGGCTGCAATGCTGGCTGCCTTTGGAAGCGGTTGGTTTGAATCACTTGAAGAATGTGCAGAGCAGTTCATTCGTGAGGCTGCTGCATTTTATCCAAAGGCACAAAATGTACAAAAATATAAAACACTATTTGATTTATATAAGAACATTTACACTCACACAAAGGATCTCAATACAGCTTTGAAGAGCTTTCGAAAAAACTAATGATGTTATTGTCTGGAGATCAACCGAAGAACAATTAATGATCAATCATCATTAAAGGCCTTTGATGACATGGCTGCCTTCTTTTGAAAAGATGGTGAGAATAAGGTATGGCAACCTTTAAACAGTATTGGAGTGTCCAGCAGACAAAACGAACGAGCGGAACCGTATTCTGTCAGCGAACACTTCAAGAAGTGGGAAAGCTTAGGAATGCCAATGGGTAAGATGTATGAAACCGCGCTAACGACGGTAGAGGGATCTCTTGATTTATGATGAAATAGGAAGGATGTTTACACACAAATAACCCCCTCACATTGACGTGAAGGGGTGTTTTTTATTGTTACTATACAGCGGAAATTTTACAGGCTAGTTGATGATTTTAGCTTGATAAGCAGAATGGAAACTAGACACGCCATCATCTCTTTCTCATTCTTTGGAAACTGCATTCTGCTAGGTTTGCTGCTTTTTTTAACGAACAGTGTTTTTCTATTTCACACAGCCATTAAATCCTCTGTTTGTCACATAACCGCTCTTACTCCAAATTGACAGTTTATCTGATTTTGCTTCTTGCTCATCTAGTCTGAATTGGTCTATGTATTTTGTGTTAGGCTCATATACATATGCTACTCTGGCCAATCCCTCTTTCAATAATGTCTCTTGAACAGATTTGCCGTCAACATAAACGTATGCTAACAGTCTTCCATACTTATCTCTGCGATCGCCTTTATCAAATTCCAGCTGTAGCTTACCGCTGTTGACCAATTCTTTATTTCGTTTCGACGCATCCTCACCGTATGGTTGAACACAAGAATTTGGTTTCTTCGTCTCAGGTGTATCAACGAGCAAGTAGCGAACTGTGTCTTTCTTTCCGTTGTAAATAACCTTAATCGTATCTCCATCTATTGCTCTATCTAATGTAACATTGACCAATTTCTTCTGCTTTTTTGAATGAGGCGTGCCGGCCTTTTGTTCTGTCTGATTATATTCATTAGATTGAGTATCTTGAGAGACTTGCTCCGTCCCATTAGAATCTGAATGGTTTTTGGCTGCGTGATGTGATCCGCAAGCTGCCAAAGTAATACTTAAAACGATTGCGATCATACTGATCAAAATCTTCTTCATATTGATTCCCTCTTTATCATTTTCTCTTTTCGCGATTAAACATCATCATTATAACGATATGGACATTTTTTGTGAATGGAAAACTTCAAGGGAACTTTTAACACTCAAATTGCCAATAGTTAACTTCACAACGAGATGATCAAAACATCACCATCACATAGCGGAAATAAATAATCCTGAAAATAATATTGACTGAAAATGCTTTTGGAATTATGATAATATGAGAAATGACAATGATGTGACAAAAACATTACTACAACATAACAATTAATAGCTTAGGTTTATTCTATTGACTAAAAATGTAAACGGTTACAAATCCAGAGGCGAAAATCTAAGATAGAGATGACTTTAGTTTTGACTCAATATCCACACTGAAAGAGCTTATTAAGTATTCTTAATAAAGGCAGGGGAAATGGATATGAATGAACATCGAAATCGAAGGTTGAAATTAATAATGATTTCAGCAACTTTTGGAGGGCTTCTCTTTGGATATGACACCGGAGTTATAAATGGAGCTTTACCTTTTATGGCAAGGCCAGATCAGCTTGATTTAACACCGGTTACAGAAGGGCTTGTTACGAGTATTCTATTATTAGGTGCCGCGTTTGGAGCGTTGTTATGCGGAAGATTGGCTGATCGATATGGCCGCCGTAAAATGATCCTTAATCTTTCCTTTTTATTTTTCCTGGCATCACTGGGAACAGCGTTAGCACCTAATGTTTTCATCATGGCGGCCTTTCGTTTTTTACTGGGGCTGGCTGTTGGAGGAGCCTCGGCGATGGTGCCGGCCTTTTTAGCAGAAATGGCACCGCATGAAAAGAGAGGGCGTATGGTAACCCAAAATGAACTAATGATTGTTGGCGGGCAATTTTTAGCATATGTTTTTAATGCGATCCTCGGTGTAACAATGGCAAATACGGGACATGTTTGGAGATACATGCTAGTCATTTGTGCTGTACCGGCTATCATGTTATTTGCCAGTATGCTTAAGGTACCAGAAAGCCCCCGATGGCTAATCTCCAAAGGCAAAAACAGTGAGGCGCTGCGAGTTCTTAAACAAATTCGAGAAGATAAACGTGCAGTAGCTGAATGTAGAGAAATTCAAGAAGCGGTAGAAAAAGATACAGCACTAGAAAAGGCATCACTCAAGGACTTTTCTACACCATGGCTGCGCCGTCTTTTATGGATTGGAATCGGTGTTGCCATAGTGAATCAAATTACAGGTGTGAACTCGATTATGTATTATGGCACACAAATCCTTAAAGAATCTGGTTTTGGTACAAAAGCGGCTTTAATCGCTAATATTGGAAATGGGCTGATATCAGTTATTGCAGTTATATTTGGGATTTGGCTGGTCGGAAAAGTGAGACGGCGTCCAATATTATTGATTGGTTTGGCGGGGACGACTACAGCGCTCCTATTGATTGCGATTTTCTCAATTGTGCTTGATGGATCTATGGCACTTCCTTATGTAGTGCTTTCTTTGACCGTTTTATTTCTTGCCTTTATGCAAGGGTGTGTAGGACCTGTGACTTGGCTTGTCATAGCGGAAATATTCCCTCAAAGGTTAAGAGGACTTGGTTCTGGGATAAGTGTTTTTTTCCTTTGGATATTAAACTTTGTGATCGGTTTTGCTTTCCCGATCTTGCTTAGCTCTGTAGGTTTGTCTTTTACATTCTTTATATTTGTGGCTTTAGGTGTATTGGCAATCGGTTTTGTATACAAATTCATGCCGGAAACAAAAGGGCGTACACTTGAAGAATTAGAAGAGCATTTTCGTTCTCGACACGATCATAATACTCCTGAACAATCAGTTATTGAGGTATAAATATGTTGAAAATCTCTCTTCTTATAGGAGGGATTTTTTTAGTTTCAGAAAAAACAAAATCCCCCTGGTAGAGGGATCTTGATTCAGCATTTTAAGATGTTCTATACGTATAATACTGGAGTTGATACTTTAAAAATCTCGCCATCTCTTATATAAAAACGAGGGATGCGGCGGCTTAATGTAGACACGACTTCATAGTTAATCGTATTGAGCATTTCAGCCACTTCATCAACGGAAATCTCGGCTCCTTTTTGCTTACCGTAAATCACGACTTCATCTCCTTGTTTACCTTCACCGTTTTCTCCTAAACTGACCATGATCATATCCATTGTTACTCTTCCTGCCACTGGCACTCGTTTTCCGCGATGAAGAACAAACCCGCTATTGGAAAGGGCACGAGAATAGCCGTCAGCATAGCCAATCGGGAGTGTAGCAATTACTTCATTAGGTTCTGCGACGTATGTAGCACCATAGCTAACGGTTCGGGGTTCTGTACGCATGGTTTTCACATAAGCGATGCGCGCCTTTAAACTTAACGCAGGTTCAAGCTTAACGAGATTTAGTTGTTTAATATAGGCTGAAGGATATAAACCATATAAGCCGATACCTAAACGGATCATATCAGCGCTAAATTCCGGAAATGCGATAGCTGCAGCCGTGTTGCACATATGCACGGTGGGCAGCTCAATCCCCTGTTTTTTTAAAAAGCTGAGAAAACTGATGAATTTTTCATGCTGCAGCTTTGTGAGTGTTGTGTCCGGTTCATCAGCTGTCGAAAAATGTGTGAAAATCCCTGTCCATCTGAGGAATTTACTTGCCTTTAAGGCTTTCACTACTTCTAAAAGTTCTTCCTTTGTGCGTACACCTAATCGTCCCATGCCGGTATCCACGTTAATATGAATGGCCAGCCGGTTAGCACTCGCTTCTTTTTCCAATATCTCGTTTGCTTCTTTCATCCAATCAACCTGAAATGCTGATAATGTTATATTCCAAGCTGCTGACTTCTTTACACAACTAAGGGATGTAAAACCAAGCACAAGGATAGGTGCTGTAATCCCAGCTTTACGTAAAACGATTCCTTCCTCCACACTGGCAACAGCAAGCTCACTCGCCCCGTGTTCCAGTGCATGGCGTGCCACTTCTATAGACCCGTGGCCATAACCGTTCGCTTTTACAACAGCCATAATTTTGCTCTTATGTGGAATATGACGGCGGATCGCTCGCAAATTCTTTTTAACGGCATCAAGATTGACTTCGATCCAAACTTCTCGGCAAAGCTTTATCATCAACGCTTCCTTCCTTCTTATGGATTATAAATACCACCTATTGCCGCAAGAATAAATGTTAATTGTTGGATGATTCGATCTTATTTTATTCAACTTTATTTGAAATCATTCAACAGCAAATCCATGTGATACGAGAAGGTGCTTATCAATGTTCGAATAGCAAGTACGGGATACATGAGGCTTGTAAGTGGGGTGTTAATGGGTACGGCAACTGAGGATTACAAAAATGATTATTTGTTTCGGGACATTTTTTTCTAAGGGTGGATGATAACGAGAAATCTAATCAGGAAATACTTACCGTTGTTATGAACATTGGAAGAACCTTTTAAATGAGAAGGGCTGAGGAAATTCTGTAAAAGATAATCGGTTGAAAAGGCAGTCGATTCCTTGTTCCATAAACCTAACATCAGAGTATATAATTAAACTCGTATGCACAAAAATCGTTTAAGTAAGGGGAATACATGAATAGGGGAGTTAGTTTTCAAATACCGAATGAATATGGAAATTTTCTATGGAGAATACTGCAGCCGGTAGAAATAGCTAATTATAGGTGGCAAACGAGTGGGGAATCTTATTTTGTTGTAGAAGGAGAGCTCGATGATGAGGAGCTTTTTCATGACTACGCAATTGTTGAAGGGGCAGTTTTTGAGCAACAATTAAAAACGAATCAGTACTATACCATTTTCGTTGAACTGAAAGCATTTCCATATGGAAAAATGGTTAATCAAGTCAATACATATAAAGAGTTTGCTGACAGTGATTGCGAACTTGTCCTTTTGATAGCAGATAATAGCTACGTTTCGATTTACTGTAAAAACAAAAATATCATTGAAAAACTGTACTTCAATGCTTTACAGAATGATTTTGAAGACGTTCAATTTATAACTGATGAAAATGACACAAGAACAAGCCTTACTGTATGATACTCAATAAAAATTAAAGGAGCTAGTACATGACAATGCAAATTAAAATCAAGTATCTAGATGAAACACAAACAAGAATCAGCAAAATTGAGCAGGGAGACTGGATTGATCTTCGGGCAGCTGAAGATGTAACAATCAAAAAAGATGAATTTAAGCTTGTCCCATTAGGTGTTGCAATGGAGCTGCCTGAAGGTTACGAAGCACATGTCGTCCCTCGTTCAAGTACATATAAGAACTTTGGCGTTATTCAAACAAATTCAATGGGTGTTATCGATGAGTCATATAAGGGAGACAACGATTTCTGGTTCTTTCCTGCTTATGCATTGCGTGATACTGAAATTAAGAAGGGTGATCGTATCTGCCAGTTTAGAATCATGAAGAAAATGCCGGCGGTTGAATTGGTTGAAGTCGAGCATTTGGGAAACGAGGATAGAGGAGGACTCGGTTCAACAGGTACGAAGTAAACAAAATAAATCCTTGGCTGTCTTCATGCTGTGTGATTGATCAATGGAGGTTTCAGCCAAGGTACATATAAATATTATGTATAAAATGAATATTTTAATACGAAGGATTTAATTAAAAACAAAGTTTAAAAAGGGAAGTTTTGAAAAAGTGAAATAGTAATAACTAAAGTCGATAAAGAACCTAAAGATGTCAAAGAAACAATTTTTCTGGTGCTTTGCTTTTTTGAAGGTTTACTTAGCTCGTGGATAACTGCTCCCCATAAAAGCATGGATGCTAAAATTATAATACTTATATACATATAGATGCTCCTTTTATTATATTTACAGTTTTTACATTTTTATCGATTTTACCACTTTTAGGATTGAGTTGTCGATGAAACAAGCATCTCTATAAAGAAATACTATCTAAATTTTTATAAGTAGGGGAAGGCAACTAAAAACTAGTAATGCCACTAATAATAAGCCAAGTTAAATGACTTGTGTTCATTAATAATTGAATTTACAGCAGCCTTGAGACAAGTTCAAAATATAAGATGAAATGAGACATAAGACTTTTCAAAAAAATCTGAGTATCGTCGATAAATATCATAAAAAAGACCCCGGTATGTCGCCGGGGAATAAATAGACGTTTAAGAGATTTAGTGATGTTTTTTATATGATTCGACAAAATCATAATAATGATCATCGTCATCATAATACTTTTTTTCGTAATGATAATCGTGATCATCGTAATACTTTTTATCATGGTCATCATACTTTTTGTCGTAATCATAATGTTGTTTATCATGATCATAATACTTGTCGCAATCATAATGCTTCTTATCATTGTCGTAATACTTTTTGTAATATGTTTTTTTCCAAGTGTAATACTCTTCTTTATATTTTTTATAATAACCCAATTAAATTCCTCCTTTATGTTATTCGAATTTAATTTATGAAGTTTAAATGATATGGTATGGTCAAATGAAATAAGAATAGTAAAAAGAGGCTGTTTAAAACACTTTCTGAAAAACAAAACGGATAGCTGTTTATTAAAACAAGAGCGAGAGAAAGCACTCAATCACTGTAAAATAATAGTAAAGTGTATAGAGAGGATTAATATACGTAAAAAGGGACTTTCTCATTGAAGAATATTTGAACGTTATGGTTAAGATTCAAGAGCTCTATGATGTGATTTTTAACACTGCTTTTGAAGGATTTAGAGTTAGACATCAAAAACAAACAGCAAAACCGGTTAGAAACAGATCATATAAGGAATGAACCGCTGCCAAATATCATAAAAAGTTGTTAATGATCAAATGAATGAAATTAGAGAGAATTTATTTTAAAGAAAGCCCAATTGCACATGGACAAATGACAATTGATATTGAGGTAAAATACAATGCATTAAATCAGAAAAAGCTATTGGAGGATTTAATGTGTTTAGACAATTTCCAATTTGGTATACACAAACACCTAACTATTTGGATTTTTATGTGCCGCAATATCAAACCATTTCTTATAATCCTCAACAATGTTATCAACGGTGTATGTACCAAACTGGCGGTAACTATGAGCTATGTGACAGACTATGTTATGGAGAAATACAGGTGTAAAAGAGGGGGGATTAACTCCTCTTTAAACACACAGTGAGTGGAATAAGATCCTCACTTTATCTGCAAGTGCTTAGTATTTGCGATAATATTGCATTCGTAATAAATTATGCTTAGCAACTGAAAATGAAAGAAGGATATGAATAGTCATGACGCAATTCGATAAACAATACAATTCAATAATAAAGGATATTATCAATAATGGAATCTCAGACGAAGAGTTTGATGTAAGAACCAAGTGGGACTCAGATGGAACACCGGCACATACTCTAAGTGTAATGAGTAAGCAAATGAGATTCGACAACTCAGAGGTTCCGATTTTAACGACAAAAAAGGTTGCCTGGAAAACAGCCATTAAAGAGTTGCTCTGGATTTGGCAGCTGAAATCTAATGATGTTAATGATTTAAACAAGATGGGCGTACATATTTGGGATCAGTGGAAACAAGAAGACGGAACCATCGGACATGCATATGGATTTCAGCTGGGGAAGAAAAACAGAAGTCTAAATGGAGAAAAAGTGGATCAGGTTGATTATCTTCTTCATCAATTGCAAAACAATCCGTCTTCACGCAGACACATTACAATGCTGTGGAATCCTGATGATTTAGACGCAATGGCCTTAACGCCATGTGTATACGAAACTCAATGGTATGTGAAGCAAGGTAAGCTCCACCTCGAGGTAAGAGCACGGAGCAATGATATGGCGTTGGGGAATCCATTCAATGTATTCCAGTACAATGTGTTGCAGCGCATGATTGCTCAAGTGACTGGTTATGAACTTGGTGAATATATCTTTAACATTGGGGATTGCCATGTGTACACACGTCATATAGACAATTTGAAAATTCAAATGGAAAGAGAACAGTTTGAAGCACCTGAACTATGGATCAATCCTGAAGTGAAAGATTTTTATAACTTTACCATTGATGATTTCAAATTAATCAACTATAAACATGGGGACAAGCTTTTATTTGAGGTAGCGGTTTAATGCTGCCTTTTTATTGTGAGTGAATGGATAGCAGGTATCCTATTTTCATTAAGCAATCTGGAAGATGAATAAAAATTGAAGGACAAACACGTATAATACATAAAAAAGATTAACTCTACAGTTAATCTTTTTTATTCAGAAGAAAATATCCTAACTTTGAAACTAAATACAAAGTAAAAGCAATCATTACAGTTCTAGATATTACAATTCCATGAATAGCTAGATCATATCCAGCAGGTACTAACGCATTTGTATTACACATAAAATATATAGATATTAGAAGTGCTACAATAACTAAAATCATTCCAAAAAGACTTGTTTTTTCATATTTCATACCAATTTCCACCCTTATTAAAGTTAGGTTTAAACAAAAGAGCTGAAGAAACGAACTATGACCAGTATGCTCCAATGAAAACCGCCAGACAATGCTGGCGGCTTTTTGCTGCTTCGTTTATTTATTAACAGAGATCGTAACGTTATTTCCTGCAACAGAAACCTTTGCGAAATCCTGTGTATCTACCACAGGAGTGACGGCTTTATTGTCGATTGTGATGTTGTTAAAAGATGTCGAAAAGGTTGCTTTGATCGCATCACGCTGGCTTTCATACGAAACAGCCGCGGTAGCAAGGGTTTTCCATTTTGAAATCGTGCCGATGTTGGTTCCTTGAATTTCTGTGATAATCCGTCCGGTGTAGCCGTCATTGTTCGTTCCCCAAAGGGTCATGCGCGTATTGCCGCTTAAATTTTTATAGATTGTCATTTGGACTGTGCTTCCAGGGCGGAAGCCTTTATTGTATGTGAATTTGTCTTTTCCTTCGATGTACGTTTCTTCATTTTTGGACCCAACCTTCATGAGGGGCTTCCAGACGTTGTATTGTTTGCTGTACTGAAGCCCGATATCGGCTTCAGTTCCGCTTGTTGCCCTAAAGCCAGAATAAATATAGGGAGTAGAGACCGAGTCGTTGTTTTTGACAGTTTCAGGAAGCGTGATTTTAGCTGTAAAAATGGCGCCCGTACTGTTCAGGTAGACACGGCCGCCGATTCCGTTAGGCAGCTGGGATGCTGCTTTTGCGACTTGAGCGTCTGCCGCGGGTAAACCTGGTATACCTGATGAAAGGGTTCCGAAAAGAACTGCTGTTCCTACTGCACCTGCAATCAATACTTTTTTCACCAAAATTCCCCCTTTTGATAGTGGTTTCGCCATTTATTATACCTTATTTTGGAACTGGATTTACGTATATAAATCGACAAAATATTTCATTTTGAATGATGTAAGGTCGAAACGCTTCGCCAATCTGAAAGCTATATACCTTTATCAGAGGAAAGAATGAGATCACATTTGTTTTAACCGATTTGAAATTTTCCTCAAAATAAAAGTACAAATGCTTAAAGAAACGATTATTAAAAGAATGCCCGCTATCGTTTCCCAGCCTGTAAAAAAGAGGTGACGTTTCATCAATGTCTGTCCTTGTAAAATGACAAAAGCACAGATACCGACTAAGAAAAGAAAACAAATACTTAGGATTGCTAACGCTTTACGTGAGTATGTTTTCATTTCATCTTTAAAATACAGCAATACGAAAACAAAGCAGATAACATTGGCTATTGTTCTTATCACCTCAAAGCTTTTCATGACAATTGATATAAATAGACAAAGTAAAATGAGATAAAATACGATGTTTCTATACAAAAAACCTCTCCTTTTATGTATGATCCTCAAAGAGTTTATAAAAGTTTCTTTGTAACTGCAATAAACTGAATGCGCTCACTTATGAACTAACTAAACTATGTACTAAATATTCATTATTCTTTTTTAGACTCAGTTACCAAGGTTTTCATAGAAAGGGAAGCTTCAAAAATATACATATAGTGCATAAACAAAAAAGACCCGGCAATAGCCGGGGGAAAGTAAAAACGAGGAGATGTTAATGGCGTTTAGTAGTGTTTTTTATGCTTTTTATACTCTACAACATAATCATAGTCTTTTTTATCGTGATCATAATATTTTTTATCATAGTCATCATATTTTTTGTCGTAATCACAGTCATAATATTTTTTATCATAATGGTCATAGTCTTTTTTATCATATTCGTAATACTTCTTATAATACGTTTTTTTGACCGTATAATACTCTTCTTTGTATTTTTTGTAATAACCCATATATACTCCTCCTTTATTTTTACTACGCTTTATTATACGGCGAGTAGATTTTGCGGCTTGGACAGTTAAAATCATAGAAGGAAAAAAGGGCTGTCCAAATGATAAAAAAAGACAGATGACACAGAAACAAAACAAAATAAAGAGCCGATTTTTCATCGGCCCAAACGATTTATCCTACATTTGTTTATCTTCTTTGTTTTCTGAGTCATTTTTTCTGATATCCTGAGTCAGTCCGCTTGTTGCTTGTTTAAATTCTGATAAGGCTTTTCCTGCTGCACGGCCAAGCGCCGGCAGTTTATCAGGCCCAAATACTAAAAAACCCACAAACAAAATAACGAGTATTTTTGTGAAGCTTAATTCCATATCCTTTTCCCCCTGATTGAAGTACAACCTTTTAAACAAATTATAAGAGATAGCAGTACAAATGGGAATGCATTTATTTTGAACATTTTAAAACCAGACAAAGACGGATTCATAAAACGGCTGCTGCTGAATATAATGTCCAATGCCACCTGCCTAAGAAGCAGGGAGGCAGGCTGGATCAATTATGTAGCTCTGCCGGAAATGATACAAACGTATCTGCGGCTATTATTGAAATAGAGGAGTGGTGTAGCTGATGAGATTCACTAAGGTAGTTGGATTTTTGTCTGTTTTAGGGTTGGCTGCGGTTTTTCCATTAACGGCACAAGCAGAAAAAGCCGGAACTGCGGGGGCTGGAGAGTGGGATAAGTTGGGGGCTTACACATATACTTACTCAAGTCCGACGGTATACTCGACCGGAGGAGATTTTAGAGTTTGCCTTTCAGGAAGCACTCCTTTTTCTGTTTCACTGCACTTATATGAGGATGATCCCGGTGACAATCCTGATGATTATGTAGGGGCAAACTATTTTTCACCCGGAGAATGCCACACATTTGGCAGTATTGGAAAATTTGTAGATGGGAGCAATAACAAGGCCGAGTTCTTTGTTACCGATTACTCTGGTAAATCTAAAACTGTTACGTTTTATGATTGATGGACTCAAATTGTGAAGTATAACCCTTGGGAAAGAACAAAAAAGAGAGATACCTCTCTCTTTTTTTATTCTTCGACAGCCTTACGAAGCCGTTCATTTAAAATGCCAGTCCAGCCGCCATCCATCTTACCGCGAACGACGGAGCTTTTCTCGTTTGCTTTGCCGATCACTTCATTCGGCTCTTTCCAGCCGCTGTGAATAAGGGTAAACCCTGTCTTTTCCCCCAAGTCTTCTAATTGAAAGGTAACGACCCATCCTTCTGTATCCCATTCAAAAGAAAGTTCAGTTGGAGCTTGAACAGCCAAAACTTTACAAGGGGACGGCCCAAACGGCGATTGTAAGTGAAATTCTTGTCCTTCTTTGAGCTGAAAGTCATTGGGCATAAACCACTTGGCAATGCCTTCTGAAGTAGAGACTGTCTCCCAGACTTTCTGAATGGGAGCCTCCAGGGTAATGCTTTTTGTAATATCCGGTAATGCATTTTCATTGTTTTGAGCCATTTCGTTTACCTCTTGACATATGATGTTTTTTTCAATTCAATCATATAATAACTAATAAGATCATGTCCATAGCGTGCATTATTTATGCTAGAGCTGCTGTTCAACAGCGTGTCAGTTGCCAGTCTGATCTGTGAATGGGAGAATTCTGCATGTTCGAGAAAGAGAGAGATGTGTATGTTGTCATTTCGTTCATGCTTGTTTGCTCAGCCGCAACAGTTATGTTTGAACTGGAATTCCTGTTCAGCCAATTTATTTTGCGATTTTTGTTTTAATAGTAGATGAGCCATTTTCTAAAACAGGAGGTTTTTTATGCTTGGAAAAATCAAAGCAGCCATTGATAACAGTCCAGGGAAGCCGGCCAGAATTATAGTTAGTGAAAAAGCGTTTCAGCAATTAGAGGAAGAAATGCGCTTTGTTTACGTTTCCAAACCGAAAACGATAATGGGGATTCCTGTGGAAGTTTCAGAACAGGCAGAAAGCTTCAAGCTGGAATTTTAGTTTATCCCAGACTGCTAAAAGGCTCATTTTATGATAATTATGCAAAATGGTCAGGTTGGTTTCTTTAAAAGCATGATGAAATGTTCATCATGCTTTTTTTATCGAGAAAAAAGACGAACATAAAAAATAGGTATACGGGAAAAATAATCCTATTAGAGAGAGGGGAACTGACAGATGGATAACATGATATCAACACTTACTGACTGGAATGTGTGGTTTCAAGTGTTAATTGTATTTCTCGTTCCATATGTAATCTATAAAGTGTTTACTTGGATTCATGTATAAGAAGGTGCAATGATGAGGTGGCGGAGCAATCAGTACAAAACACAGAAGCAGCATATATCAGGTCATTCAACAGCTGAAAAGGATCAGGATGTGTTAACCGGTAACATCGGATACGATTTAGAACATGTAAAAAGAAAAATAGGACATAACGGGGACGTTCACTTCCGTGAGCTTGAAATCACTCATTTACATGTAAAAGCGGTATTGATCTTTGTTGAAGGACTGTCTGATCAGGAATTGATTAATAAAGGTCTATCAGAGAATGCCTCTATTAGTCATGAAGCGCCGGCCTAAAATGATGAATACAGATAATACAAAACGGGTGAAGTGATGAACTCGACAGGATGGTGATAAAGTCTCATGTTCAGTCCAACCAGTAAAATCACAACCGCTCAGGCAACGATTATCATCATTAATTATATGCTTGCTGCCGGAGTTCTTACGCTCCCTCGGACAGTAACAGAACAAATACAATCTCCTGATGGATGGATTTCAATTTTATTAGGCGGGGTCCTAGCGGTAATAGCCGGGATGATTATAGTTAAATTAAGCCAGCAGTATCCTAAGGAGACCTTTTATGAATACTCCCGACATATTGTAGGAAAATGGCTCGGGCATCTGATCAGTATTGTTTTTATTACTTATTTTCTGGCACTCGGTGCATTTGAAGTCAGAGTCACGTCCGAAATCGTGGATTTTTTTCTCCTCGAAGGGACACCGTCTTGGGCCATCATTATGACAGTTCTTTGGATTGGGCTTTATTCAATTACACAAGGCCTAGATCCGATTGCACGGCTTTTTGAAATGATTTTTCCGATTACGGTCATCATCTTTTTAACGATAGCCCTCATGAGTTTAGGCATATTTGAGATCAACAATTTGCGCCCTGTATTAGGTGATGGAATCATGCCGGTTCTCAGAGGAGTAAAGACAACAAACCTTTCATTTACATGTTCAGAAATTATGTTCATTTTAGTAGCATTTATGAAAAAGCCGAAAAATGCGGTGAAAGCGGTTGTGATTGGGACAGGCGTTGTGACCAGTTTTTATATGATTACGCTGATTATGGTCATCGGTGCACTATCAGTTTAGGGAGTTGTGACGAGAACATGGCCGGGGCTTGACCTGATGAGAAGTTTTGAAATACCTGGTTTAATATTTGAACGGTTTGAATCATTTCTGCTTGTGATTTGGATTATGCAGCTTTTTGCCACGTTTATTATCACTTTTTATGCAGCTTCCCTGGGAGTCTCACAAGTTTTTAAAAAGAAACCCCTTTCATGTATGTTTGGACTGCTTCCTGTTATTTATATCCTCTCTTGCATGCCGAAAAATGAAAATGACGTCTTTATATTGGGCGATACGGTCAGTCATATCGCTTTGTATATATTTGGCGCTTTGCCGATTTTGCTGTTAGTCATTTCGAAATGGAGGAAAAGAGGTGAAAAGTAAACTAAAACGTCAATTGCCTGCTATGGTCATAGTATGTCTGCTGATGATTTGCGTAACAGGATGCTGGAGCAGTCGGGAAATAGAAGATCTGGGTCTCACATTCGCTATCGCAATTGATAAAGGAAAAGAAACGAACACTGAAAAAGAGTTAAAAGAAGAGGGCGGGAGCTATCCGAAAAAAGACAACATTACGCTGACCTATCAATTTGTTAATGAAAAAGCGGCAGGCGCGGGCACAAGCGGGGGAGGCGGTAGCGGACAAGGAGCGCAAAAAGCGTATATTAATATAAGTGAAACAGGGGATTCATTACAGCAGATCGGAAGTGAGGTTGCATTAAGACGGGACCGAGAAGTGTTTAGCCCGCATTTAAAAGTTGTTGTCATGAGTGAAGATGTGCTGCACACATTTCCTATCGACGAAATGCTGGATCAATTTTTTCGTGATAATGAAATTAGGCTGAGCTGTCTTGTTTTATCTGCTAAAGGGGAAGCAAGAGACGCTCTCCAGCTGAAAGAGAACGGAGAAATTCCGGCATTTCGGCTGATTGGATTAGGTGAAAATGAACATAAAGTTTCCAGAATTCTTCCCCCTATGACACTCGCGAAACTAATTGGAAAACTGCATTCTGGCAGCAGCTTTTTACTGCAAAATGTGGTTGCGGCCAATGGAGCGGTCAAATATTCCGGAGCAGCTGTAATCAACGGAAAATCGAAAAAAATGATAGGCACTTTAAATGAATATGAAACTGAGGGGATTACATGGATTAGAGGAGAAGGGAAAGGCGGAGTTGTCAAAAGCCATGATAAAAAGAGCCAACAGACACTAGCGTACGATATCAATAAAATCAAAAGCAAAATTCAGCCAATCGTAAAAGGGAAAGATATTTCATTCCATGTCGATATTGAATCAGAAGGCGATTTGGTTGAAAACTGGAACACAAAAGAGGCGTTGGACACCCAGTTTATAGATCGTCTCGAAACGACTATTGAAAACGAGGTAAAGAAAATAGTTGGTCAGGTATTAAAAAAAATTCAACATGATTATAAAGCAGATGTTGCGGGTTTTGATGAATCTTTTAGACTTACATATCCTCACTTATGGAAAAGGGTGAAAAATAACTGGGATGACACCTTCAGTAAAGCCGACATCACATACAGTGTGAACGTCACAATTACTCATTATGGCACGGTTAAAACTCAGTAATGAATCCCAAGGAAGAGAAGGAAACCTCTCTTCTCTTTTTTATGCATTTTTTAGGATAAAGATACTTTTTTTGGAGAGATATACACTTAACGAATCGACCAATATGCTAATATAGGAATTGCTTGAAATAGAAGGGAGAAGGGGCTGTGAGGCAGAAACCGATTTATGTAGAAATCGAAATGAAATCTGATCTGGATACACTCTGGGAATATACACAAAACCCATCACTGCATAAGGAATGGGATCTCCGGTTTTCAAATATTACGTATTTGAATAGTCAGCCATGCGAAAAACAGAAGTTTCTTTACGAAACAAGGGTAGGCTTTGGATTAAAGGTGTCAGGTACAGGAGAAACCGTCGGTGTTTTCAACAAATGTTCATCTGAAAGGTCTTCTTCACTGGCTTTTGGCTCTGATCATCCATTATCTCTGATTCGGCATGGAAGCGGCTACTGGAAGTATATAGAGAGAGAAAATGGGAAAATGACGTTTTTAACACAGTACCAATACAAAACAGCCTACGGACTGCTGGGAAGATGGATTGATCGTTTATTATTTCGGCCGCTGCTTGGCTGGGCGACTGCCTGGAGCTTTGATGCATTAAGGCTTTGGGTAGAGCAAAATAAACATCCGAAGCGCTTCATTCGATCCGCTATCATCTATGTGTTCATGTGTCTGTTTTTCAGCCTGTTTTGGTTCTATCAAGGCTTTGCAGGTGTTGAGACAAGCATATTGGCAGGAACAGCGGAGATAGGCTTAGCTATTTTGTGGCTGATTCCTTTAAAAAGAAAATGGATCATTCATGGTGTCCAGGCTTGTATTTTTGCTGGGTTTGCTTGTCTAGGTTCCGAAATATTCATGTGGGTTCTATTGAGTGTGTTTTCCGCTGCAAGCGGCGCTCTTAGCCTGCAGCTCCCCAGTGCCAGGCGCACAAAACGAAAGAGAAAGAAGTGACATTGTGAGTTCGATTTATGAAAAATCAATTATTAACTATCATTTGCTGCATCCCAAGCTGCAGAAACGGTACCAATTAGACGGGTCTCATACATTCAGCGGGACGGGAACGATGTCAGAAATAAGCGGAGGCTCTTTTCTGGTTAGAATGCTGTTAAAGCTAGGTGTTTTTTTCAGATGCTTCTTTTCAGAAAGAGGCAAAGACATTCCATTTACAATACAAAATAGAACTTGTCTTTTGAAATCACAACATACAGGGATAGAATGGAATCGTACATTTTTCTTTAAAGGCAAAAAACGTTTCTTTGACGCGATAATGATATATGACGAGAAAGAAAATAGAATACTTGATTTCTTCGGCAAACCTCATCTGCTGTTGTCTGTTTTGACGTTCGAGGCATCTCTTGACGGCTCTCTTACAATCACATCGGGAAAGCAATGGCTATTGATATTTGGAAAAAGAATCCCGTTGCCGAAATGGCTGACCGGTACATCCGTAGTTTGCGAAACGTTTGATGAAAAAAAGAATTGTTTCACCATTGAAGTGCATGTGCAAAATACAATTCTTGGCACTCTTTTCTTTTATAAAGGAACGTTTCAGGAGGAAGAGAGAGAATCATGAAACGAAATGGCATAGTCAGTGCGCTTTGTTTTATAGGATTTCTTGCAGCAGAAGCACCGGATATTTCAGTGGCAGAGGCACTCGTTTTGTTATCCATTCTATTTTTCGTGCCGGGAATTTTCCCTTTTGTTTTTCGTCAATCTCCGGTTCGTGCTGCTCAGTTTATGGAAAACGGGCTAATCCAGTGCTATCCTGTAGCCGCATTCTTTGCGGTGCTGGCTCTAGTGACGGAGGTTGGAGGTTTCGCGCTTATCTGGTGGATGTACACAGTTTTTATTGCATTGTATGCGATCTTCCGCCTTTGGGAAACAAAGATACATAGAATCGAAGAGACATCAGTTTTGTTCGGCCTTATTTATTTGGCGGGAGGAGGATTTTGGTTTTTTGCTTATGCTGCCCATTTGCAGATCATGCAATTTGGCCCTCTCATCATTTTGCTGACTGCTGTCCACTTTCACTATTCTGCTTTTCTGATCCCGATCTTTAACGGTTTACTCGGCAGAACCATTAGAAAACATCGGATGTTGTACAGTTGGATAACATGGGTGATTTTGCTTTCGCCCCTCCTTATCGCACTGGGCATCACATATTCAAAAACACTTGATGTCATTGCGGTTAGCATTTATATGGCGGCGATTTATCTTCATGCATTTTTGGTGTTCACGGCAGCTTTTCGCACCAAGACGGGGACATTTCTTATTCGGCTTTCTTCCGCTGTTTTAATGATAACGATTGCTTTCTCGATGATTTATTCTTTTGGTGTATTTCGGCAAGAAGTTACATTGACCATCAATCAGATGATTTGGATTCACGGTTTTGTCAATGCGTTTGGTGTTATCTTGCCCGCTCTCATAGGGTGGAGAATAGAGGATGCGAAACCTTTTGATGCAGACAGTGTAAAGACATTCAGCCGTATCTACGGAAAAAGAAAGATTGGAGAAGAATTTTTAGCTAGTATTCAAGCTGAAAATAACGCTCGGTACAGCGGACTTGTGGATGATATGGGCAGCCTGCGTTCAAAAGATTTTTCACCAGAAAAACTGGCGCCGCTCATTCTTTCGTTTTATGAACTAACCATCGAATACAATATTAAAGCAAAAGTAACATGGAGCACGTGGTTTCGGCCGCTTGCAATTATTTACGAATGGTTCAGCAGAAGAATCGGCCAAATACATCTTTCGACGAACCCTGACTGGTATAGGATGTACAGCAAGATAAAAGGTGTTCATTCGAAAAAAGACGGAAGGGAAAGAGTACGTGCCTGGATTAGAACAAATGAAAAAAACGAAACCATTTTTACCGCTCTTTATTCAGTGTATCGTTCAAATGGAGAGGGGTATATGAATATTTCTTTACCGCTTCCATTCAGCAGCATGACAGGTATTTTAAAACCATATCATCATCAGGAGAAGCTGGTTTTAACAAGCAGGCGGAGAAAAAGCAGAGCGGGGGATGAGGGGATTTATCTGCAAACAAGAGCGGGAACTTGTCCGCTTCCTTTATCTGAAACCTTTCTGATAGAAGCTGTACATGACAACAAATTAACCGCTGTTCATCATATGTGGCTGTTTGGATTAAAATTTCTAACTGTTCATTACAGCATTACACATATTAACCAGCCTATTGAAAGAACCTAACACAAAGAAGAAGCTTCGTCTGCCAGTTGCTGCATTTCAAAATTCTGCACCGCATCAAGACAGGAAAGGAAGGGTTTATGGTGTTTTATATCAGTTTATTTCTGATTCTTTGGCTGGCTGCGGGGTTTGCAGTGGGAATGAAACAAGTGTATGTCGATCAGCTGTTTGATAAAGCTGTGATCGAAAGACTGGAAAAAGAAGCGAATGATCATGGACACGCTGACCGGATGATCAAACAGCGCGTCCTTTATATTGCAGCAGTGACAGTAAGCGGGTTTATTTCTGTTTATTATGAAATGAAAACAATCCCGCAAAGGCGAAACATAAGAAAAATTGAAAAAAACATCATGAAATTAAATCAAGCAAAAAAACGAAGAATGAAGAGAAAATAAAAAATGCACAGGCCAAAGGGCAGGTGCATTTTTGTTTTGTATGGAAATGGGAGAGGTGGTGCCAGCTTACTTTTCATAAATTCAAAAATGAGAAGAACAGCGCCCGGGCTAATGGTATATAATATTGTGAATTTAACAAAAATTTAACAAGGAGGACGAGAGAATTCGTGCTAAAGCCTCAAAGAGACCTACATCCTGTTGATTTGGACTTAGAGGCGGAGTAGATGAAACCGGCCAAAGTATCCCTGCTCCGCCGTTTGCTCCATTCCTTGAAGCATGTTGATTGTAACATAGCCAAACGTTTTCCATCAACTATTAAAATTGTAAAATTATTGTTGATTTTTATGGTGTTTACTCCGATTTCTTCAATTTATGCTGAAGATGTATATCAGAATTTTGAGGAATTAAAAAGCAATGAAGATCCTTCTGATTACGGCGTTGTTACGAAAGAAACCGGAAGCCCTGTTCTTGTTTTAGCCATTCACGGAGGAGGTATTGAAGGCGGGACAAGTGAAGTAGCGAGAGAGCTCAGCAAAGAGTACTCGATGTATTTATTTGAAGGCTTAAAATCGGCAGGAAACTCAGTCCTGCACATTACGAGCACGCACTTTGATGAACCTCGGGCCCTTAAAATGACGGGAAATCATGAATATGTCATTTCATTACACGGGTACGCAGAAGAAGATCAGCAGATCGAAGTCGGCGGTACAGATCGCGTAAGAGCGGCAGATTTAGTTGAGAAATTGCAGCATGCCGGTTTTCCTGCTGTATTGCTCAATACGGACCATCCACATGCGGGCGTTAGTCCGAATAACATTGCAAATAAATCAAAAACAGGTTTAAGTATTCAGATAGAAATGAGCACAGGGTTTCGAAAGTCTTTGTTCGGCATCTTTTCTTTAAAAAGCAGAGCTGTTACTCAAAATGAGAGGTTTTATGAGTTTACAGAAGTGATGTTCCGTTTTCTCAAAAATAGCTACTGAAAAATAGGAGGCGATAAGACAGCCTCCTATTCCTTATGCTTCTCTTTCGTTTCGGGAAACAGCTCGTCCGCGGCTTCCGTTTGATACTGCAACGTGTTATCTCTCGCTGACAGTTCATTTCGGAAATTTTCATCAAGCACATTTTTCAGTAAATACCGATGAAAAAAGTATTCAAAAACAGTAAGACAGGCAGCGGAAAGGAGAGCCGCTCCAAATGGTGAGAAATCGTTTCTTGTTTGAGTTAAAACAAATACCCAAAGAATAACGAATGAAAGGCCAAAGTCAGCCAATGAAGCTGTAATATTGTTTGTTCTGGGTAAGACGAGCATGTCACCAGAAAGATAGGAAACAAAACCTAAGAAAAGTGCAATAAACATCACACTTAAGAAGGATGCGTGATAGACTCTGTCCAAAATCACATATAAAAGGGCGAGAGTGAAAGCAATCTTTGAAGCAAGCGCAATGATATGTTTCATTTGACCACCTAAATTGTTATTTTTTGAAGAAAATTCTTGGGCGTAAACAAATGATAAATAATGCAATTCAAAACCATTCATAATGGTCATGTTACTATTTTAAACAGTCCGTTTTTGTTTACACTGGTATTTTTTTTCAGCAGTATGAAACTTTCTTATGAAAAAAGACGTATATGTGGATGATCAGCTTTCAAGGGGGGAATGATTTGTGGAGATAAAAGGAATCAATCACTTGCTATTTTCAGTTTCGCATTTGGATACATCGATTGATTTTTATCAAAAAGTGTTTGATGCAAAGCTTTTGGTAAAGGGAAGAACAACTGCATATTTTGACATGAACGGCATCTGGCTAGCGCTTAATGAAGAACCAGACATCCCGAGAAATGACATTAAGCTTTCTTATACCCATATTGCTTTTACAATTGAAGATCATGAATTTGAGGAGGTATCAGCTAAATTAAAAAGACTTCATGTCAATATTCTGCCTGGCAGAGAACGAGATGAACGCGATCGAAAATCAATTTATTTTACCGACCCTGACGGCCACAAATTTGAATTCCATACCGGAACCCTTCAAGACAGGCTTCGATATTACAAACAAGAAAAAACCCATATGCACTTTTATGATGAAACGGCCTTTTGATATCACAACCATATTTCATATAAGGTTAAATTTAAAGAAGGGTGTTGGTGGAGACTTTATGTTTGGGAAAGGTTTCTACCCGATTTGTTCAACGATGCCATATCTTTTGAACTGCACAAGTGATTGGGTGCAGGTGAAATTGAAATACATATTACATTTTATATGAAGAAAGCGGGCTGTTTTAACAAAGTGTTGAACTACCTAAACTATGTACTAAATTTTCAGTTATATCAATTGCCTCGCCCTTTAATAAATATAAAACCGCATCCTTCCACGACCTAAAAAATGAAACGTTTTTAAGAAGATAGCGTCTAATATTCTAAACGTTCATATTTTGATAAAAGTTTCCTGAAGGAAAGAAAATTTCTTGACTTCAACAATCTTTTGGTGGATAATTATGGTGTAAACATGATGTTCTTTTTCCTCCTATTCAGGCTCGCACCCAAAAGTCAGGGCGAGCCTGCTTTTTTTGAACAACAAACCCCCTCTCCGTAAAGGAAAAGGGGGTTATTTCATTCATCTGATAGATCAATAGATTAATGGACGGTTCTGAACACGCCAATCACTTTCCCTAGAATGCTGACATTCTGCAAAATGATAGGTTCCATCGTTGGGTTCTCAGGCTGCAAGCGAATGTGTGTATCCTCTTTATAGAATCGTTTTACAGTTGCTTCATCATCTTCTGTCATCGCAACTACAATTTCCCCATTGTTCGCTGTGTTTTGCTGTTTAACGATGACATAGTCCTTATCGAGAATACCAGCATCTATCATACTGTCTCCCATAATCTCCAGCATAAATACATGCTCGTCTGGAGGAACCATGCGGTCTGGGAGCGGAAAATATTCTTCAATATTTTCTACTGCTGTAATAGGAGATCCCGCCGTGACTTTCCCGATGACCGGTACATTAACGACCTGGCTTTGCGGAATGTCTACTTCTTCATCAAGAATTTCTATTGCTCTTGGTTTTGTCGGATCCCGTCTGATCAGCCCTTTTGTTTCCAAGCGGGCCAAATGGCCGTGGACAGTAGAGCTGGACGCAAGCCCGACAGCCTCTCCGATCTCTCTCACGGAAGGCGGATATCCTTTTGATTTAACCTCTGCTTTAATAAAACGGAGGATATCAAGTTGCCTTTTTGATAGCTTCGTCATTTTTCGCACCTCAAAACGTCGATTTTAAGAAGATTATAGCATGATTTTCCTTACAGTACAAACATAGGTTCGAAAAAACAATTGACAGAAACGTTTGTTCGTATATACTGAAATTATAAAAAATGCGAACAAACATTCCTGTTGGAGGTTATGATCATGAGTAAAGAATCTATTATTTTTGTCGGTCTGTTCACAGTGATTTTGAGCGCGGTTATCCTTATGCTGTCATATACAAGCAGCGGCCAAGAGCTTAATCAGTATGTTAAAATAGAAGTCCAGCAAGGCGACACACTCTGGTCAATTGCTGATCAGGTAGCAGATACAAAAAAGATAAACAAAAATGATTTTATTGAATGGATAGCTGATAAAAATCAACTTCAAACCTCTGATATCCAGCCGGGTGATGAGTTAGTGATCCCATTGAAAAAGAAGCATCAGGATGCATATGAATTAGCAACTGTAAGATAGAGAGGAAAGAGAGATAAAATGAAAGCACTCATTTATGCCCGTGTAAGCACAAATAAAGAACAGCAGGAAACGTCATTAAAGCGGCAGGAGGAGGAGCTTACGGCCATTGCAGCGGAGAACGGCATGGAAGTGGTCAAAGTGATTTCAGAAAAAGCCAGCGGATATGAAATGGATCGGGATGGTGTATTTGAGCTGCTTGATGAGATTAAGAACGCTGGAATTGATGTCATTTTGGTTCAGGATGAGACAAGGCTCGGACGGGGAAACGCAAAAATTGCACTGCTTCATTGTATTTATAGAGAAGGTGTGAAAGTCTATACAACGGCTCATAGAGGTGAACTGGAGTTATCGGAGGCTGACTCAATGGTCTTGGAAATCGTCAGCATTGTGGAAGAGTATCAGCGAAAGATTCACAACATGAAAATCAGACGGGGAATGAAACGTGCAGTAAAAAACGGTTTTAAACCGCAAAAAAACTTAAAAAACCAACATGGGAACAGTGGAAAAGAAAAAATAGAGGTGCCAATCTCTGAGATCGTCCGCCTAAGAGCGAATAAACTGACGTTTGCTGAAATCGCGGCTACCCTAAGAGGGTTTGGCTATGATGTCTCTAAAGCAACCGTTCACCGGCGTTTTCAGGAATACATAGAGAATGAAGAGACAGCAGAGTGAATCAGTTGTAAAACTTTTTTTGATCTAGTACTATATAGACAAAATGCAATAAAGGAGTTTAACATGATTTCAAACGCGAAAATTGCCAGAATTAATGAACTTGCTGCCAAAGCTAAAGCTGGCGTTATTACAGAAGAAGAAAAAGCCGAACAGCAAAAGCTCCGTCAAGAGTACTTGAAAGGTTTTCGTTCTTCTATGAAGAACACGTTAAAAAGTGTGAAAATCATTGACCCAGAAGGCAATGATGTTACACCAGAAAAGCTAAAAAGAGAACAAAGAAATAACAAACTTCACTAATATAAGAGGAATACGGCAATATCGTATTCCTCTTTTGCATATACTATAATCAAAACTCTTATGTGACAAAATTCAACAAGTTTCTCTCAAATTTAAGCTGAAACAGTTGAGAAAAAGTCGTCAGACATTTATGATGTAAGGGTACAACACATAAGGAAGGGGATTTTTATGGATACAATTGAAAAGAAATCAGTTGCTACCATTCGCACACTGTCAATAGACGCTATTGAAAAAGCAAATTCTGGTCACCCAGGGATGCCGATGGGAGCCGCTCCAATGGCATACACGCTGTGGACAAAATTTATGAACGTAAGTCCGGCAAACCCTGGCTGGTTTAACCGTGACCGTTTTGTTTTATCTGCTGGACACGGGTCAGCACTATTATACAGCATGCTTCATTTAAGCGGGTTTGATCTTAGTATTGAAGATCTTAAGGGATTCCGCCAGTGGGGCAGCAAAACACCAGGACATCCGGAATTCGGACATACTGCCGGTGTTGATGCTACAACAGGTCCGCTTGGCCAAGGAATTGCCATGGCAGTCGGTATGGCAATTGCTGAACGCCATTTAGCGGAAACATACAACCGCGATTCATTTAACGTAGTCGATCATTATACATACAGTATTTGCGGTGATGGTGATTTAATGGAAGGTATTTCTTCTGAAGCCGCTTCACTCGCAGGCCATCTTCAGCTTGGCCGTCTGATCGTACTATACGATTCTAATGACATCTCTCTTGATGGAGACCTCGACCGTTCATTCTCTGAAAACGTGAAACAGCGTTTTGAAGCAATGAATTGGGAAGTTCTTTATGTTGAGGATGGAAACAATATTGAAGAATTAACAGCGGCTATCGAAAAAGCACGCCAAAATGAAAAGAAACCTACATTAATTGAAGTGAAAACTACAATCGGATTCGGTTCACCTAACCGTGCCGGTACATCCGGTGTTCACGGTGCGCCGCTTGGTAAAGAGGAAAGCAAATTAACAAAAGAAGCTTACGCGTGGACATATGAAGAAGACTTCTACGTTCCGTCAGAAGTTTATGAGCATTTCGCTGCAGCTGTTAAAGAATCAGGTGAGAAAAAAGAACAAGAATGGAATGCTCAATTCGCTAAATATAAAGAAGTTTATCCTGAACTTGCTGAACAGCTTGAACTGGCAATCAAAGGAGAGCTTCCGAAGGACTGGGATCAAGAGGTTCCTGTGTATGAAAAAGGAAGCAGCCTGGCATCCCGTGCATCTTCCGGTGAAGTTCTCAACGGACTTGCGAAAAAAATTCCTTTCTTTGTCGGAGGTTCTGCTGACCTAGCGGGATCGAACAAAACGACTATTAAAAATGCCGGTGATTTTACAGCGGTTGATTACACAGGCAAAAACTTCTGGTTTGGTGTACGTGAATTTGCGATGGGTGCAGCCTTAAACGGTATGGCGCTTCATGGCGGTCTTCGTGTATTCGGCGGAACTTTCTTTGTCTTCTCTGATTACCTGCGTCCTGCGATTCGCCTTGCAGCGTTAATGGGCCTTCCTGTGACATATGTCTTCACACATGACAGTATTGCGGTTGGTGAAGACGGTCCGACGCACGAGCCTGTTGAACAGCTTGCTTCACTCCGTGCGATGCCTAACCTTTCTTTGATCCGTCCAGCAGACGGCAATGAGACAGCAGCAGCATGGAAGCTTGCAGTGCAAAGCACTGACCACCCAACAGCGCTAGTGCTTACACGTCAAAACCTTCCTACCATCGATCAAACAGCTGAAGAAGCATTGGCAGGAGTAGAAAAAGGTGCATATGTCGTTTCTAAATCTAAAAACGAAACACCTGACGCTCTTCTCATCGCTTCCGGATCAGAGGTAGGTCTTGCAATTGAAGCGCAGGCTGAATTGGCAAAAGAAAATATCGATGTTTCTGTTGTCAGCATGCCTTCAATGGACCGTTTTGAGAAACAATCTGATGAATACAAAAACAAAGTCCTTCCTGCAGATGTGAAAAAACGTCTTGCAATTGAAATGGGCTCATCATTTGGATGGGGCAATTACACGGGGCTTGAAGGTGACGTTCTCGGCATAGACCGATTCGGTGCATCTGCTCCTGGTGAAACCATCATTAACGAATACGGCTTCTCAGTTCCGAACGTAGTGAATCGAGTTAAGGCATTAATCAATAAGTAAGCTTTTGAAAGAGGATGAGTCAAATCATCCTCTTTTTCTTGTTTATCCGACAAAAATAGTATTGGCTGTTTAACAGTAATAGACAATTCTTTCTTTTCTTCTTTTGTATAATAGAGAGCAAATGAAATGCTGCTGGAAAAGGGGATGAAAAGATGGAACGTCACTACTATACGTACCTGATCAAAGAGGAATTTGCCAATCACTATTTCGGCCGGGAATCGGTTATGTTTGAGCTGTTTCAAGACTATCATTGGACAAGCCTTGAAAAGCAGCAGTATGAAATGACAGAGAAACAGATTCAATATATTACACAACCAATCCCTATTTTACATATGCATCAGCGGTTAAAAATGAATTTAAACAAGACGGATTACAGGCAGCTGGATTATATTTATAGAATAGCTTTGCCGAAAGCAAAAGGCCACGCGACGTTTATGATGAAGGAGCACATGATAGAAATTGTGGCTTCGGGAGATTACGAGGCAGAAACGATATTCTTTGAAGTGTTAAGAAAAGTAAGCCCTTGCTTCTTAGCAATGGATTTCAATTCGAAGCGTTACGGATGGCTAAATCCGGTGAAAGAAAGAAATTTTGTCTAAAACCGAAGAAAAAGAGATGTAAATGTTGTATAATAGCTTTTGGTTTAGTACACTTTAAACTAGACAACATGAAGGAGGAAATAAAATGACTTTATGGGTTGGCATCCTAGTGGGCGTTGTTGCATTGCTCATAGGTGTTGCACTCGGGTTTTTTATTGCTCGTAAATATATGATGAGCTACCTGAAAAAGAATCCGCCTATTAATGAACAAATGTTACGCATGATGATGATGCAAATGGGAATGAAACCTTCTCAAAAGAAAATCAATCAAATGATGAAAGCCATGAATAATCAAACGAAATAATACGTAAAGATTATGATATAGAGAAACATGGTTATAAAATAAAAAACCCTTATACGGGTTTTTTATTTTGCAATCATTCATCACCCGCTACTGCTCGAAGGCGCTGCTTTTGATATTGTATGAGAAGATGGTCAAGCTCCTGACTGAGCTCTATCGTAATATGAGATGTCATTCCGTTCGCCATGACAATTTGCAGCAGCTCTGCTCTTTTTTTTTCAATTTCTTTTAATAGATGCTCTCTAATCACAGGGATGTATCCTTTCATACATTAGATCTTCAAAGTGAATGTTTATATTATATCCATATTTATACTAATTTTCAAATGAGAAGGAGTATAATGTCTCAATGTCAAATTAAATTATATAAGTTTTTTCTGAAAATAGAAATCCTTCAAGTGAAAGTGTTAAAAAAATGAAATGATTTTGTCATAACTTGAAGGAATGTCAAATCATGAAGGGATGATGACATGGGAGACGTGAATTATTTTTTGACATTCGGAGCGGGGTTTTTATCCTTTATTTCGCCTTGCTGCCTGCCGCTTTACCCAGCTTTTTTGTCATATATTACAGGGGTCAGCATGGACGATGTAAAAACTGAAAAGCTGCTGCTGCAGAAAAGAAGCCTGTTTCATACTTTGTGTTTTTTGCTTGGCTTTTCAGTCATTTTTATTGCTTTAGGCTATGGAACATCTTTTATTGGCAGCCTGTTTAGGGATTATCACGATGCGATTCGGCAAATTGGCGCGTTGCTTATTATTTTGTTCGGTTTCATTACACTCGGTGTGTTCCGGCCTGAGGCTATGATGAAAGAGCGGAGAATCCATTTTAAGCATAAACCAAGCGGGTTTTTAGGGTCGGTCTTAATCGGAATGGCATTTGCAGCTGGATGGACACCATGTACCGGTCCGATATTAGCTGCTGTTATCACACTTGCAGGCACCAATCCGGGCTCAGCGGTGCCATACATGATGTTATATGTACTCGGTTTTGCGGTACCGTTTCTTTTATTGTCTTTTTTTATCACAAAGCTGAAGTGGATAAGGAAGAACCAGCTTTTCATTATGAAAGCTGGCGGCGTTTTGATGATTGTGATTGGTGTGCTGTTATTCTTTAATTGGATGAGCCTGATCATTATTTTGCTGTCAGATCTTTTTGGAGGCTTTACTGGTTTTTGACGGTAAATTACTTTCGTACTACTACTAATCCTTTTGTTTTTGGTACAATAAGACTATTATCTGTGGAAATCGATTGTTGGAGGGGAATATGACAAGAGTTTTAGTTGTAGACGACGCCAAGTTCATGAGAGTGAAAATCAGAGAGATCTTGGAAGAGGCAAATTACATAATCGCAGGCGAAGCGGCGGACGGTGAACAAGCAGCGGACCTGTATAAAAAACTGCGCCCGGACCTTGTGACAATGGATATTACAATGCCGGTGAAAAACGGCATAAAAGCGCTTCGTGATATCTTAACCTTTGATCCTAAAGCGAAGGTCATCATGTGCACCGCCATGCGCCAGCAAAGAATTGTAACGGAAGCAATTGAGCTGGGGGCAAAGGATTTTATTGTTAAGCCGTTTGAGGAAACAAAAGTGCTGGAAGCTGTAAGCCGCGTTATGGGACATTAAAGTCATTTCTTTTCAAAATGGTTTTTTTTATTGTTTTGGAGTATAGTATATAGTATCAACACTCCGAGAAACAAAGGAATGATAAGTATGATGATTATAGTTTCATCGATTATTGCTGTGTTAATGGCTGTAGCTGTGATGGTGGTCAGAATAAAGTCCTCTGACAAGCCTGTTTCACCAAAAAAAATCATTCTTCCGCCGATTTTTATGAGTACGGGAGCGTTAATGTTTTTATTTCCGGTATTTTGGGTAACTGGTGCAGAGTTTTTGGAAGCATTCACTTTAGGTGTGATTTTCTCTATTTTTCTAATCAAAACTTCTAAGTTCGAAATTAAAAATAATGAAATTTACATGAAACGCTCTAAAGCATTTGTTTTTATATTAGTCGGTCTTTTGGTGATCAGAATCGTGATGAAATCGATCTTGAGCACATCAATTGATTATGGTGCACTGAGCGGAATGTTTTGGATTCTGGCTTTCGGTATGATTGTGCCTTGGAGAATCGCCATGTATTTATCATATCGAAAACTTCATAACGAGCTGCAGTCATCTAATATTCAAATGAATTAAAAAACCTTTCCTCTTGTCAGGAAAGGTTTTTTATTTGAGAAGGGTCTGATAAGGTTCCAAATCGATTTTTTTGTCCCGCAGATGCCTTTTTAAGAAGGTATGGTCTCTTTTAGGAGTTGCGAGAATATAGCCTTTGATCATAAGTTGCTGATCAATCTTTGCTACCTTTTCTTTTAATGCAAGCTCACCGATTTTGCCTGCGATTTTAGCTTTTGCTGCATCTCTGAACAGCTCTGGCACGGGCGCAGTCAATTCATCTAGAAACTGTTTGTTTTCATCGTTCCATAAATGTCTGCTGTTTTCAATATAGTAATCCTGCCAATCAAGCTCTGATCTGCCGTCCTCTTTTGGTAAACGCTTTAAAAACTTTCGAAACATGAAAAAACCGCCGATTGATAATAAGACTACCATCATGATCA
This sequence comes from Bacillus sp. PS95, assembly GCF_037963565.1. Classification (NCBI taxonomy): domain Bacteria; kingdom Bacillati; phylum Bacillota; class Bacilli; order Caryophanales; family Bacillaceae; genus Bacillus; species Bacillus sp. PS95. The sequence continues at coordinate 1,975,115 of NZ_CP150160.1, forward strand.
CCCAAAACAGAATAAACCATAAAAACCATCCTTCCAGCATCAATCATTCCCCCTTATTCTAACCATATTGTATACGAAGAGAGATTAGAAGAACACAGTAAAAAAAGAATAGAAAAAAGTGATAGACGTCTAGTCAAAAGAGATAGTAGATCATATTCTATTGTATAGTGAATCTGCTATTTGGCCATGGGAGAGTCACTAGAGGGTATTTGACGATAAATGGACGGAAAAAAAGTCACTTTCATAATAGGGGATGAAAGTGACTTTTTATGTTTAGCTGAGAGGAAATTGAAGAGAAAAAGAAGAGCCATCTTCTGTTTCTTTATTAACGGCGACTGTGAGTATTTGATTTTCGCATTCGGCTTGAATGTTTTTGTCATTAAAATAAAAAGGAAGCATCATTTGTTTTTCAAAAGTCTGTCCTGACGATTTGACAGTTAAGATGAACTCGCATCCAGAAAGGGTAACTGTTACTTGTGTAGGCTGTAAAAAAGTCAGATCCGCTTCTATAATATACTGCTGACTTGTTTCATATAAATCAATAGGCAATGTTTCGTCGTACCAGGCGAAGGGGTCTTCAAAAAATTGCCGAAGCCATTCATCCATACTATCGAAATCATTCGCATCGTTGCGTTTTGAATGGTTCATGGAAGCATTCCTCCACATATCAACCTTGCTTTACATCATATGCGGTGGATTATAAATGGGTGAACGCATAAAAAAACAGACACTAAGGTCTGCTTTTCTTACATATCATGGCTTGAGTTGTGCTTTTGTCTTGTATGGTTTCGGTTCTTTACTTTTTTGCTTCCGCTTAGAGGCTCAGGTTGGCCGGGATTGTGTCCTTTAGGGGCGTTTTTATGCATATCTTTACTTGTATTCTTATTGGTCATAAAATGAGAACCTCCTTAAAAGAGTTCGGTGTTATTGATTGGTTTTTCTTTTTTTGTTATTTTGGCGTTCTGCTTCAGTCAGTACAAGCTGGTCGTTTTCAATATAGCCGGCGCCTTTGCCTTGGCTTTTTGCGTCATTCATTCCGTTAATGACGTGATTCGCTTTTCTTTTGACCATCGTTATCACCTCAATCATAATATGGCTCCTTTTATTGTGTTATATGAGAGAGCGTAAACAGTAAAAATTACCGGTACATTTTTCTCATAAGTCGAACTTATTGTATTTAATAAAAACATTGATATTTACTTATGTATGATTTTGTTTTAATATGAAATTGTGAGAAAATTGTGATGGAATGTAATGTTCATCTGAGAATGATCTGATCTGAAGGGGGATTTTGGAGAATGGCAAACGAGCAAAAAACTGCAGCAAAAGACGTTTTCCAAGCGAGAAAAACGTTTACTACAAATGGGAAAACATATCATTACTACTCTTTAAAAGCGTTAGAAGATTCAGGTATAGGAAAGGTTTCGAAGCTTCCTTATTCCATCAAAGTTCTTTTAGAATCAGTATTGCGTCAAGTTGACGGCTTCGTTATCAAAAAAGAACACGTGGAAAATTTGGCAAAATGGGGAACTGCCGAATTAAAGGATATCGACGTTCCGTTCAAACCGTCTCGTGTTATTTTACAAGACTTCACAGGGGTTCCGGCAGTAGTAGATCTGGCTTCACTGCGTAAAGCAATGGCAGCTGTCGGCGGAGATCCTGATAAAATCAACCCTGAAATTCCTGTTGATCTCGTTATCGACCACTCTGTACAGGTAGATAAAGCAGGTACAGAAGATGCATTAGCAGTAAATATGGACTTGGAATTCGAAAGAAATGCAGAGCGCTACAAATTTTTAAGCTGGGCAAAGAAAGCGTTTAACAATTATCAGGCAGTACCGCCTGCAACAGGTATTGTGCACCAGGTCAACCTAGAGTTCTTGGCAAGTGTTGTCCATGCCATTGAAGAAGACGGCGAGCTTGTAACGTATCCTGATACGCTTGTCGGAACAGACTCACACACAACAATGATTAACGGTATCGGTGTTCTCGGCTGGGGTGTCGGTGGAATTGAAGCTGAAGCGGGAATGCTTGGACAGCCTTCTTACTTCCCAGTTCCAGAGGTAATCGGCGCGAAACTTGTCGGCAAGCTTCCAAACGGAACAACAGCTACTGACTTGGCGTTAAAAGTAACACAAGTGCTGCGTGAAAAAGGCGTTGTCGGTAAATTTGTTGAATTCTTCGGACCGGGAATTGCTGAACTGCCGCTTGCAGATCGCGCAACAATTGCGAATATGGCTCCGGAATACGGTGCTACATGCGGATTCTTCCCAGTAGATGAAGAAGCGCTTAACTACCTGCGCCTGACTGGCCGTGATCCTGAACATATTGATGTTGTTGAAGCATACTGCAGAAGCAATGGCTTGTTCTACACTCCAGATGCGGAAGACCCTCAATTTACTGATGTGGTTGAAATTGACCTGTCTCAAATTGAAGCAAACTTATCGGGTCCAAAGCGTCCTCAGGATTTGATCCCGCTATCTGCTATGCAGGAAACGTTTAAAAAGCAATTAGTCAGCCCTGCAGGTAACCAAGGATTCGGTTTAAATGCTGAGGAAGAAAATAAGGAAATTAAGTTTAAACTCCTTAACGGCGAAGAAACAGTTATGAAAACGGGTGCGATCGCCATTGCTGCGATTACAAGCTGTACAAATACATCAAACCCATACGTGCTGATCGGCGCCGGACTGGTAGCGAAAAAAGCGGTTGAGTTAGGGCTTAAGGTGCCTAATTACGTGAAAACGTCACTTGCACCGGGTTCTAAAGTTGTTACAGGATATCTTGTGAATTCAGGCCTTCTTCCATACATGAAAGAGCTTGGCTTTAACCTCGTTGGCTACGGTTGTACAACATGTATCGGGAACTCAGGTCCGCTTTCACCGGAAATCGAAGAAGCGGTTGCGAAAAATGATCTTCTGATTACGTCTGTCCTTTCCGGAAACCGTAACTTTGAAGGACGTATTCACCCGCTTGTTAAAGGCAACTATCTTGCTTCACCACCGCTTGTTGTCGCATATGCGCTGGCTGGAACGGTGAACATTAACCTAAAAACCGACCCGATCGGTGTGGGCAAGGATGGTCAAAACGTATACTTTAACGATATTTGGCCGTCAACAGACGAAATCAATTCACTTGTTAAGCAAACTGTTACGCCTGAGCTCTTCCGTAAAGAGTATGAAACGGTATTTGATGACAACGAGCGCTGGAACGAGATTGAAACAACAGATGAAGCGTTATATAAATGGGATAACGATTCAACTTACATCCAAAACCCGCCATTCTTTGAAGAGATGTCTGTTGAGCCAGGCAAGGTTGAGCCATTAAAAGGTTTGCGTGTTGTCGGTAAATTCGGTGATTCAGTCACAACTGACCATATTTCTCCTGCGGGGGCAATCGGAAAAGATACGCCTGCCGGAAAGTACTTGCAAGAAAAAGGTGTTTCTCCTCGTGACTTTAACTCCTACGGTTCCCGCCGCGGAAACCATGAAGTCATGATGAGAGGAACATTTGCAAACATTCGCATCAAAAACCAAATTGCACCGGGTACAGAAGGCGGATTTACAACGTACTGGCCGACTGGTGAAGTAACATCCATCTATGATGCGTGCATGAAATACAAAGAAGATAAAACTGGTCTTGTTGTATTAGCAGGAAAAGACTATGGTATGGGATCTTCACGTGACTGGGCTGCAAAAGGAACAAACCTTCTCGGCATCAGAACGGTCATTGCAGAGAGCTTCGAAAGAATTCACAGAAGCAACCTTGTATTCATGGGTGTGCTGCCGCTTCAGTTTAAACAAGGTGAAAATGCGGATACACTCGGCTTAACGGGTAAAGAAGTCATTGAGGTAGATGTTGATGAAACAGTTCGTCCTCGTGACCTTGTAACTGTAAGAGCAATCAATGAAGACGGCAATGTAACAACTTTTGAAGCAGTCGTCCGCTTTGATAGTGAAGTTGAAATTGATTACTACCGCCATGGCGGCATCCTTCAAATGGTGCTTCGTGAAAAAATGAAGCAGTCCTGATGAATCAATAGGAAGAGAAGGCATTTCGCTTTCTCTTCTTTTTATGACACAATGTGCTGCGGAGGTGGCATATGCTGAAAAAATGGCTCGCAGGGATCCTGCTTATCATGCTTGCCGGTTATACGGGATGGAATTTATATCAAACATACAGCAAAAAAGAAGTCGGAATTCAAGAGGGGAAACAAGCACCTGATTTTTCTTTGAAAACGCTGTCAGGAGAGAAAAGCTCTTTACAGGATGCAAAAGGCAAAAAAGTGCTGCTCAATTTTTGGGCAACTTGGTGTAAACCGTGCCGTCAGGAAATGCCTGCGATGGAAAAGCTGCAAAAAGAGTACGCCGACAAACTTGCGGTTGTTGCGGTAAATTTCACTTCAGCTGAGAAAAGTGAGAAACAGGTCCGAGCGTTTGCTGATACGTATGATTTAACATTCCCCATTCTGATTGATAAAAAAGGGATCAATGCTGACTATAACGTGATGTCATATCCAACGACATATATCTTAGATGAAAAAGGTGTTATCCAAGACATACACGTTGGCACCATGACAAAAAAAGAAATGGAACGAAAACTGGATCTTGATTAGATTCAGTTTTTTTTATGCTCAGATATGCTTACAAGTTTTCAGAATTGGAAAAAATAAAAGAATATGCGGAGGTGAGAAGCGTGAAGAAGATGAGAAAACGTTCTTTTCATGAGCTCGTCATGGAAAACAAAAAAGAGCTGATGACCAATACAGAGTATTTAAATCAGCTTGAGGAAAAGCTTGAACAGCGATTTAAGCAAAAATAACCTTTAATTTGTATTCATGTTTACCCCTCCTTTTGAGAAACCTATCTGTTGAGGAGGGATAAACATGGGAAACAACAAGAAAAACGGTCAGCCTCAATATGCTCCAAGCCACTTGGGTACAAAGCCTGTAAAATATAAAGCCAATAAAGGGGAAAAAATGCATGATACTTCAGGACAGCGGCCGATTATCATGCAGACAAAAGGCGAGTAGCGAAAATTCGAGTTTATTTCTAGGAGGTACATCCGAATGACAAAGAACCAAAATCAATATCAGCAGCCTAATCCTGATGATCGCTCTGACAATGTGGAAAAATTGCAGGATATGGTTCAAAATACAATTGAAAATATAGAAGAAGCAGAAGCATCAATGGAGTTTGCTTCAGGAGAAGATAAACAGCGTATCAAAGAAAAAAATGCAAGACGCGAACAGAGCATTGAAGCGTTTCGTAATGAAATACAGGACGAATCTGCAGCGAGACAAAACGGATACCGTTCTTAAAAAACCAGGGAAACCTGGTTTTTTTCTTTCTGATTTGATTATGGTAAAATGGGGCTAAATTGACGTTAAGGGAGCAGAGTAATCTTGCATGTATCAAAAAAAGAAATAGAAGTGCGTTATGCAGAAACAGATCAAATGGGGATTGTCTATCACGCAAATTATCTTGTGTGGATGGAGGTCGGCAGAACGGCCTTAATTAAGGACTTAGGCTTTTTATATAGTGATATGGAAAAAAGAGGCGTTCTGTCCCCAGTCGTTGATATCAATATTTCCTATAAAAAGCCGCTTCATTACGGAGAAACCGCGGTTGTACATACATGGATAGAGGAATATAACGGATTTAAAACCGTCTATGGTTACCACATCTATAATCCGGCCGGTGAGCTTTCCATCAAAGCCACCTCATCTCATATTTGTGTGGATAAAGAAAGCTTTAAGCCAATTCAATTCCGCAAAGCTTTTCCTGATTGGCACACATCATATGAAAAGGCCAAAAAATAGGGAAGTGAACGGGATATGGCGTTTGGTGTGAAACGGGAGGAACTTAACCGGTGGAAACAAGCAGTGAAAAGAGGAGAAATCGCATTTTTAACACATTACTGGCTGGATGACCGATTTCCAGAAGCAAGGACCGTGACAAAAGCCGGATGTGCAGACATTGATAAGCTGGTTCAGTGGGGAGCGGCGTACGGGTTAAAAAAAGAATGGCTCCATAAGAAAAGTGAATTTCCCCACTTTGATCTGCTGGGGGAAACACAAAAATATATTTTGGAACAAGAAAACCTAACCGATCATCTTATACGATTTCATTTGTAAAAAAAGAACGCACATGATGTGCGTTCTTTTTTATTGGTATTCAAAAACCGGTTCATCAGCGTCTTCTGAATAGCTGACGAGAAGGTCGTGGTTATCAAAGTACCATAAATCACTTTCTTCAATAAAGAAGGTAATGCCGTCAGCTTCTACAGTGACTCCAGCCTCTTGTGGGGCATCTTTCGCTATACCGAGAGAAAAACCCTTTTGAACGTTGCTGCAGCCTCCATAGCGGACGAAAAAGCGAACCTGGTCTCCGCTTTCCAAATCGAGTTCTTCTTTATACCAGTTCAATGCGTCTTCGTTAATTGTCATATTCATAACAGAACACCCCTTTGTTCTTCATTTGAATTTTCTCTATTATAAACGTATTAGGCTATTCTGTGTCAAAAGAGAAGTTTTTTAAGCTTATAACCATTTTACTTTAGGTTCTGTTTTATTGATAATTCGTTTAATGTTCGCCCGGTGTCTGTATATCACAAAAATAGTGAGCAGGGTAACGACAATCAATAAATACGTATCATGGACAAAGAAACTATATATAACAGTATAGATCCCTGTTAACATCGATGAGAGAGAAACAAATTTAGTCAAGTATAAAAAGATGAAGAATACCGCAACCATCGTGATAAATAACAGGGGTGCGTAAAATAGCAAAACGCCTCCTGATGTCGCCACGGCTTTACCGCCTTTAAATTTGGCGAAGATGGGAAACACGTGGCCTAAAACCGCAAAGACTCCTGCAAGAAGCGGGTGAATATCAACATGCATGAGAAAAGGCAATGCAGTTGCCAGTGTCCCTTTCAAAATATCTCCGGCTATGACGACCGAACCAGCTTTTACACCCAATGTACGGAATGCATTGGTAGCGCCTAAGTTGCCGCTTCCGTGCTCCCGAATATCAATTCCCTTGGCAAGCTTGCCCACAATTAAGCCAGATGGAATGCTGCCTATCAAGTAGGCCAAAATAATCAATAAAGCAATTAACATCTACATTTCTCCTTTTTCAAATTCCCTTCTTTTTATTTTAACATGAGATGTCATGATCTGATGATAAGTTTTTTTGTAAAGTTTGCTTACAAATCCAATCAAACATGCATCATATTTTGATTTCTCCTGTTTTGATCGTGTAAAATAAGTGGAAAAGGAGTGACACACGATGCAAAACCCTTCTAAAGCGGAAATTAAAGAGATTCTTCAAAGAAGCAAACGTATAGCGGTAGTAGGGCTTTCAGACCGTCCGGATAGAACGTCACATATGGTTTCAAAAGCAATGCAGGACGCGGGTTATGAAATTATCCCTGTGAATCCTACAATTGATGAGGCGCTAGGTGTCAAAGCCGTTTCATCTTTAAAAGAGATAGACGGTCCGATTGACATCGTAAATGTATTCCGGCGCTCAGAACAGCTTCCTGGAGTGGCGGAAGAGTTTTTAGAGACAGATGCGCCAGTATTTTGGGCACAGCAAGGGCTAGTTAATGAGGAAGCATACCAGATGCTAAAAGAAAAAGGCAGAACGGTTATCATGGATCTGTGCATAAAAGTGGCACACGCTGTAACAAAATAGGTGCAGAACTGCAAAAATCCTTGTAAATTCAAGGATTTTTGCTTTTTAATTTTAAGATATTGTTTGCGTATTACGGTGAAACAGATACAATAAAGCTTGAACAGCTTTTTTTGAATACCTTGTCCAGCTGGGTTTCGGCCGTTCGATTTGCGAAGGTCTGCTGCTTTATATATAATAAACAAACATACGTTCTCATGGTGTAAAAACAGCACTAGCCTATGTTTTGAGAAGAACTGATTCGTTAGCTCTATGTTGCGATTGCAAACATATTGGTTATAATGAGGAGTCCAAGGCAGTACTGGCTCGAGGCGAGGTTTATAAAAAATATCTTATATACAAATGATGTGTAACACTGAAAAAGAGAAAGACAATGTTAGTTTTTGAAAGGGGTTTGTACGTTTGGCTAGAAAACAGCAATTTGATTACAACGAAGATGCCATACAGGTGCTCGAAGGCCTTGAGGCTGTTAGGAAAAGGCCGGGTATGTATATTGGCTCTACTGACGCGCGGGGTTTGCACCACTTGGTTTATGAAATTGTAGATAACTCTGTCGACGAGGTGCTTGCCGGCCATGGAGATCACATAATCGTCAAAATACATAAAGACAATAGTATTTCTGTACAGGATAGAGGCCGCGGCATGCCGACCGGAATGCATAAGCTCGGCAAACCAACCCCTGAAGTGATTTTAACGGTGCTTCATGCCGGAGGAAAATTCGGCCAAGGCGGCTATAAGACAAGCGGCGGGCTCCACGGAGTTGGTGCATCAGTCGTGAATGCTTTATCTGAATGGCTGACGGTTACCATTGAGCGGGACGGTTTTGTCTATCAGCAGCGATTTGAAAATGGAGGAAAACCGGTTACATCTCTCGAAAAGATCGGCAAAACAAAAAAGACGGGAACTCTTACACACTTTAAGCCAGATCCAACGATGTTCAGCACAACCACTTATAATTTTGAAACGCTCTCTGAGCGCTTAAGAGAGTCTGCGTTTTTGTTAAAAGGACTGAAAATTGAGCTGATTGATGAACGCAATGACCAGCATGAGGTCTTTTATTATGAAAACGGCATAGAAGCGTTTGTTGCTTACTTAAATGAAGAAAAAGACGTCTTGTCTGAAGTGGTCTCGTTTGAGGGTGAGCATCATTCTATAGAAGTGGACTTTGCGTTCCAGTTTAACGATGGTTATTCTGAAAATATTTTGTCGTTTGTCAACAATGTCAGAACAAAAGACGGCGGGACGCATGAGTCAGGTGCAAAAACTGCGATGACGCGTGCTTTTAATGAATATGCGCGAAAAGTGGCTTTGCTGAAAGAAAAGGATAAGAACCTTGAAGGCACCGATATAAGGGAAGGGCTTTCAGCCATTATTTCTGTCCGCATACCTGAGGAGCTTCTTCAATTTGAGGGACAAACAAAAGGAAAGCTCGGTACCAGTGAAGCAAGATCAGCGGTGGATGCGATTGTTTCAGAGCAGCTTGCTTACTTTTTAGAGGAAAATCGGGACACCGCAACGCTTCTTGTCAAAAAAGCAATCAAGGCGAGCCAGGCGCGCGAAGCGGCACGCAAAGCCCGTGAAGAAGCAAGAAGCGGCAAAAAACGAAAAAAATCAGAAGCGACTTTAAGCGGAAAGCTGACGCCTGCGGGTTCAAGAAACCCGGCAAAAAATGAATTGTATCTCGTTGAGGGAGATTCAGCAGGCGGGTCAGCCAAGCAGGGAAGAGACCGCAGATTCCAAGCGGTACTGCCTTTACGCGGTAAAGTCATTAATACAGAAAAAGCTAAGCTTGCTGATATCTTTAAAAATGAAGAGATCAATACGATCATTCATGCGATCGGCGGAGGAGTCGGAGCAGATTTCTCAATCGATGACATCAACTACGACAAAATCATCATTATGACCGATGCCGATACTGACGGCGCCCATATTCAAGTGCTGCTTCTTACCTTTTTCTATCGCTATATGAAACCGCTCATTGAGCATGGCAAGGTGTTCATTGCGCTGCCACCTTTATATAAGGTCAGTAAAGGAAGCGGGAAGAAGGAAATCATTGAATATGCATGGTCTGATGAAGAGATGGGTGATGTCCTGAAAAAAGTCGGCAAAGGCTATACCATTCAACGATATAAGGGTCTTGGAGAGATGAACGCAGACCAGCTGTGGGAAACGACGATGAATCCGGAGTCCCGCACACTTGTTAGGGTCAAAATTGACGATGCGGCACGTGTAGAGAGACGTGTGACGACGTTAATGGGAGACAAAGTAGAGCCGCGCAGAAAGTGGATTGAGAAAAACGTCGCTTTCGGCTTAGATGAAGAAAGCAATATTTTAGAAAATGAAAACTTATCGGTCGCTGAGGAGGTTTAATGATTGTCACAGCCAGAATTATTTCATGATTTACCATTAGAAGAGGTGATCGGCGACCGTTTTGGACGCTACAGTAAATATATTATTCAAGACAGGGCGCTGCCCGATGCGAGAGACGGATTAAAGCCGGTACAGCGCAGAATTCTGTATGCAATGCATACAGATGGAAACACGTTTGATAAAAACTTCAGAAAAGCGGCCAAAACGGTCGGTAACGTCATCGGTAACTATCATCCGCACGGTGACAGCTCGGTTTATGAAGCAATGGTGCGGATGAGCCAGGATTGGAAAGTTCGTAATGTGTTAATCGAAATGCATGGAAACAATGGAAGTATCGACGGAGATCCCCCGGCAGCCATGCGTTATACAGAGGCACGATTATCTCCGATTGCATCTGAGCTTCTTCGGGATATTGACAAAAACACGGTTGAATTTGTGCCGAACTTCGATGACACAAGCAAGGAGCCTGTCGTACTCCCGGCGATGTTTCCTAACCTATTGGTCAACGGATCTACCGGTATTTCAGCAGGATACGCGACCGACATTCCCCCTCATCATCTGGGAGAAGTCATTGATGCTGTCATTAAGCGTATTCAAATGCCATCTTGCTCTGTTGATGAACTCATGGAAGTCATTAAAGGGCCTGATTTTCCGACAGGCGGTATTATTCAGGGCGTTGACGGGATAAGAAAAGCTTACGAAACCGGAAAAGGAAAAATCATTATCCGCGGAAAGGCTGAAATTGAAACAATCAGAGGCGGACGAGAACAAATTGTCATTACTGAAATTCCATTTGAAGTAAATAAAGCAAACCTTGTAAAAAAAATGGACGAGTTCCGTATTGATAAAAAGGTTGAAGGCATCTCAGAGGTTCGTGATGAAACGGATCGAACAGGGCTGAGAGTGGTCATTGAACTGAAAAAAGAAGCTGATGCCAAAGGCATTTTGAATTTCTTATATAAAAATACTGATTTGCAGATCACATATAACTTCAATATGGTGGCTATCCATAACCGCCGTCCGATGCTGATGAGCCTGCCGTCTATTTTGGATGCATATATCGGACACCAAAAGGAAGTTGTCACAAACCGGTCCGTTTACGAGCTTCAAAAAGCAAAAGACAGACATCATATCGTAGAAGGGCTCATGAAAGCTTTGTCTATTTTGGATGAAGTGATTGCAACAATCCGTTCTTCTAGCGATAAACGTGACGCTAAAAACAATTTGATCGCCAAATATGAATTTACGGAGCCTCAGGCTGAAGCCATTGTGTCATTGCAGCTATATCGTTTAACCAATACAGATATTACAGCGCTTAAGGAAGAGGCAGAAGAGCTCGGTAAAAAAATTGAAGAGCTCGAATCTATTCTGAGCAATGATAAAAAACTGCTAAAAGTGATTACAAACAGCTTAAAAGCACTGAAAAAGAAATATGCAGATACGAGACGCTCCGTGATTGAAGAAAAAATTGAAGAAATTAAAATCAATCTCGAAGTCATGGTTGCATCTGAGGATGTATATGTAACCGTTACGAAGGATGGTTACCTAAAACGGACGAGCCAGCGCTCATTTGCCGCTTCCAACGGTCAGGACTTCGGAATGAAAGATACGGACAGGATGCTGCATCAGTTTGAAATGAATACGACAGACGTGCTGCTGCTCTTTACGAACAAAGGAAGCTACATCTATTGTCCTGTTCACCAGCTGCCTGATATCAGATGGAAGGACATGGGCCAGCATTTTTCAAATCTGATCACTATTGACCGTGATGAAACGATTGTAAAGGCCATACCGATAAAAGAATTTGATCCGTCGGCATATCTTCTATTCTTTACGAAAAACGGCATGGTGAAAAAGACAGAGCTCACCCATTATAAAGCACAGCGTTATTCTAAGGCGCTTGTAGCCTTAAATCTGAAGGGTGAAGATGAACTGATTGATGTACATGTAACAAATGGGGAAAGCCAGATCTTTATGGCCACTCACTTAGGGTACGGTCTATGGTTTGGAGAAGATGAAGTGAATGTAGTTGGCGCGCGTGCGGCAGGTGTCAAAGGGATTAACTTAAAAGAGGATGACTTTGTTGTCTCCGGTGAGATCCTTCAGCAATCTGATTCAATTGTCTTGTTCACACAGCGGGGAGCGGTAAAACGCATGAGTCTTTCTGAGTTCGAGAAGACATCCCGCGCAAAACGCGGTGTCGTAATGCTAAGGGAACTGAAAAAGAATCCTCACCGAGTTGTAGCACTGTTCGCTTGCGGTCTTGAACAGCGACTAGTGGCAGAAACAGAAAAAGGCGACAGAAAAGAACTGCAGGCAAAAGAGTTGCGGACAAACGACAGATACAGCAATGGCTCTTTCTTTTTTGATGAAGAGGAATCAGGCAAGGTTACAGCTGTTTGGCGCCTTCATACAGAACAATAATAAAAAACCCGCTCATACTATATGAGCGGGTTTCGTTTGTTTTTATCAGCTTTCATGGTTGGTGAATAGATCTGTTACAGCATGAATGACTTCAATCCCCTGCCATACAAATAAATTCAGCGCTGTGAAAGAAAATAAGCCTAAAATCACCATTCTTAAGATAAACAACATGTTTAACAGCCTCCTCATATTTTCGTTACATAATCGGGTGATGTTGAACATGAAGTTTGCCGAAATAAGACGATTGATAAAATTTGGCCAGTATAAAGCTTTTTTTCCGCTGACGTCTGCGGGAGTATCCCGTACTTTTACTTTCAGCGGTCAGCAGCAGAACAGCCATTGCCCATAAAGCGGTCAGCGTAAATGCCCCTGTGATGGATTTCTTCTCATCATCAGCATTTTGGCCGGCTTTCATCTCATGCATTTCCTGCTGGTCGGCTACGGCTTTATAATGATGGCCGATATCAAAGGCGTGGGGAATTGAGAACAAATGAAAACTGGCAATCGCCAAGAATAAGATGGACGCTTTCAATATCGTTACTTTTTTCAAATGATCTCCCCCTCCTTTAATATTACTGAATATTTTTATAATAATACCCCAATCCATCCTAAAAGTAAACGTGATTTATTAAATTTAAAAATAAATTTAACTTTGTTAAGTATATATCTTTTTGCTTATTTTTGAAAGAGAAAACTTCTTTTATTAGCGTATGTATACCCGGTTTATGGTGTGAATAAAAACATATTTTAAATGATATGTTTGTTGTTTAGGGTTTATTACTTTATTTATGTGTTAAATCAAAGGGAAAGGCAAGAGAATGGGAAGAAATGATTACATTGTTAATAGGGCACTCTTTTTTAAAAGCCAGCTTGCAAGGAATGTTTTTATTCGTAGGAAAATAATAGAGAAGGGGTCGACAGAGTAACATCTGGCTACGACAATATTCTTCTCGAAAAAACTTCCTAATTCGTCATATTGTGATATAATAAAACTCGTTATGTTAAAAAATCTAACATCAAAATCGAATTCGTATTGAATTGATGAAAACGGGAGGTAAATATGGAGTCTTTTTTCAATAGTTTGATTAATATTCCAAGTGATTTCATCTGGAAATACCTATTTTATATTTTAATAGGGCTTGGATTATTTTTTACCATACGTTTTGGTTTTATCCAATTCCGTTATTTTATTGAAATGTTCAGAATAGTAGGGGAGAAGCCGGAAGGAAATAAAGGTGTTTCATCTATGCAGGCATTCTTTATTTCGGCCGCATCCCGAGTCGGCACAGGGAATTTGACTGGTGTAGCCTTAGCAATTGCGACAGGCGGACCAGGCGCTGTATTTTGGATGTGGGTAGTAGCTGCAGTAGGCATGGCTTCAAGCTTTGTTGAGAGTACGTTAGCGCAGCTTTATAAGGTGAGAGACGGGGAGGATTTCCGCGGAGGCCCGGCTTACTATATTCAAAAGGGTCTTGGTGCCAGATGGCTTGGCATCGTTTTTGCAATCTTAATTACCGTCTCATTCGGCTTGATTTTTAACGCTGTTCAAACAAATACAATTGCTGGAGCATTGGATGGCGCATTCCATGTGAATAAAATAGTTGTAGCCATAGTTCTGGCGGTTTTAACTGCGTTTATCATTTTCGGCGGTTTAAAACGTGTTGTCGCTGTTTCACAGTTAATTGTGCCGGTTATGGCAGGCATTTATATCCTTATCGCTTTATTTGTTGTCATCACGAATATTACAGCTTTCCCTGGCGTTATCGCTACAATTGTTAAAAATGCTTTAGGTTTTGAACAAGTCGTCGGCGGCGGAATAGGCGGCATCATCGTTATCGGTGCGCAGCGCGGACTTTTTTCAAACGAAGCAGGAATGGGGAGCGCACCAAACGCGGCTGCGACGGCTCATGTATCCCATCCGGCAAAGCAAGGCTTTATTCAAACATTAGGCGTATTTTTCGATACATTTATCATATGTACGTCCACAGCATTTATTATTTTGCTGTACAGTGTAACGCCAAAAGGCGACGGCATCCAAGTCACACAGGCTGCTCTTAACCATCATATTGGAGGCTGGGCGCCGACTTTCATCGCAGTCGCAATGTTCTTGTTTGCATTCAGTTCAGTTGTCGGCAACTATTATTATGGCGAGACAAACATTGAATTTATTAAAACAAGCAAAACATGGCTGAACATTTACCGTATCGCTGTAATTGCTATGGTTGTGTATGGATCTTTATCAGGCTTCCAAATCGTTTGGGATATGGCGGACCTCTTTATGGGTATCATGGCGCTGATCAACTTAATTGTGATTACGCTGCTGTCAAACGTTGCTTACAAAGTGTATAAAGATTACGCGAAACAACGTAAGCAAGGACTTGATCCTGTGTTTAAAGCGAAAAACATCCCAGGGCTGAAAAACGCTGAAACATGGGAAGATGAGAAACAAGAAGTATAATATAAATATAAAACAAAGCTGCATTCAATAGTTGAATGCAGCTTTTTCATTATTGGAAATAAATTTAATTTTTCGACTCGAATGAAAAATGACGTGTAAAGTCCCAATTCAGTCCAGTTTTCTTTGTTCTATATGTGTCATGTGTGTCTTATTCATTGGAGGTAGAGCAAATTGACAGGCTTTTAAACCTCCCAAAAACAAGAAATTAGGTTGATAGACAATCATGAGAAAGATTTTTACAATGAGTTCGTGCTCATAAGAAGTGTAGAGCCAAAATGATGCGAAGGAGGAAAAGATCAGATATGAAACGGTCAATCTCTATTTTTATTACGTGTTTATTGATTACGTTATTGACAATGGGCGGCATGATAGCTTCGCCGGCATCAGCAGCAGGGACAAAAACGCCAGTAGCCAAGAATGGCCAGCTTAGCATAAAAGGTACACAGCTCGTTAACCGAGACGGTAAAGCGGTACAGCTGAAGGGGATCAGTTCACACGGATTGCAATGGTATGGAGAATATGTCAATAAAGACAGCTTAAAATGGCTGAGAGATGATTGGGGTATCACCGTTTTCCGTGCAGCGATGTATACGGCAGATGGCGGTTATATTGACAACCCGTCCGTGAAAAATAAAGTAAAAGAAGCGGTTGAAGCGGCAAAAGAGCTTGGGATATATGTCATCATTGACTGGCATATCTTAAATGACGGTAATCCAAACCAAAATAAAGAGAAGGCAAAAGAATTCTTCAGGGAAATGTCAAGCCTTTACGGAAACACGCCAAACGTCATTTATGAAATTGCAAACGAACCAAACGGTGATGTGAACTGGAAGCGTGATATTAAACCATATGCGGAAGAAGTGATTTCAGTTATCCGCAAAAATGATCCAGACAACATCATCATTGTCGGAACCGGTACATGGAGCCAGGATGTGAATGATGCTGCCGATGACCAGCTAAAAGATGCAAACGTTATGTACGCACTTCATTTTTATGCCGGCACACACGGCCAATTTTTACGGGATAAAGCAAACTATGCACTCAGCAAAGGAGCACCTATTTTTGTGACAGAGTGGGGAACAAGCGACGCGTCTGGCAATGGCGGTGTATTCCTTGATCAATCGAGGGAATGGCTGAAATATCTCGACAGCAAGACCATCAGCTGGGTGAACTGGAATCTTTCTGATAAGCAGGAATCATCCTCAGCTTTAAAGCCGGGGGCATCTAAAACAGGCGGCTGGCAGTTGTCAGATTTATCTGCTTCAGGAACATTCGTTAGAGAAAACATTCTCGGCACCAAAGATTCGACGAAGGACATTCCTGAAAAGCCAGCACAAGATAAACCCACACAGGAAAACGGTATTTCTGTACAATACAGAGCAGGGGATGGGAGTATCAACAGCAACCAAATCCGTCCGCAGCTTCAAATAAAAAATAACGGCAATACCACGGTTGATTTAAAAGATGTCACTGCCCGTTACTGGTATAAAGCGAAAAACAAAAGCCAAAACTTTGACTGTGACTACGCGCAGATTGGATGCGGCAATGCATAAACTAAAGCAAGGTGCAGATACCTATCTGGAACTTGGATTTAAAAACGGAACGTTGGCACCGGGAGCAAGCATAGGGAATATTCAGCTCCGTCTTCACAATGATGACTGGAGCAATTATGCACAAAGCGGCGATTATTCCTTTTTCAAATCAAATACGTTTAAAACAACGAAAAAAATCACATTATATGATCAAGGAAAACTGATTTGGGGAACAGAACCAAATTAGTTAAGCTTTTTTTGGCGGACATCAGTAACGATGTCCGTTTTTATCATCTAATAGGAGGTTTGCGTTGTGGATGAAATACTGAAACAGTATATGGTGCTGTACAAAGAAATGAGTAATATGATAAATGGTCCCGACTATCCAGGTAAGGAAAAAGACGTCCAGCATCAAAAAGATCAGATCGAAGTTTACGAAAAACAGCTGCAGCAAGGATTTTCTACAGATTATGACTATGATGTGTTTGCTGATTCTGTTATCAAATGCGCATATGGCGATATGACGCTGGAGGATTTAGAAGCAGTTTATTATGGATTGACAACACCATTTTTTTGATTTGTCATTCAGCAGTAAAATTTCAACTTCTGTCTCACTAACTTAAGTATACTTTAATATTGAGACAGAAATTTATTTATTTTGTTTGCTTCCTAGAATATATATTATGTAAACTAGAAAAGATGAAGATTAAAGCTATGCTGTTTTTATGTCATCCTTTCTTCTTCCTGTAATTCAGCAACAAAATAAAAAAGCGATTTCCCAATCGGAAAAATCGCCAATTCAGACACTCTATTATTTATGTGTGTCTTTGTGCTCTTAACGATTTACAACAAATGTTGTCACGCTTTGAGCTGGAAGATGGGCCCAAAAATGATTGCCTGATACAGTGAGATTCGTTCCAGGTTGTAGATTGCTGCTGCTGCTCGTGATCCATCTAGATACGTTTGAAGCAGATCCATTCTGCAAAACAAAGTTTTGGTTGACCCCTGTGTTGCTTTTATTGATAGCAACAATAACGACCTTGTTGTCACCTTTATAGGCTGACACGTAAACGTTCGCATTAGGGTTTTTCGTTGCATCAATCCTTACATAGCCGGGACGCACAAACTTTGAGAAATGAGCCATATTGTAGCCGCGTTTGCTGATCGTACCATCTTCTTTCATAGGTCCATATGATCTTCGGATGTACCACCATACATAAGCTTGAAAGTCCCCCTCTACCATCGCATTGTGAATATGCTGTGAAACATCCAATGCCTCAGGCCATCGATCCGCCGAGTTGTTATCACTGTTTGGATAGTATACTTCCGTCATCCAAAGGTCCTTCCCCGCTCCTTTTTGTTTGAAAAGAGGATAAGGGAATTGGCTGACCTGGGTGCCGTACAGGTGAGTTCCGAGAATATCCATATTGGCAAGAGCCTGCGGATCGTTCAAGATCGGGTCCGACAAATTCTTTAAGTATTGAAAAGACTCAGGTGCAATGACGCGGGCATTGATCGAGCCGGCGTTTTCTCTCATAAAGCGAAGTATTTCTTGCGGCGTCCACCACGTCCACTCGTGAGCGTAATCAGGCTCGTTTTGGACCGAAATCGCGTAAAGATTCACACCATTATTCTTCATGAAGGTAACAAAATCGTTAAGATGCTGCGCGTATGCTGCGTACTTGTTGTATTTCAGCCGTTTAGCCGATGTGTCACCATTACGATTAAAGGTCTCAACCATATCACTTGGAGGATTCCAAGGAGAAGCAAAAACGATTGCTCCGTGTTTGACCGCACTCTTTGCAGTCTCCACCTCTTTATACCAATTATTTCGATTTTCATCTACATGAATTCTTAAGATTGAAAATCCTAACTGGTTCTGTCCATTGCCAAAAGCAGTTTCTCTTTGAGCTGCTGTAAGATCCCCAGCCCAAGCCGGATGATTCATCCCTCCAAAACCGCGAATCACTTGTTTCTCTGCAGATACATTAACTGTTACATCACTTGCTGCCAAAACTTCAGTAGCGCCTGGCCCTAACATGACTGGCAACATAGTGAAACATACTAATAATACACAAATTGTTTTTTTAATGCATGGAATCATTTATTCCTCTCCTTCGTAATGTGTCTTTTACTGTATTAGAAAATCTGACCGGCATATCCATAATGGCGGGCTGCTCCGGTATGTTGGCCGGTGCATCAACCCGTCTGTTTTTAAACGGTCCCATTATCCGTGCTATCGTTGCGTAAACTGCCAGTAGTCGAAATTAAGCAAGTTTCCTGTACCTGTTCCGGTAAATACAAAGAATACTTTGTGCACGCCGGTTGCCCCGCTTACCGCAGTTTCTATTTCCCTCCACGTTTGCGCTCCACCTGTGGAAGGTACATTTAGGGTTCCTACAAGTTTACCGTCTGCACTGTCGAGGCGCACTTCTATTTTCCCGCCTATAGTGGATGCTACATTTGCTTTAAATGTCCTGGCACCGCCCGCTCCAAAGTCTGAATTTCCTACAGCAATCCAGTCTCCATTTTGAATGCTTGTTACATGTTGATTATTTACTGGCCCTTCGGGTGCCGTGGACTTCTCTGTCAAAATGCGTCCATTCCAAGCAAACGTTTCAGCTTCTACCCGGTTATAAGGATTCAAATTGGAACGCTGTGTTACACCTGCATAATTTGCTGCTACCTCTTGGATGGATCCATCTGGGTTATGCACCAGCTTATTAATATGGGGAGAACGGTATCCTTTGCCGGCCCCGAACAGAGCGGAACTGACAGTTTGCGCGTG
Organism: Bacillus sp. PS95; assembly: GCF_037963565.1. Taxonomy (NCBI): domain Bacteria; kingdom Bacillati; phylum Bacillota; class Bacilli; order Caryophanales; family Bacillaceae; genus Bacillus; species Bacillus sp. PS95. Next base: position 1,994,381 of record NZ_CP150160.1, read on the forward strand.
GTACACCACATACCACTCGTTTTTAAAATTGAAAACAGCATGATGGTTGTTTCCGCCACCTCCGAAAAATGCACCCGGATTTTTCAGGAAGTGCCCTCTATATGTAAAGGGGCCCATGGGACTTGAACTGGTCATGTAGCCGATCTCACCCGGGGGTTTATCGGCCGGATGTGTGCCGCCGAAATTGATGCAATAGGAGTAATAATATGTTCCGTTATACTTGTGCAATCCCGAATCTTCAAACATGAAAGGCGCATCAATTGTAGATGCACTTCCAACAACACTCGTCATATCAGATCCCAATTTTATGACTCTAGCCGTTTTAGGATTGGCCCATTGTGCCTGCGTTGGATTTGAACCGCCAGGAACGCCTCCGCCGGCATATAGGTAACCGGTTCCGTCGTCATCTACAAATACTGCCGGATCAAAAAGCCATACAACACCTGACATTCCTGGCGTACTTGGCGTTACGAGCGGTTTTCCGATTGGGTCGGTCCATGGACCAATCGGGCTGTCTGCGGTGAGAACCCCGATACCTCCGCCGCTGTTTGCGAAATAAAGGAAGAATTTATCCTTGCCATTAATTTTTTTAACTGCGATTGACGGTGCCCAGGATGCACCTGCCCATTTTGCAATTCCACGGCCTCCATTAGCTCCATTGGCACCTGCTACCGGAATGGCTCCGTGGTCTGTCCAGTTCACCATATCCGCTGAAGATATGACGAATACTCTATTCAAATTGGCAAATGAATTATCTTTAATCGTTCCGTTGCTATTATATTCATAGTCATCACTTGACATATAAATGTAGACTCTTCCGTTATAGGTCAGCGCAATCGGATCTGCTCCTAAATGATGGTCGATAAGCGGGTTTGAATTCCCTATATGTTTTGCAATTGTAGTACTTGTGGCAGCATACGCAGACTTCCCAGATAAGCAGCTCAATAATAAAACTAGAATCCATAAACATACGCTACACTTTTTCCTCATCACTTCACATCCTCCTTTTTCCTTAAAATGGGGGATTTTCTTTTGGAATTTGATGACAACAGGTCACGAAGATTGCACGCATAAAGTAGCCGGAAGCTGTTTAGCAATGTTCCCAGTTGTTCTGAAAGCTCATCTTCATGTGTCTCCATTCTCTCTTTTCTTCGAGGAGATCGCACCACTCCTTCAAAATTGTTCAAAAAAACTTCCCCATTCCTAGCGACTATTGTCCAGAAAATAAAAAGACAGGATTGTTCATGGCCTCCCACTAATCACATTGAACGGAGATTACATCATTATCCAAGATATCCCTTTATCTAACATCCTACATCATTAAAAAAATTGTGTATAGAAACTTTTGGAGGAGTTAGTGTTCGATTCTACAAAGGAACTGGATACATTTATTCATTGATAAGATGGGGCTAACACTCCTTTTATATTTTTATGTAAAGATAGTTTTCAGACACAAAAAAACAGCCGTCAATGCGGCTGTTTTTTCAAGAGTATAAGAACTATTGAGCGGTATACCCGCTTTTTCATGTTTTGTTCATATTTTATTAATTGTTTATTCAACACTGTCCGCTATAGTAATCCATATCAACAAATATGACTGCCACTCGCATCTTTTATGAAGGGAGGTCCGTTACGCTGAAAGAAAAAATAAAGACATTAGGCCGTTTTTGCACCGTAGGCGTCGGCAATACGCTGATAGATTTTGGTGTCTTCTTTCTTCTTACCGCTTGTCATGTCTCTTATCTGCCGGCGCAGATCTGCTCCTATACTGCAGGTATCGTCAACAGCTATGTGTGGAACCGGAATTGGACGTTTTGTGTGAAACGTAAGGCTGACGGGAAAGAGATCGTGCGTTTTCTCATGATTAATATTGCCGCGTCAGGGATCACCTTTTTGCTGCTTTATTTGTTTCAAAATTGCGGCTGCTCGCTATTGGTGAGTAAGCTCGCCGCCACTATCGGCGGAATGATGATGAATTTTATCGGAAACCGAATCTGGGTATTTGGAGATTCGCTGAAAAACATACAGGATCAGGAGTGAGGATGAATGAGAAAAAAAGTGAGAAAAGCGGTTATTCCCGCAGCGGGTTTAGGAACGAGATTTCTGCCGGCGACAAAGGCGCAGCCTAAAGAAATGCTCCCAATCGTCGACAAACCAGCAATCCAATATATTGTAGAAGAGGCCGCAAAGTCAGGAATTGAAGATATACTGATTATTACAGGGAGAAACAAACGCTCGATTGAAGATCATTTTGATCGGTCGGCCGAATTGGAATTCAATCTCCGGGAAAAAGGCAAGACGGAGACACTTAAGGAAATGCAGCAGATTGCCGATTTGGCCAACATTCATTACATCCGCCAGAAAGAACCGCTCGGATTAGGCCATGCGGTGCTGTGTGCGGAGCATTTTATCGGAGATGAGCCTTTTGCCGTTCTCTTAGGTGATGATATTATGGTGTCTGAAACACCGGCTCTTCGGCAATTAATGGATGTATATGACGTTTATGGCACAGAGGTTGTCGGTGTACAGTCAGTTCTCCCTGGGGATGTCAGCAAATATGGTATTATAAATACATCAGGGTCTCAAGGGCATATATACGAAGTAAACGATTTAGTGGAAAAGCCTTCTCCTGAAGAAGCGCCTTCGGAAATCGCAGTAATGGGACGTTATGTGCTGAATTCTTCGATCTTCTCCGTTTTGAAGACAATTGGCAGAGGCGCGGGCAACGAAATTCAGCTGACAGATGCGCTTCGTGAGGTTTGCCGTAAGGAGCCGATCCACGCCCGGCTGCTGGAAGGAAATCGATATGACATTGGCGATAAGCTAGGCTGTTTTAAAGCGAGCACCGAAATCGGCTTAATGCGTTCCGAAATGAGATCTCAGCTTTTGGCCTATTTAGAAGATGTGATCAAACGGGAAACGAAAGAAATGCTGCGGTAAAAAAATTGTAACCATCTTGCTCGTCAATCAGTCATATAATAGTGAAAAAGATTAGGACAGGTTGTGAAGAATGTGGGCAGTTTGATAAGCGAAATTTTAACATGGCTGACGAACATGGGATATGTGGGTATTGCGATTGGATTAATGATTGAAATCATTCCGAGTGAGATTGTATTAGCTTATGGCGGCTATATGGTATCGGAAGGCACGATTGGATTTATTGGCGCAATTATTGCGGGTGTTATCGGGGGCACCATTGCCCAGATCTTTATTTACTGGATCGGCCGCTATGGCGGCAGGCCATTTCTGGACAAATACGGGAAGTATTTATTGATTAAAAAGCATCATATCGACATGTCGGAAAACTGGTTTCAGAAATACGGCGCCGGAGTTGTCTTCTCGGCTCGTTTTATACCGGTTGTCAGACATGCCATATCCATTCCGGCAGGTATTGCCAGAATGCCTTTTCTCAAATTTGTGGTACTGACTGTGCTTGCTATCATTCCATGGTCTATTCTGTTTGTTTATTTAGGCATACAGCTAGGAAGCCAGTGGGATGATGTTGAGAATATAGCAGGCACTTATACAACACCGATTATGATATTGGCTGTTGTCGTGATAGCCCTTTATTTTGTGATTAAGAAACGTACAGCCATATTTAAACGATAGCTAGCGGATATGCATAGGGGGTGACTGACGCTCCCCTATGCATATTTTTTTACTTGCGATGTTGATTTGCCAGCTTCAGATTCTCCGCTAAAAATGCGACAAACACTTCATCCCGCACGAGCGATGCGGCATAATTTCTCTTAATAAACCATTCTGCCTCTTCAAACGCTGCGAATGTTTCGTCTTGGGTTTCTCCGTTAATTTGAATATTCCATTCGTTGTCTAAAGGGAAAAGAAAAAATCTCATTTGTGCGCGATTTTCATATAATGATCCATTCGCAGATCCCTTTAGATTATAGATGTTACGGAAGGCATCCGGCCGTACAGGATCAATACGGAAAGCTTCAGCTACAAACAACTCGTATACTTCATCGGTTATTGAACAGCCGGACGCTTTTGCATGCCCTCCGCCGCCATATCGGCCGGCGATTTCTGACACATCGATGTAATCATGAATGGTGCGGAGACTGACTCGTTTTGACCCCATGCTCAAAATCGCAATGTAATCGAGGTGCGGGTTATCTTTCCCTAGCCTGTTCCCCAGCTCTGAATGGTACGATTCAGCGTGAACGATGCCTACACAGTGTTCGTGAACAAAGGTTTGTACCATTTCCCTTTTCTTTCTGCGGAGGTAGCGCTCGATTTTTTCGTCTTCTAAATCAAGCAGTTTTTCTTCAAAATCATCGAAGAAAAATTCGTCATGCGTGGAAAGGCGCTGGATCATTTTTGCTTCAAATTCATCGATTGACAGCAAAAAGAAAAGATCATTAAGCCGCTTCGCCTGTTTTTGATCGTACCGCTCCCACTCCCATGTATCGTATTGGCGGACGAGCTCTGTGAATTGATCTAAGGCATTTGTCGGTTTCATGAAGCCATTTTCAACGAGATAGCCATATAAAAGCGATGTCGCGGATGTGAGCCTTCCATCATCGTATTCCACCTGGACAAATCCCCATTCATGCTCATTCAAATGAAGGGCTGTTTTATGATGGTCAATGAGCTTCACTTTGCCCCCTGCATGAACATACTCATTCAATCTCTCTTCGTTTTCTTCATTGACGGCGAGATCGGTGATGAATAACGCGTCCTGTCTGTTGCTCTCCTTCGCTTTTTCTAAAAAGTACTGCACCTGTGCGTTTAAGCCGTTGACAGAGTTATACCGGACCTCTACGTCTTTTCCGAACGCCAATTTTGCTACGATTCCGCATCCTACTCCGTCCAAGTCGTTATGTGAATATAAATGATACATAATGTAGGCCCCTTTTTATGATAAACTGACAATTGCCGCTAGAGGTGCGGCAGCCTTTATTTACTATTCTAAAAAACCAACCGTTTTATGCAAATGTAATTAGTTGACATAATGTTGTTATTGTAAATATATAAAGGAGCGCTTTTTACGCTCCTAAGTTCTTGCTTTTACACTGGATAAACTGGATGCTTTCGATTGGTAAATGTCATTTCCTTTGTCATGTATGCCTGGAGCCGTTTTGCCAGCTCATCACGCAGCGAATTGGCTGGGATAACAGCATCAATGATCATTTCTGAAGCCAGACGGTAGATATTGATGTCCTCTTTGTATTCCTCCCGTTTGCTGCTGATAAATGCGGCTCTCTCTTCTTCTGGCAGCTCGGCGATTTTTTTAGCGTAGACAGCGTTTACAGCGGCCTCAGGGCCCATGACGGCGATTTGGGCGGTTGGGAGCGCTAGACAGCAATCCGGTTCAAATGCCGGCCCTGCCATTGCATACAACCCCGCCCCGTACGCTTTTCGGACAATGACAGAGAGTTTTGGAACAGTTGCCTCCGACATCGCAGAAATCATTTTCGCTCCGTGTCTGATAATCCCAGCCTGTTCTACTTTTGTGCCAATCATAAAACCGGGGATATCCGCTAAGAACAGCAATGGGATATGAAAAGCGTCACATAAGGTAATAAACTTAGCCGCTTTGTCTGCTGAATCGTGGAATAAGACGCCTCCTTTTACCTTCGGCTGGTTTGCAACAATGCCGACAGGCTGTCCGTGGATTCGTGCGAGGCCCGTCAATAATTCCGGTGCAAATAAGGCTTTGATCTCAAAAAATGAGTCTTCATCTATGACCCGCTCAATCAGCTCATGCATATCAAAAGGTGCGTTTTGATTTTGCGGAATGACGTCGGCAAGCGGAGTGTCGAAGTGTTTTGGCGGGCGTTTCTTATGAATGGGCGCTTTTTCTTGAAAATTTGCCGGAAAGTAAGACAAATAAGCCCGCGCCAGCTGTATGGCTTCTTCTTCAGTTTCTGCAAGAATATCTCCGCAGCCGGAGATTGAGCAATGCATACGGGCGCCACCCATTTCTTCAAGAGACACTTTTTCGCCAATAACCATTTCCGCCATCCTTGGCGAGCCTAAATACATGGAGGCGTTACCGTCTACCATAACGACGATATCACAGAAGGCCGGAATATAAGCGCCACCTGCTGCAGATGGTCCGAAAAGCAGACAGATTTGCGGAATGCGTCCCGATAATTTGACTTGATTGTAAAAAATTCTTCCTGCACCGCGTCTCCCTGGAAAGACATTGATTTGGTCGGTAATTCGGGCGCCTGCCGAATCGACTAAATAAATGAGCGGACAGTTTAATTTTTCGGCGGTTTCTTGAATTCTGATGATTTTTTCAACTGTTTTTGCTCCCCATGACCCCGCTTTCACTGTTGAATCATTCGCCATGACGCAAACGGTATGGCCACCGATTTTGCCGATAGCGGTTACAACTCCGTCAGCGGGGAGCCCGTCTGACATACATTCCGCAAAAAAAGCGTCTTCTAGCTCAATGTCATCGTCAAAGAGAAGGGAAAGCCGCTCTCTGACAAAGCGCTTGCCTTTTTCCCGATTGCTTTGATGATACTTTTCCGCTCCGCCTTTTCGAATCCGTTCAGCCCGTTCTGTTCGTTCCTTTTCATAATCCATGAGCATTGCCTCCCTTTTATATTCCCTTGTATACGGCCCGTCTTTTTTCTTGAAAGGCCTGAAGCCCTTCTCTCCTGTCTTTTGTCGGGATGGTTTGTTCATACGCTTTTTGTTCAATCGCAAGGCCTGTAGCGAGATCTGTCTCCAATCCTTTATTGATTGCAAATTTAGCCTGACGGACAGCGATCGGCCCGTTGGCAGAAATAGCTGCGGCCAGTTCCTCTGCTTTTGGCATAAGGTCACAAGGAGCCGTGACATGCTCTACAAGACCGATTTCTTTTGCTTCGTGTGCGGTCACGCGTCTGCCTGTATAAATGAATTCTTTTGCTTTTCCTCTGCCAATCAGCCGGGGCAGCCTTTGGGTCCCTCCAGCGCCCGGGATAATAGCTAACCCTGTTTCCGGAAGTCCCAGCACAGCTGATTCAGTTGCGATTCGAAGGTCGCATGCCAATGCCAATTCTAGTCCGCCGCCTAATGCGCTTCCATTTATCGCAGCTATGACCGGCTGCGGCAAGGCATCAAGTAAAGCCGCCGTTCTTTGAATGAGAGATACACTTTCCAGAACCTGATCTTCTTTCAGTTTTATCCGTTCCTTTAGGTCTGCCCCTGCACAAAACGCTTTTTCACCGGTGCCTGTGAGGATGACGCAGCGGATGTTTGAGTTGAATTCAATTTCCTGAAGAATCATTTGCAGGTTTCTAAGCATTTCCGCTGAAAGAGCATTTGCTGCCTGAGGCCTGTTTAAGGTGATCAACGCCATATGTTCATTTTTAACAGTAAAAAGAATAGAGTCTCCCATTGTATGCGTCCTCCCTTTTATCAAGATGATTTAAACACCTGTAAATTTCTGCTCGGCAGCGGTTTGCCCATTTTTTCTTCTATCCATTTGGCCGCAGATAGCAGTTTTTCTAGCTTTACATTTGTTTTGATATCCATCTGTTCAAGCATGTACACGATATCCTCAGTTGCGGCGTTTCCTGATGAACCTGGCGCATATGGGCATCCCCCAAGCCCGCCTGCCGAGCCGTCGAACACCGTGATGCCCATTTGGAGTGCTGTGACCATGTTGGCCAGAGCGGTTCCTCTCGTATCATGAAAATGCAAGGCAATTTGATTAGCCGGGAATCGTGCCAAAAGAGCTTCAAGTACAGTTTCCACTTGGGCGGGATTAGCCGCTCCAATCGTATCTCCAAGCGACAGTTCAGAAATCCCAAATTCAAATAGAGCTTCTGAAAGGCGAATGACTTGTTCAATGGGGACATCTTTTTCGTACGGACAGCCGAAAACAGTCGAGAGGTAGGCTCTTGTTGTGAGGTTTGCTTTTTTTGCGTCGTTGTTTACTTGTTTGAGTATATGAAGGGATTCAGAAGTGGATTTATTGATGTTTTTTCTGTTGTGCGTCTCGCTGGCGGACATAAAAACGCAAGCTTCGTTAATGCCTCCTTCAAGCGCATTCTCCAGTCCTCTTTGATTCGGGACAAGTGCCGCGTACGTTACCCCTTTTTCTCGGTCGATGCCTTTTGCTACATCGATAGCATCTCGAAGCGCCGGAATCCATTTCGGGTGAACGAAGGATGTGATTTCAATATACGACAGCCCTGTCCGGGAAAGCTGGTTGATCCAGGTTATTTTATCCTCTGTTGCGATCCAAACGGGCTCGTTTTGTAAGCCATCACGCGGGCCGACTTCTTTGATTGTCACTTTTTTAGGATATGGCATGGTCTTCCTCCAAATTATTGAGTGGAATTGCTCAGTTCGAGCAGTACGTCTCCTTCATTTACAAAGTCGCCTTCCTTTTTTTTGACTTCTTTTACGATTCCGCTTCTATCTGCAACGATCGGGATTTCCATTTTCATCGATTCCAAAATGGCTACCTCCTGGCCCTTTTCGATTTGGTCGCCGGCTTTGACGTGGACTTTCCACAGGTTTCCTGCCATTTGTATGCTAACCGTCATGACAACTGCCTCCTTTATAGGTGTTGTTTCAAAAAGTCAGTCGTGACATCCCCTTCTTTAAATGCCTTTGTTGCCGCAGCTTGTATGAGAAGCGGAAGATTTGTTTTGATTCCCTCTACACGATAGTCGCGAAGCGCTGTCTCTAGTTTTTCAATTGCTTCTGTTCTGGTTTGGCCTTTGACAATCATCTTAGCGATCATCGGGTCATAAAAAGGGGTAACGGTGCTGTCTTTTGCTACCGCACATTCGTGTCTGACTCCTTTTTGGTCAGGAAGTGAAAACGCAGTGATCGTACCTGGTGACGGGAAGAAGGTCTTGGGATCTTCCGCGTATATTCGAACCTCTATCGCATGCCCGTTCCGTTTGATGTCTTTTTGGGAGAATGTGAGTGTATGGCCCGCAGCAATCCGCAGCTGCTGCTCAACTAAGTCCAGGCCTGTTATTTCTTCAGTCACGGGGTGTTCAACTTGCAGTCTCGTATTCATTTCGAGGAAATAAAAATTTTGCTTCTGGTCAACTATAAATTCGATGGTGCCTGCGTTCGTATAGCCGATTGCCTTCGCTGCTTTTACCGCTGTTTGCCCGATCTTCATTCTTAGTTCATCGTCTACAAATGGAGACGGTGCCTCTTCAATGACTTTTTGGTGGCGCCTCTGAACAGAGCAATCACGTTCAAACAGATGTACTGTATGGCCGTGTTGATCGGCCAAAAGCTGAACCTCGATGTGGCGCGCATGTTCAATAACTTTTTCTATATACATCGACCCGTCACCAAAAAAATCTGCTGCGCGCTTTTTGTTTCCCTCGTACGCTTTTTTTAATGCTTCTTCATTTTCAACACGCTGCATTCCAATGCCCCCTCCGCCCGCTGAAGCTTTCAGCATGACAGGATAGCCGATTTGACTTGCGGTGCGGCAGGCTGCCTCTATATCTCCGAGGGATTCAGAAACGCCCGGCACCACAGGGACACCTGCAGCCTCCATTGCTTTTCGCGCTTCGATTTTGCTGCCCATCTTTGCGATGATATCAGGGGAAGGTCCGATAAACACGATGTTTTCTTGCTTGCAGCGTTCAGCGAACCGGCTGTTTTCTGATAACAATCCATATCCAGGGTGGATCGCGTCGGCATTTGCTTTTTTCGCCGTCTTTATGATTCTCTCTATATTTAAATAACTTTCACTGACTCTCGATTCTCCGATCAAATAAGCCTCTGTAGCGGCTTTTGGATGGAGCGCGTCCTTGTCTGCTTCTGAATAAACCGCGACCGTTTTAATGCCGAGACGGCTGCATGTTCGGATAATTCTCATTGCAATTTCTCCGCGGTTGGCGATCAGTACTTTTGTAAACATGATTTCACCTCATTGACTTGATGATAGGTTGAACATTTCAATCGTTTTTTCTCGCAGTTTATATTTTTGAATTTTGCCTGAGGCCGTCATCGGATAGTCATCCGTAAAAATAACATAACGCGGAATTTTGTGGCGGGCGATTTTCCCTTTGCAATAGGCTTTAAGCTCATCAGGTGAAACGCTTTTACCGTCTTTCAGTTTAATCCAGGCTGCAGCTTCCTCCCCAAATTTGGCGTCAGGCACACCAACGACCTGTACATCTAAAACAGCGGGATGCCGGTATAAAAATTCTTCAATTTCCCGCGGATAAATGTTCTCGCCGCCTCTGATGAGCATATCTTTTAATCTTCCGGTGATGCGGCAGTACCCGTCTTCATCCATGACAGCAAGATCTCCGGTAAACAGCCATCCGTCATGATTGATTGCTTTTCTGGTCGCTTCTTTGTCTTTATAATAGCCTTTCATGACGTGATAGCCGCGGGTGCACAGTTCTCCCTGCACGCCTCTTTGAACTTCTTGACATGTCCCAGGTTCTACAATTTTCACTTCAGTATGTGGCAGGGCGCGGCCGGTTGTTTCGACTCTTCTTATGAAGGAATCATTTGCTCTCGTTTGTGTAATGACTGGCGAGGCTTCGGTTTGTCCATAGGCGATCGTAATGTCTTTCATGCCCATCCTTTCAATCACAGCTTTCATCACTTCACTTGGACAGGGAGAGCCGGCCATGATTCCTGTTCGGAGCGTCGATAGATCATATGCATCAAAATCCGGATGATGCAGCTCGGCGATAAACATGGTAGGCACACCATGGAGCGCTGTGCATTTCTCTTTTTCTACCGTTTTAAGGACGGTAACGGGATCAAATTCTTGCACGGGTATCATGGCTGCCCCGACGGATACACATGCCAAAACCCCAAGGACGCATCCAAAGCAGTGAAAAAACGGAACAGGGATGCACATGCGGTCTTGAGAGGTTAAAGCCATACATTCAGCGATATTGGCAGCGTTATTGATGACATTGAAATGGGTCAGCATCACGCCTTTTGGAAACCCTGTCGTTCCTGATGTGTATTGCATATTAATCACATTGTCTTTATCCAGGCTGTTCATTCTCTCTTCAAGCTCAGCATCTGTCACTGTTTTCGCCAATATCTCTGTATCGTCCCAATGATACATGCCAGGCAACCGTTTATTGCCAATATAGAGCAGCGTTTTTAAAAAGGGATAGCGTTCAGATTTCAGTTGGCCGGGCTTTGCTTCTTGCAGTTCTGGAATTAAACTGTTCACGATGTCTGGATAAGAAGTGCCCCTGTATGAATCCATGATAATAAGCGCGGCGGCATCCGATTGCTTTAACAAGTAGTCCAGTTCGTGTGCTTGATAATTGGTATTGACGGTTACGAGCACGGCTCCGATCTTCGCAGTTGCGAACTGGACGGCAAGCCATTCAGGGATATTAGAAGTCCATATGGCGACGTGGTCTCCTTTTCCAATCCCCATCCGCATAAGGCCTTTAGCGGTTTGACGGCACAGACTGTCAAATTGAGCGTACGTATAACGGATATTTCGGTCTGGATACACAACAGCGTCTCGATCGGGATACGCATCAGCTGTTTGTTCCAGCAGCCTGCCGATTGTGGAATGGATGAGTTCAGCCATTCATTGTTCCTCCTTTCTTAATGATGGGAAAGCGTTTACATTTTTATTTTAAAAGCTGTCTGGCGATCACGAGACGCTGAATTTCAGATGTGCCTTCACCGATTTCCATTAATTTTGCGTCCCGCAGCATCCGTTCCACCCCATACTCTTTCATATAGCCTGAACCTCCATGGATTTGAATGGCTTGATTGCAAGCTCTTGTCGCCATTTCAGATGCGAATAGCTTGGCGTACGCCGCTTCTTTGGTGAACGGGTGGTTATGGTCTTTCAGCCAAGCGGCTTTTAACACCATTTGCCGTGCCAGATCAATTTCCATCGCCATGTCAGCAAGCTTAAATTGAATCGCTTGAAAGGAAGAAATCGGCTGTCCAAACTGCTTTCGTTCTTTCGCATATGCCAATGATGCGTCAAGGGCCGCTTGGGCAATGCCGACTGCAAGAGCAGCGATGGAGATTCGCCCTCCGTCCAGCGTATATAGAAACTGTTTAAACCCTTTTGTTGGATCGCCAAGTAAGTTGGCCGCAGGCACTCTTACATCCTCAAGCAAAATTTCCGCTGTATTCGATCCGCGGACGCCCATTTTATCGTACGGGCTCGTAATCGTAAGTCCTGGTGTGTCAGTTGGCACGATTAATGCGGAGATGATGTTTTTTCCGTCTTTGTTTTTGCCTGTTACGGCGGTTACAATAACTGTGCGTGCGTAGCTTGCATTAGTGATCCAGCACTTTTCGCCGTTGATTACATACTCGTCACCATTTGAAATCGCTTTTGTTTGAGTGCCTCCTGCATCTGAGCCGGCATTTGGCTCCGTCAGGCCGAATGATCCGAGTGCTGTGCCTGAAGCCAGCGGCGTCAAATGCGTCTGTTTTTGCTCTTCTGTTCCGAAGTAGTAAAGAGGGCTTGCGCCTAACGAGACCGCTGCAGCATAGCTTAATCCAGTACTGCCGCAGGCTTTGCCGACTTCTTCAACCGCTAAGGCATATGAAATCGTATCACCGCCAGATCCGCCGTATTCTTCTGGAAATGGAATACCCATCAGACCGAGTTCACCCATTTTTTCAAATGTTTGTATCGGGAACTCGCCTGTTTGATCTACATGTTCAGCGTGAGGAGCAATTTCTTTTTTCGCAAAATCTTTTACCATTTCACGCACCATTTGTTGTTCTTTTGTCAGCTCAAAATTCACATCGTTTCCTCCTTCACATCTTTGTAACATCCTATTAGGCGAGTTCTATAATCATTCCCTGACAAGAAAAGTCTGAAAATTAAAACTGAATCATTTTTTATGTGATAATTTCAGCGGAATGAGCAAATACATGCAGTAGGCGCATACCATCCATATCGCAAACGCAATAACTTGGCCCTTTGATAAAGCCGGGAAGATGAGGGAGATTCCAAAGGGAAATCGTATCAATCAATAAACCGACCGCTGATCCCCATATACCTAGCTTGATCACCGCGAACTGTGATTGATCGAGTTTTTGATAGAGAAAGAACACAAGGCATAAAACAAGAGCGGTGCCCGCTTCCAAGAGAAGAAAGTTCGTCAAAAAGGCTTCTTCAGCCGGATCAGTCAACACAGCATCTTCGAACAGCACAAAAAATAATGTGGCAACTAACCAGACTAGAAATGAAAACGTAAAACACGTCCTGTACGTGTTTCTCTTCGATTTTATTTAGTACTAATTTCTCAGATTCCAATAATGGAAAATGTCCAAACACCGCCTCCAATATTTATGTGAATCTCACCTTTGTTTTTTAAAAAAATACAGCGATTTACCATCGTTTCCTGTCTCCAAAATCACTAAAAAAGACGACTTAGAAAGCCGTCCTTCTCATTTCTTATTTTGTTGTTCGTTTGGAAGCCTTGCTTTCGTTATGAAGCCGGTCTGCTGAAGTGACATAATACGTATATTTCTTGTTAGGATCTGCCGTGTTATCTAAGAAGGTTTGCTGCTCATGTGTTTTTCTTTGCGTTGCCAGCAATGTTCTCTGCTTTTTCCCTTCGGCTCTGTATATCGCATAATAGGCTGTTTCTTTCGTTTTTAGATTTGATGGGTGATCTTTAATCTGCAGAAGATTGCCGTTTTTGTCTTCGGTGACTTTCGTAAGCTTCGGTTTTTTTGGGGCGGTATTGTCAAGCCAAGGCATTTGCGGAACCAGTGCTGGCTTGCTGTAAAGATCGGCGATAAGCCTGTCTTTGATGCCAAGCGGATTTTTGTTGAGGTCCTTGAGGCTGAAATGCATGCTTCCTTTCACCAGTTCAAGCTGGCGGTTCAAAGTGATTTGCCGCACATATTCCTCAGGATCGGACCAAGGCGGATCAAAATTGTTATTGATTTTATATGCTGCCTGGCCAATATATAAGTGAACAGGCCTATTTTTGACTTCATTGCTCCACCAATCAGCCAGCACGTCGTAAGCCGCTGCGTTAAAGCCGATACTCCAATAAATTTGCGGAGCAATATAATCGATGTCGCCTTCTTGGATCCAATGCCTTGTGTCTGCATATAGATCGTCATAATTTCTGACGCCTGCTTTTGTATTCGATCCGGTCGGGTCATCTGCGGCGTTTCTCCATACTCCAAAGGGACTGATGCCGAATTTGACATACGGTTTTGCAGCTTTAATTGTTTGGTTGATTTGTTTGACAAGCTGGTTCACATTGTCCCGCCGCCAGTCATCGATATTAGAAAAAGCGTCTTTTCCGTATTGTTCGTACTGTGCTTGATCAGGAAATTCCTGTCCTGCTATTTTATAAGGGTAAAAATAATCATCCATATGAACAGCATCGATATCATAATGTTTTACGACTTCTTCAATGCCTTTGACGATAAAATCTCTCGTTTCTGGAATGCCTGGATGATAATACAGCTGGTTTCCGTAGGCGGCAACCCAATCTGGATGTTTTCTTGCCGGGTGACTCTCAGACAATTTATTAAGATCTGTATGATTCATTGTAATACGGTAAGGGTTAAACCACGCGTGAAATTCCAAATTTCGTTTATGGGTTTCTTCAATCATAAATGCAAGAGGATCATAGCCCGGGTCCTTCCCTTGGACACCGGTTAAGTATTCCGACCAAGGCCCGTAAGCTGACGGATAAAAGGCATCAGCCGTCGGTTTAATCTGAACAATAACGGCATTCATTCCCATTTTCTGCACATCGTCCAGCAGTTTGATATACTCCTGTTTTTGCTCTTTCACAGATAACCCTTTTTTGGACGGCCAATCAATATTTAATACGGAAGCAATCCATACGGCTCTCAGCTCCCTGTCAGACTGCGCATTGGCCATAAACGGAACGGAAATGACAAACGTTCCGATGATCAAGCTGACAAGGAAACGGACAATCGACTTTTGGCAAACCTTCATTCTGTTTCTTCTCCCCCATTACATCACTTTCACTATTCGCTATTACGGTATTCCCGGGCTATAAAAGGGTGATTAACAGAATGTCTATCTCACTAAATAAACGAAAAAAGTCCTAAAGCATGTTGTGAACCGCTTTTAGGACTTTTTATCATTCATCATGGTTTGCAGACTTTTTAACACGTCAATAAGTTTTACGCCGACACCGACAGCCGTTTCAAGGATCGCTTGTGCTCCGGCAATGGCTAAAATAAAGATCAGCGGTATTGCAATACGAGGCAAAAATAGATAGCCAAGTCCGATCAAGATGGCACACCAAACACCGGCACACCAGTAGCAATTGAGCATGTATCCAAAGTTAGAAGCCGGCACGCTTTTTTCATCTACATGCCCGTTTTGATCAACAATCCTTTTCTTTTTCATAAAAGGTTTTCGGATAAATTCTGTGATTTTGTCGAATACAATCAAATGTGTCAGCCTGTAACTGGCTAGAATCAGCATGATAAACGTAAGAAAAGATAGATGATCCATGACAAGCCTCCAAGAAAAAGGATGATGTTATCATTCCCTAGTGTCATCGATCCATTCTTTGATACAAAAAGAAGCGGACAGAGAGTGCCTCTGTCCGCGAATCCGCTCTATTGTTTGTGCGGGATTGCTTTATTTGAAGTGATCTTTTCTAAAATGTCGAGGATGATGTCAGCATTCTTTTCAGCATATGTTCCTTCCAGCATGTCTTTATGAGCGCCAAAACCCGTGTACTCACTATAGTTTCCGCAGGCGCCTTCCCATTTCGTTAAGCCTGTATTCTTGCTGGTTTCGGGATGGATTCCAGCTTCGATGAAATGAATGCTTGCTTTGATGTGCCCTTCATTCAGCAATTGTGCCCAATATGCCTGATAGTTTCTTTTTTTCTTCATCACCTTTTCTCTGACTGCTTCAGGCAGATATGCTGCAGATTCGTCATTCCCGGTATCGATAGGCAAAGGCTGTTCTTTTAGATAAGCGTCCACGATAATGAAGTCGCTGACTTCCAATCCTTTGCGCTCCATAGCCTGTGCCACTTCAAAAGCCAGGTTTCCGCCTGCAGAGTAGCCTAATAAAACGTATGGGCCCTCAGGCTGTATGTCCGTCATGCAATTAACATATTGTTCAATGCGGGTGTCTTGTTCAATAAAGTGAAACCCGTATACGGCTGCCTTCTCATTCAGCAATAAAGCAAGGTCTTTAAAATAAATGCCAAATCCTGATATCGGCGGGAAGCAGAAAAGATTTTGCGCGCCGTGCTGGTTCAGTTTGATCACATGCTGTTCATCTGCCGCTCTCAGCTGTTTAGAATAAAGTTTTTCGGCAAGCTGAGCGATTGTCGGATGTTCGAACAAGAAATCAATCGGTATGTCAATGTTCTGCTGATGTTTTAGTGTATGTATGACTTGCAGTGCTTTTAGTGAATGTCCGCCAATAGCAAAGAAGTCATCATCAATACTGATTGTGTTAACACCGAGGACTTGCTTCCAAATGTTCGCCAATTCTTCTTCAACCAAGTTTCTTGGCAATATGATGTTCTGTCGTTTGGCAGGCTTATTTTCTGGAATAGGCAGCGCGCTGCGGTCTATTTTTCCGTTTCCGGTAAGCGGCATCCGCTCCACACGCACCCAGTGCTGCGGGATCATATAGTCTGGAAGCACACGCGCCAAATCGGCGCGAAAATCCGTATCTGTTTTTTTGTGATCACCGACGTAATGAGTGTACAGCTGCGCCTCTCCATCTTTTTCTCTCAATGTCACTGCTGCTTCTTGAACGCCTTCCATTTCTAACAGGCGCGCTTCTATTTCGGCAGGCTCAATTCGTTTTCCGCGGATTTTCATTTGCCTGTCAATTCTGCTGATGTATTCTAAGTTTCCATCAGGCAGCCAGCGCGCCAAATCACCGGTACGGTATATTCTTTCTCCAGGCAAGAAAGGATGAGGAGAAAAAACAGCATTTGTCAGGTCATCTCTGTTCAAATAGCCTTTAGCGACACCATCACCGCCAACACAAAGCTCGCCGGGAACGCCTATTGGCAAAAGACGTCCTTTTGTATCTAAGATGTAAGCGGTGCTATTGCTGATTGGTTTTCCAATCGGAATCGGCCCCGCATAGTCTCTCTTCATTTCAAAAAAGGTTGAAAAAGTCGTGTTTTCCGTAGGCCCGTAAATATTATGAAGCGCGAGATCTGGACAGGCGTGTCTGACAGCATTCATCAGGGCAGGAGAGAGTGCTTCTCCTCCGACATATAACGTATAGAGTCCGCGAAACATGTCAGCTCGTACCTGTGCCAGCTGATTAAAAAGAGCTGTCGTTAAAAATAGCACTGTAATGTCATTTTCAAGCAAATACGCTCCAAACTGATCAGGTGTCAGCATTGTCGATTTATCAATGATATGAAGGCTTGCGCCATTTAAAAGTGCCCCGAACATTTCAAAGGTGACGGCGTCAAAGCTGATAGATCCAGTCATAATAAACCGGTCATCACCGGACGCAGACGTGTAATTGCTGTTTCTGACAAGGGACACGACATTGCGATTCGTGATCATGACCCCTTTCGGCCGGCCTGTTGATCCTGAGGTATACATGATGTACGCAAGATCATCCGGGCTGGAGCTGATATTAATAGGGATATCGTTCTCTTCCATCAATCCCTGCGCATCTGAAATGATACATGTTCCTGAGAACGCAGCGTTTTGCTCCAATCCCTTTTGAACAATCAGCATTTTTGCCTGCGTTTCCTCAAGCATAAAGCTGACTCGTTCAGGCGGAAGCTCCGCATCAAGCGGGAGGTATGCTCCCCCTGCTTTTAATACGGCAAGCACACTGATCATGAATTCGGGAGAATGTGCAGCCAATATTCCGGCTGTCTCGTTTTTCCGAAATCCCTTTTGAATTAACTCTCTGGCGAGCGCATTAGAGCGTTTATCAAGCTCTTTATACGAAATAGACATATTGCCATACACAAGTGCGGTATGGTCTGGCGTCTTTTCTGCTTGTTCGCGAAATAAATCGATAATTGTATGATTCTTTGGATACTCCGTTTTTGTATTGTTGAACTGTGTGACAATCTGCTCTTTTTCTGTTGCATCAAGAAAAGAAAAATCAGCAATTGGCATATGAGGGTGCTGTGCAGCTGTGCTAAGCGCTTGCGTAAATTGCCTCTTGATACAGCTGATCCAGGCAGCATCGTAAACGAATGCATTATAGCTGAACTTGATGACAAGCTCTTCGCCAGGAGCAACGACAAGATTAAAGTTATATCCTGATTGCTCGGATACTTGAACTTGATCGATTTGCAGCGGTGAATCGGTTTGATCAGCGGAATCGGCGATTTTCTGCTGTAACGGATAGTTTTCAAAGACGATAATGTGATCAATCAGTTCCTGTTTTAATGCGGTGTTTGCCTGAATATCAAATAAAGGCTGGCAGGTAAACGGCTCAGCTTCCAGCATTTCTTTCTGGCATCGTATGAGCAGTTCTTGAAACGTTTCGTCTTGATGTGTTTTAATTCGAATCGGTATGGTATTGATAAACAACCCTATCATTTGCTCCACGCCCGGGATTTCTGACGGTCTTCCTGATACAACTGCGCCAAACACAACGTCGTCTGTGCGGTTATATTGCTGCAGCATCACACCCCAGACAGCCTGAATTAGGGTAGCGAGCGTGACGCCGTGTTGTTTGGCAGTCTCTTTCAGCTTGTCTGTCAGTGGTTTATTTAATGAAAATATCAAATCTTCACGGTGATAACCTTCTTTTGTTTCTTTATCAGACACACGAGGCAGAGGTGATGGAGTGCTGTAGTTTTTTAAATAGGTATCCCAGTAGGCTGCTGCTTTTTCTTTGTCTCGGTTTGTCAGCCAGGAAATATAGGTGCTGTACGGACGGACAGGGTCTAATGAAAGCGGTTTTCCTGCATGAATCGATTGATAAATTTGCATAAATTCCTGCATAACAATACCTAGGCACCATCCGTCCATTAAAATGTGATGGTGACTCCAAAGACAGACATGCTCATCTTCAGCTGTTTTGAACAGAGAAATCCGCATCAGCATGTCTTTTTGCAGATCAAAGCCTTTTTGCTTGTCCTTCTCTTTAAAGCGTTCAATATACTCATTCTGGTCGTTTGTTGGCAGATGAGAAATGTCTTCGCTGTACAAATGGAATTCACGTTCTGTCATCACGACTTGCCGAGGTCCCGACAAATGCGGGACGTGCGGCAAAAACACGGTTCTGAAAATATCATGGCGGTCGATAATGGCTTGAATGCTGCGCTGAAACCATTTATAGCTGAGGCTTCCTTTAATGGTGAAGAGCGACTGCTCAACGTATGCCCCCTCCTCTTTACGGAGGAAGGAATGAAAGAGCATTCCCTCCTGCATGTGACTCAGAGGATAAATGTTCTTGATTTTTTTAATGGTATCCATAGTGTCTGCACCTTTCTTCACGGTTTCATTAGTGAAAACTGAGCATATCAGCAATCTCTTGCAGGGCGTCCTCGGTCAGTTCTTGATCATCAAAATCACTGATCGTCTTTTCTGTTTCTCTTTTGTTCTGGCAGTGTTCGATCAGCTGTAATAAAAATTGACGGCATGTTTCGCTAAGCTGTTCGATGGTTTTGTGCTGAAAACGGGTAGTGTCATAAGTCATATTGACAGTCATTTTCCCTTCTGCAGCGATTGCACTGATATCCAGCGACTGTTCACGGTTCCATGTTGTGCTGATATCACCCCCGGCACCCAGCGGAGAGAATGAGAAGGCGTCCTCCTCAGGTACTTCAGCTGTGCGGCCGCTTTCAAATTGACCAAGATAATTAAAGCTGATTTCTGGTGCACCTGTGAAATTGATGTCTTTTTTGCCAGGCGGAGTCAAATATTTGATGACACCGTAGCCGAATCCTTTGTCAGGTACACGTCTCAGTGTATCTTTTGTTGTTTTTAGCACATGAACCATGTATTCTTCCGAATCTGGCAAGTCTGCGTTCAATTTAACCAATAACGGATAAATGGCGGTAAACCATCCAACCGTCCGGCTCACATCTATTCCTTCTAATACATCCTCTCGCCCGTGGCCCTCTAATGATAGTTTGAAGGCGGATTGATTGGTCCAATGGCGCAGCGCAAGAATGACAGAAGCGAGCAGCATGTCCTGCGTATCAGTGTTATATGCGCTGTTGGCGTCTTTTAAGAGTGCTGCTGTCTCTTTCTCGTTTAAGGTAAACGAAATCGTGGACCGTTGTCCCTCGTGTGCTCTAGTTCCATCAATGTGATCAAAAGGCAATGCCTCTGTTTGATACTCTTCGGCTTCGCGCCAATACTTGAGCTGTTTCATGAGCTGCTGGCTTTCAGCGTAGTCAGAGAGCTTTTTCGTATACGCTTTAAATGAGCTTGTTTTAGGCGGCAGTTTGATATCCTCCCCGCCTGCAGCTTGGCGATACCCTAAAGCCAAATCTTCAAGCAGAACCCGCCATGAAATACCGTCAACGACGAGGTGATGAGCAGATAAAAATAAGAAATCACCGTCAATTGTGTGGAAAAGACCGGCTTGCAGCAGCGGACCATTCTTCAAATCCATTTTCTGCTGAATATCAAGTACATGGCGCTTGATAATAGGTTCATACGGTCTATTTCCATCAGTGCATAAATCAATCATCTGAAGGCCGTACAACGCGTCGTCCGAATGACTGAGCGGCCGATTATACTGATCCCACTTTCCTTGTTCATTCTGTGTAAACACCATTCGCAGCGCATCATGATGACACGTTATTGCTTTTAACGTTTTTCGCAGTGCGTCTTCTTGTACAGAGGTGCTTCGATGCAGCATTACGGACTGATTAAAATGGTGTTTTTCTTTTATATCTTGAGAAAGAAACCATTTTTGAACAGGCGACCATTGTACGTCTCCCTCAACCGCAGCTTGGCTGGAACTTGTATCTGAATCACGGATATAAGCTGCCAATTCTTGAATGGTCGGATGGCTAAACAAATCTTTCACTGCCATTTGCTTGCCTATCCGGTGAAGCCGCGCAGATACCTGTAACGCTTTGATTGAATCTCCGCCAAGTTCAAAGAACGAATCAGCTGTTCCGATCTTTTCTGCCCCCAGTACTTCTTTCCATATATCTGCCAGTATTTGCTCCATTTTGCTGGCTGGCGGGAGGAATGGACGTTCACCTTCGTGGTTGTATACAGGTTTTGGAAGTGCTCCGCGATCCAGCTTGCCGTTTGGTGACAATGGAAGTGAGTCCAGTTTTTCAATAAACGTAGGGTGCATAAACACCGGCAGCTTGTTTTGTAATTCTGAGCGTACAGCATTTGTGCTCAACTCTGGTTTTGTCACCACATAAGCGCTTAATTCGGTTTGTCCTGACGCTGTTTCATGAGCAACTACTGCGGCGTCTTTTACACCATTTATACACCGGATGACCGATTCAATTTCTTTCGTTTCTACACGGTATCCTCTGATTTTGACTTGATCATCGATTCTTCCGAGATATTCGAGTGTACCGTCGGCCATCCATCTGGCGGCGTCTCCTGTTCGGTACATTCGTGTTTCGGGTTTAAATGGATTCTGCGTGAATGCTCTCTCTGTCAGTTCTGGAAGATTGACGTACCCTCTTGCAAGCCCTGTTCCTGCTATACAAAGCTCTCCCGCAACACCGATTGGCTGAAGCTGATGATTGCTATTTAAAATCAGCACTTGAGTTCCGTCAATCGGCTGGCCGATGCTTACGTATGCCTGCTTTTCCATATGTCTCATGACGGTAGTCGCCACGCTGTTTTCTGTCGGTCCATATTCGTTGGCGAGTTCGGTATGCGGACATATAGCTAAGCTGCGGGCGATCAATTCGCGGTCAGCCGCTTCTCCCGCCAGTGTGACGACTCTAAGCGTCTTTACATCTTCCGGCTGCACTACGTCCAAAAGCGCTCGATATAAAACAGGCACAATAATCATATGTGTAATCCGTTGACGAGACAGCTGATGCTTAATGGCCAGAATATCCTTCGCTTCCTCTTCATGAAGCAAAACGGCTTTTGCACCTGACAAAAGCGGTGTAAACATACTAGTTATAAAGCCGTCAAATGAGAAAGAAAAGAGCTGCAGAATGGTATCTGTCTCGTTGAATGCATAAGCGTTTCGCCGCCACTGAAGAGTGTTGGCAATACCTTTATGCTCGACCATTACCCCTTTTGGACGGCCCGTCGTTCCAGAGGTATAAATGATATAAGCCAAATGATGGGCAGACGACATTTGCGGCAGCGGCGATTTGTCGTCTTCCTCTACGCTTTCTATCGTCAAGATCTCTCCTTCAAAGTCAGCAAGTACTCCCCGATCCGCTTCATTTATTGTCATCAGCAGTTTCGTTCCGCTGTCGCTAAGGATATAGCGTTTGCGTTCTGTCGGGTATTCAGGATCAATGGGAACGTAACAGCCGCCTGCTTTCCACACACCAAGTATGGCTGCTATCATACTGAACGAACGATGCATCATGATGCCTACTGGTGTGTCCGGCTTAACACCTCTGTTGCGCAATGCACGTGCGATTCCATTGGACCACTCGTCCAACTCTTGATACGTCAGTGTTTTGTCTCCGCTGACAAGTGCAGTAGCTTTTGGTGTTCGTGCAGCTTGCTGCTCAAACAATTGACTGATTGTTTGAACTCCGTATTGATTCGCTTGCCTGGTGTTAAACTCATTAAGCAGCTGGTGCCGCTCTTCTTGGGTCAGGATGTCGATATGGTTGAGTGTCACCTCCGGATTTTTGCCGATGATGCTAAGTACATTTGTTAAATGTGATGCCCAGCGTTCAATAGTGGTTTTCTCGAACAATGCGGTTGAATATTCAAAAAGGAAATGAATGTTTCCGTCGCCCTCAGATGCCTGTAGTGTCAAATCGAATTTAGAAACGAGATGAGAAACTTGTGCCGGCTTCATTTGCAAATCATGAAGATGCAATCGCTCGTAATCATTATTTTGAACAACTAACATCGCGTCAAACACTGGGTTCCGGCTCATATCTCGTGTCAATTCAAGCTTATCAACAAGCTCTTCGAACGGGTAATCTTGGTGCTCAAAGGCTTCCAATGCTGTCTCACGCACTTCCTGCAAATACTGTACGAATGGCTTCCCGCCCTCCGGGCGCGTCCGAAGCGCCAGCGTGTTCACAAACATGCCGAGTATCGGCTCAAGATCCTTGTGCGGCCGGCCGGCAATTGGCGAGCCGACGATGATATCTTCCTGTCCGCTTAAGCGTGACAAGAACGCGGTGTAAGCCGCAAGGAGCACCATGTACAGTGTGCTTCCGTTTTCTCGTGCCAGCTTGTGAAGGCCTGATGCAACCTCTTGATCCAGCGTAAATGAGACCTTGTCACCCGCGAAGCTTCGCACCGGCGGGCGGGCATGATCAGCCGGAAGATCCAGCACAGGCAGCTCGCCCTCGAGCTGCTTCAGCCAGTACGCCCCCTGCGTTTTGTACGCGTCTCTTGTTTTGAATCCTTCTTGCCATACGGCGTAGTCTTTATATTGAATGCGCAGCGCAGGAAGATTCCGATTATTGTACAGCTCGCCGAATTCCCGAATCAGAATGTTGACGGAAACACCGTCTGAAATGATGTGATGCATATCCACCAGCAACAGGTGCCGCACAACTGATACCTTTACGATTTGGGCACGGAACAGCGGCGCTTGGCTGAGATCAAACGGTTTGATAAATGCGGCTGCGGCCTCCTGTTCGGTTCGTTCGCCGAGAACTGTAGTCTGTAACGTAAACGGCACCTCGTCATGGATGCGCTGCACCGGATCGCCTCCTGCGTCCTGTTCGAAGGAGGTACGAAGCGACTCGTGGCGCTTGATCAGCTCTTTGAAAGCTCTGTCCATCCTTTCAGGGTTGAGCTTCCCTTCGAGCTCTAACACAGCCGGCATATTGTAGCCTGTCCCTCCGTCTTCCAGCTGCTGAAGTACATAAATCCGCTTTTGGGCAGAGGAAACCGGATAGGTTTCCTGTTTTTCAGCGGGCTTAATCGCTTCATATGGACTGTCCGTTCCTTCACGGATAACGGCAGCCAGCCCTTCTACTGTTGGATGGGCAAACACATCTTTTAGCGGCACCTGTACATCGAATTCTTTGGTGATCCGTGAGACAAGCGCCGTTGCTTTTAAGGAATGTCCCCCGCGGTCAAAAAAGTTGTCGTGAATCCCGACAGGGCCATTTTTCAGCACGTCCTCCCACAGCTGAGAAAGCTTCATCTCAGTCACGTTTCTCGGCGCTGTGTAGGTCTCCGCATCTGCCGCTCCGCCAGGAGCTGGCAGGGCGTTTCGGTCGAGCTTTCCGCTTGGTGTAACCGGCCACTGTTCCATCTCTATCATATAGGCTGGGACCATGTAGCCCGGCAACAGTCTCTCAAGCTGCGCTCGGACTTCGTTTCTTTGGAGCCCTTCTATATAAGCGCATAATTCCGGCTCACCGCTGTCTGTCCGTACGGTAACGGCCGCCTCTCTTACACCTTCTATGCTTCTTAGTGCCGCTTCAATTTCTCCCGGCTCAATCCGGTAGCCGCGGATTTTCACCTGATCATCCGTGCGCCCGAGGAATTCAATATTCCCGTCAGGGAGCCAGCGCGCCACATCCCCGGTTTTGTACATGCGTTCCCCCAGGTAAAACGGGTCTTCAAGAAAACGCTCCTCCGTTAATGCCGGCCGATTCAAATAACCTCTGGCAACACCCGCTCCGGCAATGTATAGTTCACCGATACATCCAACAGGCAGCATCCGCTGATTCTGATTCAGGATATATAATCTGACATGATGAACAGGTTTTCCAATTGGAATCCGTTCAAGTTTTTCTTGTGGCGGACAATTAAAGAATGCAGCTTCTACGGTTGCTTCCGTTGGCCCATAGGAATTGGTTATTGAAACATTTGGAAGCAACTCGTAAAATCGGGAGACAAGATGGGTCCCCAGCTGTTCTCCCCCAGAAAACACTCGCTTGAGTCTGTTTGTCTTAATCGGTACAGAGCGATATTTTATATGTTCTAAAAATGCATGGAGCATTGAAGGCACAAAATGCATAGCTGTGATCTTTTGTTCTTCTATGGCCTTCGCGATCACTTCAGGTTCTTTTTCGCCTCCCTGAGGAAGCAGATAAACAGAAGCTCCGGCATAAGGCCACCAAAACAGCTCCCATATTGAAGCATCGAATGAATATGATGTTTTGTGCATAATCATATCTGAATGCTTTAGCTGATAGCGGGACTGTAGGGAATTCAAAAAATTCACCGCTGATCGATGTTCAATTTCAACACCCTTAGGCATCCCGGTAGAGCCGGATGTATAGATGACATAGGCTAAAGATTGCGGGAGAACATCCACATTCGGATTGGACAAACGATGTGCCAGTCCGCTATTTGTCTGATTGAGATAGACAATCTCTCCTGTAAATTCCGGAACATGAAGGCCGGCAGACTGAAGCAGGAGAATGTTTGTACCGCTGTCCTCCAGCAGAAAGCTGATTCGTTCTTCCGGATAATCCGGGTCGATGGGCAGATAAGCGCCGCCAGCTTTAAGAATGCCATAAATGCCAAGCAGCATTTCAGGTGAACGCTTTCCTATAATGGCAACAGTCGTTTCAGGTTTTACCCCCCGTCCGATCAGCTCCCAGGCGATACGGTTAGCCTGTTCGTTCAATTCTTTATAGGTCATCACTCCATCTTCGAAGATAACGGCCGCCTGATCAGGCGTTTTTTCTGCCTGCTGTTCGAGTGCATAGTGGAGCGTTTGATTCATTGAATAGCCCGTCTCCTCAAACAGATGGCATGATTCAATGAAATCTCGCTCTTCTTCTTTTGTTAAGATTGGAATATTGTCCAATTCTGTTTCAGGACTGGCAGCTGTATGTTCCACAAGCGTGGTGAAAAGGCTGGCCCACCTTTGGATGGTTTCTTTCTCAAACAAAGCTGTACTGTATTCAAACTGACAGAAAAGCTCGGAATCATGCTCTGTAACGTATAGGGAAATATCAAATTTTGATATTGGGTGCTCCAAGTCGTTCCACTGAAGCTGTACATCATTCATTTTTAGCTTTTGCTGTTCCATATTCTGAAGGACTAGCGTTGTGTCAAACAAAGGATTCCGGCTCATTTCCCGCTGCACACCGAGTTTGTCCACAAGCTCTTCAAACGGGTAATCCTGATGCTCATACGCTTCTAGTGCCGTCTGTCTGACTTCTTTCAGAAATTCCTCAAATGTCTTATTACCCGCCGGGCGTGTGCGGAGAGCCAATGTATTGACGAACATCCCAAGAACAGCTTCAAGGTCGGCATGGGGCCGTCCGGCGATAGGTGAACCAATCACGATATCATCCTGACCGCTTAACCGAGACAAAAAGGCTGAATACAAAGCGAGAAGCGTCATATAAAGCGTGCTTCTGTTTTTATGGGCGAGCCGCTTTATGCGGGCCGTGATCTCTTTGTCCAATTGAAAGGTTACTTTTCCGCCTATGAATTGCCGTTCTGCCGGACGTCGTTTATCTGTTGGAAGCTCCAGTATAGGAAGGTCCCCGCTAAACTGCTGCTGCCAGTAAGTCTCCTGCTTTTGGTACGAGTCTCCCTTTTTAAATTTCTGCTGCCATACGGCGTAATCTTTATATTGGATCCGCAATGGCTTAAGCTGCCGGTTTGCATAAAGATCGGTAAATTCTCGGATTAGGAGCTGAACGGATACGCCATCTGAAATGATATGGTGCATATCCACCAGCAATACATGCTTCTCGTTTGACACTTCTATAAGGCCTGCTCTAAATAATGGCGCCTGGCTGAGATCAAAGGGACGGACAAATCCCTCGATAGTGGTCTCTTTACTTAACGTAAACGGCACTTCGGTGTGGATACGCTGAACCGGCTCGTCATCAGCTCCGGATACAAAGGAAGTTCGAAGCGGCTCATGCCGGCTGATCAGTTCTTTACATACAGCAGACAGTTTGGCGACATCCAGTGCACCTTCCAGTTCTAAGACCGCAGGCATGTTATAGGCGACACCCTCATCAAGCTGTTGAAGCACATAGATTCGTTTTTGGGCCGAAGATACAGGATATGTATCCCTTTTTTCTGCTGGTTCAATTGCTGCATACAGATTTTGTTCTGCCTCTCGAATAATTAAAGCTAATCCTTCAACAGTCGGATGAGCAAAGATGTCCTTAAGTGAAACTTGCACATGGAATTCCTTTGCGATCCGTGACATAAGCACTGTTGCTTTTAACGAGTGACCGCCATTGTCAAAAAAGTTGTCTTGGATGCCTATATGCCCATTCTTTAGCACATCTTCAAATAGTTGCGAAAGCTTTGCCTCTAACAGATTTCGAGGGGCAGTATATGGGTTTCCGCTGATTGAAGCATCTGGCTCCGGAAGTGCTGCGCGATCTACTTTTCCGTTTGGGGTAAGAGGTATGCTGTCAACCCATATCCATTTCGCCGGAATCATGTATTCTGGGAGCTCACTAGCCATATAACTGCGTAAATCTATTGCATTCAGCTTTTGTACACTGCAATAGTAAGCGCATAATTCATGTTCATCGTTTTGATCTTGCCAGATGAGAATGGCAGCCTCACTAATGTCCGGATGATTCATTAGCGTGACTTCGATTTCTTGCGGCTCAATTCGATAACCTCTGATTTTCACTTGATTGTCTGCCCGTCCGATATATTCGATGTTGCCGTCTTCAAGCCGTCTGGCCAAATCACCTGTCCGGTACATGATCACATCAGGCTTGAATGGATCGGATGAAAATTTGTCGCTTGTCAGTTTATCGTGATTGACATATCCTCTGGCAACACTTGCGCCGGAAATATAGAGTTCGCCTGGTACGCCGCATGGCTGAAGCTGTTTTTGATGATTCAAAATATATAGATCAGTACAGCCTATCGGTTTACCGATTGGCGGAAGCTCAGGAATAGGGTCTCCAGGATGAATGGTATACGTAGATACCACATGAGTTTCTGAAGGTCCGTAATGATTGTGCAGGTGTATGCCGCGTTTACGCAACACATCTTGGAAAAGGTCTGAAATCATTAATTGTTCCCCGGCTGCGATCAGGTGTTTGACGCCATCAGGAAACGAGTTCGCAAGTTCTCGCTCGCTGAAAATCATTTTGATAAAAGCAGTTGGGAGAAACACAATATTCGTCTGATGCTTGTTTATAAATGCAAACAGCTGAGGCACATCTCTTTTTATGGCTTCTGGCACGATGTGGAGTGTGCCGCCTTTCAGAAGCGCAGAAAATATTTCTTGATAGCAGACGTCGAAGGAAGGCGTCGCAAATTGCAGAACATCTGCTTCAAAGTCAATGCCGGAGTGAGTATATTCGAACTTCAGCAAGTTAGCCATGTTTCGATGCTCAAATTGAACACCCTTTGGTTTACCTGTTGTGCCTGATGTATAAATCATATACAGCAGATCGTCAGCATTGTTGACTGACTTTATGTTACTGCCGTCTACTTTGCTTTCGATATCTTCTGGATGAGTGATAATGTAATTGTCTTCTAACGATGAGGGAAGATGCGCTTGTGAAACAACATGCGAACAGCCGCAATCATGCAGAATATAACGGATTCTGTCAGCCGGGTAATGCGGATCAACCGGAACAATGGCGCCGCCTGCTTTCAAGATACCAAGAACACCTGTGATAAACGCCGCTGAGCGTTCCATCATAATCGCAACGGGTTCCTGTCTCACAACGCCTTTCATTCGTAAATGCCGTGCCAATCTGTTAGCCGCTTTATTCAGTTCTCTGTATGTTAATGAGCAGGCTTGATCAATTACAGCATGAGCATCTGGTGTCTTTTCCGCTTGCTTTTCAAACATGGCATGGATGGTTTCGTAAACTGGTGTTTGATCTGTGATTTCTCCAATCAGCTGCCGCTTTTCAGTATCTGTCGTGATATCGATTTCTTCAGGTGGAAGATTCGGATTATTTAAGATTTGTGATACAGCATTCAGAAGATGCTCTTTGACAGAGAGCACAAAAGACCGATCGTGCTGCTCCGCATCATAGTTCATTTTGATATGAATTTCTTCCCCTGGCGCCACCATAAGATAAAAGCTGTAGTTGGTTTCATCTGCGACAGTGAAATTATGAATCTGAAAAAGATCAGAAGCATGTTCCTGTTTGTTCAGCATTTGAATCTCTTGCTGCACCGGATAGTTTTCAAATACGAGAATATGATCAATCAGCCCTTGCTTAACAGCTGAGCGGGATTGAATCTCATATAAAGGATGGTAGCTGTACGCTTCAGCGGCAAGACGGTCTTTTTGCATATCTTTTATAAGTTGAAGAAAAGGCGTTTTTGCCCCCTGCACCCGAACCGGCATCGTATTAATGAAAAGACCTACCATATGTTCAATGCCTTCGATTTCTGCGGGTCTTCCTGAAATGACAGAACCGAATACGGCGTCATCGTTATTATTATATTTTTGTAGCAGAATGCCCCAAATGGTATGAAAAATCGTACTGAGTGTCACTTCTTCTCTAGCAGCAAGCTCTGAAAGCCTGCTGCTTTCTTCCTTAGAGAATGAAAATGTAACGTGTTCCTGCCTGCTTTTTCCCTTTGTTTTTTTCTGCTTCGGGAGCACGGTTTGCTGTTCGTGGCCGGAAAGATAATGGTCCCAATAAGAAACCGCCTGCTCTTTGTCTTGCTCCATCAGCCATTTGATATACTTTCCGTATGGCTGGACCGGCTCCAATGTTATTGGGGATGCATTTACATAAGATGCGTAAATATGCAGAAACTCCTTTAGCACAATGCTGAGGCACCAACCGTCCATCATGATATGATGAAAGGTCCAAATGCAAGAGTACTGGCTCTCTCCTGTTTGAATCAGAGCGATGCGCATGAGCACATCCTTTTGTAAATGAAACCCCTGGTCCCGGTCCTTTTCTTTCCATTGCTCGATAAACTGTGATTGCTCCGCCTCGTTTAAATGAGTAATGTTTTCTTCCAGTACGATGACATTTCGTTCTCTCAGAACAACCTGCTGGGGAGAGGAAACATTTTGGCTGATAAAAATCGTTCTGAAAATATCATGTCTTTCTACAAGAGCGTTGATGCTGTTTTGAAAAAACTGCGGGTTGACTTTTCCTTCAATTGTAAAAGAAGCTTGCTCAACATACGCCTGTGAATCTTTTTGCAGGAGGGAATGGAAAAGCATCCCTTCCTGCATGTAAGACAGCGGATAAATATCCTGAATTGAATTCGCTTTTGTCATGTTCATGTCTC
This sequence comes from Bacillus sp. PS95, assembly GCF_037963565.1. Lineage (NCBI taxonomy): Bacteria > Bacillati > Bacillota > Bacilli > Caryophanales > Bacillaceae > Bacillus > Bacillus sp. PS95. The sequence continues at coordinate 2,024,567 of NZ_CP150160.1, forward strand.
CCTGTCACGATTTTCTACAATTCTTCCACCAAGCTGGATATGCTGTCCAAGTCCTCAGCCGTTAATGATTGACTGCTGAAATCGCTCAGTGTCTTTTCTGTTTTCTGTTGACCGGCGCAGTGTTTCATAATGTCCAGCAAAAAGTGTTCAATCCTGTTAATAAGCTGCTCCATTGTGTTTCTGTGAAAGCGGGCTGGCGGATAACTAAGATTGAAATGGAGCTTTTTGTCTGCTGCCATTGCGCTCATCTCGATGATTTGCTCACGCTTCCATGTATGAGTGATATCCTTTCCGCTCCCAAGGCTTGATGGGCGGAAGGTGTCCTGTCTTTCGATGTCGTTGAACTGGCCCAAATAGTTAAAGCTGATTTCAGGTGTTTTTGAAAACGTAATGCTTTTATTTTCAGGGTGTGTAAGGTATTTCAGCATACCGTAACCTACCCCTTTGTTTGGTATCCGGCCCAGTGTATCTTTAACGGTTTTTAATGCGGTTCCGAGCTCATCCCTATGATTTTCAAAGCTTATGAGGGCCGGATACATGGATGTAAACCAGCCGACCGTCCTGCTGATATCTAACTCTGGCAGAATGTGTTCTCTCCCGTGTCCTTCCATAGCGATACGGAGCTTGCTTCCTCCTGTCCATTCACAAATCGCCAAGGATGCTGCGGTTAACAGAATATCTTGTGTATCTGTGCCATAGGCGTGATTGACGTTTTGCAGCAAGACGGCGGTGTCTGCTTCAGTCAGTGAAAAGTTTAATGAGTCCCTTTTGCTGAAGTCGATGTTTACTTGATGCGGTATTTCATAGGGCAGTTCTGCGTCTTGCTGTTCTTCTACACTTCGCCAATACGCCTCTTCGCGAATCAGCTTACTGCTTTGGGCATATTCCTGTATGCGTCTTGCGTATTCCTGGTAGGAATCCGTTTTAGGTGGAAGCTGGATCGTCTGGCCTGCAGCAGCTTGTTGATATCCGGCTGACAAATCCTCCAGCAAAATCCGCCATGAGACACCATCAACGACAAGGTGATGGATCGCAAGGAACAAGTAATCTCCGGTCAGTGTTTTAAACAAAGCGGCGTGCAACAATGGTCCTTCCTGCAAATTGATGCTTTGCTGAAGATCGGCAACTTCTTGTTTGATTTTCGTCTCCCAGCCGCTTTCTGACTGTGAAAGATCAGAGATTCTTAAGCTGTATAGCTGTGACTCATGAATGCCTTGGTTGATTTGAATCCATCGCCTATCATCGTTGCGATAAACCATCCGAAGCGCATCATGATGCTCAGCCAGTTTTTTCAAGGCTGGTCTAATGGCGTTTTCAGACAAACGTCCAGAATGGAATAGCATGACAGACTGATTGAAATGGTGTCTTTCTTCAATATCTTGTGAAAAAAACCATTGCTGAACAGGCGTCCAAGGAACGTCTCCCTGAACGGGTCCTTGCTCTATGATTCTCTCTGACTTACGGATCAATGGTGATAAGTCCTTTATCTTTGGATGACGGAATAAATCACTTACCTGCAAGCTTAGTCCATAGCGCCCAAGGCGTGCAGAAACTTGAAGGGCTTTGATTGAATCTCCGCCCAATTCAAAAAACGAATCCTCTATTCCGATCCTCTGGATGCCGAGAACCTCCTGCCAGATCAACACAAGTTGGTCTTCAAGGTCATTTCGAGGTGGAGCGTACGTTTGTTTAGATGTGAAATTTGGTTCAGGAAGTGCTTTTCGGTTCAATTTGCCGTTTGATGTGAGCGGGAGAGTCTCCATTTCAATAATGTACGCCGGGATCATATAGTTTGGCAGCGAACGCGCAAGAAGAGAACGCACTTGTTCAGCATTCGTGCCTGCTTTTACGCTGATATAGCCAAACAGCTCTTTGCTCCCGGTCTGGGCTGTACGTGCTAACACTGCAGCTTCTTTGACCCCGTCTATTTGACGAAGTGCTGATTCGATCTCACCCAGCTCCACACGATAGCCTCTGACTTTTACTTGATCATCAATACGGCCAACGTACTCAATTGTCCCGTCAGGAAGCCAGCGCGCCAGATCACCTGTGCGATACAGTCGATCGCCAGGTGCAAATGGATGTGGGACAAATTTCTCTTTCGTTAAATCAGGACGGCCCAAATATCCTCTGGCGACGCCATCTCCGCCGACACAAAGTTCACCGACAGCTCCGACCGGCTGCAGCACTCCCCATTGATTTAAGATATAAGCGGTGGAATTACCAACCGGCCGCCCGATCGGAATGGAAAGTTCATATGTTTTTTGAATGTGAAGGCATGTCGAAAAAGTTGTATTTTCGGTAGGGCCATATCCATTCCATATAGATACTTCAGGGCAGACATTTCTGATTCGATTGACGTGGCTCGGCGACAAAGCTTCACCGCCAATAATCAAATGTTTCAGCTGTGAAAATGTTTGTTCATTTTGTTCTGTCAAATGATTGAATAGAGAAGATGTCAGCCAAATCGTTGTGATTCCTTGATGTTCTATGTACCTCTTAAGCTGATGGGAATCGAGAAATGTTTGTTGATCGGACAGATGCAAAGCGGCACCATTTAGCAGCGGTCCGAAAATTTCAAATGACCCAACGTCGAAACCGATTGATGATGTCATCAGAAGGCGGTCTTCAGGTGTAAATGTAATATAATTGCTGTTTTTCACAAGACGAATTACACTTCGCTGCTCAATCATGACACCCTTTGGTTTACCGGTTGATCCAGAGGTATAAATGATATATGCGAGTGAATGTGGCCCTGCTGAAGAATCAACGTTCTTCGTTTCTCCTTGCTTTTGAATATCTTCGATTATGATTTGTTCACATTCAATGTCTAATCGTTGTTTTTCTGTTTTTTCAGATTGAAGGAGTAATGCCGCCCCGCTGTCTGACAGCATATAAGCTATTCGTTCAACAGGCAGATCAGAAGCAATAGGCAGATAGGCTCCCCCGGCTTTTAGAATGCCCAGCATTCCTGCAATGAGTTCTGGTGTTCTGCCTGTCAACAAGGCTACAACACTATCAGGCCCTACGCCCTTAATCTGTAGAACTGAGGCAATTTGATTTGCCCAGCTGTTCAGGTCCTCGTAAGTAAATACTTGGGTGTCGCTGACAATTGCTACAGCATTAGGCGTTTGTTCAGCCTGCATTTCAAAGAGTCTGCTGATGGTTTCATTTCTTGGATAATCTATTTTTGTGCGATTGAGCTCGTGGATAAGGTAATGGGTCTCATCCTCATTCAGGATATTTATTGTTCCGAGAGCGGCTTTGTTGTCTTTGATGATGGAGAGTAACATATTGATGAAGTATTGAAGCCACTTTTCTATCGTTTTTTTCTTATATAAGTCAGTACTAAACTCCATTTGGAACGTCAGCAAACCGTGGGGCTGTTCCTGGGCATATAGGGTTAAATCAAATTTGGACGTTTGATGCCCATTGTTTGCTGCAGGTTTGAGACAAAGTTCATCCAGCTCCAACGATTCCTGATCCATGTTTTGAAGAACAAACATTACGTCAAACACTGGATTCCGGCTCATATCCCGTGTCAATTCAAGCTTATCAACAAGCTCTTCGAACGGGTAATCTTGGTGCTCAAAGGCTTCCAATGCTGTCTCACGCACTTCCTGCAAATACTGTACGAATGGCTTCCCGCCCTCCGGGCGTGTCCGAAGCGCCAGCGTGTTCACAAACATGCCGAGTATCGGCTCAAGATCCTTGTGCGGACGGCCGGCAATTGGCGAGCCGACGATGATATCCTCCTGTCCGCTTAAGCGTGACAAGAACGCGGTGTAAGCCGCAAGGAGCACCATGTACAGTGTGCTTCCGTTTTCTCGTGCCAGCTTGTGAAGGTCTGATGCAACCTCTTGATCCAGCGTAAATGAGACCTTGTCACCAGCGAAGCTTCGCACCGGCGGGCGGACATGATCAGCCGGAAGATCCAGCACAGGCAGCTCGCCCTCGAGCTGCTTCAGCCAGTACGCCCCCTGCGTTTTGTACGCGTCTCCTGTTTTGAATCCTTCTTGCCATACGGCATAATCTTTATATTGAATACGCAGTGCCGGAAGCTTCCGATTATTGTACAGCTCGCCGAATTCCCGAATCAGAATGTTGACGGAAACACCGTCTGAAATGATGTGATGCATATCAACCAGTAACAGGTGCCGCTCATCTGATACCTTTACGATTTGGGCACGGAACAGCGGCGCTTGGCTGAGATCAAACGGCTTGATAAACGCGGCTGCCGATTCCTGTTCGGTTTGGTCGCCGAGAACTGTCGTCTGTAATGTAAACGACACTTCGTCATGGATGCGCTGCACCGGATCGCCTCCTGCGTCCTGTTCGAAGGCGGTCCGAAGCGACTCGTGGCGCTTGATCAGCTCTTTGAAAGCTCTGTCCATCCTTTCAGGGTTGAGCTTCCCTTCGAGCTCTAACACAGCCGGCATATTGTAGCCTGTCCCTCCGTCCTCCAGCTGCTGAAGGACATAAATCCGCTTTTGGGCAGAGGAAACCGGATAGGTTTCCTGTTTTTCAGAGGGCTTAATCGCTTCATATGGACTGTCCGTTCCTTCACGGATAACGGCAGCCAGCCCTTCTACCGTCGGATGGGCAAACACATCTTTTAGCGGCACCTGTACATCGAATTCTTTGGCGATCCGTGAGACAAGCGCCGTTGCTTTTAAGGAATGTCCCCCGCGGTCAAAAAAGTTGTCGTGAATCCCGACAGGGCCATTTTTCAGCACGTCCTCCCATAGCTGAGAAAGTTTCATCTCAGTCACGTTTCTCGGCGCCGTGTAGGTCTCCGCATCTGCCGCTCCGCTAGGAGCTGGCAGGGCGTTTCGGTCGAGCTTTCCGCTTGGTGTAACCGGCCACTGTTCCATCTCTATCATATAGGCTGGGACCATGTAGCCCGGCAACAGTCTCTCAAGCTGCGCTCGGATTTCGTTTCTTTGGAGCCCTTCTACATAAGCGCATAATTCCGGCTCACCGCTGTCTGTCCGTACGGTAACGGCCGCCTCTCTTACACCTTCTATATTTCTTAGTGCCGCTTCAATTTCTCCCGGCTCAATCCGGTAGCCGCGGATTTTCACCTGATCATCCGTGCGCCCGAGGAATTCAATATTCCCGTCAGGGAGCCAGCGCGCCACATCCCCTGTTTTGTACATGCGTTCCCCCGGGCAAAACGGGTCTTCTAGAAAACGCTCCTCCGTTAATGCCGGCCGATTCAAATAACCTCTGGCAACACCCGCTCCGGCAATGTACAGTTCGCCGGCGACACCAGAAGGCTGTACGGCTAAATGTGGATCTAAAACATACAAACGCGCACCGGGTACGGGCTTCCCAATCGGAATCCGCAAACGGTCTCTGTCCCGTTCTGGATCCAATACGTAAAATGCCGCGTCTACCGTTGCTTCTGTCGGCCCGTAGCCATGGATTAATGATACCTGCGGCAATACAGAAGCAAAACGGGCTGCCGTACGCGGCGCAAGCGGTTCACCTCCGGCGAATACACGCTTCAGGCTTGTCCTGTCACTCAGCCTTTCGATTTCCGCTTGATCGAGAAAGCTATTCAGCATAGCCGGAATAAAATGAGCCGTTGTCACGTTTTCCTGATGAATGGCTTGTACGATCAACGCGGGGTCTTTTTCCCAGCCGGGCGGAAGCAGATACGCCGAAGCACCGGAAAGAGTCCACCAAAACAGCTGCCAGACAGACGCATCAAAGGAAAAAGAGGTTTTCACCATGACAATGTCATCTTCCGAAAGCGGAAACTGGTGCTGCATGCCGGTCAGAAAGGAAACAGCCTGGCGGTGCTCAACGGCCACTCCTTTTGGCTGCCCGGTAGAGCCCGATGTATAGATGACATAGGCGAGAGAACCGCCGTCAGCAGGAGTAAATAGATGGTTTTCTGCTTTTTCGCTCGCAAGAGATGTCATGTCAACTTCAAGCGTCTCTCCGGAAAAGTTCGGTACGGAACATTTCGGCTGCGTCAGCAAGAGTGATGCCCCGCTGTCTTTCAGCATGTAGCTCAGCCGCTCCTTTGGATACGCAGGATCAAGCGGCAAATAGGCCCCTCCGGCCTTCAATACAGCAAGGACAGCGATCAGCATGTCAGGTGAGCGTTCAGACAGGACACCGACGATACTTTCGTTTGTGACGCCGCGTGCCGCTAGGTGCGCAGCCAGCCGGCTGGCGTACATGTCAAGCTCAGCATATGTCAGCGAACCGCCGGAAAAGCGAATCGCTGGCCGCTCCGGTGTGACTGCCGCCTGTCGCTCAAACAGCCCATGCAGGGTTGGGGCTTCAGGTGAAACAGATACTGTCCTGTTATTTTGAGAAACGATTTTCCGTGTTTTGTCCTCATCTAGCAATGTCATCTTTGACACAGGAAGAGATGGATCAGAGATGACGTCAGAGATCATGTGCTGTAAATAATCTTTTATCTCAGACATCATATTTGGTTGATAAGTGCCTGTATGAAAATGAATCCGAACGTACAAAGTACGCCCTGGGATCACTTTGACACTGCATCTATAATTAGTTACCTCTTCCATCTCAAAATTTTTCACGGAGAAATCAAATGATCCAGCTTGATTCAGCTCTTCAATCTCTTGTTGAGTAGGTGTATTTTCAAAGACGATAATATGATCAATCAGCTCTTGTTTAAGAGCGCTCTGCGCCTGAATGTCATATAAAGGGAAGTAACTATACGCTTCTGCTTCAGTCATGTCCTTTTGCATTCCGCTGACTAGGTCAGAAAAAGACAGAAAATCACTTTGGACTCGAATAGGAATGGTATTGATAAAAAGTCCGACCATGTTTTCCACATCTTTTAGCTCAGAAGGTCTGCCTGATATAACTGATCCGAACACAGCATCGTCGCGGCAATTGAACTTTTGGAGCATGATTCCCCATAAAGCTTGGAAAACAGTGTTAAGTGTCGCACCACATGCTGCAGCGATTTTCTGTAATTCGGAGGTTTCTTTTTCAGGAATGGTAAACGTGATCTGCTGTAATGTCCCATCCGACATTTGATCTGTTCTTTTAGGCAGAGGTGAAGCTTTTTCGAAATGCTGAAGCCTCTTTTTCCAATACTCAGCTGCTTCTTCCCGGTCTTGCTGCATCAGCCATTTAATATACGTCCCGTACGGCTGTACGGGAGGCAAATCAGGAAACTGCCCTTTTCCAAGCGCTTGATAAATATGGAGAAAGTCTTTAATGACGATGCCTAAACACCAGCCATCCATTAAAATATGATGGTGGCTCCAGATACAGACATAATGATCAGGCGCCCATTTTAAAATAGATATTCTCATCAGTACATCCGTTTGGAGATCGAAGCCCCTGGATTTATCCTGCTCTTTGAATGCCTCTGTACAATGTTCTTTATCTTTTTCATTGAGATGAGAAATATCTTCAACATGAACATGGCAATGACGTTGCTTGAGCACGACTTGACGAGGTTTGGCTACATTTTTATAGATGAATGCTGTTCGAAAGATATCGTACCTGTCAAAAACAGCATCCATACTTTTCTGGAAACGCTCCAAGTCAAGCTGTCCATTGATCGTAAAAGAAGCCTGTTCAAAATAAGCTCTCGACTGTTCATCATACAGTGAGTGAAAAAGCATCCCTTCCTGCATAAATGACAAAGGGTATATATCCTGTATTTCGGGTTGCTGCGGCATCAGTGAATCTCCTCTCCTATAGTTTGTTGACGGCTCCCATGATCTCACTCAATTCATCAAGCGTTAAGTCTTCATCAGTGAAATCAGATGCGCTCCACTCTCGGTTTTCTTTGCCGGTACAATGCTCAATGATGTTTTCCAGAGTCTGTTTAAAATGCTCGGCAAATGTTTGGATTGTTTTTTCCTCAAATTGATGCCTGTTATAGATGATGTGCATGTTCAGGCACCCCGAAGAAACGGCGCCGCTGATATCCAGTGCATAAGGACGCTCCCAGTTCGGGCTGATCTCATTTCCTGGCTTGATGTCAGACACCTCAAAGGCATTTGATTGAATATCCTGATCAAACTGGCCTAAATAATTAAAGCTGATTTCTGGGCTGTTTTTCTGAGAGCCCCATCTTTTGCTGATATATTTCAGCACGCCGCAGCCCGCGCCTTTATGCGGTATACGGTGCAGCATATCTTTTGTCTGTTTAATAAGGTGGCCCAGCCGCTCTTCTTTGTCCTTATGATCGGAATCTCTCATATCAAGCCACACAGGATAAATGGAGGTGAACCACCCAACAGTTCTGCTAATATCGATGTTCTCAAGATATGATTCCCTTCCGTGGCCCTCCATGCTGATTTTAAATTGGTTATTTCCCGTCCATTTCTGCAAAGCAAGACCTAAAGCTGTCAGAAGGATATCATTCATCTCCGTGCTGTAAGCTTTATGTGCAGCCGTTAGTAGTAATTCTGTGTGATGGCGAGATAGCTCAAAATCAATCACTTCTGTATCTTTGAATGTGTTAGATGATGCGTCATTGTCTTTTGGAATAGGCTGGATGTGACGGTTCTCGCACTCATCCCAGTACGTTGCTTCGCGCTGCACCTGGCGACTTTTAGAGTAGTCAGCTATTCTTTGTGAATACGTTAAATATGAATCTGTTTTTTGCGGCAGTTTAATAGATTCTCCTGAGACTGCCTGTTTGTAAGCCGCTGAAAAATCCTCGAACAAAATGCGCCAGGAAACCGCATCAACAACTAAGTGATGAATCGTCAGAAATAAATGGTCACCATTCTCGGTTCTAAACAATCCAGCGTGAAGTAAGGGGCCGGTTTCCAAACGAATATGTTCTTGCATCCGGCTGGCTGCTTCCTCAATCGTGTTCCGGGCTTCTGTTAGGCTATCCTTTACATCAAACAGTTCAAGTGCATATAGCTCCTCATCTGAAAGATCTATCCCTCTGTTTATCTGCACCTGCCTGCCATCTTCATGCCGGGATACGATTCTCAGTGCATCATGATGAGTCACAAGGCTTTTTAGTACTTTTCTAAGCGCAGCCTCATCAAATCGTTCAGCCCGGTAGATCATAACGGACTGGTTAAAATGATGGCTTTCCAGAGATTGCGAGAAAAACCACTGCTGGATAGGTGTCCAAGTAATCTCGCCTTCGACCGGGCCTTGGTCAATGGCGCGTACGTCTTTTCGAACCCGGGCGGACAGTTCACCAAGAGTCTGATGTTCAAGCATCTCACGTACTGTCGTTTCAAATCCGCGCTGCTTCAGTCTGGCACAAACCTGCAGCGCTTTAATAGAGTCTCCGCCAAGCTCAAAGAAATTGGCACTTACACCCAGCTCATCTACATTAAGAAGCTCTTCCCAAATTTCAGCCATCACCGTTTCAATCTCATTTCTAGGATTGATATCATCAGCTGTATAAGCTTGTTTTTCAGGCTCTGGCAGGGCTTTCTGATCGAGCTTTCCATTAACAGTCACCGGGATGCTGTCAATTTGTATCATACGGGCAGGCAGCATAAAGTCAGGCAAGGCGTTTTTTAGGTAAGTTCGGATGTCTGATATATTCGCAGCCTGTTGATCTTTTATCACCATATATGCATATATAGCTGTTTGCCCTTGCTCGTCTGCTCTGGTAATGACAGCCGCCTCTTTAATCATTGGATACTGAAGAAGTGCCGCTTGGATTTCGCCTAACTCAATACGGTGCCCTCTGACTTTCACCTGCTCATCAATGCGGCCTAAGTATTCCAGCTCGCCATTTGACAGGCGCTTAGCAAGATCTCCTGTTCGGTATAATCTGTCTCCCGGAAGATAAGGATTGGATACAAAACGGTCAGCGGTCAGCTCATCTCTGTTGAGATATCCCCATGCCACACCTTCTCCGCCTATATACAGCTCCCCTGGAACTCCGATCGGCTGCAGATTCATATGAGCATCCATCACATAAGCCTGCAGAGTAGAAAGAGGCCGGCCGATATTACTTTTATTTTTTGCAATGTCTGCTGCGGACAATTTTTTGAATGTTACATGGACCGTTGTTTCTGTAATACCGTACATATTAATCAAATCAGTATGAGGATATTTTTCATTCCAGCTTTGAAGCAATCCGGGCTGTAAGGCTTCGCCGCCAAAAATCACATAGCGGATGTTTAAATGATCTGTATGATTTTGGTCTTCAAGCATCAAGCCGTAAAAAGCAGTCGGGGTCTGATTGAGTACAGTGACGCGCTCTTTTTTTAACAATAAACGGAATGCATGGGGGTCACGGGCTGTTTCTTTAGAGACCACGACTAATGTACCTCCGTTCAATAACGCACCGAACATCTCCCATACAGAGAAATCAAAGCAATAAGAATGAAATAACGTCCAGATGTCTTCATGGTTAAATTCAAAAGGCAGGTTTTGATGCTTCAAGAGACTGATCACATTGCGGTGCTCGACTATGACTCCCTTTGGCTGGCCAGTCGTTCCAGATGTGTATATCACGTATGCGGGCTGATCTGTTACTATTTCTTGAATGTTTACATCAGCCGGAATTGAGTCGTTTTCACATTCATCGATATACAAAATATGCCCGGTGTAGTCTGCAGGTTTGTTTTGACCGCGCTCTGTCAGCAGCCGTTTTGCTCCGCTGTCATTGAGCATAAAGCTAATACGCTCCTTGGGATATTCAGGATCAATCGGCAAATAGGCCCCTCCAGCTTTTAAAATCGATAAAATGCCAATGATCATATCAGGTGACCGATCGAGCATCAGACCGACGATATCGCCAGTTCTGACCCCTTGTTTGATCAGCATAGCAGCTGCCAGCTCGGCTTTTTCATTCAGGTCTTGATACGTAAGCTGAGAATGGCCGCAAACCACTGCGATATGCTCCGGATGCTGAGCGGCTTGCTTTTCAAATAAGCTTACTATATTTTCATTTCTCGGATAAGCCGCATACTGTCCCATTTTTTCAAGGAGCAACCTACGCTCTGCAGCAGGAAGCAATTGCATGTCCGAAATTCTCATCTCGGTATCCGCCGTTACCCCTTTCACCAATTCAATAAAATAGGATGCCCACTGCGTAATGGTTTCTTCTTCAAAAAGAGCAGTGCTGTATTCAAAACGGCAGCGTATTCCACTCGGATGCTCCTCAGCGTGTAATGTTAAATCGAATTTAGATATATCATGTTTAGGAGTGACAGACGAAATCGACAGACCAGGCACTTCGAACCGGAAATCTTCACTGCTCTGAAGCACAAGCATCGCATCGAACAGCGGGTTGCGATTTACCTCTCGATTTGTATCGAGCTTATCTGCCAGCTCCTCAAAAGGATAATCCTGATGCTCGTAAGCGGTCAGAGCCAGGTGGCGAATGTCCTGCAAATAGGAGCTGAACGTTTTGTGGCCCTCGGGCTTGCTGCGCATCGCCAATGTATTGACGAACATTCCGATGACGCGCTCCAGATCAGCGTGCGGTCTTCCGGCAGCAGGCGAACCGACAACAATATCCTCTTGCCCGCTTAGCTTAGATAACAAAATAGAATAGACAGCCAGAAGAATCATATACAATGTTGTTCCCGTTTCAGCCATTAAACGGTGCAGCTCATCAGCCATGTCTTTATCAATGTTGACTTCAATTGTTCCACCGCTGAAATCAGGGAGACGCGGCCTTGTTTTATCAAGCGGTAATTCTAGTGTAGGAAGACTCCCGCCAAGCTGACCGAGCCAGTAGGCCTCCTGTTTTTTGTATAGCTCTTTCGGGTAGTTCTCTTGCTGCCAAACAGCAAAATCCTTATAATGCAGGTTTAAAGCTGGCAGCTCTTTTCCGCAATATAAGTCAGTAAATTCTTGGACAAGAGTGCTCATCGAGACACCGTCGGCAATAATATGGTGCATATCGAGCAGCAAAAATCCGCGATTATTGCCCATTGTAATGACACATGCTCTAAAAAGCGGACCGGATGATAGATCAAACGGTTTGATAAAGGTCTCGATTGCAGACTCAAGCATTTGTTCTGACTCCATTTCAAGCTCTTTTAGATCAAAAGCCATCTCTGGATAAATGATCTGCACAGGCTCGTCTCTGTTAAGCACAAAAACAGTCCGTAATGCTTCATGCCGATTCACAAGTTCTGTGAGAACGCTTCTCAACCGCTGGCGATTCAGATTTCCGCGTAATTCAAGTACAGCTGGCATGTTGTAGCCTGTGCTGTCATCTGCCAGCTGATGAAGAGCATATAATCGTTTTTGCGAGAAAGACAGCGGATAGACATCTCTTTGATCCGCAGGTTCAATCTGTGTAAAAGCGTGTTCTTTTAAGCTCATCAATTTGACCGCCATGCTTTCAACCGTCGGATAAGAAAACACCTCACTGAGCGGCAGCTCGACATTAAGCTTTTTATGTATTCTTGATACCAGTGCGGCCGCTTTTAAGGACTGTCCGCCTAACTGAAAGAAATCATCACGAATGCCGATGTGCTGTTTATTCAGCACATCTTCCCAAATATGTGCGAGATCAGCTTCGATTAAGGTTCGGGGCGCCATATATGTGACACTCGTATTGTTTTCTGGTTCAGGAAGCGCAAACCTGTCAAGCTTGCCGCTGGATGTTAATGGCATCCGGCTGATGTTGATAATACTTGCTGGGATCATATAGGACGGCAATGTCCCGGCAAGATGCTGATACAAATCTGGGAGGCTGTTTCCCTTTTCCGGAACGATATAAGCAACGAGCTCCTTTTCCTCAGCAGAAACATCACGGGCCAGTACCGCTGCTTCTTTTACCCCCGGTGCTTGTCGAAGAACTGTTTCAATCTCTCTCAGTTCAATACGATAACCCCTAATTTTCACTTGATCATCAAAACGTCCAATATATTCAATCGTTCCATCAGGCAAAAAGCGGCCTGCATCACCTGTTCGGTATAAACGCTCCCCTTCAAGGAATGGATGATCGGAGAATGCTTTCTGTGTCAGCTCTTGCTGTTTGTAGTATCCTCTCGCAAGACCCGCGCCGGAAATACACAGTTCACCCGCCGCGCCGATCGGCTGCATTTGATTTCCGTGCAAAACAAATACTTTTGTGTTTCTGATCGGGTGTCCGATTGTGATCCTCTCTTTTTCATTCAGATGCCGCAATATTGTTGTTGCCACACTGTTTTCTGTGGGCCCGTATTCATTTGCCAGTTCAGCATAAGGACAAATCATTTGACTCAACTCAAGCAGATCAGGCGTGACCGCTTCACCCGCAAATGTAACAATACGAAGACTTTTTGCATCGTCAGCAGTCATCACTTCCAATAACACCCTGTACAGGGAAGGAACAATGATCATGTGGCTGACCTTATAACGGGCTATTTTTCGCTTAAGGGCCAGCACATCCTTCGCTTCGTCATCTGTTGTCAGCAGTACGCACGCACCAGATAAAAGCGGGGTAAATAAGCTCGTTACACAGCCGTCAAACACGTACGAAAACAAATGGAGGGATATATCCTGTTCGGTCATGCTATACTCTTCCCGTCTCCATTGCAATGTATTGGCAATACCGTGATGATCAACTAAAACCCCTTTAGGGCGCCCCGTCGTTCCCGACGTATAGATCAAGTAGGCTAGATCACCTGGGGGCATATTTGGCGCTTCTGTTTGGTAACTTTCTGTATGTTCTATCGTTATCGTATTTCCTTCATAGGACGGAGGGATCAAGGAAATAAGGTCTTCTTCTATCAGTAATTGAGCCGCTTGACTGTCCTTCAGCAGGAAAGAAAGACGTTCTGCTGGAAAATGTGGATCAAGCGGCATATAAGCGCCGCCTGCTTTCCAAATCCCAAGCAAAGCTGCAGGCATTTCCATTGACCGGCCCATCATCACAGCCACGATATCTCCAGATCTAACGCCTTTTTCTATCAGGGCGTGCGCAATCTGATTGGCTCTTATATTTAATTGGCGATAGGTCCAGCAATCGTCTCCCATTTTTAATGCAGCCGCTTCAGGTGTTTTGCGGGCTTGTTCCTCGAACAATTGGGGTATCGTTTTGTTCACATAAGGACGCTCAGTTTCGTTAAACGATTGGATAACCTGTTGCTCCTCCGGCGGCACGATATTGATGTCACTGACGGCAACATCGGGATTTGTCAAAATGCAATCCAGTGCTTGCTTTAGATGCCCCTGAATCCTCAGCATCTCCTCCCGCTCGTAAACGTCTGCGTTGTAGCTGAATTTGATATAAAATGATTCTCCCGGAACGATAACGATATTAAAGTCGTAATTGGTTTGTTCCGACATTGAAATGTCACTCAGCTTCAGAGCGCCTTCGTCATTTTCACTCTCCACGCTTAATGCCTGATGAAGCTGTACAGGGTAATTTTCAAAAACAAAAATATGATCGATCAACCCTTGCTTCAATGGACTATGGTTTTGAATTTCATAAAGCGGATAATACCCATGCTGTTCAGATGATAAAATATCCTCCTGCACGGCTTTGACCAGCGAAGAAAACGTTATGCCTTCCGCAGATCGGATTCGCACTGGAACAGTATTGATAAACAAGCCGACCATTGATTCAATCCCGTCAATCGCTGACGGGCGTCCCGAAATGACGGACCCAAAAACGGCATCATCTGCAGCATTATATCGATGGAGCAGCACGCCCCAAATACTCATAAACAACGTGTTTAATGTCACTCCCCAGTTTTGGGCAGCCTCTGTCAGTTTCTCAACCATTTCCTGCGCTAATGAAAAGCTGATCTGGTCGGCTTTATAATCCCCGTCTGCCGTACGGCGCTTTATTCGGGGAATAGAAGCAGTATTGCCGTACTCCTTCAAATATTCGCTCCAGTAGGCAGCGGTCTCTTCTTGATCTTGTTCTCCGAGCCATTCAATATAACGGCTGTACGGCACCGTGCTGCCAAGCTGTACAGGTGAGTTATTTTTGAGCGAATCATACATGCTGAAAAACTCTTTAAGAATAATGCCGAGACACCACCCATCCATGATGATATGGTGATGTGTCCAGACACATGTATATTGGCTGTCTCCTCTATCAAAAAGGGCAAGACGCATTAAAGGATCTTTTTGCAAATCAAATCCTTTTTCCCGATCCTTAGTCATAAAAGCATCAATCAGCGTCTGCTGTTCTTGATCAGCCAGGCGAGAAATATCTTCTCTATATACTGTCAATTCCCGGTTTGATAAGACTACCTGCTGCGGACCTGTAAGATCTGGTACTTCTTTAATGAAAATCGTTCTGAAAATATCATATCTAGAAACAAGAAGGTTTAAGCTCTTTTGAAACGAGTCGACGCATAGATTCCCTGTGATCGTAAACGAGGTCTGTTCGATATATGCTTTCGAGCTGAAATCCATTAGTGAATGAAACAGCATTCCTTCCTGCATGTGCGATAACGGATAAATATCTTGAATTTGTGCCGATTGTGCCATCAATTCCACACACCTTTTCAAAAGTTAAAGATCTTTCACGAGATCTTCGATGCTAGATAATGCAGACAACGTTAATTCCTTATTGCTGAAATCGCTCAATGTTTTTTCGCGTGCTTTTTTCTGCGAACAATGCTCAATCGTCTCGATAAGATGCCTGTGAAAACGATCCATAAAGCACTCAATTGAGTGTTTGCTGAACGCCTGGGTGTATACCGCTTTTACTTGAAGCCGTCCGTCCGTAATGAGAGCATTGATGTCTAGCTCATACTCTCGTTCTCTCTCACCCGCTATTTCGTAACGGGGCTGGTAATATGATAATTGAAACGTATCAGCTTCTTTCTCTTCGCTAAATTGACCGAGATAATTAAAGCTGACCTCAGGCTCTTTATGCCGCAGTTCTCCTATGTGTGTTAACAATCCGTATCCAGTTCCTTTGTTCGGTACTCTTCTCAGCATATCTTTTGTCGTCTTAATTCGGTATGCGAGCTGATCCTCGAAAGGCTCGGGAATACCCATGTCTAGCAGAATAGGATAAATGGAAGTAAACCATCCAACGGTCCTTGAAATATCAATGTTTGGCACATGCCCTTCTCTACCGTGTCCCTCAGTGCTGATCACGACTTGGTCATGCCCAGTCCATTCAGAAAGCGCCATTCCTAAAGCCGTAAGCAAAAGTTCGTTGGCATCAGTACCATAGGCTTGCTGGGTTTCAAACAGCAATTTTTCAGTCCAGTCCCCGGATAGTACAAACGCTGCTGCGTCGCTGTTCATTTGGAGTCTGTCCGGCACATTTTCTATGTCCTTAGGAAGAAAAGCAGTGTGAGCGTCTAAAATCGTTTGCCAATACGTTTTCTCTGAAAGCAATTGTTTACTTTCAGCTATTTGGGTAAGACCATCGGCGTAGGATAAATAAGAATCCGTTTTTGGCGGTAATTGGATTTCTTTCTTTTCTAAAGCCTGTTGATATGCTGCAGCTAAATCTTCAAGCAGAATTCTCCAAGAAACGCCATCTATCACAAGATGATGAAGTGCAATCAGCAAATGATCCCCTTCTGCCGTTTTAAACAAACCTGCTTGCAGCAAAGGCCCTTTTTCTACATTCATTTTGCTTTGAATGACGGTTTCCTCAGCGGCAAGTTTTTCATCAAGATGAGCCCTTTCCAGCAATGCTTTTGTCCAATCTGAAATATAAAGGCCAAACAGTTCATGATCCTTGTGATTGATTCCGCGATTAAACTGAATGACATGGCCGTTTTGGTCACGTTGGAAAATCATGCGAATGGCATCATGATGCTCGATTATTTTACGCAGCGCTAGATGAAGCGCGTTAGCATTGAATCCTTTTTCACTGAAAAGCATGACGGACTGGTTGTAATGATAGTGAAAAGCATGTACCTGTCCGAAAAATCTTCGCTGAATCGGGGTGAGTTCAGCTTCACCTTCCGCAGGTCCCTGGTCCGCTTGAGATGCCAATGGTGTGATATGTCCGCATAGTTCCTGAATCGTTGAATAACGGAATAAGTCGCGTATTGTCATGCTCCAGCCTTCAGCTGCCAGACGTGCTGCCACTTGTAATGCTTTAATTGAGTCTCCGCCAAGCTCAAAAAAGGAATCGTGAATGCCGACTCGTGACATGCTCAGTACATCTTCCCATATATACGCCATCGTTTTTTGCATGTCGTTAACTGGTGCGGTATATGGACGCGATAACACATTATTTGGAGCCGGCAAGGCATTTCTGTCCAGCTTTCCGTTTAGGGTCAGCGGCATGTTTTCTAAAGGAATCAGATGTGCAGGAATCATATACGCTGGCAGCTCCTTTGTTAAAGCAGCACGGAGAGCATTCGTATTGACGTCTGAAGGCACAATATATGCAGCCAAACCAGCCTGTCCATTCTTATCATGCTGAACGGCAACAGCAGCTTCTCTGACAAGCCCAGTTTGAAGCAGAACACTTTCAATTTCTTCTGTTTCAATTCTGTATCCATTTATCTTTACTTGATAATCCATTCGGCCAAGAAGCCGGATCGTTCCGTTTGGAAGCCAGCATGCTCGATCACCGGTTCTGTACAGCCTTTCTCCAGAGACAAATGGATTTTCTGTAAATTTCATTTGCGTTAAGTCAGGTTTATGATGATAGCCTTTCGCAACACCTGCCCCGCCGATGCACAGCTCGCCGGCAACACCGATCGGCTGAATTTGATCAGTCTGGCTGAGTACGTACATGTGTACATTCGGCAGCGGGCTGCCGATTGGTACGTTATCTCCCGTACACTCTCCACCCATACTGGTTTCATAGAAACTCGAATCAATGGTTGCCTCTGTGACACCATAGCTATTAATGATGCGCATGCTTTGGCCAAAGCGATCTGTCAATGTTTTGAAATCTTGAGCTTTCACCATGTCGGAACCAAGGATCAGCATGTCTAAGTCAGGAAGCTTGAACTGGTTACGGTATACATACTCCATCACCGGGATAATGAGAGCCGGTGTCGACTCCATCACCGTGATTCTCTGAGAGTTCATGATTTTATATATTTCAGCAGGTTCCAGCCGTGTTTCATCTGGGCAAACGATTAGAGTCCCGCCGTTGGTCAATGTTCTCGCCAAATCTCCTGAGAAGACATCGAATGAAAAGCTCGCGATTTGAAGCAGTCTGACAGGCTTCCGATCCAGTTCATAAATTTGACGCCAAGCAAGAGCAGCATGAGTAAAGTTCTGATGGGTGACAATAACACCTTTAGGCGCACCCGTCGTTCCTGACGTATAAATGATATATACCGGCTCTTCAGGAGCAGGAGATAAGTTAAGGTTGCAGTTACTTTCTTCATAAGTGCTTTCATCGTCAAGGCAGATATGAGACATCTCAGATTCAGGCAAGTTTGAAATCAAATGCTTCAATTCCTGCTGTGAAAGTAGAATATCTGCCCCGCTATCACGAAGAATATATTCAATACGGGCTTTTGGATAATATGAATCGATTGGGATATACACTCCGCCAGCTTTCATCACTGCCAGCACTCCAACAATTGCATCAATGGACCGCTTGGCTAAAACAGCCACAGTTGGCTTCGGTCCTTTTCTGTTTTGCAATGTTCGTGCCAGACGATTGGCTCTTTCATTTAGAAGCCGATAGCTAATCTCTGTTTCGTTATCAATAACAGCTATATGTTCTGGAATTTCTTCAGCTTTCGCTTCAAATATGCGATGAAAAGGAACATCTTTTTGAGCAAATTCAACCTGAGTTTTGTTAAATTCAAAGACTATTTTTTGTTTTTCTTTATCACTAAGTATGTTTATTTGTGCAAGGCTTGTTTCAGGGGTTGAAAGTGCCGCATGCAGAAATTGGATAAAATGATCAGCCCACCGTTCAATCGTAGCTTTTAGGAATACTTCTGTACTAAATTCCATTTCGCAGCAAATAGATCCACTTACTTCCGTAGCTATTAATGTGATATCAAATAAAGAAATGTAATGTGCGAAATTGGCAGGCCGGACTTTTATTTCTCTCAGATCTATGTCCTGTTTTTCCACATTTTGAAGGATAAACATCGCATCAAACACTGGGTTCCGGCTCATATCTCGTGTCAATTCAAGCTTATCGACAAGCTCTTCGAACGGGTAATCTTGGTGCTCAAAGGCTTCCAATGCTGTCTCACGCACTTCCTGCAAATACTGTACGAATGGCTTCCCGCCCTCCGGGCGCGTCCGAAGCGCCAGCGTGTTCACAAACATGCCGAGTATCGGCTCAAGATCCTTGTGCGGACGGCCGGCAATTGGCGAGCCGACGATGATATCCTCCTGTCCGCTTAAGCGTGACAAGAACGTGGTGTAAGCCGCAAGGAGCACCATGTACAGTGTGCTTCCGTTTTCTCGTGCCAGCTTGTGAAGGCCTGATGCAACCTCTGGTTCCAGCGTAAATGAGACCTTGTCACCCGCGAAGCTTCGCACCGGCGGGCGGGCATGATCAGCCGGAAGATCCAGCACAGGCAGCTCGCCCTCGAGCTGCTTCAGCCAGTACGCCTCCTGCGTTTTGTACGCATCTCCTGTTTTAAATCCTTCTTGCCATACGGCATAATCTTTATATTGAATGCGCAGTGCCGGAAGCTTCCGATTATTGTACAGCTCGCCGAATTCCCGAATCAGAATGTTGACGGAAACACCGTCTGAAATGATGTGATGCATATCAACCAGCAACAGGTGCCGCTCATCTGATACCTTTACGATTTGGGCACGGAACAGCGGCGCTTGGCTGAGATCAAACGGTTTGATAAATGCGGCTGCGGCCTCCTGTTCGGTTCGTTCGCCGAGAACTGTAGTCTGTAACGTAAACGGCACCTCGTCATGGATGCGCTGCACCGGATCGCCTCCTGCGTCCTGTTCGAAGGAGGTACGAAGCGACTCGTGGCGCTTGATCAGCTCTTGGAAAGCTCTGTCCATCCTTTCAGGGTTGAGCTTCCCTTCGAGCTCTAACACAGCCGGCATATTGTAGCCTGTCCCTCCGTCTTCCAGCTGCTGAAGGACATAAATCCGCTTTTGGGCAGAGGAAACCGGATAGGTTTCCTGTTTTTCAGCGGGCTTAATCGCTTCATATGGACTGTCCGTTCCTTCACGGATAACGGCAGCCAGCCCTTCTACTGTTGGATGGGCAAACACATCTTTTAGCGGCACCTGTACATCGAATTCTTTGGCGATCCGTGAGACAAGCGCCGTTGCTTTTAAGGAATGTCCCCCGCGGTCAAAAAAGTTGTCGTGAATCCCGACAGGGCCATTTTTCAGCACGTCCTCCCATAGCTGAGAAAGTTTCATCTCAGTCACGTTTCTCGGCGCCGTGTAGGTCTCCGCATCTGCCGCTCCGCTAGGAGCTGGCAGGGCGTTTCGGTCGAGCTTTCCGCTTGGTGTAACCGGCCACTGTTCCATCTCTATCATATAGGCTGGGACCATGTAGCCCGGCAACAGTCTCTCAAGCTGCGCTCGGATTTCGTTTCTTTGGAGCCCTTCTACATAAGCGCATAATTCCGGCTCCCCGCTGTCTGTCCGTACGGTAACGGCCGCCTCTCTTACACCTTCTATATTTCTTAGTGCCGCTTCAATTTCTCTCGGCTCAATCCGGTAGCCGCGGATTTTCACCTGATCATCCGTGCGCCCGAGGAATTCAATATTCCCGTCAGGGAGCCAGCGCGCCACATCCCCTGTTTTGTACATGCGTTCCCCCGGGTAAAACGGGTCTTCTAGAAAACGCTCCTCCGTTAATGCCGGCCGATTCAAATAACCTCTGGCAACACCCGCTCCGGCAATGTACAGTTCGCCGGCGACACCAGAAGGCTGTACGGCTAAATGCGGATCTAAAACATACAAACGCGCACCGGGTACGGGCTTCCCAATCGGAATCCGCAAACGGTCCCTGTCCCGTTCTGGGTCCAACACGTAAAATGCCGCGTCTACCGTTGCTTCTGTCGGCCCGTAACCATGGATTAATGATACCTGCGGCAATACAGAAGCAAAACGGGCTGCCGTACGCGGCGCAAGCGGTTCACCTCCGGCGAATACACGCTTTAGGTTTGTCCCGTCACCGAGCGCTAACATTTCCGCTTGATCTAGAAAGCTGTTCAGCATAGCCGGAATAAAATGAGCCGTTGTCACGTTTTCCTGATGAATGGCTTGTACGATCAACGCGGGGTCTTTTTCCCAACCGGGCGGAAGCAGATACGCCGAAGCACCGGAAAGAGTCCACCAAAACAGCTGCCACACAGACGCATCAAAGGAAAAAGAGGTTTTCACCATGACAATGTCATCTTCCGAAAGCGGAAACTGGTGCTGCATGCCGGTCAGAAAAGAAACAGCCTGGCGGTGCTCAACGGCCACTCCTTTCGGCTGTCCGGTGGACCCCGACGTATAAATGACATAGGCGAGAGATCCGTCGCTAACAGAAGCAGACACATAACGTTTTACTTCTTCACGCTCAAGAGATGTCATGTCCACTTCAAGCGTTTCGCCAGAAAAGTTTGGTGCGGAGCATCCCGGCTGCGTCAGCAAGAGTGATGCCCCGCTGTCTTTCAGCATGTAGCTCAGCCGCTCCTTTGGATACGCAGGATCAAGCGGCAAATACGCCCCTCCGGCCTTCAATACAGCAAGGACAGCGATCAGCATGTCAGGTGAGCGTTCAGACAGGACACCGACGATACTTTCGTTTGTGACGCCGCGTGCCGCAAGGTGCGCAGCCAGTCGGCTGGCGTACATATCAAGCTCAGCGTATGTCAGCGAACCGCCTGAAAAGCGAATGGCCAGCCGCTCCGGTGTGGAAGCTGCCTGTTGCTCAAACAGCCCATGCAGGGTGAAAGCTTTAGGCGAAACAGCTTCCGTCTTGTTAAACTCATACAACAATTTTTGCTTTTCTCTTGTATTCGTCATATCTAATTCTCTTATAAAGCTGTGCGGATGTTGAAGGGCGTTTTCCAGTATGGTAAGCAAATGAGATTGTATTCGTTTAATATCCTCAAGAGAAAACAAGGTATTTTGATAGTCGAAATTTAATTGAATGGTTCCATTGTCTATCCGTTCTTGTATTTGAACTGAAAGCTCATTCGCAGTGTATCCGCTGAAATAAAGCGCTGTTTCATAGTCAAAATCATCTGCATTGTGCCACTGAAGTGGCTGATACTGCATAGATATACCGATAAGGTTGTGTAAATCCTTCTGTTCATTTCTTAATTCATTTACAAGCAAATTATAAGGAAACCGTTGATGACGCATAACAGAAAGCTGTTCCCTGCCTATTGTGCGGACAAAGGAAAGAAAATCTGTGTCAGGATCAACCGTTATTCTGATTGGAAGGGAACTAACGAACATGCCGAGCATTTCTTTTTCAGCCTTTGAACCTCTGTTGCCATAGTAGGTGCCAATGGCAAGATCTTTTTTAGAAGTGATTCGGCTGATGCATATGTAAAATGAAGCCATAAATAAGGAAATGATATTGATCTTGTGTTCTTCGCAGAAGATTCGAATCGTTTGCTCTAGATCAGGTGAAAGAATGATGGTGTCTCTGGATGCAGATGTGCTCTGTTTTTGTAAGGACGTCTGGTCGGCTAACGAGTGGTATTCCAACGGGTGCTCAAAGGTTTGTGTCCAAAATAAACGGTCCTTTGCAAACCGTGGAGATTGTAGATATTGACTCTCTTTTTCGATGTAGCTCAAGTAAGAAGGTTCCGGCTGATCAGGTAAAGGATCTTTCTTTTTCATTTTTTGATAAAGATCTATAATTTGATTTCCCATCACATTTAAAGAGATTCCATCCATTATGATATGATGGAATTTCGCAAATAGCCAAACTTCATGAGAGTCAATTCTAAGGAGGTAAAATTGATAAAGAGGCGAGTTGAACAGTTTAAATGGAATGCTCGCTTGATCCTGAATCCATTGCTCTATTTCTATCATTTCAACATTTGAAAAATCAATTATTCTAAGTGGATAATATTTATATTCAGTAAGGAGCAATCGCGGCTCAAGCTCTTCTCCTTCTAACAGCTGAAATCTAATGGCGTCGTTGCGGGAGATGGAATGATTCAGTGCTCCCTCCAGAGTATCAAGCTCAATATTGCCTTTAAATTTCACACAGGCTGTGAGATTGCAAATGCTGGTATCTGGCTCCAGCAGTTCGGTAAACCACACTCTCCTTTGGGCATGGGTTAAAGAATAAGTATGTTCGCTCAACGGATTCCCTCCAGTTCTCATAATAAGAGGATAAGAAAATGTAGAAAAAAGCAGAAAAATGACAATAAAAGAAATTATATGACTATATAATCCATATATGCACTATATTAACGGATATTTTTTAAAGTACAATAAAAAACATTAAATTTTTATAACATTTTTTTGAATATAGTATTATTTCTTTATTTTTCGTTTCTTTTTTTATCAAATTTCCGGATATAAAGTGATAAAAGTATTGTTTTACATAAGGTCTTATACACTACTTTTTAATCGGACTAATTTTCTTTTGTGCATCATTCTTCTAATTGTTGGAAGGTTCGACAAAGCGTTATTACAGACATAAAAAAACCTGTTTTCTCTTGGAAAACAGGTCTGCCGCTATTATTGATTTGCCAAAATGACAGCGATTTGATCCTCAATATCTTTTCCATCCTCTTCATCAATCAATCCATTTAGAAGAATAGAGAAAACAAGTTTTTTTCCGCTCTTTGTTTCTGCGTACCCCGATAGAGAGCTTACCGTACTGAGCGATCCGGTTTTTGCTCTTACTTTTCCTTGTGCAGGAGTGTCTTTCATGCGGTTTCTCAGCGTTCCGCCCACCATTCTGTCAGGATTGCCCGCAACAGGTAAAGAATTTAGATAAGCCGAGAACCAACTCTGATCCTGAATGTCATATAACAGCTGTGAAAGTTGATCTGAGGATACAGCATCAATATGTGAGATTCCTGATCCGTCCCTTAAGACGAGTGATTTAGAATCAACACCAAATTCCGGAAGCGTACTGTTTAACACTTCGAGCCCCTTTTCCCAGCTCCCTTCTCCTTTTTTCACTTTCCCCATCTCTTTTACGAGCACTTCGGCATGTCCGTTATTACTTAATTTCATGAACGGCACAAAAAGTTTCGATAAAGGCATTGAGCGATGAGAGAGCAGCACATCTGAAGAACTAGGTGCTTCACCCATCTTGATGTCCCCTTTCACAGTAATACCTTGTTTTTTTAGTGACTGCTTAAATAAATCTAAGGCATATCCGGCAGGCTCCCAGACAGAAATCCATTCCTTTGTCTTGTTTGCGTCAACCGGTACGCTCCCTTCAATTGTAATCGTGTTTGTTCCATGTTCTCTTTCGATTGTGAGGTCTTTCTCTGAACCGGCAGCAGTCGTTTTAGCATCGTTCTTTATCGTTATATAATCGGTTTTCGGAGAGACAGACACGGCAGGCTCTTCCCCTTCTTTTTGATTTGGGGTGACCTCAACAATCACAGTGCCTGCATCATAGTCTTCATTCGGAGACGCTGTTAGAGCGGAGATTGGCGCGCCATAATATGTGTATTCATCGCTCCAAGGCATATCAGGTGATAATCGCATGTCATCATGCCACGTATCATCACCGATCAGATTGCCTTTAATTACTTTTACGCCGGAATGTTTCAATTTCTCAGCCATTTTGTCAAAATCAGATGGTAAAAGTGTCGGATCGCCTTTGCCTTTCAAATAAAGGTTACCATTCAGCTTTTTCCCTTTCAGTGTTCCATCCGTCCGGACCTCGGTTGTAAAAGAATAGTTCTCGCCAAGGACAGAAAGTGCCGCGGCTGCTGTCAAAAGCTTTAGAGAAGAGGCAGGCCTCATTCGGGTGTCTCCTGAATGTTCATATAGAACAGCACCTGTTTCCGCAGAGCGAACGGTGATGCCGGCCATTGCGCCTTCGAGGGCAGGATGATCAGCTAAAATCTTATCGATCTGCCCGGAAAGTGCATCTTGTTTTTCAGCGGCAAGCGCAGCCTGATGCATATAAGGCACCGAAGCAACGACGAAAAGCAGTAAAACAGCAACATAAAGCTTTATGCTTTTTTTCATTAATTTCCCCGCCTCTCTGCGCTTCATCATTAGCTATTGATGATTCAGTTCAATGGTGATACTGCTTTTAGCTGTCGTTTCTTCTCCCGGCTCCAGCACTTGTAAACCAGTGATTGACGAAGGTAAATCAAGATTCACTGCGTTTGTCACCCATGTGTAAGGTTCAGGGCATAAATACCCTTGTTTTCCGTCCGCATTGTATACAACCCAATGGTTAAACTGTTCATCTGCCTTATAAATAATGCTGATATGTGCATGCTGATGATAAATGACTGCCTGGTTTTCTCCGCCCCTCTTCTGATAAGAAGATAAAAAGACATCATCCAGCTGCTTGTGGCGCAAATCCATTCCTTCATGCAAAGCTTCTTTATACGGGACATCCATCAGCTTCCCGGTCGGCAGCAGGCGTTCATCCAACTCCCATTGCTGATCTGCTGTCAGGGAGAATAACGAGTTTTCTGCCGGAAATATAAATGTAGTATGATAACCAATTCCCCAAGGAAACGCTTCCTTTCCTTTGTTCATGACCGTCGCATGTTTAAATAGGGTATTCTCCTTGATCGTGTATGTCATCCGAACGACGGCATGATGAGGAAATTGCTTCTGCACATGGGGAAGCTCAGAAAGATCAATTTCTGTTTCAACAATCACTCCTTCATCAGTTTGCTTCGTGGTCACGACATTCCACTTTTCATGGTAAAGAAACCCGTGAAGATGGTTGTGTTTATCCTTCTCGTTGATATCAAAATGATACGTTCTGCCCCGGAAACTGAATGTACCGTCACTTATGCGGTTAGGCGGGAACAGGATTGGAATGCCATACAATGTTGGTGTGTCGTGAAAACTTTCTGCTGTTTCCGGTTCACGCAAAAGCTGGACATTTGTTGTTTTGTCCACGAGAGAAATGACGTTGCTCCCCCACTCAGGGACAACAATCATTTCTAGATGTTCGTTGCCCGCTTTGATGGCCGGCGTTCCCAAATACGTGATTTTCTCAATAAAGTTTGCCATGTTTACTCAACCTCTCCTTGATTCATTGCTAGTATAAGAATTCAATGTACTGTACCATATTTCCTCCATTTTATATTTTCCCCTATCAAATAAAAAAACACCGTTCAAACTTATGAACGGTGTGATTCGGAGGCTATTGGATGAGACGTGTGATTTGTTTCTTTTTCCAGACGAATTGATAATACCCATAAATCAACAGCAAGCTGACGGCAAACGCAGCTGGATAACCAACCCAGACGCCGAGTATTTCAAGCTTTGTATAGTGAGAAAGGACGAAAGCGACAGGCACCTCTACTCCCCAGATTGCAAAAATACTGATGACGGTCGGCCATAAAACCGTTCCGCCTGCCCGCATCGTTGCAGAAATAATTTGGGCATTTCCAAACAGCAAATAGCTCCACAGTGTAATCATCAAAAGACGGTGCGCAATGTAAAGCGTCTCTTGCTCGGTTAAAAATAACGATAAAATCTGATGTGAAAAAACATAGATCAGAATGATCAGTACGCCGCCAATGATATAATTCAGCCAAATCCCAACGCGAATGACCTGCTTTAAGCGGTCAAACTCGTTTGCTCCGATCGATTGCGCAGCGAAAATAGAAACCGCAATACCAAGGCTGACGGCCGGCATCTGTACATAGCTGGCCACCTGGTTGACCACTCCGTATGCAGCTGTTGCATTAGAGCCGTAATGATTGACGAATGAAATAACCGCTATCTCTGATAATGAGACAAGAATCATATTGATGCTTGCTGGGACCCCAAGACGCAGCAGGAGAACCAGCAGTTCCTTATCCATTTTCAAATAACGACGCACTGTTTTATCAAATTGCAGCGGGTGTTTTCGCTTTCGTAAATACACCATTAACACGAGAAAAGTCGCAATCGTGGAAATGACAGTTGCATATGCCGAGCCGTATATGCCCAGTTTCGGAAAACCAAACATGCCAAGGATTAAAACAGGCAAAAGCGCGATGTTGATGACCGTGCTCACAATCAGCGTATAAAACGGTGTCTTGGAATCTCCTGTTCCGCGCAAAAAGGTAGTATATGCAAAATATAAAAACATAAACGGCATAGCATAAAATAAAATACGTGCATAGTTAGCGCTGACATGAATGACATTTTCAGGTGTTCCCATTAAACGAAGGATATCCAGGGTGAAAATACTGCCGATAACGGCTAACACAACGCCTAATAAAAATGTAAACGTGAGTGTCGTCCCGACAACAGCCTTTAGCCGTTCCTCATTTTTCGCTCCGTAAGCTTGTCCGATCAGAATCGAACTTCCTGAACCGATCCCAATCGTAAATGAGATTAAAAGAAAAAATAACGGGAAAAAGGATGATACAGCTGCCACTGCATCAACACCGAGCCATCTGCCTACAGCCATCATCCCGACTAGCTGGCCGACTGATTGCAGCACATTGCTCAGCAGAAGCGGCACTAAAAAGAGTGACATCGACCGCCAAACTGATGGTTTGCTTTTCTTTTGAGTTACAAGAGGTTCTTGTGATGTTTCCATATTAAAGGACTCCTTTATTTGAAATCGTTTTTAAACATGCCCTCATTTTTTGACAAAAACAGGATATGTAACATGTTATTATTCATCACTGCACATATGAAACCCTTCCCGATTCTTCTAATTTTACACATCTTTTTAGCTTATGAAGAATAAACTAGCAAGTAATGGCGTATTTTTTGTGAGTAAAAGAATAAAAAATAATTTACGCAAAAGTATTGTAATCTATCCGTAATTATTGTAACATTTGTAACATAAGAGAAAGAGATTTTGAAGGAGAGAGCGATAATGAAAAAATGTCTTCTATTTCTAACAACCATTGCACTTATTCTGTCATTAAGCACAAATGCATTTGCGAAAAATACATCAGGCGATTTATCACAAAAACAAGCATTACAGTTGGCATTATCCGCTAGAGAACATTTTTGGAACACCATGAGCGGCCACAATCCGAAGGTGAAAAAAGCAGTTTGCCCATCAGGCACATTCGAGTATCAAAATCTTCAATATGTATACATGTGCAGTGATCTAGGCACTAAAGCAAAAGCGGTGAATTATTTAACTCCTATTTTTACAAAAACAGCAATCGAAAAAGGCTTTAAAGATTATCATTTCACTGTTTCAAAAGGAAAACTTGCTGTTCCAATCGGTGACGGAGACAATCTTTTGAATTGGAAAAAATCAACTGCTAAACTGATCTCTAAAAAAGGCAGCACAATCACATACGAATTTACCGTCCCTACATTAGACGGATCCCCTTCTGCAAAACGGAAAGTGACATTTGTGAAAGAAAATAAAAAATGGAAAGTCAATCAATTTGACGCAGTTATATAAGAATAACGCCCGGTATAAGCGGGCGTTTTTTATTTGGTCTGCATAAAGAAAGACAACAGGCGAAAAGTGCCTGTTGTCTTTTTGTGAATATAACGCTCTAGGAGAGATTCGAACTCCCGACCTGCAGTTTAGGAAACTGCTGCACTATCCGCTGTGCTACTAGAGCTTTTGGTATTTATATAGTAGCTCTGATGATCAATATTTTCAAGCGATTTGTATTAAAGCCCTCCAAAAACCTTATATGCGGCTCTTGTCGTATCTTCATCAATACCGATATACCGCATTGTAATTGATGGTGATGAATGATTCAGTATTCTCTGCAGCTCGGCGATGTCTTTCGTTCGCTGATAAAAATGATAGCCAAACGTTTTCCGGAGTGTATGCGTTCCTATCTCCTCAAGTCCGCACGCCGCAGCGGCCTCTCTTAAAATTCTGTAGGCCTGTATGCGGGAAATCGGCTTCCTGGTCCGCACTGATTTAAAAAGATATTCGTTTTCCTTCATGTCTTTCGTATACTCGTATATTTCCTGTTTCAGCGATTCTAAAATAAGAATCTTTCTTTTCTTTTTCGTTTTGCTTTCAGTCGCCCATAAATGATCTTTATTTTGAACGTCCTTCACTTGCAACGGCAGAATATCAGAAATGCGGAGCGCGCTGTTGATGCCGAAAATAAACAGAAAATAATCCCGCTTGTTTTTGTTAAGCAAATACTGTTTGACTTCTTGGATTTTTTCTAGACTGCGAATCGGCTGTACAATATGCATCAAAAAACTCCTTAAAAACCGTAATGTAACGTTTTGAGGTCTATGTTACTATTATAGCTGAAAAACGTTGAATGTCAAAGTGCGGCGGCATTTATGTAACATAATATACATAGTGTTACATAAGCTTTTAAAAAAGCTTCTTCCAACCTTCACCCTATAAAATAAGCTTTAAAGCCTCTTATAAAGCTTTTAACCTCTTGGATACTTATCCCCCTACTAATCATCAAAAAACCTCTTAAAACGAAATCTGACACTCCTAATTTTCTAGAGCTTCCGCAAAAATATACAAAAAAAGACACAATTTCAAATTGTGTCCTAATCCTCATCCTTTACATCAATATCTTCCGGGATTGGTTCATTTAATATTTCCTGCACAAGTGCTTTGTAATTCTCCAGCTGTTCGAGATGCGTTTTGAACTGCTCTTTATAAATCAAAAATTGCTCTCCGTCATGAACGGCTCTGATTTTCCCTTCGAGCACCAAGCTTTTAATATAATCCTCTGAAAGATTTGTATATTCTGCTGTTTCTTCAATCGTTAAATACATATAGCAGTCCCTTCTTAATCCGTATGCTGATTCTAATATAGCACATGGCTCATATCAATATAATCAATTTTGCACAGAAAAACGGCATTATGCACTATATAATATACCATTTGTCACTTGTGAAAACGCTGTAATTTTTTTACGCTAAGATTGTAACAATACAGCTTCATATAGGAGGGAGAACATGAAAAGAACGTGGAACGTCTGTTTAACAGCTCTGCTTAGTGTTCTGTTAGTCGCTGGAAGTGTCCCTTTTCACGCGGAAGCTAAAAAACCGCCCAAAAGCTACGATGAGTACAAACAAGTAGATGTAGGAAAAGACGGCATGGTTGCGACCGCACATCCTCTTGCTTCTGAAATCGGTGCTGATGTGCTGAAAAAAGGAGGAAATGCTATTGACGCAGCGGTTGCCATTCAATTTGCACTCAATGTAACAGAGCCGATGATGTCAGGTATTGGCGGCGGCGGTTTTATGATGGTGTATGACGGAAAAACGAAGGATACAACGATAATCGACAGCCGTGAGCGTGCTCCAGCAGGCGCAACTCCTGATATGTTTCTGGACGAAAACGGCAAAGCAATTCCTTTCTCTGAACGTGTAACAAAAGGTACTGCCGTTGGTGTTCCAGGCACTCTGAAAGGGCTGGAAGAAGCCTTGGATAAATGGGGAACCCGTTCGATGAAGCAATTAATTACCCCTTCTATTAAACTCGCTGAAAAAGGCTTTCCGATTGATTCGGTGTTGGCAGATGCCATTTCTGAATATCAGGAAAAACTTTCACGGACTGCCGCAAAAGATGTATTTTTACCAAATGGCGAACCGCTTAAAGAAGGAGATACCCTTATTCAAAAGGATTTGGCTAAAACATTTAAGCTTATTCGCTCCAAAGGCACTGACGCTTTTTATAAAGGAAAATTCGCCAAGACGCTTTCTGACACTGTCCAGGATTTCGGCGGATCAATGACAGAAAAAGATTTAGAAAATTACGACATTACAATTGATGAACCGATTTGGGGAGACTATCAAGGCTATCAAATCGCTACTACTCCTCCTCCAAGCTCCGGCGGTATTTTCTTATTGCAAATGCTAAAAATCCTTGATCATTTTAACCTTTCACAATACGATGTCCGCTCATGGGAAAAATATCAGCTGCTTGCTGAAACGATGCATTTGTCATATGCCGACCGTGCGTCTTATGCAGGTGATCCCGAATTTGTAAATGTTCCTCTCAAAGGCCTGCTTCACCCCGATTATATTAAAGAACGCCAGCAATTAATCAACCTAGATCAAGTGAATAAAAAACCGAAAGCCGGTGACCCTTGGAAATACCAAGAAGGATCAGCAAACTATAAACAAGTTGAACAGCCGAAAGACAAAGTAGAAGGCCAAACAACCCACTTTACAGTTGCTGATCGATGGGGAAATGTTGTTTCTTATACAACAACAATCGAACAGTTGTTTGGAACGGGTATTATGGTCCCTGATTACGGTGTCATCCTAAACAATGAATTAACGGATTTTGATGCGATACCAGGCGGAGCTAACGAAGTACAGCCAAACAAACGGCCTTTAAGCAGCATGACCCCGACGATTTTATTTAAGGATGACAAGCCTGTCCTCACTGTTGGATCTCCTGGCGGGGCTACAATTATTTCATCCGTTTTGCAAACCATTCTCTACCACATTGAATATGGTATGGAATTAAAAGCAGCTGTTGAAGAGCCGAGAATTTACACAAACAGTATGAGCTCTTACCGTTACGAAGACGGAATTCCTAAAGATGTCCTCAGCAAGCTAAACGGGATGGGCCACAAATTCGGCACAAGTCCGGTGGATATCGGAAACGTGCAAAGCATATCGATCGACCATGAAAACGGCACCTTTAAAGGTGTAGCTGATTCAAGCAGAAACGGAGCGGCGATCGGCATTAATTTAAAACGTAAATAAATAAAAAAACTGTACTCGCTTCAAATGAGTACAGTTTTTTTATACACATCTTTAAAATAAAAACTGACAAACGTCTTTATTCTGCTAATGCACGTCTATCTTCATCTTTTCATTTCGTTAATCTCATCAAGAAATGTCTGAAACGCACTCGTAATAAAAAAGTCTTTCCTGTATATAAAGACGATCTCTAAGTCTTGATATGCTGGTGGCAGCTGATGAATCCATACATTTGTACGATGCTCGGAGCAGTCAACAGCGGACTTTGGGAGCAGCGCCGTACCCATCCCGGCGGAAACACCTTTTATAATAGCCTCCAATGTGCCAAACTCTATGATTTTTTGATTGTGTATGCCTGCTTCCTCTAGTAATCTTTTGACCCTGTCACGATGAGAACAGCCAGCCCCAAAAAAGAGCATCGGCTGCTGAAGCATGTCTTCTGCCGTCCCTTCTCGTGATGAAATCAAAACTAATTCATCATGGGAGACATGGAGTTGTCTAACTGCAGCGTGTTCAACCGGCCCATATACAAAAGCGCCATCAACTTTATGATCAAGAACCTGTTGAATCAAATGATGCGTATCAGCTGTGTTCACTGATAAATCCACTTCAGGAAAACGCCTGAGGAAGGATGCTGCATGCTCAGGCAGATGCGTTACCGCCATTGTTTCCAGTGATCCGATCCGCAAAGGCCCTTTTGGTTGCCTGCTCATTCGGGTCGATTTTTCAGCTTGGTCTAACAGCGATAATACTTGATCTGCATATTGTAAAAGATTTTCTCCTGCAGCAGTCAGCTTCATTCCCCGATTCGTTCGATGAAAAAGCCTGATATTCAAATCTTCCTCAAGGTTATGCACTCTGGCTGTCACATTCGACTGAACATAATTCAGCATTTGGGCTGCTTTCGTTATGCTTCCTTCGCGAGCAACAGCCTGAAAAATCTTTAAATCTCCGCTTTCCACGCGCTCTCACCTGCTTGCTATGATGAAAAGTGATATTGGCTATCATATTTGTTCATTTTACTCGAAGAAAACCGCTATGTAAAATATGTAAAGATATGAAAATACAATTAATGAGGAGGCAGACAGCATGAAAGCTGTAATTCACAACGGAAAAGCCGGTCTTCTGGGGTTATCAGTTCAGGACGTTCCATCAACAAAGCCTGGATACGGAGAGGTAAAGGTTAAATTAAAATCTGCAGGCCTGAATCATCGTGACTTGTTTCTTATGAAAAACAAATCTGAACAAGATCCTCACATGATACTGGGTTCTGACGGCGCGGGTATCATCGAAGAGATTGGTGAAGGCGTGAAAAATGTTACTGTTCAGACAGAAGTAGTCATTTTCCCGACATTGAACTGGGATTTGACAGAAAATGTTCCACCTGTACCTGAGATTCTGGGAGGTCCTTCGGACGGAACACTTGCTGAATATGTGATCATTCCTTCACAAAATGCAATCAAAAAACCTGCTTATTTATCTTGGGAAGAAGCGGGCGTTTTACCTTTATCCGCTTTAACTGCATATCGGGCTCTGTTTACAAAGGGGCAATTAAAAAAAGGCGAGCATCTATTGATACCCGGCATCGGCAGCGGTGTAGCAACCTACGCTTTATTTATGGCTAAGGCGATTGGGGCAACAGTAAGCGTGACCTCCCGCAGTGAGGAGAAAAGAAAAAAGGCGCTGAAATTAGGTGCTGATTACGCATTTGACAGCTACAGCAATTGGGATGAGCAGTTGCAGGGAAAAAAGGCGGATGTTGTTCTTGACAGCATAGGACCTGCCCTCTTTTCGGAATACTTCCGCCATGTAAAACCAAATGGCCGTATTGTCAGCTTTGGGGCAAGCTCAGGGGATAATCTCAGTTTTCCGGTGCGTTCTCTATTCTTTCCTCAGGTCAATGTTTTGGGAACCTCGATGGGAAGCGGTGAGGAATTTCAAGCTATGCTCGCTTTCATTGACAAACATAAGCTGCGGCCTGTAATTGACCGGATATATCCTTTAGAAAAAGCATGTGAAGCATATAAAAGAATGCAGGAAGGCAGACAGTTTGGAAACATCGGGATCGTAATGGAATAAAAAAAGAAACCGGCTGGCAGCCAGACCGGTTTCTCTTATATGATAATCCCCTTTATTTACGGAAGAACTGAACTCCCCATCAAATATCGATCCACTTCACGCGCCACTTCACGGCCTTCATTAATCGCCCATACGATTAAGCTTTGCCCTCTTCTTGCATCCCCTGCGGCGAATACACCATCGATATTTGTTTGATAATCCCCATATGCTGCACTGATTTTGTTATTTACTGAATCAACACCGAACTGTTTCAACAGCGGCTGTTCTGTGCCTTCAAAGCCGATAGCGATAAAGACAAGCTGAGCAGGCCATACTTTTTCCGTTCCAGGCAGCTCGCGGAACTCGTATTTTCCATGCTCATTTTTCACTTTTTCCATTTGGATGGTATGAAGCTCTTTCAGCTTTCCGTTTTTATCCGCGACCATTTTTGTCGTTTGAATGGAGTATTCTCTCGGATCTCTTCCGAATTTTGCTTCTGCTTCCTCGTATGCATATTCAAGCGTAAAGACGTGTGGCTGTTCAGGCCACATATTGTCATTCGTGCGGGCTGGCGGAAGTTTCGGGTGTTTGCCGAATTGGTGCACGCTTTTGGCTTTTTGACGCAGAGCGGTAGCCACACAGTCAGCTCCTGTATCTCCGCCTCCGATTACGATGATATCTTTCCCTTTGGCATCAATGAATTGCTTGTCTTTAAAATTAGAATCTAAATAGCTTTTTGTTGCAAGTGTGAGGTAGTCCATTGCGTAATGGACTCCTTTTGAGTCGCGTCCTTCAATTAAGAGGTCCCGCTGTTTTTGAGCGCCTGTGCATAAGACCACAGCATCAAATTGCTCCTTTAGCTCATCAGCTGTAATGTCAACACCGATTTCTGTGTTCGTGACAAAATCAATTCCCTCTTGCGTCAGCAATTTAATTCGGCGTTCTACAATGCCCTTCTCAAGCTTCATGTTTGGAATGCCGTATGTTAAAAGGCCGCCCGCTCTGTCTGAGCGCTCAAAAACAGTGACAGAATGCCCCGCTTGATTCAGCTGGTCAGCACTCGCCAGTCCGGCTGGGCCCGACCCGACGATAGCAACTTTTTTGCCTGTTCGTTTTTTTGGAATTCTAGGTTGAATCCAGCCGTTCTCAAATCCTTTATCGATAATGGTCCGCTCGATGTTTTTAATTGATACGGCCGGGTCTGAAATCGCTAAAGTGCATGATCCTTCACAAGGAGCGGGACATACCCGCCCTGTGAATTCAGGAAAGTTGTTTGTTTTCAACAGACGTTCCAATGCTTCCTTCCATCTGCCCCGGTAGACAAGATCATTCCATTCAGGAATTAAGTTGTAAATCGGACAGCCGGATGTAAATCCGTTAATGTCCGCACCGATCTGGCAAAACGGTGTACCGCAATCCATGCACCGCGCCCCTTGCCGTTTCGATGCTTCTTCTGAAAAAGGAGCAGAATATTCTTTCCAATCCTTTAAGCGAGTGAGAGGGTCCCGCTCCGCAGGTTTTTCTCTTTTGATCTCCATAAATCCAGTTGGTTTCCCCATGTTCCTCTCCCCTTCCTTACTGTACTACCGCTTGTTTTTGTCCCGAAGCTGCTGTATTCTGCTTTGGCTTCGTGTTGGCCTCAAAAGCGAACATGATGGCTTCTTCATCTGATAAACCTGCAGCTTTTTGCTCTTCGATGCTTGCGAGCATTTGTTTATAGTTTTTCGGAATGACTTTGACGAATTTTTTCACACTGTCTTCCCATTGATCAAGCAGATCTTCTGCTTTTTGGCTGTTTGTATACGCAGTATGTCTTTCAAGCATTGCTTTAATTTGCTGGATTTCTTTCTCATCCTCTAATGATTCAAATAAAATCATCTCAAGGTTGCATTTGCGTTTAAACGCTTTGACATCTTCGGCCAGTACATAAGCGATTCCGCCGGACATACCTGCCGCAAAGTTTTTGCCTACATCACCGAGAACGACAACGCTGCCGCCAGTCATGTATTCACAGCCGTGGTCGCCGATGCCTTCTACAACTACGTTCACACCGCTGTTTCGAACGGCAAAGCGTTCACCAGCACGTCCGTTAATATATGCTTCTCCGCTTGTTGCACCGTAAAAAGCCACGTTGCCGATAATGACATTGTCATCCGAAGCAGAGTTGAATCCTTCCGGTGACTTGACGATGATTTTTCCGCCAGAAAGCCCTTTTCCGACGTAATCATTTGAGTCTCCGTCCAAATAAAGCGTCATCCCTTTAGGAACGAAAGCTCCAAAGCTTTGGCCGGCTGATCCCGTAAAGTGCAGCTTGATTGTATCTTCAGGAAGCCCTTCTTCTCCGTAACGCTTTGAGATTTCACTGCCGGTTATCGTTCCGGCTACACGATTTGTATTATTGATTTCAATCGAAATATCAGCTTCTTTTCCAGATTCGATGGCTTCTTGTACAGCCGGGAGAATTGTTGTGATATCAAGCGATTGATCAATTTTATGATTTTGCGGCGATTGGAACGTCCGCACCCCTTCAGGCTGATAAAGAAGGGTAGACAAATCAAGCTGGCTTGCTTTCCAATGTCCCTTTGCCCGTTCACTTACATGAAGTGCGTCCGTGCGGCCGATCATTTCATCAAATGTCTTGAAGCCTAACGCAGCCATATACTCACGAACTTCTTCGGCAATGAACAGCATATAGTTCACAATATGGTCAGGATCTCCCATGAACTTTTTGCGAAGCTCTGGATTTTGTGTCGCTACACCGACAGGGCATGTATCCAAATGGCAGGCACGCATCATGACACAGCCGAGTACAACTAACGGAGCCGTTGCGAAACCAAATTCTTCGGCGCCGAGCAAGGCAGCCATCACAACGTCGCGGCCCGTCATGAGCTTTCCGTCTGTTTCTAATACAACACGGTCACGAAGTCCGTTCAGCATTAATGTTTGATGTGCTTCTGCAAGGCCAAGCTCCCACGGAAGCCCTGTATGTTTAATACTGGTTTTCGGAGAAGCGCCTGTACCTCCGTCATAGCCGCTGATCACAATGACATCTGCAGTCGCTTTGGCAACACCTGCAGCGATTGTTCCTACACCTGCTTTTGACACCAGCTTTACGCTGATTCTTGCGTCACGGTTGGCATTTTTCAAATCGTGGATCAGCTGGGCTAAATCCTCAATCGAATAAATGTCATGGTGTGGCGGAGGTGAGATTAATCCGACACCTGGCGTTGACCCGCGGACATCGGCAACCCATGGATATACCTTGTTGCCAGGAAGCTGCCCGCCTTCACCCGGCTTAGCACCTTGAGCCATTTTAATCTGCAGCTCATCAGCATTGACGAGGTAATGGCTTTTGACACCAAACCGTCCGGATGCAATTTGTTTGATCGCACTTCTTCTATCATCGCCGTTCTCATCTGGAACAAAGCGTTTGGGATCTTCTCCGCCTTCACCGCTGTTGCTTTTTCCTCCAAGACGGTTCATTGCGATTGCTAAAGCTTCGTGCGCTTCCTTACTCAAGGACCCGAATGACATCGCACCCGTTTTAAAACGTTTGACAATCGATTCAGCGGATTCAACCTCCTCCAACTTCAAAGGCTTGCGGTTTCCGTCAAATGCGAACAAGTTCCGCAAAAATCCGATGCGTTCTTCATCAGCCGCTTTTGTATACTGTTTAAACAGACTGTAATCATTTCTGCGGCACGCCCATTGCAAAGTATGAATCGTTTTCGGATTAAACGCATGATGCTCTCCGCCATTTCTCCATTGGAAGTCACTTCCCGGTTCAAGCGTTTTGCTGTAATCATCCTGGTACGCTTCCCGGTGGCGGCGCTGTGCCTCTTCTGCAATTGTTTGTAAATCGATGCCGCCTAGCTGTGATGCAGTACCTGTGAAATAGCGGTCGATCACATCGCGGCTGATTCCTACCGCTTCAAAGATTTGGGCGCCTCTGTAGCTTTGCACAGTTGAAATTCCCATCTTGGACATCACTTTTACGACGCCCTCAGTAATGCTTTTTCCATATTTGCTAACCGCTTCTTCATAGCTGATATCCAAACGGCCTTCATCAATTTCCTGCTTGTAGGTCGCATAAGCGAGATAAGGGTTAATCGCATCTGCGCCATAACCGATTAACGCTGCAAAGTGATGCACTTCACGTGCTTCTCCCGATTCCACAATTATGCTGGCCTTCGTACGCAGCCCTTTGCGGATTAAGTGCTGGTGCAGTGCGCTTACTGCCAGAAGCGGCGGAATTGGTGTCAGTCGTTCGTTCATCTTTTTGTCTGATAAAATTAACAAACTTACGCCTTGGCTGATGGCTTTCTCTGCCTGTGTGAACATGTCCTTTAAACCGCGTTCAAGATCCTCTGAAAACAGCACATCAATTTTTTGGCTTTTTAAATCAGGATGAACAATCGTTTTCAATGCGTAAAACTGTTCATTGGATAAAACAGGTGTATACAGTTTAATCCGGCGAACATTTCGTTCACTTGGATGAAGAAGATCGCCTTCCGCACCGAGCCAAGTCATCGTTGAAGTGACAAGCTGCTCACGAATCGCGTCGATTGGCGGGTTCGTTACTTGTGCAAACAGCTGTTTAAAGTAGTTAAACAGTGATTGCGCTCGGTCAGAAAGTACAGCAAGCGGAGCGTCATTCCCCATTGAACCAAGGGGATCTTTGCCTTCTTTAATAACAGGAATTAGATACTTTTGGATATCCTCATATGTGTATCCGAATGCCTTCTGGCGAGTAAGAAGATCACTAAATTGTTCTTCTTCTCTTGACTCCGGATCAGGATTTACTTGTACAAGCTCTTCTTCAAGCCATTTTTGATACGGATACTCAGTTGCAATTTGTGTTTTGACTTCCTCATCGGAGATAATACGGCCTTCTTCCAGGTCGATTAAAAGCATTTTCCCAGGCTCAAGGCGGTTTTTATATAAAACGTTCTCCTGTTCAACTTCAATAACGCCTACTTCAGATGAGAAAATAATATAATCATCTTTTGTGACATAATAACGGGCCGGACGGAGACCATTCCGGTCAAGGATCGCCCCGATTTGTTTACCGTCAGTAAATGAAATGGCTGTCGGTCCGTCCCAAGGCTCCATCAGGGAGCTATGGTACTCGTAGAACGCCCTTTTTTCCTTGGACATATGCGTATTTTCCGTCCAAGGCTCTGGAATGAGCATCATTGCCGTATGTGCCGGTTTGCGTCCAGCCATCACAAAAAACTCAAATGCGTTATCCAAAATGGAAGAGTCACTGCCATCAGCATTGAGAATCGGCAAAATCTTGTTTAAGTCCTCACCGAAGCTTTCAGAAACAAATTGCTGCTCACGTGCTCTCATCCAGTTGATATTTCCGCGAAGGGTGTTAATTTCACCGTTGTGAACCAAATAGCGGTTAGGATGCGCTCTTTCCCATGTAGGGAATGTATTGGTACTGAAGCGTGAATGAACAAGCGCAAAAGCAGAAACGAATGCTTCGTCTTGCAGATCAGAATAAAATGCATCAACCTGTTCAGGTGTTAAAAGGCCTTTGTAAACAATGGTCTGGCTTGAAAGACTGGCAAAATAAAAATCAAGACCTTCCGTTACTCCCCAATTTTCAGCCTGTTTACGAATGACATACAATTTTCGTTCAAAAGATAAATTGTCCTTTAGATCAGAACTTGCGCCGATAAATACCTGACGGACAAACGGACAGCTTTTTTGCGCCACTGTTCCGATTTTTCCGACATTTACAGGTACAGTTCTCCATCCAAGAACGACTTGGCCTTCTTGTTCAATCAGTGCATTGATTTGCTTTTCAATTTTTTTTCTTTCATCTTCTTTCTGTGAGAAAAAGACCATTCCTACCCCGTAACGTTCTTTTTCTGGCAGATTGATGTCTTTGCACTCTTTTCTAAAGAAAGCATCAGGGATTTGAACCAGTAAGCCGGCTCCGTCTCCTGTATCCGGATCACTGCCTTGCCCTCCTCTATGGTCTAGCTGGCAAAGCATCTTAAGTCCTTGTTTGACAATGTCGTGAGTCTGCTTGCCCTTTAAGTGTGCATATAGGCCGATTCCGCATGCATCATGTTCAAATTCAGGACGGTAGAGACCTTGAGCTTTTGGCATTTGATTGTACGTCATAATTCCTCTCCCCCGATCAATTTCCGATAATACCGGTCATAAAATCTAACAACTCTATAATCATTGTAGGTTTTCAAAACGATATA
The DNA here is from genome assembly GCF_037963565.1 of Bacillus sp. PS95. Classification (NCBI taxonomy): domain Bacteria; kingdom Bacillati; phylum Bacillota; class Bacilli; order Caryophanales; family Bacillaceae; genus Bacillus; species Bacillus sp. PS95. The sequence goes on from NZ_CP150160.1 coordinate 2,064,419, forward strand.
AACAATATATAATTTAGATCAAAAGAATCTCAAAATGAGATAGATGGATGTGAGACAAACATGGAGCTGCGCCAACTGCGTTATTTTATGGAGGTGGCTGAAAGAGAACACGTTTCAGAAGCCGCTGATCATTTGCATGTGGCCCAATCAGCAATCAGCAGACAAATTGCCAATCTTGAAGAAGAATTAAATGTGACCTTATTTGAGCGTGAAGGGAGAAATATCAAACTCACGCCAATCGGAAAAGAATTTTTGATTCATGTGAAAACGGCGATGAAAGCCATTGATTATGCGAAAGAGCAAATTGATGAGTATCTTGACCCGCATCGCGGAACGGTAAAGATCGGCTTTCCTACAAGCCTCGCCAGCCAGCTTTTGCCGACTGTCATTTCAGCGTTTAAAGAAGAATATCCGCACGTCGAATTTTTGCTGCGCCAAGGCTCCTATAAGTTTCTGATTGAAGCTGTCAGAAACCGCGATATTGATCTGGCCTTATTAGGGCCGGTGCCGACGAATTTCTCTGACATAACGGGAAAAATATTATTTACTGAAAAAATTTACGCGCTTGTTCCATTAAATCATCCGCTTGCTAAACAAAAAACGGTTCATTTAATCGATTTGCGCAACGACCAATTTGTATTGTTCCCGGAAGGATTTGTACTTAGAGAGATGGCAATCGATACTTGCAAACAAGCAGGCTTTGCTCCTCTCGTTTCCACGGAGGGTGAGGATTTGGATGCGATCAAAGGGTTAGTGTCCGCAGGAATGGGCGTTACCCTTCTGCCTGAAAGTACTTTTGCTGAAACAACACCTCGTTTTACTGTGAAAATTCCAATTGAGTTCCCTCAAGTAAAACGGACTGTCGGAATCATTAAACCGAAAAATAGAGAGCTTGCGCCTTCCGCGAATGATTTTTATGAGTTTGTCATTCAATTTTTCTCTAAGCTGGAGCAGTATCAATAAAAAAAATGAACCCGAGCTTCTATATAGAAGCTTCGGGTTTTTTTCTGCAAATTAATTTACAGGTAAAGAAAAATCCACATGGCAAACAAATGCTTCTTGATCAATTAGAGCTCTATTTGTCAGTTCCTTTTTCTTTTCCGGTTCTTGAAGCTGTACAGAAGAGTAATTGACGATTCCAAGGCCGATTTCCGTCCCTTTTGAATCCATCAGCCGAACAACTGAACCGCTTTTGAATTTCCCTTTAATCTTCTGTACACCGTCTAGGTATAAACTCGATTGTCCGTTTGTTATTTTTCGTGAACAATCATCTGATAAAATCATTTCACCTTCCGGACCGGAATTAAAAGCGATCCATTGCTCCTTTTGATTCAACGGAAGCGTTCCTTCTGCTTCAAAATAGGTGCCTTCCGCCTGTTCATGAACGGCGTGGTATAAAATATCGCCAGCATCTGCCTGACCTAGGAAACCTTTAATGCCAGACGCCATTACGATTTTAAACGCATCAAGCTTAGAGCGCATGCCGCCGGTGCCAACGATGCTTCCAGTGTCACCTGCGCATGCTTCGATGTCAGGTGTTATTTCACTCACCCGCTGTATCCTTTTCGCTTCTGGATTTGTGCGCGGATTGCCGTCATATAATCCGTCTATATCTGATAAAATCACAAGCATATCTGCATCAATCAATCCTGCGACTTTTGCTGCGAGCGTATCATTGTCGCCAAACTTGAGCCGATTGACGGTAACTGTGTCATTTTCGTTTATGATCGGGATGATGCCGCGCTCGAGCAGTACATTCATTGTATTCCTGACATTGTTGTATCGATATTCATCAGAAAAATCGCTTCTCGTAATTAAAATTTGGGATGCGACATAGCCGTGTGCCAAAAACAGCTTTGAATAAGCCTCCATTAGCAATCCCTGGCCGATTGAAGCTGATGCTTGTTTTTCTGGAAGCTTCTCGGGCCTTTGGATAAATCCGAGCTTCCGATATCCCGCCGCCACTGCGCCTGAGGAAACCAAAATCACTTCATAACCGGCGTCTTTGAGTTTGACGACCTGGTCGACCAACGCTTCTAATTTTCGAATGCTGATTTCTCCATGAAGGCTTGTTAATGAACTGCTTCCAATCTTCACAACGACTCTTTTCATGCTTGTATCAGGCGTCACTTTATCACTCCTGATAGCGGCGCTGCAGTTTTTTCGATATCTTCGCTGATTTCCTTTGAACGCTTAGCCGCATGCTTTATTGCTTGAGAAATCGCTTCTCCGCCGCCGCTCTTTTTCAAGGCTTGCAGCCCCGCTGCTGTCGTTCCGTTCGGTGACGTGATATTATCTCTTAAGATCTCAGGATGTTCTCCTGTTTCCATGAGCATTTTTGCGGCACCTAAAAGTGTCTGTGCACCGATGCTTCGAGATAACTGTTTATCGAGGCCCGCTTCCTCTCCTGTCTTTTCAATGAATTCCATTAAATAATAAAAATACGCGGGTCCGCTGCCTGCAATTCCGGTGAATATATCCATTTGATTTTCTTGGATTGTATAGACTTCGCCCATGCATCCGAGCAATGCTTCGGCCAGCTTCTTCAGGTCTTCCGACACATATTTGCCAAGGGCAATAGCTGTTGCAGAAGCGCCAATCATACTGGAAGTGTTGGGCATCACTCTGACAACCGGCTGTTCATTAAGCAATGATTGTTCAATAAAAGAGGTAGTTATGCCGGCAAGGACCGACAATATTAATTGATGGGGTTGAATACGTGATTTTAGTGATGACAGAGCGTTTTCGGCGTCTTTTGGCTTCATTGCCAAAATGAGCACATCCATGTCTTCAATACATAGTTGGTTCGGCAAGGCGCCTTTAATGCCATATTGAAGTTCAAGTTCAGTTAATCGCTCTGTATTGCTGCGGTTTGTAACGCAGATGTTTTGTTTCGGGATTTTGTTGGCTCGAACGATACCTGATATCATTCCTTCCGCCATAGATCCTGCTCCTATAAAGGCTACTTTCTTTTGATCAAAGATCGGTAACATCTCCTTTGTTCGCTTTTTTGTTCGCATTTTCACACGTTTAAAATGTTACCACGTGAGGAAATGATGTCAAGTTTGAAGGCCATTATTGATTTGTATTGTTTCTTTTCGACAAATATGTATAATGAAAAGCAGAAAACACCCGGTTCACACTGCTGCGCCGGGTGTTTGTTTCTATTAAAAATTATCTGAGAGAGCTTTTTCAATCAGTTTTTTACAGCGATCCAGCTCTACCTTCAGCTGTTTTTTATATAGCTTGGCAGCTTCGTAATCTTTAAATTGATAGAGGACGACTTCCTGGAGCTTAGCCCCTTCTTTTTTTACTTTAATTTGTTTTAGTATCCCGTCATCAAGAAGCTCATGCAAAGACCGGTATACTTCTGTATGATTTGGTTTAAAACCAATCTCTTTAAATTCAGACCGAAGTACTTCAAGCAGCTTTAACCCATAGAGTCTCTCTTGCTCTGTCATCGTTATCATATAAAGCTTCAAAAATGCACGCTGTTTCACTAAAAAGCCTGTTGAACTCCTTTTTTCTTCTTTCATCATATGCACTCCTTCTTCTGTCACTGACAACACTATGTACTAAATATTCAATTTTCTTTTATTGTTTTCCTTCTTTATATTAAATACTGATAGTCCAGTCATTTCATGTTTACTGATTATAGGTGTATCGGAAAAAATAAATTTCAACTGAACATTTGGTACATAGTTTTCTTAGTTCTATTATAGCCTGCATTTACTGCTATCTTCAATTTAAACGATTGCCAGGGTTTACATATCTCATTTTACCGGTACGGATTTCATTCAAATAAAAAAACCTGTCGAAAGACAGGTTTTCATTTTTAAGGATTTGTTGACCATAATCCCGCTGTTTTGATGAAAATACGAGGATCTAATTTCAATTGTGCCACCATGTACTCAGCAAGATCCTCAGGCTGCATAACTTTTTCAGGATTACCGTCTGTTAAGTTCAATTCGATAGACATATCACTAGCGACAGTGCTCGGCGTTAACGCGCTGACTCTGATATTATGTTTTCTCACTTCTTGCATAAGAGACTCTGTTAACCCGAGAACGGCAAATTTAGAAGCGCTGTAAGCACTTGTTGCAGCAGCTCCTCTTTGGCCCGCTGTAGATGAAATATTAATGATGTCTCCGGCTTTGCGTTCGATCATTTCCGGAAGCACCGCACGAGTGACATGGTACACACCCATTAGGTTGACTTGAATAATATTTTCCCACTCATCGGCTGACAGATCTAAGAAACCGCCAAATTTGCTGATGCCGGCGTTATTAATGAGGATATCGATATCACCAAGCTGTTCCTTCACTTGAGCTACAGCTTGGTTAACCTGATCGGCATCTTTTACATCTGCAGCAGCAAATGCAGCTTTTACACCAAGCGCTTTGACTTCTTCAGCCACTTTTTCTACATTAGCGGAAGTCCGGCCAATTAACCCGATATTCACGCCTTCTTTGGCAAGCGCCAGAGCAGTAGCTCGGCCAATTCCTCTGCCTCCGCCTGTGATTAGTGCAGTTTTATGTTGTAAACTTTGCAATTGAAGCACCCTTTCTTTGTTTACATATGTACGATATCACATTATAAGTACAATACATCCAATACGCAAATCAAACGAACTGTGTAAATATCATTTCTTCTGATTAAAAAAACGGATACAGGGTAATGACATAAGAAAAGGAGTGAACATATGATTATTGTTTATATCAGTCTTGCAGTATTAGCAGTTTCTATTATCTTCTTAGGAGTTACCGTGATTCAAAACAAGAAAAAAATGGACCCTGCACTAAAGGAGCTTTCCTCTGTTACGCAGGCTATGCAAAAACAAATCGAAGGATTAAAAACAGAAACAGAGCTGCTGACGCAAAAACAAAAGAAGCTTCAGCAGGATGTCCAAATGAAAAAATCCGCGTTTCAGCAGACCGCAGCTGAAGTGAAAGAAATTCCTAAAGCCGTTAAAGAGGTGTGGCAGGCTGGCCATTTAAATAGCAGGTCATGATGAATGATATCCCGTTGTTTCGATCAGAATGGACAATGGGATATCATTTTTTGAGGAGGCTTTCGCATGATTGTAAACCGCAGCTGCTTAAAGGAGTTCGAAGAAAAACTACATTCTCTTCCCTCTTCACTTACAAAGTCGGATTTACTTATTTCTCCATTTCATCTCCATCAAGAAAATGAACTTGACATCTACTATTCACCTCATAATGAATATATCAATCGGACTGCTACGATTGTGATTGCCGGGATCACGCCGGGTTTTTCCCAGATGAAAACAGCGTACGAAACAGCAGTCGAAAGTCTGCGGCAAGGCCGCACTCTTGAGCAAATGGCGGTAGATACAAAAATAGCAGCGGGTTTCTCCGGGTCGATGAGACATAACCTTATCACCATGCTGGATTTATGCGGGCTGCCGCAAGCTTTCGGCATTCACAGCGCCGCAAAGCTTTTTGGAGAATTACGGCATATGCTCCATACAACTTCCGTTATTAAATATCCTGTCTTTATCCAGCAAAAAAACTATACCGGATACAAACCGGCTATCACTCATTCTCCTATTCTAAGCACTTATGCTTTTGGGCACTTCCCTGCGGAGCTTAACCATGTGACGGGACCAGCTCTTCTCATTCCGTTAGGAAAAGCGGCCGAAACAGTATGTGAAACATTGATCAGACAGCACAGCCTCCAGAATTTGATTTGCCTTAACGGCTTTCCGCATCCATCAGGCGCGAACGGTCATCGTTTGAAACAATTCAGCAAAAACAAAGAGCAACTAGAAACACAAATTCGTTCCTTTGCTGCATTGGTTGATTTAGCTATAGAAAAGAGGAAATAAAAGGGATATGATAAACAAAAACACAAACGTGGGGAGTGGTTGAATGTTTCCTATATTAGAAACGGATCGGCTTATACTTAGGCAAATCACAGATCAGGACGCGGAAGCCATTTTTGCTTGTTTCTCAAACGATGAGGTGACACGCTATTATGGGCTTGAAAACATGGAATCTATAGAACAGGCCATTTCAATGATTCAAACGTTTGCTGCCCTCTATCAAGAAAAACGCGGTATACGGTGGGGAATTGAAAGACGGGACACTAAAGAACTGATCGGAACAATAGGCTTTCACGCTCTGTCCCAAAAGCATAGGCGCGCGGAAATCGGTTATGAAATCATCCCGGAGCATTGGCGAAACGGATTTGCATCAGAAGTCATTTCAAAGATCGTATCTTACGGATTTTCTGCCCTTGGACTGTCGCGTATTGGCGCAGTTGTATTTACCGATAATGAAGCATCAAATCGTCTGCTTCTAAAAATGGGGTTTCAAAAAGAAGGCGTTTTAAGACAGTACATGTATCAAAATGGGACTCCATATGATACAAATGTGTACTCTATTGTGAAACCAAGAGAATGACGGTATTCTCTTGGTCTGTGCCACATCCCTTTTCCTTTAAAAAGATAAAAAAACGCCCTCAAACAGGGCGCTTTCTACTTAAGATGCATATTGAGGAGATGTTTCCTCCTTAACTGCTTTTTCCTCAGGTATATGAATACATTTCGTCAAGACCGCGCTTGCAAGGTAAAGGGCCGCAAAGATCCAGACGACACCTTGCGCGCCGACGAGACCGATGAACAGCCAAGCGAGTGCGGGGCCGACAAACGCTGATAAACCTGCAGCTAAATTTAATACAGACATGGCTGCCCCTTTATCTTTTCCTGCCACCGTCGGCACTATTGCACCAATCGGCACATAGCCTGCCAGCAAACCGCCCCAAATAAAGCCGATCACGCTGACAACCGCTAAACTTCCGCCGGAGAAAACAGGTGCGTAGTATAATAAGACGGTGAAAATGCCGCAGCCGACTCCGCCGAACCAAATAACAGTATTTTTCCAGCCGAATTTATCGCCGACAATACCAAAGATAAGGTTAAACACAATGTTCCCCAGGAAAATCGTTCCCCAAATTTGCAGCCACACATTGGTTGAAATTCCATGCTGGGCCATGTGCATCGGCAAAAAGACTGGAAAACCATATGTACCAATGCTGTTGATGATTCTGATGATTCCGCCTGTAAGCACACGCGGATTTGTAAATAGAATCGTAACCCCTTTTAAAAGCTCCTCGGCTGTTTCTGATCTTTTTCTTTTCTTCTTTTCAAAACGGTCTTTATTGATAAACAATGCAAAAAATGCACCGAGACATACCCAGAAAATAGAGCTCCAAAGCGTATTCAAATAACCGAACGCTTTGATCGCGTAGCTTGAGTACCAAGCGCCGAACACAAACATGCCGAGGCAATATGCTATCCAAAACCAGCCGACAGCAGTGCTCAGTTTGCTTTGCGGTGTTCTGTAAATGACCCATGTCAAGAAAGAATAAGCAAAAAGCGGGTAACCTAACCCTTTTACGAAGTAAGTCACATACATCACTGGCAGGTTCAGCTGTTCAAATCCAAATACGATAAAAGCAGCTGTACCGATCACATAAAACAACAGCCCCATAAACATCGTCCGTTTTGCGCCAAATGCTTCGAGACATACACCCGAAAACCAGGAAGCTATGGCAAGCGCAATTCCGTATATACTAAAAATGGAAGCGGACTGCTGAACGGTGAGCCCGTTTTCGATCAAAAAAGGACTGAGCCAGCCTTGTTCAAGGCCATCTCCCATCATAAACAAAACAACCCCTAAAAATCCCCAGGCAAGCCGCTTCGGTATTCCTATTTTATCCAACATATCTGTCTCCTCCTTAGATGCTAATATACATTACCGTATTACCTTATTAAAGTTGAAAATTAAATGATTCCTCAAAACAGCAGAAATGCCGCCTTAAATTAATACTTTGCTTTCTGATCCTGAAAAAAAGCGCTGTGTTTGCTTCCATTCCTCATATAAAGCCAATTCTATCTGACAGTCCTTCGGTTCGATCACCCGGACATTTGCTGACATCTCCTCCGTTAATTGAAAGGTTTCATTGCAAATGACTGCAGCACCGACGACAGATGCCTGATGATATCCCTCTTGGACATAGACCTTTTTTTGAAGAAGATCCGCGATATATTGAGTGAGCGCTTTGCTTTGGAATCCCCCTCCGCACACCCAAACATAGTCACGTTCAAACGGAGTAACCTCTGTTAAAATGTCAAAGTTCCATTTGATTGAAAATGCGATCTCTTCTAGCGCTGCACGTACAAAATGTGCCCTCTTTAAATGTGCTGACAGCGGGGCATCAAAAAGAAAACCGCCTCTCGTTAACGCATTCTTTTCAGCCGATAAATAAGAGCCGAGAGCCGCTACACATGCATGGTCTTCTTTTGCAAGTGCAGAAATCTCCTCCTCCATTACTTCGTACGTTTCATTCGGATAAAAAATCTGTTTTAATTTTTGATAATTCAAGCCGGTAATTCCCGGATTCGTTTCCACAAGCCAATGCCCTTGATCCGTATGACAGTTCAGCCAGGCTTTATGTTTTGTGTCGCCATGATCCGCAGTAATTTTGGTTATTGGCGTTGTTGTCCCTGATACAATGACAATGTCCTCAAGTCCAGCTCCGGTGCTTTTGACAGCCAGCTGTGTATCCCCGCCCCCTGCTATAACCTTAGCATTTATTGAAAGGCCTAATTCGGATGCATATTCATTTGCTATCGTTCCAATTGCTGTTCCCGCTCTTACAAGAGGCGGAAGGATAGATGGAGAAAAGCCGAATATGTCGCACATCTCTTCTGACCAAGTGTTTTGCTTCACATCAAACAGCAGGGTTTCTGTTGCCTGTGATGGTTCATATGTTAATATTCCGCTCAGTTGGTACGTCACCCAATCACTAATGCTAGTAAAGCTTGCAGTCTTTTCCCATAAAGAGGGCTGGCGCTGTTTTAATCCATAAAGCTTGAGCGCAGAAAAAAGTGCGGTTGGCAGGCGGCCTGTGCGGCTGTATATCTCTTCCCGATCGGGAATGCTCGCCTCCCACTCTCGGCCGCGGTTGTCGATGTTCGGCAGCCCGAGAAAAGGATTGCCGTTTTGATCAATCAAAACAATCCCCTGTCTTTGGCTCGTTGATGTCAAACCAATGATGTCAATATCACACGAACGGGATAGCGCACGTTTTGCCAAATTCATCACCTGCTTCCACAGCACCTGAGGAGAAAAATAACGGCTGTCCGGGTAAAGCGTCTCTGTGGAATACTCGATGTCCTCCCGTTCAACTGTTAGAACACTGCCAGTTACACTCACGACCGCTACCCTCGCATTGCCTGTGCCAATATCAAAAACGAGATAGCCTTTTTGTTTTTTCATTCTCTTAGCCTCCTTTCTTATACCCCTGTTTTCAGTTCGTCCTTGTTATACATTGTCGGAATATTAAGAGTTTTTTCACCCTTCCACTTTTTGAGGGCTTTATTCAGTATCGTCACGTGATGATCCTCCACTTCAAATGTTGCTCCAGCGAGATGCGGTGTTGCCAGAACATTAGGCAATGAAATCAATTCATAATCTGATTCCTCTGGAGGTTCATGATAAAAAACGTCTAGTATCGCACCTCTGATTTTATGTTCTTTTAATACAGATAAAAGATCTTCACGGTTTACAACAACTGCTCTTGAAGTATTGACGAAAATCGCACTCTGTTTCATCAGATCAAAATACTTCCGATCAATAAGTCCAAGTGTTTCCTCAGTACGAGGCAGATGGACAGAAACGATATCACTGTCTGAAAACACCGTTTTAAGAGATACTTTTTCATACAGCGGATGATCGTCTTGAATGTATGGATCGTAATACTTTATTTTACAGTCAAACGCAGTCAGCAGTTTTGCAATCCTTTGACCAACCGCCCCGAACCCAATCATGCCAACCGTTTTTCCTGTTAATTCATTTCCTTTAAATTTGACATAAGCCTGCAGGTAATCACTGTTCCACTTTCCATCCTTCAGCCATTGATTCGAGACGCTGGTATGGCGCAGAAAGGAAATCACATTTCCAATAAACATTTCAGCAACGGCTTGTGCATTCCGCCCTGGTGTATAAAAAACAGGTATGCCTCTTTTTGAGGCAGCTGCCACATCCACATTTGAGGGCATTCCCCTGCAAACACCGACAAATGAAAGTTCGGGAACAGAAGCAAATACGCTGTCTGTTACCTGATCAAGCTCAGTAATCAAGCCTGTCGCATTTGTTGCTTTTAGCAGCTGAATGAGTTCATCTTCCCGATATGCCCGGCCTTGTTCCTTCCAAGATTGATAAGCAACTGAGCCAAACAAGTTTTCTAGCTCTTTTCGTCCTTCTTCGTTGTACGGTGCTGTAACCAAAACCGTCATGGTGCAAAACATCCTTTTCATCGTATTTTTCATAAAAAAAATCTCTTTCCGAAGATGGAAAGAGATTCATATATAGGCGCGCTCTGTTACAGGCAGACGCCGGTATAAACCTTGCTTTCCTATCTTTCAAGCTGACGCTTGCTGGAATTGGCACAATAATGTTGCCGAGGTTTCATAGGGCCAGTCCCTCCACCTCTCTGGATAGAAAATGTTGAGTATGTAATTTTCAGAATAAAGAATACGTTTATCATAAAGAAGTCTCAGATTGATGTCAATCTCTTTTTTCAGAATTGACGTTATGATCCGAAATGTTATAATTCTTACAAAATATCTAACTAGAGAGAGGAACTGGGCCATGAAATCTTTTGCCACACAACAAAACGGCATTTTCAAATCCGTTTGCTCGCTGGACTGCCCGGATCAGTGCGGATTGTTAATACATAAAAAAGACGAAAAAATCGTAAAAGTGCAAGGAGACCCTGATCATCCTGTCACAGCCGGAAACATATGCAACAAAGTCCGGAATATGACGGAGCGCATCTATGATGAAAAGCGGCTGACTACACCGCTCAAACGAACAGGTGCTAAAGGCCAAGCGATATTTGAACCGATTTCCTGGAAAGAGGCAATCGATACGATCACCTCCCGCTGGAAACAGCTGATTGATGAAGAGGGAGCTGAAAGCATACTTCCTTACAGCTTTTACGGAAATATGGGGAAATTGACAGCTGAAGGAATGGACCGCCGCTTTTTTTACCGCATGGGGTCAAGCCAGCTTGAACGGACGATTTGCAGCAAAGCGGGATCTGAAGGCTATAAATATACAATGGGCATAAGCGCGGGAATCGATCCTGAGGAAACCATTCATACAAAACTATTTATTTTTTGGGGAATCAACGCGGTCAGCACAAATATGCACCAAATTACGATCGCCCAAAAAGCGCGAAAACAAGGTGCCAAAATTGTCGTGATCGATGTGCATAAAAATCAAACAGGACGTCTCGCAGATTGGTTTATTCCGATAAAGCCGGGAACCGACAGTGCACTTGCTCTTGGCATCATGCACATTTTATTTAAAGAAAACCTTCATGATGAAGCATTTCTGTCTGAGTACACGGTTGGCTATGAAGAGCTCCGTGAACACGTGAAACAATATGATCCTAAAAAGGTATCGACGATCACCGGTGTCAGTACCGAAGATATTTACCGACTGGCAAAAATGTACGGGGAAACCTCCCCTTCTTTTATCAGAATCGGAAACGGACCCCAGCATCACGATAACGGCGGGATGATTGTCAGGACGATTGCCTGTCTTCCGGCGATCACCGGCCAATGGCTGCACACAGGGGGCGGCGCAATTAAGCATAACAGCGGAATTTTAGAATATAATACAAATGCCTTGCAGCGGCCCGACTTATTGAAAGGGCGCACCCCGAGGTCGTTTAATATGAATCAGCTTGGCAAGGTGCTTTTGGAAACAGACCCGCCGATTCGCTCTCTATTTATTTACGGAACGAACCCTGCCGTCGTCGCACCCGAAGCAAACAAAGTCAGACAGGGCTTGCTGCGGGAAGACTTGTTTACTGTGGTTCATGATTTGTTTTTAACGGAAACGGCTGCATATGCGGACATTGTACTGCCTGCAACATCCGCTTTTGAAAATACTGATTTTTACACCTCCTACTGGCACCATTACATTCAGCTTCAGCAGCCGGTGATTGAGAGATATGGGGAAAGCAAGTCTAACACTGAGGTGTTCCGATTACTGGCTGAAGCCATGGGATTCACAGACCAGGAGCTTAAAGATTCAGATGAAGTATTAATCCGCCAGGCGCTTGACCATCCAGATAATCCGCATTTGGCAGAGATTGATTACGATGCACTCACTAAGCATTCATTTATGAAAGCAAAACGCGAAAAGCCGCTGTTTCCGGGCGAACTTCCAACGCCAAGCGGAAAAATAGAATTATATTCAGAAAAAATGAAACAAGACGGCTTCCCGGCTTTACCGACATATACACCTCTTGTAACCGATAATGAACATCCGTTTATGTATGTTCCGGGGCCAAACCATAATTTCTTAAACTCAACATTTTCCAATAATGAAAAACACATCAAGCTTGAAAAGACGCCAAAGCTCTTTATCAACACAAAAGATGCTGAAGAACACGGAATCGTTGATGGGGCACCTGTACGAATTTGGAACAGCCGGGGAGAATGCGAGCTGACCGCTGCAGTTGGAGAACAAGTGCTGCCAGGTGTCGTTGTCAGCCAAGGATTATGGGCGGATGAACAAGGAAAAAAACAGCTTGTAAACGCGCTAACCCCAGACAGATTGTCCGATATGGGCGGCGGCGCCACCTTTTTTTCAGGACGCGTGCAGATTGAAAAAGCATAAACGAAAAAACCGCCCAGAACATGTTCTGGCGGTTTTTTTTTGGTTGATAATGAAACCCGGAGTATGCCAAGCCCGTATAACATAACATCGACATAATGGAGGCATGCATATGGACGTTTTTTTAGGAATCGGTATTGCTTTGGCTGGCTATTTTATCGGTGAAGGCTTAAAGCAGAGGAACCAAACCAAAGGTAATGAACAAAATGATATCTTGCTTATAAAAGAACGGGATATTTACTTTTACATCGGACTTTTTTTAGGAATAACAACGACTGAAGCAAAACAGTTAGCTGGAGACATGGCAGACCTGCCTTACATTGAAATAAACGGAAAAAAATATGTCCAGAAACATATGTTAAAAGATTGGACATTCACATTAGTTGAAAAACATCAGGGTGAATAAATAAATCTGAGGAGAGCGAGATTCATTGTCACGCTCTCCTCTGTTTAGCTGTATGGATTGACCGCCACCAAAACTTTGTTCTATAAGCGCTGATAAAACGATAAACCACCATCTATGTTCTTTCCTCAAACAGCTCGAGATGCCCGTTCCACAACAATAGTTTGTATATTCCATTGATGACGTGATGATCTTGATGAACGTATGTATCGTAAAACACTTAGAAAACCTATTCGGTTCGAATGTGTGCTCTCATTATGTCCCCATACTGCGCCTTTATCCGCGGAGGATTTTTTAAAAAAAATATGAAACCTAAAGCTTTTAGATTCACGCAGCAATGTTAGTGCAATACCCTTTATTTTTATTGACCTCCATATATCTCCGATTGGTAAAACTACGTTAGCCTGATTTGCTTGCCTTATACGCCGGAAGCTGTACGTTTATAAAGGATCAGAGAATCCCATAACCAGTAAATCACTGCAGCCGCAATACTTAACATATAATAAAAGTACGATTGCAATGTCCATGCTATTGACGCAGGTTCATTGATAACAAAAAACAGGAAAGCTGCGATAAAAGCAACCACACTGTAAATCAATAGGTACATGACATTGAATGTTCTCGCTTTTTTCTGCAACTTCATTTGGAGCGGAACAGCAAAAAGGCCATACACCACAAAACCGTATAATAAAGCAATTGCTCCCGTAAACAATGCAATTATCATATCGCCATACATAACGAAAGAATAAAACCCTAAAAACAAACCAAATGTAAGGCTGGATAGCCCTAATGTCATTAAATAATATGATGCGATTTTTTTCATTTTTTCACCCCCCTTGTTTGATTTATTCACAGTGCTGTTAGTATAAATTCACAACCTTTGTATTTCTTTTATCGAGATGTCTTCCCCAACGGGCTATACGCAATGCGCTAATAAAAGGTTTCAAAAATGACGTTCTTTTATTAGATAATACGCTGGCATGAAAACGCCTCTCCTGATTGGCGAAAGCGCGAATGAAAAAAGTGAATGAATACCTGATCAACAGACAAAATAAGAAGAGTTGATATTCAACACTTTTCGTAAAGGAGTGAAACCAATGAGTAAAAAGGGAATTCAAAATTCAAGTATTGAACAAATGAGAAATGACCATGAGACTGAAACAGCTTTTAAAGCAGATGATCCTAAAAAACATGGTTCTGATCCTAAAAGAACGAAATAAGTTCTTACCCCACTAAAATATCAATAATCTGGAGGAAGTAAAGTGACTCAAAAAAACGGTGCAGACAGACCTGATGATTATAAAAGATTTTCTTCATTAGACAAGGAATATGATTTTCAGCAATCTATAAGCAGCAATACTGAGACAGAAAGTGTAAACACTGAAACACAAACTCATAACAAAGAAAACAAAAATGACACAACAGATGTTGCCGGGAAATACTTTGAGCCCTCAGCTTATAAAGGAAGCACGCAATTAGAAAAAGGATTGGCTGAAACTCATGAACAGGTCAGCGATGACTATTTTGAAGGGACAATCGATCAAAATTTGGACTAGCCATACAAACGGAACTAACTTAAAAGAAGTCAGTTAACTCTGTTTTTAGAAACAACCACAGTAAAAGTAGCCAACCCCCACCGAATAAGATGGGGGTTGCACGTAAGTAGCCTGTTTAATATTTAAAACGATTAATGACGGTTTGAAGTTCTTCTGCCAACTGAGATAGAGATTCTGCGGCATAGGAGATTTCCCCCATTGAATGAAGCTGTTCCTGTGATGAATTTGCAACCGCTTCTGTATTTGCAGACGTTTCTTTTGTTCCAGCGGCCAATGTATGAACTGTGTGCTGAATCACTTCAACGCCTGATGTAAGCTGTTGAGTTGCCGCTGCGACTTCTTGTATTTGAGAAGTGACCTGTTCCACAAGGTTCAGTATTTCATTGAAATTTCCTGTTGCCTCATGAGAAAGAACAATACCTGAGCTCACATTTTCTTGAACAACCTTAATATTATTTACCGTTTCTATCGATTCATTTTGGATGGTCGCTACCACCGATTGGATGTGGTTTGCAGATTTATTTGTTTCATCCGCCAACTTCCGAACTTCTTCTGCCACCACAGCAAATCCTTTTCCTTGCTCTCCGGCTCTGGCCGCCTCGATCGCTGCATTTAGTGCCAACAAATTTGTCTGCTCTGAAATCGTCGTGATAAGCGAAGAGATATCGCTGATTTCTGCTGTGCTCGCTACCAATGTTTGCAATCCATTGCCGGCTGAATCTACAGATTTATCAATGAATTTCATCTGGTCTAACATCTTGTTGACGGACTTAGAGCCTATTTCAGCCTTGTCTCTCATCGAAGAAGAAAGATCCGCTATGTTCCCTGTATTTGAAGCGACTGATGATATACTGTCTAATAATTCAGTGATGGATTCTGCGCTCTTTTCTGTCATTGAGCTTTGCTTCACATTGCTGTCGGCAGCCATCTGCATGGCTCGTGAAATATGTTCAGATGTTGATTTCGATTCTTCCGCGCTTGCCGATAATTCTTCAGAGGAAGCGGCGACTTGTTCAGATGAGCTGCTGATCTGCTTCACAATTTGAGTTAATGAATGAGTAAAAGAATTAAAAGATTGGGCAAGCTGGCCAAATTCATCTTTATTTTTCACAATGACTTTTTTGGTTAAATCAGCGTCGCCGTGTGCAATTTCCTCCAGCTGCTTATTTATGCTTCTTAGGGGCACCATTATGGACTTTAACAGCATTATGCTTAAAACAACGCCTAATATAACTGATATCCCGGTGACAATGATGATGAGCCATTGACTCATTTTCCCATTGCCTCGTATTTCATCTTTTAGATCCTCCACCTCTTGATCCAGGTGATCAGACAGCTTATTGACAGCCGGATCTACGCCTTCTTTTCTTATTGTTCTTTCTTCTCCAAAATGGATGGTTTCTGCTTTTTTAGGATTTGAAGAGTAGGCTGTTACTACTTGCTGATTCAAAGCTCTATACTGAGTAAAACTTGTCTTAATGTCTTCAATATTGGATTGATACTTCTCTTCATCAATCAAGTCATTAACCCGGTCAAGGCTCTTTAAGACATCGTCTGCTTTTTCCTTCATACCCTCGTCGTATTCTTTGTCTCCGGTAATCAAGAAGCCTCTTTCATCATTTGATAACCCGGTCAATTCATATTGGATGTGTTTTATCTCTTTTTGGAATTCCATTTTGTCTTTAAGTTCTTCATTCTTTTTCACAGTAGAAGAAATCATAAATACTGAGGAGCCTCCAATTCCAATAATTGAAACAACTAATATTGATATAATCCCCAGCAATTTTGTTTTCACTTTCATGTGTCGTTTTCCCTTTCCGCACAATGTAATGGCTGAAATAAAATATGTTCAAGCGCGTTTGAATCCAATTCGCTTACGCTCATGTCCATAATATCGACACGTGTTATCAAGTTTTATAGTGATATTCTTATATGAATAAGCAAATTCTTTACGTCTCTGAACTTACAGAAAAACCTTAAGTAAAATTTGCAGTCTTTTGCGGTATGTAAGTCACTCTTATTCGTTTTTCTAAAAAAGGCTTTTCCCACCTCAAATTGGCTGAACCGGCTGTTTTCTCGAAAATATAATACAATACGCAGCATAATATGAAGGAGCGAAACTTAAATGGGGATCATCAATGGTAAAGAATTCATTGACCGATTGAATAAACTAGAAAACGAAATATGGTATGATGGCGAAAAAATAAAGGGTAACATTTCTGAGCATCCTGCATTTAAAGGAATAATCAAAACAAAAAGCTCACTTTATGAATTGCAAACAAAGGATGAGTTAATACATGAAATGACTTATTGCCTTCCTGGAGATCATAATCGAATCGGCCTTTCCTATCTCCAGCCTAAAACCAAAAATGATTTAAAAAAAAGAAGGAACATGATTGAACATTGGGCTAGACATACTCACGGAATGATGGGGAGAAGTCCGGATTACATGAATACGGTTATGATGAGCTTTGCTTCGTCAGCGGAGCTTCTCAAAGAAAAAGAGAATTGCTTTCCTGAACATATACTAGATATGTATGAACAAGCTGCTAAGCATGACCTTTCCTTTACCCATACATTCATTACTCCGCAAGTGAACCGGTCACAGTCCTATTTTGGGCTAAGTGAAAAACCGATATCTGCTAAAGTCATTGATAGAACCGAAAAAGGTTTAATGATTCATGGAGCACGACTGCTTGCAACACAAGGCGGGTTGACCGATGAAATCTTGGTTTTTTCAGCGCCTAAATTTTTCTTTGAAACAGATGAAGCTTATGCTTTTTCAATCCCTTCTAATACAAAAGGCGTAAAATTCATCACAAGAGAATCATTTGTATTAAGCGACTCTTCCTTTAATCATCCCTTAAGCTCAAGGTATGAAGAAATGGATTCAATTGTGGTTTTTGATCATGTGTTAGTGCCGTGGAATCGTGTGTTTTTTTACGATAATGCGGAAGCAGCTAAAGATTTTATGACAAAAAGCTCTTTTCATGCCTTTACCTTTCACCAGGTTGTCATTAGGCAAATGATAAAAATTGAATTTCTATTAGGTGTTGCACAGCTTCTTGTCGACACCATTAATGTTTCCGAATATCAGCACATCCAAGAAAAGCTCTCAGAAATCATTGTGGGATTGGAAACAATCAAAGCGCTCATTGACAAATCGGAAAATGATGCTCAGTTAGATGAATTCGGCTATATGCGCCCCTGTTTAATTCCTCTTCAAGTCATCAGTACAATCATTCCTAAGCTATATCCTCGATTTACTGAAATCATACAATTAATTGGAGCTAGCGGAATGGTGACACTGCCTACCGAAAATGCATTTGACTCAGAGATACGGGAAGATCTTGACCAATATCTTCAAGCAACCAATACAAATGCTGAAGAACGTGTGAAAATTTTCCGTTTGGCATGGGATTTAACAATGAGTTCATTCGGAACTAGACAAACTCACTACGAAAGATATTTTTTCGGAGATCCTATTCGGATTTCAAGCAGGCTGTATACCAGTTATCCAAAGCAGGAGCAGTTGAACATGATTAAAACATTTTTACATGCAGATGCAGAACAATGAAAAAACAGCGGGAAAAGATCCGCTGTTTCGTATTTTTCATTCAGGAAACTGAACATGGCCCGGTACAGTATAGGCTTTGGACGTTCCGCTTTCAGGCAGCTTTGGAATGGTGTCTTTCACAACTTTTCCGCGGATGTCAGTCATTCTGACTTTGAGAGAGCCTGTCCCTAAATTCGTACTCACAAAATGGTTATAGTCCATTTTCTCCATGTTGATCCATTTACCATCCTTTTCATATTCCATTTTCATAACAGGATACTTGTGATTTCTGACTTGGATTGCTGCCCACCACCTGCTGCTGCCTTCTTTGATCCGGTACGTGAAATTGCCGGTGATTGGGGCTTTGACAACACGCCATTTAATATTGATTTTTCCGTCTTTCATATTGCCGATTTTACGGAAGGCATTAGGTGACAGATCAAGAGCTCCCCGAGCGCCTTCGGGATAAAGATCAGTAACATATACGGTTGTTTTCCCTTTTGGCCCTTCAACTTCCAAATAAGAGCCGGCAAGTGCTGCTTTTACTCCTCCGTAATTGAGATCCGCCGGATTTATTGCAGTAATCACCATATCGGAAGGAATGGGATCCAGCAGGAAAGCTCCTCCTGAATAACCTGACCCTGTATACGTTGCATAACCTTCATGCAGGTCGTCATATGCTGCCGAAGCTTGCGGGGAAAAACAGAAGATCGTCAACAAAACCATACCAACAAATGCACTCATGATCTTTTTCATATTTGGTCCTCCTCAAACCAGACTTCAAATGAGAATCATTATCATTATAAGACTCAATCCATCTGGTTTGAAAGAGGAAATAGATTCATAGATGCTTTTAAGGCAAATTCACTATCATTCATATATCAAATGTAGGTACTTATG
Organism: Bacillus sp. PS95; assembly: GCF_037963565.1. NCBI lineage: Bacteria > Bacillati > Bacillota > Bacilli > Caryophanales > Bacillaceae > Bacillus > Bacillus sp. PS95. The sequence goes on from NZ_CP150160.1 coordinate 2,083,553, forward strand.
AAAAAGCCAATACAAATGAACGAATGTGCACTTCAGCCGAATGTCTTATTTTGCCCTCTCAAAATTCGCATAACAATAACGAAATGAGACAGGCTGTTGTGATAACAGCTATACAGGAAAAGCTATTTTTCCCCGCTCAGTTTCAACTTAGCTGTCATCATGATGCCAAATATCAGCACAATCGGAACCCAAATAATGAAGTGATAAAAATCAGGCTCAGCCAGAGCAACAATAATAGCCCCCACACAATACAAAATAATAGCCAGTGCTCTTAACACAGTATCTCTTAAGAAAGTCTTCTTCTGCATCTTAAAAAACAATCGGCCGGATATATCCTCTAAAAGAGAAGCCAAAGTGCCGGTCAACACAGTTGAAGAAATACCTGCGATCCCCAGTTTTTTTGCTGCTGTAGTTTGAATCCCCATAGAAATGCTCATGAGTATAATTAGAATGTGCACAGGAACAAAAGCCCGGTAAAAAGAAAGACAAGCAAAGACAAACAAAATGAATGCTTCAAGTGCGAGGGCTTTTGTCACAGCAGAAGGCCAAAGGGTATTTTCCGCCTTTCCGACCATCAATGTGGCAATGATCACGCCGCATATAAATCCGATTAGCGCAGTCAAGGAATTAAAAACAGTGACCTGAATGGATTTGCCGATAGCTAACCCCAATAATACAATGTTTCCAGTCATATTAGCTGTGAACACATGTCCCAGGCTTAAATACCCGATTACATCCACGATTCCAGCTGTTAAACATAAAAGTGATAGCAAGGTGTTTCGATAAGCTGCTGCAGTCAACGGTGTATCAATCCTTTCTTCTATTTTAATTGTTAGTATGTCTTTTGGCGCAATCTGTATTTTTTAAGTAACCCAACATTAATTAGGAAGATAGAACCTATCATTCATTTCCATTAACTGTAATAATAATCCCCGCAAGGAAATGATTAAAATTGAAAGGAAGCATATTGTGATGAAACGACTTTGTTTATGGTTCACCGTCTTTAGTTTGTTTTTGGTTCTCTTGCCTGGAAAAGCATTAGGTGCAGCCGATTTTCCGAATACCTCAACAAATGGCCTTTTAGGTTTTGCCGGAAATGCCAAAAATGAAAAAGGCATTTCTAAAACGGGCACAACGGGTGGAAAAAACGGGCAGATTGTTTACATTCAAAGCGTAAATGATTTAAAAACCCATCTAGGAGGATCCACTCCGAAAATTTTAGTGCTTCAAAATGATCTTTCCGCATCTGCGAAAACAACAGTTACCATTGGCTCAAATAAAACACTCGTGGGCTCTTACGCGAAAAAAACGCTGAAAAATATTTATTTAACAACTTCATCAGCTTCTGGAAATGTCATTTTTCAAAATTTAACGTTTGAACACAGTCCGCAGATTAACGGAAATAATGATATCCAGCTTTATTTAGATTCCGGTATGAACTATTGGATTGATCACGTCTCATTCTCAGGTCATAGCTATAGTGCAAGCGGAAGTGATTTGGACAAACTCCTGTATATCGGAAAATCCGCAGATTATATCACGATCAGCAACTCAAAATTTGCGAATCATAAATACGGTTTGATTTTAGGATACCCGGATGATTCTCAGCATCAATATGACGGCTACCCTCACATGACAATCGCCAATAATTATTTTGAGAACTTGTATGTTAGAGGCCCAGGTCTGATGAGATACGGTTACTTTCATGTTAAAAACAATTACAGCAACAATTTTAACCAGGCGATTACAATTGCTACAAAAGCAAAAATATATTCCGAATATAATTACTTTGGGAAAGGCAGTGAAAAAGGCGGCATCCTTGACGACAAGGGCACTGGTTATTTCAAAGACATAGGCAGCTATCCATCACTCAACAAGCAAACCTCTCCGCTGACTTCTTGGAATCCCGGGTCAAACTATAGCTATCGTGTTCAAACGCCGGAATATACAAAAGAATTTGTCACGAAATATGCCGGATCACAAAGTACAACTCTGGTATTTGGCTACTGATATAAAAGAGGCCCTGCGTTAAAAACGCTGTGCCTCTTTTTATACTTATAGGCTATTTTTAAGCGATCCTTGTAACTCCATCAAGATCCAGCGTCGGTCAAACAAAAAAGCATATGTTCTTTTCCACAATAACTTCTTAACTGGCTTTCTTATTATACCAGTTTATCGCAAGTGAAAAGAAATCATTGTTCTGGACCTGTATTAAATGAACGTTCGTCCCACAAACTATTCAAAAACCCCTAAAAAGGATGATGGATATGTGCGGCAGGTTTACTTTGTACTCTGCATTTGATGATATTATTGACCAGTTTGACATCGATCAATTTTTTCCTAAAAGTGAATACCAGCCAAGCTATAATGTCGCACCATCACAAAACATCCTTGCAATCATCAATGATGGATCAAATAATCGCTTAGGCAAGCTTAGATGGGGACTTATTCCACCTTGGGCAAAAGATGAAAAGATCGGTTATAAAATGATCAATGCTCGAGCCGAAACAATTACCGAGAAACCGGCCTTTCGAAGACTGCTTGTCAGCAAACGCTGCATCATACCAGCAGACAGTTTTTATGAATGGAAACGGCTTGATTCCAAAACCAAAATCCCAATGCGGATCAAATTGAAATCATCTGCTCTTTTTGCGTTTGCTGGCTTATATGAAAAGTGGAGCACACATCAAGGATACCCTCTTTATACCTGCACCATCATAACAACTGAGCCTAATGAGTTCATGAAAGATATACACGACCGAATGCCGGTTATATTGGCCCATGATCATGAAAAGGAGTGGCTTAACCCCCAAAATACAAGCCCTGATTATCTGCAAAGTTTGCTGCTGCCTTATGATGCTGATGACATGGAAGCATACCAGGTTTCATCATTAGTAAATTCACCCAAAAATAATTCAGCTGAGCTTCTTGATGCAGAAAATCATATGTAGTGATTGAAATTCTCTAGCAAGAACTTGTCAAATAGCTTTGTTCCTTAGGTGCCAATCCCTCTAGTAATTATGAATATTTAGTACATAGATCAATTAGTTATTTTTAGCATCAGTTTGAAATAATTTTATTATGTAAACTTAAATAAGCAATGTTATCCCTTTCATATAATATAGTTTACATTTTTTTTATAAAATCGCTTCACTTTTCTATTTTGTCAGCAAAAAAACTGAACCACATTAAACTTATGAAACCTGCCGCACCTGTGATTGCAAATATGATATAAGCCCATAGAGGTAAATCCATACACTTTCCCTCCTAAGAATTAAATGAAATTTCTTTCATCTTACATGAAGGTCTTCTTTCTTTTGTTTATCCAGTGTAATACTTAATAATATGTTGATGAATGCAGCTGGAAAATATATAAATCCCACTCCAAGAATGCCTAGTATCGTACTTAAACTTACTATGTAATTCTTTGTCATCGTTTGACTATCAATCAATATTAGAAGTGAAATCAATCCAGCTAAAACACCTATAAACCAAGCATCGCCAACAGCATAAGAATCATCCAGCATCCCTAACCATCGCCCCAATATAGAGCTCCCAATGGCAGTCAAACTGGATAAAAATATGAGTGCTTTCATTTCTTGTCCTCCTTTAAAGCCAATCAAACTGGTAGAAATCGGCCATTGAATTCCCATTATCGAATGGTTATCATTTCCACATTAACATTTTAAAGCTCATTACAATACGATTCAAGCAGAAAAACCCTACATAACGTATATATAGGGATTTAATAAAACACAGGCCAACACCCAGCTCTAGTTACTTTAAGACCACTGTGTGATCGGTTCAGTCTTTACGTACCGGGATATTTCACAACAGGCACTTTCTTCTTACGCAGAGAATCAAGCATGACTGATCCAGCATTCAAGTTGCTTTGCACTAATTCTTTAGGCGTCAATGCCATCCACTGATTGAGTGACACATCTGCATAGCGGTTACTTTTGAACATTTCTAAAAACCATAATGTTTCTGTACCAGTATTTTGTATATAGTGGCCAGCATTAGAAGGTACGTATCCAACGTCGCCTGCTCTATAATCAAATGTGCGGGCAGTCCCATTTCCGATAAATACCGTCATTCGTCCCTGTCCTGTTAGATAATATTGCCACTCATCGCTTTTGGGATGCCAATGAAGCTCTCTCATCGCGCCAGGCTCAATCTGAACAAGTGCAGCGGCTATCGTTTTTGAAATTGGGAAGTTAGAAGAATCCACAATTCGTACACTCCCCCCTGGCATTTGAATTGGGGGTTGATTTAACAGCTCGTGTTTAAAGGTCATGGGGACTTTTCCATATGGTGACTGAATGTCTTCACTCGCGACTGATCCCGGCACATTCCCTTGGTAAATATAGACTTGCTCAGACGGAAGAGAGTTGAAAGCATTCTCTGGGACACCGAAATTTGCAGACAGAACGTCTTTTGGTGTGTGTGCAAGCCAATCTGAAATGGTTAACGTTGAAAACTCAGAAAAGTTTCCATCATCGAATACGAGCAGAAACTCGCAGTGTTCCAATCCCTGTATGGAATGCGGAATTCCTGCTGGGAAGTACCAAAGGTCGCCGGGACCAACATCAGCAATGAAATTTCGTCCGTCTTGGTCAACAGCGGTGATACGTGCCCGTCCCAAAAGCATATAAGCCCACTCCGCTTGCTTATGCCAATGAAGCTCACGGACGCCTCCCGCAGTTAAGCTCATGTTTACACCTGCAATCGCAGTCGAAATCGGAAGCTGTCTTACGGTGATTTCTCTTGACCAGCCGCCGTGATCTAATTTCATGGGAGCATCAGAGAATGAAAATCTCAAGTTAGGAATCATACCCTCATCTGTAACAGGCGGAACAAGTATATTCGGATTTTGAATATCCCGCATTATATTTCGCGGGCCTGCATCAATAGCTCCAGCTCCATCACTTCGAATAGGCTGTGGCACGTTTCTGTCTTCATGATTGATTGGTTGTTGTTCCAACAGCATGCACCTCGTTTTAGAAAATGAACAAGATTTTATTTCAGCCTATGCAGAATCTTAGATTGCTGTGCCTAGGAATCCGCAAATAAAAAAGTGACCACGAATGTGATCACAAATACAGCGAATAAGCTATTTTTTATACCATGGCTACTTATGTAATTTGATTTCTTCTGTCTGTTTTTTCTGGCCTGTCTTCCACTCCACTTTCACTAATACATCATGTCCTATCACTTCATCTTCAGACATATAATCAAAGGTGGCAATATGGTCCTCCATGCGTCCCCCACCTGGCATTTCATCACCTGTGTATTCTGACAAATCATAATTTTCCCTGTCATCATACATTTTACCATCTATGTATAAGGTGATTTTTTCTATGACAGTCCTCTTTTCGTCCTTCTTACTCCCCTGCCAATACAGATTTAGAAAATAATTGGGTCCAATTGAAGTTTTTCCTGATTTTTCAAGGTTAGACATCCACAGTCCGCTTTTCCCGCTGCCCTCATATTTCACTTTGTTTCCTGACACCATTACAAATAATGTAATGATGCAGATGATCAAGAATCCAGCAATGATCAATAGCCATTTCTTAATATTGTTCTTTTTTCTCATGTTTTTCCCCACTTCCCTAACTTTTTAGTAGGAAAATATGATCAAAATGTTACCGAAAAGAAAATAAAAAAGGGCTAATGATCTAACAGATGACTGTCTAAACTTTTGACTTAAATTAAAGTGCTCTCTAAAGACAAGATTAAAACGTATAACAGCTCTTAAATGCATTTTTTGTTTCATTGAGTCAAGAACCTTAAAATGGATTTTTATTATTAAAAATCAAGCTAGTGTATTAAGTAACTTTTCAAATTTATTTACACTCATGATCTCGTGAGTCACAAATCTCCCATCAAAAAAAACGCTAAAAGTTGTCCAAATAGCTGGTGACTTTTGTGCCTCTTCTTTCGATGATAACTGAATTGACTGAAATTGAACTCTGAAAATTTCGAAATTAGAGTTTTTTAATGATGAACGGGCTGCACTTGTTTAGGTTTCACTGTCATTATCAGTAAAATGTTAAGTTGAAATGCGCAGTCAGTCACAAAGTCTCTATTCGTATTCAATAAAGACTTTGTGATCATCAACAAACATTTCCCTCCCATCGGATAATGTATCCAAAAGGCCTCTGGTTCTTCTCTATAGTCATAAATCACAGTCACTTTAACATTTGACTCAGCTATGATTGGTTTTCCAACAATTATTTTCGTTTTTTCCTCAGGCAAAGTAAGAGATCGAATCACCAAAGCCATTCCATCTTTACTGTCTAATTAACGCCATCTTCAGTGAATTTAAAGGTCTGTTTTAAATTGCGTCCTTCTTGCCCCTTCTGTGTCCAAATTATAACAACCTCTAATTCAGAGGCCTTATCTGCCAGCATAAAATGATTGAACTTCAGCGGTGAGCCATCATTTAAACTTTCAGCTAACATTTTAGAATCTTCTTTTGGTTTGTCACAATTTTCATCGAGGCATCCAATAAGTGAAAATCTTGTGATTGAATCAGGATCATTTCTATACAATTGCACATCCACTGTAGCTGCTTTTCCCCCTATATTTTTGACTTCCAAGGAATATACTTGATATTCTCCTTTTTGAGGTCTCGCAAATTCCTTTACATTTTTTGCTTCACATACTTTTACTGACCACTGGTCTGTTTTTTGTGTAATAGGCAACACCGTAAAAGTCAGGGCATGCGCTTTTGATTGGCAAAACGTAAATCCAACTGCTGTAAAAACAATTACAGAAAATAATACCCTTTTCACTTCATTTATCCCTCCTTCCTTTCACTGGCCGCTCCTTAAAGAATTGATTTTGAGCAATCTACAAGCTCTCTTAACCAAAACCTTACCTGAGGTTTTGTCTTTACTGCTCTGCATTTATTTCTTTCGGTATCCGAGATGGAGCTTTGGGGATTTTTCTCAATTTGCTGTTTATCACATCAGAAGAGTATAGCGTAATAATCATACTTCCCCCATACCTTTTTGCCCGAATTAAGATTGGTTGGTTATATTGGTTTTGAAAGCGAAAGTCAGGACCTCCCCAGCTTACCGTCGCATCCCGTCCGGGCGGTACATATGGTACACTTCTAGTATGAGAATAGCGCTGAACGATCTGCAGTCCTGCACGATCAACTGCATTAAATAGAGTTGAGGACACCTGACAAATTCCTCCTCCTACACCTTCAGACAACTCCCCTTTTACAATAATGGGTGCACTTTTATATCCTTTGTTCCGAGTTCTCATTCCCACAACTTGGTTAAACGAAAACGTCTCATTAGGGAAAACAACGTGATTGTCGATTGCTTTTGCAGAAAGAGAAATATTGTGTGAACGGCTTTTATTGCTTGAGTTAAAATACGTCACGTACTGACCAAGCTGCTGCGTACTGATGTGAGCTAGCAGCTCGCTGTCAACTTTCGGATAAATGTTCATTTCCGGCACTTCTATCTTGGAGGGACCTTGCCCATAAAAATACGCATAAAACTTTTCCATAAACGCCTGTTGATACAGTTTGTAGCCAACCCTGCCCGGGACGATGCTTCCATGATCGTTAAGGACAGCATTTATCGGCTCACGGTACACTTTCTGATCAAGCTGTTTGATGAATTTACTGTATTTTTCATAGTCAACCATTGGAGTGCCGGGAAGAGGCATTGTAAAGTCTTCACGGTTAACAGTGGCAATCGTCCGTCCTTGCTGTGTGACCGTTAAACTGTCCTGCGGCTCACTCGGCTGAGCCAATAAAAAAAGACCAGTGATCAAAATTTGTATCATAAGTCGGTTTACCTCCCGATCATTAGTATGAACAGCCGCTTATCCTTTGATGTATTTCTTCCCATCGTTTGTTTGAATCTTTAGACGTTGATAAAAACCTTCATAAAAGAGCTTAGCTTTATGTTCACACCGATCCCTGAGCTCACTGAGGCACACGGTTCATTCAGTCGGCAAGTTTGAAGTAGTTCAGCATCTCCCAGTGATGAGGGATGCTTTTTTGTCTTGTAAAAAATGAAAAGGGTCTCCTATAACAACAACAAATCAATACATTTCAATATTTTTTTATTGAGAAACGATAAATTTTTTGTTACATTCAATTAGACAACAAATAAATGAGGTGCTTGTTATGAATCGAATGTCGACAATTTTTTTAAAGATAGCTTTGGTTCTTATTGGAATTCCAATTCTTTCTTTATGCATTTTTTTAGTGCCTAAGATAGCCAACTATTCAGCAGAATTATTTCCAAATATCGCTTATATAAAATATCTCGTTTTCATCTATTTGTATGTAACGGCGATACCTTTTTACTTTGCTCTTTATCAAGCGTTCAAACTTTTAAGCTATATTGACAAAAACAAAGCTTTCTCGGGTTTGTCTGTAAGAGCTTTGAAGAATATAAAATATTGCGCAGTCACTATCAGTATCTTTTACGCAGCAGGCATGCCTGTCTTTTATCTGATGGCCGAGATAGACGACGCCCCGGGTATCATTGTGATCGGATTGGTTATTATTTTTGCTTCAATGGTGATTGCGGTCTTTGCTGCTGTTCTTCAAAAACTGTTAAAAGAAGCGATTGATATAAAATCAGAAAATGACTTAACGGTCTGAGGTGATGACATGGCGATTATTATCAACATTGATGTGATGCTTGCTAAGAGGAAAATGAGCGTAACAGAGCTTTCAGAGAGAGTTGGCATCACCATGGCTAATCTTTCGATATTAAAAAACGGAAAAGCAAAGGCTATTCGATTATCAACTTTAGAAGCGATTTGCAAGGCTTTAGAATGTCAGCCCGGGGATATATTGGAATACCGAAGTGATGAAGACACAGGATTCGTAAAGAAAAAATATGAAGGATCAACAGAAAAATAAAGTGATTGGCGGTGAGCTTATGGACATAAACTTATATCCATCTAGCTGCTATACTAAGCGTCCCTTTCATACACGAAGAACACAACTATGGAGGAGGCATACATCATGAGAGCCATAAAACAAATCGTTCATTTTGGCTGGGAACAAGCCCTTTCATGTTTATTTCCTGCCGTTATTTTTGCCTCTTTGGCTATTACGCAAATCATCCCACTGCCCTTCTTGCCGCGATATGACTGGCTGCTCATTATCTGCGTTCTCATGCAATTGTGGATGGTGCGTTCCGGTCTTGAGACACGGGATGAATTAAAAGTGATCACATTATTCCACCTTATTGGGCTTGCTCTGGAACTTTTTAAAGTCCATATGGGCTCCTGGTCTTATCCAGAAGAAGGATACTCCAAAATATTTGGAGTACCTTTGTATAGCGGTTTTATGTACGCAAGTGTAGCCAGTTATTTGTGCCAGGCATGGAGAAGGCTTAAGGTTGAACTGGTTAAGTGGCCGCCTTTTTTTGCAGTTGTTCCGCTTGCCACAGCGATTTATTTGAATTTTTTCACCCACCATTTTTCTATAGACTTTCGATGGTGGTTATCTGGGCTTGTCATCATTGTCTTTTGGCAAACATGGGTTACATACGAGGTGAATGGAGCTCGTTACCGTATGCCGCTCGCACTTTCTTTTGTACTCATCGGATTTTTTATATGGATAGCGGAAAATATCGCTACGTTTTTTGGAGCTTGGAAATATCCAAACCAACTCGATACATGGAGTCTTGTACACCTTGGAAAGGTAAGTTCATGGCTCTTGCTAGTGATTGTTAGCTTTCTTATAGTAGCATCATTAAAACAAGTTAAGGAGCAGAGTCCCACAAAGGCAGAGATGGAGGAATCTTTTTCTTAGCATACAAGGTCCCAAATAGAGTGAAAAGCAACGTTCAAATGGTTGCTTTTTTCTTTTATGTAACTCTGCCGGTGAGTATTCATCTTCTTCAATTTCATCGCAACACGATAACTGATTCAGATTACAACTGCTTTCAACACCTTGACAAACTCATGCGCCGCCGGCGTTATCTCTTCAAATGAATGTGCGATGACGCCAATATCGCGTGTGACCCTAGGAAAGATGTCCTTTTTAATCAATTGATGCGGGATGGATGAAAGTGTAAAGTTTGAAATGATGCCGATGCCCAAGTTATTTTTGACCATATTAATCAAGGTTTCGGCATTTTGCACAGTCAAGTTTTCCTTTAATTCGATGTTGTATTGCGAAAATGCGTTTGACATCGCGATTTCATGACCGCCTTTACAAAAAATGAGGTCATCTTGATATGTTTCAAGGTCGACATGCTTTTCAAGTTTTAATTCGTTACGCTGCGGCGGGATGACGGCCACCATATAGTCGTTACACAGCAGCTGATTTTCAAATGGTTCAAATGGAGATGCTGCGATCCCGATATCAACCGTCCGATCCTCAACCCATCCTTTTATTTGGTCAGAGGTTCCTTCGATCAATTCTATGCGGATCAGCGGGTAGTTTGATCTGAATGCAGCAATCGCCTGTGGCATGATATTTGTTGAAACTGCAGGAAATGAACCGATTTTCACCTTCCCGTTTAACAGCTTGTTTTCCCGGTTGGCTACTTGATATATTTTGCTTTCAATTCCCTTCATTTGCCTCGCAAGCAGCAATATTTCTTTTCCGATGTCAGTCAGCATTAAACCATGATGTTTATCCCTGATCAATAATTTGAGCTGCAGTGAGCTCTCCAGGTTTTTTATCGCTTTGCTTACCGCCGGCTGAGAGATGAACAATTCTTTTGCCGCTTCTGTAATATTCAATTTCTCCCCGACTTTTACAAATATGTGAAGATGGTTCATATTCATAACCATTTGGTTATACCCCCAATAATAAAAATGTATTTCAGTTATACATAAATGTAACATATGATAGAAACCAGCACGATATTTAAACAAGAAAGGCGGCTTCATTATGGTAAAAGTTATGCTGGGAATCATATCTGTCACACTTATTTGGGGTTATACTTGGGTTGCGATGAAAGTAGGAATTCATGACATCCCCCCGCTTTTATTTTCGGGTTTGCGCCTGTTCATCGGAGCGGTTCCTTTATTTCTCATTCTCTTCATTCAAAGAAAAAAGCTTTCAATTAAAAAAGAACATCTCAAAAGCTATATCATCATGAGCCTCTTGATGGGGCTGGGCTATATGGGGATCTTGACGTATGGAATGCAGTTTGTCGATTCAGGGAAAACCTCTGTTTTGGTATATACAATGCCTATATTTGTTACGGTGATCAGCCATTTTACATTAAACGAGAAAATGAATGTGTATAAAACGATGGGACTGGTCTGCGGCCTCTTCGGACTGTTATTTATATTTGGAAAGGAAATGCTCAATATCGATCAAAGCGCTTTATTTGGGGAGCTGTGCGTCCTTGCGGCAGCGCTTAGCTGGGGAATCGCGAATGTGTTCAGCAAGCTACAATTCAAGCATATCAATATTATTCACATGAATGCCTGGCACCTTATGATGGGAGCCGTCATGTTATTGGTGTTTTCCTTTATATTTGAGCCGGTCCCTTCAGCCGAGTGGACATATCAAGCGGTGTGGTCATTGCTGTTTAATGGCTTGCTTTCCACCGGCTTTACCTTTGTCGTATGGTTTTGGGTGCTCAATCAAATCGAAGCGTCAAAAGCATCCATGGCATTAATGTTTGTTCCCGTATTAGCCCTATTCTTTGGATGGCTGCAATTGCACGAACAGATCACCATCAACATTATCCTCGGCGCACTGCTGATATGCTGCGGGATTTTTATGAATACATTTACATTTTCACGACGGAAAGTGTGAATGATATACATTTCCCCTGTCATTTGGGCTTCATGTGACAGGAGACGACTATTATGAGAAAGTCTTCTAGAATCCTGACGACAGCCTATTAAACAATGAAAAAAGCTAGTGTCTGCATGTGAGACATTAGCTTGGCTGGCGTTCAGGCCGGTGAGAATCTAGATTCTTTTTTATTACCATTCTGGCTGATCAAACTGAAAACCGTATAGACCTTTTACTTTAACATCTCCGCAATCTGGATCTTTTGTCAAAATCAAATAATGAGTCTTATAAGGCATCGTCTCAACTCGATCAGTTGCACTCAAATCAAAATGATCCCCTGAGAAGTTTTTTTCACTAACGGTTATTTCATATCCTGACAAAGTCATTCGCATGATTCTTGCGTTAATTGTACATCCTTCAGTATCGAAAATGGTGAATCTGTACCCAAAGTGAGATATCCAATGGTTTGAATTTAGGTCATCAGACTTCATAAACCATTTTTCATTCTCTGTCATTGTAAAACTCACTTTCTCCTCATCTTTCACGATAACGGCCGAAGCTTCCCCTACATGGATAGTCAAAGCCAAAAGAAATGTAAAAGCTAACATCAACATCTTTTTCAAAAGAGTTCCTCCCAATATCTTTTTACTTCAATATATTGGAAGGGTCTTTTCTGATCAAGACAGTCTTCTCCAAATGAATCTTTAGCACCATGAAATGAGCCTTAATAAGAACAGTTTTAACCCAAATCAAACTCTATTCGAAATAAGGCTTACCAATCTATATTCTTTTTAAAAGTTTCTGCATTTCTTTATATAGCTCCTAGACACATATAAAAAATGCTCCCATAAGTTCAGGAGCACTACAAAAAACTGCTAAAGTGTTTTCTATCGATTTATTGTATTCATTAGCTCAAAGAAGTATTCAGGCTTATAAGTCTTATTCAGCTTATACCATGAACGCAATGTATCTGGTGCAAATACTTCTAATTTTTTCAATACTTCTACCGCAAATTCCAGAGGAGCAATTCCTGATGCAGTAACCAAATTTTCATCAGATACTGCAGGTTCCTTTTCATATAGTGTTTCTCCTTTGTAATTAGGGCAGACCTTTTTCATATACTCTAGGTCATTGCTTGTGTGCTTTCTCGAATTTAAGTATCCTTCATTCGCGAGGCCCAAGGTTGCACCACAAATCGCAGCAATAGTCGTGCCAAGCTTTAAAGCGTCGCCAACTTTTTTCAAGATCGGCTGATGAATATCTTCTCCCCAAGTGTTTCCTCCGGGTAAAATGATAAGATCTTGACTCTCAAGAGTACACTCATCAAGAGAAATATCTGGTTTTATGCTTAATCCGCCCAACGTAGTTATCATTTCTTTATTAGCCCCTACTGTAACTACTTTTAAAGATGCTGCATCCTGTTTAAAATATCTCCCTGAGTTTAGTTCAGCAATTAAATATCCATATTCCCAGTCTGACATTGTGTGAAATACGTAGAGATAAACTTTTCTCGTTTGCATCCAATAACACTCCAATCACAATTGATAAAGCCTTCTAATAGATGACCTCGCTGACAGCCATTTTCAGCTTTTTTGTTGTTTCATATGTAATCGCCTATTCTTATATAATACCATGTAGGTGGGCAATTGCCCTTGTTCTCCCAACTTATTAAAAATATAAGATCAATTGATTCTATGTTTACTAGCGCAAAGGGGTTTGTTACACTAACTGTCATGGGAAACATTTCAAAGGTAATACAAAATCATTTGAATGAGGAGGCTTGATGAAGTTGAAAAATAAAGCGTCAATAAAATTCGGAATATGTGTTGGGCTTTTATGTTTAAGCATTACTGGTTTCACACCTTTTTACAGCTCAACGCATGCCGAAGCAAAATCCATAGAAGACACAAACATGGCAAGCTGTATAACGAATAAAAAATTAGTTCAACTTGAGAAAAAATTTGATGCCAGGCTTGGTGTTTATGCAATTGATACAGGTTCAAACAAGACAATCGCCTATCGGCCGAATGAACGATTTGCTTACGCATCAACCTATAAAGTTCTAGCCGCAGCTGCTGTCCTGAAGAAAAACTCAATTGAAAAACTTAATGAAGTCATCCACTACAGCAAGGACGATCTTGTTACATATTCTCCAGTCACAGAGAAACACCTAGATACAGGCATGAGCCTAAAAGAAATCTCGGAAGCGGCTATCCGTTACAGCGATAATACCGCTGGGAACATCTTGTTGCAACAGCTTGGCGGCCCTAAAGGTTTTGAAAAGTCACTGAAACAGGTTGGGGATCAAGTAACGAAAGCTAAACGATTCGAGACGGATCTAAACTCTGCGATTCCTGGTGATATTCGTGACACCAGCACCGCAAAAGCACTGGCAACCGATCTTAAAGCTTTCACTTTAGATAACACTCTCACGACTGACAAACGCACGATCTTAACCGATTGGATGCGAGGCAATGCTACTGGTGACGAACTGATTCGGGCAGGCGCTCCAATAGGATGGGAAGTCGGCGATAAATCCGGAGCCGGAAGTTATGGGACACGAAACGACATTGCTATCGTTTGGCCGCCAAACAGAGCTCCTATTGTTGTGGCAATTCTGTCAAACCGCTTTACGAAAGATGCTAATTATAATAATGCTCTTATCGCTGAGGCTGCAAAAGTCGTCCTTAACGATCTCAAATAAATGTTTAGCCTTTTGCCACAAAGGAAAAGACATTACTTTTTTAACCCCTACCGTTCATTTTTTGATGAACGGTTCTTTCATAAGACCTCTAGAATCATATATTTAAACACCACAAAATTAAACATTATTATAATTAACGGCAAGTTTTCATTTTATGGAACAAGTAAAGTTTGAATCTGACAAGAATTAAGACTAAGCACCCTAAAATCCGTTTTCTTTTCTTCCAAGAATATACTCCTTAGTGCAAGCCATTATAAAGATACAAGTGAACATACAATGCAGACAACTCTCTTAAGTCTCTTATTCTGTGACCAATTTGTAATACTCATGAATATCCGGACTCACTTCCAATATTTCGTCTCGTTCGAAGACACTAACATATCAAACCACTTGAATTAACATAACTGAACTTGATATTGGTCACTGGCAGTTTCAATGCAATAGAACAACATTTGTTGTCTCAGAGGTTATCTATATGAGAATTCAACAATTTTTTTATAATAATTCATATTTTTGTATCGTTGCACTTGGTGGATTTGACTCTTTTCGTGTATGGAACCACACTTTTATTTTTTCACCTCTTTTGAGATCATCTGTGTTATCAATCTCACTTAATCCTACAATTACTATGTTATTTTTAAACTTGTTCATAAGTTGTCCTTCAGAAAGATTGTAATCTTCTTTTCCTGGAGCTTTTGTATCGGTAATGAGAATTGCCCTTTCATTGTCTTTAAGCACGACATAGCCTACTAGGCTCTGCATCTTTGTTTCTTCTCCGTGTTGTTCATTTTTGCAGCCTGCAAGGAAAATAATGAGCACTATCAAGCTTACTCCGATTTTCGGCAACCTTTCTCCCTCCCGTCATGTTAAACAATCTCACTCCATAACTACATATCAATAAACTGTAGTGTAAATCTATCCAGAAACTTCTTCATTTTCTCATATTGAATCTTTTACAAGCTGTTAATACACAGACTAAATCGGGTAAAAATTCGTAGAGGTGATTTCTTTGAATGATGATCATTAAGTAACTCATTACTCTTCATTTATTTTTTCAACAATCATGGTATTGGCGGTCGCCATCTTTCCACAATACACTTCTTGGTTTGTAACAGTTTTTTTCTTGGGTTTTGCACTTATCTATACATTCCAAATACATCAAACAAGTTCTTCAAAAGCAATATCTTATATTTCGTATTTTTTATTCATTGTTTCATTGACTTACACTTTAGTTAATATGTAATAGTAATCCTCCCTTTGTGGGAGGATTATTTGTTTAAGCTTATTTCTAAGCTGCTCTTGGGCCACATCGGCCATTTTAAACTCTTTTTGACCTTTAAAATAAACAACAGGGACATTCACCAAACGGATCTACTTCTTTTTGTTCTTTCTCAAATGTTTGTATGTGGTTGCCTTCGAACCATACCCTTACTCTTATTCCGCTATCAAACTCATTATTGCATGCCGCTTCTTTCTGGATTCCAGCATAAATATACTTATCCTTACTGTCGTTTACTATCGCAACTTCCATTAAAATCGAGATTTTTACTTTTTTTATGATCCATTATTCACTTCCAAAATAACTTCCAATTACAACATAATATATGTATAAATTGTAAATGGAGTTGATGTAATTGAAGATTAGGAAAATCTTATTGAGTTCTGCTTTATCCTTTGGCATGCTCATATCCGCGGTTCCCGCATTGGCTGCTGGCACTTCGTCTGAGGTTGCAGTAAAAAGTGGTGAATATGATTATGACACTATATACCGCATTAGTCCTCTGCCAATGGACTTCCAGCCAACAATAGAATACAACGGTTATACTTATACGCTTACACGTCATTATTTTGATTACTCAATCGGGTTTTACACGGCTATTTATACAAAAGTTGTTTAAATTTATAAAGGAGCTTTTTAGCTCCTTTTTCTCTTGTTTTAGGTATTTCTTTCTATGTGGTCCCCTATCAAATTCTCCAGTTCTCTTTGACACGAACAAAATCTAAAGTTTGGTTTTAAATGCTGGTAATAAAAAATTCACTTTAAAGAAGCGCCGCCCGCAAAATGCGGCTTTTGCACACTACGCCAATTTTATATAGAAAAGCCAGACCTCCTCCAAGAGGTTCCAGCTTTTCTTAATGTGCTATCGATCTTCGTTAGTTCAACGGGAACTTAATTCGGTACAAATGCAGCCTCCCAACTTCTAGTTAGGGCTGATGGGGGGATATCTGATGGCTCTCTACACACATCAGACATTATAAGATTTCAATGTAGCCTTCTGTACCGTGAACGCGAATTCGTTGCCCATCTTTTATCAGCTTGGCAGCATTTTCAACGCCAACAACTGCAGGTAAGCCATATTCACGGGCTATAACAGCTCCATGGGTCATCAGACCCCCAACTTCGGTGACTAGGCCTTTTATGGATACAAACAATGGTGTCCAGCTTGGATCGGTAAAGGAGGTAACTAATATATCTCCATCTTCTAAATCAGCATCTTCCATGTTTAAAATGACACGCGCTCGCCCCTCTATCACTCCGGAGGAAACAGGTAGACCTACAATCGCTCCGGCTGGGAGATTTTCTCGTTTATACTCACCTGTAACGATTTCACCATCAGACGTGATAACACGTGGTGGAGATAGTTTTTCATATAATGTGTACTCGGCTTTTCGTGCGCTGATGATTTGATAATCCAGTTTATGTGTGCGTACGACTTCGTGAAGTTCTTCAAAAGTGAGATAGTATATATCTTCTTTTTCATGAATAATGCCCGCTTCTATGAGTTGTTCGGCTTCTTTCAGTAAAGCCTGCTTATAAACGAAGTACCGATTAACCATGCCGTATTTTGGATATTCCCTAAACCCGCTGAAATTCCGGATGATATCTATCATTCGTTTTGTTTCTTTGGCTTTTTGTTCACCATCCGGTAATTGCTTCAATCGATCTAATAACTCTTGTTCTTTCTTCAAAGCTTCCTGTCGCCCTTGCTCAAATTTCCGATGGCTGGCATTAGGCTCACTGTTATTGATATTATTAAGAATCATTGGGATAAGTGTAGTTGGTTTTTCGCTCCATCGAGTTCTTGTAATATCAATTTCTCCGGTACATCGCATTCCGTATTTGCTGAGATAATCATAGATCGCGTCTCGGGTTTTGCTTCCGCCATCAAACTTAGCCAGTTCATCCAAAAAATTATCATCTTTTACATGTTGTAAGTAATCAATTACCTCTGGATAAGGACGAATCACATCTGCGACGTCTAATAGCGCAAGACCCATTTCTGAAGTAATATTATGGGGTACAGATTGAGAAAGCGTATCTGCTGCGTTTTTTTCACCTAACCACTCGTTCATTTTTTCGTTAATCCATAATGAAGCATTCATAGCAGTTCGAATCACAACAGAACTTTCTGAGTTAAATAAAATCTTCTTTAATTCCTGGATATCTTCCAGAATAAAACGAAATAAATCTGATCCTGATTTCGTTTGGATGTTTTGTTTTAACTCTTCTATCGATGTTTGACTGCTCTCAATCAAATCAGACACGATTGTCGGATCGTTTTCAACTTGAGCCGGCATATCTGCATTGCCTCTGCTGGGATTTGGTGCTGTTTTATCATTTGGTATCGACTTTATGAAATCTCGTCGCCTTATTATGGTCATAAGTGCGTCTTTTAAGAGCTGATCGTGCTGCCCCATGCCTTTTAAGAAAACTTCTCTGCTGTCAGGGGATGCCAGATGATGTGTGACATCAACAAATAGCCTTCCACCGGCTTTACGCATGGGTGCAGCAGTCGTCAACAGAAAAAAAGACAATCCTAGTGGTTTTATGGGATCCGTCATCATTTGTTGATGACCAACAGAAATATAGACGTGATTTTCTTGGTCACTCGCTTCAGGGATGGGGAATAAAGTAGTGATTGGACGACTCTGTACAATATAAAAAGTATCGCGGGCCAAACACCATTCGATATCTTGCGGCTGGCCGAAATGAGCTTCGATCTGTCTTCCAATGCGTTCCAGCTGTAAAATTTGTTCATCAGTCAGTGTTTGAGCCTTTTGCTGATCAGAATCGATCTGATGTGTTTCTGTTCCGCCTTCTTTTCGTCCGTAGATAGCCAATTTTTTAGTTGCTATTCTCTTATCGATGATTTGCCCATCCTGTACTTTATAACAATCGGCAGATACCAATCCGGAAACCAGTGCTTCACCAAGTCCAAAACCGGCATCTATGGATAACACCTTTCGGTTGGAGGTAATCGGATCAGCGGTAAATAAAATCCCTGAAGCCTGAGGAAAAACCATCCTTTGAACGATAACGGATAAATAAACTTGGCTGTGGCCAAATCCATTTTGCATACGGTAAATAACCGCGCGATCCGTAAATAGGGACGCCCAGCATTTACTGATATGCTGCAAGATTGCATCGACGCCGATAATATTTAAATAGGTGTCTTGTTGACCGGCAAAAGAAGCATGTGGTAAATCTTCAGCAGTTGCACTAGAACGCACGGCATAGGCATGTTCCTCGCCGAACTGGGAGAGATAGTGAGCCACTGCTTTCACAACATCGGAAGGAATGTCTACTTCCATAATGATTTGCCGAATCTTCCGGCTGATGTTACCAATCTGATCTCGGTCCTCAACTTTTAGCATCGCCAACTGATCCAACAACACTTGTAACGTTTCGTTTTGTTCGATGGCTTTTAGATATCCTACTGTTGTGACACAAAATCCTTCTGGTACTTGTATACCTTGAATTTTTGATAATTCCCCTAAATGTAACCCTTTTCCTCCAACGAGCGAAAACTGTGTTTTTTCAATTTCATGTAAACCGAGAACCAAAGAACTCATTCTACATCTCCCCTTCAAAAAAATATTGACAAGAGCTTCCTAGCAGGATATAATAAAATTATAAGATGGATATCTATAACTTTTTAACCAGAAAGCGCACGTAGTGTGATTATATCACCGTGTCTGTTTTTGTGCAATATAAAAAGAACCTGGGCAATTTCACCAGGTTCTTTCTTAATTTACATAACTAGTCACATTAAAAAACTTGGTTCGATCTGATACAATCCTCTAAGGGTATCCTAAAGTTGGGTTCTTTTTGGAACTAACCTGCTCTGTTCTTAACAGTCCTACCTAGTATAAAGTGATGGAGAATACCCTACCTCCAGCACGCCAAGGCCGTTCACCTAGTAGAAAACGACCTTTAACCATTACTAACGATTTTAATAATCATTGATTATAAAACTTCTCAAGGAACGATCAGCAGCCCGTTAGCTACCCCTGATTAAAGATGATCTGTTACCACACTGTTACGTTAGAACTTCCACTACTTTGATATCCTTCTGTCGCCAAGACTTGGTAAGCCCAATTACTGCCCAGATTCATTCCATGACTCTTCCATGCGTTCACATGATTGCTGAAAGTGATTGTAGCATTGCTTCCAGTTGGTCTCTTCGTCTGGCGAACACTCCAGTACTGCGTAAAAGTAGTGCGATCACCATCAATGGAAGGTGCGTTATAACGTGTAGTTGTATATATGTCATATGTACCTCCATCACTCTTTACAGTACCTTTATACGTTCCGGTAGGTCTATAAGTACCCCATGAATCCACCACATAATATTCTATGAGGGGCGATCTCGTCCAGCCATATAAAGTCAAATACCCATTGCCATTCGGCGCCCAAACTCCGGCATTATAGTTTATTGTCCTAAATGGCGAACCTGTAGTCCAACCCTTACCAACAACGAAATTTCCGGTATTAGACCAATTAACACTGTAATTCCCGCCAGACCCATTGACAGCGTTTACTATACCGCCCCCATCAGTCCAATTTTGCCAGTAGTCTGTGCTAGCTGCAGAGGCGGTTGCCGAAAACAAGCTAATACTCATTAAAGCTGCCGATAATCCAACTAAGAAATTCTTTTTAAACTTAAACATATGATTACCTCCTATAATATTTTTTTCCGACTTTGAGGTAGCACCCGTATATATTTAAAACATTCTTCATTACTAACGCCAAAGCTTTTGATCGTCCCCTTCAGTATAATACCACGAATTCATGAGCGAATATTAAAAGTATTTGTAATTTAATTACAAATTCCTAGAAACACATTATAAGTGGTCTTCTTCCGCCATATCCTGATCCTTTTTTCGCAGAATCACAATTATTGTTTCTAATTCAGATGGAGTAATATTTGTAATAAATCCCCATTCGGACCATTTCGTATAAAGGAGATATACATTAGAGATTGTGAAATCATTGTAGCTGCCGCTTGTCTAATGAAGGGAAGCAAATTTATGAAGAATATGAAGAACTGAAGAAGAAAACAATTAAGGTTCTACTAAGAAAGAACTGCTCAATTAGAATTATTGACCAAAAATTTGAGGATGATAGCTTAGATCAGTTTTACAAAGAAGTTGCAAGATTGTTATTTGAATGGACTCTGAAAAAGAAAAATAAGAATTGACAATCAGGGTAACTGGGAATGTAACCGAGCCTCCAATTCAAAATAAATATCTTTAAAATTCTTATTTTATTCAGTTATTGAGTACAGTATAAAACCGTACTCAACCGTTATATAGAACATAAATTAACTTAAAATAACATGAGCCTCATTTTTCTTTTCTTGTGTTAAATTATTGATTCTATAAAGTAAGTTATCCATCATCATTATCATTTTCAATGAAATTTCTTCTTTAGCATACATAGTCGGTTTAGCTCCTCCATGTAGAATCGCATGGCGACTAACATCTGAAAGATTTTCTTGTCCATGTTGAAACTGTTCCAATATAAAATTTAAATAAAACTTTCCAATGATATTATCAAAGTTGAACGGATTTTCATCACCTTTACTATCCTCGTCATCTTCAATATTAAATAAAATTTTTAAAAGCTTTTTAAATTTCGAGCCGGTTACTCTCTGTTTAATATCAAAACCATCTATTACTATACCTTCCATTTGTGACAGAATAGAGGGGACGGATATAGCAAACATTCCGAGATTATGTGCATTTAACGATTGTCTTAATAAAGGCAGTCTTTCTTTTAAAAGACTATAATTTTCCCAATGCCTTTTAATTTCATCAATTCTTTGAGCATTGTAATGGTCTTTCATGATGTCATCTATAATACTTTTTAAATTAGATTCACCATTTTCAACATATTCACGACCTATTTGTCGCATTAAAAGAATATCTGTACTTTCACTAGGTGGATACCCCAGAAGAAATATCACCTTTTTATAATTTTTAATGTCCTCTTTTGTTTCGATAAATCCTTCTGCTATTCTAGTCAATGATTCTTGTATTTCTGGGCGTTTAAAGTGTTCTCTAATACTTATAGATAGGTTAACCAGTGGCTGAATTGATTTTGATATTGCAGTATGTATAGTTTCTGTTGATTCTTCTATGCTTTTAACCCCTTGAATAAAACTGCTCATGTCAATATTATTATTTTTCATTTCCAGAACTCTCCGTTTTTTATCATTTAAAGATTTCACTTGCTGACACCCAGTATAATTCTTTGTTTGCATTTAAATATTCATATACCCAATCTTCTATTATGAATGCATATTTTGATTCCTCAAAAGGATGCTCACTTATTTGACGAATTAATTGCATGCTCTCTAGTTTTTTAACTGATCCATTTGCATTATGTAAAGGGAGCCATTTAGACTTATTCCAAATAAACTCCCCAAGTATACTCTTTTCTTTTTTTGTTAAATTATGAAGGTATGATATCTGATTTTCTTTCTCCTTCTTTTCTTTTTTATTTGCAACAAGGTTGTTTAAATAATTTATCCCAAGAACAGAAATTAACATACTAAATGCGCCTAAGCATAACAATATTAAAATTAATGAAGGTTCACTAACCTTCATATCCCTAAATGAATCAAATTGAAACACTATGATTCCTAACAGGCTAAAAATAATATAACCTACTAACTGTTGGGTCCCCCCTTTTAAAAGATCTACAATTTCTTTAACAACCAATTTATATTCTTCCTTAAATTTTATTCAAACCATTTACTTTTTAAATTGTTCCTTGTGTAACAGAAGAATTGTAGATGTGGATTAGATTTATACCTTTTCCATGACTCTTCTCTAAGATCTAGCCTATACTTCATTTTACTTTTATTTGCAATATTTTTAAAAATTTCTATTGAACAAAAAAAGACAATTAAGTCTGCTCCTCTTTCAAAAACTGTAGCTATAAATGGTTTGAAACCTAATCTTTCACAGGCTTTTTCAGCTGATTCAAGAGCTTTCTGAGTAATTCCAATGCTGGGCTTTCCGTCAACTAGAGATTTAAATTTAACTGATATTCCCCAGTTTTCACCCTCTTCACTTCTAGCAAAGATATCAATCCCCACATAATCAAATTTCACACACTCAAACCCCTTGCTGGATAAATAAAAAAGAATCATTTGTTCACCAAATTTTCCTGCTATATCAGCATGCCTTGAACTTTTAAATACTAACTTTCCTCCATCCTGCCCCATATATACAACCTCGCTATGAAATAAAATGATTATCTTACTATCCTATTTTTAAAGCTTTGCTATTTCATACTCAACATTAATATTCAACCTAGATGTTCTCTCAACCTGCTTTTTCGCATTGTTTATATACCAAAAGGCAAATTCCTCTTTTCCAATTAACATAAAAATTTCTGTTATAATAGTGAAGGTCATTGAACTGTAAAATGGCACTTCTTCAAAATTCCTTAGTGATATCCCCCCAGCATCATTTCCTACTTTAATATTTTTCATAGTTGCCCCTGCATGTATAAATTCTGATGCTCGCTTATATAAGAAGACATAACGTGCTTCAGCATTTAAATATTTGGCAAGGTCTCTTAAATTCCTCAGATTACTATAAAGTGAGTACCAATTTTTTGGTTTTTTCTTATCCCACGCATCTTTAACATTTTGAACCTCTTTTTTCTTCAAAAAATTATATAAATGCTTACACGATTCTGACACAGGTATACTCTGTACCTCATCAAAGTTAGGAAATTCATTCGTGAAGATTTCTCTGTGTTTTTTCCCACTATTGGTACTTGAATCGAACATTTCTCTTAATTTGATTTCCTGGTAACAGCTGTGAACCTGATAAGCTATAACCCCCTTATCTTTCGGTTCTGTGTACATATACTCAAAGTACAGTGCTGCTTCGAACATCGATCTACATAGTGGTATCATTCCTTCTGAAGCACCTTTTTTACTCATAATGGCTGCTCCATCCACCATATTTAATATGTGGGCTAAAAGAGTAAATAGAGGTGCATTAAGCTCATTATCACCACACTCGTCATATAGCCGTTTATACATAATATCTCCATAATCTACAAACGAATCCATTAACCTTCCAATTGCATTAAATTCTTTTTGTATATCCTTATCTATCTTCCTGTTTATTAAACTTCTCTTCATCCCTTTGTCTCCTATTTTTTATTCCAAATTAATTGCTTCTTATAAATCTTGCATGAAAGTTGTCACACAACTATTACTCCTAACGCTTTACGACTTGGATTTCCCTTACCTCACATTGCACATTACATCTTGTTTTAAGCTCACTGGCTACCTCAATGACTTCATACATTGTTTGCAATTTAGAAGCCCGGTGGAGGTCGTTAGATGTCATATAACCGTCCTCATCTAACTTAAATGATTTGAAGTATTCCTTATTTTCAAACTGCAGCACATAAAAATAATCAAGCAAAGGCATAAATCAACCTCTTTTAAATAATTTTGTAACGGCCACTGCGACAATTGTGATTACACTTTGTTCAAAAGCTCTGTGAAGAGTGGAATATTCTTGCGTGAATGTCGGCGATGCGGTATGAAAAAGAGCATTTAGTTTAATGCTCTTTTTGTTTAAAACACTTCTTTTATCTTGATTCTTTATGCTCTCGGATTAAGACGCGTAATCGTGTTAAGGTTAATTCATGACCGCATAAGGAGTGATACCTTTGCTAAAAGTTGCAAAAATTTCGGTTTCTTGCATTGCATTAGTCTTGTGCGTATACTCATTGTTCAATCAAAATGAATTATTGTTGATTGTTTTGCAATTATTTGTTGCCGCCCTTTTATCATTAGTCGGAGTTGAAGCGATATTAAGCAAACAAAAACTGTCCGGATATTTACTGTTTGGATCAGCAGCCTTCTTACTTGTTGTAAACGGTGTGAAATTCATGATTTAACTTAATGTGTTAATTTCGTAGGAATATGGAGTCCCAAAACCAATAAATAAGACCTGCAACAATACTCATAATGTAATAATTTAAGCTTCTGAATACAGTAAGAGAATTTGGCGGATAATCAACAGTCCAGAACAAAAACACAGCTAAAAAGGCTACTGCAATATAAATTAAAAAATTGTTCAAACTAAATTTTCTGGGCCTTCTTCTAAGCCACACTTGCAAAGGGACAGCAAATACCAAGTAAGTGATTAAAGCATAAAATCCTATGATGCCAATAGTGACTAATGCGATTGTCATAAAACCAGAGTAAGCAAACATATACAGACCAAAGATTAGACCATATGACAAACTTGAAAATGCCAATGTATAAGCGTAACTGTCTAACGCTTTTTGATTGATGCTCAAATCAACACCTCCACTTGTTTCACATTTCCCTTTAAAATCGTAGTTCATTTACTTTATTAAGTTTTCCATCTCGTATTTAGCAATAAATTTTTGACCGTTTTTTGACAATTGTATTCTTTGGTAAGGCTTTGCAGCTACCTTGGTTTTTTCAAGAAGATTAAACGGGATGAGTTTTGGAGCAACATCAAAAAATAAAAATCTTTCATATTCTCTCATATTACCGCTATTTTCAACTCCAATTGTAAAATTGCTTCTATGTACATAAAAAAGCTTAAATAGAGATTGTTCTCTGTTCTTAACTTCTTCGTAATAATTTATATCAGGAAGACTCAATTTTATATTATTTAAATAAGTTAAAATATCTTTATATGAATATCCATCAAATTCATTTTCTTTTGTGAATTTCTTTTCTAATTTAGCAAGTTTTTCCTTGATAATTGAGTTCTCTTTAAGAAGGGAGTAATTTTCTTCTTTAACTTTCTTTAAACTTTCAACTTCATTTCCAGACACCCAGCCTACAAGCTTTTCATCTTTCTCATATTCTTTGAGCGATGCAAACACTGCTAACTCAATATCTTTTGTGTCACTATAAAATTTTGATACTTTACTTAATACTGTATCTTTAAATTGTCTATACTCACTATAATGTTCTCTTTCAATAACATCTTGCCCTTTTTCTTTTACTTTTTTATCCAGAGCTTCATCACTAATTACAATTGAAAATCTAGGTTTTCCTACACTCTCTGCATAATCATACTCCCAATGCGTATAACTCTTATTTGTTTCTTCATCAATCGATCCATATCTACCACCAAGAATTAACATATAAACATCCGATTCATCAATCCAATTTTTTATTGTCTCTTTTTGTGACTGATCACCGGATTTAAACAATTCCATACCAGCGGGTATGTGTCCAGCATTAAGGACAGCTGCAACTGCAGCCTGTCTTTCTTCAGTTAAATCAGTATATGTTGAGGATATAAATACTTGCAATCTTTTATTCATGAAAATTCACCTTTCGTTATAAGATTGGTTATATTTGAATATTTTATCTATTAGATACTTAATATTGTTGCTAATAGTCTTTCCGCCCTTCGTCAACTTTACAGAAGGATAACCATTAGGTTTTTCATATAGCGTTTTATCTTTACCTTTAAGACGCCTGCCGTCTATCCCGAATCGCTCCAAGCTTCTAACCGATCCGTCCATTGCTATCTCATATAATCCCTCATACCCTGGATTGGTTTGTATTCCTTAGACAACAGTTGAGTACCTCATTTCCATAAAAGATTGATTTTATTTTAACTTACACTCTCACGAAACTTTTCTAACTCCATTTTCGCTAAGAATTCGTTCCCTGCTTTTGAAAGTTGAATTCTCTGAAATGAGCCACCAGATCCTACTTTTTCAACCAGTCCAAAACTTAACAATTTAGGAGCTAGTCTATAATACAAAAATTTTTTATTGTTTTTAAGAGTGCCATTGTTAACAATACCCAACGATAATGTGTTACGAAATTTTTTTAGAGCAGAAAGCAAGGATATTACTCGGCTTTCTCTATCCTCTAGTGCATAATCGGGAATATCTAATAATGTTATAGCTAAATAATTTTTCAATTCATGGTAAGTAAACCTACCTACCTTCTCCTCTGCATTAGCCTGCTCTTTTAACTTTAATAATTCCTCATTAATTCTTTTGTTTTCAATTAAAAGTTTGGCCTGCTCTTTTTGTAAAGTTGCTAAATTGTTAAATTCTTCACCAGATATCCACCCAATTAAAGTGTCATCTTTTTCATACTCTTTAATTGATTCATAAATAGCAAGTTTAATATCTTTAGTATCTTTGTAAAACTTTGATAATTTGCTCAGAACAGTCTTTCTAAAGTCTTTATAGGCTTGATAATTCTCTCTTTCTAATACATCTATTCCGTTTTCTCTAACTTTTTGTTCCAGAGTCCCATCATCAATTACAATTGCAAATCTTGGTTTACCTGCAGTATCTGCATAATCGTATTCCCAATGAGTATAACTTTTGTTTGTTTCTTCATCCATGGATCCATACCTACCGCCTAGAATCAACATATAGACATCTGATTCATCAATCCAACGTTTAATAGTTTCTTTCTGAGATCTGTCTCCAGCTTTAAATAGCTCCATTCCTGCTGGAATATGTCCTGAGTTAAGTACCGCTTCAACAGCAGCTTGCCTTTCTTCAATTAAATCAGTATATGTTGAGGAGATGAAAACCTGTAGTTTTTTCTTCATCGACTATTCACCTTTTCTATAAAAGTACGATTTTATGTAGACCTAGAAAACTTGTAATTACTTCCTATCCTTGTAACTTTAGTATACCATTTTCATCCTAAGCGATCGATATGATTATGACCTTTTTCGAATATCAGCAATTCCTGCAACTTGATGTTTAGGTATGTACAGACTTTATCTAACAGCTCTCTTGGATACCGCTCCATTTCGTCATTGTAAAGCTTTCTAACAGTCGGATACTCGTGATCAATATCCCTGGAAAGTTTCCGGATACTGATCTTTCTTTGGTCTATTATGGGCTTTAAATTAGATTTAATCATTGTTATCACCTCAATTTTGATCACTTATAATGATCATTAAATTTGTAGTAATGGCCAAGGCTTTCAATCTGCCTTGACCTTTCCTTAAATCACGTTAGAACATATTTAATTGTGGTGGGGTTACATAATTAATAGTTATCTACCAAATGACTGCATTTCTTGAATTTAAAGAGATAAAATATCACCGATAACTAAATAAGTATAGATAATGTACCTTTCTGCTTCATCGAGCGTCACTTCTGCATGAGTTCCTTTGTTTGCAGCCTCGTGCACACCATCTAACCTTTCACCAATAAATTTTAAATGTGATCCAACAATGGACGAAAATTTTTCACTTGTTGACTTACTATCAATATATTGTATTAATCGATTTATATATTGATCTTCACCAATTTTAATGATTTTTCCCCCAGACAGTGAAATAGGCTCGTCTGATGGTGGATAAAGAGAATCAGCAACCTCTTTAATAATTCTTCTACAGGTATGTACTGCATTTGCCCAATCTTCATCATTAGTTGAATTAAGGTTTTCGTATACTGAAATAAATTTTTGAATTACCTCAGGGTAGATTTCTTTTAGAACGGTGTCAACAGTTTTACGTTTTCGTTTGAAAATATCCTCTGTTATCTCTCCAAATTTCAACTCATGATTTAAATTGAATACGTACTCATACAATCTAGACTTTACCTTTTCAATTTTCCGGGTAAATTCTCGTATAGCATTAGCTAAGTTTTTTCGCTCAGCTGAATTACCAGGAGGTATAATAGGTGAAATAGTTGATTGAGAGGATATTGATATATCTCTGTCATATGCTACATTCATTCGAGCTTTTGAGGCTTCAACTGTCGCTTCCATAACAGCAATTGTTTCGGTGAAGGCTTTTTCAACTTTCTTAGGTTTTTTGGCTTTACTTTTTGGATCATCTGTAAAAAAACGCCTTCCAGACCTTGCGCAAGCTTCCCAAGCTTCACTAGTTAAGTAACCTTCTTCATTTATTGCAAAGCCATTAGCTTCATATTTTAACCACTCAACTGCATTGAAATCATTGATTAGACGTGCTAATCTTAAACATTTTAAAACAATATGCTGAGTAGGTATCTCATTCAATTCAAAATTACGTAGTATCTCCTCAGATAAATTTAATGCTTCTAAATTTCTATTCTTAACCATTGACTACCACCCCTTCCAATTTTTACTCTTAAGGTATTTTAGCATATTTTAGGGAACTCTCTACTAAATTGAGATAAAATTGTTGTTTTATTTAGAAGCCATAATAAAAAAAGCGTCCTAATTCCAGTTGCCGGTACGCTTTCTTTCTTAATATATAAACATTAAACGACTACGTGCATTCTCTTGTAAATTCAACCCTTCCATATTTAGAAATTTTAATATTCAAAATTTATTATTTCCATCTTTACTTATATATGGAAATGGAGTATTATTTACCTATGTGAAAAATAGTTAAAAAGTAACACGAAAGAGGTTGTTAAATGAAAAAGTTTTTTGTTACTTTTCTTGTGCTATTCTCCGTAACAGGTTGCACTAGTAAGTATTCTCTAATTACCTTGTTAAATGATGACTGCAAAACAAACTGGGGATTATGTACTGTGTTCCCAAGTAAAGAAGTTAAACTTTATTCTCCAAAGAGTCCTATAAAGGTAGCTGTATTAGATAGTGGAATTAATAGCTCTATGTCTATTTTTGAAAATAGTTCAATAACCTCATATGATGCTATAAAAAATAATTCCACTACAAAAGATTCTTTAGGCCATGGTACAGCCATAGCGGGTGTTATTATGGCTCCTTTAAATAAACAAACAGTTCAAGGAATATCTCCTCAAGTGAGATTATTCGATGTTAAGGTTCTTAATGATAAAGGAGGTGGTGAAGTCAATGATGTAATTAACGGTATCAATTGGTGTATTAAACAGGATGTTGACATTATCAATCTCAGCTTTGGCTTTCAAAAAGACGACAAGGGATTAAGAAATGCTATCAACAAAGCAATTGAGAAGGACATAATAGTAATCGCTTCTGCTGGCAATACATTAGGTCTTTCAACGGATTATCCGGCAAAATATAAAAATGTTATATCTGTTTCCTCTATTGATAAAAACCTTAAAAGAGATCCATTTGCAGCAAAAGGTAAGATTGACTTTGTTGCACCAGGCGTTCAAATTCCTGTTTTCAATCCCAAAGGCGAAGTAAAAACCGTTAATGGAACATCATTTGCAACAGCTTTTGCAACAGGTGTTGTAGCAAATATTCTTTCTGAAAATCCACATTTTCAAAGAGAAGATGTAATTAAAAGCTTAAAGAGCACAGCCAAAGATTTAGGAAAAATAGGCCCTGATCAAGAATATGGTTATGGTTTAATACAATTCCACTCACAATAAAATAAAAAGGAGAAATAAATTGAAATATTTTATTAGCTTTTTACTCGCAGTATTTGTATTTTATAGCGTAGGAACAGAGTTTGTTTCTGCAACAACAAATCAAAATATCAATGAAGAAGAATTAATTGATACTGATGAAACACCAACAGAAACAATTGACAGTGACCAAATTGATTCAGAAACTGAAGAGATATTTGGGGAATCTATTGATGACAGTAATGTTGAATTAGAAAGCGACATAAATGGTAATGAAGCAACAATCCAAACAAATATTGAAACAGATGATTTATCTGTCGATGGTGAGTTAGAACTAGATTTAGACACAAGTAGTATGGTTGTCTCTGCAGAAGCAGAAGATGATTCTGGAGAAGTTTTCAATGGAGAATTTAATGTTGAATTACAAGATATAAATGATGATGGAGATTTCATTGCAACTGTAACTGATACGAAAACTGGGGAAGAGTTTAATGTAAATACTGCTGAAGTACATGCATCTTGGTACCCACTAGTTTGGATTGCTATCGTGGTTGCACGTATAGGTATAAAACAAGCTATTAAAAAATTCGGCAAAACTAGTGTTAAACAAGCAACCAAAAAGTATGGAACTAAAACATCTGCTTCAAAAGCTGTCCGTAAAGTTAGTATGAAAAATTTAGACGACCACTACCGTAAGCACAAAAAAGAATTTGGCAACATTACGAAATCCCAATATCTAAATAAAGCTCGAACTTTTTTAGGAAAAGTAACTAGCAAAACTGTTCTTGAAAAAAGAAGCAAGAAAAAATTTGGTGGCAATTATCGTTATTATAAGTATAATAAGAAGACCAATGAATTCTTATCTGTAGAACGACAAGGGAATAAAGATACTATAATAACGTACTTTAAGCCAAAACATCCAAATAAAAAAGCTGGTTATAATTATTATAAAAATCAATAGGAACTATATATATTAAAGAGGGATTGCTATGACTAAATTATATACATGTTTAATTTGCGGATATAGAGGATTAAGTGAAAACCCATTAAACAATGATGGTGAGTATCAAAAAACATTTGAAATCTGCCCTTGTTGCGATTTTGAATACGGCTACAGTGAAGATCATGACGTAAGCTTAGGTTTTATTGTAACTCCAGATTATTTAATTGACGCTGCAATTCAGTTATACCGAAAACAGTGGATTGAGAATGGAATGAAAATTGCAAATCCTGAAGATATTCCAGAAGAATTAAGAAACGGTGACTGCTTAAAATTTGAGGTTTTGTTAAAGCAATTGAATAGCCTAAA
The DNA here is from genome assembly GCF_037963565.1 of Bacillus sp. PS95. NCBI lineage: Bacteria > Bacillati > Bacillota > Bacilli > Caryophanales > Bacillaceae > Bacillus > Bacillus sp. PS95. Next base: position 2,114,901 of record NZ_CP150160.1, read on the forward strand.
TCTCGATACAGAAAACTTTGAAATCAAGGGATTTAATGGTTATTAGGCAGCTTCAAGCCCCCGGTATGGGGGCTTTCTTATTATTGTAAAGACTATCAGAAGACTATTTAAGTATTAATATCATTGATTATTCTTTCTCCATATTCCCCTGACCAATACTTCAACTTTTTTAACCTCAACTGTTTGCTGCATCACATCCCTCCTTTTTGTTTTTCTTGTATCAAGCTTGTACAATGACATCATCAAGCAATTCAACATAGATCAATTCTTACCTGAAGGTGAATATCACCTCCAATAACCGTCTGGGCAAGCTTAGATGGGGCCTTATCCCTCCTTGGGCTAAAGATGAAAAGATCGGATACAAGATGATTAATGCTCGTGCCGAAACACTGGCCGAGAAACCAAGCTTTCGAAAGCCACTTGTCAGCAAACGTTGTATCATACCCGCTGGTAGGTATACAGAATACCGTTCTGCATTTTCTTCCCGAGCTTCCACCCACTCATAGTCACCCACCGTCCAGAAACGCGGTGAAGCTTGACCGTCGCTGTCTTGATATTTCAACTCTTGCTGAAGTTCTTTTAAAAACTGAATATCTTGATTCATTCATTTCCTCCTATCTGTTTAAAATCTCGATTTTAAGTTAACTTTAAAGTACATGGTCTTGAGAAATTCCCCTTTAATTGGTAAGCTGGCACCTAGGATCATACAAAGCAGGTGATACCTTGAAAAAAATAATCGGAATAATTGGATTAATTGCTTCCTTAATTGTGCAAGGATTTTCAGCAAGCGGTTCGTTGACTCATGAGATTGCTATGGCTTGTCTATTTGTATTTCTAATAATTTATAATTTTGAACATGCTAAGGATTTCTCTAAAAAATCTCTAATTGTTTTAGGAGCAATCTTTATAGCTCTAATGCTAGGTATTTATCAACTCATTTCCTTTAGCGGTGATTACTTTGATAGGCTTGACTTAAATATTGGACTTATCATCTTACTTGAGATCGCTTTGATCATTGTTTTGGTATCTATTGCAGTAAATTTAATGAAACTTATTGCGAATTGGTTAAGGAAAACACCTCATGGTAAAGAGTCTTAACTCTTTGCCTTGTGGTCTCTTATGTATGAAATCAAATGCTTTCCCTAATTCCTTCTCTTCTGTTACCGCTGAGTAATAACAATTACTTGGCCAAATCTTATATTGCATATAAGGATTAATCAGTCGAGATCATTAAGGGATCAAAATATGGCCAAATAAAAAAACGATGGATGCTCCATTTCCATTAAAAAGACAAGATTGAATATATGTAGTACTTCACTCAGAACATTTTGCTTATTAAGGCTATAATAAGTGTTCGTATTAATTTTTCCTGTTACGATAACGATCAAAAACAGAGTTATCTATCCCATTTCAAGCCAGAAATTATTCTGCTTTTTTTTAAAAACATTCTTGATTTTCACTTTTATATATGCATCCATAAAGCATTCGAGCATAACCATTATATGTAACTGAAATGCAGGTATAAGAGCTATTATATAGGGATTTAACTACCAATATATAGGGGGTATATTAACATCCAAATACTCAAAAACAAGAACAAAAGTGCCCATAGCACCTCTATTTCCACACCCTCCCCAAATTTACATTTTCCTAATATCGCATAAAATCGTCCTTTTTCACTTCGTAATCGCTATCGTAAAAGCCTATAATATCAATGTTTTTCCCTCTTCAAATCTCTTCTTATTCATCAATATTTGCTTAAAATACCCCCTTCCCCTTACTCCCACTTATGTATTACGATCGTTTGCCCTCTATTCACTAATTAAAGTGTCAAAACCCTTATGTTTACTGACTTTTTTAGTTCTTTAAAAATTTTTACGATACGCATGTTAGAGGTGTACTATACGATTTGTCGGTTTTGGGTGACGATTTAACAGAGAAATTTAATGCACTTCTAACTTTTTAAACTGCAATGGGTATCATTGTTGACTCAACAACTCAAGGTATTTCTGATAGTAAACAAGCAATGGATTATGATTCACCGAGATAAAACCCCTACCCTTCTCTTAATCGAGGAGGGTATTTTTTTCGCTTTTTAAGAAAACGTTAATCTTCCTTAAACACTTAAATATGATAAAATATTACATATTTAGTCTATTAGATACATAAAGGGAGGGATTTTAATGGAGCAATTAATTCCGTCATCCACAGTAGGAGTTAAAATCAATGAGTGGTATAAATACATACGGATGTTCGCCGTTCCAGATGCAGAGATATTAAAAGCAGAGGTTGAAGAAGAAATAAAACATATGAAGGAAGATCAAGACTTATTGTTGTATTATTCTCTAATGTGTTTTCGTCATCAGCTAATGCTGGATTACCTTGAACCTAAGTCATTGAATGAAGAACGCCCTAAAATTTCAGACTTATTAGAAAAGATCGAAAGCAGTCAAACAAAGCTTAAAGGTGTCCTGGAATATTACTGCAATTTCTTTAGAGGAATGTACGAATTTGATAAGAAGGATTATATAAAAGCAATAAGGTCATATAAAATTGCTGAGAAAAAGCTCGCTTTAGTAACAGACGAAATTGAACGAGCTGAGTTTTATTTCAAAATGGCTGAAGTGTATTATCACATGAAACAAACCCATGTATCAATGCACTATGCTGAAGCAGCCCTTAACATTTATAAAGACCAAAAAACTTATACTGTTCGCCGAATACAATGTGCTTTTGTTGTAGCAGGCAACTTTGATGATCTGGAAAGTCATGAAAAAGCAGTTCCGCATCTTCAAAGAGCATTAAAAGATTCGAAAGCTATAAACAAGCACAAACTAATTGGTGCATCGTTATATAATTTGGGGAACTGTTATTATAAGATGAAAGAGTATGACAAAGCTGCTGAATATATTGAACAAGCAGTCTCATTGTACGAAAACGATAAAAGTGACCTTCTCCCTCATACGTTATTTACACTGACACAAATTTACTTCAAAATGAAGGATATTGAAAAAGCCTTTATTCTTTATAAAAAAGGAATCGAGAAAGCACAAGCCATTAACGATGATGTCTTAGTTGCTGAGTTTAATTACTTAAAGGCTTTATATATCGACTCTATAGATAAACGCACAGTTTTCCGAACTTTTTCTGTACTTAAAGATAATGTAATGTATCCAGATTTAGAGGAATTAGCACTCGACACGGCTAATTATTGTAAGGAGATAGGGCAATTTGAAAACTCAACCACCTTTTTTGACGTCATGGTGGATGCCCGAATCCAAATACAAAGAGGAGAGTGTTTATATGAAATTTAAACTTGCATTAGCCACCTTGTCAGTTGTCGTTGGATTAGCAATTTTTAGTGGCTTTTCATCCTCGAATGACAAAGAGTTCCATGAAGCTAAAAGGAATATTACTTCTATTCAACCGACCAAGTTTTTTGTTTAATATTTAACCCATTAGAAACATTACCGAGCAATGGGTGCTACTAATTTGTCAACTCTTGATTAATCATTAGCTAATTAAACTAAAAAGACCGCACTACGAAATACAGTCAGTGTGGTCTTTTGTCTTCAAAATAAAATTTTAATGGAAAGTTTGTTACCACATATGCAAAGCAAGAAACGAAAGCCCCCATGCTAATATGCCGAACATTACGAAGAACCTAAGAAAAGTTTCATATTTTGTAAGTCTTCGTTCTCTTTTTATTTTACTCAATCTCCAATAAAAGGCGTAGCCGGAGAACAATAAAATTATTTGTCCCAGTTGTGACACAGATTCTAAAAATTCTATCCCATTCATTGATTTTCACCTCGTTTATTTATGAGAAAAGTAGGTTTTATTATCTCAGATGAAAAAACCATTTCCAACTGTTTAAGTAAAAATAAGTAAGCCATACTGTGTCTAATGGTATAAGAAAAGATGTCCTCTGTGTCTAGTAAAACCATAGTGTATGGTGGCAGAATACGTTATGTTTCTCTATTAAAATTAGCAAATTAACATTGTAGTTTTATCATCTTAACTTTATGATGTATGTCCACCAGTCAGCCCTGCTCTGTGAAGCGCAGTACCAGCAGATGTATAAGAAACTGCTCTAAGAATCGCTTTCGAATTGTTTTGGCTCGGTGAAATCCACCACCAAGATCATCTTTACTGTATCCAATACCCAGGCTGATTGTTCGACCAGCTTTGTTGTTTGCACCCTTACCGGAAAACTCGGTGTCATCTAGGTCAGCTACAGACTTAAACGCTTTTTTAAGCTTCACCATTTGCGACCTTAGTTCCTTGTACTCTTTAGTTCTTTTGTCTGCTTCTGAGAGCAATGAATCAGCTTCAAATACCTTCATTTCATTCTCCTTTCAAGCCTACTCTATGTAAATTTTACCACAGTAATCTATTTGAATAACAGAAAAAGACAGCCAAAATGACTGTCTTATACATCACACTATCTTGTTCTATAATAATTTTCTGCGGTATAGTAGCGCCAATCCCAAAAAGGTTCCCCATTGGCCAATATATACCGGTCTAAAAATTTTTCAAAGTTTAAATTTAATGGATTATATTCTAAACCACTTTCAAATATATAGAGATAGTTGGGATCACCTTGGTTCACTTTATCTTTATCGATCATTAAATGGCATTCTTCCAATAAGTAGCCAATTGGAATACCATTGATATCTTCAAACAAATCCTCATATTTTAACTCCTCTTCAATCTCTTCAAGGCTAAATAGCTGAAGTCCTCCACCTATATTCTCCCCATCAGAAAGAATCTCAAAAATTTTCGCACCGTTATGCAGTGTCATGAACTTCTGATAATCCTCTGGAAGTGTAATCTGATGTTTAGCTTCAAAGCTTTGAATGTCGTTAAGGGTTGCTTTGTCCGGTGAAAAAGTAACAAGGCATTCCATGGTATCTCCTTCAGAACAAAACAATTGAATGGCTCCTTTTTCATCTAAAAGACTTTTCAAGCCATTTACAGTCTTATGAACAAAGTTAGTCACATACATCACCCCTTTATTTCCTTTTAACAATAACCTTTCAAATTCCAAAAGTTGTGGACAGATCGTGATAGGCGCTCTTTTCAATGAATATAATGCAATAAATTCTAAAAAGAGGTGCCTCCAAAAAAGTGAATTCTCTAATGAATGATGACATGGTAAAGATCATTAGAAATGGCCTTAGCGCATCGCAGCCTCCAAAGCACATTCTTGTTATAGGAGCTGGATTGTCCGGGCTTGTATCAGCAACTTTGCTGAAAAATGCCGGTCACAGAGTAACGATTCTCGAAGCGAGCGGCAGAGCGGGCGGCCGTGTCTGCACTTTAAGATCTCCCTTTAGTGATGATTTGTATTTCAACCCTGGCCCGATGCGCATACCGAATAACCATTCGTTAACCTTAGAGTATATAAAAAAATTCAAATTGCCAACAAATGTATTTATCAATAGAACCCCTATGGACATCATTTATGCAAATGGAATCAAAACACGTCTCCAAGTTTTTGAGCGAGCTCCTGGAATATTGAGATACCCAGTTGCACCAAATGAACAAGGGAAAACGTCTGAAGAGCTGATGCTTTCTTTACTGCAGCCTATTCTAAATTTTATCAATCAAAATCCAGCGAGAAATTGGCGGATTGTCGAAGAGCAATACAAAAATCATTCGTTAAGCTCTTTTTTAAACACGTATTTTTCATATGGCGCGATCGATATGATCGGTGTACTTTTGGATATGGAAGCGTATATGGGGATGTCCCTTGTTGAAGTATTGCGGGAATCTATCTTTTTTTCTTCACCCGCTCACTTCTATGAGATAACTGGCGGCATGGATCTGCTGCCTCACGCGTTTCTTCCTCAATTAAAAACAAACATTCTATACCATCAAAAAATGATGAAAATTTCTCAGGGTGAAAATCGTGTTACGATCCATTGTCAGCATCAACAAACGGCAGAATTCACATCATTCACAGCTGATCTCGCTATTGTAACCATTCCTTTTTCAACATTGCGATTTGTAAAAGTCGAACCATACCATTCATTCTCGTACTATAAACGGAGGGCAATCCGTGAGCTAAACTATATCAGTGCAACAAAAATCGGCATAGAGTTTAAAAGCCGATTTTGGGAAAAAGCCGGGCAGCGCGGCGGCAAATCTATTACTGATCTACCGATTCGTTTTTCGTATTATCCAAGCAGAAATATTGGAGCAAATGGACATGCCGTCATTCTGGCCAGTTATACTTGGGCTGATGAGGCACTGATATGGGACAGTCTTTCAGAAGGAGAGCGAATCCAGTATACTTTACTGAATTTATCTGAAATCTATGGTGATATTGTGTGGTCTGAATTTGTGTCTGGCACTTCTTTTAGCTGGAGCCAGTACCCGTATTCTGCGGGAGGTTTTACAGCTTTCGAACCAGGACAAGAATTAGAGCTGTATCCCTATATTCCTGTCCCTGAGGGCAGAGTTCATTTCGCCGGAGAACACGCCTCACTCACTCATGCGTGGATGCAAGGCGCGATTGAATCTGGAATACGTGTTGCTTATGAGGTCAATCGCTTACCTTAGATCATGCTCACCTTCTGTACTAAAAGATTATTACATTTCATATAATAAGATCTTGATTAGACGGACAAATTCAATCACAAAAACAAAGTAATCCTTGCATTCCTTCGCCCTCCATGCTATATTCATATAGCGATGAGCTGAATTGTGTAAGCCGATGTACACGCCTTTATGGCACACACGAATGTGGCGTGTGGTGCATCGCCTCAATACGCAAAAGACGTTTGCCTTAGGCAAACGTCTTTTTTTGCGTTATCCGATTTTTGTGCCGTTTGGGACAGGCTGATCCGGCTGCAAAAGGACGACGTCGCCCTGGCCGGGTATGCCGCCGAGGACCAAGACTTCCGATTTAAATCCGGCGATTCGGCGGGGCGGAAAGTTCACGACTGCTATGACTTGCTTGTTGATGAGACCTTCCGGCTTGTAACGCTTCGTGATTTGTGCGCTCGATTGTTTTATGCCGATTTCAGTCCCAAAATCTATCACAAGCTTGATTGCCGGTACTCTTGCTTCAGGAAATTCTTCCGCTTTTACAATTGTTCCCGTTCTGATATCCAATTTCTCAAAGTCTTCAATGACTGCCATATCAATAACTCCTTTTTCTCCTATTGTAAAGGAGATATTCAAGATTTGTTTAACCAAATAGCCATTATTTTTTATCTGAATATAAGGTGTTTCGATACAGGCGGGGCGGCATTCCTGTGCTTTTCGTGAACCATCTTGTAAAAGAAGAAAGGTTTTGAAAGCCCAGCGCCTCGCTCACGACGGTAAGAGTTTCATTTCTCTCCATCAGCATTCGTTTTGCTTCCTCAAGGCGAAGGTCGGCAATATAGTTCTGCGGGGACTTCCCTGTCTGTTTTTTGAACCAGCTTGAATAGTAAGCTGGGTGATAATGCTCGATTTCTGCCAGCTTCTTAATCGTCAGCCGCTCAAATAAATGGCTGTGAATGTATGCAATTGAGGCATAGCTATGGGATTGAAGCTTTTCTTTTATGTATTGTACTAGCATATGAAGCGAGTTGGCTGTTCCGGCCTTTGCTTCCTCTGTCAGCAAGTACCTGATCGAAGACCAGAAAGGATCGAGTGCAGCTTCAATTCCCGATCCTGCACGATACTCATCAATTTTCATTGCATGAAGCGGAACATCTAGTACAAGACATTCATTTCTTCCGATAGAACGGAAGCGATGCTCGCACTGCGGCGGAATATATAAAAAATGATCCGGATTTAATTTCACCTGGCGCCCCTCAGTCTCAAGATCTATACTCCCTTCAAGCGGAAAAAGAAATTGGCTGTACGCGTGCTTATGTGAATGATATAGGCGTGTGTATGTCCGTTTTTCGCAAATCATCTCTTGAAGCGAATCCATCAGCAACCCCCTTCCTTTGGTCATCTTTTAATCCGGTAATGGTGTTCCGATATAGGCGAAAATCCGATTTTTTCATATAAAGAAACTGCCGCCAGATTTTCTTTCATCACTTGTAAAAACATGTGTTCCGCTCCGTTGTTTTTTGCCCATTCAGTCAACACCCTGATCACTTGGGTTCCTGCCCCTTTTCCTCTGTGCTCCTCAGCTACAACGATATTACTAAGTCCGCCATAACCATCAATGACAGAAACCGTGCCAAGCGCTGTCAGGCTTTCTTTGTCATACATCTTGAAAAAAGTTTTACACGGCGGCATGCGTTCGAAAATGTGTTTGTAACCTTTGTGACGCTCGGGTGAAAACCCTTCTAATTGAAAAAATTCATCTATCCAAACAGATGATGGCTCTTGTTCCCACTTGTATGTAAATCGGCTGTTGTCATTTGTTCGGCTCATAATTGACCGGCACAACGCTGTCATCTGGAAGCACTCGTCTACCTTTTCATAACGGCTGTCTGCCAATGCGTCATCAAGCCCTTTCGGTGATGCGTTGCTAATATGAAAACAAACAGGTAAGCCTAAACTTTGATAAAAAAGTTCGGCCTCTAGCTGAAAATCCCCTTCAGGCATATCCGCAGACGTCCATACGCTATTTGCCCTTTTGGTTACGCCAAAATTCGCTCTGAGAAGCCATTGCCCTATGCTTTTTTGAAAATAAGCCGGCCATGAAGCTGCCGCTAATCGTTCAATCTTGTGAATGTCATCCATTGCATAATGCCTCTCCCCTATGTATACTCCCTTGATATTATACAATATTCAGAAATATAAGACATCCATTTATTTGTTTACATAATATTTTTATTGTTTATTAATAATCCTGACAAAAATGTCCTAATTGAAAATGACAGGCTTTCTAAAATGTCCTCCTCACGTTCAAATGCTTCTTTTGCGATTAAAGCAGTAAAGCCATGCAGCAGGCTTCTGAGCCCCCTTGTCGCATGAATGGCAGTCTTTTCACTTGCATAGCCGTTTTCAATGAGCAGCTTCGTCACAAGACAGACAATTTGGTCAGAGACGATTTCCGTCCGTTTGTCCTGAACCTTAAGCAGAGCCGCTTCATAATATCCGGGATTTTCAATTGCAAAATCAACATATGCATGAGCTAAAGAAAGCATAGCGGAATCTCCCTTTCGTTCGGTTACGGAGTCCGCCATTTGATCAAAAAGCTTTGTCAGTCCTCTGACAGCAAGTTCTGCTCTGATCGCTTGCAGCCCGTTGATATGGTTATACAATGACGGGGGGCGAACATTCATTTTTTTAGAAAGTGCGGCAAGTGAGACACCATTTACCCCTTCCTGATCGGCAATCTCTGCTGCAGCGTCTACAATCATTTTTTGGGTCAAACCTATTCTCGGTGACATGCTCATCATCCTTTCTTTGCTTTTTGGATCGCCTGTCTCATCCGCTCTGAAGGTGATCGCAGGAATTTTCCATGTCCGACAGCGAGACAGGAAGGCGCCTTATCTGCGAGCAATTGTGCACTTTTGATGGCCTCCTCCTTATTCCATGTGGCGAAAGCGGGAAAAGGAAACGCCCATTTTATCTGACCTGATACAGCGATTCCTCCGCGCAACTGAAACGCATCTCCTGCTATTAAAGTGCCGTTTCTTGTATCAAGAAATGACATGCTGCCCGGTGTATGGCCCGGTGTTGGAATGGCAAGCAGAGAACCAATTGTTTCACCGCCCGTCAGCAGTTGGTGAGGCTTTGTTTGTATGTGTTTCGGAATACCTCCTTTTATAGGCGTCTGCGGCTCATCTTGCCGCAAGGATGTGTCACCTTGGAGCAAGAATGAATCCCGTTCCGAGATCATGACCTTTGCATGCGGAAATGTTTGTGCCAATGTATCCAGTGATCCGACATGGTCCCCATGTGCATGAGTCAGTAAAATATGCTGAAGCGGTTTTCCAAGCTGATTCACAGCTTGAATAATCCCTTTATAGCTGCCTGGCAGTGCGGCATCAATAAGGGTGACTTCGTTTTCTTCCTCTACTAAATAGCAATTAACCGGAAACAATGCTGGAAAAAAAGTCAGCTGCCAAACCGTTTGGTACTGAGTAATTCTCTTCTTTTTATTCCTCCTAACAAAAACTAATGACGTTAGTTTTATTATTAACTAACACCATTAGTTTTTCGAGAGTTTATTATTTTTTTATCGCTACATAAATGTTAACTTGTGCTCGCTGTGGCACTGCGGCACTTTGATCATACATCTCAAAATCACCTGTAAACGTGCGCAGATGCCGCTTATCCCAAGTCCAAATTTCCTTCCACGTTTCAAGCACAATCTCTTCAATAGGACCGATTCTGGAAGTGAAAACGGCGTAAGCGGAAGCCGGCAAATCAATGTTTTCATATGGTCCCGGAAGAATGTCGTCGTATTCCTGAAACGTTCCGACTGAAAACGTATAAAACCCATTCGTCTCTTGTTCATAATTCGAATATAAGGCAATAATGCTCTTGTCTTTTTCAGCCTGTGATAAAAGAGCGCTCATATCCTGCTTCCAGAATTGATCCCACAGTGCCGGAATCCTCCTTTCTTCCGTCATTTCCAGTGCGTTGCTTGTCCGTTGTGACAGTCCGGCAAATCGTTTCCGGTCTAAGTGTGTTATATGTGAAAAGCCCATACGATCTCCTCCTTTTTTTAAGATTATAGACAAAGAAACCTGACAGCAGTGTGTCAGGTTTCATATATTTTTTGCATGTGATGAATGGTTTCTTTTACTTTATCCCGTATATGAAGAGGCTGCAGAACCTCAATATCCTTTCCGAACTGGAGCAAAAAACCGATCAGCCATTGATCTTCTGGAAGTGAAATCACCGCCTGGCAGATTTTATCTTCCTCACAACAGTGAAGGACATCATATCCGAACCATTCACCTATGCGCTGACGTGCTGCCGGCTGAACAAGAATAACCAATTCAGTTAAACGGTCCTTTTGGTACCAACTCTTATCCCATGGCAAAGTGTCCAGCTGAATGTCTTTTCTGATAAAGGTCTGATGTAAGATGGCCAGATCTTTCATCCGGTTTAGTTTAAAAAAGCGAAAATCATTTCTCACCAAGCAATAAGCGTATAAATACCAGTGCCCCGCCTTGCAAACCAATGTATAAGGTTCAGTTTCACGAAGAAGAGTTTCCCCGCTTGCGCTTGTATATGTAAAAGATATCGTTGACAACCGATCGATGGCAGCGCTTATTTTCTCACGAAGCGCCTTTTGATCCTCGGTATGGCCCCATGCCGTCATGTCAATAAACCATTTTTCTGTTTGGTGCTTAAATGCTTGAGCAGATTGCTCAGGTATAAGGTGTTTGATTTTTTGATAGGCTGTGCTGTGAGAAACGGGTTCATACATAGATGAAACGCTTTGCAAAGCGGAAGCAATTGCAAACAATTCCTCCTCCTTCAGCCACTCTCTTTCAAGCCGATACGTTTCCATGATGCCAATTCCGCCCCCGGAACCCTGTGAGGTCACAATCGGAATACCAGCCCTATTGATCGTCTCAATATCACGGTAAATTGTTCTGACAGATACTTCAAACAGCTCAGCAAGCTCTGCAGCCTGCACTTGTTTTTTGCTGATCAATAACACAACCATCGCTAACAAACGTTCCAGTTTCATTCTGCGCACCTTTTCTTCTTGTATTTTCCAACAAAACAATCATAACATTTTGATAAAGCTTGGGCATATCTATTATGCGGCGGAATACACCTCGCATATGCTATGAAAACAGGGGTTTCCCCTTCTTTTTTGTGTTCAGTATTTTATTTCAGCTACTATTTCCAACCGGATAAGCATACACTTCTCAACGGAGGGGATTTCACATCATGCATCTTACATTTCAGAGCGTTTATCCTGCCATGATCATCATCTTTTTTCTGTATAAAAAAATTAAAAGGTCCATCGGATACCAGCCGCTGAAGCCCCGCTGGCTGTTCACTCGCGTCATTCTTTTCTCGCTGTTTGCTTTTGGCCTTTCAATCTTCAGCGCCATTCACCCTTTTTTATATGGATATCTCATTTTGGGCATTCTTGGCGGATGGCTCCTTGTCTTTTTCGCTAAGAAAAACATCTCCTTTGAAAAACGCAGAGGAAAGATCTATTTTCGGACTCATATTTGGGTAGAAATGATTCTCTTAACCTTATTCCTGTCAAGATTTCTATATCGAGTGACAGAGCTTTATCTTACCTCGCCTGATCTAAACCGCCTTGGATCATACAGTCAGTCAATCGGAACGGACCCTCTGACAATTGGCGTCTGTTTTCTGATAGCCGTTTATTATATCGGTTTTTCTTCTTTTGTCATCAAGCTCAGCAGAAACGAACTCGAACAGCACGGACACAATAAAGAAAAAGACATCCTTGCCCGCTAACAGCGAGTTAAGCAAGGATGTCTTTTTCAATCATGCTGCGTATGATGGATCATTTGCTGAAGAACATCTAAAACATGTTCATCCTCCGGAGAGTAATAAATCGATGTTCCTTCTCTGCGCGATTTGACAAGCCGAAGATTTTTCAAAAATCTAAGCTGGTGGGACACAGTGGATTGCAGTAAATTCAGCTTTTCTGCAATTCCGTTTACTGCATGCTCACCCTGGGACAATAAATGGAGAATTCTAATTCGGGTAGGATCAGAAAGCGCTTTGAATGTTTGCGCGACTAGAAACAGCGTCTCCTCGTCCAGATCAGCAGCCGATTGTTCCGTTTCTCTAAATTCAGTCATATGTATCACCTTTCTTTATTCATAGTTTTATCTTATAACAAATGCGCTTGAGTGCAAACCAGCCTGCTTGTATTCCATTTCAATCTCATAGTTTAAATTTATGTTTCAAATCAGGTTTTTACTTGGTCTGATATACCGTCTTATGTCATAATAAAAAAGGTCATACTGCTCCAAACATTGAGGGTGAAACACAGTGAAGAAAAAGAGAAAAGGCTGTTTCGCTGCTGCGGGTTTTATGATGATTTTTGTCTTTGTCATCGCCTCTTTTTTATTGGTCCTGCTTTTTTTCAACCGGGATTTAATCAAAAAACTTCCGATCGATACAAAAACGATTGTTTTGGAACGTTTAACCGATTACAAACCCTTGGTGGAAGAAGAGCTTGAAAGCCAAGGACTCTCTAATTATACATCACTCATATTAGGCATGATGTATCAGGAGTCAAAAGGAAAAGGCAATGATCCCATGCAGTCCTCTGAATCTCTGGGGTTAAAACGCAATGAGATAACAGACCCTCAACTCAGTGTTAAACAAGGCATCAAGCAATTTACCCTCATGTACAAGACCGGTAAGGAAAAAGGCGTGGATTTGGATACCATTATTCAAAGCTACAACATGGGGGCAGGTTACATTGATTTTGTAGCTGAACATGGAGGAACGCATACTGAGGAATTGGCAAAACAATACTCCGAGCAGCAAGTCAAAAAAAATCCTGATCTGTATACTTGCGGGGGAAATGCGAAAAATTTCCGCTATCCGTATTGCTACGGTGATTATACGTATGCAGAAAAAGTAAAAGAAAAAACAAAAACTGTTGAAGAATCTTTGCAGGTTGCAACACTTGAAACCATGGAATCCAAGGCTCATGAATAAGAGTCTATCAATTTACTGACAAAAGCCCAAAAATGAATTTGGGCTTTTGCCATGTTTACACGTAAAAAAAGCCATACTGAGTATGGCTTTTAATAATACGGTGAAATCATCAAATATACAATAACGCCTGTAAGGCTTACATACAGCCATAGAGGCATTGTCCATCTCGCAATTTTTTTATGGCGCTCCACCTGCATGCTGAAGCCTCTGATCAGCGTAAACAGCGCAAGCGGCACAATGATTGCAGAAAGGCAGATATGTGTAATTAAAATAAAGAAATAAATCGGGCGCATAATACCTTCTCCGCCATAGAGCGTGTTTTCCGCAATCGAGTGGTACGTCACATAGCAAATCAAAAATAGTAATGTTGTTGTGAATGCGGCCAAAATAAAGCGTTTGTGAGCTTTGATATTTTTCTGTTTAATCATAATCAGCGCGGCCAATAAGAAGATAAACGTAAAGCTGTTGAATATCGCATTCAGCATTGGCAAAATGTGAATATTCGCATGGCTGAACTGATCTAATTTAGGCATAAAAAACAGCACTGCGATTAAACCGTTAATCAGAACTGTCAGCGTAAGGACAATCCCCGTGTAATTTTTCGGTTTATTTTCTGTTTGGTTCATTTGGTGACCTCTCCTAATTTGTACTGGCTATCCAAATCGTATGCAAATTCAAAGAAGATGTCAACGGTTTCGATTGCTTCGTCAGAAATTAGACACACTTCAAAGGCCGGAGGCTATTAGCCCCGGCCTGTTAGGTTTACGCCTCTTTTATCAAATGTTCAATGACCTTATGTTCATTTTCATTCAGCAGGTTCTTTTGAATTTTCGAATGAATGGGTTTATTCATATGCTGATCCAAGATATCTGCCGTTTCTTTATCCCCGGCAATAACCATTCGTTCCCATCTTTTCGCGGCAGCTTTTTGATCAAGGCTGGCAGCCAGCCGCTTATACAGTCTCGATTGGTTCTCTGTTACATGTTCCCTCATCCGGTTCTCTTCAAATGGTGTCGCTTTGTCTACAGCGAAATGGCTATTCTTCCAAGACTCATTGATCATATCATACTCATAACGCTCCACCGCCTCAATTTTTCCTAAAACGGTTTCAATAATTTTCACTTCATGCTGCTGAGTTAAAATAAACGCCGTACTTGGGTATGTCTGGCGCAAACCCTTCAGCTGATCCAGGACAGCTGTTTCTTCCCAGTAAAATCTTGTATCTACAGGGACTTGAAGCTTAATAGGTTCCCATATGCCGCTGTCGGAAACAAAAAACACGAGACTGCGGGGCATGTCTTTTCCCATTGCATTCAAGTATTGATTCATTTTAGCCCTGATTCCATCCAGACACGTTTCCTCCTCTGGATCACTAGCTGCCAAATACTCTTTTAATCGGCTGAATCCTGACTTTAGGGCAATCATCCATTCTCCCCCCTGCTGCTCTGGATCTCTCATGTCTGTATTGAGATACAGAGAGAGAATTTTATCCGGCGGTTCCAATTGGACATACTGTAATTTGTTAATCAATGAATCAATCGCCATTCCGATTCCTCCTTTTTCACAGGTTAGTTTTCTTTTTCCTCTCTTAAAAACGATCAAACCTGACTTTCCGCTAATTTCTAGTAATAATGGAATTGTTGTTTACAATACGCCTCTCTTCTAATACAATTGGTAACTGTGTTTCTAAGCTGATTTTTGAAAGGAGTTTGATTTTGTTTACTATTAAAGAAAAAAATCGTCAAGAGCTTGAAGAAGAATTAAATGATTTAGAATTTCAAATTTATCGCATGCAGGAGAATATGAAGGATTTATCTAAAGATGCCAAAGTGCTTGGTATTGATCAATCGAAACATGATGAGTGGATGATTGTTTCCTCGATTGATGATGGCCAAACATGCAAAATTATGCTAACTGATTGTAAAACGGCTTACCGAGGAAAAGGCTGTTTTTCACTTGTAGCGTCTTACAAGGACGATGCCATTCATATAGGCGATATAAAAGGCCCTCCGAATCACGGGTTTGGTTCCATTTGCATGAAATATTTAAAAGATATAGCAAGAGACCACAATATACCGAAAGTCACAGGAGACATCGCCAAACGGGATTGGAATCATGTAGACCGGCTGATTCACTTTTATGAAAAACATCAATTCAAAGTATGTATCGATCATGATACCCAATCCGGCAGCATTAAGTGGGTTGATTTGTAAAAAAGTCTGGAAGAAAGAGCCAAGATATGCTGTAATGGTATAAAACCATTGATGGAGGGTTCTATGTACGCCTCAAAACTGAAAAAGGGAGACGAAATCCGGATCGTGTCTCCCGCGACCAGCATGTCTATATTATCAAATGAAGCAAAAATCCGAGCAAAAACGGCGTTAGAACGCTTAGGTTATCGGGTAACCATCGCTGAACACGCAAATGAATGTAATGAATTTGATTCATCCTCTATCGAGTCAAGAGTCCATGATCTGCACGCTGCCTTTTTTGATCCAGGCGTCAAAGCGATTTTAACGACACTCGGAGGGTTTAATTCAAATCAGCTGCTGCGTTATCTTGATTACGAGAAAATCAAACGGCATCCAAAAATTCTGTGCGGCTATTCCGATATAACCGCTCTTTGCAACGCAATTTATCGAAAAACGGGTCTTGTTACGTATTCAGGCCCCCACTTCTCAACATTTGCAATGAAAAAAGGGCTTGATTATACACAAGAGTATTTTCTTTCTTGCTGCGCTTCGGACGACCCGTTTGAAATTCTTCCTTCAAGTGAGTGGAGCGATGACCGCTGGTTTTTGGATCAAGAAAACAGGCGTTTTTATCCTAATAACGGCCCTGTTGTAATCCAAGAAGGTTATGCGGAAGGTACTTTAATTGGCGGAAACTTATGCACGCTTAATTTGCTGCAGGGAACGGAGTATTTTCCCGAAACAGAACATACTATTTTATTGATTGAAGATGATTATATGTCAGACATCCATATGTTTGACCGCGATCTGCAATCACTCATCCACCTCCCCGCTTTTTCACATGTAAAGGCGATTTTGATCGGCAGATTTCAGAAAGCATCAAACGTATCAATGGATCTTGTAAAAGCCATGATCGAAACAAAAAAAGAATTATCCGGCATCCCGATCATCGCAAATATAAATGCCGGACATACCTCGCCAATTGCCACGTTCCCTATAGGAGGAACATGCAGGATTGAAGCTATTTCGGGTACATCACGAATATGGATTGATAAACATTAATCAGCTTGTAAATTTTTTTACAAGCTTTTTTAGCGCAATCGGTTATGCATGCCGCACGAGACATGACAAATGTCATATAGGAGGCATGATGTGTGCTACTACAAAAGACTTCTCTCATTAGCGTATACTGAACCGAGACACACAATGAGAGGATACTTACTATGACTGAACAAACCATTGCACATAAACAAAAACAGCTGACAAAGCAAGTCGCTGCATTTGCTCAGCCTGAAACAAAAAACAGCCTGATTCAGCTTTTAAACACGTTTATCCCATTCTTCGGCCTATGGTTTCTTGCTTATCTCAGCCTCGATGTCTCCTATCTTCTTACGTTAGCATTAACGGTGATTGCCGCAGGTTTTCTGACAAGAATTTTTATCATCTTCCATGACTGCTGCCATCAGTCTTTTTTCAAACAAAAACGCTATAACCACATTCTCGGTTTTCTGACAGGTGTCCTGACTTTATTCCCGTATCTTCAATGGCAGCACAGCCATTCGATTCATCATGCAACTAGCAGCAATCTGGATAAACGCGGAACAGGAGACATCTGGATGTTAACAGTAAACGAATATAAAGCTGCATCCAGACGAACAAAGCTTGCATACAGACTTTATAGAAACCCGTTTATCATGTTTATTCTCGGACCGATTTATGTTTTTCTGATCACGAACCGTTTTAACAAAAAAGGAGCAAGACGAAAAGAACGTGTAAACACATACCTTACGAATCTGGCAATTGTCGCGTTGGCTGCCGCTTGCTGTCTGATCTTTGGCTGGCAATCGTTTTTACTGGTGCAAGGCCCGATATTTCTGATTTCAGGTTCAATCGGTGTTTGGCTGTTTTATGTGCAGCATACCTTTGAAGATTCTTATTTTGAAGCGGATGAAAACTGGAGCTACGTTCAGGCTGCTGTTGAAGGCAGCTCATTTTATAAACTCCCGAAACTGCTTCAATGGTTAACAGGCAATATCGGTTACCACCACGTTCATCATTTGAGTCCAAAGGTGCCTAACTATAAGCTTGAAGTTGCTCATGAACATCACGAACCATTAAAAAACGTACCGACAATCACCTTAAAAACAAGCCTGCAATCACTCGCGTTCCGTCTATGGGATGAAGATAACAAACAGTTTGTGTCATTTCGGGCTATAAAACATATACCTGTAAGCCTTCCGCCTGATTCACCAGAAAAACAGAAGCTGCGGAAGAATGCCTGATGATAAAGGAGGTCTTCTAATATACCAGAAGGCTTCCTTTTTATTGTTGGAGGGTGCATTCTCGCTTTCACAATGATAAAGTTACAAGTAAGATGAAAAGCTGAAAATGAGGTAAGATCATGATTAAAAAGCATTTTACATTTCAAAAACTAAACGGGATTACGCCCTATATATGGACGATATTTTTCATCCTCCCCTTCTACTTTATATGGAAATCATCATCTACATTTGTTATTATTGTCGGCATCATTTTGACGCTTTTATTTTTTTCGGTATATCGATTTGCTTTTGTCTCAAAAGGCTGGACCATTTATTTGTGGGGATTTTTATTAATTGGCATTTCAACCGCCTCCATTACTCTGTTCAGTTATATTTATTTTGCTTTCTTTATTGCTTATTTTATTGGAAACATTAAGGAACGCGTCCCTTTTCATATTTTATATTATGTCCATTTAATAAGCGCGGCCGTCGCAGCCAATTTCAGTCTCGTATTAAAAAAGGAATTCTTTCTGACACAAATTCCTTTTGTCGTTATTACCCTCATCAGCGCAATTTTATTGCCCTTCAGTATAAAAAGCCGCAAGGAGCGCGAACGGCTTGAAGAAAAGCTCGAGGATGCAAATGAACGGATTGCAGAACTGGTAAAATTAGAAGAACGTCAGCGAATTGCCCGCGATCTCCATGATACGCTTGGGCAAAAGCTTTCTCTTATTGGTTTAAAAAGCGACTTAGCAAGAAAATTGATATACAAAGATCCCGAACAAGCAGCTCGTGAACTGAAAAGTGTTCAGCAAACAGCGCGAACTTCTTTAAATGAAGTAAGAAAAATCGTTTCCTCTATGAAGGGCATCCGGCTCAAGGATGAATTGATCAACATCAAACAAATTCTCGAAGCAGCTGACATTATGTTTATCTATGAAGAAGAGAAATGGCCCGAGAATATCTCATTGCTGAATGAAAACATTTTGAGCATGTGCTTAAAGGAAGCTGTTACAAATGTCGTCAAACACAGCCAGGCTAAAACTTGCCGAGTTGACATTCAGCAGCTCTGGAAGGAAGTTGTGATTACAGTGTCTGACGATGGAACATTCAAAGGAGCAGAAAATTCCTTTTCAAAAGGACATGGCTTACTCGGGATGAGAGAACGGCTTGAGTTTGCAAACGGAAGCCTTCACATCGATACCGAAAACGGGACCAAGCTTACCATGGCAATTCCTAATAATTCAAAATAAACATAAAGGATGGCTTATATGATTAGTATATTTATTGCAGAAGATCAGCAAATGCTGCTGGGCGCTTTAGGATCACTTCTAAACCTCGAAGACGATATGGAAGTCGTAGGAAAAGGTACAACCGGCCAAGATGCTGTTGATTTTGTCAAAAAACGCCAGCCTGATGTATGTATTATGGACATTGAAATGCCCGGAAAAACAGGGCTTGAAGCTGCTGAGGAGCTAAAAGATACAGGCTGCAAAATTATCATCTTAACCACCTTCGCCAGACCCGGTTACTTTCAGAGAGCTATTAAAGCTGGCGTTAAAGGCTATTTGTTAAAAGACAGTCCGAGTGAAGAGCTGGCCAACGCCATCCGTAGCGTCATGAACGGAAAACGCATCTATGCACCTGAGCTGATGGAGGACTTATACAGCGAAGCTAACCCTCTTACAGATAGAGAAAAAGAAGTGCTCGAACTTGTGGCTGACGGTAAAAACACAAAAGAAATCGCTCAGGAACTCAGCATCAAAAGCGGGACGGTGCGGAATTATATCTCAATGATTCTAGAAAAGCTTGAAGTGAAAAATCGAATTGAAGCCATTACCCGGTCAAAAGAAAAAGGCTGGTTTAAATAAAAAAGGATCTTGGCATCTGCCAGGATCCTTTTTGTTAACCTGAAATTCCCGTTTGAGAACCTCGTCGCAACCAGAATTAAATTGATCCATATCCTCGCTCCTACGCCCGCTGAACGATTGCTTGGTTAACAGCCCAATAAAAGACTGGATTGAATGATATCCCTGTTAAAATGGTCGGCCATTGCACATCAGCAGAATTTCTGATATTGATTATTTTGTATTTTCAGTATGACAAAGTTGTGCCACTTCGCTCCCGAAGCTGCCATGCCCAACTGCAAGAGCCTAATATCACAATAAAAAACCGTCTGAAATCAATCCGATTCCATAAATGGCATCTGCTACATCCAACTGCTTATTATCTGCCAAAAAAGATACAACACCAGCTCGTTTCGCTGATCAAAGATAGTAACAACCAGCTATAAATGTCATGATGCCGAATGTCTCTGTAATGTGGAACCAATCTTTTAACCCGAGAGCCCCTGAATCGCACATAAAGAGAAAAACGGGACCACTTTCTTTTATCAGCATATGATATAAACAGCTCTAAGCAGAACAAAAAAAGACACAAGCCAAAAGCTCATGTCTTTTATCACAATCTATATTATTAGTTTAAGACTTTAACACTTACAGTTTTGACGCCCCAATTAGAAGCATCACTTTTACTTGGTACAAATACGTCGATTTTATTTCCTTTAATAGCGCCGCCAGTGTCTGCTGCTGTTGCTTCCCCGTAGCCTTCAACATAGACTTTAGAACCTAGCGGAATTACATTAGGATCAACCGCAATAACTTTCGCATTCGGGTTCTTATTTAAGTCAATGCCTGTAGCTGTAACGCCGGAAATGCCGCCGTCGTTAGCAGTGTAAGCAGTAGCAGTAACTGTTAGTTCTTTTGAAGCTTCTTGATTATTTGTATTTGATTGAACAGCCTTCTCCTCTGTGTTAACAGAAGTTTCTGCCTCAGCCTTTGTTTCTTGTTTAGGTTGCTGTTGTACAGCTTCTTGTTTAGGTTGCTCTTTTTGCACAGCCTCTTGTTTTGGTGCAGCTTGAGGTGCGTTTGTTTGCGCATTCTCAGTAGCTGTGTTTGCTGCTGTTGCCTGACCTTTTACTGAAAGAGTTGATCCAGCATAGATCATGTCAGAGCTTAAGTTATTCCAAACTTTCAGGTTGTTGACTGTCGTGCCGAATTTTTGAGCAATCTTAGAAAGCGTATCTCCCGCTTTAATTGTATATTGCCCAGTCGTGGTTGTTTCTTCTGAAGAAATGGTCAGTTTTTCTCCTGCAATGATTTTATCAGAAGTTAACTTGTTCCATTCTTTTAAGTCCTTTAGGTTCACTCCATTTTTCTGAGAGATTCCCCAGAGCGTATCACCCTTTTGCACCGTAATTTCTTTTGCAGAAGCGTGAGCTCCGAATGCAGTTGTTGAAAGTGCAGCAACTGCCACAAAGGACATAATCGTCTTCTTCATAAGTAAATCCTCCCTTGTTAGCTTTTTATTGGCGGCTAACAGGTGATATCGTAACACACGTAAATGTCAAATCAATAACAAAAAGATATGATTTAGATTACAGTTCCTTTACATGAAGGATTTCTCTCTGATGGAAAGACTTGCTGAACCCTTGATATAATAGGCTTCGCAGGTCTTTTTATTTTGAGGCGAAACAGAGAAAATAAAATGTGTTTTTTATAGAAAAAAAGATTGTTTTTCTGTTTTTTTAGTCTGTCATCCTTGCATAAGCTTGTATTTCTTGTAAAAAAAGCCGGCCGTATTTTGCTCTTTTTTGTTCTCCGACTCCTTTTATAGACAAAAGTTCATCATCATTTACGGGCTGTTTTCCTGACATTTCTTTTAACGTTTGGTCAGAGAAAACAACAAATGGCGGAACACCCTGCTCAGCCGCAATTTCTTTCCGAACCATGCGCAATCGTTCAAATAGCTCGTCATTTTCAGTAATCGCTGCCGCTTTTAACGCTTCTTTTCTCGCTACTGATAATTCTCCTTTCAGCACATTCCTTCCTTTACTGCTGACAAAAAGAGTCGGAAACGTTCCGTCTGACATCCTGATGAAGTCGTCAGAAATAAGAAATTCGATAAAATCACTGATTTCGCCAACGGATTGGTGTTTTAATATCCCGTATGTTGAAAGGTCGGAAAAGCCGTTTTCAAGAACTTTTTTATTTTTGGAGCCGGAAAGCACCTGTGCAACCATCGTCTTGCCAAACCGTTCTTTCATGCGAATGATACAAGATAAGACCATTTGCGCCTCCCGCGTCACGTCATGGGCCGCTCTTGTATCGGTACAGTTTCCGCACTGTCCGCACGCATCAGGCTCCTTTTCTCCGAAATACATAAGGATAAAACGCTGCAGACAATCTTCCGTATGACAGTAGTCGACCATTTGTCTCAGCTTTTTTAAATCCTGCTTTTGTTTCTCTTCATGTTCTGATTGCTCAATTAAGAAACGCTGCACCATAATATCCTGCGGTGAAAACAGGAGAACACATTCACTGGCAAGACCGTCCCGTCCAGCTCGTCCTGCCTCTTGATAATAGCTTTCCATATCTTTCGGGATTTGTGCATGCAGAACAAATCTGATATTTGATTTATCAATACCCATTCCAAAAGCAGAGGTTGCCACCATCACTTGAAGCTCATCATTAAGAAACCTTTCCTGCTGCTCTTTTCTCTCATCATCAGCCATACCTCCATGATACCTGCCGGCCCTGACCTGATTTCGTTTCAATCTCTCATATATCCGATCAGCTTCTTTTCTGGTCGCTGTATAGACAATTCCTGCTTCATGCCTGTTGTTTTGCACATATTCGTCTATAAACCGATCTTTATTTTCTCCTTTTACTACTTTAAAGGTTAAATTCTCTCGGGAAAATCCGGTATATACCGTGTTTTCTTTTTGAATATGCAGCTGTTTGCAAATATCATCATGAACCTCGGGTGTGGCTGTTGCTGTTAACGCCATGATGACAGGCTTGTCGTGTAATTCACGGAACAAGATTTCAATATTCCTGTAGCTTGGCCTGAAATCATGGCCCCATTGAGAAATACAGTGCGCCTCGTCTATTGCGACCAAAGGAACATCTATGCCCTGCAAAATCCGTATAAACTCTGTGGACGTTAGTCGCTCTGGTGTAATGTAAAAAAGCTTATAAGCTCCTTCTTTGAGTCCGTTCAGCCTCTCATATATTTCCTGATTGGATTGTGTGCTGTTAATGTAGGCGGCGTTAATCCCCGCTTCTTCTAACGCATCAACTTGATCCTTCATCAAGGAAATCAACGGTGAAATGACGATCGTCGTCCCTTCAAACATTAATGCCGGAATCTGATAGCAAATCGATTTGCCGCCTCCCGTCGGCATAATGCAGGCCGTATTTTGCCTCGCTTCCGTCACCAAGCGGATCGCTTCATCTTGGCCGCTCCGAAACTTCTCATAACCAAAATAATGAGCCAGAAGGGATTGGGCTCTATGTAACATAACGTGTAAACCTCGCTTTTCCTTGAATTTCTCCCATCATATCATAAAAAAGCGGCCTTCATTTCTTTCACACAAAAATGGAATATTCACTATACCAAACCTTTTTAGATAAAATAAAAAGCCATTTCCGAAAAGGAAATGGCTTTCGCTACGTCTTGCCGTATGCAAGTAAGAAAGTTTTAAACCACCACTCCTCAAAGTGGGTGTTTGCAGAAACGTTCCTGTCGTCCTCTGCAATGGAGGCATGACATTCCGGCTTCGATATAAAACTCCCTATTACAGCTTAAAGGTTAAAACTTAATTAACAATACGCACAAAGTAGCTTCTTTAATATAGTACACCATCAGGCGGTTTTAATCAAGAGGTCAGAACAATTGTTTAGAAAAACTTTTTCCAGTGAATAAAACTGCTTTTTCTCCAAAATACCTGACAATTCGACAAACAAAAAATATATTACAATAAAAAAACAGCCTTTTTCGCTAAAAGCGAATGATTATTTTCTTCTATATTAATGTGTATATACAAAAAGACTCCTATTTGTAACGATAGGAGTCTTGGCTTTATTAGAATTTTGCAGCAAGATCTTTTGCTTCTTGTAAACCTTTTTCAACGATTTCTTGCGCTTGATCAGGTGCTGCGTTATGTCCTTCGATGACAACTGTGTGCAAGTCTTGAACACCCCAGAAACCAAGAACTGTTTTCATGAAGTTTAATGACATTTCAAGTGCAGCCATTGGTCCTTCTGAGTAGACACCGCCGCGAGCGTTAAGAAGCGCAACTTTTTTGCCGCCCATTAAACCGACTGGTCCTTCTTGTGTGTATTTGAATGTAACGCCTGCGCGAGACAGATAATCAACATAAGTATGAAGCACTGCTGGCACTGTGAAGTTCCAAAGCGGGAATGCGAAAACAACTTTGTCAGCTTTTACAAACTGGTTCAGATATTTGTCAGCAATTGCTGCTTGTTTTTTCTCATCTTCTGTCATTTCCATTCCTTGACCTGCTTTAAATGTTCCGTTAATCATATCTCTGCCAAGGTAAGGAAGGTTTTCCTTATGAAGATCTAATTCAACCACTTCATCATTAGGGTTGTTTTCTTTATAAGCAGCTAAGAAAGCTTCGTAAAGTTTAGTTGAAACGCCTTCTTCAGCTGTACGGTCGCTTGATTTTACAAATAAAACTGTAGACATTTGTATTCCTCCCGGTAAACTTTTTATATTTACTTACAAATAGTATGTTACTTTCTTTTTTACGCAAAGTCAATCACTTTATTTTGAATATGAGATTTTTTTTCAAAAAAAAGCAAGTACATCTAATATCGGTGTACTTGCTTGGCATTTTTACTTCGAATCTTGTTCACGATCCAAGATTTCATACGTCTGCGAGCTTTTTTGATCAATTGTTTCTTTGTTGGATAAGTCTTTTACCTGTTCATGAAACTCTCTTTCATAAGAAGGAGCATCTGTCTCCAGATCATCCTCCACATCAGCTTGGGCCTCAACTGTCATTCTTGCATAAGGAACAGCTTCAAGTCTTTCGTAAGGAATCTCTTGGCCGGTTTTTTCACACACGCCGTAAGTTCCGTCTTTCATCTTTTGTAATGCACGGTTGACCTCCTCTAACAGCTCCCGGTCAATCTCTCTCACTGTTTGGTCTGTCATCCGGTCTGTGACGAGCGTCCCGTGGTCTGCCATATGGTTGTCAACCCCGTTGGAAAGCTCCCCCACTTCTTCCGTCATTGATTCTGTTTCCTTTTTCTCGCCAGACAATTCTTTTTGCATATCGAGCAATTTATGATAGAGATGCTGTGTTTGTTCTTTTGTCAGTGCCATGTATATCCTCTCCTTTCTATCCTGTTTCCCGTTTTGCCTTCTGTCAAACATGGAAACATCGATGGAAAGATGAGCTACTGCCTTTTTGAACGGATCGTGACCGCTGGCGTCGATGGTGCTTCGGGTTTTCGTTGGCACTTTTTGTCCTTCTCTTCTGGCGGTATATAATAGGTTGCGCCTATATTTAATCTGCCGCTCAGTTCATCAATGGTCAGCTCGCCGAATTCAAGATGATAGTCAACTTTTTCGACATTCAGCGTTTCAATATGTATATAGGTTTCTTCAGACTCTTGTTTGCTGCTTTGTTTTTGTTTCTCAATCACTGAGAGTCTTTCTTCACATTCACGCAGTTTGTCAAGTTCTGGTTTCAAGCAATGCCTGATCAGCGACCGGAACATTTTTTTCATGACATCACGACCCTTTGCATACTCCTCTTTCGTCTACATATATAATGAGGTATATCCCATAGAAAGGAGAGGTTTTCATGCTTCCGACTAACATCAATATTTCTCATCTCAAGACTAACTCGATAGGCACCGGCTCATCCCTTACCTTTGGTTCTGCGGAGTTAAGGAACAGGTGCTCTGCTATCAAAAGAAATAACGGTTTTGGGGAACAAAATGCAGATGGTATTGTTATGGTCATTCCGATTGAATCAATTGATGACCGTGATGTGTCAGATGCACTCAGTATGAAAATCAATCATCAATAACAATGGTTTTCGCTTGACCTTCGTCTTTTTGAATAGTGATGTATAGGATTCCGTCTTTAAAAATGGCATTCATCTTTCCATGAAGATGATCGGAAAGCGGAATTTTCTTTTCAAAACTTCCGTATTTCCCTTCTTTTTGGCGAAAGTCCTGTTCATTAAAATAGGAAAAGCGCTGCCCCTTCACCACTAAATAATCTCCGTACGATAATATGTGAACGTCTTGTTTACGGTAGCCTGGAAGATAAATTAAAAACTGCACTTCCGCAACGGTATCTACAATATCCATGCTCGGAAATGAAGCATCTCCTTTCCCTCGCTGATCTTGCTGCGCAAACGGAAACGGAGATTGGCCATTTGTCATAAAAGGGGTTTTTTGGTCTTCATCAAATACCTGTTTCCAAAAGTCACCGCCGTACATCTGCTGTGCGAATTCCATCCACTGCTTCATCTTTTCGAAATCCATTTGAAGCCCCCTGTCTTAACATACTTTATAACCGCCAGCATACAACTATAGAAAGGAGGTTTGCCTGTGGTTCAACCAACTCCGTATATCAATATTAATATTTTCATGCTGAAAATTAATTCCTTTGAAAATGCTTCAGCGGTTAACGTAGGACAAAATTTATTGGCAGAATGGCAAAATTCAGATAAAAAAAATCAAGGCTACGGACAGAATTTTGGAGATGCGAGCGGATTTATGGGCACGAGAAGCCATGTGGATGACAGAGACCAAATTGATTCTCCGGCCTCTTTTGAAAGTGAAGCGGTTAACTCCTCAATCAAAAGGAAGTGATGAGATGTTCTTTTCACCCTCCGTCGTAAATGTCGGCGGATTTAAAATCAATACGATGGATCGAGGTTCCTCTTTAACACTCGGTCCGTATCAGCAGGTCGATTACTTTTTATCAGCTAAAATAAATCAAGGGTTTGGAGAAGAAAATGGCGACTTTACTCCTCTTGTCGTACCGATTTCAAATGTATTAGATGCAGATCTTGTTGATTCGAACTCAGCGAAAAACAGTGTGGTGTAATAAGAACAGGGCGCACATGCCCTGTTCTTGTTTATATATATAAAAAAAAGCCTAACCATTTTTTGAACGGCTGGCTCATCAAATATTCAGCTGCACAAATGCTTTGTCAGCACCGCCTGAACCTCGCTTAAATCGGTGTCTTTCGCAAATTCTAATTCGAACGTTTTGCTTCTTGTCATCAATAAAAGCCCAGTGTCCGGATCAAACATTCCCGCTTCTTGGATGGCAAAGCTTTCAATTGTTTTATATGGAAGAAATACACGAACCTTCTTTTTAGAAAACATTTTATTGTCAAAGAAAATGATCCGCTTATTTGTAAAGCAAATTTGGTCCACTCGGAGCTTATAAATCGATTCTATTCTTTCCCCTTCAACGAGCAAAGCCTCAAGCTTCTTTGCGTCCGTTGATCTGCTAACAGAAAAAATACCCAATGAAGAACCCCTCTTTCTGCATTTATCTATTTGTTTTATCATTCACTACATAAAAATAAGTCCTTTATCCCTATATAAGAATACGACATAGAAGACATTTAAACCATTACGAACAGATTACATTTTTCAAATTTTTGATTTGTTTTTTGGCTTTTAAGCTGTTGTCATCAAGTAATACGCACATATAGAGAAAAAAGTTTCAATATTCAGCAATGTTTTTATAAAAAAGTGGTTTTTAATGATTTTTTTAATTTTGTTTTATATTTCCTGTTTTAACCACAAAAAAACCGCAGCTGAGCTGCGGTTTTATGTATCGACTGCTTTTAACAAAATCTGTTTGATGCTTCAAGGAAGCATTACATCTCTTCGAAGTATTCTTTATAATAGCCGCCGACTTTATTCGTATTGTCGACCACAAAGAGAAACTCCTCTGTTTCATTTTTTACTTCATATTCTTTTCCCGGCGTTAAAACGCGGTTTACGATATATTTTTTTGCGTTTGTCTGCACACACTTTACTTTTTTAATGGTTTCTTTTTCAAGCCAATTTTTATGAATCATGATGAAATCTCCTTTTCTTATCTATAAGCTTATTGTAGCTTTTTTCTTTTGTAAATTGCAATATCGGTTATTCATTGATTTTGCCTTGATTTCTATTATAGAATGTTTGTATACGCTTACGTTTGAAGCAACTATCACAGCTTATTTCTGCTATTCAATCCAGGAATCAATGTGCTATCACCAAGAATCTCAGAACAGACCATAAAAAATGACTGGAGGTTTGTTACGGATGAGTTCTTTAACGATGCAAGTGACGAAAAGGCTGGAGACATTTTTACAGGGAACAAAGAAGCTTTATATTGACGGAAAGTTTGTTCCGAGTGCCTCAGGGGCAACCTTTGACACTCCAAACCCGGCGACCGGCGAAACCTTGATGACGCTGTATGAAGCCCAGGCTGCGGATGTGGACAAAGCTGTTAAAGCTGCCCGGAAAGCCTTTGACCAAGGTGAATGGAGAACAATGTCTCCAGCTTCGAGAAGCAGACTGATGTATAAGCTGGCAGACTTAATGGAAGAGCATAAAACTGAGCTTGCTCAGCTTGAAACACTTGATAATGGGAAACCGATCAATGAAACGACTAATGGAGATATTCCGCTGGCTATTGAGCATATGCGCTATTACGCCGGCTGGTGTACAAAAATAACAGGACAGACGATTCCGGTTTCCGGCGCTTATTTTAATTATACGCGTCATGAGCCTGTCGGTGTCGTCGGCCAGATCATTCCATGGAATTTCCCGCTCCTGATGGCGATGTGGAAAATGGGCGCGGCACTTGCAACAGGCTGTACAATCGTCCTCAAACCGGCTGAACAAACACCGCTTTCAGCTCTTTATTTGGCAGAATTAATTGACCAAGCCGGTTTCCCTGCCGGTGTAATCAACATCATCCCAGGATTCGGTGAAGATGCGGGAGAAGCGCTGACGAACCACGAAGCGGTTGATAAAATTGCCTTTACCGGTTCCACTGAAATCGGAAAGAAAATCATGTCCACCGCAGCGAAAAGCATTAAGCGTGTGACATTGGAGCTGGGCGGAAAATCGCCTAATATTCTTCTGCCGGATGCGAATTTGAAAAAAGCCATCCCGGGCGCTTTAAACGGTGTGATGTTTAACCAGGGCCAAGTCTGCTGTGCGGGCTCACGTGTCTTCATTCATAAAGACCAATATGATGAAGTTGTTGATGAAATGGCGTCCTATGCTGAGTCACTCCGCCAAGGAGCGGGACTTCATAAAGATACTCAAATCGGGCCTCTCGTAAGCAAGGAACAGCATGAGCGCGTTCTTTCCTATATTCAAAAAGGAAAAGATGAAGGAGCAAAAGCAGTGACCGGCGGAAGCTGTCCTTTTGAAGCAGGATATTTTGTCGCACCGACTGTGTTTGCGAATGTTGAAGACGAAATGACCATCGCAAAAGAAGAAATTTTCGGACCCGTGCTGACTGCAATTCCGTACGAAACTGTCGATGAAGTTATTGAACGGGCAAACCATTCAGAATATGGGCTTGCGGCCGGACTATGGACAGAGAACGTCAAGCAGGCTCATTATATCGCGGACCGACTTCAAGCCGGAACCGTTTGGGTGAACTGCTATAATGTGTTTGACGCGGCGTCTCCATTTGGCGGTTATAAACAGTCAGGACTCGGACGAGAAATGGGATCATATGCCTTGGATAATTACACAGAAGTCAAAAGTGTATGGATAAACCTTGAAGACTAACATGTATGTTTAAAAAACTGCTGCCTGCCAGCAGTTTTTTTCTTTCTGTAATGGCAGTAAAATACGCTGAATATATATGCTTCTGAAGGAGTTGAGCGTGATGGGCACACTTCAGGAGAAAGTGAGGCGTTTTCAAAAGAAAACCATTACGGAGTTAAGAGATAGGCAAAATGCTGATGGATCATGGACATTTTGCTTTGAAGGACCAATCATGACAAATTCCTTTTTTATTTTGCTCCTTACCTCACTAGATGAAGGCGAAAATGAAAAAGAACTGATATCATCCCCTGCAGCCGGCATTCATGCAAAACAGCAGCCAGACGGCACATTTATCAACTATCCCGATGAAACGCGCGGAAATCTAACGGCTACGGTCCAAGGATATGTCGGGATGCTGGCTTCAGGATGTTTTCACAGAACTGAGCCGCACATGAAGAAAGCTGAACAATTTATCATCTCACATGGCGGTTTGAGACATGTTCATTTTATGACAAAATGGATGCTTGCCGCGAACGGGCTTTATCCTTGGCCTGCTTTGTATTTACCATTATCACTCATGGCGCTCCCCCCAACATTGCCGATTCATTTCTATCAGTTCAGCTCATATGCCCGTATTCATTTTGCTCCTATGGCTGTAACACTCAATCAGCGATTTGTCCTTATTAACCGCAATATTTCATCTCTTCGCCATCTCGATCCGCACATGACAAAAAATCCTTTCACTTGGCTTCGGTCTGATGCTTTCGAAGAAAGAGATCTCACGTCTATTTTGTCACATTGGAAACGCGTTTTTCATGCACCATTTGCTTTTCAGCAGCTGGGCCTACAGACAGCTAAAACGTATATGCTGGACCGGATTGAAAAAGATGGAACATTATACAGCTATGCGAGCGCAACCATATTTATGGTTTACAGCCTTCTGTCACTTGGTGTGTCACGCTATTCTCCTGTTATCAGGAGGGCGATTACCGGCATTAAATCACTGGTGACTAAATGCAACGGGATTCCTTATCTGGAAAACTCTACTTCAACTGTTTGGGATACAGCTCTAATCAGCTATGCCCTTCAAAAAAATGGTGTGACCGAAACGGATGGCTCTGTTACAAAAGCAGCCGACTTTTTGTTAGAACGCCAGCATACCAAAACAGCAGATTGGTCTGTCAAAAATCCAAATTCAGTTCCTGGCGGCTGGGGGTTTTCAAACATTAATACAAATAACCCTGACTGTGACGACACTGCAGCCGTTTTAAAGGCGATTCCCCGCAATCATTCTCCTGCAGCATGGGAGCGAGGGGTATCTTGGCTTTTATCGATGCAAAACAATGACGGCGGATTTTCTGCTTTCGAAAAAAACGTGAACCACCCACTGATCCGTCTTCTGCCGCTTGAATCCGCCGAGGACGCTGCAGTTGACCCTTCAACCGCCGACCTCACCGGACGTGTACTGCACTTTTTAGGCGAGAAAGTTGGCTTCACAGAAAAACATCAACATATTCGACGCGCAGTGAAGTGGCTTTTCGAACATCAGGAACAAAATGGGTCTTGGTACGGCAGATGGGGTGTTTGCTACATTTACGGCACTTGGGCTGCTCTTACTGGTATGCATGCATGCGGGGTTGACCGAAAGCATCCCGGTATACAAAAGGCTCTGCGTTGGCTCAAATCCATACAAAATGATGACGGAAGCTGGGGAGAATCCTGCAAAAGCGCCGAAATCAAAACATATGTACCGCTTCATAGAGGAACCATTGTACAAACGGCCTGGGCTTTAGACGCTTTGCTCACATATGAAAATTCCGAACACCCGTCAGTTGTGAAAGGCATGCAATACCTTACCAACAGCAATTCGCATAGCGCCGATAGCCTCGCGTATCCAGCAGGGATCGGATTGCCGAAGCAATTTTATATTCGCTATCACAGTTATCCATATGTGTTCTCTTTGCTGGCTGTCGGAAAGTATTTAGATTCTATTGAAAAGGAGACAGCAAATGAAACGTGAATCTTATCAAACGGAGATGTTCAATTGGTGTGAAGCCCTGAAAGATCAGATTCAAAAGCGAGGTCAGCTTGACCAGTTTGAAGATCAAATCGACAAGATGATTGAGGCTCTGGAAGATGACCAAACAACAGAAGAAGATTGGTATAAACAGGCCGCTGCCCTTTATCGGGATATTACAGAATCAGATGATACAAGTGAAAGACGCGCTTATGTCCCTATAGGGAAACACGTGCTGCCAAAGCTTCCTTACAAATACTCCGCCTTAGAACCTTATATTTCACGCGATATTATGGTCCTTCATCATACAAAACATCATCAAAGCTATGTCGATGGCCTGAACAAAGCAGAATCAGAGCTTAAAAAAGCGAGAGCGACAAAGAATTATGACTTAATCACTCATTGGGAAAGAGAGCTTGCGTTCCATGGAGCGGGCCATTATTTGCATAGTATTTTTTGGTTTTCTATGCATCCAAACGGAAAACGGCGTCCTACAGGGGCATTGTTCCAAATGATAGACCTTTCATTTGGAAGCTATTCCGCTTTTAAAGAACATTTTACCCAAGCCGCTAAAAAAGTGGAAGGCGTCGGCTGGGCCATTCTGGTCTGGGCACCTCGATCAGGACGGCTGGAGATTTTAACGGCAGAAAAACACCAGCTCTTCAGCCAATGGGATGTGATCCCCCTTTTACCGCTTGACGTATGGGAGCATGCCTACTATTTGCAATATAAAAATGACCGGGCCAGCTATGTAGACCACTGGTG
Source organism: Bacillus sp. PS95 (assembly GCF_037963565.1). Classification (NCBI taxonomy): domain Bacteria; kingdom Bacillati; phylum Bacillota; class Bacilli; order Caryophanales; family Bacillaceae; genus Bacillus; species Bacillus sp. PS95. The sequence continues at coordinate 2,147,344 of NZ_CP150160.1, forward strand.
GAATGTCGTGGATTGGCGCGAGGCAGAAAAACGTTTTGAGCAGGCAAAAGAAGTCGTTTGGAAGCTCTATTAATAAAAGCCCCCTTTCCCCGGGGGCTTCGTGTTTTAAAAAATCCCTACCACATGCAAAAACACGATGATGATGGCAACAGGAGATAGATATCGAATGAGCAGCAGCCAAACCGCAAACCACTTTCGTTTGAGATTGGAACCGCTTTTCAGCTCGTCAAACAAATCCTGTTTCGGTATTTTTAGCGGGACAAAAATCGAAATCAGTAACGCACCTAACGGCATTAAAATATTGCTCACAAGATAGTCGGCCGCATCAAAAATAGACAGATGAAATATAGAGACGTCACTTAAGACACCGTATGATAATGCAGACGGCACACCGACAATAAAAATAGCAATTCCGCCTAACCAAGCGAATCGTTTTCTCTTATTGACATCGCCTTTCGACAGTACTGCGACCAAAATTTCCAGCATTGAAAAAGCAGATGTCAATGCAGCAAATAAAAATAGAAGTAAAAATGCTAATAAAAAGATAATTCCGAACGGCATTTGATTAAACACAGTCGGCAGCACGTTAAATAACAGAACCGGGCCTTGGTCTGGCTTGAGGCCGAATGAAAAGACAGCTGGAAAAATCGCAATTCCGGCCATTACAGCAACAAGCATGTTCATAACAGTTACAGATACAGCGGACTGTACCAGATTTTCCTGTTTCTCTAAATAAGCGCTATACGTTACCATGACAGATACACCGACACTTAATAAGAAAAAGGATTGTCCCATTGCATATAAAATGGTATTGGCATCAATTGCAGTTAAATCAGGCATCAGGAAAAATTTGATTCCTTCCATCGCACCATCAAGTGTAACCGAACGCACCATTAAAATGATGAATAATAGAAAAAGCGCCGGCATTAATACTTGGCTTGCTTTTTCAATTCCGCTGCTTACCCCTTTTGCAACAACTAAAATTGTTACCACCATAAAGAGCAGCTGGCCTCCTACAGCCAAATAAGGATTTGAAATGGTACTTGCAAATATCGTATCAAAACCAGATGTTTGCGATAAACCGCCAGTGAAGCCTTTTATAACATAAATTAAAATCCATCCGCCTACGACACTGTAGAAAGATAGAAGAATAAAGCACGTCACCATGCCTAAATAACCGATCCAATGCCACTTCGTTCCTGGAGCAAGTGTTTTATAGGACTGAACGGCATCTTTCTGTGTTCTTCTGCCTATGATGAATTCACCTAACAATAAAGGCAGTCCGATTAAAACCGTAAATAAAATAAAAATAAGTAAAAATGCGCCTCCTCCGCTGGTTCCGGCAACATATGGGAATTTCCATATCGCACCAAGCCCGATAGCTGATCCTGCCGCGGCTAAAATAAAGCCGAGCTTCGAAGACCATTGATTTGCTTCCTTCACCGTATCACTCCTATTTGATCTAACCATTATAAAGGTTCATTGTAAGAATATCTTCCTATATAGTCAAGAACATTTTAATTAGTTTACATTATATATCTATAGACATCTGCTAAAAACTAATATTGAATTATTCAGAAAATTATTTATAATAAGAGAATGTTATGAAATTTGTAAGAATTTCTGCTGAAGTTCTTGATAAGTGTGTTAGGAGTGTTTTTATGGACATCATTAGAAAAATAAGTCATTTTGCAGGACAAACCTTTGGCATATGGGTCATTGTTTTTGCAGTGCTGGGATTTTCTTTCCCATCTTTATTTACGTGGATCAGTTCTTATATTACGATTTTTCTTGGCATTATCATGTTTGGGATGGGCCTTACACTGCAAGCCGATGATTTCAAAGAGCTGGTCAGAAAGCCTTGGCAAGTTATTATTGGAGTAATAGCTCAGTATACGATCATGCCGCTCGTTGCTTTCGGCCTCGCATTTGGGCTTCATCTTCCAGCTGAAATCGCAGTTGGTGTTATTCTTGTCGGCTGCTGTCCCGGGGGAACTGCATCTAATGTTATGACATTCTTAGCAAAAGGAAATACTGCCCTTTCTGTTGCGGTTACGACAATTTCTACCTTATTGGCACCTGTTGTAACACCGTTGTTGATTATGCTGTTTGCCAAAGAATGGCTTCCTGTCTCACCGGGGTCTTTGTTTATCTCAATCTTACAGGCGGTTTTATTTCCGATCATTGCAGGTTTGATTGTCAAAATGTTTTTCAGAAAACAAGTAGCAAAAGCCGTACATGCCCTTCCGCTTGTTTCTGTCATTGGCATCGTTGCGATTGTTTCAGCTGTCGTCAGCGGCAATCGGGAAAATCTGCTTCAATCGGGGTTGCTCATTTTTTCAGTTGTTATCCTGCATAACGGTATCGGTTATTTACTTGGGTTTCTTTGTGCAAAACTTTTAAAAATGGATTACCCGTCTCAAAAAGCGATTGCAATCGAAGTCGGCATGCAAAACTCCGGACTTGGGGCTGCACTTGCCACGGCTCATTTCTCACCGCTATCTGCCGTACCAAGCGCAATATTCAGTGTGTGGCATAACCTTTCAGGTTCTATGCTCGCAACATATTGGTCAAAAAAAGTGAAAAAGAAACAAGCTGGATCCAAAAGCAGCAATCTATCATTTTAAATATGCATCAAAAAAGGTACATCACTTTATCGTGATGTACCCTTTTTTATTATCCTTCTAATAAAAGCTGTTCAGGATCTTCCAGTAAATTTTTGATTGTCACGAGGAAACCAACCGCTTCTTTACCGTCTACAATTCGGTGATCATAAGATAAAGCGATATACATCATCGGACGGTTTTCGAAACGCTCTTCATCAATGGCTACAGGGCGCAGCTGAATCTTATGCATGCCCAGTATACCGACTTGCGGGCTGTTTAAAATTGGAGTTGACATCAATGAACCGAAAGTCCCTCCGTTTGTAATCGTGAAGGAGCCTCCCTGAAGCTCGCTAAGGGTTAATTTATTGTTTCTTGCTTTTTTCGCAAGCTCGCCAATCTCTTTTTCGATTCCTGCAAATGTCAGGCGATCCGCATCCCGCACAACCGGAACGACAAGGCCTTCATCAGCAGCAACAGCGATTCCGATATCGTAGAATTTTTTAACGATCAACTCATCGCCTTGAATTTCTGCATTCAACAGCGGATATTTTTTCAATGCAGCCACGACTGCTTTCGTGAAGAAAGACATAAAGCCGAGCTTCACTTCATTTTGCTCAAAGAATTGATCTTTGCGGCGTTTTCTGAGATTCATGACAGCCGTCATGTCCACTTCATTAAATGTGGTCAGCATCGCTGATGTTTGCTGTACCTCTACAAGGCGTTTTGCAATCGTTTGTCTGCGGCGTGACATTTTTTGCACTTCAACAGGTTTGTCAAAGCTTTGCTGTGCTTTTTGAGCCTGAGGCTGTTGCTTTTGCTGAGGAGCCGGTTTTGATGCCGGTTTTTCGTACGCTTCGACATCCTGCTTGCGCACTCTTCCAAGCGGATCTCCAGTTGGAACTTGAGACAGGTCAATTCCTTTTTCTCTCGCAAGCTTACGGGCCGACGGAGAAGCGATCGTTCTTGATTTTGCTTCAGATTGTGCTTCCTCGCTCACCTCTTGTGCAGCTGGTTCAGCCTGTTTCTCTTCTTTTACGCTTTCCTTGCTTTCTGCTTTCTCTGTAGGAGCAGGGGCAGAACTTTCACCCGCGCCTTCTGAAATCGTACCGATAATTTCTCCGACCTGGACGGTATCACCCGAATCTTTCAATACCTCTTGAAGTACACCCGATTCTTCTGCTGTCAATTCAACATTCACTTTATCCGTTTCTAGTTCAAGCAGATATTCACCCTGTTCTACATAGTCACCAGGCTGCTTTAACCATTGGGCTATTGTTCCTTCTGAGATTGATTCTGCTAATTCAGGTACCTTAATTTCCGCCATTTTTTCATTTCCCCCTTAGTTTTTGCGAGTCAAGCTATCAGATACAATACGTTCCTGTTCTTTTTTATGAACTGTCGGATCTCCCTCTGCAGGGCTGGATCGTCTTCTTCGTCCAATATATTGAACGCTTACTCCCTCTGGTGCAATCTCTGTCAAATACGGGCTGATATAACCCCAAGCCCCCATGTTCTGCGGCTCTTCCTGCACCCAAACGATTTCTTTCAGGTTCGGAAGTTTTGCAAATAATTCTTTGACTCCTTTTGCCGGGAATGGATACAGCTGTTCGATTCTCGCAATGTGAAGCCACTCTTTACCGTCTTCTAACTTATTAAAATGATCACTGATGTCTATAGACACTTTACCGCTGGATAATACAAGTCTGGTTACTTTTTCATAGTCATGAGAAAGTCCCGACTGTTCATAAACAGGCTGGAAGCGGCTTTCGCTGAGCTCCTGCACTTCCGACACCGTATTTGGGTTGCGAAGAAGGCTCTTCGGCGTCATAATGACGAGCGGTCTGATTTCTTCACGAAGCAGCATTTTAGCCTGTCTTCTTAAAATATGGAAATACTGTGCCGCGCTTGTCAGGTTGGCAACCGTCCAGTTGTTTTCCGCTGCAAGCTGCAGGAATCGCTCGATTCTTCCGCTTGAGTGCTCAGGCCCCTGTCCCTCATAACCGTGCGGGAGCAGCATGACTAATCCGGATTTTTGGCCCCATTTCGCGCGTCCGGCAGAAATAAATTGGTCAAAATACACTTGAGCAGCGTTGGCAAAATCTCCGTACTGTGCTTCCCACAAAACAAGCGTTTCCGGTGAATGCACGTTATAGCCGTATTCAAAACCGAGAACCGATCCTTCAGACAGCGGGCTGTTATGAACAGCAAATGATGTGCTGCAGTCAGATAAGTGATGAAGCGGCACAAATTCTTTGCCCGTCTCACTGTCATGAAGCACAAGGTTTCTTTGGGCGAACGTTCCGCGCTCGGAATCCTGTCCTGTTAAACGAATCGGTGTTCCGTCTTTCAAAATTGAAGCAAACGCGAGTGATTCTGCCAAAGACCATTCCACTTTTCTGTCATCATCGAACGCCTTGGCGCGTCTTTCTAAAATGCGTTTTAGCTTGCCGAAAACATTAAATGACTCCGGCCAGTTGATCAATTCGCCATTCAGCTTGCGGAGCACATCAAAATCAATCGAAGTGTCCACATCTGGGAAACCGTTTGATACAGGCTCTGGAAGTTCAATTTCACAGGCAGTGTGTTCCTTTTTAGACGGAACTTTCTGATATGCATCCTCAATGCGCTTCGTTACCGATTTTTCGATGTTTTGAACGACTTCCTCGGTAAGCACGCCTTCTTTTACCAGCTTTTCAGCGAAAATTTGTTTGACTGTCGGATGCTTTCTGACAGCATCATACAGCATTGGCTGAGTGGTTGACGGTTCATCCATTTCGTTGTGTCCATAGCGTCTGTACCCGATCAAATCAATCAGAAAATCCTTGTTGAATGTTTTTCGGTATTCGACCGCAAACTTAACAGCTGAGAGACAAGCTTCAGGATCGTCCGCATTCACGTGAACAATCGGAATTTCATAACCCTTGGCCAGGTCACTGGCATATTTTGTCGATCTGGATTCAGCGCTTTCTGTTGTGAATCCGATCATGTTATTGGCGATAATATGAATCGCACCGCCTACTTGATACCCTTTTAAAGAGCTTAAATTCAATGTTTCAGCTACAATTCCTTCCCCAGGGAATGCAGCATCTCCATGGATTAAAATGGCCAGCGATTTTGTTTCATCTTGTACCGGGTATCCGCTTTGTGTTCGCGTTTCCTGTGCCGCTCTTGTGCTGCCTTCAACAATCGGATTGATAAATTCCAAGTGGCTCGGGTTGTTCGCTAACGTAATGCGCGCTGATTTTGTTTCAGCGTCTTGAAGCTCCCGATTCGCCCCCAAATGGTATTTGACATCCCCTGTCCATCCGTAGCTGATTCCAATGGATCCCTCAGACGGTACAAGATCTTTGTTCGGCGCATGCTGGAATTCAGAGAAGATGATTTCATACGGTTTGCCGAGCACATGTGCCAAGACATTCAGGCGTCCCCTGTGCGCCATCCCGATGTTGACACTTGTCGTGCCTGATTTGACAGATTGTGCAATAATGTCATCAAGCACTGGAACAAGAGCGTCCAGACCCTCAATGGAAAAGCGCTTCTGCCCGACGAATGTGCGGTGTAAAAACTGCTCAAAGCCCTCTACTTCTGTCAATCTTTCCAGCACAGCTGACAGCTTTTCAGCTGAGTTCTTCTGGAACAGCTCGCCAGATTCAATCTTTCTTGTCAGCCACTCGCGCTCTTTGAAGTCATGCACATGGTCAAATTCAAAAGAGATGGTTCTTTTATACGTATTTCGTAAATACTGAATGGCTTCTAAACCGTTCGTAATGTTTTTAGGAGCGTCTTTGCAGATGACAGACGCAGGTATTGCTTTTATTTCCTCTTCTGTTAGCCCGTAATCGGATAATGGAAAAAGTTCGCTCTTTTTCTCATCCTTTCTGAGCGGATTGACGGAAGCGTTCAAATGGCCATAGGTTCGAATATCTTCTGCAAGTCTGACTGCGGATGCGATCTTTTGAATCAGATCGGCTGTAACACGTCCCTTTTCTTTTGTTCCCGAGGCCTCTTTTATATCGCTTGGCGGAGCACCGAGCTCGTCGAACATTTCCTTCAAATCCGGGTCAATGCTGTTCGGATCCTGGGTATACTGATCGTAAAGCTCCAGCGCATAGCCGAGGTTCGGACCGTAAAAATCTTCCCAATTCATTCGTTGTTTCATACTATTTTGAAACATTTGAATATTACCCCCAACTTAAATAATCAAGTGATTGATTCACTATCTTGAAATAACTTTCGAACGCTGTGTCCAAAATTATGTAATAAAAACGCTTCCAACGATATTTTACCACTGTTTGCAATTTGATTCTACCTTGATTGTTCACAAAATAGTAAAAAACCTTTATAAAAAACAAAAAATTTAATCATTCGAAAAAACAAACGCCAAAAAGCATAGGATTAAGGGCTATCCTATGCTTTTATGAAGCAGTTTTTTCAGCAGCGGATACAAAACATCCGGTAGCTGATCAACATCCGGGACAAATATACTGAATTTTCCGTACATATCCTGAATCGTCTTCATTTGCGATTCTTCTATTTCTGAGTTGGAGAGAAAAACATTTATCACTTCTATTCCTCTTTTTCGGGCTTCGATAACCGCCTCACTTGTATCGACGATCCCATTTTGTTCGTAGCCAAATGCGGCCGGCTCTCCATCTGAGAAAACAATTAAGAACTTTTGCGCCTCGCTGCGATGCAGCATTTTTTTCGTCATCTGCCTAATTGCGTACCCGTCACGGTTATCTTCTTCTGGCTCAAGCTGCATAATGGCCGGTCCAGACTCTTGTCTTAATGATGATTGGAAGGGAATAACCGTATTGAAATAGTTTGGCTGGCTTGTTTCGGTCGCATCATTTGTGTCCTCCCAGAAACCGACAATCTGATGCGGAACCGCTACCGATTTCAACGCTTCGTGAAACAGCACGATTCCTCGTTTTGTTTCGTCCATTTTGTCGAACATGCTGGCTGAACAATCGACCAGCAATGTAAAAACTGCGTCGATTTCTGAAGATGGTTCTTGCTTTTTGTAGAACAGGCGCGGATTTCGCTCAGTGAAGTAACGAAGAAGCTTATTGTTCAGTCTCCCAGCATGAAGGTCTGTTCTCGGCAATGTTTTTTTATGCTCAAGCGTTTTTTGAATCATTTGTTTCAAACGCTTTTGATACGATTCAATCGTTTTTGCCTGCTGTTTATAAGAATGCTCTTCTTCACTGGTTGCCGGCTGCGGTTCTTTATAAATTGGAAATGCATATTTATTTTCTTTGCCGTCAGCCATACCCGCTCCGTTCGGCTGGTCTTTTTGGGACTCCAACGCTTCCAGCTTGGAATAGTCTTTCCGTTTCGTTTGTCTGGCTGATCCTTGAACAGAGCCAAGGGCCTGATCTCCATCGTCGCCTTCCCTTGAAGCATCTTTTCCTAAATCTGATTTTGCGCCGTGTTCAATATCAAATTGAAGGAAGCTTTTAGACGGTGCTTCTGTTTCCCTGTGCCATGTCGGCATTTCTTCTTCATGGATATCCTCATCACCGTCTGACTGTTTTGGAAGCGTGACGTCATCACTCAGCTTCGGTGCTTTTTTCTCTTCTTCAAATAACGGCTGTTCTGCAGCTTTTGCGTAGTCAAGCTCAGGCAAGAAGAAGTAGGTGTTCAACATGTCTTTATCGAGCACCTCTTCAAGCCCATCCATGAGGTCCTCAACAATTTTCAGAACCTGCCGTGTCGAATCTGCTTCATACACACGCAAGAGCTGTTGCTCAATAAACGGGCGCATCAAATCGATATCTTCACGCATGGACGGAAGGGTCTCAAGCGGCGATTCCGCTGTGAGCTTGACATAGATCGCGCAAAAGAGCGCATCGGTAAAAATGCTTCGTTCCAAATTTAAGGTCAGCTGGGTTGAGAAATGTTTTCTGTACATGTCTTTTCGCTTCGCAAATACATGTTTCGTCCCCGGGCGCTCACGTTTGATGCATTCTTCGATCCTAATGTCTTCAAGCAGCATAAAGAGCTGCTTGGCAAAACTTTTAAAGGTGAGATGACGATGGATATCATTCAAAAAGTTCGCAAACTCATGCAGCGAGCTATATCTTGTTCCGACTGAACGCAGGTAGACGTCGCTTTTCAGACCCGCTTCCATGTCCTCAGCTGCCCTGTCTTTCCAAAAGTGGCTCATATAGATTTTCTTTTCAAATGGATTGTAATAGGACTGAACGCCATACTCCACTTCTACCGCTTCACTCTTGGTGAGTGTTTTGGCCAAATCAGTCAGCATCATAAATAAAAATGAATCAATCGTGCTGTCGTTAAATTTGATAAATTTCATCGCAGCCCCCTCATTCAAATAGAGTTTCTGCAATATTTCGGACGGCCGCTTTTTCCCGATCATCATCAAGCTTTTCTACAATTCCCCGCTCAATGGCACGACGCGGCGGAATATAAGCAGCTAAATCACATGTATCGATTAAAGCTCTGATGGATGCCGCTTCTTCAGACACCTGTCCGTTATTGGCCTGAACGATCAAGTCAGAGGAAAGCGTGATAAATCTGTCAATCAATTTCTCGTCTTTCAGGGCTGACTGAGACATGAGCACTTGTTTCAGCAGCTCGCCTTTAATATAAGGCACATCAATGATGACAAAACGGTTTTTCAACGCTTCATTCAGAGGAACAGTTCCGACATAGCCTTCATTGATGGCTGCAATGACTCCGAAACCGCTTTTAGCCCGTATGACCTCGCCTGTAAACGGATTTGTCATCATTTTTCTGTAATCTAATACACCGTTTAAAATAGGCAGTGTTTCCGGCTTCGCCATATTGATTTCATCTATATAAAGAAAATGGCCTTCCTTCATTGCCTTTGTAACAGGTCCTGAAACAAACTCGATTGTCGCCTGGCCAGATTGATTTTCAATCGTTTTATAACCGACCAATGCCTCAGCATCCAAGTCGACTGAACAGTTGACGCTGTGCATCGGTTTATGAAAATAGCTGGACAATGTTTCTGCCAACTTTGTTTTTCCTGAACCTGTAGGCCCTTTCAGCAGGACATTTTTCCCCATGGCTAATGCAATAATGGCGTCAAATAGAATGGCTTCATCCTCCGCCTCATAGCCTGATGTTCCTATAAGCGATTGAAACTCCGGGGAAATAGGCTGCTCTTTATATGATAAAAGCTTTTGTTGTATATCTTCCGGCAATGTTAAGTGCTGTAGTTGAGTTGTCATAGACAGATTCCCTTTCCTATTCATATTCCATTAACGAGTATACTAAAAAAGCCCCTGTATGCTCAATACAAAAGGGCTTGGATGATATTACTGCTTCTCGTTATTTCCCAAAAGGGCTCCGCAGACAATACGCGCACCGGAATTGCCGCTTGGGTTTGTCAGATAATCGTCCGCTTGTTCATGAATAATAAATGCACTTCCGTCCTCGTCGAGAATATTTAGTTTACTTCCTTTTTTCAGTGAAGTGTCAGGCGCATTCATTATGACATCTACCTTTCCATCAGCACCGACTTCAAGGTTCGGCAGATCTCCGGCATGATGCCCCATCGGATTATTGAAGCCGTGTTCTTTGTTCAGTGGATTAAAGGGACCGCCCGCTGATTCAAAATCCGGCCTGACACAAGAACCTTTCTCATAAATATGAAAACCGAGAGAAGCACCTGGACGCAGGCTGTTTGCGGAAATATGAATATCGAGGCCTTCATCATCTGATTCTTTGATCTCTATAAAGCCGACTGCTTTCCCTTCACGATTGACCAACTGGACATGATGACCAAACGCTGACGTTTCAACCACTTTTTTTTCCGGCACCCGGTTAGGAGGGTCTGGAGGTTTTTTTTGTCCGCATCCGGCAACTCCCAGTGCCGTCAGCATCATCAACAGCAAGAGACGGTACATACTGTCTCCCCCTTGTTTTTTCTAACAGTGTGGTCAATCATTGTCTGGTATAAACAAAAAAGCCTATAAAAGGCTTTTTGTCATACTCATTTTTAAAAATAACTTCTTGCGCCCAAGTACCGCTGTTTCCAATACGAATTGCTGAGATTGGAAATGTCGACGCCCGATGAGCTTGCATGAATAAAATCACCGCCGCCTAGATAAATCCCCATGTGAGACGGGCCGGATTTATATGTGGTAAAGAAGACAAAGTCTCCTACTGACGGCTGGCTGACTTTCTGCATGACATTCCAATACCCTGCCGTACTCAATCTTGATATAGATGATACATTATTAATGAGGTAATAAATGAAGCCGCTGCAATCAAAACCGGCAGGCGTGTTTCCGCCCCATCGGTAAGGCACTCCGACATATTTTTTCGCTTCCGTTATCATTCTGTCAATCTTCGAACCTATTTGAATGTTTGACCCTGAGTTATCTTTTGGCTTTGTTGGCTTTGTCGGATTTGAAGGATTAGATTTTGATGCTCCCGAAATAGTCAGAACCTGCCCGATTTGCAGCACATCCGATGATAAATTGTTTTTATCACGGATGCTTTGGACAGTGACTCCGAGCCGATTTGCAATTTTCCACAGTGAATCGCCTGCTTTTACCTTGTACGTCGTTGTTTTTGAGGGATTGGAGTTTGACGGCTTTTTGGAACCGCTGTTTCCGTTCTTAGGTGAACTGCTTCCTTTTATTTTGAGCACCTGTTTAGGATAAAGTGTATCTGATGTTAAGCCATTTAAGGTTTTTAATTCGGCTACAGTCATATTTAAGCTGTTTGCGATTTTCCACAGTGAGTCACCAAGCTTGACCGTATATGTACTTTTTGAAGAACCTGAAGAATTGGAACCGCTGTTTTTCTTTGATCCATTTGATCCGCTTGAACTGCTTGTCCCTTTGATCTTAAGCTTTTGCCCCGGACGAATCAGGTCACTGCTCAGGCTGTTTAAGCTTTTAAGCTCAGAAACACTCATTTTATGATTTTTAGCAATCATCCATAGGGAATCACCATATGCAACTGTGTATGTTGATGTTTTGCTTGAGTTAGATGGGGATGTCGTGCTTTTTTTGCTGCTTTCAGGAACCTTAAGGCTTTGTCCGACATAAAGCACCGTTGATTTCAATTTGTTTTCGGATTTCAGAGCTGATATTGTCGTATCATACTGGCGGGAAAGTTTCCAAAGAGAGTCACCGCTTTTTACTTTTATCGTTTTTGCTTCCGCGGGTGCTGCGGCCATCGACGACCCAACAACTGCAGAAACAGCCAAGCCGGCTACAATCTTCTTTTTCATTCATTCAACCTCCTAAACTGTTTTTTTGTAAAAACAGCTAGTATTTTGTTTCCAAAAATGGCACACAACTGTTTTATCGTCAATTTTTCAGCAAGTTAAACCCTTTTCAAACATTTGGCGCAGCATTTTCAGCATCGTTCGACCTTTAAACCTTCAAATAAACATCTAACATTTTACATAAGCACGATATGTTTTTCGAAAGTCTAAGGAACTATTTAAGTGAGGGTAAAAATGATGGTTTTCTATCGATGAACGAAGCAGTTTCTCCTCCTTTCTTGTCTATTTTTCTAATCAATTCTCTATCGGCGTGTCAAATCCCTCTTATGAAATGGCAAAAAGCCTGTTCTTTCGATAAGAACAGGCTTTTACACTATGCATTTGCTGATTGAGTTTTTTGTTTTACAGCTTCAAGAATGCTGTCGGCTGCTTTTTTAGAGCCGCCTGCCGCTTTCAGTGATTGTCCAATTTCTTTTGCCTTTTCAACATACGAACGATTATTCATTACTTCTTGTATCGTCTCTTTCAGTAGGCTTTCAGACAATTCTTCCTTTTTAATTACTTTTCCTGCGCCGACTTTTTCTACCTGATCTGCGACAACAAATTGGTCGCCTCCCATCGGAATGACAACGAGCGGGGTTTCAAAATACAAACCTTCACTTGTGCTGTTCATTCCGCCGTGTGTCACAAATAAGCTGGCTCTTTTCAAGATCTCAAGCTGAGGGACATACGGGCGTACAATGAAATTCTCCGGAATGTCGTTTAACTCACTTGTTTTAATATGCTTGCCGATGGAAAGCACAACTTTACCGTCAAAGTCCTTACACACTTCAAGGCATTGATTAAAAAACTGCTTTTGATTATTAAAAATGGTTCCCATTGAAATAAACAGCACGTTTTCATTGTCAATCTGATCAAATGGGAAATCATTGTTTCCGGCTCTTTCTGTAATGGAAGGACCGACAAATACATATCGCTCGCCAAATTGCTCAGCCAGTGGCTGAAATCCCCTTGATGTAAAGACGATTGTCAAGTCACCATCAGCTAAAAAAACATCAAATGGCTTCTTGATCTCTGCTTGAAAATCAGCATTTAACGTTTCTGCAAGCTGCTGGTATGATTCATAATGAGGCGAATCTTCAAGTGATCCTTTCATGTACGCTCCCATCATTTCCTTCGCAAATTCCTCATTCATCGCAAAGGTTGTACACAATGAAAATCTTGGCAGCTTCAGCATGTTGGCAATGACTTTACCCGCGAGAAGATGGTGATCATATATGACATAATCATACGATTCATGTTTGACTTCCTCATAAATATGAGTCGCGATATCCTTACAGGCTTTCAAAAAAGCGCAGAGCATTTCTGTGAAATCTCTTTCTTCATCGCCGGTTGCGTTTTTCCCGAAGTAATCTCCTCTGAAATCATGATACTCACGAAACTCTATATCAAGAGCTGTGATTTTTTCTTTATATTCCTTCACTGCGTAGTACGTAATGTTTTCTCCCCGGGATTTCAGCTCCTTCATCACACCGATAGAGGGATTAATATGCCCTTCACCGGGAAAACCGATCATTAATACATTAGCCATGCGACAGCACCCTTCCTTTGAAAATTTATGTAATATTTTATACGGTACTATAAATACATAAACAGGTAAAGTATTTCACTTAATTAATATTCATTACATATAACTTTTCTACCAGTTTATATTTCCTGTCTTCAAGACAAAAAGCATTCAGCTTGAAGCGAATGCTTTAATAAAGATACGAATTCAGTCATTTTGTCTCATGATAGGATTCTTAATCAGGCCCTTTTTATTATTTTTACGTTCTTGGTGAAATTAACGGATATAATACACCGTCTTTGGCAAACGACATCTTCCCTGTTTCCTCTGAAACCACGAGCACCAGTGCATCCGTATAGCCCGACATACCGAGAGCCGCCCGGTGCCGGGTTCCCAAATGGATATCCACTTCCTTCGTCGTCAGCGGGAGCACATTGGCTGCTGACACGAGTTTGTTTTCCCTCACTAACAAAGCGCCGTCATGAAGAGGGTTTCCGGGGAAAAAGATGCTTTCAATTAATGAAGAGCTGATCTCGGCGTGTAGGGAGGTGCCTTTTTGAATAAAATGTTCAACCGGGTCTGCTCTTTCAATCACAATTAAAGCTCCATGCTTATGTTCCGATAAGGCTTTAATCGCCTTGGCCAGCTCAATAAATGCCGGCGTAAATTCCTCAATGTATGATTGCAAATAAAAGGAGGATGCAATCCCCTGCATGTCCTGAAATATGTGCCCCAAATCATCTAATTCACAAAGAAGACACTGGTCTTTTTCGTGAAGCGTTTTCAAGATTAGAGATGCATCACCTAATATTTGCTCTAGGTACACCTGTATTTTCCCCTTGAACGTATTTTCTGATATCTGCTCATAGCGCATAGCCTTCATCTCCTGTTCAAATTTCCAACTTTTCACGAATGCTTATCTTATTGATGCACATTCTATTGGTAAAGGAGGGATGTAAAGAATGGAAATCGAAAGAATCATTCAGTATATTTGCACCTTTTTAGGCGTGATTTCGCTTTCTTTTATTTATGCCCAAATGTTTAGAAAAACGAAACCGACAAAAAAAGAATAGGCCCGGCGTTCATTGCTTTTTATACATAAAATGTTATAATTTCTCTCGTTATGAAAAAGAAACGGAGATCAATGTATGAAAGAAACTCAAAACGCCCGGGAAAAAATCAAACAGCTCTTGCACATTTTAATACCGATATTCATTACCCAGGCGGGGCTTTCTCTTATGACTTTTCTAGATACGGTGATGTCAGGGAAAGTCAGCCCCGCTGATTTAGCTGGTGTCGCCATTGGCTCAAGCCTTTGGACCCCTGTTTACACAGGACTTGCAGGTATATTAATGGCGGTCACCCCGATTGTCGCTCAGTTATTAGGCGCAGAGAAAAAACAGAAGATTCCCTTTACTGTTTTACAAGCTGTATACGTGGCCGCGCTTCTTAGCATCGCCGTTTTAGTGATTGGATATGCTGCAGTTGACCTTATTCTTGGCCGATTGAATCTTGATATTCACGTGCATCAGATTGCTAAACACTTTTTAGGCTTTTTATCACTGGGAATTTTCCCTTTATTTGTTTACACCGTGTTGAGATCATTCATCGACTCATTAGGAAAAACGAGAGTCACCATGATGATTACACTCAGTTCTCTTCCAATCAATTTTGTATTGAATTATGTATTTATCTTCGGGAAGTTCGGAATGCCGGCACTTGGGGGTGTAGGCGCGGGGCTGGCATCCGCGTTAACTTACTGGTGTATCTGCATCATCAGTTTTTTCATTATTCATAAAAACGCACCGTTTTCTGAATACGGGATTTTTCTTACCATGTATAAGTTCTCTTGGAAAGCATGCAAAAATTTGCTCAAAATCGGGCTGCCTATTGGGTTCGCCGTGTTTTTTGAAACGAGCATTTTCGCAGCTGTCACGCTTCTAATGAGCCATTTTCATACAGTGACCATCGCGTCCCACCAGGCAGCCATGAATTTTGCGTCTCTTTTATATATGCTGCCGCTTAGCGTGTCCATGGCTCTAACAATTGTTGTCGGATTTGAAGCGGGTGCAGCCCGTTTTAAGGATGCACGCTCATATAGCTTAATCGGCATCATGATGGCGATCGGCTTTTCTTTGTTCACTGCCGCCTGTATCCTTTTATTCAGAGAGCAAATTGCGGGCATGTACACTTCTGACCCCAATGTGCTCCGGCTGACACAGCACTTTTTAATTTATGCGCTATTTTTTCAGCTTTCCGATGCTGTTGCCGCACCGATCCAGGGAGCACTCAGAGGGTACAAAGATGTGAACTATACACTTGCGGCCGCTTTTGTCTCTTACTGGGTCATTGGCCTTCCGGTCGGTTTTATGGTCGGTACGTTTACAAGCCTCGGTGCATTCGGCTATTGGATTGGATTAATAGCGGGACTCGCCGCCGGAGCAGTTGGGCTGTTTTTCAGGCTGGCAAAACTGCAAAAACGTTATTCGCAAAAACAACACATTTAAAAGAGGTGATCAATCATGGCAAAAAACAAAAAATTATTCGAGTATCTTTCCCAGCATGCGGAAACCATCAGTTCAACATGGTATGAAACAATCGAGGAGACTGATCCCAATTCCATTTATGCCTCAACAGACCCTGTTGTCATTCACAATTTAAAGAGCCAGAATCTTGCCTTTAACTATAAAATAAACCGTATTTTTATAGATGATGAGGACGTATACTTGCCTATACTGAAAGAATGGGCCTTTGAAGTCACACAGGATCAAGAGCATTTAAAAACTCCTATCCACTATATTATTCGGGAGTTTGTCAGAGTGAGAGATTTATATGTTTCCTATGTGAAAGAATTTGTCCATCTCAATCAGGATACTGTGAAAAGCGAAGAAGCCGAAGACCTGTATCACGCCCTTATAAAAGCGTTTGATCTTGTGATTCATATTTTTATAGAAGAAATGTACAAAAACACAAGCCTTCAGCTTCAGGCCCAAAAAGATATGATTACTGAATTGAGCGCTCCGGTCATCGTGCTGTTTCACAGCGTCGGACTGCTGCCTTTAATCGGAGATATTGATACAGTCCGCGCCAAGCTGATTATGGAAAACACACTGCATCAATGTGCGAAAAAAAAGGTGACACAACTGTATATTGATTTGTCAGGAGTAGCTGTGATTGATACGATGGTTGCCCATCAGCTGTTCAGTCTGATTGAGGCGCTTCGTTTAATCGGTGTTTCTTCAACTTTGTCTGGAATCCGTCCGGAAATCGCGCAAACAGCGGTTCAGCTAGGTTTGTCTTTCGAAGGTATTTCCTTGAGATCCACTCTCGCTTCAGCAATTGCATCGGACTTAAAATTAAAAAAGGTATAAGGCTTAAGGCCTTATACCTTTTTGATTAATCATTCCATTGATACGTCCAATAAATTTCTTCTTCAAACCATGTTGCCATAACAGGTTCATTATTTTTCAATTTCTCTTCAAGCTCTCTGAGCATGCCTTCTGTTTGTGTGCGGTGAGCTCTTAACGCATTCATTTTAATATCAGCTACTTCTTTGATATCAAGCACGACATCAGCTTCGCCGAGAACCTCTTCTCTGTTGCGGGTAATGGCCATGCAGATTGTACGCGGACGGTCTTCTTTCTTTTTGCGGTACAATGCACGGATAACCGCTTCCCCGCATGCATCATGGTCAGGGTGCACACCGTGTCCGGGATAAAATGTGACAATTAAACTTGGTTTTACATCATCTATGATCTCTTCCATGATATCAGCTAAATACTCATCATCTTCAAATTCGAGCGTTTTGTCACGGAGTCCAAGCATACGAAGGTCATTGATATCCATTTCTTTGCAGGCATTGATGAGCTCTTGTTTTCTTAATAGCGGCAACGTTTCCCGATTCGCGAAAAATGGATCGCCCATATTTCTGCCCATTTCACCTAAAGTGGCGCAGGCATACGTAACGGGAATGTCTTTTTTTCTGTTTAAGGCAATGAGGCCTGCCACTCCATATGATTCATCATCAGGGTGAGGCAGGATTACTAGTACATGTTCTTTCATTATTATTCACCCTTTTCTTTAAACTGTGAACGGTTTTTCGCTGATTTGCAGAGAAATAGCCAGTTTACCGCCCGGCAGGTGTCCCGCCATTAATAAACGGTTTTCTTCATCTACCGTGTATTCAGTCAAGCCTTCAGCATAAATCCAGCCTTCTTCTGTTTTCAAGCCAACGCGGTAAGGCCCGTTGCCTTTGATTTTTGCCTGATGATAAGTGACTTTTGCATTGCGGATATACGCAACAACCGTCATGTTCTTTTCATTTAAGTGCGCTGAATAAGAACCTGTGGTGGTTTCTAAATGGATATATACAGGGCGGTCCGCATATCGTTCTAAAGATGCTTGCACATCTTCTTTTATGATCGCTTTCATGATTGCTCCCCTCTTTCTTCTTTTAAATACTCTGCACGTTCTGTATGTAATTTGACCAGCTGATATTTCACAGCCGGTTCGAGCTGTGAATTCACAATGCGCTGAATCGCGGCAAAATATTTTTCCAGCATCGGTTTTCGGAGTCTTGGATGTGTTCGTTTATCCAAGAGCTCAAGATCAATCGCCTCTGCTACCGCTTCTGCGTCATCATGTGCGAGAGATCGGTTATTCCAAAGTGAAGCATAGGCTTTCACTATCTCTTTATCATTGTCCATCGTCTTGCTCCTTTATGTCTTACATACATGAAATGATTATACATAATATATGCATCAGCTGAAAAGCCAAAGGCCTCAATGGCTTTTTGACGCCCGTTTCCACTTCACTTGTGAAAACGTAAACAAGAGCAGCGCAGCCCATATACAGCTGAATGTAAAAGCCTTCGAGCTTGAAAATGGCTCATGGTAAACAAACAGCCCGATCAGCAGGGTAATGGTCGGCGCAATATATTGTAAGATACCGACTTGATACAGCGGCAGCCGTTTCGCTCCTTCCGCAAACAATAAGAGCGGCAAAGCCGTAAACACACCGGCCAAAAAGAGAAGCAGCCACGTCCCTCCGCTTTCTGCACCCGCTGGCTGAACATGTCCGCTGAACAGCAAATACCCTAATGCAATCGGCATAATCATGAATGTTTCCAGCGTTAAACCGATGGCGCTCGGCAGGCTTGTTCTTTTTTTGCTTAACCCGTACAGCCCAAAGCTGAATGCGAGCAGAAGCGCAACATAAGGAATGGAGCCGTATTGGAACGCTGAGATGATGACACCGGCTGCCGCAATCGAAACGGCCACTAATTGCAGGCGATTCAGTTTTTCCTTTAAAAATAAAATCCCAAGGAGCACTGATACAAGCGGATTAATGTAATAGCCAAGACTAGCCTCAAGCAAAAAGCCATGGTTGACAGCCCATATGTATACAAACCAGTTGATCGAAATCAGGATAGAAGCAAGAAATAAAGAGAGGATCCCTCCGTTCTTTTTCAGAGAGCGCAACTCCTGCCATCCTATTTTCCATTGCCGCAAGAAAAAAAGTACGATACACATAAAAACAAAAGACCATATAATACGATGAGCCAAAATATCAAGAGCCGGCAGCTGTTCGAGAAGCTTCCAATAGAGCGGAAACAGGCCCCACATGATAAAGGAAACGGCTGTGTAAATAACGCCTTTTTTTGTTTCTGAATATTGCATTTATATCCCTGCCTTTCTTTAGAGCATCTTATATTATATCACGTGAAAGATCTGGCGGGCATATACTATTTTGTCCGTGAAGAAAGGATGTGAAGACAATGTTTGAGTGGAACAAGTACTTTCCTTTCCACAATCAATTTTCTAAAGAAGCATTAAAAAAAGCTGATCCGAAAGAAGTTGAAACGTATGTCAATCGTGTGATGGAAAGTGTGTTCGGCAGTGATTATGCGGCTCAATTTCCTTTCCGCGATCCTCTCCCCCAAAAAGAACATCCCGCCAAACCTGATGCAAAACCTGATGTCAAACCTGATATTGATATATTCGAAACTGCAGACCATGTGTTTGTAAAGGTGCCAATCAGCGAAGAATGGCTGGAACAAGTGAGAATCAAACACACATCTCACGAATTATGGTTGGAAAACCTCCCAAGAGCAGATCATCCGAAAAAAGTAAACCTTCCTTGTTTAGTCAAACGCAAAGGAACAAAAGCCGTCTATAAGGATGGCCTTCTGGAAGTCATGTTTCAAAAGCAGCAAGACTACAATATGTCCGAGGTAGAAATCATCCGATAAAAAACGGCCTGCAATCGATGCAGGCCGTTTTTTATTAATAGAAGCCGGGATATC
This sequence comes from Bacillus sp. PS95, assembly GCF_037963565.1. Taxonomy (NCBI): domain Bacteria; kingdom Bacillati; phylum Bacillota; class Bacilli; order Caryophanales; family Bacillaceae; genus Bacillus; species Bacillus sp. PS95. The sequence continues at coordinate 2,167,053 of NZ_CP150160.1, forward strand.
CCCCGTATGGCACGCCGGCACCAAAACCGTACGGTCCGCCTCCATATCCATAAGGGCCAGGAGGATAGGCATAGGGACGAGAATAGTTAAACAGCGCACTCCCGAGAAAACCGCCTAATAAACCGCCGACTAGAGGAGCGCCAAACAAAAAAGGACTACGCGCCGGATATCCGGCTGGACCTGGGATTCCGCGTAAATACGAATGATGAGGGTACATGATTTTTTCCTCCTTTATGTCTGCCTATACGTAAAGTATTCAGCAAGGAAGAAAAACGATTGGGCTACGGACTGTCTATGATTGTTACATCACAAGCCCTGCCAATAACACACAGCCGAGCCCTGTAACCGAAAGAATTGTTGTAAGCAGCGTCCAGGTTTGAATGTTTCTTTCATGCTCAAGCCGAAAAATTCCTTTACCATCCAAAATCCTGCATCATTTACATGACACGCAATGACACTGCCGGCTCCTGTTGCAAGCACCATTAACGCGGGGTTTACACTGCCAGCCTCCATAAGCGGAGCTGCCATTCCCGCTGTGGTAAGCGCAGCCACGGTAGCAGAGCCTAGACACAGACGCAGAACCGCGGCGATGGTCCATGCAACGAATAGCGGCGACATGTTTGTTTGACGGAAAAAATCAGCGACATAATCGCCGACCCCGCCGTCAATCAGCACCTGTTTAAACGCTCCTCCCCCTCCTATGATGAGCAGCATCATCGCAATTTGCGAAATTGATTCTGAAATAGATCTGCTGATTTCCTGCATAGATATTTTACGGGCATATCCCATCGTATAGAGTGCAAGCAACAGCGAAATGAGCATTGCCGTTCCCGGAGTGCCGATAAATTCTATAATGTCTTTTCCTTTTGAATGTTCACTCAATAATAAAGAAAAAACTGTTGCCATTGCCATAAAGATAACCGGGAATAAAGACGTGACAGCACTGATCGCAAAGCCCGGTGTTTCATTCAGCTGAAATTCTTTCCTTGGTCCTAACCCCGATAGGTTTCCATGCTTTTGATACGCACCAGGAAACCGTTTCATCGCAAATTTATTAAATAAAGGCCCGGCAATCACAGTTGTCGGAACAGCGATGATGATTCCAAAAAGCAGCACCTGGCCAATATGGGCACCATATGCAACTGAGATAGCAGTTGGAGCAGGATGTGGGGGCAAAAATCCGTGAGTAACATTTAAGGCGGCGGCCATCGGGATTCCCAGATACAGAAAAGACATTTTTAATTCTTTAGCAATCGCGTAAACAATCGGTATCAACAGAACAAGACCCACTTCAAAAAACAGCGCAATACCGATGATAAAAGAGGCAACCACAACCGCCGCCTGTATTCGTTTCCTCCCGAATTTGCCAATCAGCGTAATGGCAATCCGATAGCCGCCCCCAGCATCTGAGACAAGCCTCCCAAGCATCGCGCCAAGTCCAAACACTAAAGCTAAATGCCCCAGCTGCCCGCCAATTCCAGCCTCAATTGAAAGAACAATTTTATTGATATCCATTCCAAGTCCGATCTCTACTAAAAATGAAACGACAATCAGTGAGACAAAGGTATTTAATTTTACTTTAATAATGAGAAATAACAGAATCAGCACTCTGACAGCTACAATTAAAATCGGCATGGTACCCCTCCAAAAGTGTTTTATATGATTCTCGCGACAATGTTTTGGCGCTTTTCATGCCTAGATGAATAGAAAACGCTTTCATTAATAACTAAAAACGTCTTGGTTATATGATTGTTATCTTTTGATCAACTAATATGTTCATACTAATCTCCTAATCAATGACTGTCAATCGTTTTTATGAGCTTGTCTCGATTACCTACCGCCTAACCCAATGATTTATTAGTTATATGTTGATTAACTTTTGGTTATATGTTATGTTTTTTAAAGTTGACTGCCAATCATTATATCTATTCATTGTCTGGAAGCAAATGAGACAATATGAGAACAGACGGATAACAACTTCACAGAAGGAGGAGTACACATGCCATTATTGCGTTTTGATGTAATTGAGGGCCGTGATGAAAAATCGCTGCAATTGTTATTAGATACTGCTCACCAAGCGATGGTTGAAGCATTTGGTGTTCCGGAAAGAGACCGTTATCAAATTGTCCATCAGCATCCCGCAAACGAGCTTATAATCCAAGATACGGGTTTAGGTTTTCAGAGAACCAAGGATCTGGTCATCATTAGCATGACAAGCAAAGCAAGAACCAAAAGCCAAAAGGAAAAATTGTATGCTCTGCTTGCTGAAAGGTTAGAAGAAAAATGCGGAATTTCCCCTGAAGACCTCATGGTATCTATTACTGAGAATGGTGACGCAGACTGGAGTTTCGGTCTCGGTGAGGCGCAATTTTTGAATGGAAAACTATAAGATTTCGTCTCCCCATAAAAAAAAGAGAGAGCTCCAAAGAAGCTCTCTCTTTTTTTCATAAATGCGGAAGTCATCAGTATAGAAGCATCCAGCAATACGAAAAACCTGGATCTCCTTTTAGATTCGGTTTAAATGCCAATTGGAAGCTGACTTTGGCCGAAAATATAAAATTTTGCTGATTTGCATAATAAGATAACTCATAATCCCCATTTACAACAGGTTGGATGCTATAACTTATTGATCATTTCCATGAACATGACACTTTTGCCAATCCGGAAATGTCAGTCTGACAAATATAAAAAGTCATGTAAACGGGTGTGAACCGTACTTACATGACTCACCATGGAAACAAAGGCTCTTTTTCAGGTGCCGCTTTCCTTATTTCTCTTCTTCACACACTGTGTCACCAGGCTCGCAAAATTGATCGGCCCATGCCTGCATTTCTTGAAATACAGCTTGAAGCGCTGTTCCTTTTTCAGTTAGCGTGTAGATGACTTTGACCGGCGTTTCAGGGAGAACCTGCCGTTCGACAATCTCGTTTTGTTCAAGCTCCTTCAAGCGCTCTGCCAACATTTTTTGGCTGATCATCGGTATTGTTTCCGTTATCTCTTTAAACCGTTTCGGCCCATCCATTAGCACATGGATGATCAGACCGTTCCATCGTTTTCCCAGCAATGAGAATGCGGATTCCATTTTAGGGCACATCGTATTTCCCACAAGTCTTCATCCCTTCATCTATTGATTGACATGTATTCAATGATCCATTACAATAATCTTTCAAGTTACATTTAGTAAGCTTCTAACTTTTCTATTATCATACCACGTTTATCCGAAGGAGGAAACACTATGACGAATACTCTGGATGTTTTAAAAGCACGTGCATCTGTAAAGGAATATGATACAAATGCCCCGATCTCTAAGGAGGAGCTGACTGAGCTATTAGACCTTGCCGCTAAAGCGCCTTCTGCTTGGAACCTTCAGCATTGGCATTTTACAGTATTCCACAGCGATGAATCAAAAGCGGAGCTTCTTCCTGTAGCGTATAATCAAAAACAAATCGTTGAGTCTTCTGCTGTTGTTGCCATTTTAGGCGATTTAAAGGCAAATGAAAACGGTGAAGAAGTTTATGCTGAATTAGCAAGCCAAGGCTATATTACGGATGAAATCAAACAAACATTGCTCGGCCAAATCAACGGTGCTTACCAAAGCGAGCAATTCGCACGTGATTCCGCTTTCTTAAATGCTTCTTTAGCTGCTATGCAGCTTATGATTGCCGCAAAAGCAAAAGGTTATGACACTTGCGCAATTGGCGGATTTAACAAAGAGCAGTTCCAAAAGCAATTTGATATCAGTGAGCGCTACGTTCCGGTTATGCTTATTTCAATCGGCAAAGCAGTGAAGCCTGCCCATCAAAGCAACCGCCTGCCGCTTTCAAAAGTATCAACTTGGCTGTAAGGATATGAAAAACCTTAGTCCGAAATCCGGACTAAGGTTTTTTTATACAATCGCCTCTTTGTACCATTCACGAGCCTGTTCAGCTTCATGCTGAGTCAGCTGATGGCCCCCGTCCTGCCAGAAAACGGAGGCTGATGCCCCGCTGTCACGCAAATAGCGGTAAAGCTCTTCTGATTCTTCCTTCGTGCAAAGAGGATCGTATTTCCCGGCACCGATAAAAACAGGGAGCCCCGCCATATCAGGCAGCTCGATACCCCGAATCGGAACCATTGGATGATGCAGAATAGCCCCTTTTAACACATCTTTATAATGAAAAAGCAGGCTTGCCGCAATGTTTGCGCCGTTTGAATAACCGACTGCAATCACTTTGCCGCGATCAAACTGATGCGTTTCTGCAGCCTCGTCGATAAAATCTTTCAATTCTCTTGTCCGCACCACAAGATCTTTTTCATCAAAAACTCCTTCACTCAGACGTTTGAAAAATCGCGGCATTCCATTTTCAAGCACCGATCCTCTGACACCAAGCAAATGGGCATTAGGGTCTATAAACCGCCCCAATGAAAGCAGATCGTGTTCATTACCGCCCGTGCCATGCAACAGCAAAAGTACGTTGTCAGATGTTCCTTTTTCATAAATATGCTTCATTATAAATTCCCCCTTTTAAAGTTCAGGTAAAATGTCTGTAATTTGGTGTCTATGTTTCTCCAGCCATTCAGGCAGTTTTAAGGAAGTCCCTAGCTCAGAAAACGTTTCATCTGTCATAAAGCCCGGTTCATCTGTGGCAATTTCAAATAAGATACCGCCTTTCTCCCTGAAATAAACTGATGTAAAGTATTCCCTGTCGAGAATTTCTGACGAAGGCAGATGGTTTTCAGCAATAATCGGCAGCCATTTCGCCTGTTCCTTTTTCTTTGTCCGAAACGCTACATGGTGTACCGTACCATATCCTCCGACTCCTCTTTTTTCAGGGTATAAATGGACATCAATGACACCGCCGACGGCCGCTGAGGTTGCCAGTCTGACAATCTGGTCTTCTTCGGCCACTTTGGTGTATCCAAAGCTTTCCATTAACAATTGTATGGTCGCCTGCGGGTCGTAGGAATATAGCAGCACACCTTTCATTCCCGTAATTGCTTCATTTGTTGTGATCCCGTCAGGCGTCCACTCGCTTTTGCCGCTTTTCGCATCCTCCATGATCGCCAGCGGAAGGTCTTCTGTATCATCAAAAATAAGACCTTTTTCACCAAACAACGTTTTTTCCTCTAGGCTCAGCCCGCTTTTCTCAAGACGCTCCTTCCAAAAAGACAGGGAGCCTGAGGGAACTGAAAAGTACACCCGGCCCGCTTGGCCTTTTCCTACCGTTCCCTGTCCGCTTCCTTGGAACGGAAAAAAGGTCATTATTGTACCGGGATCTCCGTTTTGATTCCCAAAGTAAAAATGATACGTTCCGGGATCATCAAAGTTTACTGTTTTTTTAACAAGCCTGAGCCCAAGCACTTCTGTATAAAATCGCAAGTTTTCTTGCGGATCTCTGGCGAATGCTGTGACATGGTGCAATCCTTCTGTTTTCATTTTCTCACTCCTATTTATCTCGATTTCAAGATATTTATTATTTTAAACCTTTATTGAAAAGGATGCAAACCATGTGTTTTGATTAAATAATTGAAAAAATCATTTTTTTCTAATAATTATCTTGTGATCTTTTCTTACAACTGCTATTATAGTGAGCATTATCATGTTTCAGGAGGAAAGTAAATGGTTAAAAAAGCACTTATTGTTATTCTCATTCTTTTGCCATTCGTTCAGCTCGCGCTTTTGCCGCTTGTGAATCGAATAGAACCGATTATGTTCGGCCTGCCGTTTTTCCACTTTTGGCTGCTGCTGTGGATTATTGTTACGCCGTTATGCTCGTTTGGCATTTATCAGATGCAAAAAAAAGATGGAGGACTTGAATAATGCAAGGGAATCTGACTGCACTTCTCATTACTGCTATTATTGTTTTAACCGTTGTCTGTATCGGCTTTCTCGCCGGAAGAGACAAATCCTCACGTACTTCTGTGGAAGAATGGTCTGTCGGCGGCAGACGCTTCGGCGGTCTTCTCGTCTGGTTTTTAGTAGGCGCTGACCTTTATACGGCCTATACTTTCTTAGGGTTGACCAGTACTGCTTTTACAGGCGGAAGTGTTGCATTTTTCGCCATTCCTTATTCTGTGTTGGCCTACTTTATCGCCTACTTCTTCTTGCCAAAACTTTGGAAAGTTGCGAAAATTCATAAATTAACAACACTCGCGGATTATGCCCGGGAACGTTTTAACAGTAAGCTTTTGGCAAGCCTCGTTGCCATCGTTGGGGTACTCATGCTTATTCCGTACATATGCCTTCAGCTGAGCGGCATTCAAGACACGCTTCAGGTTGCCGGCACTGGCTATATTAACGTAAAATTCGTTGTGATCATTTCATTTATTCTTGTTGCTCTTTACACATTCTTCAGCGGGATTAAAGGGCCCACATATACAGCCATCATTAAGGACATTTTAGTATGGGTCATTATGCTGTTTATGGTGGTGTCCCTCCCTCTCATTCATTTTAACGGCTGGACGCCAATGATTGACACGTTAGTGAAGGAAGCGCCGCAAATGCTGACGATACCGGCAGAAGGACCAAAAGGCATCCCTTGGTTTATCACAGCATCTATTGTTTCCGCTCTGGCACTTTTTATGTGGGCACACGCCGCTACAGGAGTTTTTACAGCGAAAAGCGCCGATGCAGTAAGAAAAAACAGCATGTTTTTACCCCTTTACAATATTGTGTTAATTTTGGTCATTTTTCTTGGCTTTATCGCCTTTCTTGTTCTGCCGGAAGATACAAATCCAAGACTCGCGCTGCTGCATTTGATTCAAACATCTTACGGCGGCGTGGCACAAGGTTTTGCATATGCCACTATCGCTCTTGCTTCATTAATACCTTGTTCCATTATGGCAATCGGCGCATCGAATTTATTCGCCAACAACCTATACCGGGATTTGATTCATCCGAATGTGTCGCAAAGCAAGCTGACTCTTGTCACACGTTCAATGGTGTTTGTTGTCATCGGTCTCGCGCTGCTGTTTGGAATGCTGTTTCCGACTGCCTTAGTGACACTTCAGCTATTAGGTGTATCCGGTATGGTGCAAATCTTCCCAGCGATTGCTGTCAGCCTGTTCTGGAAGCGTCAAACGAAAGAAGCGACAGTTATCGGATTATTAGTCGGCCTTGCGGTTACGTTTATTGTGTATACCACTCAATCCGCACATGGCATTTATGAAGGATTCTGGGGATTGGCCGCCAACATGATCGCTGTGGTTATCCTGAATCCGCTGTTCGTTAAAAACGCGGGATCCAATCCTGTCATTGAAGGTTTATTTGGCAAAAAACAAGACGCTAATCCAAATCAAAAGGGTGCATAAAAAAACCATACGCGGCAGCCGCGTATGGTTTTTTTACATTTCTTTTTTCAGTGTTTCAATTGCCTTTTCCATTTGCGTATCATTATCTGACAGCTTCTTTTGAAGTTCTATCATTAATTTCGTTGTTGTATCGCCAGTCAGTATGCCTGTTTCTTTTAGCTCCTCTTTTTTCTGGAACTGTTTGACGACAGATACAAAATCCTGGTCATACGTACTGTTAACCTTTACCTTGTAACCAAGTGCTTTGAGCATTTTCTGAGCCACTTTAACGTTTGTGCCTGTATCACCTGATTTGTACGTTTTATCTGCGTCCAAATACGGCAGCTTCGCGTAATCAGGCAGCTCTGCTTTCACTTGAGGCTTGATGCCTTTTTTGTGAATCCATTCGCCGTCAGCAGTCAGCCATTTGGCAACTGTCAGTTTGACAGTAGAGCCATCATCATACTCTTTTGCCGTTTGCACTGTACCTTTTCCGAATGTCGTCTCGCCGATTAACGGTACGTTTGACGATTCATGAAGGGCAGCGGCCATAATTTCGGCTGCGCTTGCTGTACCGTCATTTACTAAAACGACGGTCGGCTTGGTCACTTTCCGTTCTTTTTCGGCCTTCATGACTTCTTTTGAACCGTTTTTGTATTCAACCTGCATGATGTTTTTCCCTTTATCAATGAACAGGTTGCTCATCGTAATCGCCTGTTCCATTAAGCCGCCCGGGTTGCCTCTCAAGTCTAAAATATAGCCTTTGGCGCCTTTTTTCTCTAAACTGTCAATCGCATCTGTCAGCTCTTTAGCTGTTGTTTCAGAGAAAGAAGTGATTTGAATTTCTCCGATGTTGTTGTCTTTCATCTCTGAATAGACAGTCTCTACAGGAATGGTATCGCGCTTAATGGAAAGATCGATATTCCCCACTCCCGCTCTGTTCAGTTCAAGCTTCACCTTTGTGCCCTTTTTGCCTCGGATTAAAGCGACGGCTTCATTTACATTCATGCCTTTTACGCTTTTTCCATTCACCTTAATGATTTGGTCTCTCGGTTTGATGCCGGCTTTTTCAGCAGGTGAACCTTTAATTGGGGATACAATAAGGATTTCTCCGTCTTTCTCCTCTACTTGGGCTCCGATTCCTTCAAAAGATGCTGAAATCGTCTCGTCGAATGATTTCGCTTGCTCTTGATCCATATATGTAGAGTACGGATCATCCAGTGATTGAATCATTCCTTTAATTGCTCCGTCTACTAATTTGTCATCATCTGTTTTTTGGTAATAATCACTTTTGATTTGCTCATACGCTTTATTTAATTTGTCGAACTTACTGTCTCCTGTGCTTGCTGATTTTTGGCCCAGGATACTGGAATTGCCCGTAATAAATAAAGTAAGCGCCGAAGCGACAACTGCAGTGATCAGCACAATAAAAAACAATTTTAATTGCCGTTTCAATTAAACACCACCTTTTTCTTCTTACATTATTATCATGGACGAATTCTTATTCGTCAACTCGGAGCAGAAACGAAAGAGAAACGCCCTTCTTTTGCTTTTCATAAACCTATGTCTTTATACGACATATGATAAGGAAAAAGGAGGATTCGATATTGAGCCGATATTTAGAAATGCTGTCCTTATTCGGTGTCGCAGGGGCGCACCCAGGCGGGCTGGCTTTTTCAAAAGCGGTCTTGCAAAAGGCTGCACCCTCTCCGGATCAGCCGATTCTTGATGCCGGATGCGGAACAGGGCAAACGGCGGCTTATTTAGGACATTTGCTGTATCCTGTAACAGTCGTTGATAAAGATCCTATTATGCTTGAGAAAGCGAAAAAAAGATTTGCGAATGAAAGGCTTGCCATCCCTGCATATCAGGCGGAGCTGGAACATCTCCCGTTTTCTTCTGAGTCCTTTTCCTGCGTCCTGTCAGAATCGGTCCTCAGTTTTTCACGCCTGACATCCTCTCTTCAAGAAATTTCAAGAGTTTTAAAACCCGGCGGGATGCTGATTGGTATCGAAGCTGCTTTAAAAAAACCAATGCCCCCTGCAGAAAAGAAGCAAATGATGGATTTTTACGGATTTACTTGCTTACATGAAGAAAGCGAATGGCATAAACTCCTAAGATCCTATGGCTTTCAAAAAACAGAAGCGATGTCACTTCTTCCGGAAGACATGGAATTTGAACCAACCACAGAAATGGATTTATCGCAAACGATTGATCCCATCTATTACGATACGCTTCAAACACATTATCAGCTCATGCAGTTATATAGTGAGTACATGGGTCATTGTATTTTTATCGCGTACAAGTAAAACGGCGTATCGCCCCCTGTTTTCGTCCAACCTTTTTTTCCTATCTATCATATGCTGATAGAAAGTCAGGATAGGAGGGGAACAATATTGGAGAGATATTATCATCTTTGCAAAAACCATCAAGGTAAAGTCGTCAGAATTACAGAGAGAGGCGGGAGAGTTCACGTCGGCAGAATTACCCGTGTAACAAGAGACAGAGTTTTTATAGCTCCGGTCGGCGGAGGGCCAAGAGGTTTCGGTTACGGATATTGGGGCGGTTATTGGGGATACGGAGCAGCTTACGGTATTTCCCTCGGTTTAATTGCAGGAGTGGCTCTGGCTGGTTTATTCTTCTGGTAAGCATAGAACAAATGCTAGATTCACCAGACACAATGAAGCCCGCTTATCTAGTGTAAGCGGGCTTTTCATTTTAAATTTTCTTCACTTTTTCAAAGTACTCTTCAAGCGTTAAATCATTATCTTGAATGACCTTTGCGGCTTTTTTGCCTACATAGCGCAGATGCCATGGCTCATATTCATATTTCGTGATATCTTCTTTATTTTTCGGATAGCGAATGATAAAGCCATATTTATAAGCATTGTCCTGCACCCATTTCCCGTCTGCCGTGCTTCCGAACGCTTCATTTAGCTCAAAGCCATTGCTCCGGCTCGAAATGTCCATCGCAAGGCCTGTTTGATGCTCGCTTTCACCCGGGTAAGCGACCGCTTCCTTTGCCTTCTTTTCCCCTTTTAGGCTTACTTCATTGTCAAAAATGACTTTCTGTCTGTCATACGAACGATACCCTGAGACAGCTGCCAGTTCATAGCCTTCCTTTTTGGCAGCATCGAACATTGTTTTTAATGCGTCGGCGGCTTCTTTTCTGATGTAACGTTTTTGAATCTTTTCTTCAAAAGAAAACTCTACATCAGGTATGACAAGATCGCTAGGTTCATAGTTTCCGGGCAATGCGTATTGTTTATTGACAAGCGCGAGTATATTTTCTGGATTTTGAATGGTTTCCAGACCATCGACTTTTTTAATATCATTGAAATACTGGCTTTCCAATGAAAACTCACTGTTTTGAGTGTTTGATTTTTTGCTGTCAGCTGTTTTTTGTTCTGTTTGCTTTGTTTCTGCTGTGGCTTTCGTATCCTTTTGAGCATCTCCGTTCGACATGCTGCAGCCGGCTCCGACTATTGCCGTTACACTCAGAGCGGCAGCCAGTGAGAACCATTTACCGGACTTTTTCATATTACATTACCTTCCTTTTATCAATCGTTTCCGCATTCATAAAGAAGAGGCTGCCGGCACCCAGCACGCCTCTTGATATATTTTATTGTGATACGGAATGTAAAGCCACTTCTATCATATCATGAAATGTCGTTTGACGCTCTTCCGCTGTCGTTTCTTCTCCTGTTAATACGTGATCACTCACGGTGAGAATTGACAGGGCTTTTCTTCCGTGCTTCGCTGCTAATGTATACAATGCAGTTGTTTCCATTTCAACGCCAAGCACACCGTATTTTGCAAGTTTTTCAATTTGCGAATCGTCATTGTAGAACTGGTCAGCTGTAAATACGCTTCCTACAGTCACCGGCACACCTTTATCCTTTGCGGCATCATAGGCATTTTTTAAAAGCTCGAAATCTGCGCAAGGCGCAAAATCAACGCTTCCGAAAGCAACTCTGTTCATTTGTGAATCAGTTGAGGAGGTCATCGCCAAAATGACGTCTCGCACTTTGACATCTTTACGAATAGCGCCGCAAGAACCGACTCTTATTAGATTTTGCACATCGTAGCTTTGAATTAATTCATTCACATAAATTGAAATAGACGGAACGCCCATTCCCGTGCCTTGTACTGAGATTTTTTTACCTTTATATGTACCCGTAAATCCATACATGCCTCTGACTTCATTGTAGCATTCTACATTTTCAAGATACGTTTCTGCAATAAATTTTGCTCTGAGAGGATCTCCCGGCAAAAGCACTGTATCCGCAATTTGTCCTTTTTCAGCACCTATATGTACACTCATCTCATATCCTCCTGTAAATCTAAATTATCATCCAGCCCGTCCATTTTACAACGAATGTCATGATGAAACAAACTTCAGCATTGATTATAAAGGAATATGTCGAAAAAAGAAATGTTCGAGGATCTGTTAGGCACTTCCTCAGAAAAACGGATAATCGGGGTGTTAATTTGAAAACCTAACCGCAGGAAGGAGGGGTAGGACATGGGTAAAAAACATCGTAACCGGATCACCGGCCAAAAAAAGAACAATCATATACCTGAAAAAGATATCATTGCAGTTGAAGAAGCACACGGGAAAGAATATTCTGCTGCCAAACGCAAGCCTTAAAACTGCAGAAAACTGCGGGTTTCCGCAGTTTTCTTTTCATTATGTCGTTTGTACAATCAGACGATTGATTTTCCTCCAGCCGGCGGGAAGCAGTTGATAATATGTTTTCCCTTTTCTGCCTTCATCAATCAAGATCACGTCCCCTGTGGCCATAAATCTTGCATCATAATCACTCGGAACAGTGTCGAATACATTAAACAAAGAGAATGCTCTTTTCAGCACGTCTTGATGATCGCTCCCGTTCAGTTCAGTTCGATAGACGGCTCTGTAGCCCTTTTTTTCGCCAAACCGGGGTGTCTGAAATATTGTCACGTCATAGGAACAAGACTTCTTTTTAAACACGGATAACATCATCAAGATCCCCTCCCTTTTATTTCTTTAACATATTGGCGTTTTTGCTGTGTTTTCCTCTCTCTATTTTTGTCGAAACCGCTTAATCTTTTCGTCAAAACCTTTTACTAGGAAAAACAGAAGCAAGCCGAGGCTAAAGCCTCCTAACACATCTGTCACAAAATGAACCCCCAGATACACTCTGCTTATGCCGACTAAAACAGCAATTACACCGGCTATGATATATACCATTTTTTTATGCTTGGACAAAAACGGGAGGTGTTTCACTAAAAAGTAAGCAATAACAGGATAGACACAAGCAGCATTCATGGAATGGCCGCTCGGAAAACTGAAGGATGATTCATGAACCAGCGGTGCAAAATCAGGCCTCACTCTTTCGATCCATTCTTTTAAGACTTTGTTTAACAGCCGATCTGTGCCGAATACTAAGAGCATCAACAGGCCGTCCCATGTTTTTCTGTAGAAAAACATGCCTGCTCCAATGATGACAATTAGAGGGAGCAGAAAAGAAGAAGCACCAAGATGCGTGATCCCCGTCATGACTTCATTAAGCCATGGCTGACGGATCAAAACAGCTGCCTTGCTTATTGCTTCATCTGCAGATTGAACAGCATTTGTATGAATGGCCGCAGCTAGAGTTAAAAAGAAAAGAAACAAACTAACTGGCTTGTACAATTTTAACCACCTCAATTTTCACAGAAGTCATAGAACATGAATAATAAAACCGGAGCTGACCGCTCCGGTTTTAAGCCTCACTCATCTTCATCCAGCTCTTCATCTATCATACATTTTTCTATCAAATAATCAAAGGTAATATCAGCGATTTCAAACAGCTCATCCTCACTCGGTATGTAGCCCCGTCTTGCAAGCTCTCTGTAAAAAAATTCAGCGATTTCTTCCGTATCAATCACAAGATCTATTTCTTTCATCTCCGTACCGCCTCCTTTTTTATGTTTTATGAAAAAACAGGCTGAATTATACCCGGTGTTCTAAACAATTCTTTCAGTCATATATTGAATAAAAAACGAGCCATGGGAGGCTGACGCTATGATTGCTAAAATGATGGAAGCACTGGACGGAGAAAGATTTGATATCATAATGGAAAAAACGCTCAAAGGAATGACGCGTGTGATGATTTGGGGCTGTCTGCCATATTTTTTATATGTCTTGATCCGTATGTTCACAAATTAACTGAAATGCTCTTTTAAACTTTCCAAAACAAACATCATCATGTCTTTATATTCTTCATCCTGAAACATTTCGTACAGAATTTTGTAGTCATTATAAATATCCAGAAGCTCATCAACAATTGACACAGCAAGGATGTGAAGGGTATCTTGATCTTCATCATCGCCTTCAAACTGAAGAAGAGCAGACGATGCGATATCTTCGCCGATCTCATGGCCAGTTTCTCCGACATAATGGACAAACAACAACTGATGCACAAACTGGTCCATTTCATATTTTCTAAGCACCAGCGTGAGATCCTCTTCCTCCGTTTCAAGCCACTCTCCATCCTTTAAACGGGTCAGCTCATAAATGATATCTTCCCAGCCATCTTCTAAATATCTCCAAATTTCTGTTCTATGGCCGATAATGCGAAAGAGTTCTTTTCCATAATCTTTAACATAAACAACGTCCCCAATAAGGAATTCATACTCAATATCAAGCTTCTCCATGTCGACAATGACACCCTCATAATCTTTATAAAGCTGAATAGATGATTCAAAGTATAAAACTTCGTTATGATTGACTTCATAAAGATAGTGTTTATCAATTTGGTGTACTTTTGTGATGGTGCCGACTGTTCCATACATAATGACGACTACGATATCCCCTACTTGGAATTTCGGTTTATTTTGCTTCATGGTGTCTCCCCCTCGCCGCAACATTTCTCATACGCTATCGTATGCCGGGTGAAGCCAATTCGCATGGGCATGAAAACCAAAGGAAATATCCAATTATGGTATGGGTATGGACATAAAAAAATCCGCAGTGATCTGCGGATGAAACAGCTATTATCTGCCGTGCACTTCAGACTCGTATTGATCCCAAGCTTCATCAAACGTCGCCATCGTGTGAAGGTAATCAGCATTCAGCTCCAAATATGAACTGATTTCATGATAATCGGTTGATGTTTTTGGAAAGCTGTGATCCTCATACGCCTGATTGGCAAATTCACTGATGCTGTCCTTCGGCTTAGGGTGTCTGTATTTCAATAAATAGTGATAAAAGGATTTCATGGGTTTCCCCTCCTGGTGTCTGTCTTTTGTTGTTCTATTATACAGTTCAAGTGTAAAATTACAACAAAAGAATACTGAAACATGACTCAGGAGAAGTCAAAATAGTTGCGTTTCAAAATTCTTTCTGTCTCCATGAGCTGCTGATATGTCAGGCTTTCAGGCAGTTTTTTTGTTTGAATTAAAAGCAGCTGATCCTCAATCTCTTTAACCGTGTTTTCCTCTTGATAGGTCATACCGCAGGAAGAACATACCATGGCAGGGGTGTCTGTCAGTTCTATAGCCCTCGTTCCATCAGGGAGCTCCCAGTACACCGTGTTCCTGCCGGGCACCGCTTCGAGCTCGCCGCACCATTCGCATGTTTTCATGAAGAATCCCCTCCGCATTCAGTCTCTTTCTGTTTTTTCTGCTGCGCCAAAAATTTCTTTTCTTTGAGCTGATCTCTTTTCTCACGCCGATCTTTTAATGTTTCATGCTCCGGATTTGCGATGTATGCCTCTCTCCTTTTGATTCTGTCTACATTTTCAGGTGTAAACGAAACTTCTTTGTCAGCAAAAATGGCACTCAGCCCGATCGGCTCCTTTTTGTCAGCGGTTTCAGGGAAAACGGACTCAAAATAGGCGTCTGCCTGATTGGGGATATAATTCTCTGGTTCCGGATATGACGTAATCACACCTTCAAAATTTCTTAAGATCACTTTGTCAGGACTTTGTGACAGGACATAGTTTGGCTGCAGGGCGATTTTACCTCCTCCGCCTGGTGCGTCAACGACAAAGGTAGGAACCGCATAGCCTGAGGTATGACCTCTCAGCCCTTCAATGATCTCCAAACCTTTGGAAACAGGAGCTCTGAAATGCCCGATTCCCTCTGACAGATCACATTGGTAAATATAATAAGGACGGACTCTGATTTTTACCAAGTCATGCATGAGCTTTTTCATAATTGGAACCGAATCATTAATACCTGCTAATACGACAGCCTGATTTCCGACCGGCACTCCCGCGTTCACCAGCTTTTCACATGCCTCAACGGATTCTTCTGTCATTTCGATGCTTGTGTTAAAATGGGTGTTCAGCCAGACCGGATGATATTTTTTCAATATCTCGCACAGATGATCGGTAATGCGCTGCGGAAAGACGACGGGCGCTCTTGTTCCGATTCTGATGACTTCCAGATGCGGAATGCTGCGCAGCTCTTTTAAAATATATTCTAAAATTTGGTCGTTGATGAGCAGCCCATCACCGCCTGAAATTAAACAATCGCGGATTTCGGGTGTTTCCCGGATATAAGCAATTGCAGCATCAAGCTGTTTTTTGGGGACTCCCATTCCGATTTGTCCGGAAAAGCGCCTTCTTGTGCAGTAGCGGCAGTACATGGAACATTGATTCGTGACAAGAAACAGCACACGGTCGGGATAGCGGTGTGTCAGACCGGGTACCGGTGAATCTTCATCCTCATGAAGCGGGTCTTCCAGATCGTATTTTGTTTTGTGCATTTCTTCAGAAAGCGGCACAGACTGCATGCGTACCGGGCATCTCGGATTGTCGGGGTCCATTAAAGAAGCATAGTAAGGTGTAATATTTAAGGGGATCGTTTTGGTAGAAATTCTGACGCCTTCCTCTTCATCCTCGGTCAGATTGATGACTTTCTTTAAATCATCTAACGTTCTTACAGTGTGTGTCAGCTGCCAAAGCCAATCGTTCCATTTCTCTTCCGGAACGTCCTTCCATAACTCGATCTCCTTCCAATGCCGTTTCGGTTTATACCATTTGTTTTTCAAACGAATTCCTCCTCGCGCATATTTTGACTTACAGTTGCTTGCACCAAATATTCATGTTTTCAAGGCCTTCGGCTATAAAGCAATTATTGATCAGCCTTCCGCCATACTGATAACCTGAATGGTACAACACAGCATTCATCCCAAAAGACGAAGCACGGGCGAGAGAAAACACATGAAAGATATCCTTTCCAGCCATTTCTTTTTCTAACGCCTCGATTAAAAAGCTTGTTAACGAATGGCCGCGATATTCCGGCAGTACAGCGCAATCGGTTATTTCTGCATGCCCAAGCTCTGGATTGATTTCTGCGCTTGCTGCGCTGATCAGGCGGTCATGATCAAGCATGATATAATACACCGTATTTGCATTCATCGTCTTTTCAATATAAGCGGGGTCAAATACCGGGGTTGGGTAGGTGCGGAATACTTTTTTATACAGCATCGATAGCTGGTACATGTCGTTTGTTTCTGCTTTTCTCATCGTAAAAACGGGTGTACTGTCGTTGCGAAGACGGGGCGCTGTGCGATATATGGCTTCGATGATCTCCTGTTCCTCTGTATAAGAATCTGTTTGTCTCCGGCTTTCTGAAAGGTAACGTACCATGACACAAGCCGAATGGCCGAGATAATAGCCCTTTAGATAGCCCTCCGGCGCAAATAATTGTTTGGCAAGCATTGGCTCATCATGCTGCTTCGCATAGACGATGATTTTTTCTGCATTCTCTTCTTTTGCCGCTGCCACGATATCCGGCAGGGCCTTCTCAATGGCTCCGTCATAACGGACCACTCTGATTCGTTTATTAAAGCCGTCATGGTCCAAAACTGCTGTGACACCGCTACTCTTTATTGACTTGAGCATCCGCATCCTCCCCATCTGTATGAAGCCCGCACCAATCCATGACAAAAAGTGCAATAATTTTAGCAGATTCTATCATGGCTTCAACCTCAATGTATTCATTGGCCTGATGAGCCGTTTTTGTTTCCCCCGGCCCGAAAACGATAACTGGTGTATCTCCTGCATGGTACAAAAGCCCTCCATCCGTTCCCCACGGGGAAGCCTCAATAATCGGCTCTGTCTGTTTCATTTTTTGATAGGCTGATTGCAGCACAGAAATTAAAGGGTGATCATCAGGTAAATCATTCGGCAGCCATTGAGCGCCAAACCATTCTACTTGTACGGGATGACGTTTAAACCATTCGTCATGGTATTCTAAATCCTTCAGCCAGTTTTCCAATTCAAGTTTTACAGCTTCTGGTTTCTCATGGGGAGCAATTCCGCATCTCCCTTCTATGACGACACGGTCTGCAACTGAAGATGGCCAGGCACCGCCTGAGATGGTGCCGATATTCACCGGTACCGGTATTGGGATATTGTCATACAGCGGATCTGAAATTCTCGCATTGCGGACTTTCTCCAGCTCTTGTATCGCTGTGATAACGTGCATGCTTTTTTCAATCGCGCTTACCCCTTCATAGCGTGTGCCCCCATGTGCGGATAATCCCTTCACAGTGATCCGAAACCACATCGAACCCTGCTGCTTAATAAATAGTTTCATATTCGTCGGTTCAGGAATCAGCGCCCCGTCAGCACGATAGCCTCTCATGATGGCGGACAGTGTACCGGCGCCGCCGCACTCTTCATCTACAACACTCTGAAACAATACATCTCCCTTCAGTTTGACATCGCAGGCGTGCAGGGCTTCTAAAGCAAAAAGAAGGGCTGTATTGCCTCCCTTCATATCCGTTGAGCCGCGGCCGTATATTTTACCGTTTTCTTCGACAGCTTGATACGGTTCATACTTCCAATCCTTTACGCTTCCTTCAGGCACAACATCGATATGGCCGTTCAAAATCAGGGACCTGCCTCCGCCGGCTCCCGTTTTTTTAGCCACGATATTCGGGCTCTCATGAAAATCGGATCGGTTAGATTTAAAGTAGGGATGCTGTTTTAATTGCTTTATACTTGGCTCCCATACATCAATGTCCATATGAAATTGCCGCAGCTTTTCAAGCACAACAGCTTGGGCGTTAAACTCTGACCCCAATGTGCTTTTTTCCCCAATTAGCCTTTTGAGAAGACGAATGGCTTTGGCCGAATGCTGATCAAGCCACCCGATTACTTTTCTTTCAATGTCTTGCATCCTCATTCCCCCTCTTAAGAAAAAGGCATATCTATTTTGATTTCAGCTTCTGTCAGCCTCGTCACCTCATCGATTGTCGAGCCATTCATCAGCTCTTTTAAAATGAAGTGATGGCTATCGACCTCAAGAACCGCTTTTTCGGTAATAATCAAATCTACACAGCCTGCAGCAGTTAATGGCAGCGTACATCTTTCTGTTAATTTAGGCCTTCCCTTTTGATCTGTATGACTCATGACGACAACCACTTTTTTCGCTTTTTGGGCAAGCTCCATCGCCCCGCCCATACCAGGCACCTTTTTTCCCGGAACAAGCCAATTTGCCAAATCTCCTGATTGGCTCACCTGCAGGGCTCCTAAAATCGTAATGTCAATTTTGCCTTTTCTGATCATCGCAAAAGACATGGTTGTATCAAAATAAGAAGCCCCTTTTACAGCGCGGACAGGATAGCCCGCGGCGTTGCATAAATGCGCATCCTCTTCTCCCTTTTCGGGACTTTCTCCAATGCCAAGGACACCGTTTTCCGCTTGAAACATGACCTGCATGTCAGGCTTCAAAAAGTTCGGTACCAAGGATGGGATACCGATACCGAGATTCACAATCATGCCCTGCTTAATTTCAGCAGCAGCGCGTTTTGCAATCTGTTCTCTTTCTGCTACTCCCAAGCCCATTTCCACTTCACTCCCTCGCTTCGTACAACCCCCTCAACAAAAACCCCCGGTGTGACAATCATTTCTTCAGAAATCTCACCTTTCGGAACGATACGCTCAGCTTCGGCAAAGGTTCTCCTGGCGGCCATTGCCATAAGCGGGTTCATATTGCGCGCGGTTTTGTCATACGTTAGATTGCCGAATTCATCTGCAATGTAAGCATTGATGAAAGCAAAATCAGCCGTCAGCGCCTCTTCAATCAAGTATCGTTTTCCCGCCACTGTTACGATGTCCTTTTTTTCGCAAACCATTTGATTATCAATGCCCACGTCGGTTAAAATACCGCCAAGCCCCGCTCCGCCGGCGCGAATCCGTTCCGCAAGCGTTCCCTGAGGTGAAAATTGAACCTCTAACGTCCCCTCTGTCATCTGTTTTCCGGCTACAGGATTGGAACCGATATGCGAGGCGATCAGGGTTTTGACCCGTTGATTAACAATAAGCGGGCCGATCCCGATATCCGGGAAACCGGCGTCATTGCAAATCACAGTCAAATCCGTTACACCGCTGTCCAATATCGCTTCAATCAATGAAGGAGGCGACCCGACTCCCCCAAAACCGCCAAACATCAGAACCGATCCATCCCGAACATCTGCAATTGCTGTGTCAATGCTGATTGCTTTTTGAAATGGCGCCATTTAATGTCAATCCTTTTTTAAGTTTTTTTTCGACCGCTGCAACTGTTTCTGAAAAAATAGAGATAAGCTCTTCCATTTCACCGTCTGAAATGGTAAAAGGAGGAGCAATAATGACAGCATCTCCTTCTCCACTGTCTATTCCAGCTTTGGAAGGATAAACAATCAGCCCGCGTTTTTTCGCCTCGCTGACAATAAGCTGGGTTACCGCTTGCTCTGGCGGAAACACTTTCTTCGTTTTTTGGTCTGCCACAAATTCAATGCCTAATAGCAGTCCTTTTCCGCGCACATCACCTATAATGCGGCTTTGAGATGCCGCCTCATCAAGCTTCTTCTTCAGCACAGCGCCCTTTTTTTCTGATTGTTTGATCAAGCCATGCTTTAACACATATCGCAAAACTTCAAGAGCAGCTTTGGCTGAATAGGGATGTGCACTATATGTGTGACCGCTCATAATCACACCTGACCCTTGTTTTATCGTTTCAATAATAGAATCAGATACGACGGCAGCAGCAATAGGTGCATACCCCGCACCGAGTCCCTTCCCCAGTACAGCAATATCAGGTACGGTATCCCAATGCTCTGTCGCGAGCATCCTTCCTGTTCTCCCAAGTCCCGTCATCACTTCATCTGCAATAAAAAGCACATCGTGTGTGCGGCATACCTCACTTAATCTCTCATAATATCCCGGAGGCGGAGTAATCGCTGCACCTGCAGCACCAATAATAGGCTCAGCCACAAAGCCGGCGATGAATTGGCTTCCGATTCTTTTGATCATGGTGTCCAGTTCATCAGCTGCAGTCTGAACAAAGTCTTCTTCCGTCTCGTGATTCAGCCGATAAATATGTGGAGCTGAGATAGCTGGATACCGCTCAATGAGATGGGTGAACCGGTATCTCCTTTCATAAAAACCAGACAATGAAAGCGCTCCCAAAGTTATTCCGTGGTAACTGCTCCATCGAGACAAAAAGATGGATTTTTGTGTTTGCTTTTTTTCCTGCCAATACTGAATGGCGATTTTCATAGCTGTTTCTATCGCTTCTGACCCGCTGTTGACAAAAAAAGACCAATTCACATCTCCGGGCAGCTCCTGTGCCAAGAGAGCGGCTAATTGCTCGGCGGGCTCACTCGTAAACTGTGAGCGGTAAGCAAAAGACACCTGATTAAGCTGTTCTTTCAGCTTCTCAGTCACATCACGAACTCCGTGGCCGATATTACATGTCACCGCACCTGACGAGCCGTCGAGATATTTTTTTCCGGTCTGATCATAAACATATGAACCCTTCGCATAACTGACAACCGGATAGGCCGAGCTAAGCTCTGGCTTAATCAAATAACTGCTCATGCTCCCACCTCAAAACCCCTTTTACCATATTGTATGAGTGTCCAAATGGCGGCATGACGTTCCCCGCAAAAACTTTTTCACATAAAAAGAGCCTTCCTAATAGGGAAGGCTCTTTTGAAATTTCAGCATCTAGCAAATAAAAGCGGCTCCAACAATAATTAATAAAATGAACAAGACAACAATTAACACAAATGTATTTGTCCCGCAGCCAAATCCGTAACCGTACCCAGAGTATCCATACATGCTGTTTTCATCCTTTCTTATCACGATATACGGCATTTTATGCGGGCCAAGTCCCAAATGGTTTGTGCAAACGCCTATTTCATGTAAGGAAATAATGAAATACAGTATGCACCCGCTCATATTTTTTAAACGTCAGCTTTTCGTAAAACTGAGTTGCACCGTCAGTGCTTGCAGCCACTAAGTAGGCTGCTTCCATTCCTAGTGATTTGGCGATGGACAGCATTTCTTTCACTAAGATACTGCCGTAGCCCTTCCTTTGAAACTGATCTAAAATTGCCACTTCTTCGATTTTAGCCGTTTTCTCTTGATGATCGATAAACAGCTCGCCGCACCCAATGGGAACTTTCTGTGCCTGGTCGCTGTAACAAACAACAAGAATGATTATACCTGCTTCATAGAAAGGATATTTTCTTTTTAATTTTTGTTCAGCGATTGCTTCTCCAATATAAATGGAATCGTAAATTTTCATAATAGAAGATCCGTCGCTAAGACTTTTCGCCGTCCCCCATGCGGTTAAAGGATGTCCCATCTGCCCCTTCCAGTCACTAAGCTTCATGTCATATAGTAGCTCATCCTCGACGACAAAACCGCTTTTTACAAGCGACTGCTTCAAGCCGAGCGGAAAAACATGCTGCGGCGACGCTTTTAAATGGAGATAATTCGCATCAAGCAGCTTTGGTACGGAGGGTAAAAAGTTAAGTAACCGCTCCAATGGAAACGTATCATGGAGCTGAACAAAGTTATGAGAAAAAATTTGCGGAAGCTGCGGATCTCTGTATACGCTGTAATGATCAAACGATGCCGATTCAGACGTTAACAATATATATTGATGTTCCGTTTTTGAATAATGTCCTGTCATGAACGTCTCCTTTTTATGACCTATACCTTTACTCTGTTGCAATATTCAATTTCTTTATAATCTCATCGTACACCGGATAAAACGGCTTTCCAATTGGAAATTGCTGAATATTTCGGAAAGAAGCGGAGATTGGCTTCTGATGTAAAAAAAATTTCCTTGTTACTTGTTCACTAATCGGGTGAAAGACGCCGTTTAGAAACAAAAACGGCTCGCGTTCGATGAAAAACACCCGTCGGCCAGGTGGATTTTTGATCAATTCAGATCGTTTCCACGTAATCGGCGGTCCTTCCGGAAGCATCTCCATCTCTTCTTTTCCAATTGTCACTATGTCTTTTCTTTGAAATTGATAAAATTGAAACGCATACTGGTCCACAATTCGCCTTTTTTTTCCGGCTTCGATATAAAATATTGCAGGATGGTCAGCTTCCTTTACTAAAATATAATTCGGAATGTTTAAAATTTTACCAATCCTATATTGGAATAAATATGGGTCTGGAACAGCGACAGTCCGATTTAGATACAAAAAACCCCACTTTTCTCCAACAGGATGCCTTACACCCTGATCAAAAAAATACACATTTTGATCTGAACCTTTTACAAAAGAGCCGTCAATCAAATCGGCGGGCAGAAACCGATATGCATTTTGAAATGAATCTGGGGTTTTATAGGTTGTGTCTAATACTTCATTTATCGGCAGAAATGGGGTAAAGTTGTTGAGTCTCGCCCAAAAAATTGCGTCGCCATGATTCCAATGCTTCATATCATCATCCCAGTAGCCTCCAAATTTATGATGGATGAGATTAAGTAACGAACGGCGATGCATAACGGAGCAATGATCAACTTGAAAAGCGGCCTGATCAAGCACTGCATTGGCATTTCTGTAGAAATGTGAGATTTCCTCTCCCCTTTCGTTTACATGTACAACTTTTTGTTTTGAATAGACCGCCTGCGCTTCAGGCTTATGTGAAAACTCTTGCACCATACGGCTCAGCCGCTCAGGATGATAAACAGTGTCGTCAGTAAGATAGGAAATGTAATCGCCGTCTGCAAATGGGAGCGCACTGTTAATTAATGTGGCATAACGGGCGGTTTTTAATCGATCTGCAGGATGCACGAAACTGTTATGATATTGAATGCGCCGGTCATGGAGATACTTGTGAATCACCGCAGTTGTTTCTGCATTCGAATGATCATCCATGATAAAAAGCTCCCAAAGATCATGCGTTTGCTGTATCACGCTTTCGATCGCTTTTTGCAAATAATCGGGTTTGTTGTAACTTGTTAAAATAATAGACACTTTCTCTCCCATCTATACCGCCTCCCGCCGTCAAACATAAAAACGGCTCCGCAGCAAGCAGAGCCTCTGTCATCATTTAAAAAGCACCCCAGCTTACAACACTTGAGAGTGAAACATGAGATCTCGTGTTATTTAACGGGTTTTGGAAAATAACCAAATCAGTCAGAACTTCTTTTACGATGACATTTTGAAGTGTATCTCCGTTGATCAAATTGACTTTTGAAACCGGTACGCCCAGCTCTTTTGCAAAAACAAGCTGGCGTCTGAGGTCAGATGGATTTCCTTCAGAAGACGATTGACGTATAAGCAGAATCAGCAAAAGCAAAATAAAATGCAGATCATCTTGGTTTTCTTCTCGATCCACTTGTTTCTCTAAATCCAAATCATCCCTCTCCCTTATCATTATCTCTGTTTCACAATATGTGCGACTTCGATTTATGGTATAGGCTATGTCCACTCCATTAAAAAATCAGCATTTTCCTTAAATAGATGAAAAATAGATCAGGTACGGCGTTCGACTCATACCAAATAACAGCCGGAAGAATATGAATAACGTGAGTTCACTATCGAATAGGAGGTGTGTGTAATGAGCTCTGAAAATGCACAGTTAAAAAAGGATTTAATTAAAGCCGTTTTAAGCCCTTTATTTCCAACTGCAACAGAAGGAGGAGAAAACATGGATAGTAACCTTAAAGACTTGCTTGAAGCTGCCATCGATCAAAGAGTAGATGAAAGTGAGACGGTTACGGCAGAATCTCTTTTAGACCCTTCTCTTCCGGCAAGATGGATTTTTGCCAGAATTACGCCAGGCACTACAATCAGCATTGTGACTGATTCAGGTGACATGATCGGACCGGTTGTTTTCGTTGCTTTCGATCAAGTTCACGGTATCGTCTTTGTAACACAGGAAAGCTCCGTCACTCCGGCAGGCCAAGCTACAACATTAATTGATGTAGACAAAGTAGAAAGCGTTACGTTCTTTTCATAACATCCGATGAAAGTCTTGTATATCCAGTCGGGATACGGAGGAATATACAGTTATTTTGATCGCTGGGCTGAAGAATGTTTTCAGAACACTCATACAGAGTATATGATTGCAGATAAACCTGAAGCAGAATCTTTGATGAAGATCGAAGCGTTTCAGCCGGACTTCACACTTATGATGGTTGGAGACCGCGTTCCTCACGACTGGCTGACCTGGTTAAAGGGTAAGGATATCCCCGTGTATGTTTGGCTGACCGAAGACCCATTTTATATGGATATCAGCCTTCAGGTAATTAAGCTTGCTGACGCCATATTAACGATAGAACAAAATGCAGCTCTCTACTATCAAGAGCTCGGCTACCAGAACGTCTATTATGTTCCGATACCAGTTAACCATCGGCTGTTTAAAAAAATGGGCACCGAACATTCCTATCATTCAAATCTGTTAATCATCGGCTATCCTTACCCTAATCGGGTTCAGCTTATGAAAGAAGCGGTCCATCTGCCATTCACGGTTCGGGTAATCGGCAAGGAATGGGGAAAATATCTGCCTAAAAAAGTGCTCAAACAGCCGCATATTGATGTCGTCAGCACATGGGTTCCACCCGAACAGGCCGTTCATTATTATAATGGGGCAGACATCGTAATTAATGCGCATCGTCCCTATCATTTTGCTTTCAACCAAAATACTATGCGCATCAAAAATGCCAGTTTTAATAACCGAACGTTTGATATCGCTGCATGCGAAGCATTTCAATTAACAGATTTACCCGCGGCACATCCTTTTTCATCCTTTATTTCTTATCACGGCATGAACGACTTTAAGGAAAAAGCCGCTTTCTATATCTACCACCCTGAAGAACGGCAAAAAGCTGCAGCAGCCAATTATAAAGAGATCGTACCCGCATTTACGTTTGATGAGCTTCCTGCAAAACTAAAAGCGATTCATCTGGCGCTCTCATGAAAAATCGTTCATTGCTATGAACGATTTTTTTATTCATAGAAAAAAGCAGCCGCACAAGCTGCTTTCTTTTCTAGCCGTCAGAACGGTCTTTCAGCTTCCTCGGGTTCACCTGTTTATGAAGATCAGGCATTTCGCCGAGATGCTGTGCAATTTGTTCCCACGATACAATTTTGAAATTTTGATTGACGGCTTGTCCGTTATCGATATTTTCGCCATCCTGCGCCACAAAAATCCCGTACGGATATTTTGGGCCAAGTCCGAAACCGAGAACATCAATACCATCCGTGTCACTAGTACCGTCTATCTTCTCGCCATCTGTAATCTCAAAGTTGGCTACATAACGATTTTTCCCCTGCCGTTCATACATTGCATAGCTGTTATTTCCTTGACTTGAAGCCATGAGATATCCTTTGCCATTTGGTGCATAATAGATTGTCAGTCCTTCAATATCAGCTGTCAAATGATCTCCTGTCGCACGGTCAACAACCTGCCCCTTTGATCCTCCGCCGGGCTCAGCATTAAATTTCCAGATGGCCTCATCTTCCTCTGCTATGTATAGGTTTCCGTACTCATCATCCGCAACAAGGCCTTCGGTCTGAGAATTCAACTTAAATTCACGCACCTTTTTCCCTGTTACATAACCCTTTCCACCATCAACAATTTCAAACTGCTCAAATTCCCCTTGTTTGCCTGTCACTAATGCGTAAAATGCTCCTGTTTTCTGGCTGTGATACAAGCTGAATCCATAAACCTCAGAAATATTGGTGGAAATAGGATGTTTCGGATCTGTAATGCTTTTCAATTTTCCTTTATCCCCGTCTATTGCATATACTTCAATTGTATTTTTTCCTTCGGACCGGTTGGATGCGGCAGCAATATCAATTTTTTCGCCGTTCAATGGAAAATCATAGCGCAGATCGACATTATTGAGCTTGCCAAACTCATAAGAATGAAGCTGTTTTCCGTCTAAATCATACACGACGAGCCCTGACTTCTTATTTGTCGTAATCAACTTGCTTTTTTCCGGGTGTTTTTCATGAACCCAAATGGCCGGGTCATCTGCTGCATCATCGCCAGATGCGACCGGATCTGTCTCCGTGTGTGCAGTCACTTTGAAAAGATGTTCCTCATTCACATAATGAGCCGACACCGAGGTTGCTGTCAGGCTAAGCAATAAACCCGCGGCAGTGCTTAGCAGCATTGTTTTTGAAACCTTCATTTGGTACCCTCCTCTTTTATCACTATCACTACTATTGTAAAATATATACAGGTGATTACCGTGAGGAAAATGAACCTTTTTTTATAGGGTTTCTGACTCATAAACAACTTATTCCCCAAAGAGGTGGTGAGATGACTTTGCCAGATTTACTTTTGCGGAGCGAAATAAAAATATGTTGAATATTTAGTACATTGTTTATTTAGTTTTGTTTTTTCCTAGTTACGTCCGTTTTTCCATTTTCTATTAAAAAAGAACACTTTGTGACATGATCATTCCCCTAAATTTTGTTTTATTGGTTGCTTTCATTAATTCGATTACAAAGTTGAACATATGATGCATGGTAGAGAAACGAGAGTTGGAGGATAAGCCATGCCTAAACAGCAAACAGCAGAACTAAAACCATTTTTCCATAACAAAACAGTTTTAGTCACTGGCGGAACGGGTTCAATCGGGAGTCAAATTGTCAAACGCCTTTTGCTGCTTACACCTAAACAGGTGATTGTATTCAGCAAAGACGACAGTAAACAGTATGTCATGAGCCAAAAGTATGCGGAGGATAAGCGGCTATTATTTGTACTTGGAGATGTACGCGATCACAGAAGGGTGAATCAGGTGATGAAAGGCGTCGATATCGTCTTTCACGCGGCTGCGCTGAAACAGGTTCCGACATGTGAGGACCATCCATTTGAAGCGATCCAGACCAATCTCATCGGCGGACAAAATGTGGTGGAAGCTGCCCTTTCACACCGAGTGCAGCATGTCATTAATATCAGTACAGATAAAGCAGTATCTCCTGTGAACACAATGGGTGCCACCAAGCTGTTATCTGAAAAGCTGTTTCATCAAGCAAACCGCCACGTCCAAAACAAAGGAACCTTGTTTTGTTCGGTCCGCTTTGGAAATGTTCTCGGTTCCAGAGGTTCGGTCATCCCCATATTATTTGAACAGATGATGGAGGGTGAACCTCTGACCATCACAGACAAAAACATGACCAGATTTTTCATGTCAATAGACGATGCAGCTACATTGACATTACAATCGGCTGCTATTACAAAAGGCGGAGAAACCTTTATTTTCAAAATGGAATCACTGAAACTTGAAGAACTGATTCATGGGTTTGAAGAATATGCATCGCAGCACGGGCTCCCGCGGCCGGCTGCAGTAGAAGTGGGCAAGCGTCCAGGTGAAAAGCTTCACGAAGAATTAACATCTCCACATGAAATTGAATCACTGTATGAATGGGGCAACCTTTATGCGATCCTTCCAGAGCCGGAAAAACATCCTGACTTTCGCAAAGTCAATCTGCCTGGGTATCAATCAGATCAAGCCCCGCTCATTACGAAAGAAAGAATTGCTCAGATTATTGAAGAATTGCATCAAGAGAAAAAGGCATAAAAACAAGCCTGTCTATCCATTAGGCAGGCCTGTTTTTAACAGTTTATTTATTAAAGAGATGCAGATAGCTTTCGTATCCTTCTTCTTTTAGCTTATGCTTCGGAACAAACCGCAGCGCTGCTGAATTTATGCAGTAACGAAGTCCGTTTGGCCCCGGTCCGTCATTAAATACGTGGCCAAGATGAGAATCAGCAGTTCGGCTTCTTACTTCTGTGCGAATCATGCCGTGGCTCGTGTCCAGTTTTTCTTCCACTTCTTCTTCTTCAATCGGCTTTGTAAAGCTTGGCCAGCCGCAGTGGGAATCAAATTTATCTTTGGATGTAAACAATGGCTTGCCTGACACAATGTCTACATACAACCCTTCTTCCTTATGATCCCAATATTCATTTTGAAACGGCGGCTCCGTGCTGTTATTT
Organism: Bacillus sp. PS95; assembly: GCF_037963565.1. NCBI lineage: Bacteria > Bacillati > Bacillota > Bacilli > Caryophanales > Bacillaceae > Bacillus > Bacillus sp. PS95. The sequence goes on from NZ_CP150160.1 coordinate 2,195,543, forward strand.
TGCGTTACTTCATATTGCATGCGATTTAATGACTTTATTTTTTCTTCTTTATTGTACGCCATTTATTTAGCCCCCCAATGCTCGCTGATAAATCCCGCTCGTCCGGAACCTGTCCGGTAGCGCTGATAATGTGCTGGATTCTTTTTATAAAAATGCTGATGGTAGCCTTCCGCTTCATAGAAAGGTTCAGCTTTTAAAATGTCCGTTACAATCGGATCTTTAAAGATGCCGCTTTCCGCCAGACGTTGCTTGGAAGCTTCCGCAAGCTCCTTTTGTTTATCATTATGATAAAAAATGGCTGCGCGATAGGAACTGCCGCGATCAGCAAACTGCCCCCCGGCATCTGTCGGATCGATTTGCTGCCAAAATAATTCAAGCAGTTTTGCATAAGGGAATACATCAGGATTAAACGTGATTTGAACGGCTTCACGATGTCCCGTCGTTTCACTGCACACCTCTTCGTACGTAGGGTTTTCAGTATGGCCGCCTGTATACCCGGACACCACTTTTTCAATTCCCGGCTGTTCGTCAAAAGGTTTAACCATACACCAAAAACAGCCTCCTGCAAATGTGGCGATTTCTTTTTTTTCAGACATACTGGTGCCTCCTTTGTTAATACGTGGTATTATTATATTATAGCATGTAAAAATAGAATGAAAATGATTCTGCTTTTCAATAAAATCTATAGGTTTTAAGCAATATGCTTATGTAATGGAGGTTCACAAATTTGAAAGTAAGAACACAGATGATGTACGATATGGAAACTTTACTCCGTAAAGTCTTTAAACAAATACGCAATGAAATCAATGAAATTTTAGATAAAGAGCTGTCGCGGAATGAATTCACCATTCTTCGGATCCTCAGTGAACAAGGGCCTAAAAAAGTCACTGAATTTGCGCCTATTTTAGAGGTATCGGCAAGCCACATTACGGCTGTGACCGATGCGCTGGTAGAAAAGGAATGGATTACGAGAATCAGATCGAAGGAAGACAGACGCATCATCCGCATTCATATCACTGAAGCTGGCGAAAAAGTCCTTCAGCACTTTAACGAGAAAAAAACGGAATATTTCTTTAAACGCTTTGACTGCTACACTGATGCTGAACTTGCCACGTTAATCGAGCTCTTCAGCAAACTTGATAAAAAACGGTGAAAAAAAGCACATACCGATATATAGGTATGTGCTTTTCGCAGTGCTTCACTTATTTTTCAGTAAACAGCTTCATTGCTTTCCAGCGGCCATATCTATAATACAAAAATGCGGCGCAGCTGCTAAATAAAAAACTCATTCCGATTCCAAGCCCGATTCCTTTTTGTCCAAGCCAAGCTGAAAATAGAGCTGTGAAAGGATATCTCAACACCCAAAACGAGATTAAATTTAATACCAGAACCTGCAGCATCGCTCCCGCGGCCCTGACGATTCCGTTCAGCACAAAATTAATCCCAATAAAAGGGTAGAAAAACGCGATCCACTTCAAATATTGTTCACCAAATGCGACCGCATCAGGCTCACTGATAAATAACCTTATGAGATATTTACCAAATACCCAAATCATAACCGCAATCACCAGCATGCAGGAAATAACAGCTATCACACCTAGCCTTGCAATTGTTCCCACTCTTTTTTCGTTTCCGATTCCAATATTTTGCCCTGCCATACTATTGACGGCCGTACCGGCAGCCATTGCTGGAAGCGTGATGATGCTATCAAGCCGCTGCACCGCGCCAAATCCTGATACCACGTGATCCCCGTATGAGTTAACAACACTCATAATCGCCATCATACCGCCTGTAATCACCATCATCTGCAGACCTGCCGGAATCCCGAGTTTCAAAATCAGCGCGGACTCTTCCCACTTGGGCATTCTCGGAATTGAGAATGGCACAAGCTTGTGTTTGACGACATAAAACAACCCATACAGAAACGCAATGCCCTGTGACAAAATCGTTGAATAAGCCGCTCCCGCTATTCCCATGCGGAACACAGAAATAAAGAGCGGCGCAAGCACTGTATTCAGTACAACAGCAAACGCAATAAACCGGAGAGGTGTCTTGCTGTCGCCCAGCGCACGAAGCACAGTACTGATAAAGTTATAACCAAACAAAAATAAAATGCCGATAAATTGAATCTGTAAATACGTCTCAGCAAGCGGTATCATTGACTCCGGCGTTTTTAGAAGACGCAGCAAAAGCTCTGAGAGAAAAAAACCGGCCGCGCCGAATCCGATGCTTAGGCCTGTTAATAAAACAACAAAAGCGTTAATATACGACGCCATTCCTTTTACATCATCTTTTCCTTTTTGCTGAGATAAAATGGTTAACGTCGCATTGTTAAGGCCCAAAATAAAAGACAGCACGGTCAAAACAATCGTGCTTGATACCGCGGCTGCCCCAAGGGCCTTTGCCCCCAGTAAATTGCCGATCCACAAGCTGTCTATAAATTGAAAGGAAACCTGCAATGCGTTTCCGAGCATAATAGGCATTGAAAACAGTACAAGCTGTTTCAGCACGTTCCCCTGTGTAAAATCGTATGCTTTCATCTTTTCTCCTTGTGTTCTCAAATTTTCTTTGGACCGCACGAAAAAAGAGACGTTGTTTCATGTCTCTTTTTTCATGACTTATCGGTTTTTTTTCGGTCTCGCATACCAAATGTAAACACCATCACACTTAGGAACAAGGCACAATAGGAAACATTCAAATACATTTGATCCATGTCTTCAGCAGCCAGATGATGATAAGCAAGCCAGCCGAAATACAGGGAAAATGTAAAGGATAATAAACTGAAATACTGGTAAATCCGTTTCATTTTCAGTCACCTCTATTGTTTAGGATGGTAATAGGAAAACTCAATTTCATCTTTTTCTAAATTTATCTTATCCGCTTTGACATACATTCCATTCGTTAAAGGCATTTCTGACAAACGCACTTCAATGCTTTTATCCCCGGGGTGAACATGGACAAACGACGGCAATTCATAAAAGCTGTCCATATAATTTAACACAAAGCTAATTGGTATACTCAATTTCCCTAACGAAAATTTCGTGACATTCAGCTCTACATCACCGTTTTTTTTCACGGTCGGCTCAAAAGCGATAAACGCATCAATAGACGTGGAAAATGCCTTGATTTTCCCTGCGACATGAACATCATCATCAATCTCTACTTTATAATCAAGCTTATTTGATGCTTTGTCGTTTAAATATGAGTTAACAAACGCAGCTAATGATTCTTTTGTGCTTGTCACTTGAAATCCATACTCGCTCTCAGATGAATCCTTCACCTGAGCCTGTTCCCCCGGGAGCAAAACAAGTGCCACAAACCCGGCGGCGAGGATAAAATTAATTGCAAGCAATATAAAAAACAGTCGCTTCCACTTATTCATGCTGTCACCCTACTCTTTCGGTAATCCTTCTTTTTTAATGGCTTGATAGACGCGCTTTGCGATAAGAGAATAACCCGTACCATTAGGATGAAAATCATCCTCCTCAGAAATTCGGCTGCTGTCACTTTTTTGATTGAACAAATCTTCGATATGAACGATTTTTGCATGTTTATCTTTTTTCAGCTCTTTTGCAGCAATATGGTTCCAATCCGTGACGACACCATTTATTTCATTTAGTTCTGATAATGTAAACGTAAACGGATTGTACATACTGACATAAATCAGCTCAGCGTGATCATTCAGCTCGCGAATTTCAGAAATGATTTTTTCAAAGCGCTTTTCGTACGGTTTTTCCGCTTCCTGAAACGGTTCAACGGTTAATTGCAGAAAGTTTTGGCGAAGGATTTTCATCAAATCATTACCGCCAATTGTAAAAAAGACATAATCTGCGTCCTTTATGCCTTTTTGAACCTTTTTATCTTTTAGTTTTTCTAATAAATCATCCGAACGGTTCCCTTTTACAGCATAATTTTTCACGTCGACCGTTTTGACTTGTTTATCTGACCGGATAGAATCCGCCACCTTGCCGACATATCCCTTTCCGTCGGGATCTCCGACTCCTTCTGTCAGCGAATCTCCGACAGCCGCTATGACAATGTGTTCTTTTGTTTTCGTTTCATGGGCTTTTTGTTTTCCCTCAGATGATGTACGTATGCTCGTACACGCAGTAAGAAGCAAAATCAAACTGGCCATGATTGAAAAAATGCGCAGCTTCAATCTTGTTGCTCCTTCCCATTCTACTAGTGGAAAGTGTATCATGTTTTAGAAGATTTGCAAATGCCTAGTCTCTTAGCTTACTTGAGTGTACTGGCTGACTTTACATCGGAAATGATATCATCGTACGGTGTATTCTCCACTCCATTGTAATCTTTCAGCACCTTACCGTCCGGACCTACCAAATAAAAAGAAGATTGATGAATCACTTGGTCCTCTCCCTCCGGCTTCTTTACGATCGCTTTAAAGCTCTTAAGTGCGAACTCCTCAATCTCACTCTGGCTGTATCCAGTGAGAAAATCCCAGTTATCAAAAGATAATGGATAATTTGCGGCAAATTTCTTCAGCTGTTTCGGCTTATCGTTTTCTGGGTCAACACTAAATGATATGATGCGGACATCTATATTTTCGGCTTTCAGTTTTTTTTGCAGATCGGTCATATGAGCGGTCATTGGCGGACATATAGTTTCACAATTGGTAAAAATAAAATCCGCCAGCCATACTTCTCCTTTTAAACTCTCTAAAGAAACGTTCTTGCCGTCTTGGTTTTGAAATGTAAAAGGCTCCACCTCGTAATTGAGCGGATTTTTAATCTGCTGTCCTCCGCATGCACACAAAAACAGAAAAATCAGCCCAGCCGTTAACCCCTTGACAACCTTCATGACATCCATCCTTTCCAGCCAGCATAAAAACGCTTTCTAAAACCGTCCTTACTGTCCCATGTTTGTATTCGATACTGAGCAAAAAAAATCCTGCATGCCTCCCCATTAACGATTACAAAGGAGGGCATGCAGGTAAAAAACGGCATGTTACGCGTTGTGCTTTAACACCTCTTGATGAAATACAGCCTGATAATCTGCCCACTTCATCCGCCGCTTCATATAATGTCGGAAAGAATACACTTTTGCCCTGCTGTTTGATGAAAACACTTCTTTTAAGTAGAATTGCAAATGGTGATGTAACATAAAGAAATAGTGCTCATCTTCCTTTAATACAGGTATTTCTGTCACTTTCACCTGAATCCCGTCACCGCGTTTGAACTCTAGGCTTTTGAGTAACAAGCTATCAATCCTCTTTTTTGTTTTTCTTCTATTATATATGATGCCAGCCGGGCTGTCTGTCATTTTGCGCGGTTGTGTAAAAAAATTAGATTAGCAAATGGAACAAGTCCTCATCCTTGTTCACCTCTACATAATGAAACGGTTTTTTGTTCATCCGTTCAATCAGCGGCCCATAATCGGCTTTGTTCTGCAGCTCGATGCCGACAAGAGCAGGTCCATTGCTTTTATTATTTTTCTTCGTATATTCAAACCTTGTAATGTCATCATTCGGCCCGAGGACTTCGTCAAGAAATTCGCGGAGCGCCCCCGCTCTTTGTGGAAAATTGACGATAAAATAATGCTGAAGGCCTTCAAAAATCAAGGAACGCTCCTTCATTTCCTGCATTCTTCCGATATCGTTATTGCCCCCGCTTACCACACACACCACGTTTTTCCCTTTAATTTGATCCTTGTACAAATCAAGCGCTGCGACAGAAAGAGCTCCAGCCGGTTCAGCAACAACCGCACATTCGTTATATAATTCAAGAATGGATGTACATACTTTTCCTTCAGGCACAAGGAGAATGTCATCAACGACAGTTTCCAGCGTCCGGAAGGTTTCCTCGCCAATTTTTTTAACAGCCGCCCCATCTACAAACTTATCAATTTTATCAAGTGTGACGACATGCCCAGCTTTGTTTGATTCAAAGTAGGATGCCGCTCCCGCCGGCTCAACAGCAATTACCTTTGTATCAGGAGACACGTTTTTCAAATATGTACCTACCCCAGAGAGAAGGCCGCCGCCTCCGACACTTGCAAAAAGAAAATGCGGTTCTGTATCAATGTCGTTTAAAATCTCGACTGCGAGCGTTCCCTGTCCGGCCATCACATCCGGATCATCGAACGGATGGATAAACGTCCGAGATTCCGCCTCACAGCATTCAGCAGCGCTTTTATACGCGTCGTCAAACGTATCGCCTGTCAAAATAATATCGATAAATCCTTTTCCGAATAGTTCAACTTGAGATACTTTTTGTCTCGGTGTAGTAGACGGCATAAAAATTTTCCCGTGAATGCCAAGATGTTTACACGAAAATGCCACACCTTGAGCGTGGTTTCCGGCACTTGCACACACAACTCCGTTCTCTGTCTGCTCGCTGGAAAGCTGTTTCATTTTATGATAAGCCCCTCTGAGCTTAAAAGATCTGACAACTTGCAAGTCTTCGCGTTTTAAATAGATATTGCATTCATATCTCTCAGAAAGTCTGTCATTCCTCTGCAAAGGTGTGTGAATGACAACGTCCTTTACGTTTTGGTGAGCCTTCAAAATGTCTTTCACTTGGATGAGAGAGTTTTCTTTAAGCAACGGTTTCATGTACAGATTCCTTTCTTGTTTTAAATCCCTATTTAATATGCCATTATAACATGAATATTCAAAAAATAAGACAATTATTTTTATTTAATAATTAAAAAAATACAGACTATGTCCACCACATCTTGTGGTAACTTCTGTTCAACCATTATCCTGCAGAGCCAAGAAAAAAGATGATCGTAAAATAAAGGGTGTTTTCAACCAAAAGGCATGATATAATGAAACCAATTAGAACCAAAAGGAGCCAATTGATGAATAGTGCACCAAAACTCAATACATTTCAACATCTAATCGGAGAACATCAAACTTTTCTGGAAGCGAAGCGAATCGCCAAGCAGTTCTCGTTATCGGAGCTTCCTGTCTTAATAACAGGAAAAATCGGAACAGGCAAAAATCACTTCGCACATGCCATACACTTGGAATCTTCGAGAAGCAATGAACCGTTTATAAGCGTCAATTGCAGCACCCATTCGGAAGAAACCCTTATTCATGAGCTTTTTGGCCCTAACGGAAACACAGGTGTTTTTCAAAAAGCGGTACGAGGAACCCTTTTTCTTGATGATGTATGGCGCATGCCTGCTTCTGTACAAGCTCAGCTGTTAAAAGCGCTTGATTCAGACACGGAGAAACCGCGAATGATCTGTGCTTCTGCAGACCGATCCGTGGAACATACATTCAGGCAAGACTTATTCTACAGACTGAACATTTTAACGCTCACACTGCCCGAATTATCGGAACGAAAAAGCGATATTCCGCTTTTGACACAGCATTTTCTCTCAAATTCTGGTCAGCAATTGTTAATCGATCCCTCCGTTTTTCCCGTGCTTGAGAAGCATGCATTTGAAGGCAATGTCAGGGAATTAAAAAACGCTGCAGATTATATGGCGGCAGTATCAAGCGGGGGAACGATTCAGCCATATGACCTGCCGCCGTATATTAGAGGCACGATAGACGGAAAAACGTCGAAGAAAAAAGCGAAACTGCTTACTTTAATGGAAAAAGCTGAGTTTTTGTTTATTTTGGAAACAATAAAAGTATTGAACGAAAAAGGAGAACCTGCCAGCAGACGGATCATTTCTGAACACAGCAAAAATACCCAAACCTCGTTAACTCCTCAGCAGGTCAGAAGCCGTCTCGACTATTTGGAGAAAAAAGATTATGTCACCAAAAGCCGCGGACGCGCAGGCACAAAAATTACCTTTGAGGGCTTGAGCTTTATAGAGACGTTAAAAAATCAAATGATCTAGCGATCGAAAGGAGAATGTACTTGTTTACAATCAAAGAAGAGATCGCCAATGCGATTACACACGGCATCGGTGTCCTCTTATCCATCCCAGCATTAGTGTTTCTAATCATATTTGCGGCTAATTACGGGTCTGCATGGGACATTGTCAGCTTTACAATATTCGGTGTCTCTATGCTGCTGTTATATTTGAGCTCCACCCTGCTTCACAGCATCACACATAAAAAAACGAAGGACATTTTGGAGATTATTGATCATAGCGCAATTTACGTACTCATCGCCGGAACCTACACGCCTTTTTTGCTTGGGCCGCTGAAAGGCACACTCGGCTTTACCCTGTTGGTTATCGTATGGTCACTTGCCCTAGGCGGAATCGTTTTTAAAATTTTCTTTGTGAAACGGTTTATCCTATTGTCAACCTTCGTGTATTTAGTCATGGGGTGGCTGATGATTATTGCAGTTAAACCTTTATATGCTTCACTGAGCGGAGCGGGATTCAGCCTCCTTTTTCTCGGCGGCATTTTATACTCTGTCGGAACCATCTTTTACATTTGGAAAAAGATCCCCTTCCATCACGCCATTTGGCACAGCTTTGTATTGGGCGGGAGCGCTGCCATGTTTTTCTGCGTGCTCTTCTATTGTGTAAAGGTGCCTTTCCTTTCGTAACAGTAACAGAAAAGCGCAGTCTTCACGACTGCGCTTTTTTATGCACGTAATTGTTTTTCATTGGCAGGTATATAAGCTTTTGAAAAGGACAATTCAATGTCTGCCGGTTTTAAGCGTTTAAAAAACGAGCCATTTTGCATGTTATCTGTTCCTTTCGTTTCCACCATCACCAACGGAAGATGATAGCGGGCCGCAAGTTCTACAGGATCAATAGAACCATCTAGTGAAAGAATCAGGCTTTGTCCCTTTTCCAGCTGTTTTGTCACATCTTCATATACCTTTTCTGAATCCCCGTCTGAAATCACATCCATCCGATCCAGCCATTGCCCGATAAAAGGCAAGCGGAACACTTTTGGGTTAGCGATAAAGCCGGCCGGTTCCTCAATATATCCAGCAATTAAGGCCAGTTCAGCCAAACGCAAACGGGGATGCACATACAAAACAGGACCGTGTGGTATTGGCTCTGGCTGATGGATCGTCACAACTGAACCGGAGATGCCGATACAGCCTTCTAAAAACGCCTTTGGCTGTTCGTACACAAGAGCCATCTGTTTTTTGTATGACAGACGGGGATCGAGCATTGTTTGATTAAATAATTGTTTCATATTTTTTAACAGCATATACACAATATAAACCACTAGAAGGCTGTAGCGAACCAATTAAAATCCTCCCGCTTTAGAAGAATTCTTTTTTTCATACATTAGAAATTCGTAATCATACGGGTTTTTTTCGTCTTTGGTCCCCTGCTCAGAAGAAACCAGCTTCCAATTGGATTCATCAAATTCAGGAAAGTGACGGTCACCCTCAAACTCGTGATGAATTTTCGTCATATACAGTCTGTCCGCATAAGGGAACAGGTCCGTATAGAGCTGAGCCCCTCCGATCACAAAGCATTCTTCAGGGCCTGAACAAATGTCCAGTACATCCTTTAATGAACTGACAACCGTGCATCCCGGAAATTCTGAATCCGGCGCTGAGGTAACGACAATATTTTTCCGATTTGGAAGCGGACGTCCGATCGATTCAAATGTTTTCCGGCCCATAATGATTGAATGGCCCGATGTTATTTTCTTAAAGTATGCAAGATCATTGGGCAAATGCCACGGCAAATCATTGTCTTTGCCGATAAGCCTGTTGGCATCCATCGCAAAAATGAATGAAATCATACGCTGACCGCCCCTTTTATATGAGGATGCGGATCATAATCCTCGATGATAAAGTCCTCAAATGCAAAGTTAAAAATAGAATCAACCTTTCTGGCGAAACGAAGCTGCGGAAGCGGTCTAACATCTCTTTCCAGCTGCAAATTGACTTGTTCAATATGATTTTGATAAATATGAACATCACCAAACGTATGGATGAACTCGCCCGGTTCAAGCCCAGTCACATGAGCAATCATCATGGTTAGGAGGGCATAAGATGCAATATTAAACGGCACACCTAAGAAAACATCGGCAGAGCGCTGATACAGCTGACAGGACAGCTTGCCGTCAGACACATAGAATTGGAACAGGCAATGGCACGGCGGCAACGCCATTTTATCAATTTCACCAACATTCCAGGCGCTGACGATTAAGCGTCTGGAGTTCGGATTTGTTTTAATATCTTCAATAAGACGGGAAATTTGATCAATGGTTTCTCCATCAGCTCCCCGCCAAGAACGCCATTGGGAGCCATATACAGGTCCAAGTTCACCGTTTTCATCAGCCCACTCATTCCAGATTCGCACTCCGTTTTCCTGCAGATAGCGTACATTCGTATCTCCTTTTAAGAACCACAGCAGTTCATGCGCAATTGATTTAAAGTGGAGTTTTTTAGTGGTGAGCATCGGAAAGCCTTCCCGTAAATTAAATCTCATTTGATATCCAAAAGTGCTGATTGTTCCGGTCCCTGTCCGGTCTCCCTTTTTCTCACCATGCTCTAAAACATGTCTGCATAAATCCTTATACTGTTTCATTTTTTTCATCCTTTAAAAGTAGTCTTCTAGTAGTGTAACACAATAAAAAATCATTTCTGAACCCAGAAATGATTTTTTTATAGTCAGCTGACAACAGGCTTTTCATCCTGTTCTTTTTCTTCATCTTGCAGATCCTGATGCGTATGTGCAATTCTGCTCGCCGCTGCTGCAGCAAGAGCTGCCACAATATCATCCAAAAAGGTGTGAATACCGTCTGGACTTTCATCAAGTTCCTTAATAATTCCAATCTTCTCTTTATCCAAATAACCGAAATTGGTCAAACCGATCGACCCGTACACATTAACGATTGAAAGCGGGATAATTTCATCTATGCCGTAAAGCGGTTCATCCGTTTCAACAAGGTGCTGCAGCGGCTCGGGGAGAAGCTTCTGTTCTGCAAGCTGATCGAGTGCAAGGCCTGTCAAAACAGCATGAATAATTTCACGTTTGTTCAGGACTTTTTCTACATTCTCCATGCAAACACTGAGCGGCAGATTTGGATTGTATTTTTCCTGAAGTTTTTGAACAATCCGTGCAATATCTTCTATCATAACGCCCCGTTTGTTCAGCATATCCTTTGTTATATCGACCATTTCATTCATTGTGTACTTTTTCATGTCTAATGGCATCTCCTTTAGGCACTCATCCAGCACTCATCCAGTTGGGAGGCGTGTTGCGGTCCCAGTAAATGCTCCCAAGCTCATGATGTGATTGAAATCCATCTTCTGCTGTATGATAATGAAAATTAAACCAGTAGCCGTCATGAGGCGGGTGGTCTCTTCGCACATGGAATCTGAGAAGATCTTCTCCAGTTGTCCGATTGTAAACGTTGAAAATTTTTTCCGTTTTGCCCGCTGAAGGCATGCTTGAGATCACAACATCTTGGTACGCCTCATCATCTTGCAATGTCGCTAAATAATCACTAATCACATTTTCGATTTTTGGCAGGATCTCTTTCCGATAGTCATCCTCAATGACAGGAGCGATTCTGCTGCCGAATTTTAAAAAGGACTGATCCTCAGCGCTGTCAAGGAGCTGTTCCTTGTACGATTGAAAAAGCAGTTCAGGATCTCGCCTGTCATCCGACTCATCATCGTACAGGTCATGCTCATCATAAAAAGCGGTGTAATCATTCTGCTCAAGACTGCTCGGCTGTCCGGAAGGCTTGTCCGCCATAAGGGCAGCCGGAGGAGATACGAGCCCGAACGTTACAATGGTAAATAAAACCACAAGGGTCTTTCTCATCCACAATTTCATGACTGCTTATTCCTCTCTATTTTATTGTCATGTTTCTCTTATTTTAGCACATCCAAAACATGCAAGTCATGTACTATATGAAACTGATATGCAAATTAGGAGATTCGTTGCTATGCACTTTGTGTAAAAACGCTTACAATATTTCATGAAAGGAGGCTTTCCGCATGATTGACGCTCTGTTTGCCACAGTTTCACTCTTAACATTATTATACTTTGTCGTCATGGAGGTCACCGATTAACAGAAAGCCCGTGATATGAATCACGGGCTTGTTTGAATGACGCCATAATGGAACAGTGCTGTTTTTCTTTTCATGACGTTAAAACCAAACTGTTCAAACCGCGGGCTTTTCCAGTGGTCTTTTAGCACAACGCTTTTTCTGGCGACTCGTACCGCTTCATTGATACATCCTTCGTGCAAAACGGAATCCTCTGCCAAATCACGTAAAGGCGCGATGCCGTCAGAGGTTTCTACAGGTTCATGAAACATTGGATCGAAATAAACCACATCAACAGAGTTGTCAGGGAGCTGCTTGATGTGTTCAAAGCAATCACCATTCTTCACCTGGATTCTTCTCATCGCAGCTTGAAGCTCTTCTATACCCGTTTCCCATGAATGCAGCCCCGTCCTCACTAAAACAGACACAAGATGGTTTTTTTCAATCCCAACAACAGAACCCGTTTCGCCTACTGCCATACTTGCGATAATGGCATCTGACCCCAACCCGAGTGTGCAATCTAAAAACGTATCCCCTTCAGATAAGCCGGCAGCCCGAAGCATAGGCTCTTTCTCCCCCTGTAAGAAGCGTTTGGCTCTGAACATCGCTGTATTCGGATGAAAAAAGAATTTGGCACCTTGTTTCGTATACAGCTCAAACCGCTCTTTGACGACCACAAGCAAATCACGTTCAGCTGATTTCAGCAGGTGCTCAACCGTTTGTTTATTCCGGCCGCAGTATGGCATATTTAGCTCTTTAGAAAGCTGCTTTGCAGTTTTTATGGTGTGTTCAGACGGTCTATAGCTTGTTGTTATCATCTTCTGTACTCCCAAAAAGAAAATGCCCGGAGAACGGGCATTTAGCAGTGCGCATCGAAGGCAGCAGTCAGATTTTTCATGATTTCTTCCATATCGTGTCCTTCAATTTCATGACGCGGAATAAAATGTACGACTTCTTTGCCTTTCAAAAGAGCCATTGATGGTGAAGAAGGCTCCTGGCCAGTAAAATACTCACGCATTTTCGCAGTAGCTTCTTTATCTTGGCCCGCAAATACAGTCACCGTATTGTCAGGTGTTTTGTCATTCTGGAGGACTGCCTGTGTAGCCGCAGGACGCGCAAGGCCTGCCGCGCAGCCGCATACAGAGTTAACGACTACAAGAGTTGTGCCCTCTGCCTTTTCCATAAAGTTTTCTACTTCTTCCGCTGTTGTTAACTCTTCAAAACCTGCTCCAGTCAGCTCGCGGCGCATCGGTACGACAAGCTGGCGCATGTATTCTTCATAAGCCATTGACATAAAAAAAGCCCCCTCTAGTATCCTTCATCTGAAGTAAAGGATACTATAGAGAGGGCCGGATTTCAAATGTTCACGCCTTAAAATAAAAGAAAGTGTCCCCAGCTGTCTAGATTTTCATAATACCGCCGGTGTTGGCACTCGTCACAAGTTTAGAATAACGTGCCAGGTAGCCGGTTTTCACTTTCGGTTCAAAACCTTTCCAGTTCGCTTTTCGTTTTTCCCACTCTTCTTCTGGCACTTGTACATCCAAGATGCGTTTTTCAATATCAACGATAATATGGTCTCCGTTTTCAACAAAGGCAAGCGGCCCGCCCTCAGCTGCCTCAGGTGATACGTGGCCGATTGAGAGGCCACGGGAGGCTCCGGAAAAACGTCCGTCCGTAATCAATGCCACTTTTGGTCCGAGCCCCATTCCAACGATTTGGGATGTTGGCGCCAGCATTTCCGGCATGCCAGGTCCGCCTTTTGGCCCTTCGTATCTGATGATGACAACGTCGCCTTCTTTTACTTTTCGGTTGATAATGCCGTCAAGCGCCTCGTCCTGAGAATCGAATACGACAGCCGGCCCTTCGTGTCTCGTAATCCCATTCTGTACGCCGCCTGTTTTAATGATAGCGCCGTCCGGAGCTAGATTACCGAATAAAACAGCAAGGCCACCCTTTTCAGTGAATGGTTGATCCAGCGGATGAATGACGTCATAATCCTTTACTTCATGTCCGGCAATGGTTTCTCCAAGAGTTTTTCCTGTAACAGTCAGCGCATCTAAATGAAGCGCTCCTTCTTTCTTGGAAAGCTCATTCAGAGCCGCTGACACGCCGCCCGCTTCATGAAGATCTTCAATAAACACATCCGATGCAGGCGCCAGCTTGGCCAAGTGCGGCACGCGCTCAGCGACTTCGTTAATGCGTTCTAAAGAGTATTCAACGCCAGCTTCGTTTGCAAGGGCAAGCGTATGAAGAACGGTATTTGTAGAACCTCCGAGCGCCATATCGAGTGCAAACGCGTTATCAATCGCTTTTACTGTAACAATATCACGCGGTTTGATATCTTTGCGAATCGTTTCCATTAATTGCGCAGCCGATTTTCTCACAAACTCTTTGCGTTCCGGAGATGTCGCCAGAATGGTTCCATTACCCGGCAAAGCAAGACCAAGTGCTTCTGACAGACAGTTCATTGAGTTCGCCGTAAACATACCTGAGCAAGACCCGCACGTTGGGCATCCGAACTGCTCTAGTTCTTGAAGCTCATTTTCGTTGATTTTCCCTGCTTGGTAGGCGCCTACCCCTTCGAATACTGAGGAAAGGGAGATTTTTCGCCCGTCACTTGTTCTTCCTGCCGCCATCGGTCCGCCGCTGACAAAAATCGTCGGAATGTTGATGCGCATTGCCGCCATAAGCATTCCCGGTGTGATTTTGTCGCAGTTCGGAATACAGACCATTCCGTCAAACCAGTGTGCGGATACAACCGTTTCCACAGAGTCTGCGATAATTTCACGGCTTGGCAGCGAATATCTCATACCGATATGCCCCATTGCGATGCCATCATCTACCCCAATGGTATTAAATTCAAACGGAACGCCCCCTGCTTCTCTGATTGCTTCTTTTACGATTTTCCCAAACTCCTGCAAGTGAACATGACCGGGAACGATATCAATGTATGAATTACACACCGCAATAAACGGCTTGCCGAAATCCTCTTCTTTTACTCCTGCTGCACGAAGCAAACTGCGGTGCGGAGCTCTATCGATTCCTTGTGTGATCATATTACTGCGTAATTCTGCCATGGTGATCCCCCTAAATTCTTTCAATTGTTTGATTGGATTTTATTTTGACAATTTTCAGTTTATTTATGGGCTGTTTTTGCAAATAAGATAAATACAGGCCGCCCTCACCTTGTTTTGCTCTTTCGTGTTTTTATATTTATATAGCTTTCTTTCGATTTGAACCCTCCAACTATTAATATTGTTACTTACTATAAATAGTTTTCGGATATTTTTCAACAATATTCGAAATAATTTTTATAAAAAGTGAATTCACATAAAAAAGGTGCATGATCTGCACCTTTTTTATCTTTATTCGCCTTTTTTTCTGCTTTCCGTCATTTGTTTCCAAACAGAACCTTTTGCTTCTTCTCCATGCTCAATACGTTCAAGCGCCATTTTGACTTGAAGGCTGACCTCAAATTCGGGGTCATCTTCGGCAGCGCGCAAAGCTTCAATTGCACTTTCATCGCCGACTTCGTACAGGAACATGGCCGCACGCCAGCGAACAAGCTTGCTGGAGTCGCTTAATGACTTGATCATAGCAGGAATGGCTTGAGGATCGCCGATATCAGACAGGCAGTCTCCGGCCGTTCTTCTGACTGATACAGCTTTGTCCTCAAGTGCTTTATACAATAGAGGAAGAACATCAGGTGTTTCAATCATTCCTAAGTACACAACAGCCTGTCTTCTGATGGACACCTTTGGATCATCCAATGCCTTCTGTAAAACCGGGATATCCTCTTCTTTCGGATCCATCTGTTCCAAGTGTGCATAACGCTTTTTCCAGTCCTCATCATCCAGCATGTCAAGCGTTACTTTATACGCTTTGCGCTGTACAGCTTGTTTTGCTTCGCCCTTTCCTTGAGCGGCTGCTTCAGTCAGTCGTTTCAGCCGTTCATCACTGTATGCCGCCTGAAGCTCTTCTGTCACATCATGGCCGATTTCATCAAAGTCACCGAATCTGACACCTTGTTCTTTCCAAGCCCGCTCAAACACAACATTAGAAGCTTCAGATCTAAGTTTTAAGATCGCCTGCTGAAAGCGTTCAGGTAAGCCGAAGCGTTCTTCCCGCTCTCCATCGGTTAATTTAACTTGCATAGGAATGCCGCTGAACATCTGCACAAAAACTTTTACCTCTCCAAAAGATTCTTGATCAGAACGATTTTCTTCTCCGCTTTCAGCACTTTCCATCCCAAATGCAGTGCGGACTTGCGGTAAAATGTCTTTCCAGTCGTATCTTGCATTCCGTTCAACAGCAAGAAAATCTGCGACGTGATATACCCCTTTAACTCCATCTATTTTAAGGATTTCCGCTATAACAGGCGGTGCGCCTTCTGCTTGCTCAGGTTTATAGTTATTGCTTTTGCCCGCCGGAAGCTCTTCCGTTAAGATGACTTTCATTGTATTCGGGCTTGGTGTAGGTTCAATTGATTTTATCTTCATGATCGTCCTCCTATAGCATATCTGTGACTTATTCTATCATAGTCGCTCCAAGCCTTCTATTACGACGTTTCGGCATCAATCCCGGGTATGTCTTTTTCTAATTGGCGGACAAATTGAAGCATAAAATTGTGTCTTTCTTCTGCCAGTTCCCGTGCAGTGTCTGTATTCATCATATCTTTCAGCCGCAGCAGCTTATAAAAAAAATGAGCGTAGGCGCTTTGATCATCTCCATAAAGGCCATGCCCGTTTGCGCCCGCAAACATGAAAGCTCTCGCAATCCCGACAGCACCAATCGCATCAAGTCTGTCAGCATCCTGTACGGCTTTTCCCTCAATTGAGAGCGGCTCCTTTGCCAGCTTTTCCCTGTCTCGAAAGGACATCCTTGTTATAATATGAATCACCCTGTCAGCATTCTCTTTTCCTACTCCGAAAAAAACGAGCTGATCATATACTTCGCTCACAGAAAGCCTGACCGTGTCAGGCAGCTTCACATCAATTAAATCATGAACCAAAGCCGCCAACAATGAACAAATCCGCTTTTTCCTTTTCTCCAATATACGCTGCAAGATCTGCTACTCTTGATACATGATGCCAGTCATGTCCAGAGCTTTCGTCAGTCAGGATAGATTGAACCCATGCCCTGATTTGCTCTGCCAGCTTCAATTCCTTCACAAAAACACCCTCTTTTTATTGCTCTAATAGCTTCACGATATCGTCTTCCAGCTCTTTCGGATTTGTATTTGGTGAATAACGGCCAACGATTTCTCCATTTCTATCCACTATAAATTTCGTGAAATTCCACTTGATCGCCTTAGTTCCCAGCATCCCTTTCGCATGTTCTGTCAAATACATAAACAGCGGGTGGGCATTTTTCCCGTTTACATCCACTTTTGAAAACATAGGAAATGTAACACCGTAATTTGTTTCACAAAATTCCTGTATGTCAGCCTCTTCACCAGGCTCTTGGTTCATGAATTGATTGCAGGGGAACCCTAAGATCTCCAGCCCCTCCTGCTGATATGTATCATATAATTCCTGCAGCTGCTTTAATTGGGGAGTAAAACCGCACTTACTTGCTGTATTCACGATCATCAGTACCTTTCCCGCGTACGGCTGAAGTGTCATGTCTTTCCCTGTGATTGTACGTACCTTCATATGATAAATAGACATGTAAGTCCCTCCTATGTCCTTGGTGCTGATTATTTTACCTTTTTTAAATCGCAATTCAAAATGTAAACATCAATTAAGAACTCATAAGAAGCCTAACGATATGAACGTCCGTTCATTATCAATTCATAACGCTCGTTTTTTATCTTATCATTCTATAAAACATTACAATTCCCTCTGACATCTTTGAAAATCATCTTACTGTGAAACCAAAAGGCGTGTCAGTGCGTTTTATTTAAAGAGTTTTCTGTTGTTTCCCCCTCAACACGTATAGATAGATTGAAAATTGGCGTGAAAATTCCTATAATGAAGAAAATTAAACGGGGAAATAATGGAGGTGGCACGTTGCCTATTAATATACCAACACACCTGCCGGCAAAACAGGTGCTTGAAAGTGAACATATATTTGTAATGGATGAAAGCAGAGCATTTCATCAGGATATCCGGCCGCAAAAAATTATTATATTAAATTTGATGCCGAAAAAAATCCAAACAGAGACTCAGCTTCTCAGATTGCTTGGAAATTCGCCTTTACAGGTTCATTTCACATTTTTAATCCCAAGCACACACACGCCGAAAAATACTGCGAGAGAACACCTTGACGAATTTTACACGACTTTTTCCAATATCCGTCACAAGAGGTTTGACGGCATGATTATCACCGGTGCGCCGATCGAGCATTTGGCGTTTGAAGAGGTTTCATATTGGGAAGAGCTCAAGGAAATCATGGAGTGGAGCAAAACAAATGTCACTTCAACCTTGCATATTTGCTGGGGTGCTCAAGCAGGTTTGTATTACCATTACGGTGTGGAAAAAATTCAAATGCCGAAAAAAATCTTCGGTGTGTTCGAACATACCGTTCTTTCAAAACACGAAAGATTGGTAAGAGGTTTTGACGAGCTATACTACGTGCCGCATTCCCGGCATACAGATATAAATATGGAACAGCTTCAAGCAGTGCCCGAGTTAAACATTCTTACCGCATCAAAGGAAGCCGGGGTTTGCTTAATTGTGTCTAAAGACGAAAAACAAGTCTTTTTGACAGGGCACCCTGAATATGATACAAATACGCTTCTTCAAGAGTATGAAAGAGATTTGGAACGAAACCTTTCTACTGTCGAGGCGCCTAAACATTATTTTGCAAAAGGCAGCAACGAGCCAGTGAATCGCTGGAAAGCGCATGCCACATTATTGTTTATGAATTGGCTGAATTATTACGTTTACCAGGAAACTCCTTATGAATGGGACTAATTTTTCTTTTTTTAGTGATACGCTGAGCAAAAAATATGATAAAATACATCTGATTCAGTCTGCGTATAACAAAAATTTAAAATACTGGAATCCAAATCATTTAAAATTAGCTTAACTTTTTCACTGCATTAATAATTCGATTATGTATTTGTGTTATGTTTATGTATAGACAATAACTCCTTACGATGCATGAAGCTTGCTTGTTGTTGATTACATTGAGGTGAATTTACTTGAATACCAATAAAAGAGTATTAATTTTGACTGCAAATTACGGAAATGGACATGTGCAGGTAGCCAAAACACTTTATGAACAATGTGTACGGCTCGGCTTTCAGCATGTAACAGTTTCTAATTTGTACCAAGAGTCAAATCCGATTGTTTCAGAGGTAACTCAATACCTTTATTTAAAAAGCTTCTCAATCGGGAAACAGTTTTATCGTTTGTTTTATTACGGAGTTGACAAAATCTATAATAAACGTAAATTCAATATTTACTTTAAAATGGGTAATAAAAGATTGGGCGAACTTGTCGATGAACATCAGCCCGATATTATTATTAATACATTTCCGATGATCGTCGTGCCGGAATACAGACGCCGAACTGGAAGAGTCATTCCTACCTTCAACGTTATGACTGATTTTTGTCTTCATAAAATTTGGGTTCACGAAAACGTGGATAAATATTATGTGGCGACAGATTACGTGAAGGAAAAACTGCTGGAGATCGGCACTCATCCAAGCAATGTAAAAATCACAGGAATTCCAATCAGGCCGCAATTTGAAGAATCCATGCCGGTTGGCCCGATATATAAAAAGTACAATCTTTCACCAAACAAAAAAGTGCTTCTGATCATGGCAGGTGCTCACGGTGTATTAAAGAACGTAAAAGAGCTGTGCGAAAACCTTGTCAAGGATGACCAAGTGCAAGTAGTTGTCGTGTGCGGGAAAAATACGGCTTTAAAAGAATCTTTGAGTGCGCTTGAAGCGGAAAATGGTGACAAATTAAAAGTTCTGGGCTATGTGGAGCGCATTGATGAGCTATTTCGGATCACAGATTGCATGATTACCAAGCCCGGCGGCATTACTTTGACAGAAGCCACAGCCATTGGAGTGCCTGTCATTCTGTACAAACCCGTGCCTGGCCAGGAAAAAGAAAATGCAAACTTCTTTGAAGACCGCGGAGCTGCCATCGTTGTGAACCGTCATGAAGAGATTCTCGAATCAGTCACTTCCCTTCTTGCAGATGAAGATACCTTGCATCGCATGAAGAAAAACATTAAGGACCTTCATTTAGCAAACTCCTCTGAAGTGATTTTAGAGGATATCCTGAAGGAATCAGAAATGATGACCGCCAAACAAAAAGCCAAAGTGCTATCGTAATGGCGTACTTGAGAGCATACGAAAATCGTGTGCTCTTTTTATTTATATTCAGCCATTAATAAAAGCGGTTACATTTTTTTATGAAACTTCCCCTTCTTTTGAAAAATAAGCCGTTTCGAAACTTGACGGGTGCTCCCAGATGGTGTATAGTTGAACCATCATTTAACAATGAGTCAAAGTTAGATGATGACAAAATTTTTTTTAGCACATGAGTGCTACAGTACTAGGAGGAATTAAGCAATATGCAAAACGGTAAAGTAAAATGGTTCAACAACGAAAAAGGATTCGGCTTCATTGAAGTTGAAGGCGGAGACGATGTATTTGTTCACTTCACAGCTATCGAAGGAGATGGATACAAATCATTAGAAGAAGGACAAGAAGTTTCTTTTGAAATTGTTGAAGGTAATCGTGGACCTCAAGCTTCTAATGTTGTAAAACTCTAAACTCAATACATGATGATGAGATGACAAATAGAGGAGAGGCATTCGCCTCTCCTATTTGATTTTCATCTGGATTTCAATCGCCAAAATGTTTTGTTTACACCTCTGTTCAATCTCTTCAACATACTTTTCCATTGATGGTTTTCCTTTTTTCGCGATATCCGCCAGTTCTTCTAAATCACTGTATATTTCTATAAATGTTTTGTGAAGGATCAACTTCAAGTCTTTATCATCCATAGCTGCGTTCCCCTTCTCTATCAAGATACCTCAAATAGTAAAACAGTCCTATTTATTCTGGTTCAATAGTTATATCGGCTTATTTTTATTTTCTTTTCTATTTTGGTACATAAATTTCAAAAAAACTCTGCAAAATAATGGCGGAGGTGTTTTTTGTGACTTCAGAATTTCATAATGAGGATCAGACTGGCTTTACGGATAAGCGGCGGCTGGAACTAGCGGTGGAAACAGCACAGAAAACAACAGGAGCCGCGACGAGAGGCCAAAGCAAAACATTAGTCGACTCTGCATACCAAGCCATTGAGGATGCTAGAGAACTGTCACAATCTGAAGAGCTGGCAGCTCTCGATGATCCTGAATTTGTAAAGCAGCAACAGCAGCTGCTAGATGATAGCGAGCATCAGCTGGATGAATTTAAAGAATAAAAACCGCAGCTTCTGCGGTTTTTATTTTTAGTGATTGGTTAAGACATCTCCGTATTGTTTCAACTTTTCACCAACCGTACATTTATTGATACAAAATGAATGCGCATAAGTTTTGCCAAATTCTTTGCGAAACTGCTTCTTAATAAAACAGTCCTTGCAATATTCATCGTGCAGTTCTGTCAGTTCTTTAAAGATCATTTTCTTATCCAATATCGTCATCTCCGTTACGGTCTAATTTCGTGTGGCTTTCTACGAATTGATGGGATAGAATTTTTTTAGCGAGGCCGTCAGCTTCCTGATTGTCTTTTCGTTGTATTGTTTCGTAGGTTGGAGTAAGCTTCAGCGATTCAAGGAGTGCTTCTATTTTGTCAAGCCATTCATTATGAGATGGATCATAACAAGGCCAGCTGCCGTCAAGCTGATTCAGCACAACAAGCGAGTCCCCTTTGATTGTAATTGAATTTCTGCTTGCCCCCAGCTCTCTTACTTCTCTTATTGCTTCATAAAGCGCTGCGTATTCAGCTTCATTATTGGTTTTCAGCCGGAAGCTTTTATTTTTTCTCAAGCGATGACGGATTCCTCCCAATGAATAATAGATGACGATCCCGAGACCGGCCAGTTCGCTCTCCTTATCGAAACTGCCGTCAAAATAAACAGTAATGTCATCAGGCTCTTGAGCAAGCTCCTCTGTCAGCTTTTCCAATTCCTTCAGCGTCCAGCTGCCGCCTTTCTCGTCTTCGAACTCTAGCTCTTTCATGTATGGAAAACGTCCAAGTTCTCTGGCGAGCATACGTGCCTGCTGTGCTGTCAGCCAGTCTTCGCTAAAAAATGAGAGGGATCCTGTTCCTTTTGCTTCTATTTTCAAATGCGGTCTGAGCTTCATTACAATCACCTTACCATTCATTAGTTGTCGGGCTTATGCTATAATCAAACCAATCTTACCCCGGAAAGGAAGCTTTTTCATCTTGTTTAATAATTCGTTTTGGATCTTTTTTGCGATCATTCATTTTATCATTGTTCTTTTATTTTATAAAGGATTTGGCAAAATGGGGCTGTTTGTTTGGATCGGTTTTGCGACAGTCTGCGCCAACCTCCAAGTCGTCAAAACAGTCGAACTGTTTGGCTTAACAGCGACACTTGGGAATGTGATGTATGGCACAATCTTTTTTGCGACAGATGTGCTGAATGAAAAATACGGGCCAGCTGAAGCCAGAAAAGCGGTATGGCTCGGATTCTCAACGCTCCTGACGCTGACATTTGTCATGCAGGGCGTGCTGCTTTTCGAACCGGCTTCCAGCGACATATCACAAACAGCGCTGGAAACGATCTTCGGATTCCTTCCGCGAGTTGCGTTAGGAAGTCTGCTTGCCTTTATCTTCAGCCAAACGCTGGATGTTTATGTATATTCGGCAATTAGAAGGATATTTCCTTCTGATCGGCTTTTATGGCTCAGAAACGGCGGCAGTACAGCAGTCAGCCAGTTGTTTGATACATTCATATTCACTGCAGTCGCCTTTCTCGGCATTTATCCGGCAGGCGTGTGGCTTCATATTTTTATTTCTACATATTTGATTAAGTTTGCGGTATCTTTGATTTCATTGCCTTATGCTTATGCAGCCAAAAAAATGATACCTAAAGATGAAAGGAGTTCATAATGCCTACAGAAATATACGTAGACGGCGCAAGCGCTGGTAATCCCGGACCTTCCGGTATCGGCATTTTTATCAAACATGAGGGAACAGCAGAATCCTTCTCTATTCCAATCGGAGTGCATACAAATCAAGAAGCGGAATTTCTTGCATTAATTGAAGGGATGAAGCTATGTGCAACGCGCGGGTATCAATCGGTTTCCTTTCGAACCGATTCAGATATTGTGGAACGCGCCACTGAGCTTGAAATGGTTAAAAATAAAACGTTTCAACCGTTCGTAGAAGAAATCATCCGATTAAAAGCGGCATTCCCTCTTTTTTTCATCAAATGGATACCGGGCAAGCAAAACCAAAAAGCCGATCTTCTGGCAAAAGAAGCGATTCGGCTGAATGAAAAGAATTAAATCTTGATCATTGGTTCATCCTAATGGCGAGGTGAACTAACATGAAAAAGAAAGATAAAGGCCGGCTGACCGGCGGTGTTACTCCGCAAGGCGACCTGGAAGGCAATACACATAATGACCCTAAAACAGAGCTTGAGGAGAGAGCAAAAAAAAGCAATACAAAACGCTAGAGAAGATCTAAACGATCTCTCTAGCGTTCAGCTTTTCAAGCATACGCTCAATTCCTTTGATTTGGTGGCGGCGAAGCATGTCAGCCGCCTGCTCCATTTGCAAAGTAAATAAAGCGTCTTTCAGTGTGCAGGCCAGCGGCACTGAGCAATGAATTTCCGCAAGCTTCCTCGACATCTCCAAATCGCTTAAACCTTGCTGAATTTTTCCCTGCTGTCCTTTTGGAAGAAGAGAAAGATTTTCCAATAAACGGTCAATCGTTTCGTATTCACGAATCAGTTTGTAGGCTGTTTTTTCTCCAATCCCTTTGACTCCGGGATAGTTATCACTGGAATCTCCCATAAGCGCTTTAATATCAATCAAAGCCTTCGGCATTACGCCTGTTTCTTCATAAAAAGTCTCTTTTGTATAGACTTTATAATTTCCGATTCCTTTTTGAAGCAAAGCAACGCTTACTTTATCCGTTAACAGCTGAAGTAAATCTCTGTCTCCTGTTACGACCGTAATGTCCGCTTCATTCGCAAATAAATCGGCAAGAGTACCGATACAGTCATCCGCTTCATAGCCGGCAAAGCCAATATTCATAATTCCAAGCTCTGCGGCTACTTCCTTTGCCAAATCAAACTGCGGAATCAGCTCCACAGGCGGCGCGCTGCGGTTAGCCTTATAATCTTGGAACAAGTCATTTCGGTACGTTTTGCTCCCCATGTCCCAGCAGCAGACGACGTGTGTCGGCTGGAATGTTTCCACAGCTGTAATCAAATGCTTTAAAAAGCCGTTGACGCCATTCGTCGGCACCCCGCTGTCATTTATCATAAAGTTGCGATGTACGGCCGTGGCAAAAAAGGCCCGGAATAAAAGAGCCATGCCGTCAACCAGCAATAGTTTATTATTATTCATCAAATAACTCCCTTTTCTTTCATTCCTTCTATTTTATCATAAGCAGCCCAAAAATAAAAAACAGTATCTCTTTAATTAGAGATACTGTTTGGATATTTATCAATCGTTGTGTCTTTTGTTGCTGGCGATCAGCTTTTCAGCTTCGCGTCCTGCGTAAGAGTCAAAATGGGTTTGAAATCCGTTTTTCTTTTTGGCATTGTTATTCGCCTGTGCATTTCTGTTTCCGAGCTTTGTTCTGCCCAACTTGAATCCCCCCTTACGTCGGATGCATATAGTATATGCTTCCGGCAGGAGGTTCACTCGCGACAGGATCATCCAGCTTACATGCGGCTTACGTATTCTCTGACCATTTCTTTTGATACAAGCCGTCTTGTCGGGACGATGCCTTTTTTAGCGAGCTGATTCATTTGCTCGGTAATTTCATTAATTGCATCTGTAGTATAAGGCTCATCGTTTCTGCATTTAGCAACAGCTTCTTCAATCGCCAATTCACGCATATTTTCAAGACGCATAAATGCTTTGATATGCTCGTGCTGTTTTGATGAATGTGCTGAAATTGCTTTATGTACCTCTGACATTAATCGTTCATCTCGCTTTTTTCTATTTAGTCTATCATGACTTGAAATACAAGCCAACTGAATTTTACATTTTTATTGTATTGTCTGAATTTTTCCAGGAGATGCACGCCTGGTACGCCATTTCAATCTCTTTCGCATGTTCCCCTTCCGCATATCCTCTTAAATATGTCTCTTTTTGATCCGTTATTTGCGCGATTGCTTTTTCACCCATATCTTCCTGTAAGCGTCTGAGGTGAGCTGTGTAATGAGAGATCAGGCTTTCTTCTTCATTTTTTATCCATGCCTCTGTGATTTTCGTAAGTTTCATCCGTACAGCTTCGATAAAGGCCGCTTTTCCTTTCTGCTCAAAAAACTGCTTCGGTGATTTGACCTCTTTTAGTTCCTGCTCAAAAGCACGTTCTTCTATTTCCGGTTCAACTTCCTTCAACTGTATACCGCTCGAATGCTGATCACCCGCATAAACGGAAAAATAACCGTCCTCGTTTAATGTTTTTTGAAATTGATCCAGCCATTCTTCATTGATATGCCGTTCGATGAAACCGCTCATGCGAACATCAAGCGTTTTGATTTCCTGAATATATTCAAATTGATATTCATGTAAGGCTGTTGTCATCGCTTTACTGACGTTCTTTTTCCAATCCCCGTTTTGCAGTCCAGGATGAAATGCCGATTTTAATAAATCATTTGCAAAATATGATAATCGCTGTGCAATGTGATATAGCTGCTCTCTTGTATCTTTTTTTACTTTTTCAATGATGGTTTTTGAGTTCCGCCGTTTCTCGATATCGGCCGCTGTCCGCTCAAATGACAGCATAAGGCGCTGTTTCTGCGCTTCCTTCTCTTCTCGGGACTGATGCTGGGATTGGTGAAGCTGAAAAACAGTTTCGCATAGTTTGTCTGCCTCCGAACTGAGCTGCGCTGCTGACGCTTTTTTTACATCCACTTCGATAAACCGGTCTAAGTGTTTTCTTACTTTCGAGAACTGATTGTAAAATGACTCCGGTTTTCCCACCAGTTCCTCCTTACTTGATACGGTAAAGAGCTGCGGCTCATAAACCCCTTCTTTTACAAGCTCTGCGCTGACATAATCGGTCACTGTTTCGAGCTCTGTTTTATCTTTTGCAAGGTCTGCAGCATTAATAATAAAAAACATTTTATCCATGCTGAGCGATTCTTTCACAAGTCCAAGCTTTCGCAAAAATGAACGGTCTCCTTTTGAAAAAGAGTGCTGATAATAAGTCATATAAAAAAATGCATCAGCATCTTTGATATATTGGAATGCCAGTTCTGTATGCCGTTTATTCATGCTGCTCGCGCCGGGTGTATCAACGATCGTAATCCCTTTTTCAGTGAGCGGGCATGTATAGTAGACCGTTACCTCTTTCACAGCACAGGCCGTTGTTTCCTCTGCTACATATGGCTTTAATTCAGAGAGCGGAATCGTTAATTTCTTCTGTTCCTGTATATACTGCTGATACTTCTCGTATGCAAGCAGGAAATTGCTGATCAATTTCACGTGTTCTTCCTGCAGCCTGTTTTTTTTGACTGCCTTTTCCCACTTCTCTGTGAAGGAACGGCCTGCCGGCTCCTTTGGTATTCCGGTGAGCTGCAAAATTTCAGCCGTTAAGTCATCCTCTGTCTTAAACACTACATTCGCTGTTTTGTTTAAGTTGCCATTGATTGGCTTTGTGATCTTGTTAATTGTCGCTGTGGTTGGCGTTGGTGAGGATGGCAGCACTCTTTCGCCGACAAGCGCATTGGCAAATGATGATTTCCCCGAGCTAAAGCCTCCAAAAAGAGCGAGTGTAAATTTACGTTCCTCAAGCCTTTTCACCCTTTCACGAAACGCTGAAGTTTGCTTTAACAACATGCTGCATTCGCCTAAAATGTCAGACAAAGTGTAAAAGCGTTTGATTTGGTCTTGAAGCGGCATTTCTTGTTCCATTTTGATTTCTGATTTCGGCATCGGCTGCGCCGTCAGCTGGCTTCGGCCTTGTTTCTGCTCTGGAGCCGCCACTCTTGTTTTCTTCGATTTAAACCATTCTGTGTCTATATGCATTGGGCATGCGGACTCTTCTTCCCAAATGGCCCACAGGCGATCGGTTTTCTCTCGGGCATTATTCTCTAAACGTGCCTGTTCTTGAAGAAAGACAAGTTTTTCTGATTCTTGGACGAGCCGGTCGTTAATTGTTTGCACATCTTTGGAAACACGCTCTTTCACCATAGCGGAGAGCACCTTTATGATGTCTGCGGCTTCTCTTTTCGCCTCTTTCCGGATGAGCTCTGCCAAGTCTTTTGTATATTGCAATACATATTCAGAGGAAAAGGCTGCACCATGCTTGACCGCGCGTTCAATGATGCTTATATCAAGCGGTGTGCGATAGGCCTGAATCAGCTTTTCACTTTCAGCAGTATAAACATCAAATGCCTTGGCGAGTTTATGAAGCGTGTCTATCATATGCCAATCCGCTTCGGCCTCTGTTCGTTTTGCCACATCAGAGAAAAAGGCATTCCGCCTTTTATCTCTTTCCTTTGCAGTTTTCGCTTTAGAAAAGAAAAAGCCGGTTTTAAAGGAAGGCTCTTGCGATTCTAAAAATGCAGCCGCCAATTCACGCATTTCAAAAGGCGTCAGGTTGGCGTTTTTTAAAATAAGATTGATTTCTTCCTGCATCCTCGTCTCTGCCTCAGTCGTTTGTTTTTCGGCCTCATTCAATTGATCACGCAGCGATTGGACCAGTCCAATTTGGATATTAAGCTGTTCAGCGAAACTCGGAGCGCCTGTTTCGTCTTTCTTCAGCATTTCCGTATGTTCCTTTAGCAGATTACGGACTTTTTGTTCCGTTAAAGCCTGCATATTGCTTTTTGATTGCTGTTCTATTCTTCTTAACTCTTCTCTCAGGGCCCCCATCTGATTGAACGGGTGATCCGGTTCTGTTACTGATGTAAAATAGAGCGCTTCCCTTGAAATCCCTTCATTGCAAAGCATCTCCTCTACCTGCGCTTGATAGTCTCCAAATTTTGTCTCCGTCTCATCATGGCGGTCAATTTGATTGACGATAAAATACACATTCGGAATGCTTTCTTTTATTGATCTGAGAAACTTTACATTTTCCTCAGCGTGCACGTGATTATAGTGAACGACGTAAAACAGCGCATCCGCCTGGTGAAGAATAGAAGCAGCCGATAAAAAATGAGCATCATCTGTTGAATCTATCCCTGGAGTATCAATATACGCAACCCCGGAATCGATCTCAGTATACCTGTCAAAAATTTCGACGCTTTCAATCTGTTCCCCGTCTTTACAATATTGCTGCACCTTGTCTTTCTGGTAAGCCCCTTCCAGCTCAGCACACGCTCCGTCTGTTGTATGAAGCCGAACTCGCTTTTCCCCGTTTCTGATCACAACAAGGTTAGCGCTTGTCGGAATCGGGCTTGTCGGCAAAATATTCTCCATTAACAGGCAGTTCAGCAGTGACGATTTTCCCGCTGAATAATGCCCGGTAAACGCGATATAAACCTCTTCATCAGCCGCTTTTTTCATGACCGCAGCCAGTTTAGCAGCCCTTTGTTCATCTTGATTCTCAATAAATTGCTTATAAAGTTCCCCAGTTTTATGCAAAAGCTTTTTTCTGTTTTGATCTGTCATAAGTCTGAACCCCTTTGTGCCGTTTCAATTGTGAACTTTTTTTGAAAGATCTGAATTCATTCCCTTTTCATTTTACACAAGAATAAACCAAATTTCTTTAGGAGAATAGAAAAAAGCCGCCATTACGGCAGCTTCTATAAAAGAAAATCTGCAACTTTTACAAGTTCCAGATTCATCAAACAGATTTATTAGAGATTCCTTTTAATACAAAACCAATTAATACACTATATGTACAAACCGCTCCAAGCAAAAACAGCATTGTCATTTGCTTCACCATCCTGATTGAGAATCTTTTTCAAATTCATTTTAACATGGTTGAGAATGATTTTCAATCGCTATTTTACGCTGTATTCCTGTAATGCTTTGTCTTCTGCGCGAATTCTGATGCTTAACAACACGGCATTGAAAATGGAAAACAGACACATGGTGACGTATGCTTGATAAAGCAGCGGAATCAGCAAAATTTCGAGTATAACAACGGCATAGTTTGGATGTTTCATCCATTTATATGGACCTTTTTTTACAAGCTCTACACCTGGAACAACAAGGATTTTCGTATTCCAATATGCCCCTAAGGAACAAAGCGCCCAATACCGTACGATCTGTACGCTTAAAATCACTGCAGCGATACCGAGCCACCAGCTGGACGGCTGTTTATTCATCAGCAGCACCTCGGCAATTAAGGACAGGAAAAAAAGGATATGCATCGTAATGATATACGGATAGTGGCTCTCGCCAAATTCAATTGCTCCTTGCTTCTTTACCTTTTGTTCGTTTTGCCTGGCCACTGCCATTTCTGCTGCTCTTTGAACAATGAGAATGGCGATCAACAACCAAAACATGAGTCAGGCCCCCTTTTCCCAGCTGAATAACAGCAACTCTGATGAGAAACCCGGCCCTAAAGCGCCAATCAGTCCTCGTTCAGCTTCCTTTTTATGTCCGTTCTGCAGATGGTCTTTGATCACATACAAGATTGTGGCTGAAGACATATTTCCGTGCTTTTGCAAAATGCTTAGCGCAGATGAAAGCTTTTCTGACGACAGCCCGAGACTTTTGATGTATGCATCGATCACTTTTTTTCCGCCTGGATGCGCCAAAAAAACACAGATATCATGGAATGACAGCTTATGTTTGTCCAAAAAAATCTGTACATTTGTTTTGAGCCATTTTTCCACCAAGGTCGGAATGTCTCGTGAGAAAATGACTTTGAATCCTTGATCGGTAAAGTCCCAGCCCATGACATCTTCTGATTGTTTCATCAAAACAGATTGGGCGTCCATTATCTTCGGCGCAAGCTTCAGCTTTGACATCCTGCGGTCCGCCTTCTCTCCGCATAATAAAGCTGCGGCAATGCCGTCACCAAAAAGCGAGGTGCCGATCAGATTGCTTTTCGTTTTATCTTCCGGCTGGAATGTCAGGCTGCACAGCTCGGCAGCAATGACAAGCACAAAAGCCTCAGGATACGCTTTGCAGTATTCGGCTGCACGCGCAAGTCCGCTGGCTCCTCCTGCACAGCCAAGCCCCCAAATCGGAATCCGCTTCGTATATGGAGAAAACGGAAGTTCATTCATAAGCCGCGCCTCGATACTCGGTGTGGAAAGACCTGTACTGGAGACGAAAAAAACAGCTTCCACTTTCTCATAAGGAATGGCTTCTTGAAAAAATTCCGGATGAGAGAGGCACTCACGAACAGCCGCTCTGCTGTGTTTAAGTGTTTCTTCTATGTATATTTGATTTTTTTCTTCAAAGCTGTGCCCCTCTTTATACCATTCAATCGGCTTAACAAACTGTCTCGAATGGATTTGCCCGTTTTTAAAGGAGGATAACAGCCGGTCAATATCCTTAAAAGAATGCTGAAACATATAGCGGGCGAACTCGGCCGCTTTCTCTTGGTTTACATTATACGCAGGAAGACTTGTTCCAATGGATAAAATAAACGCCATGCGATCACCTCTTTGCATACATTGTGCCGCAACAATCTTTTTTATATGCAAAAAAACTCCGCCGCGGCGGAGTTAGACTGCTGTTTTTTGTTCAGCGAGGTCAGCTTCTTGTTCTATTTTTTTAGCTTTAGAAAAAACGTTATATACAATATTTAAGACGACTGCAGTAAAGCTGCCCACCACAATGCCATTCGTTGTAAGCAGCGTTAAGGCACTCGGAAGCTGTTTGAAAATATCCGGCACAACGGTCACACCGAGCCCCAATCCCACTGAGCAAGCAACAATCAGCAGATTTTCCTGTTTCGCAAAATCAATGCGGCTGAGCATTTTAATTCCGTAAGCAATCACCATTCCAAACATCGCCACCATTGCACCGCCCAAAACAGCGGATGGAATAATAGTCGTGAAAGCAGCGATCTTTGGAAACAGCCCAAATGCCATTAGGATCACACCTGTGACCACAATGACGGCATTTTTTTTGATCCCTGTGAGCTGAACAAGCCCGACATTTTGAGAGAATGCCGTGTAAGGAAAAGCGTTAAAAATACCGCCCAGAAGCACAGCCAGTCCTTCAGCTCGATAGCCTTTAGACAAATCTTTCTCTGTCAAACGGCGGTTTGTCAGGTCACCTAAAGCAAAGTAAACACCAGTTGACTCCACAAGGCTGACAATTGCAACGATGGACATCGTAATGATAGGCGCTGCATGAAAAGACGGCGCGCCGAAGTAAAATGGCTGAATCATTTGAACAACTGCCGCATCCGAAACATTATCAAATTGAACTTTCCCCATAAAATAAGCGATGAAGGTGCCAATCAAAATACCGATCAAAATCGAGACGGACTTGATAAAGCCTTTTGTAAAACGGTATAGAAGCACAATGATGCTCAACACGGTAAAAGCAAGAGCAAGGTTGGAGAGATCTCCGAAATCTGCACTTCCTTCTCCGCCGGCCATGTTATTCATGGCAACCGGCATCAATGTAATACCGATAATCGTAACAACAGAGCCTGTCACGACCGGCGGAAAAAACGATACGAGCTTTCCAAAGAAAAATGAAATAAAAATGACAAGAATGCCTGAAGCGATAATGCCGCCGTAAACTGTTGAAACCCCATATTCAGATCCAATCGCAATCATTGGCGATACAGCTGTAAAGGTACATCCAAGCACTACCGGAAGCCCGATCCCAAAAAATCGGTTGCTCCACACTTGCAGAAGTGTAGCCACACCGCACATAAAAATATCAATCGATACTAAGTAAGTCAGCTGCTCGACAGTCAGTCCCATTGCTTTTCCAACAATCAGAGGAACAACAATAGCGCCGGCATACATGGCAAGAACATGCTGAATCCCTAAAGACAGCGTTTTGCCGAATCCATTTCTCATGAATGAACCTCCTGTACGAAGGACACTTTCCCTTCTTCTAAAGACTGAATTCTTGCCAAAGATTCCACTCGGTAGCCCAGTTTCACAAGTTCATCTCTTCCCGGCTGAAATGACTTTTCAATAACAATGCCAATACCCGCAATAGAAGCTCCCGCTTGCTTCACAATCGACACAAGCCCGTGCGCTGCCTGTCCATTTGCCAAAAAATCATCGATAATCAGCACATGATCCTGATCCGACAGGTGGGTCCCAGACACTGCGATTTGGCTTTCTGTTTGTTTCGTAAAGGAATAAACAGACGCTGTCAGCAAATTGTCGGTGAGTGTTAACGATTTATGCTTTCTCGCGAAGACAACTGGCACACCCAGCTTCAAGCCCGTCATTACAGCGGGAGCGATACCTGATGATTCGATTGTCACAATTTTGGTAATACCGTCTTTTGCAAACCTGGACGCAAATTCGTCACCAACTCTCTGCATAAGCAGCGGATCAATTTGGTGATTCAAAAAAGAATCCACTTTCAATACCTGATCAGATAATACGACGCCTTCTTCCTCTATTTTCCGTTTCAGTGCTTCCATCTTGTCTTACCTCCGTTATGAGAATAAAAAAAGCATTGCCCGCTCAAATAAAGAGCAAGCAATGCTGATATCACAAAAAACCGTACACGTGCGGTTCCATTGCTCACCCATAGTCGGACATTTACGGTGCCCGGTAGAAACTTGCGTGCCATATCCACGCGATTATATGAGTGTTCCTATTATATTGTAATAAATTATATCAAGATTCTAATCTCTTGCATAGGCTGAAAATAAAAATTCCCGAACTTTAATTTTGTTTTTTTAGATATCATTCGTATTTCAAGGGGATTCGATATAAAAGAGCCTGACGACGCGCCGCCAGGCTTTTGATTATGACAGATAGAGATTTGAATATTTGTTTGATAAATAATCAATTAAATAGCGAACATTCAGCTCTTCTCCTGTTGCATCTTTAATAATGTCTAACGGCTTTTTCCGTTTTCCGTGAATGTGCACCTTTTCCGTCAGCCATTGCTTTATCGGATGGAACTCTCCTCTTTCCAAGAGAGCGTCAAATTCAGGGAGATCCTCAAGCATTTTTTGTTTCAGCTGAGCCGCATACATGTAGCCGAGCGCATAGGATGGGAAGTAGCCGAAATCTCCACCTGCCCAATGGACGTCCTGTAAAATCCCCTCTGCGTCGGTCTGCGGTGTAATCCCTAAATAATCTTGGTATTTTTGATTCCAAAGCGACGGCAGATCTTCCACAGACACTTCATTGCTGAAAATCGCTTTTTCAATTTCATAACGGATGATGATATGAAGAGGATACGTCAATTCATCCGCTTCGACCCTGATAAATGAAGGTTTTGATTCATTGATTGCACGGACAAAATCATCCAGGGAGATGTCCTTGAACTGTTCAGGTGATGCTTCTTGAATCTTCTGATAGTACGGTGTCCAAAAATGCTTGTTGCGGCCGATAAAATTCTCGTAAAATAATGATTGCGATTCATGAATTCCCATTGATGCGCCGTCTGACAAATTCGTACCACTGAGTGCTTCATCAATATTTTGCTCGTAAATCGCGTGCCCGCACTCATGAATGGTGCCAAAGATCGCCGTCCGGAAATCTTTTTCATCATATCTCGTCGTGACCCGAACGTCTCCCCGATTCAGCGTAGTTGCAAACGGATGAACGGTTTCATCAAGTCTTCCGCCATCAAAATCGTAGCCAAGCTCCTGTAAAAAATACAGACTGAGCTCTTTTTGCTTTTCTTTCGGGAACGCTTTTGTAAGAAAGCTTGTATCTGGTTTATTTCCGGAAGCTGTCACCTGTTTAACAAGAGGGATAATCGCTTCCTTCAGCTCAGCAAACAGCTGATCAAGCACCTTTACCGTGACGCCGGGCTCAAACAAATCAAGCAATGCATCATAAGGATGCTCTTGATATCCCCAATACGTAATAAAACGTTTATTGAATTCAATCAGCTGTTCTAAATAAGGAGAAAACAAGCTGAAATCAGATTTTCCTTTCGCTTCCTCCCACGCTGTTTCTGCCTTTGAACAGAGAATCACGTATTCTTTGTATTCAGCCTCAGGGATTTTCTTATTCTCTTCATACTCTTTTTTCGCCAGTTCCACTGCTTTTTTCGTATCTTCCGACAAGTCATCAAATCGTTCATACAGGACATCGATAAGCTCCTTCATTCGATCTGATGTTTGGATATTGAATATATCTGTTGAAAGCTGGCCGATACTTTCGGCACGATCCTCTGAGCCGTTTTTCGGCGCGCCTGTTCTGGAGTCCCAGTGCATTAACGCAACTGCTTCGCTGTAATGTGAGATTCTTTTTAAAAGATCAAAAAATTCTTTTTCATATGTATGTATCTCCATATCCATTCCCTCCCTATTCTAGCCGTTCCATTACAGGCTAATGGAAGGGGGTATGAAAGTCAAATTGTTTGTATAAAAGGCTGCCGGTATGTTTTGTGGCAGCCTTTTTATTCAGTTGATCGTCATTTGATTTTTTGGCGGAGGTGTTCTCCGCTTTTTCTGCTTGATTTTTTTATCTACCCACACTGTTGCCAGCGGGGTTAAGAGCGAGGTGACAATAACGCTTGTCGCGATAATTGCAGTTGCCGACTCAGCAACTGGCGCAAATGAGGCATTCGCTTCCGCTAATGCATATGGCACGGCTACAGCCGCCCCTGCCGTAGAAGAAGCGGCCACTCCCGCGACACCATCTCCCCGCGCAATAAAACGATCAAGCAAAAACAAAGAACTGCCCGATAAAATGACGACAGAAACTCCGATAAAAATGCCGAGCAGCCCTGATTGGATCAGCATTCCAAAATTCAAGGTATTGCCGAGCGAAAAGGCGAAAAATGGAATGATCGCCGGCACAACCTTGCTGAATAAGTCTCTGAGATCATGATCCAGATTTCCAAGTATACATCCAAGTAAAAACGGGATGACTGTCGCTGCCAGCGTTTCCCATGGGAATGCGGCAAGTCCCGTCACACCAAACGTCACCATGGTCATAAAAGGACCAGATTCTGTACTGATAAAGGCGAAAGCGCCCGCATCCTCTTTTCTTCCCATGTGATTCATGAGCGCCAAATACAGTCCGCCGTTCGTTTCATTCATTACCGCGACAATTGCTAAAACAGAAAGGCCTGCAAAAAAGCCGGATTGTATGCCTTCGTCAGGTATAAATTGCGCTGCGATCACGCCGAGCAGTGCCGCAAATCCGACCTTTCCCAATAATAACGTGATTCCTTTTCTTGCGATATAGCCTGAAGAACGAAAATCAATCGTTGCTCCTACGCAAAAGATAAAAACACCCAGTATCGGCAGCGTTCCGGTAATCAAAGCACCCGTAAACCCTCCAAAGAACTCCGCTGTTCCAGGCGCAAACGTGTTGAGCGCCGCTCCAAGAAATAGCGGAATAATCATCATTCCGCCAGGTACCCGTTCAATTGTCGCCTTGATTTTCATATTGTGGATTCTCCCATCCTCCGGTTATGAAAAAACAATTCCACTTACACTTGGAAAACAGCCTGCAAATCCTCTTTTGAACAGCTGCCCAGCTGGCTGCCGACTCCGACGGCGCCAGCTCCGGCTCTAAGCCAATCCGGCACTTCAGACGGATGTATCCCGCCTGTCGGAATAAAGGTCACCTGCGGGAAAGGACCCGCTAAATTTTTCATAAACGGGATACCAAACACACCGCTTGGGAACAGCTTTAATGTCGTAAAACCGAATGTCAGCGCTTCCATAATTTCGCTCGGAGTCAAGACGCCGGGGATATAATGTGTCTTTACAAAAGATAGATGTTCAGCAAGATCAGCTGAAAAACCCGGACTGACAATAAACTGCGCGCCAGCCTCAGCAGCTTCCCCAGCTTGCTGCGCGGTGATGACCGTGCCCGCGCCAATTAAAATATCTTCCCTATTACGGAAGGATTCGATAATATCTGATGCCCCGGGGGTCGTATACGTCACTTCAACTGCACGAATCCCTTTATCTAATAAACTCTCAATCTGCTGACAGGCCTCCTGCTTATCCTTTGAACGAATGACTGCAATCAGCTTTGCTTCTTTCAGACGGTTTTCAACGACTTTGGACTCCATATTAATAATCCCCTTTCTTTTGGTGAACCGTTCTTTGAGCAGATAAAAAAGAAGCTAATTTCTCCCTGGTCGGCAAACCGTCCATATCCCCCGGTGCCTGCACTTGCAAAGCGCCAATCGCATTTCCCCTTTGCACCGCATCCTTGTACGACAAACCGTCTAGGATACCGCTGATTACACCGACTGCAAATCCGTCTCCGGCGCCGACCGTATCAACCACCCGGTCGACCCGGCAGCCTTCTAGAAATCCTTCACTTGTCCCCGTTTTAAAGTAAGCGCCTTCTTTTCCAAGTTTAATAGCAACAAAGCTGGCACCTTTTTTCAAATAATAGTCGGCAATGCCTTCAGGTGTTTTTTCTCCGGTCAATAGCTCTCCCTCTGCGATACCCGGGAAAAACCAGTCTGCAAGCCCAGCCAGATCATTGATTGTATGTACCATTGTTGCTTGATCAGGCCAAAGCGAAGGTCTTACATTAGGGTCGAATGAAATGGTCTTCCCTGCGTTTCTCATGTCGTTCATGACATGATACGTGAAGTCTTTCATCTCGGCTGACAAGGCAGGCGGAATGCCTGTCACATGCAAATGGCCTGCGCATTGAAAATAATCTCTCGGATATTCAGCTGAAGTTAATGTGCTTGCAGCTGAGTTTTTCCTATAGTAGGTAACTTGCGGGTCGCCTTCTTTCACTTTTGACTTCAGCAGCAGCCCGGTGGGATTTTCGTCCTGCGAGCGGATCACGCGGGACACATCCACTCCCTCTTTTTTAAGCTCTTGTAAAATAAATGTTCCGAGCTGATCATTGCCGACCTTGCTCATCCATCCTATTCGAAATCCGAGTCTGGCAAGGCCGCAGGCGACATTGCTTTCTGCTCCGGCAAGCCCTTTAGAAAAAGTAGATACTTCATGAAGGCCTCCATACTCATTTGCATAAAACATGGCCATTGATTCCCCGAATGTCACCGCATCAAGCTTCATCTCTTCCCAACCTCCTCTTAGTTGAGGGCACCTAGGATTAAAGTGACTTTCTCATGATGACTTTTGCCTCTAATTCAATGGTTTGAGGCGCTCCTTTGTCACCTTCAATCCTTTTTAATACACGTTCCATCGCCGTCCTGCCCATATCATGTGACGGCTGGGCGATCGTTGTAATACCTGGACCGATCAGTTTATACCATTCCGTATCATCGAATCCTGCAATCCCTATATCTTGAGGGATGCGCAGGCCAAGCTCTTCCATACAGCTGATGATTTTCAGCATAATCAAGCCATTCAAAGCCAGAATCGCTTTTTTTTGCTCCGGCATTTCCTTGTGAAAAGAACGAAGCGCCGCCTTAAGCTGCTCCTTGTCCTTTACGTCAATTTCATGCAATCTGACAAGCCCGTTCACATTATGAACCGAAGCCATTTCCTGATACACAGCTGCTCTTTCTGCACGAGGGCTGATAGAGGAAATCGGTTCGGTAAACAGCGCGACATCAGTATACCCTTTGCTGTACACCTTCTGAAGAATCTCTTTTGTGATCCATCTGTTGTCAGTCGTTACGGTATCCAGTTTCAGATCCGGCAGTTTCCGGTCAATTAAGATTGTTGGAATTTGCTGTTCAGCAAAAGCGCGCAGTACATCCTTGTTTTCCCCTGTTGCGTTTAAAATCAAGCCCTCAACCGAATGGGCTTCTAGCTTTAAGAGCATTTCCCGCTCTTTTTCAGGACTGTTATCTGTGTTGCACACCATAATGCTGTATCCATATTGATCACAAACCTCTTCGACTCCCCTGAAAGCAGCGACCGAAAAAGGATTTGTAATGTCAGCCACAACAAATCCGATTAACTTGCTTTTTTTTATTTTCAAACCTTGTGCCATTTTACTCGGCCGATAATTCAATTCTGCGATTGCCTTTTTAATGTTTTTCACTTTTTCAGGAGAAATCGCGTCAATTTTTCCGTTAATATAGCGGGAAACTGTCGATTTCGAAACTCCTGCACATTCAGCTACATCTTTGATGGTTGTATGGCCTGTTGTTTTCTTTTTCATTCAAGTGCTCCTGTATCTCATATATTTGAAACCGATTTCAAAACCGTTACAACAAAAGGATACCATAATTTTAAAATTTGGAAAGAGTTTTTTTAATAATGTGTCAATTCATTATTTTTTCGTTGACTCTTTTCACTATTTATCCTAAAATTTTCTTTGAAACCGTTACCAAAATATTTTCATTCAAGTGATGTTGAAATCCTAACCAAGGGGGAAATATAATGGAAAATCGTTATTCTGTACATCCTGAACAAGTAAAACGCTTTACAACAGAGGAGCTTCGCAGTCATTTCTTAATGGATCCTTTATTTACAGAAAACAAACTTACGATGTATTACTCACATGAAGACCGGGTTGTCATCGGCGGAGCGGCTCCAGGGCAAAGTGAACTGAAGCTTGATGCAGGTGATTTTCTAAAAACAGACTTCTTTTTGGAACGGCGTGAAATCGGGATTATTAATGTCGGCCAGCCTGGCGCTGTCAGGGTTGGCGATGATGAATATGTGCTTCAAACAAAGGATTTTCTCTATATCGGAATGGGCAATCAGGATGTATCGTTTTCAAGCCTGAACGGGGAAAAAGCGAAGTTTTACTTCGTCTCCGCTTGCGCCCACAAAAGCTATCCGACACAAAAAGCCGCCCTAGCTGAACTGACACCGGACCGCCTTGGTGATGATGCAGCGTCTAATGTCAGAAGTCTGTACAAAGTCATTCATCAGGATGGCATTAAAAGCTGTCAGCTGATGATGGGAATAACGATGTTAGATCAAAACAACAACTGGAATACCATGCCAGCACACGTTCATGACCGTCGGATGGAGGCTTATCTTTATCTGGATCTTGAAAAGGACTCAAAGGTATTTCATTTCATGGGCCAGCCGGACGAAACACGCCATCTTGTTGTTGGAAATGAGCAGGCTGTTCTTTCTCCCGCTTGGTCTATTCATTCTGGCGCAGGAACATCAAACTATAGCTTTGTGTGGGCGATGGCTGGAGAAAATTACACATTTACGGACATGGATCTCATTCCGATGGATGGGCTGAAATAAGATGGGTTATCTACATGACGCCTTTTCATTAGAAGGAAAAACAGCGCTGGTGACAGGCCCAGGAACAGGGATCGGTCAAGGAATTGCCAAAGCCCTAGCCGGAGCTGGCGCTGATATTATCGGCACATCACATAAAAGCAGCCTGTCTGAAACACAGCAGCTTGTGGAACAGGAAGGCCAGACATTTACATCTTTTACATTGGACATGAGCAAGCCGGAAGCGATAAAGGATTCTGCAGCTGAGCTGTTTGAAAACAGTCAGATCGACATCCTTGTCAATAATGCCGGCATTATTCATCGGGAAAAAGCGGAAGATTTTTCAGAAGAGAACTGGCAGCACGTACTGAATGTCAATCTAAACAGCCTGTTTATTCTGACACAGCTTGCTGGCAGGCACATGCTGAAAAGAGGTCATGGAAAGATTATTAATATTGCCTCTCTCCTGTCTTTTCAAGGCGGCATCCTCGTTCCGGCTTACACCGCGAGCAAACACGCTGTTGCCGGTTTGACAAAATCATTTGCAAATGAGTGGGCAGCGTCAGGTATTCAGGTCAACGCAATCGCCCCAGGCTATATTTCTACTGCGAATACAAAGCCTATTCGGGATGACGAAAAGCGAAATGAGGACATTATAAAGAGAATTCCTGCCGGCCGCTGGGGCCAAGCGGATGATATGGGGGGGACTGCAGTCTTTTTGGCATCACGTGCTTCAGATTATGTAAATGGACATATTTTAGCAGTTGATGGCGGCTGGCTATCCCGCTGACAAATAAAAAAAGCTGACGAACGATCGTCAGCTTTTTTCCATTACATCATGTGCGGTTCAACAGGCAAGACCTTTTTGACCTCATCAATGATGCGTTCATTTTCTCCGCCAGCGTAAATGTGAATCGAGCCGCTGTCTTGATTCGAGCGAATCAGGCGCCCGATGCCCTGCCGTACACGTAACAACATATATGGCAGATCAACTTCTTCGAACGGATCTTTTTTCGCTCCGTTGCGCTTCGCTGTAAATACAGGATCGTGTGGCGGGAACGGCAATGACCAAATGGTAACATTCTTCAATGCGTCACCGGGAATGTCGAGTCCTTCCCATAAGTGAACTGAACAAAGTACTGTTTCTTCTTCCTCTTGGAATTTCTCTACTAAGCTGCTGATTTCCTCATCACCTTCGAAGAAAATTGGATACGGCAGCTCCCATGCCGCCGACAGCTCTTTAAATTCGTTTAATTCTTCAAAAGAAGGGAAAAGCACCAGCGTTCTTCCTTTGTAACGTTTGATTGTTTCAATCGTTTCAGCCGTTTTTTGTTCAGCGTCCATATCTGTTTTTGCGTATAGATTAATACTCATTTGCTCGTCATAATCATAAGGGGAATCAACAGTTAATGACAAATAATCATGAATCCCAAGACTGTCGGCAATATAATCAAACGAACCGCCTTCTGACAGCGTAGCAGAAGAAAAGATATAAGGAATTTTCTTAGAAAACACTTTTTCGCCAAGTACTTCTGCTACCGTTCTCGGCATCACGACAAAAGTTGATTCTGCTTCCTTTTTCTCCAGCCAGCTGATCGCATCCTTTTGATATAGAGATAATGAATACGCCATTTGTTCAACATATTCTTCCACTACTGACAGTTCGTATTGATCAATCGTATACATTTCAGACTCAAATACAAGTGCCTCACCGATTTTATCAAGTAAACGGCAAAGCTCGTCCGCCGCCTTTTTGACACGCTGGTCATTTTTTATTTCTAAACGGTGTGAACCGGCTACTTCCTTTGATTCTTCAGAAAGAACATAGAAAAATTCGTCGTTTGCGAGAAGCGCATCTTCAATCAATTCTGCAAACTCTTCTCTGATGTCATTTTGCAGCAATCGTTCTAAAAACAATTCAAGAGTAGACTGCTTCACTCTATAGGTTAGCGCTTTTTGCGCAGCAAACTCTAACAAGTGCCCCTCATCAAATACAACTGCACTATGATCAGGCAAGAGCGGCAGCTGGCCCTCTCGTTTGCGTGATTCTTCCGTCCACACATGCTCCATATAAAAATCATGGGAACAAATGATTAAGTCCGTTGACTTGCGGTAGTAATCTCTGGAAAGTGTCAGACCGCATCTGTGTCTCATATCACAAGTCAGACAGTCCTGAAACGAGTCGTAGCTTACGTCAGACCACTCTTCATTCGATAGATTTGCGTACTGCTTACGGTCGCCATACGGATAAAAGCGCTGCATCGCCTGTGACTCGTGGACAAATGACGGTAACGACTCATAAAGATCCAGCCATTTATCATCATCAGAACGCTGCATTGTTTTTTCAAGCTTCTTCAAGCATAAATATTGCTCATGTGATTTTGACAGCCTTGTATCAATTTTCAGATCAAGATGCTCAGCCAGCTTAGAAATATCGCCCTCTTTTTTCACTAGCTGTTCAATTAATGTTTCATCTGCACAAGCGATGATGGCGGGTTTGCCGACATACCTTGCATAGCTGATTGCAAAAAGAAGATAAACCAGCGTTTTCCCCGTTCCCACTCCAGCTTCGGCGAACATGACTTTTTTCTCTTTAAAGGCCCGCTCCAGCTGAAAAGCCATAAATACTTGCTCGTCCCGAAGATCAAACCCTTTTTCGGGAAGGATATCGTAAAACACGTCACCAATCCAATTGTTCAATTCTTCATAAAAATTCTTTGTTTTCGTTAAAGAAAAAGGCAAACGTGATGTTGTCACCTAGTTCCAACCCCCAACTATTCGACATTCAGACCACCAATAATATCATTTTCCGCAGATGAATACAATAAAAAAACTTGGCAATGCCAAGTTTTTTGCAGTTTACTTACGATTGATCACATGCGACGATAAAAAAGGATGGTCTGTTGAATAAATATGTTCTACCGCTTTTTCTAAATCAGTTTGCGCATGCGAAATCACAGACGGAGACGAATCAGTCCCGAGCTCCTTCAGCTCGTTTGCTGTTGCGTCAAGCGCCCTTTGAATAAGATTAAAATGTTCGCTGTTCAGCATGAGATCACCTCTGATGGAAATAATCATCATTGTATGCGAACTTTTCATTTTATATACATGCTTTACCGCATGTTATCACCGAAACATGCACAAACTACACTTGATATTCCGTCTCCGGATTATCCGTCTTATCAACAATATTCTATCAGGGAGTGATGTTGACATGAGTTATAGAAACCGATTAGATCAGCATTCTGAACTGTTTCATCACAATTGGACGCGGCCTAAACGTTCTAAGTCTCAAGTAAACGGTCACACTGAAATGTCCCAAACCAACATTATATTGAGAAGCAACGCGAAAGCTCACCGTTGGTAACGATAGAATAGGGCTGAAAGATGAAAGAAGACGCATGCAGAGCGTCTTCTTTTTATGCGTTTTCTGTTTTCTTGCGCTGCGGCCTTACTTTTGACCAATATTGATAATAATCCGTTTTTATAAACCCGTTAAAGAGTTTTCGTTTCTTCGTTGCTTTTCTGCCATATGCTTCCTCAAAGTTTTCATTTGATGTCAGCATATACACAGACCAAGTATCAAGCGGCTCGAACGCCTTCCCCATTTCTTTATACATCTGCTCAACAGCTTTTTTCTCGCCGAGACGCTCTCCATATGGCGGGTTGCCGACAATTACGCCAAATTCCAGATTTGTGGTAAAGTCTTTGACCTGCATCTGCTTGAACTGGATTAAATCTCCCAGTCCTGCTTCCTCTGCATTTTCTTTTGCGATTTGAACCATGCGGTGGTCTATGTCGCTAGCGAAAATTGTAAGCGGCTGATCATAATTTGCCTTTTCTTCGACTTCAAGCCGCGCTTTGTTCCACAGATCTTTACCGATCCATTCCCAATCCTCTGAAACAAAATCGCGATTGAATCCCGGTGCGATGTTTTGGCCGATTAACGCCGCTTCTATCGCGATTGTTCCGGAGCCGCAGAAAGGATCAACAAACGGGCGGTCGGGCGTCCAATTGGTTAATTGCACCAAAGCGGCAGCAAGTGTTTCTTTAATCGGCGCACCGCCCTGATCGACACGGTATCCTCGTTTGTGAAGGCCTGTCCCTGATGAGTCCAGTGTAATCAAAGCCTGATCTTTCAATAAAGAAATTTCGACTTTATACTCGGCACCTGTTTCTTCAATCCAATCATTGGCTTTGCCGGACTGCAGCTTGAGCTTTTCGACAATTGCTTTTTTGACGATCCGCTGACAGTCGGGAACGCTTGCAAGTGTTGATTTTACCGATTTTCCGATGACAGGGAATTTCCCGTTTTCAGGTATAAATGAGCGCCAGTTAATCGCTTTCGTTTTTTCAAACAGTTCATCAAATGTTTTCGCTTTAAAAGAAGCAACCTGAACCTTTATGCGGTCGGCTGTTCTAAGCCAAAGGTTCGCACGGCAGATGGCAAGTGCATCACCTTCAAAAATAACTTTCCCGTTATCAACCTTGCATTCGTATCCTAAATCTCGTACTTCCTTTGCGACAACAGCTTCAATGCCCATCGGCGCCGTTGCAATTAGTGTATACTTCTTCATCGTATCACCCTGTCTTTTAAAACTTTTCTCTTTTCAAGATAAAAGCTCTCCTTATACGGGAGAGCTTGTTTTCATCATTTTAAATGTAAGTGGTCTAACGTTCTGTAAGCCATGTTTTGTTCCGTCGTACTGCAAACGGCTCATCACCTCGTACTCAGGCGGCAATCATCTATCTACAGAAAGCATTCTGTCCTTCTCTCCGTTGAATTCCGTTAAGAAGGTTCCCCTACCAAAATTTGGGTTTCTCGCTCGAGGGGTTTACCGCGTTCCACTCTCACCATTTCTAGTGAGACTTCGTCACTGTGGCACTTTCAAGGATACTCAGCCATATCCGAAGGACGTAGGCTTTTTTCCTGCCG
This sequence comes from Bacillus sp. PS95, assembly GCF_037963565.1. NCBI lineage: Bacteria > Bacillati > Bacillota > Bacilli > Caryophanales > Bacillaceae > Bacillus > Bacillus sp. PS95. Next base: position 2,239,674 of record NZ_CP150160.1, read on the forward strand.
TCAGCCTCTAAAGGCTGCCCTAGCTTATGACTTCGCTAAGCACGAACACTACGGGCATCTCAGCACCGTGCGAGCATGGACTTTCCTCTACAGATTCAAGATCTGCAGCGATTACCCGAACGTTAAGAACATGAATTATTATATAACAACTGTTTACAATTTACAAGCGCCATTTTTTTCAAGCGTGATCAATCATAAAGCTTGCTGCCAAAAACGTGTTTTTCTAAGTTAGACAGCCGTTTTAAAATATCAAAGTTTGTTGTGTTAGATTGCACAGGCTGTTTTTTGCTAGCTTCTTCAAGCTGTTTTTTCAGCTGCAGATTTTCCTGCTGCAGTTCTTCAATTTCTTGATGGAAGGTTTCATAATCCTTAATAATCATATCTAAAAATTTGTCAACGTCTTCTTGCTTGTAGCCTCTAACGCCTGTTTTAAATTCTTTTTCCAAAATTTCTTTCGCAGAAAGCTTTACTTTATCAGCAAGCATCTTTTTCACCTCGTATCGTGAATCATCACATATATTTTTTCAGAAATCTGTACGGTTGTCAAATTTCTCTTATTGCTATGAGTAGCTGTCTTCCTCTACTGTCACTCTCAAGTCATCCATTGTAATAAAGTAGATGGGATAGCCATCCTTTTCGCGCCTTTTTTCCGCTGTCCCAAGCATATACTTAGGGGAGCCTTCCTTTTCCGGGTCATATAAAAGCAGAAGCCCGTCGGACTTATCAATGAAGAACTGATTTTTTTGTTTGAATTGAAGCGGGCTTTCATAAGGACGGTGAGTCAGGCTTGCTTCATAGTCTGCCTGAGACAGAACTGCTTCATACTGTTCCTTATTCGGTTCTTTCCAGTTCTTTTCCTGCTCGTAAAACGGTGTGATGACAGCTACTTTTAAGTCAGGGTATTCCTCCTGCAAATCATATGCAGCTTCTGCCGCCCACAGCTCCGCTCCAAGCTGGCCCGAAATTAAAATCCATTCTAATCCTTCATCCAAAAAAGCAATCAGCCGATTCTTAATGGCTTTTTTTATGTAATACAGCGCCTTGTCATCCTGCTTAAATATCCCGAGTTCAAACGGTTTATAGCCCGTTATTGCCAATACTTTCATCATTTCACCTGCTTTAAAAAATGGGGCTCCCGTGGGCCCCATTTGTTGTGCTGCATTGTTTACACCATCAAGCTGCACGTTTTCCATACTAGTAGTCGCAGCAAGGTTTTCCTGCTTGAAAATGCTGATGCGTAGCCGGGTCAACATTTGAGAAAGTGTGTGGAAAGTAGTGAACGTGCTGAAAATGCTGGTGGTTTACGTTTGTTGTATGCTGTGGGTGAATGTGCGGCACGATAGTCTTCGAAAACGTATGGTGTTCACAGCAATGAGTAGGATGGACAATTGGCGCCATCATATGCGGTCTGCAGTGATGCATGATAAAATCCCCTTTCCATAAACTTTATTACAATACTAAGCTATGAAAAATAAGGGGTACATGTTCTGATGCAAAGACCTATTTTAAAAGTGTGCAATTAAGCTGTCTTTAAAGTTTGAAAACACAAAAGCAATCAAAAATACCACAACAAAGAACAAGTAAAAAACACCCTTATACATACCAACTCTCCCTTTAAAAATAACTAACGTCATTTTACAGGATTCGCCGCTATTCTACAACAAAATCAATGTGAATTCAGCAAAAAAAAATTCATGGCGAAACAAGTCGTCTTTTGCGCTTTCCCGGGGAATATTTAAGAGGAATATTTCCTCTTCAGCCGGGCAATTCTCACATGCAGTTTTTCAGTTTCTTTCTCTGATAAGCATGCCGCATCGCTAAGCAATTGCTCTGCTATTTGCAATGCTTTTCCGAATTCTTTTTTCTTATGCTCAAAATATTTCGCGAGCTCTATTACAGCAGCGTATCTGCACTTCTGGTTTTGCGAGCGGGACAGCTTTTCCCAAAGCGGCACTGCTTCTTCCAAGCGATTTTGTTTTTTGTACAGGAGCGATAAATCCAGCCGTGCACCGTCCTGGTCCTCAAACGATTTTTCTATAAGCCTTTCCAACTGCTTGATCGCTTGGTCCGTTTCCTTATGAGCCATAAACCATTTCGCCATAGCATAGGCTTCACTGTGTTCTTTTGGCGCATGTGATTCTGAAAGGATTTTTTTAGACATATGGATGTACAATGAAATGAGTGATAACACATCCATTTCATTATGATGCAGGACACCTTTTAAAAGATCCGGCTCTTGCGCCTTGATAAAATGAAAGTAAAGCATTGGCGCCAAGTAGCCCGGTGTGTCTTCTAGCCTGCGGATGCCGAGCTCCTCTTTTTCAACCGTGCCAAGAGATACACGGTCCATTTTGTGTTTCCACAGGCGTCTAGCTCCATGCAAAAGATCAAAGTGGCCAAACTCCGGAAGCTTCGGAAGTCTTTCACGGATCAAGGTGTGCCTTGTTTTCACCTGCGGCCAATCAAAGGCTTTGCCGTTGTAGGTCACAAGTGATGTAATGTCAACCTCGCTTAAAAAGCTTTGGTACAAGGCGACTTCGTTCCCCGGTTTGGGCAAAAGATGCTGTTTGACTGTCACTCGGTCTTCATATACTCTCGCATGCCCAAGCAAAAAAATGGTATTCCCAGCTCCACCCCCAAGACCGGTTGTTTCTGTATCAAAGAAAAAGAGGTTGTTTTTGTTATACCCTTTTGCTGACAATGTATGCGACAGGCCGCTTTGATTCCACAGTGTGATCACTTCCTCAAGCTCAGAAAAGCTGTATAACCCATGGCGGTGAGAAAGCGGATATTCTACTTCTCTGATGAGGCAATATTCATCTTCGAAGATGAAAGGCTTCATGCCAAAAGCCTCCCACTCTTCTAAAAACGGGATGTCATCAAAGTGGTTTTCTTGTTTGCCTGCTTCTATTTTTTGTTCTCCTTCGTCGAGCGCCATGTGCTTTTTCATCCGCTGGAGTTTCCCTTTTAATGACATATCCGGCCTCCCTCCTTACGACATTTGATCCAACAGCTGCAAAATTCTTTCCTTTGCTTTTATCCCTTCTATTTCCGTACCTATACAAGACGGACAGCCGTCATGACAAGGACAATGTGTAATCAGTTGTTTCGCCGCTTCATTAATGTCTGAAAAACGTTTAAAGACTTCCTCCGCCAAACCGATACCGCCCGGATAATGATCATATAAAAATATGGTTGGCAATCCGGTATGGGCTGCTTTAATTTGAGAAACAACATGAACATCATTTCGATCACACATGATATACACAGGGACAATATGCTGCAGCACATTCGAGATGCCAAGAAGCAGCTGTTCCAGTGTCTTTTCCCCGATGTCTTCATCCGCTGTTTTGATTTCGAGCCAAGCTGCACTTGTATGCAGTTCTTCTTCCGGCAAATGAATAGGTCCAGACCCAATATTTTCAAAAGTGGTCATTTTTATTTTTTTAAAAATGGTCGGCAGGGCATTGACAGTGACGTCTCCGTAGTGCAATGACGTACGGCTTTTTTCTTTCGTTTTATCGATTTCTAATACCTTCAGCTGAACTGCCAGGTTTGCATCCGTATAATATTCGACATCGACTTTTCTGACATACGCCTTTTTATGGTCCCAATCGAGCTTCTCAACTTGATACTGAACGCCTTCATGCAAATAAATCGCTTCATCATGCAAAAGCGTCATCGCACTAAAACGGTCCATTTCACCGATAATCCTTACATTTGCAATATCCGACTGATCAACTATAACGACATTTTCCTGGGAGGCGGAACGCAAACTGATGTTTGAAGCAGGGAACGACTCACTTGCCCAATGGTACCGTTCGCCGTTGCGGTGAAGAACAGCCTCTTCCTCAAGATACTCAAGAATATCACTGACTTCCATGGGTCCAAATTCTTCATCAGCTCTAAAAGGAAGCTCATAAGCCGCACACTTTAAGTGGTCTACTAAAATAATCAAATTCTCCGGATTGATTCTTGCAGATTCAGGCGAACGATTAAAGAAATATTCAGGATGCCGCACAATATATTGGTCAATCGGTGTTGAATTGGCTACCATGATAATCAAAGATTCACCGTGTCTTCTGCCGGCTCGTCCCGCCTGCTGCCAAGCACTTGCAACACTTCCGGGATACCCCGTCATTACACACACTTGCAGCTGGCCGATATCAACACCAAGCTCTAAGGCATTCGTACTGACCACTCCTAAAATGTCGCCTTCTCTCAGGCCTTTTTCGATTTCTCTTCGCTCTTTCGGCAGATAGCCTCCCCGATAGCCTCTGATTGATTTTGTTCCAATCTCTTTTTTCACAAGCTCCTGAATATGGCTTAAAATAATTTCCACCCGAACTCTGCTTCTGGCAAAAACAATGGTCTGCACTTTGTTTTTAAGGAACTCTTTCGCCAGTTCATTCACTTCTGCGGTTGCGCTCCTTCTAATATTCAGCGGTTTGTTCACAATTGGCGGATTGTAAAACACAAAATGCTTGCGTCCGCTCGGTGCGCCGTTGTCATCGACCAGCCGCATCGGTTTGCCTGTCAGCTGCTCTCCCAATTCCTTTGGGTTGGCAATCGTTGCGGAAGTACAAATAAAAACTGGATCACTTCCATAAAACCGGCAGATCCGCTTCAGCCGCCGGATCACATTTGCCACATGGCTGCCGAACACACCTCGATACGTATGAAGCTCATCGATGACGATATACTTAAGGTTTTCAAACAAACTGACCCATTTCGTATGATGCGGTAGAATGGCAGAATGCAGCATATCGGGGTTTGTAATGACAATATGACCTGCTTTTCTCACCTTTTGTCTGATTGCCGGAGACGTATCCCCGTCATATGTAAAGCTTTTAATATCAATGCCCATTTCATCAATAATTTCATTTAGCTCGCTCTTTTGGTCTTGTGCCAGCGCTTTAGTCGGAAATAAATATAACGCGCGGTTTGTTTCATCTTGGGCGATGGACTGCAGGACTGGGAGGTTGTAGCATAACGTTTTTCCTGATGCTGTTGGCGTTACGGTAACGATGCTCTCTCCTTTTTGCACATATTGAAAAGCGGAATATTGGTGAGTATATAGTTCATCAATGCCCCTTTTCGAAAGGGCCGCTTTGATTCTCTCGTCTATACTTTCGGGCATAGGCCTTGTTTTTGCTTCCCGAGGCTCAATTTCATGCCAATTCACAACGTTTTCATTTCCTTTTAAATCAGAAATGAGTTCAGTCAGTGATTTCTTTTTCATTCTTTACACCTCTTTGTCAAGTACAGTTTACCGAATATTTGTTTGCATGGCTAGGTGCAAATTTTATACAGTTGAATAAAAAAAGCAAGGCGTACGCCCTGCTTATTTCGCTTTTATTGTAAGGAGCTTTGATTCGCCTTTACGAGCAGCCTTTTCGCCTGCCGGTACCATTGATCCTACAGCCTCACCATTCATTATAACGATTGGGATGACTGTGCTGCTCGCTTTTTCTTTTATTAATTCCAAATCACATGTAATCAGCGGGTCACCGACCTTCACTTTATCCCCTTCTTTAATGTGGGCAGTAAATCCTTCTCCGTTCATATTGACTGTCTCCAGCCCGACATGAATTAACAGCTCAATTCCCGAGCGAGTCCGAATGCCAACGGCGTGTTTGGTGTGGAAAATCTGAATGACTTCACCTTCAGCGGGAGAAACGATTTCACCGTTAGAAGGTTCCACCGCTATTCCTTCTCCCATCATTTTCTGTGAAAAAACAGGGTCCGGCACATCTGACAGGTCCATTACTGTACCGTCTGCCGGAGAATAAATAACCTCTTCTGTCACCTTTTCCTGAGTTTTGCCCATTCCGAATAATTTTTTCAGCAATGTATTTTCTCCCTTCTCATTCACTTCAACCGTTATCCCTTCATTCACCACTATTTAACCACACTTTCAATTTTGCTTCAATTTATAACAACATCTGGCATAGACGCATAATCTGGTTAAAAAAGGCGGTAGCGAAATTGGAATTCCATGATGACAAAAAGAACGAACTGCAAAAGAAAGAAGAAATCATAACGGAGGCAATCGACACTCTTTTCCAATCCTCAGCGTTCGGCAACCTTATAAACGGATTTCAGAACCTAATCAACTCGAGTTTAAAGGATGTGCAGACGACCATACATGTCAGAGAAAAAGATACTGGGCTGTATATCGATATTACCATACCGGCGACGTTTCGAGATGGCGAGATCGTCGTTGATGTTAAATCGAGGTATCTCCATGTAACACTCCAAGAAAAACAGAAACACCAAAATGAGGCTACCTTTACAAGCATGACAAGAACGGTTCAGCTGCCTTATGAAGTTCGCCAAGAAGATATGGAAACGTCTTGGAACGAGCAGACAATGACACTTTTCTTTCCAAAAAATAAGCATGAATGAACGATTCATTCATGCTTCTATCATTTAAAAAAGCTGGTAAATCCCTTTATTAAAGATCCGACCTGATTCATTGCACTCATTACTTGACCTGTCGTATCCATCATTTTATTAAAATCAAATTGCCCATTGGCTTTTTTGAACTGCGACATAATGCTTTGAAATTGCGAAGGCTGCTGTTGATTAGGCCTTGGGATAGGATAAGGGTTAGAAAATACAGGCGGCTGCATAGGCATAGGCTGGATCGGAGCATAGGGCTGATAATAATCCTGCTGTCCATAATGCTGCTGAGGCAGTTGTTGCTCTAAATAACCGGGTGCAGCCTGCTGATAATATCCTTGCATTTGCTGAGGATAATAATAGCCCATTTGCCGAGGATAGCTTCGAGAGCTCCTGTTCATTGCGATTCCCCCCTAAACACAACATATTTCTCTTCTATATATGTATGAATGACTTCTATTGTTTGTGTCACAAGTGATGATTAGCATTTGTCAAATTGTGTCGAAAGTTTAAATTTTTTAAAAACAGAAAAAAGTCGAATCATTATGGTACCATATTTTCAATACAGATGAGAGGGGATGCACCATAATGAACGTATCATACTTAAGCAAACGTTTTGCAGAAATGAAGAAATATGAAACAGACTGTATGAATAAACTGATGGACTTTGCCAAGTTCCTCTATATTCAAGGACATCTCAGCATAACTGAGTTTCGTAACAGTATGAAGGTTCTCGAAGCAAATGGAGCAGAAAGCCCGGCATATGAGATGAATTAACGTCCGGCCCCCTATAAAAACGAAAAGAAGACAGCCTTTTACCGGCTGTCTTCTCTTGCAATTTCATCCTTTACTGCGTGCAATGTATAAAGGACTGACTCAGTGATGTCCTTGAATCGTTTTTTATGAATATGATGAACATATGATTGAAGGACCAATTCCAGGAAATTATCTTTTACGGTCTCAATTTGCTCTTTATGCACATATTTTGGCCGGTGGGCTTTTATCAATTCAAGAGCACCCTCTGCCCAGCGGGCCGCCAGTTCATCATTCTCTTCAACTGCAGGCTTTATCGTCTCAAAAAAATCATAAGAATGATTACTGTTTTTTCCTTCCTGATACCGATCAGCGCCTTTTTCAGCAACTTCAATCATTTGCTCGGTCATTTCCAGCAATGTTTGTGATAGCAATACCTTTCACCTCAATACCTATCGTACCAAATTTCACTCACAAATTCAGCCGATGCGGTATACCTTCTCAAACGCATACCTGTGTTCAGGCGATTGATACAGCTCATTTATACAAATATGAAGATCTATGATTTCTTCTTCAAGCATACTTAGGCGATCGTTTTCCGTTTCCCGCATCTCAGCCTCTAATGCATTTACAGAATGATTCAGGCTTTGCTCAGCTCGCGTTAATTCATCTTCTATATCAGAAAGCATACGGAGAATATCTGTCTTGCATACATAACCGGACATTCGTGTACCTCCCTTTCCTTGTCTCTCCCGGTTAAAATTCTTTGCTCTCCAGGCTCTTTCCTTCCTCATGACAAAACTAGAAGCAAATCGCCAAACAAACAGGTATTCCACGAAAAGCTGAAGTTTTCGACAAAAACACCCGCAAAAATTGTATGATCCTCCTCCTTAATGCAAACGATACTTGTGAGGAGGTGCCGTATGAAAACAAGACCGAAAAAAGCCGGCCAGCAAAAAAAGACTGAATCAAAGGCAATCGATTCTTTAGATAAAAAATTAGGCGGCCCGAACCGCCCTTCTACGTAAGAAGCAAGGAATTTCCTTGCTTCTTTATTTTTTCAGCCACTGCTCCACCGCAAAAAGCGCATGAAGCTGGCGCTTTTTATGTAAATACCAGTCTGTCAATTCAATCTGCTTCGGCAATTCCTCGCGCCTAAAGAACGTTTTCTTTATCTTTCCATGAAACCAATCTGTTTTCGTTCCGTCTAATGAGTGGATTAACTCAGGGTAGCATGTCCTTAGCATAGGAGATGTTCTTTTTGTAATCCCGATCATCTTTTCCATATCAAAACGGGAACCTGAGTGCGGCACTGTGTGCAAAAAGTGATAAAAAGAGGAGAACAATTCTGGCTTGAACAGCAATTGAGACAGCTGCTTACCCAGCCTTATCCTTTCCTCCGCCTTTGAAAAGCGTTTCACTGAAATGCCATAAAGAAACCCATTTGAGGAAGGAAAAATAACGGTGTTAAAATGAAACCAGTCACTTAAATAAAAAGGAATCGTGTCAAAAACATTCTTTTTAAACGAAGGATTTTGTATAATAGGTGTTTGGATAGTGTTTTGTTCATTTATAATGAGGGCATACATTAGCCGCTCCGCATTTCGCTCATGCCAAAAACGGGTCCATTCTTCCGACATAAATTGTGAGACGCCAAACACATGCAGAAGATGAAACAGCGGTTTCTCGACTCTTTTTGACCAGTGGTATAAAAGAAGCTGCGGATAGGCATCCGAAAAAATAAGCCAGTTCGCTCTTTCATAGGCTAAAAAGAACCATTCTTGCTGTCTCTCACGGAGTCCAAGCTGAAACAGACTGCCTTTTAAGTCAGTCATTGACCAGCCGGCATTACGAGAAACGAAAGAAGCCAAAAGCGACCATTTGATTTCCGGGTGACGGTCGTAAAATGCTTTATAAGCATTTGTTCTTGAAATGTTATCCGCGTTTTTTATTTTTGTCTGCCGCTCAATCCGGCTCAGAATCTTTCTGATGGCCTGTTGTTCTTGCACGTTCATTCACTTCCGTCATGATTAGTTTAATAAGGAGGATGAGAAAGTGATTCGGTATCCTAATGGAAAAACATTTCAGCCGAAACATTCGGTTTCATCCCAAAACAGTCAGAAAAGGGCCCCGTCTTACAGTAATCGCGGAATGACCCTCGAAGATGACTTAAACGAAACGAATAAGTATTATCTGACAAACCAAATTGCCGTTATACACAAAAAGCCGACACCTGTTCAAATTGTAAATGTCCATTATCCAAAAAGAAGTGCCGCAGTGATTAAAGAAGCTTACTTTAAACAATCATCGACAACAGACTACAATGGGATTTACAAAGGGCGGTATATTGATTTTGAGGCGAAAGAAACGAAAAACAAGACCTCTTTCCCCCTGCAGAATTTTCATGACCATCAAATCGAGCATATGAAGCAGGTAAAGGCTCAAGACGGTATTTGTTTTGTTATTATATCCGCTTTCGACCAGGTTTATTTTTTGGAAGCCGATAAGCTGTTTTATTTCTGGGACAGAAAAGAAAAAAACGGCAGAAAATCAATTCGAAAAGATGAGTTGGAAGAAACAGCTTATCCGATTTCTCTTGGATACGCACCCAGAATTGATTATATTAGTATTATTGAACAGCTTTATTTTTCGCCATCATCTGGTGCGAAAGGTTGATTAACGAAAGGTTGAGATGTTATGTCAGATCAATTTAACAGCCGTGAAGCTCGACGAAAAGCGAACAGCAAGTCGAGTCCTTCACCGAAAAAAGGCAAGAAACGAAAAAAGGGCGGATTGTTTAAAAAGACCCTTTTCACTTTACTCATTCTGTTTGTTTTAGGCGTAGTCGGCGGTGCTGTTACATTTGCCGTCATGGTTTCTGATGCGCCGTCACTTGATGAAAGCAAATTGAAGACGCCTTATTCATCAACGATTTATGATAAAAATGGAAAAGAGATCGCCGAAGTCGGCGCCGAAAAACGGACCTACGTCTCGATAGATGAAATTCCCGATGTTGTAAAAGAAGCCTTTATCGCGACAGAAGACGCTCGTTTTTATGAGCACCACGGGATTGACCCTGTCCGTATCGGCGGTGCTTTAGTTGCCAACTTTAAAGACGGCTTCGGGGCTGAAGGCGGAAGTACGATCACCCAGCAGGTCGTCAAAAACTCCCTTCTTTCACATCAGAAGACGTTGAAACGGAAGGTGCAGGAAGTATGGCTTTCGATTCAGCTGGAGCGCAATTACTCTAAAGATGAAATTTTAGAAATGTATTTAAACCGGATTTATTTTTCTCCTAGAGCATACGGAATCGGAAAAGCGGCGGAAGAATTTTTCGGCGTTACAGATTTAAGCAAATTGACTGTCGAACAGGCTGCGACGCTTGCAGGAATGCCGCAGAGCCCAACAGCGTACAACCCGGTCAAAAACCCGGATAAAGCGGAAAAACGACGCAACATCGTACTCAGTCTGATGAAAAAGCAAGGATTTATTTCTGATTCTCAATATAACAAAGCGAAAAAAGTGGCAGTGAAAGACGAAGGCGTCGTGTCACAGAAGGAATATGAAAAAGCAAGTACAAACAAATACAGCGCATTTGTTGAAGAGGTTATGAAGGAAATTGATGAAAAATCTGATGTCGATCCATCTGCTGACGGATTAAAGATCTATACGACATTAGATACAAAAGCACAAGATAAACTAGATGAATTAATGGACGGAGACACCGTCGGATTTACTGAAGGCATGCAGGGCGGTGTGACGCTTCTCGATACAAAAACCGGAGAAGTGCGGGCGATTGGCGCCGGAAGAGATTCAACGGTTGGTGGCTATAATTACGCGACCCAAGCCCAGCGACAGCCTGGGTCTACCATTAAACCTATTCTCGACTACGGTCCAGTGATTGAAAATAAAAAATGGTCAACTTACGAGCAAATTGATGACTCAGCTTACACGTATTCAGATGGAACACCTATTCGAGACTTTGACCGTTCCTATAAAGGGGTCATGTCTATGCGTGAAGCCCTCGCCCAATCACGTAACATCCCGGCTCTAAAAGCATTCCAAGCAGTCGGAAAAGATGCCGCGGTAGACTTTGCCAATGGACTTGGGCTGGGATTAGATAAAGATACTGTATATGAATCCTACTCTATTGGAGGATTCGGAAAAGGGAATGTCGGTGTCTCTTCACTGACAATGGCAGGAGCATACAGCGCCTTCGGAAATAACGGAACATATAACGAACCGCATTTTGTGAAATCAATAGAATTTAATGACGGCACGAAGCTTGACTTAACACCGAAATCAAAATCAGCAATGAGCGATTATACAGCCTTCATGATTACAGATATGCTGAAAACAGCTGTTAAGACAGGTACTGGACAGCTCGCCCAAGTTCCGGGAGTGGAAGTTGCAGGTAAAACAGGTACAACAAACTTTGATGAAGCGGATATGCAAAAATACAATATCGCACAAGGCGGTGTACCAGATTCATGGTTTGTAGGATATACACCTCAATATACCGCTGCTGTTTGGACAGGTGTAGATTCTCAAAATAAGATAGGAAAAAAATCTTTAAATAAAACAGAGCAACAGATTGCAAAGCGCATCTTCGCCCAGCTCATCGCCGATGTCGATGACGGAAGCGGATCATTTGAGAAGCCTGACAGCGTAGTGGAAGCCACCGTAGAAAAAGGTTCTAATCCGGCAAAACTGGCAGGTCCAAATACGCCAAGCGATAAGAAGCTCACAGAGTACTTTGTTAAAGGCACAGCTCCTTCTACTGTTTCTAAAACATATGTGAAAGAAGAAAAAGAGGAAACAGCTAAACTGTCTGGTTTAAACGTGAAATACGATAAAGACAATCAATCTTTAACGTTAAGCTGGAATTACGACGGAGATGCGACCTTTGCTGTTAAGCAATCTGTTGACGGCGGCAGCTACTCGGAAATTCAAAACAGCTCTGCAAAAGAAGCAGTCATTTCGGGTGTGCAGCCAGGATCTGTGTACAAATTCGAAGTAACAGCCGTCAGTGATGATGGCAAAAGTACAGCTTCCACATCCTATGAGGTGCCAAAAGCTGAAGACGATGAAGATAAAAAAGACCAGCAGCAAACTGATGATGAAAAACAAGATGATGAGAAGACTCAGGATGATACACAAACTGATGATTCTCAAAAAGATGACGGTCAGACGGATCAAGATCAGACAGATGATTCAACAAACGATCAAGACAAAAAACAAGACAATACGAACACCAATCCGTCCGACAACAATAACCAAGACCAATCAAACGATAACGATAACGACAACAGTAACAACCAGGATACGTCGGATGGTGATTCGAACTCTGGTAAGAATGATTCAACAGGTTCTGACACGAATAAAAATAAAACAGACACTTCTAATAAAACACAAACAAACTCATCATCCATTGAAAAAACAAATTAACCAAAAAAGCCGTCACCTTTGGGGTGATGGCTTTTTTGGCACACAATAAAAAACCTCCCGTTTTAACAGGAGGTTTTATCGATTCATCGCATGATATTTGTAAAAATGCTTTTTCATTTCGGTAAACAGCTCATCAAGCTGAATAAAGCAATGGTATTGGGTCGGCTTAAGAAGAATAAATTCCACTCGTTCAGCCCAATTAATCGGCTTTGCGGGATATGATTTCTCCCTCAGTTCTTGCCAATCGAGCGATTTCACCGGCTCACCTGCTGTCCAATGTAACGAAGCCAGCAAACACACAATGCCCTTTAACATTTCGTTTTGGTCACATCTCGATTTTCGTGTTTGAAAGACTGGGAGAAGTGATGCTTTGATGTCATCCCACACTTCAAATAAAAGCGGAACGTATTTCCCGCTGTCCTCCCATGGCAAATCGCCTTGTAATTCCGTGCAGAAATCAAAATACACGGGATTGGTCTGCAAGGTTTTCTTCATATCCGAGGAACTCTTCTGGCCAAGACTGCGCAAGTATTGCTCATAGGAAGCCAACACTTCTTTTGCTTGCGTCATCGTTTCACCAGTCCTTTTTTATCCCTCTTCTGCCCTTCTCTGCACAAAGAAAGCAGCGGACACTCCGCACAGCGCGGAGATTGGGCTTTACAGTGATATCTGCCGAAGAAAATAAGCCGGTGATGCGTAACGGACCAGTCTTCTTTGGGAACCTTGCGCATCAGCGTCTTTTCAACTTCCAGAACCGAGTCCTTCCACCGGCAAATGCCCAATCGTTTGCTGACTCTCTCCACATGGGTATCTACGGCAATGGCCGGCACGCCAAACGCAACGGATACCACTACGTTTGCAGTCTTTCTCCCGACCCCTGGCAGTTTGACAAGCTCATCGCGGTCTCTCGGCACTTCTCCGCCGTAATCTTCAATAATCATTTTACTCAGCTTTTGAATATTTTTCGCTTTATTACGATATAAACCGATTGATTTAATATCCTGCTGAAGCTCTTCCAGCGGAACAGCCAAATAGTCTTCCGGCCGTTTATATTTTTGGAATAATGTTTTGGTCACTCTGTTTACAAGTGCATCTGTACATTGCGCAGATAAAGCAACAGCCACCACTAATTCAAAAGGATTGGAATGAACCAGTTCACACTCCGCATGAGGAAACATGTCACCTATCTTGTCTAAACAGAATTCAATTTGTTTTAGATTTAACACGATTGTCACCTTTTCACTTTATTGTTCAAGCCAATTGTAAAAAGGAACCTGCCTTTTATACTCTTTTTGCGGTTCATTTTGCTTTGCTTGTACACGCCGGAATTTTTGGCTGTGTATTTTCGCCTGCTCCACAGTTTTAAGCCCGTTTTTCTTCCATTCAAACAAAATCCGGTCAATGTAGCGGAAACTGAGTTTTCCTGATAGTACAGCCTCTTTTAACGCGTGTTTGATCAGTTGTGCGTCATGCTGATCCTGGTCCTGCCAGATCGCCAGCGTTTCACACTCCAAAGGCGATAACGGCCTTGCGAACTCTTCCTCAAAAATGGTATAAAGGCTTTTTTGTTCCCCTTCTGCTTTTCTTTCCTTTGTTTGATTCTGTGCAAGCTGAATATACTCGTACAGTTTCCCCCATAAAGGCTGAAGAGAATATTTCTCAAATTTGATGCCGTTTTGATCCTCGCATTCTTCAATAAACAGAAAGCCTTTTTGAATAAACATCCGCAATCTGTTTGTGCATTCTTCAACAGAAATTGACATACCTTCCTGCAGCTGATTCGGTGTAGGAAAATATGATCCTTTTTCTAAATGCATTTTAATTTTTAACAGCAGAATAAGTTCAGTTTCATTAAGCCCAAGCTGTTTATAATGCGTGAGCAGAAGATTGGGGATGGTTGATGTTCCCTGCTCCTGCATATCAATAAATTGCTGTTTTTTCATCGTCACACCTCTTACTGTAAAGGATTGTGATTGCCCCTTTACTGTAAAAAGTCTCCCTTGCAGGAGACTCTTTTTTGTTTCATTTGAATGTATTACGGATACAGACGGTTTAACAGTCTTGGGAACGGGATCGTTTCACGAACGTGAGGCGCTCCGCTGATCCAAGCTACTGTCCGCTCTAATCCAAGGCCGAAGCCGGAATGAGGAACTGATCCATATTTTCTAAGTTCAGCATACCATTTATATGCGTCAGAATCCAGTCCATGTTCTTTTAGACGCGATTCCAAAAGTTCCATATCGTGAATCCGTTCAGACCCGCCGATGATTTCTCCATAGCCTTCCGGCGCAATCAAGTCAGCGCAAAGCACAACGTCCTCACGGTCAGAAGCCGGCTGCATATAGAACGGTTTTAAGGACGTCGGATAGCGAGTGATGAATACCGGTTTGTCATAATGTTCAGCAATCGCTGTTTCATGAGGCGCTCCGAAATCATCTCCCCACTCGATATCGTCAAAGCCTTTTTCTTTCAGAAATTC
Source organism: Bacillus sp. PS95 (assembly GCF_037963565.1). Taxonomy (NCBI): domain Bacteria; kingdom Bacillati; phylum Bacillota; class Bacilli; order Caryophanales; family Bacillaceae; genus Bacillus; species Bacillus sp. PS95. The sequence goes on from NZ_CP150160.1 coordinate 2,254,759, forward strand.
AATCGCTTCATCATACGTAATTCTTGGGAACGGAGCTTTGATTTGCTCAAGTTTTGACGTGTCTCTTCCCAATGTGTTTAGTTCAATTTTGCAATTTTTAAGAACTGATTGCACGATGAAAGAAACGTAATTTTCCTGTACTTGAAGGTTTTCTTCAAATTCTACAAACGCCATTTCCGGTTCGATCATCCAGAATTCGATTAAGTGACGCTTTGTTTTAGACTTTTCCGCTCTGAATGTCGGTCCGAAAGAGAATACTTTTCCTAAAGCCATTGCCGCAGCTTCCATGTAGAGCTGGCCGCTTTGAGACAGATATGCATCTTCATCAAAGTACTTTGTCGCAAAGAGTTCTGTTGTTCCTTCAGGTGCGCTTCCAGTCAAAATCGGCGGATCCACTTTTACGAAGCCTTCGTTATTAAAGAATTCGTAAGTCGCGCGAATGATTTCATTACGGATTTTCATGATCGCATGCTGGCGCTTTGAACGCAGCCATAAATGTCTGTGATCCATCAAAAATTCCGTTCCGTGTTCTTTTGGTGTAATTGGATAATCGGTCGCTTCGTGAATGACTTCAATATCTGTCACAGCAAGTTCATATCCAAGCGGAGAACGCTCGTCCTCTTTGACAATCCCTTTTATATAGAGCGACGTTTCCTGCGTCACTGATTTAGCTGTTTGGAAAATGCTTTCTTCCACTTCCGCTTTTACTACGACACCCTGAATAAAACCGGTACCGTCCCGAAGCTGTAAAAACGCAATTTTCCCGCTTGAACGCTTATTAGCGACCCAAGCTCCGATCGTTACTTCCTCACCTACGTGCTTGTACACTTGGTTGATTGTTGTTTTCAACATATTTCCCTCCAAAACAAGAAAGACATTCGGAAGCTCATTGCCCCGCGAACTCTTTTATCATCACTTTATTATACCCGCTCTTAACTAACCGGGTCAATGCAGATAAAAAGCGGCTTTTCTGTCAGCCGCTTTTTGATCTGTTAGCTATGTTTTTCTACAAAACGCTTGATTCTTTCAATGGCTTTTTCAAGAAGATCTAACGATGTTGCATAAGAAAGACGGACATTCTCAGGAGAGCCAAATCCGGATCCTGGAACAATCGCAACTTTTTCCTCCTCGAGAAGCGCTTTAACAAATTCATCTACATCTTTGAAACCGCAAGATTGAGCTGCCTCTTTTGCATTTGGGAACAAGTAAAAAGCACCTTCCGGCTTCACACAGCTGAACCCTGGAATTTCTATGAGCTTTGCATAGATCGTATTTAATCTATGTTCAAATGCTTCTCTCATTTCTTCCAATGGCTCAGAAGGCCCGTTATAAGCAGCAATCGCTCCGTATTGTGCGATTGATGTCGGGTTTGACGTGCTGTGGCTTGCAAGGTTCGTCATCGCTTTAATAATGTCTTCAGAGCCTGCCGCATAACCGATTCTCCAGCCTGTCATGCTGTGGGACTTCGATACGCCGTTTATAATGACCGTTTGCTCTTTCAGTCTGTCTGACAGCTGTGCAATGGAAACATGTTTCTTTCCGCCGTATGTAAGTTTTTCATAAATTTCATCTGACACAATCAAGATATCATGTTCAAGGCACACTTCACCGAGTGCAGATAGTTCTTCTTCCGTATACATGACACCAGTCGGGTTGCTTGGAGAGTTAATAACGATTGCTTTTGTTTTTTCCGTAATTGCATTTTTCAGCTGCTCAGGCGAAATTTTGAAGTGATTTTCCTCAAGCCCTTCTACATAAACAGGCTTTCCGCCAGCGAGTTTCACCTGTTCCGGGTAGCTTACCCAGTAAGGCGTTGGAATAATAACTTCATCTTCTTCATCCAAAATCACTTGGAAAAGGGTATACAGAGCATGTTTGGCACCAGTGCAGACAATAATTTGAGACGGTTTGTATTCAATATTCTGGTCGCGTTTAAATTTCTCTGCAATGCTGTTTTTCAGTTCAGCCAAACCACCGGAAGGCGTGTATTTCGTATGGCCCTCGTTCATCGAACGCACAGCGGCATCAATAATATGCTGCGGTGTATTGAAGTCAGGTTCTCCTGCTCCTAAGCCGATGACATCATGGCCTGCGGCTTTCAGTTCTTTCGCTTTCGCTGTGATTGCCAGTGTGGTTGATGGTGTTAATGCGGATACTCTTTTTGCCAGTTTCAACTTGAACTCCCCCTAATTCGTCTTAAGGCGTGATATTTTTGAGAATCTTTCCAGTTGTAAAGTCCACATAACTTAAACTGTATTGCCCTTCTTTGTCTAAGTACGTCACTTCCCAAAGCAGGACGTTTCCTTCTCTTGCCAGATGAACCTCTTTTTGCTTTGAAACCAGCCCTTCATCCTTTATGATTTTCGCCGCTTTGTCTTCAGAGATTCCCTCTTTCGCTTCTTTTGAGAGAATTTTTGCTTTTTTATCAGCAGGAACCCAGACATATAATGCAGTGCCTTTTTTATCCGTTCCCTTTACAACATAATATTTCTCTTTTCCGACAAATGTTTCGACTTGATCAACATGGGCGAGATCGGTTTCTTTTTTAGCTTCAGCAGCTGCTGCTTCGTGCCCCTCTTCCTTTTGTGCCATGGCTGATTTATAAATGCTTGCCGAGACAAGAAGTACTGCTAAAAAAATAATACCAAAAATGACGGTAAATATTAATGCTTTTTTTCTCATCTTCTCACCTACGTACGATAAATGGTAAAAACGGCTTGGTTTTTGTTTTCTTCATCCAGTGCAAGGCCGAACATCAGATTTTCTCTTTTCAGTGTACGATTCAATGTGTCCACAATTTTATACAGATCATCAGAATGCTCTACATTAATTGTTGAAAGAATTTCGATTTTACTTTCCATTTTTTCATCCTCCAGTTTGAACAAATATTGTTAGTCATACTCCATTTCAGGACACGCCATACTAGTATCACAGAGCGGGAAATCCGCTTTTAAATAAAACACCATCCTACTCCCACACCGCAAAAGCCGCTTTATGCGGCTTTTATTCTTTTTCCCCTGCAACATAAGCTTCAAGCTCGCTGTCAGTCATTTCGGATACTGAGGTTGTCGGCAAGGCATCAAGAAACAGCCGGCCGTAACCAGCGGTTTTAATCCGTCTGTCCAATATAATAATCGTTCCCTTGTCTCCCGCAGAACGCAGCAAGCGTCCGATTCCTTGCCTGAAGGTCAGCACAGCTTCCGGTAATGACACTGTTTGAAACGGATTCTTTCCTTTTTTGCGGGCAAGCTCACATTTTGCAGCATGAAGCGGGTGATCAGGGGACCGGAATGGGAGCCTCACGATCATTACTGTCGTCAGCTCATCACCAGGGAAATCAACGCCTTCCCAAAAATGATTTGTTCCGAGCAGGATCGCCTGATTGGATGTTTTAAAAGTCTTCATCAGCTTGCCGGGACTTCCGCCTGTAATCCCTTGTGCCAAGAGCTGAATGCCGGAAGCACTCATGTTATGCTTAAGCTCCTGGTGAACCTTTTTCAGCATATCATGGGATGTAAACAGCACAAGAATTTTAGGCTGTTTTTCCTTTGCCATCAGTTCGATATAACGGGCTGTATCCTGTATAAATTCAGGTTGCCCTGTATCCTGAATTGATTTCATTTCCTTTGGAATCATCACCTGCATACGCTCATCGTAAGAAAAGGGTGACTCAATTCTCATTGTCCGCGGGAAAAAGTCACTCAGTCCCAGTCGTTCAATCATAAATTGAAAAGAACCTTCGACTGTAAGGGTTGCAGATGTCAGCACCACACTATTTTTGCGCGCGAAAAACTGATCAGCCAGAAGTTCACCAGGTTCAAGAGGCTGTGCGTAAATGGCCACTGCATTTTTCGCACCCTTTGCATCTATTTCAATCCAAACCGCTTCATCATCATCAGACCCAAAGAAGAGCTTCTGCAACGTCTGACAGTAATGCTGCAAGCCTTTCATGCTTCTTTGGTATTCATCGGCTAAAAAGACGGTTTTGCTCTTCATACCCTTCAAATGTTTTTCCATCAGGGATGACTGTGCCTCAAAAAGCTGCTGCAAATGTGTCAGCATGGAACAAAGCCTCTCCGCACCATCCGTTAAGATCGACCAGCTTTTATCCTGGCTTTCTTTGTTCACCTTAAACACTAGACGGTTTAAGTCTTCTTTAGGTTTTCTTCGTTTGACAAAAGAATGTACAGAGCTGAAGAAAGCATCACTTTCTGCTTGAACGTGCTGAAGCCACTCTTCCAATTCGAAAAATGAATCAACCGGCAGGCTGTTTCGCTGGAATAGCTGTCTCATCTTTTTTAGAAGTCCCTGCTCCTTCAGAGTGCCGATTCTGCTCAATTTCGTATGCAATTCTATGTACGTGGCTCTTTTCCCTAAATGTTCGCTTGCCGCACGTTCAAAATGGTGTGCTTCATCAATAATAAATGTGCCGCTTTCGGGAAGCCTTTTTTTCTGGCTGCCTTCATCGGTCAGCAAAAGGGAATGATTGGTGATCACCAAATCGGAGCGCATAGCAATCTGTTTGGCCCGCTCGTAAAAACCGATCACATGCTCACTGCGACTTCTTTTATAGGAGTCATCGTCATAAGCCAATCTGTCCCACAGCAATTTTCCGCCTGAAGGCAAATTCAGTTCCGCTACATCTCCTGTATTTGTCTCTGTCAGCCAAACGAGAAGCTGTGCCTTTGTCAGTACGGCATCATAATTATCATCTTCTTCATGAAGCACCTGCTCAAATTTATACAGGCATAAATAATGCGATTGCCCTTTTAAAATCGCCGCTGTTACCGGAAATGGAAACAGATCTTGGACAATCGGCAAATCCTTTGTGAGAATCTGCTGCTGTAAAAGCGTCGAATACGTGCTGATTATGACCGGCTTTTTTGATTTCTTGGCAAAAAGCGCAGCCGGAATCAGATAGCCAATCGTTTTTCCGATGCCTGGAGGAGCTTCAATCAGCGCATGCTCACGATTGGCAAACGCATCAGCCACCTCTCTCATCATCATCATTTGGCCGTCTCTTTTTTCATACCCAGGCATTAACTCTGACAGCGCTTTTTCATTTCCCGCTTCCCAGCTTTCGATCTCAAATGAGAAGTTCTCGTCCTCATTTATACGAACATCGATAGCTTCAGGTTCTCTGACAGAAAACGAAGAAAAGCGCGTATAGCCCGGTATCTCGGTATGTCTGTTTTCATTAATGAACATATCCAACAAATGCGTCAGATCACTGATGAAATGCTGCGAAAGCCTTCTTAACTGCTTTAATGTCGGATAAGGAAGCTGCCGCAGCTTTTCAAGGATTTCCAAAAAAATAAGCCCTGTCACTTCAGCATCGCTGTCAGCCCGGTGCGGCTGATCATGCCGCAGCTGAAGCTCCTCGCTTAATTCCGTCAGCTTATACCCTTCAAATCCCGGAAAAACAATGCGTGAGAGCTCGACAGTATCAAGCACTTCACAATCTGGGAGCTGAAAGCCCGCCTTATGCAGCTCATACTTGACAAATCCAAGGTCAAAATGGATATTGTGGGCGACAAAATAAGCGCCATCAAGCAATTGGAATACTTCTTCAGCAACTGCTTCAAATGGCTGTTCATTTTCTACCATTTGATTAGAGATTCCAGTAAGCTGCTCAATAAAAGCAGGGATTGATTTATTTGGATTAATGTATTTTGAAAACCGCTCAGTAATTTGTCCATTTTCGATTACAACCGCTGCGATTTGTATGATTTTATCGCCTTTCTTCGGCGAATTCCCTGTTGTCTCTACATCTATAACAACGAACCGTTGCTTATTCATTAAAATGGACACCTCAATTCTTGCATACGACAAAAGTGTAACACGTTTTGTACGGAAATGGAGCGGCAAAACCGTTTTACTCTCAAAATCTTAAAAGAAAACCCCCGATAAAGGGGGATTTTCTTCTACAAAATTGTACGGGCTGGTTCGTTTCCCAGCATTTGTTCAATTTTGTTTTGATCATTCAGAACAGCCACTTTCGGCTCGTGGCTTGCCGCTTCTTGATCAGACATCATTTTGTAGGAAATAATAATGACCTTATCTCCTTCCTGCACAAGGCGTGCGGCTGCACCGTTTAAGCATATGACGCCGCTTCCCCGTTTACCAGGAATAATATACGTTTCAAGACGTGCTCCATTATTATTATTCACAATTTGTACTTTTTCATTAGGAAGCATTCCCACAGCATCAATGAGATCTTCATCAATTGTAATGCTTCCCACATAGTTCAGGTTTGCTTCCGTAACAGTTGCCCTGTGAAGTTTGCCGCTCATCATTGTTCGATACATATTATATTCTCTCCATTTCTCGAATATCAATAATGATATTATCTATTAAACGCGCTTTTGAAAAAGCAACTGCAACAGCGAGAATCATCTTTCCAGCAATTTCATTCACAGGCTCGAGTTCCGGATAGGAATAAAGCTCTACATAGTCTATGGTTCCGCTAGTCGTTTCAATGATTTCTTTTGCAGCTTTTATCACCGCTTCAGGATCTCTTTCACCGGCTTGGATCAGTTCCGCACTTGTTTGAAGGGCCCGATACAGCTTAGGCGCTTCTTTTCTTTCCTCAGCTGTTAAGTATACATTGCGAGAGCTTTTGGCTAAGCCGTCTTCCTCTCTGACCGTATCGACAGGAACCAATTCAATATCCATGAAGAAGTCACTGATTAACCCATCAACAACAGCTACCTGCTGCGCATCTTTTAAACCGAAATAGGCACGAGTCGGCTTGACTAGATTGAAAAGCTTCGTCAGTACGATCGCGACCCCGTCAAAATGTCCTTCTCTTGAGCGCCCGCATAACACGTCTGTGCGTCTTTCTACATGAATCGTGACATTCTTTTCACCGGGATACATATCCTTAGCAACTGGCGTAAAAAGAATATCAACTCCGGCGTTTTCTGCAAGAGCTGCATCCCGCTCAATATCGCGCGGATATGCTTCAAAATCTTCATTAGGGCCGAATTGTGCAGGATTCACAAAAATACTCATAATAACGGCGTCGTTTTCTTGTCTTGCTTTGTCTGCTAAGGTTAAATGCCCCTCATGCAGAAACCCCATCGTCGGAACAAATCCGATTGACTTGCCCTCTGAATGGTATTGTTTTATGGCTTCTTTCAGCTGTGTAATATCAGTAATCTGTCTCATCTTATTTTCCCCCGTACAAGCCGTCAAGAACTGTCTGGTTCATTTGAAAGGAATGCTTTTGTTCAGGGAAAGCACGATGTCTTACATCCTGAACATATCCGCTGATTGCTGTTTCGATGGTTTCATCAATGCGCGTATATTGCTTTACAAATTTAGGTGTTCTCTCAACACCGTGGCCAATAATATCATGATAAACGAGAACTTGTCCGTCCGCTTTCACACCAGCCCCGATTCCAATGACCGGTATGCTTAGCGTCTCGGCAATTTTGGCTGTGAGTTCTGCCGGCACACATTCCAGCACAAGCATCATAGCTCCTGCTTCTTCGCATTTTATACTGTCTTCTATTAATTTTTTGGCGCTTTGTTCGTCTTTGCCCTGTACTTTATAGCCGCCCAGTACGCCGACTGACTGCGGTGTCAAACCTAAGTGACTGACTACTGGAATGCCTCCAAGCGTCAATGCGCGAATGGATTCAAACACGCCTTCTCCGCCCTCAAGCTTCAGTGCGTCAGCTCCGCTTTCCTGAACGATAGCCGCTGCATTTTTCAGCGTATCTTCCTTGGACAGGTGATAAGACATAAACGGCATATCTGTCACAATAAAGGTATTCGGCGCACCCCTTTTAACGGCTTTTGTATGATGGATCATGTCCGCAACTGTCACACCGACAGTTGAATCAAGGCCGAGGACGACCATTCCGAGTGAATCACCGACTAAAATCATGTCAACTCCCGCTTGTTCAGCAAGTTTAGCTGCCGGATAATCATAAGCGGTCAGCATGACAATCGGTTCTTCAGACTCCTTCATTTTTAGAAAATCCAGTTTTGTTTTCATGTTTTCTCCTCCTCATGTTTAGAGGAGATGATCTGCCGTTTTCTTCTGCAAGCCAAAAAACCTTCCGTTACAACGAGAAGGATTCTTCACTTTCTAAAGTTCGGCGAGTTTCATCCCTCTGTCCCAGTCCTTTTTTGGATCAAGGCAGACTGCTGCAATGTCTATCTATTTTAACAATAGGTGCAGTTCGCAGGCGATACTGCCCAATGGAAGTATACCAAAATCAACGGGCTTGTACCAACACATTAGCCCAATTCGATATCGGCAGAGTAGATTTTTTTAATGCCTTCGTTCGTTTCTAAAAGCAGAACGCCTTCATCATCTATACCTAACGCCTTACCGTAAAAGGTTCCGTTTAACGTTCTGGCTCTCATATTAGTGCCAATACCGAGCGCATAGCTTTCCCATAAAAGCTTAATCGGCGTAAATCCGTGCGTCATATAATCCCGGTACCGTTTCTCAAAGCATAGTAAAATATGCTGGATGACGCCGGCCCGATCAATTTTTTCCCCAGCAGCTTGGCAGAGGCTTGTCGCGATGTCCTTCAATTCATCTGGAAAATCATTAGGCTGCTGGTTAACGTTAATGCCGATCCCAATGATCACTGAACGTACGCGATCTTCTTCAGCCTGCATTTCCGTTAGGATGCCAACTGTTTTTTTTCCGTTAATCAAAATATCATTTGGCCATTTAATATCCGTTTGGATGCCTGCTGCCTCTTCTATTCCCTGCACAACAGCTACTGCAGCAAGAAGAGTCAGCTGCGGTGTTTTTTGGAGCGGAATGTCAGGCCGCAAAATCAGGCTCATCCAAACGCCGTTTCCTTCTTGAGAATGCCATACCCTAGACATCCGGCCCCTTCCGGCTGTTTGTTTGTCAGCCACCACGAGGGTGCCTTCCGGTGCGTTATTATTCGCGAGCTCATGAGCCGTTTTTTGCGTGCTTGAAAGAACGTCATGGTAAATAAGATGCTGGCCCATCACTTCCGTTTTTAATCCAAAACGAATTTCGCTTTCACTGAGTTTTCCGGGTTTTTTGATGAGCCGATATCCTTTTCTTCTAACGGCTTCTACTTCATAACCCTCTTTCCGAAGCTCTTCAATATGCTTCCACACAGCAGTTCTTGAACAGCCGAGAGCATCACTGATTTTTTGGCCGGAAATAAATTCATTGCCGGCCTGAGAAAATAATTCAATAAGGTCTTTTCTTAATGTTGACCGCATGTCTTCAGCCACTCCTCTATGTGTTTCTTTTGATTGGAGAGCTTCCCTGTCACAACAGCCTGCTCGATCCGCTGTAATTCTTCCGACACCCATTTTCCAGCCGGCCGGTTTCGAAGCGCAAGCAAGTCCTTACCCGTGATATCAAGATCCTTAAGGCTTTTGATCGGCAGGTTTTGATAAGCGTACTGAATGTCCTTCAGTTTCTTTTCATCCAGTTTTTCGTTTTGCCGAAGCTGCGATATTTTGGCCGCAGAGAGCAGTGCTTTTTCCCCAGCTCTGTACATTGTCATTACGTCAAGGCTCTGGCCAAACGTATCAGCAATGTGAATGGCTTCCTTGATCACTTTTCCCGGGAGCTTCCAGGCTTTCAGGAAAAGGGGCGCGTCTTTCAAGACTATGTCAAGGTTAATTAAAAGAGCAGCCCAAAGTTCCTCACGGGATGTTAAAGAGAAGAATGGAAACTCACTCGTTGAAATCAGGTTTTCTCGTTTATGATAAATACCAGGAAGCTCTTCATACAATCTCGTTTGAATGAGTGTTTGAAGCGCCTGGCGAGAAGCTCTTCCCTGCAGCAATTTCTCGAACTCTATAGTTTTTCGTTCGACTGAAACATGGGAGAGGAGTGATTTTTCTTTCGCAATGGCTTCTTCTGTTTCCGGTGAAAGCGTAAAGCCAAGCTGGCTCATAAAGCGTACGGCTCTCAGCATACGAAGCGCATCCTCTTGAAATCTATCCTCAGGCTTTCCAACGGTTCGAATCACTTTCTGATCAATATCTTTCTTGCCGCCAAAATAATCAAGCACCTTCCCATCCGCTGTCATGGCCATCGCATTGATCGTTAAATCTCTGCGTTTTAGATCCTCTTCTAATGATGAGATAAATTGCACTTCTGACGGTCTTCTGAAATCAACATAATCAGATTCAGTCCGGAATGTCGTGACTTCATAGGTTTCATCCTCCCAGAGCACAATAATGGTCCCGTGCTCTTTGCCTACATCAACAGTCCGCTGAAACAGCCGTTCTACTTGATCAGGTGCCGCATCTGTCGCGATATCGACATCTCCGATCGTTCGTTTCATATAGCTGTCACGAACTGCGCCTCCGACAAAATAAGCCTGATGGCCTGCTTCGATTAAGATGCGGAGCACGGGAAGTGCATTGATAAAAACTTTTTCCATGTGATCACTCCGGTTCTGCTAAATCGGCATAAATCTGTTCATACTGGCTGACAATTTTTTTAGAAGAAAATTCATTTTCAAGCATCTCTATTGCCGCCTTTGTAAAACGATTGCTTAGCTGTTCATCTTCTAAAATGCTCATCGCGCGGGCTGTTGCGGCCGCAACATCACCGACATCCACCAAAAATCCGCTCACATTGTTTTTAATAACCTCAGGGATACCGCCAATGTTTGTTCCGATACAAGGCACTCCGCAAGCCATCGCTTCAAGCAGGACAAGACCGAAGCTTTCTTTTTCAGATAGCAGCAGCTTCAAATCGCTAATAGAATAAAGCTCTTCAACACGGTCTTGATTTCCAAGCATTAAGACTTGGTCTTCCAAGCCATATTTTCTGATAAGCTCGCAGGCTGTCGATTTCTCCGGACCGTCTCCGACTAAAAGCAGCTTCGCTTTCGTTTTGCCAGCGATATTGCGGAACACACGGATGACATCCTGCACGCGTTTAACCTTTCTAAAGTTGGACACATGGATGACGACTTTTTCATCTGGTAAAATTCCATGTTTCTCTTTAATCACCGCTGTGTTTTTCTTCAGATACACGCGCTCGTCTATAAAGTTATAAATCGTTTCAATTTTTTTCTCCGGTTTAATTAAATCGTACGTTTCAGCCGCAAGCGCTGAGGAGACGGCAGTCACCCTGTCTGATGACTCAATAGCAAAACGGATCAGATCTTTTAGAGACGGATCATAACCTAACACCGTGATATCCGTGCCATGCAAAGTTGTAACAATGCCGATATTGCGTTTCAGCATTTGTTTTGCAAGATAGGCGCAAACGGCATGCGGGAGAGCATAGTGAGCATGGATAATGTCTAAATTCTCCCGTTCCGCCACCTCTGCGATTTTGCTTGCCAATGTCAAATCATACGGAGGATACTTAAAAACAGCATATTGATTAACCTCAACTTCATGAAAATGAATATTGGGATGATATGTATTCAGTCTAAACGGAATGCTTGATGTGATGAAATGGATTTCATGTCCCTTTTCAGCAAGCTGCTTCCCCAGTTCTGTCGCAATGATACCCGAGCCTCCAACGCTCGGATAGCATGTGATTCCTATTTTTAGTTTTCTCATTGTTCGCCCCCAAGCACATCATGATCAAGCATCAGCATCCGTTTGGAAAAGAAACCTTCGGCATACTCCACGCCCGCTTCTTTACCGTAAAGCTTTTCTCTCGCTTCAACGATCTCGATATAACCATTCGTCAGAGGAGTAGAAACTGAATCCTTTGACGGGATAAACTGGCTTTTGTAGGCGTTGAGGCTTTGTTTCTTTGCCTCTATTGTATCCGAGATATCAATGACAAAATCCGGCTGATGAAAACCATTTATCATATAATAGTAAACCTTGCTGACTTTATGCGCCGGAAGGCTTTTTTCATCTTTATATTTATGGATTCCGGCGGAAAAGATCGCTTCTTCCACCAGTGCAGCCGCATTGCCGTGATCCGGATGGCGATCCTTTTTATACGGCATAAAAACCGCTTTTGGCCGACAGGTTCTGATGACAGTGACAATTGACCGAATTGCCTGATCACTCATTATTAGGCCGCGGTCTGGAAGCGTTAGCTGAATTCTTTTATCTGCGCCTAATATGCGGGCTGCTTCAGCTGCTTCTTCTTTACGCAAACTGACCGTACCGTTAGAAGAGAGTTCCGCTTCTGTCAAATCGCATATCATTACTTTTTTTTCCTGTTTGACCAACTTCGCTATTGTGCCGCCCATTCCGATCTCGACATCATCACTGTGGGCGCCAAAAGCAAGAACGTCAGCATTATACATTCGGCTCTTCTCCCCGAAGAAGGTCACGGAATTCGAAAACACCTTCATCAAGTGTGCGGACGAGAATTTCCGCAGTACCCATATTTGTGGCGAGCGGAATGGAATACACATCACATAAACGGATTAATGCCGAGACATCCGGTTCATGCGGCTGCGCGGTCAGCGGGTCGCGCAAAAAAATGACAAGATCGAGTGCATTGGCAGCGATCAGTGCACCGATTTGCTGGTCTCCCCCTAAAGGGCCGGATTGAAAACGTTCAATTTGAAGACCTGTCGCCTCTTGAATTTTCAACCCTGTGGTTCCGGTTGCGTATAGATCATGATTCTTTAAAATATCCCGATAGGCAGTCGTAAATTGAACCATATCCTGTTTTTTCTTGTCATGCGCGATCAAAGCAATTTTCATTGTTTATCCCCCCGTCTAATCAATGATATTTTCTAAACCGTACACAAGCTGATCAATCTTCATGACTTGTTCGACTGACAGTTTAACGCCTGACATGAAAGAAGCCCGGTTATAAGAATCATGGCGTATCTGAAGCGTTTGGCCATCCATGCCGAACATGACCTCCTGATGCGCGATCAGTCCCGGAAGACGGACGCTGTGCAAGCGAATGCCGTTTTGCTCCGCTCCTCTTGCTCCTGGGAGAATTTCTTTTTCATCCGGATGTCCTTGCTGCTTTTCTTTACGGACTTCTGAAATCATTTCCGCTGTTTTAAGCGCAGTTCCGCTTGGTGCGTCAAGCTTCTGGTCATGATGAAGCTCAATAATCTCAACATCCTCAAAATAGTTGGCAGCCATTTTTGAAAATTTCATCATCAGTATCGCACCGAGCGCAAAATTTGGCGCAATGATGGCTCCGATCCCTTTTTCTTCTGTTAAAGACGTGAGCTCTTTTAAGTCAGCTTCTGAGAAACCGGTTGTTCCGACAACTGGACGGACTCCGTGCTCTAATGCAATTTTTGTATGTACTTTTCCGATTTCGGGCGTTGTTAAATCAATCAAAACATCCGGTTGTGTTTCTGTAAAACAGGCATGGATATCTGTGTAAATGAAAGCATCTGACTCAACAGGCATCACATCAGATAATTTTTGCTGATCGTATGTATGGTCTATGGCCCCGACAAGGTCAAAATGAGGTGTTCGTTCTGCCAATTTAACAGCTTCCTGCCCCATTCTTCCACGCGGTCCCGCAATGACTACTTTAATTGTTTCGTTTGACATCTCGATCTCCTCTACTTTCCTTCTTCTTTTCTGGTCCAGCGATCTTTATCTCTTGTATTAAATTTATGCATGACTCGGTCGTGGGCTTCCTCTAAAGAGATATCAAGGGAGTTGGCTAAACAAACCAATACAAAAAGCACATCGCCCATTTCCTCTTCCATGCTTTTATCATCTTCAGTCGCTTTTTTTGGTTTTTCTCCATAACGGTGATTCACTTCTCTGGCAAGCTCGCCCAGTTCTTCAGTCAGCCTCGCCATCATGGCCAGCGGGCTGAAATATCCTTCTTTAAATTGGCCGATGTAACGGTCTACTTCAGCCTGTATGTCTTTCATTGTTTTATCACTCACTGAACGAAACCTCCTATCATCCTCTTACATGTTAGCTAATTCAGATACGTTTGACAAATGTTTAAGCACGTTTGCTGTTTTCTTTTTCATCCACTATAATATAAACGCTATCTAATGGAAGGAAAAGGGGTTTTGTGTGATGCTTGGAGAAATTAGATTAAAAAACATATTTTTTATTTTAATCGGAGCGGCAATTTTTTCATTTGGCTTGGTTCATTTCAATATGCAGAACAATCTGGCTGAGGGCGGTTTTACAGGTATTACACTTTTGCTTTATGCCCTTTTCCACATCAGCCCCTCTATCTCGAACCTGGTGTTGAACATTCCGATTTTTTTTATTGGCTGGCGTTTGCTCGGCAGGACAATGTTTGTTTATACCCTTGTCGGCACTGTAGCATTGTCTTTGTTCCTCAGCATCTTTCAGCGATATGAAATCCATATGCCCCTTCAGCACGACTTAGTGCTCGCCGCTTTATTTGCCGGCGTATTCATCGGAGCCGGACTGGGAATTATTTTCAAGTTCGGCGGTACAACAGGCGGTGTTGATATCATCGCACGTTTAGTGAATAAGTATTTTGGGATCCCGATGGGCAGAACGATGTTTGCTTTCGATGCTTGCGTCATCATTTTGTCTTTGCTTACTTATCTCTCCTATAAAGAAGCAATGTATACGCTGGTAGCTGTATTTGTAGCGGCAAGATTAATCGATTTTATTCAGGAAGGCGGATACGCTGCTAAAGGCGCTACGATCATCTCTTCGAAAAACGACCTGATTCAGAAAAAGATTCTTGAAGAAATGGAACGGGGCGTCACCATTTTGAAAGGACAAGGTTCCTACACAAAAGAGGATATAGATGTACTTTATTGTGTGGTGCCGAAAAACGAATTGGTGATGCTGAAAAGCGTGATTAACTCCATTGATCCCCATGCCTTTGTAGCGGTAAGCGATGTTCACGATGTGCTCGGAGAAGGATTTACGCTTGATGAAAATAAAAATCCGCTTCCGCGCTGACATGTAATAGAAAAAAGGCGGCTGACCGCCGCCCCTCATCCTTATTTAGGGTAGTCCCTTTTTTTCAGCTTGTTTTTTTCCGCCTTGTACTTTCTGTAACCGACATAGGTAAGAGCAGTAATGATGATACTGCCGGTTGTAATCATCACCCAGAGTAAAGACGGATCGGCATCATCCTCCTCCACCCTGTCAAACACATTTTTCAGGTCATGCTGAAGAAGGGAAAGCCGTTCAAGCTTTGTGCTCTCTGTCATTTGCTGAAATTCCTCTTGCTCAATAACATCTATATGTTTTCCGACTGTTTCAAGCTGATCCTCTGATACATCGATTGTAAGACTGGGGTAAATCAAGTCATATAAACTGATAAATTCATTCCATTTTTCATGAAAGCTTGTGCTTCCATTCTTCTGGACATCTCGCTTCAGCTCAGTAAAAGCTTCCATAATCGGTTTTTCCAGTGAGCCCCAAAGCGGGTCCGACCGATTGTCAACCGCATCCATCAGCATTCTGAACTGCGCGGCTGCTCTGAGTTTTTGTGTGTCTGATGTATCAGCTTGCTTTAAACTCCGAACCATATCATTATAGCCCAATGTGATTTGACGAATTTGGGCTCCCGTTAGCATGGGGTCTTGCTGTTTTTTCTCAGCGGATTTTAATGTTTTTTCAAAATACTCCAAGACTTGAAGCGCCTCTTCATATTTCGCCTGTCGGGTCATTTGAAAGACTGTATCGGATAAATCATTCAATTCCTCGAGGCTTCCCCGCTCTGCAGCCTTGGCATTTCCATTATAAAAAATAAGTGCAATCAACAAACAGATCGTCAGCTTTCGTTTCATGCAGGTCCCTCCCACTCTCTCTCCTTACAGAATATGAAGAAAGGGACAAGGATAGACCAACATTGTCTTTACATCAGATCAAGCTTCGTTTGCTTTTTTGAGACCACAAGAAAGTAAGCAAGCGCGATTGAAAAGATGCTTAGCCAAAATGTTCCGTATCCTATTTCAGTCATATAATCAGAAAGCATAGAGTATTGCGGCATCATATCAAACAAGTAGTCAATGACATCGTTATGCAGTGTCCAGACTGCAACAATTGCAAGATGCCAAAATGAAAAACGAAAATACGGACTGTATAATACGCCTTGAACTGCCATTGCAAAATGCGAAGCAATTAGCATGTAGCCCTCCCACGGCAAGTCACCAGTTACTGCAAGCACAAGAAAATTCATAGCCACCGCCCATAGGCCATACTTTACGAGGGTAACTAGCGCAAGCGCCTCAAAGAACGGAGCATTCCGTTTCATGAGAAAGGCAAGCAGCACAAACAGAAAGAAAAACGTTGCTGTCGGACTGTCCGGAACAAAAATCAGGAAACGTGCCGGTGTCTCCAAAAGCTGCGGCAAGTACCAATAGTAGCCGTAAACCGTTCCCAGAAAATTAATGGCTAAGACAAGAATAAGCATCGGCCGCTGCCCTAATACATATTGAAACCATTTCACATCGAATCAACTCTCAGTCTGTAAAAATAATATGTCCATATAAAAAAGCTGACGCCGGGTCAGCTTTTGATAATAAAAGTATATCCTTCCATTTGACAATTCACAATACGTTATTTTGCGGTTGTTTCAGAAATAAATTTTGCAAGTTCTTCGAGCTGCTTATCATTTCCTTTGAACACACCCGCCGGCATTTTGCCTTTCCCTTCTACAGCGATTTTTTTGATTTCATCCGGTTTCAGCCCGCTGTCAACCAATGAAGGCCCGGCCGCTCCTCCCTGAAGGTTATCCCCATGGCAAGAAATACAGCCCTGTTCCTTAAAAACCTTATATCCTTCTGCATTGGTGTCAATGTCGGCTTCTTTTGTAATTTTTCCCTGTTCTTCTGCCTTGGCCCAGTCATGAGTAGCAACTGACTGCCACGTCAAAAATACAGCAGCGGAAATGGCCAGAAGCATCATACCGACAGCGACCGGACGCTTCCACGGCCTTCTTTCTGTCCCTCTGTCTAGAAATGGGGCCAAAAGCAGGGCCCCAAAAGCGAGACCTGGCATAATCATGGCGCCGACCACTGTAAAGCTTCCGGCGGCGTATTCATACTTCAACAGCTGGTATAAGAAAAGAAAATACCAATCCGGCAGCGGAATATAACCAGTATCAGTCGGGTCCGCCATCCGCTCTAAAGGCGGCTGATGCACAATCGTCAAAACGAGAAAACCGATGAGAAAGACAGCTCCAACCATCCATTCCTTTAACAAGAAATTTGGCCAGAAAGCCTCTGTTTTACCCGGATACTCCGAATAATCCTTCGGTATATTCGGCTTTTTTTCAGCCGGTATCCTTGAGTCGCCTACAAATTTCATCCCTTTGCCCCGGTGCATGTCATCCCCTCCCTTTTATTCGCAGATCAAGAGTTTAAAGCGGTCCTGAAATCCCCTGCTTCCGGATCATAATAAAATGTGCAGCCATCAGCCCGAACAATGCGGCAGGAAGAAAAAATACATGGATCGCAAAAAACCTAGTCAGCGTTTGGGCGCCTACAATATCCGGATGCCCTGCAAGGAGCGTTTTAACTTGCGTTCCGATCAAAGGCGTGGCTTCGGCGATCTGCAGCCCGACTTTTGTTGCAAACAGAGCCTTCATATCCCAAGGAAGCAAGTAGCCTGTAAAGCCAAGACCGAGCATAACAAAGAAGATCAGCACACCGACAATCCAGTTCAGCTCGCGCGGTTTTTTATACGCGCCTTGGAAAAAGACCCTCAGCGTATGTAAAAACATCATCACAATGACCAGACTCGCACCCCAGTGGTGCATCCCCCTGACAATCTGGCCGAATGCCACTTCATTTTGCAAATAATATACCGATTCCCAGGCATTTTTGATATCAGGCACATAATACATCGTTAAAAACATTCCAGATAATACTTGGATAACGGTTACAAAAAACGTCAGTCCCCCAAAGCAATACACAAACGCAGAGAAATGATGGGCGGGATTCACATGTTCCGGTACTTCGTGATCGGCAATATCCCTCCACATCGGTGTAATATCAAGCCGCTCGTCTACCCAGTCATAAATTTTGTTCAGCATGTCACCCTTCCCCCTTAGGCTTTGCTTTTCCAAGATACAGGAAGCCGTCTTTTACTTCTTGCTCATAATGATCAAGAGGCGCAAGCGGCGGCGTGCCAGGGACATTGGTGCCGTCCTTTTCATAGAGTCCGTAATGGCATGGACAAAAGAATTTATTCGGGTTTTTAGGATCACTATTCCAGTTCACCGTACACCCTAAATGCTTACAAATTGGCGAAAGTGCTACAATTTCATCCCCGTTTTTGAAGACCCAGGCTGATCTTGACTCTTCTGACTCATACCAGGCATCGACTTGATTAATTTTAAAATCAAAGCGCTGCGGCTCTTTTGTCAACTCATCAACGCTGACAACCTGAACCATATCCTGCTTCCCTGTCGATTTTAATACCGGGTCGAGTGCGAAGCGAACCATAGGCATGAGCATACTAGCCGCCATAAAACCTCCTACGCCTGTGAGCGTGTAATTCAAAAATTGACGTCTGGATATATCATGTTTTCCGCCCATCTCTTCTCCCCCCTCTAGGTCACCCCTGCAAACTGACTAAAATAGAAAATATTGCAATAACTCTAGACACCCTCATAATATATGAATCTCTCAGCAAGGTCAATATAGCCAAAATATTGTTTATAAGGAAATGTAAGTGTTTTTATGAAGTGCTCCATAACTGTAACAAAACGTTCAAAATTTCAGCAGTGCGTTCATCCAATATTTTTCTTTTTAAAGAGTCATTTAAATGCTCTAATGGAACAGACGGTGTAACAATCATTTTGCCTAACGCCTCCTCAGCACTCCAACTTTCGTCAGATGTGAGCAGGACAACATGCGGAAATTCCGTTATCAGCTCTTCCCGCAAATCCTTAAGCCCTTGAACGGTTATTTCATTTCTATCAACATATGTATAAGGAGGAAGTAAATATACCCGTCCCTTTAACTGCCTTTCAAGTTCTTCTGAAAGAAGCTGCGTAAACTCGCCTTTCTCCGCCGCCATTTTAAAATGGTTATTAACCCTTATGTTAATTAATGGTATGACAGCGGTATCAATGTAATCCTTAGCTTGTAAATAGTCCTTGGCATCAGTGATTCTCCACCTCATGGTTCTCCCCCTTTACGGCAACAAGCCTTGCAATTCACTGCAAGGCTGGTCATATTATGTGAGCTGATTTAATTGGCGCGATAATTGTTCAAATGCCTCTTTATCATGACGATCTAACGCGTCGTCAATGTCTTTTAATAATTTTTCTCTTTGGAATGTGGAAATAGCGTGCTCTAAAATCTGTTCCGCCAATCCCTGATCTTTTTTATTCTCAAAAAGGTTTTTCGGAATATGCGGGTTGGACTCCAGCACCGCCGCATATTCAGGTGAGCTGTAAGCCGAACGGAAATTAAGCTGGATAAACAAATCCTGCTGTTTATTTAATCTAATATCATGAAAAGATTTTTCCGCGTCGGTAGTCATGACATTCTCTTTATAGAACCGGAACGGAACTTCTTCAACACAATGTGTTGACATTATAATGCCTCTCGGGCAAAATTCAGCCTGCTCCACAAAATGAACCTTCTCCATGAGAGAATCATGGCTCATTAAGTAGTTCAAGATCCAAACGCACTCTCGGCGCTTTAACTGATAATGGTTTAAAAACCAACGGATAAAATCTTTTTTCTCATTGACAGAAACAGGGGTCTGCATGTAATTCCCTCCTCTATCGTTCGTATAATCTATATACTTATATGTTCCACATGAATGGTTAATATTCCTGCTTATCTAGAAAATTCATCCTCGATTCGCAAAATCGTTTCTTCAAGCTCTTCATTGGCTCCGTCCATTTCAAGAACCTTTTTCAAAAGCGGCAGCGCTTCTTTTTGAAGGCCTTCTTCTAATAGGAAGCTTGCGTATTCATATAAGAAATCTCTATCCTCCCGGTAATGAAGATAGGCAGCCTCAAAGGATTGTTTTGCTTCCTCGTATTGCTCTAATTCAGTATATGCGCTTGCAAGATACCAATTGTATTTAGGATCTTCTTCACCGTAGCTTCGAACCTCTTGAATAAGATCAATGATCTGATCATAATCCTCTTCTTTGTGATACACGGCAAGAAGTGTATGAAGGGCCTCGACAAAGCCCGGATCAAGCGCAAGCGCCTCCTGAAGCAGCTTCTTCCCCTCTTCTGACTTCCCGATTTTTAAGGCCATTTTGGCGGCATAAAGGAAAAGTTCTTTGTTATATTCATCATATCTGATCCCCTCTTTTGCCGTTTTTAATGCCTCTTCATACATTCCTTCAGCTTCATAGCTTTTCGAGAGCGGCATATAAAGTGAAGTATAAGATGGATCAAGCTCCTTTAAATCAGACAGCTGCTTAATAGCTGTTTTCACAAGCCCCGCCTGTAAGGCTGTAAAACCATAGCCGAAAATCGTATTAGGATCAGGATTCTCATCGACAGCTTTCTCATACCATGGAATGGCATCCTCAAATTCACCTGAGGCACTTAACGATTCTGCCAGTCTTTGATGGACATTAACGCCCCCGATCTCACTCTGCTCCTCAGCCGTTGTTTTAAAATATTGAACCGCTTTTGCATAGGCTCCCTGAGCAAAGTAAAGTTCTCCCAGTGCAAAATCAATAACAGGTTCATTGTCCAGAATGGACTTTGCCTGGAAAAGCTTTTGTTCACTGACTTCGAATAACCCCTGCATCTGATAAAGATCCGCCATAAGCAGCAAACTTTCCGGATATGATGGATCTGTTTCCGGAATAGTCTCCAGCACAGCGAGGGCTTTTTCTTCTTCGTCAATATCTATTAAAAGTTCAGCGTAGAAATTCGTCAGTTCTGTTTCATTTGGATATAAATCATGTAGATCACTAATCAGTGAAATGGCTTTTTCTACATCGCCCCACTCGTAATAAAGCTGGGCTGCAATGGCTTTATCTTCATCATGCAGCTGTTTTTCAGCCTTCGAGAGCGTGTTGAGGCCTTTTTCTGTTTCACCTGCTTCAACTAATTTTATGGCTTCTTGAATCAATGTATTCAAATCGGACCGGTCCTTTCTTTTCCTATACAACATCAACCATACAAAAAAAGCTTTATTTGTTCGGGTTAATCTTATCATAATTCAGACGAATGCCCCCGGCAAATAAGATGCTTCTGTACGGAAGGGAATTATTGAGTCTTATTAGTTTACCAAAAGATCTTGAGATAGAAAATGAAAAAAGGAAGATCGCCCTCTGTACAGTAAAGCAGCTCTTTGACCTGCCGGCTTGTAAGTAAAGCACATCCCCCCTTTTCGTTTTTCTATCCGTTCTATAAGACAAGCTATGTTTTTTCGCCTCGAATTATGATCTGCATAAAAAATCCTGAAGTAAAACTTCAGGATTTTTTAGAAAGCTTATTTAAATGCTCGAAGAAGGTTGGATAAGAAACGTGAATGGCATCCGTGTGCTCGATTTCAATCGGCTCCTCCGTTATACAGGAAGCAATACCAAGCATCATTCCGATTCGATGATCTCCGTGGCTGGACACTGCAGCGCCGCCTTTCAACGTTTGTTTGCCATAAACCTTCATTCCATCTGCTGTCGGTTCAATTTCAGCACCCAGCTTGCGAAGCTCAGAAACAACAGTATCAATACGGTTTGTTTCTTTCACTTTTAGCTCTGCCGCGTCCTTAATAACGGTAGTTCCTTCCGCCTGAGTCGCAAGAAGCGCGATGATAGGGATCTCATCAATTAAACGCGGAATGATATCTCCTCCGATTTCAACTGCTTTTAGAGATGACGTTTCTATAATCAAATCTCCATAAGGCTCTGCACCGCTATCAGCAGATGGTTTGATTTCAAGTTTTGCCCCCATGTTTTGAAGGACGTCAATAATACCTGTCCGAGTCGGATTTAAACCTACGTTTTTCAATACAATTCTGCTGTTTGGAACCATCGCGCCAGCAGCAAGGAAAAACGCGGCTGAAGAAATGTCTCCAGGAACAAAAATATCAGCAGCTGTCAGTTTCTGGCCACCAGCAATGGAAACACTCGTTTGATCTTCAGAAAGCTTAACGCCAAAAGCAGAAAGCATCCGCTCAGTGTGGTCCCGAGATTTATGGGGCTCTGTGACAGTTGTTGTGCCCTCAGCCTGTAATCCGGCCAGCAAAACAGCAGATTTAATTTGCGCGCTTGCAACAGGTGATACATAATCAATTCCTTTTAATGAAGCGCCGCTCACTGACAGCGGTGTAAACTCTCCGCCGGCTCTGCCGTCGATTTTAGCCCCCATTTTTTTCAAAGGCTCAGTCACACGCTTCATTGGGCGCTTCGCAATGCTCTCATCTCCGGCTACCGCGCTGTAAAAAGGACGGCCCGCCAATATTCCGAGCATCAGGCGAATCGTTGTACCTGAATTCCCGACATCTAAAAGGCTTTCTGGCTCTTTCAGGGCATCGATTCCTTTTCCGTGAATCACGACATCGCTGCTGCTTTGCTCAATGTGAACACCCATTTTTCTAAAGCAATCGATCGTGCTCAGACAATCTGCTCCCGGCAGAAAGTTTTTAACTGTTGTTGTGCCTGCCGCTAGCGCGCCAAACATAACAGAGCGGTGAGAAATGGATTTATCACCGGGAATATGTATTTCTCCATGTAAGGTCTGCACCTTTTCTCGTTTCATTTTTTCCACCTCAATCAGCATAAAAAGTTTCATATTCCGCCCGGGCTTCAATGCATTGTTCTGCCCTTTTGCGGTCGTCATCAGACTGAAAACTGATCCTTAAAATCCCGTTAATATCCTCTCGTGTTTCGATAATGCGGATATTCGTGATACTGATGCGCTCCGCAGCTAAGATCGCTGTTATCTCGGATATTACACCCGGATGATCGGGTACATCCACATATAAATCATAAAATGCAGGTATCGCTCCCTTCTGCCGAAGCGGCAGCCCGTCGCGATAATCCTTGGCTGTTTTAAAATAACGAAATAGATTTTCCGCATCTTCTTGTTCTACATATGTACGGATCTTGTCAATTTCACGAATCCACTCATCAAAACGGTCTAAGATTTTATCTTTATTATGTAATAAAATATCCCGCCACATTGCCGGGCTGCTTGATGCAATTCTTGTAATATCTCTGAATCCGCCGGCAGCAAAACGCTTAACAAGCGGATACAGGTTTTCCGAATGATGGGTTTGGTGAACAAGACTGGCTGCTACAATATGCGGAAAATGACTGATTACACTTGTAACGCCATCATGCTCCTCGGGCGACATTTCCACAAAATGGGCATTCGTCCCCTTCAGCAGGTTTTTTAACTGTTCCACAGCTTGTTTGTCCGTTTTCTGGCCTGGCGTTAAAATATAAAATGCATTTTCAAACAGGAACTCCTTCGCAGCGGCCACTCCTGATTTATGTGAACCCGCCATCGGATGCCCTCCGACAAATTGATAGCGGCTAGGCAGCACTTGATCAGCGTAATCAACCACTTTTTGCTTTGTGCTTCCTACATCCGTAATCAAAAGCTCATGTTCAATTCCTGAATGAGCCAGCTCTTCAAGCATAACCAGTGTTTGTTCAACAGGTGTCGCAATGATTACTGTAGCTGCCTCTTTCACACCGCTAATAAACGAATCAGCACGATCGTCTATCACGCCTAATTTTAATGCCGCTACCGCCTGTTCATCAGAGATGTCGATTCCGATAATCCGTTTGCCGGGATGATTTTTTTTGATGGCTAGGGCAATCGAACCGCCTATCAATCCGAGACCGGCGAGCAATATTGTATCTTTCATTTGATTCATACGTCATCACCTGGTTTATAGACTAAAGAGGTGATATTTGATCACCTCTTATAAAATTTCAGCTAAAATGGCAAGTATTTCTTCATTTTGCTCTTTTGTTCCGATCGTAATCCGGAGTGATGTCGGGAAACCTAATGCGTTTCCTGACCGGACGATATAGCCTTTTTCCAGCAGAGCCTGAAACAGTTCATCAGCAGGACGTTTAAAGTCAATTAACACAAAATTTGTCTGTGAAGGGTAGCACTTTAAACCATGAGTTTTCGCAAAATCATAATACTGCTGAAGGCCTGCATTATTTTGCTCGACACAGGAAGCAATAAACGCTTGATCATCAAGTGCTGCAATCGCCGCAGCCTGGCCCAGACGGCTGGTATTAAACGGCTCTCTCGCCGGCTCAATCTGGCGAATCAGGTTCTCGTCAGCAATTCCGTATCCGACTCTGAGCGCTGCCAGACCGTATGCCTTTGAAAATGTGCGCAAAATCATCAAATTGGAATACTTGCTTAAGAGCGGCACGGTTTCCGGGTAATCCTCTGCTGTTACATATTCATAATATGCTTCGTCAAGAACGACAAGGACACGAGAAGGAACGCGCTCCAGAAATGCGAGTAATTCTCCTTCAGATGTATAAGTGCCAGTCGGATTATTCGGGCTGCATATCCAAACGACTTGTGTCTGTTCGTCGATGGCTTCTAACATGGCGTCTAAATCATGTGAGCCGTCGGGACGAAGTGCAATTTCACGTACTTCAGCACCTTCAATAACCGCATTATGTTTATATTGCGGAAAAGTGGGGGCAGCAGTAACCGTGTTTGTTTTATCGTTTAAAAATGCCCGGCAGATGATCTGTATGATTTCATCAGAACCGTTGCCGAAAATAAGTGATGTTTCGCTGACATTGAGGTGCTTACTGAGCCTTGTCCGCAAAGCGGCGCTATACCCGTCCGGGTAAAGGGCTAGCTGTTGAATCTCATGATGAAGCGCCTCTTTTGCAGCCTCTGAACAGCCGTAAGGATTCTCGTTTGAAGCAAGCTTCACAACTTTATCCAAGCCATATTCTGATTTCACTGCTTCAATCGGCTTTCCAGGCTGATAAGGCTTCAGCTGTTTTAAATGTTCTTTGATACGCAAATCAGTCACCTCATTTTAAACTGTACAAGCCGCTAAACGCCATTGCATAATCCTCAAACTCCTGCAACGCCTGATTTCTCGTTTCAGCGCTGATGAGCCGGTCCTTTAATTCTTCTATTTTTCTGACGAGCGCACTTCCCACTACGACACCGTCACTAATTTCATTCATCTTTATGACCTGTTCACGGTTTGATATACCGAACCCTACAGCGACCGGAACAGTGCTGAGATTCTTCACTGTCCGAATGAACGGGTACACGGATGAATTGAACTCATTGCGGACACCGGTCACACCCAGAGAAGACACACAGTAGACGAAGCCCTCGGCTTGTTCAATAATGGTTTTCAAACGGCTTTCGCTTGTCGGCGCAACCAAAGAAATATACGTCACCTCATGGCTTTTACATTCCTCTTGAAGGCTGTTGCTTTCTTCTAGTGGCAGATCCGGAACAAGCAGACCGTCAATATGATTTTCCCGCAGTAAAGCGAAAAAGTATTCTTTGTTCAATTGTAACACAGGATTATAATACGTAAAGAGGATAATCGGAATATTCACTCCGTTTTTTTTCATTTCTCCGCCTAATTCGATTGCCTTTACGATATTCATTCCTTGATCAAGTGCCCGCTTTGAAGCCCGCTGGATCACCGGACCGTCTGCAAGCGGGTCAGAGTATGCAACACCAAGCTCCAATGCTGTGGCGCCTGCTTTTTGGAGTGACTTCGCCAGTTCAATCGAAACCTCAGGAACTGGATCGCCCGCCGTAATAAACGGGATAAACAATTTTTCTGATGGTTGAAGATCCAATTTAAACATGGGCTTTCACCTCTTCTTCCAATACCTTCATTAATGTGTTGACATCCTTGTCTCCCCGGCCTGATAAACAGACGAGAATGAGTTGACCGCGATCCATTCCTTTGGCGAGTTTGAATGCTTTCGCTAACGCATGGGCAGATTCGATTGCCGGCAAAATCCCCTCTTTTTCTGACAAAAGCTTTAATGCATCCACCGCTTCTTCATCAGTGATACTGTCATAAGTGACACGGCCGCTCTTATGCAAGTATGCATGCTCCGGACCGATTCCAGGATAGTCGAGACCGGCTGAAATAGAGTAGGGCTCAATAATTTGCCCGAACTCATCCTGAATGAGATAAGTCAATGAACCGTGAATAACCCCTACGGTTCCTTTCGAAATAGTGGCGGCATGAAGAGGCGTATCAATTCCTTTTCCTGCTGCTTCAGCGCCGATCAGTTCAACATCTTCATTTAAAAATGCCTGAAACATACCCATCGCATTGCTTCCTCCGCCTACACATGCCACTACTTTATCAGGCAGAGTGCCTTCAATACGTTTCAACTGATCCTTCGCTTCCTCTCCGATCATTTTTTGAAATTCACGGACCACTTGCGGATAAGGATGCGGGCCGACAACTGATCCAATCATATAAAAGTGATCCTCACAATGCTGAACCCAGTACCGGATCGCCTCATTTGTGGCATCCTTCAATGTTCCGTTTCCGCTTGTTACAGGCACTACCTCCGCTCCAAGAAGCTTCATGCGGAAAACGTTCAGAGACTGGCGGGCAACATCCTCTTCACCCATAAACACAGTACAGGAAAAGCCGAATTTGGCTGCAACTGTTGCAGCGGCAACACCATGCTGGCCGGCACCGGTTTCAGCAATGATTTTCGTTTTGCCCATTTTTTTAGCAAGCAGCGCTTGACCTAGCGCATTATTGATTTTATGAGAACCTGTATGGTTTAAATCTTCTCGTTTCAAATAGATTTTCGCGCCGCCTAAGTATTCAGTGACTCGATCAGCGTATGTTAATGCAGTCGGCCGTCCGGAATAGTCCTTTAACAGCTTATAATACTCTTCACGAAAAGCGGGATCATCCTTGATTTGTTTAAATGCTGTTTCTATTTCATCTAACGGCTGCATGAGTGTTTCCGGAACAAACTTTCCGCCAAAATCACCGTATCTGCCTATTTCATTCGGATATGGATACATATCGGTTCATCCTTTCTTCTAAAAGACTCATCAGATTCTGATCTTTTTGTCCGTTTTTTTCAATTCCGCTGGCAAGGTCAATTCCTTCTGGCTGCCATTTCAATAGGCTGGTGATGCTATCCGGATTCACGCCGCCAGCGATAAAGCAGCGTTTACCAATAGCCGCCTGCTGATATTCCGGCACACATTCCCAAGAAAATGCAACACCAGTTCCGCCTCTAGACCCTTTTACAGATGAATCAATCACAAAGCCGTCAACATTATCTTTAAAGCGGGCTATTTCTTGAGTTGTGTTACCTTGATGGTGAAGCGCCTTCCATATTTCACAGCCTGTCAGCTTGCGAAGAGCATCAGCATCCGCCGGTTTTTCATCACCGTGAAGCTGAATGACGTCGAGCTTCAAGCTCTTGGCAATACGTGACATCGTCTCTATTGATTCATTAACAAAAACACCTGCAACCTGTTTTTCGACACGAGCTTGGTTCAGCCATTTTTTCACATCTTGCGGAGATACTTTTCGTTTGCTTTCAGCAAAAATAAATCCTAGGTAATCAGCCTGTGATTCCGCCGCAAGCTGCAAATCCTTTAGTGACCGAATACCACAATATTTTAATGCCGGTTTCTTCACAACCTCACTCCCTAAACAAAGCATGGATTGCTTTACGCTGAGAAGTTTGTCTCATCAATGATTCACCGATAAGTACAGCTCGCGCCCCGTGTTCATTGACAAATGTTAAATGTTCTAAAGAACCGATTCCGCTTTCGCTGACAAGCAAGGATTCTTTCGGAACGAGAGATGCGATTTGTTCTGTCTGCTTTACAGATGTTTCAAACGTTTTTAGGTTTCGATTATTTACACCGAGAATGTCGGGTGTGAACACTTTCAATATTTGTTCTAGCGTTGATGCATCATGAACCTCCACTAACACGTCCATCCCCTTTTCACCTGCTTCAAGATATAATTCATGAAGGTGTAAGGGATCAAGCACCTCGCCGATTAACAATATGGCATCCGCTCCGATTCTTCTTGATTCCTCTACTTGAAGAGAATCAATAATAAAATCTTTTCTAAGTACAGGAATCGAAACAGCACGCTTTACGTCTGATAAATAGCTGTTTTCCCCTTGAAAAAACGGAGTGTCTGTTAAAACGGAAATCGCATCTGCCTTCGCAGCCTCATAGTCTTTTGCAATCTGCACAGGCACAAAATCCTCTTTAATAAGCCCTTTTGACGGCGATGCTTTCTTCACTTCGGCAATCAACCCGATAAACCGATTCGGGCTTGCCAGCGCCTCCTTAAATGAACGTTTCTCGAAAGGCTGCTCTACCGGCAAAACCAGTGTTTTCACTTCTTCTTTCTTTTGTTTGATGATTTTTTCAAGCATAGATCTCTTCCTCTTTCTGCTTCAGTCGTTCAAGCTGCGCGGCAGCGCCTCCGCTTGTAATCGTCTCTAACGCCAGCTCCGTTCCTTCCTTCAGTGAGGCGGTAATTCCCGCCGTGTAAATCGCAGCACCCGCATTAAAAGCCGTAATAGATAAAGCGGAACTGCTGCTTTTATTTTCAAAAATATTCTGAATGAGATAAGCGCTCTCTTTCGGAGACTGCACCTGTAAATCTTCAAGTCTGCCATTTGTGAAACCGAAATCTTCGGGTGAAACGGTATATTCCCGGCGCTCTCCGTCCTTTAATTCAATCACGTCGGTCGGTGCTGTAATTGAAAGCTCATCTAAACCGTCACGGCTTGATACAAACATAACGTGCTTCGGCTGAAACGTCTCCAGTGCGCTTGCCATCAGTCCAGCTTTTTCAACAGAATAGACCCCAATCACCTGACGCTTCGCCCGTAAAGGATTGCTGAGCGGCCCAAGCAGATTAAATACCGTTCTGAAACCTAGCTCTTTTCTAGTACCTGCTACATGTTTCATAGACGAATAGTAAAGCGGCGCAAAAAGAAATCCCATGTTGTTTGTTTCAATGCTGCTTTTGACCTTTTCGGGAGTGGTTTGAATAGAAACCTCTAGCTCCTCTAAAACATCAGCGCTTCCGCTTTTAGAAGAGACAGAGCGATTGCCATGCTTAGCGATTTTCGCGCCAGCTGCCGAGGCAACAATTGCCGAGGCCGTTGAGATATTAAAAGTGGAAATACCGTCTCCCCCTGTTCCGCATGTATCAACAATATCAGGAAGTCCATCGACTGTAAGAGCGTGTGCCCGCATTGCCTTCACAAAACCCGCAAGCTCTTCTGGCGTCTCCCCCCGATGAGCAAGAATAGACAATATACCGCCCATTTCAGAAGGAGTCATTTCCGCTGCCATCATCATATTCATCAGCGTTTCAGCCTCACCGGCAGTAAGGGTTTTTCCGTCAACGCACAATTGTAGAAATCTGTTCATCAGCTTTATCCTCCTTGCTATGAAACATGTCTTCTGCAATATGAATCGTTTTCAGCAGCGCACCGGCTTTATTACAGCTTTCTTCGTATTCGGCTTCCGGAACAGAATCAGCAACAATGCCAGCACCTGCCTGTATCGATGCAACGCCGTTCTTTACACTCATCGTGCGAATCGTAATACAAGAGTCGATATTCCCGTCAAACCCAATGTAGGCAATACACCCTCCGTATGTCTCTCTCGGTGTTGGCTCGAGCTCTTGCAAAAGCTGCATGGCACGGATTTTGGGTGCGCCTGTTAAAGTCCCCGCCGGGAAAGCAGACATCAGTGCATCGACAGGATGAACCCCTTTTTTCAATCGGCCTGTAACCACCGAGATAATGTGCATGACATGTGAAAAGGAGACAATTTTTGTGAACTCCGGCACAGAAACAGAACCATACTCTGCTACTCTGCCGATATCGTTTCGGGCAAGATCAACGAGCATGTAATGCTCCGCCTTTTCTTTTTCATCCTTCATCAGCTCAACCTTCAGTCTCTCATCTTCAGCTTTGTCTGCGCCGCGTTTTCTCGTACCGGCAATCGGATGGATTTCTAAGTGCCCGTCTTGAACGTGTATTAACCGTTCCGGAGAGCTGCCGACTATTTCTCTGTCTAGCAGTTTCATATAATACATATACGGCGAAGGATTGACGATCCTAAGCACTCGGTATAACTCAAAAGCATCTGCTTTTATCGGCACCTCAAATTTTTGTGATAAAACACCCTGGAAGATATCGCCTGCTTTTATATAGCTTTTGATTTTTTCTACATCAGCCATAAAAGCCGATTTTTCATAATTAGAAGATACCGTCTCAAAGCTGGGTGTCTTGTATGAATCAGCAGAGAGAAACAGCTCTTTTATGTTTTTTTGGTCCATCATTTTTTCGATGAGATTTTGGAGCTCCAGATGATTTTGATGGAATACATCCATTTTTTCGTTTTCTGTTTCCTCTCCAGTGAGCCTTGCATATTGGATAAAGTGGACGTTTTTGGTTTCATGATCATACGCAATTAATGTCCGGCAAACAAACAGCATGCACTTTTCCATGTCTGTTTCTTTTGTATGCGAAGGAACAGAAGGCTCAATCAGCGGGATCATATCATAGCTTAAGTACCCGACAGCTCCGCCGACAAAAGGAATGCCAAGCTGAGGTGTTTTGATTTTGTATGTGGTATTCATCCAGTTCAGCACTTCTTTTAGTTCATTTGCTGTGTAAAGAGATTTGCTGTCCTGATCAGCGGCCGAAAAACGGCCCTGCTCTTCTTTAATTGTGAGAAATGGATTCAGGCCGATAAATGAATATCTGGACCAAGTGGATGTATCGTCCTTGCTTTCAAGAAGATACGTAATCTCCCTGTCAAGCTTCTCTATCATTTGAATGGGTGTCAGTGTATCGACTGTGAAGGTCTCCACAATCGGTATCGTGTGGTGGGACAAGCTGTCCTCTAAAAATGCGGAAATGTTTGATTGGAAATTCATTGCTCTCACTCCTTATGGCAAGGAGAATGAGAAGATGGCATGAGAGGATAAAATACTATATAACAAATAAACCCAAAAGAAAGACTTCTTTTGGGTAGAATAAACATAATGTCTCAGCTCAACTAAACTCATTCTCTGCTACCCTATTCTCTAACTCAACTCATTCTAATTGCTTTATACACACTCTTGTGTATTTCTAAGCTGTTCTTATCGTATTACAATTCAGTATTTTTTGTCAATGATAAATCGGGCCTCAATACGACGGCTTTTTCTAAATATACATGTCTGATCTGATCCTGAGGGACATCTGTCTGGACCGTCATCATGACTCTTATGCACTTTTTCAGACCGCCCGTTACGTCCATTTCCTGCATACATGTTACCGGTACATACTGCCATCCTGAAAGCTCGCGAACAGCTTTTGCCGGGAAAACAGCGTGCAAGTCAGGTGTAGCCGAAAGAAGCATTTGAACAACATCTTCCGGTTTTGTATGATTTTCTTCTATGATTTTCTCTAACAGCTGTTTAGTTTTTTGTAAAATTTCTTCTTCAGTATCCCGTTCAACTGTAGTTGCTCCGCGAATTCCGCGAATCATCATGATGTCTCCTCCAATCGCCATATGTTCAGCCAGCTCTCAAGTTCATTTCTGGAAAATGTATGATCAGCAACTTTCCCTAATTCGTTGAGCACAATAAACTGAATCTTCCCGCCACGGGTTTTCTTATCATTCATCATACGGTCCAAGAGAACCGAAGTTTCCGTCTCTTTTCTGATTTGACTTGGATAACCCAGGCTTTTTAGCCAGCTGACCAAACGTTTTCTGTCCATTTCACAGCCTACAGTCTTTTCGCTTATATATAAAGCAAACTGCATTCCGAGGGCTACGGCATCACCGTGAGTGATCTGCCCGTATCCATATTCCGCCTCAACGGCATGACCGAGCGTATGCCCAAAGTTTAAGTAAGCTCTTATCCCCTCTTCTTTTTCATCCTGCTGAACGACAGACGCTTTAATTGAAATGCCTTTAAAAATCATGTCATTCAGCTGATCATTAGTGATATCACGCAGTGAGTGGATATTCAGCAGCTCCTCCAGAAACGCTCTGTCATAGATAAAAGCGTGTTTAATCACTTCTGCCATTCCGGACCTAAGCTCTTTTTCAGGCAGAGAACGCAGGAAATCTGTATCATAGAGCACGGCTTTCGGCTGATAAAACGCACCGATTAGATTTTTTCCAAGCGGATGGTTCACGGCTACTTTTCCTCCGACTGCGCTGTCATGCGCCAAGAGCGTCGTAGGCATTTGGATGAAATCAATGCCGCGCATAAAAGTGGCAGCCACAAAACCGGCAAGGTCCCCTACAACACCGCCACCGAATGCGATGATGCATGAGGAGCGATCCAAATGAAAACGAATCGCTTCACTCTGCAATTTTGTGTACATGTCCATGGATTTTGCCTGCTCTCCACTCGGTACCGTCACTTTTTTCACAGGCCATTTATCTTGCAGCAAATGGAGCATTTCATCACCGTACAGGCGGTCCACTTCTTCATCCGTGACAAGCATAATCCTTGTTAAAGGCCTGTTTAAAGAGGTTAATAGTTCGCAAGCCTTTTTTCTGATACCTTGTCCGATAAAAACAGGATATGACGAGGAAGCAGTTTGAACATGCAGTGTCTTCATTAAAATTCCCTCGACAGTTTTCTCATATTCTCCACATTTTCTCTAATGCGGTCAATTTGATCTAATCCGAATTGTTCAACGACTGCGTTCGCAATTTCCCAAGCGACAGCCGCTTCAGCGACTACACTTGCCGCAGGAACAGCACAGCTGTCTGAACGTTCAATGCTGGCGGAAAACGGTTCTTTCGTTTCAATATCGACACTTTTCAGCGGTTTATACAAAGTCGGAATCGGCTTCATGACTCCTCGGACAACGATTGGCATCCCTGTCGTCATGCCGCCTTCCAGTCCGCCAAGTCTGTTAGTAGCACGGGTGTATCCTTTTTCCTCGTCCCAAATGATCTCGTCATGGACTTCGCTTCCATTTCGGCCTGCCGCCTCAAATCCGATCCCGAATTCCACACCTTTAAATGCATTAATTGACAGTACAGCGGCAGCAAGCTTGCTATCCAGTTTGCGGTCATAATGGACATAGCTGCCCACGCCTACCGGCATTCCCTCGACAATGACTTCTACTATTCCGCCGATGGAATCTCCGTTTGCCTTTGCTTCATCAATGGCAGCCATCATTTTTTTGCCTGCCTCTTCATCGTAGCATCTGACAGGAGACTCTTCCGTTACGCGCTGCAGGTCTTCAATTGACGTATATTCTGTTTTTTCAGCTTTAACAGCGCCAATTTGCAACACGTGGCCCGCCACCTTAATGCCAAGCTCAGAAAGAATCTTTTTAGCTACAGCCCCTGCCGCCACTCTGACAGTTGTTTCCCTTGCTGAAGAACGCTCAAGCACATTTCTCATATCACGATGATTATATTTAATTGCACCGTTTAAGTCAGCGTGCCCAGGTCTAGGTCTGGAAATCTGGCGCTTCATTTCCTTTTCTTCATCTTCTGTAATTGGAGCGGCGCCCATGATTTTTGTCCAATGCTTCCAATCGTTATTTTCAACTACGAGAGCAATTGGTGAACCGAGTGTACGTGCATGGCGCACCCCGCTCATAATTTTGGCCTGGTCTTTTTCGATCTGCATGCGGCGGCCGCGGCCGTGGCCTTTTTGGCGTCTGGCAAGCTCAAAATTGATATCTTCCTCCGTTATGTAAAGCCCGGCAGGTACACCCTCAATAATGGTTGTCAGTTGGGGGCCGTGTGATTCTCCGGCTGTTAAATATCTCATGACTTCTTCTCCCTTCATCGCATTAACGCTTTTAAGTAAGACTACTATAACATATTTTTCAGCAAAAAGTCAGTCTATCTTTTTTGATAAAAGAATGTATCGGCTGGGACTAGGCCAAATTTCTCGGGATTGAAGATTTGCTCGGTGCTGCCGACAAAAAGAACTCCATTCTTCTTCAAGCTATGTGCCATTTTTAAATACAGCTCTTCCTTCGCGCTTTCTGTAAAATAAATAAATACATTGCGGCACACGATTAAGTCAAAGTCTTGTTCATAACGATCCGCCAGCAAATTGTGCTTTTTGAATGTAATATTCTTTTTGATTTCCGTTTTCACTTCATAACTTCTATTTGCGTTTTGCGTAAAATAACGATCTTTCACAGATAGCGGCACTTCCTGTAAAGACCGCTCCTGATAAACGCCTTTTTTCGCTTTTTCCAATGCTTTTTCATCAATATCCGTCGCTAAAATCTGATAGCCCGGAAGCCCTTTTTGCTGGTCCAAAAGCATGGCAAGCGTGTATGGCTCCTCCCCCGTTGAGCAGGCGGCACTCCAAATTTTTAAAGGCCTAGAGGTCTTGATTAACGGCAGAATTGCAGTCTCAAGAACTTCCCATCTTTTATAATTACGATAAAATTCTGAAACATTGATCGTCATTCTGTCCAATGTTTCATTTAAGAGAGCTTGATCCTTTTCCAATGCCGCAGCAAAGTCCTTAAAGCTTTGGAACCCCTTTTTCTCATAGAGTGACGTTAGCCTTCTCTTCATTTGTGCTTCTTTATATAGTGTTAAATCGACTCCGGTTAATTGTTTCCATTTCGTTGTAAATACGCTGTATGTATCCATCTCTACTCTCCCAGTCTCGCTGTCTTTTTGTCCTAGTATAGCTTGTTTTATCAGGAAATTGTATTGTTTCAATAAAAAAATCAGCTTTTCAGCTGATTTTAGATCGTTGGGAAAGGCAGAGGTCTGATGCACACTGCCATTCAACCCTTTATTCACTTTAATGTAAACCTTTACAAAACAGAACAAAAACCGGCGGCGTTATATGTTGCCGGCTCTGTTGCTTATTTTCACAATGATTAATAGATCCAGCCTGCCATAAGCTGCTGATATGATACTAATTCTTCATTCTTAAAGAAAATGTTAATCTCGCGTTCTGCACTTTCGAGAGAATCAGAGCCGTGGATGATGTTTTTTCCGACAAACATGCCATAATCCCCACGAATCGTACCAGGTAAAGCTTCTTTAGGGTTTGTTTTCCCGATCAGCTGTCTCGTCACTTCAATGACATTTTCGCCTTCCCACACCATTGCGAATACAGGTCCTGAAGTAATAAACTCAACGAGCTCTCCGAAGAAAGGCTTACCTTGATGTTCGGCGTAGTGTTTCTCAGCCATTTGTTCAGTCACTCTCATTAACTTGGCGCCAGCTAATTGTAAGCCCTTACGTTCGAATCTAGATAAAATGTCCCCAATGAGCTGACGTTGGACACCGTCTGGTTTCACCATGATAAAAGTCTTTTCCATCATATTCTCCACCCCATCATTATGTATGTATAGGCTTTCACACTGCACACCGAAATCGTAACATCTTTCTGATAATTAATCAATCCGGGGCGGAGAAATTTCTTAATATCTACAAAATTAAAATTTTCTTTTACCGATATATTTTGCGATGGCTGCAAGAGACGAGCGTGCGCGCCCTCGAGGAAGCGTGTTTAATTTCTGAAAAGCTTTCTGCAGATACATTTCGCTTACTGCCATAGATGCTTCAATTGCATCTGTTTTTTTGATTTCTTCAATGATTGGTTCAAGCTGCTCCTGCGTTGTCTCACTGTTAATCAATTTAAGCTGGTTTTTTAATGCAGGATTTTTCAGGGCATACAGCACTGGCAATGTGACGTTTCCTTGAAGCAAATCTCCTCCAACGGGTTTACCCAGCTCTTCTTCAGTTGAAGTAAAATCAAGAATATCATCAATAATCTGATAAGACATGCCGACGTAATACCCAAACCAGTACAATGCCTTATGAATCTTCTCATCAGCTCCAGACGCAATAGCACCGAGCTGGCAGCTGACCGCGATCAAGAGAGCCGTTTTTCTTTTGATACGGCGGAGATACGTTCTGAGATTTTGTTCCATGTTGTATTTGTCTTTGATCTGCTCAATTTCCCCTAGACAAACTTCAACGATCGTCTGTGACAAAATCCTATGGGCTTTCGGTTCGTTAATTCTCGTCATCATTTCAAGAGATCCCGCAAGCATATAATCGCCTGTGTACATCGCAATACGATTGTCCCACTTTGCTTTGATTGTCGGTTTTCCTCGGCGAAGCTCCGCATCATCAATGACATCATCATGAACCAAAGATGCCATGTGAATCATTTCCAGAGTGACGGCGACATATTTAATCTTATTAATATCGTAATCGCCAAACATGCCGGAAAGCAGCACGAAAACAGGACGAATACGTTTCCCTCCGGCCTGCAGCAGGTGAAGACCTGCCTCGCTTAAAAGCGGGTAATCGGAACGTACGGTTTGTTCAAGTTCTCTTTCGATTACATCAATATCGTCATTTAAAAAAGAGTAGGCCATTTTAAATTTCATATCATTCACCCAAACATCTGTGTTTTCATTTCCATCCGATATGCGTGGCAGCGACTCCGCCAGTAAACGAATGATATTTAACATTTTTCAGGCCCGCCTCTTCAAACAGGCCTGCCAGTTCCTTCATTCCAGGGAAATCTCTGGCTGATTCTTGAAGCCAAGAATATTCTTTATAGCTCTTCGCAAACAGTTTCCCGAAAAACGGCATAATATACTTAAAGTACATAAAGTAAGCCTGTCTGAATCCGAACATTTCCGGCTGGGACGTTTCCAGACATACCACCTGCCCGCCTGGCTTCACTACACGTCTCATCTCTTTTAGTACAGTCAAGTAATCAGGGACATTGCGGAGTCCGAAGCCAATGGTGACATAATCAAATGTATCATCATCAAAAGGAAGCTCCATCGCATTTCCGTGCAGCAGTTCAATTTGGCTGAATCCGCCGTCTTTTACTTTCTGCTCGCCGACACTCAGCATATTTTCACTGAAATCCAAGCCCTTGATCTCGCCGCTTTTGCCGGCCGCTTTTGCAAGAGCGATCGTCCAGTCAGCCGTTCCGCAGCAGACATCAAGTGCTTTTGCGCCTTCTTTTACAT
Source organism: Bacillus sp. PS95 (assembly GCF_037963565.1). Lineage (NCBI taxonomy): Bacteria > Bacillati > Bacillota > Bacilli > Caryophanales > Bacillaceae > Bacillus > Bacillus sp. PS95. The sequence goes on from NZ_CP150160.1 coordinate 2,291,572, forward strand.
TCATGATGCGCATCGTTTTGTCGCGCCATTTTTTATGCTGCTGAAAACTGATGACAGAGTTCATTTGGTCATAGTTTTTATATATTTTTTCAAATACTCCGTGTACGCGCTGTTCTTTTGAGTCCTGCATAATGGTTTACCCTTCTTCCACTTTCTGATGATAGGTTTGATCTTGGCTGATTGTCTTCAGACGGTTTATTAAAATGTTCTGAATAGGTGAATTTAGAGGCAGAAGTGACTCAATGCTGTTTTTCGCTTTTTTAAAACAATCTTCTAATATCTCTTCTTTTGTTTTTCCCAGCTGTATAAAACTGCCGATCACATCCAGAAATGCATCATTTCCGTTCATAAGCCGCTTAAATACAAAAAAATCACTCGACAGCTTTTTCCAGCGCGGAAGGTTGAAGTGTTCCGCCACACGATGGAATAAAGCTGATTCAACGATGCCGACACTTTCGAAAAAATCGTTTTCGTCCTTGAAAGAACGGTCATACAGACGAATTTTATGTTCGTTGATTTCTTTAATTGCTGTAGCAAGCGTCCGAATCATGTAGATATCCTTCATTTCAGATAGTAAAGAGTAGTACAGCCCGCTGAAATAATCGCCCGCGAGAACAGTCAATTGGCGGTTTTTGTTTTCGTCTCGTTTTATGACTCTAGCTGTCGTCACTTCATCATGGGTATCAAGGGCGCTTTGTACAAGCATCGCTGTTACAATATAATTTTCTCTGTCTTTGTTTTTTATGTCAGCTTCTTCAAATAAAGCATGAAAAAGAAGAAGCTTATCCTCATCAATTTTCGGCGCGGAAATATGCTTCGCTAAATAAGGATGAGACAGCTTTTGTTTTAATTTCGTGTTCAGATTGGCTAAAGTTCCGTAGATGTCTTGCAAAAATATCACCCTTGTCCCCAAATTCACATTTATTTCTTAATCTATGTATGAGTTTTATCTTTTCATTCGCTTACGCAGGTATCATTATAGCATAAAAAAAAGAAATTGGCTGTATCCTCCCGCTGTTTGCGAGCATTTGCTTTTAACAGCGGGGACAGCCAGCTTATTTTTTTTCGCTTTTCATTTCTCCGTACGCGGTTTGAATCAGTGCCTCTCCTCTGACTTTAATGGCAGAAGTATGCTCTGTAAACTGAGCGATGATCACTTCTCCCTTGTCGAGTTTTTCGGAATGGTGAAACTTTGTGTCTGTTCCTCTTGTCAGGCCGATCACATTCACTCCGTCCTCAACGGCTTTAATGACGACAAAATCACTTGAATGCTTTTGGTTCATTTATAGCACCCTCTATCTTTATTAGTCCTGGCGTTTAATATGTTCCAATACTTCTGCACGGGCAGCGGCATCATCTTTAAAAACGCCTCTGACTGCTGAAGTCACAGTTTTCGCACCCGGTTTTCTTACACCGCGCATCGTCATGCACATGTGTTCCGCTTCAACCACTACCATTACGCCATGCGGATCAAGCGTTTCTACGATGCTTTCTGCAATTGTAGAAGTGATGCGTTCCTGAAGCTGCGGGCGCTTTGCAACGGCTTCAACGGCACGTGCCAGTTTGCTGAGTCCTGTGACCTTTCCGCCTCGCGGGATATATGCAACATGTGCTTTTCCATAAAAGGGAACAAGGTGATGCTCACACATAGAATGAAACGCGATATCTTTTACAAGAACAAGCTCCTCATGGTTTTCACCGAAGATAGTCTGGAAATGTTCTTTTGGATCTTCATTCAAGCCGGAGAATACTTCGGCATACATCTTTGCGACTCTTTTCGGAGTATCAAGAAGCCCTTCTCTATTCGGGTCTTCTCCGATCGCTTCTAAAATTTGACGAACAGCTTGTTCGATTTGCTCTTTATTAACTTCTTTCATGTTCTATGTCCTCCACCAATGAATACATTTAATTTCGATTCTAGCACATATGCCCCGCTAAAAGCAAAGTGAATGCCCTGTCAGGAAGCCCATGCTCTTGAAATATGAAAAGCCCCTTAGAAAGGGGCTTTTCTGTGAAGAAATAAAGTGTATGTAAGCTAGATGCATACACGATCTATATTCACAATTATTTTCCGGCAACTGCGTCTTTAAGCGCTTTACCTGGTTTGAAAGCAGGTACTTTGCTTGCTGGAATTTCGATTTCTTCACCTGTTTGAGGGTTGCGTCCTTTACGTGCAGAACGTTCACGCACCTCGAAGTTACCAAAACCGATCAGTTGGATTTTATCACCGTTTTTAAGTGCATCTAAGATCGTATCAAAAACAGAGTCAACTGCTTTTGTAGCGTCTTTTTTAGACAATTCGCTTGCTTCTGCAACCGCATTGATAAGTTCTGTTTTGTTCATGCCTTTCACCTCCTCCCAAAAGGATACATTCAGTTCGTTTATTATCATTTCTTCACAGTTCAGTCTGATTCTAAACCTGTCTCAGAAAAAAATGAGAGCAAGTAAGAGAAAGACAATTAAACGGCTTTTTAAGAAAAACTGCACTCTGAGGAATGTTTGTCCAACAAAGTGAAGAATTTCTGTATGTAGAGTAACACATATAAAAAGCCATATCAAGCATTTTAAAGCGTCAATCCCTTGCTCGTCAAGGATTTAAGGTGATTTACCGAACGAATATTCCTTTTTTTCCTTTTTTCATCCTATTCCTTGATCCTTTTCCATTATTAAGAGCAAAGAAAAAAGACCTCCCATTCTATAAAGAGGTCTACCGGTATTACAGGATGATGGCGATTAAGCCGCCAGAGCCTTCGTTTATGATTCTTTCTAATGTTTCTTTTAATTTATACCGTGCGTTTTCAGGCATCAATGACAGCTTTGCCTGAATCCCTTCTCTCACAATTGAGCTCAGCGACCTTCCGAAGATATCGGAATTCCAGATGGAGAGCGGATCATCCTCAAAGTCCTGCATTAAATAGCGTACAAGCTCTTCACTTTGTTTTTCCGTTCCGATAATCGGGGCGAATTCGCTTTCGACATCGACTTTGATCATATGGATCGACGGAGCGACAGCTTTCAGCCTCACACCGAATCGCGAGCCCTGCCTTATAATTTCCGGCTCATCGAGACTCATATCAGCTAAAGCAGGCGCTGCAATGCCGTATCCCGTCTGTTTGACCATTTTTAAGGCATCAGACACTTGATCATATTCTGTTTTCGCATGGGCGAAGTCTTGCATGAGCTCAAGCAGATGGTCTCTTCCTCTGATTTCGACGCCCACAACTTCTTTTAGGATTTGATCATATAGATGATCAGGCGCGTACAAATCAATTTCTGCCACCCCTTGGCCCAGCTCAATTCCGGCTAATCCGGCACTTTCAATGAATTCAAACTCGCTGAATTGGCCGACAACCCTGTCTACGTCCCGGAGCCGTTTAATATCCTTAACCGTTTCCTTCACGGACTCCTGATAGCTTTCACGCAGCCAATGGTTTTCTTTCAGCACCATTACCCAGCTTGGGAGATTGACATTCACTTCTAGCACCGGAAACTCGTAGAGGGCCTCTCTGAGCACACTCAGCACATCTGATTCCCGCATGCTCTCTACACTCATTGCCAATACCGGGATATCATATTTTTCGCTTAAATCCTGGCGCATGGCTTCCGTTTCCGGGTGATACGGCCTGACTGAGTTGATGACCATAATAAAAGGTTTGCCAACCTCTTTCAGCTCTTCAATGACTCTTTCTTCAGCCTCTATATAGTCACTTCTGGCGATATCTCCAATGGTGCCGTCTGTCGTAATGACAACTCCGATGGTCGAGTGTTCTTGAATGACTTTTCGTGTGCCGATTTCAGCAGCCTCATGAAATGGGATCGGTTCTTCGTACCAAGGCGTATTGATCATCCGCGGCCCGTTTTCATCTTCATATCCTTTAGCGCCGGGCACTGTGTAACCTACACAATCTACTAATCTTATATTCACATCGAGTCCGTCTGACACATGAACAGACATCGCCTGATTCGGAACAAATTTAGGCTCTGTAGTCATAATGGTTTTGCCGGCTGCGCTCTGCGGCAGTTCATCCTGCGCTCGGGCCCGGTCTGCTTCGTTACTGATATTCGGGAGCACCACAAGCTCCATAAATTTTTTAATGAACGTGGATTTTCCTGTACGGACAGCACCTACGACTCCTAAGTATATATCGCCTCCTGTTCGTTCAGCGATATCCTTGAAAATATCGACCTTTTCCAAGTGATCCCCTCCCGGACTTCCTATCCTTTTCAATTTTATTAAGCTCTTTCAATCAAACACAGGACACTATATGTGTATGACGTTGTCCTATTTGAATATGACATCTTTAGAAAATTTCTCATCCTCAATCTATTAATATAAAAAAACCTTTCTCCCTATTTGTATGCAAGGGAGAAAGGTTCATTCCTTTTTCATATCATTTTCTAAAAAAACAGGTTCCTGTTTGTCATTTACCGTATATTTTACAGAAAACGCGGGGACAAAGGGGGTTTCCTGCCAAATCATATCCTGGATTTCAGTCCCGGGTTTAAACGTTTTCTTGCTCTTTTTGAGGCAAGCAGCCAGTTCAGTCCGGTAATCGGCATATATTTCTCCGTCTCCGTCAATCATAAGCGGCAAGGAATTCCCTGAGATTGGGCTTGTCACTGTAAGAGAGCTTCCATCCCCAAGCTTCTTCTCATCGAGTGTAAATAAATCACGAGATAGCACATCCTTGTAAGGCGGATATTGATGCTCCTGACGGTACATTTGGATGCGCAATTTCACATCGCGAATTTTTTCTGCCATCTTTAGATCAATTAATTTAACAGTCGGATCGTTCTCTACGTCAACAAGCACGTATTGATAGTCTCCCCCGCTTTCAAATGCCGTACTTGGAGGTTCAGCTATGTATCTTGGCGCTAACCGGTTAAAGTCTATCGGATATTTTTGATATAGCGGTGTCGACATATCTTTGGTTTGAATGGGAAGCAGCCCTCCATTTGCCTTTTGAAATTCATCAACAGCAGATTGAACCTGCTTTAGCTGGTCTTGATAAGGAATGGCATGCACACTGCTTTTCCGTTCATTTGGATATAAACATCCGGATAAAAACACGACTGCCGCAAAAATGATTGCGCACTTCAGTTTACCCATACAGCACTTCCTTTTACAGCTTTATTCATTGACAGGGCCGCTAAAAACCACGACAAACACAATAATTCCAGATATGAGCATACACATGTATGCGAATGATGAAATCGCAATCTTCAAAAAACGGTTTTGGCACTTAAAGCGGCTTAAATAGATGGAAGCTACAGCCAAAAACATCAGACCCATGGACCCTAGAGCAAACCACATTTTCATCAATGCCAGATTCAATGACGTGCGCCTCCCCGATATGTATGATGTAAGCGTTATATTATATTTTAATATACAGCGCCGGAAAAGATCAACCAGATTTTCCATCCTTTGATAGAACAAAAAAAACTGAAGCAAAGAGGGGGACCTTCGCTTCAGTCAACTTGACTATATTCACCTGCACGTTTAAGAAACACTCTCTTGGACTTCGATGCTATAGTATGCGACTTGGCATACAGATGCATCCTCTATTGCCTAAATCGGCAAAATGTTTCAGGAGATCCCAAGACTTGGGTGTTCTTCTGTTTTTCGGGCTTTCGTTCAATTAAGATATGCGTTCCACCATACGATTGATACTTTTACTTCACTTGATTTTCAAACGTATTTACCAAATCCTCCATCTCGTGAGTTTTCCCTCTCGCCATTAAAGATTCAACAGCGGTTTCCACTTTTTGTCCGTTGAACAGGACCTGATGGAGAGCTTCTGTAATCGGCATTTTAACATCATATTTCTTCGAAAGCTGGTAAGCCGCTTTCGTCGTGCGGACGCCTTCGACTACCATTCCCATCTCTTCAAGAACATCTTCAAGCTTGTACCCTTTTCCGAGCAAATTGCCCGCTCGCCAGTTTCTGGAATGAACACTTGTGCACGTCACAATCAGATCGCCTACTCCTGTCAATCCAGAGAACGTCAAAGGATTTCCGCCCATTTTCGTTCCGAGTCTCGCGATTTCGGCAAGTCCGCGTGTAATCAAAGCAGCTTTGGCATTGTCGCCGTACCCTAAACCATCTGTAATCCCTGCAGCAAGGGCAATAATATTCTTTAAAGCCCCTCCGATTTCAACTCCGATAATATCAGGATTTGTGTACACCCGAAAATTGTGATTAATAAATAGATCCTGCACCTCTTCTGCTGCCCTCATGCTCTTTGAAGATGCAGTAACAGTTGTGGGGTGCCGCAGCCCTACTTCTTCCGCATGACTCGGGCCAGAAAGAACAACGATATCTTTTCTGACATCACTCGGGATCTCAATTTCCATAATTTCAGAAATGCGCAGAAGTGAATCTGGCTCGATACCCTTGCTGACATGAACAAAGACTGCCTTTTTCGTTATAAAAGGGACAGCCTGTCTCAGCACTTCCCGAATTGCTTTTGTTGGAACAGCAACGATAATGAAATCCGCGTCTGAAACAGCTTCTTTCATATCCGTTGTTGCCTCTATAGATTCTGGAAGCTTGACGTTCGGCAAATAATCTTTATTTTCATGCTGATCATTGATTTGATGGATCAGATCTGCACGGTGCCCCCACATGGTTACATCGTGATGATTATCAGCTAACACTAAAGCCAGTGCTGTTCCCCAGCTCCCCGCTCCGAGCATTGTGACTTTTTTCATATTTGCTTCACACCTTTTTATTTTCTAGCTCTTGCAAATATTTTGATTGGTGTCCCCTCAAAACCGAACGCGTCTCTGATTCGGTTTTCTAAAAACCGTTCGTATGAAAAATGCATCAATTCCGGATCGTTTACAAACACAACGAAGCTTGGCGGCTTTACCGACACTTGAGTCGCATAGTAAATCTTCAAACGAGAACCGTTATGAGTCGGTGTCGGATTCATTGCCACAGCATCCATGATGACATCATTTAAGACGTTCGTCTGAACTCGAAGTGAATGATTTTCACTTGCTTTAATAATCGCAGGCATCAGCGTATGGATCCGTTTTTTCGTTAAGGCAGACATAAATAGGATTGGCGCATAATCCAGAAATTGAAAATGATCGCGAATATTTTCTTCAAATTCTTTCATTGTGCTCTCATCTTTGTCAACAGCATCCCATTTGTTTACGACGATTACGACGGCCTTGCCCGCTTCGTGTGCATAACCGGCGATACGCTTGTCCTGTTCAATAATGCCTTCTTCGCCATCCAGCACAACCGCCACGACTTCTGAGCGGTCAATCGCTTTCAGCGCCCGCAGCACACTATACTTCTCAGTCGTTTCATAGACTTTCCCTTTTTTTCGCATACCTGCAGTATCGACAATGACAAACTCCTGCTGGTTGTAAGTAAATGACGTATCAACAGCATCTCTTGTCGTTCCAGCCACGTTGCTGACAATAACGCGTTCTTCGCCGAGCATTGCGTTCACAAGTGAAGACTTTCCGACATTCGGACGTCCGATCAGACAGAATTGAACAACTTCCTCATTGTATTTCGTTTCTGGAATGTTTTTAAAATGCTCTGCAACGGCATCCAGTAAATCACCCAGTCCGAGTCCGTGTGTTCCCGAAATTGGATACGGCTCGCCAAAGCCTAGCGAATAAAAATCATAAATATTCGCTCTCATTTCTGTGTTATCCAGTTTATTAACCGCTAAAACAACAGGCTTTTTTGTGCGGTACAAAATTTTCGCCACTTCTTCATCAGCAGCTGTCACGCCTTCACGGCCGTTCACCATAAAAATAATCACGTCCGCTTCATCCATGGCGATTTCAGCCTGCTGGCGAATCTGCGCTAAGAACGGCTCATCACCGATATCAATACCGCCCGTATCAATCAAATTAAAATCATAATTCAGCCATCCAGCCGAGCTGTATATCCGATCCCTTGTCACGCCAGGGGTATCTTCTACTATTGAAATTCTTTCTCCCGCAATCCGGTTAAAGATTGTGGATTTTCCTACATTTGGTCTCCCGACAATGGCTACGACAGGTTTACCCATAGTACCCTTCCTTTCAATCCAGCCGCTTTCATTTTTACATAAATTTTCAACCGGTTATTAAAATCATTTCATTCACTTTTATGAAAAGAAACCCTTCAGAGGAAGGGCTTAACTCATTTATTATATCAGTTTTTACTGGGATCACAACTATTCTTAAAAATGTTTCACGATCAAATACACGTCATCTCCGATTCTGTGAGCTATTCCATCAAGGATCGCCTCAAGATTTTTAGCGAAAAGCTCCATCTCCTTTTGGTCATTGCAAAAAAAGACAGGTGCTCCCCCTGCAACCCGGTTTGGATTTGTCGTGATTACAGACAAAATCACTTTCGTAAGAGATTCACTCATCCTATCACCTTATCCTGATTCTTGATAAATTCAGTCGGCATTCTAATCGCATTTTCCAGGGTTGGAACATTGCTAATAATTTGAACAGCCGTTTCGGGATGGTGAATTTGCGGGAGAACAAATACTGCCACTCTCCCATCATTTAAATCCCGTTTTGCAATTGGTGTCAAAGATGGCTCTCCTGAATCCCGATAAACCCCGAGCACATTGGAAACATCAAATAAAATGGCCTGACGCTGCCCTAAATTTGCTATCGTCGCTGCTGAATTAAAGTTTTTCGGCGTCAAAATAAAGCCCATGCCATGCTTTAAAATCAGTTCCTGTTTCTCTGGAAGCCCGATATTCATCATATAAATATTATCAACAAACAGTCCCGGACCGTCAAAGCGCGGCTTTATGTACTCGATATCTACAATATCCTTCAACACACTGCCCGACATAAACTTCATGGCCAGTAAAAAACAAACGACAGCCGCTATGACTGCAGCCCAGATGGATAAAAACACATACGCAGAGGTTGTCAAAAGCGCTGTAAAGATCACAATATAATTTCTGCTTTCAAACGCAATGGCAATCCCCTCAATATATGTGCTTCCCCTTGAGACAAGTTCATACGAATCCATTTGCGTCAATGTGTTCCGCTCCATGTTTCGGACATCTCTAAATTGCGTCGCTGCCAATGTTAAAAATGTGATGGCCGTAAATTCCTCCTGCAAAAGCGCCGGCATAATAATTGCACCTAAACCAGCCGCTATCAACCCCAGTGCGATGTGAATCACTTTCCCATGAACATAGGTCGGATACTGGCGGTAATCCGTTTTCAGCATATAAAGCCTTGTCGCAATTCCGGCAATGACCCCAGCAATAATCGGATAGATGTAATCACTCATGACATTTTGGTAGCTCCTTTGTTTGATCTTTTGCTTTTCTGACCAATCTGGCTTGCGAGGTGTTCGTATTTAGATATGCCAAACAGCAATATCATCCCCGCAGAACACGCATTCAGCCATTGAAAGCCGCCGACAGCCATAGCCCCGGCCAACTTCTGGATCACAAATGAATACACCAGTTCGCCTTGGCACATCCCTAGGACAAATAAGACAAGCTGCTTCTCAAAATTCCTTTCAACAGAAGCTGTTAAAAGCACTATTAATATAACAGCAGCCCACTCAGGTTTTATGATGAACCAAACCGGGTCATATAATGCAAAAAGATAAACAAACGCATACGCGGCAACAAGCGTCAGATAGACCATGATGTAACGAAAACGATACATTCCCAAATACCCGGCATAGACACATCCGCAAACGAAAAACATCAAATATGCAGCATTCAGGGAAAAATATAAAGCGATGTCATGTATGCTTAGAATAATATTAGTTAAAATAAAGACAGAGACGGCAATTCGTCTTTTCGTCTTTTCAAAAATAAATGTTGTCAGAACCCACAGAAACCACATTGACCAATAGTAATAAAATTGTTCCATTTTACTTCCTCCATATTCCCAGTATGGAGTTCAAGCACATTTTTTAAACAATCGATCTCACATTAAGGAGTATGATCATGGGAAAAGACAGACAAGAGAAAAAACTCAAAGCTTCAGGCAGAGTCGAATCAGATCGCGACCAGTCCATTCACTATGACGGAGCGACAAGCCTTGAACAAAACGGAAGATTCAAAAAGCGAAAATCATAATACAAAAAGCCCAAACCACATATGGTTTTGGGCTTTTATCATTTATCGCACACTATAGCTTGATGTATTGACCCCTCTCTCTGTGAGCCAATGATGGGTTTCACCTTTGATCACAAGGGGCGCCTTTTGTAAATCGGCAATTGTTCTGGCACCCAGCACGGTCATAATCAACTTTAATTCCTCAAGGATCAGCTGAATCTCCTCAAGCAGTCCTTCCTCACCGCTGTCAGTCAGCGCTTTTAAAAAATGCCCTGCCATTCCGGTGCAAGAGGCCCCCAGCGCAATTGCCTTTGCCACGTCAAGCGCATCTTGCAGACCGCCAGAGGCGATCATGGTGCTTGCAGGAAACTCAGAGCGGATTTCCGCCAAACTTGCAGCTGTCGAAATGCCCCACGAATTAAAAAAGGAGATTTGCCGCTGTCTTCGGAGATTTTCGATTTTCGAGAAATTTGTTCCCCCGTAACCGCCAATGTCAACAGCTGCAGCACCAGCTTCATACAGCTTTCCTGCTGATGCTTTGCTCATACCGAAGCCGACTTCTTTCACAATGACCGGTACACTGACCCGGCTGCAAATTTGTTCAATGCGTTTCAATGCGCCGCTAAAGCTTCTGTCCCCTTCAGGCATCACAATTTCCTGAATCACATTGAGGTGGATCTGCAGTGCGTTTGCTCCAATCATCTCAACGGCTTCCTTTGCCTGAGCAGCCGTTGCCTCGCTTCCCAGGTTGGCAAAAATCAGCCCGTTTGGGTTTTCCTTTCGAACAATTTCATAGGAAAGACGCTCTGATGGATCTTTTAATGCTGACATTTGCGATCCCACAGCAAGGGGAATTCCAGCCTGAGAAGCCGCTCGCGCAAGCGATTTATTAATCTCATATGTAAGTTTTCCGCCGCCGCCAGTCATTGCATTGATAAAAATCGGCGAACTGCTTGAAAGTTCGCCGATTTTTGTGGAAATATCTACTTGTTCTAATGCAAGATCGGGCAGACTGACGTGAACAAACGTAATATCATCAAGACCTGTTTCCCGCTTCTGGCCGGTGGACAAGGCATGATTGATGTGTTGTCTTTTTCGTTCTGCTCGAGTCACGTTTATCACCAATTATTTTAGTTTATTCAGCTTATCTCCGATCAGATCTCCAAGCTGGAAGCCAGTGCTTGTTTCTTCCTTCGCTTGATATTGACGGTAATCTTCCTGGTCAGCTTTAGGCGTTTCTTCAAGTTCACGCATGCTTAATGAAATGCGCTCCTCATTTTCATTCACATCAAGAACCTTCACTTTTACAGTCTGTCCTTCTTCAAGGACTTCATGCGGCGTGCCGATGTGTTTATTGGAAATTTGAGAAATATGAACGAGACCTTCAACACCTGGAAGGATTTCAACAAAGGCACCGAAGCTTACAAGACGCTGTACAGTTCCTTCAAGCACATCGCCAGGCTTCACTTTTTCGCCGATTTGGCTCCAAGGTCCAGGCAGTGTATCTTTGATCGATAAAGAAATACGTTCATTATCACGGTCAACCGATAACACTTTCACTTTTACTTCTTGTCCCTCTTCAACAACGTCAGACGGCTTCTCTACATGAGAGTGGGAAAGCTGTGAAATGTGTACAAGTCCGTCGATGCCGCCAATATCAACAAACGCGCCAAAGTCAGTCAGGCGCTGTACTTTGCCATCAAGTACACTTCCAACTTCAAGAGACTGAAGAAGTTCTTGTTTTTTATTCGCTTGTTCACTTTCAACAACAGCACGGTGTGAAAGGATCACGCGGTTTTTATCACGGTCAAGCTCTACAACGAGCAGTGACAGTGTTTTTCCTTTATAGTCAGTGAAGTCTTCAACGAAATGTGCTTCAACAAGTGATGCCGGAATAAAACCGCGAACGCCGATATCAACGACAAGGCCGCCTTTCACGACATCTTTCACTTCAGCTTCAAACACTTCTTTTGTTTCAAATTTTTTCTCAAGGTCTTCCCAAGCGCGGTCTGCATCAACAGCACGTTTAGATAAAATCAAAGCATCGTCTTCCACTTTTGTTACTTTCAGGTCAAGCTCGTCGTCTACTTTAACAACATCCGATGCTTTCTCTACATGAAGACTTGATAATTCACTGATTGGAATAATACCGGATTGTTTGACATTGATAATTTCTACATCTACATGTTTGTCTTCTACCTTTGTCACAATCCCTTTAACTACATCTCCAACCTCTGGCACTTGAACATCAATTTGATTCATTTCCTCTGTCATTTGAATAACCTCCTTGGTCCAAACCTACACAGCTTAATTAAAACGGTTTGAAAGCTGAACATATAACATGCCCGCTTTTAGCCGAATATGTATTAAAGAATCATCCAAAAAAGTTTTTTGAATGATCAATAAAAAGTTTTATTAGTATTAACTTCTAATAAAAGGACAGGTTTGTCAAGCAATAACATTCTATCTTCGTTGAAAAATTCAAAAAAAGTGGCATTTGCCATCCTCAGCGGGACTTTTGCTCCACAGCCTCGAGGATTTTATCAGCTACCTCTTGAATGGAAAGCGATGTCGTGTCGATTTCAAGAGCGTCTTCTGCTTTACGCAGCGGAGATACTTCGCGCTCTGAATCAAGCTTGTCTCTTCTTGCAATTTCCTCAATTAATGTTTCGTAGTTGACATCAAAGCCTTTTTTCACATTTTCTTCATAACGGCGTTTCGCTCTCTCTTCCACAGATGCCAAAAGAAAGATTTTTACTTCTGCATTTGGCAGCACATGCGTCCCGATGTCACGACCATCCATGACGACGCCGCCTTTTTCCCCAAGCTGCTGCTGGCGTTTCACCATTTCTTCTCTGACACTTCTGTGCTTGGCCGCAATTGAAACTTGGTTGCTGATTTCATCTGTTCTGATCGCCTCAGTTACATCGGTGCCGTTTACAAACACTTTTTGTCCATCTTTTGTTGTAATCAGCTCAATGTCTGTCCGCTTTAGCAGCTCAGCCAGTTTTTCTTCATCTGTCAGATCAACGTTTTCCTGTAAAGCCGCGTACGTAATCGCCCGATACATCGCTCCTGTATCAATATATATGTACGATTTTTTCTCAGCCACAATTTTGGCAACGGTGCTTTTCCCCGCAGCTGCCGGGCCGTCGATTGCAATCGATAATTTCTTTTCCATAATTCCTCTCCTTGCTCTTTTCTCCTCTATGGATTGTATCACGAACTTTATGAAAAAGGGTGAAAAATTGATGAATAATTAATGTTTGAAGGTTTCAATCCTATTGTTTTCCTCCATTTTATCCACCCCTTCATATTGAATCACTTTTGATACGTATGGTTCAATATGCTGATAGTGAAAAAGAAATTGGACACCAAGTAAAATGATGGCCTGAATGAACAATAATTTGATCAGCAGCCGTTCAAATGTTTTCATTGGAGCACCTCCATTACAAATAGTATGGAAGTGTTTGCCGATGTTTATTCCATTCGGGCCTTTCTTCTCTTATTTAACTGGCGCCTGATGCAGTATTGAAGCAAAGCCTGCTGGTCACCTGCTGCAATTTCTGAATACTCTAAAGTCATTTTTCGTTTTTCTGACTTGGGGTCATTAAAGATTCGTCTGACAACTGCTTCTGTTTCTATTTGACGTGTGTGCTCCTCTTCAGGAAGACGGATGATCAGGCGCAATGATTCCCCCGATTGAAAAGAAAGGCCATCAGCTAAAACCACGGCGATGCCGCCTGCACTGATGTTATAGGATAGTGTGCGGATCTCTTCTTCATTTCCCGGCTGAATTTGCACATCTAATACCGCATCAGTTCTTACATATTGGCGGCGCTGGATTCTTTTCATTTTTTCACGGGGAGGCATTTCAAGACAGATCATTTGAAGTTTGTCCTTCACTTTACCTTTTATACGGCTTATAAAGCGATAAGGAACTTCGTCTTTTCCCACAAACTCTACCGTTACTTCCATATCGTTATGTAAAATCACAGTTCGCCCTGTAACTACATCAACAGGATACGCGATCAAAAGTTCATTGTTTTCGATGCTGACCGCCTTGCTTTTTGCCTTTTTCAATTCATTTTCTTCTATATATTCTAAAAGTACATTTTCTCCAATCTCTATCATTGACTTCACTCTTTCGCATTCAATATACTCACGTTTTTATTAAAGCACGTAATGAAAAAAAGGAAAAGACATTTAGTCCTTTCCTCCTGTTTTTTATAGGTCTTTATATATAGGTTCTGCATTTTTTAGTTTTTCAACCTTTTCTTCCGATCCGTCTTTGGCATTGATATACATTCTGAATGTGTCATTTTCAATTGTCCCAAGCATTTCGTAGCATAACACTTCTTGACCTAGTTCATTTGTAATCAAAGCGAGCCTTGTTTCTCTCACTTGTACATTTTTATTTAATTTAGACTTTGCCTCTGCTTCAGTAATTGCAGGCTTAGGTATGGTTCTTTTTCTGTGAGATGTGAGGAAGTCTCTTGCTGAAAAGCCGACAACCTCACCGTCATCCAAGGCCACTTTCATACGAATTGCCTCGGGGTACATCCGGACTTTATTTTCAACAGGAACATATGAAAATACACCGATTTTATCATATTGGGCACTTTCATCAATTTCCAAATCATCTGTTTCAAATCCGTTTTTCTTTAAAAATGCAAGCGCTCGGTTCGATCCGTCATTTAAACTGATTTTCTGATCTTTCACTTCTCTGTTTTGGATCAAGTATACCGGATGCCCGCCCTTCTTCGTAATATCCATATAAATCACTGCTTTATGGTCTGGGTCTTTCATGCTGATGCTATATACATCGCGATTTGTTTTTTTTCCGCTCTTTACCACTTTAATTGAATAATTGTCATCTGGGGCAAAGCGCTCAGCAATTTGTTTTGCTTCCTGTTCGGAAATTTGTTTTCCCTTCAGATGGCTGAAGCCTTTCTCTTCTTTTTTCGTGCTGGTGAAACTCGGGCCAAGATCAGTGCCAGTGGAGAATGCACCAACATTTTTTTCGACTGTTTTAAAGCTGTTGATAATCGTATTATCACTTTGTTTTTCGTCAGAAGCCAGGGCCATTTCTACGTCCATCCAGCGAAGGTTTTTGCTCATGACAAGGTGCTGAACATGACGCAATTCATTTTGTATATCTTCGGACTGCTGATATAGCTTATTTAGTGATGTATACTCGTTTTTATCAAGCGGCTTTTGGTCCAAATCTCTGACTGACGTTTTATAGCTGAAATCGCCGATCTTTGATAATAGCTCTTCAGTTTTATTAAACGGCATTAATGTAAGCGGCAGCTGACTGACGCTGTTATGAGCTTCTGATGTAATCCTCCACACATCGATCAATGCAGGCGACAGTGATTTTTGGCTGTTCATGGCAAGTGTTGTTCCGATTTTATCATGAAGCTGATCCACCTGATAGGTAAGCTCATGAAACGCCCGCTGATAGTTATTTTCAGCATGAAGAAGAACTGCGTCTTTTTCCTGGTGTTCTTTGTATCCCCAGTAGCCTGTACCGACTATTGCAATACCAAGCACGGCGATTAAAATTCCTCTGATCATTTATCACACCTCTTTTTATGCTTTCTCATATCTGCTACTCACAGAAAATGTGTTTACCGATTCTTTTAATCTGCGGACGCCCCCAAATCCACGGACTTGTAGCCGTATCCGGATTAAAGTAGTAAAGTGCTTCCTCTGATGGGTCCCAGCCATTGATGGCATCCAGCACTGCTTCTCGTGCCGTTTCATTCGGCTGCATGTAAATTTGTCCGTCGGCTACTGCTGTGAAGGCAAGCGGCTCAAAAATAACCCCCGCTACTGAATTTGGAAATAACGGGCTGTTCAAACGGTTTAAAATGACTGCTGCAATAGCAACCTGCCCCTCGTACGGCTCGCCCCGGGCTTCGCCATAAACCGCTTGAGCAAGCAGCCTGATATCGTTGTTGGAAAATCCACCAGGCATGTTCGCTGCTACCGCATCCTGTTTTCTTGCTTTTGCTGGTGTATTGTTTTGCTGTTTATTCGCATTCGCTTTAGGCTGCTGCGTTGTTTTTTCCGCAGGCTGTTTCTGCCGTGCTTCTGCTTGTTGTCTTGCCTTTTGTGTTGCTGCTTTTGATGGTTTCGTCTGATACTTTAGCGGAATTTTTCCGTAATGCGTGAATGTATTCCCTTTATTGAGCTGTTCCATGACATATTCACGATAGTATTTTGATTTACATATTAAGGTTTGCTTTGTTTTAGCTCCTACAAGGCCGTCAACCTCTTTTAACCCGAATTGATCCTGAAAATTTCGAACTGCCCAGTACGTCCCCCATCCATAAACCCCGTCAATTTTTCCGTTATAATATCCGTTGTATTGAAGACGCGCCTGAAGTTCGACCACATCATCCCCTGTTGCCCCTCTTTGAATGACCTGATTCGAAAAGGCAGAGATCGTTTCAGTATTAATAAACGTCGTTATTGTAAAGGAAAAAAGGATGAGACATGCCATAATCGATCCTTTGGACTTCATCTTTTCAAGCCTCCTACTGCAAATTTTTAAGTGTAATCGTATTTTCTGTAACGAGGTTATTTTTATACACTCTTTCCTTGTTATCCCTCAGAACATAAAAACTGCACACAAAAAAGCCGCACGGTTGCTGTGCGGCTTCTATACTTGCATCATATTAACGGAACGGGCTTTTTTCGCTTTACGCAAACCAAACCACCATAAAAATACCATAAATGGAAGCATATAATAAATCCAATTGCTAAGCGCTGTTAGGATAAAATCATATGATCCATGCAAAAGGGATGGGACAACTAAAGAAAGAGTAAGCCACTTTACACGCGCCTTATCAGCGGAAAAACGGGCTTTTCCAAGGTAAAATCCCATTATAACGCCAATCAAGGCATGGCATGAAACAGGCAGCAGCGCCCTGACAAACGCATGCTCCACGCCGTGGCCAATTAAATAAAGAATATTTTCGAGGGTTGCAAAACCGAGTGATACACTTGTACCGTACACAATCCCGTCATAATGCTCATCAAAGTGGGCGTGCGGGTAGACACTGATCATCAGTATAAACCATTTTAATGATTCCTCCAAAAACCCCGAAGATAAAAAAGAAACGAAAAAGCTTCCGTCTCCTACATTCTCTTTTTCAAGTACATACTGGATAAACATGATGGGAAATACAAGAACAACCCCGAGAAAAAACGACCGTAGCACCATATGTACAGGTTCATTATCATACTGATCTTTTAAATAAAAATAACTTAATAACGCGATGCCGGGGGCAATTCCTGCAGAGATGATTGCAAACATCAGGCAACCTCTTTCCTTTATATTCCTACGTCTATCCTACCATGTTGTTTAAAATTTTACATCTGTCTGCACTTAAAAAAACAAAAAGAGCATACGAATGCATCATATGCTCCTCATCTTTAATGGTTTTCTCTTTTGGCGATTTCCGCTGCGATATGCCCCCCGTGAAACCTGCCGTTTTCAATAAATATTTCATTTGCATTATTTCCCGCAGCAATAACCCCGGCAATAAAGACACCTTCAACGTTCGTTTCCATCGTTTCTTCGTTGAAATATGGACGCCCTGTTTCTTTATCAATTTCAACACCAATTTTTTCAAGAAATTGATGATCGGGATGATAGCCTGTCATGGCAAATACAAAATCATTTTTAATGGTAATGAGTTCTTTCTCTCCGGAGCGAAACACAACTTCATCCTCGGTGATTTTTTCGACACAAGCGCCAAATTCCATACGGATTGTACCGTTTCTGACGAGGGCTTCAAATTCTGGCAGAATCCACGGCTTAATGCTTGGAGAATACTCATTGCCCCTATATAAAACTGTGACACGCGCCCCAGATTTCACGAGTTCAAGGGCGGCGTCCACGCTTGAATTTTTCCCGCCGATGACAACAACATCTTTATCAAAATACGGGTGGCCTTCTTTAAAATAATGAAATACTTTCGGCAAATCCTCACCGGGTACGCCCATATAGTTTGGATGATCATAATAGCCTGTGGCGATGATACAATATGGCGTCGTGTAGGTCTCTTTTGACGTCTCAATAACGAATGTGTTATTTTGCGTTTTCGTCACTTTACGCACCATTTCAAACGCATTAACACGGATGTTTTTCCGTTTGACGACTTCACGGTAATACGATAAAGCCTGAATTCTGACAGGCTTCCTGTTCTCTGTAATAAATGCCACATCTCCGATTTCGAGCTTTTCACTTGAGCTGAAAAAGGTTTGATGCGTCGGATAATTGTAAATACTGTTAACGACATTGCCTTTTTCGATGACGAGGGCATCAATGCCAATTTGTTTTAGGTGAATGGCAGCAGATAGTCCACAAGGTCCTCCGCCTATAATAATTGCTTTTTCTTGAATCATTTCTGTCAACTCCTGCGATTGGCATTTCACTTCATATTTTCTATTTCCGAATAAAAAAATCTCCTATTTTATCATAGGAGATTTTTTATTTTTATGCAAATCATCAACTTATATCCAGCCTCTAAAACGCGAAGCTTCAGCCATTTTGCGAACGCCGACCATATATGCAGCGAGCCTCATGTCAATTCTTCGGTTGTTAGCCATTTCATAAATATTGTTAAATGATTTGACCATCATTTTTTCTAATTTTTCTTCTACCTCTTCTTCACTCCAGTAGAAGCCTTGGTTATTCTGAACCCATTCAAAATAAGAAACTGTTACGCCACCGGCACTTGCCAGCACGTCTGGTACAAGCAGAATGTCCCGGTCTGAAAGAATTTTTGTTCCTTCAAGCGTTGTTGGTCCGTTCGCTGCTTCAACGACAATTTTAGCCCGGATATTATGGGCATTTTCTTCTGTAATTTGATTTTCAATCGCAGCAGGAACGAGAATATCACAATCCAGCTCCAGCAGCTCTTGGTTGGTAATGGTATCGTTGAAAAGCTTTGTTACGGTACCGAAGCTGTCGCGTCGGTCGAGTAAATAATCGATATCAAGGCCTTCCGGATCATAAAGTCCGCCATACGCATCTGAGATGCCGACAACTTTTGCCCCCGCATCATGCATAAATTTTGCCAAATAGCTTCCCGCGTTTCCGAAGCCTTGGACAACGACACGCGCACCTTTAATATCGATGCCTCTCTTCTTAGCCGCTTCTTTAATACAGATGGTAACACCTTTTGCTGTCGCAGATTCTCTCCCGTGAGATCCGCCAAGCACAAGCGGTTTGCCTGTAATAAATCCAGGCGAATTAAATTCATCAATTCTTGAATACTCATCCATCATCCAAGCCATGATTTGTGAGTTTGTAAATACATCCGGTGCCGGCACGTCTTTTGTCGGGCCGACAATTTGGCTGATCGCTCTGACATACCCTCTGCTCAGACGCTCCAGCTCTCTAAACGACATATCCCTTGGATCACAAACAATTCCGCCTTTACCACCGCCATATGGAAGATCAATTATGCCGCATTTTAAACTCATCCAAATTGAAAGCGCCTTCACCTCTTTTTCTGTTACGTTCGGGTGAAAACGTATCCCGCCTTTCGTTGGACCGACAGAGTCATTGTGCTGCGCACGATATCCTGTGAAAATCTTTACTGAACCGTCGTCCATACGAACAGGTATTTTTACCGTTAATAATCTCATCGGCTCTTTTAACAATTCGTATACCTCTTCGGGATATCCCAATTTTTCCAGAGCCTTATGTATTACGGTTTGGGTTGATTTTAATACATCAAGTTTGTCCTCTTCTGTATGACCGGTGTTTCGATCGGCTGCCATTTGAGTTAACCTCCTAGAATCTTCTGTTTCTCACATGCTCCCTTTCAGAGAATAGTATACACCTTCATATGATCTGTGCATAGAATAAACGTTATGTTTTTCCATGTTTTTTAACGAAAAAAAACTGCTGAAATCAGCAGTTTTCCGTTGCATTCTTATGAAAAATGAGTTTGTATCGTTTCTACGGCATTACCGTCCATAATGAGCTTACCATACTCTTGCAGGCGATAAATCGTTAAAGTTGTCGGATTGCCGTATTCAGCCAGAACCGCCACAACCCCTTCAGCCGTATGTGACCCTAGATCTTCAAGGCTTAAAAAGTACTGCCCGTCATAGTGGTAGACAGTTCCCCCTGTGATACCGATTCGCTGTAAGCTTTCTGAAAGCTGAATGATATCTTCAAAGGAATGGAATTGATATATGATGTCCGCGCTTTCATCAAGCTTGACTTGCATTTCGATGTAATCATCATCATACTCATCGTCTTCTGAATCGGCGTCTTGGTTCTTTGTTACAATCACGACCATCCCTTGTGCTTGGAGAGAATACACTTCCACTGCAATCGGTCCATTCGCTTCAAAGCCGAGCTCTGTATTTGCTTCATTCATCATATCTTTAAATAACTGGTGGACTTTAAATGAGTCCTTCCAGAGGTCTTCTTTTGTCAATCCCCGGTCTGTCAAATCATCGAGGGTTAAAAAGATTTTGATCTTATTATAATTCAGACGCTCAAGCCGCATAACGTTCCCTCCTGCCTCTACTTGCACACAAATCATATAACACATTATATGAGATGATGAGTCATAGGTTCTTAATTGTTATCAGTTTACACTGAGTTCACTAGTAAGACAAGCACAATGCAGTTTTTATTGCCATACGGATTTTTGCTTTTTAGAAGTTATTCTGGCCCGCAAAGAGTCACAATGTGAGTTTCAGGCTCAGCACCTAAACGAAGAGGCACTTTTGTCGTGCCGTAGCCGTTGCTGATCAGATATGCCGCGTTTTTAACAATACCTGTTTTCCCCAGTTCATAAGGGCCAAATTTTCCAAACCTGATCTGGCCTCCATGGGTATGCCCGCTGAGTATCACATCAATACCGTCATCTTCATTGATTTGTTCATGAATCTCCGGATTATGGCAAACCAGAATATTCAGCTGGCTTTCATCAAGTTCTTTGATGGCTTCCTCATAATGATCCATCTCCATCCTGATATCATCAACCCCCGCAATCGCAATCGTATGCCCATTGTATGAAAACGGGACTGACTCATTTCTCAGAGTGATGACGCCGTGCGCTTTAAATATGGAATACAGCTTATGCTGCCTGACTTCATAATCATTATTCCCCCACACAAACACGATAGGGACCCCGAAATGTACGAGCCTTTTGATGTTTTCCTCGATTCTCGCACTGGGCACCCCGCCCTCAGCTAAATCACCGCCGATTATAACCAAGTGGGGGGCATGGCTTCGCGCTTTTTCTAAAAGGTCTTGATCGATGAGACGTTTGTGAATGTCTGAAATAAAAAAGATTGTCAGAGGCGGCTTGCCCTTCATCTTTGATAAAGGAAACGTATGTGTCTTCAAATGATTGCCTTTTGCTGTTGCATACATTTTTGCCGTCATTGCCGCTGCCGCAACAGTTAGTACACCGGCAATTTTCACTGATAGCTTCATAAAAAACTCTCCATTCTTTTTAGAACTTATCAATAAGACGGACAATAAAAAAAAGACGTTTCTATCGTTTGAGAAAACGCCCCATTTTATTTACTTTCAAAATATAGATTAATGTCATATTTGTGCTTCATCATATGAAAAACAGACTCTCTCGCCTTCCATTTATCGGGCTGCGGCCAGAGATCAGTGCTTTTCTGAATAATTTCACATCTCAGTTTATGGAAATCAGTCTCGGATTTTTCTTCCTTTTTCTTGAAATAATATGAAGTGCAGTAGGCAAAAGCGGTTGCCAGCATCCAAAATAAATAAAAGGTATGGCTAAGTATTTCTTGAAGTATAAGCTGAGGCTCCGGGCTTTTGATCATGATCATAACACATAATAAGCCTAGGCAGATAAGTGAAGCCCATCGCCATCTGCGGCATTGTGCTGCATAATTTTCGAATTTTTGTTTTCGTTTTACCAGCGCTTGGAGCATCTGTTTGGTCGGCGCGTCTGTAAACTGATCCAGCTGATTCCATAAGGATTCCATACGCTTCACACCTTGTCCATTTTCATTGCTACAATATATGAACGTAAAATAAAAATAATACCCTATTCATCCATTAAAGGGATGTCCAAAACTTGTCCGGTGTAAACATCATTTCCATTCAGATGATTATATGCTCGAATTTTTTCTTCTCCTGTCCGGCTTTTATAATACTTCATGGAAATGCGGTATAGCGTTTCTTTCTTTTGGACGGTGTGCTTGACAACGCGATTCGGCACATTTTGAACTGGCTCAGCTGGCTGTTCTTGCTGTTGTACTGTTGATTGGGAAGAGGAAGCAGCCGCGGCGGTTGCTTCCTCCTTATTTGGCGAGTCTTCTTTTTCCGCTACAGCAGTCTGTTTCTTATCAGCAGCTGTTTGCTCTTTTGGCTTGGAATCTTCTGGCTCTTTTTTTGACTCCTTCTGCAGTGCGGTTTCTTTAGTGTCTGCGGTATCGTTTTTATCCTCTGATTTCGGGACAACCTCATATTTGCTTTGGCTGCTGTCAATAAAAACATCTTCATAATCGTCATGATTATCCGGGTGGCTCTTTAGATAAAATAAGGTGACTAAAACGATAACCGGCACAAATACAAATATTACTGCGAGTACTGTGAATAATGGTGTTTTTGTTTTGCCTTGCTTTTTTTTCTGTTCTCTTTGATTTTTTACAGATTGTCTTGTCGGAAGGCTTTCTCCATCATCGACATAATCGTCCGCCAATGCGGCGTTTTGATCTTCATAAAGATTCTGGGCTTTTCTTCTCTCTACTCTCGACATGTTCGTCATGTTTATCCCTCCTCACATGTTCAAAACGAATCTGACAGGCAAACACGGCATCAATGATAAAATGCGCCGTCATCGGAACAAATAAGTTGCCGGTCCATTCATACATCAGACCGAGCAAAAAGCTGATTGCTGTCACCATAATAAATAACAGCCATTTTGACAAATACCGAAAGTGCAGAGCGGCAAATATAAGGCTGGCCGTCCATAAACCGATATGAGTCTGCAGCACTCCTCTGAATAACATTTCTTCCGCGAAAGCAATCAGAAGCGTTAAAAATATAATATGAGGGATTGACCTCTTACTGAATATTTTTTTATTGATTCCGCCGTCATCATATAAATGAGACGGAAACCATTTCATTACTGCCATATCGGCTAAAATAACAATAACAGCTATAGAAACACCATACCAGATGATTCGCATATCGCGAATGTCCCAGAGCTTTAATACGTCCCGTACA
This sequence comes from Bacillus sp. PS95, assembly GCF_037963565.1. Lineage (NCBI taxonomy): Bacteria > Bacillati > Bacillota > Bacilli > Caryophanales > Bacillaceae > Bacillus > Bacillus sp. PS95. Next base: position 2,314,891 of record NZ_CP150160.1, read on the forward strand.
TCCTCAAAAAAGAACAGTCCTGCTGCAGCAGCGGCAAAGATGATGAGTAGCTGCGTCAAATATAACTGCTTCAGCATATCATGGTCAGTCATATGCTGAATATAATCTTTTTGCTGTTTCAGTTCAGCTCACCTACAGTCTGCAAGCTGAATATCCGGTGCAATTCCGAACTCCAGCTGTCTAATGGCGCCATTTTACTCCGTTCCCCTTTTTGTTCATACAAGGATAAATCAAAACCGCAATGTGAACAGCACGGGAGGTTTCCGTCATCAGGCTCGTATGATTCATCAAAGTAGGTTAATAGTGCCTGCCTTAAACAGCCGTCACGCTGAAGCAAAAATGATACACGGTGCATTTTTTCCAGCTTCAGCTCCATGCGATATGAAATTTCTTTCTTCATCAGTTCAACTGATGTTTTTCCCTGCATAAAGAGATGAATCATCATACGGGCCTGTGTCTCTCCGACGCCATACTGAAGTAATACGTCACGCAGCCTTCTCTCATCCCGCTCCTCCGTCTTCTCTAGCACACGGATCACGTCGGCGATTTCTTCAGCTGTGACACTCTCCATCTGGATAATCTGTTCCTGCAATTCAAAATCCCCTGGCGCCCGCAGCAAAATGCTGACACTCGGCTTTCCGTCGCGGCCCGCTCTGCCGATTTCCTGCATAAAAGCTTCTGCCGTCTGCGGGAGGTGAAAATGAATCACATATCTGATATCGGGTTTATCGACACCCATTCCAAACGCATTCGTACAACATATCACATCAAGCTGGTTATGAATAAACTGCTGCTGAATTAAAATCCTGTCCCCTGACTCCAAACCGCCATGGTAAAAGTCGGCTCTGCTGCTCGTTTTGCTTTTAATTTCACCCGCTAATTCCTCAGCCCATTTCCGTGTCGGACAATAAACAATTCCCGGACCTTGCAGGTTTTCAACCAGCTGAATGACCCTATCTATTTTTTCGGCAGTATCCGCCGCATTTTCAACCCTCAGTGCGATGTTTGGGCGGTTGACTGAGTTGAGATGGCGTACAGCATGCTGCAGCTCCAGCAGGTTCATGACATCTTGCAGCGTTTCCTTTGTAGCCGTGGCGGTCAATGCCAGAACGGGCGGGTGTCCAAGTTTTTTTCTCAGCTGTCCGAGCTTTGAATAATCAGGCCTGAAGTCGTGTCCCCATTCAGAAATACAATGCGCTTCGTCAATAACAAATAGGCTGATCGGGACGCTTTTCAATTTTTCCAATACATATGGAGACTGTAAAGCTTCAGGAGACAAGTACAAAAATTTATATCGATGAATATGTTCTAAAACAAATTGTCTTTCCTGCCTGTTAAGCATGCTGTTCAAAGCTGCAGCACGCTTTTCCCCCCGGGCTTTCAGCTGCTGCACCTGATCCTCCATTAAAGAAAGCAGTGGAGAAACGATTAATACCATGCCGTCAAGCATATAACCAGGCAGCTGGTAGCAAAGCGATTTCCCTCCCCCAGTCGGGAGCATTGCAATGGTATCCTTCCCGCTGAGTATGCTTTCAATAATGTCCTGCTGCCCTTTTTTAAAGGAAGTAAAACCAAAAAACTGATATAACGTTTGCTGTAATTTAGTCATATTGCTGCACCTGCTTTGTCAATGCCAGTCTGATTTGAAAGTAGCTGAACCGCTGTTCCAGCCCGTCGCGAATTTGTTTGATTTTATTCGTCCGCATCCGTTTGGCAAACTCTGCGATTTGAAGCTGGTCTTCTGCTGATACATAGTCATTAATCATAAACGCAGGCTCATGGAGAGAAATCTCGACAATGTGGTCTTCAATCGTCGCTGTTTTCAGCTTTCTGATTTCAGCAATTCGCTGTATCGGAAACCCTTGTTTGACCATCTGCCATGTTTTCCTCGTCGACTCTGTCAGGGCATTATCTAAGTGCACATCAGAAAGGAGATCCTTTAACAAAGCATCTTCACACTCCGGAAGAGAATGAATAAAATAATGTACCGAAGCCCAAAACATGATATAGACATACCATTCGTCTTCTTTCAGCGTATCAGCAAGCTGCCTGCTCGTATAACCGATCCGATGGTGCGAGGTTAAGGAGTAGACAAAAATTTGCGCTGCTTTGTTTTCAATCTTTTTCAAATGCGCCTCAAGCATGGCAAAAAGGCTTTTTGCCATCTCTATATGATCCGTATGCCGGGACAGGTATTTCTTTACCCAGTGAAGTGTCTTATGATCCTTTGTGACAGGGATATACTGCCTGCTCCCTTGCTGTTTATGGGATAGGACCTGCACAAGCAGCGAAAGCCTTTTCCAAAGCACGCCGGCAGCCTGCTGATAATGAGCGCCGTGACAATGAACGGGCCAAGGCCGCTCGCTAAGGGCATGTCTCAAAACTGCTGCGCCGCTGGCTGTCACTTTGTATGTATCTGATTCAGACATTGGCGCGAGATATGAATGCTTTTCAAGCTTGTCAAGCGACGCAGAAATATCGCTTCTCGAACATTTTGCCGCCATTCCAAAGTATTTTGCAGTCTGAAATAAGCCGGCATCTTGAATGGTCTGTGACGATCTCTTGCCTTTGAATAGGTGAAAAACAGCGCTTCCCGACCGTTCCCCGTTTATTTTGCAAAGACAATCGAGAACCATAATATCGAAGTAATTTAATGACAACCTATCCACCTACATTCTTCCTGACAAAAATCGTTGATTTGCTCTTTTTATTTTAACAGATTTCAAACAGAAATCGACGTTTAAAGTCATCATTAAGGGGGATGTTATGTAGATAACCCCTTATGTGATAAGCATTCTCAATCATTTTTCTGTTGAAATGTGGCAGCAACATCATTACAATAAGTAAGAGGAATAGGTGTTAAATTGATTAAATATAAAGATTGATCCATTTGTTCCACCAAGAACAATCTGGGAGGTTTTATTCATGGCAAAGTACACAATCGTAGACAAAGATACATGTATTGCATGCGGCGCTTGCGGAGCTGCTGCACCAGACATTTACGATTACGATGATGAAGGCATCGCGTTCGTAACGCTTGATGAAAACAAAGGTGTTGTCGAAGTTCCTGAGGTACTGGAAGAAGATATGATTGACGCATTTGAAGGATGCCCTACTGATTCCATCAAAGTGGCGGATGAGCCATTTGAAGGCGACCCGCTTAAATTTGAATAGAAGTAACTAAAAAAAGCTCCCGAACGGGAGCTTTTTTATTTAATGGATATGTGCACTTCGCTGCTGCTCAATCCATGGCTTAAGCTTGATAAAAATTAGTGAGAATACAACCGTAATTACAATACCTTTTATCATGTTAAACGGCAGGATACCTGCGACGACTGCTGTTTTTAGCGCGCTGTCGGATAATGCCGGTGAATGTAAAAACCACGTGTATGCCGGAAGAATCAGAACATAATTTAAAATACTCATTAAAATGGTCATCGCTGCAGTTCCCAAAAGCAGGCTGACAGCCAAGCCCTTTGCTGAGTTGAGTTTTTTAAATAAGAAAGCAGTCGGTAATATAAAGAGTGTTCCTGCAATAAAATTCGCAACTTGCCCTACAGGAACTCCGGCCATGCTTCCCTGAATGATATACTGAAGAACATTTTTTATCGCTTCTACGGCAATACCCGCCAAAGGTCCGTAAATCAGAATGGCAATAATTGCGGGAACGTCGCTAAAATCGATTTTTAAATAATCCGGAAGACCCGGAAACGGGAAATTTAACAGCATCAAAACAAATGCAATGCTGCTCAGCATGCTGACCACAACTAATTTTTTTACTTTCACTTCATTCTCTCCTTTTCGATCACATCTTACTCGAAAACGGAAAGGTTCTTTTCCAGCCAATAAAAAAACCGCTTCATATATAAAAGCGGGGTTTCGAAAATTAGGCTAGGCAAAGAAACGTTTGAAAAATTCAATTTCAAAACGCTTATGAACCTCCATCTTCTCCCATCCAGACTGTACTGTCGGCTCCGGAATCTCACCGAATCCTGCTGTAAAGACAGCTCGCGGGCTTAGAGCCATTGGCTCATCACCGCCGGTAGGGAATTTCACCCTGCCCCGAAGATTGATCATATGAAATTTAATTACATTATAAACGATAACTGGTTGGCTGTATAGAGAATTGCTTCAAATTAAATATATTACCTGCAAGCTGTCAGATCATTGATTTATTAGGCTTTACTTTTATCCTTTACTGCGTCAATACACGTTGACACTCTTTTGAGAATATGTTAAATTATCAGATATTTAGTTTGTCAATTTAGGAGGAAATCTAACGATGTTTCGAGTATTGGTCTCAGACAAAATGAGCAACGACGGTTTACAGCCACTTATTGAATCAGACTTTATTGAAATCGTTCAAAAAAACGTAGCAGATGCAGAAGATGAATTACATACTTTTGATGCTCTTTTGGTGCGAAGCGCGACAAAAGTAACAGAAGACCTTTTCAACAAAATGACTTCTTTAAAAATTGTCGGAAGAGCCGGTGTCGGTGTCGATAATATCGATATTGATGAGGCTACGAAACACGGGGTAATCGTGATCAATGCTCCGAACGGCAACACCATTTCGACAGCTGAGCATACATTTGCAATGATCTCTTCTTTAATGAGACACATTCCGCAGGCTAATATCTCAGTGAAATCCAGAGAGTGGAACCGCACAGCTTATGTCGGTTCAGAGCTTTATGGAAAAACGCTTGGTATTGTAGGATTAGGCCGAATCGGAAGTGAAATTGCACAGCGTGCGAGAGCGTTCGGTATGACTGTGCACGTTTTTGATCCTTTCTTAACGGAAGAAAGAGCGAAAAAAATCGGCGTAAACAGCCGTACATTTGAAGAAGTGCTTGAAAGTGCGGATATCATTACCGTTCACACGCCTTTAACTAAAGAAACAAAAGGCTTATTGAATAAAGAAACGATTGCAAAAACGAAAAAAGGCGTTCGCTTAATTAACTGTGCGCGAGGCGGAATTATCGATGAAGCAGCACTTCTCGAAGCTTTGGAAAACGGGCATGTTGCGGGAGCGGCTCTTGACGTTTTCGAAGTTGAACCGCCAGTTGACAACAAACTTGTTGATCATCCGTTAGTCATTGCCACTCCTCACTTGGGAGCATCAACGAAAGAAGCACAGCTCAATGTCGCCGCCCAAGTGTCAGAAGAAGTTCTGCAGTTCGCAAAAGGCCTGCCTGTCATGTCAGCTATCAACCTGCCTGCCATGACAAAAGATGAATTTGCTAAAATTAAGCCTTACCATCAAATTGCAGGAAAAATTGGCAGCCTTGTATCACAGTGCATGAAAGAACCAGTACAGGATGTTGCCATTCAATATGAAGGCACAATTGCTAAACTTGAAACATCGTTCATTACAAAAGCCCTTCTGTCAGGCTTTTTAAAACCGCGCGTAGACTCTACTGTTAATGAGGTCAATGCCGGGGGTGTCGCAAAAGAACGCGGCATCAGCTTCAGTGAAAAAATTTCCTCTTCTGAATCTGGATACGATAACTGCATCAGCGTAAAAGTGACAGGAGACCGCAGCACCTTTACTGTAACGGCTACGTATATTCCTCATTTCGGAGAACGAATTGTCGAGATCAATGGATTTAATATTGATTTTTATCCGACAGGTCACTTGGTGTATATCCAGCATCAAGATACAACAGGTGTCATTGGCCGAGTAGGACGTATTCTCGGAGATAACGATATTAACATTGCAACTATGCAGGTTGGCCGTAAGGAAAAAGGCGGAGAAGCCATCATGATGCTTTCCTTTGACAGACATCTGGAAGACAAAATTGTGAAAGAACTAACAAATGTCCCTGATATTGTGTCTGTGAAACTCATTGATCTGCCATAATCAAAAAAAACTCAAGCTATCTATATAGCTTGAGTTTTTTTATTTCTATCCCCGTGTGTTTTTATGCAAAATATCTAAGACACTCCTTAGCTCAGAAACAGGTATTTGACCTGGTGCGGACGCCTCTTCTCCAGCTCCAAAAGTACAAGCCGATCCAAAAACCTCACCGCTCAGCCTGCTGATAAGCCCTGTTGCAGCCATTGACATTGTAATAATGGGACGGTCTGCATATTTTGTTTTCATTGTATACGTCGCATCAAGCAGCGTTAGGAGATCTCCAGTATCATTCGGCATGACAGCCATTTTTGGAATATGCGCGCCTAATTCCTGCATTTTTCGAAGTCTGGAAAGAATTTCATCTTTTACAGGTGTTTTTTTAAAGTCATGATTTGACATCACCACATAGACGTTGTTTTCTTCCGCCATCGATACTAACGCTTTTACATGTGCATCTCCTGAAAATAATTCGATGTCTATCAGATCGATGTCTTTTGTTTGGATTGCCGATTCCAGCAAAGCAAGATAGGAGCTTCCGTCCATCTCCATGTTCCCGCCCTCTTTGTGGGTTCTGAATGTAAATAGAAATAGCTTGTCTCCTAAAGATTTACGAAGCTTAGAAATGAGCTTTGTGACCGCTTCTCTGTCATTCGCTTTTTCAAATACGTCGACTCTCCATTCAACAATGTCCGGATTCAGTAATTTTACTGCCTCTGCTTCATTCAGAATTTGTTTTTCCGTCTTTCCCATCAGCGGAACGATGATTTTCGGCATTCCTTCCCCGATGGAAACTCCTTTAATTGTTAACACGTTCACTCATCTCAAATCCTTTCAATCGTTACCTTGTTTTATTATACACGTACAACTTTTTTTTGAAAATTTCTATTATATGAATAGCAACTAAAAAAGAGCCTTAAAGGGCTCTTTTTAGTTTAAGGAAATCGGATTTGGAGCAGCTGGCACCGGAATTGCATCTGATATGTCATATTTGCCGATTTTTTTCGTTCTGGTTTCCGCAAAGGTCACTTCTGTGAAGCCAAACTCTTTTGCGGTTAAAAGAAGTCCCTCAATCATTAAAATACCGGCAATAGAATCCTCAACTTCTGAGTCCTTTGAAAAGCGGATATATAAGTGTTTCTGTTTCTTCGTTACAGATTGGACAGCACCCGCTTGAATAAGAGGTGTCGTATCTTCTTGGCTGCTCGATTCCATTTCCTTAATCGCTTCTTTTACTGTATCAAAAGAATGATTTGACGGAACGAGAAAGTCTTGTCCTTGTTTATTTTGGTACAAGTAGTAGGATCGTTTTGACTGTTTGGGAATCGAAATTTCCGTAAAAGTGCCATATGAGCCAATCCGAACCCCAGTCTCATTTTGATCCGATAAAAATTTGACTTTTTCATAAGGACTCCATTTTAAGGATTCTTTAAGCAATTTTTTTAACAGTGTATCATCTTTTACAGAAAATGCCGTAGCTGGCTGATGGACTCGTATACTTAATTCCTTCTGCTTTGGTTTTTCCTTTATTTCTACTTCATCTATGAAGGTTGGAATTGTAATGGCATGATCAAGGATGCCCAATTCACTACTTTCAAACAGCATATCCTGGATCGTTTGGTCTGCATTTGTTTTTTGGATGCTGACGGGTATGATTGCGGATGTATCGGCATCAGCAACTGCTACAGTGATGTAATTGTCTTGTTCCTTTTCAGGTACAACAAACGATGTATGATCCAAGGACGATGCAGCTTTTGGGCTGTCTTCTGTCTCAGTTTTCGTTACTGCGTTCTCTTGGGACGCTTCTTTTTGTTGAGGCTGTGCCTGATCAAAGAAATGAGGAGAAATAATGAAGGCGATATAAACCGCAATTGCAGCGGCACACGCGGGGCCAATCCACCTGACAGCGGGCTTATTTTTACGCTTTGCCATCGTCAGCCGCTTGTAAATATCCTGAGGCGAACGATGGTCTTTAACTGCCGGAAGTTGACTTAACAACTCCTTTATCTGTTCTTCGTTCCATTCTGACTTCATCATCCATTAGCTCCTCCCTCAAAAGCTCCATATGTTTCCGAAGTACTTTGAGCCCTCTGTGTTGGGTCGTTTTTACTTTGCTTTCCGAGAAGCGCAGAGCCTTGGCTGTTTCCTGTATTGAATATCCCTGAATAAACCGCAAGATAATCACAGCTCTTTGATCGATTGTACATTGATCAAGCGCAGCATAAATTTCCCGGACATTTTCATGTTGAACCGCAAGTTCGTCCGGTAGCAATTGCTGATCCCTGACATCCTGTGTATCCCAGTCAAATGTACCGAGTATACGCTGTCTGATTGTTTGCTGTTTACGGAACCAGTCTATCGCAACATGGCGTGCGATAGACAAAAGCCATGTTTTTTCACTGCTTCTTCCTTCAAACGTATGATAAGAATTTAATACCCGGATATAAACCTCTTGAAGAAGGTCTTCTGTCTGGTTTTTATCCTTTACCATATAAAATAAAAATTGGTACAAATCTTGATGATATGTATCATATAATAATTGAAAGGTTTCTTCCATTTGAAACCCCTCCGTTCACTTTTTTGTCGTATGAATAGCTTGAAAAGTTACATTACAACTATATTACGAGTAACTGGAATTTGGAAGGGAATTTATATTAACATATCCTTAAATTTTATTAATGTTGGCTATTAAAAAAACACCCGCTCAGTCAGCGGGTGTTTCTTATGGAACAAGATTCTTCGGCAAATTCAGACTCGATTTTACCGTTTTGTCGGAATATAAAAAGTAAATGTTGTTCCTTTATCTATTCGGCTGTGCACAGTAATTGATCCGTTGTGGGCTTCCACGATATTTTTAACGATAGCCAGCCCTAACCCGGTTCCTGCTCTGCCCCGTGTCCGCGCTTTATCTGCCTTATAAAACCGCTCAAAGATAAATGGCAGATCTTCTTCCGGTATGCCGGACCCGGAGTCTTTGATATCAATTTTCAATCCATCCTTCACAGAATGGACTGAAATGGAGACACTGCCGCCGGCTGAAGTATGCCGCAGCGCGTTATCAATCAAATTGGTAAATACCTGCTCCATCTTGTCTTCATCAAACAGAAATTCCTCTTCTGTGAGAGAAATGTCATGATCTAAAGCAATATTTTTTTCTTTCGCAACACCCGAAAACTTCCGAATGATCTTTTCTAAAAACTCATTCACATTGATTTTTTCATAATGTAAGCCTGTATGGCCTGATTCCATTCGGGCTAAATCAAGCAAATCATTAACTAAACGGCCCATTCGGAGCGATTCGTCATAAATGATTTGGGCAATTTCTTTCCGGTCTTCTTCAGAGCTTGCAATGTCATCGACAATTGCTTCACTGTATCCCTGAAGCATGGAGATCGGTGTTCTCAGCTCATGACTGACATTTGCGATAAAGTCCTCCCGCAGCTTATCAAGGCGGCGTTCTTCTGTCATGTCACGCAGTACGGCAACCGCTCCTCTTACGTGCGATTCCGCATAAAGCGGCGACATCAAAAGCACCCATGATCTGCCTTGCAGCGTCATCTCAATCATTTGTTCTTTTTCAGTGCTGACAGCGTTTTGAAACAGCTCTTTTGCTTCAGGCGGAAGGTTGTCGCCTTCTTTGATATTCATGTTCTGTTCATAATACCAAGCCTGAAGAAAACGTTCAGCCGGCGGGTTGGTCACAAGAATCGTACCGTCAATATTAATGGTAATAACCCCGTCAGCCATACTGCTCAAAATGTTAGAAAGCTGCTCTTTTTCTTGATTGAGCGCATTGATATGAAAGTTAAGCTGCCGGCCCATTTGATTAAAAGCGGTCGCCAGTTCACCGATTTCATCCTGAGTTAAAATCGGGATTTTTGTATCGAACTTGCCCTTCGCCAAATCCTGCGCGCCTTCTCTCATTTTTCGGAGAGGGTACGTGACCCTGCTTGATAAAAAGAATGCGAAAAATGTGGTCAGCACAATCGCAATTCCAGCGGCAAGAAAAATATAGCGGGTCGTATGTTTTGTTGTATCTTTAACGGCAAGCAAAGACTGGGATAAAAAGACCATGCCTTTCTTTCCGTCTTTTTCATACGGGACACCTACAATCAGGCGTTCATTATCCGTGTCTGTATCGCTCAGTCCCGTCCGTTTGCTTACTTTTTTATGGTCTTTGAGAGCTTTATTTAAGTCTTTATCATGCTGTATTTGCTCAACCGTAATAGACGACAGGCGATTTTTATCATTCGGAGAATACCAGTGGTTCTTCTCATCCTGGATGATGGCAATGCTTGTTAAGTTATCAGCGAGTTCCCAAGTGATTGACCTTGCCAGTGCCTGGTCCTCGTGATTTTCTAGTATGACAGCAACTTTATTCGCAAGCTGTGTTAAATCATTCTCAGCTTCTTCCACATGGTAGTTTTCAATAAACTCCAGCAAAAGAACCGTTAAAATGAACAATACGATCAAGACGAGTGAAAGGATCGTAAACCACAGCTTGCCTACTACGCTTTTCCAAAATTTCATTCAGCGCCGACCTCAAATTTATAACCTACACCCCATACTGTGACAATTTTTTTCGCAGCTTCCGGAGATACCTTGTTCAGCTTCTCTCTCAAACGTTTGACGTGAGTGTCAACTGTCCGTAAATCACCAAAAAACTCATATTGCCACACTTCTTTCAGAAGCTTTTCCCGATCATACACCTTGTCAGGCGTTTTCGCTAAGAAATATAGAAGCTCATACTCTTTTGGCGTCAGGCTCACTTCTGTTCCATCAGCTGTTACGCGGTGAGCATCATGGTCTATTGACAGATGTGAAAACACGAGCACATTTTTCGTCGGTGTATTGGCATTGAAATAAGAGGTTTGGGATGCTCTTCTCAAAAGGGCCTTTACACGCAGCACGACTTCTCTCGGGCTGAACGGCTTAACAATATAATCATCTGTTCCCGCTTCAAACCCCTGCACCCGGTTTGCTTCTTCTCCTTTTGCGGTCAGCATAATAATGGGTGTCGCTTTTTTTTCACGAATTTGCCGGCACACTTCAATTCCATCAGTCCCCGGCATCATCAGATCAAGCAAAATTAAGTCATAATTGGCTTCAAGCCCTTTGGCAATGGCTTCATCACCATTTTCAGCTTCATCTATAGCATAATTTTCACGTTCAAGATACATTCTTAAAAGGCGGCGAATTCTGGCTTCGTCATCAACTACTAATATTTTTGTTTCGTTCGTTTGGTCCATGTTTTCCCCCTGCTTTCCTTCTGTTACTTTCATTTTATCAAATCGTGAGAAAGTTTGAGAACTGTGTCGCTTTCAAAGGACTATGCATAAGAATGAAGTCCGGCAAGCACAAGATTTACGAATATTAAATTAAACATAATAATAGCAAAACCGATTACGGCCAGCCATGCTGACTTCTCACCGTGCCAGCCTCTTGACAGTCTTAAGTGCAAGTAAGCGGCATAGAACAAAAACGTGATCAGCGCCCATACTTCCTTAGGGTCCCAGCCCCAAAATCTGGTCCACGCGAGCTGAGCCCAAATCATTGCAAAGATCAGCGCGCCGAGTGTAAAGATCGGAAATCCGATTGATACGGCCCTGTACCCAACCTCATCCACCAGATCAAGATTGACGTTTTTCACCAGCGGATGTAATAGAGCGCTGATTCTTTTTCTGATGATCAGACGGAGAGCCCCATACAACACAAGACCTGCTCCAAATGACCAAATGACAGTGTTCACTTTTCTGCCTGAGAAAAGCGCGGGAAGATCAACAAGCGGTTCCATTCTTCCTTCGGTCAAAAGCTCTCCCTGATGCGGACCGACAAGCGCGGGCATTTCGTACACCATCACGCTTTTTTCTTTACTTTTGTCCACCCAGTTAAACTCCGCTTCATAGCCTGCAAGACGAAATGCCGATGTGATTGCAATAAAGGCGACGGTTGTGACCAGGATAAACATAATCGCTTCAAGCCAGAAGGTCTTTTTGCTTGGCTTTGTCTGGTCTACATGCTTCAAAAGAAAGATGACACCAGCGACAAAGCTGATGGCAAGTATAGCTTGCCCAAGCGCGGCCGTTGTTACGTGAATATACAGCCAGTTACTTTGGAGCGAAGGAATTAAAGGCGAGATATCTGTCGGAAACATGCTGGCGTAGGCAATCAGCAATAAAGCAATTGACAGCGTAAACAGGCCTAATGAAGGCAATCTATAGAGAAAATAAAGAATGATAAACGCCAAAACAAGCATCATGCCAAAAGCGGTGGTGAATTCAAACATATTGCTGACAGGCGCATGGCCGCTGGCAGCCCACCTTGTGATGAAATATCCTAGGTGGCAGAAAAAACCGACAATAGAAAGGGTGATTCCAATGTTGGCCCATCGGTTTGGCCTGCCCTTTTTATCTTTATTCCCGCGTATGGCCCCGCCGAAGATTGGGACAGCGATTAAATACACAAGAAAGGCCGCATAAAGAAAATTTCCGCTCAGCTCTGCCATGACATCACTCCCTTTTCGCCTATTTCTGTGTTTTGATTAATTCTTTTTGGTCCACCGGTTCAGTCAGTCCGGAATCAGCCAATATAAATGCTAAATCCTTCTTCAGGCCAAACCAGTTTTTATTGGTATGCCCTGCTACCATAACTGCACCGTCCTGTGAGTGCAGCCAAATTCTTCGATGCTGCCAGTACATACCTTGAATAACACCGATCATAAAAATGGCTCCGCCGACAGCAAGCACCCAGAGTGTCAGATCCTTTCTGACTGTAAGTCCAGTAATGTTTTTCGTTTCGACATGGTCAAATTTCAGCTTGTATTTATTATTGCCTGATCCTTCGATGGTTTCTTGGATGGCGACAAAGCTCTTTTCGCCTTTCGGTTTGTCCGGCGTTATAATATTAAAGACAAAAGCCGGATTGTTAGGGATCTTTGTTTTTGTGCTCGGCTCTCCGTCCTGATTAAAATAGAAGTCTGGCAGGTAGCTGGCGATTTCCACTTTGTAACCGTTGCCAAGATCATAGACCGAATCTGGATCCAGAAGGTTGATCTTCAGGCTCCCAAAGGATTTTTTTGTTTTTTTATCAATCAGCTGGAACACCATTTGGTCAAGCTGATTCTCTTTATAATCCACCTGGTAAACGGAAAAAGAATCAAAACGCAGCGGCTGATTGACACGGATGTCTTCTTCTGTTACTTTTTTCAGCTTCGGCTTCTCGCCATAAACAATTTTTCCTTCTCTCTTGTAGAGTACGGCATCGGTTTGAAAGTTCTTTGCCACTCTACCGTCCCCGACTCTGTCAATGGCATCTGCAAATACCTTTTTTTCCGTTTTGCTGTTATAGGTCTCTACGCTGAATTGATTGTTTTTTAAATAATATTTTCCGTCTGTACCCGGAATTGCGGCGGTTTCGCCTTCTCTGACCCAAAGCGTCTCATCGACGTACATGCCAGGCACAAATCTCAGCATCGCACCAATCAAAAAGATGATCAATCCAATATGGTTGACATACGGGCCCCAGCGGGAAAAGCGTCCTTTTTCAGCAAGAATGCTGCCCTCTTTTTCTCTGATTCTATAATGTTTTTTCTTTAATAGAGCAACTATCTTTTCTTTCGATTCCCCGTTCAGCACAGTAACTGTTTCACTGAACAAGCGCTGCCTTCTTAAAAAAGCTGGGCTCCTTCTGACGCCTTGGTTTTTTAACGCTCTGTACAACGGAATGACCCGATCAAGGCTGCAAATCACGAGTGAAATGCCGATCGAGGCAATGAGCAGCAAATACCACCAAGAACCATATAAATGATGAAACCCGAGCAAATAATAAAGCTGGCCAAACGTGCCGTACTGCTCCTTGTAATAAGTATCAGCCTGTGCGCCCGGAGGCAGATAGGCTTCCTGGGGAAAAATGGTGCCGAACGCTGATGCGGCAAGGGTTATGACGATAAGCCATATTCCCACCTTAACCGAGGAAAAGAAATTCCAAATTTTGTCGATGATCGTTTTGTTATAGGTTTGCGAACGTCTTGCGCTTCCGTCATATCTCATATCAGCGAGCGGAGGTTGAGTTTCCTGAAGAGCTCTTCCGCACGATTCGCATAAAACGGTTCCGACCGGGTTTATATGTCCGCATTCACATTTGACTTGCTTCATCCCGAAGTCTCTCCGGGTTTTATGAGATTCATATAATCGTGTATCATGCTTTCTGTCATAGTGCCGGTCACCACCTTGACAACTTTTCCTTCCGGATTGATCAAAAAGGTTGTCGGAAGCGGAGATACGTCATAGGCATCAAGCACTTGGCGATCTGTATCCAGAACAACCGGGAAATTGACTCCGTAGGATTTCATAAAATTATGTACTGCTATCTTTGACTCCCCAACATTTACAGCGACAATTTCAACACCTTGGCTTTTAAAATGCTTATATTGGTTTGCCATATAAGGAAACTCTTTTTTGCACGGTTCACACCATGTACCCCAGAAATTCAAAAAAACACCTTTCCCTTTTAAGTCACTGAGCTCGATACGTTTCCCATTCGTATCCTCTAGGACAAAATTCGGTGCGTCGGACCCTTCGGATATACTCTCTTTGCCGGCAAATACAGCGTTGTAAATGGTATAGCCGAGTGCGCAGATTAAAACGAGAAGGATGCCGGTCCGAATGAATAAACGCCTTTTTTTCTTCATTGTCCACTGCCCCCTTCCCCCTATTGCAGATCCATTCAATTATATCATTGCACGTTCATTTCACATTTCTTACTTTTTGAAGGTTATGTGAAATTTAGAAAGCGTTTTTACCGTGATCCGCCAGTGCTCTGAGCCTTTTTACTTCGTGAGGCGTAAGCTCTCTGGCATCGCCCGTGTGCAGGCCTCGCAGGTTTAAAAACGCGTATTCCTCACGCTTCAGCTTGATTACCTCATGTCCGATCGCTTCAAACATGCGGCGCACCTGTCTGTTGCGTCCCTCATGGATCGTCAGCTGAATAATGCTTGTCTGCTTTTTCTTATCCAAAGACAGCAGCTTCGCTTTAGCAGGCGCTGTTTTGCCTTCCTCCAGCCTAATTCCGCGCTCCAGCTTTCTGAGCAGCTCTTTAGGCGGGATTCCTTTCACCTTCGCCACGTATGTTTTGTCTATTTCATACTTAGGATGCATTAGCTTATTGGCGAATTCGCCGTCATTGGTTAAAAGCAAAAGACCGCTCGTATCATAGTCCAGACGCCCAATCGGATAAATGCGCTGCGGAATATTTTTAAAAAAGTCCGTCACCACTTTGCGTCCTTTATCATCTTGCGCTGCGGAAATAACGCCTCTTGGTTTATATAAGAGAAAGTAAACCGGCTCTTCGCGTTCAACCTTTAACCCGTTTACCTCAATCTGATCAGAACCGGTGACCTTAACACCTAGCTCTGTTACTACTTTGCCATTCACCTTTACTTTTCCTTCTTTAATCAGCTCTTCTGCCTTTCTGCGCGACGCAACTCCGGCATGAGCAATCACTTTTTGCAGTCTTTCCATGTCTTTCACCTCAAGTATTATCTTACTTTTTTCAACCTTAACAAACAAGCTTTTTCAAATTCCTATGCCAAATCTAAAAAAAACGCCGTTTTCAGGCGCTCCCAAATAATAACGTAACGATGATGATAGATGCAACTACGCCGATTAAATCTGCAAGAAGTCCCACCTTTAATGCATCACCCATTTTTTTAATGCCGACTGCTCCGAAATACACAGTCAGTACATAAAGCGTTGTATCTGTAGATCCCTGCATGACGGAAGCCAGCCTGCCGATAAAGGAATCGGGCCCGTATACTGCAATTAAATCGGTCGTCATTCCAAGTGCGGCCGTACCGGAGATCGGGCGGATCAGAGCAAGCGGCACTACTTCAGCAGGGATGCCGATAGCGGAGAAAGCCGGTTTTAAAAGATCCATTATAAAATCAAGCGCGCCTGATGATCTGAAAACAGTTATAGCGACAAGCATTCCGACTAAATAGGGGATAATGGAAAAGGCAATTTCTATCCCCTCTTTCCCGCCTTCGACAAACGATTCATATGTCGGAACCTTTTTGATCGTTCCATAAAGAAGAATTCCGGCAATAATGATTGGAATCATGGCTAAAGACAGCCAGTTGATGATTTCCATCCGCTCACCTTCCCTTCTTTTTGCGGCGGTAATAAAAATACCGATCAATGATAATGGCACCGATTCCGGAAATAAGCGTTGCCAAAATGCTTGGCCCGACGATATCTGTCGGCGTTTTGGAGGAATAAGCCATTCGGACAGCGATCACCGTTGTCGGGATGAGTGTGATGCAGGACGTATTAACAGCTAAAAAAGTAATCATCGACCGGCTTGCTTCCGATCGGTTTCCATTCAGCTTTTTCATTTGTTCCATTGCTTTAATGCCAAGCGGAGTTGCTGCATTTCCGAGGCCGAAGAAATTCGCCATAAGATTAGATAAAATATAGCCCATCGCCGGGTGATCCGGCGGTATATCAGGGAACAGCTTAGATATAAAAGGCCTGCACATCCGGCTGAAAATATCCAAAAGCCCTGACTGCTCGGCGATTTTCATTAAACCAAGCCAGAAAACAAGCACGCTCATCAATCCAAATGAGATCGTAATCGCTTCTTTCGCACCCTTAAACACGGCTTCATTTACATCTTGCAGTGTTCCGTTGCACATCGCAAAAACTAGTCCGATCACTGTTAAACTGACCCAAATTATATTGACCATTTTGCTCCGCCTGCCGCATTCAGAAAGATTGATTTAAACGTTTCAAAAAATTGTTTCTTCGGTTTTTGATGCCGCTCATTTTCATAATAGATCGGCACTTTTGCGATGGTTTCATCGTTGAACATGATCTCCATGTGCCCTACGATATCAGGGATTTTCGAGGCATCTTTTTCCCATGCTTTTTTCGGCTTGAGCAGTGTGGTATTAATTTTCACATCTTCTTTTTCCTCTTCGGTCAGCAAATAGGTGATATCACGTTTGATAAAAGCCTTCGATTCATAAAATGTGCCTTTCAGCTTTGGAATATCTCCTTTTTTTGCAATTAAATAGGTTTGATAATGCTCAAACACATAGTTAAACATCTTCATATGGTCATCCCAATCATTAGGGTCATTAATGGTGACGGCTATCAGATCAGTGCCGTCCTTTGAAGCCGTAGAGACCAGAGTCCGTTTTGCAAGTTTTGTATAGCCTGTTTTTCCTCCTGTGCTGTACGGATAAAGCATGGTCAGCAGTTTATTTTTGTTTTTCCATACGCTTTCCATCGTTTCCGCTTTGTATATTTTTGTGCCTGAAATCTTTTGATAGTCTTTCAGCTTCATAGCATACTTAGTTAAAATGGCCATGTCATAGGCTGTTGAATAATGATTTTCATGGTCGTCCAATCCGTGCGGGTTTTGAAAACGGGTGTTCTTCATACCAAGCTGCTCGGCTTTTTGATTCATCATATAAACAAACCCATCGAGGCTCCCACCGACATGCTCAGCAATCGCGACAGCGGCGTCGTTTCCTGATCTTAGCATCAGGCCATACACAAGATCTTTCAGCTTTACTTTTTGACCTTCTGTTAAATAAATGGCGGAGCCTTCTGTTCTGACAGCATTTGCCGAAACCGTCACCGTTTGATCCATTTTGCCGGATTCGATGGCGAGGACGGCGGTCATAATTTTTGTGATGCTCGCGATCCGCCTTTTTTGATGCTCATCCTTGGCATATAACACTCTGCCTGACGCACCGTCAATAATGATCGCGCTTTTTGCACTGACATCTATAGCAGCATGTGCTGTATTCACATTTACGGTTGCAATAAGAAAAGAAATCATGATCACGAATACTGCTTTTTTGAAAATGCGCATGTTTGCTCACGTCCTTGTGGTGGTTTGTACAAGTTTATGCGCATGTCCATCAGTTATGAATAACAATTATATTTCTGGAAGCAAACATAAAAAAACTCTCCCTGAAAAAGGGAGAGTAAACGTTATCTGATTGGCGCCATGCTTGATCCGGACGCTTCGTAATGAGCCAGCTCTTCCCTCATCTTCAGAAAGGCCGCGCTCAACGGCAATAATAATTGCTCAAGCGACGCAGGAACAGCATGATAAAACTCAATTGCGCTGACCCCGGTATAAGACGCCCGGCTATTTTCACACCACGTGTCTTTTTTCGGCATAAAGAACTCTTCAATGCATTGGTGATACACATTATAAAGTGTTTTTTCCGCTCTGGCTTCCTGAAAAGGCTCCTGCATCAGGAGACGGCGGCACGCTTCTGCGCCTCCTTCACAAAATACTGCCATTCTTCTCAGAGTGCTAAGCACATCACAGCAGTATCCTTTTTCAATAGGCAATTCAGCCTGTAAGGACTCAAGCGTCGTTTGATTTAGGTAATCGTTCACGGTATTGACAACCATTGATAAGAATTCGCCTGTTTTTTGAGTCTGCGCTCGCACAATCGAATGTCCCATTTCGTTTGGTATCTTCCCCTCATGTCTTTGTCTCTCACATTTTGCTTCTTTCATGATAGCTTCTTCCTTATATCTTATGATGATGAAAAAGCGCGATTCATTAAACTTCTATTTTATATCTTCGAAGGTTTGGTTAAAGTTTTCAAAAAATAAATCTGCTTCTTCTTGAAGAACGTCTTCTTCCGCATTTTCAGGCAGCGGCGGAAGCTCGTCCAGCGTTTTCAGGCCGAATTGTTCAAGAAAAGTCGGCGTAGTACCGTATAAAATGGCCCGCCCCGGACCATCGGCACGCCCTACTTCACACAATAGCGCCTTCGCGACAAGACTGTGTAAAATCCGCTCTGATTTTACTCCTCTGATTTCTTCAATTTCTGCTCTCGTAATTGGCTGTTTGTATGAAACAATGGCCAGTACTTCTAAAGATGCTTGAGAAAGGCCCTTTGACGGCACTTCAATCAGTTTTTTCAAGTAAGGCGCAAAGTCTTTTTTGGTAGAGAGCATGTACGTATCTGCATACTCAATAAGTTCAATCCCTCGTGTATCTCCGCGGTATTCGTCCGCCACATCCGCCATGATCGTGTTCAGTTCAGGCTCTTCGATTTCAAGCACTGTTAACAGCTGCTTTTTTGTAAGCCCTTCATCGCCTGCCGCATAAAGAAGGGCTTCCACAATAGCTTTCCAATTCACGATATCAAGCCCCATGAATGGATTCACTCCCCGTAATGTAAATATCTGAAAAATTGTGCTCCTGTTCAATGAGGACCAGCTGATTTTTCATCAGCTCAAGAACAGCTAGAAAGGTCACTACTAAATGTTCTTTTTGTTCATATGGAAACAGATCCATAAAGTTGATTCTCGTTCCTCTAGATTTCAAGCTGTGCACGATTTCGTTCATTCTGGCTTCGATTGGTATGTCCTGTCTTGTAATTGTTGTTTCCATCGGCCTGTTTATTTTTTTGCGTTTCAGCACTTTTTGAAAAGCTCCGATCATATCATAGACCGTGACAGAGAGCTTTTGCTCAGACTGTTTTACTTCTTTTGCATATTCACTCAAATCACTCGGCGGTTTCGTGAACGATTTTTGTCTTTCTTCTTCCCGTTCTTTTAAATCCTTCGCCGCATCTTTATATTTTCGATACTCAATCAGCTTTTCAATCAGTTCCTCCCGCGGATCTTCTTCTTCAAGTAATTCATCTTCAAAAAGCTCCTCCTCTTGCTTCGGGAGCAGCATTCTGCTTTTAATGCTGAGCAGCGTGGCAGCCATAACCAAATACTCGCTGGCCATATCGAGCTCAAGCACACGCATCGTATGTACATATAATAAATATTGTTCAGTGATCTTCGCCACAGGTATATCATATATGTCAATTTCAAGACGATTGATTAAATGAAGCAGCAGGTCCAATGGGCCCTCAAACGTATCAATTTTCACTTGATATTCTTCCATCATCTCACCATTTTCAAGTATCACTCTCATTGCCGGAAAAACTGGCTACCCTATAGTATAAGCCACCAAAAAGCTCTCGTCCAATACTATTTCATTTCCTGTTTTGAACAAGTTTGTGCAGAATATTCAAAACACGAGAGGTGTTTGCTCGGAGTGCTGAAGCGGGAGAAAAAGCCTTAGCTTCTGGTTTTCCTTTCTAAGAAGCAATAGAGGCCGAGCGTTCTTTTTTCCTTTTATCCCTTCTATGGTACACTAAAAGCACATTAAAGGAGGAAGCACCTTGTATCCGAAAGCTTATATAGATTATCTCGTTGAGTTTCACGCGACACGGGATTATTTTGAATGCCATGAAATATTAGAAGAATATTGGAAGGAAGATCCGCCAAAGAAACGAAAACGCTATTGGGTGGGCTTTATTCAGCTTGCAGTTGCTTTATATCATCACAGAAGGCAGAATACAGCCGGGGCAAAAAGACTGATGGCGAACAGCATCCGGATTCTTCAAGCAGAACACCGGGCAGTCGAAGACTTAGGGCTTGATCATGGCCGTTTGCTCGAACTTATGCAATCGGTTTACGAACAAATCGAAACCGGCTCTGCCTATAAAAGCATTATGCTGCCAATCAAAGATAAGAAACTGGAGGAAGCATGCAGGATCGAATGCAGGAAAAAAAAGTATACATGGGGGCAGCCCAGTGCACTCAGCAACATATTTCTTATCGACAAACACCGTTTGCGGGATCGGACTGACGTCATCCGTGAACGTGAAAAAGAAATAGAACGCAGAAAAAAAAGCAGAGACTGATCACAGCCTCTGCTCAGCGTGTCGACAAACCATCGCATTCGTTGTCAAGCCTGTGCGTTGGTGCTCACGAATGAAAACATTCGCTCCGCTCCAATGCTCAGCTTTCCTAGACTTCAAGGGTTTTCAATCGCGCTGAAAGGATGACAAAAACCTAAAACAAAACTGTTTTCGGATTTTGTCATCAAACTAAAGCAGAGGCTGATGACAGCCTCTGCTTAATTATTGTATGAAATGTCTTGATCCTGCTGACCTTGACAACGTTCGAAAAAGCTCTGCGTTAATTCATTTGGAACCAGTACTTGCGTTTTGAATAAATGCTTTAAAGCATCCATCATCTGTTTTCCGATTCCTTGATGGCGATGAGAAGGATTCACACTGATATGCCGGATCTCAACCTCAGAATCCTTTTTTTCGACTCCGATTGCTCCGACGATATCCTCGTCCTCTTTCCAAAGAAAGAGCTGGCGGTCTGTATCCGTTTCGTAGTCCTTAATTGTCTGCTGAAGCTGCTTAAGGTCTTTTTCATTCGGCATAAACGAAAGAAGCCCCATCGCAATCTTTTCAAACGATTTTTTATAACGAATTAACATAAAAACCCCTCTATATCCAAAATGTCCAGTCTGCTATTAACGGATACGAATAGGTGATCCGTTTTCTCACATTATATCATTTTCGCCATATTTTTAAACTGTTTTCAGCAAATTATTCAAATGAGCGGTTTAAATTTGCCATTTCAATGGCAGAAACAGCACAATCTACACCTTTGTTGCCCGCTTTTGTGCCGGCACGCTCGATAGCCTGTTCGATGTTTTCAGTTGTTACAATTCCAAAGATGACAGGTACACCAGTAGTGTTTGCTGCTTGCGCGATGCCTTTTGCAGCTTCATTGCAGACATAATCGTAATGTGTCGTTGCGCCTCTGATGACAGTGCCCAATGTGATAATAGCATCATATTTTTTTGTTTCCGCCATTTTTTTCGCAGCAAACGGTATTTCAAATGCGCCTGGAACCCAAGCCACATCAATGTCATTTGTGTCTACGCCATGTCTGAGCAGCGCATCTTCTGCTCCGCTCAGCAGCTTGCTCGTAATAAAATCATTAAATCTTCCTACTACGATTCCGATTTTAAGACCTGTACCAACTAAATTTCCTTGTATGATATTCATATGATTCCCATCCTTTTTTGTGATATTTGTGATTAGAAATGAAGTAAATGACCTAGCTTGTTCATTTTGGTTTGCAAATATTTTTTATTGTGTTCTTTCGCCTCCATTTGAAGCGGCACTCTTTCTGAAATACTGAGTCCGTAGCCTTCAAGGCCTGCGATTTTTCGCGGATTATTCGTCAAAAGCTTCATATTCCGGACACCGAGGTCGCGTAAAATTTGTGCTCCGATGCCATAGTTGCGAAGATCCGGCAAGAATCCAAGCGCCTCATTGGCTTCTACGGTGTCATAACCTTGTTCCTGAAGCTTATAAGCTTTTAATTTATTGATTAAACCGATGCCTCGTCCTTCTTGGCGCAAGTACAGAAGCACTCCACGGCCTTCTGCGGCAATTTGGTTCAGCGCCGCGTGCAGCTGCGGTCCGCAGTCACAGCGATGAGACCCAAACACGTCACCTGTGAGACATTCTGAATGCACCCGGACCAATACCGGTTCTTCTCCGAACGGCACCTCTCCCATCACAAATGCGACATGCTCTTTTCCATCTACCTCATTTGTGTATCCATAAACCTTAAATGTCCCAAAATCAGTAGGCAGCGTAATGTCAACTTCACGCTCGACAAGTGTTGTCAGATTGTAACGGTATTGAATCAAATCCTTAATGGTGATCATTTTTAATTGATGCTTTTTCGCAATTTCAATGAGCTCAGGCACTCTCGCCATCGTTCCGTCTTCATTCATAATTTCACAAATGACGCCGGCTCCTGGAGATCCGCAAGCTTCAGCAAGATCAACAGCAGCTTCTGTATGGCCCGCTCTTTTCAGGACACCTCCTTTTTTCGCAATCAGCGGAAAAATGTGCCCCGGACGCTGAAAATCAGATGGCACGGATTTGCTGTCCAGCAATGCTTGAACGGTAAAAGATCTTTCTTGAGCGCTGATACCTGTTTTCGTTTCACGATGGTCTATGCTTACGGTAAATGCAGTGTGGTGAGAATCTGTATTATGCTCAACCATAGGGTGAAGATCAAGCCTGTCTGCGATTTCCTCACTGAGCGGCGTGCAGATCAGTCCTCTCCCATGAGTCGCCATAAAGTTAATGACTTCCGGCGTTGCATGCTCGGCAAGAGCCACAAAGTCTCCTTCATTTTCTCTGTCTTCATCATCTACAACGATGATGACTTCGCCTTTTTTTAAAGCGTCCAGTGCTTCTTCTATCGGATGAAACATGCAAATCTTCCTCTCTAAAAGCCGTTTTCGCTTAAGAAGGCTTTTGTAATGGTTTGTTGGGTCTTATTTTCATTGGCTTTATGCAAAAATCGATACATATATTTTCCGATCATATCGCATTCGATATTCACTTTAGAGCCGATCGTTTTTTCTGAAAAAATCGTTTCGCTGATCGTATGCGGTATTAAGGAGATCGTCACTGTGTCTTCTGTCAGGCCGAATATGGTTAAGCTCACGCCATCCACAGTAATTGATCCCTTTAAAACCAATGTTTTTGTTAATGACGGGTCCATTTTTAAATCATAGTAAACTGCGTTGCTTTTCTCTTCAATTCGTGTGATTTCCGCAGTTCCGTCGACATGGCCTGAGACGAAATGGCCTCCGAAACGGCCGTTTGCCGCCATCGCTCTTTCCAGATTTACTTTGCTTCCTTTTGTTAAATCATTCAGTGACGTAGCTTTGACTGTTTCAGGCATTACATCCACTGTGAATTGATTTTTTGTAAAATCAGTGACAGTCAGACAAATGCCGTTCACTGCAATGCTGTCGCCAAGATGAACATCCTCTAAAATCTTTGAGCATTTAATTGTTAAGGCCATTGAATGCCCTGCTTTTTTCATGGATTCGATTGTGCCTGTTTCTTCGATAATTCCTGTAAACATGGTCACCATCCTATTCCTTTGTCGGTTTTGCCGTCAGTTTGATATCACGGCCGATTTGGGTTATATCAGTGAATTGTAATAAGGGGACATCTTTCATTGATTGAAAACCTTCACCGGAGATTAAGCTGGGAGCATGCGTTCCTCCGATTAGTTTAGGGGCAAAATAGAAGATGATTTCTTGAAAACAGCCTTCTTTGACAAAGCTTCCGTGAACAGCTGAACCGCCTTCCACATACACCGACATGATGCCTTCTTCCGCTAGGATCTTCAAAACATCAGGAATTTGAATGCGCTCGGTTTCAAGTGTAAATATGTTCACTCCGAAAGCTGAAAGCCGTTTTTTCTTTTCCTCGTCTGCGCGTGCCGTCGTAAAAATCCATGTCGGCGCTATTTGATCGCAAATCACTTTAGCGTCCTCAGGAATCGAGAGTACGGTATCAAGTATGACCCGAACCGGCTGTTTTGTTACATTCGGAAGTCTGCAGGTTAAGCTCGGATTGTCAGCTTTCACTGTGCCAACTCCGACTAAAATGCTTTGGTGTGTTTTCCTGTATTGCTGAGCATCCTGTCTTGCAGCCTCTGACGTGATCCATTTGCTGTCACCCGTGCTGGTAGCTATCTTGCCGTCAAGGCTGGCAGCCGCTTTTAGCGTGACGTACGGAAGGCCTGTCCTCATAAAGTGCAGAAATTTTTCATTCAGCCTCTCCGCCTGGTCTGCCAGGATGCCTTCCCTTACCTCAATGCAGGCTTCTTTCATCATGCTGATCCCTCTTCCAGCCACAAGCGGATTAGGATCTCTCATCGCCACGAACACTCTTTTGATGCCAGAGTTGATAATCAATTCTGCACATGGCGGTGTTTTTCCGTAATGGCTGCACGGTTCGAGTGTAACGTAAATGTCGGCACCCTCTGCATGTGCTCCAGCCATATGGATGGCATGAACTTCTGCATGAGCTTCCCCATATTTTAAATGGGCGCCCATTCCGACAATTTGTCCGTCCTTTACGACAACAGCGCCGACAAGCGGATTGGATTCGGTCTGTCCTTCGCCCTGCTTCGCAAGATCTAAGGCCAGCTTCATATAATACTCTTCCATTTGTTTCCCTCCCCTCTTTTGTTATTTACCGTCAAAAAAGCCCCGAATTTATAAAAAATTCGGGGCTTTAGGTATTTTACGCAATAGGAAATAACACTATGCATTTTTAAACATTTTGCATAGCGGCTCATCATCCTTCTCCCATCCAGACTTTCACTGTCGGCTTCAGCTTAAACTGAATCCACCGCGTGCTTATGCACACGGGTCACGGGCTCTAAAGCAAATGTGCTTTACTACCGCCGGTCGGGATTTCCACCCTGCCCCGAAGGATACAATCTTTATTCATTTGTCCTTATTGGCTATTATAGCGATCCTTTTTAAAGTACGCAATGAAATAAACTTACAATTTGAGAAAAACAAAACATCACCCTTCGATCTGAAAGGTGATGTTTTGTTAATCATTTACTTTTGCAACCTTGATTAATCCGTCGATCCGCTTTGATTTGCTGAAGTATGCCTTAATCTTGTCACCTTCTTTTATATCAGATAAATCCTGATTTAATTTTTTTCCGTTGAAGATGATTTTCGTTCCGTTTTCTGCTACTCCATGATACTCTGAGCCGTCAATTTTCGTCACTTTATATTCCTGGATGGTGTATTCCTCTTCTTCCGAGGACAAGGTTTGTCCAATTGCTGTCGGAACATCCTTCAGCTCAACATCATTTATGTACATATAACCGCCTGCAAGTAAAAGCAAAAGCACTAACAGAATGGTAATCTTGGTTTTTATTCTTCCCATTTCTAAACCTCCAGCCAATATGAATCTATTCATTCATATGAGTTATTCCTTTTTTTCATGAATAAAAAACCGTAAATTCTCGTAAATTATTAATATAACGATGCATAACGGGAATATGTTTCACATTTCTGCAAAAATTTCTTTTCTATAGATATACGAATTTATGTTCTGTTTTTAGGGGATGACCGTAAAAAAGATATAAAAAAAGCAGCCCCAATGGGAAACTGCTTGATCCTAATTTGTTTTGCGCATTTCGTTAAACGGGTAGAAAACAAACTTTGACGTACCCGCAATTTGTTTTTTCGTGAAGAGGCCAAGTCCGTTACGGCTGTCCATGGAATTCCGACGATTGTCACCCATCACAAAATACTTGTTATCAGGCACTTTAACCGGGCCGAAATCATCGGTCAAATGTTTACCATTCTGTTTCGCTCTCTTTTTATTAGCCGCCAAATAAGGCTCGTCCACCTTTTTCCCATTGATATAGAGCTGGTCATTTTTCATCTCAACCGTATCGCCGGGAAGGCCGATAATACGTTTGACATAGTGAACATCATCTCCGTTTAACACGACGATGTCTCCTCTATCAAACTCGCCGATGTATTTGACTGTCATATTAACAAAAACCCTTTCACGGTTGTGAAGTGTAGGATACATAGAGTCACCATCAACGACATACGGCGCAAAAATAAAGTTGCGGATGAGCAAAGCAAGAACGACAGCAATCACAATTGCTTTTGCCCATTCTAATATTGACTTTTTCTTCGAAACATTTTCTGATTTCAACTGATTTCCTCCAATAAACAACGGTCTTCAATTTATGTTATCACGAATCGAAAAAAAATCCCATTAGGACCATTGAAGTGATTTTACAAACTGTTAATCTTCATCTTCTACCCACATCATGCCTATTTTTTTCTTGTCGATCATAACTAAGCCTGAAAATATGAAGGAAATGAATCGCATAATTCAGAAGCGATGGACTCAGAAGAAAGAGAGTTCTCATATGCTAAATCTTTAGATCGTATATAAGGCATGAGGTTACGAACAGTTTGTTCATTTATCTCCCAGTCCATGATATCCATGGCACTTGACAAAACAATTCACATCAAGAAGGTTACTGGAATGTTTGCGGCAATCAATTTCACAAGTGATAACCGCACCCCGTTTTTTGCTTTCATAATATGTTTAAAATCATTCAAGCTCGAAAACATGGATCAGCCTCCAAAAAATAAATCCAATATATTCCCAGCAGTTGAAGACTCTTTATTATAAAACTCTGAATATCCGCAGTTCTTACAGTAAACCACTAGAAATCGGTTATGCTGCACGTCAAACAGCTTTGATAATCCCGTGCCGGTTGTGGCTATTTCTTTTTGTCCGACTTCAGTACTGCCGCATTTTATACAGCCTTTGTTGTCCATACCGCGATCTCCTTTTCATTACATCACGTTTGTTTGATTTATTTTACTACAAAATACCAATCCCAATGAACCGTACTACTTTAAAGTTTGCTTAATTTTGATCCCCCGTTCTTTACATACTAATTAGGTTCGTTTCTCAGCTTGGTAAATCTTCTGGAGAAACGGAAAAGCTCCATGACCAAAACATTTAAACCCAGCCAAACACCGCCGAAGGCGCAACCCGCAGCAACATCACTCGGATACTGCTCATTAACGCGTACACACGATCAGCCCGATGAGGAATAAAACGATAATCAACAAAAAACGCAACAGTTTGCAGACGAGCCTTGTGAGAATGACGAACAAAAAGATAAGCACAAAAACCAAAAATGACAAATGCCGTTAACGTCTGTTCGCTCGGGAATGGATATAATACATGACTTTCCAAAGGAGCGTGAACAGGATGAAGGGAATGAAAGAGCCGTCTGATTCCCTCTCCATAAAGCTCTCGCACCAACGACTAGGAAAAATAAGAAAGAGAGTTCGATTTTCCGGTCTTGCCCTTTGAATACTGTCCAAAGAAAAGTTAGAACAATAACGGCTAACAGAACATCTCTAGACGCAAAAGCTTTCTGAATTGCAGCTGGGCCCAGTCTATACCCGATCCAATACGACATGCTCACTCCCGCACAGCTCCCCAATCCGGCCGCTAACATGCTTAGCACCCAGTTTAACTTTTCTTGAAACACGAGAACACCGGCAAACTCTCCTGGTCCAAGTAAAGATAGAAGCTCTAACATCAAGACAATAAACAAGACGGCATATCCGTACTGTTCGAGCAACCCCGTCAAAACTTGCACGGATTCTCCTTAAACTTTTTTGTTCTTTTATCATTCCCAATCCACTTTTTGTATAATCAGCACAATTTCACCTTCAGTCGTCCACCAACATTGTCTATGGCGGGATCTTCTCTCCTATACTCGTCACTCATATATTCTTTTTTGACATAGGAGGAGCAACAGCATGAAATGGGAGGAAACAAAAGATACACAGGGAGTTTGCCAAAATTTTGGGCAGTTCGTTCTGCCACCGAGTCAGGTGTTTGTTTGCCTACCTCATTCCTTGGCCATTCCCCATTTTTCCCGTTTGAGGTTCGAAATGATAAAGTATTTCACTTAGTTTCGTACATGAAGAGGTAAATTCTTTGCTCACCGAACTAGGATAGCGGCGCATGACGATTACTGCATTGCATAACCACTGGTTATTTAGTGAGCCGGGTGCAATGTATATGCATTTTGAGTCAGCACAGGATGATCCTATTACATTCGCCAGAAAAGCAGCTGCCGCATTCAGAGTAGTTAAAAGAATAGACAGATAGCTAGTCTTCCGGAAGCTTTAAAGGAGGCGCTTTTTTCGAGTTTTTTTAAATCAATGAAAACAGGCATCTCCTAAATATTTTTGCCGATAAGTTTACGCTAATCAACTCTAGCACTAATACATATAAACAATAGAATGATATGAAAGGAGACTTGATAGTATGATTGATTATCCTATTAATATAAACAACGTTTCCGGGAACAGTGTAATTAACGTAGGCGGCGCTTTTATGATCAGGCCTTTAACTTTGTCCAAATCTGTGTTTGGCTCCGGAGGTTTAAACACAGGAATTGTCTTTGAAAATAACTTTGTAAGCAAGGCTAAAATGATTAATCATCAATTTACTGATCAGAACGTCACCAAAACTTTTTAATCTATTCATTACGGGGGCTTGCGATGTCTCACTAACTAAACACCTGGTTTTGCCAACCGCCATCAGCACTCGGCGGTTTTTTATTGAACATTTTTACCCAATAAAAAAGCTCCCTCTATATGAGGAAGCCTTTTGCCTGCCAATTAGCCTTCTACGCGAACTTCTTTCATGACATCGCCGTTAGACATGTTTTTCGCGAATTCTAATCCGCTTGTTACTTTACCGAATACAGTGTGAACACCGTTCAAATGAGGCTGTGGCTCATGAACGATGAAAAATTGGCTGCCGCCAGTGTCTTTTCCGGCATGTGCCATAGAAAGTGCGCCCGCCTCATGTGTATGCGGGTTTCCTTCTGTTTCACATTTGATTGTGTATCCCGGACCGCCAGTACCAGTTCCGTGCGGGCATCCGCCTTGGCTGACGAAGCCAGGGATCACTCGGTGGAATGTAAGCCCGTCATAAAAGCCTTCGTTCGCAAGCTTTTCAAAGTTTGCAACAGTTCCAGGTGCAGCTTCAGGATAAAGTTCAAATTCAATTTTGTTCCCGTCTTCTAATAAAAAGTAACCTGTTTTCAATTGTATGCCTACTTTCTTTATTTTAATTTTCAAAGGAGATTATGTATGATAGGTTATGGCCTGTCTCTCCTTGTCGCGGCTATTATACCACACCTTTCGGGGGAAAACGAATCTCCCGGCTTTACTAAAAAATAAAAATGAAACCTGAATCTCTTTATCTCCGTCTAACCTAACGGAACTGTATTTTTCATGATTCAGGTCCTCACAAAGCAGCACTATCCAGCTGCTTGTGAAATTGAAGGAGGTCAAACTGCTTTGAAGAAAATTTGGATTGGAATGCTGGCAGCGGCCGTTTTGCTGCTGACGGTTCCGAAGGTCAGTCTCGCGGATGCCGCAGTTGGAGATGTCATTGTAACACTGGGTGCTGATTTGTCAGAATCCGACAAACAAAAAGTGCTTGATGAAATGAATGTCCCTGATAATGCCACAACGGTAACCGTGACCAATAAGGAAGAACATGAATATTTAGGAAAATATATATCGAACGCGCAAATCGGATCGAGAGCGATTTCTTCATCGTCAATCACCATTGCCAAAAAAGGCTCCGGATTGAATGTTGAGACCCATAATATCAGCGGCATCACAGATGAAATGTACCTGAATGCACTGATGACAGCCGGTGTTAAAGATGCGAAGGTGTATGTTACAGCACCGTTTGAAGTATCAGGGACTGCCGCTTTAACTGGATTGATTAAGGCTTATGAAGTTTCTTCTGACGAAGCGATCTCGGAGGATGTTAAGCAAGTCGCCAACCAAGAGCTTGTCACGACATCAGAGCTTGGAGACAAAATCGGTAACGAAAATGCGGCAGCCCTGATTGCAAAAATCAAAGAAGAGTTTGCTAAAAACGGGGTGCCTGATAATAAAGCTGACATCGAAAAACAAGTGGATGACGCAGCTTCTGATTTAAACGTCACACTTACAGACAGCCAAAAGAATCAGCTTGTCTCCCTATTCAATAAGATGAAAAACGCTGACATTGACTGGGGACAGGTCAGTGACCAGCTAGATAAAGCGAAAGATAAGATTACGAAATTCATAGAATCAGATGAAGGCAAAAACTTCATCCAGAAAGTCATTGATTTCTTCGTATCTATCTGGAATGCGATTGTATCTATATTCAAATAGGAAAAGCGCCGAAAAATCGGCGCTTTCTTTTATTGCTTTACACCCGTTTTAAATGGCAGATCAAGTTTTACAATATCTTCGTATGTTTCTCGCTTCACGACTAAATGAGCCTCACCGTTTTCGACAAATACAACGGCGGGTCTCGGAATACGGTTATAATTGTTGGCCATGCTGTATCCATAAGCGCCTGTACAAAAAACGGCAAGAAGATCGCCTTCTTTTACTTCCGGCAGGTCAATATCCCAAATCAGCATATCTCCGCTTTCACAGCACTTTCCGGCAATTGATACCGTTTTGTCATGCGCTTCTCCGATCCTGTTGGCTGCCGCAGCTTCATATTTAGCTTGGTAAAGCGCAGGACGAATATTGTCGTTCATGCCTCCGTCTACAGCCACATATTGGCGGACACCCGGCACTTCTTTTTGAGAGCCAACCGTATAAAGAGTTGTGCCTGCGTCTCCCACGAGAGAACGGCCCGGTTCGATCCAAATTTCCGGAATGTCAAAACCGTAACGGGAAGCATTTTCTTTCACAGCTTCGATAATTTTTTCAACGTATTCAGTGGCATGAAGCGGTTCATCATCTTCCGTATAACGAATGCCGAAACCTCCTCCAAGATTCAGCACCTTGGATACAAATGAATATGAATCTCTCCACTCGTCTAGTTTTTTGAAGATTTTTTCCGCTGCTAACACAAAACCGGCCGTATCAAAGATTTGCGAGCCGATATGGCAATGGACACCCAGCAGCTGAATGTGTTCCGATTGTAATACTTGTTCAATGGCCCGTTCAGTTTGTCCGTTATGAAGATCGAAACCAAACTTTGAATCTTCCTGGCCCGTTGTAATGTAGTCATGCGTATGCGCTTCTACTCCGGGCGTGATCCGAAGAAGAACATCGATGGAGTGACCCGTTTCTTTACATAGGTCTTCAAGAAGCGCAATTTCATAGAAATTATCCACCACAATGCAGCCGATGCGGTGCTCAAGCGCCATGCGCAGTTCTTCCCTGCTCTTATTGTTTCCATGAAAGTGGATGCGTTCTGCCGGAAAGCCTGCCGCAACAGCCGTATATAGCTCTCCTCCGGATACGACATCTAAAGAAAGTCCCTCTTCCTCAGCGAGCTGAATCATTGCGACTGATGAGAATGCTTTGCTCGCATATGCCACCTGTGCTATCAGCCCTGCAGAAATAAACGCCTGCTTAAAGTTTTTAGCACGCTCACGTATTAAAGCCACATCATATACGTAAAGAGGTGTACCATATTTCTCCGCTAAATAGAGAGCATCCACACCTCCGATTTCTAAATGACCATGTTGATTTTGTCTGCTTGTGCCGTGTAAGAACAATGTCATTCCCTCTTTCTCCGCTTATGGATGAAAGGACAGTTTTATGGACTGTCCCTTCATGATTAAGACATACATTATCATACTCTTCAGTCAGTTTCAATGCGATTATGAATTGGTAGGCTGTCTTAAGCGATTTTTGGGGTGAACGATACTGGGTCTTACTTTTGCGCCAGGTTTCGCTGTGCGGACAAGAACCTGCCACAGCGCCTTTCCGTTAAAGGGAATCAGCGGCCATAAGTACGGTGTCTGAAGGGATTTGATGCTTGCCATGGAAATAATTAGCACTGTAAATCCGATGACGAGCCCTTTTATATGAAATAAGGCAACGAGTATCATGAGGACAAGACGGCTCATTTTGTTTGCCAAGCTTAATTCATAACTAGGCGTCGTAAAGGTTCCAATCGCCGCAAGTGAGACGTACAGAATCACCTCAGGCGAAAAAAGGCCGACCTCAATCGCAATCTGCCCGATCAGAACAGCGGCAATTAAACCCATTGCTGTCGATAAAGCCGTCGGTGTGTGAATGGCAGCCATTCTGAGAAACTCGATTCCTAAGTCAGCTAAAAATATCTGCAGGATGATCGGGATATGCGTATCTTTATTTAAACCGATAAATTTCATGTTGTCCGGGAGCAGATCAGGCTGAAGCACAAAGAGAAACCAGATCGGAAGAAATAAAGTAGAAGCAAGAATACCGAAAAATCTTACCCACCTTAAAAAGGTCCCGACTGAAGGCGCCTGCCTATATTCTTCAGCATGCTGCACATGGTGAAATAAAGTCGTCGGGGTAATGATCACACTCGGCGATGTGTCCACTATAATGATAACATGGCCTTCTAGAACATGATTTGCGGCCACATCCGGTCTTTCTGTATAGCGCACGAGCGGAAAAGGATTATAGCTTTGATTAACAATGAATTCCTCGACAGTTTTGTCTGCCATTGTTAATCCATCGACATCAATGGATGCAATTTCTTTTTCTACGATCTCAACCAAATCCGGATCAGCTATATCTTCAATATAACAAATGCTTAAATCCGTCTTTGACCGCTCACCAACTTTCGTCATCTTGACTCGAAGACGTTCGTCTCTGATCCGCCTTCTGAGAAGGGCCGTATTGACGACGATATTTTCAACAAATCCGTCTCTGGCTCCCCTGACTACCTTTTCCGTATCAGGTTCTTCCGGGTTTCTGCCCGGATAGCTTCTGACGTCAATTATAAATGCGAAGCCTGCACCTTCAACAATGACAGCGACGAGCCCGGACAGCACTTGGTCGGTGGTTTCATCCAAGGTTTTTACTTTTTCGACCTGGGCGTTAAGCAGCCTGTTTTCGACGATGTCGACCAGCTCATCAGGGTCTTCTTTCCGATTGTTAATGGCAACAAGTTCTCTCATTAAATGAATAATATAGGCTGTATCGCATAATCCATTTAGATAGTAAAGCTGGATCTCTTTATCTAAAATCGTGAGCTTGCGAACACCTACATCATAGCTCGTCCCCATCCCAACACGGTTTTTGAAATACTCTTCATTTTTAGCTGGATTCCGATAAACCCGAATTTTCTCTTCCTTGTGGTCCGGCATAATACCCGCTCCTTTCTAAAATAAACTCGACCGCTTTCATGGTGATTGGCGACCCTTTTGAGATATCGTCTTTTCTGCCCATTTTGCCGATATCCCCGATACCGACAATAAGCGGGAGATCAAGTTTATCAAGGCAATAGACTGTATCTCCACTCATTCTGTGGTCATCAAATTCCCTTTCCCCGACTTTATCGACGCCGTATTCAGTTATTTCTCCATTGCGGTCAATGCTTACATCGACCCTGGTCCATTCAGCCTGATGTGTTTTTGACGCGACCGCAATCACACCGAGCACTTCAATAGACGGATGGGTTGCGACATAGGTTAGAGCGGCTTCTCCCGGACCCTCTCCTTGAAGGCCGGAGTCGTCAAACATGACAAATACAGGATCATACGGTGCTGAGGCGATCAGCTTGACAAGCTCGGCGCCGCTGCGGGTGGAAGGATTCCCTTTTGATTGTGAAATGCATCGGCCTCCCACTTTGCTTGCGGCATATTCAATTGTTTTAGCGGCATAAACATCCCCGTCTGTTACCAGTATGACCTTGCGTTTTGTCGTCATGTCGGCATTATCCTTTCGGTTTGAAAATAACAGCTACGATAAAGGCGAAAAGAATAGCGGCTGAGATACCGGCCGAGGTCAGCTCAAAAATCCCCATGCCGATTCCGATAAATCCGTGTATATGCGCCTGATGCATGGCGCCGTGCAGAAGACTGTGACCGAAGCTGACGATCGGAACGGTGGCGCCTCCTCCGGCAAATTCAATAAATTTATCGTAAATGCCGAAACCATCTAATATTGCACCGATTACAACAAATGATGTCATGACATGAGCTGGCGTCAATTTAAAAATATCCAAGAGCAGCTGGCCGACGATACAAATGGCCCCGCCGCAGACAAAAGCCAAAAGGTAGTCCATATTAAGATGCACCTCCTGCACGCTCAAATACAACCCCGTGGGCGATAGTCGGGATGGTTTCTTTTTGCTGGATCATCGTCGGGCTTAATAGCGCCCCGGTCGCCACGACAAATACACGGTTTAGTTTTCCTTCTCTCAGCTGCTTAAAAATATGAGAGTAGGTGACAACCGCTGAACAAGCACAGCCGCTCCCCCCGGCAAAGACCTGCTGATCCGGAGTGTAAATCAGAAGCCCGCAATCATCATGCTTTGTGCCGACTGGATATCCATCTTCTTTTAAAATGTCTTTTACGATTGGAGAACCGACGCCTGACAGGTCACCTGTCAGGATTAGATCATAGTCATCCGCTGTCCGGTTGAGATCTTTAAAGTGCTGCTTAATCGTATCAGCTGCAGCCGGAGCCATAGCCGATCCCATATCAAAAGGATCTGTAATTCCTAAATCAGAAACCTTTCCGACAGTCGCACTTGTGATTTGGATATCACCCGGTGTCTGACTGATGACAACTGCACCGCTTCCGGTTACAGTGGAGGTAGCAGTGTCCGGTTTTTGCCCTCCGTATTCTGTCGGATAGCGAAACTGTCTTTCCGCAGTTGCATTGTGACTGCTGGTGGCAGCCAGTGCCCTTTTGGCAAACCCTCCATCAACTAAGGCTGATGCGACAGCCACTGTTTCCATTGATGTTGAACAGGCGCCAAACATACAAAGAAATGGGATTTTCAAGTGTCTTGCCACATAGTTAGCGGTCACGTTTTGGTTCAGCAAGTCGCCTGCCAGCAATAGGTCAATATCATCTTTTGTCAGATTGTTTTTTTGAAGTGCAACATTAACAGCGTCTTCCATCAGCTGCCGTTCCGCCATTTCCCAGCTTTTTTGATTACAATGCATTTCGTCATAGGTTTTATCAAATAAAGAGCCGAGCGGTCCGTCTTTTTCCTTTGGTCCTGCTGCCGTTCCCGCTGAGTTGACAAATATGGGATGTTCAAATACCCAGGTTTGCTTTCCTGTTAATTTCATTTTCTTCTCCTCCTATGACATCAGTTTCTCAAAAGCAAACCGAATCATTCCAACGATGTATGCAGCTACAACTCCGAAAACAATAACATTTCCTGCCAGTTTAAACATATTTGTCGCTACTCCAAGCACTAATCCTTCGCTTTTATATTCAAGAGCCGCGCTTGCCATACTGTTGGCAAAACCTGTGACAGGTACGGCTGAACCTGCGCCTGCGAATTGTCCGATTCTGTCATAGATGCCAAACCCTGTAAGCAGGGCAGAAATTAATATCAGCGTTGCAGCTGTTGGATTCCCCGCAGTTTTTTCATTGAAATCAAAAAAATGGATATAAAAATTTTGCAGACCTTGCCCGATTGCACAAATCAGTCCGCCCACTAAAAAGGCTTTTACACAGTTCCAGACGTAAGGCGGCTTAGGCTGATATGTTTTCACTTTTGATTTGTAATTTTCTTTTATGTTTGTCATCTTGAAACCTCCTTATGAATGGTCAATAAAGTACAGCCAGTGAAATAAAGATCCCGCGATTTTCCCAATCACGATGGCCATTAATAAAATAATGATTTTACTTCTGAGCCCGATTCGTTTCGCCAAAATCGGCAGGACATTTAAAACCTCTGTAAGAGCAGCCGCTAGCATCCCGACGAACAAACCTGCCAGAAGCCCGACCGGCACAGCTATCCATTTTGTTAGATAAAGATGATTCATATGAAGCGTCTCCCATCCCCCGCAAACCGCGCCAAGAATAACAGCCGCTTCATAAGCCTGAACAAATCTCATTGTTTTGGTGAGCTGCATCAGCCGCGGAATGATTCCCATTACGGTTAAAAAAGCAACGAAACCCGCCCCCACCGTTATGCCTCCGCCGAGCCCGACAAAAATGATGAACAATACACTAACGATCATGCAGATCCTTTATGGTTTCTTGATTCTCATGCATGGCCACATATTGATCGAGATCAAGCTGATAGTTAAACATCTCAACCTCCAGCGGGCTGGGCTCTTCATTTAGGCGCTTTTTAAATATGTGGTTAAAAAACACGATCATCCCCAGTCCCAAACCGATGCTGTATGGGATTTGAAGCAAATATGGATAATCATTCCTCTCTCCGGTTATGATTTCATATAGTGCGATATGAACATCTCTCATGCTTACATCCTCATGAAAGTTCATGATGGCAAGACACGATCCAATAAACAGAAGCAGCCAGACACCGATAAATAGAACCGTTGATAAATTTCGCTTTCGATACTGAATTTCAACAATGGTTTCTGCTCCGCCTACGGTTTGAACATCAAGTGTCGGATCTTGTAAATGAATGGCTCTGAGGACTTGTATGATATCCAGAATTACGATATTTTTATCTTTTTCGCTCACCTGATAAAGCGGCATAGCCGAAAGTTTCTTTTTCAGCTGAAGCTGCCCTTCTATTTGCGCGGCATCTCCAACGGTAATAATATCCCCTGGATGTGCCAGCACCCGGTGGCGAAGCCGGATAAATATTCGTCGTTCCATCATTGATCACCATCTTTCGGTGGTTATATATGTAGTATGTGGTTCGATTTTGTTCTCATTCATCCGCTCGAAAAGACCATAAATTACCACGCTTTTGCACACAAAAAAGCTAGCCTGCACTGCAGACTAGCCATCCGTATGATCCATTTGAACCTTGATCTGTTTTAATATTTTCTTTTCAAGCCTGGAAACCTGCACCTGAGAGATCCCGAGCCGCTCAGCCACCTCGGACTGTGTCTGGTCTTTATAATATCTGAGATAGACGATTAGTTTTTCCCTTTCCTCCAAATCGCTGATCGCTTCTTTCAGCGCAATTTTGTCAAACCATTTTTCTTCTGAGTTGTCAGCGATTTGATCAAGCAGGGTAATCGGATCTCCGTCATTTTCATAAACGGTTTCGTGAATCGAAGATGGAGCCCTTACCGCCTCTTGGGCCAGTACAACATCCTCAGCTTCAATCTCCAAATGGTCAGCGATCTCCTGCACCGTCGGCACTCTGCCCAGTGTTTTCGAAAGCTCATCCTTCGCGCGCCGGATTTTGTTTCCAAGCTCTTTTAATGACCTTGATACCTTTACGGTTCCGTCATCACGGATAAATCGTTGGATTTCTCCGATAATCATCGGCACTGCATACGTTGAAAAACGCACATCATAGGTTAAATCAAATTTGTCAACAGATTTTAACAGCCCGATGCAGCCGATCTGGAAGAGATCGTCAGGCTCATATCCTCTGTTTAAAAACCGCTGTACGACAGACCAAACAAGACGCATGTTTTTTTCTATGAGGAGGTCTCTTGCCTGCTGGTCGCCATTTTGGCTTTGTTTGATTAATTCCTTTACTTCATGATCCTTCAGCTGAGCGTTTTTGCCGTTTTTCTTAACCTCCACATCCATAACAAATCTCCTTAATTACAAAGCGCTTTGCTTTTTGATAAGTGCTTTGTTAAGCGAATCGTTGTTCCCATTTCAGGCGATGAATCGATACTGACATCATCCATGAAATTTTCCATAATGGTAAAGCCCATTCCAGAGCGCTCAAGCTCAGGCTTAGTCGTAAATAGAGGCTGACGGGCTTCTTCAAGATCTGTAATGCCTAAGCCTTCATCACGAATGGTCATATATACGACATGATCTTCCAGCGTCACTGAAATGTAAACTTTCCCT
Organism: Bacillus sp. PS95; assembly: GCF_037963565.1. Taxonomy (NCBI): domain Bacteria; kingdom Bacillati; phylum Bacillota; class Bacilli; order Caryophanales; family Bacillaceae; genus Bacillus; species Bacillus sp. PS95. The sequence continues at coordinate 2,352,782 of NZ_CP150160.1, forward strand.
TCACAGTTCTCTTCATATCCATGGATAATCGCATTCGTGACAGCCTCTGACACGACTGTTTTGATTTCAGTCAGTTCATCCATTGTCGGGTCCAGCTGAGCTATAAATGATGCAACTGTCACACGGGCGAACGATTCATTCTGACTGAGGGCAGAAAACTCAAGGTGCATTTCATTTTTCATGATGCCACCCCCAGTGTCAGGAGTGCCTGCTGTTCAGATTGTTCAAATCGGATAATTTTAAACAGACCCGACATATCAAACAATCGCTTCACCGCAGGAGAGATAGCGCAAACGACCATTTCCCCGCCAATTTGCTTAATTTGCTTGTATCTTCCTAAAATAACGCCAAGCCCCGAGCTGTCCATAAAGGAAAGGTCCTCCAAGTTCAGCACGATATGGCGAATATCATCCTTCTCCAATGATTGAGTCACTTTTTGCTTCAGGGTTTCAGCCGTATGGTGATCGAGTTCGCCTGTTAATCGAATACAAAGCACAGATTCTTTGACATTCATGTCAATTCCAAGGCTCATGCTCATTCCTCCTTGATATGATCGGATAATGAGTGTTTCGATTTCGACGGAATGAATTCCTTCACCGTGACAAAACTAGTGGTCATTCGGCATAATTACTTAAATTTTGTCCAGTCTCCCATCGTCCGCTTCAAGAATGTGATAAACCCGGCTTTCTTCATATCTTCTTTTGCAGCAACAGGACTTTCAGCGAGTACTTCTCCATCCTTTTTCAGAACAAGAGTGCCAAGCTCTTGGCCTTTTTGAATCGGAGCACTAATATTGTCCTTCATCTTGATTTCTTTTTTCACATCGTTCATATCCTCGCCTTTTTTCGTCAATATTGAAATCGGCTCAGATGTAGTGAGTTCGATCAATTTTTGTTTCCCTTTTTTGACCTTTACTTTTGCTACTGTTTGATTTCGTTTATATAAAGGATGCGTTTCATATTGGCTAAAGGCGAAGTCAAGCATTTTTGTCACTTGCGCGTTTCTTTCTTTAGGCGTGCTCGCTCCGAATACAACCGCTATGGCCCGCATGTTTCCTTTTTTAGCCGAAGCAGTCAGACAATATTTCGCTTCGCCTGTATAGCCTGTTTTTACGCCGTCTACACCAGGATAAAATTTGATAAGGCGATTTGTATTTACAAGCCAAAACTTTTTATCTGTATTTTCACGCAGATAATCTTCATACGTGCCGGTAAACTTCGTAATTGATTCGTATTTCAATAATTCCTTAGCCATGATTGCCATGTCATAAGCAGAGCTGTAGTGTCCTTCCTCGGTCAGTCCTGTTGGGTTTTTAAAGGATGTATTTTTCAATCCCAGCTCTTTTGCTTTTTTATTCATTTTCTTCACAAATTCTTCTTCAGAGCCGGAAATAAATTCAGCCATGGCGACGGAAGCGTCATTTCCCGAAGCGATTGCGATGCCTTTCAGCATTTCTTTGACAGTCATTTCTTCGCCGGGCTCAAGGAATATCTGTGAGCCGCCCATTGACGCCGCATGCTCGCTTGTACGGACTTTATCACTCATTTTGATTTTGCCTTTATCTAAAGCTTCCATAATCAAAAGCATCGTCATAATTTTCGTCATGCTTGCAGGCGCCAGTCTCTCATTGCTGTTCTTGTTGTAAAGCACTTTTCCCGTGTCACGTTCTATCAGCACCGCAGACTTCGCTTCATGAGCAAGCTCCGATGTACGTTTTCCGTCTTGTTTTGCAAATGCAGACGGTGCAAATGTAAGCAGCATTATACCAATCAACAAAGTGGATAAAAGACGTTTCATCTCAAAAGCCCTCCATTTCATAATCCTTTTTATTTTTTCCAAGCCGGATGGTTTTATACGCCACTGATGGAAAATGTTTCGAATTTTGGGCATAAAAAAGACAGCTGTGTGATATCAGACACAGCTGTCTTTTGGTCCTGCATTGATTCATTTTTATTCGTACTGAGCGACGATCGCTTTAACAAGCTTTAAGAATCCAGCTTTTACTTTTTCGGTCACTTCCATAACTTCATCGTGACTTAAAGGCTGATCCAGAATTCCGGCTGCCGCGTTAGAGATGCAGGAAATGCCAAGAACCCGCATTCCCGCATGATTCGCTACAATGACTTCCGGAACAGTAGACATGCCGACTGCATCAGAGCCCATCGTTCTTAAGAACCGGACTTCTGCCGGTGTTTCGTAAGAAGGTCCTGTCACAGCAGTGTACACGCCTTTTTGAATTGGGATATTAAGGTCTTTCGCAATCTTTTCAGCCAGGCTGGACAGATCTTTGTCATAGGCTGAAGACATATCTGGAAATCTGGCGCCGAAATCTGCTTCGTTTGGCCCGATTAACGGGTTTGTTCCCATAAAGTTGATATGATCGGTAATAATCATTAAGTCTCCCGCACGGAATTCAGTGTTGACACCGCCTGCGGCATTTGTCACGATCAACGCTTCCACACCGAGCGCTTTCATCACGCGTACAGGGAATGTGACTTTCTCCATTGAGTAGCCTTCATAAAAATGAAAGCGGCCCTGCATTGCAATGACGGAAACTCCTTCAAGAGTGCCAAGCACAAGCTGTCCGGCATGCCCTTCAACAGTAGATACCGGGAATTCAGGTATATCTTCATATTTCAGCTTGACCGGATTTTCAATTTCGTCCGCCAAAATGCCAAGACCTGAGCCTAAAATAAGGCCGATCTTCGGAGATTCCGACAGGTTTTGTTTAATAAAAGCGGCTGCGCGTTCAATTCTGTCCTTCAAAAAACAGTCCCCCTATTGTAATAAAGATAAAAAGCTTTTCCCGTATTTCGGTTTATTCGTTTGGAAATTATCAGCGATCGTTGCGCCAATATCGGCAAATGTATCTGCAAGCGGCAGCATTTGCGCTTTCTTATGTTTTTTGCTGTAAGCGAGAATCGGCACATACTCGCGTGTATGGTCAGTCCCATGATGAATCGGATCATTGCCGTGGTCGGCTGTAATAATTAACAGATCGTCTTCTCTCATTTTTTCAAACACTTCCGGAAGCCGCGCATCAAATTCTTCAAGCGCGCGTCCGTAGCCTTCAGGGTCACGGCGGTGTCCGAATAACGCGTCAAAATCAACAAGGTTCGCAAAGCTCAGACCCGTAAAGTCTTCTCCCAGCGTATCGATCACCTTGTCCATTCCGTCCATATTGGAAACCGTTCTGCGTGAAGAAGTAATGCCTTCTCCGTCGTAAATATCAGAGATTTTACCGATTGAAATCACATCTAAGCCGCTGTCTTTCAATTCATTCATGACAGTGCGATCAAACGGTTTAAGGGCATAGTCATGGCGGTTTGGCGTTCGTTTGAATTGACCTGGCTCTCCGACGAACGGCCGTGCAATAATGCGGCCAACCATATATTTCGGATCAAGCGTCAGCTCTCTCGCCGTTTCGCAAATGCGATACAGCTCCTCAAGCGGCACAACCTCTTCGTGAGCGGCAATTTGCAGAACAGAGTCAGCAGACGTGTAAACAATTAAAGCCCCTGTCTCCATGTGCTCCTGGCCAAGCTCATCCAAAATCGCTGTGCCGGAAGCCGGCTTGTTTCCAATAATTTTGCGGCCAGATCTCTTTTCCAGCTCTTGAAGCAATTCATCAGGAAAGCCTTCCGGGAACACTTTAAATGGTTTATCAATGTATAGACCCATAATCTCCCAATGGCCGGTCATCGTATCTTTTCCGTTTGACGCTTCTTGCATTTTTCCATAATACGCAAGCGGATGTTCTGTTTTTTCTACACCTTTGATATCTTCGATAAGACCAAGGCCGAGCTTTGCCATATTCGGCATATGTAATCCGTTCATATGCTCGGCAATATGACCGAGCGTATGAGCGCCTTCGTCATTAAAGTCAGCGGCATCCGGCGCTTCGCCGATTCCGACTGAGTCCATCACAATTAAAAACACACGATTATATTTGTATGCAGGCATCTTGAAAGCCTCCTTTTTTTCTATACGTCTATTGTATCGCTAAGAGGTCTGACAACTCAAGTATAAACCGTTTTCATTCCCGTTGACAATGTATTTGGAAATAATGAGAAACTTCAATATTTTCTGTCGCTCTAAACAAAAAAGCCGCAGCCACCTGCGGCTATGCTCGCGGATGAAACTGCTTGTACACATCCTTCAGCCTTGTTTTCGTCACATGCGTATAAATTTGCGTCGTGGATATATCCGCATGCCCGAGCATTTCCTGCACCGCTCTTAAATCTGCCCCGTTCTCAAGCAGATGTGTCGCAAAGGAATGCCTGAGCGTATGCGGAGTCAGCTCTTTCTTAATGCCGGCTTCCAACGCGATTTTTTTCAGGTTCTTCCAAAATCCCTGGCGGCTGATCTGTTTGCCGTGATGATTTAAAAAGAGGGCGTCAGACACATTGTTCTTTAACAGTTTTCCCCTGGCTTTTGTCATATATTCCTCAATGGCGGAAGCGGCGGCTTCACCAATTGGCACAATCCGTTCTTTTCTTCCTTTGCCGAAGCATCGGATAAACCCTATAGATAAATGAACATCTGCCGTTTTCAACTCAATCATTTCACTGACTCGTATGCCTGTCGCATAAAGCAGCTCCAGCATTGCTTTATCCCGATAGCCGAATGGGCTCGTCAGCTTAGGCGTGTCCAATAATCGCTCGACTTCATTGAGTGCGAGCACCTTCGGAAGCGCCCGTTCCGTCTTTTGTGTTTCGATATGAACGGAAGGGTCCTTATCCGTTACTTTTTCCCTGAGCAGAAATTGATGAAAAGAGCGAATGGATGCCAAATGCCGCGCCGATGTCTTGCCGGATTTCCCCGAGTCCTTCAAATGCTTTAAGTATTGGATAATATGTATGCGGGTAACGTGATTCCAATCCGTCACATGAAGGGTTTCTGTTAAGTAGAGAGAATAGCTTTTCAAGTCACGTTCATAGGATACGATCGTATTTTGAGAGAGCCCTCTCTCTACCATGACGTAGTGGATGAAATCCTTTATTTGATCTTTCACTCTTGATCTACTCCCCGTTTTGGTAAAAAAAGATCAACCGGTCGAGCCATCCGCCTTTTTCATCCTGATCCATTTCAACAACTTTTACAGCGGAGCCTTCCGGTTTATCATACCGATGATAGTTTTCATACTCTTGATTCACCCATATCATAGCATAATAGAACAAAGCGGTAAAACCGGTAAACAGGATGAAAACTTTCAATGCATCGACAGCTGTTTTCAGGAATCTTCCCATGTCCTAATCGATCCTTTCCCTATGATTCCAGTTATATAAACCATATGCCAAATCAGAAAGGTTTTATACATAGAAACAGCAAAAAACCCTTTCCCTATGAGAAAAGGTTCGCGCTCGGCACCGTTTATTCAGTTTCTTTTCCGTTACAGCGGTGGCAAATGCCGTGAAACGTCAATCTATGATCTTTAATCTTAAATTTCCAATCACGTTCAATGATTTCTTCCACGTCTTCAAGCAAATCTTCTTCAATTTCATCAACGGCTCCGCACTCCATGCACACCAAGTGGTGATGAAAGTGAGCTGCTCCCTCTTTCCGAAGGTCGTAACGGGACACACCGTCTCCAAAGTTAATTTTATCTACGACTTTTAATTCAGTTAATAATTCAAGCGTACGGTATACTGTAGCGAGACCGATCTCAGGAGATTTCTCTTTTACGAGGAGGTATACATCTTCTGCGCTTAAATGGTCTTCTTCGTTTTCAAGCAGCACTCTTACTGTCGCTTCACGCTGTGGCGTAAGTTTATAGCTGGATGAGTGCAGTTGTTTCTTAATTCGATCAATACGGTTTTCCATGTCTTTCCCTCCTACGCCGCATTCCATGACTCATTATAACAAAATACGCGCAGAGTTCCAACTATAATTATTATAAACTGATAAATAAAACGGTTTTCTTTTAATAATAATTTTAAAAAAGTCTAGATGTAAGCTTTTCCATTAAAACAGGAGATAAGTATGCTTCAAAGAGAGATGAGATCAGCGCTAAAAACAGAATGACCAGCAGCACAAAGGCATACCGCCCGAACCATTGAATCGGCGCGTCATGGAGGCTTCGTTTCACGAACAGCTGTCTGACTAACTTTAAAGAAAACGCAATTGCACATGTGCCCATAATAAGATAAGCCGGAATCAGCAGCACATTTTGCGGTAAAACGGAGACAAATGATAGGAAAAACCCGCTTACTCCCATCTGATTGACTAAAAACCCGACAGTAAAGCCGACGACGATCCCTTTCAGAAAGATCATGATGAAAATAATCGGCATCCCAATGACGGAAATTCCCAGTATCCACATCAGGCCTAAATACTTTGCATTATGAAAGATACTTTGCCCAAACATATCAGCTGAACTTGCCTGTTTTCCATCCGAAAGCTGTCCAAAAAATTGACTTAAGTAGTAGTATAAATCTTCTTTCTGGCTGATGGTCATACTGTTGACAATAATCGCGCCAAAGATGACACCCATGAAAAACAGCACTGACACAAATATATAAAGAGAGAGATGATCTTTAACATGCCTGAGAAACATGTCCTTATAAGAGATTTTTCGCATACCGTTTCCTCCCGCCCGCTCTAGTGATTTGATTTAATAGATTGTATGAAAGAAACAGAAAAACATGCCCTTTTTCAAAAAGAAACGATAGAGACGAATGCTAGGCGGCTTTTTGGGGCAAAAAAAAATCCTTATCATCAACTTCTGTATGATCATAAGGATTCTTATGCTTCCGTTTATTCAAAATCTCTTTTTTGCTTTTTGTCATTCTTTCATGTGTGCTAAAAGATGGTGTGCTGCCTCTTGACAATAAGACGTCACGTCCGCCGTTTCTCAATCGATGCTCCCGCTTCTTTTTCGCTTGGCTTTTTGCCATGTGATCACTCCCTTTTTTATTTTCATAGTAATGATAACAAAATTGAACAATGATAAGAAAAAAAACAGCACCTGCTACGACAGGTGCTGTTTAGCTACATTTATTTCACTGCTGTAAGAGCTGCATGCTCGACAGCTGCTGCTACCGCATGATGGACTTTTGAATCAAGCGGCTGAGGGACAACATCACCTTGTTTAGTGCAAGCTGCGATGGCCTCTGCTGCTGCGACAAGCATATCATGATTAATCTCCGTGCTTTTTGCGTTAAGCGCTCCTCTAAAAATCCCCGGAAAACCGAGTACATTATTAACAGAACGCCCGTCAGCTGCATATGCGGCGCCAGCCTGCAGTGCGGCCTCCGGCTCAATTTCCGGCTTCGGATTCGATAAAGCCAAAATGACTTGACCAGAACGTACAAATGCCGGTTTTATTAAACCCGGAACGCCCGTTGTAGCAATGACAATATCACATGTTTCCATGAGCTCCTCAATACTGGAAACTGCCTGTCCACCGTATTGTTCGAGACGGTTCATTGCTGACTCTGATTTGTCTGTTCCGTATACAGCATTCACACCATAAGCCATGAACATTCGGCAGATGGCCACGCCTGCTGCGCCAAGGCCGATTTGCCCCACTTTCGCTTCCTTCAGGTCAACCCCCGCACTCCTGCATGCCGAAATGGCAGCTGCCAGCGTCACTACAGCTGTACCATGCTGGTCATCGTGCATAACAGGAATGTTCAGCTCCTCTTTTAGGCGATCCTCGATTTCAAAACAATGTGGCGAACCGATATCCTCAAGAAGGATGCCGCTAAAGCCCGGAGAAATATGTTTTACTGTTTTGATGATTTCTTCAGGATCACTCGTATCAAGCAGTATCGGAATGCCGCTAATACCCGCCAGCTGATCAAATAAAGCAGCCTTTCCTTCCATGACAGGCATGCCAGCCACAGAGCCGATATTCCCAAGGCCTAAAATTGCGGTTCCATCCGTTACAATTGCAACAGAATTGCTGATCGTTGTATAAATAGAAGCTTTTTCAGGTTCTTTTTCGATCAGTCGGCACACGTCCGCAACACCTGGTGTGTAGACACGTCCCAGCTCTGCCAGTGAACGGATCGGCATTTTGCTTTTCATTTGGATTTTTCCGCCTTCATGTGCGGACAGGACTTCATCAGATACGGTGTGAAGCCTGATCCCTTCTCCGAGGGCCTGTACAGCCGCGATCACTTCCTGAAGCTGTTCTTCATTCTCCACTTGAACGGTAATATTCCGCATTGTGTAATTGGGTCCGACTTTTACCGTCTCCACTTCACCAATATCCCCGCCCAGAAGGCCGATTGCCGTAGCCACCCTTCCAAGATTTCCGGGAACCGAAGGCGTTTCGATCATCAGTGTCCGAATCATGTGTTTCGCTATCATTCAGTGATCCTCCCCTATTAGCCTAGTTTTTCGGCTTTAACTGTATTGTTTTTCGTATACCATATAAATTTTCCTGTATAACCATAGATAATTGCAAGACCTATTGCTACAAAACTGAGCCACATAAACGGCAGATAAGAGAAGGTAGAAACACCTAAAATACCAGCCATGTAAATCCCATTATCAGACCAAGGAACCATCCCCGAAGTCAATGTTCCCCCGACCTCTGAGTTGCGTGATAACACTCTTCTGTCCAGATGTAAGCGATCATAGCTGTCTTCCATAATTTTCGGAGTCAAAATAAGGGATACATACATCGCACAGCCGAAGATGTTTGCTAAAAACGCTACGATCAGTGTAGACAATGTGACATTGCCGGCTGAAGTTAATTTCTTTTCAAACGTTGAAACAATGACTTTTAACACGCCGAGTTTCTCAAGCAGACCGCCAAAACCAAGGCCAAAGATGATGACGACGAGAGAATCAAGCATACCGACAATTCCACCGCGGTTTAACAAGCCGTTCAAAAATTCAACATCAGTTTTAATAGAGAAGCCGTTGTACGCAGTTGCAATCGCATGGGCAATATCCATTCCTTGGAAAACGACAGCCCAGATTGCGCCGAGTAAAGCGCCAATTACGATAACCGGCATAGATGGCTTTTTCATCGCCAATAAGACTATGACGACAACTGCCGGGATCAGCATCCAAATATGAATGTCAAACGTGTTTTGCAAAGATGATTTTAAGAATTCAACTTTATCAAGATCAATATTTTTCCCGCCGTACATAAATCCAACAATTGTAAAGAGTATAGCTGTAATGACATACGCAGGTATTGATAAATAAAGCATTGCTCTCACGTGAGCCAATACATCGACTTTTGATAGTGAAGAAGCTAGAACTGTACTGTCAGACAGCGGAGACAGCTTGTCCCCGAAATAAGCACCTGAAAGAATAGCTCCCGCTACTAGAGGAAGCGGAATGCCTAAACCCTCTCCTATTGCAATCATGGCAATGCCGGCAGTTCCGACTGTTCCCCATGACGTTCCTGTTGCCACAGACATAATGGAACAAATAATTAACGTTGCTAGTAAAAAGATACTTGGGTGAATAAATTCCAGTCCGTAATAAATCAAAGTCGGCACAACGCCTCCGGCAATCCATGTTCCGATGAGCGCCCCAACTGAAACGAGAATCAGTACGGCTTCAAGGCCATTTGATATCCCATGTACAATCGCATTTTGTAAATCTTTATAAGAATAACCGAGTCTTATACCTAAAAGCATTGCAATAAACCATGAAACAAAAAGCGCCAGCTGTATCGGCAAGTCGAGAAAGACTGTAAACGATAGAACAAGTGCTAAAAATACCCCTAGTACAATAATAATTTCAAATAGTGTTGGTAATCTTACATCCTTCAAAAGAAGTCCCCCTTCATGTAAAAGCTAAAACGCTTTCAATATATAGTGCAACACGTATACTATACTTCCTCATCCCTATGTTGTAAACAGCTTATTCATCCGACTATTCGGAGATGAATAAGCTGTATTTTGTACAAATTTTATTTTTCTAATAGTTCTTTCCCTGCGATACCTGGTTTGGTCATCTCATATGGGTTTAAAATAATATCCAATTCTTCTTCAGTCAGCACATCATGCTGCAGACAAAGATCCCGGACAGATTGCCCTGTCATAATTGCTTCCCTGGCAATTCTAGCTGCCGCTTCATACCCAAGATGCGGATTGACAGCTGTGATCACGCCTGCGCTTTTTTCTACGTATTGCTTCATACGCTTTTCGTTGGCTTCAATGCCTTTTAAGCAGTTGTCAGTGAACGAACGGAAGCCGTTGTTCATGATGCTGATGGATTGAAGCAAATTAAAGACAAGCACGGGCTCCATGACGTTCAACTCAAGCTGGCCGGCTTCTGAAGCAAGGCAGATTGTATTGTCGTTTCCGATAACCTGGAACGCAATTTGGTTGATCAGCTCCGCCATAACCGGATTGACTTTCCCCGGCATAATAGATGAACCCGGCTGACGTGCAGGCAGAGAAATTTCCGCAAGTCCGGCGCGCGGTCCCGACGCCATTAAGCGCAGGTCGTTTGCGATCTTCGACATGTTCATCATGCAGACTTTTAATGAAGCTGATACCTCTGTATAGGCATCTGTATTTTGTGTCGCATCAACAAGATGATCAGCGCCGACAAGAGGAAGCCCGCTAATATCAGCAAGGTGCTTTACTACCTGTTTGATATATTCAGGATCAGCGTTCAGCCCTGTACCAACAGCAGTTGCGCCCATGTTGACTTCATATAGGTGCTGGCGCGATTGCTTGATTCGTTTGATATCACGCTCGAGAACACGGCTGTAAGCTTCGAATTCCTGGCCAAGACGGATCGGAACCGCATCTTGAAGGTGTGTCCGGCCCATTTTAATAACAGAGTCAAACTCCTGTGCTTTTTGCTTAAACACGCTATGCATATCTTCCATTGTTTTCAGCAGTTTTTCTAAGAGCTTCAATGTGGAAATATGAATAGCAGTCGGAAACACATCGTTCGTAGACTGTGACATGTTCACATGTGTGTTTGGACTTAAATGGATATAATCTCCCTTTTTATGTCCCATGATTTCAAGCGCCCGGTTTCCGATAACCTCATTCGCGTTCATGTTCATAGAAGTTCCGGCACCGCCCTGAATCGGATCCACGATAAACTGATCGTGCCACTTGCCTTCGAGAATCTCGTCAGCGGCTTGTACGATAGCTTGGCCAATTCCTTCATACAGCCGTTTCACGTCCATGTTGGCAAGAGCCGCAGCTTTTTTCACAATCGCCAGTGCGTTAATCATTTCCTCATGGATTTTGTATCCTGTGATTGGGAAATTTTCAGAAGCACGGAGCGTCTGAATTCCGTAATAAACATCTGCTTCAATTTGTTTTTCCCCAAGGAAGTCTTTTTCTACGCGATATTCTTTTTGGCCGTTTAACATAATCTTTAACCTTCTTTCTCTTTGCTGGTTATCGTTTTTACATTTTACAGGACAACGTCATCAGCTATCGGCGTTTCCATAATTCTCTTGACGACAGGAAGATCCGAAGACTGACCTAGTGCCCACATCAATTTTGGCACAATTGCTTCTGTGTTCATATTTCTTGATCGGATAATTAAGTCTTGGTTGACTCTGCGGCCAACTTCGTAAATGCTCATGTCTTCGCCTTCTTCAAGACATTGAGTCGTAATGACCACGACAATGCCGCTTTCGATCAGCTCATTCACTTTTGACAAAATGTCTCTGCCTTCAAACGGCACCCCTCCGCTGCCATAACTCTCAATGACAATTCCTTTGTACATGCTTTTCAGGGCATCAAACATTTCGGGCTTTAAGCCTGGATGCAGCTTCAGCAGACATACATCTGTGCATAGTGAAGTGTCAACTGTGAAGGTGTCGTTCTCAGGTTCCGTTACTTGTTTGTTGTATTCGATCCCGTCTTCATTGATAAAAGCGATATATGGGTAATTGATGCTTTCAAATGCGTCGTAGCTTTTCGTTCTTAATTTGATCGCACGTGTTCCCTGAATGACTCTGCCGTCAAACACAACATAAACGCCGCCCACGCCTTCACAGGCAAATCGAATGGCATCTGTAATATTTTTTTTGGCATCGGTTTTTTGGAACGTGATCGGAATCTGTGAGCCGGTGATGACAATCGGCTTTTTGGCATGCTGCAGCATATACGATAGTGCGGCAGATGTATAGGCCATTGTATCTGTACCGTGAGTAATAACAAACCCGTCATAGGCATCATAATTTTCCTTAACGGCTTCTGCTATTTCCACCCAGTATTCAGGCTGCATATTGGTGCTGTCTATATTCATAAGCGACTGAGTTTCCATTGTGTAATCGTTATCAAGTTTTGATACGTAACTTAATAATTCATCAGCCTTGACTCCGGGAGCCAGCCCATTTTCCCCTTCAACTGAAGCAATCGTTCCCCCAGTTGTCAACATCAATAATTTTTTCATACCATGCACCTCTTCACTGTATCTAAAGATGGGTTGCGAGAAGGTATTCGCTTTTCGCATACTTTTAATGCAATTATAGACACGGAAAATAAAATACGCAAGACATTATTATTCAATTCGCGTACACTTCCTAATACCTATATGATATAATCAGCTCAAGGTGAAAAAGGAGCGGAAGTTCATGAATCTAGATCGTTTAACTGAATTGAGAAAAAAGAAAAATTGGTCGCTTCAATATACAGCTGACCTTCTCGGTATCGCAAAAAGCACATATGCCGGCTACGAGTCAGGCTACCGACGGCCTTCACTTGAAGCGCTTGCCATGCTGGCTGACCTCTTTGACACAACCTGCGATGAACTTTTAGGCCGTGAGAAACAAAAGCAGACTGCTCCTCAGGCCATAGAATTGGCCACGTGGAGCAGCCTTGACTTTACCATTTCTGTTGATGGCAAGCCGCTGAGTGAAGATGAAATCATCCAGCTGATTACCTTTATACGCACAAAAAGAAAAGTACAGGAGGAACTGAGTTAATCTTTAGCTCACGGTTTAATTTTACCGTAGGTTCCTCCTCCTCCGGCTTTCAATTCCAATTTTCCGGATCTCGCTTTTACGATAAGCGCCGCGGTTTTCGGCGGGACAACGCGAGCCAAATCTTCTTCTGCAGCCTCATGAAGAACAGCCATTTCTGTTCCGAAGGCTTTTTTTAGTTTGTCCAGCGTTTTCGGGCCTACACCCGGAACAAATTGCAGCGGGATCTGATGTACATATCGCGGACGCGGGACGCGAACTTCAAGCTGATCACTCAGTTCATGCAATCTTTCGCTGACTCCCTTGGTAAATCTGACATTTCCGCAATTCGCGCACGCTGTTTCCCCGCTTACAGCAGGCTCTCCGCATGCTTCGCAAGCCGTCTGATAATATTTCCCCAATAACGGGTCCAAGCCGTAATTTGCGATAATTTTCCTGTCATCTTGTCCCTTTAATGCAAGAGCAAATTCAGTAAAATCAGCTGACTGCACATATAGTTCATTATATTCTCTGCCGATTTTCCCCAACGAATGCGCATCAGAATTTGTTAAAAAAGGATACGGATTCAATTCAGATACGTGTGATGCCATGACTGTATCACAGCTTAATCCAAGCTCCACCGCGTCTATCATAGATGGATCAAAAACCTCAGTTAAGCTTGATTTAACCCCTTTTCCATATAAGCTTTTATGCGGCGTAAAGATATGAGCGGGGATAAACAGGCCGCCCATATCCTGCACTTTTTTTTGCAGGTTTAAGCCCGTTTCATAAATCCGCTGCGAGCTTAAATGAATATTTTTCAGCCGGGCTGACAGCCAGTTTGAAAACTGTTTCATAGCAGCCAACGTCGGCATAAATACGAGCACATGGATCGGTCCGCTGCAGGCTTCATCATAAATCTCCAGCTCGCTCCCCAATAAAAGAGTCGTGCTGCGATAACGGATTCCTCCCCCGTCAAGCTCGCGATATTTTCCAGATGAAATGCCTTCCTCAAGCTCTAGAATGACTTCCGGAGAATGACAGTCGATAATGCCGAGGAGTTCAATTCCTTTATGTTCACTGGCTTCAACCAAAATTCTGTCCAGTGTTAATGTTTTGGCGCCTGTTATTTTGACAGCCCTTCCTGTAAAGGTCTGGCCGATATGAATGTGCAAATCCGCGTAAATCTTTTTCATTTTTGTGCTTGGAGCGCTTCTTTCAGCTGAAGATACTGAATCGCGTAGGCTGTTTTAGCATCGTATACTTCACGCGATTCAACCAGCTTTAGCGCATCTTCAAGCGTCACCTCCATCACTTCAACAAACTCGTCCTCATCAAGCTCCCGTTTTTCTTCAAGCACAGAAAGCTCCTCAGCAAGAAAAACGTGAACAATTTCATCTGCAAATCCGGGTGATGTATAAAACGCAGTTATTTTTGTCAGTTTTTTTGCTGTATAACCGGTTTCCTCTTCAAGTTCCCGAAGTGCCGTATACTCCGGCTCCTCACCTTTTTCAAGCTTACCGGCCGGAATTTCAACGATCGTTCGCTCAAGCGGCTTACGGAATTGTTTGACCATGATGATTTTCCCTTCATCTGTGACGGCTAGTACCGCTACTGCTCCAGGGTGTTTCACAATTTCACGTTTACTGGCTTTGCCGTTCGGCAGCTCTACATCCTCGACATAAAGATCAATGACTTTACCCGAAAAGATCTGTTCTTTGGCAATTGTTTTTTCTTCTAATGATTTCATTTCTTCATCTCCCGTTCTGTCTCTATATGATGCCCCATACATTTTATCATACTAGAGCAAAAGGGGGCTTCTTCGTGAAAGTGAACCGCATGCCAAAAGGTGTTGTCTTAGTCGGAAAAGCATGGGAAATTCGGGCGAAGTTAAAAGAGTATGGACGCACATTTCAATATGTTAAAGATTGGATCTCAAAGCCATAAAAGTTGAAACTTTAGCTCCTTTATATTACGGTCAATACAAAGCCTAAAAAAGGAGTGTGCACATGAGAAAGCGCAAATTGGGTACATCTGATTTAGACATTAGTGAAGTAGGACTCGGCTGTATGTCTCTTGGAACTGAAAAAAACAAAGCATTGTCCATTCTGGATGAAGCGATCGAGCTCGGCATCAACTATTTGGACACAGCGGATTTGTATGACCGGGGACGCAACGAAGAAATTGTCGGTGATGCGATCCAAAACAGACGCCAGGATATTATTCTGGCAACAAAAGCGGGAAACCGTTGGGATGACGGAAGCGAGGGCTGGTATTGGGACCCTTCAAAAGCTTACATAAAAGAGGCGGTAAAAAAGAGCCTTACACGTCTGAAAACAGATTATATCGACCTTTATCAGCTTCACGGCGGCACGATAGAGGACAACATTGATGAAACGATTGAAGCGTTTGAGGAATTAAAACAAGAAGGTGTCATCCGCTACTACGGCATTTCTTCCATCCGCCCGAATGTGATTAAAGAATATGTAAAAAAATCAAACATCGTCAGCATTATGATGCAATTCAGCCTGTTTGACAGACGCCCTGAGGAATGGCTCCCGCTTTTAGAGGAACATCAAATCAGCGTAGTCGCCAGAGGTCCTGTTGCCAAAGGGCTCTTAACTGAAAAACCGCTTGATCAAGCTTCAGACAGCATGAAACAAAACGGGTACTTGTCCTATTCATTCGAGGAACTGACTAATGCCCGCAAGGCAATGGAGGAAGTGGCTCCCGATCTTTCCATGACAGAAAAGTCGCTGCAGTATCTGCTAGCACAGCCGGCTGTCGCTTCAGTGATTACAGGCGCCAGTAAGATTGAGCAGTTACGGGAAAATATTCAGGCAGCAAATGCACGGCGTTTAACCGAAGAGGAAATCAAAGCGCTCCAATCTCATACGAAACAAGACATTTACAAAGCTCATCGCTCATAGCAGAAAAACCAGCACCTGTACGGGTGCTGGTTTATTTATATTGATGCCAATCCATTTGGCTTTCATTTAGGAGTTCTTCAAAGCTCTTATTTTTTTCGATCTCTTTTTTCTTTCTGATCTGTTCTGCTTTTTCTCTTTCCTGCCTCTTTTCATCCTCTTCCTTCAATTGGCTCTTCATCTCCATAAGCTTTGCTTTGATATCGGATTGAAGGCCGTCTTTTAGCTGGTGTTTGTCAGCGGATTTTTGTTTTTTCATTCAGACTTCCCCCATGTTTTGTTTTGAAGACAGTTTATCACGGAGCATATACACTGAACAAGCAGACTCTCTTCTGGTCACTTTCTCAGCGGAGCAGTGTTTAGGTATAATGATTTCAAACACGAATTACCTATATTTAGTTGAAAGGTGCTGTGACTTTTGAAGAAAATCCTTTTGGCCATTGGCGCTCTCGTAACAGCTGTCATCGCAATCGGAATTGTTTTTTCAAATATGATTCTATTCATCAAGAAAAAAACGGATGAAGACATTATCAAAAGAGAGACAGACAACGGACATGATGTGTTTGAATCATTTGAACAAATGGAGAAAACCGCTTTTGTGATACCCTCCGCTTACGGGTACGACATAAAAGGATACCATGTCGCACCGCATGACACACCAAATACCATCATCATCTGCCACGGGGTGACGATGAATGTACTGAATTCTCTTAAGTATATGCATTTATTTCTAGATCTCGGCTGGAATGTGCTCATTTATGACCATCGCCGGCATGGCCAAAGCGGCGGAAAGACGACCAGCTACGGGTTTTACGAAAAGGATGATCTCAATAAGGTTGTCAGCTGGCTCAAAAACAAAACAAATCATCGCGGATTGATCGGAATTCACGGTGAGTCGATGGGAGCTGTGACCGCCCTGCTTTATGCTGGTGCACACTGCAGCGATGGCGCTGATTTTTATATTGCTGATTGTCCGTTCGCATGTTTTGATGAACAGCTTGCCTACCGGCTGAGAGCGGAATACAGGCTCCCGTCTTGGCCCCTGCTCCCTATCGCCGACTTCTTTTTGAAGCTGAGGGGCGACTATCGCGCACGCGAAGTATCTCCGCTTGCTGTCATTGATAAAATCGAAAAGCCGGTCCTCTTTATTCACAGTAAGGATGATGACTACATTCCTGTTTCTTCGACCGAGCGGCTTTATGAAAAGAAACGCGGGCCGAAAGCGCTGTACATTGCCGAGAACGGTGAACACGCCATGTCATATACCAAAAATCGGGATACGTACCGAAAAACAGTGCAGGAGTTTTTAGACAACATGAATGATTCAACAGAATAAAAAAGCGAAAGGCCTCTTCGGCTCTTTCGCTTTTTTATGTTACAGAACGTCGGTAATGCCATCCATATTTTCTCTGATCCATTCAATCGCAAGATCTATCGTTGTAAACTCCTGCGTCTCGAAGGTCATTTCATCCTGCAATAGCCAGACATCTTTCTTGATGGACTCTGCTCCTCCAATTGACCAGTGAAGCAAGGTATAGGGATGGTTTTGATTCAGGAAGGATACCCACGTTTTATTTTGTGCTGTGTTCTTCATTGCCTTCAGCTTTTGTTCCACGTTTCGCGTCTCCTACTTTACTAATATGCTCATTCTGGGGCTGAGCATTTCAGCCGGGCTTTTCAGCGCCAATGTTTTGGCTTTTTCATTGTAATCGATCGTCATTTGATCGTCAAAAAACACTTTTTGTGACGATTGGATATACAGCGGAATGCCGTTCGTTTCCAGCTGCTCGCTCTGTCCCGTTAATTCTTCTGCCAGCCAGATTGTGGGGACACCGCTTACCGCGCAGCCGCATCCTTCTGCATCGTAACGAAGCTGGGCTTTTTTTCCCGGGTTGGCGTCAAACGCCTGCTGCAGTGCCTGTTTTGCTGCATCTGTCACATGTATGTTCATAAGGTGAAACCCCCGTTTTCATCATTTTCGCTATTGTAGCATACAACACTGCCATTCGCATTGTTTCTGCCTTTTTTCCACCGCTTCGCATTTTCTTCTGCAGTCTTGATCCACTCATCTTTCCCTTGTATGTACTGATTGATGCTGTCAGGATGCTGGGCCGCCAGCCGTTTTTTGAGAACGGCATATTCTTTCGCTATGTTTGGATGAGCTCTGAGATAATCTCTGAATAACAGATGCCTTTCAATAGCAGGGTTTCCCTGTTCGTACATATGGACATGATGAGTGCGTTTATTTCCGCCCTTTTGGAAATAACGCCTGCCCGCTATGCCGTTCTCACCTTTTGGTATATAGCCGTTAGCCTTCATTTGTTCATCAAATTGGCTCACGGCTTCAATGCTTCTGACTTCAATTAACATATCAATGATTGGCTTCGCTGCCATGTTCGGTATCGATGTGCTTCCGATGTGATGAACAGCGATAATCTCCGGCCCGAACACCAGCTTCAGCCGTTCTTTTTCTTCATCGAAACATTCTGCCCATTTTTCGTTGTAGAGAATGACCTCAACTTTTCTTTTCGGATACAAATGAAAGACCGACAGCAATAGACCCTGCGCTGCTTTGACGGTTTCTGCCTTTTGGAATCCGGCCTGTGTATAGAGTGACACGGCCGGGATATTGTTCTCGGCTGTGACTACTTCGATTCTCTCAGCGTCTTCATTATGATCAATGACAAATTGCAGAAGTGCTCGTCCAATTCCTTTTCTGAAACCGTCAGGATGCACAACAAGCCTGCAAATGGTGAGATGATGCATGTTTTTCTCATATGAAATGACACCGATCAGCTTGCCGTTTTCCCGATATCCCGCAAACCGTTCATGGGATGCTTGAATATCCTTCACCTTCTCTTGTAAAGCGGGAATACCGTCAAAACCAATAATCTCTGTTTCCTTTATGTAGGCGGGGATCTGTACGGCTAAAATCTCACGCGCTATAGTGTCTTCCTTATGCTGGAGAAATTCAATCATTCGTGTTCCTCCTGAAACAGCCGCTGTCTGTCGACTTTTGCGACGCGGACTGCATACGACTCGTACCAAAGGCTTTTTCCTTTTTCTTTTGCCGCTTGATGTTCAGTGTGATGCTTCCAATGGTTAATTGCGTCCATACTGTCCCAATAGGAAACTGTGATGCCCCTTCCATCCGCTTCACGTACGCTTTCCACGCCTAAAAATCCAGGCTGATCCGCCGCAAGCGATACCATCCGCTCCGCTGTTTCTCCATATCCTGTGTCATTTTCGCTTTTGACAGAAGAAAAAATGACTGCATAGTAAGGAGGCTCAGGTGTTTTTGATAAAAAATCCATCATATTTCCCCCTCATATGTTTTTGACAAACAGTACCCTGTCTTGGCCCGGGCCATCATAGTTTGCAAACACTGAGATGCCATTTACCGTTTTGGTGCCCTTTTCAATATCAAACCCCAATTTTGTGTGATATGCGATTGATACCTTATTCACAGGTGAAGTGACGCACTTTACCCGGGTGCAGCCCCTTTGTTTTACTGTTTCGATAAATACATCATACAATTGTTTCCCAATTTGCATTTTTCTGAAATCCGGATGCACACCGGAAAAATGAATGTACGCCGTTTCAGGATCGGATTGCGATTGAAATCCGATTAAAAATCCCGTCATGCTGTTATGTTCGGATGTAATAAAGCTTGTGTCCTGAAAATGCTCAAAAAATAGTCTCGGCAATTTTTCTTTCAGCTGTCTGCCGCCCCACCATTCATTCAGTACAGACGTTACCATTTCATAATCTGAAGACGTGATTGTTCGAATATCCATTACGATTTGATCTCCCTCCGTCTGGCAAAACGAATGTCAGCTCTTTTTCTCACAATATAAAAATTATATTTTGCCTGGCTGGAATTGTAAATGCCTTCTTTCCTGTATCATACGTTTCCAGACTGCCGAGGGAACAATGTTTGATCATTTTACGCCTATTTCTCCCCCAAACAGGAGGAGAGACTTTACAGCACAATATCAAGCACTTGATCAAGTTTCAGCTTATAAAGCTGATCCTCGTCTCCTTTTATCCATACTGCTTTTTCAAACTCTTCATACCGGCAGATTTTCCCGGTGCAGCGGACAATTTCACCGTCCTGAAAGCAGCTCACAGTGATATCCTGAGCGAACTCCATCGCGGCGCAAAGCGTTTGATTCATCTCTTCCAGCTTATCGGGATCAAGGATCGGCTTCTGCAGCTTTTGTTTAAGCCGCTTTCTCTCCAGCAGGCTTTGCTTATGTTCCGGCAGAAACATCCTGCTCCCTTCCCACAGCAGGTTGCCCCTTTTTAAATGGTCGTTCATTTATAATGCCCCCCTATTTTAGCCGCACGTTCAAATGCCTGGCCTGCCGCTGTCAGTGACGCCGCCCTGATGATTGCTGTATCGCCGAATCGATTTTTAATGCCATCCATCACATAGCCTAGGCTCATTTTCTTTGCATAATCCTGAAATAAATTGAGCTGCCATATGTCATCAGATGAGAGCTGAGACAGATTGACACCGAGGCGGCGGACGGGTTTCCCGTCCCAAAATGTAAGAAACAGCCGTCGTACAGCCTCATATACATCCTGCGTAGAATTAGTCGGCTCTGCCAGCTTCACTTGCCGGTTGAAGCCCGTCGGCCAATCAAAATCAGCACCCCGGCAGCTCACTGACACTGTCTGCCCCATGACCCCGGCGTTTCGGCTTCGCCTGCACACCTCTTCACTCAGCTCAAGCAATACGACCTTGATTTCTTTGTCAAAGTGTTCGTAGTCTCTCGGGAGAGTCATTCCATGGCCTATCGCCTTTTGCCCGTCCAGAGACGAAGTTGACACAGGGGAATAGTCGATTCCGTTTGCCGTCATCCACAGCACGTGGCCGTTAATGCCCCATTTCTTTTTTAAAAGATCGAGTGGAAAAGCCGCGAGCCCGCCGATCGTGCTGATGCCCATTCGATTTAAATGATGCTTCATGCGGCTCCCGACGCCAAACATGCTGCCCACCGGGAGCGGCCACATTTCGGTTTTCATATTTTCTTTCGTTAAGGTAAAAATACCGTTCGTATTCTTTTTGGCAAAATTGTCACACGCAATTTTGGCCAGCGCTTTGTTAGGGCCGATTCCGACCCGTGCATAAACGCCGATCTCCCGCATGATTCTGCTCTGAATGCTTTTCGCGATCTCCATCGGCGTCCCAAACAGCTTCTGGCTGCCTGTAATGTCCATGAACTGTTCATCGATAGAATAAGGCTCCACAAGGTCTGTATACTCCTCGAGAATGGCCGTAATTTGCAGTGATACATCAATATACCGTTGCATACGCGGCCGGAGCACAACAGCCTCAGGACACTTTTCCTGCGCCTCCCACAGCCGTGAAGCATTCACCACACCTTTTTGTTTCGCCAGCGGGCAGGCAGCCAATACCACTCCGCCCCTTTTTTCAGGGTCACCCGAAACAATGACAGGCTTATTTTTCAAATGTGGATTTTCCGCTTTCTCTACAGATGCATAAAACGATTGCATGTCAACGAGAAAAATCACTTTTTCTTTCATCATACACACCTCTAAAAAGAACTTATGTTCGTTCTCATTATATGCGAAAGTATGTTCGTTTTATACTGGTAAATGATTCTTGTCTGACAGAAAATATGATCCAAGGGTTTGAGAGAAGAAAAACATTTAGTAGACTAAAAGTGAAGCATAAGGATAGGAGAGTCATGATGGAGAAATTTGTCGAAAAAATGATGGAACAGGCATTGCGGCAATACGGCAGAAACGTTGCTATAGATCCGTTAAGCCCGTATGAAAAACAAAGCCTGAAAGCGGCTCTACAAGAGAGACGGAATGAAGAACCGGATGAGAATTTGCATGCGCATATAGAAGATATCATTTATGACTATGTCACAAACCAAGGCCTGTTCTCTTAAACGCATGACTGTCAGTTCTTTCAGCCGCTGATGCGGCTTCCCTTTGAAAACACCGCCTGAAACAAATAAACAGTCTCAGGCTTACAGAAAAAAAGCAGGATTTTCTCACGCTCCATAGATTCATATGGCCTGGCGTAAAATTCCCCTCAATGCTCGCGCAAAACGGAATAAGCTGTCCATGATCACGCGTATACACTTTTTCGAAGAGATGTGCTCTCTTGTTCTGTCATGCGGTCCATCGGTTTTCAGCTTACATCTTGATCTCATAGCCGGTTTCACTGCCGATATGATCTACGTCCTGGCGGCTTAAACTCTTTTAATGTTTCAAACACACCCTCACTGAATTCGGACATACCGTCATTTTCCTTCTGTCATCACCTTCAATTTCAAGATGTAACCCCCGCCACACGCATCCTCAACGCATAGTATATTGCCATCCATACAATCAGGCATACTACATGTCAATAACGAAATATTTTGAACGATCTATTGGAGAAGGAAATTTTTTCATATATGATAGAGAAAGATCATACATACAGGAGAGAATATAATTCATGAAGAAATGGAAAGATATCCACCCGATCAGCTGGACAATTATAATCGGAACCATTTTCGGCAGAATGGCAACATCGATGAGCATTCCTTTTTTAGCGATTTATTTGACAGCCGTCCAAGGCGCATCAGCTTCCTATGCAGGGCTGGTCATCGCCGCGAGCTCATCAGTCGGCATCCTCGCAAGCTTTTACGGCGGATATATCTCAGATAAATTCGGCAGAAAAAACATGATGCTTGTATCGATTTTCGGATGGATGCTGGTATTTGCAGGCTTTGCGGCAGCATCTAATCTCTGGGTGTTTTTTGTAGTAAACGCATTAAACGGTCTTTGCAAATCACTGTTTGAGCCCGCTTCAAAGGCCTTGCTGTCTGATATGACAGAAGAAAAAACGAGACTGCTAGTTTTTAATTTACGCTATGCGGCTATTAATATCGGCGTTGTCTTCGGACCTGTGCTTGGCCTATATTTCGGCTCATCGCAATCGACTACGCCCTTTTTGGTGCCTGCAGTCATTTACGGACTATACGGAATTGTGCTTGCCCTCCAATTTAAAAAACATCCATCCTTATCAGCACCAGCCCAGTCCCGAAATATGAGCGTGCGGGAAGCGTTTATGGTCACGCAAAAGGATTATCTTTTTACCATTGCTTTGGTCGGCATTACGCTATGCACCTTCGGCTACTCACAATTCAGTTCCACATTCCCTCAGTATATGGCGCAGAACCCCTTGATCGGCAATGGAACGAAGCTGTATGGGCTGATGCTGACATTAAACGCAATCGTTGTGTTGGCGACGCAATTTCCCATTGTCCATTTTGCAAAACGGTTTTCGCCGCTTTGTTCTCTGATGCTCGGTAATGTGATGGTTAGCATCAGCATGGCCATTTTCACCGTATCACACGGTGTTCCATCAATTGTGATGATTGTCATCACATTTACAATCGGCGAAGTGCTTTTATTCTCTATGATGGATTTGTATGTAGACCAGATTGCAAAACCAGGATTAAAAGGCACTTATTTCGGGGCAATCGGTTTTTCACAGCTCGGAAACGTCATCGGCCCTTGGGTCGGGGGGATATGTATAGACCTGTTTGGCGCTGGCCGGCCGATTTATATTTTTTCTGTCCTGAGCGGCATTACCCTGCTCGGCCTGCCATTTTTAGCGTTCGCCTATCGGCAAATGAAAATGGAGACCACAAAACACCGTTCCCGTCTGGAAAAGCCGCTTTACATAAAAAACGGAAGAGAATGAATCTCTCCCGCAAACATGAGGTGAAGAACATGAATATAGGTGATGTGATGTTTCAGCTGTTTGTATTTATTATATTTGCCGCTGTCGTCTTTGCGGCTGTTACAGGCTTCAAGTATGCGAAAAACCGAAAAGCGCAGCTGGATCGCATTGAGAAAAAGCTGAACAGCCTGTCCGAAGATCACGATTAACAGCTTGGGGCAACGAGCTCTACCTTAATCCGGTCTGGATCCTCACAAAAGACTGCATAATGCCCGTCTCCTCCGGCAAAAGGATGCCTGTCTCGGTACAACACACGATAACCTTTTGCCGTCAATTTTTCAGTCATCTGATCGACTTGAAGCTTGGATTCAGCATGAAATGCGAGATGGTTCAGACCGACTCGGCATCTATGGTATTTCGGCTCTAGAAATGACTCTTTCGCCTGCACAATCACTAGGTA
Source organism: Bacillus sp. PS95 (assembly GCF_037963565.1). Taxonomy (NCBI): domain Bacteria; kingdom Bacillati; phylum Bacillota; class Bacilli; order Caryophanales; family Bacillaceae; genus Bacillus; species Bacillus sp. PS95. The sequence continues at coordinate 2,376,733 of NZ_CP150160.1, forward strand.
AAAACGATCTTTCTTCCAGCTGATGCCTGAGCTCCATTTTTGATACTCTTTATAACCAAGTTCTTTTAAGAACCAGCCCCAAAACCGCCTAGACGCCTCCAAATCAGAGACATACAGTTCAATATGATGCACAATTTCATACCCTCCTTACCAGCACTTCCTCGACCTTATGCCCGTCTCCCTTACGCAAAATGAGATCTGACCTGAATTTAGTCGGCAAAATATTTTCATATAAATTCGGCCGGTTGACACTCTCCCAAATCGAGGCTGCCATCTCGTCAGCCTCCTGATCGGACAAGTCTTTAAATTTATGAAAATATGAATCAGGATTTTGAAAAGCTGTTTCCCGAAGCAGGCGAAAACGCTCTAAATACCAAGTGAAAATCCGGCTTTCCTCCGCATCCACATAAATCGAAAAATCAAAGAAATCGGAAACAAAAATACGCGGGTTTTCCCGGTCATCCTCCAAGGTGGGCGACTGAAGAACATTAATGCCTTCAATAATCACAATATCCGCCTGTTCTACAACCTCGAACACACCTTCCTCGCGGTCATAGGTTAGATGGGAATACACCGGGGCCTTTACGCTGTCCTTTCCTGATTTTAAGTCATTCAAAAATTCGAGCAGCGCCTTTACATCATAGCTTTCAGGAAATCCTTTTCTTGACATCATATTTTTCTTTTTCAGCTCGGCAGTAGGAAATAAAAAACCATCTGTCGTGATAAGGCTCACTTTTGGACGGTCAGGCAAACGCGAAAGCAGCTTCTGCAAGATCCGCGCCGTCGTGCTTTTTCCGACTGCGACACTGCCAGCAATGCCGATAATAAACGGAATTTTGGCTGAATGTGGGTGCTTCAAAAAAACATTGACATGCTTATTGCGTTCAGCCGCAGACTTGACATGTAAATGAAGCAAGCGAACAAGCGGAATATAGATCGTCTCCACTTCTTCAACAGATAGATAATCATTCAATCCTTCCACAGCTTTTGCCTCTTCTTCAGATACAGCAATCGACAAATGCCCCCCAAAACCAGACCAAGACTCCCGATTGTGCTGTGTATATAAAGTATGTAGGTTAAGTTCTTTATTTTTCACTGTTTACACCTGACTCTCTGTAGGTTAAAACCCTTACAAAGATTGTAACGGAAAACCTTTTCACTGTCTGCTTATTTTTCATTTCGTTTTTTTAGCAAATCAGCACCGATTCGGTTATACGCAGCCATTTCATCTTTTGGAACCATGCTTCCTCCCGTTCCCCAGACGACATGTACGGCATGTTCCATCTTATATTTCTGAGCATAGTGCCTTCCCTCTTCTGTCGTAAGAAGCTGAACCGGCCCGAACATGCCGGCAAGAGCAGAGGGCTCTAAATATTTATCTTCAGATACAGCCAACATATGAAGCAAAGTATAAAGCGTATTGTCCTCTACCGTATAACAGCCGCTCAGAAGCGGTTCAATCAGCTTGCCGACAAATCCTGACGGTCTCCCTACGGCAAGTCCGTCAGCAGCAGTCTGATTATCCAGGCCGATATCCTGGACGGAGATCTTTTCGTGAAGTCCTGAATAAAGCCCTAACAGCATACAAGGTGAATGAGTTGGTTCTGCGAAAAACACATGAACATGATCTCCGTATAAAAGCTTCAGCCCAAATGCTACACCGCCCGGTCCTCCGCCGACTCCGCACGGCAGATACACAAACAAGGGCGTCTCAAGACTTGGCTTTATATTCATACAGTCAAGCTGTGTTTTTAATCGGCTTGCGGCAACAGCATATCCTAAGAACAGCTGACGAGAATGTTCATCATCAATAAAATAACAGAATGGATCTTGTTCCGCCTGCCGTCTCCCCTCGTTCACCGCTTCGCTGTAATCTGTTTCGTACTCCATAACAGTGACTCCCTTTTGGCGGAGGAGATCCTTTTTCCACTGCTTAGCATCGGCGGACATATGCACTGTCACGCGAAAGCCGAGTGCCGCGCCGATGATGCCGATGCTTAAACCTAGATTTCCTGTCGAACCGACAGCAATCGAATAGCGGGAGAAAAACCCGGTAAACCGCTCTTCCTGTAAGATGCGGTAATCATCGGTTTCCTGAAGCATTCCTTCTTGAAGCGCGAGATTTTCAGCATGCTTTAACACTTCATAAATCCCGCCCCTCGCTTTAATCGATCCTGAAATCGGAAGCTCATGGTCGCACTTTAAAAGCCATCTTCCGGGAAATGGCTGTTGATATGCCGCTTCCAGCTTTCCCTTCATATGCTGCACCTCAAAAAGCGGAGACTCGATGATTCCTTTAGCGCCTTTCGTCTCAGGAAACACCTCGGCAATGTAAGGTGCAAACCGCTGCATTCTTTTTTCCGCTTCCGCTATCTCGGTTGCCCACTCATCTGCACGGGGTATTGGCCCCTCTTTCTTGCCTGAATTTGCCCAGAATACAGGCTCTGCATCAATCAGTTTCTGAATAAACGGATCTTTAAGCAGAGCATGAAGGACTTCTGAATGAACTGACATTCAACAATCTCTCCCTTCCACTATCAAAAGCTGCCTCGTGAGAAACAAGCCACTCCACCACAGGCAGTTCCATCATTATTTTTTCATGAGCGCGCGTCCTGCCAGCTTTTCTACAAGAGCTGGAAACAGCTGATACAGCTTAGTGCCGGCATTCATTAAACGCGGAAGATTGATCTCCCGCTTTTTCGTAAAAATTGCAGCTGTAATTTGAGCTGCCACGTCATCAGGATCAAGCATCCAGCGGCCGACATTTTTGGCGTAGTCCCCGCCTTTATCAGCAATGGAAAAAAAGTCCGTCTGAATCGGTCCCGGGTTGACTGTTGTCACATAAATGCCGGTTCCCGAAAGCTCCATCCGCAAAGCGTTTGAGTAACCTAACACGGCATGTTTGGTCGCGGAATACAGGCTCGACTTCGGTGTTGCGATTTTCCCCGCTTGAGAGGCGATATTGATGATATGGCCCTTTTTTTGCTCAAGCATTTGCGGAAGCACCGCTTTTGTACAGGCGATCAGGCCGAAGACATTCACATCAAACATCGCTTTCATGTCATCCAATGTAGAGTCTAAAACCGTTTCAAATATACCGAAGCCTGCATTGTTAATCAGTACATCAATCGAGCCGATCTGATCGCGGACCCGGGCGATATCCTCTAGGCGGCCGACATCCAGAGGAAAAATCTCACACTGTCCGCTCCATTCCTCGGTTATTTTCCTTTTGATTTCTATCAAACGATCCTCGCGTCTAGCAGACAGCAGGACATGGGCTCCTTCAGCCGCGCATAAGTATGCGATTCTTTCTCCAAGCCCTCCTGAAGCGCCGGTTATCCAAATCCTTTTTCCCGCTATATGTTTCACCCATTTCACCTCTTCATTGTTTTAAAGTATGCGGTATTTCCTTCCCAATATGACGTGATGGCTTCTTCAGCCTCCAACACATCAAGGTGACCTGCCGTTTCTGACATCGTTAAAAACAATTCCTTTTCATATACAGCAGGAAAAAGCTGCTGACAGACCTGAAAAGCGGTCATCGGCTTTTCATCCAGCATGCGACGCACATCCTCCGTCCTGTTCCTCTGCTTGTCAAAACGCTTCTCAATCAGCGCTTGTACACTGGTGATAGGCTCGCCGTGACCAGGAAATACGATTGTTGGATCAAGTTGAGACAGCCTTCGCAATGACCGCTGATAATCCACTAAAGGCTTTGACCTAACGTCTCCCGCTTTCGGCGCTTCCAAAATCGGATTAGACGAGCTGTTTGCCAGCAGTAGATCGCCGCCAAGCATCCTTCCGCTTTTTTCATGGAACAGAACGATATGCGATTCAGCATGTCCAGGCATCTCCAACACAGACCAGCCCTCAAGCCCATCTATGCCCATACCTTCTCTGATTGATTTTGTCAGAGATCTCGTACAGGAAAATGCGTACGCTGATCGAATCAGCTTTTCCGCCTTCCCCGTATCAAATGGAACGCCTAATTCAGGCAGCAGCTTTTGAAAAAAACGTTTTTGCCAATCCATAAAGGCTTGATTTCGGCTGATATAAGGTTCGTTGAACGCATGCCCAATCACTTCGATTTCATCTGAAAAGACATCAAGCAAGCCTGCATGATCAGCATGATGGTGAGTCAGTACAACCTGCTCGATATCTGACATTTTCACATTTACAGCGGCAAGCTGCTCTTGTAGGGCTCTGGCAGCCTCTTTTGTATTCGGCCCGGCATCGATAAGTGTCAGTGCATCACCTTTTACGAGGTAAACGATAACATCGCCGACAGCAAACGGCGTCGGGACGCGGATCGCAATTACATCTTCAGTTGTCATCCTTTCGCTCCTTGTCTTCATTCATTATTCATATTTTAGCTTTTTCTCGGTCTTGTGTCATTATTGCAGAATGAGAACAAACCTTTTTGAAAAAGCTATTGACATTAGCTTGTCCGCCATTGCATAATGAACAACAAACTAAAACGAGAACCATTGGAACGCTATGACGAGGAATAGTATACAAGGCAATGGCCTAAGAGAGCGATACCCCCGGCTGAAAGGTGTTGCGGCCCGCTTGTTTGTAGAACCTGCCCTCAAGTCGCGGTTAGGAAAACCTAAACGTTTCCCGCGTTACGGGGATTTGAGCTGAGCACAATTTGTGCTAATGAGGGTGGTACCGCGAACCTTTTCGTCCTTTACGTGATGAAAAGGTTTTTTGTTGTTCTGATAGAAGGAGGATATCAATGAAAAAGATAGGATTTGTCGGCGCCGGGTCAATGGCAGAAGCAATGATCAACGGCATTTTGCAAAGCGGCATCACAAAACCAGAACATATCTATATTACAAATCGCTCAAATGACGAGCGTCTGATTGAATTAAAGGAAACGTACGGCGTGCGTCCATGCAGAGATAAAAATGAGTTTTTCACTCACACCGATATCATTATCCTCGCTTTCAAACCGAAAGACGCGGCGGAAAGCATCGACAGCATACGGCCGTATATCAAGGACCAGCTTGTCATTTCAGTACTTGCAGGCCTTACCATCGAAACCATTCAGCATTATTTTGGCAGAAAGCTCCCGGTCATTCGCGTCATGCCGAATACATCAGCGGCAATCAGAAAATCAGCAACCGGATTTTCCGTAAGCGCTGAAGCAAGCCAGAATGATATTAGTGCCGCAAAAGCTCTATTGAAAACAATCGGTGATGCAACACTGGTTGAGGAGCGAGATCTTGACGCTGTCACTGCAATCGCAGGCAGCGGCCCGGCCTATGTGTATCGTTATATTGAGGCGATGGAAAAAGCGGCACAAAAAGTAGGATTAGATAAAGAAACGGCAAAAGCACTCATTTTGCAGACAATGGCAGGGGCAACAGATATGCTCCTTCAAAGCGGCAAACAGCCGGAAAAGCTGCGTAAAGAAATCACCAGTCCTGGGGGCACTACAGAGGCAGGTCTTCGCGCTTTACAGGACTCCCGCTTTGAAGAAGCAATTATTCACTGTATTGAAGAAACAACTAAACGGAGCGCAGAAATCAAAGAACAGTTTGCCGTTGCCGCCTTAGAGAGACATTCTTAGATGTAAGACAAAAACAGAAGGCACTGTGCCTTCTGTTTTTTATTTTTCCCGCAGCAGCTGGCCGGCAGATTCTGATTGCTTTAATAGCGCGGAGATCGTAAATGAAAGCAAATCGGGAAGCACTTCAAAGGAATAAGGCATATACAATCTTTCCGTCCATTTATGCGGGTCTTTACCAGCCGGACCGACATTTAAAACCGGGACATATAAAGCCTGATTTTTACCGCTTGGCAATGAATACCCTCTGTTAAAGAGCGGCATATTGCTTGTGTATGCATCAACCTCCTGCTTTTCCAGCTGAAGATAACTCAAGTCCGAAAGTCCGGGGAAGTACTGAACCTCCTGTAATGCAATGCCGTATCGCTCAGCCGCATAATGCTTTAACTGATCTGCTGTATTTCTGATCAATTGATCATCCTTTGAAGAAACAGCTGGATAAAGCGGCGGACTATAAAACAGAACGATGAGCGGCGCATCCTCCTTACAAAGCGAAGCAAGCTCAGAAACAATTTTCGTCGAAAAATCCCTGTCTCCAAGCTCCCCCCTGTTAGCAAAGGCATAATTTAGAGCCCGCTCTGTTTCCGAGATCCCCGCACGCTTTTTTGCACGCGAGACCAGCTCATCAAATGTCAAAACAGTGACGTCCCGCTCAATCGGCTGAAATGGCTCAAATTGTTGAAAATCCTGTGTTTTCTTCCGAACGTTCGACATGATTTCCTCCGCCGCCTGTTCTGCTGTTTTCAGCAGCATCTGATGCAGCTCACTAGCTGAGCGTTTCATTGACAGCACATTAAATAATGTGACAGCTGTATGCGGTGTCTGGACTGAATATGCCTCTTTCAAGTCCTTTTGCATTAAGTTTACCGGCGGCGGAGTGACCTCGCCATCAACCTTTTCGCAATAATCAGCATTCAGTTCAAGCAAACGGTTAATCTCAGATACCATTAAATTTGCGTTTAGGCCTGAAAACGGCTCTCCAACATGTGTCTCAATCCCCTTGCAGAAAAAACCCGCAAGCACCTTGCCAATGCTTCCTGTATAAAAATATTGCTGCTGATCGCCGGGAAATTTTTCAAACATCGGTTCGGCATTCAGGCAAGCGGTTAATGTGATATCATGCTTTTTCTCCATTTCCTTCAATGCAGGAACCGCTTCAATCATGCCTCTTGAATTCACTTCCTCGTCCGGAACCGTTATCAACAGCAGATTGCACTCAAAATGCCCGTTCATTGCCCTCTCCAGCATCGACAGTTGAACACAAAGCCCTGCTTTCATATCCATCGTCCCTCTTCCGAACAGCCAGTCTCCGCTTTCGGCATCTCTTCTCACACGTTCCGGGAGCAGCTCTTTTTTCTCTAAAAAGGAGCTCAAAAGCTCAGCAGGCTTGCAAGCCATATGTTTAAATTCGCCGTAATCTTCTATGTCAACGACATCAAAATGACTCAGCAGAAGCACTGTCTTTTTGACATTCTTCTTTTTGACTAGAGCCGTAAGAAAAGATCTGCCATCGTCCATCGGATGAAGTGTTACATCATCAGGGTGCTTTTGAAAATAGGGCTTGTCCTTCAAAATAAAATAAAGATACTCTACAAGCGCTGCCTCGCCCTTTGAACCGGTGATGCTTTCGTATTGCACAAGAGAAGTTAAAAGTGCCAGCAATTCGTCCTTCGTCTGCCAATTCATTGATTTCGCCCCTCCTATGAATAAAAATGCTTCTATACTGAAAAATAAACTGATTTCTCGTCTATTATACAGAAATGTTTGACAAAAGCGGTTCATTTGAGCAGTTTATATGACGGGAAAGAAATGACTTGATATAATCAATCTCTAAAAACCTTACGGGAGGCGAAAGAAATGGCCAGAAAATTATTTACACCTATTACAATTAAAGATATGACGTTAAAAAACCGCATTGTCATGTCGCCAATGTGCATGTATTCTTCTCATGAAAAGGACGGAAAATTAACACCGTTCCACATGGCACATTACATATCGCGCGCAATCGGCCAGGTCGGACTGATTATTGTAGAGGCGTCAGCGGTTAACCCTCAAGGACGAATCACTGACCAAGACTTAGGCATTTGGAGCGACGAGCATATTGAAGGCTTTGCCAAACTGACTGAGCAGGTCAAAGAACAAGGCTCAAAAATCGGCATTCAGCTTGCCCATGCTGGACGTAAAGCAGAGCTTGAAGGAGATATCTTCGCTCCATCGGCGATTGCGTTTGACGAACAATCAGCAACACCTGTAGAAATGTCAGCAGAGAAAGTAAAAGAAACGGTCCAGGAGTTCAAGCAAGCGGCTGCCCGCGCAAAAGAAGCCGGCTTTGATGTGATTGAAATTCATGCGGCGCACGGATATTTAATTCATGAATTTTTGTCTCCGCTTTCCAACCATCGCACAGATGAATATGGCGGCTCACCTGAAAACCGCTATCGTTTCTTGAGAGAGATCATTGATGAAGTCAAACAAGTATGGGACGGTCCTTTATTTGTCCGTGTATCTGCTTCTGACTACACTGATAAAGGCTTAGACATTGCCGATCACATCGGTTTTGCAAAATGGATGAAGGAGCAGGGTGTTGACTTAATTGACTGCAGCTCAGGCGCCCTTGTTCACGCAGACATTAACGTATTCCCTGGCTATCAGGTCAGCTTCGCTGAGAAAATCCGTGAACAGGCGGACATGGCTACTGGTGCCGTCGGCATGATTACAGACGGTTCAATGGCTGAAGAAATTCTGCAAAACGGACGTGCCGACCTCATCTTTATCGGCAGAGAGCTTTTGCGGGATCCATTCTTTGCAAGAACTGCTGCGAAACAGCTCAATACAGAGATTCCGGCCCCTGTTCAATACGAAAGAGGCTGGTAATGCCATAAGAGATATCCTGTAGAGGATATCTCTTTTTTTATTTTTAGAGAAACGATCGGCTAAGGTTCTCCGTCTCCCTAGTAGAACCAATTAGAGGAGATGACTCCAATGAAATCAGCTTGGATGGAAAAGACATATACAATTGACGGATGTGCGTTTCATACACAGCACCGGAAAGGATCAAGCGGTGTAACGATTGTCTTTGAGGCCGGCTATGGTACTTCTTCTGAGACGTGGAAACCATTAATGGCGGACATTGATGATGAATTTGGCATTTTCACATATGATCGGGCAGGCATAGGAAAAAGCGGGCAAAGCAGAGCTAAACGAACAGCTGATCAACAAGTGAAAGAATTGGAGAGTTTGCTTAAAGCAGCTGATGTAAAACCTCCTTATTTGGCTGTTTCACACTCATACGGAGCTGTCATCACCGGTTTATGGGCCTGCAAAAACAAGCATGATATTATCGGCATGGTCCTTCTTGACCCAGCTTTAGGCGATTGCGCCAGCTTTACCTTTATACCCGAAGAAATGCACAAATCACATACGAGAAAGATGATGCTTGAGGGCACACATGCAGAGTTTTCAAAAAGTCTGCAGGAGCTCAAAAAGCGGCAAGTCCACTTAGGAAACATGCCTCTTCTTGTGTTGTCATCAGGAGAACGGACTGAGAAATTCGCTGCTGAACAGGAGTGGCAAAACTTGCACAGCAGCATATTGTCTCTATCTAACCAAAGCGGCTGGATTCAAGCTAAAAACAGCTCCCACAACATCCATCATGATGAACCTCATATCGTTCACTTGGCTATTTATGACGTATGGTGCGCAGCGTGCCAGCAGGCCGCTCCTCTTTACCAGGCAGTCAATTAACGTAAAAAAAGACCGGGCCGTAAGGGATTCCCGGTCTTTTATATTATTTTGTTTCACGGTGAAGGGTATATTTCTTTAAACGCGGTGAATATTTTTTCAGCTCCAAACGGTCTGGATTGGTGCGTTTATTTTTTGTTGTGATGTAATTTCGGTCTCCCGTTTCAGTGCAGGCTAAAGTAACATTTACTCTCATAATTAACATCTCCTTATAAAGCGTAATGATTACGTTTTATTATACAACGTCATCACAAATTGTCAAATAAGAGCTCCGCCTTCAGCCTCGCGGGACGTTTACCTCTAAGAAATCATATGCCGCCACGCTATTGGGGAAAACGTCAACCGCTTCTTTTTGAAGCTCCAAAGAAGCATCTCCCTGATATCTTGCGCTGATATGGGTTAAAATGAGCTGCTTCGCTCTTGCTTCTTTCGCTGTTACAGCCGCTTGTTCCGTTGTACTGTGATAATAATCATAAGCAAGTTTACGGTCTTCCTTAGCAAAGGTTGCTTCATGAACAAGCACATCACAATCCCTCGCAAGCTCTTTTAGTTTGTCACTTACTCTCGTATCACCGGAGAACACAACAGATCTTCCCTTTTTAGGAGGCTCCAGAAAATCATTCCCATTGATGATTCGTCCGTCTTCAAGCGTTACCGTTTCGCCTTTTTTGATTTTCTGATATACAGGTCCGGGCGGGATGTTCATTTCTTTTAATACGTCAGCCTTCAAGGAACCCGGTACGTCTTTTTCCTGCACACGGTACCCGAAGGCTTCCACTCCATGAATAACAGATACCGCTGTGACAATAAACTGATCGTCCTCAAACACGATTCCTTCTTCAATTTCCTGGATCGCAAGCGGATATGTCAAATGGGTTTTCGTGACGGCAAGGCTTGTTTCAATAAACGCCTTGATCCCTTTAGGTCCGTACACTGTCAGCTCGTCCTCTCCGCCTTGAAAGGAACGGCTCCCCAGAAGCCCCGGAAGTCCGTATACATGATCGCCGTGCATGTGTGTAATAAAGATTTTCTCTATTTTACGAGGTTTAATCGTTGTATGTAAAATTTGATGCTGTGTGGCTTCCCCGCAGTCAAAAAGCCATACCGAACGCCTTTCTTCAAGCAATTTTAATGCCACCGACGTTACATTTCTCGCCTTGGCGGGGATGCCGGCTCCCGTCCCTAAAAAAAGTAATTCCACGTTTCCTTCCTCCTACTAGAACCAGATACCTACAAGAATACAGGATCAAGCTCAAAATGTGAATCTTGCCTCTGAAAAGAACAATCCTTTCGTGCTAGAAACATTTTTTCAGCATTCTGCTTAAAAAAGGGCTTAAATGTTTGCTTTCGTTGAATTTTAGATTTAAAATGAAGGAAATATACGGGGTGTACTAAAATAAAGCTTCGAATAAAGTGAGGTACTTTTAGTGAAAACAAACCAACAACCAAAAGCAGTAATTGTCATATTCGGTGCAACTGGAGATTTAGCAAAACGAAAATTGTATCCGTCTATTCACCGTTTATATCAAAACGGACAAATCGGAGAAGAGTTTGCAGTGGTAGGAGTTGGAAGAAGACCTTGGTCTAATGAGGATCTTCGCCAAACTGTTAAAACATCCATTTCCTCATCTGCAGATAAGCATATAGATGATTTCACGTCTCATTTTTACTATCACCCGTTTGACGTGACAAACCCTGGTTCTTATCAAGAGCTAAACGTATTGCTTAACCAGCTGGAAGATACATATCAAATTCCTAACAACAGAATGTTCTACTTGGCAATGGCTCCTGAATTCTTTGGAACGATTGCAAAAACATTAAAATCAGAGGGTGTAACAGCTACAACCGGCTGGTCCCGCCTTGTCATCGAAAAACCGTTCGGCCATGATCTGCCAAGCGCACAGGCATTGAATAAAGAAATCCGCGAAGCATTTACGGAAGATCAAATTTACAGAATCGACCATTATCTAGGCAAACAAATGGTTCAGAACATTGAAGTGATTCGATTTGCCAATGCGATTTTCGAACCGCTTTGGACAAACCGCTACATTTCAAACATTCAAATCACATCTAGCGAATCACTAGGCGTTGAAGACCGCGCAAGATATTACGAAAAATCAGGCGCCCTTCGCGACATGGTGCAAAACCATATTATGCAGATGGTTGCCCTTCTTGCAATGGAGCCGCCTATCAAATTGAACACAGAAGAAATCCGCAGCGAAAAAGTGAAGGTGCTGAGAGCACTTCGTCCTATTGCAAAAGACGAAGTGGATGAATACTTTGTGCGCGGACAATATCAAGCTGGTGAAATTGACGGTGTACCGGTTCCTGCTTATACAGATGAAGATAATGTCGCTCCTGACTCCAATACAGAAACCTTTGTTGCCGGCAAGCTCTTGATCGACAACTTCAGATGGGCTGGTGTTCCATTCTACATCAGAACCGGAAAACGAATGAAAGAAAAGTCCACAAAAATTGTCGTTCAATTTAAGGACATTCCGATGAACCTGTACTACGGTAATGAAAACAACATGAATCCGAACTTGCTTGTCATTCATATTCAGCCTGACGAAGGCATTACGCTTTACTTAAATGCTAAAAAGCTTGGCGGAGCAGCACACGCACAGCCAATCAAACTCGATTATTGCAGCAATTGCAATGACGAGTTGAACACCCCTGAAGCATATGAAAAACTCATTCACGACTGTCTTCTTGGCGATGCAACAAACTTTGCACACTGGGATGAAGTTGCCCTTTCTTGGAGCTTTGTCGACTCTATTTCTGAAACATGGGCAGCAAACAAAACCTTATCTCCTAACTACGAATCAGGCTCAATGGGACCGAAAGAATCTGATGATCTTTTGGCGAAAGACGGCTTACACTGGTGGAATATATAATAAGAAGAAAAAAGCCGAAAATGCTTGTAAACATTTTCGGCTTTTTTGTAACTGTCACAAAGGTATAACAATCTCTTTAATAACAAAACCCCCAAAGCTCTATAGCTTTGGGGGTTTCTATTGATTACTTCATCCATTCAGTATGGAAGATGCCTTCTTTGTCAGTACGCTCATAAGTATGAGCGCCAAAGTAGTCGCGCTGTGCTTGGATTAAGTTTGCAGGCAGTACGGCTGTGCGGTAGCTGTCATAGTAGGCTAATGCGCTTGAGAATGATGGCACCGGCACACCTTGGGCAACTGCAAGTGAAATCACTTGGCGAAGCGCTCCTTGATAGCTTTCTACAATATTCTTGAAATAGCTGTCAAGAAGCAGGTTGTCAAGCTCAGGCTCGCGATCGTAAGCTTCTTTGATCTTCTGAAGGAATGCCGCGCGAATGATGCAACCGCCGCGGAAGATCATAGCGATTTCACCATATTTCAGATCCCAGTTGTATTCTTCAGAAGCAGCTTTCATTTGGGCAAATCCTTGCGCGTATGAACAGATTTTACTCATGAACAACGCTTTTCTGACCGCTTCAATCAGCTCTTCTTTATTTTCTGTAACAGGCTTCACTTCTGGTCCTGAAAGAAGTCCGCTCGCTTTTACTCGCTCTTCCTTCATAGCTGAGATAAAGCGTGCGAATACAGATTCAGTAATAATCGGAAGCGGAACGCCTAAGTCAAGTGCGCTTTGGCTTGTCCATTTTCCTGTTCCTTTTTGACCTGCTTTATCAAGAATCACATCAACAAGCGGTTTGCCTGTCTCTTCGTCTTTTTTTGTGAAGATGTCAGCCGTAATCTCAATCAGGTAGCTGTCAAGCTCGCCTTTATTCCATTCAGCGAAAACTTCATGAAGCTCATCAGCAGAAAGGCCCAGCACCTGTTTCAGAATGAAATATGATTCAGAGATCAGCTGCATATCTCCGTATTCAATTCCGTTGTGCACCATTTTTACGTAATGGCCGGCGCCGTCCGGACCGATATATGTCGTACAAGGTTCTCCGTCAACTTTTGCAGAAATGGCTTCAAGAATCGGTTTTACAAGCTCATGTGCTTCTTTTTGTCCGCCAGGCATAATAGAAGGCCCTTTAAGTGCCCCTTCTTCTCCGCCGGAAACACCTGTTCCGATAAAATGAATGCCGCTTTCAGCGAGTTCTTTGTTACGGCGCTGTGTATCTTTATAGTATGTATTACCGCCGTCAATTAAAATATCATCCTTCTCTAGATGAGGAAGAAGAGATTGAATTGTCGCATCTGTTGCAGTTCCCGCTTTAACCATTAATAAGATTTTGCGCGGTGTTTCCAAGGATTGGACAAATTCTTCAATGCTGTATGTGCCAACAACATTTTTTCCTTTTGCCTCCTGTAAAAACTCCTCAGTTTTACTGCTTGATCTGTTGTAGACAGAAACAGAAAATCCCCGGCTTTCGATATTTAAAGCCAGATTTTTACCCATGACCGCAAGTCCGATAACGCCGATTTGTTGTTTTGACATATTCTAACGTCCCTTCTGCAAACGTTTAATCATTTTAAAATTTAAATTAAAATAAAATGATATTTATAATAAAGAAATTACCATACATTCACCCTTTTTTTCAAGCGATTCAGCTTTTCTTTTCATCATGAAAAAAATCTTTATTAAAGCTTGTTCCCTTTGTTTTGCTCTCCTCTTTTTTTAACGTTGCCCCTTTTCTGATCAGTTTGGTACCGTACTTTTTATTCAGCTTTTCCATCATCTGCTGAATAGGCTCATCCTTCGCATCTTCATTAAAGCTGAACAAATCGAGCTGTTTATAGGCCTGCTCTTTTTCTACTAAATCCGTTCCGGTAATGCCAAGTAGCCTGACAGGATTTTTATTCCAATGTTTAAAAAAGAGGTGCTCCGCTTCTTTCAAAATGTCATTTTTTTGATCAATCGGGTTTCTCAGCGTGGTGCTTCTTGTGATGGTTTTCCAATCCGCATATCTAATCATAATAAAAAGCTTCGAAGCCATGACTTCCTTGCGCTGTAAACGGGCACTCACAGAAGCAGCAAGCTTTCTAAAGACGCCTAACAGCTCTTCTTCATCACTGGAATCATGGGAAAGTGTCGATGAGTTGCCGACGCTTTTAAATTCGTAAATGCGCTCCGGGTCAACCGGCGCATGGTGAATGCCATTTGCTTTATTTTTAAGGCGCGGACCGTTTATGCCAAGCAGGCGTTTCAGGGAGTGTTCATCAGCTGCAGCTAGCTCTCCGATTGTATGGATGCCGAGTCCCTTCAGTTTTTCCGCTGTCTTTTTGCCGACTCCGTGCATCTCTCCAACAGGAAGCGGCCACAGGATATCAGGCACTTGCCTCTTTCTTAAAATCGTAATTCCAAGCGGTTTTTTCATATCAGACGCCATCTTAGCGAGAAATTTATTCGGCGCGATCCCTATGCTTGACGGGAGCAGCAGCTCTTTTTGCAGCCTGCTTTGGATTTCTTTTGCCGTCTCTAGCGCGCGGCTGCTGTATGGTGTATCGGTCATGTCCATATAGCCTTCGTCGATGGAGACAGGCTCCACCAGGTCAGTATATTCACGGAGAATGGTAAACATTGCTCTGGAAGAGTTTCTATAGCGGTCAAAGTTCGGCGGAAGAACGATGAGCTCAGGACAATGGCGCTTCGCTTGCCAAACCGGCATCGTTGTTTTGACGCCGCGCGCTCTTGCTTCGTAGCTGCATGTTACCACAATGCCCTTTCGCTCCTTTACGTTTCCGGCAACTGCGACCGGCTTTCCCCGGAGAGCCGGATCATATGCCATTTCAACCGACGCATAAAAGCTATTCATATCAATATGGAAAATAATTCGGCTCTTTCCCGGCATAAACAAATCTCCTTTTCGGTCATTAGACAACAGCTTGTACATATAGTAAAATGAAGCTATTGAATGGATGTGATGACAATGTTTGTGGAATCGATAAATGACGTTTTATTCTTAGTCGATTTTTTCACAATTATTCTTCCTGCTCTAACGGCAATCGGGATTGCATTTCTCTTACGGGAGTGCCGTGCGGGCGAGCAATGGAAATCAAAACGAACAGATGAACATCAGACGGTCTTTCACATTAACCGAACAGACTTTCTTATTATTATATATCATCGCATTACAACTTGGATACGTAAAGTCTTCCGCATGAATTCGCCTGTGAACGATGAGGAAGACGCCGGTTCTCTTCTTTTATAAACCGCATTTATAAAAAGGAGGAGAACAAAATTGTTAAAAACATATCAAAAACTTTTGGCTATGGGTATCTTTTTGATCGTATTATGCTCGGGCAATGCTGCATTTGCAGCGACTAATCAGGTGGGAGGCCTCAGCAACGTAGGTTTTTTCCACGATTATTTAATCGAACCGTTTTCCGCTCTGCTTAAGGGTGTTGCCGGGCTGTTTCACGGAGAATACGGACTCTCTATTATCCTCGTAACCATTATTGTGCGTATGGTTGTACTGCCTTTGTTTGTTAATCAGTTCAAAAAACAGCGCGTGTTCCAAGAGAAAATGGCCGTTATTAAACCTCAGGTTGACAGCATTCAGGCCAAATTGAAAAAAACGAAGGACCCTGAAAAACAAAAAGAGCTGCAAATGGAAATGATGAAGCTGTATCAAGAGAACAACATCAATCCGCTTGCTATGGGATGCCTCCCAATGCTGATTCAGTTTCCTATTGTGATTGGGTTTTATTACGCGATTCGCTCTACACCTGAAATTGCGTCACACTCGTTTTTATGGTTCAGTTTAGGACAATCTGACATTCTCGTGTCTCTTAGCGCGGGAGCAATGTACTTTATCCAGGCCTATGTCGCTCAAAAACTGAGCGCGAAATATTCCGCTGTCCCGCAAAACCCTGCGGCACAGCAATCCGCAAAATTGATGGTGTTCATCTTCCCAGTGATGATGACGATTTTCTCGCTTAATGTCCCGGCAGCCCTTCCGCTGTACTGGTTTACAAGCGGACTGTTTTTGACAGTGCAAAACATCGTCCTTCAGATGACGCATCATAAAAGTAAAAAAACAGCCGCTCTTACTGAGTCGGTGAAATAAAAAAGCAACCCCGCGCGAAAAGCCGGGGTTGTTTTTTGTTACTTGCAAAACATATCACGCCAAACAGTCTTGTTTATCATGGCTGAAGCAGAAATGGCCATCCTAAAAAATAGCCGACCGTTTAAAAAGAAGGAAATCGGGAATACCTTTACTCACCTCCAACCGAAAGGAGCATATACGTTGACGGAACACTTTCAGCAAAAAAACATTTCTATACCTGAAGGAATCTGGATCATGAGACAAACCTGGAATGATGTCTTATTTGCTCACTGGCCTGTTGATGTTTCTATCCTTCGCGCTTTGGTACCGTCCGTTTTAGAATTAGATACATATAACGGGCAAGCTTGGATCAGCATGCTTCCCTTTATGCTCACGAACCTGAGGGCGCGTTATCTTCCTGTCATTCCCGGTGCGCGTGCATTTCCTGAGCTTAACCTCCGCACCTATGTCACGTATAAAGGCAAGCCCGGCATTTATTTTTTTAGCTTAGATGCCGATCATCGTCTGGCGGTCCTTGGCGCTCGCACATTCTTTCATCTGCCTTATTTTTACGCGGATATGAAGGCCGAAAAAAACGGTGATGCCATTGACTATGTCAGCAAGCGGAAAAATGACAAAGAAGCAGCATTCCACGCCGCATACCGGCCCATTTCAGCGCCTTTTACAGCAGAAAAGGATTCGCTCGATTACTGGCTGACAGAACGATACAGGCTCTACACCACTTATCGCAATAAGCTCTATTACGAAGACATCCATCATCATCCGTGGCTGCTGCAAAACGCCGAAGCAGAAATTTCAGTCAATACGGTGACTGATGCTCACGGTATTACATTGCCCGAGTCAGACCCCTTGCTTCATTACGCTAAAAAACAGGATGTGTTATTTTGGCCGCTTAGGAAATGGAGCTAAAAAAACCCGATGCGGGAAATCGCACTCGGGTTTTCTTTTTTTTATTTTGCCGCCTCTTCAATAATGGCAACAACCATTTCTGCAGTTTTAACGAGCTCTTCGATCGGCATTTTTTCATTTTTTGTATGGATTTGCTCATAACCGACAGCAAGATTGACCGTCGGGATGCCATGACCAGCGATTACGTTCGCGTCGCTTCCGCCGCCGCTCGTTTGCAGCTCGCTTGGACGTCCGATTTTAGCAGCCGCTTTTTTCGCGATTTCAACAACTTGGTCGCCGTCTTGATATTTAAAGCCCGGATACATAACCTCAATTTCGACTTCTGCGCGTCCGCCCATATCAGCAGCTGCCTCTTCAAAAGCAGCTTTCATTTTTTGAACCTGAGCTTCCATTTTCTCAGGAACTAAAGAGCGCGCTTCAGCAAGAATATGAACTTCGTCGCACACAATGTTTGTCTGTGTGCCGCCTTCAAACCGGCCGATATTAGCTGTTGTTTCTTCATCGATACGGCCCAATGGCATTTTTGAAATGGCTTTGCTAGCGATTGTAATCGCTGAAATGCCTTTTTCAGGTTCAACCCCGGCGTGCGCGGTTTTCCCGAAAATTGCCGCTCTTACCTTCGCCTGTGTCGGCGCGGCCACAATGATATTTCCGACTTTTCCGTCTGAATCAAGAGCATAGCCGTAGGATGCAGTGATCATAGAACGGTCAAGAGCCTTCGCTCCGATCAGACCCGATTCTTCCCCTACTGTGATGATGAATTCAATCGTGCCGTGTTCAATGTTTTCTTCTTTCAACACCTTAATCGCCTCAAACATTGCAGCCAATCCCGCTTTATCATCAGCGCCTAAAATCGTCGTGCCGTCAGTTTTGACGTAACCGTTCTCTACAACTGGTTTTACGCCGTTTCCGGGTACAACTGTGTCCATATGAGATGTAAAATAGATCGTATCTGTTTGTTTTGTCCCTTTTAGCGTGCAAATCAGGTTACCGGCTTCGTGGCCCGTGATATCCATTGTATCGTCTTCTTTAACGTCCACACCTAAATCAGAAAATTTTCGTTTCAGCACTTTGCAGATTTCAGCTTCGTGCTTTGTTTCTGAGTCAATTTGGACAAGCTCTAAAAATTCTTCCAGCAGGCGTTTTTCATTCACCATTTGTAAGTCCCTCCATATTAAAGCGGTATGTTACCGTGCTTTTTTTTCGGTCTCTCTTCTGTCTTATGTGCAAGCATATGAAAAGCTTGAATCAGTTTTCCCCTTGATTCTTCCGGCAAAATGATGTCATCGACCATTCCACAAGCGGCCGCTTTGTATGGGCCGGCGTTTTGCTTTTTGTATTCAGCTGTTTTTTCGCGTTTCGTCTTTTGCGGGTCAGCTGAAGCTTTGATTTCCTTTTCATACAAAATCGATGCCGCACCTTCTGGACCCATCACTGCGATTTCAGCATTCGGCCATGCAAACACAAGGTCCGCTCCGATCGCTTTGCTGTTCATGGCCACATAGGCGCCGCCGTACGCTTTTCTAATGATGAGTGTGACTTTTGGGACAGTCGCTTCAGCATAAGCAAACAATAATTTTGCTCCATGCCTGATGATTCCATTGTGCTCTTGCTGAATACCCGGCAGAAACCCCGGGACATCTTCGACAGTCAATAGCGGGATATCAAATGCGTCACAAAAACGGATGAACCTTGCTGCTTTATCAGCAGCGTCAATCGTCAGGCTTCCCGCCAGATGCTTCGGCTGGCTCGCCACGATGCCGATTGCTTTTTCACCCAGCCTTGCAAACCCAATGACAATGTTCTTCGCAAAAAATGGCTGAATCTCAAAAAAAGATTGCGGGTCAGCCAGCTCCCTAATCACCTTCCGAACATCATAAGGCTTTGTCGTATCAGCAGGGACAAGACGGTTTAATAACGGTCTGGACGCCTCTTTCTCTGGCTTTGGCTCTGTTGTCCGGCCATTCAGCGGCAAATAAGACAGCAGTTTTCTCACCCCTGTCAGAACCTCCTTCTCCGTGTGTCCGGAAAAGTGGGCGTTTCCGCTGACGGCATTATGTATCCCCGCTCCGCCTAAGCTCTCCGCATCAACCTGTTCCCCTGTAACTTTTTCAATCACCTTCGGGCCGGTAATAAACATCCGGCCGGTCTGTTCAGCCATAAATATAAAATCTGTGAGTGCCGGAGAATATACAGCGCCTCCAGCGCACGGCCCTAAAATAACCGATATTTGCGGAATGACTCCGGAATATAAGACGTTTCGGTAAAATATGTGACCGTATCCATCTAATGATACCACACCCTCTTGAATTCTCGCACCACCTGAGTCATTCAGCCCGATAATCGGCGCTCTATTTTTTGCTGCCAGATCCATCAAAGCGCAGATTTTCCTGGCATGGGTTTCGCCAAGCGCCCCTCCGAACACTGTGAAGTCTTGCGCAAATACATAAACTGAGCGGCCGTCAATTGTGCCGTACCCTGTCACGACCCCATCCCCTAACATGCGCTGTTCTCTTGTTAACACTTGACTTTCCATGAAGGGGTGTAATTCGATAAAGCTGTCCTGATCTAGAAGAAATATGATCCTTTCCCGAGCAGTGAGCTTGCCCTTTTGCCGCTGCTGAGCCAGCTTTTCCCGTCCTCCGCCTTCTTCTGCCTGCTTGCGTTTCGTGTATAAATGATCCATGTGCTCATTCATGTTCATTCTGTTGATCTCCTTTCGGTTCACAAAGCTCTACAAGAACACCGTTTGTTTCCCGAGGGGAAATAAACGCGATCTTTTTCCCGTTCGCCCCCTGTCTTGGAAACCTGTCAATCAATTGAACATGCCGGTCAGACAATGCTTGAAGCTGTTCAGATAGGCCGTTGCACAAAAACGCAATATGATGCAGTCCCTGCCCTTTCTTCTCCAAAAATAAACGGACGGGGCTGTCAGCTGTCAACGGCTCTATCAGCTCAAGTTTGACGCTACCAGCTTGAAAAAAAGCAACATTCACCTTTTGCTCTTCAACCGTTTCTTGATGAAGAAATGCAAGCCCCAATACATTTTCATAAAAGCTTCTTGCATCTTTTATCGAAAAAACGGCTATCCCGATATGGTCAAGCCTGTTCATTTTCATCCCTGCTTTCGCTAATAGATATCGCTTGTCCGCCCATTCAAAACACGCTAAAATATAGACAGATTGTTTAAGGAGTGAAAATCATGTCTCAAAAACTGATGAAAAGCGTTTTGATCGTGATTTTGGGAGTTTTTATTCTTTCAACTGTACTCTCAGGAATCGTCATGTTTCTATAACGATAAAAAAGCAGGCGCCTTATTCAATGGGAATATCCTGCTTTTTTATCAGAGCTTTATGCTCGATGGCAATCTCCTCAAAAGAGCGGTTGTCGTCCGTGATCAGCACTCTCGTTCCTACTGGTATCGTTTGAAACAAATGAACAACCTCATCGTTATGCATACGTATACAGCCGTTAGACACAAATTTTCCTACTGATTCCTCTCGGTTTGTCCCATGAATTCCATAAATCCGCCCGTCCGTTCCTTTCGCGTCAAATCCGATCCATCTTGCCCCAAGCGGGTTATCAGGAGATCCCCCTTCAATATTTTTCTTTCTGTAGTAAGGATTTTCCGCTTTTACCGTTACCGAAAACTCTCCTTCAGGCGTCAAATCATCTGTTTTTCCAGTCGCCACACTATACACGCCTTCTACTTTGTTGTCGAGAATAACAGCAAGTTCATTTGTTCGCTTGTTGACAATAACATACGGATCACCTGGCAGCGGATTTTCGCCGAGCGGCCAAATCGGTGAAATCATCATGAAAATCGAACATAAGAAAAAACGCATAAGCTCCTCCTTTTTCATTAGGTTGACCAATGAAGGAAGAGCTCATGCGAATCATCCGAGTGATTTTTGCGCTTTTATTCCTTTAAAATAACTTTTAATCACTAAATATTGTTCCATTTCACCGAGAAGATGGAAGAGAGCAGCCCTCGCTTCAAATTCCTCTCTAGTCGCAGGAAGCGGCATCTCCTCAAATTCTTTTCTCATGTCAGCAAGTCTTTTCAGAAATTTATACGCTGTATTCCCAGGGTGTATCGCCTCCCGCAAATCATGAATAAATTCAGCGATCATTTTTCCCTGATCTACCGTGATGGAGATCGATGTCACTTTAGGGAGAAGGCGTTCAATAATTTCAAATTGCTTTTCTCTCATTTTAAAATAATGATAATGCAGATTTTCGTAACGTAAAATGTGGTTTTGCACATCTCGATATGCCAGGTTTTTAGCCTCCGTAATAAGCTGGTGCGTTTCCGGAATTTCTTTTCCTGACCAATCTTGCTCACCAGTTAACAAATACCGTTCGATTTCTGCAAAAATGACAGCAAAGTTATCCTCTATCTTTTTACGGTAAGCAATCAGCTTCCGATCAAGACTCGGCATATACAAGTTCATCAATAGAGCGACGCCGATGCCGACTGTAATCAGCTGAACTTCATTCCAGATGAAAGTAGGCGTAATGCCGCCGGACATGTATAAATGAAGGATAATAACAGAACTGGTGACGATACCCTCGTTAATTTTTAACAGAACGGTTATCGGAATGAATATCAAAAGAAGCGCTCCGATCACAAACGGGTGGTAGCCAATAAGCTCGAAAAAGAGATAAGAAAAAACAATTGCCAGACAGCATGCCGCAAAGCGGGCCCATGAGGCCTGAAGCGACCGTTTTTGTGTGATTTGTATGCACAAAATGGTGATGATTCCTGCTGATGCGAAGTTTTGCAAATGCAATAACTGGCTTATATAAATAGCCAAAGCTGTTCCAAGCGCGGTCTTTATTGTGCGGTAACCAATTTTAAACATGTCGGACTCCATTTCTATTTGTTTCTTCAATAAAAAAGAAGAGGCGGCCAGCCTTCTTCTTTTTTATATTCTATAATATTTTCTCTAAAAAGTCCTGCGCTCTTTTGGATTTTGGCGACATAAAAAATTCCTTCGGATTGCCGTCTTCGACAATCATTCCTTGGTCCATAAATAGCACACGGTCTGCCACTTCTTTTGCGAAGCCCATTTCATGTGTGACAATCACCATGGTCATGCCGGTTTCGACCAGCTCTTTCATCACCTGTAGCACTTCTTTAACCATCTCTGGATCAAGGGCGGAGGTCGGCTCGTCAAACAGCATGATGTCCGGATTCATCGCAAGAGCCCTGGCAATCGCGACACGCTGTTTTTGTCCGCCAGACAAACGGTTTGGATAGTCATTTCGCTTTTCAAACAAACCGACTTTGCGGAGCAGGTCCTCAGCTTTCTCCTGTGCAGCCTGTTTTGTTTCTTTTTTCACATTGATAGGCGCGTACATGATGTTTTCGAGAACCGTTTTGTGCGGAAAGAGATGAAAATGCTGAAAAACCATCCCGATGTTTTCCCGGACCTTTAATGTGTTGGTTTTTGGCTTCGTAATCTCTGTGTCTTTTATTGTAATGGTTCCGCCGTTAGGCTTTTCCAACAGGTTTAAACAGCGTAAGAACGTTGATTTGCCTGAGCCTGAAGGACCGATCACGGCAACAACCTCACCCTCAGCGATTGTTGTTGAAATGTTTTTTAATACTTCGTGTTTCCCAAATGATTTTGACAGCTTTTCAACCTTAATCATTGGATTTCAGCTTCCTTTCTACAGCCTTGCCGATAAACGTTAAAATCAGGACAAGCACATAATAAATCAATCCCGCGATAATGAGCGGCTCAAGGTAATTGTAAGTGGCGGCGCCAGCTTGATATGCGCGTCTCATGACATCACCAAGCCCGATGACGGTAACGATCGCCGATTCTTTTGTTAACGTAATTAATTCATTCACAATTGCAGGTGATATATTTTTGAAGGCCTGCGGCAGCAGCAGATCCTTCATCATTTTTCCATACGGGACACCGAGTGCAACAGCAGCTTCTTTTTGCCCTTTATCAATGGCATTGATTCCGGCTCTGATAATTTCCGATACATAAGCGGCGGAATTCAAAGACAATGCGACAACCGCAGCCCAAAACTGGTCAATTTGAAATCCGAGCAGCTGAGGAAGGCCAAAATAGACAATCATAAGCTGCAGCACTAAAGGCGTGCCTCGGAACACTGATGTATAAAAATCAGCGATCCAGATAAACGGGCGGAATGTGCTGATCTTGCATAAGCTTAGCACAATACCGAGTATAAGTCCGATAATAGCAGATACAACAACAATTTTTAATGTAATTGCCAAGCCTTCTAATATAAAAGGAATTTGGGGGATCGTTGCTGAAAAATCCAAATTCATAGCCTTTGTCTCCTTTTCTTACAGGAAAAAAGTTTCCTATTCAATAAAAAGGCTCAACGAAAAAGTTGAGCCGCTTTTTTTTACTTCTCGCCAGTGAACCATTTTTTCTTCAATTTCTCAAGCTCTCCGTTATCTTCCATTTCCTTGAGCGCTTTATTGAATTTGTCTGTCAGTTCACTGTCCTTTCTGAAAGCAATTGCTGAACCGGCTTCTTCCGCTTTCGCATCAGGAATCACAAAGCCTTGCAGGTCATCATTTGATTTGAAATACCCTTCTGCAACAATGTCTTCAATAATCGCGGCATCGAAACGGTCAGATTTGATTTCCTGCACCAAATCAGAAATTCTGTTGCGGTCTTCTGTTTTAAAACCATATTCCGGAGAAAGCTCTTTCCCCTTCTCTTCCTGAATAGAGCCAAGCTGAACGCCAACTGTTTTTCCTTTCAGGTCTTTCAAAGATTGAATGCCGCTGTCTTTTTTGCTGACAATCATATGGTTCGCTGTGTAATACACATCGGAAAAATCAACTTGTTTTTTACGCTCAGGCGTTGGTGTCATTCCTGACAGAACGAGATCCACCTGTTTTGATTTAAGCGCTGTAATTAAGCTGTTGAAGTCCATATCCTGCACTTCAATTTCATAGCCTGCCTTCTTTGCCAGAGCTTTTGCCAGCTCTACATCAAAGCCGACAATATTATCTCCTTCTTTATATTCAAACGGTTTGTAATCCGCCGAAGTACCCATAATTAATTTTTTCTTTCCGCTTTCTGAACCTGAATTGCTTGAGCCGCACGCAGTTAATGCAAAGGTGATGCAAGCAGCTACAAGTAATAAGAGCCATTTTTTCATGATCCATTTCCCCCGTATTCATTACTTTTGGTGTGTTTGAATATTTATTCGTTAATTTGTATTTTAAACAGTTTCTCATTTTTATGCAATACTATTTTTAAAAATTATCTTTAAGCTTATCTTTCCAGTGATCTCTTCTGATATTACTAGATAAAAATTAAATCGCTGTACAATCCGATTGAATAATCCCTTAATATTTATTCATATATCCTTGGAAATTTATGCACAAAAAAACCCGGGCTGCTTTGAGCATCCGGGTTGTTCGTCTTATACTTCTTCACAATATTCTTCAAAGGCTTCCTGCAGCTTTGCCACTACGGCCATCGGCTCATGGCCTTCAATTTCATGACGCTCTACCATTTTCATGATCTTTCCGTCTTTCAAAATCGCAAAGGACGGAGAAGATGGCGGATAACCTTCAAAATAGTCACGCGCACGCGCTGTCGCTTCTTTATCCTGTCCGGCAAAAACGGTGACGAGCTGATCAGGTCTTTTATCATAGTGAACGGAATGGTAGGCTGCCGGTCTTGCAATTCCTCCGGCGCATCCGCAAACAGAGTTTACCATGACGAGCGTCGTTCCTTTTTTTGCAAGTGCCTCATCCACCTCTTCGGCTGTTTTAAGCTCGGTGTATCCGGCAGCTGTTATTTCTTGTCTCGCTTGGCGGACAATATCATTCATAAATAAATTAAAGTCCATGTTCAATGAAGACCTCTCCTTTTTCATCATCTGTTCTTATGATAGCAAGGAAACGTCCATATCGGCAAATGACTTTGCTTCGCCGTGCACTTTTTTTGCTCTTCGTTTACTGCTTACAGAAAAAGGGGATTATATAACCAGAAGTAAAATAAAGGAGCAGTTGTATATGAGCCACCGGAAAGCGTTACTGATTCATAACGGAAATGCCGGCAACAAAAATATAGAAAAAGCACTTGGTGCTGTGGTGCCGGTTTTATCTCACCATTTAGATGAGGTGATTATTAAACAGACAAAGAAAAAGGATGATGCGTATCATTTTTGCCGATCCATTGATGATTCTGTCGACACCGTCTTCATTCTCGGCGGCGACGGCACGATCCATCAATGCATAAATGCTATCAGCGCTCTAGAAAGAAAACCCGCTGTCGGAATTTTGCCCGGCGGCACGTGCAACGACTTTTCAAGAGTGCTTGGCATCCCTCAAAATCTTGCAAAGGCCGCGGAAGCACTTATGGCAGGAAAAAAAACCAGCGTAGACGTATGTCAGATGAATGACCGTTATTTTTTGAATTTCTGGGGGATCGGCTTAATTGCAGAAACGTCGAATCAAATCAACGAAACGGAAAAAGCATTATTGGGAAAAATCAGCTATTTTACAAGTGCCTTGCGAACCGTCTCATCCGCTGCATCGTTTCCGATGACATTAAAAATTGATGGAGAAGAAATAAAAGAAGAAGCCGTTATGCTGCTTGTGATGAATGGCCAATACATTGGAACGAATCGAATTCCTCTGCCCGATGCCAGTATTGAAGACGGCTTACTTGATGTTCTCATATGTCGCAACACCAACCTCACCGCGCTGCGGGAGCTGATGAGCATGGAACAGGGCTCAATTGATCGTTTTACCGGAGAGCTGTCCTATGTCCAGGCCTCCCGTATCGAGATTGAAACAGACACTGCCAAAAAGGCGGATATGGATGGAGAAGTTTATACACATACACCCGCAGTCATTCAGGTCCTGCCGCAGCATATCGACATGCTTGTTCCCGCAAATGAATAACTGTCATAAGGCTTTAGAAAGATTTTGCAAATCCGTTGACTCTCCCCTAGGAGGAGGTCTTACAGTATAAGGGATACACACTTGAAAAGGGGAAGTCATATGGAGAAGAAAAATATTACCTTAACTATATTATTAACCAATTTATTTATTGCTTTTTTGGGGATCGGGCTTGTGATTCCAGTAACGCCGACCATTATGAATGAATTGCATTTATCAGGGACTGCGGTCGGCTATATGGTTGCCTGCTTCGCTATTACACAGCTCATTGTCTCACCAATAGCCGGACGATGGGTTGATCGCTTCGGGCGCAAGATCATGATCGTAATCGGCCTGTTGTTCTTTAGTGTGTCGGAGTTTTTATTCGGCATTGGAAAAACAGTGGAGATGTTATTTATCTCCCGTATGCTGGGCGGTATCAGCGCAGCCTTCATTATGCCTGGGGTCACGGCTTTTATCGCAGATATCACGACCATTAAAACACGGCCGAAAGCGCTCGGTTATATGTCAGCCGCTATTTCAACAGGATTTATTATCGGTCCCGGCATCGGGGGATTTTTAGCAGAAGTCCATTCCCGGCTGCCTTTTTTCTTTGCGGCAGCTTTTGCACTGTTAGCAGCCATTTTATCAATCCTCACGCTGCGCGAGCCGGAACGAAACCCTGAAAATCAGGAAATAAAAGGGCAGAAGACAGGCTTTAAACGGATTTTTGCCCCCATGTATTTCATAGCTTTTCTCATTATCTTAATTTCGTCTTTTGGTTTAGCATCATTTGAATCTTTATTTGCATTATTCGTGGATCATAAATTCGGTTTTACGGCCAGCGACATTGCCATTATGATTACAGGAGGAGCGATTGTTGGCGCCATTACGCAAGTCGTCTTATTCGACCGCTTCACAAGATGGTTTGGCGAAATCCATTTAATTCGGTACAGCTTAATTGTCTCTACGAGTCTGGTATTCTTGCTGACAACAGTACATTCATATGTTGCGATTCTGTTGGTGACAGTCACCGTATTTGTCGGATTTGATCTCATGCGGCCTGCGGTAACGACTTACCTGTCAAAGATTGCGGGAAATGAACAAGGAT
This sequence comes from Bacillus sp. PS95, assembly GCF_037963565.1. Taxonomy (NCBI): domain Bacteria; kingdom Bacillati; phylum Bacillota; class Bacilli; order Caryophanales; family Bacillaceae; genus Bacillus; species Bacillus sp. PS95. The sequence continues at coordinate 2,403,962 of NZ_CP150160.1, forward strand.
TTGCCGGCGGTATGAATTCAATGTTTACAAGTATCGGCAATGTATTCGGGCCAATTATCGGCGGAATGCTGTTCGATATTGATGTAAACTATCCTTTCTACTTTGCAACGGTCACCTTAGCCATAGGGATTGCACTGACCATTGCTTGGAAAGCGCCTGCACATCTTAAAGCCAGCACGTGATAAGAAGCGTATTCTTTGTGTACTGCAAAGAATGCGCTTCTTCTTTATACTGATGACAGAAGGAGTGATGGCATGAAGGAATCGTATTACTCAATTGGGGAAGTTTCAAAACTGGCAAACGTGTCGATTAAAGCGCTCCGTTATTACGATAAAATTGATTTATTTAAACCCGCCTACGTCGACCCGGATACCAGCTACCGCTATTATACAGATTCTCAGCTCATTCATCTGGATTTGATCAAATCATTGAAATATATCGGCACACCTTTAGAGGAGATGAAAAAAGCACAGGACTTAGAGATGGAAGAACTGTTTGCTTTTTATACAGAGCAGGAGAGGCAAATCAGGGAGAAATTAGACTTTTTATCAGCACTGGAGCAAACCATTTCATTGGTGAAAAAGCGGATGAAACGGCAGATGGAATATCCCGCGCTCGGTGAGGTGTTTGTTTTAGATGAAGAAGAAATACGGATCATTCAGACAGAGGCAGAAGGTATCGGGCCTGAAAACGTGCTCAATGCCTCCTACAGCAAATTAAAAAAATTTATCGAGTCAGCAGATGGATTTACGAACAATAGCTACGGTGCTACTTTCTCTTTTCAGCCCTACACCAGCATTGATGAAATGACTTACCGTCATATTTTCACGCCTGTATTGACGAATAAACAGATTTCATCAATTACGCCGGATATGGAAATCACAACAATCCCTAAAGGGAGGTATGCGTGTATCGCGTATAATTTTTCGCCTGAACATTATTTTCTCAACTTACAGAAGCTTATCAAGTATATCGCAGACCGCCAATTAACAGTTGTCAGTGATGTATACGAGTTAATCATACCGATTCATTACTCCCCGAAAAAACAAGAAGAATATCGGGTCGAAATGAAAATACGGATCGCTGAATAATACAGCATAGAAAAAGAGCATTTTTTGAAACAAAACTTCAAAAAATGCTCTTTTTGCTTATTTAGTAAACAGATGTCTTCTCGTCAATCGATTCTAAAATTTGTTTCACACGTCCCAGGAATCGTCCGCACACGAGACCGTCAAGCACTCTGTGATCTAAGGACAGGCACAGATTAACCATGTCTCTGACAGCAATCATGCCATTCTCCATGACAACCGGGCGTTTGACGATGGATTCTACTTGAAGAATCGCAGCCTGAGGGTAGTTGATAATGCCCATCGACTGAACAGAGCCGAACGAACCTGTGTTGTTGACGGTAAACGTGCCTCCCTGCATGTCATCTGCAGTGAGTTTTCCGTCTCTTACTTTTTTAGCTAGGCCGGTAATGTCTTTCGCAATGCCTTTAATTGTTTTTTCATCAGCGTTTTTAATCACCGGAACAAATAAAGAATCCTCTGTGGCAACTGCAATTGAAATATTGATATCCTTCTTCTGAATAATTTTGTCCCCCGCCCACATGCTATTCATTTGCGGGAATTCTTTTAACGCCTGAGCGACCGCTTTTACAAAAAAGGCGAAGAACGTTAAATTAAAGCCTTCTGTCTTCTTAAAGGAATCTTTTATACTGTTGCGATATGCAACCATATTTGTGACGTCGACTTCCATCATCGTCCAAGCATGCGGAATTTCGGTTTTGCTTCGCTTCATATTGGAAGCAATTGCTTTTCTTACACCTGTGACAGGGATTTCTTTATCACCGGCTGCAGACGCAGGATATGACGTCTCTTCTTTTGGCTCAGGTTTTGATGCAGACTTCGGTGCAGGAGCTGCTGTTTTCGGCTCCTCAGGATTCTGTTCTTGCACGCCGCCTGTTTCAATTAAGCGCTGAATATCTTTTCGCGTAATGCGGCCGCCGGCACCTGTTCCTGTTACTTGTTCAAGATCAATGCTGTGCTCTCCGGCCAAACGGAGTACAGCTGGCGAGTAGCGCTTTTTATTGGGCTGATCAGCTGCTTCGGCACTTTTTGCAGCAGGCGTCTCAGCGGCTTTTGAAGCAGCTGGCTGTTCTTGTTTTTGTTCAGCAGGATTCGCGCCTTCTGTTTCAATTTTGCAAATCACTTCTCCGACTTGCAGGGTTTGGCCTTCTTCTCCCACAAGCTCTGTTATCGTACCAGTAAAAGAAGACGGAACCTCTGCATTTACCTTATCTGTCATGACTTCCGCGATCGGATCGTATTTGTTCACTTTATCACCGGGGGCGACAAGCCATTTGCTGATCGTCCCCTCTGTTACGCTTTCTCCAAGCTGCGGCATCGTCATTTGTTCAATTGCCATGATTGTATCCTCCCTTACGTCTTTAAAACTCCGCTAATTCTCTCATCGCCGCTTCCACTTTATCAGGGTTGACCATAAAGTATTTTTCCATTGTCGGCGCATAAGGCATAGCCGGAATATCAGGACCTGCAAGCCGTTTGATCGGCGCGTCTAAGTCGAACAGACAATGCTCGGATATAATTGCGGCTACTTCGCTCATGATGCTGCCTTCTTTTGTATCTTCTGTGACCAAAAGAACCTTTCCAGTTTTGGACGCAGCTTCGATGATGGCTTCTTTATCAAGCGGGTAAACTGTTCTTAAATCCACCACATGCGCTGAAATGCCATCTTTTTCGAGACGTTCTGCAGCTTGTAAGGCGAAGTGGACACACAGACCGTATGTGATCACCGTAATGTCGTCGCCTTCCCGTTTTACGTCAGCCTTGCCGATTGGCAGGACATAATCATCAGCCGGAACCTCTCCCTTTATCAGACGGTACGCCCGCTTGTGCTCAAAAAACAGCACGGGGTCTTCGTCACGAACTGCGGCTTTTAAGAGCCCTTTCGCGTCATATGGTGTTGATGGCATGACAATTTTCAGTCCGGGCTGGTTGGCGAAAATTGCTTCGACTGATTGAGAATGATACAAGGCTCCGTGCACGCCTCCGCCGTATGGCGCTCTGACGACAATCGGACAACTCCAGTCATTGTTGCTGCGGTAGCGAATTTTAGCTGCTTCAGAAATAATTTGGTTGACTGCCGGCATAATGAAATCAGCAAACTGCATTTCAGCAATCGGTCTCATTCCGTACATTGCCGCTCCGATACCGACTCCTGCGATCGCAGATTCAGCAAGCGGCGTATCCATAACGCGCTCTTCCCCAAATTGTTCATAGAGTCCGGCTGTCGCTTTAAACACACCGCCTTTTCTTCCTACATCTTCCCCAAGGACGAAGACGCGAGAATCTCGTTCCATTTCTTCTTTCATCGCCAAATTGATTGCATCAATATATGACATTACTGACATTTGTTCTTCCTCCCTACTTCGCATACACATAATCAAGCGCTGACTCAGGAGCTGCATAAGGGGCGTTCTCCGCTTCATCCGTCGCTTCATTTACGATTGCCATAATTTCATCCAGCATGGTTTGTTCTATCTCATCGGACAGCAGGCCTGTTTCCTTTAAGTAAGCTTGATAAGTAAGCAGGGGATCACTTTTTTTCGCTTCCTCTACTTCTTCACGCCCTCTGTAGCTGCTGTCATCGTCATCACTGGAATGTGGTGTAAGGCGGTAAGAAATCGTTTCAATTAATGTCGGGCCTTCTCCTCTGCGTGCCCTTTCGCGTGCTTCTTTAACCGCTTGATAAACTTCCAGCGGGTCATTTCCATTCACAGTTACGCCAGGCATCCCATAGCCTATGGCACGGTCGGAAATGTTCTCACATGCGACTTGCTTATCGTAAGGCACTGAGATTGCGTATTTGTTGTTTTCACACATGAAAATAACCGGCAGCTTATGGACAGCGGCAAAGTTCGCCCCTTCATGGAAATCGCCTTGGTTTGAAGACCCTTCCCCAAATGTAACAAAGGCTGCGATATCCTTTTTCTCCATACGTCCCGCAAGCGCAATACCGACTGCGTGCGGCACTTGCGTTGTAACCGGAGATGATCCCGTCACAATGCGGTTTTTCTTTTGTCCGAAATGTCCCGGCATCTGGCGGCCTCCTGAGTTCGGATCTGCTGCTTTTGCAAACCCGGACATCATTAAGTCCTTTGCTGTCATGCCAAACGCGAGCACGACACCCATGTCTCTGTAGTACGGCAATACATAATCCATTTCACGGTCAAGTGCGAAAGCCGCTCCTACCTGTGCTGCTTCCTGTCCTTGACAAGAGATTACAAATGGAATTTTACCAGAACGGTTTAACAGCCACATTCTTTCATCGATTTTTCTTGCTAACAGCATGGTTCTATACATATCAACGGCTTCCTGATCAGTCAGCCCTAGTGCTTGATGTCGGTTTGTACTCATTCAAGCCCCTCCTTTATGCTTTTAAAAATGAATGGCTTTGCCATCTGCGGCAAGCGCTGCTTCTCCAATTGCTTCAGAAAGCGTTGGATGCGGGTGAATCGTTTGCCCGACCTCCCACGGCGTTGCGTCCAGCACTTTGGCAAGACCCGCTTCAGAAATCATGTCGGTGACATGCGGGCCGATCATATGAACGCCGAGAATATCATCTGTATCTCGGTCCGCCACGATTTTGACAAAACCGTCGCTTTCACCGTATACAAGCGCTTTTCCAATCGCCATAAATGGGAACTTGCCGATTTTGACATTATGCCCGTTCGCCTTTGCTTCGTCTTCGGTTAAGCCGACACTGGCAGCTTCAGGGCTTGAGTAAATGCACTTCGGCACAAGCGTCGGATCAAGCGGATGCGGATCGAGACCTGCAAAATGCTCAACAGCAATAATTCCCTCATGTGAAGCAACGTGAGCTAACTGCAGGCCACCGATTACGTCTCCGATTGCATAAATATGAGATTCCTTCGTTTGGCAGCTTTCATTGACTGAAATCATGCCATTTTCAGTAACAATATCGGTGTTCTCTAGGCCGATGCCTTCGATATTTGCCTGTCTGCCGATGGAAACAAGCATTTTCTCAGCAGAGTAGGTAACGGTTTCTCCGTCTTTTTCCGCTTGTATGCTGATATCATCTGATGTTTTTGTCATTGTGTCAGGCAGCACTTTTGCCCCTGTTATGAACTGGATGCCTTTTTTCTTAAGAAGACTTTCCATTTCTTTTGAAATCTCTGGATCTTCAGTCGGCAATATGCGATCCGCGTATTCAATAACTGTTACCTTAACGCCAAAATCATGGAGCATAGACGCCCATTCGATACCGATAACCCCTCCGCCGACGATGATGATTGATTGTGGCAGCTCCTCCATTTGGAGCGCCTCATCTGAAGTCAGTACAGACTTACCGTCCGCTTCAAGGCCCGGAAGCATTCTCGGTCTTGATCCTGTTGCAATGATCACTTGTTTCGGTATCAGCATGTCATTTTCTTCGCCATTTCCCCGCTCAACAGAAATTGTTCCCGGCAGCGGAGAGAAGATTGACGGTCCAAGGATACGTCCATATCCGGTGTACACGTCAATTTTTCCTTTTTTCATTAAATGATTTACACCCGCTGCAAGCTTATCAACAACGGATTGCTTACGCTGCTGCACTTTTTCAAAGTTGAGGGACACGCCAGCCGTTTCCACCCCGAATTGATCGGCTTCACGAGCTGTCCGGTATACCTCTGCGCTTCTAAGCAGCGCTTTACTCGGGATACAGCCTTTATGCAGACATGTTCCTCCGAGTTTTTCCTTTTCCACAACGGCTGTTTTTAAGCCGAGCTGAGCGGCTCTAATGGCCGCAACATAACCGCCGGTACCGCCGCCCAGAATGACTACGTCATACTCAGTTGCCATGGTGACTCACTCCTGTCTGTCTATTCAATACGATATTGTTTGGATTGCTCTTCGCCCTGCAATACTCTGAGCGCCCCTTGGGCAAGAGACTGCAGTTCATTTTCACCCGGATAGACTAAAACGTCTGAAATCCAATCTATGTATGATCTGATAGCAGAAACAAAGCTTTTGCCGTACGCAAGGCCTCCCGTCAGCACAATCGCTTCAACTTCGCCTTTTAACGCCGCGCTGGCTGCCCCGATTTCCTTTGCTACCTGATATGCCATGGCATCATAAATGAAGCGGGCTTTTTCATCGCCCCCCTGAATCATCTGTTCCACTTTTACTGCATCATTTGTACCGAGATAGCCTAAAAGTCCGCCGGTGCCAACAAGCTTTTTCATGATTTCTTCTTTTGTATATTCCCCTGAAAAACATAGATCAACAAGATCTCCCGCAGGCACTGTTCCTGCTCGTTCAGGACTGAATGGTCCCTCGCCGTGCAGGCCGTTATTGACATCTACCACTCGCCCGCGGTCATGAACGCCAATTGTAATACCTCCGCCCATATGGGTAATAATCATTTTCATGTTCTCATATCGTTTGCCAAGGGAGGCTGCCGCTTTACGAGCGACAGCTTTTTGGTTTAACGCATGGAAAATGCTTTTCCGTTCAATTTCAGGCATGCCTGAAACTTTCGCAAGCACTGACATTTCGTCTACGACAACAGGGTCGACGATATACGAAGGGATATTCAGGCCATCAGCGATTTCCCGCGCGATAATGCCGCCGAGATTAGAAGCATGCTGACCGGCGTAGCCGCTTTTCAAATCCTCAATCATGTCATCATTCACTACGTAGGTCCCGCCTTCAATTGGCCGGAGAAGGCCGCCTCTTGCACAGACTGCATCAAACTTTGAGATATTGATTCCCTGTTCATGAAGCGTTTCGAGAATATGGTTTTTACGAAATTCATACTGATCAATAATTCGGTCAAATCGCTGCAGCTCTTCTATGTTGTGTCTCAATGTTTTTTCAAAAATGCTTCTTTCATTATGAAAAACACCGATTTTCGTTGAAGTTGAGCCTGGATTAATTGTGAGAATGCGTTTTTCGTCATGTAGCACTTTCATAACCTCCAGATCAATTTCTTAACGTCTGCTTAATACACTGTGGCCGTTTTGCAAAAACTGGCTTCTTGAGCGGCGCATGCGTTCAATCCGTTCCTCTGCCAAGCGGTCAGCCGCTAAATATGCAGGAATGCCGTCACGCTGAGAAATCTCAAGTACACGCTCGATATTGCCGTAAATGCCTTCAACTTTTTTCAATGCACGTTCTGCATTATAGCCGTAAAGCTCATCTGCCACGTTGATGACACCGCCCGCGTTAATCACGTAATCCGGTGCATAAACGATGCCCATTTCGTGAATTTGATCACCATGGCGTGTCTCTTTTAATTGGTTGTTAGCCGCACCTGCGATCACTTTCGCCTTCAGCTGTTTAATGGTGTCGTCGTTAATAGTCGCACCAAGGGCACATGGCGCATAAATATCGCAGTCTTGTGAATAAATATCATCAGGATCTACCGCCCGGGCGCCAAAATCTTCAACTGCACGCTGTACAGATTGTTTGTTGATATCCGTAACGATTAAGTTTGCTCCTTCTTCATGCAGGTGGCGGCAAAGGTTATAGGCTACGTTCCCAACACCCTGTACAGCAATGGTTTTTCCTTCAAGAGAGTCGGTTCCGAAAGCAGCTTTAGCTGCTGCCTTCATTCCTCTGTACACCCCGTACGCTGTGACTGGGGACGGATTTCCAGAAGAGCCGAAAGCAGGAGAAATCCCTGTGACATAGTCTGTCTCATCATGAATGATATCCATATCCTCGACCGTTGTACCCACATCTTCAGCCGTGATGTATCTGCCATTCAGCCCTTGAATATAGCGGCCAAACGCGCGGAACATTTCTTCATTTTTGTCTTTGCGCGGATCGCCGATAATGACTGTTTTTCCGCCGCCAAGGTTTAAGCCTGCCGCCGCGTTCTTATAGGTCATGCCTCTAGCCAATCTGAGCGCATCTTCAATTGCCGCTTCTTCATTTTCATATGTCCACATTCTCGTTCCGCCAAGCGCCGGACCAAGCGTTGTATCATGAATCGCGATAATCGCTTTTAATCCAGATTGTTCATCCTGGCAGAATACCAATTGTTCGTAATCGTATTTCTCCATATATTTAAAAAGTTCCATGTTCGTTCCTCCTAATGTGTGTATTCTTCAGATGCGCATATTGCCAGCGCAATGGAATACAGTTTATTTTCAGCAGAGTCCGCTCTGCTTGTTAAGGCAATCGGTGCTTTGGCTCCTGTAATGACAGCCGCCACGCTGGCCTTGGCAAAATAAATCAGAGATTTGTATAAAATATTGCCGGCCTCAATTGTTGGGACGAGAAGGATATCTGCGTTGCCCGCTACGTCTCCCGAAATTTTTTTCTGGGCCGCGGCAATTTGAGAAACTGCGTTATCCAAAGCAAGCGGTCCATCAACAATGCAGCCTTTGATCTGGCCCCTTTTGTACATTTGAGCTAGAGCAGCTGCATTCACGGTCGCTTCCATCTTAGGGTTCACCGTTTCGACCGCTGCAAGGGCAGCTGCTTTTGGCATATTGTTCCCCACTGCATGGGCCACATGAACGGCATTTTGCAAAATCTGCCGGAGCTCTTCCAGCGAAGGAGCAATATTCATTGCCGAATCTGTCACAAACATCAGCCGGTCAAAATCCGGTATATCGAAGACAGCCACGTGGGAAAGGACACTTGCTGACCGAAGCCCCTCCTGTCTGTTCAATACCGCTTTAAGCAAAACAGAAGTCGGCACATTGCCTTTCATTAAAACGTCCGCTGTTTTATGATGCACAGCACGAACCGCTAAATTCGCCGATTCCTCAGGAGTATCGGCATGGACGATTTCCACTTGATGCCCTTGCATGGATGATGTCAGCTCGTTCAGTTTTGTGCTGTCGCCCGTTAACAAGAAACGGGCGGATAGGTGCTCGGCTGCCAGCTTTACAGCCCGGATCACTTCCTCATCCTCAGCATGAGCAACCGCAATGGTCTTATTTTTGTGTATCGACGCTTTGCCGATTAAATCTTTCAGCTTCATCTGTTACCACCTTTCTTGTTTCGACTCCGCCTTTTATTATGCAAGTTCCATGCCAGCTCTTAAGGGTGCTGTCATACCAGGTATATTGAAACATTCGTGCAGATGTTTGCGTTTATTCTGCAAATTATTGCATGCCTTCATTTGCAAGGCCATATTTATCCATTTTGTAATATAAGTTCCGAATGCTGACACCGAGAGCTTTTGCTGTTTTTGTCCGGTTAAAATGATGCTTTTCAAGCGTTTGCTGGATCAAATGTGCTTCAAATTTTTCTACTGCGACAGACAGCTTTTCGCCTTCAATATCCGGAAAATCAAAAGCTGTTCCCTGGTCTGTGTCATTTTCTTTTTGCTCAAGTTCGAATACAGGCAAGTGATCTTTTTCAATCCATTCCATATGCGGATTCAGAAAAATCATGGCTCGTCCAAGGACATTTTCAAGCTCCCGGACATTCCCAGGCCAATGGTAGGCAGATAAGGCGCGCAAGGCTTGCTGTGAGAGCCCTTTTACATTCCTGCCGTAATCCCGGTTGATCTTTTGGATAAGTCTGACGCTCAGTGCTTCAATGTCCTCCAACCGCTGACGCAAAGGCGGGATGGAGATCGGATAGCGGTTGATCCGGTAATACAGGTCTTCCCGGAACGTTCCGTCCGCCATCGCCTTTTCAATATTTACATTTGTCGCCGCGATCACTCTGACGTTGACAGGGATCGCTTTCGTGCCGCCCACTCTGACGATTTCCTTTTCTTGAAGGACGCGCAGCAATTTGGCCTGCATATTTTGTGTCAGCTCACCGATTTCATCTAAGAAAATACTGCCGTTATTCGCTTCCTCAAATAAACCCTTTTTACCGCCGCGCTTCGCTCCTGAAAACGCGCCATCCTCATAGCCGAACAATTCTGATTCGAGCAGGTTTTCAGAAAGGGCTGCACAATTCACGCGAATAAATTTATTGTATTTCCGGTCACTTTCATTATGAATGGCATGGGCGAACAGTTCTTTTCCTGTTCCTGATTCCCCGCGCAGCAAGATGGTTGCCGGTGTTTTCGCACCGAGCTTCGCCTGCTCAAGCGCAACCAGCATTTGCTCGCTTTTGCCGATAATGTCGTCAAACGTGTATTTCGCTTCAAGCGTGCGAATAATTTGTCTGGCGCGATTAAGCTCCGCTGTCAGCATTTTAATTTCGGAAACATCGTGAATCACGCCGACGCTGCCTTTCAAAATCCCATCCACAATCACCGGTGCTACATTAACGATGACCTCTTTTTCATTCGTGCCGACCTTCATTCTGACACCGCGAACAGGACGTCTTGTTTCAAGCACCTTTAAATGCATGCTTTCGCCTTCGGAAATATCAGTGTTTGCAGGCTTGCCGATGACTTCTTTTTCAGAAAGCCCCGTCATTTTCGTATACGCTTTATTGATTAGCAGGCCGATGCCGCTTTCATCAACGACAGAAATCGCCTCATCGGAGGATTGAATAATTGCCTCCAGCATCGTACGGACCTGCTTTAAGTTGGTCACTTCCTCTGCCAGCTCGACCGCATCAGTGATATCTTTAAACACACAAAGAGCCCCGAGCAGACGTCCGCCTTCATCAATAATCGGCAGCCTTGTGGTCACAATTTGCAAATGATCACCTAACAGCTGCTTCTGGTTGTATTCAGGCACTCTTGTTTTTAAGATCCGCGGCATCTTAGTGCTCGGAATCACTTCTTTTATTGGGCGCCCAATGACTTCCTCACGTTTTTTCCCAACCATTTTTTCGGCCATATGGTTAAAGAGAATGATTTCTTCATTGATATCAATAAAAATCATTCCATCATGGGTCGAATTAAAAATTCTGTCATATTTATAGGTTTGCTCTTTTAGCATTTGAATCAGGTGCTGCTTTTCTTCCATCAGCTGAAAAACGATGTATGCCATTTTTCCCGGCATGACAATGGTATCTTCATGCTTTCTTTGAAGGAGCTCGTCAAACACGGCTTGATCGCCGGTGGTATGAATGACGATATCCGGTTTTTGTTGTATGTAAGGTTTCCAATCAGATGAAACGGCAACCCCATACTGTTCTGCTTCTTTCAATCCCGGCGCCTCGGGGTCTTTGTCAACTACGGCAATGATATCTATGATGGCTGTTTTAATCAGAATATGTAATAACGCCGTTCCCCTTTTGCCGGCACCTACTATCAGTACCTTTTGCATCCCGATACCCCTTTGTATGAAAAAATTTGCACACCTATTTATTCCGTTGCAATAATTTGCACAACCCTATGTTACCACGTTTTCTTCTCTTGACAAAATATTTTTTCCGCTGGACAATAAAGGAAATGAAAAGATAAAGGGGTTTTCTGAAGATGAGCCGACTTCTTGCGCTTTTAATATTAGTCATCCCCGGGGCTATTTCTGCTTTAGGCATTAAACTGATGAGAGATACACTTTTCGGCCATACAATCAAGCCATTTTCAGCTCTTTGGCTCCAAGGGTTGTCAGGATTCATCTTTTTTGCGATCGGCCTCTATGTGCTGGCCGGGTTCATTTTATACAGAGACAGAAAACGCAATCAAGTCAGCCCGCGATTCAGAAAACGATAGCTGCAAAAAAGCCGGAGAATGCTCCGGCTTTTTTTTGTTGCATTATTCGTCAGGCAAAACGGTCTTGGCAATCGTTTTGTCTAACGCTTCATAGTCATAATAAGAAATCGTATCGTACAGTTCTTTTCGTGTCTGCATATCATGAAGTCCTTCTTTTTGTGAGCCGTGCTCCTTTATCAAACCAAACATCCGCTCACAAGCTTTTGCCGCCGCTCGAAGCGAGGTGACAGGATATATCACCATGTGAAACCCCATATCTTCGAATTCATCGGCACGATAATATGGCGTTTTCCCAAATTCAGTCATATTCGCAAGGAGCGGAACGGAGATACGCTCAGCAAACTGGCGGAATTCATTCTCCGCCTGTAGCGCTTCCGGGAAAATTGCGTCCGCCCCCGCCTCAATGTAAGCCTCTGAACGTTTTATTGCGGCATCAAGCCCTTCCTGCGCCCTGGCATCAGTACGGGCAACAACAATAAGGGAGGGTGCCGTTTGTTTAATGGCTTTTATTTTTTGCGCCATTTCCTTGATCGGAACTAGCTGCTTGCCATTTAAATGTCCGCATTTTTTTGGGAGCTGCTGGTCTTCTATTTGAACGGCTGCTACCCTGGCTTCAAGCATTTCCCGGGCTGTTCGGGCGGCATTTAAGACACCGCCAAATCCCGTATCGATATCCACAAGCAGAGGCAGATCAGCTGCACGCACAAGATCTTTGGCCCGTTCAGCTATTTCTGCCGATGTGATGATCCCTAGATCAGGCAGCCCCCTGCTGGCTGTATAGGCAGCACCGGACAAATAAATAGCAGAAAAACCGGCTTCTTTCGCAAGCAAAGCGGCCATCCCGTCATGGGCGCCGGGAATTTGAAGAATGTCCGGTGCTGACATCAGCTTGCGGAAACGCCCGGCAAGCTCCTCTTGTGACGATTGCTTATTGACGATCCACGACATGAAACAAATCCCCCTTTTACATGCAGAACATGTCTACGAATTCATTTACGCGCATCGTTTGTAATGTCTCATAGCTGGTACAGCGCTCATAAATGTGTTTGTGCTGTTTATCAGGAAAATGGGTTTTGAGATTGTCAGAAAACTTTTCCAGCAGTTTCGGCACTGCTTCCTCTCTTCGAAAACGATGGCCGAGGGGAAACTCACATTCCACCATTTCCGTGCTCGTTCCGTCTTTAAAATGAACCTGAACGGCATTTGAGATGGAACGTTTATCAGGTTTTAAATAATCCTCGGTATATGTTTTATTTTCAGTCACTTCCATTTTATCACGAAGTTTATCTATTCTCGGATCACTCGCTGTTTCAGCTTCATAATGCTGTGCCGTGATATCACCAAAAAGCAAACCGATTGCTGTAATGTATTGGAGGCAGTGATCACGGTCTGCCGGATTGTGGAGCGGGCCTTTTTTATCAATGATTCGGATAGCGGATTCATGCGTTCTGATGACAACTCGGTCAATCTCATCAATCCGGTTCTTTACCTGCGGGTGAAGAATGACGGCGCACTCCGCCGCTGTCTGAGCGTGAAATTCCGCAGGATAAGACACTTTAAATAACACATTTTCCATGACATAAGCGTCGAGCGGACGGGCAAGCTTGATCTCTTTCTTATTGAATAAAACGTCTTGGAACCCCCAACCCGGTGCACTCAAGGCTGTCGGATAACCCATTTCCCCTTTTAACGACATCAGCGCCAAATGAACACCTCTGCTCGTTGCATCTCCTGCCGCCCATGATTTACGCGAGCCTGTATTTGGTGAATGGCGGTATGTCCTCAATGCTGCATTGTCAATCCATGCATTCGAAAGCGCATTTTTGATTTCTTCTCTTCCGCCGCCCAAAAGCTTTGCCGCAACAGCGGTTGTCGCAACTTTGACAAACAGCACATGGTCAAGGCCAACTCGATTTAAGCTGTTTTCTAACGCCAGCACACCTTGGATCTCGTGTGCTTTGATCATCATCTCAAGTACGTCGCGTACTGTTAACGGCTCTTTTCCTTCAGACAGCCTCACTCTTGATACATAATCAGCAGCGGCAAGGATTCCTCCCAAGTTATCGGATGGATGCCCCCACTCCGCCGCCAGCCACGTATCGTTGTAATCGAGCCAGCGAATCATGCAGCCGATATTAAACGCTGCCCTCACAGGATCGAGAACATATGACGTTCCCGGCACTTTGCTTCCATTGGGCACAGTCGTTCCTGGAACAATCGGGCCAAGCAGCTTTGCGCATTCCGGATACCGTAGCGCCAAGATCCCGCAGCCCAGGGTATCCAGCAATACATGCCCCGCTGTTGTATACGCTTCGGCACTTGTAATCTCTTTTTCAAGCACATAGTCTGTGATTTCTTCGATAACACGATCCGTTTTCGGCATTCTACCAGCTCCTTTCATGATTTTGTTTGATATCGCGGGCCCATGTAACTGACACGGGGACGGAAGAGCCGATTATTGGCATGCTGTTCGATCACATGGGCGCATAAACCGGACGTTCTTGCGCTGAAAAAGATCGGCGTATATAAAGGAATCGGTATGCCGAGCATCCAATACACTGGGGCAGCATAGTAATCCAAATTCGGGTAAAGCCCTTTTTCCTTCTCCATCAGCCGCTCACCCGCTTCGCACATCTCATATAAACGATGGTCACCGGCTTTATCGCATAATTGCTGCAGTGCCTCTTTCATCATGAGTGCTCTCGGGTCCATTTTTTTCATATACACCCGGTGGCCGAAGCCCATGATTTTTTCTTTTCTTTTCAGTTTTGTTTGCAGAAGCTGCTCAAAATCAGATGTCGTTTTTGCCTCCAAAAGCAAATACATCACAGCTTCGTTTGCTCCTCCGTGGAGATTCCCTTTCAGGGAAGCGACAGCCCCAGTCAAAGCCCCATAAAGATCTGAATGTGTAGATGCAATGACCCTGGCCGCAAAGGTTGAATTCGGCATCTCATGCTCACTGTACAGGACGAGCGACCGGTCAAAAATCTGTTCTTCCAATGCAGACGGCAATTTCCCTGTCATCATGTAGAGAAAATTCGCACTGTAGGATAGGGTTTGAAGCGGAAGAATCGGTTCTTTCTTATTAATGATCCTGTAGCTGGCAGCAGTGAGGGCAGGCATTTTCCCAAGAAGCTGATAGGCGCGTTCTTTGTTTGCGGAAGGAGACCGATCATCAATTTGCCGATCATAGCCAGCAAGTGCCGACAGGCCGGTACGCAGACTATCCATTGGATGAGTGTCCTCAGGGAGCAGCTCAAGCAGACGGAGATGATCAGCAGGCAGGCTTGAGGCACTGATTATTTTACGTTCCAGCGTCTCTATTTCACTTTCTTCTGGCAGCCTGCCCTCCAGCAATAAATGGACAAGCTCCAGATAGCTTTTTGTTTCAGAAAGTTCTATTAAATCATAGCCTCTTATCAAAATCTGGCTGGACTGCGTGTCAAGATAAGAAATATGAGTTTCTGCCGCAATCACACCGTCCAACCCTGGAGAATAATGCTGTTTCTCCTCCATATCCTCAACCTCCGTTTTTGCGTTTTTTGTCTATCAGGTTCCGCCAAGCAAATACTTGGAAATAATCAGTCTTTGAATCTCGTTCGTCCCTTCATAAATTTGCGTCACCTTTGCATCGCGAAGCAAGCGCTCAACTGGATAATCCTTCATATAGCCATATCCCCCATAAATTTGAACGGCGTCTAACGCCGCCTTTACGGCTGCATCGGAAGCAAATTGTTTAGCCATAGACGCTTCTTTTCCACAGTTTAGGCCGCGGTTATGAAGGTCTGCAGCGTGGTAGACAAGATGTCTTGCCGCCTCAGCTCTAGTCGCCATATCAGCCAGCTTAAATGAAATGGCTTGATTGGCTGCGATCGGCCTTCCAAATTGCACTCGCTGCTTCGCATAATCAACGGCATGCTCAAGAGCCGCCTCTGCAATTCCGAGTGCCTGTGCCGCAATGCCGATCCGGCCGACATTTAAATTCGCCATAGCAATGTGAAAGCCATCCCCCTCTTTGCCAAGCAAATTGGCTTCAGGCACTTCTGCATTATCAAAAATCAGTTCCGTAGTATTGGAGCCATAAAGCCCCAGCTTTCTTTCTTTTTTTCCAACGGTAAAACCGGGTGTGTTTTTTTCAACAATAAAAGCCGAAATCCCGTGCCTGCCTTGATCTGGAGCTGTTAAAGCAAATGTGATATAGATATCAGCTGCTCCGCCATTCGTTATGAATATTTTCGATCCGTTTAATAGATATTTGCCGTTCTTTTTGATTGCTGTTGTGCGGAGGCTCCCGGCATCCGACCCCGAGTGAGGCTCCGTTAGTGCAAATGCGCCCAAATGGTCTCCTGACGCGAGCTTTGGTATATATTTCATCTTCTGTTCTTCGTTGCCGAAATACAGAATCGGATTCGTGCCGACTGAGGTATGAACGGAGAGAATCACGCCGACAGCCGCGCTGATTCTAGAAATCTCATGAATCGCCAAAATATAAGAAACAACGTCTGCACCGACACCGCCGTACTGTTCCGGCACCGGTATTCCCATCAGGCCGTGTTTACCCATTTTTTTGATCAGCTGAAAGGGAAATTCGTCCGTTTTCTCCATGATTTCCGCAGCGGGAGCAATTTCTTTTCGTGCAAAATCACGCACCATTTTTCGCATCATGACTTGCTCTTGGGTTACATGCAACTCGGCCACCCCCGGATGGAATAGACTTCAGGAAGTCTTCTCCTCATAGTCATAAAAACCGCGTCCGCTCTTTTTGCCAAGCCAGCCTGCTTTGACATACTTGCGGAGCAGCGGGCAAGGACGGTATTTGGAATCGCCAAGGCCTGAGTGAAGGACTTCCATAATTGATAAACACGTATCCAGTCCGATAAAATCCGCTAATGCAAGCGGACCCATCGGATGATTCATGCCCAGCTTCATCACTTCATCTATTGCCTCCGGCTTCGCCACTCCCTCATACACGCAATAGATGGCTTCATTAATCATTGGAAGAAGCACACGGTTGGAAACAAACCCAGGAAAATCATTGACTTCTACCGCTGTTTTCCCCATCTTTTCCGCTAATGCCATAACATCTAAGGCCGTTTCTTCTGATGTAGCCAAGCCTCGAATCACTTCTACCAGCTTCATTACAGGGACGGGATTCATAAAATGCATGCCAATAACCCGTTGAGGCCGGTTTGTTACAGCAGCGATTTCTGTAATAGGCAAGGAAGATGTATTGCTGGCCAAAATCGTATGAGGCGGGCAAATGCGATCAAGTGTTTTAAACATCTCAGTTTTTGCCGCCATGTTTTCTGCGATAGCCTCAATCACAATGTCCGCATGCTCTGCCTCCTCAAGCGTTTGAGAAATCGAAATGCGGTTGATTACGCTCTTCACTTCCGTCTCGGTCCTTTTTCCTTTCTCAGCATCACGGGCCAGCTGTTTCTTCAGCCGTTTCAATCCTGCCTCCGCGGCCTCTGGATTCACATCATACATCCGCACATAAAAGCCCGCGTCGGCGGCTGTTTGAGCAATTCCGCTCCCCATCTGACCTGCGCCAGCTACCATGATTTGTTTGATTTCCATTCAAATCCCCTTTTTCATCATGTTTTAATGAACCTGCACTAAGACGGCGTCTCCCTGTGCTGCCCCGCTGCAAATAGCGGCAACGCCCAGACCCCCTCCCCGGCGCTTTAATTCATAAACAAGCGTCATGAGAATTCTCGCCCCGCTCGCGCCGATCGGGTGGCCGAGCGCGATCGCACCGCCATTCACATTTACTTTTTCAAGATCGAAACCTACGATTTTTTCACATGTCAAAACAACTGAAGCAAAAGCTTCATTTACTTCAAACAAGTCAATATCTTGGACAGTCAAACCGTTCTTTTTCAGGAGCTTGTTAATGGCAAACCCCGGCGCTGCCGCCAGCTCGTACGCTGGCATTCCCGTAGTTGAAAAACCAAGAATTGTAGCCAGAGGCCGTTTGCCAAGCTCAGCAGCTTTTTCCTCAGACATCAGCACGAACGCGCCGGCTCCGTCATTGACCCCGGGAGCATTGCCGGCTGTGATAGAACCGTCACTTGCAAAAATCGGAGCAAGTTTCGCGAGCTGATCCAGACTTGTGTCACGGCGAATCGCTTCATCTTTATCAACAACGTTTGGTTTTCCTTTTCGGCCGATCCAGTTGACGGGAACAATTTCATCCTGAAACTTCCCTTCATCGGCGGCCTTAGCTGCCCTTGCATGACTTCTCAACGCCCATTCGTCCTGCTCTCTTCGTGAGATTGTATATTCCTTGGCCGCTGTATTTCCGTGAACAGCCATGTGCACCTCGTCAAATGCGCACGTTAATCCGTCATACACCATTAAGTCCCTAAGCTCGCCGTCCCCCATCCGTGCTCCCCAGCGCCCGGCGGGAACGGCATACGGAATATTGCTCATGCTTTCCATCCCCCCCGCAACAAGTATGTCCGCATCCTGCGCCCGAATCATTTGATCACATAAAGTGACAGCGCGAAGGCCGGAAGCACAGACTTTATTCAGTGTTTCTGACGGCACACTCCAAGGCATTCCCGCCAGACGGGCAGCTTGACGGGAAGGTATCTGCCCTGAGCCGGCCTGGACAACCATGCCCATGACGTTTCCTTCTACATCATCTCCAGAGACTCCAGCCCGTTGCAGCGCCTCCTTCATCACAATGCCCCCAAGCTCAGCAGCTTTCACCTCTTTCAATACTCCGCCAAATTTGCCAAATGGCGTTCTTGCAGCACTTACAATGACTGTTTTCCTCATGGTTTCACCTCATTCAGAAGATAGACAGCGCTTACAATTTCTAGTTGTCTTCTATGAATGTATGCTTTGAAACGGGCATGAATGAATGAAAAAAGAAGGCTGCGTCAAACAGCCTCCTTCTAACAACTATTCATTTTTCAGCAATGCTGAAGCCTTTTCTGGAAAGTCGGTAAACATGCCGTCTGCTCCCGCTTCAATGAGACGCTTCATATCTTCCGGACGATTAACTGTATACGGCCTTACCTTAATCGAACTGTTCCTCATTTTCTTCAGCACTTCATCTGTGACCCCTGGGCTGTTTAGCTTCGGGTGATAGCCGGAAGCCGGAATAGACGCGATATATCGATCTGCCTGATAAAGCACATCTGAAGTTAATACTGCACGGTCGATATGCGGTGCAAGCCGGGCGCATAGCGCCAAGCTGTCATGATTAAACGTGGATAGGATGACTCTGTCCTCTACATTAAATCGCTTCACTGCCTCCAGCACTTTTTCTTCCATTCCCTCATAGCGGATCACGCTGTTTTTTAATTCAATGTTGATGAGAAAATCCTTTTTTACCGCCCACGAGAGCACATCTTCTAGCAGCGGCACTTTTATATCGCTGTACGCTTGATCGTGACCAGCGGCCGCATTCGCAGTCTTTACCTCATCATAGGCTGTATCCTTCACGAATCCTTTAAGTGATGTCGTGCGATTAAGTCTTTCATCATGAATTACAACAATGCGTCCGTCTTTCGTCAGCTGTACATCAAGCTCTATCCCATCCGCTCCGGCTTCAATTCCTTTTTCAAATGCAAGCATTGTATTTTCGGGAAATTGACCTGATGCCCCCCGGTGGGCAAAAATCTTTGTCATCGTTTCACCTCAAACCCTAAAGTTTTCTCCATTATACTTATTTTGTCGGCTCCACTCTAGGATTAAGGCTGTATCAATCTACTGATCATAATAAGAATCAATGCCGTTGACAATCGCATCTGCGGCCTTTTGCTGGTATTCTTCACTTCCCAGCTTGTCCGCGTCAGAGCTGTTCGTGATAAACCCAAGCTCCGCCAACACACTTGGCATTTGTGAATATGTAATGACGTAAAAGTCTGATTCTTTCACGCCCCTGTCTCTCGTTTGTAAGGAAGAAACGAGCTCTGACTGAATATCGGATGCGAGACGCCGGCTGTTCTCCCCTTCATAATCAGATTGAAAATACGTTTCTGTTCCTGAAGCTGAAGCAACCCCTGAATTCACATGAATGCTGACAAAAAGGTCAGCCTGATTGGCACTTGCCTTAGCCACTCTTTCCTCCAAGGTCAGAAAATGATCGTCAGACCGGGATGCAACAGGATTGGCTCCCTCCTCTTTTAGTTTGTCTGTCACATGCTCTGAGACAGCCAAATTAATATCCTTTTCAAAGAGCCCGTTTCCGACCGCTCCACTATCTTCACCGCCGTGTCCGGCATCAATATACACTGTTTTCCCTTCTATCGGCTCTGCTGCCTGTGCACAAGGCGCGAGCGTCAAAGCCAATCCGCACAGCGCCAAGCTCCTCCATAACATTCTCAACTTACTCCCTCCGGTCACGAGTTCTTTCGCAGCTGAATATCTTCCAGCTGTAAAGTTCCATTATCCTTCTTTGTATATTTCACCAGGACATGTGTCTGATCTGGCAGTGATTCACATTCATCACGTTTATCCTTCGGAACTTGTATCATGGTTTCTTCTCCATTAAGAGAAACCGCAATCGTATGAGGATCAGCCGAGCCAATGTATTTTCCCTCTTCGGTAAACCTTGGCACTGAGTCATCCGCACTTGCAACACTGCACCCCGAAAGAAAGAGCGCAGTAAACAGCAAAAGAACCGTTTGTTTCACATGACCACCTCTTCCTGATGTTTGGCTTTTATCTTTGACCAGAATGGCGAATTTGTAAAGACAACGCGAATGCAGGCGAGCAAGTTCCATGATTTTCAAAAGGGCTATACGACCCGATCATTTCCTGTTGTTAGAAAGATAACGAGCAGATTTGTCTATGAGGATGGCTCTAATTGAGGCGCCAATTAGAAAAAATTAGCGGAAAGAAGCAACTTTTTATTCATTTTAAAAAATTTGAGAATAGGGTGAGCAAATCGTTTGACGGGTGGGTCAGCCAAGCGTAACCTTTTAAAGGATATTTACTTTATTGAAAGAAGTTAAAGCCATGAAAAAATTCGTTCTGCTGCTGGCGGCAGCTGTCATCACATGCTCCATCGGCCACCAAATCAGCGGCGGCTACAAAGGCCCCGAAAAAGAGCGGCGAAAACATCACTCTGCACTCAAGATATTCAGTCGGTAAAGCAGATCAATTGCATTAATTTTTACATATAGGCTAGAATATGTGCGAATCCAAACGAAAGAAGATGATCAAATGAATCCTAAGTATAAGCCACTTTTTGAACCATTTACGTTTAAAAGCGGCGTTACAATCGACAACCGGATCGCAGTAGCACCGATGACTCATTACGCTTCTAATGAAGACGGTACAATATCTGAAGCGGAGCTCGACTACATCATCCCCCGTTCAAAAGAGATGGGAATGGTGATTACAGCCTGCGCAAATGTTACACCGGACGGAAAAGCATTCCCCGGGCAGCCGGCCATCCATGACGATTCCAACATTCCAGGTTTAAAAAAGTTAGCACAAGCCATTCAGGCACAAGGCGCTAAAGCTGTTGTACAAATTCATCACGGCGGTATTGAGTGCCCGTCTGAGCTCGTTCCTCAACAGGATGTTGTGGGGCCAAGTGACGTGTTTGATAAAGGCAAACAAATTGCTCGCGCATTAAAAGAAGAAGAAGTGGAAAACATTGTGAAGGCGTTTGGAGAAGCGACAAGACGCGCCATTGAAGCCGGCTTTGACGGTGTCGAAATTCACGGTGCAAACGGCTACTTAATTCAGCAGTTTTATTCTCCGAAAACCAACCAGCGCACGGATCGCTGGGGAGGAAGCGATGAAAAACGATTAGCCTTCCCGCTCGCTATTGTCGATGAAGTGAAAAAAGCCGCTTCAGAACATGCGAAGGGTGCGTTCTTAGTCGGATACCGCCTGTCTCCGGAAGAACCTGAGACACCGGGATTGACAATGACTGAAACTTATACGCTTGTTGATGCTTTAGGAGATAAAGAATTGGATTATCTTCATGTCTCACTGATGGACGTGAACTCAAAAGCGCGCCGCGGTGCAGATCCGACTCGCACACGCATGGACTTATTGAATGAACGTGTCGGAAACAAAGTGCCGCTGATCGCCGTCGGTTCCATCCATTCCGCTGATGACGCGCTTGCCGTCATCGAAAACGGTATTCCGCTGGTCGCTATGGGACGCGAAATTCTAGTTGACCCTGACTGGACGGTAAAAGTAAAAGAAGGCCGTGAAAAGCAAATCGAAACAGTGATTAAAGGCACAGATAAAGAAAAATATCATTTGCCTGAACCGCTATGGCAAGCAATTGTGAACACGCCAGGCTGGGTGCCTTATAAAGATTAATGTGCAAAGACTGCCGAAACGATTCGGCAGTCTTTTTTCCCTTTATATAAATAGTTTGTGTACACATCTAAACAGCAAAAGAAAGAGCTCCCCGCCAACTTCGAAAAGAAAATCCAGGAAAAACCCCTCACGCTTTCTTGCTTTTTTCTTTTTCATTCGTACGTCTCCTTTTTACATGAATACGCCTTACTTACGATTTTGCAGGAGAAAGGTTTCATTTTATAACGGACACATCTAGGGTCGATCATGCTCGTGATCCTATAAGATGTATGAATGGACCAAGAGTGCAGGTAATACCGCCATTTGCTTTCCTTACTTTTCAAACCCATCCTTTACTATATGCGGATACTTAATATTCTTCTCCCATACTAACAAATGTCCCCAAAACAAAACGCCTCCTATTTATCAGCGCAAACTAATAAATAAAAGACGTTTGATTTAATGACCACTTAATAAGCTCATGTTTAAGAAGCCTTATGCTCTAACCTCAGCTTATCCGCAACCATTGCAATGAACTCCGAATTTGTCGGTTTAGCTTTTGTCATGCTGACAGTGTAACCGAACAACGAGGAAATGGAATCAATGTTTCCTCTGCTCCATGCCACTTCAATTGCATGGCGGATCGCTCTTTCTACACGGCTTGCGGTTGTGTTAAATTTTTTGGCGATGTCCGGATAGAGGACTTTTGTAATGCTGCCGAGCAATTCGATGTCATTGTATACCATTGAGATTGCTTCGCGCAGATAGAGATAGCCTTTAATATGGGCTGGGACGCCGATTTCATGGATAATGCTTGTGATGCTCGCGTCGAGATTTTTCTTCTTTGGTTCAGGCTGGCTGCTGCGTATAATACTGCTTTGCGATGATGGCGCACGATGCGTCACACTGCTGGCATTTCCGCTGACCTGGCGGATATGACCGACAAGGTTTTCCATATCAAACGGTTTGAGAATAAAGTAGGACGCGCCTAAATCGACGGCCTTTTTTGTGACATCTTCCTGCCCAAAGGCTGTCAGCATAATGACATTCGGCTGTTTTTTCAGATCTGATTCCCTCAGCCTCTCTAAAACCGCAAGTCCGTCTAAATGCGGCATTATAATATCTAATACGAGCACATCGGGATCTTTTTCTTTAAACAGCGACAGGCATTCCTGTCCGTTATAAGCAACGCCGATCACTTCCATGTCTTCCTGTCCTTCTATATATTCACTTAACAGGCTTACCAGCTCTCGATTATCATCAGCAACACAAACTTTAATTTTCTCCACGTTTCTTCCTCCCCAAATGTAGTTAACAGGATTCACCCTTGCTACATGTTTACATTCGACAAAACCGCTATATACCCTCTAAAAAAATCATAATCACCAATATTAGTGGCATATCTTTGTTATTCTATGTTTTTCTCTGTTTTTCGACTAAAAATGAAATTTGACAAACAAGGAAACGTGAATTTGTCGAAAAATCTTCTTTTGTATATTTTACCGTATGTATTCTGAGAAGTGAAGAGGGATCAAAATAAAAAAACTGCCGGAAACTCCGGCAGTCAGCTTGCTTTTTCTTTTCCATAAATATCGATTCCTGCTTCTGACAGCATCCATTCAATATGAACACCGTAGCCGCTTGTCGGGTCATTTACAAATACATGGGTGACAGCACCGATCACTTTTCCATTTTGAATAATCGGGCTTCCGCTCATCCCCTGGACGATGCCTCCTGTTTCTTTCAACAGCCTTGGATCGGTAATTTTCAACACCATTCCTTTTGTCGCAGGGAATTTTTGCGGCGTTGTGCTGACGATTTCAATATCGAATTTTTCTACTTTGTCATCATCAATAACGGTTAAAATTTCAGCCGGCCCTTTTTTGACTTCGGTAGAAAACGCAACCGGCAATGCTTG
This sequence comes from Bacillus sp. PS95, assembly GCF_037963565.1. Taxonomy (NCBI): domain Bacteria; kingdom Bacillati; phylum Bacillota; class Bacilli; order Caryophanales; family Bacillaceae; genus Bacillus; species Bacillus sp. PS95. The sequence goes on from NZ_CP150160.1 coordinate 2,427,774, forward strand.
ATCTGATATGTTGTTTTGAATCGGCTGATGCAGCGTGCCAAAAATTCCAAATGGGCTATTTCTGTTAATATCCCCGATCGTTTTGCGTTCTGAGGAAAATCGCGCCAGTTTTTCTCCCGGATTACCGCCTGTCCCTTTTTCAATTGATGTTACAGTGGATTTAACAATTTCTCCATTCTCCACTACAATTGGTTTCTTTGTATCCATATCGGAAATCACGTGGCCAAGTGCTCCGTATTTTTTTGTTTTCGGTTCATAAAAGGTCATAGTGCCGATGCCGGCAGCAGAATCTCTGATATATAACCCGATTCTGTATTTGCCTTCTCCTTCATCCTTTTCTGGAATCAGCTTCGTTTTGATTTTCTGTTTATCACGTTTGATCAGTAAATCTAAAGATTCACCAGTTTTCCCAGCCTTTTGAATAAATGGGGCTACATCATTCATTTTTTCAATTTTCTGTCCATTCATCTCAATAATAATGTCGCCCGCTTCAATTCCTGCCGTTTCTCCCGGAGATTTTTTGCCTTCACTTGTATTGATTTGATGAAATCCGACGACAAGAACACCGACGGAATGAAGTTTTACACCGATTGATTGTCCGCCAGGTATAACTTTTAAATCAGGAAGAACATGCACTTTTGTTTTTTTAATTGGAAATCCGGCAAGATCATATACCAATTCTGACTCACCTGATTTTTTGCCCGTCACCTTGATTTCATGCGGATCTTTCTTTACTGTAAACGCTTCTGAGGATTCTGATGTCTGAGCGTTTACCGATAAACTCGTTTCAATCGCTTGTGTTTGGGTTTCAAATACTCTCATTTGCGTTGGAATCAGTAAATATTCTTTTAGCGGTTTGCATAAACCTACACTTAATAACGAAACAAGGAGAATTAAACCTACTGCTTTTCTGATATTATCGGGCATTCACTACTTCACTCTCCTCGCTCCTATCCCACACCTTCTTTATGACTTGCTGCTACATCATTTAATTTTGCCTTCTGACGGCTTATTTATAACTGTCATATGAAGAAAAACATTGGATATACTGATGAACGAATGGATGTAAACAAAAAAATAAGCTGCGCTTTTCGCGCAGCTTACCCAGTTGTTTTGACTTGATCCGCTTGTTTTAAAAGTTCTTTCGCATGGCGTTTCGTTAAATCGGTTACTTCGACACCTGCAATCATGCGCCCGATTTCCGCTACCTTTTCCTGCTTAGACAGTGGCTTGACACGTGTCGTCGTTCTACCGTCTTTTAACTCCTTCGCAATATAAAGATGCGTATCGGCCATGGCAGCCACCTGAGGCAGGTGTGTAATGCACAGCACTTGTGAACCTATTGACACCTTATGGATCTTCTCAGCGATTGCCTGTGCGACCCTGCCGCTTACACCGGTATCAACCTCATCAAAAATGATCGATGTCACATCCTGTTGTGAGGAGAAAATGCTTTTTATGGCAAGCATCACCCGTGACAGCTCTCCACCTGAAGCGACTTTCGAAAGGGATTTTAGCGGCTCGCCTGTATTGGTTGAAATTAAAAACTTCACCAGGTCAATCCCTTGTTCAGTCAGCTGAACGGGCTGGCCGTTTACAAGCGGCGCCTCTTCATTGCGTGACGCTGTTCTGACCTTAAATTCCGTATCAAAAGTTGATTTTTCCATGTACAGGCTTTTTAATTCCCGATGAATCTCATCAGCCAGCTTTTTCGCCCATGTTTTTCGGATTTGTGACACATTTGCCGCTTCCACTGCGACATCTTTGCCGACGGAGTCAAGCTCCTTTTTCAAGCTTTGAAGGTGGCTGTCCCTGTTTTCAATTTGGTCAATCTCTTCTTCAATTTTAGAAGCATATTCCAAAATGTCTTCAACAGTGGCACCGTATTTTCGTTTCAGCTGTTTGATTTCATTAAGTCGCGTCTCAATATAGTTCAGGCGTTCCGGATCAAATTCAAGCTCATCCAGCATATTTCTCATCTGAAATGTGGCATCCTCAAGCAAATAGTAGGAGTTCGAAACACTTTCAGACATTTTTTTCAGCGGTTCGTTTATATCAGATATATCTTCAAGCTGCGCTGATGCCATTCCAACCCAGTCCAATCCGCCCTGCTCACTGCGAAGCGCGTTATATGCATTTTGCAGCGACTCATATATCTTCTCAAAGTTTGAAATTTGCTGGCGCTCTTCTTGGAGCTGTTCATCTTCGTTAAGCTCAAGCTTTGCCGATTCGATTTCTTCGAGCTGAAATTGAATAAGATCAAGACGATGGGCCATTTCCTGTTCGCTTTCAGAAAGCTGCTTAAGCTTTTTGAGCAGCTTCATATACCGCTGGTACCCTTCCTGATACGTTTTAAGCGCGCTTTCCACTTCGGCCCCGGCAAACTTGTCCAAAAGCTGGAGATGATTTTCGTCTTCCATTAACAGCTGGTTATCGTGCTGCCCGTGAATATCTAATAAAAGCCTGCCGATCTCTCTTAGCGAAGCAATCGTGACAAGCTTGCCATTGACACGGCAAACGCTTTTCCCGCTCGTGCTGATATCCCTTCTCATGACGATCATTTCGTCTGAAACGTCGATTCCCTGCTCAGCGCATACGCCTAAAACAGGATGGCCGCTCTCCAACAGAAACAGCCCTTCAAGTTCGGCTTTTGCTTCCCCATATCTAACAAATTCAGATGATCCGCGGCCTCCGACTAAAAGAGAAATGGCATCTATGATGATGGATTTGCCGGCTCCGGTTTCTCCTGTTAAAACCGTAAGCCCGCGTTCAAAAGAAACCGTCAGTTCCTCAATAATGGCAAAGTTTTTAATCGATAGTTCAGCTAACAAACAGCATTACACCTCTTATCTTTGTTAGATTTTCTGTTACAGCAGTTCAAGGAGCCTGTTTTTTACGCCTTCTGTATCTTCAGGAGTCCGGCAAATAATTAAAATCGTATCATCTCCGCAAATGGTCCCCATCATTTCATCCCAGTCCAAATTGTCCATCAGCGCCCCGATTGCCTGGGCATTGCCCGGCATCGTTTTCAGCACAATCATATGGCTTGCTGAGTCTATTTTCACAAATGCGTCCATCAATGCCCGCTTTAGCTTTGACAGCGGATTGAAACGCTGGTCCGCCGGAAGACTGTATTTGTAAGAACCATTATTCGTAGGCACTTTCACAAGGTGAAGTTCTTTAATATCCCGTGATACCGTGGCCTGCGTTACTTTGTATCCATCCTGCTTTAGCATGTCGACCAATTCATCCTGCGTTTCGATTTCATTGCTTGTAATGATCTCTCTGATTTTAATATGCCTCTGGCCTTTGTTCATGTAAGCACCTCTATTTCCAAGCTTATCTGTTCTTTTATGTTATATGATTCTCTGCACATTGTACATGAATGCAGAAAAAAGGAATAATAGCGCCCTATTATTCCGGTACATCTGCTTTTTTTTCTTTTAACGTCTTATGTGCTTCTTCTACAACGCGCATGATCTCTTCTTCCGGCAGCTCCTGGCCTTCCTGTCCCTCTCCCGGCCAATGCAAATGAAGGAGAAACTCAATATTTCCGTCTCCTCCGGTGATTGGAGAAAATGACAAGCCTTTACAGATATAGCCTTCAGCGGCAGAAAAACTGATCATTCGCTTGAGCACATCAGCATGCACTTTAGAATCTCTGACAATCCCTTTTTTGCCGACGGATTCCCGTCCCGCTTCAAACTGAGGCTTAACTAGAGCCATGCAGTCGCTGCCCGGAACGAGCAAAGTCCTTAGGACAGGCAGGATGAGCCTCAGTGAAATAAAGGACACATCAATTGTGGCAAACTCCGGCATGCCCTTTGTAAAGTCTGCCGGTGTTGCATAACGAAAGTTCGTCCGTTCCATCACGACGACCCGTTCATCCTGTCTAAGCTTCCATGCAAGCTGATTATAGCCTACATCCACAGCGTATGACTGTTTAGCTCCATTTTGCAAAGCGCAGTCCGTAAAACCGCCGGTGGAGGAGCCAATATCAATCATAATTTTATCTTTGACAGAGACGGGAAATTCCTTCAACGCTTTTTCGAGCTTTAAGCCGCCCCTGCTCACATACCTCAGCGGGTTTCCTTTGACGGTTAACGGAAGGTCGCGGTCAATTTTTTCTCCAGGCTTGTCCAAGCGGTTTTCGTTTGAATAGACGATCCCCGCCATAATGGCTCTTTTGGCTTTTTCACGCGTTTCCGCCAGCCCTCTTTCCACTAATAATACATCTAATCGTTCTTTCTTTGACGTCATGATCCAATTCCTTTGTGTGTCTTTGGCGGCATCAGTAATCTAATACGATTTGCCACCTGCTGTTTTGTCAGTCCAATTTCCTCAAGAAGCGCTGTTACACTTCCGTGTTCAATAAACCGATCAGGTATACCCATTCTGTCAATCGGAGTATGATATTCACCTTGATCATGAGCGAATTCTAAAATCGAGCTTCCGAAACCGCCTTCTAAGACCGCTTCTTCAATTGTTAAAATTGGCAAGCCTTCTTTTAGGATACTCTTCATCATCTTTTCATCAATCGGCTTAATAAAACGCGCATTCACAACGCGCACGGAAAGGCCTTCTTTCTGCAGCTCATCGGCTGCTTCAATCGCCATTTCGATTGTTGTGCCGAATGTTAAGATGACAGCATCGTTCCCCGGACGCAGCACCTCCCACGTACCGATCGGAATCGTTTTCAACTGTTCATCCATTTTTACGCCGAGTCCGTTTCCGCGCGGAAAACGCATCGCTATCGGGCCTTCGTCATAGCTAAGTGCTGTATGAACCATGTGCTGGCCTTCATTTTCGTCTTTCGGCATCATTAAGACCATGTTTGGAATGTGGCGCATAAACGCAATATCAAACACGCCTTGATGTGTCTCTCCATCAGCGCCAACGAGTCCTGCACGGTCAATTCCAATAAACACATTGGCGTTTTGGCGGCAGATGTCATGGACAACTTGGTCATATGCCCTTTGCAGGAAGGTTGAGTAAATCGCCAAAAACGGCTTCATACCCTGCATTGCCATAGCTGCCGCCATCGTTGCGGCATGCTGTTCTGCAATTCCTACGTCGAACATCCGGTCAGGGAATTCCTTTGCGAAACCTTCAAGCTTTGAACCGACAGGCATAGCCGGCGTAATGGCTACAATGCGTCCGTCCTCGCGCGCCATTCGCTGCACAGTTCCGCTGACAAGGCCGCTCCACGAAGGAGCTGCGGCTTTCGGCTTTACAAAGTCACCGGTATTAATTTTATATGGTCCGGTACCATGCCATGTCCCAATCGTATCGGTCTCAGCCGGTTTGTACCCCTTTCCTTTTTTCGTGATGACGTGCAGAAGAACAGGGCCTTTTGTTTTTTTGGCGTATTGAAGATTCTCAATCAGCTCATGATAAGAATGGCCGTCCACTGGGCCCAAATACGTAAAACCGAGCTCCTCGAAAAACATTCCGGAGACGAGCATGTATTTCAGGCTGTCTTTGACCCGTTCCGCCGTGGCGGCAAGCTTGCCCCCAACTGCCGGAATCTTTTTAAATAAGTATTCAAGCTCATCTTTAACCCACTGGTATTTCCCCGCAGTACGGAGCCGTCCGAGCATAGAGTGAATGGCACCGACATTTGGCGCAATACTCATTTCATTATCATTAAGGATGACAATCATGTCTTTTTTCTCGTCGCCGATGTGGTTAAGGGCTTCGAGCGCCATTCCGCCAGTCAGCGCGCCGTCACCAATGATCGGAATAATATATTCATCCGTTCCTTTAATATCACGGGCAGCTGCCATTCCCATCGCGCCTGACAGAGAAGTCGAGCTGTGCCCGGTTTCCCAAACATCGTGCTCGCTTTCACTCCGCTTTGGAAATCCGCAAAGCCCTTTGTACTGGCGAAGCGTCGCAAATTCTTTTCCCCGTCCTGTCAGCAGCTTATGGACATACGACTGATGGCCTACATCCCATAAAAATTTGTCTTTCGGGCTGTTAAATTCCTTATGCAGGGCAACAGTAAGCTCTACGACACCTAAGTTTGGGCCGATGTGGCCGCCGGAAGCGGATAAACTTGTAATTAAAAACTGACGGATTTCATCACTTAATTTCTCTAATTCATCAATGGACATGTTTTTTAAAAACGACGGGTCCTGTATTGATAAAAGATCCAAAGCGGATCAACTCACTTTCAGCATGAATTTCTGCAATGATACATGTCTTTTGCATGCCGAGCTGACAATAATCTCAGACATAAAAAAAGACAAACGCGCTTTTCCTTTTCATTTTTCATATAAACTGCTTACATTTTACCATATCTCGTGCAGCCGCTTCAAATTAGGATCGTTTTAGTGATCTCTTGCCGCAATTAAATCACATAGCTCATATAAAAGGTCTTTTTGAAGAGAGAGTCCGCCGATCAATCGCTTCGCCTCTTTTATATGAACATCCAATTTATGTTTGGCCCCTTCCAATGAAAGAAGTGACGGGTATGTCGATTTGTCATTTGTGGTATCCGAGCCGACACGTTTGCCGATTTTCTCTTCACTGCCTTCTAAATCTAAAATATCGTCTCTGATTTGAAATCCGATTCCAATGTGGCTGCTGAAGGTACGCAGTGTTTCAATTTCTTCCTCAGGCGCATCAGCCAAAATAGCACCGGCGATTACACAAAAGCCAAGAAGCTTGGCAGTTTTCCGTTCATGAATGGATTCGAGCTCTTCAAGCGTGACTTGTCGGTTTTCCGCTTCCATATCAGCTACTTGCCCCCCGACCATGCCTTCGGTGCCTGCCGCTGAAATCAGTTCATTCACAAGCCGCAGGCGCTTTTCTGCTGACACCTCGTCTGACACGTGGGAGGTAATCAGCTTAAAGCTTTCTGTGAGTAGCCCGTCACCCGCTAATACTGCCGTCGCTTCACCAAACACTTTATGGTTTGTCGGCTTCCCGCGGCGCAAATCGTCATCATCCATGCATGGAAGATCATCATGAATTAACGAATACGTGTGAATCATTTCGACAGCACAGCCCACCGGAATGCCGTCTTTTTCGCTTTTTCCATATGCATTTAAAACAGCCAGTACAATCAGAGGCCGCAACCGCTTTCCGCCGGCCTGTAGAGAATACAGCATAGATTTCTTTAATGAGTCCGGCATATCAAGCTTTTCTGTATAGACAGAAAGCTGATTTTCAATTGTTTTTTTCCGGTCCGCCAGAAAGCTCGTTAATTTATTTGTCACCTTCGTCTTCCTCCTGAACACTGAAAGGTGCCAGTTCGCCGTCTTCTTTTAAAATGAAGTCCATTTGCTTTTCGACTTTTTGCAGCTTTTCATGGCACATTTTTGACAGAGCCATGCCTTCTTGGAAATAGTTAATGGCTTGCTCTAGAGGCACATCTCCCTCTTCAAGCTTTGATACAATGCTCTCAAGCCCTTTCATCGCTTCTTCAAATGTCATGTTTTCATTTTTTTTCACGTCTGTCATTTTTCTTCCCCTCTCTTTTCTAATACTTCACAGGTCAGCACGCCATCCTTCAGCTTGACTTCAAGCTGGTCCTGCTCTTCTATTTGACTGACACTTTTAATGAGTTTATCTTCTTTATAAGCCAAGCTGTATCCTCTTTCCATCACTTGAAGAGGACTTAGTGCATTCAGCTTGCCAAGAACGGTTTGAAATTGGGAATGCAGCTGCTTCATTTGGATATTCATATTTTTTCTCAGCTGATTTGTTTGTTCCTGGTATCGTGTTCTCGCTTGTTTCAGCTGTTCATGAGGATGCAGTGCCTCTAATCTGTACGTTTCACGCTCCAGCTGTCTGCTTTTCCGATCTAAAAGAGCGGTCAGCTGTGCTTGAAACTGCTGGTACGCGAGGTCAAACTGCTGCTCTTTTTGCGCATACAAACGCTTTGGAAAACGAAAGGCATAGGACGATTGCAGCGTTTGAATCCGTTCTTTTTTCTGGCCGAGGTGCTGCTGCATCGCTCTTGTCATTCTGACTTCCGCTGTTTTTGTGCGTTCGATTAAATCAGTGGTATGAGGCACAGCAATCTCAGCTGCTCCTGTCGGCGTCGCGGCTCTGATATCGGCGACAAAATCACTGATCGTAAAATCCGTCTCATGTCCGACTGCCGATATAATCGGAATATTGGAAGCAAAGATGGCGCGTGCTACAATTTCTTCATTGAATGCCCACAGTTCTTCTATCGAACCGCCGCCTCTCCCGACAATTAATACGTCGCAAATCTCTTTTTCATTTGCCTCTTCAATGCGCGTAACGATGGATCTGCTCGCATTTTCACCTTGTACGAGCGCTGGAAGAACAATGACTTTTACAAGGGGATATCTTCTTTTTAGAGTTGTAATAACGTCTCTGACAGCGGCACCCGTTGGAGATGTCACAACCCCGATTGTGGCTGGAAATGCGGGGATTTGTTTTTTGTAGCGGTCGTCAAATAAACCTTCTCCGGCAAGCTTCTTTTTTAATTCTTCGTACGCTAAATAAAGCGCTCCAACCCCGTCAGGCTGCATTTCTTTGGCATATAATTGATAGTTTCCGCTCGGTTCATATACGGAAATTCCGCCTCTGACCAGCACTTTCATTCCGTTTTCAGGTTTAAAAGGCAGACGCTCGCTTTGTCTCGCGAACATCACCGACTGCATTCTTGCGTTTTCGTCTTTTAAAGTGAAATAAATATGCCCTCGTGTGTGTATCTTTACATTCGACAATTCGCCTTTAATCCAAATATTTTCAAGGTGAGGATCTACATCGAATTTTCGTTTTATATACTTTGTCAGCGCTGAGACGGTCACATACGCTGCTTCACCCATGTCTAAAAACTCCTCTCCTAAGCATTCCTGCACCATAACTAAAGAAAACCCGCCCTGGCTTTAGGAGCCTGAAGAAGCGGGTATCGTGCTCATATTCAAGGCGGGTAAACATTTCGCCTGTGAATATCTCCAATTATCTATGATAACGTACGTTTCGCAGATTTAACAGTATTATGCGCAAGCATCGTGATGGTCATCGGACCTACTCCGCCCGGAACCGGCGTGATGAAGGACGCTTTTTCCTTTGCCCCTTCAAATTCAACGTCTCCGCAAAGCTTTCCGTTTTCCAGACGGTTAACGCCGACGTCAATGACAACAGCGCCCTCTTTGATCTGGTCTGCACTGATGAAGTTGGCTCTGCCGACTGCCACCACCAGGATGTCCGCTTTTTTCGTATGTTCAGTAATATTTTCTGTTCTTGAATGACAGTAAGTAACCGTCGCGTTTTCATTTAATAAAAGCTGGCCGACAGGTTTGCCGACAATGTTGCTTCGACCGACTACAACAACCTCTTTACCGGAAAGGTCAATATTGGTTTTCTTCAAAAGCTCAACAATTCCATGAGGCGTGCAAGGAAGAAACGTATCTTCGCCAAGCAGCATTTTCCCTACGTTTAACGGATGAAAACCGTCTACATCTTTATCAGGAGAGATACGTTCGATCACCGCTTTTTCAGAAATATGGTCTGGGAGCGGAAGCTGAACGAGAATGCCATGAAACTCAGGGTCTTGGTTATATTGATCAATAATGGAAAGCAGTTCAGCTTCTGTGAGGCTGCTGTCAAATTGATCGAGCTTGAAATTCATTCCCATTGTTTCTGCCGCTTTTTTCTTTCCTCGCACGTAAGAGTGAGAAGCAGGATCATCTCCAATCAAAATAACCGCCAGTCCGGGAGTGACGCCTTGCTTTTTAAGCTCTTCTACCTCTTTTGCCAATTGTTCGCGTTTTTCTCTAGCCGTTTCTTTTCCGTCGATGATTGTTGCAGTCATTTTCTTTCCTCCTATGATTGTTCAATATCAGATTTAATGTTAGAAAGAACCCCGTTTACAAACTTTGTCGCTTTGTCATCACCAAACCGTTTTGCCAGCTCAATCGCTTCGTTCATGGAGACATTAACCGGAATGTCTTCGGCATATGCCATTTCATATGCTGCCAGGCGCAAAATCGCACGGTCAACATTGGCAATCCGATCGAGCTTCCAATTCACCAGATGCTTGGAGATCATTTCATCCAGCTGGTCTTGGTGTTCCAATACCCCGTGTACAAGCTGTTCAAAGAAAGGATCTGTTTTTTCTTCATCCAGTGCGTGTTCTATGGCTTCATTCACTGCAATATCGCTGACATCAATTTGAAATAGTGCCTGCAAAGCTTTTTCTCTTGCTGTTCTTCTTTTCATTTTCTTTCTCCTTTGATCCTCTTTATCCGCTTGTCGTTAAGCCACAAAGAGATCATAACATATTTTTTTCGTATCCGCATATTGAAATCAAGGTTTTTTTACCCTATTACCGAATATTTTCACACACCTTAATATGATTATTCGGATTTCACGTTCATGAAGAAACTCGGCTATGTAAGCCGGCTTTCTTCATGCTTTGAAATAAAGGGTAACGTGTAAAAAAACCAAAGGGCCGCCCTCCCCTTGGTTTCGTGTTAAGCCATTTACATTTCTTCGTCGATTTGGACTTCTTGGGCTTTTGTGTCAAATTGAATGCCGACGATGTGAATATTGATCTCGTTAATCGAAAGAGACGTCATATTTAATAAGGTTTGACGAATGTTTTCCTGAACGGATGCTGCAACTTTCGGAATCGAAACGCCAAATGTAACGACACAGTATACATCGATCGTAATTCCGTCATCCGCCAGGTCGACTTTGACACCTTTGCCATGATTCACTTTGCCAAAGCGCTCAACGACGCCTGTCGCAAAGTTTCCGCGCATTTCGGCAACCCCATCAACTTCTGATGCTGCAATGCCGGCAATGACCTCAATGACTTCCGGTGCAATCTCAACCTTACCCAAATGCGTATCTTCGTGATCCATTTTAAGCAAGCTGTTGTCTTTCATTCAATTCACCTCCGTAAAAATTATGAGCCCATTACATCATATGTTTCTAAAAATTTCGTATTAAACTCTCCGCTCACAAATGTTTCGTGTTCAAGCAGTTTTAAATGGAAAGGGATTGTTGTCTCAATGCCTTCGATGACGAATTCGCTCAATGCGCGCTTCATGCGGGCAATCGCTTCATCCCTCGTTTTTCCGTATGTGATTACCTTTGCAATCATGCTGTCATAGTACGGTGGGATGGAATAGCCAGGGTACGCAGCTGAATCGACACGGACACCAAGACCGCCAGGAGGCAGGTACATTTTAATTTCACCAGGTGACGGCATGAAATTTTTACTTGGGTTTTCTGCGTTGATTCGGCATTCGATGGCCCAGCCTTCAAATTCAACATCTTCTTGCTTGAGGCTCAGTTCCATTCCTGATGCCACTTTGATTTGTTCCTTGATCAGGTCAGTTCCCGTCACCATTTCTGTGACTGGGTGCTCCACCTGAATTCTCGTGTTCATTTCCATGAAGTAATAGCGCTGTTCATTGTAGTCATAGATAAATTCAACTGTTCCAGCGCCTGTATAGCCAACCGCTTTTGCAGCCTTTACCGCTGCATCTCCCATTTGCTCCCTGATTTCTGAATCAAGGGCAGGAGATGGTGATTCTTCCAAAAGCTTTTGCAGGCGTCTTTGGATCGAGCAGTCGCGTTCGCCCAAATGGATCGTATTTCCGTAGTTATCAGCAAGCACTTGGATCTCAACGTGGCGAAAATCTTCTATGTATTTTTCGATGTATACACCTGGATTTCCGAATGCAGTTGCCGCTTCCTGCTGTGTAATCTTAATGCCATTAATCAGTTCCTCTTCAGTGCGGGCAACCCTAATTCCTTTTCCGCCTCCGCCTGCGGTGGCTTTTATAATTACAGGATACCCAATTTCATTAGCAAGCGAAACTGCTTCTTCCACATTTTCTATAATTCCCTGTGAACCCGGTACGATTGGCACGCCGGCCTGTTTCATCGTTTCCCGCGCAACGTCTTTTGTTCCCATTTTTGAAATGGCGTCAGCGCTCGGGCCGACAAACGTGACATTCACTTCTTCACATAATTCAGCGAAATCAGCATTTTCAGCTAAAAATCCGTATCCCGGATGAATGGCGTCCGTGCCAGTCAGCTTTGCAACACTCACAATATTTGTAACGTTTAAATAGCTGTCTTTTGATGCTTTCGGTCCGATACAAAAAGCTTCATCGGCCATTTGAACATGAAGGGCATCTTTATCAGCTTCTGAATAAACAGCGACAGTCTCAATTCCGAGCTCTCTGCAGGCTCTGATGATTCTGACAGCAATTTCTCCTCTGTTGGCGATCAATAGCTTTTTAATCATGTTCAGTCTCCTTACTCCGCTTTTACAAGAAATAGAGGTTGTCCGTATTCGACCAGCTGGCCGTTTTCTACTAATACTTCAACGATTTCGCCTTTCACTTCTGCTTCGATTTCGTTGAAAAGCTTCATCGCTTCTACAATGCAGACAACTGTGTTTTCATTTACTTTTGAACCGGCTGTTACATACGGGCCAGCTTCCGGTGATGAAGAAGCATAAAATGTTCCTACCATTGGTGAAGTGATTTTATGCAGATTCTCATCTTGCTTTGGTGCTTCTTGGGCAGGTGCCGCTGCTTGCTGCGCTTGCGGCTGAACTGCCTGCGGAGCCTGTGCTTGTACAGGTGCTGCCGGTGCCTGCTGCATGACTTGAACCGTGCCTGCTTCGTGTTTTTTCAGTTTTAAGGATACACCTTCATTTTCATATACGAATTCGTCAATTGTAGACTCGTCAATTGCTTTAATCAGCTCGTGGATTTCTTTGATATTTAACATTCAATCGCACTCCTATGTATGAAATTTCTTTTTTTATAGGTTACTACTAAAAGTACATACTATGTTCATCTTACAGGAGCGGACTTTTGAATTCAACTCTAATATGACAGCAACGCAAAAAGCCCGCTTGTTTAGCGGGCTTCTTTTTCCTCTTTCTTACTTGGATGGTTCAAACGTGACAGCGACATCTTTCATTGTTTTGATTTCTTTTGCGACAAGGTCTATAATGGCTGTCGCCTTCGATTTGGAGTGTTTGTCTGATTTGACTGTAATATTGATTTTATCTCCTTCAGCATTAACAAGCGCATCCTCGTAACCTTGTGTTTTAATCAGCGTTTCCAGCTGTTTTTCTGTTCCTTCCACTTCACTGAGAGCCGTCATTTTATCGTATGCTTCGCTTTTCTCCTTGGCTGTTGCATCATCGCTTGACACAATGGCATTCAGCTCTTCTCTTTCTTTGCTTCTGGCATCTTCTAAATCAAGACGGTACGTTGTAAACAGATCATCATCGGCTGTTTCCGTAACAACAGTTCCTTTTTCACTGGCTTCAGCGGATGTTTCCTTGTCTGCTGATGAATCTTTCGTTCTCTTTGTTCCATCTTCTTTTCCTTTTTCAGTTTCTGTACCGCTTTTTTCCTTCGTGTCTTGCTTGGCAGGCGCTTTTTCAGTTGCGACCTCTCCGCTGTCAGACGCGCTTTTTTCACTTTGCATCTGCACAGCGTTTTTGCTTTCCGGCGACATGATATAGTAGACGCTTAACACCACGACAAGACTGAGCATTGTTAATAGCCAAACGGTTTGTTTTTTAAGCATTTATGAATCCTCCTTTATTTTTTTAGGGGCAACCGCAACCCGGTGGCTTGGAACATCCAGGACCCGTGTCACCGCTTCGATAATGGTTTGTTTTATTTGAACGTTGTCCACTCCTTGAGCAACAACGAGTACACCGCGTATATCAGGTTTTTTCGTTTGGACGACGACAGGTGTTTCTTTATCGCCGTTTTTGATCATGACGATTTCTTCCTCCGATGATTGGTCTGTAACGCTTCTTTTTCCGCCTTCTTTGTCAGTTTCTTCAGTGGTTGTATTTTTGTTTGATTTGTTTTTTTCGTATACTTTCAGCGACGTTGCATCTACATTCACGACAACCGAGACATCGTCCACACCAATGATCGTTTCAAGGATTTCTTTCAGCTGATTTTCGTATTCTTTTTCATAGTCATCGATCGAGTCTTTAGGTTTATCAGATTTTGAGGCTTTAAACACTTCGGCTGTTTTCTCTTTGCTGTCTGCGGAATGTTGTGATGATACGGCCGTTATCGTTTTGGCGTTTTCTGTTTTCTCAGGTGAAGAAAACAGCTGGCTGACAAGCATAAAGGAAACTCCGAGAACAAAAACGAATAGAAAGTAATGATATTTGGTCAGCTTCGGCTTTTCGCCGTCCTTCGTTTGTCCCGGAAGAAACTGCTTTTTCAATACATTCCATAATCCGTTTTTATTCATTGCCGACACTCTCCCCGCCTTCCATATGAACCGTAATTTTCTCACTTCCGATTTCCCAAATGTCCGCGAGCTGCGTTTTTATCTGTTTGGCTTCTTTTTGTTCGGCTGCTTCTTTCGTTACGTATGCATGATCTGTATCAATGTGGACCGGCGCGACCGTTTGGACCGTTTTTTCAGAAGACGGGGCCATATACACGCTGATTGTTTTAATATCCTCTTCTGAATCTACCTTTTCTCCTGCCGTGAGTTTGATGCGGCCTACTTTATATTCATCATGACTGAATCTCTCCTCCGCTTTCTTTTTTAGTTGGACAGCCATTTCTTCTAGAATATATGCGCGCTGGGAAGCTTGTATTTCTATTTTTTTTGAATTGATTTGATTTTTTATGTCGGCAGACTCTGACTGCCCGTTTTTTGTGAGATATTCAAAGATGATTTCGGGGTCTGTCTTGAAAAGTTTAAAAATCGGCGTAAGCATGACGACAATCAAGAGCAGGCTGACTACCATTTTTGCGTACTTTTGCATGCTGGAGCTCGGCAGCAGCATATCAATCACAATTGCAAATAGGATAAACAACACGATGGTGGTAAGCCATTCCGTTAAAAAACTCATTCGCCTGCCTCCTTCATTTCATCATCATCGTGAGGTTTCCGGCTGTGATTATGACAGTAAGGCTTAAAAAAAACATGAGAGACACAATGGCGAGAGCTGCAAAAATATAAATGACGCTTTTGCTGATGACGTCGAGGCAGGTGATGACGGGCCCTCCTCCTAGTGGCTGAAGAATCGCGGCTGCCAGCTTATAAATAAAAGCGAGGGAAAGCACTTTGATTGCCGGAAATGCCGCGATACAGATCAAAATAGCGACACCGAGAATCCCTACCGTATTTTTCAGCAGTAAAGAGGCGCTGATTACTGTATCTGTTGCGTCTGTAAACATTCGGCCAAGCACAGGAATAAAATTTCCGGTTATAAATTTAGCCGTCCTGAGCGTAATGCCGTCTGTCACTGCAGCTGAGGCTCCCTGAACAGAGATGACGCCGAGAAAGATGGTAAGAAAAACAGCCAGTGCTCCGATGGCGATATTTCTGAGCAGGTTAGCCAGCTGTGTTACTTTGTATTGTTCAGTCATCGTGCTGACAATGCTCAGAATCGCTGATAAAAAAATCAGCGGCATGACGATATTCTGAATCAAGAGACCGCTCGTGTTCATCAGGAAGAGGATAACAGGATGAAAGAAGGCAGCAGATACAGCTCCGCCTGAGGAAGCCAAAAGCGCCAAGAGGAGCGGAATGAGCGCCAGGATAAAGCTGGTCATCGTCTGAATCGCCTCAGTTGCATAGTTAATTGCCACATGAAAGCTATTAAGCGCAAGGATAATCAGCACCATGTACACAATTGAGTAAGCGACCTTACTGACGGTGCTTTGCTGAAAAGCATTTTGCAAAAGCTGCAGAATGACGCAAAAAATCGTGAGCAAAATCAATGTGCCCAGCAGCTTTCCGTTGGCAAGCACTTCATGAAACAAATAAGAAAAGAGAGCTTTCAGCCATTCTTGCGGTGAGAATGATTTATCGCCATTGATAAACTCCATTAAGCTGCCTTTTTGGCTTTCCGGCAGCAGTCCGCCGTATTCTGTCATAATGTCATTCCAAAATTCCCCGATCTTATCTGTTTCAAGCGAGGCTGCTGTCCTTTCCGCTAATTGCTCGGCTGTTTCAGCATGGTCTTCCGTTTGTTCTGCATTACCAGCTGCTTGTACAATTTCTGCACGGCCTGCTATGATCAGCACGGCCAAAAGCAAAACCCATTGAAAGCGCTTCAATCTACCGCCTCCTTTCGGTTATGACATAGAAGGTATAAGTCCGAGAATCGTTTCGATAATGACGGTTAAAATAGGCACAGCCATTACGAGTATTAAAATTTTCCCCGCCAATTCTATTTTCGAGGCGATGGCTCCTTGACCGGCATCTTTTGTGAGCTGTGCTCCGAATTCAGCAATATAGGCGATTCCGATAATCTTTAAAATGGTTTCAACATAGACCATGTTGACATTTGCATTAATCGCAATTTTTTCTATCATTCGAATAATGTCGTAGATTTGGTCTACCAAATAAAGAAAAATGGCACATCCGGCAAAAACGACGATTAAAAACGCAAAAGTCGGCTTTTGTTCTTTTACAATTAAAGAAAGGAAGGTGGCGATCAGCCCTAAACCTACAATTTGAACAATGTCAATCTGCAAGCCCCCCTATCCTTGGAATAAAAACACAGCTTTTATCTTTTTAAATAGGTCATCTACAATCGTGGCGACCATAAATAAAATATAGATAAAACCTAACAGCGTCACCCACTGAGCGTATTCTTTCTTGCCCATCTGATCCAATATCGTGTGTAAAAAAGCGACCACGATCCCCACTCCGGCGATTTGAAATATGACATTCACGTCTACTCCCATTTTATTTTTGCTCCCCTCACGTTTACATCAATAGAAGAATGAGTAACAAGCCCGCTAAAAAGCCCAAACTTTTTATCATCTTTTCATTTTTCGCTTGCGCCTGCTCAGCATCCGCTTCAGAGGCTTCCAAATGTGTCAGCGCCAGCTTGATGTGCTTTTGCTGAGAGATTCGATCATGAATCCCGAGCGTCTCGCCAAACTGCTTCAGCACTTCGTATTCGCTTTTTTTCAAAGACAGGGTGTCCCATACCTTCTTTAAGCTTTGCTCCCACGCCGTTTTCGCGGAATCACTTCCCTTGTCCAGCTGATCACTGAATGCGGAAAAAAGAGCTGAAACAGGCTGTGTGAGCTGTTTGGCAATCTGCTGTGAAGCAGTATGAAGCGGTGTATGGCCGTACATGATTTCAGCCTCGAGGGATTGAAGCGCCGCACGCAGCTGGCGGATTTGCCGCGGCCGTTCTGTATAAATCTTCGCCATCTCAAAACCTGTCCATGTTGTCGCTACCACAATGAATACAGCGCCCAGCAGCTTCAGCATGTTTTCACGCCCGTCGTCCTAGACAGCACATTTCCGTCTTTGTCATAAATTTGGCTCACTGTGCCCGGCCCTTTTGCTCTTGATAATTCCAAATAGCGGTCAAAGGCTCTTTCTTCCCACAAACGCTTCAATGAAGGCCGCTTCATCAGGTCGGATATGCTCCAGCCATGCGCCGATACGATTACTGAAACACCGGCATGCAGCGCCTCCAGAAGTGCATCTGTATCTTCCATACGCCCGATTTCATCGACAATCATCACCTCAGGGCTCATGGATCGAATCATCATCATCAGCCCTTCAGCTTTTGGACAGGCGTCTAACACGTCAATTCTCTGACCAAATTGATGCTGCGGAATACCGCGAAGACATCCGGCAATTTCTGACCGTTCATCGACGATTCCTGTCTTTACGGGCAGCATGGGTTTTTTGCCGGTGCTTGAGAGCCTCGCAAGGTCCCGGAGAAGTGTTGTTTTGCCGGTTTGGGGCGGTCCGATAATCAGCGTATTCAGCCAGCTGTCTTGATATAAATATGGAAGCAGCGGCTCCGCAATCCCCAGCTTTTGCCGGGCAATTCGTATATTAAAAGATGCGATGTCACGGAGGCCTTTCACACCTCCGTTTTCCGTAATGACTCTGCCCGCCAGTCCGACTCTGTGGCCGCCTCTGATCGTGACATACCCTTTCTTTAGCTCTTCTTCTAGTGTATACATACTATAGTTGCTGAGCCGGCTCAGGATCAGATGGGCATCCTCGGCCGTGCCCGCATAGGACAAATAAACAGGTTGTCCTCTTCGAATCAATTCAACAGGGCGGTTGATCCGAATTCTGACTTCTTCGATTTCCAGCCATTGTTGTTCCGGTATTTCAGAAAGGGCGTTTTTCATGGATTCAGGGAGAACCTCAGCGATTTCATTCAACAGAGCCTCCTCCTTTCTACCGATTGGCTTCTTTAAAATGTATGATGTGAGGCAGACTTTATGACAAGCCTCTCTTTATTTATGAACACCCGCCAAAATCAAAACAACACCCGTAAAAATCAGAATCAGCTTTGCATACGAAAGCTGCCCGGCAATTTGGTAGATTCCGACAGTCATCGTAATGATAAAAATCAACGGACCGACAATAGCGAGAATGCCGTTAACCACAACCGCCTTCCGGACATCGTTGGTTACAAGCATGACAATTGCTGCCGTCAGCTCAATCATAGAGGATAAAACTCGTAATCCCGCCATTGTTAAAACAGTAGAATTGATATTTCCAAGTAAAAATTTCATAGCACTCTCCCAACCTCCCATTTTTTTATATGATATGCTCTAGCTTGCTGAAGTAGTCTTGTCATTTTCGTATAAAAGAAAGATTCTGTTTTTGGGCACAAAAAAAGCCTGCTCCCATTTGGGAACAGACTTCTTTTTTTCTTTCTATGCTCTTGAAACGTAAGAACCGTCTGATGTATTGACAACAAGTGTGTCGCCTTCATTCACAAAGAACGGCACGTTTACAACAAGCCCGGTTTCAGTTTTCGCAGGTTTTGTACCGCCTGACGCTGTATCACCTTTAATACCAGGTTCAGTTTCAACAACTTTCAGCTCAACTGTGTTTGGAAGTTCGATACCAAGTGTTTCATCCTGGTACATCATGATATGCACAGACATGTTTTCTAGCAGGTATTTTAATTCTTCTTCGATTTGAGTTGCGCTCAGTTCAAGCTGCTCATAAGAAGAAGTATCCATAAATACGTGCTGATCTCCGTTTGCATATAGATATTGCATTGTTTTGGTTTCGATTTGCGCTTTAGCTACTTTTTCACCAGCGCGGAATGTTTTTTCCTGAATCGCGCCAGTGCGAAGGTTGCGGAGTTTAGAGCGGACAAATGCCGCACCTTTTCCAGGTTTTACGTGCTGGAAGTCAACGACGCGCCAAATGCCGCCATCTACTTCAATTGTTAATCCTGTACGGAAATCGTTAACTGAAATCATGTTTAATGTCCTCCTATATTCCAATCACAAAATAATAAGTTCTTTTGGGGAATGGGTGATTGTCCGGTTGCCGTTTTCTGTAATCACGATGTCATCTTCAATGCGGACACCGCCTGTTTCTGGTATGTAAATGCCCGGCTCCACTGTGACCACCATACCCGGTTCAAGGATAGCTGAAGATCTGACGGATAATCCCGGCGATTCATGAACTTCCATGCCGAGCCCGTGCCCGGTTGAATGGCCGAAATAGTCACCGTAGCCTTTTGCAGCAATATGATCCCTTGTGAGGGCGTCAGCCTCTTTTCCTGTCATTCCCGGCTTAATATGTGCGACGCCAAGCGCCTGAGCATCAAATACAACCTGATAGATCTCCTTCAATTGATCACTGGGCTGACCTACAGCGACCGTCCGGGTAATATCAGAACAATATCCTTTATAATAAGCGCCAAAATCAAGCGTAACAAGGTCTCCGCTTTCAATCAGTTTGTCACTGGCCACACCGTGCGGAAGGCTTGAACGAAGGCCTGAGGCGACAATCATATCAAAAGAAGAGCTGTCTGCTCCCTGGCTTCTCATATAAAACTCCAGCTCATTGGCAACAGCGATTTCAGAAATGCCGGGTTTCATAAACGTCAAGATATGTCTGAAGGCATCATCTGCAATCTTCGCAGCTTCCTCTAATATCTTAATCTCTTCACTAGACTTAATCAAGCGCAACTTTTCCACGGATTCAGCCACAGGCACTAATTCGGCATCACTGATAACGGCGCTGTATGAAGCGTAAGTGCCATATGTCATGCTGTTCTGTTCAAAGCCGAGACGCTTGATGCCAAACGATTCAACAGTGTCGGCAGTGGTCTGAATCAAGCTGCCGCCATGTTCAATGATCTCAAAACCCTTTACCTGAACCTTCGCCTGCTCAGTATAACGAAAATCCGTAATAAACGCTGCTTTGTCACCCGATATAACAGCCAAACCCGCCGAACCTGTAAACCCTGTCATATAGCGTACATTCGTGCTGCTTGTAATCAGCATGCCGTCAATTCCCAGCTGTCCAAACAGGTTTCTTAATTTCTCTAGCTTCATCTTGATTCTCCCCCTTGCTGGCTTAATAAGTAGCGAACAGCAAGCTTGTAGCCTTCAGCTCCAAGACCGACAATCTGCCCTTTCGCAACAGGAGCGATAACCGACTGATGCCTGAATTCTTCCCTGGCGTATAAGTTTGATAAATGCACCTCTACCACAGGAAGACTGATGCTTGAAACAGCATCCCTGATCGCATAGCTGTAATGACTCAGGGCGCCGGGGTTCAGAACAATCCCGCTGTATTGCTCCTCAGCCTCATGTATCGCATCTATCAAATCACCTTCGTGATTAGACTGGAAGAAAGTGAGCTGGATATGTAAGGCTTCAGCAAACTGAAAAAGATCTGTTTCAATATCGGTCAGTGTCTGGCGGCCGAATACTTCAGGCTCACGACTCCCAAGCCGGTTAACATTCGGTCCGTTCAAAATCAAAAAATGAGGCACATAATCTCTCCTTTTTGCGAGGGTTTCTCATGTAAAAAATGTTCACTTCTCGTGAACATTTTATCATACTGGAAAAGGATTATACACTATTCTCTATGCATTCCCAGCGCACGTGCAAGCTTTTCCGAATTCAGCTCATTGTATTCAAATGAAATGGAATACCCGACAAACAGCCCGTAAAGCAAATAAATGCAAATGGTCGTAATAATTGTATCCGATGTCAGTTCTGTCACCGTGCGCACATCTGGAAAAATCGGATTAAAAACAAAAAACACGAGCAGCCAAAGCACCAAGCCGTATAAAATACCCGGCCACATTGTTTTTAAACGTTTCAATAGAAGAAAATAAAGAAATGCTGCGCCAATTGAAATTACTCCAATCAAAATGATGCTGATTACCGTTCCCAGCCCATGTTTTTTCCACTCTCCGAGCACAAATGGCTGCAATATCATATTCGGGCTGATTTCGGAAAAATGAAACAAGTATGCGATATAAGCAACGAAACTCCAAAGTACGCCTCCGCAAAAACCTGTTGCCGCCACCCTGCCGGCCATTGAAACAGGCGGCTTTTGCTTCTCATTCAATTCTTCATTTTGTTCTGTATCTTTTTCGCTTGTCATCATGGCACCTCCAGTTAAAGTGTGCCCAAAAAATGAAATGTCAATAAAAAAGCTCACACTTTTTGGAAGCTGCGAGTAAAATTTGAAAATAACGGGTATAATGCATGTAGAAAAAGCAAGGCTATGGCAATTTTTTCAGCCTGTCAATCTAGAGGTTTAGTGCTGTTTCCTGTACAATAGAGTGAAAGGAAATGGTTAGCAATCCTAAAGAAATAGGCAGGTTGATAATATGTCAAAACATAAAGTTCCGCCCGCTTACGGTGGGCAGGCTGTTGTGGAAGGCGTTATGTTTGGCGGAAAGCATCATTACGTTACAGCCATCAAAAGAACGGATGGAAGCATTGACTTTTTTAAGCTTCCACGCAAACACAACCCGAAACTGAACATCGTGAAAAAGATACCGTTTTTACGGGGGATCGCGGCCATTATCGAAGCGAGTGCAAACGGCACAAAGCATCTGAATTTTTCAAGCGAACGTTACGGGCTCGATCCATCTGAAGACGAGACACTTGAGCAGGAAGAAAAAAAATCCTCCGGGCTGTCTATGTATCTCAGCCTCGCAGTTATAGGCGTCCTATCATTTTTGTTCAGTAAATTCGTATTTACATTGGTTCCAGTTTTCTTAGCTGAACTGACAAGGCCGATTTTTTCCTCGGACACAGCGCAAATCGCGGTTGAAAGCCTGTTTAAGTTGATTTTGCTGCTCGGTTACATCTATTTTTTGTCCATGACACCGCTCATTAAAAGAGTGTTTCAATATCATGGAGCCGAACATAAAGTCATAAACTGTTATGAACAGAATTTGCCAATTACTGTGGAGAATGTCCAAAACCAATCTCGGCTTCATTACCGCTGCGGATCAAGCTTTATTTTATTTACGATTATTGTCGGCATGTTTGTTTATTTACTTGTTCCGACAGATCCGCTTTGGCTGCGTGTAATAGATCGTGTCGCACTGATACCGGTCGTGCTTGGTATATCCTTTGAAGTTCTGCAGCTGACAAACAAAGTGCGTGACATTCCCGGTCTGAAATTACTTGGGTACCCGGGTCTTTGGCTTCAGCTGTTAACCACAAAGGAACCTAAGGATGATCAGGTTGAAGTTGCCATCGAAAGCTTTAACGAACTTCTCAGACTCGAAGCATTGTCTGAGCAAAATCAGAAGCCTTCTCACAACGTCATCTAAAATCCGTTGCCCTGCTATTACTTTCGGAGGTGGACAGTTATGAATCATCGTGTACAACCTATTATTGCTGTATTAATTGCGCTGGGAGCGTTCGGTTTCCTCTATGTGCTGGTAACCAATCCCGGTGAAATGGCAAAAATGGCGGTAACCGTCATCGTGGCAGGTATCATTATTTATTTTATTGTGAAATATGTAATGAATCGAAATGCGGGCAGCGAAGGAGCAGCCTTCAAAAAAGCGGCGAAACAATCGCGGCGCCGGATGAAAGAACAAAAAGCAAAACACCGCGCCGGACATAAGGGACGTGTCAGCCACCTGCGAAGCGTTCCGAGCGCCAGCAAGCCTAAGCCGATGATTCTCAAGAAAAAAAGCCAGACTCAGCTGACTGTTATAGAAGGGAAAAAAAATAAAAAGAAAAACAGAGCGCTTTTTTAATAGGTCCACTGCTTTAAAAACAGCTCTGTCCGTCTTTTACCTAGCTCAATCAGGGCTAGTTTTTTTTGTTGTGTTAAATGAAAATCAGTTGCCATTACGCCATCAACCGGGAGAAAAATGATATTTTGTTCATAGCGTGACGCAATGTGCCTTGCGTCATGGGCATCCTTCATCGTTTCAAACAGGGCGCCGAACAGTTCAAAAGCGTTGCGGATATTTTTTTTCGGACGCTCTCTTTCACGCGGCGCAAGCGTCACACCGATCACAGGGCGCTTTCTTTCCTTTGAAAACAGCCAGATGGGGAAATTGCTTAACACACCTCCGTCGACAACCGTGGCGGTGCCTGTGTCCGTTTTTAATTTTATCGGTTCAAAAAAATACGGAATGCTGCAGCTCATTCTGACCGCTCTGG
This sequence comes from Bacillus sp. PS95, assembly GCF_037963565.1. Taxonomy (NCBI): domain Bacteria; kingdom Bacillati; phylum Bacillota; class Bacilli; order Caryophanales; family Bacillaceae; genus Bacillus; species Bacillus sp. PS95. The sequence continues at coordinate 2,451,173 of NZ_CP150160.1, forward strand.
CAACCGGGAACATATCGGGATTTAACCCGTAACGGGCCAAATCGTCCGGCAAAACAATCATGGTGCCGTTTGTCAGATCAGAAGCAATAAGGCGCAGAGACCCTTTCTGCAAATCGCCGAAAACCCTTATGCCTTTCGCTCTTAACAGATCAGCAATCCATTCTTCTATCGTATCGCCTTTGTATAAGCCAAGACGCCAGTAGATGGACACCCACTGGAGCATCTTTAAGGGGAGAAATGAGTACCTCTGATCCAGCAATTTCTCTCCGTCCACTTCTTCAATTAAAGCGTGGATTTCCTTACTGGTGTAACCTGACGCAATGAAAGCGGCAATAATGGCGCCGGCGCTTGTACCCGCAACTCTTTTAAAGCGGAAGCCTTTTTCCTCAAGCACTTCATAAGCGCCTGCGAGCGCAATGCCTTTTACTCCTCCGCCGGAAAACACACCGTCAATATACATCTCATTCCCTCCCCCTCCATCCGATCGTTTATTACCATTTTAAGAAAACACGCGAAGAAATAGACCAACGAATGACGGGTGGCGTCAGCGTATCAAAAAAGACGGCCTCCTTCGAGACCGCCTTTTTACTGATTATGATGTTCTGTTTTCTTTTGGATTGATTTCAGATCTTTTTTACGGGCATCATCTTCTTCAAAATATTGTACAAGATCCCCGATGCGATCAATACTGTTCCAGCTTAAATGATGTTCGATTCCTTCGACATCGTTATATATTTTCTCTTCATCAACACCAATGATTCTTAAAAACTGCTCAAGCAATTCATGTCTGTATACCAGCCGTTTGCCTATTTTTTTCCCTTTAGACGTTAACACGAGACCGCGATATTTTTCATAAATTAAATATTCGTCTTTATCTAGTTTTTGAACCATTTTTGTTACAGAGGAGGGATGGACTGCCAATGCTTCCGCGATATCGGAAACTCGTGCATATCCTTTTTCTTCAATCAGCATATAAATCTGTTCAATATAATCTTCCATACTTGGTGTTGTCATCGAAACCCTCCCAAAAAGCACCTTAACTTTATAAACCATTACAAGTTTACACTAATGAACTTGAAAAAACAAGGATGCTCCGCGGGTCAAAAGCCCTGTTTACCGCTTATAATTCCATTCATCTGAAGCGTACTTTGTTTCAGCCAAGTGATGAACAAAATCAAGCTCTTCCTGAGAAAGTTCATATGGCTCCAAATGAATGTTAAGACCTGTTTCAAATCCTTCTTTAAAGGCTTTACGAGCCTCATCCATCGTCACCCGCTTTTCGGTGAGTTCATTAATGGCAACCGCTTTGTTTTTGAAATTGCGCTGCATCCGCTCTCTTACTCTTTCACTTGGATATAAGAACAGATCGAACAGCTTGTCCTCATCTAAATCAAGAAGAATGGAGCCATGCTGAAGAATCACACCTTTTTGTCTCGTTTGCGCGCTTCCCGCCACCTTGCGCCCCTCAACCACTAGTTCATACCACGAAGGCGCGTCAAAACAAACAGATGACCGCGGATTTTTTAAGCTTTCTTTTTCTTTTTCAGTTCTCGGGATGGCAAAGTAAGCGTCCAGACCGAGATTTCTAAAGCCTTGAAGTATGCCTTCTGAAATAACCCGGTAAGCCTCAGTAACAGTCGCCGGCATCTCGGGGTGCTCTTCCGAAACAATTACGCTGTATGTCAGTTCCTGATCGTGCAGCACACCTCTCCCGCCGGTCGGGCGTCTGACGAATCCGAGATTATATTTATGTACTGCTTCAAAATTGATTTCCTTTTTAATATTTTGAAAATACCCTACAGAAAGTGTCGCCGGATTCCAGCCGTAAAAACGGATAACCGGGGGGATTTTCTTTTCGCTGTGCCAATATAAAAGCGCTTCATCAAGCGCCATATTGAATGCAGGACTTGCATTGCCTGAGTCTATAAACCGCCAAGTTTCTTTTTGCATTTTAAGACCTTCCTTACCGTTTTAATAGAATCAGTTTATCAAACTGTCGGGAAAATGAAAAATATTTTAGTTCCATTATAGATGACAATCACGCTGTGCTTTACTATAATAGTATTTGTCGAAAACGGCTCTATGACCTTGTTTTATGAAGCAGGGTTTTGATTTTATATGCTAAAGGAGTAGAATCACATTGTCTAATATGATCGTTTTGATTATTTTTGCTGCGTTTATCATCTATATGATTGCTTCATATGTCTATCAGCAGCGAATTATGAAAACACTTACCGAAGAAGAATTCCGCGCGGGTTACCGCAAAGCGCAGCTTATTGATGTTCGTGAGCCAAATGAGTTTGAGGGCGGACATATTTTAGGCGCCCGCAACATCCCGCTTTCCCAGCTGAAACAGAGAAAAAATGAGATCCGTACGGACAAGCCTGTTTACCTGTACTGCCAAAACAGTGTCCGCAGCGGACGCGCGGCACAAACCCTGCGCAAAAACGGCTGCACTGAGATTTACAACCTAAAAGGCGGCTTTAAAAAATGGGGCGGAAAGATTAAAGCGAAGAAATAAAGCAAACAGCTGTCTGGTAGACAGCTGTTTTTATTTATCTTTCTTCCGCCTCGTATCTGAGCACCGGGTGTCTCGCCGCTTTTGTTTCATCCATTCTTTTTACAATCGTTGTATGCGGGGCCTCCTGAACAAGTTCCGGATTCTCCTCCGCTTCTTTTGCGATTTGAATCATAGCATCAATAAACGCGTCCAGTGTTTCCTTTGATTCGGTCTCTGTCGGCTCGATCATGATGCATTCTTCAACATTAAGCGGGAAATAAATCGTCGGCGGATGATAGCCGAAATCAAGCAGCCGTTTTGCAATATCAAGCGTACGCACTCCCAGCTTTTTCTGCCGCTTCCCTGATAATACAAATTCATGCTTGCAATGGCGGTCAAACGGAAGATCGTAATAAGGCGCGAGCTTTCTCATCATATAGTTGGCGTTTAACACTGCGTTCTCAGTAACAGCCTTTAATCCGTCAGGCCCCATGGAGCGAATATACGTATACGCTCTCACATTAATGCCAAAGTTGCCGTAATACGGCTTCACACGGCCGATCGCATGAGGGCGGTCATAATCAAACGTAAAGCGCCCTTCTTTTTTGACTAAAACTGGCTTTGGCAAATAAGGAATCAGATCTTGTTTTACGCCGACAGGGCCTGAGCCCGGGCCTCCGCCGCCATGAGGGCCTGTGAATGTTTTATGCAGGTTGAGATGCACCACGTCAAATCCCATATCTCCAGGTCTCGCCTTGCTTAAAACGGCATTTAAATTAGCGCCGTCATAATACAGTTTCCCCCCCGCTTGGTGTACAATTTCCGCCATCTCTGTAATCTGCTCCTCAAACAAGCCGAGCGTGTTCGGATTCGTCAGCATAAGCGCTGCAGTTTCTTCATTCACTGCTCTTTTTAAATCCTCTAAATCAACAAGCCCTTTTTCATTCGATTTCACCGTAACGGTTTCAAAGCCTGCTACTGTCGCTGATGCAGGATTCGTCCCATGCGCGGAATCAGGGACAATGACCTTCGTCCGCTTGAAATCCCCGCGAGCTTCATGATAGGCACGGATCATCATCAGCCCCGTCCATTCGCCGTGCGCTCCGGCAGCAGGCTGAAGCGTAACCTCATCCATTCCCGTTATTTCTTCAAGGTGCTTGCTTAAATCATATAAAAGCTCTAATGCGCCTTGCACCGTGTCTTCATCCTGAAGGGGATGAATCGCAGCAAAACCAGGTATACGCGCGATTTTTTCATTGATTTTCGGATTGTATTTCATCGTGCAAGAACCGAGAGGATAAAAACCGGAATCCACCCCGTGATTGCGTTTGGACAGCGCTGTATAATGGCGCATGATGTCCAGCTCTGAAACCTCCGGCAGCGCTGCGTCTTCGTCACGAATATAGGTGTCTGACAAGAGGTCCTCCAATTCGATTTCCGGTACATCGAGCTCCGGCTGACTGTAGCCGATTCGGCCTTCTCTTGAAAGTTCAAAAATAAGTGCCTGGTCCTGATTACTCATGGCGATCCCCCAATTCCTGAATGAGTGCGTCAATTTCTTCTTTTGTTCTCAGCTCCGTTACAGCAATCAGCATATGGCAGTCCAGCTCCGGATACGTCAACCCAAGATCATATCCGCCAATCATGCCTTTTGCCAGCAAACGCTTGTTCACAGCTCTCACCGGCTCATCCAGTTTGATGACAAATTCATTAAACATCGGCCCATCAAACATAACGGTAAGGCCTGCTTTTTTTGCTTCTTGCTTTGCATAGTTGGCTTTTAAGAGATTTTGGCGGGCTATATCTTTTACGCCGTTTTTTCCGAGAGCAGTCATGGCCACTGATGCTGCCAGCGCATTTAAAGCTTGGTTCGAGCATATATTTGATGTTGCTTTATCCCGGCGGATATGCTGCTCCCTGGCTTGCAGGGTAAGCACAAAGCCTCTTTTTCCGTTTTCGTCTTCCGTTTGTCCGACGAGACGGCCCGGCACCTTTCTCATTAATTTTTTAGTAACGGCAAAAAAGCCGCAATGCGGGCCGCCGTATGCTGAAGGAATGCCGAAAGGCTGCGCATCACCGACGACGATATCAGACTGAAACTTGCCCGGCGGAGTGAGAAGACCAAGCGCCAGCGGGTTGGCTGAAACAATAAACATGGATTTCCCTTGATGAGCGATAGGCTCAATATCCTTTAGCGGCTCGATCCGGCCGAAAAAATTCGGGTATTGAACGATCACTGCGGCTGTGTTCTCGCAAACGGTTTGACGCAATGCATCAAGATCCGTAACGCCATCCGCAGCGGGTACTTCAACAACATCAATATACTGACCTTTTGCGTACGTTTTCAGCACCTCTCGCGATTCAGGATGCACGGTTTTTGACACAACAATTTTTTTCTTTTTCGTGTGGCCTGAAGCAAGCATTGCTGCTTCTGCCAAGGCTGTTCCGCCGTCATACATCGAGGAGTTGGCGATATCCATGCCTGTCAGTTCACAGATCATCGTTTGGAATTCAAAAATAGCCTGGAGCTCTCCTTGTGAAATCTCTGGCTGATAAGGCGTATATGCGGTATAAAACTCAGAGCGCGAAATGACATGATCCACAATGACAGGCTGATAGTGGTCATATACACCCGCTCCTAAGAAAGAAGCGTATTGTACGGTATCACGATTTTTAGAGGCCAGCTTTGTCAGTTCTCTTGTTAATTCTGTCTCTGATTTCGCTTTTTTGATTTGATACTCTTTTTTATATTTGACGTTTTCCGGTATATCAGCAAATAAATCATCGATGCTGCTTACGCCGATAGTAGCAAGCATCTCCTGTTTATCCTTTTCTGTTGCGGGCAAATAACGGTGCTTCATGTGTTGTCTCCTCTCTCCAAGAAAAAATATTAGCGTTTATAAAATGGTGTTTTGACAACCTTTGCTTTCACTAATTTTTTGCGTATCTCTACATCTACAACAGTCCCGATCTCACTCGTTTCCGAATCAATTAAGGCAAGGCCGACGTTTTTTCCTAATGTCGGTGACTGCGTGCCGGTTGTCACCTTTCCGACAGACTTGCCATTATGGAAAACCTCATATCCGTGCCGCGGTATCCCTTTTTCAATCATTTCGAGACCGACAAGTTTGTGCTTCGCTCCGTTTTCTTTTTGTTCACTCAATACTGACTTACCGAAAAAGTCAGACTCCTTTTTGTGCTTTACAGCAAAGCCTATACCTGCTTCAATCGGTGTAATATCCCGGGTCAGCTCCTGACCGTAGAGCGGGAGCTTCGCTTCAAACCGGAGTGTATCACGTGCACCGAGACCGCATGGAATCAATCCGTATGCATCCCCTGCATCGATGATTTTTTTCCAAATATGCATAGCATCATCACTGCGGCAGTAAATTTCATACCCGTCTTCTCCCGTATAGCCAGTGCGTGAAATAAGTGCTTTGCGGCCGCTGATATCGGCTTCATCAATAAACGCAAACGGCTTTAATGCAGACACATCCGCATCTGTCAGATTTTTTACGATCGCTTCTGCTTTCGGTCCCTGTACAGCCAAGAGCGCGATTTGATCTGACTGATTGTCAATCTGCACATCACCTGCTGCATGTTCTTTCATCCAAGCCAAGTCTTTATCTATATTAGAAGCATTAATGACAAGCAGATAGCGGTTCTCTCCTTTTTGATAGATAAGCAAATCATCGACGGTTCCGCCATCCGGGTAACACATCGCTGTATATTGAGCACGGCCTGGCGTTAACGCGGAAACATCATTTGTCATCAATCTTTGCAAAAAAGACAGACTGTCGTTCCCTGACACTTCGACTTCTCCCATATGAGATACATCAAACAAACCGGCTGCAGTTCGGACAGCCTCGTGTTCTTTTTTTATAGAAGAAAATTGAACAGGAAGCTCCCAGCCTCCGAAATCAATCGTTTTTCCCCCATATTCCTTATACAGGTCAAATAACGGCGTTCTTTTCAGCATCTAATTCCTCCCCTTTATCAACGGCGCAGCTAAAAAATATACAAAAAAGGACAGAGAAACACCTCATGTAAAATGAAGGTTCTCTGTCCTGGCACCTGAAAGTTTACTTTGCATACGCAAAGACGTCCCCTTTGGTGGTTTGCGCATCCGCACAAACACTCTCCAGAGTTGCGTCGAGCAAGAGTTCTTTTGCCTGAGAGATTCACTCCGCAGTTTGCTCCTTCGGCGCCTGTATCCCGAGGTTTTCGGTCAGGTCTCTCCCCTTGCTGTCATTCGCTCATATTTTCATGCTGTTATGGACATACTATAGCAATATCTTACATCAAATACATACTCATATCCTACCATCATCACTATATGCTGGGCAACAGCAATTTGGGCAGATTTTTCTTATATTATTCATCTTAAGAATCGAAGAATAAGAAAGGCGGTTTCAAAGCAATGAATACAGAAATGATCTACGATGCAAAATGGCCTGAAGAATTTGCTGAAAGACTGAAAAACGATGGCCCTTGGGCAAACTGGGAACTGTACAAGCTCTCTGCAGAAATCCAGAAAACATTAGCAATTCCAGAGTTTGAAGGCTTACGGGCTCCTTTATATCTGCCTTCCTTTACGCCGCTCCCCCACCAGCTTGAAGTGGCGCAAAAAGTGGTTGAAAAAATGAACGGGAAAGCGATTTTAGCAGATGAGGTTGGTCTCGGAAAAACGGTTGAAGCTGGACTGATTCTAAAAGAATATATGATTCGCGGGTTAGCAAAAAAAATTTTGATCCTTGTGCCCGCTTCCCTTGTGTCACAATGGGTCAAAGAGCTTCAGGAAAAATTTTTGATTCCGGCTGTTGAACAAAAGAAAAGCTATGTGTGGGAGCAATGCGATATTGTCGTCTCATCACTAGACACCGCGAAGCGCTCGCCCCATCGAGAAATCGTTCTGTCTATCCCATATGATCTTGTCATTATTGATGAGGCACACAAACTGAAAAATAGCAAAACGAAGAACTATGAATTTGTCCGGAATCTCGTAAAAAAATATTGCCTGCTTCTTACCGCGACGCCAATCCAGAACCGTATCGAAGAGATTTTCAATTTGGTGTCCTTATTAAAACCCGGCCATTTAGGCAGTCAGAATCACTTTCAGGAGGAGTTCGCCAAGAAGAAATCCAGTTTAGAAGCGCATGAACATTTAAAAGATCTTGTGAATAAAGTCATGATCCGTAACAGGCGGCATGATACAGGGCTGAATTGGAAACAGCGCCATGTTGAAACAGTGCCGATTCAATTTTCTCCATCAGAGCAGGCGCTTTATGATGAAATTTCTCGCTTGAAGGACAGTATCAATAAACCAGCCAGCATGTTCTCGATTATGACCTTGCAAAGAGAATGCTGTTCGAGCAGAGAAGCGGTATATATGACGCTGAAAAAGATGCTTGATCAAAAAGAGAAACAAGCACCTGCCATTGATGAGGATACGATTTCAGTTTTGATAGATCGCATCAATCAAGTGACACAAAACTCTAAAGCGCTTCAAGTTGTTGACTTGATCAAAAAGATCGACGATAAGGTCATCATTTTTACAGAATACCGTGCAACCCAGATTTATCTGCAGTGGTTTCTTCAGCAAAACGGCATCAGTTCTGTGCCGTTTAGAGGCGGATTTAAACGTGGAAAAAAAGACTGGATGAAGGATCTTTTCCGCGGAAAAATCCAAGTCCTTATTGCAACTGAAGCAGGCGGTGAGGGAATTAACCTACAATTTTGCAATCACATGATCAACTATGACCTGCCATGGAACCCGATGCGGCTTGAGCAAAGAATCGGAAGAATTCACAGACTCGGGCAGGAGCGTGACGTGCATATTTATAACATGGCGACAAAACATACGGTGGAAGAGCATATTCTAAAGCTTTTATATGAAAAAATTCATTTGTTTGAAAAAGTGGTCGGTGAACTTGATGATATTTTAACGAAAATTCAAGTGAACAATTTTGAAGAGCACCTTCATGACATTTTGTATCACTCAGCAACAGAAGAAGAAATGAAAATAAAAATGGATAACTTAACCTCATTTTTGTCTTATAAAAAACAGCTGCCTGCTGAAAAAAGAGGATCTTAGCCTGTAAGGAGGTTTTATTAGTGAGACAGCAAGAGGTTCACGATTTTCTGCTGCGTTTTTTTCAAGCAAACAGCTGCCAAATCGTCGATCAAGGCTTAGGCTATATGACAGTGCAGCTTACAGTTGAAATGGACAAACAAATCATGAACCGCCCTTTCTACTGGCATTGGCGCGAGAAGACAGGCGGTGATCCGAATCCAATGAAAATCACTTTTATTACAGATAAAGAAAATGCGCCAAAAGACCTAGATGGTGAATTTATATATTTTGGGGCCCCGCGTCTTTTTCAAATATTTAAAGCTGTTAAACAAAATGGGAGATTTACCAGAATGTATGAGAAAATTGAATCAGCCGGAGCTAAAGTCCCACTTCAGCCTTGGCTTGGTATAAATGTCACGATTTCATACCAGTCCGACATGAAAAAGGATAAGTTATTGTCACTAGGTCTTCACCTAGTCTCTGGAACGATAATTGAAGATTTTCAAAGCAAGCTGACCCAGTTTTCACTGACGTCTCAAATATGTGACTATTGCTTCACCATTTCACCTATGATCAAACCAGAAAGCGGACTTAAGCGTATGGAAAACTATATTTCCAAATCCGCTATGCAGGAGCCGTCCGACTGGGCGGAACAGGCGGTTAACAGGTGGAAGAATGATATGACATTGCTTGATAAGTTTTACGAGCATATAGAAGAAAAACCAGAAGAATACCATCTAGAAAAACAGGCGCTGAAAACCTTGTATCAACCAAAGATATCAGTTGAAATTGAAAATGGCGGATTGTTTTATCTGCAAAATAATATTTCAAGCTAACTTTTTTACCATTCGACATCATTCTCGTTTTTTTTGAGAAAATACGATTATAATAAAGGTATATTGGAAAAAAATTCTGGTGATTCAATGGCAAATGACTTCCAGAGACTAATGAAGCATACAATAAGTCATGGCCGGACTGGCTGAAATACATAAACAAGTATTTTAGGAGGAGAAACTGCATGAAGAATGCAAAACAAGAGCACTTTGAATTGGATCAAGAATGGGTTGAATTAATGGTGGAAGCCAAAGAGGCAAATATCAGCCCGGAAGAAATACGAAAATATTTACTTTTAAACAAAAAGTCTGCTCATCCTGGTCCGGCAGCCAGAAGTCATACCGTAAATCCTTTCTGAATGTGCTATAATATCACAAGGAAGGTGATGACATTGATTGGCCAGCGTATTAAACAATACCGTAAAGAAAAAGGCTACTCACTATCAGAACTAGCTGAAAAAGCTGGGGTAGCGAAGTCTTATTTAAGCTCAATAGAACGAAATCTACAAACGAACCCCTCCATTCAATTTCTCGAAAAAGTCTCCGCTGTTCTGGACGTCTCGGTTCATACTTTGCTCGATGAGAAACATGAAACCGAATACGATGGTCAATTAGATAGTGAATGGGAGAAATTGGTTCGCGATGCGATGACATCCGGGGTATCGAAAAAACAATTTCGTGAATTTTTAGATTATCAAAAATGGAGAAAATCCCAAAAAGAGGAGTAGTGCCTGAGCAGAGGCACTAACTCCTCTTTTGTCAATAACCATCGAGACGGCCCAGTATATGAATACTGGGCCGTCTCTTTTTATGGCTGTTATTAATTTTTATCCTCGCTGTGCGCTTTTTCATTTTCTTTCACATAACCGTCTTTATCAGTATGGTCCTTTTTGATTGTCAAGCCGTTCCACTGTGTAGCTTCGAACGAGAATTGAAGCTTAATGGAGTTGCCTTGATATTTATTTTGAACCATAAGCCCGTTTTCATCTTTTGTTTTATCATCTCTGAATTGGATTTCCATTTGAACCTGATCGAAGTCAGTTGGTGTTTTTGGAACACCATCATATTCAGGAGCGGTTTTACCGTCAATTGTTGCTACATTGACTTTACCGCTTGCATGTAAGAATTTAGGGTCAATTTGTTTTTTGATTTTTTCAGCAGCCGCTGCATCATTTTTAGCAGACATCAAATACAAGTCTTTAAGGTTCGCATCATCTAAAATAATGTTTTTCGGGTAACCATTGCCGCCCTCTTTTCCAACTGTCAACAATGTCACTTCAAACTGGCTGAGGAAATCTTCTGGAGATGTATTGCTGCCGCCGTTTGCTTTAAAATCTCCATAATTAAGCGCCATTAAAACTTCTTTGATCGCAAGTGATCCGTTATTTTCAAATTGGAAATCCTTTGTCAACTTATCTCCCGGCTTTAGATTTGATAAGTTCACACTCGCTGAATTCTCTTTAGCAGATAAATCAAGCGTACCTGATGCAAAAGTAGCATCCTTTGATTTAATGTCGTTAAATGCTGCCCATGTTCCTCCTCCAACTAAAGCTAATCCTAGTGCTGCAGAAGCAACTCCTAAACTCAATTTCTTTTTCATACCCATGGTAAACTCCCCTTTTATTGAATGATTTTATATCGAAACCTGTTGCCAGGTTTACAACTGAAGTTAAGTAGACATGGTGCTGTCCTTTGTATCTGTTTCCAAGGCTTTTGTCTTTCTTTCAATTTCTCTAATGGCGCTGCTGATCGTCACAAAAGCGTACACTAACAGCATCACGCCGGGAACAATCAATAATACAGCCGTTCCAATCGGCTGGCTGGCAAAATGAAGCATATAGCCTGCATATGGAAGCTGAAAACCTGTGTATTGTGCGCGAACATTTTCGTCCGATACAGGCGCTGAATCAGCTGCTGCATTATTATCACCTTTTGTTTTAAATAACAAATGGTCTCCTTGCTTTGTTATGTCAACAATTCTGTGGGTGACAGCCGTATTTGCATCCTGCATAAATGTAATAACGTCACCTTTTTGAAGCTCTTTCACATCAGCGATTTCTTTTACCAATATTAAGGAACCTGTATTGAACTCCGGCTCCATCGAACCTGACAGAACTGATTTCAGCGTATACCCAAACACCGCCGGCTCTCCCCCGGATGAACGTGTTGAAATCACGACAAGTGTCAGCACAATAATAAGAGTAAAGATGATCACGTATAAAATATTACTGATCAGCTTCATTGCTTTTTTCATCCTCTTCCCCGCTTTCCTTCTGGTCTGATTGAGTTTCATTTTCTTTGGTTACAGCTTCTTGAGATGTTTCTTCTTTCATTGTTTTTTCCTGTATATCCTTTTGTGTTGTTTCATTCTCCTTTTTGACGTCCGACTTTGTTTCTTTTTTAGGGACTGTCGGTTTTTCATCGCATTTTGCAAGCGTCATAGGCTCCGACCACTCAAATGTACTGCCGTTTGCCGGGTAGCCTGCCGGTTTATATACTTTAAATGCATAAATGCCGGGTTTCATTTTTTTCTTCGTCTCAATTTTATAAAGTGAATCGCCAATTTGATTGGTGACAAATCCTTTTTCGATCACGTTCCCATCCTTTAACGGTTTGCGGGCATTTTCAAGCTTATGAAGCTCCCACTTCCACTTTGATTTCTTAAGTTTCTCACCTGTATTTTCGAGCACAGCAAATAAGGCGAAAGGTGAGCATACAGTGCCTTTCGTATCCGTTTGATCTGATATGTGCAAATCACTTTGATCCCAGCGTTTATCATAATGGCAGTTTTTATCTGTATGCTGAAAGTCTTTACACGTTTGAAGTGAGACATCAAATGTTTCAATATCATGAAAAGCAGCGCTTGTATCATCGGAAAATTGTAAGCATATTGCGGCAGTCAGACTGAAAATGACTGAAAGCTGAAAGATAAGCAGAACTTTCAGTTTCGTCTTCGCCTTTTGCTGATTGTGAAACAATCGAAACATATCTTACCTCCTGTAAAACACTGTAACTTGATATGACAATCGTTCTCTTTAAAGAACTTCACAAATAGAGTATAATCAACGATTTATAGATTTAAAAACACCGAAATCGCTCATTTCGTTCGTTTAAAAGAATGTTTTCATCATATTACAAAGTCTTGCTCAGTATTGCTCATTTTTTCAATTTTTTAGAAATTTTTGGGATTGTTGTGTGAGAATTTAAATGCATATCCCATTATTATTTGGTAATAATAAACAAAGAAAGGGTGACAGCATGATGATCAAACAATGTGTGATTTGTCTATCTCTTCTCGTCTTTGGCACCACAGCCGCTCACGCAGAAGAAACACCGCTTGTAACCGCCCGCCACATGTCCAAATGGGAAGAGATTGCTGTAAAAGAAGCAAAAAAAAGGTACCCGCTCGCACAGGTACTGTTCAAACAAAAAGTATGGGACCGTAAAAGAAAAGATGAAGCAGTGAAGCAATACCATTTAACTCTGAGGGAAGGGTCAAAAGAATTCGGCGTTTTTGTGACGATTTCATTTGATCCTTATAGCCAAAAGGTCAATAAAATCGCCATATTAGAAGAATATCAATAAGGTCCTCCATTTTTTGAAGGACCTTATTCGTTTATTTGCGGTTATTTTTTCCGTTTCAGCCAAAGTCGGAAGCCATAGGGTAAAATACCGAACCACTGCTGGGAAACAGGCGTTCTTGTTTCTTTCCGCACCTCTTTTCGTTCTTTTCGCTCATCTCTCGGAGTATCTATATATTTGACAAATTGCTGCGTCATATATTTAACATAATCATTCGTTTTCACGTGATCACCTCATCATTCAATTATTATGAGTGTTGTCTCACATGACTTTTTTTATACCCTTTACACTGTTTTATTCTGTCCATCTCAGCAGCTTTTTCTGTTTTTGGTCAAACACGATCTGTGCAGTTCTTTCTGTTCCCGACTCCGTTGACACTCTTAAGTTGATTTCTTTTTGCTCTTTTATCGATGTATCATGAATGTAATAAGAAACCTGTCCATATGGAAATTGCTGCGTACCCTCCTGGCCTTTCCGTTTCTCTAGAACGTGCCGAATCGAAAGAAGCGTACCATTTTGAAGCAAATTCTCTCCTATGTATAACTCTTTTGTTTCCTTTTCAAACATGCAGCGTGAAATATATTGAGCAGCAACAAAGTTCACGATTAACAGCACAAGCGCTGACACAAAAAGAACAGCTGGATAAATAAACCCTCTTGTACGATACATTCACCCCCCTCCTAAATACGAATAGACTGGAAAAGCAGTTTGATACACTTTTTGGTCCTCACTCTCAATTTTCAGCAAAACAACACCATTTTCAATATCAGCTTTCATGGCAGTAATATGATCTAAAATCGGAACATGCCCTTTGCCATCCACTCTTTTTCTTATCATTGAATGATAAATGTCAAAACGGATGTCTTGTCCGGAAAGATTGGTGCAGATTAACACGCTCCCATGCTCGGCTGTCTTAACTGCCTGTGATTCCTTGCATTCATTCATCATCTGTTCTATCGAAATCATCCATTCTTGCTGTGTGAAACCGTCATGTTCCTGCTGTCGAGATAAAAACAGATGGAAAATCGCAGCTAACGATCCTGATATGAGCAAAAAGACTGAGAGCGAAAATAATACGTTAAGAAGCGTGTAGCCATTCTGTCTGCAGGATGCTGAGGCAAAATGATTTCTCTTTATAAGCTGCGGCTTTGATACATACGTTTTGATATTCGCCCTCCTCCTCCCACTTCATTGCATAGATATGATTGTTCTTTGTAATCGTTTTTGACGCGTCTCCTTCACCACTCATGACATATTTGCTAATGCTCTCATTCATCATCTGATAGCCAATTTCTCGTGATTCCGCCATTTTTTCATCAGCTATCAGCTTGTCCCACAAGGGGACGACTGTCAGCAGCACAAACAGCCACAGGCTTAGCGCAGACATTGTTTCTATTGTAGAAAAACCTTTATTTTCTCTCCACATTGACTCTCCCGCTCCCTAGATAAACTGTTATATCATATACGGCATGGCCATTTACTCGTATTTTTCCGCCTGCATTCGGGTGCCCTTTCTCATTAAATTCCAAACGGTCTTTTAATGTCAGCAGTTCTATAGAAAGTCCCCTTGCATACGGACGTTCAATGACCGTATCACCAATGACTAATTGATATTCTTTTTTATGAAAGAAAATTTTTGTTCTTTGTTGACGGGAAATAGCAACCTGCTGTGTGAGCATAATATCATTTTTCAGCTGCCTTGCTGCCTGTCGGACAGCTGTATTGTCATAAGCAGGAGGAAGTGTAGTGAAGACGGCCACCAGGAGGATAGAGGCAAGGCTTAACACAAGCAAACTTTCTAAAAGGGTAAACCCCTCCTCCTCGTTTAATTTAATGTTCAACCTTAACTTCTCCGCCGGTGATGATAATGCGCTTACCATTTGGACAGACAGCATCGTTTTTCACATAGCCCTCTGACTGTAAATCGGCAAGGCTCGGAGTTTGTCCTTCATGATCAAGCTCAAATGCAGTCATTTGTGCCTTAACCATGTTTTGTAAGCCTTCACAGCCCTTTTTTTGAATGGTTTGGTTATGTTTCGTGACGTTCGGTATCGTAATTAAAAGCAAAATCGAAATAATAAAGAGCACGATTAACATTTCAACAAGTGTAAATCCTTTCTCATTCATTAGCCTCTTCCTTTCACATTTGATTCATCATCTGATACATAGGCACAAGCATAGATAAATACACAAGTAAGATCATCGCTGCAACAAATCCATAAATCATTGGCTGAAGGATGCCTGTCCATTTTTGCGCTTTGTGTTCCAGCCGCTGTAATATGAATTGGCTGTATGTGAAAAGCTCCCGATCCAATCGGCCGCTCAGCTGGCCGTGAGATATGACTTTTGATAAATCAGTTTCATAAAAAGGGCTTCCACAAATAGCGGATTCAATTGACTCACCGGCTTTTAGCCGTTCAATCAATTGTTCAGCCTCGCAGCGGTAGAAAGGGAGAAACGTTTGATATTTAAATGCATTAAGGCTGTCATAAATTGAGAGGCCTGATTTTAAAAGGCTGCTTAGCTGCAAAGAAAAAAAGTAACTGTTAAACAGCTTGACAAGCTTTCCAACCAAAGGAATCCTGATACAAATCAGCATTTGCCGGGCAGGTGATTTTTTCTTAAACACAAGCCAATAATAAATCCCGATACCTGCTGTAAAAAGAACAAGCAAAATGATCACAAGATCAATATGCTGAAAAAAAGCAAAAAGCATATCGGTTGAACGTGAGGTTTCCATATTCATCGATTGATAGATACCGGAAAACTGAGGAATGATGATGGACTGTAACATATAAAACATGACAGCGACCGTAAAGATGAGGAAAAGCGGATAGCGCAGCACTCTTTTCAGCTGGTCTGCCTGTGCAATTTTTCGTTCCAGCAGCTCTCCGCTCTGGATCATGGAAGCAGGCAGTTCACCATGTGTTTCAGCAAAATAACAAATACCTACGGCTTCCTTATGAAATGACAAACTCTTTAGTACTCGATAAAACGGAGTCCCTTCCCTCAAACAAGTGACCGTATCAGTCAAGTCAGCCGCCTGCCTCTTATTCATCTGAAGTTCCATCAGGCGTAATCCATCCAGAAGCGTATATCCCCCCGCAGTCATTTCACCGAGCCGCTTTAATAACCTCGCTTGATCCTTTAACGACCAGACTTGTCTAATCTTTTTCATGATAAACCCACCGGTCATAATTGTTTGTCGTTAAATAGCCGAGCGCAATTCCTTTTCTGATAATTTGACGAAGCGTTTGATATTGGTAATTTGCATGATTTCCTTTTGCCTCCTGGATACATTGCTGAAGATTTTTCCCGTATAGAAGCTCATAAACGCTAGCTCTCCTGGTATTTCGTGACTGTCGGCAATACACTGATGAACATCCGTTTTCACAAAACGGGCAAGCCAAATCAACCAAGCGCTGAGCCGCTATTGCAATGACAGTCTGTTGGATTTCATTCATATTGATACCGAATTCAAGCAGTCTGTAAATTGCGCCCTTTGCGTCTCTCGTATGAAGGCTCGTTAGTACCAGATGTCCCGTCATCGCTGCCCGCACCGCAATTTCAGCTGTTTCCGCGTCTCTGATCTCACCTAAAATAATCATATCGGGGTCATGGCGCAAAATTGCTTTCAGACCTGCGGAATAAGTTACACCGGCTTTTTCATTCACCTGAACCTGAAGAACATCTTCGTCCCTTGTTTCAACAGGGTCCTCTAATGTGACAATATTTCGATTAAAGTGTTTTTTTGCATATTGAACGAGAGAGTATAGTGTGGTAGTCTTCCCTGAACCAGTTGGCCCGGTAAAAATGAGCATGCCATGGGAATGTTTTAAAAACGAGAGTAATGTGGCTCCTGTCTTCGGAAATAGCGACAATTTATCAATCGAAGGGATATTGTATTGGGGCATCACTCTGATCACGAGGCTTTCTTCATTAATTGTGGGCAGCGTTGACATTCTTAAATGAACATTTCCCTCTTTCAGCTTTAACGTAAGCGAACCGTTTTGCGGCTTTCGCCTTTCACCTATATCCATTGCTGAAAGAAATTTAAAATGTGAAATCAGCCTTACGCACTCTTCTTTTTTCATGTCCCTTTTTTTCAGCAAGGCATGATCGACCCGAAAATGAATGATAGCGTCCCGCTCCCTCGGCACGATGTGAATATCAGAAGCCTTTGTTAGATATGCCTCTTCAATCAAGTTTTTGCTTACCTTTTCTATTGAATCCAATTTGATTCCCTCTCCTTTCAACGCATATTGTAGAAAAAGAAGAAAAGGTAATCAAACAGGGAAAACGTGATTTTGTGAGAGGTTATATGCTGAAAAACCAATTCTTTCTGGCAAGAAAAAAATTTTTCAACTGAATGTTCCCCTTTCATTATAATTTTCCCAATAATAAAAAAGCAGACATGGTCACCATGCCTGCTTGATTCCATTTTCATTATGCTGTTTTCGCTTTTTGACCAGTATCTTTTTCAACGGAAAGGTCGCCTAATGCAACAATATACCGGTCATTTGGTCATTTTCAAGAATCGATAAACTGCGGATTTGATGCTCTGCCATAAGCACCTTGACATCGTATCCGGTCACCCTGATATGTCTGGTGAAAAAGCGGGGCACGCTGCACAAAATATGAAACATCCTATAGAATCCGCCTTTTTCGAGGTTTCTTTTTCTTCTTCCGCTCCTGCAGCATATCTCCCGTCCAGCCTTTTTTTCTCAAATAGAGATAGATCAGAACTGTAGATGTGACAATCAATAAGAGAGAAAAGAGATATCCGTATTTCCAATTCAGTTCCGGCATCACTGAAAAGTTCATCCCCCATAAGGCACCCAGAGCTGTAATCGGCGTAAAAAGCGTCGTAAAAATGGTCAGTGCTTTTACAATTTCATTTCCCCTATGTGAGGTAATGACTTCCTCTGAATGCAGCAGATTGTTAAGCTCCCCTTCAAATTCGCTGATATATGTAAATCCCCTGTCAATCTTCAGTTGTGTCCGCTGATAATCCTTTTTCCCTTCATTTTGAGGTAAAAAAGTTTCTTTCAACGCCATTTCAATTTTTTTGGCGCTTAATATTAAATTTTTCCAAATCATCAGTTCATGGCGCAGGAGATGGACGCGGTTTAAAATGCTTTTGCTATTGTCGTCTTTAATCTGCCATCTGAGCTTTCTCAGCTTTACTTCAAATTCATCAACACCGATTAAATACGCATTCATTAGTTCGCCGAGCAGAATTAAAAACCCCTCTATCGCATTGTCCGCTCGTTCCATTTGCCGGACAACTTCTTTGCCTTTAATCTCTCTCAAAATCGAAAAGTCAAAGTTGATTGTAAAAAAATAATGTCTGGTGATATAAAAGTGAAAAACAGTATGGTCTTTTTCTTCACCAAGCCCCTGATCATAAACAATCGACCCAAATACCGCTTCATTTTCCGTTTCAGTTGTATCTACTCGCAAAAAATTAACGTGGTGGTTATTTTCAAACCACTTTTCACACTGAGGCCAGTGAGAAAAATGGATTAGATCTCTTGCCTTACTTCTTTCTTGAGGCCCCATTTGGTACCAAAACCAATCCTTTCCTGTATGTGCCTTCATGTCAAGATCCTCCAAACTTTTGTTCTTTATTCTTTAATTGCCCAATAACCGCGTCACTAAACCAGTCTGCCGCTTCAACACATGTTTTATGAGCATTTTTAGGTGGTATGGAATGTAGAAAGACATCGGAAAAGGGAGGTGCATGCCTTCCTTGGAGAAGGCAGTTGTTTTGGAATTTATCAATTTACTAGCAGTCGCTATTCTCATTTTGTTAACAGGATTTTTTGTTGCCGTAGAATTTTCAATCGTAAAAGTGCGGCGATCCAAAATTGATCAGCTTGTCGCAAAAGGAAAGAAAGGTGCTAAAGCGGCAAAGCATGTCATCACTCACCTTGATGAATATTTATCAGCCTGTCAGCTGGGCATCACAGTCGCAGCTTTAGGACTGGGATGGCTTGGGGAACCGACTGTGCAAACTCTGCTTCGACCGCTTTTTCATAAAGCAGGCTTAAATGAATCGCTTACCCACCTGCTTTCACTCGTCATCGCATTTTTAGCGGTTACGTATTTAAATGTCGTTATCGGGGAGCTGGCGCCAAAGAGTTTCGCCATTCAAAAAGCAGAAAGCATTACCTTGTTGTTCGCTAAACCGCTTATTTGGTTTTATAAGATCATGTTTCCATTCATTTGGCTGTTGAACCACTCTGCCCGATTGATTACAGGAGTGTTTGGGCTGAAGCCGGCATCAGAGCATGAGCTGGCTTATACAGAGGAAGAACTTCGGGTCCTATTGGCTGAAAGCTATAAAAGCGGCGAGATCAGAAAAAGTGAATTAAAGTACATGAATAATATCTTCACCTTTGATAAACGAATGGCAAAGGAAATTATGGTGCCGCGAAATGAAATGGTCAGTTTGTCACTAGATGAAGACTCCATTTCAAATCTTCAGGAAACAGTCAAGCAAACAAAATATACACGGTACCCAGTTGTAAGAGAGGATAAAGATAACGTCATTGGCGTGATTAATATGAAAGAAGTGCTGTTTTCCATGCTGACGAAAGATTTTTCAATCAAGAAGCATCAAATTGAACCTTTCGTACAGCCCGTTATCCATGTCATTGAGACGATTCCTATTTATAAACTACTGCTGAAAATGCAAAAGGAACGCACTCATATGGCGATCCTCATAGATGAATATGGCGGGACGTCCGGTTTGGTCACTGTCGAGGATATTATCGAAGAAATTGTAGGAGAAATCCGTGATGAATTTGATGCGGATGAAGTGCCTCATATCCGCGAACTTGGAAAGGATCATTACTTGTTAAATGCAAAATTATTAATCAGCGATGTTAACAGCCTGCTTGGAACTGATTTATCAGACGCTGAAGTAGACACCTTGGGCGGCTGGTTTTTGACACAAAACATAGACGCTGAGCCTGAAAGTACCATAGAATATGATGGCTACTCTTTTAAGGTAAAAGACATCAACAGCCATCACATTTTATTTATAGAAGTTAAAAAAGCTGAATAGCCCGTGAAAGGCTGTTCAGCTGCTATCTTTCAAGATAAACATGGCAAAGGCATCAACACTCTTTTATTTTAAACCCTTTATTGGCCAGGGCTTTAGCAAGACTTTGCTCGGTTTTCACATTCGAAAAATCCAGACCCAGCTTCACGACAGTTTGGGCAATTTCCGGCCTGATTCCTGAAATAATCGTCTCAATGCCGAGCAATTTGGTGCTGTCAATCACTTTAAAAATTTGATAGGCTACCATGGTATCAACGATAGGAACGCCCGAAATATCTAAAAATAAATACGAGAGCTTTAACGCTGAGCACTGCTCCAGCACAGACTCCAAAATCGTCCTCGCTCTGTGCGTATCAATTTCACCGACAAGCGGAAGAATCCCAATTCCATCAGTAATCGGCATAATCGGCGCACTCAATTCATTAATCATTTCTTTTTGCGCGTTTAATTGTATCATGGTCACCTGGTGATATTCTTCCGTAAACACTTCGATGATCTCATCAATGTTTTGATTCAAGATCCGGCTCCACTCATAAAATTCCTGAATGCTGATGTCTTGAGAAGAAGCTTCGCTGAATTTCTGAATCCATTCAAACATGATGTGCCTGAAAGTGTTAAACTGGCCGACACTTTGTGTAACCGTCACTTCATGAACGGCACGGTCTCTGGCGCATTGAAGAGACCACCGGTTGAGCTCATCCTCTACGTCTTCTTTTCTAAGGGATTTTGCTACGATGGTCACCAATAATTCATGCTGGTCTTTTAACTTTTGTTCTAGTTTTTGCTGATCTTTCGCTGAATACAGCCAGCTGCCTTTTGACGTACAAACTTCCAGCCATTGTTGCGTGATATCTTCTTTGTGCTCTGTTAAGTGCTGATCAAGAGCTATCATCTTAATGAGCTCCCTCCTGTTTTTGAAAAATGTACGCTATATATGTATAACGCGTCTGCCTTTACACATACTATGTTTAGATTCAATGGGCTATAGCCAAGCGGTAAGGCAATGGACTTTGACTCCGTGATCGTTGGTTCGAATCCAGCTAGCCCAGTTTCTGAACAGGTGAAAAACCGAAGATAAGCTGATTCGAATAAATCAGCGGATCTTCGGTTTTTCATCATGCAGATTGATGAACCGTTTTCTTCTTCGATAACTTCAACAGTTCTCCCGGGTTATAACCAATCACCAGCTTTTTGTTGTCTACTAGAATCGGGCGTCGCAAAAGCTTCGGCTTCTCGATTAAAAGTTCCAGCACCTCATTTACCGTCATTTCTTCAATGTTTAAATTTAAATTTTTGAAAGTCTGGCTTCTTGTCGCCAAAATTTCATCAATTCCTTCTGTCGTTAACGATAAAATGTACTTTAATTCTTCTCTTGTCGGGGTTTCTCTGAATAAATGCCGTTCGTTAAATTCAATTTGATGTGCTTTAAGCCAATGTTTTGTTTTTCGGCATGACGTGCAGCTTGGATATGAGTAAAAAGTTAATTGTTGTTCCATTCGTTTTTTCCTCCTCAGTTAACCATCTCTTTGTAGAATAACTACCCGGATCATTTTTCATTTAAACCATTTACAGAACTTTTTTCGGATTATTTTTTAAAAAACATTCATACAATAGAAAACACAATCAAAGGGACAAATTCCATTTGTATATTAATAATGAAAATGTTTACATTTCTAGGTGTGATCTATTATAATAACAGTCAGAGGGACTCTCGGGAGGGGATAAAAATGAATCGCATGTTCCGGGTGTTAGGATTTTGGACGGGAATTTTTGCAGTCATGTTTTATTTAGGTGATATGAAAGATGCTTCCCTTTTATTTTTTGGACAGACGATCTTATTTGTGTTTCTATCGTATTTGAACTTAACCGAACGCATGTATATTTATATTTTTGGCGCTTATTTAACAATTTTCTTCGCCGGCTTTACATATTACTCAATTTTTATTATGGTGCCCGGCGGCGGAGGCCATTAAATGCAGAAAGAGACAAACCTTATCGGTTTGTCTCTTTTTTTACAATGAAAACCCATTTAAAAACGGATTTTGGTCCTGCTCAGTCAGTACGTCTGTTTCAGGTCCATGGCCGCTTAACACCAGCGTGTGTTCCGGAAGTGTAAGCAGTTTTTCATGAATGGACGTCAGCAGCGTCTCTTGATCGCCGCCTATTAAATCCGTACGTCCTATACCGCCTTGGAACAAAACATCTCCGGAGATGACCAAGTCTGCATCTTTCACGTAGTAAGACACACTGCCTGGTGAATGTCCCGGCGTAAATAATGTTTCCAAATGAAACGGCCCGATATTCAACTCACCGTCGCCTTCAATTAGATGATCTGCAGGCTTAGCTGTGACTTCTATCCCTCGCAGCATGCCGGAGCCGTTTAAAGAAGCGTCCGTAAGCCAATTTTTTTCATTTTGATGCAGGTAAACAGGGATATCCCATTTTTCTCTCACTTCATCAAGCGCCCCAATATGGTCAAAATGGGCATGTGTAAGCAAAATGGCTAAAGGCGTCAGTCCTTTTTCTTTTATGTATTGATTGATTTTATGTCCCTCGCCGCCCGGATCAAAAATCAGGCATTGATCATCATTGATGAGAAAATATGCATTCGCTTGAATCGGCCCTACTGGCATTCGTCTCCATTTCACTATTATCACCTCTTTCTTTTTTATGCTCTTATTATGAGGGTTTTTTAAAAAAGATTCAAACAATTGCAATGAAAACGCTATCGACAAACCTATAAAAAACAGGTAGAATAAAACTGGAAAGAATTGCAGGTTTTTCAATGTAAAGGGGGCTGTGTTATGTTACTTGTCGTGATTTTCGGCCTTGTCGCTCTTTTCGCTTTATGGGGAGTCTTGCGTTCTGTTAGAAATAAAAATATACTCGGGTTTTTATTAGCCGGTGCCACCTTATTTGTCTTTGGATGGTTTACCGTGATGACCGTAATAAACAGCGGGTATCCAACCGCACATTAAAACCTGTATCCGATCGGATACAGGTTTATTTTTATGGCTGTAAATGTTTATTGACACTTTCTATTTTGCTCTCAAGCGTCGTTTTTTTGTCACGCCTGTCATCGATGCGGACATTCGTTGCCACTCTGTGCAATCCTTTTTGAAATGGCGCTTCGTGAATTGCCTGAATGACTGCAAAAAGGTCACTGAGTTCTCCCTCGATCAGCGTATTCATCGGTGTCAGCTGATATTTGATTTTCCCTTCTGCTTGATATCCTTCTAATATCTTTTGCACATCGGCTACGTAAGCACTGACACTGGGTGTTTCCGTACCGATTGGGATAATGGTTACATCTGCGATAGCCATCGTTATTCCATCTCCTTTTGATCAATGATAAGTTGCTTCGTTTCATGTGATTTCAATAAAATAATTTGCTCAAAATGAAAGCCGTATAACGCATATTTCCCGTTCGGAGATATTTGAATCGGCTCCATTTCCCGCAGAGACACAAGATCTTTTGTCTCTCCCGATGCTACATTGATTGCTGCGAGCTTATATGCATCGCCGCTTTGTTTGAATGTATAAAACAGGCCTCCTGCTTCATCATAGTCATACTCCATTGGAGCCAAACTTGTATATTTCGCTTGGAGCGGCCATTTCGCTGTAACAGGTGATGTTGATTGCGGCGTTTTAAACTGATACGTCCCTTTTCCTCCGGAAGCTGATTTGACAGTAAAACTCATTTGATGGAAAGAATCGAAGAATAGAACGTCATCCTCAAGCTTCTGTTCCGTCTTAGAAGCTGTATCGAACGTATATAAAGGCCCTGTTTTATCGTCTCTTCCCTCTTTTACATAATCAAATGTATTTTTGGATGTCCAATGAATGAACGGAACCTGTACTGGGCTTAAGAAAGATTCGTCTTTTTTAGCATTCACCTGATATGTATGGAAATCCCAGTTTTCATTGAATTCCGTCACCATCATTTGATAAGGATCATACTGATTCCAAGCAGCTTCAAGCTCATACGTTTCGTAATCTTTTTCGTAAAGCGTCTCTCCTTCTGCATTAAGCAAAACCACTGCCGTCTTTTGGCTATGTGTGATTTGCAGCAGAATCATCTGCTCCCTCGCATTGATTTGAACATCAACGATTTGACCATCCGTTTGATAGAGCTTTTTCGCTTTGCCTGTAAAGATGCGGTACGCAAAAAGCTCTGTTTTCGTCGGATTAGACGCAGTATATAATATTGTGCTGTTATTCAGCCAGCCTTCCGCCCCATCCGCTTTTTCCGCGGAAAGCGGTATGATGTCTTTTTTCTCATCTTTTGCCGCCGATGCCTGTTTTTGCTGCTGATGAGATGGTTCGCATGCCGATAAACTAAACAGCAATACCGCCAGCAGAATAAAACAAACTGATCTCATCAGCATTCCCCTCCGATCATCTTTATTTTCTCATATTTGCTTCGGCAGAAAAAAGAAAAAGTTTCAGTTACTCATGAAAAAATAACGCCCTCCACAAGATACCACTTGTGGCGTTATATATGTGTGAAAACTGCTGAAACGGCAAAGGATTTTGGCCTTTTCCAAGTTCCACCGTATACCCTTCCTTAAAATAATGGTGAATAAACCAATCACGAAATCCAGCATAGCTATCTATATCCCTTACTCCCTTATAAATGTTCCCGCTTAACTCCTCAAACTCCTTTATGACGGCAGCAGATTCCTCAGGCTCAAGGCCTTTATAGCCCCAATAAATTTCTTCTCCTTGAGTATGAAGAGCCAGCAGTCTGTCAGGCGGATTCTCCGTGATCAGCCGGTACATCGCAATAGATTCCGGCTCCGTAAGCGGAGAGATTCCCGGAAAATCGCGGTAGCTGGGTGCTGTCGGTTTTCGGTATTTTTCAATTTCCCATAATGATGGAAATTGTTTATTTAAATCAACCCCGTTTATATTCGCCTTCCATTCATTAAAATTTGGACGATGTTCATTTAGCCTTTCGAGCTCATCTCTTCTGGCTCCCATGACTTCTGATCCGTTTAAAACAAGATCAACGCCATCCGGATTGACAAGAGGAACGAGGGATAAGGATGTGCTGTTAAACAGCTTTATGGGAGAAAAGCCAAAGAAAGGCGAATTGCAGCATAATGACATACAGTATTCCTTAAACCATTTTAGCAGGACAGACGTTGTAATCCACTCATTCGCATGAAATGACGCGTTCATATGGACCTTTTTTACGGCATGCTCCCCACCAGCCTTCAGCTCCCAGATAGGCCTGCCGAGTACAGAACGGCCAATTTCCCGGCATGAGACAAACGGAAAAACATCAATAATCTTCTTTATTTCCTTTTCAACAGCTGAATCATCATAGATTTTCTCTTGCTCAATCCAGCTATCAGAAAGTTTCAGCTGCCGAGGCTGTAAAAAGCCCTTTATGTCCTGAATGGTTTGAAGCTCTTTGCCGCTATGCTCCTCTATCACATAACCAGGGCAATACAATTGATGTTTTTGTGCGGAGCGATTTGCACTTTTAAGCAATTCCTCGTCTATCTTCAGTTCTTTCGCCACTCTGGCCAAATTGTTCTTGATCTCAGGTTTCACCGTAATAAACGCCATCATCATCCCCCTTTTTTGTTACTATATGACAGCGTATTTAAAAAAAGAAAGCCTCCCGCTCACTTTGACGCGGGAGACATTGTGATTACGATGCCTGATCAAGCATTTGTTTTTCTTTCCGTTTTGACGAATTGTCCAGCCTTTTCTGGTCATAAAATCGCAACAAATCCCCATAAATGATTTCATCAGAAAGTGATAGCTCCTGTTTTGCTTTATCAGCAAATGCTTCACATTGTTTTGTCTCTTCTAACGGTTTTCCCGTCTCTTTGTCATAACACGCACCGTCTGTATAAACAACCTGATCTGTGATAAAGCTCCCGTCCCGGAGCACCGTGAAGTCCAGTTTTTCGTCTGAAAGCAGATCGTTGCCGAATTGAATTTGATCTTTCGTATCAATCCCTAAAAGATTCATCAGCGTCGGCCTGATATCAATCTGCCCGCCTACTGTTTCAATGGTTTGCGGCTTTTTATCAGTAATACCCGGAATATGAATGACCAGCGGCACTTTTTGGAGCTGTACCTCTTCAAATGGGGTTATTTCTTTTCCTAAAAACTGCCCCATCGCTTCATTATGGTTTTCTGATATACCATAATGGTCACCATATAATACAATAACAGAGTTGTCGTATAACCCGTCTTCCTTCAGCTTTTCGATAAACCGTTTCAGCGCCTCATCCTGATAACGCACTGTCGGAAAATATTTATTTAGCGTCTGGCTGCTTGAATCATATTCATCAATCAATTGATCCTCTTCATCAAGATCAAACGGGAAGTGGTTCGTCAGTGTAATCAGCCTCGAGTAAAACGGCTGAGGCAGATTTTTCATCAGCTCTGAAGACTGCTCAAAAAATTCTTTATCCTTAAGTCCCCAGCCGACTGAATTTTCGTCAGTTACATCATACGAGTTAATATCAAAAAACGAATCATATCCAAATGAGTCGTACATTAAATCACGATTCCAAAAGCTCTTATTATTAGCGTGGAGCACCGCTGAATAGTATCCGCTGTTTTTCAAAATTTCAGGAGCGGCCATATATTGATTGCCCGCATTCGTAAAAAATACGGCACCTCGTCCAAGCGGATACAGTGAATTGTCCACGATAAATTCAGAATCCGAGGTTTTCCCCTGGCCTGTTTGGTGGTAAACATTATTAAAGTTGTAGCTCTGTTTTATAAAGTCATTCAGAAAAGGCGTGATTTCTTCTCCATTCAATTTTTCATTAATCACGAAGCTTTGCGTCGACTCTAAGGATACGAGAATGACGTTCCTTCCTTTTGCAGCGCCGAATAAGCGTTTGTTGGCATCCTTCGCATTAGCGGTTACGTAGTTTTCAATCTCCGTCAGGCTGTTGCTGTCTGCCAACGCTCTCTGTGCGGATTGCTTTGACTGAAGAACGCCATCGTAAATATGAAAATTAAACAGGCTAATGTTTTTAACAAGCATTTCTCTGTCAAATGAGCGTGTCAATAGCTGAGGTCTTTCCGCCTCAGACAAGCCTAGGTTGAAGAAATAAACAGAAGCAACGAACAAAAAATAAGCCGCCCGTTCATTTTTCGTTGAGGGAATGTCCGATTGAAAAGCTTTTTGCCGGATGTGAAGCCATATTAAAACCGCAATATCTACAGCTAATAGGAGGTCTGTCGGCTCAAGAAGTGTTCCGATGCTGCTTCCGAGATCACCCATATTGCTCGTTTGAAAAAGAACAGGGATTGTTAAGAAATCATTGTAAAAACGGTAAAAAACCATATTTGCCAGCAATACAAACGTGACAAGACAGCTCATCGCGATAATATAGCGATTTCTGTTTTTGCCTTTCAAAAACAGGCTGAGGCCAAAAATAAGCAACAAAAAACTCAATGGGTTGATAAACAGAATAAATTCCTGTGTTAGATTGTCGATTTTAATATGAAAACTGGTTTTGTAAACAGCATACGTTTTCAGCCACATCAATAAAATGGCAATCAGCATAAATGAAATCTTCGAAAAAAACGTTTTTCGCATTTCAACCTCCTATGCAGCACGCTCAAAAAAATCAGTCTATTCCCAACATTCTCATTAACACATCAAATTAAATCTTAACCTGAGCACAACAAAAAATCAATTTCATTTACACAATTTTAACAATTTTGATGTTTCAGCCATTCATTTTTAGCGATCCAAGCGCCTCCGATAACGCCGGCATCATTTCCAAGTGCTGCGATTGAAATATCAGCAGCTTGGGCTGCCCGCGGAAACGCGCATTTGCGGAATGTTTTCTCGACTTTTGATCTCAGCAGTTCTCCGGCTCTCGATACGCCGCCGCCAAGAACGATTTTGGATGGATTAAGCGAGCTTGCCAAATTTCCGAGCACCAAACCAAGGTGCTTGGCTACATAATCAACCACCTCAAGGGCAATTTCATCATTTTCACCCGCCGCTTCAAACACATCCCGCGCTGACAATTGTTCGGTTGCTTGTAAACGTGTCGTCTTTTTAGCATTTGCTATTTTTTCTTTTGCAATTCTTACAATTCCGGTTGCTGACGCAATTGTTTCGATACAGCCCGTTTTGCCGCAATTGCAGGGCGCTCCGCCTTCAGGGATGCTGCAAATATGGCCGATTTCTCCGCCGGCGCCATTTATGCCATGTACAATTTCACCATTTGCAATGATGCCGCCGCCAACTCCTGTGCCAAGCGTCACGAGAATGACGTCTTTTGCGCCATCACCCGCTCCCTTCCACATTTCCCCGAGCGCAGCAATATTCGCGTCATTTTCTATAACAGCTGGGATGCCGGTTTCTGTCTCCAGATGGTTTTTCAAAGCATAATTTTTCCACCCTAGATTTACTGTTTCATAAACCACTCCTGCCGCCATATCTACAGGGCCTGGTGCACCCATTCCGATGTATTTGATGATGTGCTTCGGTTTTTGCAGCTCATCCAGCTTGCTGTCGATTGTTTTTGCAATTGTGACAGTAATCGTGTCGCCGGTTTTATCAGTCGGAACTTCCCACTTATGCTGAATTTCGCCATATTGATTAATAAAAGCGAGTTTAATCGTCGTTCCTCCCAGGTCAATGCCCGCAAACCATATCTCGTCCATTTTTATCACCTTAGCCTTTATAAAAATCTCTTCCGTTTTTTGTTTGTTCCAATTCTTTTCGAAGGACAGCTGCCGCTCTGGCCCACTGCTCCTTTTCAATCATGTGGTTCATGTATAATTCCTTTAATTCATCCAGCATAAACTCAATTTCAAGCTCTCTGTCTCCAAAATAAACAATGTGGCCAAACGTTTTTAACAGCTGCTGCACATCATAAAATGTATTCATTTTCCTCACCATTTCTTGAACTTAACTATCATAAGCGTATTCATAAGGAAGCGGTCAGTCAAGAAGAAAACGCTGACAAAAAAGCCAGCTTCCTTTCCATATTCCACCTCTATGATTCTTTATTGTTTTCAATTTGCCGCTGCAGCTCCTTGTAGCGCTGCTCCTTCGGCTTCAGTTTCACAGCCGTCTGGATGGCCTTTTCTGCTTGTGCAAGCTCATTTTTTTCCGCATACAATAACGCTAAATTGTAATAGGAAGCATGGTCTTTAGGTTCTTTTTTCACTGCTCGTTCCAAAAGGGAAACCGCCTGATCATATTCGCCGATTTGAATATCAGAAACAGCAAGAATTTTCAAAAGATCGGCAGAGGCATCTTTTTGCGCTGCTTCTCCGTTCAGCAATTCTGTTACTTCTTCATACTTTCCTTCCTGATACAGCTCGCTTGCCTGCTGAATCAGCGCTGACTCCTGGTGTGAAGGCGAATGCAATCCGTAATATAAAAATCCAACAGCCAAAGCAATCAGCAAAACCGCTGACAACAATCTTTTTCTAAAGGCTCCGGCTTTAGGCAACCCCAGTGCTGCTGCAGCGAAAAAGCCGCCAATCAAGCCGCCGATATGTCCTGAATTATCAATATTCGAAACCGCAAAACCAAAGCCCAGATTGATGATAATAATGACAATAATATTGGTTCCTATAGTTCTTAAAAACATTTTTCGATTAGACAAAGCAACATACAGTAATGCACCTAAGCATCCGAATATGGCTCCTGATGCCCCTGCCGAAGGATACGGGCTGAACACAAAACTCGCAATCGAACCCGTAATGCCAGCAGCCAGATAAATCAGCAAAAATCTCCCCGATCCATACATCCGCTCAACCGCTGTACCAACCGACCATAAAGCCAGCGTATTAAAAGCTAAATGCGCTATGCCGATGTGAAGCACGATCGGTGTCAGAAGCCGCCACCATTCTCCTTGTGCAATCAGGCTGTTTTCTTTTGCTCCAAAAGCCACCAGTGTCTCCGTATTAGTGCTGCCTCCGTTTATTTCGAGCAAGAAAAACATCAGGATCTGAAGCGCAATAAATAAATATGTAAAAGTCGGTTTTCCGTTTTGAAAAACCGCCGCTTCAGTTTTTCTCTGTTCTTCTTGTTTCAGCACTAGCGAAAGGAAGCGTTCTCGCGCCATTTGCGCGTTTTCAAACGAAGCGTGTTCCTCTGAACAATCTTCTGTACGAAATGATGGAAAAACCGCTTGAAGATCATCTCGAAGCATCGTTCCTCTAACGATCGCCGGCTCAACTGACACAGTTCCCTTCTCAAAAGTTTTTTTTGCAATCTCTTCCCAGTCATCAACTGGGGCTTCCGTTGAAAAAAACACGTTCAGCAACTTCATCCTTCGTCTGCCCAATTGATGTCTGACTCGTTCTACTCGTTCGGCCTGCTCTTCGATGTCTCTAACCATTTCTTGACGGAAATCAAGATCGTGCTTATAAAGACGAACTAGATCATGAGAGGACTTGTCCGGCGCTTCCAGCCATATTTCATCTGACTCACCGGCTTGTATGACGCCATACCCGCTATTCACCAGGTGCGCCGCAATTTTCCAATATGTATACTCCAGCAAAAACATGTTTACCGCTCCAATAGTTTTTTTTCATTATAACAGCTGGCGCTCCGAAACGCCTACTGAAAGAAAAAAATCCCGTTTTTCACGGGATTTTAGAAAGCTTGCTGTATAAACTTATTGCGGATAAATGGAATTCTTAAAAACAAATGGATAAAAGACCGCCTGATTCCTGGCTGGCTGAGTACAGTATTCATAAGACGGTAGCGATTTTGATAAAACATGACGGCAGAAACCGCGAAAATGGCATATATCAAAAGTTTTTTCATGATATCCCTCCTGCCAATAGGGTTTGTTATTCTACCTTATTTATTCTCGAATAAGGGACAGGAAAGTTATGAAAAACAAGAAATAATCCGATCCTCTGTTATCAGCTTATGTACCGGGATGTCATGCGGCAGACGGGGTACGTGCCCAAACAACTGGCACTCCAAAAGCAAAGAGACTGTCTTCCCTTCATATTCACTTAAATAGCGATCATAATAGCCGCCTCCAAAGCCGATCCTAAACCCGTTAACATCAAAACAAACACCTGGAACGATCATCAAGTCAATTTGTGATGGGTTTACTTCTTTTGTTTTTTCAATTACCGGCTCGAGCAGTCCGGCGTACACGGTTTCGAGCTGATCATCAGTCTGATATGTGCGAAATTGCATTTTCTTCGTGTCCGGATGGCATTTTGGGATGCAAACTTGTTTCCCTTCTTCCCAAGCCTGCTCAATGACAGGACGCGTCGGTATCTCTAATCCTCTGGAGATGGTGACCGCAATGGTGCCGGCATTTTGCCACTCCGGCAGAGAAAACAAGTACTTATACATACGTTCCGTTTTTTGAAGCAGATCATCACTTGATAAAGCAGACAGTGCCTGCATTGTCTTTTTTCTTAATTGTGATTTCATCTCTCATCCCCCTCGGAATAGAAAAAAAGCCAGAACCTTTTTCAAAGCTCTGGCTTTTTTCTTACACCTCAAACAGCAAAGCTGTTATTTTGTTTCACGGTGTAACGTAGATTTTTTATCACGTGGGCAATATTTTTTAAATTCAACGCGGTCTGGATTGTTGCGTTTGTTCTTTTTAGAAATATAGTTACGCTCACCACATTCAGTGCAAGCCAAAGTAATATTAACGCGCATTATTTTCCCTCCAAACTAAAATCATTTACTTATTCAGACTTATATATAATACCA
This sequence comes from Bacillus sp. PS95, assembly GCF_037963565.1. Lineage (NCBI taxonomy): Bacteria > Bacillati > Bacillota > Bacilli > Caryophanales > Bacillaceae > Bacillus > Bacillus sp. PS95. The sequence continues at coordinate 2,482,931 of NZ_CP150160.1, forward strand.
CTATAATGGACGGAATGCTAGGCTGTTTTTCAATGAATTGCTGAATTATTGAAGATACGCTCATAAAGCTGCAAATATGATGACATAATGAGTCGGGGGTGGTGGAGCTTGAACACTTGTTGTCTGCCAGCTTCTTTTATCCGGCGGGCTTTTTCCCGGTCTTTTAAAAAACTGTCCAGCAGATCAGCCGCTTCCTGTACGAGCGTAAAATCAGCGATGATTGCCGTTTTGTCATGAACCGCATAATCACAAAAACCACCTGACCGAGAAACGACAGTCAGCACACCTTGTTCCATGCTTTCTTGCGCGGCAAGCCCAAACGGTTCATAAGAACTAGGGAAAACAGCCATTTCACAGTGAGACAGTAACGTTCTGATATCTTTCCTATTGAGAAACGGCAGAAACATGACGCGATCCTTCAGGTTATATGCCGCAGCCAATTTCTCATAGCAGGACAGAGACGGCCCCTCCCCAGCCAGCACTAGATAGAGGTCAGGCTGACGCTGCTTCAAGATGGCAAACACCTTTAACAGCTGCGATAATCCTTTTTCCGGAACAAACCTTCCATATGAAAAGAGGAATCTTCTATTCATGCTTCTCGGGATTTTCCCCTTCTCTTTCTCCATAGATGCAGGACTCGGGATAACGGTTATTTTCTTATGTGCCGCCTTATCAAGAGACCGCTTCATAAATGTGCTTAATACGATCAATGCATCAGCGGATTCTATAAGGAGCCGTTCGGTCATGAGCCTGTATGGGTGTGGGGCTTCTCGGCACACCTTCTTCCTTTCGCTTTCAAGACCGTGGATTGTCGCAGCAAGCGGAAGGCCAAGCCGTTGTTTCAAATACTGGGCGGCAGGGGCAGTTGTGTCATCATGGGCATGAATCAGATCAAAGCGTTTATTGTGTGATAACACATGGCGAACCATTGTAAAGTTAGCATCAGCTATGTAATCTTCAAACTTCGCATACGAAAACAGCTGCCCGCTCGGAGTAAAAAACGTAATGTTGATATGAGGGTTTAAATAGGAAATGAGGCGGTTTAAATGGACACCGAGCCCGCTTTTCGGCTCATCGGGATGTTCGGGTGAAAGCATGAGAATGTTCACCGTTCTTTTTCCCCTCTCCCATAACAGGTGTATGCAGAAAATTGCGCCTCCCACCTGGTGTGCGCTTCTTCAATCTGAAAACTGTTTATATGACGAATCCCATTTTCATCAAGATAGATGTCGTCTGTACCGGCAAGCTTGAGAGAGACATTCATTGAATTCACAATTCTGTATTCAGCCCGATATACAGCATCACCAGCCGCCTGTCTAATCGTCCATTCTCCTTTATCATACGTTGTGCGTTTTGTCCTGACAGCTTCAATGTCTTTTCTTTTGATGACAATGCGCAATTCTTTTATCATATCCTGCGTTTTTTCGAAAAGGACCGCTTCAGCCAGCCGCATTGTTTCTTCTGAGATTTCCCAGGTTACGGTCAAGGTGTGAGCGTTTTGAATGATCATGTCGAATGTGTCCCTAAAAAAGGAAAGCTTATGTCGTATATTATAGGGAAATGGGTGTTTATCCATGGACTCCTAACATTCTCCTTTCCAATCGTTCACTTCGTGTTCCTATTAAACCATTACATGAAGAAGAAGCGAAGAAAGATTTCTCGACAAAATCTCGTTTTTTTCGCGAATTCCTTTAGAAACTATTGGTTTTATGGTATAAAAAAGAAGGATAAAAAAAGAATAGAAGGTGATGAAACGTGGAAATTGCTATTATTGCGTTGTTTATCGTCAGTATAGCGCTAATTGCATTCTCATATTCTCAAAGAGACCCGATGAAAGATGTAGAACAGGAGCTCGAAACACTGCAGCTTTCTGCGATGCAGGAAATTTACAAGCTCAAAAAGAAAATGACAGTGCTTGAGGAAGAATTACTGGAAACAAACCTTGTCATTCGCAAATCAAAGCAGAACGACATCAATCAAAAAATCGCTAAACAAATACTTTCTAAATATAATAACGGTATGTCAGCTGAAGCGATTGCTAAAGCTGAGCATGTATCAGTGGAAGACGTGAATACGATTATCAAAGATAATGAGAAGGTGCTCGTATGACAAAACGGGGCATTCAGGCATTTGCTGGCGGCATCATTTTAGCGACAGCCGTTCTTGCAGCTGTTTTTTATCTGACTGACGAAGACCAGGCCGCTGCTGTAAAAGAAAATAAAACAGTAACTGAACAAGACGTGAACAATTACCTTGATTCTAAAAAAATGGTTTCTGTGAACCGTGATGAATATCAAAAACTTCTTGATTCAAAAGAGAAATCGTTGACCGATGACAGCAGCTCAGACACGAAAACAGACAAAGTCAAAACGTACAAGCTCAAAATTAAAGATGGCATGAGCACTGCGGATGTATCTGCTATTCTTGAAAAAGAGGGCATTATCTCTTCGGCTCAAGACTTTAATGACTATGTCATTGATGCCGGCTATCACAAAGAAATTCGTGCCGGCGAGTTTAAAGTAAAATCAGACATGAGTTTCAAAAAGATCGTAAAAACGTTAACACGATAAAAAAACAGGCTGACTCAGCCTGTTTTTTTTCATCCAAACTTTCCTGAAATGTAATCGAGCGTTCTTTGGTCCTTCGGGTTAGAGAACATTTTATTCGTATTGTCGCATTCAACAAGCTCGCCCATGTAGAAAAAGGCGGTTTGATCAGAAACCCTTGCTGCCTGCTGCATGTTATGCGTGACAATGACAATTGTATATTTATTTTTCAGCTCTAGAATGAGTTCTTCAATTTTTCTCGTTGAGATTGGATCTAGTGCAGATGTCGGTTCATCCATCAGCAAAATATCAGGATTGGTCGCAAGTGCTCTGGCGATGCAAAGACGCTGCTGCTGGCCCCCTGACAGCGAAAGAGCGGACGTATGCAATCGATCCTTCACCTCATCCCATAACGCCACGTCTTTTAATGACTTTTCCACAATTTCCTGAAGCTTCTTCTTATTTTTGGTGCCGTGGACTCTCGGTCCGTAAGCCACATTATCAAAAATAGATTGCGGAAACGGGTTCCCTTTTTGGAATACCATGCCGATATTTTTCCGTAAATCCACGATGTCCACTTTATCCTTTAAAATATTGCTGCCATTATAGTTCAGCTCACCTGCAAGCTTTACATTTGGCGTCATTTGAATCATTAAATTCAATGTCTTGATAAAGGTCGATTTCCCGCATCCGGATGGACCGATAATCGCCGTAACCTCATTTTCATAAATGCTCAAATTGATATTTTTTAAAGCATGATGCTGTCCATACCATAAGTTCATTCCATTGACTTGATAGACTTCCTGTTTCATTACAGCTTCGGTAGCAATACTCATTGCCGCCCTCCTATCCGAATTTCCCGTTAATATAATCCTCTGTCTTTTGCTTTTTCGGACTCGTGAAAATCTGTTCGGTCTGTCCGTATTCTACAAGCTCGCCGTTTAAAAAGAATGCCGTCCGGTCAGAAACCCGCAGAGCCTGCTGCATATTGTGCGTGACAATAATAATTGAGTATTCTCTTTTCAATCCTGTAATTAATTCCTCTATTTTCGCATTTGAAATCGGATCAAGCGCTGAAGCTGGTTCATCAAGCAGAAGAACAGCCGGCTTCATCGCAAGCGTTCTCGCGATGCATAAACGCTGCTGCTGGCCGCCGGATAACGAGAGTGCGGATGAATGTAAACGATCCTTCACCTCATCCCAGAGGGCCGCTTTTGTTAAACTTTCTTCCACAATTTCATCTAAAACAGCTTTATTCCGCTCTCCGGCATATTTCAATGCATGTGTGATATTCGCATAGATCGATTTCGGAAATGGATTTGGTTTTTGAAAAACCATTCCGATTTCTCTTCTCAAGCTGACAACGTTAATATTGCCGCCCAATATATTTAATCCTTCATAAAGGATTTCACCTTCCGCTCTTGCAGATGGAATTAAATCGTTCATTCGGTTAATATTTCTCAAAAAAGTAGATTTTCCGCATCCCGACGGCCCAATTAAAGCAGTCACCGCATTTTTTTCAATATCCATGTTTACATGATGAACGGCTTGTTTATTTCCGTAAAAAATAGACAGATCTTTGACCTCAAGCACGTGATTCTGCTTCGGAACAATAACAGCTCGCTCAGGTTTTTCTTTTACCATTTGTTCAGACATGTTTTTCGCCTCTTTCCGTTCTAATTTGCCGTAAGCTTTTTGTAGATCATCGTGCCAAGCCATCTCGCCGCGAGATTAAACACAAGAACAGAAATCACCAGCACGGCAGAACCACCGTTGGCAATCGCTTCAGCATCCGGAATCATTCCTTGTGTATTGACGTTCCAAATGTGGACCGCAAGTGTTTCAGCGGGCCTGAAAATATTAAGCGGTGATGTTTCCGAAAACGGGTTCCACTCCGTAAAATTAAGACGCGGTGTTGTCAGGCCTGCCGTAAATAATAATGCGGCCGCTTCCCCGAACACCCTTCCTGACGCTAAAATTGCTCCTGTGATGATAGAAGGAATCGCACTTGGAATTAAAACTGTTTTTACGGTATGCCAGCGTGATACACCTAAAGCGAGAGAGGCTTCCTTCAGATCTTTAGGGACTGAACGGATCGCGTCTTCTGTCACACGCACCATGACAGGAAGGTTAAAAACAGTTAACGCAAGCGCCCCGCCTATGATCGTATATCCCCAGCCTGTTAAGTTGACAAACATCAATAATCCAAACATCCCAATGACAATAGACGGAAGAGATGAAAGCACCTCTATACATGTTCTGATGAAGTCAGTTACTTTGTTATTAGGCGCGTATTCAGCCATGAAGACTCCGCCGCCCACACCGAGCGGGATTGTAATCAGCATTGTAATAAACAAAATATAAAAGGAGTTAAACAGCTGATCTCGTATGCCTCCTCCAGCTGCAATGGCGCTCGATTTTGTTGTAATAAATTGCAAACTGAGCTGAGAAACACCGTTTATAATAATATAGGAAAACAAACCTACTAAAATGGCAGCGATAATGGCTGCACACAAACCAAACATTCCGGTCGCCAGTTTATCTGTTATTTTGCGGTTCATTACACTTTCCTCCTAGATGACAAGTAGCGAATAAGCAGGATGAACAAGAATGACATCACCAGAAGCACAAGTCCCATTGACCACAGCGTATTGTTTTCAACACTTCCGTATGTGGTGTGGCCCATATTCAGCGTGATGATCGTTGTCAGCGTTCCCGCAGTGTCAAACAGGCTTTCCGGCAATACTCTTGTATTTCCAATGACCATCTGAACAGCCAAAGCTTCACCGAACGCCCGAGCCATGCCTAACACAACAGCTGTCATCAATGTTGGAAAAGCTGCAGGCACAAGTACTTTTCTGATTGTCTGCCATCTTGTCGCACCGAGCGCGTAAGAACCCTCTCGTAAACTCTTCGGAAGAGAAGCCATTGCATCAGCAGAAATCGATGTGATCGTCGGCAGAATCATGACGGAAAGGACAATCGTTCCCGCCAATAAACTGTGCCCTGTTCCGCTCGATTTGAACTGGGCGATAAACGGCACCAATACTGTAAGACCTATGAATCCATAAACAACAGATGGAATACCGACTAAAAGCTCAATCACCGGCTGCAGCACTTTCTTTCCCCAATTCGGGGCAATCTCTGTCATAAAAATTGCACCTGCAATGCCAAGCGGCGCAGCGATTAGAGCAGAAAGAATCGTTACTGCAAATGAGCCAAAAATAAATGGCAGCACTCCGTATTTCGGATCACTATCTGTAGGATTCCAATTTAAGCTCGTTAAGAATTCAATTGGGCTTACACCATTTACAAGAAAAGATTGCAGCCCCTTCACGCCGAGGAAAATGGTGATTGCAACAGATGCCGCAATCATAATCAGCGCACATGCTGTCACAATCATTCTTCCCCGAACTTCATCCAATTGCCGATTTTGCCTTGAGCTGATTAAACGCTCGCTCACAGACATATTTTCTCTATTGTTTATCATTGTTTTACACTCCTATGAATGTGTTAAGAGGAGAAACGGTTGTCCCCGCACTCCTCTTTTTATTAAGATCAGCTTTGCTTCCCGTTGGCATCGCGTGTCACTTTCATATCAGTAACCGGAATGTAGCCTTGGTCAGTAACAATGCTTTTTTGAATGTCTTCACTCTTTAGATAATCAAGAAATTCTTTAGCTAAACCTGTCGCTTCACCTTTTGTATAAGAATGCTGATAAGCCCAGATCGGATACTCGCCAGTTGCTACATTTTTCGCTTCAGGTTTAACACCGTCAATAGATAGAGGAGTTACTTTGTCATCTGTTAAATATGAGAATGCAAGATATCCAATCGCTCCCGGAGTATCAGCAATGATTTTTTTCACCGTGTTGGAGGAATCTTCAGTAATGCCTTCTGCAGGCTCCGCTCCGTCAAGCGCATATTTCACAAATGTAGCACGTGTGCCGGAAGAATCAGGACGGTTTACAAGTGTAATCTTTTGGTCTTTGCCGCCGAGCTCTTTCCAGTTTTTAATTTTGCCAGTGAAGATTTTTTTCAATTCATCTTTTGAAATATCCTTCACACCAGCATCAGGGTTTACAGCTGCTGCCATACCAACTACAGCGACTTGATGATCGACAAGCGCTTTTGCATCGATGCCTTCTTTTTCTTCAGCAAAAACGTCTGAATTCCCGATCTGAACAGCTCCTTCAGAGACTTGAGAAAGCCCTGTTCCAGAACCGCCAGCTTGTACCTGTATATCAGCATCAGGGTTTTCTTCCATAAATTTTTCCGCGGCTGCAAGTACTAGTGGCTGCATGGCCGATGAACCAGAAATGGTTAAAGAACCTGATGCCTTTTCTTCTCCTTTTGCAGAATCGCTATTCGATTTTTTACTTTCTCCTGCATTTCCGCATGCAGCTGCAATCATTATAAAAGCAGCCATCAGAAGCATAAGCACCAATTTGTTTTTTTTCATTTCCTGAATTCCCCCTGCGTATAATGTGTAATTTGTCCTACACGTATAGAGTAAAGGTTCTATGTAAAAAGGGTTTGAACCGAATGTTAAGGTTTTGTAAATCAGTGCGTTTTTTTGTATAAAAAAAACGCCCACATCATGTGAGCGTTTCTTTTTAGTTATCAGAAGACGTTGTGTTTTCTGCATTTTCTTCAATTTTGTCTTTATTCTTTTGCTGAGTATCTTCTTTGTCCTGCTTCGATTTCAGCTCAAAATATTTATCCATTACTTCCCTGCCGATTTCGTTTGTAATGGTATATTTAGCGCTGTAATCAATATAAGCCCAAGGGACTACTACAGAGATCGCAATCTCAGGATTATCAGCCGGTGCATAGGCAACAAGTGTCGTATTATAAGTCGCTGTTCCTGTTTTTGATTTATCAGGTCCATCATAGAACGATTGTGCTGTTCCTGTTTTGCCGGCAGGCTGATATGACGCTGAAGCAAATTGGCTGGCAGCTGTCCCTTTTGTCATCACCCGTCTGAATCCGGCCTGAACCTCTTTAATGTATTCACTCTTCATGTCGATTTTATTCAGCACTTCCGGCTGAACGGACTGTACGACAGCACCGATCCCTCTTTTAGCATCAGGTTCTCTGACTTCCTTTACAAGCTGAGGCTTTAAGCGATATCCGCCGTTTGCAATCGTTGATACGTATTGCGCAAGTTCCAGCGGTGTATATGTGTCGTATTGCCCGATCGCATAGTCAAGCAAGAATCCCGTCAATCTGTCTGTTCCTTTATAGCCTGTCATTTCATTCGGAAGATCAATTCCAGTTTTGACACCTAATCCAAATTGGCTGAAATAATTACGGAACGTATCAAAGGCCGTCGTATCAATCGGTAAAGCCTGGTGCGGTTTATATTCACCTTTTCCGAGCGCGATCGCTGTTTTAAACATAAATACGTTGGAAGACTGCTCTAAGGCTCTTTGAATGTTAACAGGTCCTAAAGTAGTCCAGGATTTTTTACCATTTTTATCCTGGCCGATATACAATGGTTCATCCTGAAAAACTGTATTCAGGTTGATGGCACCGGTTTGAAGGCCTGTCAAGACTGTTGCCCCTTTGACTGCTGAACCCATGGCGTAAGATGACGTCATTGTACCTAAAGCGTAATCATCAATTTTATATTTCCCATTTTCTTGTTTAATCTGCTTGCCCGCCATTGAAAGCACTTCACCGTTTCTTGGGTCCATCATGACAACGAATGCCCGGTCTAACAATTGCGTGCTTGGTCTTGCTTTAGCAGATTTGAGGTTCTTCTCAATGATTTTTTCCACTTCTTTTTGCAAATCAATGTCAATCGTAAGCACGAGATCTTTACCGGCTTTACCTTCAGAAACGGTTTTCGTTCCCGTGACATTGCCGTTTGAATCTGTGATATTTTCGACTTTGGCTTTTTGGCCCTGCAGAAGGCTTTCGTATTGGTATTCCAAATAGCTTTTTCCGACCCTGTCATTACGGCTGTAGCCAAGCGACAGATAATGGTCGAGCAAGTTGGACGGCAATCCTTCATTAGAGCTGGAAACACTTCCGAGCACTGAGCGAAGAAGGTTTTTATACGGATATTCACGTTCCCAATCGGACGTGACATCAACACCTGGCAGTTCGTCTAAATGTTCACTTACCACTGCCATTTCCTTCGCTGATACATCTTCGTTTTTGATATATTGAGGGGTCAATGCATAGCCCGAATCCATCTGTCTTTTGATAGCGAGGATCTGCATATCTTTATCCGTCAATTCATTCAACTGCTTATCAGTAATCCGTTTTAGCTGAAGCTGGTATAAATCGTCATCGGATATTTTTTTGTCTTCAACCTGCTGTCTTTCTTTAGAGCTAATGAGCTTTTTTGCTTCTTTCGGTCTAGTCAAAATCCAATAATCTTTTTTATCCCGTTCTGTTACTTTTTTTGTATCGACTTTGATCATGTCAGACAGCTTTTTTGCGATCTTTAAGCGCTGTTCTTGCGTGGTCGATTTAGATCTCGTGTATGTGATTGCATTTAAAGCCTTATTTGTCACAATGGCATTAAAGTTTCGATCATAAATTTTCCCGCGTGGTACCGCTGAGCTGACTTCACTTTGTTCCTGCTTATTCGCTTGGTTTTTGTAATCATCGCCTTGCACGATCTGCTTGATGCCCAGTTCCACAATAATCCAGGTAAATATAACAAAGGCAGCTAAAAATAAAATATTCAGCCGGATCGGAAGCGACTTCTTTTTCTCTTTATGATTTTGCTTTTTTGGTTTATTTCTCCTCATAACATCACCTTTTCTATTTACAGAAAGAAAAGACACTCAAGTAAGAGTGCCAGTTTTCATTTTAAAGGTTTTTTCGACTTTTTTCTACAGATAACCCCTTTTTGGCAAAAAAATTATCTCTCGCCTTTTAACAGGGTCGGTTCTGTTACCCGTTTTTGGCCGTCTTCTTCCATGGTTTCATTTTCCCCTTCTTTCTCCTTAAAACGGATATCCTTGACAAAGTAATAAATCAAAGGATGTCCTATACCCAATATCGCAAGTGACAAAGGAATTCCCACATCCTCTTTCAGAAGGGCCACAATCAGGAGAAAGCACAAAATGGAAACAATTCTGCCAGCGTTCAAGAACATTTCTCTAAGCACGATATATTCAATTCTTGCTTTTCTGGCATGCCTCGCGCGCCCTATCACATCATATGTAAGTGATACATATGGCACAAGCAACAGAGGATAGCCGATGGCAATAAAAACGCCATACGTTAATAATGTCGAAAAGCTCATATGGAACAGAATCAAAAACAGCGCGCCATACAAAATAAGTCCGCCCAGCAAAATCGATTTTTTTCTCGCCTTTTTCTTAATCAGCCTGGATGCAAAGTAGTAGGCAAAGAAGGAAACAGCTGAATTGACAAGACCGAATGTACCGAGAGCAAGTTCGCTGTTTGTCTCAATAAATACAAACACACTGATTAAAAAGACAAAAATCCCTTCTCTCAAACCCTGAAAAAAATGCGCATTCGTGATTCTCCGCCAATTCATATTGCTATGGCGCTCTCCAAATACTTTGCTCAGCATAAAACGGCCCTTTGATTCTCTCCGTTTTAAGAAAAAGCTCATCACGACAGCCAGGGCAAATAAACTGAGGGAGAGACTGAAAATCACTGTATAACCCGTATTATTTTCAAGCCTTGAGATCACGAATCCGGCTACAATCGGGCCGATCATTCCTGCAGAGGAAGACAGAATGCCCATAAACCCGTTGAAAAAGTCTCGTGTATCCGGCTCTGTTATTTCAAAGGTCAGCACGTTAAACGCTAGCCAATAAAAGCCATAGCCAACTCCGAGCACCGCGCCGATTAGCACGAGACGGCTGGCCGCCGTTTCTCCGGCTAAAAGCACACTTAAATAAAAGGCAGCTAAAAAAATGACGCCGAACCTTAAAATGAATACCCTGTCTATTTTTTTGGCTAACCGTCCAGCCAAATAAAAGGTTATCGGCTGCATTGTCACAATGGATAAATTATATATCGCCAAATCAATAAATTTCCCTGACTGCTTCCAAAGATACACATTAACAAATGTATTGGACAGTGCAATTCCCAGCGAGTAAAGCCCGCCAATGGTCAGCAGAAAGAGTAACCCTTTGTTTACGTCTACATCGCCTATCACTTTTTTTAGTTTGCTCATTACTAACTCCCCTTTACTATCCCTTAGTCTGTCTCACTCAAACCGAGATATGTAAAAAGAAGACATAAAAAAACAAGGTCCCATAATGAGGACCTTGTTTGTGCCATTATTTTGCTTCGCTGTATAGACGAGCCACTTCGTCCCAGTTTACAACATTCCAGAAAGCTGAAATGTAATCAGGACGGCGGTTTTGATAGTTAAGGTAGTAAGCATGCTCCCAAACGTCAAGACCTAAGATAGGCGTTTTGCCTTCTGAAAGCGGAGAATCTTGATTTGGCGTGCTTGTGATTTCAAGTTTCCCGTTGTTCACAACAAGCCATGCCCAGCCAGAACCGAAGCGTCCAGCTGCTGCTGCTGCGAATTGCTCTTTGAATTTGTCAAAGCTTCCAAATACACTGTTGATCTCTTCAGCAAGCGCGCCAGTCGGTTCGCCTCCGCCGTTTGGAGATAAAAGTGTCCAGAATAATTTGTGGTTCGCGTGTCCGCCGCCGTTGTTGCGGACTGCAGTGCGGATGTTTTCAGGAACAGAATCAAGATCTGCAACAAGCTCTTCAACTGATTTGTTGGCAAGAGCAGTGTTTCCTTCAACCGCTTTGTTTAAATTTGTCACGTATGTGTTGTGGTGTTTCGTATGGTGAATAGTCATAGTTTCCTTGTCGATATGCGGTTCTAATGCATCGTACGCATAAGGTAATTCTGGAAGTTCGTAAGCCATGATAATTCCTCCTTAGTATATATGTACTGAAATGCCGCTTCACAGCGAGCCTTTCTTCATTCAATGTAACAAAAGAATGCTTTGTAATCAATGAAAAAGCTCACGATTTGGCTCATTTCAGCGGACATATTTCACTTTAACCGATAATCTGCCCCATTAAACCTGCCGCCAGCATTTCTTATAGGACCGTCCATAAAAAGTAACCGATCATCAAAAGCTGTATGATGCCCTTTGCAATAACCCCTGTTAAAAAACCAATGAGTGAGCCGAGGCCAATTTTAAACGCTGACTTTAAGTCCTTCTGATGGACGATAAGTTCTGCGCAAACAGCTCCGATAAACGGCCCCAATATGATCCCTGCAACCGGAATGACAAAAGGCCCGATTAATAAACCGATCGTGCTTCCCCATATGGCAGCTTTGCTTCCTCCGAACCTTTTTACTCCAAGCAGATTCGACACGTAATCTGCTGCGAATAATACTGCGGCAAAAACTGCCTCAACAAGCCAGAACATATAAGAATACGGACTGAATGAAAATAAAAATCCGTACAATACAAATCCGGCAACAATAAATACTACGCTCGGAATAACAGGATACACCAGCCCGATAAAGGCAATGATAAAAACCGCTGCAATCAACAGCCAATACAACATATCCATAGCTTCCATCCTCCCATTTTACTCTGTCTTCTTCATGTCTTCCTTGTATTCACACGCATGCAACGATACAATAAGCAACATATATTAGTTTAGCTAGGAAGTGAAGATAGTGAATGTGTTTCAGCTTTTCATTAAAAGTACATACTCTCCCCGTGATATTGCAAAAACAAGATTTCAAGGAATCGGAAAAGCGATTCTTTATGTATTTTTGCTCTCTGTCCTGTTTGCAATCCCTACCGCTTATTATGTAAGTACAGGGACCGTAAAATCAATGAACGGCTTTAAAACTGTTTTAAACAAAGATTTCCCTGATTTCACAATTTCAAACGGCAAACTTCAAACGAATGAGAAAAAAGCCACGGAATCTCAAGCAAATGGTTTCGTTATCGTGTTCGATCCGACAGACTCCTATGGCACTGAACAAATTGAAGCAAAGCAAAACGCGATCGGCATCCTTCAGAACAAATTTGTTTTGGCCATTGACGGACAGGCCCAAGAAATGTCTTACTCAATGATGCCGTCAGAGTTACAGAAAAAAGATGTCATTGCAGGGTTAAACCAAAATAAAGCGATGATTGTAACTGTTCTCTCAGCTCTTATTTTTCTCGTAACAGCAGCGGGAAAATTTATTGAAGTATCGTTTTTAGCGCTTATCGGGTTAATCATTAAGAATTCGCAGAAAAAACATTTATCCTATCATCAGCTCTGGAAGCTTTCTGCTTATTCCATCACCCTTTCAACTGTATTCTTTACAATCATGCGGGCATTAGAAGCAACCGTACCAAGTGAATTTTTGCTGAACTGGTTTGTCAATTTTGTCATCCTGTTTCTCGTTTTAAAAGAGATTCCGTCCAAAAAAGCTGCTGTATAAACCGAGGCTGCATTCGCAGTCTCTTTTCTTTTGTCATGAATCGAAATGGACAAGCATACTATGATATAAAATTTCGTATGCGGGAGGAAAAGCGATGAAGCGTCTCACCTTAGTATGCAGCATTGTTTTTATACTTTTTATTCTTTTTTATGACCTTAAAATTGGAACCATACCCATTCAGGACCTCCCTGTCTATGAAGCATCAGCAAAAACGGCTGTACAAGAACCGGCTTATAAAACGGTGAAGGTAAAGCCGGGTGATACGGTTATGTCGATAGTCGGATCAGCAGGTTCTCCGGATGACATTGTAAAGGATTTTGAAGCACTGAATCCAAATGTGAAAGCCAATGCCATTCAAGCGGGAACAGCGTATAAATTCCCGGTCTACCCTTAATTTAACGTTAATTTCTTGTCAGTTCGGCGAAGACACTGTTACAATGTAATTTGTAAAATAAATTCACATAAACCATACTAGAATTGTTATATCTAGAAGCGGCAACTACAATTAAGGAGCGATTGCAAGTGAGTGAAATCACACATCGTACAAAAACGCGTCCCGTCAAAGTGGGACCTTTAACAATAGGCGGCAACAATGAAGTTGTCATCCAAAGCATGACAACAACGAAAACACATGATGTAGAAGCAACGGTTGCAGAAATTAACCGTTTGGCTGAAGCCGGATGCCAAATCGTTCGGGTAGCATGTCCGGATGAACGGGCAGCAAACGCCATTGCGGATATTAAAAAGCGCATTTCCATTCCTCTCGTTGTTGACATACATTTCGATTATAAACTTGCGTTGAAAGCCATTGAAGGCGGCGCAGATAAAATCCGAATAAACCCCGGCAACATCGGCCGGCGCGAAAAAGTTGAAGCGGTTGTTAAAGCGGCCAAAGACAAAGGCATTCCGATCAGAATCGGAGTAAACGCCGGTTCATTGGAAAAACGCATTTTAGAAAAATACGGTTATCCGACTGCCGATGGAATGGTAGAAAGCGCACTTCATCACATTAAAATTCTTGAGGATCTTGATTTTCACGATATTATTGTCAGCATGAAGGCCTCTGACGTGAACCTTGCAATCGAGGCTTATGAAAAAGCGGCGAAAGCGTTTGACTACCCGCTTCACCTCGGGATCACCGAGTCAGGAACACTGTTTGCCGGCACAGTAAAGAGCGCAGCAGGACTCGGCGCCATTTTAAGCAAAGGCATCGGGAACACCATGCGCATTTCACTAAGCGCAGACCCTGTAGAAGAGGTAAAAGTAGCAAGGGAGCTTCTGAAATCTTTCGGCTTAGCCTCCAATGCTGCCACGCTCATCTCTTGCCCGACTTGCGGCCGTATTGAGATTGATCTAATCAGCATTGCCAATGAAGTGGAAGAGTATATTTCTAAGATAAAAGCGCCGATTAAAGTTGCTGTTCTCGGCTGCGCTGTAAACGGACCTGGTGAAGCGAGAGAAGCTGATATCGGAATCGCCGGCGCACGCGGTGAAGGGCTGCTGTTCCGGAAAGGGAAAATTGTCCGTAAGGTTCCAGAGGAAACGATGGTAGAAGAACTCAAAAAAGAAATTGACATTCTTGCTGAGGAACACTACGCAAAACTTGAAGCTGAAAAAGCAAAATTAAAAGAAGAAACACAAAAAGCTTGACGGGAACCCGTCAAGCTTTTTTGTGTTAGAAAAATGGAATAATAAATATTCCAAGCACTAATGAAACGACACCGATACCCATTGCCCAAGCGCCAAGGCCTTGAGCACCTCTTCTTCTTGCGATATAGCCGACAATAATACCGGCAGCTCCCAATAAAACAGGCAGTACAAACAATGAAATGATGGACAAGGCTAAAGCGATATATCCTATTCCCCGTCCTTCATTGACATTGCCGCCGCTGCGATCATTGTCTTGGTCATTGCTGCGGTCAGCAGCACGATAAGGCTCTGCGATTTCAGCAGCTGTTTCCTCAAAAAAACCGTCATTGTCGCGGTTAATATTTGTCCCTTCAGATCCATGATCAACATAGTAACTGTTGTTATCACGCTTTTCGTAATCGTTTGCCACCTTCAATTCCCCCTTCTGTTTTATTAAAGGAGCTTTTATAGTTTGATCCATTTTGCCTGATTCATGTTTGCTAAACTTTTCTGTTAATGTCAATTGTTTATGTTACACTTGAAGGGATGAAACTGAAGGAGTGTGGGCATGTTACGCTTAGGAATAGATATTGACGGCACAATCACGGCTCAGGATACATTCGTCCCTTATTTGAACCGTTCGTTTAATCTTTCCATTTCATTAAACGATATGACGGATTATGATTTAACAAAGCTGTTAAACATTACCCATGAAGAATTTTGGGATTGGATGAATCAAAATGAAGCGATCATATATAAGGAAGCATTGCTTGCACAGCATGCGAAACAGTCACTTGATCTTCTCAAAGAGGAGCACAAGCTTATTTATATTACAGCGAGACGGACTCATTTAACTGATATTACCTATGAATGGTTTGACAGACAAAACATTCATTATGACCACATCGAACTCGTTGGCGGTCATCACAAAGTTGAAGCGGTCAAGAATCATAACATCGACCTGTTTTTTGAGGATCATCACGGTAATGCCATGATGATTGCGAAAGAAGCCGGGATACCGGTGATTTTGTTCAATTCCCCTTATAATCAGCTTCCGATTGATTCAAACATCATCAGAGTAAACAACTGGCTAGAAGCCGTTAAATGGATAAACAACAACAAGCATCACTTAATACGCGTCAATAACTGAAAAAGGAGCCCAAACCGGGCCCCTTTTTCATATATACGCATTTTACGCAGTAGTGTTTTCTTGGTTTTCCGCTGTACAATCAGGGCATGTGCCGTAAATCTCAAATTTATGTCCGCTGACCTGATAGCCATCCAAATCATCACAAAGCTTGTCCATCGGACATGATTCAATTTCCTTTGTTTTGCCGCAGGCAAGACAAATAAAATGATGGTGGTGATGGGTGAATGAACACTTAAATCGGAAAAGCTTTTCACCGGACAGCTCAGTTGTTTCCAAAATCCCAAGTTCTTCATATAAAGAAAGATTTCTGTAGATTGTATCAAAGCTTAAGCCTGGATAATCATCATTCAGTGCAGACAGTACGTTTTTAGCGGTAAGATATCTGTCTGAATCAGCAAAAAGCTGCAGCATATCCTCCCGTTTGTTTGTATATTTATATCCGTTTTCTTTTAATAGGTTCAGCGCTTCTTGGACGTTCATGAAGGGTCCCCCTTTTCGCTTTGCTTAAGAACGTATCACATGTATGAAAAAGAAAATGGCAGCTGTCTGTCCAGCAAGCCATTTTCTTTACTGCAGATAAAATTATACCCATAAAATGAATAAAAGTAAATGAAAGCCTAGTGGATTGCGTTTTTGAATTTTCCGCCTCTCGTTTCATGAGTATTCATAATTGTTATGAATGCATTTTGATCAACTTCAAACACGATCGATTTGAGCTTTGTCACTTCCAGCCTTGTGACAACCGCGTAAATTACGTCTTTTTCTTCGTCCGTATATCCGCCTTTCCCCTTCAGCTTCGTTGTGCCCCGACCGAGACGGTGCAAAATCGCGTCGGAAATCTCATCATACTGCTCAGACACAATAATGACAGCTTTTGTTTCATCAAGCCCTTGGATCACGGCATCAATCGTTTTCATCGCAATATAATAAGTCATGAATGAGTACATCGCTTGCTCAGGACCGAACACAAAAACTGCCCAAATGAAAATGAACACATTGATGAACATAACGAACTCACCTACTGAAAACGGGAGTTTTTTGGTCAGCAAAATACCGAGAATTTCTGTACCATCCATTGAACCTCCGTTTCGAATAACAAGCCCGACGCCAAAGCCGAGTAAAAGACCTCCGAACACAGTAGCCAAAATAGGCTGGGTTGTAATGGCTTCTACATGGTGAAGTGAGGATTCAATAACGGCAAGCCCGACAATCCCTATAAACGTAGAGACTAGAAAGGTCTTACCGATATATTTATATCCGAAGATCATAAAAGGAATATTTAATATGACAACGAAAAAAGCGAAATTCAGAAAGGGGTTTGACATAAAGAGGTGGTCTAAAATAAGTGATACACCGATAATCCCGCCATCAATAAAATCATTGGGGATTAAAAATAATTCAATACTTACAGCCGCAGATGCAGCTCCTACCAGAATCATAAAGACCCTGAAAATAAAATGGGTAAATGTTTCTTTCTTATGTTGTTTTGTTGGGGTCATAAAATCTCCTTTCCTGCAATAACTATTTTAAATACATTATAAATCTATTTTACCATTAAACACTGACACATTTTACTGATTTGCCCATACATTAAGTCTGGAGGTGGAATGACCGATGATTTTATTTCAAAGAATTATTTTGCAGCGGCTTAATCAGGCTACTGCTGATGATTTGCTGAAGTACTCAAAACAATACGGAATCAGCTTAACAAGATCGCAGGCCGTTGAAGTAGCGAACCTGTTATACGGGAAAAATGTAAACATCTTTAATGAGAGTGAACGAATGCGGCTGCTGAAACAAGTAGAGACGATTACATCGAAAGAAACAGCTCAAACAGTTAATGAACTATTCAAACAATTTACAAGCTAAAAAATGGGGGTGTTATCCCCCATTTTTTATTGCTGTAAAATCTTTTCAAGCAATGTATCATCAAATTGTTTTTCTTTCAACATTTCAATCTCAAAACGGTATGGCGGTTTTTTGTTCTTTTTATCTTCACCGACGTATGGTGTTTCAAGAATTTTTGGAATGTCTTTTAACTGCTCATGGTGAACAACATATTGCAGTGCGTCAAAACCTATTTCACCAAAGCCAATATTTTCATGGCGGTCTTTTCTCGCACCTTTGACATTTTTGCTGTCATTGATATGAAGCACTTTAATACGGTCAATGCCAATGATTTTATCGAACTCATTTAGCACTCCGTCAAAGTCTTCGACAATGTTATACCCGGCATCATGTGTATGGCACGTGTCAAAGCACACTGACAGCTGCTCATTGTGTTTAACGCCTTCGATAATCTGCGCAAGCTCCTCAAAGCTTCTGCCGCATTCTGATCCTTTTCCAGCCATTGTTTCTAATGCAATCTGGACATTTTGATTCGGATCAATCACTTCATTTAAGCCTTCAATAATTTTTTTGATGCCCGCTTCAGCTCCTGCCCCTACGTGAGCGCCAGGATGAAGGACAATTTGCTTCGCTCCGATGGCCGCTGTCCGTTCAATTTCTGAACGAAGAAAATCAACACCCAGCTCAAAAGTGGACGGATTTGTCGTGTTGCCAATATTAATAATATAAGGCGCGTGTACGATAATCTCGTCAATGCCGTTTTCTTGCATATGTGCCCGGCCTGCTTCTATATTTAAGTCTTCAATTTTCTTTCGGCGCGTATTTTGCGGTGCGCCTGTATAGATCATAAACGTATTCGCCCCATAAGAAACTGCTTCCTGGCTTGCAGCCAGAAGCATATGTTTTCCGCTCATAGAGACGTGTGAGCCTATTCTCAGCAACAGGTTCCCCTACTTTCTTTTGTTAGATTGGTTTCTTCTCTGTTTTTTCTTGATTTTCTCCATCTCATAGCTCATTTTCTTTTTATACCCAGGCTTAACCTTCTTCGGCTTTTTCACGAGACGATGAGCAATTTCATCCGCTTCATTCGGCGTTTTTTTACGTTTTTTGCGGCGCTGACGGTCATCGCCTTTTTTCCATTCGCCCTTTTCAAGCTCTAAGTACTCAAATTCGATGCCCATTTTTTCAAGTCTTACTAATGCATCCTCATCAGTAAGCTCATAAATGGTCATCGCTTGTCCTGATGAGCCGGCACGAGCCGTTCTGCCCACACGGTGAACATAGAAATCGAGATCATCCGGCAGCTCATAGTTGATAACATGGCTGACACCTTTAATATCAATACCTCTTGCGGCAAGGTCAGTTGCAATGATATATGTGAATTCCAAATCATTGATCTGCTTCATGACTTTTTTCCGCTCACGTGGTGTTAATCCGCCGTGCAGCAAGCCGATTTTCATGCCTTTGCCAGTCAGATACTGGGCAATATGGTCAGCCGTATTTTTCGTGTTGGCAAACACAATCCCCAGGTATGGATTCAGATGCGACATGATGTCAAAAAGGAGCTTGTCCTTGTCACGATGTTTCGAAGGAATGAGGATATGCTCGATTTTCGCAGCAGTCACCTGTTTTGGCTCCACATGGGCGTATTTCGGATTTTCCATGTATTTCTTCAAGAATGGTTTCAGCTTTTCCGGTATGGTCGCTGAGAACACAAGCATTTGCAGATCCTCAGGCATGCGGGAACCGATGTAATCTACATCTGCAAGGAATCCCATGTCCAGCATTAAATCCGCTTCATCAATAACAAGAGATTCCGCTTTATGAACACTTAACGCCTGTTCTTTGATTAAGTCAGCAATCCGTCCGGGTGTACCGACAACAAGATGCGGCTGTATTTTCAATTTATCAATTGATTTTTGTTTATCAGTGCCTCCGATAAAACATTTCGAGCGAATCTGACTTCCTTCTTCACCCTGCGTGATTTTAAGCGCTTCCTGATAAATCTGGTTGGCAAGCTCTCTTGTCGGAGCCGTAATGACTACCTGAACGACATCCTTAGCAGGATCGATTTTGTTTAATAAAGGCAGTAAATAAGCGTGAGTCTTTCCAGTACCCGTCTGAGACTGGCCGATGACGCTTTCTTTTTTTAACACTGCAGGAATCAGCCTTTTCTGGATATCAGTCGGTTCGTAAAAACCAAGGCGATGTACTGCATCTATAATAAATGGTTTCAATTCATAAAGTTCAAATTTCGTTTCTTTCATTTTTCCCAGCTCCTTAAAGCGGCACATTATGTGTCCATCATCACATTATACCCGATTTTGCTTAAAAACACCACGTTTGCAAGGCGTTTGTTTTATTCAGTTATGTAAAGCAAATACCGCAGCCCATGCATATTCTAATAGCAGAGAGAGCTGAAAGGAGGTACAAGTATGTTTTCACCGCAGCAGCCAATGAGAAATTACCCACAGCCCGGACCGCCCCGCCCCATGCCAAATCAGCGAATGATGGGCAGAAGACCGCCTAATATGCGAGGACCTTCATTTGGAGCACAGCAGCAAGGTTTTCAGCAAGCCGGACAATTTCTTCCTCAGGCAAATGCCGGAGCGAGAAATGGTGCAGGTGCAGGCGGAGGCTTAAAAGGAATGCTGTCAAGGTTCCTACCCGGCGGAGGAGGCGCTGGCAGCGCCGGAGTTCCTGGAATTCCAGGAGCAGGTGCAGCAGCGAGCGGAGGTGCTGGCCTGCAAGGCATTCAAAATATCGCCAATCCTGCATCATTATCCAGTATGCTTGGAAATGTGCAAAAAGTACTCGGCATGGCGCAGCAAGTCACCCCTATGATCCAGCAGTACGGCCCATTAGTCCGCAATCTGCCAGCAATGATGAAGCTGTACAGCCAATTAAGTAAAAGTGATGATACTGAAACAGAGGCCAATGAGGAAAGTGAAAAACAATCCGTTTCAGAAGAATCATCAGAAAAAGAGAAAGAGACTGAAACAAAAACCTCAGATGGGAACAAAAAATCAAAACCAAAAAGTTCTTCTCTCCCAAAGAAATCTAAAACAATTGACAATAAAGAACAAGAATCAAAAACATCTGCCCCGAAGAAAAAGGAAGCTGCCTCTCCTGCTCCGAAAAGAACATCAGGCAGTTCAAAACCGAGATTATATATTTAACATTCTTTGATATCTGAAGTGAGATTGGCTATAATGAGATCAGAAGAATGCAAGAATAGAGCCGTTTGATTACGGCTTTTTATATTGCCTTTACTCACTTCAGTATTGGAGGACAACCGAAAATGGACGTAATTAAAATTTCACCGCGCGGCTATTGCTATGGTGTTGTTGATGCTATGGTCATTGCCAAAAATGCGTCACTAGATAAAAGCTTGCCAAGACCCATCTATATACTCGGGATGATTGTTCATAATAAACACGTCACTGATGCGTTTGAAGAGGAAGGGATTTTTACATTGGACGGCTCTAACCGTCTGGACATCTTAAAGCAGGTTGACAAAGGAACTGTCATTTTCACTGCGCACGGTGTTTCTCCCGAAGTCAGAAGAATCGCAGAAGAAAAAGGGTTAGTCGCAATTGATGCTACATGTCCGGATGTGACGAAAACTCATAATCTAATCTTAGAGATGAAAGAAAAAGGATATCACGTGATCTATATCGGCAAAAAAGGGCATCCAGAGCCTGAGGGAGCCGTTGGCGTAGCGCCGGAGATCGTTCACTTAGTTGAAACAGAAGAAGATGTAAAGAACCTTGATATCCAAGCCGAGAAGTTAATCGTGACGAATCAAACAACAATGTCTCAATGGGATGTTCACGACATTATGGAGCTTGTCAAAGAAAAATATCCTCATGTCGAATATCACCAAGAGATTTGCCTCGCTACTCAAGTGCGGCAGGAAGCTGTATCAGAGCAGGCAAAAAAAGCGGACTTAACAATCGTTGTCGGAGACCCGAAAAGCAACAATTCAAATAGGCTTGCTCAAGTGTCAGAGGAAATAGCCGGGACAAAAGCATACCGGATCGGCGACTTAAGCGAATTGAAGCTCGAATGGCTGAAAGGCGTTAATACCGTTGCAGTTACAGCGGGAGCTTCAACACCGACGCCGATCACAAAAGAAGTCATTCGCTTTTTAGAGCAGTTTGATCACGAAGATCCATCAACTTGGACAACTGAACATAATATACCGCTCAAAAAAATACTTCCAAAAGTAAAAGCAAAAAACTGAGGCTGTAAAAGCCTCAGTTTTTTTATAGAAATGTAAATGGATTTGTATCTGTTTCAGAAACAAAGATATTCACGTCAAACTTTTTATCGTTACACATTGATGTCAGTTTTCTCGTGACGCCTTCTTTCATGATTTTTTCCGCGTAATGGCCCGGATCAACCACATTTAGGCCAAGCATCATCGCATCATGGGCCACATGGAAGTATAAATCCCCTGTGACGTAAACATCGGCTCCCTTTCGTTTTGCATGATGAATATACTTGTTTCCATCTCCACCAAGAACAGCTACCTTTTTCACCATGCTGTCTGCATCTCCCACCATTCTGACACCATTGACGTCAAGCTTGTCTTTCACAAATAAAGCGAATTCCTTAAGCGTCATCTCATTTTTAAGGGTTCCGACACGGCCGAGCCCTTTTTCGGCGGGAGTCTGTTCGACAGGATAGATATCGTAAGCAACTTCTTCATATGGATGGCTTTTTATCATTGCATTGATAACAGCTTTTTCGACGCTTTTAGGAAATACAGTCTCAAGCCTTACTTCATGAACAAGCTCAAGCTCTCCCACTTCACCGATAAAAGGCTTAGCTCCGTCCAATGGCTTAAAGCTGCCGATTCCTTCAGATGAAAACGCGCAATGGCTGTATTCACCGATATGGCCGGCCCCCGCATTTCCGAGCGCGGCTCTGACCTGCTCTTCATATTCCTTCGGCACGTAAACTGCCAGCTTTTTCAGAGGATCCGTATAAGTAGGTGCCAGCACTTCCGTCTCACTCAGCTCTAATGCTTCAGCAAGCAAATCATTCACGCCGCCGTCCGCAACGTCTAAATTTGTATGAGCTGCATAAACAGCAATATCATGCTTCAAACACTTTTCAATTAACCTTCCGGCAGGCTGATCTGTTGAAATATGCTTTAGCGGCCGGAAAATAGGAGGATGGTGTGCAATAATCAAGTCAACCTCTTTTTCAATCGCTTCATCGATAACGCTCTCTAACACATCAAGTGTAACCATCACATTTTTAATTGGTTTGTTTAAAGTCCCGATTTGCAGGCCGATTTTATCTCCTTCAACCGCATAGGCTTTCGGGGAAAATTGTTCAAACAGCTGGATGATCTGCTGCCCATTTACACTTTTAGCCATGATCGATTACCTCCTTTAACAACTCCATTCGATCGGCGAGCTCCTTTAATTTTTGTTTGTTTTGCTCTGTATCCGCCGCTTGGCTGATCTGTTCATAAATGCTTTGAGTGTGCTGAAGCTCTTGTGTCCACTTTTTCAAAAAGACAGCATTTTTTTCTTTTGCCAAGAAAGGGCCGACGAGCATCCCGGCTGATAAAGAAATACCGTCATAAGCCGCATCCCTGTCTCCCGCTTCTGCTACCAGCACCTCATAGCACTTTCCGTCCTCTTCAAGGATTACCTCATCTATCAGCGCATATCTTTCTTTATAAAGCCACTCCCTGATATGAACAGCATGAATATTCGGCTGTAAAATGAGCCGTTCCTTCCCCGTTAATTTGTCTTTGCCCGCTTCTAAAATGTGAGCGATCAAAGCCCCGCCCATTCCGGCAATCGTAATGGCATCAGCTTCACCTTTTTTAATCACTTCCAGTCCGTCTCCCTGCCTTACAGAAATGTGCGAGTTTAAGCCTGATTTTTCAACCTGCCGCTTTGCAGACAAAAATGGGCCGTCTGTTATTTCTCCGGCAATCGCCCCGCTGGCTTTATGATTCAGCACCGCATAACAAGGAAGGTAGGCGTGGTCAGAGCCGATATCGGCCATCACCGCTCCATTCGGTATGTACTCCGCTACTGTTTGCAATCGTTTAGATAATTTTAATTCGTTCACTTGTCATCACAACTTTTCTCAATCATTTTTTCCTTTACTATCATATAAAAAATCAGCCCGGAATCCAAGCTGAAGCAAATGATTTTGAAATTATTTCTTTTGATGCGGGTCTGCACGCGGCAGTCAAAAATAAAAGGCTGTCGAGAACATCTCGGCGGCCTGTGAATGTATAAAGAGAAAAATAGTTCTTTTATTTAATTTTTGACACCCACTCTGCCATATCATCCAGCTTATCGGCAGGAACAAGACCGGAAGGCATTCCATTACCGCCTTTTTCGATCTTTGTTTTAATTTCAGCGACATCTTTCTTATCCCCTACACCTTTTAAGCTCGGACCCGAAACACCTTCATAATTTTCACCGTGGCATGCGATGCAGTTTGCCTTGTAAATTTCTTCTGGTGAAGCGTTTGCATCTTTCTTTTCAGCAGATTTGCTTTCTCCTCCGCTTGCAATCTCCCGAGAGTCATCAAGTCCTTTTACTGATAAAAAGAAAGTTAGACCAATTCCTAAAACAGCGATCAGCAAAAATGGAATAAGCGGGTTCCATTTCATTTCCCTTCCCCCTTTTTGATCCTTCCCCCTATGTAAACACTTCTAATTCTAACTTATTTTTACAAAAAGTAAATGGATTGCTATACAAAAGTTTTTTATTCACACTTTATACAAAATTGAATTGAAACATGCCTAAATCTCTAATATCCTTTTTATTCTATTGTATAATGTATTGTATACGCTTACAATAGAAAATATGGAATTAGATTTTGAAATTTTTCACCACAATGTTCATTTGCAAATGACATCATTTTTCAGTAAAATAAAGGCATATTATCCATATATCTTTTTAAAAAAAAGAAGAACGGATCTTCAAGACCCGTTCCATCTTATTCAAGGAAATCTTTCAAACGTTTACTTCTGCTAGGATGTCTTAGTTTCCGCAACGCTTTGGCTTCGATTTGTCGAATACGCTCTCTCGTTACTCCAAATACTTTGCCGACCTCT
This sequence comes from Bacillus sp. PS95, assembly GCF_037963565.1. Classification (NCBI taxonomy): domain Bacteria; kingdom Bacillati; phylum Bacillota; class Bacilli; order Caryophanales; family Bacillaceae; genus Bacillus; species Bacillus sp. PS95. The sequence continues at coordinate 2,507,622 of NZ_CP150160.1, forward strand.
TCTAATGTTCTTGTACGGCCGTCATCAAGACCGAATCGAAGACGCAATACATTTTCTTCACGATCAGTTAACGTATCAAGCACATCTTCCAGCTGCTCTTTCAATAGCTCGTATGCGGCGTGGTCAGAAGGTGAAGTTGCTTCTTGGTCTTCAATGAAATCACCAAGGTGCGAGTCATCCTCTTCACCGATCGGTGTTTCCAGAGATACCGGCTCTTGAGCAATCTTTAAGATTTCGCGTACTTTTTCAGGCGTTAAATCCATATCTTCCGCAATTTCTTCAGGTGTTGGTTCTCTGCCTAAGTCTTGCAGTAATTGACGCTGCACACGGATTAATTTATTAATGGTTTCAACCATATGAACGGGAATCCGGATCGTTCTCGCCTGATCGGCAATGGCGCGTGTAATCGCCTGTCTGATCCACCACGTAGCATACGTACTGAATTTATAACCTTTGCGATAATCAAATTTTTCAACGGCTTTCATCAGACCCATGTTTCCTTCCTGGATCAGATCAAGGAACAGCATACCGCGTCCGACATACCGTTTTGCGATACTGACAACAAGCCGCAGGTTCGCTTCAGCCAATCTGCGTTTAGATTCTTCGTCACCTTCTTCAATCTTTTGAGCGTAGGCGATTTCTTCTTTTGCAGAAAGAAGGTTAACCCGACCGATTTCCTTTAAATACATACGAACTGGGTCATTGATTTTAACGCCAGGCGGTACACTTAGGTCATTAAGGTCAAATTCTTCTTCGGCTTTGGCAAGCTGCTGAATATTAGGATCTTCTGTTTCTTCATTCTCACTAATTAATTCAACACCTTGTTCACCTAAAAATTCATAATACTCATCCATTTGGTCTGATTCAATTTCAAAGCTGGACATACGCTCAGCAATTTCTTCATATGTCAAAACGCCACGTTTTTTACCAGACTCTGTTAATTGCTCTTTTACTTGGTCGAATGTTAATTCTGTCTCGTGGGTTTGTTTATCAGCCATTATGGATCCCTCCTTCCAAAGCTTGCAACGAATTCTATAAGCGGTATGATTCTTATTCGGTCCATTCAGGCGTTTTCTATGTGAACTGCCTTTAACAATGTGCGAATAATGAAATGACAATTCATGATGAGGTTAAGCGATCTATTTGCTCCTCCGCAAGGAATCATTGCCAATAAATGCTCCTCATCAGTTCTCCAGTTATTTTAAAGATCGGTTCAATGTAACGATTTCTTGAGCCAAAGAAGCAGCTCTTAAAAAATCTTTTTGCCTTTCTGCTTCGGCTCTTTCCGCCTCTTTTTCTTTTATCATTGACCAATTTCTTTGATTCAACACTTTTTTTACATAATCTGATAACTCGGCTTCGCTAAGCTCTTGATTAACCTGAAGCATTAATATATCGGACAAGAGCTGGCTTATATGATCATCCGTCACCCTGGCCATCAGATGCTGAGGCGTCAGCTCGGCTCCCTCTTCATAAAAAGCATAAAGATAAGCGGCTAATGCCCGGTGCTCATCAATATTAAATTGAAACCCTACCCGGTCAATCACTTTTTTGATGACGCTCCGATCTCGAAGCATGTGAGCGAGTAACAGCCTTTCTGCATTTTCATACGCCGGACGCAAACGTTTTTGCCTTGCTTTTGTCGTCAGATGCGCTCGCCGCGTTTTAGTTTCACCGCTATTGTCAGCAGGTTTGTTTTGCTTGCTGAAAACAGACAGCTGCTCAGTTAAAGACTCCTGTGAAAGCGAAAACTCTGAAGCAAGCTGCTTTACATAGACTTCCTGCTCTAGAGACCCTGAAAGCGTGCTGATTTCTTTCAGTACGTCTTTAATGTAAGCTAGGCGGTCGCCTTCATCGGACAGGTTCTTTCCTTTTCGGAAATATTGCATTTTGAACGCCATTACGGTGACACTGGCGTCAATAATGTCGTTTTTAAATTTTTCCCCGCCGAATTTTTTGATGTAATCATCAGGGTCCAATCCGTCAGGAATCATTGCAACTCTGACTTTGCAGCCTTTTTTTTGCAGAAGCTCCGAAGCTTTTAAGGTGGCTTCATAACCGGCTTTATCAGAGTCATAGCAAAGAATGATTTCTTCGACGTTTCTTCTCAGGATCTTGACATGATCATCTGTAAGAGACGTTCCCATCGTGGCTATGCTTTCCTTTACACCCGAGCTTACGGCCGATATGACATCAGCAAACCCTTCAAATAAGACTGCTCTTTCCTGCTTTCTGATATGAAGGCGGGCCTTATAAAAATTGTAAAGCAGTTTGCTTTTATGAAAGAGCGGGGTTTCAGGACTGTTCATATACTTAGGCTGCTGGCTGCCAAGAGCCCTGCCTGAGAAAGCAACAACAGCCCCGTGATGATCATGGATCGGAAACATGACACGGTTTCTGAAGCGGTCGAAATATCCGCTTCCGTCTTCGCGTCTGATCAGGAGACCCGCTTTTTCCATTTGCGCCTCACTAAATCCCCTCTTTACAAGGAATTTCGTGATAAAGTCCCAAGAATCAAGAGCATAGCCAATCTGAAATTCATTAATCAGCTCTTTCGTAAAGCCCCTAGAAAGCAGATAATCCAGTGCCTCTTGACCTTCTTTTGTATTTATTAACAAATGATGGTAAAATTTCTTCAGGAGCTCATGTGCCTCAGCCATTTTTTGTTCTCCAGAAGACTCTGGCCGGGCTCCGGAATGGACTGTTATATCATCTGGAAAATCAATTTGGTATTTGTCAGCAAGGTGAGAAACCGACTCGGTAAAAGAATAGCCTTCCATCTGCCTTAAAAAAGAGAAAACATTGCCGCCCGCTCCGCAGCCAAAGCAATGAAAAATCTGTTTGTCGGGCGATACGGAAAACGAAGGTGTGCTTTCTCCATGAAAAGGACAGAGTCCAAAGTAGTTTCGGCCTTGCTTCTTTAATTGAACATAATCACCTATGACTTCAACGATATCTGCCGACTTTTGCACCTGATCCACAATTTCATCTGGTATCCGATTTCCCATCTTATAACACTCCGTCGTACATTATTCGATGCTTTAGTGCAAAATCCCTTCATCGTTCGACAGGATTTTTTGCAGCAGTGTAATAAATCGTTCTCGATCTTCTTTATTCAATTTTTTAGGCCCTTTGGCATATACACCTTTTCTTCTTTGTTTGCCGGAAAAATGACGGCCCTCTAGGGCAAAATCAATCGTGTCTTCTTTGTAAAGACGACCTCTTTCCGACATAACGGAGACATTTCTGTTCAACAGCAGAGATGCTAATCCGATGTCCTGCGTCACAACAATATCTCCCGGTTTCACGTGATTTGCGATATATAAATCAGCAGCTTCTTTATGAGGATCAACATACTTCCATTTTTCTTCATTGCTTCTGGAAAGCTGATAATGTTCAAATGAAGCGACAAAAAGAACTTGAACTTCATACTCGGATGCTGTTTGTAAAATTTCATCTTTTACCGGACAAGCATCAGCATCGACAAAAATCGTCTTTTCTTGTTCATTAAGAAGAGTAATTCTCCATCCCTCCATTAAACTCCTGCATAAAAGCAAGCAAAATCGCACATCCTTTATTATTGTGGATGTATATGAATTTGTCGAAAAATTTCCGGGAGAAATTCTTGACATCTTACCCATAATAGTTTATTCGTATCACACGATCCTTAAACCTAAAATTAATCATTTTATCACAATTTTTTATTATAATACAAACTTCACAAAGATGCTATTGTTTTTCATTATTCCCTTTTGGCACAGCCAAAAACCCAGGATAGAGCGTCCTGAGTTATATGTTTTTTGTTTTGAGATGATGGATAATATTTGCTGTTTCCTCAACCGCTTTATTTGAAACATCAACAACCTGGCAGCCGATCCGATCCACAATCTTTTCGAAATACTCGAGTTCCTCTTTGATTCTGTTGATATTTGCATAAATCGCTTTATCATTAAGCCCGAGTGATTTTAAACGTTCTTTTCTGATATGATTCAGTTTATCAGGGCTAATTTTTAAACCGATGCATTTTTTCGGATCAACGTTAAAGAGTTCTTCCGGCGGATCAACCTCCGGTACAATCGGAACATTGGCAACCTTCAGGCGTTTGTGTGCGAGATATTGAGACAGCGGTGTTTTAGACGTTCTTGACACGCCGATCAAAACGATATCAGCTTTTAAAATTCCTCTTGGATCACGTCCATCATCGTATTTAACTGCAAACTCGATGGCCTCCACTTTTTTGAAATAATCTTCATCAAGCTGGCGCACCCGCCCCGGTTCGTATTTCGCTGTTAAACCGTAGGCTGTTTCCATTTTATCAATCAACGGGCCGATAATATCATAATATAAAACATTTGCTTTTTCCGCTTCGGCTATCAAATATTCTCTGATTTCCGGCACCACGAGTGTAAAACAGATAATGCCGCCGTCTGCCTTTGCAAGTGAAATCACTTCATTGATAGTGCCTATATCTTCAACATAAGGAATTCTTCTTACATGAGTATCATCCGCCGATCCGTTAAATTGGCTGAGTGCTGCTTTTACTACCAATTCAGCCGTTTCACCGACGGAATCCGATACAACATAGATGATGCGGTTATTCATATTATCCCCCCGTTAGTTTGCAATCTTATAGGATTTCATTTTCAGATAAACTGACAAGTATTTTGGTCATATTTGTTTTTGTCACTCTGCCGATCACTTCAAAGCCTTTATCGGTGTCTTTGATGACAGGCAGTGCATCAATTTGTTTTTCTATTAAGTGCTTTGCAATGTCCATCACATAATCCTCGCGTCTGCACACCGTAATGTTCGGCATCCTTGTCATGATGATGTGAACAGGGACCGATGTAAGCTCCTGCTGGCCAATGCTCGCTCTGAGCAAGTCTTTTCGTGAAAGCACCCCGACTAAAACAGCATCGCGGTCCACCACAAACAGAGTACCTACATCTTCTAAAAACATGGTGCAAATCGCATCGTACACAGAAACGTTTTCGTGAATCACTACGGGGATAGATTGAAAGTCTTTCACCTGAAGCTTTTTGAGTTTATCCGCCAAAAGCTGTGTGCCGGTTTTTCCCGTATAGAAATAACCGACTCTCGGGCGCGCCTCGAGGAATCCTGACATGGTGAGTATGGCTAAATCCGGGCGCAATGTCGCCCTGGTTAGGTTCAGCTTTTCTGCAATATGCTCCCCTGTAATCGGCCCGTTTTCTTTTACAATCTGCAAAATATGTTCTTGCCGTTTATTTAGTTCGATCGTACTCACCACCTTTTCACTTCATAGCTATGTAAAGAAATAATAATCCATATTATAACGTAAATATCTTGTAATCAAACAAAAAACTTATAAATGGGGAAAAGACGATTACCGATCACACAGCAACCGCCTTTTCTCTCTTTATTTTACAATAAGGGCATTCATATTCGCAAAGGACTTGATCTCATCCGCCAAGCTTACCATTTGCGCTAAACGATTTGCCTTTAATGACTCATTATCCGCTATAACCATTGTATGATCGAAGTAAGCATCGATCGGTTCTTTTAAGGCTGCAAGTGAAGCAAGCGCCGCCTCATAATCTTTTTTGCTGAAGTTTTCCTGCAGATTTTGCTTCGCTGTTTGGTAGGCATCAAACAGTTTTGCTTCGTATTCATTTTCAAACAGATCAGGCTGAATGTCTCCGCGGACTCCTTTTTTGCTGATAGAGATCACTCGGCCTAACGCTTCGGCTGTTTCCTTAAAGCCAGGTGCACCAAGCTTTTGCTCCAGTACTTGTGCTTTATGCAGCGCAGAGTACGGCTCAAGCTCAGAGCTTTCCAGCACGGCGTCAATGACATCATGTCTGATTTGTTCAGCATTCAAGACATATTTCAAGCGCTGAGTGAAGAAATCCAGCAGTTCAATTTCTTTATCGGTTTGTACGAAAGTTAGCAGCTCTTCAAATGAAATTCCCCAGTTGCGGTCAAGAAGAATCGCAACAATACCGCTAGCTTGGCGGCGCAGTCCGTAAGGGTCCTGGGAACCGGTCGGAATTACGCCGATAGAGAAGAATGAAGCGATTGTGTCAAGCTTATCCGCCATTGCCACAACAGCTCCGGTGAAAGTAGAAGGCGTTTCTCCGCCCGCTGATCTAGGCATATAATGTTCATTAACTGCCGCCGCCACAGCTTCATCTTCGCCAAGCATTCTCGCATACTTTTCGCCCATAATTCCTTGAAGTTCAGGGAATTCATATATCATATGCGTCACAAGGTCGAATTTAGAAATTTCAGCAGCCCGCTTCACATGTTTTAATGTATCTTCATCAGCCTGAAGACGAACGGCAAGTTTCTCTGCGATTGATGTGACTCTTCTAACCTTATCAGCAAGAGAACCAAGCTCTTCATGGAAAACGATATTTTCAAGCTTCTTCACATTTGCATCAATGTTTAGTTTCTGATCTTCCTTGTAGAAGAATGACGCATCAGATAAACGTGCGCGCAGCACTTTTTCATTGCCTCGGGCCACATTTTCAATCGCGTGGCTGTTGCCGTTTCGGACTGTGATAAAGTGAGGCAGCAGGTCACCGTTTTTGTCTTTGACAGGGAAGTAGCGCTGATGCTCTTTCATTGTTGTGACAAGCACTTCTTCAGGAATTGACAGAAACTCGGATTCAAATGAACCGTAAAGAGCTGTCGGGTATTCTACTAAATGATTCACTTCATCAAGAAGGTCTTCGTCAACTGGAATGCTCCAATCGTTTTCAGCAGCCATTGCTTCCAGCTGAGATTGAATCATTTGCTTTCGGACGCTAGGATCAGCAATAACATGCTGTTCTTTCAGCTGCTCTTCATAAGCTGAAGGTGATTCAATTGACACTTCATGTCCGAGGAAACGATGTCCCTGTGTTGTCCGTCCAGACTCAACGTTTGTGATCGAAAATGGAATGACATCCTGTCCAAATAATGCGACAATCCATTTGATCGGTCGGATATAACGCAAATCTTCATTTCCCCAGCGCATGTTTTTCGGGAAATGCAAGCTTGTAATTAAACCGCTCAGTTCCGGCAGAAGCGACTTCGTTTCTTGGCCGGCTTGGAATTTTTGCACGAATACATACTCTATGCCTTTTACTTCTTTGATGTACAGGTCTTCCACATTTGCGCCTTGGCCTTTTGAAAAGCCGATTGCCGCTTTTGTCCAGTTCCCGTCCGCATCAAGGGCAATTTTTTTCGCAGGCCCTTTTGCTTCTTCTTTTATATCATCCTGCTTTTCTGCGACATCCTTAACGAACACAGCAAGACGTCTCGGTGTATTGAAGAGTTTCACTTCACCGTGAGTAATATTTTTTTCTTTAAGCCAGCCTGTCAGCTTGTCGCCAAGCTGAACCATGCTTTCATTCAAAAAGCGCGCCGGCATTTCCTCTAATCCGATCTCTAAAAGTAAATCCTGTTTACTCATGAGAAGAACCCTCCCCTTTAAGCATTGGGAACCCTAGTTTTTCTCGTTCCTCATAATAGGTTTTTGCTACTTTTCTAGCTAAATTCCGCACTCTTGCGATATAGCCCGTCCGCTCGGTAACAGAGATCGCACCTTTGGCATCAAGCAGGTTGAAGGTGTGCGAGCATTTCAGCACATAGTCATATGCTGGATGAACAAGTCCGTTGTCCATTTGCTTGATCGCTTCTTTTTCATATGTGCTGAACAATTGGAACAGCATATCGACGTCTGATGTTTCAAACGTATAAACAGAATGCTCATATTCAGCCATCATGAATAAATCTTTTACTGTAAACCCTGACGTCCATTCCAAGTCAAATACGTTTTCTTTATCCTGGATATAAGACGCGAGACGCTCAATCCCATACGTAATCTCTACAGAAACGGGTTTACACTCTAATCCCCCGACCTGCTGGAAATACGTAAATTGTGTTATTTCCATTCCGTCAAGCCAAACTTCCCAGCCTAGACCCGCGCAGCCTAAAGACGGATTCTCCCAGTTGTCTTCAACAAAGCGAATATCGTGCTCAAGCGGATCAATTCCAAGAGCACGCAAGGAATCCAAATACAGCTCTTGAATGTTATCAGGAGACGGTTTAATAATGACCTGGAACTGATGATGCTGATACAGTCTGTTCGGGTTCTCCCCGTAGCGGCCGTCTGCAGGACGTCTGGAAGGCTCTACATAAGCCACTTTCCACGGCTCAGGGCCGATACTGCGCAAAAATGTATACGGGCTCATCGTGCCGGCTCCTTTTTCTACATCGTAAGCCTGCATAAGCACACAGCCCTGACTGGACCAATGCTTTTGCAAGGTCAGAATCATGTCTTGAATATTCATTTCAAGCACCTCCACTTTTCTTTCATAAGTTGACTGCGGCAGCAACCAAAAAACTCCCGTCTCTATGCTTGCCAGCCGCAAACATAGGGACGAGAGTTCTCCCGCGGTTCCACCCTAGTTGCTGAGAACAAAACCCCAGCCTCTTTTTTTAAAATTGCTCAAGAATGCCTTTCGTTGCGTGCTCATCCTTAGCTTACACCGCCCTAAGGTCGCTTTCATGAGGTAAACGCAAGTACTTCTTTCTCTCACTGCAACATATTTTATAATAAATGATCATATAAAAAGATGGACCAAATGTCAACTTTTGTTTTCACCCATAAGATGTTTCATGCTTTCCATTTGATCTAAAAAGCGCTTTGATTTTAAATACAATCCCGAATATTCTTCGTAATATAAATCAATCACTTGCTTTAATTCAGCTTTTGTTTCCTCTTTTAAGGACACATTGCCGAGTCTCGACAGATCAAAATAGTAAAAGAGCCTTAACAGCCTTGCCGTTTGCGGTTTAATCGGTATCCTGTAAGGATCTTTTTCAAAACAGCGGTGGCATATAAAACCATTATCACGAACAGAGAAATGAAAGGTTCCGTCTTGGCTTTTACAATGTACACAATGATTCAGCTCAGGATACAGGCCCATGACACCGAGCATCTTCATTTGAACAATGAAGGTGATAACATCCGGATCTGTTCCTTCATTCAACTGTTTTAATGATTCTAATATGAATTCAAATAAATAAGGATTTGGCTTTTTTTCTTCTGTGCCTCTGTCGACTAACTCAGCAACATAGGCAGCATATGCTGTTAAAAACAAGTCTTCCCTGATGCCTCTCATGCTGAGGATCATTTCCCCCTGCTGAAGCGTTCCGAGGCCCGATGTTTTTTGCATTAAGAAAGAACCATACAAAAAGGGCTGGCTGACTGCTGATAAACGGCTGTTCGGTTTTTTGGCGCCTCGTGCCATAACACCTATTTTTCCGTGTTCTCTTGTCAGTAATGTTACGATTTTATTCGTCTCTCCGTAATCATTTGTGCGAAGAACGATCCCTTCACATTTTGTCAGCATTTCCGCACCTTCCTCAAGCAGGAGCGGCCAAGAGGTTTATAAAATTGGATAATCAAATCGGGCTAGCTCATCTTCTAGTTCTTCGGGTCTTTCCATGTTCTCTTTTTCCAGTTCTTTAAAAAGAAGATACGTATCAACATTTCCTGTTTGAGAAAATACGTTCCAGGTAAAATTCAACACAAGAAACCCACCTTTCTGTAGTTAAACTAGCTTACCTAAACTCCAAATTCTTACCTTTATCTTGACCAGATGTCCTCCATTTCATGTTAAACAAAATTTGCTAATGTATCCCTGTTCCTGTGAGATAATGACACACACAGCAAGAGATTAATATTCGTCCTCTTTAAAGCCAAAATCGCGAAGCTGGGACATTTTATTACGCCAGTCTTTCTGCACTTTCACCCACAATTCAAGGTAGACACGGGAGCCCAACAGTGCTTCAATATCCGCTCTCGCTCTTTTTCCAACCTCTTTTAGAAGGCTTCCTTTTTTACCGATCACGATGCCTTTCTGGGAATCCCGCTCGACCACAATCGTTGCCGCTACGTGCACAGAACCGTTGTCCTGCCCTTTGATGGATTCGATGGCCACCGCAATGCTGTGCGGGATTTCTTCTCTCGTCAAATGCAGCACCTTTTCCCTGATTAATTCAGAAATGATAAATCGTTCAGGGTGGTCAGTTACCTGGTCACTCGGATAGAATTGCGGCCCTTCCGGCAAATACGCTTCAATCTGCGCGAGCAATGTTTCGATGTTATTTCCTTCTAAAGCAGAAATCGGAACAATTTCCTTAAAAGGATAGCGTTTGCGGTATTCGTCAATTAGCAGAAGCAATTGGTCGGGATGAATTTTATCGATTTTGTTTACGATTAAGAATACAGGCGTAGACATCGTCTGCAATTTCTCAATGATGAATTCGTCGCCCTTCCCGTAGCCTTCCTCAGCATTGATCATAAACAAGATCAAATCGACTTCTTTTAATGTATTTTGCGCCACTTTCATCATAAAGTCCCCAAGCTTATGCTTAGGTTTATGAATCCCTGGTGTGTCAATAAAAATGGTTTGTGATGTGCCTGTCGTCAGTACTCCTTGCACCTTGTTTCTCGTCGTTTGGGGCTTATCGCTCATGATCGCGATTTTTTGTCCAATGACTCTGTTCAAAAATGTAGATTTTCCTACGTTTGGTCTTCCAATAATGGATACAAATCCTGATTTAAAGCTTTCGTTCGTCATGTAAATCCTCCGATGAAAATGCGCCTGGCAATAATTCTTCCACAGTCATTTCTTTTATTTGTCCTTGTAAATTAGTCAGTACGACAATAACGTCTTTTGTGCAAAGCTCAGAAATCACCTGGCGGCAGGCTCCGCACGGAGATACCGGTCCAGGGGTGTCAGCCGCAACGGCCAGCATCTGAAACTCTGTTTCCCCTTCAGAAACAGCTTTAAATAAAGCGGTACGCTCGGCGCAATTGCACATGCTGTATGCCGCGTTCTCAATGTTGCAGCCTCTGTACACTTTTCCATCCTTGGTAAGAAGAGCGGCTCCTACTTGGAATTTGGAATACGGCGCATATGCCATATCACGCGCTTTTAAAGCTTCTGTTATTAATTCTTGTCTGTTCATGTGTACATTCCTCTCTTACCTATAATGGTACCGCTATCACTTTATATTTTACATAATCGCGCGCTTTTTTTCACGCCCATTTCTAAAAATGTAAAATAAATGTAAGAATTTTCAGCCATTACAGCTTTGGCAAAAAAATAAGTAAACCAATGATACACGAAATCACGGCAAAAACGCAAACAGCCCCGGCGGCAGCGTCCTTGGCCGCTTTAGCAAGAGGGTGATGTTTGTCAGTTATTAAATCAACCGTATGTTCAATGGCTGTATTTAAAAGCTCAAGCGAAAACATACCGCCTATCAAAAGGAATATAATCATCCACTCAATCATGCTGAGCTCTACAAGGAAGCCGCAAATGAGAACAGCGCAGGCGGCTGCGGCATGAAATTGGAAATTCCGCTCCGTCCGCGCTGTTTCCCAGATGCCCCGGCCTGCATGCACGAAGCTTTTGAAGAATCGCTTCAGCTCGTTTCTATGATCTTTTGAGTCCATAAGCGTCCAGCAATTCCTTTTGCTTAGTAAACATCTCCTCTTCTTCCTCTTTCGTCATATGGTCATATCCTAAAAGGTGCAGAAATCCGTGTACAGCTAGAAATCCGAGCTCTCTTTTAAAAGAATGATTATACTCCTCTGCCTGCTCTCTTGTGCGATCGGCACTGATGATAATATCACCTAAAACCGGAGGCATTTCGGCGCCCACGATTTCGATCTCGCCTTCCCCCTCTTCTTCAAGAGCAAATGAGATGACATCTGTCGGAGCATCCTTTCCCCGGTATTCTTTGTTAATCTGATGTATGTCATCATTGGAAACAATCGTGACAGAAACTTCAGCCTGGTCTTGAACGCCTTCACGCTCAGCAGCAAATTGAAGCAGATTTTCTACTTCTTCGAGCATCTCTTCTGAGACGCTTCCCGTTTCATCAACGATATCAATCAGTAAACTCATCTATTTCACCTTCTTAGTAGCCTCCGGATATTCAATCCGGGAGTGGAAAATTCCTTTTAATGTTGCACAGAGCGTTTTTGCGATTGTATCCAGCTCTTTAAATGTCAAATCGCATTCACTGAACTGTCCGTCCTGAAGCTTATCGGATATAATACCCCGGACAAGCTTTTCAATTCGTTCAGGATTTGGATTGTGCATGGATCTGACGGCCGCTTCAACACTGTCGGCCACTGATATAATTGCGGCTTCCTTTGACTGCGGCTTCGGCCCCGGATAACGGAACTCTTCCTCTGTAATCTGGTCGCCTTTTTCCTTCGCTTTATAGTAAAAAAACTTTAAAAGCGAGGTTCCATGATGCTGCTCAGCAATATCGACAAGCTCTTTCGGAAATTTATAGCTTCTCAGCATATTCGCACCGTCTGTCGTATGCGAGATGATAATATTTTTACTCAACTGAGGTGACAGCTTGTCATGCGGATTGTCAATATTCATTTGGTTTTCAATAAAATATTGCGGGCGCTTTGTTTTTCCGAGATCGTGATAATATGCGCCGACTCTTGCAAGCAAACCATTAGCCCCAACCGCTTCACAGGCTGCCTCTGATAAATTGGCAACCATTACACTGTGATGATATGTACCTGGTGTTTCTGTCAGTATTTTGCGCAATAGCGGATGGTTAGGATTAGACAGCTCGAGCAGCCTCATGGTGGATAAAATGCCAAAGCCCGTCTCAAAAAACGGCATCAGGCCGATGATCAATACAGATGAAGCAAACCCCGACACAACCCCCATGAGCATTAACGTGCCGATTTCAAGACCCGACAGCGCAGTGTTCTGGATCAATAATAAGGATAGAACGACAACCATATTAATAAACGCCACGAAAAGTCCGGTCTGCAAAATCTTTGATCTTGCATTGTGTTTTCCTAAAAATAATACACCTGAAATGCCGCTGATCAAATAATAAATCCCTATGACATAATTGAATGTTCCTGTCACACCCTGATTAAACATCATACTTCCGCAAATCGCAAGAATGATACTTCCCAAAATGGCAATGCGTTCATTCATCAGCAGTTTGATTAAGATGGCGCCTGCCGCAATGGGGACCAGATAGCCGATATTATTATACTCCATCTTCTGAAACAAACTGACAACCTCCATGATCACAAGCAAAAGTGTTGTGATAATCGAGAATAACAGAATGGATTGGTTTTTAAACTTCAGATTTTGTTTCTGTTTTTCAAAATAATATACAAGTGTTGCAATGAAAAGTCCGATCATAATCAATAGCCCGCTGATCGGTTTAAAGAGATTTGAGTTATTTAATAACCCAGTCAGCTCAAGTTTCCTGTACACTTCCCGATCAATGAGGTCATTTTCTTCCACGAGCACTTGCCCCTGTTTGATTTGGACCTGCTGGACATTATCTGAGGCTTCCTGCCGTTTTGCCTCTGTTGCTTTCGGATCGAAAACGTAATTCGGAATAATAGCAAAACGCCCGATTTCTGTCGCAGCTCCCAAGTATTTAGACGGAATAGAATTGCTCTTTAGCTCTTTTTCTACCTTATCCTTTGCATCAGATAGTTTATCCGAGGGGATTTCACTGCTCATGACCGTATTTACTGCGGTAATGACCGTATCTCTGACAAAAGAAAAGTCTTCACTGTCTGCTTTAAGCAATGTCTTGATGGAATCCTCCGATATAGAATCATTCACATCTGAAGTCAATTTGTCCTTTACAGATTTGACCATTGATTTTTCCGATGGTGATTTACTGCCTTCTTCTGATGATTTTTTCACTTCACTAATACTGTCGAATATTGATGACACAAGGTCAATCCGATTGTCTGTATATTCTTTTTTTAATGTATATTGATCTTCAACCGCGTCCTCAGCGGCTTGCTTTTTTTCCTCTGTGGCTTTTTGATCTTCTACGGTTGCCGGAGCGTAAATGGTCTTGTCGCTAACTGAAAACAGGTCTAAATCAAGTGTTTCCGGCTTAACATGTACAAAGAGCAAAGCAAACATAATGGTAGCCAGCAGAAGATACAGCAGTACATGCATGGAGCGGGCATTTTTAAAACTGCTCCATTTTTTTGAGCTGCTTTTGGTCTTAGCCTTCTTTTTCAACACAAGAACCTCCTCTTGAAACATCAAGCCCATAAGCAATCATAAAAATGACCCGATAACGCGCGATCGGGTCATTCAGCATTAATTTTGCTTATCGTATGCTTCAATAATTTTCGCAACAAGCGGATGTCTGACCACGTCTGTCTGGTCTAGCTCAATCATAGAAATGCCGTCTATTCCTTTCAGCATCTCCTTCGCTACTGCAAGTCCCGATTTGACGCCTTTCGGCAGATCAATTTGGCTGACGTCACCTGTAATGATCATTTTAGAGCCAAAACCCAGTCTCGTCAAAAACATTTTCATTTGAGCAGGCGTGGTATTCTGTGCTTCATCAAGTATAACATAAGCATCATCGAGCGTCCGCCCCCTCATATATGCGAGCGGAGCAATTTCAATGATGCCTCTTTCCATCAGACGTTCTGTATGATCTGCCCCAAGCACATCATGGAGAGCGTCATACAGCGGGCGCAAATAAGGATCTACTTTTTCTTTTAGGTCACCTGGGAGAAAACCAAGGCTTTCACCGGCTTCCACGGCAGGTCTTGTTAAAATGATTTTTTTGATATGTCCGTTTTTTAAAGCATGGACTGCTTTTACGACAGCCAGATACGTTTTCCCGGTTCCCGCCGGACCAATGCCGAATACAAGGTCATTCCGCTTCATAGCGGCCACGTATTCCCGCTGTCCCATTGTTTTTACACGGATTGATTTGCCTTTTGCGTTTTTTGTAATTTCTTCTTCATACATGCTTTCAAAGTATTCAAGTTCATTCTTCTTTGCCATTTTGATGGCGTAAATCACATCACGTTCAGAGATCTCTATCCCCTTGCGAATTAAAGCGAGGAGCGATCCCAGCAGCCTGTCTGCAATCTGAAACGATTCATCATCGCCTGAAACATAAATCGTCTCGCCGCGCGTAATGATATTTACATTCAGATCTTTCTCCATCAATTTCAAAAAAGAATCTTGGTTCCCGAAGAGTGAAAGCGCCTCGTCCGGGTTTTTCAGTTTTTGATTCATCGCAAGTAAATGTTCTGTCATTCTTCAGTCTCCCTGACAATAGGTGTGGTTTGAACGATATCTTCTATAACTTGGTAGAGAATAATCAACTTTACTTTACCATTCTCAACAGTCTGGTGCAAAACTTTTTCACTTTTCACCTCGCCGTTTTCGCCTATTTTATCCTCTACATCCTGTTTACCCAATTTAATGCCTTCTTGAACTGCTTCTTCTTTTGTATATTTTCGCAAAGCCTCTTCACTTTCTCTCGTTTGCTCTTTGACATAGGATACAGGGAGCTTAAATCCGAGAAAATGAAGCGAATGCTTTTCTTGTTCTGTTTTTGGATGCTTCAATTCCTCTTTTTTAAACGTCATCCCCCAGATCGGGATTGCCAAAGAACCAAAAGAAAGCTTGTGCTTTGTCCTTACTTTGCCCGTATAGACGTTAAATAATGTTTCAAGCGGGACTGTCACTTCTGATCTATACCAGGTTTCTCCGTAAATTTCTGCTTTTGAGGCGACTTCCTGCTGATGGTCTTCGCTGCCGATCAGTCCCGAAACAAGCAGCTGTCCCTTTTCAACATGATCGTGGATGGCGGCCATGGGCTGTCCTTTTTGCACAAACATTCTCGTAATGGTTGCTTTCTTTTTGGCGACAATATTGCGCGGGCTAACATATTTTTCTTTTTCGGGCTCATTTTTCTCCACAACTTTCATATGAATGGTCGTCCCCTTCAGATCAACTCCGACCCAAGTGATATTGTCTATTCCATTGGTTAATGATTTCTGTATTTTTTCGGGCGACATCATTAAAAACTGCAGACGGCCCTTTTTGACGCCGATTTCATTAAGATGCTGCCTCATTTGATGTTCTGTTTCAGGCTTAGCGCCTGTCACATCAATTTTCCACACCATATTGGACAGCAAAAACAAAAGAATGAAAAAAATCGCAAAACCGATCGTAAACCCTATATTCAGCTTTGATTTCAGCAACAGGAAGGGAAATCCCTTCCGATTGATAAATCGGGCTTTACATTTAAATTTACTTCTTACCCGCCGAAAGGCATGTACATCCTGAAGCTGTATATATAACGATACGGCTTCTTTCTTTTTTTTGACATGAAAGACCGGAATCCCCTGTCTTGTGCATTCATTAAGGAGCCGCTCAATCCCTCTTCCCGTCAATTCAAGCTGGACCTTACCCGAAAAAAAAGACAGCCATTTATTTTTCACAACATTTCCCCCTCGGCTTTATGACTCAACATATCGAACGACATCAATCGTACCCTCCAAAAGTATCTCTTCCGGAAGAATCGCCTTGATGACAAAATTTTTACCAGATATGATGCACTGGCCCTGCTTCAGCATCAGCCGCACTTCATTCTCACTGAAAAGCAAAAGGCCTCTGTGGTTTTCTATGTAGATATGAAGTCTGCCAACCATTGTAATCCTCGGCAGATCCATCATAACGTCCGGGGGAATTTCCAATGCTCTTGTCAGCCAAGCTTTCATACGATTCTTTCTTTGCCCCATACAAAAAGAACCCCCTTTCATCTCATATGTATGATTTGAAAGGAGGTTCTAACACTTTAATTTTTACGGGCCGGGCGCATCGTACGGTGAGGTTTTTTCGCCCGTGGAGGTCCGAACACCTCTCCTAGAACGATCCCCTGTACGACGGTGTCTCTATTCACCTGAAGCATTTTTTGTTTTGTGTATACTGTTTTTTGTTTGGCAGCAGCAAGATCTCGTTCCAGCCCTTTCAGGTTTCTTGCTGTTTCCCTGCGTCTTTCTTCCGCTTCCCGTCTTGCCTGTTCCATACGGTTAGGGATAGGTGCAGGGGCATCTTCTTTTGACTGCTTCTTTTGAGGAGAAGCAGATTGCATGTGTTGAGGTTTTTTACTTTTTTGGCTGTTTTGCTTTTCTTCTTTGCTCTTTTTGCCGAAAATCGCAGAAATGATTCCGATGATCGCTGCAATAATAAGCGGATTGGTCAGTAAATCTTCCATCAGCGTTCTCCCTTCTTAGAGAGATTATGATTTGCGGTCTTCATCCGAAGGGTCTTTCGTCAGCTTGCCGAATGAATCACGCATTTCTGTGTCAGCATCGATGTTCTTGATATTCATGTAATCCATGACGCCAATATTCCCTTCACGCAAAGCTTCTGCCATCGCAAGCGGCACTTCCGCCTCGGCTTCTACCACTTTCGCGCGCATTTCTTCTACGCGGGCACGCATTTCCTGTTCTTGAGCGACAGCCATCGCACGTCGTTCTTCCGCTTTTGCCTGCGCGATGTTTTTATCAGCCTCGGCCTGATCGGTTTGTAAAATTGCCCCGATGTTTTTGCCGATATCTACATCTGCAATATCAATTGAGAGAATTTCAAACGCAGTTCCTGAGTCCAATCCTTTTCCAAGGACTGTCTGAGAAATCATGTCAGGGTTTTCAAGCACTTTTTTATGATTATCAGATGAACCGATTGTAGAAACGATCCCCTCACCTACACGAGCTACAATGGTTTCTTCTCCTGCTCCCCCGACGAGGCGCTCGATATTCGCTCTTACTGTGATTCTCGCTTTCGCTTTGACTTCAATCCCGTCCATTGCGACACCGGCTATGAACGGTGTTTCAATCACCTTAGGATTAACGCTCATTTGAACAGCTTCCAACACGTCCCGGCCTGCAAGATCAATGGCAGCACAGCGCTCGAATGTGAGTTCAATGTTAGCTCGCTGAGCGGCGATAAGCGCGTTGACGACTCTGTCAACATTACCTCCAGCCAGGTAGTGGCTTTCAAGCTGGTTTGTTCCAACATTAAGTCCCGCTTTATGCGCTTTAATCAGCGGGTTAACAACCCGATTCGGAATGACGCGGCGAAGCCTCATCCCAACTAGAGTGAAAATGCTGATTTTCACTCCGGCTGCCAAAGCTGAAATCCAAAGCATTACAGGCACAAATGTAAAAAATACTGCCAAAACAATGATCGCTACTGCGACAATTGCCAGAATCATAAGTGTTGACGGATCCATATAACTTCTCCTCGTTTCTATTTAAATTTCTCTCACGACAATGCGTGAGCCTTCTACTTTAATCACTTTTACTTTTTTATCTTTTTCTGTAAACGATCCCTCCGAAACAACGTCAAGGCGTTCATCATCAATAATCACGGTACCGGAAGGACGCAGCGGTGTAAAGGTTATACCCACTTTTCCCATTAAGTCCGTGCGCGTTTGATTTGAAACGTAGCCGCTCTCCGTGTTTGTAGAATCATTTAATATCAATTTCTTAAAGAATTTCATACGCTTTCCCAACACCCTTGTCAGTAAAATAAAAGCTGTAATCGAAACAGCTGAGGCGATCAAGAGAGAAACCGCCATGACAGTGAAGCTCCCCGCGGCTAAAAACAGGCTCGCAATAATCGCTCCCAAGCCCAGTAATCCAATGATTCCTCCGGGAAGAAAAATCTCAAGCAGAATGAGAATCACCCCTGCTATAAAGAGGAGAACCGTCTCATACCCGGCAAGGCCGGCTGCAAGATGCCCGTAAAAGAACAGCAATAACGCAATGAGTCCAGCCGTTCCAGGGAGGCCGACACCCGGGGAAAAAAGCTCTACCGTCAGACCTAAAAAAGCGATTGTCAGCAGAATAGGGACAATGACCGGATTCGTCAGCCATCTTGCTGTCTTTTCCGCAAAGCTCTCCTTTGCATAGCTGATCTGCGCCTTTTCGAACCCAAGCTTCTTTACGAGCGTGGAGAAATTGTCAGCAGTGCCTTCTGAATAGCCTACCTCAATCGCCTTGTCTGCGTTAAGTGTCAGCAGATCTCCCTTAGGCGCGCCAACTTCCTTGGCATCTATATCTGGGTCAGCCATTGCGAGCGCATATTTTGGATCGCGGTTATTTTTCACTGCGGCATCTTCCATCTCTGCCAGCCAAAGTGATTGAGCTTTTTGGTCAGCGGCATTGCCTTGGCCATCAACAATCGCGGCGGCTCCCATTTTTCCGCCAGGCGCCATATAAATGTGATCTGCTTGAAGTGCAATATATGCACCAGCAGACAACGCGCGTTTGTTGACATATGCAGTTACGGGGATCTCGCTTTCGGTTATCAAATCGGCCATATCAATAGCAGATTTGACCAATCCCCCCGGGGTATTGATATCGAGAATAATATGGTCTGCATGTGCATCCTTTGCATCTTGTAACGAACGGGACAAAAACGAGGCGAGACCCTGTTCGACATTTTTTTCAACCGGGATCACATAAACAATTTGTTTTTCTGCTTTTGCGTTCAGCTGTACGCCTAATAAAGAAAGCAAAAATATACTCAAAAGAGCAGCACGGAATCCTTTGATTTGAAGCAAGGGCGGTGTATCCCTCCTTCCTTTTATAATAAAGTGCCTTCTCTTCATACGTAACAAATGTATCAAAGGTTTCATTTTTTTATGTATAAAAAAAGACATCTCTCTTAGAAAGATGTCCTTTTCTTTGCCATTTAAGACAGTTGACTGCTCACAAGCTTATTAATTAAACTTCCGTCAGCTTTACCTTTTACTTTAGGCATAATTGCCCCCATCACTTTGCCCATGTCCGCTTTTGAGCTCGCACCGACCTCCGCGATGGTTTCATTTACGATTGTACGCAGCTCTTCTTCTGACAGCTGCTCAGGTAAATAAACTTCTAAAATGTCCAGCTCTTTTTGAACTTTATCTACTAAATCTAAACGATTAGCGTTTGAAAATTCCTGGAGGGAGTCTTTACGTTGCTTAAGTTCACGAGAAAGGACAGTGAGTTCCTCATCCTCGGTCAAACTGTCTTTCTTAAGCTTAATTGCTTCATTTTGAAGTGAAGCCTTAACCATTCGAACGACAGTCAGTTTGTCTTTCTCACGGTTTTTCATATACAGCTTCATATCCTGGTTGAGACGCTCAAGAAGACTCATAAATCCACCCTCTTTTAGAATTTGCGTTTTCTAGCAGCTTCAGACTTTTTCTTGCGCTTTACGCTAGGTTTTTCATAAAATTCACGCTTTCTTGCTTCTTGCAAAGTACCTGTCTTTGATACACTGCGTTTGAAGCGACGAAGAGCATCTTCAAGCGATTCGTTTTTTCTAACGACCGTTTTTGACATTCTCTTTCCCTCCCTCCGAATACACCAATCGACTACCTTTAAGTTACACATATAAACATGTACTTTGACATTATAATATAAGCCATCAGTCAGGTCAACTAAGTGAGTTCACTTTTCCGTCATGAGTGCGACTGCCTGTCTATATAATGAAAGAAAGGGGTTGGTGAATAGGATGTTAATTCTGATTAGCTTTACTGCTCTTATATTATTCTTTCTCGCAGGCATGAACATGCTTCGAAAGGGCTTAATTTCAATGGCGTACTCAAAAATTGAAGAACGTTTGCTTTTATTTACAGACCATCCGTTAAAAGCGTTTCTTATCAGCATTGTATTTACGGGGATACTTCAGAGCAGCTCAGCCTTTATGGTCATTGTCATCGGCTTTGTAAGTGCGGGCGTTCTTTCTTTTAAGCGGACGATACCGATGATTCTGGGGACAAATGTTGGCTCTACTTTTACAACTGAATTTATTGCTATCAAAATGGATATTTTGATTTGGGTTCTTTTAATAGGAGGTTTATTGTTTTTTCTGACTGGCAGGTATCCTTTGAAACAGCTGGGAACAAGCTTCCTTGGACTGGGCATCATCTTCTTTTGCATCAGCGGATTCAGCCATCTTGCCGGGCCGCTGACGAAGCTGAAAACGGGAGCCGACGTTCTATATCATGTTAACGATTCAAACTGGTCCGCTTTGCTCATCGGGATGGTCTTAACTGCCATCATTCACTCCAGTTCTGTCTGTATCGGCATTTTGATGAGTTTTATGAATGAAGGGATTATCGGACTGACACAGGCGATGAGCGTCGTACTCGGATCAAATATCGGGACATGCATTACAGCTGTCATGGCTGCTGTATCCGGCGGATATGCGGCGAAACAGACAGCGTATGCCCATGTGGTATTTAACGTGCTAGGGGTCGCTCTAGTATTGCCTTTTCTGACCGCAGCGACCGGCTTTGTAGAACAGTTATCACCTGATCCTGCCCAAAGGATTGCTCATTTCAGCCTTTTATTTAATGTGGTGACAGCTCTTTTGTTTCTTCCGCTTACAAACTTGTTTTACCGATTGATTCACCTTCTTATCCCGGCTAAATAAAAAACCGGTACATTTTAATGCACCGATTTTTTAGGTTAAGAAGACAAACGCATGTGTTCAGTTATTTCATCCTCAACCACACGGACAAACTGTCCTTCGTTGTAAGGATAACCTGCTTTTAGGATTTTGACTTTTACGATTTTGCCGATCATATCTTCCGTACCTTTGAAAACAACCTTCATATAATTGTCTGTGTAACCGACAAACATATTTTCTTCTTCTGTTTCCTTAAACGCTTCCTCAGGGATAATCTCAAGCACTTCATTTTCATACTGAGAAGCGTATTCTTTTGCAAGCTGGTCAGAAAGAGCAATCAGGCGGTGCACACGTTCGTTTTTCACGTTTTCATCCACTTGGTCTTCCATTCGTGCAGCTGGTGTTCCTGTACGTTTACTGTAAGGGAAAACATGCAGCTCAGAGAATTTATGTTCTTTAATAAAGTTATAGGTTTCCATAAATTCTTTTTCTGTTTCTCCAGGGAACCCGACGATGACATCAGAAGTAACAGCTAAGCCTGGCAGTGCTTTTTTCAATTTATTTAAACGGTCTGCAAAGAATTCCATTGTATATTTGCGTCTCATCCGTTTAAGCACTGTGTTTGATCCGGATTGGATAGGAATATGCAGATGATTCACTATCTTATCTGAGCGGTCTAAGACCTCGATCACTTCGTCAGTGATTTGGCTGGCTTCGATGGAAGAAATTCTGATCCGTTTCACGCCTTCCACACGGGTGTCTAATTCGCTCAAAAGCTTCGCGAAGTTGTAATCTTTCATATCTTCGCCGTAGCCGCCTGTATGAATACCCGTAAGAACAATTTCCTTATATCCGGCATCGACAAGCTGCTGCGCTTGTTTAATGACTTCTTCAGGGTCGCGGGAGCGGAGCAGGCCGCGCGCCCACGGAATGATACAGAATGTGCAGAAATTATTGCAGCCCTCCTGTATTTTCAATGACGCTCTTGTGCGGTCCGTGAAAGCAGGCACATCAAGCTCTTCATATACTCTTGCTTTCATGATGTTGCTGACGCCATTAATCGGCTGGCGTTCTTCTCGGTATTGGTCAATGTAGCCAAGCATTTTTTCACGGTCCTGTGTTCCAACTACAATGTCGACACCGGGGATCGCCATAATCTCAGCAGGTGAGGTTTGCGCGTAGCAGCCTGTGACACAGATGACACCGTCAGGATTTTGACGAATGGCGCGTCTGATCACTTGGCGGCTTTTTTTATCTCCCGTATTTGTAACCGTACATGTATTAATGACATATACATCAGCTGTTTGTTCAAAGTCTCTTCTTTCATAGCCCGCTTCTTTGAAAAGCTGCCAGATTGCTTCTGTTTCATAATGGTTGACTTTACAGCCAAGCGTATGGAAAGCAACAGTTGCCATTACTGATCACCTCTTAATAACTCTGTTTGATAAGAAATCGCGCTCAATGCGTATAGCGGAGCGGTTTCTGTCCTTAAAATTCTCGGTCCAAGGCCGCACGTCACACCGTCTTGCTCTGTGAGCCGTTCAACCTCCGCTTCTGTTAAACCGCCTTCGGGACCAAATACGATCAATAGAGATGATCCTTTCGGAAGGCTGCTTACAATCGCGCTGAATGCGCTTATTTCCCCTTGCTTCGATGACTCCTCGTATGCAACGACACATTTATCGAAATCCTGCATCCTTTGAAGAAGCTGCTGAAAAGAATGGACATCCATCACTCGCGGCACTTCGTTACGGTACGATTGCTCAGCCGCTTCCTTTGCAATTTTCGTCCATCTTTCCCGCTTTTTCTTTGCCTTTTTGTCATCCAGCTTGACAACAGAACGCGCGGCTTGGAAAGGAATAAAGGCATGAGCTCCGAGCTCAGTCCCCTTTTGGATAATCCATTCAAGCTTATCTCCTTTCGGAAGGCCGCTCGCAATATAGACCTTTATCGGAAGCTCTCTGTTTTCATTCGTCCATTCTATCACAAGGCAGGACACTTTATCTTTGGAAACAGATTGAAGTTCACATTTTGCCTCGAAGCCGTCTTGAGAGCAGCAGATAATCTGATCTCGCTCATTCATTCTCATCACGTTCACAATATGATGAACATCTTCGCCGGTAATCGAAAAAGCCGGCGCTTCCTCTATTTGCTGCTTCGTGAGCTCGATAAAATATCGTTGCATACGCTGTGACACCTACTAACTATTATTTTTTCGCAATAATGCTGACCCAATCTTCCATTGAAAGGATTTCTACAATGGTAAAGCCAGCTTGTTCCAGTGCTTCTTTTACTTCTTGTTTTTTATGACCGATGATTCCTGACGTAATAAAGTGGCCGCCCTCTTTTAACAGGCTGTACGCTTGTGAAGTAAAGCGAAGAATGACTTCAGCCAAAATGTTGGCCACAATCACATCATGTTCCCCTTCAATCCCGTCTAACAAATTGTTTTGCTTCACTTGAGCAATATCGCTGACTTTGTTCAGCTTGAGATTGAGGCGTGCACTTTCTACAGCCACGGGATCAAGATCGTAGGCATGAACCGATTCAGCCTCAAGCATTGCAGCCGCAATACTTAAAATTCCCGAACCAGTGCCGACATCAATCACCTTATCACCCTTTTGCACAAAGCGTTCAAGCGCCTGAATGCAGAGTACGGTTGTCGGATGCGTCCCTGTGCCGAAAGCCATTCCCGGATCCATTTCAATAATCAGTTCATCAGTATGGACCGGCGTATATTCCTCCCACGTCGGCACAATTGTAAACTTTTCAGAAATTTTCACAGGATGATAATACTTTTTCCAGGCAGTCGCCCACTCTTCTTCATTTACTTCAGAAATAGTGATGTGGTTTCTGCCCAAATCAATATTGTAAAGAAGGAGATTATTAATCGTTTCTTTAATGCCGTCTACAGTTTCGCCCAGAAAACTGTTAACCGGCAGATATGCTTTGACAATGACACCCTCATCTGGGTAATCATTGGGGTCGAGCTGGTAGATTTCCCCGTACACATTCTCACGTTCTTTAATTAAATCAAGCGGGTCCTCTATCACAACCCCACTTGCACCAGCTTCATGCAATATATTTGAGATAGGTTCGACCGCTTCATGTGTTGTGTGAATGCTTAATTCGGACCATTTCAAAACTACCAACTCCTCATCCAATAATTAATCGCCTTTAAACGCGCGTTTTACCTTGTCAAAGAAACTCATTTCCTGTTCGTCAGGCAGGTTTCCGCTGACTTCAGCAAATTCGCGGATAATGTCTTTTTGTTTATCAGTCAGATTTGTCGGCGTAACGACGCGGACGACGATATGCTGGTCACCCTGTCCATAGCCTCTGACATTTTGAACGCCTTTGCCTCTTAATCTAAATTTCGTTCCTGTTTGTGTACCGGCCGGAATTTTCAATTTCACTTTTCCATGCAGCGTCGGCACTTCTACCTCATCTCCAAGAGCAGCCTGAGCAAACGTTAACGGCATTTCACAGTAAATATCATCGCCGTCACGCTCGAAGAACTCGTGTGCGCGTACATGGAACACGACAAATAAATCCCCAGCAGGGCCGCCGTTTATTCCTGGTTCACCCTGTCCCGAGAGACGAAGCTGCTGCCCGTCATCTACACCGGCTGGAATTGTCACATTGATTTTCTTGCGTTTTTTGATTTTTCCTTTGCCGCCGCAGTCCGCACATTTGTTTTTAATGATTTTGCCTGTACCTTCACAGTGGTGGCAGACCCGTCTGTTAACGACTTTTCCAAACGGTGTATTTTGCTCCACGTTTAACTGGCCGGAGCCTCCGCAGTGGGAGCATGTTTCTGGATTTGTTCCAGGTTTCGCACCTGAGCCTTTACATGTTTCGCACGTTTCCTCGCGGGGAATTTCGATGGTTGTTTCTTTACCGAAAGCCGCATCCTCAAACGACAGGGTCATCGTATACTGTAAATCAGCACCTTGGCGCGGAGCGTTTGGATCTCTTCGTCTTGTGCCTCCGCCGAATATACTTGAGAAAATATCATCGAAACCAAAACCGCCGAAATCGCCGCCGCCAAAACCTCCGCCGCCGAAGCCTTGGTTAGGGTCAGTGTGACCAAATTGATCGTAATGCGCACGTTTTTGGTCATCTGACAGCGTTTCGTACGCTTCTTTTACCTCTTTAAATTTTTCATCTGATCCGGCTTCTTTGTTAATATCAGGATGATATTTTTTTGACAGCTTCCGATAAGCTTTTTTAATTTCATCCTTTGAAGCGCTCTTACTTACTCCCAGCACTTCATAGTAATCACGCTTACTCATCTCGCTTCACTCTCCCGAATTTCTCACATAAATTAGATTGTATCATTTTGAATTATGATTTTTCAATTCCTTTTATCCCGGGCAAGAAAAAAAGTCAAAGCCAAGAGATGCCTGACTTTGACTTTCTAATCATTGAATCAGATTATGAAATGTGTTCTTTTCGGTCAGCTCCGGAAGCGGGTCTGACACTAAAAAGAACTTATTTTTTGTTTTGGTCGTCGTTTACTTCTTCGTATTCAGCGTCGACAACGTTGTCATCCGCTTTGCCTTCAGCGTTTGCTCCGCCTTGAGCTTGCTGTGCTTTAGCAACTTCTTCATAAAGCTTCATAGAAAGCTCTTGAACGATTGTTTGAAGCTCATCTTTTTTCGCTTTGATCTCTTCAAATTCGTTTTTCTCAATCGCTGCTTTTAAAGCATCTTTGGCATCGTTGGCTTTTTTCACTTGTTCTTCGTCCACTTTGCCTTCAAGATCTTTTAATGTTTTCTCAGTTTGGAAAACAAGCTGATCTGCTTCGTTGCGGACTTCGATTTCTTCTTTTTTCTTCGCATCAGCGTCAGCATTTTCTTCCGCTTCTTTTACCATGCGTTCGATCTCTTCATCAGAAAGACCTGAAGAAGATTTAATTGTAATGTTTTGTTCTTTTCCTGTGCCTAAGTCTTTTGCTCTTACGTTTACGATACCGTTTTTGTCAATATCGAAAGAAACTTCGATTTGAGGCACGCCGCGCGGTGCTGGCGGGATATCAGTAAGCTGGAAGCGGCCGAGTGTTTTGTTGTCGGCAGACATTGGGCGCTCACCTTGCAGAACATGGATATCAACAGCTGTTTGGTTATCAGCAGCAGTTGAGAACACTTGAGATTTGCTTGTTGGGATCGTCGTGTTGCGGTCGATCAGTTTTGTAAACACGCCGCCCATTGTTTCGATACCGAGAGAAAGCGGTGTAACGTCAAGAAGAACAACATCTTTTACGTCACCTGTGATAACGCCGCCCTGAATCGCAGCACCAAGCGCTACAACTTCATCCGGGTTTACACCTTTATGCGCTTCTTTTCCAGTTTCTTTTTTGATTGCTTCTTGTACGGCAGGGATACGAGTTGATCCGCCGACAAGGATGACTTTGTCGATTTCGCTTGCAGAAAGTCCTGCATCTTGAAGCGCTTGACGGACAGGACCCATTGTGCGCTCTACTAAATGAGAAGAA
Source organism: Bacillus sp. PS95 (assembly GCF_037963565.1). Lineage (NCBI taxonomy): Bacteria > Bacillati > Bacillota > Bacilli > Caryophanales > Bacillaceae > Bacillus > Bacillus sp. PS95. The sequence goes on from NZ_CP150160.1 coordinate 2,534,406, forward strand.
AGCTCTTCGAATTTAGCGCGAGTTAATGTAAGTTCAAGGTGAAGCGGTCCTGCTTCTCCAGCTGTGATAAACGGTAAAGAAATTTGCGTAGAAGATACGCCGGAAAGATCTTTTTTCGCTTTTTCAGCTGCGTCTTTCAAACGCTGAAGCGCCATTTTGTCTTTTGCCAAATCAATGCCGTTTTCTTTTTTGAATTCAGACACAAGATGATCGATGATAACTTGGTCAAAATCGTCCCCGCCCAGACGGTTGTCGCCGGCAGTTGAACGAACTTCGAATACACCGTCGCCAAGCTCAAGGATGGAAACGTCGAATGTACCGCCGCCAAGGTCGTATACTAGGATCGTTTGATCTTCATCTGTTTTATCAAGTCCGTATGCAAGCGCTGCTGCAGTCGGCTCGTTGATGATACGTTCTACTTCAAGACCTGCAATTTTACCAGCGTCTTTTGTTGCTTGACGCTCAGCATCGTTAAAGTATGCAGGAACTGTGATAACTGCTTTTGATACTGTTTCGCCAAGATAGCTTTCAGCGTATGATTTAAGGTGTTGAAGGATGATAGCAGACACTTCTTGTGGAGTGTAATCCTTTCCTTCAATTTCAACTTTATAATCAGTACCCATATGACGTTTGATAGACATAATTGTGTTAGGGTTTGTAATAGATTGGCGTTTAGCCACTTCCCCTACTTGACGTTCGCCGTTTTTAAATGCAACAACTGATGGCGTTGTGCGGTTTCCTTCAGCGTTAGCAATAACTTTAGGCTCGCCGCCTTCAAGCACTGCCACACATGAGTTTGTTGTTCCTAAGTCGATTCCGATAACTTTACTCACTTGAATAACCTCCTGCTATGTAATTATTGATTCACTTTGACCATGGAAGGGCGAATGACGCGATCCTTCAGCTTATAGCCTTTTTGCATTTCCTCAACAACAATGTTGGAGCCGTAGTTTTCGTCTTCAGCCTGCATAACAGCTTGGTGCAGATTAGGATCAAATTCCTGCCCTACAGCTTCGATGGCTTCGACGCCTTCTTTTTTCAAGGCTTCTACGAGCTGACGGTGGACCATTTCCATTCCCTGGAGCAAACTTTTCGTCTGTTCATTGTCGGCTTCAACCTGAAGCGCTCGTTCAAAGCTGTCAAGAGCCGGCAGTAAATCAGTCACGATATTTTGAGAACGGTATTTTTGGGACGCTTCCATCTCTAAACGGCTGCGTCGTTTATAGTTTTCAAAGTCTGCTTGAACACGCAAAAGTTTGTTTTCTTTTTCCTCAAGCAAACCTTGCAATTCGTTAATTTGGTTTTGAAGAAGTTCGCTTTCATTTGTTTCTTCCTGATGTTCATCAGCGGCAGCTTGTTCTTCAATGATTTCTTGCTCTTCTGTTTCGTTTTGTTCAACGGTTTGTTTTTCTTCTGACATTGTGTTCACCTCCCTCAAAGTGTAAGGAGAAGGACAGGTGCTGCCCTTCGATAAAATTTGCCAAAATTCCCTTATTCATCATACAGACTTGTTAATGCTTTTGACAAGTCCGAAGTCACATGCTGAAGCAGGCTGACAACCCTGGAATAATTCATGCGGGTCGGGCCGATAATCGCAATTGAGCCGATCTGCTTCTGGTCTACGGAATAAGAAGCCGTAATCAGACTGCAATTTTCCATCTCTTCATAGTCGTTTTCTTTTCCGATTTTAATCGAAATCCCCGTATGCGGGGATTGAACCAGCTTTAAAACATCCTGTTCTTTCTCAATCAATGAAAGCAGCGACCGAACTCGGGTGATATCATGGAACTCAGGCTGGTTCAGCATATTGATTTTCCCGCCAAAAAACAACTTTTCAACGTGATTTGTGGAATGAAAGGTTGAACGAAGCGCGTCGAGTATATTGTCATAGTTCTTAATGTGCTGTCTTAGGTACATGACAACTTCCTTAAATATGCGCTCATTCAGTTCATCCATTGGAACGCCGCTTAATCGGTCGTTCAGTATATTGACCAGTTTTTCAATATCAGACAGATCCATTTTGGTCGGAAAGTTAATCGTTTTGTTTTCCACATGCCCCGTATTGGTAACGAGAATCGCTACCGCCATATCAGGCTGAATCGGAATGATTTGAATCTGTTTAAGGTAATTCTCACTCAGCTTCGGCCCGAGTACGATGGATGTGTAATTCGTCAGATCGGACAAAATTTGCGCTGATTTTTGAACTGTCTTCTCCAGCTCGAAAATTTTCTCTTTGAAGATCGAGTGGATTTGGTCCAGGTCGCTTTTCGTCAGTTTGACGGGTGACAGCAAATGGTCAACATAGTACCGATACCCTTTTTCTGACGGAACACGTCCTGAGGATGAATGGGTTTTTTCAATAAAGCCCAATTCCTCCAAGTCAGCCATCTCGTTTCTTATTGTTGCAGAGCTAAATGTGATTTCATCTTTTTTCGAAAGAGTTCTTGATCCCACCGGCTGTGCCGATTTAATAAAATCGTTGATTATAACCTGTAGGATCAGCAGCTGACGATTTGTTAACATCATCATCACCTCTGTTAGCACTCTCAATAAGCGAGTGCTAATTCTATAACAAAAGTATCAAACCACAAGAAAAATGTCAATTATAACTCACCCAAAAAAGCGCCAAAAACTTCATTGCCTAATAATTTCCCTTGATGAGTCAAATAAACGGCAGACTCCGAATTGTGAATCAGCCCTTTTTCAGCGAGGTCTTTTAATACGCTTGGGAAAAGTCCATCCAAGGAACGGCCGTATTTTTCTGCGAATCGTTTTTTGCTGACACCGGCTGTTTTTCTCAAACCTAAAAACATTTCTTCCTCAATCTGTTCTTCTGTTGTCACTTCATGTGTATCTCTGTACGGAAAACCCTTTTCAGCTATCAGGTCAATGTAATGCTTAACAGGTCCGACGTTCACTGTTCGTGTGCCGCCGATATATCCGTGAGCGCCGGCTCCGAAACCGAAATATTGTTCGTTGCTCCAATACGTTAGATTGTGCTTAGATTCCATGCCTGCCTTAGCAAAGTTGCTGATTTCATATTGATGAATGCCGTGAGCTTCCATCTGGCTCATCACCATTTCATACATTTCAGCTTCCTGCTCCTGCGGCGGAAGATGAAGCCGCCCTTTTTGCATCAAATTATAAAATACCGTTTTCGGTTCTACAATAAGGGAGTAAACGGAATAATGCTCGGCGTCCAATGATAAAGCAGTGTTTATGGAATGTTCCAGATGCTTGAGGGTTTGCCCCGGAAGCCCGAACATGAGATCAAGACTGATATTCTCAAAACCGATTTCCCGCGCTCTTTCAAAAGAGGTGAATACATCTTTTTGCTTGTGCACTCGGCCGATTTTTTCTAACAGATCGTCTTCGAACGTTTGCACACCAAAGCTGAGGCGATTTACGCCTGCTTCTTTTAATATTTTTAATTTCTCTGCGGACAAGTCATCCGGATTCGCTTCAACCGCAAATTCCGATAAGTCGCTTGAGGGCTTCAGTACGCGGTTGATCATGTCCATCAGCTTTTTAAGCTGTTCCCCAGACAGGGAGGTCGGCGTGCCTCCTCCGATAAAGATTGTTTTGAGATCAGGCTGCCCAGTTTTTGCTATTGTATTTATCATTTCCTGTTCGAGTGCGTTTAAATACTCGTCGACTGGCTGACTTTGAATAAAATATTTATTGAAATCGCAGTAGTGGCAAATATGCTCACAAAATGGGATATGGATATAAGCTGATTTCAACGGATTCACCTTCTTTACAGAAAGAAGCCGCAGTACAAGACTGCGGCGGCTTCTATTGTTTTTTCGGACTGTCGTCCATTTTCAGAACTGCCATAAATGCTTCTTGCGGCACTTCAACTGAGCCGACCTGCTTCATACGGCGTTTTCCTTCTTTTTGTTTTTCAAGAAGTTTCCGTTTACGCGAGATGTCCCCTCCGTAACATTTAGCCAATACGTTTTTACGCATTGCTTTTATGGTGGAGCGGGCCACGATTTTCTGGCCGATTGCGGCTTGTACCGGAACTTCAAACTGCTGGCGCGGAATGAGTTCTTTCAGTTTTTCAACGATCACTTTTCCGCGTTCATATGCGTAATCACGATGCACGATAAAGGAAAGGGCATCGATTTTTTCACCATTCAGCATAATGTCCATTTTCACAAGCTTGGACGGTTTGTAGCCGATCAGTTCATAATCAAAGGACGCATAGCCTTTAGTGCTTGATTTCAGCTGGTCAAAAAACTCATATACGATTTCCGCTAATGGCATATCATAAATGATGCTGACACGGTTTGCGTCTAAATACTGCATATCAATGAAATTGCCGCGTTTTCCTTGGCAAAGCTCCATCACAGCGCCGACATAGTCATTCGGCACCATCATCGTCGCTTTTACGTATGGCTCCTCAACCCGTTCGATCTTTTGAGGATCCGGCATGTTGGACGGGTTGTCGACAACGACCTTTTCGCCGTCTGTCATGTACACGTCATAGATAACGCTTGGCGCTGTTGTAATCAGGTCGATGTTGAACTCACGCTCAATTCGCTCCTGAATGATCTCCATGTGAAGCATGCCTAAAAATCCGCAGCGGAACCCGAATCCAAGCGCTTGCGAAGTTTCCGCTTCATATTGAAGGGAGGAATCATTCAGCTCAAGCTTTTCAAGAGCTTCCCTTAAATCATTATACTTCGCTGTATCAATCGGATACAAACCACAGTACACCATCGGGTTTAGCTTGCGGTATCCCGGCAGCGCTTCTTCTGCAGGATTAGCAGCGCTCGTTATTGTATCACCGACACGTGTGTCACCGACATTTTTGATTGAGGCAGTCAGGAAGCCTACATCACCGACCGTCAGTTCATTTGTCGGAGTTGCTTTCGGCGTGAACACGCCTACCTCTGTTACTTCGAATTCTTTGCCGGTTGCCATCATTTTGATTTTTTGTCCCGGCTTTACCGTTCCTTCAACGACTCTGATATAAGCCACGACACCGCGGTAGGCGTCATAAAGCGAGTCGAAGATCAGCGCTTTGAGCGGCGCCTCCGGATCTCCGGTCGGAGCTGGCACCTTTTCTACGATTTGTTCTAAAATCTCCTCAATCCCAATACCGGCTTTTGCTGAAGCAAGCACGGCTTCTGATGCATCAAGGCCGATAACGTCTTCTACCTCTTGGCGCACACGTTCAGGCTCGGCGCTCGGAAGGTCGATTTTATTGATGACCGGAAGGATTTCAAGATCGTTGTCAAGCGCTAAGTAGACATTGGCGAGCGTCTGCGCTTCAATCCCCTGGGCTGCATCCACGACAAGAATCGCTCCCTCGCAGGCAGCAAGGCTTCGGGATACTTCATATGTGAAGTCGACGTGTCCCGGCGTATCGATTAGATGAAAGATATATTCTTCTCCGTCTTTTGCTTTATATTTAAGCTGAACAGAGTTTAATTTAATGGTTATGCCCCGCTCACGTTCAAGATCCATAGAATCGAGCAATTGTTCTTTCATTTCTCGTTGAGTGATTGCCGACGTTTTTTCTAAAATACGATCCGCTAAGGTCGATTTTCCGTGGTCAATATGGGCAATGATAGAGAAATTCCGTATTCTCGATTGCCTCTCTAAACGCTTTTCTTTATCTGTCACAATCTATCACTCCTACTATTAAACGCAAAATACACTAGCTTAGATTATATCAATAGGATTGTAAAGATTCAATGTAAAACAAGAAAGAGAAAAGTTCCCTATCATATCTGGGCTGCTTTTCTCTTTCACGTACTTATTGATTCATATCCCGTATCCATTCATACATTGACTGGGCAGTATTGGTTACGGTGTCCGAAAGCGCTTTTCCGGCTTTTGAAAACATATTGAATGTCTCCACCTTTTCCAGCTCTTTTTGTTTTTCTTCTAAATCTTTTGCCGTGACTGTTTCTCCTAGGATTGAGGCTTCTTTTTCATTATCTTTTCCGTCGGTGAGCGTAAACGCCCCCTTCAGTGAAGGGTCATGATAGCCTTTCATACTCAGCATCCCGTTGTTTGCCTGCTGCATGCCGAACAGTACGCCTAAAAACATGATCGTGATAAGCAGTAAGCATTTTCCAAAGTATGCAATCAAATCAACCACCTATTTCTTATTGTTTTTTCGTCTCCCCGCTCGCTGCGTTGACCTTTTCAGCATCCCAGTACATTTCGCTGAATACGTCCGCGGCCGCGTTAGCCGCACGCTGCAGCTCTTCGAGATTATTATCTACTCCGCCAAACTCGAGCAAAAGCGCTCTATCGGTTAAATCCTGATTGTAAACACCATTATCGCCTGGCGAGCCTTTGGAAAAGACACCTGTGCTAAGTCCGGGGTATTTTTTCTCCATCAGTTTATGAAGCTCACTCGCAATTTTATAGTTTTCTTCGAAGTTTTTGCTTTTTTTCCCGACGACAAAGGCTACCCTGGCATAGCTTTTCCCTTTAATCGTTGCGGTTGTGTCTTTTTTGCGCCGTGAGTCTCTGTGGATGTCAATGATATATTGCAGATTTTTGTTTGAAGCGAGGGCGTCTTTCACAACCGGCCTTGATTCATCATAGGACCTGGCATAGTTTAAGCCTTTTTTATTCAATTTTGATTGTATATCGGTTTTATTCACTGTGGCTCCGATGCCTTGGGATTCAAGCGCTTGTCCGAACATATCTCCTACAAGCGTGACGTTGGCTTTAGAATGGCGCGCCATGTCAGGATCGGTCTCACCTTTTAATAGAGGGAGATATGATTCCGTATTGTGCGTGTGATAGATAAACACGACCTTTTTATCACCTGTTGTTTGTTTGGGCGGATCTTTTTGCGCATTATCTGATTGCGTTTGCTGTTTTTCAATCTCTGCCAAATTCGCTTCCCTTTCTTCCTCCATCACCTTAGACGGCGGCGGCGATTCCGCAGGCATATTCGTATAATCGGTTCCTTGTCCAGCTAACAAAATCTCGGTATCAAATTGTGCAAACCCTGGCAGCTCCCGACCGAGAAAGCTCCGCGGATCTTCGAGGTTAATGCTCGTCGCCAGCTTTAAAGAAAGACGAGAAAGATGAAATGAGCTGTCGGTTTGAGAGAGGTCAGAAGCGAAATAATGGTTTTCCATCCGCAGCAAATGTGCAAATACGTCACCCGGCAATTCTTCAGCAATCCCATAAAAAGAGTCAGACGACGGCCTAAGTTCCGGCCGGAGAGACGTCAGCACACCGGATAGAACAAAAATCACGATAAGGCTTACGATAAATAGAAAGATGGCTTTTATCGCTTTCCCTCCATTTACCGCAACAACAATCTGTCTGTTTCTGCGTTTATTTCTCATTGAATCCCTCCAGCGCTTGTCTAGTAATTACTCTATGAACAAGCTAGAGGAAGTAGAACTGTTTAGTGATTGTAGGAGCCTTTGTTTTCTTGTGACACTTTTTCATGAAGCGCTGTGTTTAGTCCGTTCGCTAAAACATTTGCCATATCGTCGATAAATGAATCGACTTCCTTCGGCGTAACCATTAAGTTGTGTCCTAAAGGCGAAAGCACCTCGTGAATGAGCTGCCGTTTTTCATCTTCTTGAAGGGTTCCGACAATCCCTAGGAACGATTGGCGCTGCTTTTGATCGGGAAGATCTTCTTCAGTGAGCACTTTCTTTTTCCCAAACGTCATGCCTGCCGGAACAAGCGATCTTGATGGCCTGTTATCCTTCATTTCTCTGCCAAAATGTTTTAATATGTAGTCCACCGTGTCGCTGGCAATTGTCACGGCATCAACTACTGTCGGAACACCGATAGCAATCACCGGAACACCAAGCGTGTCTTTGCTTAAATCTTTTCGTTTATTCCCCACTCCAGATCCCGGGTGAATGCCTGTATCCGATATTTGAATGGTTGTGTTGACCCTTTCCACCGCCCGCGCTGCCAACGCATCAATGGCGATGACAAAATCAGGCTTCGATTGCTCAATCACACCTTTAATAATGTCACTTGTTTCGATTCCTGTTATCCCCATTACACCCGGTGCAAATGCACTGACAGGCCTGTAACCCTCCTGTACGTTTTCCGGCTGAAGCTTAAACAAGTGCCTTGTTACCAACAGATTTTCTACTGCCATCGGTCCAAGCGCATCAGGTGTCACGTTCCAGTTGCCGAGCCCAACGATCAAACAGCTCGCATCTTTTGAGATATTAAGGTTTTCAAGAAAAGCTGAGAATTCCTCCGCAAAGACAGCAGAGACCTTCTCCTGCATTTCCGAATCATTCTCCCTGATTCCCTGTGCTTCAAGCGTTAAATAGCGCCCTTCTTTTTTTCCCGAAAGCTCCGCGCCTTCCTTTGTAACATCAACTGTGCGGATTTTAATGCCGCCGTGATCACGCTCTTTTTCAATAAAGCCTTTAATTTCTTTTGTCGGCACAGCCTGCTGATTGGCCATTGCTTCCTTCGTTTCCACTGCCAAATCGGTCCGTATCAAATACTGATTCACATCCAGCTCACTCTTTTTCATACAGGGGCCTCCTTCACATTAAGTACCTATATTGTTGCCATTTGCTGAATGAATCATGCTAAAAAGAGAACCTTCAATGAAAAATACTTTACATTTATATTGCAATCTAAAGGTGTGTTTGATAGAATACAATTTGTTCTATTGTGAAGAAGATTTAACCTTAAGACACTGTGCTACAGGTTGTATCTTAGGAGGTGAAACACATGCCAAACATTAAATCAGCGATTAAACGTACAAAAACAAACAACGAACGCCGCGTTCATAACGCGACAATCAAATCTGCTATGCGTACTGCAATCAAACAAGTTGAAGCTTCTGTTGCCAACAACGAAGCTGACAAAGCGAAAACTGCTCTTACTGAAGCAGCTAAACGTATTGATAAAGCAGTGAAAACAGGTCTTGTACACAAAAATACCGCAGCTCGATACAAATCAAGACTAGCGAAAAAAGTGAACGGACTTTCTGCATAATATAAAAACGATCCTCAATAATGGGGATCGTTTTTTTCATTTCTTTTTAACAGCTGTAAAAGGAACAGTTCGAGCAGAAGCTGCTTGTCCTTTTTTCCGGTTTTCATCTCATAGTCCATGACGGCAAGCTGTTCAATAATTGAACGGAGCTCCTCCTCTGAAAAAAGCCTTGCTTGATCCATCGCCAGCTTTACCCGAAATGGGTGAACTTTTAGATTAGAAGCGATTTGTTTTTGTCCGTATCCCTGTTCCGCGAAGTACTTTGTCTGCAGAATCAGCCGGAACTGGTTCGAAATAAGCGCCATAATTTTGATCGGTTCTTCATTTTGTTTAAGCAAATCATAAAAAATTTGCAGACTCTCAGTTCGTTTTCGGTTGACGATTTTATTGATCAGCTCAAAAATATTTTGTTCAAGGCTTCTAGCAACAAGCATTTTCACATCATCCAGCGTAATTTCTTCACGATCTCCAATAAACGTGCAGAGCTTTTGAATCTCCTGAAAAATCGATGACAGATGCCCGTTCACAAGCAGAACCAAATGCTCCGCCGCTTCCGTGCCGATTGTTTTCTGCTCTGTTTTTGCAAGGTTGACAGTAAAGTCTGTCGTTTCCTTTGCGTTTAATTCCTTCGCCTCCATCATAAACGCGTGCTTCTTTAACGCTTTCGTCAGCTTTTTCCGCTCATCAAGCTTTTCATACGGAGCAAGCAGGACAAAGACTGTGTAAGGCGCAGGTGATTGTATATATGATTCAAGCGCACTGACGTTGTGCTCAATTTTTTCTTTTTTCTTTTCACCTGTTAAAAAATATGGATTTTTCACAATGACAAGACGCCGCTCTCCCATAAACGGAAACGTTTCAGCATCTGCAATCGCTTGATCCAGCGGGTCCTCTTCCAGATCAAAAACGGATAGATTGAAATCCTTTGTCTCCTGATCAACGACCGTCTGTCTGATCCTGCTGACGGTTTCTTGCAGCAGATATGTCTCTTTTCCGTATAAGCAATAAACCGGATGGACATCTCCTTTTTTTAGGCTTTTCCACACATCAAATACCATTGTTGTACGACTTCCTCTCTTTCATCATCCCCCTCTATCCTAAATTGAGTTTGCAAAATAGTAAAGAGGAAGCCTGACTGCTGCTTCCCCATTTATATTAAACGCCTGTTCGCAAGCCCCCGGGACAGCTTGTAAAAAGGCGATAATCACCAGAACAGAAAACGTTACCTTAGCTTCTAGATTTTTCAAAACAATTCCATTATACTTAAGTCAGTCAGGAGGGATAAAGTTGAATGATTTTGAAAAAAACGTTCAAAGCAAACGAAATGATGCTGTAGATTCAGCTGTTGGTTTTGTTGTGTCCTTCGGATTTTTCGCCTTCTTGTTTGTCATGGCAACGGTTATTCACCTAGTTGGTTCATAACAGCGACTGCCCGGGCTGCTGATTTCTCGGCAGTCTTTTTTAGTTCGTCTCTGTTATATCTGATGTATCATATGGAGGATAGACAGAAAAGGTTCCAACTCTGTTTTTGTATCTATATTGGATCGTTCCGTTTTGATCTGTTCGCAGCACGCGGATAGAATGTCTCTGTAATAGTTGCAGAACTTTTTGATGAGGATGATGGTACCGATTGTTTTTCCCGGCTGAGATAATGGCCGTTTTCGGCTGAAGCTGTTGGATGAATTCTTCACCGGTAGAGCCTTTGCTCCCATGGTGCCCCACCTTTAAGACATCTGCTTTAATATTTGGAAACACGTCCATCACCTCCTGTTCCCCTTCTTTCTCCAGATCACCCGTCAAAATCCAGCTCAGAACGCCCGTCTCCATCCACAGAACGAGAGAGGAATTATTTTTGCTTGCCGGATCAGGTGTTTCAGGTGACAGTACATGGAACTGCAAATCCTTTATTTGCAATACATCGCCTCGCTTCACCTCTTCAATTGTCACTCCCTCTTCTCTGGCTGTCTGCAGCACTTTCTCATCTTTAGGTTCAGAAACGAACCCCTTCGGAATCACGAGGCGCTTTACTTTATGATGCTTCAGCAGAGTCTCCGCCTCTCCGATATGATCTTGGTCAGCGTGCGTCAGAATTAAAGCGTCAAGCTGTTTGATTCCCTTAGCAGTTAAAAACGGAATCAGCACCTTTTCCCCCAGTGAAAACGGATGCTGTTTTTCGCGCCAAGGCTCTGACGAGTAAGACAAAGTGCCGCCGGTATCAATTAAGACACGACCCCGCTGATGCGGAGCACCTACAAACATGCTGTCACCCTGTCCAATATCTATCATATCCACTTCTCCTTCGGAACTAAGACACGGATATATAAAGAGCAGAAACATCACCGTGCAGCAAATGCCTCCGGTTACCATCAACTGCGACAAGGAGCGTTTTTCAATCGCCATAAGCAATAGGATGATCGTGACCGTGAATAAAAAAAGCAAAACAGGTGCAGGATGTGCGATCATAATCGTGAACACTTCAACATCTGCAATGTTTGTGATTAGCCTATTGGTCCAGCTTATCAATAAATCAAACCAGCTGAAAAACAATCTCCCAAACGAAACGGAAAGACTTAATAGAAGAACACCTGCTACAGCTCCCGGCAAAATACAGAAGGTATAAAATGGTACCATCAACATATTCATCGGTACGCTGATGATAGAAAACTGATGAAAATGATATAGGAGAATCGGAAGCGAGCCCAGCTGAGCGATGAGTGATACAATTGTCAGCTGCCCCAAGGAGGTTTTAACCTGATGAAAAATAGAAGAGGATAGAATTAAAGAAAAACTGACGGCGAACGATAGCTGAAAACCGGCTTCAAAGAGATGATAAGGATTGAAGAGCAGAAGGACGATGTATGAAAGACAAATTGCAGTTGCAGAGTGGACACGCCATTTGACAAGGCTTCCAGCTAAGTAAACACCCGACATGAGAGCGGCGCGTAGCACTGAAGGAGCAGCGCCGGTCAACATCACATAGAGCGGCAGAAATAACAGCAACAGAATTGACGCCTTTTCTCTAGTTATACCAAGGCGAATCATGATATAAAACAAACCTGCTGTCAAAATCCCCACGTGGAGTCCTGATATTGCCAAGAGATGGACAACACCAAGCTTTTGATACGCGGTAAGCACTTCATCCTCCACATAAAATCTGTCACCAACTGTAAGTGCCTGTACAATCCCTGCCGAATCAGGAGGCAAAAGGCTGTTTGTGAATGATATGATATGTTTTCTCAAGCTGAGCACCTTGTACTTAAAATTTTCAGGTTCGCTGCAGTTTTGAATAGACGTGACAGAGTAGTTCCAATGAATATGCTGCCGATAAAGATACTCGTTATAATCAAATGCACCCGGCACAGTTGCGTGATTCGGTTCTTCCAATGTACCAGTCAACTCACATGACATTCCTGGTTCTATGTATAACAGCTGTTCTTTTTCACCAGCAGACTGAATGCGATACGCAGCAGCCCATTTTTCCTTATCAGGTGTCTCAACCATCATAGACATACGGTCGCCGTCAATTTTGGGAATAGTGTCAATCACTGCCTTGAATTGATAGGTTCCCTGCCGATAGGAAGAGACATTCTGAGAATCTGTGACTGCATACAGTACAAAAAACAATATAAAAGAGAAGAAACAAACAATAATGAGAAAAGCGTGCCTCGTTTTGATTAAAATGATGAGGAGAAAGAGGATGAAAAGAAAAATAGCGGGGAAATAAGCGGCGGCAGTAATTCCAGCCGTTGCCGAAGCTGCCGCCATAGGCAATAATAAGCGCGAATTACGCATTCATCACACGTAGCTCGTGAAAAGTGTATTCGCCTGTTCATGTATCTTTTTCAATTCTTCCTCCGCTAAACCGGCATCAGCCAATTTCCCTATAAGACCCGCTACAAATGAAAGCTTTTCCCTGTTTTTCAGATCAACGATCATTTCATCGAGTTCAACCTGTTCAACTGTTACACCCGCCTGTTCAAATAATTCCTGCGCATACGGATGTGTTTTGTAATCCTCAGCATAATAAACCGTTTTGATACCCGCTTGAATAATAGATTTGCAGCATTGAATGCACGGATAATGCGTCACATAAATCTCGGCTCCATCAGTCGGCACCCCAAACTTAGAGCATTGAAGAATCGCATTCATTTCAGCGTGAATGGTTCTTGCGCAATGATCATCTATCATTAAGCATCCTTCATCTGCACAATGTACGCCGCCCGCGATTGACCCATTGTAGCCTCCTGCTATCATGCGTTTGTCTCTGACTATAGTAGCGCCGACAGATAATCTCGGACATGTGCTGCGCAGCGCCAATAAATGGCTTTGAGCCATAAAGTATTGATTCCATGAAATTCGTTCCACGTTGTTCCCTCCAAATGTTGTGTTGCCTGACCTTTAGTTTACCTATCATAATGCATGACCGTCAAATCACTTTACTGTAATGGAAGACTTTATTTTCTCAAATGACTTTTCACCTATTCCTGAAACCTTAGTGATATCTTCAATTGTTTGGAAACGCCCGTTTTCTTCCCGGTATGCAATAATAGCTTCAGCTTTGGATGGCCCCACCCCTGAGATGCCTTGTAACTCCTCTAAGGTTGCTGTATTGATATTCACCAGCGCTCCCTTCCCTCCATCGCTTTGGACAGACCCTCCGCCACCTTGCTGCACTGCTGTTTCCTCTCCCTTTTTCGGGATGTACACCACTGTCCCGTCCTGCAGAATCTCCGCCAAATTTACTTGCGCTTCGTCTGCTTGTTCACTGGTCCCGCCCGCTTTCTCAATTGCCTGAGATACTCTGTCCCCTGTTCGCATTTCATAAACGCCAGGATGCTGAACAGCACCTTTGATGTCTATCACAATTGTTTCGTTTGACTCGTCGTTGTTTGCTTCCTGCTTTACCACTGTATTTTCTGTCTCTGTTGGTACAGCTTGCTTCACCGGCTCTTTATTTTTCCCTGTGGCCAGAAAGATCATAATCGCTGTGAAAACAGCCGCAGAAGCCGCTAAAATAATTGCTTTCTTATGCTGATTCAACCAATTCATCGTGCATGTTCCCCGCTTTCGTCATATTTTATTTTCATAACACATATGGTTTAGAGGATAATAGCTCAAAGGAGGGGAAACCATTGAAGATAGGCTTTATCGGCACAGGAAATATGGGTACGATCCTTATCGAATCATTTATTGAATCAAAAGCAGCCGATCCCTCAAACATGACAATCACAAACCGCACAATTGAAAAAGCGTTGCACATAAAAAACCGCTACAACAGCATAAACGTTACCGAAAGTCTCGAAAAGCTCGTTTCTGAAAACGAGATGATTTTTATTTGTGTTAAGCCGCTTGATATATATCCTTTACTGGCAAGAGCGTTACCTTATTTAAGAAAAGATCATATTCTCATCTCAATTACAAGCCCCGTTCAAACCGAACAGCTCGAACAATATGTGCCGTGTCAAGTGGCTCGAGTGATCCCAAGTATTACGAACAGAGCGCTGGCAGGTGTTTCTCTCGTCACTTTCGGCACAAGCTGCGGCGAATCTGCAAAAACGAAAATCAATGAGCTGATGCAGCATATCTCTCATCCGCTGCAAATTGAAAGTGACATCACCAGGGTTGCATCAGACATCGTAAGCTGCGGCCCCGCTTTTATGAGCTATCTGATTCAGCGGTTTATAGATGCAGCTGTTTCGGAAACATCAGTGTCTAAACAGGACGCGATTTTGATGTGTAAGGAAATGCTTGTCGGAATGGGAAAACTGTTAGAAACCGAATTGTATACCCTGCCTGCATTACAGGAAAAGGTTTGCGTTAAAGGCGGTGTAACAGGAGAAGGCATTAAAGCGCTGGAAAGCGGTGTGCAGGATATGTTTCACCGGGTATTTCAAAATACTCATATGAAGTACGAGGAGGATATTTCCGCAGTGAAAAAGCAGTTTCATGTGTAGACGAGTATGTCATACGTTCGTCTGTACTGCAAAAGCATAAAAAAGCATTTTAAAAAACCATCGTTTTAGGAAACGATGGTTTTTGATTTCTGCGCCTTGAAAAAGAGGCGTTCTGATTGTGCTGATGGCTCGGTATCCGTAAAATCAGCTGTCACGCGATGGAGCTGAAAGCCGCAGTTCTTAAGCATTTCTTCGTATTCTTCCACCGGGAACGTTCTTTGCTCGTGTGTCTCATCAAAACGATCATACGCTTCTCCGTTCCACACAAAAAACGACATATCATGAATGACAGAAAGCTCGTCACTTCCGGCAAAGCTCTGCCAAATATAGCTGATATCTTCGTCCTGGTCAGCAAATGTGCTATCCGGAAAGACTTCCGCAATTTTAAAAGATGAATGAACATCAAACAGCAGAATGCCTTCAGGCTTTAATACCCGAAAAACACTTTTAAAGGTTTCGATCACATCATTTTTTGTTTTTAAATAATTTAATGAGTCACAGCATATCACAACAGCGTCAAATTGACCGTCAAAGCCGGTAATCTCTCTCATATCCTGCTGAAGAAATAAAATAGGCTGGCTACTCGATACCTTTTGCTGGGCGAAAGAAAGCATCTCTTCGCTGAGATCGATGCCTGTAACCTCGAAGCCTTTTTCGGCAAGCCGGATGGAGATTTCCCCCGTGCCGCATGCCAGATCGAGAATACGGCCTTTTTCCGGGAGAGATGCTTCAATCCATTTTGTCCATTGATCGTAAGGCGCGTGTGACATTAACTCGTCATACACGCTTGCAAAGCCTTGATAAATCATTGATTCATTCCAAGATCAAGATCTGCGAGCGGAGCGTCTCCCCACAGCTTTTCAAGGTTGTAGTAGCTTCTTTCATCCTTGTGGAAGACATGGACAATTACATCGCCTAGATCAACGAGAACCCATCTTGCTTCATCAAAGCCTTCCATCTTTTTGACTTGAATGCCGTTTTCATCAGCTTGATCCTTGATTTCACGGGCAATCGCCTGTACCTGTTTATCTGAATTTCCGTGGCAGATCAGAAAATAATCAGCAACCAGAGAAATACCTTCCATATCCAGTGCTAAAATATCCTCTGCCCGTTTATCATCGCAAGCCGCAGCTGCGATCTTTAAAATGGACTTTTGGTTCATTCACAAATTCCTCCTGTTCAGCTGCCAGACACAAGCCAGTTATACGTTAAAAATGTGTCTGGAAAAACCGGTTGATTTTTTTTCATAAGAAAAACCATTGTATTTTTAATGGACTGAATCAGCGCTTGATTCAAATCTGTCTCAGCAAGCTTACGCACCTCATCGACACCGGGAAATGCCCGGTTTGGCTCAATGTAATCGGCAACGTAAATGACTTTTTCTAAAAGTGTCATACCGGGGCGCCCTGAGGTATGATACCTAATGGCGTCAAGAATGTCTTCATCTTGAACCCCTGCCTCTCTTTGGACCAAATAAGCGCCGACCGGAGCGTGCCAGAGCTCCGGATTATGATCCAATAAATGCGCAGGCATTTTTTCACGTGCAATAATTTGTTTCATTTCTTCTTTCGGGCGGAATTTGGCGTAATCATGAAAGATTGCCGCTGTTTCCGCTTTTTTAGAATCGGCTCCAAAACGCTCCGCAAGTTCGATCGCCGTGTTCATCACGCCAACCGTATGGATATATCGGTGTTCGGTCAATTGCTGCTTCACGCATGCAAGTGCCGCCTCACGATTCATATAAACCATTCTCCTCTACATACTTCTTCACTTTATCAGGGATTAAGTAGTCAGTGGGCTTCTTGCTTTTAAACCGTTCCCTTATCATAGTTGATGATACCTCAAATTCCGGAACGTCTGCAAAGAGAAGCGGATAAGGGGTTTCAACATGAAAACCGGGGCGCTTTACTCCAATAAATTGAATGAGGTTCAGCAGCTCGTCCAGCTTATACCATTTCGGCAAATATTCAACCATATCAGCGCCGATAATAAAGAACAGCTGATCATTTGGATAACGCTGCTTCAGTAAAGAAACGGTATCAAAGGTATATGATGGCCCTTCTCTTTCCATTTCAACAAGCTCCAGCTTAAAGGACGGATTAGATTGAATTGCAAGCTTTAGCATTTCCACGCGATGAAAGCTGTCGGTATAGTCTTCGTTCTGTTTATGCGGCGGAATTTGATTAGGCATAAACCAAATTTCATCAAGCCCTGCCTGGTACAGCACCTCATTCGCCATTAAGAGGTGACCATTATGCGGAGGGTCAAACGTGCCTCCGAAAATTCCGATTTTCTTCATTTCAACCACCTTTAAGGAAGCTCGATTTGTTTATTTTCCTTTGATTCCTTATATAACACAATCGTATTGCCGATTGTCTGCACCAATTGAGAGCGGCTTCCTTTTACAAGAGCTTCCGCTACATCGTTTTTATCCTCTTCGCAATTCTGAAGCACGCTGACTTTAATGAGCTCTCTCGCTTCAAGCGCCTCAGCAATTTGTTTAATCATGTTGTCGTTTACTCCGCCTTTACCTACTTGAAAAATCGGCGTTAAATGATGCGCTTTTGAACGCAAAAAACGTTTTTGTTTACCTGTTAACATTCTGTTCCTCCTAATTTTCCTATTACAATGGATCTCATTTTTTCAATATTAGGCTCTTGTCCAGTCCACAATTGGAAAGACAATGCTGCCTGTTCAACAAACATGCCCACACCGTCGAGTGTTTTCAAGCCTTTTTGGCTTGCTTCTTTTAAAAGGGCCGTCTGTATTGGATTATACACGATATCACATACGACGGCACTGCTCGCGGCACGCTGTAATGAAAGCGGCACATCGTCCACGTTCGGATACATGCCCACAGACGTTGTATGGATGATAACATCATACTGCTCAAGACGTTCTTCTGCTTCTTTTATGCTTAATACTTCTTTATTGTGAAACGAGGGAGTAGCTTCTGTAAGCCGCTTTGCTTTTTCTAACGTCCGGTTGCAAATGTCAAATTTTTTCGGGGTATTTCGGACAATTGTTGTAAAAATGGCTCTCGCCGCTCCGCCAGCGCCGATCATTAAGAATGACAGTTCAGAGATGGGCTTGTCTAATACCTTCATTAATGACTTCACGAAGCCTTCCCCATCGGTATTGTATCCGACAAGCTTATCTCCCTCTCTTCTGACCGTGTTTACGGCACCGAGCACTTTTGCACTCTCATCAATATGATCCAGATAATCCATAATGGAAACCTTGTGCGGAACAGTCACATTGATTCCTTGTACGCCTAGAGCTCTTATTCCTTTTACCGCATCCTCCAGATCATTCTCTTCTACCTTGAAGGCATGATAATGTCCGTCAAGCCCGAGGTCTTTCAATGATGCGTTATGAATATCAGGTGACATAGAATGGCCAATCGGATTTCCGATAACCCCGTACAGCTTTTTCATACTCCTCTCCCCTTTTCTTAAATTAATGAACGTCGAACAAATACATGAACGCCTTTTGGCGCGTATGCAGTTACCTTTTTATCGGCGTCATGGACAGTAACCCAGCCTAACCCAGAGAAAACGATATCTGTCTTTTTGTCTTTTATCGTAAACGTATGGGCGACCAATTCCGGAAACTCATCCATTTCATCTTTACCCGGAGGTGTGAGCAATTCCCCTGCATGCTTTTCATAAAGCGCGTCTGCATTTTCAAGTTTTGTTCTATGAATCATCAGCTCATTCGGCATATAGCAAATAAAAGGAGATCTTTCCCCAGACACATAATCAAACCTTGCAAGTCCGCCAAAATACAGTGTTTGCTGATCATTAAGCTGGAATGTGCGAGGCTTCAGCTCCTTTTTAGGAGATAATATTTTCAGATCCTTTTTATTGACATAATGCGCCATTTGATGGTTGTTGATAATTCCCGGTGTATCATAAAGCGATGAACCGTCATCCAGCGGGATTTCAATCGCATCAAGGGTTGTGCCAGGAAATTGGGATGTTGTAATAATATCTTCTTCACCTGACACTTCTTTAATAATCCGGTTAATAAAGGTTGACTTTCCTACATTTGTACATCCGACAACATAGACGTCTTTTCCATTGCGGTAATGCTCAATCGCGTCAATTACTTCTCTGATTCCCTGGCCGCGTCCCGCACTAACCAAAAATACGTCAACCGGTTTTAAGCCAAGCTCTTTCGCTTCACGCTTCATCCATTGGATCAGACGTTCTCTTTTCAGTGACTTAGGCAAAATATCCGCTTTATTGCCAACTAATAAGATAGGGTTTCCCCCCACCAAGCGCTGCAGCCCATTAATCCAGCTGCCGTTAAAATCAAAAATATCAACAATTTTTACGACAAGAGAGTCCGTTTCTCCAATACCGTGAAGAATGTTCAAAAAATCATCATCAGTTAAGGAGACATCTTGTATTTCATTATAGTTTTTCAGTCTGAAGCAACGCTGGCAAATCACATTTTCTTTCGTAAGCGATGCAGGCGGCGCGTACCCCAAACCTGTTTTGTCCTCGGTTTGGATCGTAACTCCGCACCCGATACAAACAACCTTTTCCATTTCTTACTCCTCCCACTGAATGTGCCCTTTTCGTTTGAGAGCACTCAGTATTCTGCGTTCGACCTGGCGGTTAAAGCGCGTAATGAATCCGTCAGAGGAAGCGACTGGCACGACCAAAATCGTATGGTAGCCGTTTCGGTTTCCCCCGAGTACATCGGTCAGCAGCTGGTCTCCGATGACAACGCAGTCCTCTTTTTTCAGCTCCATATTGCGCACCGCTCTATTAAAGGCTTTACCCATCGGTTTTCTTGCTTTATAGATGAATGGGATTCCAAGCGGTTCTGAGAAAAGTTTCACTCTTCTTTCGTTATTATTAGAGACAATTGTCACTTTAATGCCGTGTTCCTTCATTTCTTCAAACCACTCGATCAATCGCGGCGTCGCATTCGGTCTGTCCCATTCAACAAGCGTATTATCCAGGTCAGTAATAATCCCTTTTACATTTCGTTCCTTTAATTTCTCAGGTGTAATATGAAAAATATTTTTTACAAACTCGTCAGGTAAAAAAAACTTTTTTAACAAAACCCGCACCCTTCCCTTTTTCTTTCTTTCAAAATGATTGTCGAAAAAAATCGAACTTGCGCCTAAAGAAAAACTGAGCAAAAAAATTTCGACAAAAATTGGGTTTCTTCACCAGGTGTGGATAAATTTACACACACTATCCACTCTTATTACATCACTCTTTAGACAAATTATAAACACGATACTCACAAGTTATCCACTTTTTGGTGTGGATAACAGAACGATTGTTCTTATATGCATTTCATGGTAGATTAAAGATAACTTCAACCTCAGATGAACGCAACTTATCATTGTATGCGTTAAAATCATGAATGATTCCAACTTTTAAGGAGGTGCCTCTCCCATTAATTGGGTTCCTAGCATGAGAAAACTGTCTGATGAATTACTAATAGAATCTTATTTCAAAGCCACCGAAATGAATTTAAACCGTGACTTTATCGAGTTAATTGAAAACGAAATAAAAAGAAGATCGCTCGGACATATTATTTCCGTATCTTCTTAATAGGAATTTGTCTATTTTTTCCGGGCGTATTTCCTTTTTTTACTCAGATGACTGATATTATATCACTTTGGCTGCGCGCTTTACTACTACTTTCAGCAAAAAACACCCCTAAAAAGAGGTGTTTTAAAGGGCCGGTTATTATGCTAACCAGTATATGCCGCCCACAACCAGGAGAACAACAACTAAAACAACAATAAAAGCGTATCCATATGCTCTGCCTGCGCCATACATGTGAAGCGCCTCCTTAATAAGGTTTTATAACAGCCTATGTAGGAGAAATAAATCGGACTAGGCGGTTGTCCGGCTCAACGCTGCAGGATCTGCCCATCTTGTATTCCTTCATATACGATCCTTGCCCCTTTAGGTGTCATATGATTTCCAGAAGGATCTATTAAACCAGATTGGATAAGCGCTTCATCAGTTGCTTTTCCGCCGTCTGCTTCTATAAAATGCTTCCAGTTATCTACAAGAGGGACATCCAGGCGCTTCGACACATCTCTTGTAATATCGTTATATGAGTTGTGCCATTTCCTTGCTCCGCCTTTTGGTTCAAAAGCAGCTGCTTGATATCTGGAATAGTAAAACAGATGATGCTTCCCATTACCTTCTATAATTGGGATACACGTCATTAAGATTGGCTTGATCCCGTGTTTTCTGCTTTCTTCAATAAAATAAACCAGATTTTCTCTAAAACGCTGCTTCGACACTCTCGGTTTCCCCTCAGTCAGTATGGCAGCGTCATTGGTGCCGAACATAATAAACAAATACTTCGGTTTTTGATCCAGCACATCTGTCTGAAATCGGAGACGGGCATCCTCTGTCGTCTGTCCGCCGATTCCCGCATTGAGTATATCAAGGTTACCGCGCTCAGCTGTTTTTAATATATTGACCCACTGCTGTGCTTTTGGATAATCGCGATAATCCCAATTAGAGCCACGCGTATTGCTGTCACCAAATGCTACAACGTCTTCGTATCCCCTTCCCTCGCATCCTGCTGTAACAAACAGCAGAAGGAAAAGGATGATAAAATGTTTCATCTTTACACCCCCAAAAGCCTCACCTTAATGTTATACCTCTGTTTCTCTTCGTTCAATGAAGAGTTTTTCGCTATCACTGTTTTTTCCTATAGTTAACGTGTCCCCCTCAGTGAATATCATTCTGCTTTCATTGCGGCGCAGCTGATGATTTTTTAAAATTCCCTTCTTTCCAATCTGAAAAACACACAAACCAAAGAAAAGAAAATAACCTGAATCCGCACTGGAAACAGGTTATCCGTTAAATCCTGCATTTACTTTAACTTCGATTTAAGCTTGGCCTTTGTTTTTGGCCCATAAATCCCGTCTGCAGTTAATCCGTTCATGAGCTGAAAACGCTTGACGGCATTCGCTGTTTTCGGTCCGTAAACTCCATCTATGCCATTGTTTTTGGCTCCCTTATCAGGATAAAAGTGAAGTGCAGCTAAAGCCTTTTGCAGCTGGAGAATGTTTGTGCCCTTTCGATAAGGCGAAGTGAGCTTTATAACCCCAGACGGCAGAGGATATGATGGTGAAGTTTCTTTTGGAGGTGTATCCGAGGAAGAAATTCCGTTTATAAAAGAGTTCCAGTGGTCCAAGAGTTTCCGCGGACATTCTTTCCCGGACCATTTTTTGTGGGGAACAACACGATGTAACGGAATATTGTTTTCCTTCATCAGCTTTCTGATCAGCCACTGGGCATTTGATGTTGCTTTTTCAAAATCGCCGTCAGCATTTTCGCAGATTTCAATCCCGATCGATTTGCGGTTTCCTGTCCCGTTTGTACCGTCTCCCGCATGCCAGCCGTTTTCATCTATCGGGAGATGCTGATAAATGACTGAATCGTCAACTGTAAAATGCCAGCTTTCGGATGTGCTCGGGTTTTTCACAAAATTGGCGTGCATTTTCGCATCAGCGCCTTTTGCTGTATTCGCTGTATTATGCACCGTAATATAAGCAGGCGTCATCGAATAGCCAGGACGATTATTATTTGATAGCGGTATAAAATCCTTTTTTATGGTTACCATTTCTATCCCTCCCTATTATTAAGAATGCAGAAAACAGAGAGATGGACAGCCTTTTTTATGAGGTAAAAAAGAATTGTGTTCTTAACCTGGTTTTCAGTTGAACCGCTGAAATGGCACCAGTTATACTAATTTAGATGACGGAGGTTTTGGCTCCTGACATCACCTAAGTTGGGAGTGACCATAGACATGTTAAAAAAAGTAATAGGTATACTTGTGATTATCGCTATCATTGCAGTCGGTTTTTTTCAGAAAGAAGCTTGGCTTGATGCAATCAAAGCAGGAGGGATGTTTTCCGTTTTATTTAGTATGTTGCTGATTGCTGCCGATGTTTTTTTCCCAATAGTGCCGTTTGCTTTGGTTGCTGCTTTAAATGGCGCAGTGTTCGGGACTGCAAATGGAATTTGGATTACACTGACCGGCTCAATGCTTGGTACAATATTGCTGTTTTTTCTCGCCAGGTACAGTTTTAGAGATTGGGCCAGAAAAAAAGTTCAGGCCTATCCTGCCATACAAAGCTACGAGGCTTCCTTCAACAAAAACGCTTTTACCGCTGTTTTATTAGGAAGGCTGATACCTGTCATACCTTCACTTGTAATGAACGTGATCTGCGGGCTGAGCCAGGTTCGCTGGCATGTTTTTTTCTTTGCGTCTTTAATAGGGAAAATCCCCAATATTGTTGTTGTCACTATTGCAGGTGCCAATTTCACCAGCAATAAATTATTGTCTATCAGCATTTACGGTACATATATTCTGATCATCATGCTGGTCATTTATAAAAAGTTCCCTCATCTTCTGAAGGTGCCAAAAAAATAAGGAGGCTTGTTGGCCCCCTTACTTTTTTTCTGTCGCATGGCCTCCAAATTCATTTCGAAGCGCAGCAACCACCTTTCCTGTAAACGTATCGTCTGTTAAAGAACGGTATCTCATCATTAGTGACATGGCGATGACCGGCGTTGCCGTCTGCAGATCAAGCGCGGTTTCCACCGTCCATTTTCCTTCACCTGAGGAATGCATAATGCCCTTGATCTGATCCAGTTTCGCATCCTTAGAGAAAGCTCGCTCAGTCAGTCCCATAAGCCAAGAACGAATGACAGAACCATGATTCCACACTCTGGCAACCTTCTCATAGTCAAAATCAAATTGGCTGTTTTCAAGCACTTCGAATCCTTCACCAATCGCGGCCATCATTCCATACTCAATTCCATTATGGATCATTTTTAAAAAATGTCCGCTTCCCGCTTCACCAGCGTATAGATAACCATTTTCGACGGCAGTATCACGAAAAAGCGGTTCCACAATCTCCCATGCTTCATGGTCGCCCCCCACCATAAAACAGGCTCCATGCCGTGCGCCTTCCATTCCGCCCGACGTTCCGGCATCGAGATAATGGATACCCGCTTCTTTCATTTGATTGTAGCGGCGAATTGATTCTTTATAATGAGAGTTTCCAGCTTCGATAATCATATCGCCTTTACTTAATAAAGGTGATACATCACGCAAAACAGCATCGACAATGCCATGCGGTACCATAACCCATAGGATACGCGGCGGGTCTAATAAAGAAATGAACTCTTTAAGATTCGTTGTTCCCTCTGCCCCGTATGCTTTCAGTTCATCAACAGCCGCTTGATTTACATCATATCCAACCGCTTGATGATTGCGGTCAATGAATTGCTTTCCTATGTTTATGCCCATTTTCCCTAAGCCGATTAATCCGATTTTCATATCTGTTCCTCCTGATTGTCTAAAAAGCCTTTACTCTTTATGTTCCCTTTGGACTGTATTGTGATACGCAGAAAACAAATGGGGCTTACATCGTCTGCGCATGTAAATTTTATTTTTCATGGGCCGACTGCTCCTGCCAGTTCTATTACTGAACCTCTTTATATCCATAATTATCACTTTATCCTTGATTTACCATCAGTTTAAGTTAAAATATGGGAAGGAATTCGATTTTTTCAGTAAAAAGAAGGTGACATGTTGCAGAATCAATCTCATACTCTTATTGGAGTTACGAAAACCGCTGTATTCTTTTTATACGCTGCACTTGCAATCATCGGTTTTGCAATCGGGTATTTTATTCCGCAGATTGCGAAATGGGCATTATCCCTCCCCTGGATCCCTCTTGAAGGACCGCTTCGGCTCATTACCTCTTTTCAGGGATCTACAGCTTCATTTATCACTGCTCTTCTCGGTATGTGTGCGGGGATTTGGTTCGCTTATTCTGTTATTGCAATGCTGCTGTCTGTCAAAATTACAGATCACACAGTGGAATTCATCAAAGGAAAAAAAGTGCAAACAATTCATTCCGATGACATCGCTCTTGTATTTATGGATCACAAACGGCTTGTCCTCCTGGGAACAGCCGGATATGAATTGGTACGGGAAGAAATTGATGAAAAACCAGTAAACGTTGAGAAGGCCTTTAGACAGCATCATTACGAATGGGCAACAGATGGTGATCCGTTTAAAGATCAATTTCGCCGATGGATTCCTGATGCACCAGACCTATCGCAAGGCGCCCATGCCTTATTAAAAGCTCGTCACAAAGCGCTGCAGGACGAAGAAAAAGACGATATTGAAGAATTCCGTCTCGAACTGGCACAGCTGGGCATCGTTGTACGGGACGAAGGCACACGCCAATATTGGCGAAAAGCAGAAACCTATCCCCCAAAAATTCAGCTCGGCGAAGGATTGTAACAACAGAGGCTCAAGAAAGAGCCTCTTCTTTATTACTGCACAATAAACAGCACTCTGGTGCCGTCAGGATAGCTGCTCATTTGATTCCCTACCCACGAGCCGGCGCCGCGATTATCAGAAGGCGTCACATATCGGACATCAGCCCCTGCGCCGCCTTCCTCGCAGACCGCCATCGGCCACTCATCCCGGTCATAGCCCGGCTTGGTCGGGATTCCCTTTAAAGATTCCTCCCGCCTTTTGTCTGCTCCATCTCTGTCAATGGTACAAATATCTGGATGTCCCTCTGCAATCGCATCCCTAATATGACTGCCGGTTTCCGGATAACGAGACAGCGGAAAATATAACACTTTGTCATACAAAGATGCGCCTTGGATCTGTTGCGGAACCATTAAACAAAGAAGAACTGCTGCAGCAAGAAACAGGCCTGCCATCCATTTTTTCATTCCCATCCCCCCATACCTTTGTTCATTTCAATGTATGGGCGCTTGATAAAGATTATTTTTAACATTTGAAGTTAGTATGCTGCTTACAAAAGCCGGACTCCCCCGCGAGAAATTTCCCGGTACAGACACAGACAGCCTCCCGGTCACATACATTTACATATAGGCTTTTGCCTACATACTTTTGTGGAGGTGACGATGGTGACAGGTGTTTTCGCAGCGCTCGGCTTTGTTGTTAAAGAGCTTGTCTTTTTAGTATCTTACGTGAAAAACAATGCCTTTCCACAACCGCTCTCAAGCAGCGAGGAAAAAAAATACTTAGAGCTCATGGCTAAAGGGGATGAACATGCCAGAAACATGCTGATTGAGCATAATCTTCGCTTGGTCGCCCATATTGTGAAAAAATTTGAAAATACAGGTGAGGATGCAGAGGACTTAATCTCCATCGGAACGATCGGGCTGATAAAAGGAATTGAAAGCTATTCCGCTGGTAAAGGGACAAAGCTGGCGACGTATGCTGCGAGGTGTATTGAAAATGAGATTGTAATTACAAAAGGGGGGTGCATACACCCCTCTTTAATACGTTTCAATATATATGGTGTCAGAATCCACAATGGTAACTTCTTTCACGATAAAGTTAACAATTGTTTTTTTATCTTCAAGAGTTAAGTTATCTGCACCGATTGATTGAAAATAGTCGATGGCTCTTTTTAGAGCATTTTCACTTGAGCTCGTATCATCTAGGACTTTCATTTTTGACTGGATTTCGTTACACTTTTCAGTAAGCTGATTTTGCTTTTTTTGCAGTTCAATAATTTGTGCTTTGATTTCATCTATGTCTAAATCATCGTCATCGCTTAGGCTGATTAGCGTTAAAAGACGCTTGCGGCCTTTTTTTGTTTTCTCTATCTCTTTTTCAATAAGTTCTAATTCATCAGACAGGTGATTTGATTGTTCAGCCTCTTTAAAAGAAACATACTTTTGAGGATTTGTGATGAATTTAAAAATTTCACCCCATACATGCCGGTTCAATTTATTCTCAGACATTTCTTTTCCGCAGCCGCGGTCCTTTGCGCCAGAATAATTTTTCCGGCAAGTATATACATAGTAGTCTTTACCATGTGATTTTCTTTTCTTCCCTGTCATGGTATTTCCGCATTTTCCGCATCTAACCAAACCCGATAACAAGTAATTGTGAGGGCTGATACTCAAGTGTTTTCTTTTACTTTGACCTAAGAGTTCTTGAGCATAATCCCATTGTTCAGCTGGAACAATTGCTGGAATTGTCACAGTGATTTGTTCTTCTTCAGGCCTTATTTTAATTATAGATTTGTTCCCTGCCTGCTTTGAAACATAGGAACCCTCTGTATCATATTTATACTGTCTATGTTCACCCTTATAGGAAGAGTTCATTAATATTTGCCGAACAACCTGCCTGTGCCATACTTTGGCGCCTTTTTTTGTTTTAACCCCCATCTGAGTTAAATGTAGAGCAATACCATTTACTCTGCCGAAAAAAGGGCTTTTATGATCGGTGAAATAGTTAAAAATCATCCGAATGATTTTTGCTTCCTCTTCTAATATCTCAAGAGTTCTTTTCTCTTTAACAAATTTATAGCCATATAATTTAGAATCTTTAATGATCATGCCTTTTTTCATTTTTTGAAGTCGGCCGCTTGATGTCCGTTCTTTGATTTTGGCTTTTTCAAATTCTGAGATTGCCCCGCGCATTGCGAAAAACAATTGACCTTCTGGAGAATTGGCGTATTCACCATTTACAAAAATCAAAGGTATGTTTCGCTTTCGCAATTCGTCATCAATGATTAGCTGATTCATTAATTTCCGAGAAAGACGGTCAGGATCGTAACAAATGACTTGACTTATAAGTCCCTTGCTTGCATCCTCCCTCAAGCGATTCAAAGCCGGACGTTCTAAAAGCTCTCCTGAAAATCCTTCATCTGCATACTTCAGCACATCTTTAGTCCCTGCTTTCTTTATACAGGCCTCGATTTGGCTGTCGATGCTCGATCCCTTGATCGCTTGTTCCTCGGTCGATACCCTTACATATATTGCTATCACCCTGAATCTCCTTCCTATAAAGTTTTATTAAATAATGATAGCAATCGTTAATGCATTTGTCAGCTTGCGGTCCCTCGATGATTATCACTTTCATAAAATGCATCACCCCTTGGGTAATGCTATGTAACAGCTGTTTGTCCAAATGAGGAGATTTTAAATTAAACTATAGTGTTATTAAACGTTTCAATGAATATGCAAAAAATTTAAAAAAAGTTGTTGTGACTTTTCTACACTCCTTTAGGTCCTCAATAGAAAAGATTTTATTTTCTATGCCTCAACATTCGCTTATTATAGTTTTCAATGATTTATTATTATTTGAGAGTACAATGGAGTAGTGTTTTTCATTGTTAGATAGTTAATGACATTTCACTGGTGTCAAGTTCGTATAGCTAGACATTAATAAAAAAAGGACACATATAAATATGCATCCTTTAACAAAAGAGTTTATTTATTTCCCTGTTTCAGCAAATTCCTTCAACCTATTCCCTATTTCATCACGAACTCTTTGGAAAAACGCCCATTTTTCTTCTTCTGTCCCTTGTGCTCTTGCCGGATCATCAAAACCCCAATGCTCACGTTTTACATGTGGAGGCGTCATCGGGCATTTATCAGCAGCATCTCCACAAAGCGTAACAACTAAATCAGCATTGTTCAGAATATCAGAATCGATTATATCTGACGTTTGATTAGAGATATCTATACCAACTTCCTTCATCGCTTTAACAGCATTCGGATTTAATCCATGTGCTTCTATCCCCGCGCTATACACTTTCCACTCATCACCTAAATATTGTTTAGCCCATCCTTCAGCCATTTGGCTCCGGCAAGAGTTCCCTGTACATAAAAAGTAAATGATTTTATTCTCCATATATTCCACCTCTACATCGAGTGACTTCCAAAGTATTTTCGTTGAAACCATAAAGCAACCTTAACAAGTGCTATCATGACTGGCACTTCTACAAGCGGACCAATTACGGCGGCAAATGCTGCACCCGAATGAATTCCAAATACACCAACAGCTACAGCAATCGCTAATTCAAAGTTATTGCTTCCTGCTGTAAAAGCTAAAGTAGTAGTTACAGCATAGTTTGCCCCGATTTTCTTCCCTAAAAAGAAGGAAACAAAGAACATTAAAACAAAGTAAATCAATAATGGAATCGCAACTCGGACAACATCTAACGGCAAGCTAACAATTACATCACCTTTTAAGGAAAACATGACGATAATTGTAAATAGCAAAGCAATTAACGTAATTGGACTAATCTTAGGAATGAACACTTTTTCATACCATTCTTTGCCCTTCACTTTTACAAAAATATAACGTGTCACCATTCCTGCAATAAAAGGAACTCCAAGGTAAATGAATACTGATTTTGCGACTTCTGCCATCGTAATATTCACTACTGCTCCTTCCATCCCTAACCATTGCGGAATAACTGTTACAAAAATGTAAGCATAAACTGAGAAAAAAAGCATTTGGAAAATTGAGTTGAAAGCAACTAATCCTGCCGCGTATTCCGTATCACCTTTTGATAAGTCATTCCAAACAATAACCATCGCAATACAGCGAGCTAATCCAATCATAATAAGCCCAATCATATACTCCGGTTTATCTGGCAAAAAGATGATAGCCAAAATAAACATGAGAGTCGGTCCGATGATCCAGTTTTGCACTAAAGATAAAATTAACACTTTAATATCTTTAAATACCCGTCCAATTTCTTCATATCGAACCTTTGCTAGTGGTGGATACATCATTAATACTAATCCAATAGCTAAAGGGATAGATGTAGTTCCTACTTGTAATTTGTTTAATCCACCAACAAAACTCGGAAATATAAAACCTAATCCTATCCCCAATGCCATCGCAAGAAAAATCCAGATGGTTAAATAACGGTCTAAAAAAGATAAACGTTTCATTACTTTATCCTCACCTTTTTTACTAACAGCAAGAGTTCGTTGTAATATCACTTGGCGGTGTTACACAACAAGAGGAGGAATCTTGTTTTTGAACCTCGCTGTTCGATTTGGTATAGAAAAATTCCCACTCGTTCCCATCTGGATCAGTAATCCAAAATTTATCTTGGACTGCATAACAACAAGTCGTATCCATTTCTTCACGTGCAAAAAACCCTTCTTTTTCAAGCCTTTTCTTGTGTTTCAAAACTTCTTCCAAACTATCTACTTGGAATCCAAAATGATTCACTTGATTTCCCTTCACCTCATCTGCGACATTTAAAGTGAAATTCAGTCCAGGAGTCTCTAATAGAAACTTTGCATAGTCTGTTTTTACTTTTACAGCCTTTACTCCAAAAACTTTTTCATAAAAATTGATCGATTTCTCTAAACTGACAACGTTAACCCCTACATGAACATATTTCATTTTAATTCCCCCTCTTATATATTAATCAAAAAAATTTGATATAATACCTAAAAAATTTTTTTAGCAGCAATCTCCTTCACCTTTTTTTCTAAATATACAACAAAGCTCTTCTGATAATAAACCATTTACTTCCTCATCATTTAGATCATAATAACTCCATGTTCCCTTTGTCTCTTTCGTTATTAAGTTGGCATCCAATAAAATTTTTAGATGATAAGAAAGTTTAGATTGCGTCACCTCAAAAATCTCAGTCAGATCACAAACACAGGTTTTTCCCCTTTGACAAAGTTCATACATGATCTCTAATCGTTTCTGATCAGCAAGAGCCTTAAATTTTTGTTCATATTTCCGTAGCAGTTCTGATTTCGTCTCATCCATTCATATCGCCTTCTTTAATCAATTTTTTTTGATGTATTTATTATACTCATGATTTTTAAATTAATGCAAGCAAATAAATCAATTTATTTTGATTAATTGTAAAACCCGCTAAAAGCTTGTGTAACCAGATAGAGGTTTTCCATTTTTATTATTTCCTCCATCGCTACTTTGCTACTACAGCAACGGAGATCATAAACGCTAATTTCTAATTTCAAGAAAAAAACATTAAATAATTTTTGTGAATATGTAGAATCGATAATAATTCGAGATAATACGTATTTAGTCAGAGCACACAGATTTATCATCAATTAAAACCTTATGTGAAGATATAAGC
The DNA here is from genome assembly GCF_037963565.1 of Bacillus sp. PS95. Taxonomy (NCBI): domain Bacteria; kingdom Bacillati; phylum Bacillota; class Bacilli; order Caryophanales; family Bacillaceae; genus Bacillus; species Bacillus sp. PS95. The sequence continues at coordinate 2,565,261 of NZ_CP150160.1, forward strand.
CATTCAATCCATCCTTCCACATAAGGTTTTAAACAATTTAATCAGACCTTTTCTTTTTGAATAAGTTCTTCATTTTCATAAAAGGGCATTGTGACACTTGATTTTCATCATCTCGCAAGAAGTACTGTTTCCACTCCAGATTGTCTTTTTTTCCATACCATCCTAAATGCGGATGGATAGGTACTTCATCATATGCCTCAAGCCTTTTTCGAATTTGCTTACTCATATTTCGTCCAAATGCAGTAGTATCATTTAGATCCTCAAAAACCCATCTAGGCTGAAACGTCAACATAAAATAAGGAAAACTTCTGCTTTTTCTTTTGCTGTGAGCCGGTGTAGCACACAGAACAAAATATGGTTCTCCATTAAAACAGTATTCCCATTGAAAGTTATCTGGATTTTCTGGTATATCATCTGGCCAATCAGCTGGATCTTCCATACTCAATGAATTGAGCAACTGCCAAAACAACGATTCGTAATCCTCAATTTTGTAATCAGTCAGTAATTCTTCTGGTGTATGAAATATTACAGTTAATGATGCATACTTTCCTGTCTCTCGTGAAATAGTTCCATACCGAGTAAGCAATGGCGCTAATTCCTTCGCAGTCTCGGGATTCCTAGGATCACCGACAAAAGCAATTCGCAGCTGGTCGCTTAAAAATGCTTGCCTTCCCGGTATACAAGGAAATTTATTTTCTTTATCACCTATTTTTTCATTCAAATAGTTAAACGAATCTAATTGCCAACCAGGTAGCGTTTCTTTAATTTTTTCAAGATCACTTTTAGCATATAACTCAGTCAATAAATCCACCTCCGAAGGCATTTATCATAATGTATTGCGGGAGCACGAAGGAGGTGAATGTCTAATTACTTTTTCATAAATCCGAATGAATATTAATTAAATGGTTAATGCTTTAATGGGTAAGTAGTATTTGCTTATCACAAAAAACAAAAATCCAGGTTTAAGTCTGCGTTTAGACGTTCATGCACACTCAGCCCTCAAAACGTATAACGCCGGACTTTCTGGATTTTTTTATTTTAACACCAACAAACGATCTTTAATTGAGTAAAAAGTAAACATATTGGTATTATCTCTAAAACAGTATGCACTTAGATTAGTGATGATTTTGATGCTCTTGATGCTTTTTGTTATCAGGTTTAAAAACGTTCTTGTCCTCTTCAAGTAGCTTACCGACTATAACCTGTCTGGTGGGCATTACATGTGCGTCTCTTGTTTTTACATCTGCTTTAATATTATATAAGCCATAATCAGTAAATGTCTTTGTAGCAACGTATATCCCATTGTTTTCATACTCAGCTTCTACCACTTCTAAATGCTCTTTATGATTTTCTTTCCATATCTCAAACTTTACATTCGTTGCATACTCTACTTTTTTTCCTTCTTGCGTCAGTTTCATTTTTAAATTTTGTTCTTTATTCTTTGATAGGCTAGAAGGTAAAATTATCTCTACATCAAGTTGTTTTGATTGTACATACTGGTCAGCAGCATTAGGATCAACAGTGCATGAAGTTAATAGGAGCATTAATATGATTAGGAAAAAGAAAGACAATCCTCTACTATTCAAATCGACCTCACTAATCAATCAATTTTTATTAATTTATTATGGTTTTCAACTTTGAAATCCTTTTAATGAGGAGATTATCAATTATCCAGACTAGCACAAGAGATATTCCTACCAAAGGGAATAGGACACCAAACATTATGATGATAAGTATTAGGAGTTTCATGGTTTTGAGTTCGGGAGATTTTGGTGCCCCTAACTTTCCGGCAGGTTTACGTTTCCACCAAAGAATAAATCCACTTATCCCAACTGCTACAATTCCAATACAGATCATTAAACCGATCAATTGGTTAACCAGTCCAAACTGTGTCCCTTTGTGAAGAGTTATTCCAAGAGCAATTATTTTTCCCATAGTGCCGTAGTTGTCATAACGATAATCTGCTAGGACAGCCCCCGTGTATTGATCTATATGCATCGTTGCCTCATCTTGTGCTTTGGGCGGAAAAACGGACATTGTATAAACTCCGTCAGTTTTTTGAGGAATGTAAATATCATAACCAGGCGTAATGTTTTGTTCTTCTGCAATCGTTACAACATCATCAATAGAAAGTTACTTGAAACAGGAACTTCTAGATTCTCAGCTGCCCAAGGGACATCGGCAACTTCTTTTGTTTGAGTTGATGTCGGAGCTTCTCCAACCCAAATAGATGGAGGATATCCGAATCCTGAATTTGTAGTTAATTGCTGAAATGTGTTTCCCCATAAACCAGACCATGGTAATCCCGTTAAAACCAAAAATAACATGCCTGCAGAAATCCAGAATGCAGGTACTGCATGTAAATCCCTAGTCAATATTTTCTTTCCTTTTGTAACTCTGGGAATCATGACACCCCGTACCTTCATTCTATTTCTGGGCCACCATAAATAAATACCGGTCACGATAAGTATTAGCGCCCAACAAGCTGTTAATTCCACAATTCTGTCCCCTGCTGTTCCTGCCATTAATTCACCGTGAAATTCTTCGATTTTATCCATTATTCGATTATCATCAGCAAGTTGCCCTATAATTTGCCCATTATGTGGATTAACAAACACAATATAGGAACTGTCTTTGGAAACAATACCCACTTCGGCAGATCGTTCTGGATGATCACTGGGTCTATATTTTATTATTTCAGCGTCAGGATACCTTTCTTTTATTGCTTCAAATTGTACTGATGGAGAGACTGTTTTTGATTCTGCCTGAACCTCGTATAGATCTTTGTATAAATGATTTTCGATTTGAGGCTTAAACAAGTACACACCACCTGTGACAGCCAATATAAGTAAGAAAGGCAAAAAGATCAAACCCGCATAAAAATGCCATCGCCAAACTGTCTGATAAAGTGAAGTTCTCGCTGTTTTTCTCTTAGAATATTCCTTCTTTTCAATTGCAGAATAATCTGATTTTAACATTTGTTTTCTCCTTTTTATTTTCTAAAACAAATTATTGTCTTATCACAAAGTCAATATTTAATGTTGTTACAAAAAGAAATGTGCAAGACAAATTACATAGCCCCTTCCTCATTCTCTCTTTTTAAAAAAATACTAAAGAGACCCTATAACAACAATACGATCATGTTAATATTTGTTAATTTTTGTTGAATTATGTTATTTCATAACAAAAAAAGACTCTTTTAAGGTCTTTTAAGATTTTACGCATAGGTTTTGTTTAGATTCCATTTTTTCAAACAAGAATAACCTTACTTTGGTGCAAGTCATGAAATCCTAAAGAAGATTTAATAAAACTCCAAAACAAAAAAGATACCAATATAGTTTGGTATCTTAAATAAAGTGAATGCTTATGAAGTAGTGAAGTCATTCATTATATGGTTTTAAGGCTAGCACTATAATCCTTGCTTACCTCAACGCTTGTTATACTTCAGGCCTCATTTCTGTTTTTATATTCGCTATATCTTTTTCTGTTACGTAAAGAGTAGAGATTGAACCAATAGAATTAAGTGAGCTTTAGAAGACTTAAAAAGCTCTGATAACAAATCTCTTTATAATATTCATGTGAATTTATATCTTCACTCATTAGCCATTGAATGAGCAATCCATCTACAATAGATCGCATTGTTTTTGAAGCTTTTTCAACATCTATACTTTGGTCAAATACTCCTGTTTCCTGTCCAAAAATAATAATGTTAGATGTGATGCCCCAGCACTGTTGATAAAAGCTATGGTTAATTTTCCTGTACGTTTCATTTCGGGTTGCCTGAGACAAGAAATCTAAATAAACCTTGTAAAACTTTTCATTTTCCTCGGGAGAGACAAATATTGAATTTACATAAGCTTTCAACTTATCCAGTGGCGTAGATTCCGAATCCACTGCTTTCAATTCATGTTTATAAATTTTATTTGTAATCCACTCAAGTAGTTGAGAAAGGGTATCTTCCTTATTATCAAAGTAATAATGCACGACGCCCTTACTAACTCCTGCGTGATCAGCAATACTTTGTAGTGTAACTGAATTATAACCTTGTGTTGACACAGCTTGGAAAGCTGCCCTTAATATCTGATTCTTTCTTTCTTCTGCTTTTTTCTTCATAATAAACCTCCAGAAAGCTAACCTTCAATTAGTATACAACAGTTCATGAAATCCACACAAAATTATTCTGACCAGACAAAATAGTTTGACCGGTCAGAATAATTGTGTATACTTAAAGTGGTTTCACATCAAGATAGCATATTGGAGGATTTATAAAATGAAAGACGAATTCAAGGCTCTAGTTGTAAACAAAGTTGATGATGAATTTTCAATTAAAGTAAAGAATGTTTCTCCAGCGTTTTTACCAGAAAGTGATGTCCACATCCAAGTACACTACTCTGGAATTAACTACAAAGATGGACTTGCAGGGAACCCCAATGGGAAAATCGTAAGAAAATACCCATTTATACCGGGTATAGATTTAGCAGGTGTAGTCATTTCTTCTAATGATCCTCGCTTTAAAGAGGGGGATAAGGTGATTGCCACAAGTTATGATATAGGTGTTTCTCATTTTGGCGGTTTTAGCGAATATGCAAGTCTCCCTGGAGACTGGATTGTACCTTTACCCGATAATTTGACCCTCAAAGAAGCAATGATAGTAGGAACAGCTGGCTTCACAGCGGCACTGTCTATTCAACGTCTAGAAGAAAACAACCTATCTCCTGAAAAAGGAAAAGTTCTGGTAACAGGAGCAACAGGTGGTGTTGGTAGTTTTGCTGTTTCATTCCTTAACTCTCTCGGTTATCAAGTAGAAGCTAGTACAGGTAAAGAATCAGAATATGATTACTTACGAAAACTTGGAGCTAGTACAATTATTTCACGGGATATGACCTATGGAGGGAAGGTTAAAGCCTTAGGATCACAAAAATGGGCGGCAGCTGTTGATCCTGTAGGCGGGGAACCTCTTGCCTCTATCTTAAGCCAAATTCAATATGGAGGTTCCGTTGCTGTTAGTGGATTAACAGCTGGAACAAAACTGCCAACTACTGTTTTTCCATTCATCTTAAGAGGTGTTAATTTACTTGGGATTGATTCTGTATATTGTCCAATGGAAACACGGTTAAAAACATGGCATCGTGTAGCAACAGATTTTAAACCATCTAGTTTAGAGGAATTTATTTCACAAGAAATTACTTTAGATCAACTTCCTAACGTTCTTCCTGAAATATTGGAAGGACAAGTAAGAGGGAGAACGATTGTAAATATCGTATGATTATTCATCAGAACTCATCCAGTTGCTAAAGATGAAACAATGTCTTAAAGGGCTAGTAAAGAGATTCTCAACAGGAATTCCTTTACTTATTATAGCTTACTTTATGTAAATGCAAAAATATAAGGAGTGATCCTCCCCATTCAGCTTACACAGTCTTAATGATATGAAAACGCTTATTCATCGTACATTATAAATGTGGCTCCTAGTCTAGAGTTTCGTTTATGGGCAAACAAAGCTCAAATAAATAGGAACCCACCTTGTCACAATAAACTCAATAGACTAATGCTGAGAAGTCTCCATATTTACTACAATACACCCACACCCCTGTTTGACTGGTTCCCTTGGAGAGAAGAAGACTTTGAAAAAGCCAAATGCGAAAACAAGCCGTTTCTGGTCAGCATCGGTTATTCGAACTTTCATTAGTGACAAGTTCGTGTATCTACACATATCCCTTAAGATGTACATAACTTTGAAATTGTAATTAAAGACAAATAAAAAAGGAACTCATTTGAATTCCTTTTTATAACTTATTAGTTTAATCGAATGATAGTCAAGGCTGCTCCGGTTGATCCCCCTCCTAAAAGAATAACTGTAGCTACTACTCCGAATAATTGAAGTGATATTCTGTCTCCTGCATCCAAAGTAGCGAACACATCATCATTGTAACTAGAAGTTGATACTGCTGGAGAAATGATTGAACCTGGTATTGGATCACCATTACGCATTAATCTAGAACCAGCAAGTAATGAAAGAGTGGTATTGATTTGATATGAGAGATAATAACGTCCTGCCACTGGCACAGTAAACATATTATTACCTCCATTTACTGTAAAACCGTCTAAGCTTTGATTGTTCGGTAAGGGTACTGGGGAACCACCCAGTACCACTGCAATTGTACTACCAACTGTATTAGATGCATACATAGAGTTTCCTGTTACACTTCCGCCTGTTCCTGTTGGTCCGGTTATTCCTGTTGGTCCGGTTATTCCTGTTGCTCCCGTTACTCCCGTTGGTCCGGTTGCTCCTGTTATTCCGGTTGCTCCTGTTGCTCCCGTTGCTCCGGTTGGTCCTGTTGCACCCGTTGGTCCGGTTATTCCTGTTGCTCCCGTTACTCCCGTTGGTCCGGTTGCTCCTGTTATTCCGGTTGCACCCGTTGGTCCGGTTGGTCCCGTTATTCCTGTTGCTCCCGTTATTCCGGTTGCCCCTGTTGCTCCCGTTGCTCCGGTTGGTCCTGTTGCACCCGTTGGTCCGGTTATTCCCGTTACTCCCGTTGGTCCGGTTGCTCCTGTTATTCCGGTTGCACCCGTTGGTCCGGTTGCTCCTGTTATTCCGGTTGCACCCGTTGGTCCGGTTGCTCCCGTTGCTCCGGTCGGTCCTGTTGGTCCTCTACTACTACCTCCACATGCGTTAAGTTGAGCGCACATTTCTGTCACTACTTTCAGCAAAAGTTTGTGGAATCAAAGATACAAACTGATTAATATTGATAATTTAATGAAAAAGAAACGGTCACATTTGCTGTTCCAGTTCCCCCTGCCCCAACAATACCTATTGAGTTGATATCATTCAAAGTGATTGATCTACTTTCTCCTGGTGCTACTGTAAATCCCGCAACTGCTGTTCCATTAACTGTAAGAGAAGCTGTGGGGCCTACTCCTACAATCCCATTGTTTTCTACCATTATTGTTCCATTTATAACAAAAGAAGTTGCGTCTTCCCAAACTGGTGTAGCTACAGCTCCAGTATCCCCCAAATCAATCGTGAAACATACAGCATCGTTTACAAAACCCGTTTGCTCGTTACTACAACCGCCCAAAATAGCCATAATTATCCTCCTCATTCATATTATCTTTATAAAAATATGTTATTAAAAACAATTTCGATTGGATAATCAACCAAACTTAAAAATATTTAATAGATTTAATAATGTGATTCAGCTGAACATCTATTTGTCCTTTCGATTTTCTTTTTGATGATTCGATCTTAAGACACTCAAGATCTTTAACCGTAATAGAGCAACTTTCTCCTTTATTCACACCTAATGAATATATATTTTCTTTAGTCTGAAGAATAATTTTAATCGAAGAATTCTTGGTATCTTTATGATGAAGAGTGACTGTAGCAGTATTAGCAAAGTTAGATTCGTTGTTCCATAGAACTCCTGTTTTATTTTCATTTGTTAAAAAACAAATTTCAAATTTATCTTTTATACTTGGTTTTAAAATCAGATAATCATATACAGGAATTTTAACTTCACCAATACCACAAAAAAATGAAATATCAATCAAAATACGTGAATCTGAACGATACAAAACCTTATTGGCACATAATGTTTTCATACAACAAGGAACGAGTAATTCTAGCACAACACATTTTCGCAGTTCATTAACCGAAATAACTTTAAAATAACACGTCTGAAATAGTTCTCCATTCGATATGCCAGATGCAATAAAATGTTCTCCTTCTTGATTAATTAAAAAAACTGGTGTTACAGCAAAACATTCATCAACTTTTATTTGTTTTTCACTTTGAATTCGTTTAAGTTTTTCAATGATGCAGCATGTCAAGTTAAACCAACTCAATTCATTGCTTTAAAGTTAAAGTGGCTTTTTATAACTTATAATATGTGACGTGAGATTAATTGTGCATTTGGTGAGGTACACCTTCATTGACTTGTATTTGATGCTATGTAATTGGTGATCTTCTAGACAAATTGACTAACTAAAACAAGAAGATGAGAGGCCAACAAGTGTAATAAAAAAGTTATTGCGGTCTCACCGAAAATTTAAATTGCGGTGCCCTATTGCCTTTTTCTGCGAACAAAAACTTGTTAATATTTACATTACTAGTAGAGTTAAGGGAAGGGTGAATATCTTGATATCAATCACATCAGCTGAAGTGGGAATGAAGATTAATGAATGGCATAGGCATATTCAAAAATTCAACGTTACTGATGCTGAAATGTTAAAAGCTGAAATCGAACGTGATATAGAGGTTATGGAAGAAGATCAAGATTTGCTTATTTATTATCAATTAATGGCCTTCCGCCATAAAATCATGTTGGAATACACGATGCCATCCGATGAAAACCGAATGGAACTTTCAGAATATTTAAAGAAAATCGAAGGGCATAAGAAGAAGCTAGACAATATGCGGGCATATTATTATAACTTCTTCCGCGGGATGTATGAGTTTAGAAACGGTGAATACACAAAGGCCATTACATATTACAAAAAAGCTGAACGCAAAATTCCTACAATCTCCGACAAGATTGAAAAAGCTGAGTTTTATTTTAAACTGTCTGAAGTCTATTATCATATGAAAATGACACACATTTCGATGCATTACGCTGAGCTTTCATATAACATCTATAAAAAACACGAGCTTTATTCTGTTCGGCGTATACAGTGCCATTTTGTCATTGCCGGTAACTATGATGACCTTGAAAATCATGAGAAAGCTCTCCCCCACCTTCAAGAAGCTTTAAAAGGTGCTGAGCTGCTTAAAAGTAAAAATACTCATATCTATGCCACTGCGTTTTTCAATCTCGGCAATTGTTATCACAAAATGGACAACTTAAATAAGGCTGCTCGTTACATCGAACAAGCCTTGGTTCAATACAGAAAAATTAACTCTGACGTACTTCCGCAAGCTTATCATGACCTAGCATTGATTTATTTTAAACAAGGCAAAAAAGAACAAGCAATGGATTGCTTCCGCAAAGGAATTAGAAGTGCTGTAGATTTTAAAGACGAACTTTTTATGAACTTATTTGAAGCATTAGACGTTCTTTATATAAGAAATGGCGATACACCTAAACTCCTCAACATTTTCTCTCGTTTAGAGAATGGCAAAGGATACCCTTATCTGGAAGAGCTGGCATTGTTAGGAGGCAACCTTTTCGATTATAATGGAAAAATAGAGGATAGTATCATCTGTTTCAAGAAGATGGTATATGCTCAAAAGCAAATATCGAAAGGGGAATGCATGTATGAAATCTAAATTGTTTATCAGTTTATCCGCCGTTTTAATTGGACTTGCCTTTTTCGGATCTATGTCTAATGGCGAAATGAAGGAAGCATCCCGGAATGTAACTCTAGCACCTACTCATGAATTCCTTGTTTGATTCGATAAACAACATTAGTTCTGTTTCCCTTTAGCCGTTTCATAACGGCTTTTTCTTATTTCTAATACTGAAAAAATCCATCATACATAAAGCTTTTGAGGTGAACATCTTGGACTTATTTGATGAATGCTTAGAAGCTCTAGGGAAAAACAAAGAAATCTTATCAGAAGACTTAACGACAAAATATTATGAACTGCTTTCAAACAGTTTTCCCTTTACATCTTGGGGACGAATCAAGTGGGAAGAAGTTTGTTGTCATCAATCTATAGTTTACGAGGAAGAGATTTACGATTGGCTAGCTAACCACCATTTTAAAGATAGGAACATTATTATTCTTTGGGGTTACGGAGAACAGCCAGCATTAAAAACCAGTCTTGTGCATGCCTTAAACGTAATTGATGATGTAACTGCCGTTGGATCAGATACTTTTATGTTTAGTGAATTTGGCTACGTTATCGAATTTTTTCATGATGGCGATGTTACAATTGGAAAGTCCCCTTTCATTGAAAGGATTAACAAATAGGTAAAATGACACAGATCGAATGATTCATTTCCACCATTTGATCCACATAACAGTTAGTTTCATCATTCTTCCATGGTAATATTTTGTTATGACGATTAAATGAAAGGATATGATCATGAAAGTATTTGAAGCCAAAACCTTGCTCACCGAGGCTGAAAAGCGAGCAAAGGAATACAAAGATTTAAAAAGTAAAATGGTCAAATTAAAGAAAGCGTTCAAAGCTGTTGCAGATTTAGATGATAGCGAGTTTTCAGGCAAAGGTGCTAATAACATCAAATCATTTTATGAAGATCAAGCTGGCATTGCTGACCAATGGATTGATTTAATTGAGATGAAAATTTCTTTCTTAACGAGTATTCCTGGTTTCTTAGAAGACGCCAACTTATCAGATGCCTACATAGAAGAAACCTTTTTAGCGCATGAGCTTGCTAACGCCTCCACCAAATCAAAATCCATCATGTCTGAACAGAAAAAAGCCATGCAAGATATATTAAATGATATCAACGATATACTGCCTTTGGATCTGTTCTCGACAGAAACTTTTAAAAATGAACTTTCGTCTGCCGAAAAGAAACGAAAAGAAGCCATTGAGAAAATGGATGAAGTTGACGAAAACTTAACATCAGAATACGGACTATCAGAAGCAAATGAACAAATGATTCAAGCTGATTATCAAGCTTTAATGAATGCGACAGCAAAAGGCAAAAGCGCCTCTCCTATTCACTATAATGCGATGGCTTATAGAGACAGTGAGATTCACAAGATGACTGAGGATGTAAAGAAACAATCAACAGACTACATCTCTTTTAAGGACCAACAGGCGGAACAAAGAAGAATAGCAAAAGAACAAGAAGAACTGGCGAACAGACCATGGTATGAAAAGTCTTGGGATGCTGTTTGTAATTTTACAGGAGAGGTCTCTGGATATTATGATTATAAAAGAGCCGCTGATGGGGTTGATCCTGTTACCGGCGAAAAGCTAACTGCTGGACAACGGGTCGCTGCCGGTGCAATGGCTGCGGCAGGATACATCCCTATCGTAGGATGGGCAGGTAAATTAGCTAAAGGCGGAAAATCTGTTTATTCAACAAGTAAGGCATTGTATAGAGCAGACAAAGCTCTCGATGTATACAAAACACCTAAGACATTCCATGCTCTTCAAAACTCCAGCAAAGGACTTTATGGACTTGCTTCTGCAAATGGTTTTAGCGAGGCCATAACAGGACGCGATATGTTCGGGAATAAAGTCTCTAAAGAGAGGCAAGAACAGAGCCTTAGTGGAGCAATGGCAATGTTGGTTCCTTTCGGAGCTCGTGGAATTAACAAAAAGCTTAATGCAAAATCGAGTTCCCGAGTTAGCGAAACATCTACTAACACCAGCAAAAAACCTAAAGTTCCTAAAACGTACAAAAGACCAACTTATTTCCGTAAAGGCGTTAGAGATAAGGTTTGGGAAAATGCTAAGGATTCAACCGGATCTGTTAAAGACCCGTTAACAAAACAGGTAATGAAAAAAGATGAACCATGGGATATGGGTCATAAACCAGGTTATGAATTTAGAAAACATCAACAAAGTGCAATGGAAAGAAATATTAGTCGAAAGCAATTTTTAGATGAACATAATAATCCAGACCATTATCAACCTGAATTACCTTCCTCCAATAGGAGTCATAAAGGGGAAGATATGACGGATGATTACTTTGGAGATTAAGGAGAGATTGTCTAATGGGCGTTACACAAGAAAATAAAGTAATTGCTAGAACAGTTTTAGGAGCTTTTGGAGGTAAACCGAAGGTTACGAAATATTGGGATGATAACAAGAGTAGCAGCATTGATATTTTATCGGTCAGTGACCAGCCTCAGGAAGGTATCACGTCATATTCAACTCTAGGTTTGTCGGATCATTCTATTAATTATGAGGTGAATGGCACTCCGTTGCGGATAGAAATCGTAGCTGCAATGGAGTCAGCTTCAGACATATATGCTAATGTTTTATCAACTTGTGCCTTTAATATAATCAACTCAAATTTCACTTGTGCACCAGGTGTTATTTTTAAAAATGTGATTAGTATGTATGATCAGGAAACCGATATGAAACATATTATGTTCGTTCCCCCATTTTTATGGGAGGAAGATTTAGAACTACTTGAATTTAGTAACAAAAATGTTACTTGGCTAATGGCTTTACCTATATCCGAAGGAGAATTGCAAGTAGCTGAAAAACACGGCTCAGATTATTTACAAGATCTTCTGGAATCAAAACAGATTGATATTTTTGATATAAAGAGAGAATCTGTTGTTTAATGACTTTAATAAAGAAGAGTCACTTTATAAGCCCCTCTCAATGAGAAGGGCTTATTTTATTTAATTTGAAATCAGCTGCAAATAATAGAAGAAAATGACTGAGGTAAGGAGAATTCTATGATTAATGAAGAAAAACACACAAACCCTCAAGCTAATAACAATATATTTGGAAGGATAGATACCTGGTATTCTGTTCATAGGAGTTCGAACTTGAGGGAAAATAAAGAAAGACCAGCTTATTATGTGGCTGGTCCTTATCTTTAATTAAAGAAATGGTTATGTAAAGCTTTAGAAAATCCAAAACCTTCTTCTGGTCCCTTTAACCAGAGAGAAATAAACTTTTCGAAATCCACTTCTTTTTCAATATCTTTCAAAATTCTTTTAAATTCTTCAGTAAAGTTATGAAGAGAGACCTCTTCGCCATTTTTAATCTTATCAGTGTACTGGCTCGTTAACTCTCTTAATTCTTGATACTGTTTTTCACTTAAATCATAGGCCAAAACTTGATCAAATAAGCCAAACCGATCATAATCAGCTGCTAATTGTTGGACTAACCTTAGTTGAAAAGCCTGCTTCTCGACTTTTTTTTCTAGGTTGTCAAGCCTTTCTTCTACTGTTACCAATTCAAATCACCTCAATTAAAAAGCTAAGAAAGTAAATACACTTGCAATAGTTCTAGCTGTAGAAGATTTTACACCAGCATCAATTAGATATGAGGAAACCGTGTCAATAATTGCGTCCTCCACAACGTCACCTCGTTTAACTAACTCGTCCAAAGCATCTGCTACATCATCAGTATGTTTTGCGAATGTTTTTCCTGCTGATCCACCTAACTCATCGACTACCTCACCAACAATTCTCCCACCATGTCGAAGCGCACTGGCTGTTGCCTTCATTGCTTCTTTAGCAATCCATTTTTTAATACCATTTGTGTGAAATTCACCAGATTGTTCAGTTGTATTAGTTGGTAATTCGGATAGTTTAACGGGAGTTTGATAAGTGACTTCCTGCTGTGCCTGTAATGTTACCTCTTGAGCTTTGGCATGTCCATCCAACGGAAGAACTAATGATAAAGAGAATGTTAATGCAGATGTTGCTAAAAGTAATTTCTTAAACATGAAATCAATCCCTTTCTTTTAAATTATTTACATGTAAATGATAACATTATGTTCAGACTAGAAAAATAATACTTTTTACTCAAATATTAGAATAATTTTGAACTATCTGTAACAAAATAAACATAAGTATCTCCTTGAGAAAGATACTCAAGGAGACTATTTATTTACTTCAAGAGAGCTTCAAGTTTCGCTTTCGTTTTTGGTCCGTAAATACCGTCTTGAGTAAGCCCGTACATAGACTGGAATCGTCTAATTGCATCTGCTGTTTTCGGACCATACACGCCGTCAATGCCGTTGTTTTTTGCTCCTTTATCCGGGTAAAAGTATAGTGCAGCCAGTGCTTTTTGAATTTGTGTTACCTTTTCCCCTCTCATCATTGGGCTCTTCACTTTAAAAATACCGGATGGTAGCGCATATGACGTTTTTTTGCTGCTTGTGTTTGTTGTTTTCTTTTTAGCTACACTTGCTTTGCTTGAGTTTGTTTTTCCGCCCAACTTTTTCAATTCTGCTTCAATTGCAGTCTTAACTTGAATCCATCTTCCCTCTGACAAAATGCGGTGCGGGCAATACTTACCATTCCAGTCTTGATGTTTGCGGACTCGATCAATACCCCATCCACGTTCTTTAAGTAGCTGAGCCACAAACTTAATAGCAAGCTTTTCCGCTGCCTTATATCGTACCCCTCCTGACTTGCTATAACAAATTTCGACACCAATAGACTTGCGATTCCCTGTACCGTTTGTTCCATCTCCTGTGTGCCAAGCGTTACGATTCGTTGGAATACCTTGAATGACTTGTTTATCGTCTACTGCAAAGTGAAAACTTGTTGAGCTAGAGTTATTCTTCATGTAAGAAATCTCATTGGCTGCTGAAGCATCATTCGCAGTGTTGTGAATAGTGATATATTCAGCTTTCATTGGATTAGGACATTTCAATCCATACTTTGATTTAGAGACTAGATTCTTTACAACTTTAATGGCCATATACCCTCTCTCCTTCTGTCAGTAAGATAAAAAAAGCCACTGGCTTAGCCAGCAGCTTTGTCTGCGTTATTCTTACTCTGTTCTTTTTCGTTCTCAATTGTTTGTAATCGATCTGTTATTGATGATGGTATTTTAACACCAATCTGTGCTAAGTTTTCAGTTATTGACAAACCTTCATTCATTAGCGATATAAAAAAGAACGGTACCAAAGGTTAAGACACCGTTCAAATTGAGTACTGTATCAATCACGTTTGCTAAAATGACCGCAAAGAAATTGAGTAGCTTGCGGACATAGCCAAACCATGCGCTTCGACTTCGCAGTTTTTTGAATTTCCATGCCTTGATTACTCCTGTTAAAACGTCAATTATGCTAAGTACTAGAAGTAAATCAAGGTACTTCACCCCTCCAAATAAATATACTCTTGCTAAATCTAATGTTTCAAAATTGATAAACAAACTTGTCTCCTCCATTCTAATCACCTCCTCCGAGGCAAATAAAAAAGGACAGCCGGATCTTATGAGACGGCCGTCCCTCTAACTGAAAAGTTTCCATTTGTTAAAGCTGTAAGCTCCATAACAATTTCTTTAAAGCCAGTAATGCTAAAAGACCAAGCTTCTGATTTTCCTTTTGTGCTAGTGGCAAACGTTCCGTCATCCACTTTCTGCCCTCTAAGGGCTCTTTTTGTTCCCGATAAGGATTTACCCCAGAACTTCAATTCACTTGTCTCAGCCGTCCCATAAACCTCAATGAGCAACGTTTTGAATGATCCAACGGTGAATGGGTTACCCTCACCTATGGTTTCTGTTTTATCGTGAAAGACAATATCCATTGTTTTTGATTGAGTGTCTAATGAGCTAAGATTCAAGCCTTCAGTTTGAACTTTTAAACGACCATCATTAGTTAACCCGCTTTTATCTAACTGGACTGAGAACGGAGCAACTGCTGTAATAGGAACAGTATGGTTAATGTTTATATCCTCTTCACCTGCGCCCAATGACTGGTAAAGTAAGAATTCAGATTGCTGCAGGTTACCATTTGCGTATCTGAAACGGAAATATCGTTTAGTTAAATGAATCCACTCAGTCTCGCCAAGCGTATTTGCTTTAACAACCAATGAAGAGATTGTGGTCCATGAATTCATATCGTTACTTTCTTCAATGAATAAGGTACCTTCACGATCAGAATAAGCGTGACCTTTTACTTTTGAAATTAAAACCTGACCTAATCGATCTTGTCCATATTGCGTGTAGACTTCAGTGGCTTTTAAAACTGCGTTCGTCAGCAGCTCTGAATTACCGGAGATTGAAGCTACCGGCACAACAAAATCTCTGTTTCCTTCTCTGTATGGCTTGGCTGCCCCCGGCTTACCAGTTGCATCTGTTGAAAATTGAAAACTATATGATGCCATTATAAATCCTCCTTGCTATTGTAGATCATTAGTGGTGAGCATGGGTTTACAACGGAACCACCTCCTTTAAGGAAAAATAAAAAAGCCCTAAATGGCTTCTCCTGTGATCTCTTTATACTGTTCAGCTGTAATGAGTTTTTTCTCTATTCCTTCCTGTAAATCTTCGGGCGAACAATCTTTGAGATGAATTGCCTGTTTCACCATTTCAGAAGAAGCCCAGTTATAATGCAAAGCCAGCACCCAATAATTCATGAACCTTGCCCTCCTTGTAGAGTAAGCAGTTGCAACTTTATTTTTGAAAGCTCGCTTCCCAAAGTTTGGTTTAATTCTTCAAGCTGTTTACGAGCCAGTTTTTCCTGTGACAACTCTCTTGCAAGTAGATCCACTTGAACTGGTGGTTCATATGCAGATGTACTCTGAAGCTCTTCCCACCAAGTTTTTAACTCTGCTTCCGTGGGTATAGGTGCCCTAATATTCCACTCTGCTATATATGAGGGAGTTCCATCACCATTATTCTGGACAATAAAATCCTTTGTGGGATCAGCTGTTGGGTATTTAAAAAGAATAGCTTCACCTATATTCATCGTTACCTCCTAAAATCTTGGATAGTTTCGGCCTCCAAGTTCTTGTATATCAAAAAAGTTAAATACACCATTTTTATCATCTACTGCCCTTTTCAGTGTTTCGTCTCCTCCGTAATTACAGTAGCACCAGATTTCAACGTAATCTCCTTTATTCATGGGTACAGTCGCATTGCCGTTTAAACCAAGATTCATCCCATTATCCTTTTCCTGAAAGTCTCCTCTTACATGGTGCAGTGTTTTATATGCTTTTCCATTTAGGTAAACCTTCAAATGAAAGTTTATATAAGATGTATAATTTAAGGTATATATACTTGCCCCGATTAAGTACATTCCATCGTTCGGAGCAATAAATCGATTGTTTTTAGTATCAAAAGCATTATGGCTATCCTTGATGACCCTGTTAAATGCAATTTTAGTGTGATCAATCTTTTTTAAATACTGAACACCTGTAGTTCCAATATTCGCATGAGCAAAACCTGATATCTTTTGCCACGGAGTCCAGCCTGAACCACTCCACCAGTGTCTAATCCAAACTCCTGTACTGTCATAGTAAGTCCCAGACTCATTCCCTGTTCCGTAAAAGTATTGAGTGAAACGGTAATTATTATATTTTTCATTTTTGACAATGCCATAACCCAAGGGGTAGCCTGTAGTATTTCCCTGCCCAATGTCCATTAAGGTCAGTCCTAAAGGATATTCTTCCCCTCCTGTTCTTGCATCTTGAATAGCATTGTCTCCAGTAATTAACGTCAGATTGTTATTTTTATAGTTGGTATCCACGTAATATTTTGCATCCGATAAAGCCTTATCCGCTTTTTCCTGAGCTCCGACAATTGTTTCTTTTGCATTCCAATTCTCCCGTTCCACTGGTGTAATGTGCCGTTGTAAATCATTACGATGCTCTTCAAATTCTTTTTTCGAAGCTTGCTGTACATTATCAACGTTCCCTAGCCCGATTTGCGCCTTTGTTGTATTGTGAGGGTTGTTCATGTCATTTTTATGTACAGCTAAATCTTTATGCGCATCTTGAATGCCTTTCTCCCAACGGTTCACATCATCTTCATTAATCGGATCGTCCGGGAGCCAATCTGTTTTTGCATCATAAGCCATTGTTAAACCACCTCAAAAGTAATCCTAAAATCTAGCGTTCTATTATTACTAACGTCTAAATCTGTTGTTCTTTCCGTAATCACGTTGTTTTGATCATCAAGTATCTGAACACTCTTAATATGTTTGATGTCTTCCTCTCGTTGAGTAAGCACCGTGACAACGGCACCCTGAATGGTGAGTTCCACAATTTCTGTTTCATTTCCATTCAGCAGCACTTTCGATATTCTATTTTTCAAATCTGCAGCTGTACGCTCTCTATAAAGCTGTGTAATCATACAAGGACCACCTCGTTATTATTGAGCGTGACGGAATAACCTACCTTTAGCTCACTTGCTTTTCGATACCTTCTGTTATTCAAAATGACAGTATCTTTTATTTGGAGTGGCTCATTCAAAGCAGCTCGCAAGGTATATGCCAAATGAGCTGGCTTCATATTCTCCAATGTTTCTATGAGCTCGCTCATATGCTGCATATCATCTATATCAATATCAACCTTAAAACGGTACTCTCCGGGAAGCAGCCGAACCTGAGCTGACGGATTTTTCAGGAACCGGTTCAACGCGTGTTCAATGGCCCTATATGTTGCCGGCGGTATATTGGACATTTTAGAGATTAGGCGCAATCGGCGGATCTCATCGGTGTCACCTGATTCCCGCGGTACGTTCAAAATCTTTTCCCATCGTTCAAGCCCCCAGGTTGCCGTAGTAACAAACAGCTGATCTGTCAGATCAAAGATGCTGTTATTTTGCTTCTCAAATTCCGGAGCTTCCGCTTTAAGAAGTTCAGCCATTTCCTTTAACTTGGTAAGGAACGGCGGCAGGTAAGCAGTCATTTCATCGAGTTTGCTCAATGATGTTCACCTGCCCCAATTTAGGGATTTCGACGGCACTCAGAACCAAATTTTCGGCCACGCCGTTGATTTTAATATCTGCGTAATCACTTACTGAAGGTGAATTGTAGACGATATTATTAATCTGCGATAAACGGATGACGTTATCTTCAAAGGCAATCTTTTTAAAAAGATTTAAAACACCTGATTCAATTTCTTGCTTTACCTGATCGATAGAGCTATTGACCTCGGGAAGTACCTCGGCTGAAATCTCAACCTCTTTCCATACCGCACTCTCCACTGTGACAAAGGCACCTATTGGCGCTTGTCCCTCACCTTGTCCGGGTTCAGGATCAATATAGTTTTTCACCTTTGATATTAAAATATCGGAAGCAGGTTCCAAGTTAGCATTGGTCACGACAATTTTGACTGTACCGTCCCCGTTCCAAAGCGGAAAGACCTTTACCTTCCCCACTCCGTCTACTTCTTCAGCCCATTGTTTATAGTGTGCTTTATTGGCACTGACAGCTTCTCGACGCACGCGGGTAAAATATCTAGCTCTTAAACTGTCATCATCCTCTTCTTCACGTCCAGGAATCAGAATCTCTTTCACAATCGCTTTTTGAAGCCCAGGTATAGTGTCTAATGACAATAGATTCTGACCGGATATGTTTGCGTTCCCTGCTTCCCCCGCTGTTTCACACTCCAACGTCCCGTCAGCTGTGTATTGAAAATAAAGATTATCAACATAAAAGCGAGACCCTACAGGAATGGTCACGCCTTCAGTAAACTCCCCTGCCCTGACTGCTTTTGTGGCAGCAGTCCGCTCAATGCCTGCTTCAGTAGCTCGTCGATCTAAAAATTCCCCTTGGGCCGTGTCTGAGAAGACAAGTTCCAGAACAGTATCGAGCCAAATATAAGACTTGGCCAATTCTGCGGCTACAGGAGCTAACGCGTTATAAATCACGCTGCCTTCCCTTTTATCAATGTCCGCTGAAATGCTGTTCAACATTCGATCCATAATCGATTCATAGGTTTGATCTTCAAACATCCTCGCCAAGCACCTCCTCGATCTCCAATGTTCCTTCGTCAGTCTCGACTGTAAAGGAGACACGGAACGATTCGCCTTGTTTTTCTATTTCAAAATCTGTAACAGCAGAAATCCGATCGTCATAGATCAGTGCTTCCTCTATCAGCCGAGGGATCTCCATTTTCTTATATGCGTCTGTTGTTTCGTTATCTGCCAGCACGTCTTGAAGTTCATTTCCAATGTCATGACTGTAAACAGAATATGCGTATCGCTCAGTATGGAGAGACAAATATACAAACTGCTTGATCGCTTCAAGGCCTGTGATGATTTCATTTGTGATACGGCCATTTTCAAAATCTATTTTGTAGGTTTGCGAGGTCTCTATGACTTCGCTGTCATCTTCTATATCCTCAAACTCGATTTCCGGAGACAAAGCCATTCCAAACACCTCCTATATTTTGTCGAGAATAAAAAATGATTGCCCGCCTTTTAAGGAGACAATCATCACACGCTCACCTGTATTTAATGCTTCTTCACCGGCCCGCAGCCGCTTTGGAACAATAATCAAATCAGCAGGTATTATTAATTTGTCATTTTCATTAAGCCTTATTTCAACAGGGGAAACGGAAACCACTTCAGCCGGTAGAATATCCACTGGCGACTCAGAATCAACTGCACGGACAGCCAAATGTTTGATTGCTTCACTTAATCTCATGAGGAAACACCATCAGGGATAGAATTTTTCTCAACCACATCAATGGTCATCGTGTGTGTCGATCCTTTAAATTCGTGTTTGTCTGTATCGATCCAGTATGTTTTCTTAACCCCGACTTCCGGAATTGAGATATAGATGGGCAACCCGCTCTGAAGATCCGGAATGCCAATCGCTTGAATACTCTTGAGTTCTTTTTTAACACCTTTTTTCTGTGCCTGTTTGACTTTCGCACGCTCCTGAAGCTGCGCCTGGTTAATGTTATCAGAAACCGTTTCGACATACTGAAGCACACCATATTTACTGATCCCTGAGCTGTCACTTGCAGTGGCTGTGTATGTTTTATTGTCTTTCTGCCGGCGGAGCTTTACTTTTGTGGCCGTGTCATTAATTGAAGTGCTGTATTGATAGCCGGTGATGTTCACACCCGTCTCCAACACCCATACTTCTGACAGATCTGGCCAAGCGCGAAGGCCAAGCTTCCCCTTCGCAGAATATAATTGATAATTCCTTCCGGTTTGGCTTTTCGTTTGTTTCAAGGCTTTTAGAATCATGTCATAAAGGCTCGTATCATCTTTAAACACTAATGATTTAATGGTGTAACCTGTATTTGCAATGGATGTAGTCGGAATCTGAAAATCTCGCGCCAACCGTTTTATAATCTCGTCTGCACGTTGATTTGAGAAAACATAAACATCTTTGTTCTTGACCAAATATTGCAGCATATCATAAGCCGTAAAAGTCATCCAGTGTTCTTCCGGATTGCGAGAAAACACAATGCCCCGGAACAGTTCTTTGCCCTTCCACTTAAATAAAACTGTATCCCCTTCAGATACGCTGTAATATGAATGGGTTCCCTGTTTCGTAATGATCTTGGCCGTAATCGATCGCGGCGCCTGATACCGTTGCCCTTCGAGGGAAACACTTTCAGTTACCAGCTCAAGCCATTCCGTTTCTTTAATGACGAAAAGTTCTATCATGTCATCACCTGCTTACTGCGGTATTTTTAATTTTTGCCCAGGAAAGATCCAGTGTCCTGGCTGTCTTATATTCCGTTTGCTTCGTTTGATCATAGCCTTTTTATTGACTTTCCATATCTTGCGCCATTTTGTACTGTCTCCATAAAATTTGCCGGCAAGGTCCCACAGTGTATCGCCTTTCTTAACGGTGTATGTTTTAGGAGCTGATTTAGATGGCCGTTTCTTCTTCGTCTTTTTCTTCTGCTTGATCTTCCGCGGCGAAGCAGTTTTGTATTCCTTCAGCTTTATTTCATAATCACGATCACCTATATCTTTTTGGCCCTCTGTATAAGAAAAAACCTCGATACTGCAAGTTAAATTAATTTTCGTTCCAGTAATTAAGAATTGAACCGGCTTTTTAGATTTCACCCATTTCTCGATCTTTGCAATAGCATTTTCAGGAGAAGGAAATCCCTTATACTCAGCAAGCGGGCTGTGTTTCTTTGGAAAAAAAGAAGAGAACGAAATTTCTTTCGCTCCCGGTTTATCAATAAAAGTGATCTCCCCAAAACTAGCCACTTTTACTGATTCATTTTGAATTGTGTTGGATATATCAATTTGTTCAGGAAGGACCGGAAGCCGCAGCTTGTCCTTCCCTTGTGAAATCCAGAATTCATATATGGATTTAGTCAAAAGCAACGACTCCCTTCGTTCCAATGTTGATATCCTGTTCAAGCTCATCGACAAGGGCCTGCTTAATCTTAGCTACAAGACTGTTCATGTCTTGGTCATTGTGAAAATGCTGATCGCCATTAAACTGAATAATGACCTCTTTGCCACCTGCAGCTTTAAACGTTGTTTGATTACGACCCGTTGTGGCAGCTGTTACCTGACCTGAAGATAATTCAGTTTGACCTTTTTCAGATGGGTCTGTGACTTCCATTCCGAGTGCCTTAGCTGCTTGGGCTAATAAATAACGTCCACGGATGCCTCGCTCCTCCGGAATGATCCATTCCCTTTTGTTTCCTTCACCGACACGGGCAATCTGCTCTTTGGTAATAAGTCCGCCGTTAGCGTAGCCAACATATGGACCTCCATGTCTCATGCTTCTAATGCCTGGTACATTATTAATTGATCCATATCTGCTTTTGATATAGCCAATCGCAGCAGCAGCGTTGTGAATCGGGTTAAGAATGTTATTCATGCCCGGCAATTTGTGTGCGTTGAAGGTACTTGGGATTGTCTGCATGAGCCCCTGAGATGGATGTCCTGCTTTCGCATTACTATCCCATAAGTTGATTGCCTTCGGATTACCGCCTGACTCATGCTGAGCAATTGTCATCAGCCCTGGAAGCCAGCTCATCGGTGTCTTTGTAGCCATGATAGCAGCCATGAGCCATTGCTTCACATTTCCGCTTACTGCGCCCATTCCAGAATAAGCGGCAGCTAGTGAGCCTGCTTGTTTTTCAGCAAACTTTTTTACATCAACAGAATCCAGACCTTTTACAATACCTATAGAGGCAAAACGCCCAAGACTCATCATGACACGGGAAGGTGAATGAATATCCAGCTCTTCACGAAATGCCTTCTCAACTTTTTTCGCCAGTTCCTTGGCAGCCTCATTGACTTCACTTGCCTTAGAAGTCATGCCTGAAACAAAATTACCGATCATACCGCTTCCCCATCCGTTTGATGATTCTTTAGAGCGGATAAACGGCTTGTTAATATGAGTGCTGACGTATTGATCAGTACCAGTTTGTGAGCTATTTTGTCCGGAAGCAAAACCTTTGATCGTTCCGCTTCCCCATGATGAAGATTTATTAACAGTGTTCTGAAATGGCATTTTAACCTTCGTCTGCAAGAAGCCATCTGTACCGGTCGAAGTGCTGTTTTGACCTTTAGCATAACCATTGACCACTTGCTTTCCGTAATTCGGAGAATAAGAGATTAAATTGTTCATTGGTTGTCCAACGTTTTTCTGTTTCCATGCTTCCATAGAAACAACATTATCTCTAATTCCTTGATCAAAGCTCTTCGTGAACTGTTGACCAAATGATGTTGCTTGTTCATCAAGACTGGATGTGTCAATAATAGGAGATACAGAAGCAGTCACCGCCGCACTACGGACTAGCGGGGAAGTTGCCGGTTCACCTCCTGCAGATGAAGCAGACGCTATATCATCAACCACACTCATCCCTAATTTCGAAGCAGCTTGAGAAAGGAGCATTTTGCCGCGACCTTTATTATTCTCAACAGGGATAACGAATTCTTTACCAGCTTCACCAATCCAAGATATTGTTGGCTTCGTAATGTAACCACCAGTAGCATGTTTCTTTGGCTTTTCTTTTCCCGAACCAAATAAATAATTTACGCCACTCTTCACATATCCCCACGCTTTACCAGCAGTTTTTTTCGCACTTGAAGCTACTTTACCACCAACTTCTTTTACCCCGCCTAAAATACTGCTTCCCAATTCCTTTACACTCTGCCACTTTTCAGACCACCACTTCTTACTAAAAAGGGTTTCTGAGATGGAACTCTTAACACTTTTCCATATTGATTTAGCATTGTCCCATTTATTTTTGGACCAGCTTTTTACACTTTCCCATTTTCCTGACCACCACTTCTCGCTAAATAGAGTGGATTTCAGCTTTCCTTTAACTGATTGCCAAACAGAAGACGCGCTGTCCCACTTACTTTGAGCCCAACTTTTTACGCCTTCCCATTTACCTGACCACCACTTCTCACTAAACAAAGTGGATTTTATTTTTCCCTTTACGGACTCCCAAACAGATGATGCACTATTCCATTTGTTTTGTGCCCAGCTTTTAACGCCAGACCACTTTTCAGACCACCATTCACTATTAAATAAAGTGGACTTCACCTTTTCTTTTACATTAGACCATGTATCACTTAACCCATTGATGGAAGTCTTCGCATTACTCTTAATGCCTGACCATTTTTCAGACCACCATTTTTGATCAAATAATGTACTGTTTAGTTTCTTCTTTACTTCTGAACCATCAAACGCTTTACCTAAACTTGAGCCGCCCATGGTGCCTGCTATACCACCAACTAATCCACCAATAGCTGTTCCCACTCCTGGAATAACACTGCCAATAGCTGCTCCTGTAGCCGCTCCAGCAAGGCCACCGCCAGCTGATCCAATTTTTTCACCAACATTATCTTTATTCATCCCAATTAAATCGGTTGCCGCTAACGCTGTTCCTAATAGAGGGACTCCCTTTGCAAACTTGCCAACACTTTTCAGAGGACTTAAGACTTTCCCGAACTTCGATGTACCGCCTGCAGCTCTACCAGCTGAGTATAGCTCCGATCTCGTAGTGATTATTGCTGATCTTGAATCTCTAGTTGGATTAGTACCTACAGTTCTACCGGAACGCCTTCTCTCCAACCGTTCAGATGACACAGCAATTGAACTATCAGAAGGGTTCATTCGGTTTGGATTACCGCGTCGACCTAAAACTCTTTTCCCTCGTCTTCTACGAATGCGATCATTTTTACCTCCATCGCTACAACAGCAATATGTCAAGCTGCCGCTTCGAGGTAAACTCGTTGGACCTGTGGCAGTTTTGGATTCTCTGCCCCTTGTGCTAGCATTACGATTACTGTTTCTATTCCTCCTTTCACTTTGCGTATTAGTACCAGCTTTAGGAGTACGTTTTGGAATTAATTTTCGGATTACGCCTGCTGCATCACTTCCGACAGTACCTATGCCTTTTAACAGCGGACGAAGTATTTTCAAATAACCAATCAATCCAATTAAAGAGGGGATCACAACTTTAATCGCTGTTTTCAAATCATCCCAATGGTTGACGCTCCACTCAATGGCTACGTTTAACTTATCACCTATCTCCTCACCTAGATCAGCAATATCTTTTTTGATCTCTTTAAGTTTTTCCTGACCTTCTTTACTGTTAATGAACGAGCTGATTTTATCAAAGGCCGGTCCTAATCCAGTTAGCAGAGAGGTTCCCATATCCTTAGATATGCTTTCAAAATCTCTCATGGCATCATTAACCGGTGTCATCGGGTTATTATCCCGAAGTTTCGTAAAGCTTCGTTCCAATTCACCGCTTGTTTTGGCACTTGTACCAATACCCTCAGCCATATCTAAAATAGGCTGCTTAAGGTCTTCATATTGTGTCCCGATAAGCTCAGTCGCAATAGCAGCCCGCTTTGTTTTGTCTTTCACTTTAGAAAGGGCTTTTGCCACCCTAAATAAACTTTCCTCTCCGCTTATTGAACCATCTTTGAAGCCCTTGAACATTTTCTTAGTTTCCTTGGCTCCGAACAGTGTTTTAAATGCGTCCACTTGACTATCAGACATTTCGGTTCGGCGGATGTTAAACTCACGCATACTATCGGCTAGGTTATCGAAGTTTCTGGCTCCACCCTTTGTTCCTTTTATCATCGCGTTTGCAATTTGGCCGCCTGTGAGCTTCAAGTCTTTAAAGGTGGAACTGTATTCATTCATCGTGTCTAATAAATCATCAGCCTGGTCACCGGCATTCCGGTATACATAAGCAATTAAGTCTCCGCTTTGTTTCCCAGACAATTTCAAGTTGTTATACATTGAACTGAAAGCACGATCTACCTCTGCCTGATCAGCATTCATAAGCTGGGCAATCTTACTTGATGACTCAGTCAATTCAGCCAGAGCTTTTTTAGACGCCCCTGTCTGTTGCGATAAGTTTCTTAGAGATAAACTGACTTCTTCCCGAGAACTGCCCGCTTTATTGTTGAAATAGATCTGATCCGTCATTTTTGCAACATCTTTCTTATTAACGTTTGAAGTTGCTGACACATAAGCATCCTGAGACATTGTGCTTTTACCAGAACCCATAATTGAACCTGCAGAAAAACCACCTGCAACTGCCAGAGTAATGGTAGCACCCTTCAAGCTGTCTATTTTCGCTTCAATAGCATCCAGAGCCGCTGAAGCTCTATCCTTAATAGAAACAGTTGGCTCTGCATGTTCGCTATCTACATCAGTCACATGACGACGGATCTCATCTAATTGGTTAGAAGCATGATCACGTACTGAAACAGTTGGCTCAGCGTGCGAGCTATTCAAATCAGTGAGACCTCCACGGATCAAACGAAAACGTGGTGTAGCTTGATCATTTACGGAAACCGTCACCTCATGACTGCCTTCGGTAAGATCCTCTGCTTGCTGGCGTATAGAATGTAAGCCATTCGAAACTCGATCATCTAAACCCATTTCAAGCAATCGAGCCCGAGCCGTCAAACGGTTGGCTGATCGATCAATTTGCCGCATAACTCTTTCAGTCCGGTCTTCAGCCTCAAAAATAAGAGGGCCATTAGCAGCCCTCTTAAGTCTTTCAGCATTGCCTTGTATCATTCGAAGCTTGCGGGAAATCTTATCATGTAATTCAAACGTGGCTGTTAGTTTAGCCATAGTTAATTACCTCCCTTCTTCGCTTCTTTTTCTAACAGCTCAAGCTTAAAACCGATTAATCCATATAAGAGCGCCTTGAATGCTTTCGGAGCCTCATATAGTTCTCTTAATTCTGACGGGGCGTATTTGAGCTCATGCATAGCATAGTAAAGGTATACAGCCTCTTTGTCCCCGTCTTTTACTAGTTTTTTGCTGCTTCTTCAAGGTCTTCGAGATCATCATCAAAACCGTTGATTTCAATTGCTTTGTTCAGCCAATTTGCATATTCACCGCCGACTGAAAGAACACGTTTGGCGACTTCCACTGGATCTTCTGTTTTGTAAGCCTCACGTAGTTCCTTAGCTTTAAAGTTCGGATAAACAGTCGTTTCAACCGCAATACGAGCATAAAAGCGTTGGCTGTCCAACTCCTTCACACGGCCGCGGCCTTTTACATTTTTGTAAGTGGTGTTCTCTTTCTCAAGTTCGTCAATTCGTTCAGTCGTAATTGCTTTGAAAATGAATGGAACAACATTGCCTTCTTTGTCTACAAACCGTTTAGAAATCGGAACTTCTACCTCTTCCGCTTCAATTGTTTGTCCTGGCATAAAGAATGAAAGATCGTATACTTTTTCGTTTTGTTTTTCACTCATGTTTATTAACTCCTTCAAAATTCGATTTAAAGTTTTTCGCAATAAAAAAAGCACATTCTCCTGTGCAAACAAATTGAAATGATCAATTTATTTAGGGGATGTGCTTACCATAATATTCATGTATAATAGATTCTTGAAACTACCTTTTCCTATCTATAAAGGAGGGTGGTAGATAATGAATTCATGTAAACACCTCCTGAGAGGAGGTGAAAAACAATGACCACTGTCCAGTTTCTGCAAGTTTTGGCACCGATAGCGTTAAAGGTTGTTGCAGACAGATATTTTAGAAAGAAAGACACAAACGAATCAAAAGACATTGCAGTGTCTAAAGTATGTTTGTGTCAACAGACGCGACGGGTGATTAGTCCGAATAAAAGATATAAACGGAATATTCGCCCGAATAGACGCTTTAAAAGGAAAAGGTAGCTTCGTTTATAAGAGCTAGAGTGTTGCAGCACCCTGGCTTTTATATTTTATGCATTTCTCATGAAAGAAATACACGTTAACAAGTTGTATTGTTGTAATTGGTACCAACTATAAGCTTACACCAGTAGTTGCAATACTTTTGCTTGGTACCATTATAACATGAATATATATTGATTATATAATTATTTGTATCTTTTATTCGTTACTTTTTTTATCTCAGATCTCAAAATGGCCTTATCTTTAGAAGTCTTCACCCTATTTCTTTTATGAAAAACTCCTAGGATTTCGAAAGTGTTATGGTACAATATGGTTTAGTATAAATGAATATTGGCTTTCAACATCTCAAGGGCGGTCTGGCTCACTCCCTCATGAAAGGGGGTGATGCACTTGTCAACATTTCAAGCATTAATGCTTATGCTTGCTTTCGGGTCATTTATAATTGCCCTGTTGACTTATATAAAGAAAAAATAGACCCACCCCTTGAGCTCGGCAAAGTTAAAGGGTAAAGTCTATCCTAAATACTTTCATGAAGTTGTTAAGCCAGCCCTCTTGATGGGCCAACATTTATACCGACCCGGCGGCAACCGGGTCTTTTTTATTTTATGCATTTCTCATGAAAGAAATACACAGAAATCCAAGAAAAAGAAATGCATTACATTGATATTCGTGAATACCTTTGCCAATAGTATCAATAGTATTTATACTACTATTTTAACCACTTTACCACAGCGTTATCAAGTGGTAATGTACTAGATTTTCTTAGATTCCATTAGCTTTCCCTAGATTCTACGAGTTCCGTCTAAAATTTTTCAAGAAGAATTGAAATGCATTACAGTTGATTCTTAAAAAGTTTCCTTAAGCTTTTCAGGAACATCAAAATCCTCAAAGGTAAACGGCACTTCTTCTTCCAATGCTTCAGAATCAACATCAAGCCCAGCGATTTTCGCAGAATCAAAGTTTACATCGTACAAGGTGACTCGTTCAGTACCACGTCCTGAAGAAGCATCATCCAGAACAGCTTGTAAGGTGAAATAAGGATCGCTTCCCTTTTTCACATAGTCCATCATAATAAGAACAAATTGAGAAGTCACTTTATAAAAAGTGGCTGTTCCCGTTCCATTTGCTCCGGTCGTTTTGTGCCCCGTCATCCGACGACCCATGATATTGACCTCGGATTTGTTTTTCTCTACATTGGCTTCAAACGTTTTGATATGGGCCATTTCTTCTCCATCAAGAAACAACCTGCCCTCTTTACCTGAAATGGTGTTTTGCGCTTTTAATGCCATTCCTATTTCACCTCAACATTAAAGTAGAACTTTTCAGCTGCATCCACCGGTTGAACTGCTAGATCAATCAGGAAGCCGTCACGATCATTATTCAGAGCAATTGTAATGTCATTCTCTGAATCAAAATCAGTAATGCCCCCATTATCTTGAAGAACACTCAAGTATTGAGTAATCAGCGTTTTTACAAACTGTAGTCCGTCATTTGTAGCAGGAACGTCACTGCCGCTTGCTTTGCGAGACTTGATCAATGCTTTCAATTGAGATGTCAGGTCATTATTGATTGCATCAAGTACACGGACAATTTTGTTTTTCTGGAACATCTTATTTTTCTCTGCTGTTAGGCTTGTGAGTGAATTAATGTCCTTTTCAACCGATACTGATTTATCACGAGAATCATAAGTAAACAAGAATTCGCCATTTGACAATCGTTCAACGATTTCATCGTTGTCAATTCGGTTAAGGACATCTACAGCTCCCTCGTATTCTACAAATGTAAGTGATTGATTAAATGTAGCCCCCGCACTTGCGCCTGCAACCCAAGCAGTAGCTTTTTCAGGAGTGATCTCCGTTCCGTCTTGAAGTAGGACGCCACCAGTTACATTGATAATACCCTCATGGTCTCCCTTGTAATTTGAAAGTACACCTTGAACCTTTTGCCCTTGGTTGTCTCTCAGCCGTTTGATAAACGCAACAAACGTTGCTTTTAATTGCTCGTTATCCTCTACAGGCAGTGCAATTGTGTCAAAGTATTCCGTTTCAGCCGCTTCCAAGAAAGCTGTATAATCAGCATTGGTCGGTGTTTTGTCTGTTCCACCTGACAAGCGGATTCCGGAAGTTGCCGGAAGAGCACCGCTGACGTCTTCAGGGGCCGTACCGGTTAACGGAATAGTGACTGTTAAATCCCCTTTCCCCGTAAACGTGACATAGTTATTTTGTTTAAGCTCTTCAGCTTTAGACACTGTTTGTTTATCCACTTCTGACTGATCAAGGTAGGTAGTGACATCAACTTTCGAAGAGTCAATAACGTTTTCTGTAATACTGATAATGATGTCATTCCCCTTTGTGCCGCCATAAAGAGCAGTAGCTTTTACACCTTCGCTAATGTCTGCTGAGGCACGAAGACCTTCCGTCAGACGATAAAGCAAGACTGTACTTGCCTTTTTCATTGCCTCACGTAAAAGCAACAGCGAAGGATCATCAATGTTCAACCCCACTTTTTTATTCAAGTCCTCGATTGAAGAGATAGAAATGAATTTCTTAACCTCACCCCAGCTGGATGCTATCGGTAGCGCAACTGTTCCACGTTCTCCGGCAGAAACACGGTTCTCCGCGGTCGTTTTAAAGTTAAAGTAAATACCGGCACGCTCTTTTTCCTTGCCGGGTGTGAATGTTCCGCCGTTCATCTATTTGACCTCCTTTTGAAGAAACTGAGTAATCAACTTCTTCGCTTCCGATTTTGTAATACTTGTTTTATGAACATGAAAAAGAGCACCGTCAAACACCTCGGGTCTTACCCCAAAGAGCTCTCGACTGTGCTCTCGCAAATCCTTAATATAAAAAGCATTTTCTGCTTTCTCTTTTTTAGTGGCCATCATTTCACCCCACTTTTAAATTTAAAACCATCAATTGAACGCTGTTCTTCCTGCTCATACCAATAGCGGCTCGTCCAGTTTAAGACAATGGTGGCGTAATCATCTGATACCCGCGTTTCTATTCGAGATAGGCGAATAAAATCCCCCGTATCCTCGCCAGATTCTTGTATAAGCGGAATTATGCCCCTTCTGCTTCTAAGTGTATCCGCAATCCTTTCTGCTTCATTATGAGCCTTCTGTGCGTTTTCGTGAAAGAGTTTTACGTTTAAAACATAGGCTTTCTGAAACGTAGATACTGTGTCCGCCCCATCGACCGTTGAAGCCGGTGGAAAGTAAAGAGACGGAACAGCAAAGTCCTGCGGTATTCCTTCTTCATACACTTGAACAGGATACAGTTTGTATAGATAGCCCATAATTGAACCTACTTCTTGATTCATGGCAGCACCGCCTTAAAATTCTTCATCGATCCATTGTTGCAGCTTCCGCTCAAGGCTTCTCTCAAACATCAACTGAAAAATAGCCATGGCGTTATCCCAAAAACCAGAACCGTCGATCCACTGGAACCTTAGCATCATTCCGGAATTTCTTTCAGCAGGGTCATACTCAAAACGGTCGCCTTTCCACCGCCCTGGAACCCACCGTCTATCCTGATTTTTAGACGGATCGATAGTAAAGTGACCATCATTGACGTATGAGGCGTATTCCAGATTTGTTCCAACATCCAACTTTAAGCTGCCTTTTGTCATTGAAAAGATATTACCCTGGTCACCTTTCTGAAAGGAATTAAGCAAGCGGCGTGTGTCTACCGTCTTCGTCCTGATAATTTCATCTTGAATAATGTCTAGGAACTCAAAACCCATAGCTTCAAGCCACTCCTCGTATTTCCCTTTCAATTCTCCACGAGAAGCACGGTTTAATGACTGAATGAACTGATCAAGACCTTTGATCTTCACAAATATTCAACCTCCCGTACTGCCGTAACTTCCCAATGATGATTCCTGACTTTGCGGGGCTTCTGTAATTTATAAGCAGTACCATCCCAAACCGCCCTGTCATTTACTCGAATATCAGCAGTAGCAGGGAAATGCACAAGGAATGATTGATAAATAGCTACATTCGGTTCTTGTTGGATAATGGACTGACTCTTTTCTGTAAAATAACACGGCTGATTTTCTATGTCCGGCTCATCAGGGTACGAAAAAGCCGGTTGAACATCTTCAACCGGCACCCCGAATTTTTGCTGTCTATTTTCTTTTTTCTCCTGTAGATGGTAAATGTCACATCTGTGAGTCAATAAGGATTGATAACTCATATTGATCTCATCCGCACTTTCGCTTCAATCCCTTCTAAATCAGGGTCAGCCGGTTTCACATAATCTTTTATTAATGCATACACATCAGGTTTTTGAAGAGAACTGCCATCCCCCAGAGTATATGAATAGTCACCAATTTTTTCAGTTGTATATCCTTTAATAATTGACTCGTCGCCATTTATAAGAGCATAAAACTGAGACAACTTTAATAGGGCCAGTCGAACCGTTTCAGGCAAAGGAATATACTCTGCATCTGTAAAATCATGTCCAACTTTAAGAATGATATCGGCAGTTGCCTCAAGTATATCCTGTTTTAACAACTCGTCAGGCCTGGTCTTTACAGACTCAAAAACTGAATAACTCTTTAATTCATCGGGAGTGATTAACAGCATAAGGTCACTCCCCTTTGTTATCTATTTCGTTAAGGATGTAGGCAATTCTTTCATCTGCGTTTTTGAAGTCAGACGGATTGCCACCAAGATTAGAAATAATGGATTCATGCTCTGCTTTATTCATACCTTTCAATTCCGATTCAGTATAATTTATCGGATCATCCTTTTGATTCTTAAGATCTTTATCTAGCACAAAATATGGATTTTCATTTAAATACTCATAGAGTTTTTTCGATACTGTTTGACTGACACCTGATCGAAAGGTAACTCCCATCACATTGTATGTTTTGCCTTTAATAAGCTTTGCAGTATACACGCCAGACCACCTACTCCTTCACTTTCACAATCTTGGCTACTGCGTCTTCTTCTTCAAAAACACTATCCAATTTCGCTGTCAAAACGATGATAAACATACGGCGACGGATGTCCTTATCTACTTCAATCCGAATGTTACGAGAGAATCCGAGAATAATATTCTTCGGATGAGTAAGGATGATATCAGAAACATCTGTGGCTGTATCTCCTTCTCCAATCGTATAAGGTTGTAAGTTCGCAATACCTTTGACCGGAACACCAAACGCAGAAGAAAGACCACCTTGAACAGCTGCATCCCCTAAGTTCGTTTGACGATCCGCTACACGATCTTTCCATTCAACCTCAATACCAGGCGATGTATAGAAACGGAACTCCTGCGGAATTCGCAAATATTTAGGAGGTACAGCTTTGTATCCTCGCTTGAACGTTTGGCGTGTCAGTTCCTCACCTGCAGCATCGACAATATGAGATGTAGCTTGTTTTCTGATGCCATCTAATTGTGCAAGATATGAGTCGGACGAAGATGTATCACCATTTACAAGCAATTCTTCAATATCAACTGCAGCACGTTCTGCTATCATTTGCATAATTGTATTTTGAAGACCATCTTTTTCGATGTTGTTTTCAAGTGTGTCATAAGTGATGTTAACTTCAGCAATTACTTCTTTTGTGCTTAAGTTAACTGTACTAGTTGATGGAACTGACTTTTGATCTTTAATTAGCGCAACTCCCTCTTGGGCTGCCCTTAAAATACGCTGACCAAAACCGATCTTCTCGATTTTTTGCGTATCATGATCCATTTGAATAACTCGCGCATCTCTTAAAATAGTTGGCGTATCTTGTACCATTCGAATAAAAGTTGAAGCTTGAGTAGGATTCATAATCCCACCGCTCTCTAAAGTAGAAAGCGTCATTTCTGCTTTATTAATAACCTCTTGATTCCTCATTCGTATCCTCCTTATCCATTAAAACAACCCTGACCAGATTGATTTTTGAACTTGTTCAGAACCCGATTCTTCAGTTTGCTTAGATGTTCCCCGGCTTTTTTCAATTGCTTCAATACGATCAGCGAGTGGTTGAACAGCTTCTGAAATTGCTTTTTTCAACTTCTCGCCCTCCTTTTCAGCATCTTCTTCTATTTTTTCTTTATCTTTCTTTTTAAGCTCTTCCTCTTTTTCTAATGTCTCGAGCCGTTTCTTAATTGGCTCTAATGCTTCTTGAATGGATTTCGTTACTTCCTCCGAAGTCATTTCTTCTTCCCCCTCTTCTGTTTCCACTTGGCTCAGTAAATTTCCCAGAGCAGTATGAGCATTTTTAATTTCTTGTAGGTTTGAAGCGGAAAACTTTCTGCCCGCCTTTGTAACTGGCTCTTCATAAGATTGCTGTTGTTTTCCAACAAAAAAGTTTTTGAGCAAATTAAAAAGCCCTTTCTCATCTGTTTTATCTTGAGAAACGGGCTTTTCTTCTTGTTTTTCAATTGTCTCAGCAGTCCCTGCCATTGAATAACCGGTAATTTCACCTTTTTTGATTTGCTCCCATACTTCCTCGGAAGCCTTCGTCACAAGGACCCATGATCCTTTTTTGATGGTTTCCCCATTCATTTCAAAGTCTGCAGGCGCGACATAGGATTCCACCACTTCACCAACGCCGCCTTGAAAATCATGCTGCTTGTCAATTTCTCGGGCATCTTTCAGGAATCCATGAGCGGCTTTTTCGATTTCTGCCGCTGTCATGAAATCTCCGTGAGCGTCCACTGTGTCTGGTTCATATACAATACCGTACACAAGTTTTTGCTCGTCCGCTTCTTTCGTAAGGACCTCGACTTCCTTTTGAAAGTCTGGCTGTTTTTCTGATTTCATAAAAAAGAACTGCTTTTGATTAGCAGCCTTGTCTACGTAGGAAACGTGTGTGATTTTTGCGTTTACCAATTCTCTTGGCATATTGTTCACCTCCTTTCAATAATTTTCTTAGATGTTTTTAAAATTAGTTCATAGTAATCTATAGCTTCTATCAAACTTAATGAATCATCTGCCTTTTTTGAGTAATGATTAACATCCAACATGAATTTCCTTAAATGATTTATTGAATTGTAAATGTTTAAATCGATTTTATATAATTTTTCTAAAGCTCTTTTTTTCTCAGACCAGCTTAACCCCTCAGGTATTACACCCTTTGACTCTATTAATCCGTCTATTGTCGTCTCGAAACTGACCCAGGAAGCTATAATACCCGCCGACGGAGAAAGCTCTGCTATATCAGTAATAAATTCCACTTCTTCACGTGCTTTTTCTAGTACATTCTCATCTTCAGAATCAGAGTCACTTTCAGATTCACCCAGTGATTTACTGACCTTTTCTAATTCTTCTTGGAAATTAATATTTATATCTTTATAGGTTAAACTCAATAATTTACCCAGTTTAGACATAAGTGTCTTTCTCAAAAGAATTACGATAATCACAATTGCAATAGGCCAAGAATTAAAAATCGTAGAAAAAAACTCTAGCCAGCTCATGACTTCCCTCATTTCTTAAAGTAATGAGGAAATTATACAATTTTATTCCATGTTTGCTAAGGCTTCTCTTCGAATCTCTTCTTTTTCATCTGCTGACAATCCCAAAATCTCGTTATCTACCACAGGCGATAGAACACAATGGCAATTTACCCGTTCCCCTGCCGATAGTTTAGGATCTCGTGGAAACATGCAGGTCTCTCCGCTACCTGGTATATGAAATTCTTCATCCACTCCAATGACTGTGCCGTCAAGATCGATGTGATTTTCACGAAGATTGTTCTTCTTCCCTCCGCTGTGCCGCCACTTCTTTTTCTTTACTGCTGGCGATTGTGCATATGATTCATGCTGCGCGGCAGAGGAAGCAGCAAGCACTTCAGTGATGGCCGTAGTACGTGCCCGGTCCCTATCAAATTGCAGCATGTCTTTGAGAGTCAATTCAATGTCCTGTATAGATAATCCCTTCTCGATAGCATCAGTCAGTACGTTTTCCACTGCTTCATGAGTATTCAGCTTCATGATCCCAGCCAACTTCTTTGACCAATCCTTAATCCAATTAACTGTACGGGTAGATAAGACTTTAAAAGGCACTTCTGGATCTATAGAATCCATGATTACTTCAGCCAGCTCTTCAATAGTCTGTTGCAGGAATCCTTCGGTAAGTTCCTGAAATTCTTCCTCAAAGTCGTCCTCGGCAAATAGGTTCTGCGTAAAAAACACTAGAAGGGCTTCTAGCGTCTCTTTTGAGTCTTTGCCTATAAAACCATTCACACCATCTAAAAACTTCTTACGCTGGCGCCTGAGTAATCTAGCGATGCCTTTTTCATATTCCTCCACATACTTGGGTATATTAGATTTGCCAGGAAAGTCAGGTACCATCTCCCCCAATTGTTTATACTGATTTTCCTTGGCTTTTTGAATAAATGCGTTCAAACTGTCCAATAGCTTATCCGCTTTGTTCATCTCTTCAAATCCTCCAGAACATCCCGCATATCTTTTAATAACCCGATCATATCAGGAGTACCGTTCTTAGATTTAAACAGCGCAGCCAAAGAATCGGAAGCGGACGACTCGTTAGTTTTACCAAGCGGCCTGTTGTATTCTTCTTCTGGCCATTCTTCAAGTGTCTTACCGAGTACTCGGCCAGCCAAATCACGTAGATCATTCGGAGAAACTGCACCTGCTGTTATAAACGGTGTTAGAACCTTAGCAATTTCTAAAGGATCTCTAAAGTCTGGCCCTTTCAACATAAGACGAACCTTATGAATTTCAAGATCATTTAGAAATAAAGCATTCAGTTTACCTGTGATCAACTTTCGTTCAGGCTGAAAGACCTGTTCCTCAGTAATCTTTCTTGCTGTATCTGCAGTCGCTCTGTTGTAATCTTGAGCTTCACCAGTATAAAGTGGAGGCAAACGAAAAGCCGATCTAATTTTATCTCGGCTCTTTTGGTCATATTCAAGAAACAAAGCATCTTCTTGAAGGATTTCAGCAAGTGATTTAATATCAACTTTTACTGGAGCAATCTCTTCATCACCATGAATGTTTTTCCCCTTCGCTATGCCTTCCGCTTCAAGTAAAAGAAACTTATGTGCGTTCTCCACTCCTTCAAGACCATTCATATAATCCTGCAATTGTGTATATGAGTCCTCTGACAACATACCATTTTCAATTGTAATGGCTGCGGGAATATGTCTACCTTGCTTGAAGTACATGAAGTTCAGCTCTTCAGCTTTACGAGCACCATACAAATTAACAATATGGCCAATCCATCTGGGCTTACCATAAGTACCGCTTCCTATCTTGAAATGAACTACTTCATTAGCTTGTTTCTCGAATGGAGTCTGCTCATCATATTGACCTGACTCCAGATTTAAAGTGCGTGGGTCCCCATACTCTTTAAAGTAAACCATACGGCCGTCAATCATCTGAACATACTTACGAAATCGTTTTTCTCTTTTGATTGATTTCATTTGTCCTTGTTCGAAGTATGTAAAATCAACTTCGATTGGTTCAGACAGTTTGCAAACCCGAACATTTTGAACGTCCATATATTCAATACCAGCTGGCTTATTTTCACCGTTTCGAATCACTTCGATAAAGCCATTTCCTGTCTTTTCTCGGTCTTCAATAACAAAGCCGAGTAAAGTCTCTGCTGACTCATCAAAGTGAAGATATTTAACGAACTCTTCAAGCTTAGTCCATTCACTTTCAGCTTCTGTTTTTTCTTCATTTGTCACATCTGGAGAATTGACATCAAACGAATACTCAAAATCAAAACCAAAACCCACAATATTTGTCCTGTAGGCATCAACACATTGCTGCAATATCGTTGAATACTCAGCAATCATCTTTAATTCTTTAAGGTTATACGGAGGCGGCAAAATATTGCTGTCATAGCTGTCCGCAAATTCATCTTCATAAATTTGTTTCGTTGATTCAGTAGGTGGAGAAGCTTTGATCACTCGTGCTTTAACAGATTGTTTTGACATGCTTTACCTCCTTCCTGGTCTTGATCTTTGCGGTCTACCTTTAGATTCTTCTTTCAAATCGGTTACCTCATAATCATCGAGAGCGTACCAAATAGCTGACAGTGTATGCGGGTCTATGGTGAACTCATCTTCTATGATGTTCCCCAGCTTATCAGTAGCATAAGTGAGCGGTTTAAGTTCATAAATCGTGTTCTCGCAACTGTCAGAGCAAATGATCTTCTTGAACCGTTTGATCTTCTTTGTGTATTGGAGACGTGATCCTTGGTACTTACGGGCACCCACCATATTGAAACCGTGTTGCTGAAAGAAACGTATTGTTTTGGGCTCTGCTGAATCCGATTTGATTAACTCTTTAGTCTCTACAAATTCCTTGAGTTCTTCGGCTGTCTTATCGTCAGTCAATCCATTTTTGTAATACTCCCAGTAGATATAGAGGTATTTCTTTTCAGGATCAACAGCAACCCTAACGACGGCGTTATACGACTCAACAAAACCAAAGTCCATGCCAACTCGTTTAAGAGGGCGGTTAATATCAGCAATAGCCTTCAAAACCTCTTCATGAGGCCATTCTTCAAACTGCGGTAGTACCCGAATTCCATTCACGCCAAAATGACCTTTCCGCGCAATTCGGTAAAGGTCAGGGTCATATTCCTTCAATTCTTCAAGTTGCTGGACATAGCTTTCTGGCAGAAAAAGATTATCATCCGCCGTTGAGTGATGATAATAGGTGTCGTTGCTAACGATTATCCGCTTTTCATAAAGCTCCTTATCATCCAGTACAAATCGTTTCTCTCGATCATCTTTAAAGAAATGTTTAAAAGTCCAATTATCTTCTCCAACTGGATTTGTTGAAAGTATCATGTGAAGCGGCAATGTCGGGTGACGAAGACGTCCTAACAGCTCCTTGAATCCCTCATACTTCACTTCTGAACATTCCTCAATCCAAATAAGCGAAATATTATTGATTGATTTCAGTTTGGCTGGCTTATCCATCCCTTTAAAGATGATGCGACTGCCATTTGAAAATCGAATCTGCATAGGAGAAGATACACACCTAACGATATGATCTAATTTCAGATCACTTACAAGTTCATCAAAAAGAGAAAATGTGGAGTCCCTATGTGTGTCGTACACTTCTCTGATAACAAGAGCAGTCCGTTTTTCTTTAAGCAATTTCAGAATAATCTTCAAAGCAACATGATAACTTTTGGATGATCCATAACCACCAACAAGAAACTGAAACTTTTGATTCCAGTCAAAGAGAAATTCTTTAAAATGTGGATTTACTTGTTTAATCACTGTCATCACCTTTGTTCACAATGGTGATTTCAAAAGGTTTATCTTCTTCTGTAAGTTCTTCAATCTCTAATTTTTTCTTGTTGATATTTAAACACATATGCTCCAATTTAAGGCGTCGTTCGTCTTCTGCATGAGCTAATTCATCAAACTGTTTAATTAGATTCCTGAGCTCCGCCATTGCCCGAGATTGAGCATTTAAGAACGTTGCATGACGATCCCAAGAAAATTGGAATTCATACTCTTCCTCTTCAACTTCGTTTGTCTCAGATAGGACAGACTTTTTCTTTTTCAATTCTTTAATCATTTCTTCCTTATCAGAAACGAACATGATCTTTTGCGCTCTAATAATCGCGGCATATTGGATCTGTATTTGGTCCCATATCATATCGACAGGTGAGCGCTCCTGAATCTCTTCCATGATGGTTAGTGTTTCTTTTGGCAGGAACTTTGAGAAGAATCCATGTATCACAGCGTTTTGATTTCCATTTGGTGCACCACCCTTATTCCCTAAAGCATTTTTGTTACCGAGTGGTGCACCTACTTTTTTTGTGTGCACACTTTTCTTGGAGGGTGCACCCTTTTTTCTTTGCCAACCATGCCGCTGTTTCCACGATTTAATGGTGTTCACTGACACTCCGTACTTCTCGGCAAGATCCTTGTATTTCATACCTTTAACGTAATCTTTATACGCCTGTATGTGCTTTTCAATCATCTACATCCACCGCCGCCTCCTTTGAATTGAGTTGTTTTGAAATCAATGTGCTGGAATAAATATAACCAGCAAAAAAATAAAAGCTCCCCCATGTAGGAGAGCGCATATGGTACTTTTTCTCGCACTTAAAGAACCTATTACAGTTCTATTTTTCGATAATCTTGATCATCTAATAGCCTAATAAGATAATTTATTTTTTTCCTTTCTTTTTTTTATGTTTATTATCAAAAAAACCAAATACAACTGCCAATGCAATAATTATCGCGACCCACCAAGACCAATCCACTTTATTACCTCTTTTCTATAAATATTAATTTAAGTAACCTGCTTAATTAGCTGCCTTCATCGGTACTGCTAATATTGATACGTTTATAATAAGTTCTAGGTTTCATTAATCATATCCTCTCTAAGCTAAGCCATTACTCAGAGGCTGTTAGTCGCAAATAATCTCTTCTAAGATAAAGGACATGGTTACATCGCAAATTAAAAGAGCATCCCGAGGGATACTCTTTTTTAATTAGTTTTATCTTTTTTTCACATCAAATTGCGTTACAAGTCGCATGTTTACATTCGCAATACGCTTACCATCTTCAAACTCATACCAATGTTCACATTCTTGCAATTCTTTTATAAGTGCTTTTTCAGATTCGGCAATTACTTTAGCTGTTCTTACATTTTCATTATCAAACCAAAAAACAACCTCAAATTTCATAATCTTTCACCTCTTGCTTTATTATCGGGCAAGAGGTCTTTAAATGGAATGGTTCGCAAAATTTGTCGAATGATTTATTATCCTGTGTACTATATAGTTTAGGTGGCTCAATAAAATTTCTGCCGCGCCGACCTGCCTCCCATTTTACACCACAGATTTTTTCAGATTCAACAAACGCTCAAAGTGACAATCTTGGCATAATTGGCTGATCAACACGTCTTTCATTTTGCGTACAGTTTCCCGTGAAAAGCCAAGATGAAGACTAATAGCACGGTAGCTCATTCCCTCCATCATGCAGTCATAAATGACTTTATGCTGCTCCCCTTTGATCTTTTCGGCACCTAGCTCAACTGCATATACTCGCTCTTCATAATACTTAAGACGTTTGAAAAGACGTTCCTCTCTCATATCCATTTGCCTCAGCTCAGCCTGACTCTTCCCAGGACTTCCTTTTGGCATAGCAGCTTCTAATCCATATTGTGCAATACCCCAATTCTTCATTGGAATTACGGAACCATAGAGTACTCTTTGCAATCGATGAACCTCTTTCACCATCCAGTGATAGCTATTGATTAGATTTTCAATTTCTTTTTGATTCATGATTGTGTCCTCCTTTTCAAATAAAAAACGGACACCAAACAAACAACGTAAATGCTGTAAGTTCAGTGTCCGCAGGCTTTCCGTCTTGGACTAATCTTTTAAATTTAATAATAAATCATTCAAATCGTAAATAAATTTGTAAACAACTTCGTGAAATTCTTTGCAAAATTCCCTATTTAGTATATGTATTCTGTCACGGTCATCAATTTCAATATAATTGGTTTTTCTAATAATTTGAATTAATTCTTTTTGCTTTGTTTCATCTGGTATCATTGTTATTATTCCTGAATTGTGAATATAACAATTTCTAATCTTAGAATAATCAACTATTTTATTCCAAACATTGTTCGAGAATATTTCTGACTCTTTAAATTTCTCATTACTTTTATATCTTAATTTAAAATAACTTTTGGCTTTAAAAATCCCTCTATCATACTTAACTTTTTCTAAAATTGCTTTATCTAAACATCTACTTATAAGGTGGTACTCTAAAAAGCTATATATACTTGTAAATACACTACTTCTCAAAATTGAAGGATATGTGATATTGAAGTCATGGTATTCATCAATATAATAATCCCAATAATCTTCTTCAATTTCTGGGCTTAATTCTTTTGCTTCATTTTCATATCGTTTTTTTGCTATTTCAAACCTATCTTCAACATCATCCAGATATTCTATAAATTCATTTAAAGGTGACAAAACTCTTAAATAGAAAACAGCACCTGATCCCTTTAAAAACATTACTATCCTCCAGCGTTTTAGTTTATTTTACTACAAACCAATTTTAAGTGCTTCTTAAAACAAAGTTTATACCACCTTAAACCCTATCTCATGATCAACCCGCGCAAAGCTCCCCTTCACAGTTTGGATCACTGTTTTACCGTGCTCAGGAGCATCTAAGACATGGGCAGTACCTTGATTCCCGTCTAAAACAATGATCTTAACTTTCCCTGGGTCAATCTTCTGCTGAATAGTGAAGTCTTTTTTGATGTTTATTTCTCTTGGATTGTACACTTGAAGCGCCCCCTATGTTATGATAGAAGTACCAGTTCATATCAAGAACACTGAGGCTAAGCGCTTCAGTGTTTTTTATTTTTACGCAGAAACCTCTTTTATCTTGATCTCCACCCTCGGCTCATCGCTATAAAACTTGCTGACTTTCAGATCCACAACCTGACTATCATCTTTGTATATCAGATGATTCAAAGCATCTTTCACACCCTTTACATAGTTATCAACGTCGGGCTTTGTGGTCGGCCTCAGAAGACCTTTTTCAGCTTTTTCTTTCTTCTTTGATGAGTTTGAAACTGATTTTGGCATTGGTCTATACACTTTGACATCCATTGCAACTGGACCAGTAATAATTGTTTCTGGGCGATGCTGAGATGCAACCAATGCCACATACTGCTTAAAGTGCTTTGATTTCGCTGGATCACGCATATGCACCTTCCCATTTCGTATTGATCCACGCGGCCGTCCTTGTGCGACTGGCTCACCATAAACAGTGAACTTAATGCAATCCAACTGTTCTTTACCTCCCGTCAAGCTGTTCCCATAGCTGAATTTCTTTTTCTATTCTCGATGCGGAGAGTAAAATTGTCAGCAGAGACACGACTGCTTTAAGCACTCAGCATCCGCTCCATTTGCTTTATTTTTTCCTTAAGTAAACGGATTGTTGGTGTAAGATCTTTACCTTCAGTTGGATTTGAAGGTCCAAATATATAAAGTCCACCAGTTGCTTTTACATTCATTTTCTCCTTCATTCCCAATCACCTAACCTATGATTTAATTGCATTCGATCGCCTTTAATAATCACTATGTAATCACGACACATCTGGTGAATACGTGAACCAAGAGCCTCGTCTATATCCAAAATCTCATCAATTGTTAACTCCGAAGAAATCAGCAAAGGCTTATGATTCAAATAACGATAATTTAGGACTGACTGGATTTGTTCAACCTGCCAGTCGGTTGCCCTTGGTTGACCGTTTATTGGTTTAAATAAGTCATCAAGGAATAGAACTTCGACCTTTCTCATGGCATCCAGTTTTGCTTCTAAATTGTCAAAGTCAGCTTTCAAATCACCCATGCCCTCTACATAAGGGAAATACATGCAGTGTACTGATTTTTTCTTGATCAGATTATTCATTATCGCCGTGAGCAAATGAGTTTTACCGCTACCTGGCTGTCCAAGTAATGCGATACTGTTTTGCCGTTCTCCTTTGATTTTTTGAAAATCTTTATAGTATTCCACTGCACATTCATAGGCGTCCTTGATCATGTCTGGCTTACCGTCCGTGATGAAGTTACCAAAGAGAAGCTTTTCAAACTCTTCTGTAATGCCACTAGCTGACATGAGTCTGGCTATTTTCTTTCGTCTCACACATTCACACTGTTTTGAATAAGTATCTTTCCATTCACTAGCTTTGTCCGGCGTGCAAACCTTCCCCAAAAGAAAATCATCTTCGAGTACCATTTCGTCTGGAACCATAAGATCTAACTGTTCATCTAAATGCCAAGGAGTATCTTTATGGACCCGATAAACGACAATTCCACGATCATTACAATAAGGACAATTAAATTCAGCCTTTTCTACGGATGCGGCCTGTTTTGTTCCCAAAAAGCGGGCTGACTTTTCCCGAAGTTCCTGCATGATCGTTTGAAATGCGGTGTCTATACTGACTGCTTTGTTTATAGCCATATTGTTTCTCCTTTCTCTTTTGAGTGAATGGATTTGATAAGATGGCTTGAACATATGACAAACTTGCTGATTTCCCCTTTAGCTGAAACGCTGTCTTGATAGCCTCCATCACTTTTTCTTCACCATAATCGTCGACCATGTATCCAATTCGCTGTGCCTCTATAGGACCGACTGACCGAGCAACTTTGTTTTCATATAGCTCAAAGGCATTTTTCATTTTGTCATCGACCTCCTGATGTTCAATCTCAGCTGGTTCCAAAGCTTTTTTCTTCATGTAATTTCCTAGCTGTATGTAGTCCGCATAATGAAGTATGGTGACGATGAACCCTCTTTTTTGTGGAAGACGGTGCAATTTGATATATCCCTGTTTCTCCATTCGGTCTAGTGAGTATTTGATCTGTGCAGCTGACCAGTTAAAATCTTTTGCAAGTTCCACAATTTTGATAATGGTCTGCCCAAGCTCTAGCTCTTGATTTGGCCTGTATTCAGCTCTTTTGAACAAGTGATCATAAATTTTTTCATCCCTAAACTCTTTGAATGGTAGTCGGGGTATGACCACATACCCCATTGCTTTTATGTCCAAGTCACTCACCTACTTCCTTTCACAGAGTGCAGTTATGTCACAGGTGCCGGCCTCAATCGAACGGAAGTTCATCTTCTTTTATGTCTACAGGCTTACCGTCAAAAGGATCAGCTTCTTGTTCGCTTGTTTTTTCCGGTTCGTCTTTGTTTGAAGGCTCGGAATCGATAATTTCTGAGCTATCCGCTTCATTGGTAATGTCAATCCGTTCTCTTGTTTTATCTTCCTCAATAACTGCTTTTTGCATTTCCACAGAGAGAATCCCCCACTTGCTCAAAACTGCTTTTAATACAGTCTTAAGAGCCATCGCATCCCAATCATTTTTCCATCCAAAATCAGATTTGCTGAATTTCTTTTTGTGTTTCTCTACTTGTGCCTTTGTCCAGTACACTGTTTTTCGGAAGCCATTTATCAACTCAAAATAAGCTGCATAACCACTTACCGCGTCTGATTCTCGTTTTTCAAAATCAATCTCGATCTCCTCAGTCAATGGATTCCACTTCTGCAATTCTCCTTCATGAATCGGTATGCAAT
The DNA here is from genome assembly GCF_037963565.1 of Bacillus sp. PS95. NCBI lineage: Bacteria > Bacillati > Bacillota > Bacilli > Caryophanales > Bacillaceae > Bacillus > Bacillus sp. PS95. The sequence goes on from NZ_CP150160.1 coordinate 2,609,750, forward strand.
TGATGGACTTATATTGGCCTGTTCGTAAGGCAAGCTGGATATATCCTTTGTACCCAAGCTGGAATTGAGCCTTACCTCCATAAGGAACAATCCAGGCATATCCTAAGTTTTTATCTATAGGCAGATCGAGTGTAGCTGCCACCATTGCTGAGGATATGACACTCATAGGATCTGTTTTCTGCAGCATCTGCTCGCTGTTATATAGGCTTAAGATAGAGGCAGTAAACTGTGTAGCCCTCTTCCCTAATACTTCCTCAAATCGCTTAATAACGGATGGGGAGGAAAGTAAACCCTTCATGGTTGCTCCTTGCTGTTGCACAGGTGCGCTTTTTTGTTTCTTTTGGATGTTGTTTTTAATTGATTGATTAGTAGCCATAATCAGCTAACCTCCTTGATTCTAAAACGTCTGAAATGAGTTTCCTTTTTGACCTCCTCGTAAATATCCGGAAACTGCTCTTTCAGCTTTTTCGTGTCAACTCGATTTGAGACAACAGGCTTCCAATAAGCTTGATAGTTGCCGATAAACCCATACTCTGCATCCTTCATTTCATGTTTGATCTGGTTTTCTAATTCTTTTGCCTGACTTTGAAGCTCTGAGAGCTGTTCTTTAAGATGCAAATATTGTTGAATACGTTCTCGATTAGTCGCAGTTAAATCAATAGCTTTGTTATTTTCCGTTTCGGCATATCGCTTTTTGAGGTATTCCTCCGCAGCACTTGACCCATCTAAAGCAGGAGCTTGTCCACCTAAGACCTTTTCATTCCAGAACTCAATCTCTGCTTCAAAGATCATGTCAATTAACTCGTCGTCTCTCTCAATCTCTTTCCAAACAAACTTGTTTCCGCCAATCAGCACAGCAAAGTAAGCCTTCTGATATTCAGGTCCAAGTACACCCAGGTAATGCTGGACCTGAACGATATAGCTCTCGGGGATTTCTTCGTCCTCCCATTCTTTTAAGTTGTAAGCAGAGGTTGTTTTACATTCAAGGATCGCTTTTTCACCAACGATCATTCGGTCTACATTAGCCAAAATGAAATCATGTTCTGGATGTCTAAGTATTGCTTTTTTACGTCTAACCTTCTTGCCACTACGAATCTCAAATTCTTTTGCAACAATGTCTTCAAGCAATGATCCAAAGTAAGCAGCTTCACTTTGCGATTCACTAACAGGGACCTGTCCTGTTTTGTCTAACCATAATTCAAAAGGTGTCTTCCACTTGTTTAACCCCAAGATAATGGATGCATCTGAGCCGCCAATCCCTTTTCTTCTTTCAATAAGCCATTCATCACGGCTCATTTCAGAAGTCTTAGCAAGAACCTCAGCTCTTCTTGTCATAACCCTAACCCCCATTGTTTTTATTGAGGCTATCTGATAAAATATTTGCACATGAGTTTTTTAGATAGCCTTTAAAGAAGTCCACTTTGCCGAGTGGGCTTTTTTATTGCGCATTTTTAAATTCAAAACCAAGTTGCTCCCTTAAATATCTTTCCAAGTTCTCTCTCAGAATGATTTCGCCGCCATCAATTACATAATCATCAACTGGTGTTACTTCATCACCGTAAAAATCTATTTGCACATCCGTTTCAGTCAGCTTATCGTGCCAGTTGTTTATGACCATTGGATTTTCGACCATTCTTATTCTCCTCTCTGAATTTGTCTGCACGTCTATCCCATAACAGATGGAATTCACTATTGTTACGAATCATCGCACACCATTTACGAACTTCCAGAGCAGTTGCCGGTTTATGAACAAAATGAACCATCATCCTATACACCTGCTCACTACAGTTAAGTTGATACCTTGCTGTTGCATTTTCAATGCCGTTTCATAAAGACGTCCTTTGTTTGCAAGCCGGCTAATATCCTCAGTAAGAACCTTGATGCTTCCAGCGAGACTAATCGCTTCTTCATAATCACCATCACGTAAAGCCTCTGACAGCATGATTGATAGCTCTTCTGCTGATTCGATTTTTCTTTTTGCGATAGGAACATCTGACTTCAAGAAATGATTAGTATTCATACTGAAACCGCCTGCCTTCCTTCTTGTTTTGCCATAGCAACTTGATCAACTAGAGCTTTCCGCGTCCACCTATCTGCAAGCTCCTGCATTTTCAACCCGTGAGTACGAACAAGTGAATAAATCAATGTTTTGTTAGCCGCAATCAAATCAAAAATCTGCTTAATATCAGCCATCGGCAGCTCTTCAGTTTTACCTGGTCTATTATCAGTAAGCCAACGGGCTAAATGTTTGGTTGCTTGTAATGCTTCCTCCAATTGGTGAACCATATTAATCACCGCATTACTTGCACATTCATTGAGTGCCGGATCAATAGGAGCAGCGGCTGTGGGATGAAGTTTAAATAAGTAATGAACAAGATCAATATGTTCATAGGCATCGCACTTCTCAAACCACTTGATACATAACTCTGGAGTAAGCTTGGCAAGTCCATTTTCAACATCTGAAACATACCTTTGATCCTTACCTCCGATTAACTTTCCGATTTGGTATTGGGAAAGACCTGCAGCCTTACGGGCACTACGCATAATCTGCGGTAAATTCCGCATGTTGTATGGGTTGTTCTCCATATGTTTGCCTCCTGTTATATTAGGTTTTTAGTTTTAAAATTGAAGTTGAAAGACCATGCTGTTTATAAATGACTTAGGCTGATTCCTTTTTATTTTTTTGCGCAAGCTTCTCTTGGTGTTCATTCATACGCTGAACAAGTATGCCACTGAGGTATTTGTAGGCTTTGGCCTCTGCCTGTTCAAACAGTGGTCCTTTTTTCAAGATGACTTTCATAATTAAAAGGCCTCCTTTGTGAATTCTAATCATGCTGAATCCTTAGAATTATGTTTCGTTTCGTTACATACATCCTCAAAAAAAATAGTCCAGTCAAAGCCTAATTTCTCTCCTATTTTTTTTGAGACAATAACACTAGGCTTCCTAGTACCATTTTCTATCATGGTGTAGTATGCTCTACCAATCTGTGCAGCTTTGGCAACTTCTTCTTGAGTAAACCCTTTTTCTAAGCGGTTTTTCTTAAGCCATTTTCTCATCATTTTTCACCCCCTTAATCAGAAAATGTAACGTTTCGTTACTTAGATAATAGTATCGATTCGTTACATTGTCAACACATTTTCATAAAAAAAAGTATCGTTTTGTTACCAAAACTTATATGTAACCCTTTGTTACGTTACAATGAGATATAGAATAAAAACAAAAGTCAGGTGATTAATATGTTCTCCGAGAACTTGAAAAAGTGCAGAAAACAAAAGAAACTAACCCAACAAAATATGGCTGATAAACTTGGAATTACTCGGCCTGCCTACACCGCCTATGAACTAGGTAGTCGTGAGCCTGACTATAAAACCTTAATTAATATTTCAAACATACTTGATGTTTCTTTGGATTATCTTCTTAAAGGAGAAAGCAATGAAAAAGTATTTCAGGATGAAGCAAAAAAAGTGTTAAACGATCCTGAAACATTCCTTGCAGCAAAAGACGGTGAGGTAACAGATGAGATCTTACAGGCTGCTTTGGAGATTATAACGGAGCAATTAAAAGAAAGACGGAAATCAGATAAATAAACGCAGTTAGTTTATTATTATTTATTTCTGTTTATTATGTTTAATTCTGTTTACTAATAAGATTTAGATTCTCATTTATATTTCATTCATACCCTCATTTAAAAAGTGATTTTGAATCCTTTACAAACCCTTACGTGACAAGGGTTTTTGTTGTTTTTCTCATTTATATTTTCATTTATGTTTCTTTTATATTCTCATGTAAAAAAATTGAGCGTTTATTGTGAGGGAAATTGCAGAGTATCGAAATGGGAAAAGAGGGCTTCTTGTTAAAAACCTTGCAAAGTGTATGTGAAAAAAATAAACAATACAATTATCGTAACAACAATAATTGTTTCTTTAATAAAATTTTTATTATCTTCATTCTTTTGTTTCTTTTTTTTAATCTCTTCTCTGTATTTTCTTTGAACCTCTTTCTTCTTATCATTATTTTTCATGATTAAACTCCTTTGAAGTCCATTTATTCCCTTGCCCCTATCATTTGCAATTGTAATAATTCACTAATGATTACACCAACAAAAAAGGATCGGCAAGTGCTTTTCACTCAATGGTAACCAACATAAGCACTAGCTGGACAGGTTTTAGGATGTATCTAATCGTTGAGGTTCCATTTCCTGCAACTGATCCAAAAACTTCCTTATGAAGAACAATCTCTTCTCTGTTGTGGGGATGCTACCAAAAATAGTAGGCAAATTGATAGCGGTATTAAAAAAACAGCTCATTAAATGCCATACTGGAACTGTCTTTGATTTTTGGATTTATTTTCTGATGCAGCTATTGCTATCCGTTAGTTTAATTAGAACTCAGATAATCCAAGACACGGTCAACTCTTTCATTGACTGAGCAGTCGTCTTCAATCTTTAACACTGGACAAGATAAATCTGCCATCCAATGTTCATGCAAAGCTCTACTTCTAACTTCCATTCCAGCATTATCATATAAAGAAGCCCACTCTAAAAATGTTTTTGATTGTTCATATTTACTGCCACCGGCTAACACTTCGTTTCCATAACGCTGAAATTCCCTGTGCCTTAGTCTCTCAAGCCGTATATCTTGTGGAATCCATAAGAAGACGACAAGGTCAAAATAACTTTTTAGATTATCGCCCCAGCCACACACTGCACCAGAAAGAATCCATTTTTCATTGATTGTTAAGTCTTTTTCAAGCAACTTTCTTCTTTCAGGAATTTCTCTTTTTTTAGTGAATTTGTCTAACCAATAGTAATTATCAGTATCAAGATGCGTATGAGGCAAACGCTTTGATAATGCAGCACCCAATGTTGAAGTTCCGACACCAGAGGCTCCCAATATGTGAATATTTTTTTTCATACTTCCCCTCCTTATTAAGCAACCAAACTCCCTGTTTGTTGCATAACGTACTTACTATTATTTTGACATAAATCCCTAAAAGACCTTTACTTTTCGAGGGAAATCCAGATGCGTGTTAAAATCATAATACTTACGAAAACAGTCATGATTAAACGGATTCATATTCCATCTCCTTAGACGCATTTTCCTATGAAAAAAGTCTTGATTTCCATATAATATTTAAACGAATCCAATTTTTAGATTGTCGTCTTTAAGGAGGTTTTTCATCTTGAGGTATACAAACAGTCATTTAGAGGATTGGATTGAAAACTTATACAAGAAGATTGATATTACAGAACCAGAACAAATTAATTTTGAACGGATTGCCGAGGCTTTAGATATCAGGCTTTCGTTTAAACCTGTTACAAGCTTCGCACTTAAACACAGCGGGATTTATAATATATGCTTGGACAGCCGAAAAAGCCGAACTGAACAATGGTATGATTTCGCTCATGAATTTTGCCATATATATAGACATGAAGGCGATAAAAAAACAATGCCTGCAACTTGGACAGATTATTTAGAGTGGCAGTCCAATTATTTTACATATCACTTTTGCATTCCAACTTTCATGTTGCGTAATATTAATCTTTCGTACATACAATCACATGCAATTGAAAATATAGCTTGGTTATTTAAGGTATCCCCTTCGTTTGCGAAGAAACGTTTGAGCATTTATTACAGGAAGCTGACTCAACCTTTATTTAATCAAACAGTTACGGGAAATCTGTGCACCCCCCTTTTGTAATTAATAATGAAATCCTCATGCATTTGCGCGCATTGAAAAAAACAAAAAAAGACGTCTCCCTTCACGATCCGATCGGGCAGGATAAGGAAGGGAATGAAATAAGCCTGATTGACGTTTTGAAATCAGAAAACGAAGACGTGATAGATACGATCCAGCTCAATATGGAGCTTGAAAAAGTAAAACAATACATTGACATTTTAGATGACCGTGAGAAAGAAGTGATTGTCGGGCGGTTTGGACTTGATTTGAAGAAGGAAAAAACGCAGAGAGAGATTGCCAAAGAACTCGGTATCTCACGCAGCTATGTATCGCGGATTGAAAAACGGGCGCTGATGAAGATGTTTCATGAGTTTTATCGGGCAGAGAAGGAAAAGCGGAAGAAGGCGAAGGGGAAATAATGCAGAAGAAGCCGGATCTCATACTCCGGCTTTCTCTATTTGAAAGAGTTATGAAAATCATTTTTTTCATCGCTGATAAGCTCTCCGAGAAAGACAGGCAGGATCGTAACAAATAACTTGACTTATAATCCTCCCTCAGGCATTCAAAGCCGGACGTTCTAAAAGCTCTCCTGAGAAAATCCTTAGATCGGTATACTTCAGTACATTCCTAGTCTCTGCTTTCTTTATAGAGGCCTCATCAATGCTCTCGATACCCTTACATATATGACTATCACAATGAGAGGACTTTTAATGAATATGAAGAATCAGTTAAAAAACATTGGTTAGAAGCAGTTCGTTTTAAAGAACTACTCATTTTATTTCTTCTTCAATTAAATCACTGATCGTTTAAGTACAATTCTTCACAATCTCTTCTGTTGACTCCAATCCCTAAGTAGTGCTCCTCCAGTACGGTGACACATATAGAGGGACGAGAAAATCTCATTAAAACTGCCCATCCGATGGCGGGCAGTTTAATTATTACCTCTCCTGTTCCTTTATCACCCTCTCAATCCCATATAAAATCAGTTTCAAGCCAAACTCAAATGCTCTGTCAGTCCCCATCAACTCAAACAGCCCGTTCGTAAACATCCTCCGGAATAATCCCGCATCTGTCTCGCTCATGGAATCAAGAAGGCGTATCATCTCCTCCCCCGGATGCTCTTCTTGGTCCTTTAGGATAGCAGTGACATTGCGCTCATGCTGATAATCGTCTAAAACGAAGTAGAAGACATAGTTTACAAGCGTAGTAACCACTTGCATTTTCTGCTCTTGCTTAAGTGGTGTTGATTCCACGCAGAGTAACATTCGATTCGTGAATCGGATGATGTCCGGTTCATGGGGCAGCGTCATCATCATGAGCTGCGTAGAGCAAGGATATCGGCTGAGCACGTTCCGTACCGTTATCGCAAGCCCCATCAGCTGCTCCTTCCAGTCTCCCTCGGAGTGGAACTCCTCCAGAATCATTTTCGATACTTGGTTAGCCAGACGCTGGTAAAGCTTCTGTTTGCTCTTGAAATACCAGTACAGAGAGGGAGCCTGAATCCCTAGCCTGTTGGCCAATCGTCTCATGCTGAATGTTTCGATGCCTCCCTCCCCAAGAAGTTCCCACGAGGTTTCTAAAATCTTTTCCTCTGAAATCTGAGGCTGTTGCTTTTTCATATTATCCGTCCTTTTATCTAACAGTGTAAGTTTCTCTTTACAGGTTTATAAAATGATGATACCATCTAACACTGTAAGACTCAAACTAACAGTGTTAGATTAAATATAAACAAGAAAGAAGTGAAATATAATGGATACAGAAAACCTCTATTATTTTGAAAAAGCACCGATCGCAAAAGCTGTTGCTCACTTCGCTATACCGATGATGCTAGGTACATCAATGAGTGTCATATATTCCATTCTAAATGCCTTTTTCCTTGGTACACTCCATAATACCGCCATATTAACCGCACTCGCATTAACCTTGCCGTTATTTGCAATCATTATGGCGCTAGGCAACTTGATTGGCATGGGCAGCGGTACATTCATCTCCCGTTTGCTCGGGGAGAAAAAATATGATGATGTAAAGCATGTATCCTCATTTGCCTTTTACAGCAGTTTAGTTCTTGGTCTTATTGTGATGGCAGTGGGTCTCCCTTTAATCGATCCAATTGTTCATGGCCTGGGGGCAACATCTGACTCCTTCGGCTTCACGAAGGACTATGTCATGGTTATGCTTATTGGTTCACCTTTCGTCGTATTATTTTTCACGCTGGAGAATATCGTGCGCTCAGAGGGTTCAGCAATCACGTCGATGACCGGTATGATTCTCAGTGTTGTTGTAAATATTATGCTTGATGCGTTAGTCATCTTCGTATGCCATTGGGGTGTAATCGGAGTTGCGTCTGCTACCGTCATTTCCAACTTGGCTGCGAGTTCATTCTATGCCTTCCACATGGGATATAAGAGCCAGTTCTTAACTGTCTCCGTAAAGTGGTTCAAGGTTGGCCTGGATATTCTGAGCAATGTATTAAAAATCGGCATTCCGGTCTTTATTATGAGTATTTTTTTGGGGGCAATGTCTCTTATCTTTAATCATTTTCTTGTCGAATATGGGGACAAAGCCGTTGCTGCATACGGAATTTCATCCCGCTTATTTCAATTTCCTGAATTTATTTTGATGGGACTATGTGAAGGGGTTGTACCGTTAATTGCATTCTCTTTTACAGCGGATAAATTACGCATGAAAAATACCATTGGATTTACATTAAAAGCGATTGTGACGCTAGCAGTAATGTTTGGCGTTATCGTCTATTTAATTTCCGACCATCTAATAGGTTTATTTACAAATGACCCGCAATTAATTAAAATAGGCAGCTACATTCTACATGTTACGTTTTTATCCATATTTATTACAGGGATGTCCTCATTATTTACTGGTATCTTCCAAGCTACCGCGCAAGGAACGGCCGCTTTTGTTATGTCATTTATTCAAGGAATTACTCTGATTCCTGTATTGTTCATCGCCAATCAGGTGAACGGCTTTCATGGGGTGGTTTGGTCACTTGTCATTGCAGATACAGTCGCATTCCTTGTAGGTGCCATCATGCTTTATGCTTTGAGGAACAAATTGCAGCCTGAATTGAATAGTTAAGTGCTAGTAAACATATGACATTTAAATCCGTATTGTAAACTAATCAAATATGTAAAAAAAGATAGTTTAGCCCTCATAATCGGCTAAACTATCCCCTTCTCAAATCCTCCCACTTTATTATTAATGTGGTTTAGAAGAATTGAACCCGCACGAGTTATTCCGCTCACTATCATTGATTATGAAGCTTATATATTAAAAAGTGAGCTCAAAACAGTAAACGTCGGGCTTTTTTACTCTCTTCCTTTTAAATACACGATTAGAATCATCAAAAACAATAATGATATTTACACAAATTGCGATTTACGCAAAAGTCACCACTCCTCTTTTCATGGACAGAAAAAGAGGAGCAAACCGATGTCTGCGTCTTAACGTTTTTCTTTGCACAACGTCTAGTATCTTCTTTGGATCAATTTTTCTGTAAGAAATTCAACAAGTGTTACTCAACGACATGAAGAAATTGTTTATGTCCTTTGTCATTTCAGTTATTCAACTATTGGTGTAAGTGAACTACCAGCCCATACCTCTCCCTTATTAAGGGTCCAGCTGTCATTATAAAAATTAGACCCACCTTTATTAACCGAAGGGCTGTGAACCTCATCCCAAGTTAGAAAGTACACGGTTTTCGGATATTTTTGTTTGACTGTATTAAGAAACGCAGAATAATCCAAATTACCATCTTGTTTTTGTGTGCCGATTTCTGTGAACGCAAATGGCTTATTAAGAGCTGTTAACTCATCATATCCTTGAATTGTAAAATCATCTGAGAAATACGCATCTAATCCAACAATATCAACATATGAAGATCCAGGATAAAAGTCAGTCTTAAAGTCTCGATTGGCGTCCGGTGAGTAAACCCATATCAGGTTGTCCAAACCTCTTGTATCAGTCATATAATGATAGATTTTTTGATACAGTTGTTTATAAAGTGAGAAGCGCTGGCTGTCTTTTTTGTTATATTCGGTTAGTCCCCACCAAAACCATTCTCCATTCATTTCATGAAGAGGCCTGAATAGAACAGGAACACCTTCATTTTTTAACTGATCAAGGCCATCTGCAACTTTGCTCAGAACAGCCTCTAACCGCTTGCCCTCTGTAGTTGATGAGTCTAAGATCTTTTCATACTCACTGTTTGAAATATGGGAAGCATTTTTCCCAAAAGTACTGGATGCAGGATTAGCTAGATGTAAGCTAATCTGTGGTATTCCACCACTTTTCCAATATGAGATTAAGTCACTGTTGCAACTATAGTCGATCGTCTCAGTAATATCAGAAATATAGGGCTTCTCCAACCATCCACTGGAATAGTCACAACCATAAATTGCGGGTAGCTGGCCTGTAGCATTCTTAATTTGGTTGGCTTCTTTCATGGAAAACGAAGCATTTGTGAATCCGCCGAATGCACCTGACAGTATGCGATTTTCAGATCGGTTTGGCAGATGAGCCAGCCAATTCATCAACTCTTTCGTTGTTGCCTGTGCATTAGGATTCACAGGGTAAACTGTATGAGCAAGAGCCGACTGTGAAAAAGATGAAACGATTATGAAAGATAGTAATATAAAAACACCAATTTTTTTATACATATATATTCTCCGTCTTCTACTTTTTATTATTTTAATCATTTATTCTGTTAAAGATTTATAAAGCACAGAATCTATTAAGTCATTTACGCTTTTTCATCCCCTTTCATATTTAAAATAAGAGAGACCTTCCTTAGAGATATTTGCATTTACCCATTGTAAATCTCCATTTTTTGGGCATTAATTATATTAAACCGAAAAATATCTTCTTTCATCAGACGTTTCACCTGTTTTTTACTGTATGCCTCACAGACTATAAAGCAAACTTTTCCTTTTGCATTTAAACCTTATTACCTATTTCATTAAGTCGAATTATTTTCGATATTAAGTGGTGGATGATTTTCACTCTCTTTTTTTATCCTTTTAAATTATTTTAAAAAATAATCAAAAAACAAATCATTTTGATCCCTATTCATAGCAACCAACGTTACTTTTGGTACAAAGTCCTTTATAAACAGAAAGAGGAGCAAACGTATGGTTTACTCCTCTAACTTAGTTTCTTTCTTCTTGGTTTTTCATAATCTGATGTTTTCCTTAACAGCAGTTCCAACCCGTCACTTTCTCCGCAGCATATAATCAAGATTCTAATACCAATCCAAAAGTTATTTTGATCTACTGAGAATTTTAATTTGCGGTGCCCTATTGCCTTTTTCTCTCTGACTCATAGTCAATTTTAAACCATTCAATAAAAAACCCTCAATTGATGTTTCATATTCATTTGATTTTCAAAAACTTCAGCAGTATCAACCTGTTAATCTTTCATTTTACCCGATGACTCATATCAAAGGAGCTCTAACCAAATTTTAATAGCTGTCGCACCTATTAATTGCGCTAAAACCCATTGCAGGAATTTTGTATTTACTTTTTGCCCAACTGATGCACCAATAGGAGATGCAATTAAACTAGCAATCATAAGAACCAGGGCTGGTACAAAAAGAACCTGGCCCGTCATTACTTTTCCAACTGTTGCGCCAATAGATGAAAGAAATGTAATCGCAAGAGATGAAGCGACTGTGATTCTAACAGGAATATTTAAAATCGATAACATAATGGGGACTAGGATAAAGGCGCCGCCAGCTCCTAAAATACCTGATACGCCACCAATGATAAACGCTAGGGACGAAGCTAACCATTTATTAAATATCACTTCTTCGCCTTCTCTATGGGCTTGTCCTCTTTTAGGTATAAACATTAAAATAACTGCTATAATAGCCAGAATTCCGTATATAAAGTTAATTCCTTTTTCAGATATATAATGAGAAAAGTAACTCCCCAATACACTCCCTAAAAGGATGCTGCTTCCCATGTAAATTATTAATGCTTTATTTAGAAGACCACTCTTACGATAAGCCCAAACACCGCCAAGTGTCGCAAAGAAAACTTGAATAGCCCCTATCCCTGAAACTTCATGGGCAGTTAATGACATCACTCCCACTAAAGAGGGAATATACAACAGCATTGGATAATTAATAACTGCTCCGCCAATACCAATCATTCCGGAAATAAAGGCACCAATAAACCCTATAATGAAAAGAGTTGTGATAAAGGCAATATCCACTTTGGTTTCCTCCTATCAAAGGAAAAGGGTATCTTTCTATTCGATACCCTTTCACATTCATTAGCCTTTTTGAATCCAAAATTTCAATACATCGCCCTCGTCCGTTTGCTCTAAAAGGTCATGTCCGCCTGATTTAGACCAGGCTACAAGATCATTTTTAGCTCCCTTATCTGTTGCATGCACTTCTAATATTTGACCTGATTCCAGTTCATTCATCGCTTTTTTTGTCCTGACGATTGGCATTGGGCATGCCAGGCCTTTTGCGTCTAATACTTTATCTGATTTCATGTTCATCTCTCCTCTTATTAATAGAAACTTGTGTTACCGTATTGCACAGCGGTTTGGGCCAATCTCCATTTCACGCTGTTTTTCTTCATCTTGGCTGATTTTCCCCATGTTTGTTTCTCGAATCTCTTGGTATGCATTTGGTTGCGGAGGCAAATGATCTGTTACTAGGTGTCTAAATTCTGTTTCATCCGCAATGTTCAAACCATGGTTCTCGCTAAATAATGTACTTAGTTTTTTACCAACACTTCCATCCTCATTTAGCTCGTCAATGATCATAAAGTGTGCCGGTAATACAATTAAATCCTTTGATAACGCTTTGTAACGGCTATAAAGCGTTTTTCTTAAATCTCCTACCCAATCTTCTGCCATACCGGCTAAGTCTGGTCTGCCGATTGAATCAATAAACAAAATATCACCTGAAAGAAGATACAGATCATCGACAATGAAAGAAGTGGACCCAATCGTGTGTCCCGGAGAATAAATCGGTTGAATTTTAATCGTTGTATTTCCAATGATCATGTCGTTTCCTTCTTCCAACGGCTGATAATCGAATACCACTTCTTCAGCATCTTTAGGCGGTAACCAGTAGGTTGCTTTTGTTTTTTCAGCAATGACTCTGCCGCCTGAAATATGGTCCGCGTGAAGATGTGTATCAAATACGTGAGTAATCGTTGCACCCTTCTCCTTCGCAAAATCCATAAAGAAATCTACCATACGTGTCGCATCAATAATTGCTGCTTCACCATTGGAAATGACCATGTATGACAGGCAGCCTTTACCGATTCGAACAAACTGATACATCTCACCGCCATCTTTTAAATCCCCGACTTTTACCGGCTCTAAATGTTCGCTCCATGCTTTCATTCCCCCCTTAAGATAGGATACAGAATGACCTGCTTCAGATAGCATTTCGGATACCATGACGGATGAACCTTCTTTTGCACAAACGACCAGCACTTCTTTATCAGAAGGAATTTTCTCCAATATATCTTCTACGCCATCTAAAAGATCAAAATAAGGAACATTCAAATGGTCAAAGTCATGCCCTTCTATCTTCCAATCACTAAAATCATTTTCATTACGCACATCCAAAATAAATAAAGGTTCTTTGTTAAAGATTTTTTTTGTCACTTCTTTTGGGGTCATTGCCTTTACGGTCATGTTTCAATACCTCCTATATCAAATCTTTTAGCGGGACTAAAATGTTAAGGGTACATCAGCATCTTTAGTAAAATCTAAAAAGGTAACAGCCCCGCCTACTTCGATTCCTTCCATAAAATCATCTTTTGTTAAACCCATAACGTCCATCGTTATTTGACAATCAAATCATGCAACTCCCATTTCAATCAGTTAAGAATAGAAGGCACATACTTTATAAGCATCAAACAGACCGCCATTTGCCGCAATAATCGCTACTCATCTGTTCATCATGCTTTTTATTTATTCGGTTTTACCTGTCCAATCCCGCATACCGGGGACAACATTAATAACCTTTTTAAAACCTTGTTTCTTCATGGTGTGGGCCGCCATTTCACTTCTTCTTCCCGAATGGCAGATAATATAAATTTCATCATTTTTGTTTAATTCATTAGAGCGCTTTTCCACTTCACCAAGAGGGATATGCACAACTCCAGGAATATGAGCTTTTTCATACTCCTCTATCTCTCGTACATCTAAAATGTTAAGAGACTCGTCACTATCCACTTTCTGTTTGAAAGCTTCTAATGAAATCTCAGGAATTGAAGATGCATTTTCTGATGAATGCTCTCCTCCTTTTCGAAGAAAATGACGAAGTATTTCTCCCTCTGCTTCAGTACCTAGATATTCATGGCCTGTACTTTTTGCCCATGCTTCCAGATCTGCTGTGGAACCTTTATCTGTTGCTTGAATTTCCAATACTTCACCAGCTTTTAAATCCTTCATTCTCTTCTTCGTTTTTACGATAGGCATTGGACACGCCAAACCTTTAGCGTCTAGTACAATAGTTGCTTTCATCATTTTTTTCCTCCTTTTCTCATATAGGGGTGGGGGTATATAAATATACAAAAAGTTTCTCACTAGAAGTTAATACCATGTATTCATGCCCCTTTTATATTTGTGATCTTTTTAAATCCTTGTTTCTTCAATATTTTTACTTCCCTTTAAACTTCTCCTTCCGCTTAGCAATGAGTAAATGAGTAGCATTAGATAAATAAGTTGACACTGCCTTCCTCAGCATCTGCCAAATAAGCTGCTACACCAGCATAGTCAATATCATCTAATAGTTCTTTTTCCTGTAAACCAAGAAGATCCATTGTCATCGTACAAGCTACGAGCTTTACCCCCTGTTCTTGAGCCATCTCAATCAACTGAGGCAAAGGAAGTGCATTATGCTTTTTCATCACATTTTTAATCATTTTAGGGCCCATACCTGCAAAGTTCATTTTAGATAAACCCATCTTATCAGCACCACGAGGCATCATCTTTCCAAACATTTTTTCAAGAAATCCTTTTTTCACTGGAATCAGCTCTTCTTTACGTAAAGCGTTTAATCCCCAAAAAGTATGGAAGATCGTCACTTCATGATCGTAGGCAGCTGCACCATTTGCAATAATATAGGCTGCCATTGCCTTATCATAATCCCCGCTAAATAAAACAATTGTTGTGCGTTTTGTTTGTTCTGTCATGTTGATTCTCCTAACCAATTACCCCAGCGGGTATATTAAAGTCAAAATTTTTTCGAAAGATCTGCTTTTATTCAACTCTTTAAATACCGTAGGGGGTATAATATAACGCATATAAAAATTCGTCAACCTTAGGTTGATGAATTTTTATCGGCTCTTTACCAATAAGTCGACTGCGTCTTTTACTAAATTTTGTGTGTCTTCGCCTTTTTCTAAACTTTCACGAACACAATGTTCAAGGTTTGTGCTCACAATTAAACCCATCGCTCGATCGATCGCATTACGGGAAGCTGCTAATTGGGTCACAACCTCTCTACAATCTTTTCCTTGTTCCATCATAGTCAATACACCTTTAATTTGTCCTTCAATCCGTCGTAAGCGGTTTTTAATCTTTTGATCATACTCCATATATCAATGAAATCCTTTCTTTCATTTATTTTTACATTTACATGTTGCCAGTTCATAACTGTTTACATGGATACCTTTGCGCTTTAGAAAACGCACTCCTAAATTTAATTCCACCCGGTCACGAGCTATTATGTGTATTTTATCACGTGGAATCTCTAAATAAAAACGTTTTAGATACGCATATGGGATGTTTAAAATAATATTATCCGAAAAATTGGCTACATCGTTATAATGACGAATATCTAATATTGTGATGTCCATAGCCTCTAATTTATCTTTATGGATACAAGAGATTCCGGTTATAGGATAATAACGTCTATACGTTGCAATGATAATCACAAAAATAAGCAGGAATGCAATAACTAAATAATTGATACTATTTACACCACCTTATTAACTCTTTGTTTATTCACAAAACAATAATATACCCCCATAGGTATATAGTCAAGTGTGAAAGTTACTTTCTTTGAGCTGATAGATTCATTTCGATATCCGCGGATTGAAAAAATACTTACATTCGATAATGCCAATTCTGCTAAAAGGAACTCGAATAAAGCAATAAGCCGATTTAATTTTAAATCGGCTTTATTTATCAATTACTTAAAATTAGCACAAGACACGCTGCTTGGATATTAAATGGGGTTTCATTAGCATGGTACTGGTTCCCCATGTTTCATGCTGGATGTGACTTTAATTATTATAGAATTCTGCAGAATATCTGTGCTAATCTTCCGCAGCCACTGCATCTGCTTTGGTTTCATGAACTGTACCAAATGGATGGTTAGGAGGAGCATAAATGGAGTAAAGTTTTAATGGCGTATTTCCTGTATTAATTACGTTGTGCCAAGTGCCGGCAGGGACAACAATGGCAGAATCATCATAGACATTTCTTTGAAAGTTCAAATGATCTTTGCTCTTTCCCATTTTGACGATCCCACGCCCCTGCTCAATCCGTAAGAACTGGTCAACGTTAGGATGGATTTCCAAACCAATGTCTTCTCCAATACCAAGACTCATCAAAGTCACTTGAAAATGCTCTCCTGTCCATAAAGCAGTACGGAACGTATGGTTTTGTTTTGTGGCTCTATTGATATTTACAACAAATGGTTTTGGCCCATAATCCTTCAAGAGAAGGTTTCTATCTTCATATGAAGAGCGCAAATCGGCACCTCTGTGTACGTTCTCCATCTCATTTGGAATAGTCCAATAAACAGATCTTCCATCATTATACATCGGTACAGTCACATAATAATAACATTGAGGCGAAAAAGGGTTATAGTACATTTTTTGATCCCCACAATTATAAATTTTTGTGATAGTATCCTATGCATTTATTAAGGGAGTGTGCTAAATCAAGAAAACTCATATTAAACACAAAAATGAATGTTCGATCACCGTTTGATTCATGGATGAATAATTTATCACCGACCTTGTAATCGTTTTCTGGATGTTGAATTTCACTAGCCTTTGTTAACAAGACATCGAATGACACCTTTATATGATGGATTATCAAAGGTCGACGATCCTAAATGGCTTTTGAACATTTACATAGCACAACAACAGAGTATACGGAATTCTGTTGTTTGTCCCCCCTATCCCAGCTCTTTTAGATTTATCCCTTTGGATGCGCCTTGATGGCCAGCTTTTCAGCAGCGTAGAATTTATCGCCTCCTGAATCGTTATAGCATATTTCAACGCCGATAGACTTGCGGTTCCCAGTGCCGTTTGTACCGTCTCCTGTATGTGGGCTCGCTTTTAGTAAACCAGTTTATATTCTTTTTGGGCACACAACAGAAACAATTTTTCCATATGAAAATCTCGTAATCTTACACCTCTTTAACTTGAAGGAGGATTTTTGCATATGTATTTTCATACCCGTCAACTACCATCTCATCCAGCATATATTCCTCATATGCATTTTCCCCTATTTGCATTCCATTTCTTTCAATGAACTCAATGATTCTCCGGTACGCCTCTTCAGTATTTCCGCCTATTTCATATCCAACTGCATACAGGCCTTTTGGCCGTACATGATAATTTATGTTCTCTGCCCCATCTTTTACTTTTATATAAAAGTAACTGTAATTGTAGAAGTCTTTTTCTAAGATTTGTTCCCGTGCAAAGATTCCGCCTATCGGATATCCTTCATCTAATTCATATTGCTGAACTTCATGAATGAGTTCTGAAATGGCTGCCACATATTTTCGTTCTGGTAAGTTTAATGTTTTTCGGCTTAACATGAATGTTTCTTCATTTAAATATTCAAAAGAAATTGAAGAAAAATCAGTCTCAAGTGCTTGTTCTGTAAGCGTCACTTTTGTTTGTAAGATCGTTTGCAACTGCTTAAGCTCATTTATTTTTTTATCAATCTCAATAGACTTTTCTTTTAGAACATGCAGGATCTTGTCTGGTGTTTTTCCTTTTATTAGACACTTTATTTCTTTTAATGGAACCCCAAGCTCTTTAAATAGACTGATGACTTGAAAAATCTCAAATTGATGATAGGAATAATATCTATACCCATTTTCTTTTTTTATTTCCGGCGAGAAAAGACCAATCTCATCATAATGAAATAAGGTTTGTTTTTTTACACGGCAGAGCTTCGAAAACTCCCCTGTTGTGAAATACTTCTTAACATCTTCGCTCATAAAAACCTCCTTGACTATACGGTAACCATATACCTTATGATTTGATTGTACTTGAAAAAAGCGTCAAGCGAAAAGGATAGGTAAAAAGGGTTCAATTGAGTAAAAGGGGAATTCAGATGAAAAAATCAATAAATGAGCAAAAAGCGATATTCATTATACTATTAAGCAACATCTTCGTAGCATTTCTTGGTATCGGTTTAATCATTCCAGTTATGCCTTCTTTTATGAAAATCATGCATTTATCCGGCAGCACAATGGGTTATCTTGTTGCGGCTTTTGCCATTTCTCAGTTAATTACTTCACCTTTTGCAGGTAGGTGGGTTGACCGTTTCGGGAGAAAAAAAATGATTATTCTCGGGTTGCTTATATTCAGTTTATCTGAGTTGATTTTCGGATTAGGGACCCATGTTTCAATATTTTATTTCTCGAGGATATTGGGTGGTGTAAGTGCGGCTTTTATCATGCCCGCGGTAACAGCATATGTAGCTGATATTACAACCCTAAAGGAAAGGTCAAAGGCTATGGGGTATGTTTCTGCTGCAATTAGCACCGGCTTTATTATTGGGCCTGGTGCGGGAGGATTTATTGCCGGCTTTGGCATCCGCATGCCGTTTTTCTTCGCCTCCGCCATCGCGTTAATAGCAGCTGTCACTTCCGTTTTTATACTAAAAGAGTCATTGTCGATAGAAGAACGCCATCAACTCTCATCTCATACAAAGGAATCAAATTTCATTAAAGACTTGAAGAGATCCATTCATCCTGTCTATTTCATTGCATTTATTATCGTCTTTGTAATGGCTTTTGGTTTATCAGCTTATGAAACGGTATTCAGCTTGTTTTCTGATCATAAATTTGGCTTCACACCAAAAGATATTGCAGCCATTATTACGATTAGCTCCATTGTTGCGGTAGTTATTCAAGTTTTACTTTTCGGGAAATTGGTCAACAAACTTGGAGAGAAAAGAATGATTCAGCTGTGCTTAATAACCGGTGCGATCTTGGCTTTCGTGTCTACTGTTATGTCAGGATTTTTAACTGTTTTGCTTGTAACTTGTTTTATTTTTCTGGCGTTCGATTTGCTACGTCCGGCCTTAACCGCTCATTTATCCAATATGGCCGGTAACCAGCAGGGTTTCGTAGCAGGCATGAACTCCACATACACCAGCCTGGGAAATATATTTGGACCTGCTTTAGGCGGTATACTATTTGATCTTAACATTCATTATCCTTTCCTTTTTGCAGGTTTCGTTATGATTGTCGGCCTTGGTCTTACAATGGTTTGGAAAGAAAAAAAGAATGATGCTGCAGCTTTGAATTAATTCATTTTCTATAAAGTCAAGTCATTTGGATGCAGGGAATGCCCCTGGTTAGGCACAATAAGAAAAGGTACTTAATTTGATAGGCTACATGTTGCTTGACGTGAATATAGTTTAAGCTGAGTTTTAGCAATATCAGGATACCGGGATAAGAAAAAAGGAGAATGTAGTATGAGTATAAAAATAAAAGGAGTAACTGATGATAATCGTGCTGCAATTCTTGATCTACATGTCAGCCAGAATCAATTATCATATATTGAATCTACAAAAATATGTTTAGAGGATGCAAACGAATGTCACTATTATAAACCTGTCGGGCTTTACTATGAAGGAGATCTAGTCGGTTTTGCAATGTATGGATTGTTTCCCGAGTATGATGAAGATAATAAAAACGGACGAGTCTGGCTTGACCGATTTTTTATTGACGAACGCTATCAGGGAAAAGGATTAGGGAAGAAAATGCTTAAAGCCCTCATTCAGCACCTTGCTGAGCTATATAAATGCAAAAGAATTTATTTAAGTATATTTGAAGATAATATTCATGCTATACGCCTTTATCAAAGGTTTGGTTTTCAATTTAATGGTGAACTCGACTTTAATGGTGAGAAGGTAATGGTAAAAGAGCTATAGATATCCAGGCCTCCTTTTTTGCTGAGAAACGTTTGAACTTCGATAATGATTACCTACTTAAACTGCAAGATCATTGTTTAAAAAAGCCTGGATGAAAATTTCATCTCAGGCTTTAAGCATCTTATTAGTCAAAATCTCATGTGTTTTATCCAGATGTTATTCTTTTTTCCGGACAATTTCTAAATAATTAATATGCCGGCCAACTGTTTTGTGCACTTTAAAAATATACCCATCGGCTTCTATAACGGACCCAACTGCAGCGTCTATTTGTTGAGTCATAAACCAGCCGCCTATTGTATCCACTTCGTCACTTGCTAACGTCGTTCCCAATAAATCATTTACATCTTCAATGAGCACTTTCGAATCTAAGATATAGTGATTATCATTTACTTTTCTAATATTAGGCACTTCATCTTTATCAAATTCATCTCTGATTTCCCCGACAATTTCTTCAAGAATATCTTCAGCAGTGACTAAACCTGAAGTTCCGCCATATTCATCCACAAGAATAGCGATATGTGTTCGCTCTTTTTGCATTTTTACCAATAAATCATGAATTGGAACGGATTCAATAACATGGATAACAGGGTTGATATTATTTTCTAACTTGAAATCCTCTTTTATCTTCTGGTCTGTGTCAATATAAGCTGACAAGAATTCTTTAGCATTGATAAAACCAATGATTGAATCTTTATCTCCATTTAGGACTGGGTACCTTGTATAACTCTCTGTCTTAATGGTCTTAACAATAGTTTCATAAGAATCCTCACTAGAAATCGCTACGATCTCTCTTCTCGGAATCATAATTTCTTTGGCGATTCTTTCATCAAATTCAAAAATATTATTTACATATTTCAACTCATTTTGATTGATTTCACCGCTCTTATAGCTTTCAGACAGTAAGATGCGCAGTTCTTCTTCAGAATGAGCAAGTTCATGTTCTGATGCAGGTTTCAAACCGAAGAGTCCTACTATAAACCGGGCTGAACCATTTAAAAACCATATAAAAGGGAACAGGATGCGGTAAAACCAAATAATTGGCTTTGCAGTCAAAAGAGTGATGGTTTCCGCTTTTTGGATAGCGAGTGTTTTAGGAGCAAGTTCTCCAACTACAACGTGCAAAAAAGTCGCCATCACAAAAGCAATCACTAAGATCAATACATGTGAGACTGTTTCACTTACATGAAAATGAGCAAATAAGGGGTGCAAAATCACTTCAAAAGTCGATTCTCCAACCCAGCCAATTCCCAACGCTGTAACCGTGATCCCTAATTGACAAGCTGACAAATATTCGTCCAAATGAGTAATGACCTTTTTGGCTGATACGGCACCTTTTTTTCCCTCTAATATGAGTTGGTCAATTTTTGATGACCTGATCTTTACTATCGCAAATTCAGTCGCAACAAAAAATGCTGTTAAGACAATTAAAATAGTAAAGATTATAAGGTTAATGGTTGTCAATGATTTGCCTTACCTAGTAAGGCGTACACCTCCGATATAAATATTTATTTTTATAACCCGTTTTTTCTGAATAAACAAAAAACAGTATATATAACATTATAAGTTCAAATGAACCTAAAATCAACTCTGAATGATGTAAATAATCATCTTTTTCCGTATGGAGAGTGGTTCCCGTAGTATTCAACTAGCGATTGGTGACGTTTTAAGGCTTAAAATAGAAAGCAAAATAAAAACACACCTGAATTTTCTGGTGTGTTTTAATAATATCCAACCGTCTTGATTTATTTAATGTCTTTATTAAGGTTTTCTTTTAAAATTTGAATCAATTCCGCCTGTTGCTTTATATTTTTGCGGCCATTTCTATTAATTGCAGCAAGTTCACAGACAATTCCAGCTGAAATGAAAAACAATAAACCTTCAAACATTTTAAATCCCCCACCGTCTAAGTGATAGTCAAATTTGTTTTTTCTTTTTGTAATACCTGCTTATAATCTTCCTTACGCTGATATATGTTATTTAAAATGAGTCCAATAATGACAAACAGTGTTCCTACTATATCAAATGCAGTTATGTTATATCCTTTGATCACCATGATTAACAATGTAGTAATGGGGACAAAGTTAATAAATAAAATTCCATTAATGGATGATAGGATTTTAATGCCATAGTTCCAACTAAGGAGGGCTATGATACCTGGTAAAGTAATCATAAATAAAAAATCATACTTAATTGCTGCAATCACTTTAATACTCGGTACCGACACGTAACCTTGCGCGGTAAGTATAGCTGTCATGATTCCTGTTATAGCTGTGCCGAATAAACATGTCAATGTTGAATAACGAAGTGTGGACCACTCTCGGAATATCTGTCCCCCCATTGTGTAGACAACCCACCCTAAAACACCAATGAATATAAAGAGTAGCGAGAATAGATGATCCCCCAATAAAAAAAAGAAACTTATATTACCTTTGGTTATGACCATCGAAGCCCCCAAAAAGGCAATCAATATACTGATCATTGTGTATTTTTTAGGTTTCACATGTTTATATCCCCATAGAATAACAATTGAAAGCATTGGCATGAGTGCCTCGGCAATGGATGCTGTCATAATTCCAGACTTCCCCATCAACCTTTGACCTAAAAAAATAAGAACATTGTATACAGTAAACGCCATAACCCCAAATAAAATGATCCATTTTGCTTTACCCTCTAAATAAAATGATTTTTTTCCTTCTCTCACCAATAATAAAATCACTAACATAATCGTTACCACACCGTAGCGAATAAATGAAAAATAAAACGGATCAATAAATTCTAATGCATGATCTGCAACTGGAAACATCGCGCCCCAAGACATACTTGCTACTAAACATGTAAGGGCACCAATGAATAATTGACTTTTTTTCATTGAATTCCCCTCCTTTTCTTTAAAATTACAATGAGAATTATAAAAAGAAGTAAGCATCAAGTAAAATGAACAAAAGTGATGAAAAACATCATTGATAATGATACTTTAATGAAGGGGGGATCTTCATGGAACTGCGAGACTTACAAATTTTCAAATGCGTAGCCCATCACAAGAGTATTACCGGTGCTGCAAAAGAGTTAAATTATGTACAATCTAATGTAACTGCGCGGATTAAGCAATTAGAGAATGAGCTCAAAACACCTCTTTTCAATCGCCATAAAAAAGGGGTTTCACTAAGCCCAGAGGGCCGAAAAATGATTGAATACGTTAACAAAATTTTGAAAGATGTTGAAGAACTGGAGCAGGTCTTTCTAGATACTGAAATACCATCTGGAATATTAAAAATCGGTACAGTGGAAACAGTGAGGATACTGCCGACCATCATAGCTTCCTATTATAAAAAGTATCCTAATGTGGATTTATCATTGCAGGCTGGTCTAACAGAGGAACTTATTAAAAAGGTCATGAATCACGAATTAGACGGAGCTTTTATTTCAGGCCCTTTGAAACATTCTATTCTGGAACAGTATGATGTTTATACTGAAAAACTTACTCTTGTAACCAGTAACAAAACGTTTAATATAGAGGATCTTTCAACGACTCCGATTCTTGTTTTTAATCAGGGGTGCGGGTATCGGTCTAGGCTTGAACAATGGCTCAAAGATGAAGGTGTGCACCCAAACAGAATGATGGAATTTAACATCCTGGAGACAATCTTAAATAGTGTTGCACTTGGACTCGGTATAACAGTGGTACCGGAATCTGCTGTTATGCATCTAGCTGCACAAGGTAAGGTTTATTGTCACCCATTGCCTGAGAAAGATAGCTGTATCTCAACAATCTTTATACGCCATAAAGATGCGTACCTGACAAATTCAATGCGCAGCCTCCTTAAGACCATTGTTGAACATAAAAATATGAGTATGGCTTAAAGTGCTTTTTCTCTTTCTATGTTAACTTCTTAAATAAAAGAGAAAGCGCATCTCCACTTCGCTACCCTTATTCACGCAAAAAATAGAGCAGTAAACATGTGAGTTACTGCTCTGCTTCGTTTATTCACCGTTCATTTGTTTTACAATGTATTCAGCATCATTTCCTACGCCTTGAAGCAACGCTGAACCTCGCTTATGCTGCCAAGGCAAACCTATAAAGTACAATCCTTCTACAGGTGAAACACCTCTATGATGTATGATTCGACCTTCTTGATCCAAAACACCTTTTATATTTATCCAACATAAGGGATTCCTGAAACCAGTAGCCCAAATAATATTGTTTACTTCTAATGTAGATGAATCTTTAAAAATGATTTCATTTTGCTTTGCGGCAATGACTCTTTTTTTTAAGATGATCTCCTTCTGTTTTATTGCATGTTTTAATTCATGCCCAAATACTGGATCACCTTTCTTTTGAATGAATTTGCCTACTATTGATGTATGACTTGCATGTAAAACTCCTAGTTTATCAAACCACCAAAAGATGCTTCTTTTTCCGATCATTAAAGGGAAATAAACTAGTTTATTACTACAGGCTAAATATGTAACTCTTTCTTTGGATAATTCAACAGCTATTTGAGCACCACTATTCCCACCACCAACTACTAGTACATTTCCATATGCCAATTGTTTTGAATTCTTATATTGTGATGAGTGTAGTTGATTAATATTATCGGATAAATCCTTTGATATTGATGGAATATTAGGGGTATGAAAAGGCCCTGTAGCAATGACAAGATTCTTCGTTTGATATTCTTCCCGATTTGTTTTTATTAAGAAATAATTCTTTATTTTTAGGACACTTATTACTTCTGTCCGTAATTGGATTGGAATTTCAAATTTTTTAACATACTTCTTTAGATAAGCAACAATTTCATTTTTTGAAGGAAATCCATGTTTTTCTCCTTCAAGATGCATTCCAGGCAAAGAGCTATACATTCGAGAAGTAAATAAAACTAATGAGTCATACCGATCTTTCCAGCTCTCCCCCACCTCATGACTTTTATCCAAAATGATAAACTTTTGATCGGACTGCTTAAGATAATATCCTATTGAGATCCCTGCTTGACCAGCCCCGATTACTATAGTGTCGTACACATTATCACCCCGCCAATTTCAAATTGTCAGTAGACAGAATTTGCAAAATGCTAGTTGATCTCCTCACTATAAAGTTAGATAAAAAATTTAATGGTGATGGTGGTTACGCGGCTTCTCCATTTTGGGCTGACAAAGGATCGCATTGTCGTGATTATGCGCTTCGGTTTCCATTTGAATGGTTACGTGCGTAATGCCTTTATGCTCAAGTTCATGTTCAATTTTGCGTAAAATATTTTCACTTTCTGAAATGGTCAGTTGATCGTCCACAACTGCATGGCAAGAAAGAGCATTCAATCCGCTTGTGATAGACCATATGTGTAAATCATGAATGTTTTGAATTCCCTCTGTCCCTTCAATTGTACGAATGATATCAGAGACATCGATATTTTCTGGAGTTCCTTCCATTAAGATGTGAATGGAATCTTTAGTCACATTGTAACCGCTTCTTAGAACAAGAATAGCCACAATGATACTAGCCAATGGATCTGCCCAGCCCCATCCAAAGAAGATGATAAGTATGGCAGCTAAAATGGCACCTACAGAGCCGAGCATATCGCTTATTACATGTAAATAAGCTCCTCTTATATTCAGATTATTCTTTGTAGCTCCGCCACTCATCATAATCCAAGCGACCAATAGATTCACAACTAACCCGATGATACTAATTGTAAGCATGCCGGTTGCTGCTACTTTTGGTGGATTAGAGAAGCGTTCGATTGCTTCATAAATGATATAAAGAGAAATAAGAATTAAGGCAGCACCGTTTATCACAGCTGCAAGAATCTCAAATCGTTTATAGCCGAATGTCTTATTGTGATTTGCCTTTTTTTCAGCTAATGTAAAAGCAATCAGGGCAACCATTAATGAAATTGAATCACTCAGCATATGGCCTGCATCAGATAAAAGCGCCAGACTATTTGTTAAAAATCCACCTATAGCTTCTATTATCATATAACCTGTAATCATGATAAAAGAGATCAATAAAACCTTTTTATTTGCTCCTTCATTATGATTGTGACTATGATTGTGACCCATAAAAAACTCCTCCTTAACTAAAGTTTTTAATACATATGTATTTATTATTTCAAATCTGTTATGAAGCATTCTAACATGATGCAAATAATATTTATATATGAGCATGTGTTCATATATAAATATATCTGCTCTTTACTGAAATGTCAAAATATTTTTTATAGAAATCAACAATACCTCCTTAATTATTCTCTTATTAACATAAAAAAGCGGAACAAACACATGGTTTGCTCCGCTAACCTAGTTTCTCTATCCTTTTCTTGTAGTATGCAACTACAATTTACCTGTTAAAATTGGGCCTCACCAAGTCCAAAACTCCAGTCAGCATTATCATTTTCAACAATAGATACAATTAAATCAGTTGATGCGATACCACACTCAGATTCCAGTCTTTCGGCTAACAGCCTGTAGAATTTTTGTTTCTTCTCTTCCGGTCGGGATTTACTTGTAACAGAAAGAACAACAAGATTTTTGGTTCGGTTAAATCCTAAGCCTGTATCCTCAATAATCATATGATTTTCTGGATGTTCATGCACAATTTGATAACGGTCCTGTTGAGGCACATCAAAAGCCTCTACTACAACATTGTGAGCGACATCTAAAAGTTTTTTCAAACTTGATTGATCTCGCCCTTCTATTAAGTCAAAACGAAGTAATGGCATAAAATCCCCTCTTTCTACTGTCAGATATTTCTAATCAATCATCTGCTACATAATGTGCTCATTTTTATTCTTACTACATTAGAATAAAATAATTTCCCAATAACCCCTTCATTGTTGTTAGTCAAGCCTATGTTATGATGTGTATTTCCATAGGCAATATACAGAATCAACTTCGAGTAATTAACCATTTTTTGAAATAGCCTTATCACTTACTCTAGAAATCATTTATTCTTCTAAGCTTTAGTTTACATGAAGCTCTGCTATCATATATAATTCAAAATTAAGATGGAAGACATCTCAAAATCAGATATCAATTATGGAGGACTGCATGAATATTCAGTTGTTACAGGTTTTTCTCACTACTGCTCGTGAAGGCAGTATTTCCAAGGCTGCTCAGACTTTAAATTATGCACAATCGAATGTAACGAATAAGATACAACAACTAGAAAACGATTTACAGACAAAATTATTCTATCGCCATAGTCGAGGAATCACACTTACTCCCCCAGGGCAAATTCTTGTTTCTTACTCAGAGAAAATTCTACATACTATTGAAGAAGCTAGAGCAGCCATGGGCGAATCATCCGCGCCTTCTGGGCCACTGCGTATAGGATCAATGGAAACAACAGCTGCAGTTTGGCTTCCTCAACTCCTTGCACATTATAATAACCTCTATCCAAATGTTGATTTGAACCTAGTAACCGGTCCTACGGAACAACAAATACAAGCAGTTTTACATTATGAGTTAAACGGCGCTTTTATTTCAGGGCCTATTGAACACCCTGATTTAGTTCAAGAAAAGGTATTGGATGAAGAGATGGTTCTTGTTACAAGTGCTTCACACCCTGTGATTTCTTCCATTCAGGATGTTCAAACACAAACAATGCTTGTATTCCGTAAAGGATGCTCTTACAGAGCAAAGCTCAATCATATCCTGCAAGAAGAAGGTTTATTACCTATAAAATTAATGGAATTTGGCATACTTGAAGCGATCATTGGCTGTGTAAGCGCCGGCTTGGGGATTTCACTGCTGCCTCGTTCAATCATTGCTTCGCATGAAAAAGAAGGCCGCATCCGCAGCCACACTATCTCTGACAAATATTCTTTCGTATCAACTATGTTTATAAGGCGGAAAGACACTTTAATTACCCCTGCTTTATCTGCTTTTTTAACGCATATGAGGGATCATTTTCAGATAAAGAGGCCAGATCAATCGTAAATAAATGGATGGAAGGCATGCTTCGCCTCAAAATACCCCTGATCAGTTGTCTGATATAAAAATATAGGCGCATCTCAATGTTTGTATAGAGCAAAAAAGCAAACTTCGGTATGTAGTTTGCTTTTTCTTCGTGATTTTGCACTCTGAATCGTGAAACCTAGTCGATATTAGGATGTAGATTTTCCTCATTCAAAGAATTTTGAACGAAGGTCATTGCCCTAGACACTTGGTTGCGTCTTGAAGTTAAAGGCTGACTATTTCCTAAAGCGTCAATCGCTCTCACAACTATTAAATATTCACCTACAGATTTCGGGTGACAACGGGAAGATTGATATTTTCGGTTGGACAGGGGCAGAACATCCAATTGTAACAGTTGAAGTATCCACTGATGGAGGAGATCCTGCAGATCTGAGTGATATTGCTGTTAATTGATCAACTTGTTTTTGCTCGGAATATACTCAGTATATAGCCGCATATTCCCCCTGCAATAGCTGGAATGAGCCACCCCAGCCCTATGTTATACATAGGAAGAATCTGAGTGAAAATATGATTCACAACTTCAATTTTTATTCCCGCCTCCTTCAAACCGTCGAATAAGCTGATGATGAATGCGAATAATAAACTGCCTTGATACACTTCTGTCTTCCCTTTAAATACAGAATGCAAAAACGTTAAAAATATTAAGGAAATCGCGATAGGATACATCGTCAGTAAGACAGGCATTGACACCTTAATGAGCTGGGTTAATCCTATATTTGCGACAAGTGTACTAAACACTGATAAAACGACAGCAATTTTTTTATAAGAAATGTTCGGAAATAATTCATGAAAAAATGAAGAACACGCTGTGATCAGTCCAACACTTGTCGTCAGACACGCCACTGTAATCATTAAGCCCAATAAGATTGAACCATAAGATCCAAAATAATAGGATGAAACCTTAGCCAAGACCTCTGCTCCATTTTCTAAAATCCCCAGTTCTTCAACGCTGGAAGCCCCCATATAGGAAAGGGCTGTATACATAACTGCTAAGAGTACAGCTGCAATCGCGGCTGCTTTTGCACAAACACCCATCAGCTGTTTTTTGGTAGAAGCTCCTTGTTCTTTCAATGCATTCACGATGATAATTCCAAAAACAAATGCTACAAGGGCATCCAGAGTGAGGTATCCTTCCTGAAATCCTTTAAAAAACGCTTGTGATGTGTACCCTTTTGATGGTGCTTGAATGGTTCCAATTGGGCGAATAAGAGCTACCACTACAAGCAATCCGATAAATGTCAGCTTAATTGGCGTCAAAAATTTCCCAACTATATCAATGATTTTTGAAGGATTGAGTGATAACAAGCATGCCAATGCGAAAAATAATATTGTAAATAAGATTAATGAGACAGGGCCTGCATCATTTGATAAAAAAGGTTTTACCCCAATTTCAAACGATACGTTTCCTGATCTTGGGATAGCGAAAAAAGGCCCGATTGCCAAATAGAGAATCGTCGTAAATACAATGCCAAACACCGGGTGAACACGGCTGGCTAACGACTGTAAGTTTTGTTTACCCGAAAAAACAAATGCTGTTATAGCCAGTAACGGCAATCCAACTCCGGTCACTAAGAAACCTGCATTAGCGACCCATACATTTTTCCCAGCCATTTGACCAAGCATAGGCGGAAAAATGAGGTTTCCTGCTCCAAAAAACAATGCAAATAGCATTAATCCTATAATGATGATATAGGAAGCAGACACTTTTTTTGACATTATATATCCTCCGATTAAAGTAGACACTTCTTGAATAGCCAGGAAACATTACAGATGCTATTTGCAACTGGCGCAGTGTTGATTCCAAAATAAGTTTGTGTCAGTTTTATATATTTTTATCAAGTTCAACAAAAGCATGATCATTTTGATCGTTTCCGATATCGGTTAAAAAACCAATTGCACCAAAACCATATAAACAACGGTTCCCCCCGCTATGGAAAGAAGCATATTTTTCTTCCACAAGTGAAGCAGTACAACTGCAGCTGCTCCAACCAATTCAGGAATGCCATGACTTCCAGAAAGTAGACTCACATCTTTTAAACAATAAATGACCAAAAGCCCGATTACCGCTGATGGCAACACTTTACCAAGATACTGTACATATTTCGGTGTCGGTTTGCCAGACGGGAAAATCATGAATGGAAGGAACCGTGTCAGCATTGTTCCAAGCACGACCATTGCGATGGTGATCATTTGCTGCGTCATAGTCATCGTCATACGGAAACCTCAGCTTTCTCCAATGGTTTTCTCAGAACAGTCAGTACCCCTAAAATGGCGAGCATAGCAGGAATAATAAATTGGTTTCCGCCAAAAAGGATAAGACAGGCTACTGAAAGTCCAAGTCCTGTGAGAGCACTGTAATGCTTTTTTTCTTTCATCCATTGTTCTATGAATATCACAATAAACAGAGCAGTCATCACAAAATCAAGCCCTTCGGTATTAAATTTCACGTACGACCCAAAAATACCTCCTATCGCTGCCCCCGCGACCCAATATAAATGATTAAGCAGTGTCACAAAAAACATAAACCAGCCCTTGTCAACATTCGCCGGAACATTAGCGGTATAATTGATAGAAAATGATTCATCGCACATTCCGAAAATCAGATAGAGCTTTTTCTTTCCAGTCCCTCTGTACTTATCCAACATGGAAATTCCATAAAACAAATGCCGGGCATTGACCATTAACGTCAAAAAAAGAGCATTCATAGGGTTGAACGCACCAAGTAAAAAATTCGCTGCAACAAACTCCATTGAGCCCGCAAATATCATAAAACTCATGATGATTGGATAGATTGCGCTAAATCCCAAAGAATGCATAAAGATTCCATAAGCTATCCCCAAAAATAAAAACCCCGCAAAAATCGGAATTGTATATGGGAATGCAGAACGAAATGCAGCCCATATTTGACCTCTCTTATTCATATGAGTGTTTATAGCAGGAGAGCTTAAATGTAACGATTCTTTATTTTTATTCAAATCAACAACCTCCTACATTTCATCAATTGGCACACTGACAGTTCTTTTTTCTGTACTCATGACTATGCTTGTGTCAACTCCACTAATAGCAGGGTTCTGCATTAATGAATCAATGATAAAATTCCGATAACTCTCCATGTCCTTCGCCACAATCTTAAGCATATAGTCATGGCTTCCTGTAAGTGTGTAGCATTCTTGAACCTGTGGGAATTTGTTTATATCCTCTAAAAATGAATGAATTGTCTCCCTATTTAAAGGTGATAAGTTGATGAGAGCTAGTGCTGTGACTTCGATTCCAAGTTTTTTCTCATCAACAATAGTCGTAAACTTTTTAATTATACCTGCTTCTACTAGGTTCTTTGTTCTTGCAAGGCAAGCTGATGGTGAAAGCCCAATTTTCTTAGATAAATTTAAATTTGATATTGAAGCATCTTCCTGCAATTCTCTTAAAATGGCCTTATCAGTTTCGTCAAGCATAATACCCATTTCACACCCCCCAATACCTTTAACAGAATTATATTTCATACAATTTAAATAATAACGAATTTTTATTCGATGATCAAATATTATTTAAATTTAAATCCCTTTAAAATATTATTCACAGAATAAAATTATCCCCGCGATTAACTCATAATGAAATTAACTTACATCAGAAAGAAGTCATGGGAGAGTTATGTACTTGTGTGACTTGATACCAACATCATAAGAAACTTATCAGAAGCCAAAAAGTTATTGCGGTCTCACCGAAAATTGAATTTGCGGTGCCCATTGCCTTTTTCCGCGAACGAAAATTGTTAAAATTCGCAAAACAGAAAGTCTACTCTATTATTATTTTAAATTCGTCCTTTAGTTCCTCTTGAGCCTCTTGTAAAACTTCTAATACATCGTCAGCGTATGAACCTAAAAATGTAAATGTATCAAGACTAAAGTGAGCGGCAAATCCATCCACCCTGTCAGGCAATCCCATAAAGCGTCTAAATTTCTCCCATAGTAGTCTGGGAAGTCTAGTTTATCTTTTAAAACATCATGTAAAACTTCTATATTTTCAAAGTCTCTTCCATCTATCATTATTTTTCTCATTAGAAACTATGCCCTCCATTATTTTATCTTAACAAACGTTTACTATGTAACAGCTGTTTGTCCAAATGAGGCTGAAAACAAATAAAAAACACCGATAGGATGAAACTATTGGTGTTTGCAAGACATTTTCATGCCCGGTAGGCATAAATAATGCTAAATTTTGTTTTTAAAAATGACATATCCCCCAAAAAATTAAAAACTGAGCGGCAGTTCTTCGAGTGCTCTCATCAGAAAATTCCCTTTCCATTTCATTTGTTCCTTTTCGCCTTTTAACTGTATATTTGGACAGCGGCGTAATAACGTGGAAATCGCAATCTTTGCTTCTAAGCGGGCTAGCTGTGCACCAAGGCAAAAATGATTGCCATGGCCAAAAGCAATATGGCGGTTGTTCTTTCTTTCAATATCAAATATGTCGGCATTTGGAAATATCTTCTCATCACGGTTTGCTGATGCTAAAGAAATGATGATCACATCTTTCCTTTTAATCTCCTGCCCATGCAGTATAAACGGTTCAGCCGTCCAGCGAATTGTCGTTAGTTCAACAGGGCTGTGAAACCGCAATGCTTCTTCTATGGCTGAATTCATCAAGTCCGGCTGCTGGCGGAGCTTTTCTAATTGATCTTGGTGACACATCAGAGCATATGTCAAATTGGTGATTAAGTTTACGGTTGTTTCATGACCTGCAACGATAAGCAGCATAATCATCGAGTACAATTCTTCTGTACTTAATTGTGTGCCTTCACTTTCCGCTTGAATTAATGCACTTATTAAATCTCCTGCAGGTTCTCTCCTTTTTTTGCGAACTAAGGATTCCAGATATTCAACAAATTCCCCTAACAAATGGTCATTCTCCTGAAGTCTTTCAGGGGCATCTGAAAAATCAATAATTGCTTGCGACCACACTCTGAATTTTTGACGATCTTCCAAGGGAATGCCGAGCATTTCACTTATCACGATAATCGGCAATGGAAACGCATAATCGTCTACTAGGTTCATGAATTTGTTGGGCTGCACTTTATCCAATAAAGAATCTGCGATATGTTGGATTTTGTCTTCCAACTGCAAAATCATCCGATGCGTAAATGCTTTTTGAACAAGAGTTCGCAAGCGGTTGTGATCCGGGGGATCTGAATTAAGCATATGTTTTGTTAAAGACTCTTCATTCTTCAATAGAGCAGGACGTTTTTCTTTTGCGGTAAATACATTTTCATAGTTTTTCTTTAATTTTTCATTCTTTAATAAATGTATTGCATCATCATATCTCGATATGAGCCAGCCTTTCCCCAGAGATCCTAAAGATAATGGGTAGAGAGGCTGTGATTTTCGCAATTCTTTATAAAATTCATACGCTTCATCTTTAAATGCTCTCGAAGACAATTGACTTTCCGTCAAGATGGTTACACTCTTTTTTTCTTTTGAAGACATTCATTCGACCTCCATCTTTATGAAAGGTTATGATAATCTTTAAATATAAAAACAGGACGATTTGTAAAATGATCTATTGAGATCAGTATTCATGATAAGGGCCAAAATGCCGCCCCCGCATTTTGAAATAAAAGATATGAGACAGTCATTAATCATTTTGCTGCCTAAACTCTTTCCCTGATAAAATGGCGAAACTCCTAATACTTCTATGCCGGCTCTTTTAAGGATTTGAAGATTTTTAGCCTCATTTTGATTAATGTTATCCCCCCTGCTGCTATATAATCGATCAAGTTAATGTCGAGTTTATCACGATGTTTTAATCGAGCGGCAACAACCATTTCACCATTCTGAATGTCAACAAAAAAGAAATGCTTTTTAAAATATGCTCTTGTCAGTACTTTATGCATTTCAAAAATAAATGAATGATCTTTTTTTCGCGTTTTACGAGTAAATCCATAAAAGGATATTGATTGAAAGATTCATGGAGTAGCTTTGCCACTTAGCTTATTCATCTGCCCTAGCTTGTCGATAAAGAAAAATTGATACATCTCCTCTGAGCAAGTAAAGAAGGAAATCGAATTAAAGCGCCCTTCCTATTGGAAAGGCGCCTGCCGTTTTACTGTGCCAAAATGTTTTTCATCAGTGAGTTTTTATAAAATCATTTATTAATTGATCAGTTGTCAATATTGTGGCAAATTCATCATGCAATGTAGCTAGAGATATATTATGAATAGTCGCCGCATCATAATATGTATCATTTTGGTCTCTCATTCCGAAGGCTGCTGTTGCATCTGAAATCAGGTATGTATCAAACCCTAAATTACCACTCATTCTTGTGGTGGTTGATACACAGTGAGGCGTGGTTAAACCAGTTATGACTACAGTGTTTATTTCATTTAATTTTAAGAATTCTTCTAAATTCGTACCAATAAAGCTGCTATTTACTGTCTTGGTTATAATGACTTCTTCATCCATAGGCTTAACTATTTCCTTTATCGCAAACCCTTCATTCTTTGGATGGAATAAAGAATGAGGTTTATCAGAAGTGTGTTGTATGTATATGACTGTCCATCCTTTTTCTCTCCATAATTTTAGTATTTTACTAATATTTTCTTCCGCCTTTACGTTATTCCGTTCCCCCCATTTTTTATCATCGAAGGCTTTTTGTACATCCACAATGATTAAAGCTTTTTTCTTTTCTTCCACAAGATACCCTCCTATGTAGAATTTCTATTTATTACTACATTCTAAATACAAATTTTACTTTTGTACAATTGTTTAATGATGAATTTCAAATGAGCGCCTTCTTTATTGGAAAATGCGTTCTAAACTGCAACTGTGCCCAAGCCGTTAACCTTCAATAATCTAATCTGAGAATCACTGGCTCTACAGAGAATGATAAAAAGCACTCTAATAACGAGTGCCGAAATGAAAAACTATTGATTTAGAAGCCATTTGATACGCTCAGCTGAAAAGATGTAGTGGAGTATTATTAGACATAAAAAGACAATACCAACTGGTTTTAAATGACTAAAATAAAGCGTTGCAACAGCCAGTGCAAAGATCAATAATTCAATAACTAACCTTGTTACCCCGTTTACAGCTATTACAGTTTGTCCACTTCGACTAGGATCATGAGGTACTGCAAATACAGACCAGACAATCATAACTGCAATAGGTAAAACCAAAGTTGAAACATATTTAAAATAACCATTAAAGCTTATCCAAGCAAACACCCCTAAGGAGATTAGTGCAGCGATTTCAAGGGTGAATCTTAAAAGTAAATTAGTCTGATTCAGTTTTTCCAACTCCTCTATAAAAAACACCCCCGCAGGAGATGCTCTTTCTCTGCTTTATTTCAGCGTATAAAAACTTTTCTGTTCTTCCTCTTTAGATTCTATTGTAGTTTTCGGCGAGATTACCTCTACTTTTGAAGAGATGATACCGACTGCTGCTGTTACCAATGCTCCGATTAATAGAACGATGATAAGTATAATGAAATATGACAACTTTTCCCCTCCTATCCAGTTAATTATCCAAATAATCAGGAAGTTGTCTACAATTTGCAGAATTTGTCGAACGAAGTAAAGAATATACCATAAAAGCTGAATATTGACCTCGCTTATCGCTGGGAGGCTTTACTCATTGTATGAATTACAGTAATACACTACCTTCCCTTTTGAGAAGACGTTCCTCTCTTATATCCATTTGTTGCAACTTAGCTAGACTCTTCCAATAGGCTTCCTTTTGGCGCAGCTGCTTTTATTCAAAAATTGAGCAACACCTGAATGTTTCATTGGAATTTCTGAACCATAGATCGTTGCTGAATTTGTTACAAATGCATACGTAGGAGTAGTCGAATGGTGGTTGAAAAATGAAATGCCTTACCCACCTCGAGTGATGGCAGAAAAAGCGGGGGTTTTGTTAGAGAGGAATCTATAGACATGTGTATCTAGAAGATTTGACAGCATTAAAAATTATACTTACATCGTTGGGAATAGGCCAACAATAAAGCGGAAGAACGTTGTCATTTGAAATGATTTGGAATAAAAATGATTCGAATATGTTCTTATCATTGGTAAACGAACAAAAAAAGAACATGTTTTGAAAAAAGATTGATCAAAACATCTTCTTATATGTTGTCCTAGCGTAACTTTTTATAAAAAGGTTGATTACATTTTCGGGGCTTCCAAACCAAATTTTGCCCATTCTTCTTTTGCTGGACCATAAATACCTGGAACAGTTAAACCTGCTTGTCTCATAAGAACAGTCATTTGTCCCCGATGGTGGTTTTGATGTTGAATTAAAAACATCAAAAGTGAACCGTTAGGCAATTGTTGTCCAATAAAGTTGATACGTTCTTGAAGTGTATGGTCAGTCCATTGGGTTTTTAATGCCTGTACAAATGCATTACTGGCTTGATGATAGCTGTCAGCTATAAACTGAGCCGAAGTTGGAACAGGATAATCTTCAGCTGGGGCATGGAACGTTAAGTCTGTGTTTGAGGTAATGATGCGAATAGCAGCAACAGTGTGCCAGGCAATACGGCCTAGAGTCCAATTTTGTGAAGTTATTTCTTGATTAAGTGATTCATCAGTCAGACTATTTAATAGTTTCTGTGTAGCATCTGCTTCGAACTCCCAAGATTTCAAAAAATGGTCTAAGGTTTGAAACACAAAAATCCTCCTTTTTATTCTTTTGTTTTTTCAATGTGCCTATAGGTTAATTATAATGCCTCGTTTCGTTAAAAAGAACAAAAATTTTGGACAAGAATAATCATAGTAAAATGCGTAGACCTTCTTAAACATAACGATTTACGCATCTTTTTACAAACATGGTGACTCCTTGGTCTCCATTGTCAGCGAGAATCAAATATCATATGAAAACAATCCTATATTCTTATTACTTTACTGAGCAATAAATACCTTCCGTATACTTAGTGATGCCTTCATCGTAATCAGGATACTGATATGTAAGACTTTCTGATACAGCTTTTGAATACTTTCTAAATAATGCATAGCAAGTAAATAAAGACTTCCACATTTCCTGATACCCATTCACAGAATATGTAGACATGAGTTCCTCCCATTCTTTATTTGAAAGGTACCGTTTCATAAATTTATAGTTCTTCCCCATACTAAATGAATACCCTTTCTGAGATGCGATATGCCAGGCCATCATTCTCAATAAATTAGGACGTACAATTTCATTTAAATGGTCAATGGCAAAAAGGATTTCATTTCTTGCTAGTCCTTTTACTACGTAAGTCGAAACCATCCAGAACTCATTACAGCAATCATCAAATTCCCTTGCAGTCGGCCTTTTCATCCAGTAATGGCGATCATTTGGGGTCAATTTATAGTTGATGAACGAATCCTTATCGAGCAAGACCTTAACCAAACCATCGTTATTAGCAAAATAATCTTCTGCTTCACGAATTGGAATAAGGGTTAGATCTAATTTGTTGCCATCCTCAAAAAGAATAATGTATGAAAACCAATTACCTAATTCGGGAGGAAAAAGCTCCATATCTTCTGGTTTTTGCATCATAATGCGCTTCCCAAAGATTTCGAGCCACTGATCATTTTCTTTAAAAGATTCTACATCAGTTACAAAATACGAGATGTCATAATCTTGGAAGTTGTCAGGAGGGATATTTCTGTTTGTACGTGACCCTTCCAAAGTGACCAATCGGATTCTCTCATCGTTCAAAGCAAAGTCCAAAAAAATGTCCATCATTTCCTGCTCACTTCGCATCTCATGTTCCTCCGTTTCAGCCTTAATATCTAACTGTAAAACCGAATATTGATCTGTACGTCTTATAGATTTTTTTACTCTTGAATGTGATGTATTCTTCTAAGCTTTATTTTACATGATGTTCTCCTATATATCATTCAATATTAAGATGCAAGACATCTCAAAATCAGATATCAACTATGACGGACTACATGAATATTCAGTTTTTTGTAGAGCCGCCATGGGACGACACTATCTTTGACGCACTTTAATCCCCCCTGCTTTATCGTCATGTTAACTGGTATGAGAGATTGACAAAAAGAAGGAAAACGATATATTTAAACGAATACGAGTTTTTGAGTAAATTTTAAAATGACACTTTTTTCAAAAATCATGTCTTAACGGGGGGATTCGGTATGAATGAATTTATGAAAAAGTTTTCTTTAACAAAACCGATTATTCAAGCTCCAATGGCTGGCGGTATTACAAAGCCCCGACTTGCATCTGCAGTTTCGAATCAAGGTGCTCTTGGCAGCTTAGCATCGGGGTATCTTACGCCAGACCTCCTAGAACAACAAATAAAAGAAATGTTTGAGCTGACAGACGCTCCTTTTCAAATTAATGTGTTTGTTCCGCTAGGTCTAGAGATGCCACCAAAAGATCAGATTAAAAAGTGGAAAGAAAACATACCGTTAGCTAATCAAGTAAATCAATTCACATCTGTACAAGAAGAGTGGGATGACTTCTATCAAAAAATTGATCTAATTTTAAAATACAAGGTTAAGGCTTGCTCATTCACTTTTGATCTGCCGCCTGAAGACGCAGTAAAGGAGCTAAAAAACGCTGGATGCTGTTTAATAGGAACCGCTTCAACAGTAGAAGAAGCATTGTTAATGGAAGAACGGGGAATGGATATAGTAGTCCTTCAAGGAAGTGAAGCCGGTGGACATCGCGGAGCATTCTTACCTTCCAAAGGTGAATCTGCCGTAGGTTTAATGGCTCTGATTCCACAAGCAGCAGATGCACTGAGCGTACCTGTCATAGCTGCTGGGGGAATGATAGACCACAGAGGAGTAAAAGCAGCTTTAACCCTCGGAGCCCAAGGAGTTCAAATCGGTTCTGCCTTTTTAATTTGTCACGAGAGTAACGCACATCCAGTGCATAAACAGAAAATACTAGAAGCAAACGAAGCAGATACAAAGCTTACGACATTATTTTCAGGTAAAGAGGCCAGAGGAATCGTTAATAAATGGATGGAAGAAAAAGAACAGTTTGAGACACAAACCCTTCCGTACCCTTATCAAAATACACTAACGAAGGCAATGAGACAGAAGGCTTCACTTCAAAATAACCATGATCAGATGTCTTTATGGGCAGGTCAAGGGATACGGTCATTGACTGAGGAAATTTCGGTTAAGCAGCTTTTAAATCAGCTTTGCCAAGAGGATATAAAAATATAGGCGCACCTCATTGATAGAGCAAAAAGCAAACTTCGACAGGCAGTTTGCTTTTTTTTCGTAATTTCATCCCCTGACTCTGGAAATCTCAATACTCCTACATTTTCAAAGCTAATTGATTCGGGTTATCAATCATCCCATTGATACGATGCGATCTTAATGATTTCACCACAACCACAATACATCACCAACATTTCGATCTTATCTCCTCTTCTCAAGTTTTGCTACCTATTCGAAAAATCGATAACTCCCATATTAAATTCGAATAGTAAAATGGTTCTTTTTCGTTTGATTCAGATGATATAAAGTCATATGATAAAAAAAGAATGAGACAGAAAGCGTGAGAAGTGATGAAAATAGGATTTTTTGATTCTGGAATTGGTGGCATGACTGTATTGTATGAGGCCATAAAAGTTCTTCCTTATGAAGATTACATTTTTTATGCAGATACGTTAAACGTTCCATACGGTGAAAAATCAAAGGGTAAAGTTAAAGAATATATTTTCAATGCAGCTGAATTTCTGGCCAGTCAAAATATCAAAGCTCTGGTTATTGCGTGTAATACAGCTACTAGCATTGCGATAGAGGATCTTCGGAGAAACTTCGACTTTCCGATAATCGGAATCGAACCCGCTGTAAAGCCTGCTATAAATAAATGTACAGAGGAAAGAAAAAGAGTTCTGGTAGTTGCTACTAATTTGACGCTTAAAGAAGAGAAATTTCATAATCTAGTTAAAGAAATTGATCACCATGACCTTGTTGATTGCTTAGCTCTTCCAGGACTAGTTGAATTTGCTGAGAACTTTGATTTTAGTGAAGACAAAATCATTAAATATCTAAAGAACGAACTATCTTCTTTTGATCTGAAACAATATGGAACGATTGTGTTAGGATGCACTCATTTTCCGTTTTTCAAAAACAGTTTTGAAAAACTGTTTGGGATAAAAGTTGATATTATTTCAGGCAGTGTCGGTACTGCAAAACAGTTGAAAAAAGTTCTTGCAGATCGTAATCAGCTTGGTAAAGGCTCGGGCTCAATCACCTTTTTCGATTCTGGCCACAAAATTGTGGAGCAAGAAATCATATCAAAGTACAAAAGATTGTTTGAAATATTAGATGAAACTCAAAGGAGTCATGTTGGACATTGAATGTAAGGGGCTCTGGTTATAAACAATTTTTCAGTAAATTTACAAAAGAGAGAAGTATGAATTCGGGTTTGTTATCCAATGTAAATGAAAAAGACAATCTCCTGAAGAGAAACATGAACTAAGAAGCGGGCTTAAAAAGCCCACTTTTTTTCTAACAAACAATTGAGTTATACACACATATCTGATTACAGTGTTTTCGCTCTTTCCCCTCTTATTTCTACCCCATCTCTATAGCTTTTCTATTTCAATAAAACACAAGTCTCGATTGAAAAGTTATCGTAACATTTACACTTCACAGGACATTTTTCGAGATTAGAAATCGACCGTTTGCCAGATACACAAAGTCATAATGTGTAAATTCTGTGTCTATTTGCATGTTTATTATGGAATTATTTTCATAATGTTTTATAATAGAAGATGATAGCGTTTTCTAATTATAATGATAGGGGGAAATAATGATGATGAAAAAAGGACTGCTCGCGGGTGCGCTTACGGCAACTGTGCTTTTTGGCACATGTGCAGTAGATGTGCCGGGTATTATTAGCCCAAAAACCGCAGAAGCTGCATCACAGCTAACTGATGGAATCGGCGGAAGGGCTTACTTGAACAGCACTGGTGCCATTTTTGTTACGAAAATCCAGCTTCCTAGCTCCATTCAGGTTTCAAATGGGACAGCCTACATCTACTCTGGCTTTAGCGGGGGCACAGAATCCGATATCGGGTTTCAGTACAGTGATAAATATAACGTATGGAAACCATATATGAAAGTCGGTTCAAAAGGACAGGATCAGGTTCAGTACCTCGAAGGAGGAAGCCAATTCACGAATACGAAAGGCTTCCGTCCCGGCAGCACCGTACAACTTACCATCTACAAAAATCTTAACGGCAATACCCGCGCTACATACTGGGGCACGAACAATGCGGGATACAACGGCCGTCTCATTTCAGAAATCAGCAAAACAAATGTCGGCTCCATCTCCAAATGGAAAGCGCTTGCTACAGTTGCTACAACAGGTTCACGCCAATCTATCAAATCAAATTTTTCAACATCTTTTACAAACATCACCATCGACAACAAAGCAATAACACCTGTAATTGATACACAAGACTTCGCTAAAGTAACAGTCTCAGGCAACAGTGTCAGTTTATCCGTTGTGAAAAATTAAAACATGTTAAACACACTTAAAGGGGGCTTTAAAAGCCCCTTTTTCATTTCATTGTAAGGTGATAGGAGCAGCCCGCCTGGCAGCCAAGACAGCTAACGGATTGTACGGCAAAACCGCTTCAACGTAAGCGGTTCTTTTTAAAACGAATCACTTTTCTGTGTTCTCCTTCTTTTCAGCTACAAACTATGTGATAAGTGCGGAAAAATTAAGGTTCTCATTTACATTCTATTCCTCTGTTTTTTAAAGTTGTCTACTAGGCATACCGCTCTCTTAAGGATAAAAGTCATTGGATTGGCATCTCTTCTAATAAATCTTCTTTTGCTTTCATTCCCCTCTGATTTCAGCAGTATTAGTAAGCACAGAGGTTTTTTAGTTCCCGATTACATGAACGTATTGAGGAATAATTATTTTGCCCTTCAAATCTGAAAGGTATATAATATATATACTTGTATGACAATTGAAAGGAATGATTTTTATTAAATTCAATCCTGTTTCCAATAAAAAATTATACATACAAATTTATAATCAGATCCTTTCGGAAATTCAGTTAGGTTCTTTTAAAGTAGGAGATAAACTGCCTTCAGAAAGGGAACTATGCGAACAGTTTGGTGTCAGCCGCGCGCCGGTTAGGCAGGCTTTGAGTGCCTTGGAAATGAATGGTGTCATTTATTCTCGCCAGGGAGAAGGGGTGTTTGTTAAGAATACCACAATAACCAATGGGATTTCTGCTTCCATGGAGTCAGCATCTCCGGAAGATATTGTGGAAGCAAGAATGAACATTGAGCCTTTAATTATAAAATTTGCGGCTTTGAGAGCGACTGACGAAGATATTCGGGAGCTTAGGAAGACAATAAAAAAAATGGAAGAAGAAACACTTTCTGGTGTATACGTTCCTGAAACGGACGAACAATTGCATATGGGGATTGCAAAAGCATCACATAATGATTTATTTATTACCTTCATGTCCGCTATCACGAATGCTATGAAGCAGCAGGAAATGTGGCGATTTATCCGTGACCGAACCGTTACTCGTTCAGAATACCGGGAAGTGAATTTCCAGGAACATAAACTGATTATTAAAGCGATTGAAGACCGTAACGAAAAAGAAGCTGTTGAACGAATGACTGCCCACATGCAAAACTTATATGATCGATATTGGAAAAGCTAAACTCTGTTATAAGAAGCCCCCTGTTTATAAAGAATGAAATAAAAAATCGGGCGTATAGTGGCTACAAGCCGACCTCCATTTCTATACGCCTTTTCCTGCCTATTTTGCTTTTTGGTCTCCTGATCCTAAACATCTTTGACAAATACCATATAACACTTTAACACCTTCAGAACTATCAGCTGTGTCGATCACTTTTTCACACACCTGGCATACAATCGTATCTTGTTGCACTTTCGATTTCTGTACCATGGTTTTATTGCCTCCAATCATTTTCATTTCATAAATGCCCTCATCAAATCAAGTCTTGATGGCCGCTTCCCCACAACGTCTGCACGTAGTGATAGTGATTCGCAACTGTGACCACAGCCCGAATGACAGTATTCATTCCTGGATCATCCCTTTCGCTGATTAAGCCCCGAATTTTTATGGACACATATATTTTGCAAGATTTGGAATTTTCTATATCCCTAAAAATGACTGTTTTTATGAATATTACCCAGTAGCTCTTAATGAAATCTTTTTCAACCAGATTTTTCAATGCTGGATTTATATGTGGCATTTTTTACTTTAAGCGCTTTTCCAGACTGTTTCACTAGAAATACAAGAATAAAAGAAGCAAGGATCATGCTTAGGCCTAAGAAAATCATACTGATATTAAAAGAACCTGTCATATCTTTAATATAACCGACAATGTATGGACCGAAAAAT
Source organism: Bacillus sp. PS95 (assembly GCF_037963565.1). Lineage (NCBI taxonomy): Bacteria > Bacillati > Bacillota > Bacilli > Caryophanales > Bacillaceae > Bacillus > Bacillus sp. PS95. The sequence continues at coordinate 2,652,945 of NZ_CP150160.1, forward strand.
CCGCCAAGATTTCCGATACTATTAATTAATGCTATCGCACCACCCGCTGCTGCTCCTGTTAAGAAAGAAGGCGGAATTGCCCAAAACGGAGAATAGGCACCAAAAGCGCCGCATAACGCAATTGTTAAAAATACAAATGCTAATATAACACTTGAATTTGCTACATAGCTGCTAATGACCATTGCAACAGCGCTTACAGTTAAACAAGCAGCTACATGCCAGAGCCTTTCGTTTTTCTTGTCAGAATGATTTCCAACGAAAATCATAACCACCATAGCACAGAAATACATAAACCCTAACAGCCAGCCCATCCCCTGCGTGCTTAGAGAAATCGTTTCAGATAATCCTTGTGAGATCGTCGGCAAGAACATATTAATGCCGTAATATCCAATCATCCAGCAAAAATAACCAATCGATAGAATTAACACGTCCCTATCTTTTAAGGCTTGAGTAAATGTATAGTGCTTTACCTGTTCTTTTTCCATCCTTTCTTTTGTTGTTACGTTAATAAGCCACTGCTTTTCATCTTTATCCAGCCATTTCACATCTTCAATTTTGTCATCCAGGTAAAAAAATGCAATTACACCAAGAATAAGCGCAGGAATCGCTTCTAAAATAAACAGCCACTGCCATCCAGATATATCAAGCCACTCAATTCCTAAGAGAAATGTAGAAAGCGGAGAACCCAATGCATTCGCCCCGGGGATGGCCAGCATAAATCCAGCAATTGCTTTAGCATGGTGTTTCGTTTGATAAAAACCACTCAAATAAAAGACCATACATGGATAAAAACTAGCTTCTGCTGCACCTAATAAAAAACGTGCAGTATAAAACTGCCATGGTTCTTGTACAAAAGCCATTAATATCGCGATGATGGCCCAAGTGATCATAATCCGACTGATCCATTTTCTGGCTCCGATTTTTGTCATGATAGCACTACCCGGAACTTCTAATATGAAATAACCAAGGAAGAAGATCCCGGCTCCCAGTCCAAATACAGCATTTGAAAACCCTAGATCTTCATTCATCTGGAGAGCTGCAAAGCCGATATTAACTCGGTCTAAAATCGCGATAATAAAACATAAGAATAAAAATGGAATTAACCGAATTGTTACTTTACGAGTGGTTGAACGCTCTAATGCTAATTGGTCCAAGAAGATTCCCCCTTAACCCTAGTGTTGTCCTCCAAAGATAAAAGAATCATATTGTCTTCAGAAACAAAAGCCCCCTTTTGTTAAACGCTTACATTTTTTCTTTCGTTTTGTTTGGTCTTTAATAGAGAGGGTCAGGCATGTTAAACATACCATCTCTGCATAGATCCATTAGTCCATATGTGAACCGCCATTAATATCAATTTCTTCCCCTGTGATGTAGGCTGCTTCTTTAGCAGCCAAAAACGTAATTGCGGCGGCAATTTCTTTTGTTTCACCCGGGCGACCCACGGGGATATTATCAATGACTTTTTTCGCATCTTCTTCAGAAAGTGATTTCCAAATGTCAGTATTTACAAGGCCTGGCGCTACGCAATTCACAGTTATACCATCCTTCCCTACTTCACGGGCAAGGTTTTTAGAAAAGCCTAATACGGCTGCTTTGGAAGCGGAGTAATGGGCACCGCCAAAAACGCCGCCGCCCCTTTTTGCAGATACAGAAGACAGGTTGATAATACGTCCATATTGCTGCTTTTTCATTGTTTCTAGAACTGCTTGTGTGCACAAGAACAACCCAAACATATTGACGTTAAATACCCTTGTCATATCTTCCAATGTCATATCCTGTACCGTTACTTTTTGAGAAATTCCTGCGTTATTCACTAAAATATCAATGCGGCCGAACGCTTCAAGTGTTTTGGCTATCATATGGTCAACTGATTCTTTATTCGTTACATTAACTTCTACACCAACCGCTCTCCCTCCGCTTTCTGTGATAGCTTCTACTGTATCCTGAATACCTGTCTGATTCATATCTGCTACTACAATTGAAGCTCCCTGTTTGGCAAGAGTTAATGCAATGGTTCTGCCGATTCCTTTTTTAGAACCGCTTCCTGTCACTATAGCTACCTGATTATTTAATGTAAACATGGCGTACTCCCACTTTCATGTTTTATATTCTAAGCATATCTTTAGCCGTTTTTATAATATTTTCGATGGTAATGCCGTTGATTTCCAGCAGCTTCTCATAAGGAGCCGATTCTCCAAATCGGTCCTGCACTCCGATTCGTTTGACTCTGCCCCGCCCTTCTTCGGCTGCTACTTCACATACAGCACTTCCCAGCCCGTTCAGGATGTTGTGATCCTCCACAGTCACGATATTGCCGAGATCCAAACACTCTACCACGGCTTCTCTATCTAAAGGCTTGATCGTATGCATGTCTAAAAGAGTTGCATAAATCCCTTGCTCTTCCAGCTGTTTGACCGCTTCTAAAGCAAGATATACTGTATCGCCATTTGCAATGATTGCGATATCTTTTCCGTGCTTTAATTGCTTGGCTTTTCCAATGATAAATTCTTCATTTTCGTCGTAAATAACCGGCACCGCGTCTCGGGTAAAACGCAGGTACATTGGACCGTACATATTCGCTGCCTGCCTGATCAGTTTTCTAGTTGAGTGGTAGTCAGCACCCATGATCACAGTCATATTTGGGAATGATCTTAATACGCCCATATCCTCAATCGCCTGGTGGCTTCCGCCATCATTTCCAGGTGTTAATCCGCCGTGTGAGCAGGCGATCTTTACATTCAAATTTGGATAGCAAACTTCTTGGCGAATTTGTTCCGCCATACGCAGCGAACCGAAGACAGCATAGGTGCTTACAAATGGGATTTTACCTGTTGTCGCCAAACCTGCTGCCAGGCCGGCACCGTTCTGTTCCGCAATCCCAACGTTCACATGCTGATGAGGGAGCTGTTTTATGAATTCTCCTGTTTTGCATGACTTGCCGATATCGATATCGATTACGTAAATATTTTTATTTTCTTTTCCCAATTGAACGATTTCATCACCAAAAGCTTCCCGTGTCGCTTTTTTCGTGATTAATGCTTTTTCGGTTTGGCTCATGATCTTAAACCCCCTGCCAGTTCCTCTAATGCTTGTTCGTATTCTTTCTCATTTGGCGCTACTCCGTGCCATGAGCAGATATTTTCCATGTAAGAAACGCCTTTGCCTTTAATCGTGTCTGCTACAATGCATTTCGGCTTTCCATTTTTCGTTTTTGTCACTTTGTCTAATATCTCTACAATCTCTTTCATCGAATGTCCGTCAATTCGCTTTGTTTCAAAACCAAACACTTCAAACTTTTTCTCGATGTCTTGCAGCGGCATTACTTCATCACAATAGCCATCAATTTGCAGGCGGTTATTGTCGACAAAAACAATTAAGTTATCAAGGCTGTATTTTACTGCGGTTTGAACCGCTTCCCAAATTTGTCCTTCTTGGCATTCTCCGTCGCCTACCATAGCGAATACCCGGTAGTCTTTGCCGTCCCGTTTGCCTGCAAGCGCCATACCCACGGCACAGGAAAGCCCTTGGCCCAATGAACCAGTTGAAATGTCGATTCCCGGGCATTTCTTCATATCAGGATGGCCTTGGAAAGGCGAGCCGTACCGCCTTAATTTGTATACGCTTTCATACGGGACAAATCCTCGCAGCGCTAAGGCAGCGTATTGAATAGGTGCCACATGGCCTTTCGATAAGACAAAACGATCCCGGTCTTCCCACTTGGGATTTTTAGGATCTATATTCATTTCTTTAAAATAAAGGGCTGTGATGATATCAGCAGCGGATAATGAACCTCCTGGATGCCCGGACTGGGCTTCGTAAATCATCGTTACCGCTGTTTTCCTAAGCTCAATGGCTTTCGCTTGCAGTTCTGCCAAACTTGCTTTTTTCACTCCGATCACCTCAGTCATTGTTTAAAATGTAAACTTATATTCTTAGTCACTTGTTAACTTGTAATACAAGTGACTTATGAGAACACTATACAATTCTTAACAGCGTTTGTCTACCGTTTTTTGAAAATTTTAAATTAAACCAATTGAAGCTTATATGCTAGACTAGACTCATTTTCAGATCCATAAATGCCCTCTAGTTACTACAACAGATAGTCTGCAAATGGAAATTTAAATACCTTTTCAGGGTAAAATGAATTGAGCCTTATAAATATAAAAAGACCGCAAAGCCTTCTTAAAGAGAAGCGTTGCGGTCTTTGAGTCTCTTTTTTACTTCGTATAAGTCAATAGATTTTCAGCGGAGTCCGCGGAAATACATTCATTGATTGGTTTCCTCTACTCTATGCGGAGAAACCTGAATGTTTCAATCAGTTTTGGGATAAAAAACATGTTGACGCTCCTCTGCTTGACTATTTAATATTCGATAGTTGGCCCCTCCAATATGAAGCGGAATATCCAGTTTTTCTAAATCTGGCATTCCATTTTTCAGGAAAAGCTCTTTATCTTGATATCTCTGTAAAACTTCTCCCACAATCCACTCTTGATCGCCCAACGTGGAAACACTGTGTACTTTACACTCATAAGCAAAATAAGCATCAGTTAAAATCGGCACCTCGGCTTTTAGCCCTTTTTCGTATTGAATATGAAATGCTTCAAACTTATTTATATCTCTACCACTACGGGTGCCTAATGCTTGAATTAATCCCGAACATCTCCCTGGAAGAAAATTCACACCGAAAATACCACTTTTCTCAATCAATTTGTAAGTATATGTCTCTTTGTTTACGGATATCCCATACATTCCTGGAGAAGATCCAATGTACGTATGCCACCCAGAAGACATTGCGTTTTTTTCACCTTCATATTGAGCCGTAACTACAGCTACCATTCCAGGGTAGGCGTACCAAATTGGTTCATCTATCGGTGCTCTCATCTTCATCGCTCCTTTTGTTTTAGATTTAATTTTTATTAAAATTTGAGATGCAGCAAAACAACAATGATAAAAGCTAATCCAGCAAATTAGAAGTACATGAGATGGTGGTCAGGGACTGAGGTGTCAGATGTCAATCAACCGATAATAAAGCAGTATCTCCATCGTATTTTTCGATTAAGTATGCAAAGGAGCAAGCTCTACACCGCACGCCCCGCCAAAAACAATAACACGATCAGGGCTGTGCTTTTGAATTAAACTTTTGGCAGACCGAGCTTGCTTTAATCAAAAACTCCTTCCAATAATCCCCTGCTCTTTTTCAAGATCCGCATCTAAATCGACAAGTACTTCTTCAAATGGGCCATTCGTTTTGGGAGCAAGTCAGTTTAATAAATGTGCTCCGAGTACGTAAGGGTTGTTACCGCCTTGCCATTGCGGCATGAGTAACCGAAGCGCATACCTTCTTTATTTGTCATTTTATACATCCTTCCTTTCATGAATGAATATGATGAACAAATCATAAACCCTATAGCAGCTATAGGGTCAAGGGTTAGTTATTTTTTAGCACTCTTAATTCTGTAAGGAAGTTTTCTTCTCTTAATGAGTTATAGTCGATTGGAAGAGAAACTTGATATACTTTTCCATCCGTTTGGATGCCGTGAGATTCAATATATTGATAAAGCTTTTGATAATACTCATCATAATTTTTTGCAGACCAATTAAATGCAATACATACATATTCACCAGATGGGATCGTATCTAACCTCATGTTTTTTTCTCCTATGTCTATTTTTTTCCCACTGCAAACAGTCGTATAAATACTATTGCAATAAATTTCACGAGAATCCTTATAGGGCTTGAAATCATAAATGAATCCATAATAGTTATCTATTACATCCCCTATTTTTTCGACAACGTCAGCCAGCTTTCTGTAATACAAATCGGATTGATTATGAGGATTAACTTGAGGCGTCTCTACTTTTAATATTGTTTGTTTATCTATATACCGAAAATAAACGAAACCTTCATCTTTTTTACTGCATATTTCTAATTGTTCATTAAGCTGTTTTCGTCTCCTATGAAGTAATTGACGAGCACGTTCGAGCTTTTCCATTTCTTGCACAATAACGCTTTCTTTCTCCTCAAGAAAGTATTGCATATCTTCTGGGGTGCAAGTATATGAGCTGAAACGCTTAATTTCTTCTAGAGGTGTCCTAATATATTTTAGATACTTGATAACATCTAAATAAAAGAACTGTTTGACATGATAATACCGATAACCATTATCCTGATCTGTATAATAAGGCTTGAAAATTCCGATCCTATCATAATAGCGCAATGTTTGAATTGAGATGTTATTTAGACGGGCTGTTTCGCCAATTGTAAAATATTCCTTCATCCATCTCATCCTTTCGTCTTAGCTCTAAGAATTCTTTCTTCACTATACACGGTTACCTTCAAAATCTTAACTGAGCAATCTTGAGAGCAATCTGTTATCTTCTTTTTCGTTTTCTTAAAAAGATCCGCCAAGAAATGATCTTTCCAGTTTCATAACAATTGCATGTTAAGCAGGAAAAGTATTGACCCTATCGTCACAACAGGGTTTATGATTTGTTACGCAACTTTAAAATAGTTGGAAAAAGGAGGGGGAGTGTCTGTCAGAAGATGTTTAAAGTATCCACTGTAGTCGTGGCTGAGTTTATGAGGCAAGTCATTCAAGACTGACAGGCATAGATGATGTAAATGGGTCAGGTCGTTACATATAATTGAACTTTTTAAAAAGCTTAATCCTTAAAAAGATTAAGCTTTTTTCCTTTCCAATGCTCACCTTATAGATTCCATATCAAGACGCAAGGCTCTTATAGCACTTCAAGGCTTTACATATTACATCCCCTCTCCCTCGGGCCTGTCGCATACTTGGTTTTAGTTAACATGTAGCTTTGTGTTATCATATCGTATATGTCTTTATCTGAGACAGTTCCGTCAAGAATGATAGAATTCCAATGCTCTTTATTGAGATGAAATGCTGGAACGACCGAAGTGTATTTCTGTCTCCAAAAATCGAGAAAACCGGGTTCACACTTCACATTGATCCAAATATAATCATTTTTTTTAAATATCCACGCAAACACCTTTCTGTTTTCTATGTGTCGCATTAACGTCCAATTTTTATCACGAAACGGGTAATCTTCATATACATTTTTAAAGCTCAAACAATAATCAATTGCTTCCTCTCTATTTTTCATTGCTTGCCTCTCCTTCTACATATAAATAACTGCCTAAAGTTTTTTCTTTAGCAATTGATTTCCTCTACTTTATTTAACAATAATGAATATGTGAATAAAAGAACTATGATTAACAATTTGCAGATCGGGCAGTAAATTAAAAATTCAGTTGCTTTTTTCTGAAAGCTACTTTAGCTATTCGGGCGCATTGGACAAACAGAGGCTTTCGTTGGTACCCCTGCCTTTCTTCGGCAATCCGCTAGCCTGTTTACCGGCATCATCAACCGATAAACATAAACAAGCTGGCAGCAATAAGCACCAGCTTGAAACATATTCTTTATGAAGTGGCTCCCCCAACTGATCAATTGCCCCTTGTTGGATGCCAACATTCATTGCAGAACGCCGTACTTTCAGAGAGGAAAATGCCGCATATTTTGATATCGCAGAAATCAGGCTACAGTGTAATTGACGGTCTTGGTCCACTTACCAATGTATATCGAATGAAGGCGGGGGCGACGACAACGATTAACAGGGTCCCGGCAAATGCCACGATGAAAAAATATAATGATAAAGGAACCAATTCCGGCAGCACGAGCTCCAGTCTCGGCAGCATCGTGAGTTTGGTCAATACGTTACACGGACCCTATTCTTCAACGAACCCGGCTAAGGGATATTTTCACTTTGTTAATGCAATAACGTTGTTTTATTAATGTTTTGTTTATTTTTTAGGAGTCAATGAAAAAGAAGTTACCGCTGGCGGAGAGAGAAAACAGACAAAAAGCTGCTGGCGAAGAGTCAGCAGCTAACACAGGAGCATTTAAGCATTTCACCTCTATAAAGGACAGGCGCCATTTTCCACATTGATAAATGGCTGTTGCAGAACAGCTTTATGATAAAAGAACACCATACTTCATAGAGTAATCATCATTTAATGAGCCATCATCTCATGGGCAATATCGTGTCCATCCATTTTTGACGGGTAGTAGGTAGGCCAATTTTTGACTTCATCAAGTAAAGCTTCACGGTCGTCCCCCCAATAGAGATGATAATGACTAGCTTTAGTCGGGTAAATACTATGATCACTAAACTGAATATACTGAGGCAGCTCTTCTGCTTTTTTAGCTAGTTTGAATATGTATCTTACCCCTCTATTGCCCGCATCATAGGTGAGAATTTCGTACCCGTCATACGTATACTTACCAGAATATTCTTTTCCATTTTTGAAGAACGTTACAGTATCTTTCTGGATTACAATACGGTCAACATCTGTTTGATAGCCTTTTTTATAATACTCTTTATATTCTTCAGCTGTCTTGCCGCCTTCGTGTTCTGATTTATATGAAAACACTTCGTCAAGAGTACCATCTTGCAGGTATGGATATACAGATTGCCAATCTCCTTCCCAATCAGAAAGTAAGCGATCCTTTACTTGGCTGTTTTTAAAATAGCCTTCATATATTTTTTCTGTTTCTTCATCATGCGCATGACTATGATCGTGAGAATGTTCTTGTGTATGACTGTCAGATGTTTGCTCTTGCGTTTTGGAAGAGTCTTCTTCAACTGCTGAGGATGATGTTGTTTGATTAGACTCACCTGCAGAAGAACCGGAAGTCTGACATCCTGCCAATACGAGTAATGAACCAATCGTTAATATGCCTAGCCGCTTTGAAAATAAAATGTTCATTCCAACACTCCTTTTTATTAAATCGAAAACATTACGATTTATATTATACATACATCTCTTGCAAACATCAAAGGGAAAATGCTCTTCATGCGGATGGACTATTTTAAAGGAATAACTGACTTTGTTCATCAGTTATTCCTTTAAAATACGAAAGTCTACGATATTTCCATATCGATCCGCTTCAATATGACAGCACCCCTCAAGCAGCTGTTTTAATTTTCCCCGTCCGCGTTGTACCCTTGATTTTGCTCCTGAGTAAGAAATGCCGAGCTTTTCACTCAACTCTTTCTGTGATAACCCCTGAAATTCAGTTAACTCGAGCGCCTCTCGATACTTTTCAGGCAACCGTTTGATGGTCGATCGAATACACACAGCTGCTTCCTTGGTGAAATTTTCTTCCTCTGCACGGTTATTAAAATGTAGATCATCAGGCAATATTTCGCTTGTTTTTTTTATACGGTAAAAATCAATAATCGTATTTCTAGTGATCCGATAAATCCAGCTGTCGATCTTTTGTTCATCGATCAGATTTGGGAGATGCACTTGTATTTTCATAAATACGATTTGCAAGAGGTCATCAACGATAGATTGATCGTTAACCCTTTGTGAAATATATGTTTTTAACGGCTGATGAAATTGATCCCATAGATCCTCTATATTCATTTGAAAAAACCTCCTATAATTTTGCGTCTGCTTTACATTTGCTTCGTCTTTTTAATCGTAACAAAGAGCGAAACAATTGTTGAATCAATTGTATTGCAGCTGTTGCAAAAAATAATGATAAAGGAGAGGTTTGTTGTGGAGTATACCTATTTAGGGAGAACAGGATTGCGGGTGAGCCGTTTATGTTTAGGCACGATGAATTTTGGAGTTGATACAGACGAAAAGACTGCGTTCCGTATCATGGATGAAGCGCTTGATAACGGCATCCAATTTTTTGATACTGCCAATATTTACGGCTGGGGCAAAAACGCAGGATTGACAGAGAGCATCATTGGAAAATGGTTTGCACAAGGAGGACAGCGCCGCGAGAAAGTTGTTCTGGCGACAAAAGTATATGAACCGATTTCTGATCCGAATGACGGGCCAAATGATATGAGGGGCTTGTCTCTATACAAAATCAGACGTCATCTGGAAGGATCACTGAAGCGGCTTCAGACAGATCATATCGAATTGTACCAAATGCATCATATCGATAGGCGGACACCGTGGGATGAGATATGGGAAGCTTTTGAGACTCAGGTTCGCTCCGGCAAAGTAGACTATATTGGATCCAGTAATTTTGCAGGCTGGCATTTAGTTAAAGCGCAAGCTGAAGCTGAAAAACGGCGATTCATGGGACTCGTCACTGAACAGCATAAGTATAGTTTATTAGAACGAACAGCTGAAATGGAAGTGCTGCCGGCTGCACGGGATCTTGGTTTAGGAGTAGTGGCGTGGAGTCCCCTTGCAGGAGGGCTTCTTGGCGGGAAGGCATTGAAAAGCAATGCCGGAACTCGTACAGCAAAAAGAGCAGATTTAATTGAAAAACATCGTTTGCAACTCGAGAAATTTTCAGATTTATGCAAAGAACTAGGAGAAAAAGAAGCAAATGTGGCTTTGGCATGGGTGCTGGCAAATCCAGTTTTAACTGCGCCGATCATCGGACCACGAACGGTTGAGCAGCTGCGTGATACGATAAAAGCCGTTGAAATCAGTCTGGATAAGGAGATTCTCCGCATGTTAAATGATATCTTTCCCGGACCTGGAGGAGAGACACCTGAGGCATACGCCTGGTGATACATTCATTACTCAATACTGACATTTTTCTTAAATATTTATACTGAACTATCATATTAAGAAAGACAAGAGCATGTTTGTCTCTTGTCTTTTCCACATCATGCTGAAAATGCTGGCTAAACATCGACAAAAATGCTGCCACTTCTAAAAAAGAACCCTAAACAATAGAGTAACTGGAGAGACAACTGGCTTGATCAGCTTGGGACCCCTTTCAGCTGTATTTAAATCAATCAAACTAATGATTCATTGGCAGTCTAAATATTATTATTGTTTCTTTACAAAATAGTAATAGCCCCTGTAATGATTGCTAACAACGTAATAACTAATGATGTAATTACAGCCCACTTAACGGCAAACCTTTGAAATGACCCCAAGTCCATTTTAAGCATGCTTACTAGCAATACTGTTGACGCAACCAATGGACTCATCAGATGAACCGGCTGCCCCATTATAGAAGCCCTTGCAATTTCTACTGGTTCTATACCATATGCTGAGGCAGCTTCTGCAAAGATAGGTACCATACCAAAGTAATATGCATCATTTGATAAAACAAAAGTAAACGGAATACTAGTGAGTGCTACAATAACGGGGAAAAACCCTCCCATTGATGAGGGAATAACGGATATTAATGATCCTGCTATGGCATCCACCATCTTTGTCCCGGATAATATACCAGCAAATACTCCTGCTGAAAATACCAATAATACTACAGTTATGGCATTACCAGAATGCTCGGCGATTCGCTCCTTCTGCATTTTTACATTCGGATAATTTATAGTAAGGGCAAGAACAAAACCAATTAAAAATAAAACTGACGGATGCTTAGTTCCAAGCACAATAAACACCATGATACTTATAACGAGGAATAAATTAAGATATATTAAGCGTGGTCTTTTCAATTGCTCACTCTCCAAACTAGCAGCCATATAAGATTGAGAGCTGTCCTTTGTTATATGTCTAGGCTCTAATTGAACGATGCCTATTCGATTCCTCTCTTTCCTTCCCATTAGAAAAGCCAGAAATATCACACAAGCAATACCTCCAAGCATGGTCGGAAGTAATGGCACAAAAAAATCTGAAGGATCCAAACCCAGCACTGAAATCGCTCTTGTAGCTGGTCCGCCCCATGGAGTCATTCCGCTAACGATACTCAACGACAGCATTGCTAATGTCGCCATAACCATGGGATTCATACCAATTCTTTTATACAAAGGTAACATTGCTGAGACTGTTATCATATAGGTTGTTGTACCGTCCCCATCTAAAGCGATAAGCATTGCCAAGACGGCAGACCCTATCGCTATTTTCACAGGATCTCCCTTTACTATAGATAAAATTTTTTCTATTAGCGGATCAAATAAACCTGCATCAATTAAAATTCCGAAAAAAAGAATAGCAAACAATAGCAATGCCGCTGAACTTGCAACTGTTTGAATTCCTTCTAAAATCATGTCGCCAATACCCTTACCAAAACCTCCAATAAGAGCAAAAACAATGGGAGTGATGGTCAAGGCAACAATAGGCGAGACTTTCTTTGTCATTATTAATATTGTAAAAACAGTTACCATCGAAAAACCTAAAATAGTAAGCATATTACACCTCCAAGAATGCGCTTTCAAATGACTTTTGATTAACATATCTTATACGGTGTAATAAGTTAAATAAATATTTTTTTACTGTGTTTCAAAAAAAATTCTATCATAACTTTAAATGGTTACCATTTGTTCACCCTTTAAAAAATCAATGAATGCTTTAACGAGTTTGATTCCTAATGATTTTTGATCGTACATTAGCCAAGTATCTCTCATTAGAGGCTTACCCTTAGCATTATACAGTTCCATTGTGTACAAATGATCAGATTCCTGCAGGCAAATTTCTGGTGCTATGGAGTAACCAAGACCATGCTTTACCATCTCTTTGCAAGTCTCTTGTCGATCCACTTCCATTGCAATAATGGGGGCTTGTTTTAGATTCGTATGCATCCAATCTTCTATAATCGTTTTTAAAGAAGCATCCGTTTTATATTTGATAAAAGGTAAAAAAGGAAGCTGCTCTATCGTTATTGGTTTTTTTGAGATGATATGTAATTTTTCCCGTGTCAGCCGTTCCTCCACCCCTTTCCAGCGATGGCTTCCTCTCAGTATACCGACTTGTACAATACCAGCATCTAATAATTTCATGACATCTGTGCTCCAGCCTGTTTGTACACTATATTGGACATTAGGATACATAGTGGAAAATTCCCTTAATAACTTAGGGAGCTTATATTGAGCGAAATTGCTTGATACCCCCAGCCTTAGATGTCCTTGCACCTCTTTGCTTAGATTAGAGATATGATCTTTGGTATCTTGAAGTTCCTGTAGCATTCTTCTTGCATAAGCAACCAAGTGTTCTCCTTCCGCAGTAAAGGTAATTCCTTTATGCCTTTTGGTGAATAATTCAATTCCGAAAATCTCCTCAATCTTATTCAACCGATAAGTGATGGAAGGCTGTGATGTAAATAATCGTTCTGCTGTTTTTGTTACACTTTGTTCTTCGTGAAGAATTTTCAATAAAATCCAATCTTTCTCATCCATTTTCATCTTCCTTTCTAGTCCTTCTTTCACAATTATAAAAGTTTTTTTATCGAATATTAAGAAAACTTATATTTTATTTTTATTTTTTTACCTTCTACACTAAAAAACATAAAAAATACTACCTTTAAGATGAGGATGATGACGATGGTCAAGACGAATGTAACAATCATGAGAGGCGGAACAAGCAAAGGCGTTTTTTTCCACGAATCAGCCATGCCTAACAATAAAAACGAATGGGAGCCCTTTTTGCTTGATGTCATGGGAAGTCCTGATAAAAGACAAATAGATGGTTTGGGTGGCGGTAATTCCCTTACTAGTAAAGTGGCAATAATAAAGAAAGCATATACTTCGGATATTGATGTTCACTATACTTTCGGTCAAGTCAGCATTTCAGAAGAAAAAGTGGACTTTAAGGGGAACTGCGGAAATATCTCCGCTGCTGTTGGTCCATTTGCTATCGAAGAAGGACTTGTAAAAGCGACAGAACCAATGACTGCGGTAAGGATCCTGAATACCAATACGAATAAAATGATCATTGCGGAAGTAGAAGTGGAAGACGGTCAGGTCAAATATGACGGAGATGTTACGATATCTGGAGTACCTGGATCTGGATCTCCAATCTATTTAAACTTTCATGATGCCGCTGGTTCAGTTACCGGTCATTTATTGCCTACTGGAAATAGTTCGGAGTTTTTAGATACAAGTCAAGGCCAAATAGAGGTGTCTATTATCGACTATGCAAATCCATTAGTTTTTGTGGAAGCGAGCAGTATCGGCCTGGATGGAACGGAACTTGCAGAAGAATTTACTGATCTACAGTTAGCTCAATTTGAAGAATTAAGATCCATTGCGGCAGAGAAATGCGGCTTTGCCAGTCGATTTTCAGCTACAAAGTTATCGCCGGCTGTCCCCAAACTGGCTATAGTAGCAAAACCAGAGAAATATAAAGATAGTACAGGTGCTTGGCATTCAAGCGTTGAGATGGACTTACACATCAGGATGATGTCCATGCAAAAGCCACATCAAGCACTGGCTGTCACTGGAGCGATATGTACAACAAGAGCCCTTTCAGTGGAAGGTGCAATCCCTGCAAGAATAGCAAAAAACCACTCTACAAAGGTTCGGCTAGCTCATTCTTCTGGTATTATTGAAACAATGGTGGAGCCCACTGGTATAAAGATCGTCCGTACCGCACGACGTATTATGGACGGAACAGTTTATACGCATGGAGACTATCAAATGATGTAGATGGACTGTGCAAAAAGCCTCCCCCTTTCCATCGTTAATAGATGGATTGAATGCGCCTTCTTGCACAGATCCATTGTAATCTTGCATGGCTTTAGGAAAGCCTCTATATTGTTTTTTATGAAATCGCCAAGGTCCTTTCATGTATCTGCCTCAAGCATGACATAATCATTATAGAGAAAATTGAATACTTTTTACTGCAAATAAAAAGATACCAATATCATTGGTATCTTTTAGATTGAGTTCATCTGCAGCGGTTTCTTTTCCTCACTGCTTATTTGATTACAAAATTACCGTACTCGTTTGAACGAACATGAATCGGTCCGTTTAGATTATAGTTGTTCTCCTTGGCGATAGAGCGAAGCACGTCCACACGGGCAACTGATTCTCTCCATTCGTCACGGGTGTCATGATTGGCCGGATTCATCAGATCGTCATAGCGTACGTCCAAGAATTTATTTAACCACTTCTTCTCGTCTATTCCGTCTTTAGGTGATCCGCCCGCTTTTTTGTTCGTACGTTTAATCAAGGCATAAAAAGAGTCAGGGTCATCACCATCGCCATGCTGAATAACCGTATCGTACATCACAGCTCTTGCCAATGCTGTTTTTAGTCCGGCATTATCCGATCGTTTCATGGCAGGCTGATAATACAAACGGTCATTTACTTTGTCTTGAGCGGCGCGAAATTCCTTATCATTTGCAAGCGACTTCCAGGCAGAAGCGAATCCCTTGAGATTGCTTGTATCATCGCTTTCTTCCTTGGCCAGACGGCGCAATTCAGGCAGATACTTTTTCAGTTTGTTATTCGGAACTGCCTTTGTGTATACTTCCACTACTTCCAATGCATCCCCGGTAGCCGTTGTAAAGCCTGCCCGTCCGCATGTATAGCCTCGCCCATCATCCAATCGCTCTACATATCCATATTGGATCTCCGTTGTGCCGTTTTCAAAGATACTTGTCAGCTGTTCCGCCCGGCGCTTTTGATCTTTATTCAGTCCCGCCGCAAAAACCGTTTCGCTCATTATCAGGGTAAAAAACATGGTGAAAACAAGTAATGAGATCGCTGCCTTTTTCCAAAAATCTGCTTTTTGCATACTGATTTTCATTGCACTTCCCCTTTCTAAATATTGTAAATACAGACTCAGTATACATGAAGAGACTGCCCTATTGTTGAAAATACATCAATTTGTCAATATTTTGAATCTAAAGTAATATAGCTTGAATCTTACTCTTTTGATTGCCAATCAGCCTTAGCCCCTCTCACTGGGAAGGTCCCTTTCTTACTGCCAACTTTAATTAACAAGATGCCATAAGGCTTTACTCTATTTTATAATGGAGATGATCATCGAAAATCGTTAGGGAGGTGATGTAAATGGCAAGCAAGATGAGAATGCCAGATTCCGCAACGTCCCATGCAAAGCCTATTATTAGGAAGGCGATACTTTGCATGGGGTAGACTTTCTAAAAGATCGCCCAAGTAAGCTTTTCTGATATAGTGGCTTTGCACCTTATTTGACATAAAAAAATAAGGAGCTGGCAGAAATGGCATATGTAAAAGCAACCGCTATTTTACCTGAAAAGCTGATATCGGAAATTCAAAAATATGTTCAAGGAAAAACAATATATATCCCTAAACCTGAATCCTCTCATCAAAAATGGGGTGCGTGTTCAGGAACAAGAAAGCTGATCGATGACAGAAACGCTTCTATTAAAAAAGCATTTAAAAACGGCAAAACCATTCATCAATTATCTGATGAATATCACCTCTCTGATGAAACAATAAAAAAAATTGTCTACTCTAAATAAACAAAACGAAAGCACTGATGAAAAATCATCAGTGCTTTTTATATAGCGAGTTTGTTTCTTAGTTATTTCCTGCATATGATACCATTGGCCAATTGTGTAAAGTTAAGGGAGATGAGAAGAAAGGAAGGTCCTACAAATGACGATAAACAATGGAACATTGCAAGTACCCGGCGCGAACATCCACTATCAGGTGCGTGGCTCAGGTCCAATCATTCTTTTGGTCCACGGCGGAGGCGGTGATGCCGACAAGTTCCATCATGTTGCCAATCATCTGGCTAACTGGTACTCGGTTGTTACTTACGATCGCCGCGGCCATTCCCGCAGCAATCTCGCCAATCAGATTGAGGATTACCGTGTGGAAACACACAGTGACGATGCTCACCGTCTTCTAGCCAAAATCACCAATAAACCGGCATACGTATTTGGAAGTAGCTCCGGGGCTGTTATCGGGCTTGATCTGTGCATACGCCATCCCGAACAAGTACATGTCATGATCCCACACGAACCAATCTTATTGCAGCTTCTGCATGGAAATGAGCTGAAACAAGCCGAGCAATTCATGGAAGACCTTAAGAAAAATCATCGAAGTGAAGTCATTAAATTAATGTCAAGATTAGAGACAGACGAACAATCAAAGGCTGTCCTGACAAAGCGGCTTCTCGGCAATTCAACGTATTTCACTGAGTATGAAATTCAAGGAATTCTCAACTATACATTAGATTTCGAAGCATTAAAAACTGTGTTTACATCTTCACCGATGAAGATACTCCCAGCTGGCGGAAGTGCTTCTCGGGAGCTTTTTCCTTATCGTTGCGCGAACGCCCTAGCGGAACAATTGAAAACAGAATTGGTTGAATTCCCCGGAAATCATACGGGGTACACAATGTACCATAAAGAATTTTCTGAGAGGTTACACGACATGTTAGAAAAAGAAAAGAAACATAGGACCATGCACAACTAACTCAGATAATCGGAGGATTTCTCCTCTTTTTTGTTATATTAACTTGAAATAAAAAAGAAACCTTTGGACTTGTTGAATCCTCAGGTTTCTTTTTATTCTTCTACTTTTTTTCCCGAATAACTAATAACACACCAATTAGAATCAAAGTTGAACCTGCCCAGAAGGTTCCAACATCTGTAATCCGCGATTTGGAAAGTATAAAAGCACAAGTTGTTGAAACAATCCCCAAGTATAACAGCCCGCCCCATGTGTTTTTTATTTGTTTCATCTTATGGGGTCAGTCCCATCATACTTGGTATGTTTTTTTAAGTAGGCCACATCAGAGGAAGCCGATTATATCAATATTGCTTTTGATCCGAAGCTAATTGCATTTGTAACCGACAGGGCCGTCTGATCCTGTGTACACATATGTGTCAGACACATATCCAATATTCACGATCCCCCGGGAATCTTTCCACTGGATTTGGTCCCAGATATTACTCGTTCCATACTTCCCTGTAACAGTTGTTCCATAAGCGTAACAATAATAAGGAACACGGGAGCCGCTCGGAATGGAAAGCATAATAGGATAATTTGTACCAGGACCGCTGCGCATATTAACAGGCGCACCGCTGCTTGTTGAGACCGTAAAGTACTGAACGGCAAGTGCCTGACTGGAAAAAATGAATAATGATGCAATTATAACGGTTAACATACTCAGCATTTTCAGTTTAGTCAATGTCATCCCTCTTTCTTCAATTTCTTTATTTTAGGAATCATAGAACAATGCTACCAGCTGCATTTAGGAACAACCGGACCGTCTGAGCCTGTATACATGTATGTATCAGAGACGAATCCAGGAACGATCTCGCCGCTTGCAAGCGTCCGCTCTGTGTAATTCCAAATATTACTTGTTCCATACTTTCCAGTTACAGTTGTACCGGTTTTGTAGCAATAGATCGGGATGCGGGTTCCGCTCGGAATCGTCGTTACAATTCCCCAACTTGTACCTGGGCCGCTGCGCATATTTACAGGCGCACCGCTGCTTGTTGAAACCGTATAATACTGAGCCGCAAGTGCATGACTAGAAAAAATGAACAATGATGCGATCATTACCATTAGCATACCTAGTCTCTTTAGCTTATTCATCTTATACCCTCCCCTTATAAATGCCGTACGTTTAACTTTCTTACTTCCTGTTACAAGATCTAATTTCAGATACCATGCCCCCTCCCTCCATATATGTATCAATGTACCATAAACTAGATCTTTCAAAAGTGGAATTATTCCTATGTTTTCGACAATTAAGGATACAAAATAAATGGCAGTCAGGCTTGATATTGATGGTGTGTTAAATTTGTCGCCATCATCATTTGCCCAGTCGGTAATCACGATTGACAATTATGAAAAAGGACATGGATCAAGCGGTTTCGTGTCCACCAATTAACTCAATCAGTGTCCTGCTGTCTTGTATCCACGCTTCTCCTCGATTCATAGATACTCCACCTTTTTCACCAATCAAAAACGGACACCAAACAAATCAGCGTAAATGCTGCAAGTTCAGTGTCCGCAACCTATTATGACTTTGCCTTCTTTTAGCAGGGCGTATAAAAATGAAGAGGTACGTTATCAACCGTTATTCTATGATTTTGCGAGTCGAAAAATCACAGCATTTTATATATTTCAATTAGGTTATGATCTGGATCTCTGAAGTGAGCAACTCGGGCACTCCATTCCTTGCGATCATGCGGTTTATTCACACATTTAACTCCTTTTTTGTGTAAATCGTCATACGTTTTATCAACATCTTCTACCTTAAACTGAAGCAAAAATTTTGATTGAGCTTCTCCTTCCCACGATTTTTTTTCCTCTCCAACGATTTCAGCCATCGTTTCTCGAGATAAAAGCTCTATTTTCGTTTCCCCATTATCAAAGAGTGCATATTCCATTTCATTCTCTAACCAACTTATTGGAAGTCCTAATGAATCTTTGTAAAACTCGACGCTTTTCTTAAAATCATTCACCAACAGTCTAATTTGTAACAGCTTCATATCGAGTGCCTCCTATAAAACCATACTTTTTACTGGTCATCCAATTTAATAATACAAAAGGAAACCTGACAGCACTATGTCAAGTTTCCTTGAATAAATTTTTATACTTCACCTTTATTTCAGATTTAAGTGCAGTTTATTCCATGTCATAAGAACGAGCAAAAACAGCGATTCTTAAAACAAAAAATGATACCGAGAGTACTTTCTGTATGCTTCAGCTGCATTTCGGGAAATGTAATGTTGATAAAAGGAGGTTGCATCAATATGGATCATCAAACATTAGCAGCTCACGAGGCTGTTGACTTACATGAAATCGTGAACTTTAAAACACTTTGTATAGCGAAATCAAAGTTAATGCAAGGACTTGTGTTTGACCAAGAACTGAAGGACTTGATGCAAAAAGATGTACAGCAATCCATTCAAGACCTTACTGAATTACAAACGGTTTATGAGCGTGCCTCATTTCAGGCCCCTGTCCCTCAAAGCCGCCCAACGCCAATCATCAATTGAAGAAAGGAAGGTAAGCCTCTTTGAATAATGATCATTTAGACCCCATTAATTCGCTGAATGTGCCTGAACTTGCAGACACTACATTCGCGATGGACTTTCTTATACGAGCTAAGGAAGGCGTAAGGAATACTGCTGTAGCTTTGACAGAAACCGCTTCACCAGATGTAAGAGCACTGCTGAGGAAACAGCTGATGCAAGGAATTGCGATGCACCAAGAGATTACGGAACTGATGATCAGCAAAAAATGGTTCCATCCATATGAGCTTAGTGAACAGTATAAGCTGGATCAGCTCTCTGCAAAAAACACGATCATGGTCGGCAATATGAACCTCTTTCCTGATGAAACAAATCGAAAAGGGATGTTTGACCGGACACCTGATGAACACTAACACTGGAGGTTGTACAGCATGAAGGCAGTAACGTATCAAGGCATTAAAAATGTTGTTGTCAAAGATGTTCCTGATCCAAAGATTGAAAAACCCGATGACATGATTATCAAAGTCACCAGTACAGCCATTTGCGGATCAGATTTACATTTAATCCATGGATTCATTCCTAATATGCAAGAAGACTATGTCATCGGCCATGAACCGATGGGAATTGTTGAAGAAGTTGGTTCTGGTGTGACTAAACTAAAAAAGGGAGATCGGGTAATTATTCCCTTTAATATAGCATGCGGTGAATGCTTTTTTTGTAAAAACCAACTGGAAAGCCAATGTGATCAGTCTAATGACAATGGGGAAATGGGTGCTTATTTCGGCTATTCAGGGCAAACTGGCGGTTATCCAGGCGGGCAAGCTGAATATTTAAGAGTGCCGTTTGCGAATTTTACCCATTTTAAAATCCCTGAATCTTGTGAGGAACCCGATGAGAAATTAAGCGTGATTGCCGATGCCATGACCACCGGCTTTTGGAGTGTGGATAATGCCGGCGTAAAAAAAGGCGATACAGTTATCGTTCTCGGCTGCGGACCAGTCGGCCTGTTTGCTCAAAAGTTTTGTTGGCTAAAAGGCGCAAAACGAGTCATAGCAGTTGACTATGTAAACTATCGCTTACAGCATGCGAAACGTACAAACAAAGTAGAAATCGTTAATTTTGAAGACCATGAGAATACAGGGAATTATTTAAAGGAAATCACGAAAGGCGGAGCGGATGTAGTCATTGACGCTGTTGGGATGGATGGTAAAATGAGCGATCTCGAGTTCCTTGCCAGCGGATTAAAGCTTCATGGCGGAACAATGAGTGCATTGGTCATTGCCTCTCAAGCTGTTCGCAAAGGAGGAACCATACAAATTACAGGTGTGTACGGAGGCAGATATAACGGTTTTCCGCTAGGAGATATTATGCAGCGAAACATCAATATACGCTCTGGACAGGCTCCTGTGATCCACTATATGCCGTACATGTTTGAACTAGTATCGACAGGCAAAATTGATCCGGGAGATGTTGTCAGCCATGTCCTGCCGCTTAGTGAAGCCAAGCATGGCTATGACATTTTTGATTCAAAAATGGATGATTGTATCAAAGTTGTGTTAAAGCCTTAAAAAACGGAGGTTACAGAAATGGAATACGCCTTACACGAAGTGCTTGAGGTTCAGGAAATGACTGCATTTAAGACACTTTGTTTGACGAAATCTAAAACAATGAAAGCACTGGTATCTGATCCGAAGCTGAAAGAAATCATGCAGCAAGATGTTGATATCACCACACGCCAGTTGCAGGAATTTGCCTCTATTTTATCTAATGCAAAGCACGAATGAGGAGATGAATAAATCATGAATCCTATCATAGAATATCTGACTGGCATGAATGTTCTAACAGACCAAATCATTGCTATGGACTTATTAATTTCAGCAAAGAACGGAGTCAGAAATTATGCGATGGCAGCCACTGAAGCCGGAACACCTGAAGTAAAAGAGGTCCTTATCCGCCATTTGGAAGAAGCACTCGATATGCACGAACAACTCTCAAGCTATATGATGGAAAAAGGCTGGTACCATCCTTGGAACCCTGACGAACAAGTCAAGCTGAATTTAAAAAATATTGATACAGCCATTCAATTGCCAACCCTTTAACATACAATGACTGATTTGCTGAGGAACAGTATTGATTGGCCACAACTGTTCCTCAGCTTCAAAATGAGCACTGTTTGTTCGGGTCCTATGACCGTAAATAGATTAACCGCTTTTCTCCATCTGATCTCCGATAATGTTTGCAAATTCTCCAATCCAAATAAGGAATCGTAACCACCTCTTTTTATGCGATCTCTTGATGGAGAAAACAGGCCAGAAACAAAATCCTTCGTTTTTGACCTGCCCTCTTCACACGCAAAGAATGCTACCTTCTTTGCTCCACTGATCCGTGAAGACTTTCCGTTTTAGGCCTGCTTTTGAGCTTTGCCTCGTTTTCGCGCAATTTCCCATCATAATCTTTAATTTTTGTGTCTAATCTTTTAATTGTTTCATCAATTTCTTTCCGCTTCTCTATCAGCCGCTGTCGTTCGTCAGCCAGGATATTTTTTCGAGCTTCTACTGTACGGTCACCTTCGGTAAATAATGTTGTATATTCAATTAGCGCTTCTATCGATAGTCCCGCATTTCGCATGCATTTAATGAATTCAATCCATTTGATATCTTCTTCATCATAGTCGCGAATGCCGCTGTTTTTTCGTTTTACAGGCGGGATTAATCCTACACGTTCGTAATATCGGAGTGTTGCGGCTGTCAGGCCAAACTGCTTTGCCACCTGAGCAATATTCATGATCTTCACCTCTCTATCCTGTATGTTGTGAAGGTAACACTTAAAGTTAACTTTAAGTCAAGCTCAAAACAAGTGGTTAGCTGCTGAATCTGGGTTTATATATTCGGGACTTGCCTTAAAGCACACTTTAAACTCTATACTTCTCCATGCACTAAAAACAGTGTAGTTGGAGGGATTGCTGAATGGCAAATAAACACACTGCCGGAAGAGAACAATTAGGAGAATTTGCGCCAAAGTTTGCTGAACTTAATGATGATGTTTCGGTGACATTTGGGCAAGAGAAGAAGAACTTTCATCCCGGGATCGCAGCATGATTACAGTTTCTGCATTAATTACTGACTGTTTCTCAGCTTATAAATCAGGTTTATTTTAAATGGTTTTTTTAAAAAACCCTTGCCTTAAAGCAGACTTTAAGGTTTATCGTTATGTTGAAGACACCATAAAACATAAATAAGTGCATGTTTTTATTTACAACACTTATGATGAAGAAAGGATAGGTTCATATGTGTAATCAACATCAAACCCGTGTATTAAGCGTGTCACATGCAAAAGCCAAATTTGAACAAACGACGATTGAGCGAAGAGGATTACGGCCGCACGATGTCTTAATCGATATTAAATTCAGCGGTATTTGCCATTCAGACATTCATAGCGCTTTTGATGAATGGGGCGGTGGCATCTTCCCAATGGTGCCTGGACATGAAATAGCCGGTGTCGTAACAGCCGTTGGAGCAGAAGTCACCAAGTTTGCTGTCGGAGACCGCGTTGGTGTCGGCTGTTTTGTTGACTCTTGCGGAGAATGCGAATACTGTCTCAACGGAGAGGAACAATTCTGCACGAAGGGTGTTGTTCAAACGTATAACTCAGTAGACTACGACGGAAACCCCACTTATGGCGGGTACAGCCAAAAAATCGTTGTCACTGACAGATTTGTTGTTCGCATACCAGATCGTTTGGAAATGGATGTTGCCAGTCCGCTGTTGTGTGCAGGTATCACCACGTATTCCCCGCTGAAACACTGGAATGTTGGCCCTGGTAAAAAAGTTGCGATTGTAGGCGTGGGTGGCCTTGGACATTTGGCGATTCAATTTGCACATGCGATGGGTGCAGAGGTAACCGTTCTGAGCCGTTCCATGAATAAGAAAGAGGAAGCTCTGGAACTCGGTGCAAATCATTACTTTGCAACAAGTGACCCAGCTACATTCACTGCATTGGCCGGGCGTTTTGACGTGATCTTAAATACGGTATCGGCAAATCTCGATGTAGATGCCTATTTATCAATGCTTCGTATAGACGGGACACTTGTAAACGTTGGAGCTCCTGCCAAGCCGGACACATACAGTGTGTTTTCCCTAATCATGGGGCGCCGCAGCATTGCAGGTTCTCTAGTCGGCGGAATTCAAGAAACTCAAGAGATGCTGGATTTCGCAGCTGAGCATGGCATCGAACCTAAAATCGAAGTCATCGGAGCTGACCAAGTGGACGAAGCATACGAACGTATCCTCCGAAGCGATGTCCGTTATCGATTTGTGATTGATATTTCCACATTGTAATAGGTTATTCCTTATATGGGGCTGACCCGCTTTTATTGAAACTCACGAAAAACGATCTCGTTAAGCAAATATTTTGAAGGCCGGTCAATCTTCCTGTTATTCTATGAATAGAGAGTTATTAGGAGGGTTTTTTATGAGCAAAAAAATCGCAGTTCTTGTTACAGACCAATTCGAAGACATCGAATATACAAGTCCAGTAAAAGCATACGAAGAAGCTGGCTACAGTGTTGTGGCTATCGATTTGGAAGCCGGCAAAGAAGTTACCGGTAAGCATGGCGAGAAAGTAAAGATTGACAAAGCCATCTCTGATGTGGATGCAAGTGACTTTGATGCACTTTTAATTCCTGGAGGATTCTCTCCGGATTTGCTTCGTGCAGATGACCGTCCGGGTGAATTCGCAAAAGCATTTATCGAAAACAAAAAACCTGTTTTCGCAATTTGCCACGGCCCGCAAGTACTGATTGATACGGATCTTCTAAAAGGCAAAGATATCACAGGCTACCGCAGCATCCGCAAAGATTTAATCAATGCCGGTGCAAACTACAAAGATGCAGAAGTAGTCGTCAGCCACAACATTGTCACAAGCAGAACACCTGATGATTTGGAAGCATTTAACCGCGAATCTTTAAACTTGTTAAAATAACGAGAAGGCACAGACTGTTCGGGTCTGTGCCTTTTTTAACATTAAGACTCCTTCGTTACATTCTGAAAGACAGCAGTCGCGTCCCACACATTCAAGCCAAATTGGCCTTCTGAAAATGCGGAATCATGTGCATCAATCACAAGACGATCATCTAAATAGATTTTAAAGCGATCGCCCTCGGCCTCTGTTTTCAGATGATACTTTTTATTAACGTCTATCGGTGTTTTGTATTCAGCAATGACAGAAGCAGCACCGTTCTCAAATTTAAAGAATTTCACTAGATCATGCTTCGCATCCACATTGGCAAGGTAACCGTTTTTGGCATCTTTGTCAGAGCGAAACATTAGTGCTCCTGCCCCTCTTCCGTTTCCATCCTTAATGGTGATATCAGATTCATAAGTGAAGTCTGACCCGGATGCTGAAGACAAGATAAAGGAATCTCCGTCCGACCTCCCTTGTTTCCCCTCAATTGTGTCTGCCCATGTGCCATTTACAGTCGTCCAGCCAGTCAAATTGGACATAAAAGGTGACGTTCCCCATACCTTTTTCAAAGGGTGTATCGTTAAAGATTTTACCTTTACACCGCCCTTTGCAGCATATAATTCAAGCCCTTTGCTTGATCGGTCTGGGAGAATAATATCCGTTATGACCTGCTTTCCGTCATTCCCAAATACTTCAACCGAGGAGCGGTCAACAAAAATGCGCATCTTAACCTTCCCATTTACCGGCTTCAATGGGGCTGTTTCTTTTCCGGTGTTAAAGGCCGGATTAAAGGTATTGTTGCCCGACTCGCTCCGGTCAACGAACAATTTGGCGTTCCTTCGGTCATAACCGACCTTCGTAAATTGATTTTCACCTGTTCGGACCTTAAAACCAAATTCAGCAGCTGAACCAGAGCTTACTTTAAATTCTGCATTTATTTCATAGGCATCTCCAGATTGCCCCGCTAACACATTATGACTTGCAGGCGATATGGTCAGATTCTTCCACTTCTTAGAGGTTCCGCGAATGGTTTCCAGCTCTTTCACCGGTGTTTGGACCACTCTAACCCCTTTGGTAAACGCTTTCAATTTTAACTCTCTTGGAATGGACGTTGCACTTCTCCATGGGGATGTCGGAACATCATTCGCATATTGCCAATTGCTCATCCACCCTAACCATAGCCGGCGGCTGTCTGTGGATGGAATATCAGACCAGGATACAGCCGCATAAAAGTCTCTGCCGTAATCCGTCCAGAGAACTTTGTTTGGCGGGTTTTCATTTTTAAAATGAGTTCCATCAAAGTCCCCTACAAAATATTGCATGCCTGATCCTCCCGAGACCGCTCCGTTTCCGACACTGACCTGCATGACCCATTTTTTTCGATTCGGATTGCCGTCTACCGGAAGCTCAAATAAATCCGGGCATTCCCATACTCCCCCGTGGCTTCCTTGATCCTGTCCAAATTCACTTGCATACCTCCACTGCTTCAGATTTTTTGATGTATAAATGAGGATTCGGTCACCGGCCGCAAGCACCATCACCCACTTTTTTTCTTTTTCATACCAAAAGACTTTTGGATCGCGAAAATCTTTTTTACCCGGGTTTGGAATGACAGGGTTGCCAGCGTACTTCGTCCATGTTCTTCCTTTGTCATTGCTATAGGCAATACTTTGCACTTGATGGCCTTCCCGATCCTGTGTATAAATGGCCACAAGCGGCTTCTCTTTGCCTGTTTGAAAACCGCTTGTGTTATTTTTATCTACAACTGCGCTTCCAGAAAAGATCGTGCCTTTTTCATCCGGATACAGCGCAACAGGAAGGTGTTCCCATGTAACCAAATCTTTGCTGACGGCATGCCCCCAATGCATGGGCCCCCACTGAAGCCCGTATGGATGGTATTGATAGAACAAGTGATATTCCCCAGCATAATATACCATTCCGTTTGGGTCATTCATCCAGTTTGCCTCCGGTGTGAAGTGATATTGAGGACGGTAATCCTCATCATAGTAGCTTGAATCGGCTGCATCTGCCGAAAATGCCATAGTCAACAGCAGGGTGAACATGATCATGACTTGAATAAGTCTCTTTTTCATTTGTTCCTTCGCTCCTCTCTTCATGTTTGAACACTTTCAAGAGAGACTGCTGCGCAAGCTGGTCCGTTTCTGGCAATTCTCCTCTGTTTCGCTGTTATCCGAATGATTTATATATGAAAAGACTGCTGCAGTTTCTCTCTTTTTCCTTCACACACCTTATGCTAAGAATCCAGCCCAATACCCGAGAATCCCGATGACAAAGATGCCGCAAATAATGAGAAGAGGATTCACCCCTTTGCGAAGCATCCATGCCACCAATAACGTTAATCCGAGAGGCAGCGCACCCGGCATAATGCTGTCTAACACGTTTTGTACCGTTTGAACATCTACTTTTCCGCTTTCATCCTTAATCCTGGATACAACGATTGGAATGTTGATGGTGGTCCATTTGGACACGAGAGCCCCCATAACAAATAACCCGAGAATCGAAGCGCCCTCTGTAAGCTTTTGAATGCGATTCCCCGCTAAATCCTGAAGAATCTCCATTCCTTTCACATAGCCATACTTTAATCCGTAATATTTTGTGCTTAATCTTATGGCATTCAGCAAGAAAAAGAATAGCAAAGGGCCGGCAATGTTTCCTCCTAAAGCAAGGGAGGCTCCTAGCGCAGCTAAGACAGGACGAATCGTTCCCCAGAAAATTGGGTCGCCTACGCCCGCTATTGGTCCCATCAAACCAATTTTCATTCCGCTTATCGCTTTTCCGTCAATTCCTTTATTGTTCGCCATTTCTTCTTCCATGGCTGCCGTCACGCCAAATATAGGCGCTGTCAGCCACGGATGTGTATTAAACCATTCCAAATGCCGCTGCAAGGCTTCGTTTCTTTTCGCTCCGGGACCGTACAATTTTTTGATCGCCGGTATCATGACATAACAATATCCCATTGCCTGCACACGTTCGAAGTTAAAGGAACCGAGCAAAAAATTTGAACGAATAAACATGCTGAAAATTTCTTTTTTCGTTAATCGTTTTTCTTTCTCCATTTTTTCTTCCCCCCTCATCGTTTAGGCATCAAGATCATCATCGTCATCATAAACAGCAACACTGCCACTGTCTGATGCGGCCGCGACTGCTCCGTGAGCGCTTTGTTTTTGCATCACCTGCTGGTATAAAAGCGCCAGACAGAGACCAAGGGCTCCAAATCCCACTAAGTTAAAATCGGTAAACGCCGCTAATAAGAAACCAATATAGAAAAATGGCTTTAAATAAGGAATATTCATCATATTGATCACCATGGCATACCCGACAACCACAATAATGCCTCCGCCTATTTGCAGTCCTTTTGTAATGACATCAGGAATATTTCCCAGGAACGCCTGAACAGCGCTGACACTAATTAAAGCAACAATCAATGTAGGAATCATGACGCGCAAAGCTTGAAACACCATCGCGGTAATATGCATAATTTCAATTCCTTTTATATTTCCCGCTTTTGCATATTGATCAGCGCGGTGGATGAAAAAGACAGTGATCGTCCGAACAAAAATCGTCAGCGCCTGACCCGCAGCTGCTAAAGCAACAGCGACAGCAATCCCTTCGCCAATTCCCTGATCAGCGGTAATAACTAAAATGGTTGAGATGACAGAGGCGATCGCTGTATCAGGTGCCATGGCAAGCCCGACGTTCATCCAGCCGAGCGCCATCAGCTCCAGTGTGCCTCCAAGAATAATTCCCGTTTTTAAGTCCCCGAGCACCAAGCCAACTAACGTACAGGCCACAAGCGGCCGGTGTGTCTGCCCTTCATCCAATACACTTGCGATTCCGGTGATTGCTGCAATGATTAACAACAAAATAATTTGTAATGAAGACATATTCTCATCCCCTTGATTATTTTGTTACGTTCCGTAAAATCTGTACAAAATCCTCACTGGCATCTGAAGGCAGCTGCCTCAATTCCAGTTTCACGCTCTTGTCACTTAATGTTTCAAATGCCTTTATATCTTGTTCTGTGACACTGACTGATTTTGTGATTTGCCTGCGATGATTTTCAAAACGCATTCCCCCGACGTTTACGGTTTTGATCGGTACACCTGCTTCTATAAGAGATACAATATCAGACGGATTTTCAAACAAGAGCATTGCCGTTACCCCTTCGTAGCGCGGACTATGAAATGCTTTTGCCATTTTAGAAACCGAGACGGCACTTGCCTTTACATTTGAAGGAGCAACAGAAAGGATCAGCGTTTTTCTCATTTCGTCCTGAGCAATATCGTCGGAGACAACGATGATTCGGTCGGCTGCATGGACTTTTATCCACCTTGTCAGGATTTGGCCGTGAATAAAGCGGTCATCAATTCTTGCTAACACAATGTTCATCATAATTCATCCTCTCTTGTATCTTGATTGGCTGTTTTTACTTTTTCTAAATGTTCACTGCACACTTGAAAGCTTTGCTGACTCATTGCTTTTAAGTTGTTCAGCAAATCTTTGAGAGCCAGATGTTCTCTCAGGCTTAATACCTCCAGCAGAATCGGTAGGTTTACGCCGGCTGCCATATCCATTCTTTGATCCTCAGCAATAAAGGAAGCTGCCGCGTTATATGGCGTCCCTCCAAAAATATCGACTAAAAAAAGCACTTCATGTTCTTCCGGGATATCCTTGAGCGCCTGATGATATTTTTCTTGCAGCGTTTGTATTCCTTCCCCTTTAAAAAACGGCACTGCAATCAGGTTATTTTCTTCACCGAATATCATCCCTGAAGACTCTTTTAATGCTATGGGAAAATCTCCATGACCGCTGATAATAACTGAAATCATATCTATTGCTCCTTTCCTGTTTTGTACATCCAAATATAATGCAAGGATCGTGCCAACACAGGTGGGTTAAGCGTTTTCATTGTTATTTCAGCCAACAGCAATTTGTTGTTGAAACACTTAAAACGAAAAAAATAAACCTGTATTAAAATGGTGTTCCATTTAATACAGGTTCATATGAAAAAACTGTTTTTAAAACAGCTGGCCATGCACTTCTTCAGCAAATATGACGGCTATAAATAATTTTTCATCATCACTTATGCGAAGTCCGAGCTTTTCTTCATAAGGGGCTAATGTTCGCTCTGTCACGTACACCATTTCCTTCAGCTGATCATTGATCTCTTCTTCCTCTGAGAAAGCGATCGGATTCTGCTTAATTACCCTTTCAAAGGCGAAAGCCGTGTGCATAATGACTTTGATCAAAACCGCATTATTGAAAATGACCCCCAGCTCATCTTGAACGGTTTGCAGCCACTCCAATAACATTTCGATCACATGGTGGGGATTCAAGAAGACAAGGTATTTTTTCAGGCTATCCTCGCAAAGCTCCCTGACAATAATATTTGCTTCGTTCAATCCATTGCTCAAGGAGATGCTTCCTTTTGTAATGGCCTGTTGAATCAGCTTCTCTCCCTCCCCTTCAATTAACACTTCTAAAGATACATGCGGAGCATTGATTTTAGGGTCTTTCGTTCCGACTGTCGCAAGGATTTCATACTCTTTTTCGATTTCTTTTATGCTGTTGGCCAGCTTAATCGATGATACGGTCAATATGTGAATCGGTGTATCGGAGGCCTTGTTTACGATCGTGGTTAGAATGTCTTCCAGCTTTTTGGCCGTCCCGCTGCCCGTCGTGCAGATGGATACCAATGCCTTCTTTTTGCCGGGTGCCGCTGGCTGACGCTCCCACAACTCGATAAAATCCTTCGTGACCGATTGATAGATCGCATGCAAATTTAAATTCAAATAGTTGACCTTTCTGACAGCATCCAGCACCATTGAAGTCGTAACATTGCTGATCGTTTTAATGGAAATTCCTGTCTTTTCCTCCAGCCTGCTTTCCAGCATTGCAAGCGACCCCATGTCTACCAGCATTAAAACACCTTCACCTTCATCAACCTGTTTCATTTTTTCTGCTACGCATTCAAGAATGTCCGAAGGTGAAACAGAAAGCGGCATATCGACTGCTGCAATCGGCGTGCTCCCTAGCAGTTCTGTCGCGACTTCAACCATCGAACTCGCCGTGCTGTTTCCATGAGCAGCCACGATAATACCGACTCTTTTGTTCTCCTTTAACGATTTGATGGAATGAATTAACATCGTTAAGTAGATGACTTCTATTTCAGGAATAGCCACTTTAAAATATTCCTGAATTTTATCTTTAAAAATCATCGCCACCCGATATTCTTTCACATGAGTATCACGAATTTCATCTGTCTCCTGTGTATTCAAAACATCAATTTGCTTTCCTCGCTTTAAAAATGCGTCAATATGCATACTCAAGAAATAAATAAACTTACGGTCAAATGTGCAATCCAGCTCATGTTCAGCTATTTCTTTTAACTGTTTTGTCATTTGAATCACGTCATCTTCAACGAATGTCAGCAGGTTGTCTTTTTGAAAAGTTTGATGATGAAAAAAACTTCTGACATGCAAATGGACATCAGTCAAGATGTATTGGTTAATATCCTTTTTGGATAAACCTTCTTTCATAAGCGTTTTCACTTTTTCCTCAATCAAATGATATAAGTTAAATGAGAGGTCTTCGTCAATTTTTGTTGTTTCATCTTCTACAATCGGAGAGATAATCGTTGTAATATTGACATATTCAGAAATGGCTTTGCTTCTTTGCATGTTTTTGCTGCTGGACATCCATTCTTGCTTGATTTCATCAGGCAGATCGCGAACAGTCAGTTCAATAACTTCATTTCTGTCAAGGTTATGCAAAAATCCGTGTGCGCAAACTAACTGGACATTTGATTTCAGCTGTCCGACATTCCCAAATTTCGCAGAGTGAATAAGCGCATTATAGACATCGATATGCACACTCAGATTCTTCTTAATTCGCTCTGCTTCTTTCCCTAATAAAAACGTCGTCAGATCCACTCTTTCTTTAAGCGATCGTTCTTCAAGCGAAGGAATATGAATGGTCATTGGGATTCTTCGCAAAAACGTTTTCAATAGTGCAGAACTCGGATTTTCTGTAGTCGCACAAATAAACAATACGTTCGATGTTCGTTTATGTTCAGATTCTCCAAGCCTGTTATAAGAACCGCTGTCAATAAAATAAAACAGCATTTCTTGTCCCTCGGGAGGGAGACGGTGGATTTCATCCATAAAAAGAATGCCCCCATTGGCCTGTTCGACTAAACCCGCCTTATCCTCGGCAGCACCTGTAAATGAACCTTTTTTGTGTCCGAATAATTGAGAAAGCAATAATTGAGGGTTGTTGTAGTAGTCTGCACAGTTAAATGTAATAAATGGTGCGCCGGCCTTCAATATGTCAGAGTAAATGGCAAACTGGTAAATTCGGTTCGCAAAAAGGGATTTACCGGAACCAGTCGGCCCTAGGAGGAGCATATGCAGACCGTTCGGCGGATAAAAGACAGCTGCTTTTGCCTGGGAGATCGCTTTCTTCAAACTCCCTTTTGCCCCTATCATAAGCTCTAGGGGATTCGTGGAAATGTGTTGATGATTTTGCTTTGAATTTCCGGAAAACGCCTGAAGGTCTTTCACTTCCATCATCTCTGTATCCCATTTCTTGTTGAATAATTTTTCTGCTATCTCGACTGGGATGTATCTTACAGGAAATGTTTTAATTTTGATGACCTTTTTGGACCGGACGAGATTGTTCAATTCAAAGCTGACATTGGACCGCTCCATTTTCAGCTGCTCGGCAATCTCCTTTGCTGAATTCCCTTGTATTTTTAAAAGATGATCTAAGGTTGAATCATGAAAATTATGCTTGAGCTGATGGTATATTTTATCTATTCTTCTCACGTCTATCATCCTTTGTCCTTATTAGATAAGCCATTAACAAGAATATTTCGAAACTTTATAGTCCGCGTTGAGATTATCTGCTGATACACGTTTAAAAAGGTCTCTATAGCAGATTGACAAAACTGGCTTTTATGCGTATATGTTTACATGTTGAATCATTTGCATCTCATATTAGTATGATAGATGCTCAGTTCTGGAGGGCCAGTCCCCTTCAAAAGTAATAATCAGTAAACAGTTTATCATTCTCGGGGAATGTAATGATGTCAAAATCATCAATGACAAAAAATGAATCTTATAGATCATGACAAATTACCCAAATATAACCCCTTAAGTTCGCTCACAACTAAAAAGACGGACACAATATGTGACCGCCACAGTATTACAATTTGCAAAACTTCGTCATTTTTGCAAAGTTAAGGAATCTGTAAGCTTAAAAACTTTATCTCCGATTCTCTCGATTTGATCCCCCCTGCAGGTCTCAAACATAGTGGGTATGCAATTATACAAATCGTTACCGATTAAAACTAGCCTGTCAGATTGTCCAAATGACTTTCCTGTTTTACTCTGCTATTCAGGTAGAATCACGAGTGAAAAATAGAGCCACAAGACATGTAACAGCACTTAAAATAGTTTTAAAATTTAAAAATAAAAGTATCTATTCTTTTAAATGTTATAATATCCGATAAAACTTTACTCATCTTTTTATTACTGGAGGAAAATAAAATTGATAGGCAATTCTAGCAAAGACAATTTTGGCCAGCAACAGAAATTGTCTAGAGGCCTTAAAAACAGGCATATACAATTAATGGCGATTGGAGGTGCAATCGGTACAGGTTTATTTTTAGGTTCAGGTAAATCCATCCATTTTGCAGGACCATCCATTTTATTTGCTTACTTGATCACCGGCGTATTTTGCTTTTTCATTATGCGTTCGCTCGGAGAACTGCTCTTATCAAATGCGGGATACCACTCTTTTGTTGATTTTGTAAGGGACTATTTAGGAAACATGGCAGCATTTATCACTGGGTGGACCTACTGGTTCTGTTGGATTTCCCTCGCGATGGCTGATTTAACGGCGGTCGGCATTTATACGCAATATTGGCTTCCCGATGTGCCTCAATGGCTGCCGGGTCTTCTTGCGCTTATTATCCTGCTGATCATGAACCTTGCCACCGTTAAACTTTTCGGAGAATTAGAATTTTGGTTTGCATTGATCAAAGTCATTGCCATACTGGCTCTGATCGTAACTGGTATTCTCCTGATTGCGAAAGGTTTTTCCGCAGCTTCCGGCCCTGCCAGCCTCAACAACCTTTGGAGCCACGGCGGCATGTTCCCAAATGGATGGCATGGGTTTATCCTATCTTTCCAAATGGTCGTCTTCGCTTTCGTGGGTATTGAACTTGTTGGACTGACAGCAGGTGAAACAGAAAATCCCCAAAAAGTGATCCCTAAAGCCATCAATCAAATTCCTGTCCGGATTTTACTTTTTTATGTTGGCGCACTTTTCGTGATTATGTGTATCTATCCTTGGAATGTGTTGAATCCAAACGAAAGCCCATTTGTTCAGGTCTTCTCTGCAGTAGGCATCGTTGTGGCTGCCAGTTTGATCAATTTTGTTGTATTAACATCAGCCGCATCAGCTGCAAATAGCGCTTTATTCAGCACAAGCCGAATGGTCTATTCACTTGCAAAGGATCATCACGCACCTGGACTATTAAAGAAATTAACTTCTTCTAACGTGCCAAGCAATGCGCTGTTCTTTTCATCCATCGCCATTCTGATTGGCGTTAGTCTGAATTATTTAATGCCCGAGCAAGTCTTCACGCTGATTACAAGTGTTTCAACAATATGCTTCATTTTTATTTGGGGCATCACGGTGATTTGCCATTTGAAATATCGAAAAACAAGGCAGCATGAAGCGAAAGCAAACAAATTCAAAATGCCTTTTTACCCATTATCCAACTATTTAACACTTGCATTTCTCGCGTTCATTCTTGTCATATTGGCACTGGCGAATGATACACGTATTGCTTTGTTTGTCACCCCGGTCTGGTTTGTTTTATTGATTATTTTGTATAAGGTGCAAACCCGCAGAGGACATAAGATGAAATAAAAAAAGACAAGGGATACTCACTCCCTTGTCTTTTTTTATGTGTCAAACACTAAATTAAACTTTGGTTTCAAATTTCATTCACTTCATTTAAGTGTTAACTCAAACCAGTTTTGATGCCGAAACCTACTAATATTATTCCGGTAATTTTTTGAAACACTTTCTGGAACTTCGAGTTTTTCATCCATTTTTTTGCGTAATCAATAATATAAACAAGAAACAGGAACCACAACACCGCTAATAAGGTTAGGATTGAAGCTAAAATGATGAGCTGCTGGTTTATATTTCCGTTCAAATTGATAAATTGGGGCATGATTGTAACATACACCAAAACAGTTTTAGGATTGAGAATGTTACTGAGTGATCCTTGCATAAAGGAAGTTTTATAATAACGTTTCGGAGAACTTGCCATATTTTTTGCTTGGGATTGCATGTCATCTAACGAAAACATACTTTTAGCAAAAAAGCTTTTTACACCTAAATAAATTAAGTATGCCGCTCCCAAATATTTGATCGTTGTGAAAAGAATCACTGACTTTGCGATTACCACTGATAATCCTAAAATGGCAATCACCGTCCAAAAGGAAAGTCCTGTCGCCAATCCGAGAATGTTATAACGGCCGGCTTTCGGACCATACCTAAGCGTATTTTTCATCACAAGCATCGTATCTGCCCCCGGCATGATAACCATCATGGCAGCGATCGGTATGTATGCGAGTAAGCTGTGCATTGTTCTCTCCCCCTTTAAAAATCCCCTCAATCATATAGTGACTACAAAAGTAACTACTTATAAAAGTGTATCAATGCATTTGGAATAAATCAATATGGTTTGTTAAAATAGCGATTACTAAGGCAGCGATTGCTCTTTATATTGGAGGATATATGAAAGAAAATATGTTAGACATTTTAAAAAACCTCAATTTTACAGAATATGAATCGAAAGCGTATTTGGCATTATTGCAAGAATCACCTTTAACAGGCTATGCCGTTGCCAAAAAATCCGGAGTGCCCCGTTCTAAAATTTATGAAGTCTTGGAAAGCCTTGTCATAAGGGGAGATGTTTTTGTCAGTCATGGAAATACACCTCAGTATGTTCCAGTCCCCGCAAAAGAACTGATTAAAAACCGCCGGCTCAAAGCGGAAGAGCATTTTGATCAGGCTGAGAAATATTTTGAAAAGTTCGAGCAGACTGCTAATGACCGGGAAAACATCTGGAATATCACCGGCCGCAGTGAAATTCTTGAAAAGGTGAAGGCTTGTATTTTATCTGCCAAAAAAAGAATCCTCTTAGAAATATGGAAAGAGGATTTTGAGGAGATAGAATCAGAGCTAAAACAGGCGGCAGAACAAGGCGTTATTGTCACCATTATTGCGTACGGAGACATCGTATCTGATTTTTCCAATGTTTACCTTCATGATATGAGCAGTGAAATTACAGAAGAGTATGACGGACGGTGGCTTGTCTATAGCGGAGACGATTCAGAAGTAGTAGCAGGCATTGTCTCACTTGGCAACGACAGCCGTGCTGCATGGACGATGCATGTAGGTTTAGTCATGCCTATTACTGAAGTGATCATTCATGATCTGTACCTCATGGAAATTCTGAAAAAGCATAGAGAGCTTTTAGAAGAGAGCTTCGGGAAAAATCTCATCCAGTTGCGCCGTAAATTTTCTATCCATTCAGATTTCAAAAAACATTATTTGGAATAATATTCGCATCGCTTAACCAAAACAAGGCTTGTACAAAACAAGCCTTGTTTTTTTATGCATAAACCCCCCATGCTGATTTACTTCTCTCTTTTAAAAAAATGTGATTCTGCGCAAACTATTTTTCAGCCTGCCGCGTCTATCCTAGGTAACAGCCTACGATATACGTATATTCAAAAAGGAGCCCTTTATTGCAATGAAGAAAAAACAAACAACAAAAGCGTTGCTTGTCACATGCATAACTGACCATAAGCAAGATTTCTACAGGTTGGCTTTCAGTTATGTGAAAAATCAAGATGACGCATTAGATATTGTTCAGGAATCGATAAAAAAAGCGCTGAGCTCAGTTGAAACGGTCAGGAACCCTGGGACGATAAAAAGCTGGTTTTATAAAATTTTAGTACGGACAGCCATTGATTTTTTGCGCAAACAAAAAAAGATAAGAGTGATGGACGACGAAACGATAGAATTTTTAAGCAAAGGAAAGGAAGACCATTACAAGGATACTGATCTCCATGAAGCGCTTGACGAATTGCCGTACCGCTATAAAACCATTATTATTTTACGTTTTTTTGAAGACCTCAAATTAGAAGAAATTGCGGAAATTACAGGAGAAAACACGAATACCGTCAAAACGCGCCTATACAGAGCATTGAAGCTGATGCGCATTCAATTGACGAAGGAGGATCTTTCTTAATGGATAAGAGATTACAGCAATTAAGAGAAGAATATAAAAATGTTCAGATTCCTAAAGAATTGGATATCATTGTTGAAAAAGCCCTTCAGCAAGAACCAAAAAAGAAAAGAATCGTCATGTGGCCGACATCAGCAGCAATCGCTGCAGCTATTTTATTCACTGCGCTTGTTAATATCAACCCGGACGCCGCTCAGGCTATGTCCAAGATCCCTGTCATCGGCAAAATCGTCAAAGCGATCACCTTTATTGAAATCAAAGAGGAAAAAGACCAATCAAGCATTGATGTCAAAACACCTGCTTTGTCCGGGCTTTCTAATAAAGAGCTTGAAAACAGCATTAACCAGAAATACTTGAAAGAAAGCCAGCAGCTGTATAAAGAGTTTATACAGTCCACATCCAAAAACAAAAAAGGGCATCTCAGCATCTACAGTGATTACGAGACGGTCACAGACACGCCAGATTTACTCTCTATCCGGCGCAATATTGAAACAACACAAGCATCTTCCTACACACAAAGCCGTTATATTACAATTGACAAAAAGAATGATATTTTACTTACATTAAAAAGCTTATTCAAAGATGAGCGCTATATCAAAGTCATCAGTCAAAACATCAAAGAACAAATGAAACAGCAAATGAAGGAAGATCCAAATAAAATATATTGGCTCACTGACGAAGATGCAGAACCGTTCAAAACGATTCTTCCTGATCAGACGTTTTACATTACTGAAGACCATAAACTTGTGATCTCATTTGACGAATATGAAGTCGCCCCCGGCTATATGGGCGTTACAGAGTTTACAATTCCAACCGGCGTCATTTCAAACTTGCTCGTGGGAGAACGTTATATTCGATAAAATAAAAACATCCATCTAAGATTATGGATGTTTTCTCTCTTCTCTATTCGAGGTCGTAACCTCGCTACCAAAAACAACGAGAATATTTGCATACTATTGGAGGAATACCCATGTATCACAAGACAGAGCATCATCGATACATCCCTGGACTTGATGGCCTTCGCGCTTTTGCCGTCCTGTCAGTTATCGCTTATCACCTAAATTTCAATTGGGCTAACGGTGGTTTTATCGGAGTTGATATCTTTTTTGTTTTATCCGGATATTTGATTACATCTATTCTATTACCGGCATATGGAAATGATATCAATCTTGATTTTCGGGATTTTTGGGTGCGCCGCATTCGGCGGCTTCTGCCGGCAGCGTACCTTATGATCTTTTCCACTGTTGTGTGGGTCGTATTGTTTGATCGAGAACTATTGCACACTCTACGTGGAGATGCGATCTCTTCTCTCTTTTATATGAGCAATTGGTGGTTTATTTTTCACAAGCTATCATATTTTGATAGTTTCGGTTCCCCATCACCTCTAAAAAACCTTTGGTCGCTGGCGATTGAAGAACAATTTTATATCATATGGCCGATGTTCTTAGTTGTTGGAATGTACATAATGAAAAGCCGCGCCAGATTGGCTGCGGTGATATCATTGCTTGCGCTTTGTTCAGCCGTGATGATGAGCGTACTGTATGAACCTGGCGGAGATCCGAGCCGCGTTTACTATGGCACAGACACTCGTTCGTTTGGACTTCTCATCGGATGTGCCTTGGCTTTGGTATGGCCGATGAAAAGGCTGTCTTCCAACAGGCTGCCTAGCAAACTGAAGCACACTTTGCACGCCACTGAATTTTCGGCATTTTGTATTTTAGTGTTGTGTGTCTATTTCACAGATGAATACGAGCCTTTTCTTTACAGAGGCGGAATGCTATTCATTAGCGTGACTGCCGCAATCCTTATTGCATGTGTTTGCCATCCGAGCAGCTTTTTAGGCAATCTGCTTTCATGGAGGCCGCTTCGGTGGCTTGGAACGAGGTCTTACGGAATTTATCTTTGGCACTACCCTGTTATTGTGTTAAGCACGCCAGTTCAAGAAATCGGAAACCCTGTTTTTTGGCATATCGTGCTAAAGGTCATTGTGACATGTATACTTGCCGAGCTTTCCTACCATTTTATTGAGAAGCCGATACGGACACAGGGATTTAGGTCATTTTTCCGCCGTGTTTTTATACATAGAATCAAGGAATGGAAAACGACATCTGTCATCAGCAAAATGTCAATTGGTTTCATCATTTTCGCTATACTTATTTTTGCAGGCGGGCTGTCAGGGCTAGCCGGCGAGCAAAAGCACCCTACCAAATGGACATATAGCTCACAAGAAACAAATGCTGACACCAGCCAGGCTTCTGGGGATAAAAAGAACGCTGCAGCAGATAAAAAACACAATCCTGAACAAAAGACAACAGAATCCGATCAACGTCAAAAGGAAAACAAAGATAGTGGGCAAGAGACTCATAAAAAGAAAGACACGCAATCTCAACAGGCGAAAAAACCAGCAGACACTGCGAAAGAGGTGTTAGCTATAGGAGATTCCGTCATGCTTGATATTTCTTCACACCTGCGTCAGTCACTTTCACATGTGACGATTGATGGAAAGGTGGGGAGACAAATGTCTCAAGCTTTGGAACTCGCAAGGGAATACAAGTCTTTTAATCAGCCGAACAAGGCTGTCATCATTGAGCTTGGAACCAATGGCTACTTTACAAACAGCCAAATCGAACAACTGCTTCAATCTTTCTCAAAAGCTCATATCTATCTTGTCAATACACGGGTTCCCCGCCAATGGGAAAGCAAGGTTAATGAGTCTTTACAGCACCAGGCCCACGCACATCAAAATGTTACGTTAGTTGACTGGCATACAGAAGCTCTTCAGCATCCAGAATATTTTACCCCTGATGGTGTTCACTTGGTTCCTAAAGGGGCAAAAGCTTTGACTGCTCTTATTGTTCAGGCGATGAAATCATAAAAAAGAGATCCTATGCGGATTACTTTTTCACTTTAGTTTCTGATCGTTGATTATGTCTCCTTTCAGCAAGGCAGCCCTTATGTTTACATGCCGTTTACGTAAGGGTAAGCCAAAATTGAATGGAGGGATGATAATGAAAGGAAATGAAGAACGTGACATCCAAAAAGAGCTGAAACGATATGAGCTTTTTTTCAAAAAACGATATAAGATTCTTTATACAGTAAACGATTTTATCATTGGTGCTTTGTTTCTCGTAGGGAGCTTTTTCTTTTTTTATGACCGATTAATGTCGGCAGGGATATGGCTGTTTGCGATCGGAAGCTTGCTGCTGTTAATCAGGCCGACCATTCGGCTGATTCATGACTTTCATTACCGTAAGCATGTGGAACAGCAATTCAAGCATCAATCTTCAACAGATGACTGATCTTAAGGAATAAGAAAGAACAAAATGCCAAAAGCCTGAGTTGAAAATCAAAAACAAGACTTTCAGACTATTTATTTTTAAAAATAAGGTAAAAAGAACTAAACTTTTGCCTCTGCATGCCGATATGAATAATAAGGCCGGCGCGATACTCCCTATAACATCCTTTTCAGTAGATTTCATTATCGTGCCGGTTTTCTCATATGCAAAGCAATCCCGCCAATCAGATTGGCGGGATTTTATATTTTACATTCCTGTCCAAACGTCTTTTACATAACGTTTTTGATCTTGCAGCTTTTGCAGCCATTCAGCTGATTCTTCCTGACTTGCTCCTTTTTCAGCTTCATACGCCAATCGCAAAGTTTTCTCTACGTCAGGAGCCATTTGCGATCCATCACCGCATACGTAAATATGAGCCCCTTTTTCAATGAGTGTCATCAATTTCTGCGTATCTCGCTTGAGCAAGTGCTGGACATATCCTTTTGGTTCGTTTTCGACGCGTGAGTAGCATCGGCGGATTGTGACCAAACCGTCCTGTTCCGCTTGATCCAGCTCTTCTCTGTAAAGGTCGTCATGGTCCGGGCGGCGGCAGCCGAAGTATAAAAGCGCTTCACCAAGAGTGCTTCCTTCCTTCTTCAAAACCGATCTTGCCTGAATAAAGCCCCTGAATGGCGCAATTCCTGTGCCCGGCCCGACCATAATCATAGGCGTTTCAGGATTATCCGGCATCTGGAATCCGGACTGCGGCGTACGAATGAAACAGGCTGCTGCATCACCTGTATTCAATTCTGCTAAATAATTAGAGGCGACACCCCGGTATTCACCTCGGCCGCTCCATGCTGAGGCTTTCACAACTCCTACCGTCATGCTCACGATATTAGCATGAACTTTCGGTGAACTTGAAATGGAATAGTATCTCGGTTTTAGTGATGGCAAAAGTGCTAAAAACCGTTCAAACGGCATTTCGCAGGCAGGATAATCCTCTAAAAAATCAAGCATGTTAAGACGTTTTGCAAGTACCTGCTCTTTGTAAATGCCAGCATCTGAAACGAGCTGTTCCAGCTCTTTTTGATGCGGCGGACAGACTGTATAAGAGGCCAGCTCCCGAAGCTGAAGCCTTGATGCCGGTTCCTGCAGCTCTACATAGGACGACAATAAATCCACTACTTTGATCGGCCGATCCATCGGCAGATGAGCCATATGAGCGCTTCCGCTTACTTTTATCACATGATTGGACTGCAAACCGAATCGGCTGAGAACCCGCTGAACAAGCTCCCTGCTGTTCTTCGGCAGGATTCCGATATGATCGCCTTCTTTATATGTTTTACCAGCCGGAATTTCCAATTCGATATGGCGGGTTGAACGCGTGCTGTCAGCTGTCTGGAGTTCGCGATTCTCTAACACAATCCCTTCAAACGCGCCATATGCTTTAGCAACCGGCGTTTCCGTCGCTTCACTGAGAAAAGTAATCGATAATGAAGGCCTGTCTTCTTTCTGGGCTATTTCGTTAATATCAAATGCGTCCATCGTTTCCTTCCAGAAGCGGTTTTCCCAAGACTCACGATGGCTTTCAAAATCATCGGCGGCGTCACCTTCCCCAATCTCTGTTAAACGCGATGCCCCCTTTGCTTTCATCATGTCATCAATCAGGCGGGGAATCCGCTGATACGTGCTGGCCCAGCTCCGGTTTCCGCAGCCGAATACCGCATAGGAAACACCTTTCAATTGGCCTTCCTCAAGCTCTTTCAGCCACTCTACAAAGCCGGCAGCATTATCAGGCGGCGCCCCATTATAAGAAGCCGTTACAATGACGACTGCCCCTTCTTCAGGGAGCTTGTCGATATAATCATCAAGCGGAGCCGTTTCAGCTGTAAAGCCCATCTGGCGGCCTTGAGCAGCCAGTTCACCGGCTATTCCCTCAGCTGTCCCAAGGTTTGAACCGTAAAGAACGAGTAAAGGTGTGCCGTGTTTAGGTTTGGTTTCTTTTGGCTTTGTTTCTGCTTTGATGTCTGCCTGTTCTTTTCTCTGTACATTGATTGCCGCTGTTTTTCGCGGTTTCACAGTAATTTTAAAATCATCCGGCTTGATCGTTAATGCTTCTTTGATTTTTAGTTCGTAGCCAGTATGGTTTATCAATTCAAAATGCTTTAATACAAGACCGAGAACCATTGTCGCTTCTTGAAGAGCAAACTGCATGCCAATACAAGCGCGCTGTCCGTTTCCAAACGGCTTATACGCATGGTGAGGGATACTTGAAGGATCCTCAAACCGTTCTGGACGGAAATCTTCCGCATCCGGTCCCCAAGCGTTTTGATCCCGGTGCAGTTTTGGAATTAAAACAGTGACTGGCTGCCCTTTACTGATCGGATATTCCCCGCCTAGAACAGTATCCTCCTTCGCATATAGAGAAAAAGCCGGAGCTGTTGGATACAGTCTGAGGGTTTCATTTAAAACCATCCGAATGTATTTGAGCTGCTGGATTTGTTTATATTCAGGCGTGTCATCCGTTAACACGCGATCCGCTTCCTCCTGAGCTTTTTTCAGTTTTTCCGGATGTGTAAGCAGACAATAAATCGCAAAGGAAAGCAAACCGCTTGTCGTCTCATGTCCAGCAATTAAAAATGTGATGATTTGATACCTTATGTTTTCATCATCCAGCGTTTCACCGGTTACTGGATCTTTGGCATAAAGCATGAGAGACAAGAGATCCTTGATGTTTTCATCCGGATTCGCCTTTCGCTCCGCTATCATTCTATCGACCAGGGAGTTCATGACTTCTATATCCTTTTGAAACTGCAGCTTCGTTTTCACCATCATCTTATCTTGCAGGCCCAGTCTTTTTGATTGATTCATCGCCTCTTTTAAGGCACGGAGCATACTGGTGATAAACGGATGCTGTGAATCACGGTAAAAGCTGTTGAATCGATAGTTAAACCCGCACAACCCAATCGTATCAAGCGTCAGACGTGTCATATCGTCTGCTACATCAATTTCTTCATTAGGGTTTAACCGGCTCCACTTTTGAATCAACTGGGTTGCGATATCCAGCATCATAGTATGATAGCCTTTCATCGCTTTTTGACTAAAACTCGGCAGCAAAATGCGGTGGGCTTTTTG
Organism: Bacillus sp. PS95; assembly: GCF_037963565.1. Taxonomy (NCBI): domain Bacteria; kingdom Bacillati; phylum Bacillota; class Bacilli; order Caryophanales; family Bacillaceae; genus Bacillus; species Bacillus sp. PS95. Next base: position 2,696,350 of record NZ_CP150160.1, read on the forward strand.
CCAGTTCGGTTCGTGCGTCCAGCTTGTAAATAAGCCATCTCCCCCGAATTCGCGCACCTTTTGCAAGCCTTTGCCAAGGTTCTTGTCGAAGCGGCTTTCATCACACACTTCAGCCACAAGATTGTGGCCCGAGACAAAAACACTGGATACTCCCGGAAAATCAAAACGGAAAATCGGCCCCAATTCATCAGCTATCCGCCATAAGGATTGAGAAAGCTGTTCTTTTTCCAGATGCGGAAGATTTTTTAAAGGTCCGTATGTTTTGGGCTGAGGTATTGCGCTTGCCTGTTTCATTAACATCTCCCTTTCCTATTTTTGTGATGAATGAAGCTTAATGGCGTCCCAGCAGCATTGTTCCAATTCAGTAATTAAATCAGTGTCCATCTCTATATCACCTGTTTGAACGAGCTGATATATCTTGAGAAACGCCCCTAATACAATCGCAATTAACACATTAGAGGGCAGGCTGCGAATCACGCCTTCCGCTTTTCCCTTATTAAAATAGTCATCAAGCATTTGAGTCAGATTTTCTATCATTTTTTTGCTTGTATGATTTAAGTAATGAGCGTCTTTTTTGGTTTCAAGAAAAAAAAGCGCATAGTCGCTCTCTTTCGTAAACTGAACGAGACAGCAAAATACGTGGTGAAAGCCTTCTCTGACAGGCAATTCTGAAACGTCTTGCTTCAGTTTTTCCGTAAATCGCTGGATGCTTTCTTGAAACAGTACGTTGACGAGTGTTTCTTTGCTGTCAAAATAACGATAGATCGTTCCTGTCCCTACATGAGCACGTTCAGCTATCATAGGAATAGTGGTAGCGTCAAAACCCCTTTCCGTAAAAAGTGAGACTGACGCTTTTATAATCATGTCGTATTTACTGCTGGATGCGGATAACATGTAATCTACAACCTCCGATTCGTTTGCGGAATGAATATTCATTCCTTTTGTTCACAAAGAATGTCTGCCCTGTCTGATATCACCTCTTTGTTCTTTCTTCTGTTATAAGTTTATATGAAAAAAACTTTTTTTAATATAAAGTATATGCAAAAAATAAAAAATTAAGAAAATATACCCAAATCCTAATGCGAGGATCTTGGATATATTTCCCGAGAAATTTTTTATTTGACAGCCACAATACATAGACAGGAATCACGCCTGATAACAGAAAGATCCCTGAAATGCTGGTCTTTCAGCAGTTGAATATACGTTTTCTCTTTTTCACCGGTATTTGTGTCAATACTGATATAAAACCGGCCGTCAATTTGAAGTACCCTGTAAATTTCTCTTAATGCAAGCCTAATATTGGTGCAGCTTTGAACCGTATGTAAAGAAAAGACTTTATTAAAGGTACGGTCATCAAAGGGAATGTCCTCTGGATAGCCATGAAAAACCTCCCCGTTCCCCATGTTCTTTCGATTCGCACGTGATATCTGTCTTACCTTTCGTTTTGAAGGATCAATGCTTTTTAGGCTTCCCTTTTCTAGTTTCTTGGTTATGCTTTTAAAGACAGTGCCGTTTCCAATTCCAATTTCTAAAATTCTGTCATTTTCTTGTATATCTATAGAGTCAATCATCATATGCTCAATTGTTTTGGTTAGCTTATATTTCCGAGAAAATAATTTCCAAAAATCTGATCGTTTATAGAGTCTATTTTCTAGCATTTTAAACACCTGCTTTTGGTTTCCTATGTTTATTTATTATCTTAAAAAAATAAACATCATCTTCATTCTAAAAGTGAAGGAAGGTATCAACTAGACGGCAATGTATTGAAAAATGTTTCAATAGAACTAAACTTTTTCATTTTTTTCCGCAAAAAAAGCAGAAAACAAAATGTTTTCTGCCCTCTTTCTAATGCCAATGATAAGGGAATACATACAGCCTTTGCTGCTGCATTGCCATCAGCCTCTGCTGTCGGAATGGATTTCCATAACCATGTTTGAAGGAATGCGGCATGGACGCATAACCATGGCCAATCGACGGCAGCCTTTTTTGATAATCGTTCATCATGCCATCACCTGCCTCACAGTAACGTTGATTTATTGTATGCAGGCAGGCATTTTCTTGACAGCTGTTTCGCTAAACTTGGTCCTTCTCCATAGTATAATGCATCAATAGTTCCATTCTAAGCATATGCCATTCCCCCTTCAGTTTTTTTCGTTGCTTTTAGCGCCAGTTTGTTAAATAAAGATGCTTTAACTGAGACTCTTTCATTTCATCATAAATTTGTTCAATCTGCTGTTCTCGTTCGAATTCTTCCAGGCTTTTAAACCGTTTTTTAATCGTTAACGTTAAAAAGAATAGGTTAATCGTCATATCGCTCACCCCCTTTCAAAGTCCGCATCAAGCGAAATAACCCGCGGCACACCCCTTCTGCCGCGGGCAAATAAAAACCGCAGACAAAGAAGACACCAATGCCTCTACTGCCTGCGGGGAGTTGCGTATGTCCGACTATTCCGAATTTAATGCGTGCGATAAGCATCGGTTAAGGAAGGACACGAACTCTTCCACAGGCTGAATAAACCATGAACTTTTACATGTGTATCACGTACAGGTTGACGTCGTTGTCTCATTGTCATTTTGGTTCAGCCTCCTTTGCTTTTTTTCTTACTTTGTAAGTATATCCACCAAATTCCATTTTGTAAACATCTTTTTCTAAAAATGGACGGAAATTGTGCAAATCATCGAATGGATTTGCCCGTTGGTCATGACACCTGCTTCATTTCTTTTCTGGAACGGTCTTTCTTATGATATGCAATAAAATAAATGAGACCGACAAATACAGCTCCGCCGATGACATTACCGATAAAAGCCGGAATGATGTTTCCGATGAACTGCCCCCACGTGAATGAGCCTGCAAAAATGGCAGCAGGAATCACAAACATGTTGGCGACAACGTGCTGAAATCCGATAGCCACAAAAGCCATGATTGGGAACCAGATGCCAAGGATTTTTCCTGCTGCGTCTTGGGCGCCGAAAGAAAGCCACACTGCAAGACATACAAGCCAGTTACAGCCGATGGCGGAAATGAGAACCTTGCCAAAGCTCATATCAAGCTTTCCTTGGGCAACGGCAATCGTTTTTTCTAAATAAGGACCTGTTTCAGTCAATCCAACCAAATGCCCGAAAAAGTACGCAACAAACAATGCGCCGATTAAGTTCATAATTGTGACGATTCCCCAGTTAATCGCTAACTCTTTTACTGAGATTTTTCTCGAAAATAGCGCCATCGCAACTGACATCATATTGCCTGTGATCAGTTCAGCGCCAGCGAGTACGACAAGGATCAGGCCGACTGGAAATACTGCTGCTCCAATCAAACTGGACAGGCTCCCCCATTCTTTCGGAAGATCGCCGATTACCCTGATATCAAGCAAATACCCAAGCGCGATAAATGCACCGCCTAAAAACCCCAGCACGAGCAGTGACGGCAGCGGAAGCTTTATTTTTTTCATCCCTGCTTCAATTGCTGCTTCCGCTATTTCATCCGGTTTTCGAAAAGCCATAATTAAACGCCTCCATTACTTCTTCTTTTCTCACAGTTATGCAAGAAAGGCAATAAAAAAGGCAGCACTCAAATAACCTGTGTCAAACCAGGCGTTTGAATGCTGCCTAACTTGTATGCATACCCATACAACAATATCAAGCAGTATGAAGATATTGAAAGAGAATATATACAGTTCGTGCATACATTCCATTGCTTTAGCCTTCTATAACTGTAGCAACATCATATCAAATGTGACAAATTTGTGTCAATAACAAATATACTAGCTTTGCAGAGCTTCTTTTTGCTCATCTATTTTTCGGTCAAAAACAAATACAGATACAGCGATGTTTTCCTCAATTTTAATATCAGAAAACAAATGGACTAGCTTAGCTCCCATGAGTTCCTCCATTCCTTCCGGTGTTTGTTTGGAATAAAGGTCTTGAATTAGGCTTGTCCGGGCCGCATGTACCATCTCTCTTCCTTCAGGCGTGCGGGCGATAAACTGCTCGCTTGCACTCAGATTTCCGTATAGTGTTGAAACTGCCATGTTTTCTACAAATACAGTATGAATTCTCTCAGGCCCTTTTCCGAACAATTCTTTGCGAAGTTTTCGAATGATATCATTGAATTCATGAATTTTTTTAGACATGCTGATTACCCCTTCCGATATTGCCTTATAAAGGCTTTTCCCGGTTCCCCTCAGGACATTTCACTTGGTTAAAATTTTCCTGCCATATTGTATTATAATAAATATCACATTATAATAAAAGCAGTGTTGATGGATTTGTAATAGGATCTTGTTATGAGTCTATCGTTTTATAAAAATCAAGGATTGGTCTGTTAGTAAGACTTGCTAGTGAACTATTCCGCCATGTGTGTTTACACCTTCTTAGAATTAAGGGCAGGTGTATCTATACATGGCTTTTTTTGACTTCTTGAAAGAAAGATGGAGGGGAATATGAATATGATGGACGTTAAGTCGATCAGTGTCCGTGTAGACGGAACAGAAATTCAAGCACGAGCAGGGGCCACAATTTTAGATATTTTAAATGAAAACGGAATTGAGTACCCGCAGATTTGCCACGTACCAGAGGTTGACCCGATTCAAACTTGTGATACTTGCATAGTAGAGGCAAACGGCAAGCTGGTTCGTTCATGCGCGACGGTTGCAGAAAACGGGATGTCTATTGATCTTTCAGGAAATCGAGTGAAAGAAGCGCAAACCGAAGCGATGGACCGCCTTCTTGAAAATCATTTGCTGTATTGTACAGTTTGCGATAACAACAATGGAAACTGTACGCTGCATAATACAGCGGAAATGATGGGGATCGAGCATCAAAAATACCCATACACGCCAAAAGAAGATCCTTCTTGCGCGGTTGATATGTCTCATCCTTTTTACCGCTATGATCCAAACCAATGTATTGCCTGCGGCCAGTGTGTTGAGGTCTGTCAAAACCTTCAGGTAAATGAAACACTCTCAATCGACTGGGAACGCGAACGCCCTCGCGTCATTTGGGATGAGGGAGTTCCGATCAATGAATCTTCCTGTGTCAGCTGCGGTCAGTGTGTAACAGTATGTCCATGTAATGCACTGATGGAAAAATCAATGCTCGGGCAGGCTGGTTTTATGACAGGCATTAAAGAGGACGTCATGGAACCGATGATTGATCTCGTGAAAAATGTTGAACCGGGGTATGGCAGCATTTTTGCCATTTCTGAAGTCGAAGCGGCAATGCGTGAAACGAGAACGAAAAAAACGAAAACTGTATGTACGTTCTGCGGTGTCGGATGTTCATTTGAAGTATGGACAAAAGGACGGGATATTTTAAAGATCCAGCCTGTTTCTGATGCTCCGGTTAACGCAATTTCCACATGTGTCAAAGGGAAATTCGGCTGGGATTTTGTCAATTCAAAAGAGCGGATCACAAAGCCTTTAATCCGTAAAAACGGAGCCTTTGTGGAATCTTCTTGGGAAGAAGCCCTCGATCTTGTCGCAAGCAGATTAGGATCAATTAAAGAGCAGTACGGTAAAGGCTCTGTAGGGTTTATTTCTTCTTCTAAAATTACGAATGAAGAAAACTACGTCATTCAAAAACTAGCGCGTCAGGTATTTGAAACAAACAACGTCGATAACTGCTCACGCTACTGCCAGTCTCCTGCTACAGACGGATTGTTCCGCACTGTCGGCATGGGCGGTGACGCCGGCACGATTAAAGATATTGCCAAAGCAGGCCTGGTCATCATTGTCGGTGCCAATCCGGCGGAAGGACACCCAGTGCTCGCAACACGCGTCAAACGGGCACACAAGCTCCACGGTCAAAAACTGATTGTTGCTGACCTGCGTAAAAATGAGATGGCTGAGCGATCTGATCTGTTCATCAGCCCTAAACAAGGCACAGACCAAGTTTGGCTGATGGCTGTTACGAAATATATGATCGACCAAGGCTGGCACGATCAGGCGTTTATTGATGAGAACGTCAATTACTTTGAAGATTATAAAGAAACCCTTAAAACGTATACGCTTGATTATGCAGAACGCATCACAGGCCTTTCAAAAGAAAACATCATTCAAATTGCTGAAATGATTCGTGATGCTGACGGCACTTGTGTCCTTTGGGGAATGGGTGTCACACAAAATACAGGCGGTTCTGATACATCAGCAGCCATTTCAAACCTGCTTCTCGCTACGGGCAACTATCGCCGTCCAGGTGCCGGCGCTTATCCTCTGCGCGGACACAATAACGTGCAAGGCGCATGTGATATGGGAACATTGCCTGGCTGGCTGCCGGGATATCAGCATATTACAGATGACAAAGCACGCGCTAAATTTGAAGAGGCATATGGTGTCGAGATTGATGGAAAGCCTGGTTTAGATAATATTCAAATGCTTCATGCCATTGAAGAAGGAAAAATGAAAGCTATGTATCTTGTCGGTGAGGATATGGCACTGGTCGATTCAAACGCGAACCATGTGCATGATATTTTATCAAGCCTTGATTTCTTCGTGGTACAGGACATCTTCCTGTCAAGAACAGCTCAATATGCTGATGTCGTCTTGCCGGCCACTCCTTCACTTGAAAAAGACGGAACATTTACCAACACAGAACGCCGTGTCCAGCGATTGTATCAGGCGCTTCCGACGCTTGGTGACGCAAAACCGGACTGGTGGATTATTCAAGAGGTGGCAAACCGTTTAGGAGCGAATTGGAATTACAGCCATCCAAGTGACATTTTCTCTGAAATGGCGAGTCTTTCTCCTCTGTTTGCCAAAGCAAGCTATGAGGTGCTTGAAGGCTGGAACAGCTTCCTATGGGGCAGCTTCACAGGTGAAAGCACACCGCTTCTGTATGAAGACGGATTTAATTTCCCTGACAAAAAAGCCCGCTTTGCCCTTTCTGATTGGACCGAGCCAGCGGCATTTCCGGAGGAATATGACCTTCATATCAATAACGGCCGGATGCTGGAGCATTTCCACGAAGGAAACATGACAAATAAATCGAAAGGCATCCAAGCGAAAGTGCCGAATGTATTCGTTGAGATCTCACCTGAGCTTGCACAAGAGCGAGGTGTTTGTGACGGTTCGCTTGTACGGCTCGTTTCTCCGTTCGGAGCAGTCAAATTGAACGCGCTGATCACAGACCGGGTACGGAAAAATGAACTCTATCTGCCAATGAACTCGACAGACAAGGAGTCAGCGATTAACTTCTTGACGGGCCCTGCAGCTGATAAACGGACGAACACGCCTGCTTATAAACAGACAAAGGTCCGCATGGAAGTGCTTGGCGGCTGTGAAACAGCGCCGCTTCCAAAAACAAATCCGCGCAACAAAAAACGGCATCCGCAAAACGGAGTCGAAGCAGAAAGAAAATGGAACCGCCCTGGCTATGTCCATCTGACTGATTAAACGATAGGAGGAAAACGAATGGCCACTCCGATTACGACGATCAAAAAAGAAACAAAAACAGCTGAGCAAATTAAGCTTGAAAAAATAGAAGAACTGAAAGAGCTGCTGGCGGAAAATGAGGACGCCGTCTCTAAAACGATGACGTTAATGAATGAACTCAATGATCTTGGAATTTTTGATGCGGCAACAAGCATGCTCAGAGCGAAGGAAGACATTGCCAAGATTGCGCTTGGCCAAGTTTCCCGCGAGCCTGTCACCAACCTCATCAACACGATGATGGCTGCCGGAGGCGCATTGACAAAAGCCGATCCTGAGTTTACAGCAAAGCTTTTAGAAAGCGTAATGGCTGGGACTGAACAGGCACAAAGCTTTTTAAAAGAAGACAAGAAAGTCGGGATTCTCGACCTGTTAAAAGCAATGAACGATCCTGATATCAACAGAGCCGTCGGCTTCGGCCTTCAGTTTTTAAAAGGCATGGGAAAAGAACTTCGAGAACAATAACAGAAAAACAGCCATCGCTGATGATGGCTGTTTTTTTATTCGTCGGCTTCTTCCAAACGCTTCTTGTAAATAAGTGAACGGTCAGCGCAAAAGAAGGCACCGGCTAAAAATACGCAATCCGCTAAAAACATCGTCGATTTCTGGCCTAATGTTAAACCTTGATCAGGGAGAACTGCGCCTATATATAAAAAAGTGCTGACTGCAAGCAATGTAAAAGCAAAATGCTTGTAGTCTTCTTTTAAAGATTTCATTCTATTTTTGTTCAAAAGAATCACCTGCCAGATTCATAGTATACGACTATTATAATATAATCCGGCGGCTTACAGAGAAAGTAATTCTATCCATTTGTTATATATTTTCAAGCGCTTGGCCGATATCTTCCAACAAGTCTTCCGCATCTTCAATTCCTACAGAAATTCTGATCAAGCCGTCCGTAATGCCGAGCTCAAGCCGGCGTTCTCTCGGAATAGAGGCATGTGTCATTCTTGCAGGAACAGAAATTAAGCTTTCAACCGCCCCTAGGCTTTCAGCAATGGTAAACAGTTTCAGATTTCCTAAAAACGCATCAACCCGTTCTTCACTGCCAATATCAAAGGAGATCATGCCGCCGAAGCCCGATCCTTGCGTTTTTGCAAGCTCATGTCCGGGATGATTTGAAGAACCAGGGTAATATAACGTTTGGACAGCAGGGTGATTCTCAAGAAAGCTTGCGATTTTCCGCGCATTTTGATCGATCGCTTCCATTCTGAGTCCCAACGTTTTGATTCCTCTCATTAACAGCCAGGAATCTTGAGGGCCGAGCACGCCGCCTGTGGAGTTTTGCACAAAATGCAGCTCTTCTCCAAGCTCTTTCGAAGCTGTCACAACTAAACCTCCGACGACATCACTGTGTCCGCCAAGATATTTTGTCGCACTGTGCAGTACGATATCAGCGCCTAAAGTAAGCGGCTGTTGAAAATAAGGAGTATTAAAGGTATTGTCTACGATAAGCAGAACACCCGCTTTTTTTGCGATATCAGCCATGAGCGTCAGGTCAGTGATTTTGAGCAACGGGTTTGTCGGAGTTTCAATATAAATGGCTTTTGTATTAGGGCGAATCGCTTTTTCAACTTCTTCCCTGCTGCTCGTATCAACAAATGTTGATTCAATGCCAAGACGGTTAAGCACCTTTGTCATCACGCGATATGTTCCGCCGTACACATCATCAGTCAACACGACATGATCTCCGCTGTTAAACAGCATCATAACTGCTGTAATGGCAGCCATTCCTGAGCTGAACGCATAGCCTGCTTCCCCGCTTTCCAGTTCTGTCACAAGTGCTTCGAGAGCGGTTCGAGTCGGATTGGCCGTTCTTGAATACTCGTAGCCTGTATGCTGCCCTGCTTTCGGCTGCTTGTACGTGCTTACTTGATAAATCGGCACGGAAACTGCGCCTGTTTTCTCATCACCTGTGATTCCGCCATGTATCATCAATGTTTTTTTCTTCATATCAGATGCCTCCTTCGTATATTTGTTTGCTGATATATCGATCGCTGCTGTCAGGAAATACTGTGACAATATTAGTTCCAGCGGATGCTTTTTTCGCTTCCTCCAATGCCGCATAAAGCGCTGCACCTGAAGAGCTTCCGATCAGCAGGCCTTCTTTTTCTGCCGCTTCTTTCACAAGTCTAAACGCATTCTCATCTGTTACGGTGTAGATCTCGTCAAAATGGCTCTTATCCATATAATCGGGGATAAACTCCATGCCGATGCCCTCTGTTTTATGAGCGTGGGTCTCTCCTCCGTTTAAAATCGAGCCCTCCGGTTCAACAATCACCGTTTTGACTGCTGGATTTTTTTCTTTTAAGAAGGAAGCTGTCCCTGCGAATGTGCCCCCTGATCCTGCCCCTGCGACAAATGTATGAATATTCCCGTCAAGCGCTTCCCACATTTCAGGTCCAAGCGTCTTATAGTAAGTCGATGGATTTACTCGGTTTTTAAATTGCAAAACGCAATAAGAATTTTCAATTTCAGTCTCCAGCTGAATGGCTTTTTGAATGGCTCCCTGCATTCCGTCTTGACGCGGTGTATGAATGATTGATGCGCCAAGCGCTTGCATAATTTGCTGTTTCTCTCTGCTGAAATGTTCAGGGACACAGAAAATCGCTTTCAGCCCATATTTTCTGGCACTTAACGCAAGGCCGATCCCTGTATTGCCTGCCGTAGCTTCTATAATCACTCCGCCGGGTTTCACTTTGCCTGAATCGAGCGCGTCACGAATCAGCATATCTCCCAGTCTGTCTTTGATGCTTCCCCCTGGATTCATCATTTCAAGCTTGGCATACACCGCGACTCCTTCTGGAACATCAAAGTTCTTCAAGCGGAGAAGCGGTGTATTCCCAATCAGCTCGGTAATGTCCGTAATCACTGTCATATATGTCCTCCTCCTTAATAGAGGTTGTTTTTAGAGAAAAACGGAGGAGAACGTTCTCCCCGTTTTAATGAATTCGTTTGATCACCTTTAACACAAGCTCTGTTGAATGAACAGCCGCCTGCTCTAAAAATTGGTCAAATGAAACATGTGATTCTTTTCCTGCGATATCTGATAACGCTCTGATGACGACAAACGGCGTTTTAAATTGATGGCATACTTGAGCCACTGCCGCAGCCTCCATTTCAACCGCGTACAGATCAGAAAATCTCGCACGCACCTCTTCAACCCGCTTCGGATCGTTCATGAAAGAATCGCCTGTTGCAATCGTTCCTTTTGCAACCTGAATGCCGTCGAGTTCAGATACCGCTTCTTCAGTGATGCTGATCAGCTTTTCATCCGCCGCATAAGCAGCCGGAAGACCCGGCACTTGGCCGTATTCATAGTCAAAAGCCGTTACGTCTACATCATGGTGGCGAACGTCAGTGGAAATGACGACATCCCCTACATTCAATGTATGATGAAATCCGCCGGCTGAGCCTGTGTTAATGACATAATCAGGCTTGTAACGGTCAAGCAGAAGCGTCGTGCTGATAGCAGCATTTACTTTTCCAATTCCTGATTTTAAAAGAATCACTTCAGTTCCTTCATATTCGCCTGTTGTAAATTCACAGTGTGCGATCGTTTCTGTTTTTGCATTTTCAAGTTTGTTTCTTAAGATGGTAACTTCCTCTTCCATTGCTCCGATGACTGCTAGTCTCATCTATTCACATTCCCTTCACTTTACCGTTTGATCGCCTCCATTATCCACACGAAGTCGTTTTGCTGAGTGAATCGGACTGCAAAACCTTCAGCTGTAAACATTTCTTTCAACGCATCCAATGTAGGATAATGCTCTGTCTCTAAATCATTTGCAAGCTGATAAAAGCCTTGAGAACGGGCTTTATCGATAGCCTGTTGATACGCTTGCGCATTTTCAAAGACGGTATCGGCAAACACTATTTTATCATGCAAGTGAAGGTATTTGCCATATTGCTTTATGGCAGCCCGCTTTTCTTCGTCAGTCAAATGATGAAAAGCATATGAACTGACAATCGTATCAGCCTGAAATGGCGGCTCAGGGAATGTCAGGAAGTCTCCATCAACGATTTCCGTCCTGCCTGAGAGCTTGTCAGAAGCCAGTTTACGCATTGCTGGAGAAGGTTCGATTCCAAATACAGTTTTGCCTGCATCGAGCAGCTTAGCTGTCAAATTCCCGGTCCCCGGGCCAAATTCTAACACATGCGTTCCAGATTTGCTGACGATGGCATCAAGGATATGATCGTAGCCTCTGAACGCTTCTTTATACTGAATATCTAAACCTTGTACTGTTTGATCATAAGTTGCTGCCCAATCTTCAAAGAGAGGGATAAATTCACGGCCCATATTTGTCACACTCCATATTTAATAATTCCTATAAGTATACTATGGATTAATGATGGAACAGTTCCTATAATACCACATCTTCTGAAAAGCAGGTACTAAAACACTTTGTGTATTTTATGCCATCTCATATTGCGCATTGACCGCAAAAAAGCTTATACTTCATATGACTTGTGAAAGCTGGAGGGTCAAGACATGAATTTTCAATTAGATCTGATTAAAGACAAAGTGGAATTTTTTGAAGCGGCTTCATTGCAGGAGCTTGAAAAGAAAATCAATACACAAATTGAAAACAATAAAGCCATCATGCTCCGGGTGAAATCTGTTTCACACCAAACTGCTGTGGCAGAAGGAAGAATATTGTACAGCGCGGTGGTTCATTTCTCAGCTGAAGCCTAAAACAAAAGCAGCCGGTTTTAACCCGGCTGCTTTTGTTTATTTTAGCTTTTCTACTTTTGTCGGCTTCCAGCCTTTTTCATCGACCCATGTAATCGTGACTTGATATTTATTCCCAGTCGCCTTGTCCAAAATCTTGCCTTTGGCATCCTGAGGGCTGCCGTTATTTCCAAGCCAGAGCACCGTCATGTTATCTGTTGAGACACCAGTTGCGTACGAAATGGCTTTCAGCATCTCAGCCCAGTCTTGTGAGCTTGAATCATAAGTAGCGGCATGCTCGCCAGTCTGCTCAGTTCCGACTGCTTTCCAGTCAGGATTTTCATACGTTTTTTCCACATCGCTCGATGAGCCGCCTTCTGTTACTTTTGCATCTTTAAGCCCGTCACCGGCTGAATCTGAGCTTGAATCTGAATCAGAGTCATCTTTTTTAGAAGAAGAATCATCTTTTTTGGAATCAGAGTCAGAAGACTTCTCAGAATCCTTTTCGCTGTCAGATGTATCTTTCTTGCTGTCTTTTATATCCTCATCCGATTTCTTTTCCGTCTTTCCTGAAGCCGGAGATTCCTGTTTTTGCGCCGTTTCAGAATCCTTGCTGACATCTTTGCTAGAAGGACTGTTAATGAAGAGATTCGCTGCTACTACGACAATTAGTATGGATACGATTGCGATTAAAATGTTAAGCACTAAATTGGCTTTTCTGCGTTTATCACGATTTTCATAACGAGATTGATTATTGCTCAATAATTCTGCACTCCTTTATCCCTCTTGGCTCAGCATATATTTTAACATGTGCTGAGAAGTTGTTCTATTTCTGATTGATTTCAATTTCGTGTACTTTTTTAACAATATCATAAAACACCGAATTTGTCAGAGCCTTATCTCCCGGTGTATCCATGTGTAAAACAACTAGAGCGTATTTCGGCTTATCCGCGGGAAAATATCCGGCAAACCATTTTTCGTAGAGCGTTTCCTTCTCTTTTGAAAGCTTGCCTGTCTGGGCTGTGCCCGACTTCCCTGCTACAGTATACGGAAGATCTTGAAACCTTCTGCCCGTTCCGGAAGGAGATTCTACTACCCGCCGCAGTATTTTTTGAAGCTGCTGTGACGTATATTTGTCTATCGTTTCCCCTTTGAGCTTCTGATCTTTAAACGTAACGAGCGTTGTGCCGTTCTTATACTCAATTTGTTCGGCAATTTTCACCTGCCGTTTTTCTCCGCCGCGGGCGATTGTCGCCATCATATTGGCTACCTCCAGCGGCGTTACCTTTACATTTTTCTGCCCGATTGCTGTTTGCGCAATGGCTTTTTTGACTGATTTGTCTTTTTCATCCCCCCAAATCACGCCGCTTTTTTCGTTATACAGCTGGCGGAAATCGGTTTCGTGGTACAGTTTTCCCTCCCAGCCTGCCCGATCAGTGAGAGCCAGCTTCTCGGACATATCTTCAATAACCGAGCTGTCTTTTTTCATTAATTGTTCTGCAAGACTCGTAAATGTGTAATTACAGCTTTGGGCAAAACTTTCATCAAAAGACAAGGTGCCTTTGTCGTCCCCCGGTTCCCCGTACAGGTTTAAATTGCAATTAAAGGTTTGACTAGGCTTCACCATATTATTTTCGATTGCAGCTGCGGCAATGACTGTTTTAAAAACTGATCCGGGATAGATTGGCGTCAGCATATAATTTTGAAGTGTGTTTTGCCGGGACACGTCTGCATCTGGTTTGCTTACAATTCCCAGAACACTGCTATTTTCGATGTCCAGCAGCACAGCTCCTCCCTTTTTCAGCCCCTGTTCATCCAATACCTCCTCCATCGCTTTTTGAATGCTTTGATCGATCGTTGTTTTGATCTGGAGCGGATAAAATGTATTGGCTTCAGCTGTATATTTGACGTCCATGCCAAACAAAGGGTTTCCTTTTCCGTCCACATGATATAAAAGCTTTGTGTCTTGTTCCGGAAGCAAAAACTCGTCAAATGTCCGTTCTAAACCGGTTGTTCCGATTTCTGTTGTAATCGGAAGGCTCTCCTTGTCAGGATATTTCTTGCGAAGCAGCGCCGGATCTTGGTTCGTGCTCCCTATCGTATGTGAAGCAAGGCTGGGCTTGTCTTCATTCTCCATATATACGCCGTAAATGCCGGGATATTTCAAAGAATTGATTTTTGTGATAGATTGTTTTGAAAGTGTTTTGATTTTCTTTTGCTGCAAAATGACCGGTTTTTTTGCCTGACCTAGTGTCTGGCGCAAATCATCTTCAGACATGCCGAGGATGTCCGCAACTTTTTTGATCGGCCAATCCTGCGTCAGCAGAAAAGGGAACAAAACAACCGCAGGCTCGCTTTGTCCTGTCAGCGCCCGCCCGTTTCGATCTAAAAAAGAGCCTCTTCCATCTGAAATGAGCACTTCCTCCGTCCGCTGTTTCACACTTTCTTGAATCAAATTAATTTTCTTTTTAGAAAATGATTCTGTGAAAAACAGCTGGATTTCTGCAAGTCTCAGCAGAAGCAGAAAAAATACAATCAAAAAAGCGATGACTGCCAGCTTCATTCGTTTCGATATCTTCATAAAAAAACACCTCACCCACATTGTGGACGAGGTGTTTCGCTGCTAAACAGATATTATGAAATTTTCACAATTTTCACGAGCATTTCTCCGCCCGGTGTTTGTACTGTGACTTCTTCATCTACTTTTTTGCCCAAGAGGCTTTTTGCGATCGGTGAATCGTTTGAGATTTTCCCTTCAAACGGGTCAGCTTCCGCGCTTCCGACGATCGTATATGATTCTTCATCACCGTCAGGCAGTTCGACGAAAGTGACGGTTTTACCCAAACCGACAACGTTAGAGCCGCCGTCATCTTCAATGATTTTCGCATTGCGAATCATATTTTCAAGAGTCGTCACGCGGCCCTCTACAAATGCCTGCTCTTCTTTCGCTGAATCGTATTCAGAGTTCTCGGAAAGGTCTCCGAAGCTTCTCGCAATTTTGATTCGCTCTACTACTTCTTTTCGTTTAACCGTTTTCAAATATTCTAATTCTTGTTCAAGTTTTTGTTTTCCTTCTGCAGTCATAGGAAAAACTTTCTCTTGTGCCATGTCCCTTCACTCCTTCTGGTTGTCCCTCAACATCTTCGATTATGTATGAGAGCATAAACTAAAAAATACAAGAATGAGAACACAGGGCAGTCCTCGTTCTTCTCTCCCATATAGGTACTGTTTATCTTAAACTGAATCGTGTCGTTCTGCAAATATTTCGCGTTTATAAACAGGGAAAGAAGGGAATTCGCACATTCCCTTCCTGCCTATACATAATATGGTCAGAGTTATTTATGTCTATGCTATGGTATTACAAAATCGCGTTTTGTTCAAGAATGGTTTGAATTTTTGTGACCATCAGATCAATTGCGACGTGATTCTGACCGCCTTCCGGGATAATAATATCAGCGTATCGTTTCGTC
The DNA here is from genome assembly GCF_037963565.1 of Bacillus sp. PS95. Lineage (NCBI taxonomy): Bacteria > Bacillati > Bacillota > Bacilli > Caryophanales > Bacillaceae > Bacillus > Bacillus sp. PS95. Next base: position 2,711,916 of record NZ_CP150160.1, read on the forward strand.
GGCTCGACGAATTGGTTATGCATCGGACGGACCACTGACACATATTGTTCAATGACAGAATCAATAGAGCGTCCGCGCTCATTAATATCTCTCATAATCCGTCTGATGATACGCAAGTCAGCGTCCGTATCAACATAAAGCTTGATATCCATCAGATCACGAAGCCTTTTGTCTTCAAGAACAAGAATGCCTTCAAGGATAATAACATCCTTTGGCTCTACGTGAACCGTTTCTTCTGAACGTGTGTGAAGCTTATAGTCATAAATCGGCTTTTCAATCGGGCGGTAATTCAATAGATCTTGAATATGCTCGATTAAATAGTCATTATCAAACGCAAGCGGATGATCATAGTTTGTGTTCAGCCTTTCTTCAAACGGAAGATGGCTTTGGTCTTTATAATAAAGGTCCTGCTGGATCATTAAAATTGAGTGTCCTTTAAACTGTTCATAAATGGACCGTGTGACACTCGTTTTTCCTGAACCGGAACCTCCTGCGATTCCAATGACTACTGGATTCTTACCCATGGGCTGTTACTTCCCCTTTCTCATCATGTTGCTCGGATAAATCTTTTTGTCTAGTTTGAATTTGACAATTTGCAGGGGATGGCGGGCAGCATCTAGCTCATTTCCGTCTTCGTCCCAAATGGTTTCAATCGTATGTGTAAAGTTTTCGATTTCTGGTCCGAAAAATTCCACTTCGTCGCCTTTTTTGAAGAAATTGCGCTGCTGAAGCGTGACCATTTGTGTATCTTCATCATAATTCAGCACTAAGCCGACAAAATCATATGTCGTTTTCTTGGCGTGTTCGCCGAACATTTGCTCTTCATAGCCTGGCGTTCCTTCAAAGAAAGCTGTCGCAGTGTCCCTGTTGGCGCACTTATCAAGCTCTTCAAGCCATTCTTTTTGAATCACAAAGTTCTCTGGATCAGCGCAATAAGCATCGATTACTTTGCGGTATACGCTGACAACAGTTGCTACATAGTGAATGGATTTCATGCGGCCTTCAATCTTTAAGCTGTCGATCCCCATTTCAATCATTTTTGGAATGGATTCAATCAGCTTCAAATCTTTCGGGCTCATCGCAAATGGTGCATCTTCTTCACCATACAAAGCAACGGCGTTGGCACCGTCTGTTTGGTAGAGATCATAATCCCAGCGGCATGACTGGCAGCAGCCTCCGCGGTTGGAATCCCGCGCTGTCATGTGATTGCTCAGCACGCAGCGGCCGGAATATGCAATACACATTGCGCCATGAATGAAGGATTCGATTTCGATATCTACCTTTTCTTTCATTTCTCTGATTTCAAGAGCGCTAGTTTCACGTGCCAGCACGACGCGGTCGAGACCTTCTTCCTTCCAGAACTGGACAGCCTTCCAGTTTGAAAGAGACTGCTGTGTGCTCAAGTGAACCTCAACATTCGGCGCCACTCTGCGGCATGTTTCAATAATAAGCGGATCTGCCACAATAATACCGGCAACGTTGGCGTCTCCAAGCGCTTTTAAATAGTCTTCAAGCCCGTCCATGTTTTCATTATGAGCGAAAATATTCGTTGTTACGTAGATCTTCGCGCCATATTTCTTTGCGAATTCAACGCCTTCTGCAATTTCTTCGATCGTAAAGTTATCGGCATTCGAGCGCAGCCCGTATTCCTGTCCCCCGATAAAGACCGCGTCCGCTCCGTAATGAACAGCGATTTTCAGCTTTTCAAGATTACCCGCAGGTGCGAGAAGCTCCGGCTTTTTCGTAATCACACGCTTTCCATTAACGATTGTGGATATTTTATCATTTACGGCAGTCATAGCTTAACCTCCTTTTGATTAATAAACCGTTTCCTTGAAGAAGAATCCGGTATCAATTTTTCTGTTTACAGGCTGGATGCTTTCAATGCGTTCGATCCAGTCTTCTTTTTTCGCTTCGTATTCGTCACGGTTTTCCACGCACAAATCAATTGCTTCTCTGTACATTTTGGTGACTTCTATTAGGTATTCAGGCGTTTTCAAAACACCATCGATTTTGAAAGAATCAATTCCGGCATCTATCAATTCCTCGAGCTCATCAATGATGCACACATCGTTCGGGCTCATGATGTGAGTGCCGTTTTCATCTTCGAAAATCGGATATTTATTATCGCGTTCTTTATCGTGTAAAAACATGCCTGATTCTTTTTTCTTTCTTTCAATGTCCATGACTTTGCCCTGATATTCAAAATAGTTTCCAATCAAAGAACGCTTCGATTGGAACATGCACGTCATTCCATGCACCTGGATTTCAATTTCGACTTCAGCATTTTCTTTAATCTCAACAATGCTGTCCATGTTTAATTCTCTGGCAAGCACAGAACGCGCCGCACCCTTGCGTCCCCAGTAGTTGCATGTATAATAGTTGGTGCCTGTCGTTTCTGTGCTCCAATGAAGCTTCAGATCAGGCGCAGATTCACGGGCAGCCATCAGCACGGCAGGATCGCCGAATACCGCTGCATCGACACCGGCTTCTGCTAAGAAAGCCAGATATTCGCCAAGCTCACCCACTTTATCATTATGGAAAATTGCATTTACAGCAACGTATACTTTTGCCCCTTCTTTGTGAGCAATCTCTACGGCTTTTGTTACATCTTCACGAGAAAATTCTCCGGCTAATCTCAAGCCGTATCTCTGTTCCCCAACTAAAAACGCAGTTGCCCCAGCCTGTATGAGCGGCAAAATGTCCGCTGTACTTGTCGGCGTCACTAAGAGCTCTGGTTTTTTCATGACGTTCACCTCTTCTTTTTACTAATCGCAAGTCCGTCCCCGACAGGAATAATCGCAGTTTGATAATCCGGATGATTCATCAGCCAATGATTATATTCATCAATTTTTGCTACAAGCCTGCGCCTTCTCTTCGGTTCTATTTTGCTGTAATCCTCTGCCACCAGACCTTTAAACAGCACGTTGTCTGTTATAACCACCCCGTCCGGTGAAAGCATCGGTTCATATAAATGAAAAAAGTTTTGATACTGACCTTTTGCAGCGTCAATAAAAATGACATCGTAAGGCGCGGTTACATGAACGGCGTCGGCTAATTCAAGCGCATCTCCGTAAAAAACATGAATCCGGTCATCAAGCTGAAATTCCTTGATATTGTTTACCGCTTCTTCATGCCGTTTCTCATTGCGTTCAATTGTATATATTTCAGCAGACGGCAGCTCCAGCGCCATTCGAATGGCTGAATAACCAATGGCCGTTCCGATTTCTAGTATTTTTTTCGGCTGTTTCACAGACAAAATTTGAAGCAGCACCTCCATGCCCGCTTTTTCCATAATCGGGACATGATGTTCTTCTGCATATGCTTCAAGCTTCTTCACGTTATCCGGCCGAGGCTTTAATAATGCTTCTATATAGTCATTTATTTGTTCATACCGGTCAGTCACTACAAACAGCCTCCCGTTCTAAAAAGGAGTGCCCCAGTCTTATGCGCAGGACACTCTCTGAATACATCATGATACATCGGTAAACAACCCGATATATTTTATCATAAAACCTTGCGGAAAGCGAACAAAAGGAGAGCTTTTTGCTCTCCTTTTATTTCTCATTTTTTGAGGAAATGTATTTTTCTTTTGCTTTATTATGCTCTTTTAGCGTTTTTGTAAATACGACCTCACCATTTGATTTGGCCAAGAAATACAGATAGTCCGTTTTATCCGGATGCAGCGCCGCTTCCCATGACGACATGCCGGCATTGGCAATCGGCCCTGGCGTCAGCCCTGTGTTTTTATACGTATTGTATGGTGAATCGATTTCCAGATCATTATAAAGAACCCGATCTTTATGCTTGCCTGCCGCGTACAGGACGGTCGGATCTGTTTGGAGCGGCATTTTCTTTTTCAGGCGGTTATAAAAGACGCTCGCAATTTTGTGGCGGTCGGCTTTTTCAGTCGCTTCTTCTTCTATCAAAGAAGCCATCGTCAGCAGCTTATGCACAGAAAGTTTGTTTTTCTTCATTTCTGATTTATATGTTTCCACATAAGAATTTGTCTGCTTAATCATTGCCTTGATAATGTCTTCAAGTGATGTGTCCGGATCGTTAAAAGGGTATGTAGCCGGGAATAGGTACCCTTCAAGCGGGTGCTTAATGTTTTTATTGAAAACATCATTTGTCACAGTGTCCGGGAATTCTTTCTTCAGCTGATTGATAAATGTTTCATCGTCCAGCTTCGCTATGACTTGTTTTTTAGAGTATTTTGTTTCATCAGCAATAGCAGCCGCGATTTGGGTCAGCTGTGCTCCCTCAGTCACTGTGATTTGAAAAGCGTAGCCTGTAGCCCCGCTTGTCAGCTTCTGAATAATGGCATCTAAATCCATACCTTTATTCAGATGGTAGAATCCGGCCTGAAACCCGGAAGCACCTTTATATTTCACATAGTACTGAAACGCCTTCTCGCTTTTTATGACATCATTTTTCTTTAATATCGATGCGATGGCTGAAACAGACGAACCGCTCGGAATGTTAATATTAACTGTCGTTTTACTGTCTTTTTCAACAGGTTCAAGCAATGATTTCCCATATAAAAATGCCCCGCCAATGATGAGAAACAGCACAACAATGGAAGACAGTATGATTCTTTTTTTATTAAAAAACGATTTTTTTTGCTGATTGATATACATTAGGTCTCCTCCCATCAGCTCTTATACTACATGATTCATTGTATTTCGGCAATTTATTACAAAAAGAGGCCTGCATAAAGCAGAAAAAAGCCGGAGCAGTATAGCTCCGGCTTTGATTTGGCGCGATGTTTTACTCTTCGTCTTCGTCCGCTAAGAATGTGTTTAGTGTTTCTTCGATCATATCCCATTCTTCGTCAGTTTCAATCGGGAATAGCTCACCGTTTTCACCGTCTTCGTTTGGCGTGAAGCTGGAAGCAAGAATTTCTACTTCTTCGTCATCTTTTGATTCGATTGGATAGTACAAGACATAAGACTTGCCAAACTCTTCGTTTTCAAATGTAAACAGCACTTCACAAAGCTGTTCATTTCCTTGATCGTCAACAATTGTAATATTTTTTTCGCCGTGTTCCATTTTCTTCACCTCTGGCTTTAATTTAAGCTGTCAAGATATCCTTGTAAAATCATAACAGCCGCCATTTTATCAATGACTTTTTTTCGTTTTTGCCTGCTGACGTCAGCTGCAATCAGCATTTTTTCAGCCGCCATTGTGGTAAGACGCTCGTCCCACAGCACAACAGGAACATTGTACGTTGTTTCAAGCACTTTCGCAAATGTTTGGCTGGCTTCGCCTCTCGGGCCGACTGTTCCGTTCATGTTCTTAGGAAAGCCAAGCACGATTTTATCTATAGTATAGTCCTTTATCAGTTCAGATAAACGGGATAAACCATAATCGCCTTCTGCTTCATTTATCTTTATGGTCTCAATGCCTTGAGCAGTCCAGCCCATTTCATCGCTCAGAGCTACACCGAGTGTTTTGGTTCCTAAATCGAGTCCTAATATTCTCATTCTTTATTTACGCCTCTTTATGCTGTTCTAAATAAGACTTTACCAATTCCTCGATTAATTCGTCTCTTTCAAGTTTGCGAATTAAATTGCGAGCGTCACGATGCCTAGGAATATAAGCGGGATCACCTGACAGCAAGTATCCGACAATCTGGTTGATTGGATTGTAGCCCTTTTCCTGAAGCGCGTCATACACTGTAATCAGCACCTCATTTACGTTAGTCTCAGCAGAATCATCGGAGAAATTAAATTTCATCGTTTTATCAAACGAGCTCACCGTTTTGCACCTCTTTCCCAAATTCGCAGGCAAAGTTCAGCCTGGGGTCCTAATCTTACCATCATTCTACACTACATGGGCGAATTATAAAACGGATTTCACCCAATCTTCTACAGAAGCCAAGGCTTCTTCTAATTTTTCCGGCTGTTTGCCGCCTGCCTGCGCCATGTCCGGACGGCCTCCGCCGCCTCCGCCGCAAACTTCCGCAGCTTGTTTAACCAGCTTGCCGGCGTGAAGGCCTTTCTCAATGAGGTCCTTTGTGACTCCGGCAGAGATATTAACTTTATCGTTTTGTACCGCACCAAGCACGATCACCGCAGAGCCAAGCTTTGCTTTGAGTTCATCGACCATAGTGCGGAGATGATTCATGTCTTTTGCATTTACTTTTGCCGCAAGCACGTTTACGCCGTCAACTTCTTTTACTTTCGACAGGATTGCTCCTGCTTCCACGTTGCCTAGTTTTGCAAGAAGAGATTCATTTTCTCTTTGTGCATCCTTCAGTTCAGCCTGCAGAGCCGCGACCCGTTTCGGCACTTCTTTGATATTTGTTTTCAGCTCGTCAGCGGTCTGCTTCAATACAGAAATCTGGCTGTTCATTTCGACGTAAGCGCCTTGTCCCGTTACAGCTTCAATCCGTCTTGTGCCTGCTCCGATTCCGGATTCAGAAACGATTTTAAACAAACCGATTTCTGCTGTATTTCTGACATGGCAGCCGCCGCACAGCTCTAAGCTGTAATCTCCAACTTGAACGACACGGACAATATCGCCATATTTTTCGCCGAACAGTGCCATCGCACCCATTTCTTTTGCTTCAGCGATCGGTTTCAAATCAATGCTGACCGGGATGCTCGCCCAGATCTTTTCGTTTACGATTCTTTCAATTTGTTCGAGCTCTTCTTTTGTCACTTGGCCAAAGTGCGAGAAGTCAAAACGAAGACGGTTTTCCGTTACAAGAGAGCCCGCCTGATTGACATGAGTTCCAAGAACGTCTTTTAGAGCCTGATGCAATAAATGCGTTGCCGTGTGGTTTTTAATGACGCCGCTTCTCATATGGTCTTCAACTTCAGCCGTAACATGCAGGCCTTTTTGAACAGTACCGCTCTCCACAACACCTTCATGCACATGCTGGCCATTCGGCGCTTTTTGAACATCTTTAATTCTTACAACTGCCTGCTCGCTTCGGAGATAGCCTTTATCGCCAATTTGGCCGCCGCTTTCTGCATAGAACGGTGTTTCATCAAGAATGATTTGAACGCTTTCTCCTTCATGAGCCTCTTCGATTAATTGGCCGTCATGAAGAAGCAAAATGATATTGGCATCAGCTTTGGTTTGAGAGTAGCCGACAAATGTGCTTTCATCTGTCACGTCGCGCAGTGCGCCGCCCTGCACCTGCATGCTGCCGACATCCTGGCGAGCGTTTCTTGCCCGTTCACGCTGCTGGCTCATTTCCTCCTCAAAGCCCTCATGGTCAACCGTCATGTTCTCGTCTTCTGCATATTCTTCAGTCAATTCAACCGGGAATCCATACGTATCATACAGTTTAAACACATCAGCACCTGAGATAACGCTGCTGCCCTTGTCTTTTTCTTTTTTGATCATTTCTGACAGGATCGCAAGCCCTTCATTAAGGGTCTCATGGAAGCGTTCTTCCTCGGTTTTAATGACTTTTGCGATGAAATCCGCTTTCTCTTTCACTTCAGGATAGAAATCAGCCATGATTTCTGCGACAACCGGCACTAAATCAAACATGAACGGACGATGGATGTTGATCGTTTTGGCATAACGCACGGCACGGCGTAATAAGCGTCTTAATACATAGCCGCGGCCTTCATTTGACGGCAGCGCACCGTCACTGACAGCAAAGGCAACCGTTCTGATATGGTCGGCAATCACTTTAAACGCAGTGTCTTTCACATTGTCTTTGCCATATGTTTCACCAGAAATCGATTCTGTTGCTTTAATGATCGGAACAAACAAATCGGTGTCAAAGTTTGTCGGAACATTCTGGATGACAGATACCATTCTTTCAAGACCCATGCCTGTATCAATGTTTTTCTTTGGAAGCGGTGTGTACGTGCCGTCAGGGTTATGGTTGAACTCTGAGAACACAAGGTTCCATACTTCCAGGTAACGGTCGTTTTCCCCGCCTGGGTAAAGCTCCGGATCTTCTGGATCATTACCGTATGCTTCACCGCGGTCGTAAAAGATTTCCGTATTCGGTCCGCTCGGCCCTTCACCGATATCCCAGAAGTTCCCTTCCAGACGGATAATTCTTTCTTCAGGAATACCGATTTTTTTCGCCCAAAACTCATATGCCTCTTCATCTTCAGGATGAACCGTAACAGAGAGAAGCTCTTTGTCGAAGCCAATCCACTTGTCGCTCGTTAAAAACTCCCAAGCCCATGTAATGGCTTCTTCTTTGAAATAATCGCCGATGGAAAAGTTTCCGAGCATTTCAAAGAAAGTGTGATGGCGCGCAGTTTTACCTACATTTTCTATATCGTTTGTTCTGATCGCTTTTTGAGCGTTTACGATTCTTGGATTTTCCGGCACGACACGGCCGTCAAAATATTTTTTCAGCGTCGCAACACCGCTGTTGATCCAAAGCAGTGAAGGATCCTCATGAGGCACTAATGACGCGCTTGGCTCTACCGCATGTCCTTTTTCTTTAAAGAAATCCAAAAACATTTGACGCACTTCCGCAGAAGTTAAGTGTTTCATTGTATTTCCTCCTCTATAAAAATCGAAATTCTCTTCAGTGACAGCAAAAAAGCCCTCCCCCTATGCAAACCAACGTTTACACAGGGACGAGAGCTGTCTCGCGGTACCACCCTGATTACGGGCATTCATGCGCCCGTCACCTTTAACCCTGTAACGCAGGATAAGCGGCAGTGATTAACTGCACTCAGGATTAGCTTCCTCCGATCTTCTGATAAAGCTCCTTTCAGCTTATGGAGCTTCTCTCTTTAACAGGGCTTCGGCGTACTCAGATCCGTCACTCGAGATTCGTATGTATTCTACGAGAAATTATAGACAAGCGGCACGCCGATGTCAATGCTCCGTCCTCATCCGCAAAAAATGGATCATCATTACTTTTAAAACAGCCGTCGCAGGAACAGCCAGAATCATCCCGACGATACCCGCAAGCTCCCCTCCGGCAAGGAGTGCAAGCATGATAACGACCGGATGCATTTTAAGGCTTCTGCCGACAATGAACGGACTGAGGATATTTCCTTCCATAAACTGCAGAATAAACACCGTAATCACCACAACAAGAACAGCCTTGACTGAGATCGTCATCGCAATTAACAACGCAGGAACAGCTCCGATGAAAGGGCCAAAATACGGGATGACATTCGTTACTCCAGAGATAAGGCCAAGTATCAGCGGATACGGAAGCCCAAATACCCAGAACGAAATGCCTGCAATCACACCAAGAATCAAGCAGACCAAAAGCTGGCCGCGGATATAATCGCCAAGCGAATCATCCACATCCCGCAAAAAGGCGCTGCCCCGCTTTCTCCACGACTTCGGAGTCAAGTACCATACTGTCTTTTTCATTAACTCAATGTCCTTCACCATATAAAACACGAGAAAAGGGATTGTTGCAGCAATTAAGAAGTAATCAAGCACATTGCGGATCCCGCTGATCGCACCCTCGATCGTTCCCGCAAAAAACGCCTCCGTCTGGCGGATCATTTTATCTATACGGTGATGCATACCATCAGGCCAGTCATCCGTATGGTTATGCACATGAAGAAGAAGCCCATTATACGTTTCAGCAAACATGGGTATATTTTCTGACAAATCCGTCAGCTGCACGATTAAAACAGGCACCCCTTTATACAACGCCCAGCCAATCCCGCCAAAAAAAAGAACATAAATGACCAAGATGCTCAAAGTCCTAGGCAATCCTTTGCCATGCAGCCATTCCGTGACCGGAAGCAATAAATAAGATATAAAAATAGAAATGATCAAGGGAATAAAGATCGTTTTTATGACGAGCCAAAAGGGTGACCATAACATATCAAGCATAAAAAAGACATAGACTGTTAACAGAACCAGCAAACAAATAGCCACCCACAACAAAAGCTGCACCGGTTTTTGGAGCATCTGCTTTCACCTCATCTATATCTTTTGAGGTTTACACGGAATTATTCTATTATGTTTCTTTAGTCAGTCAGAAGTCATGGACATTTTTTCACATTTAATTTTCAGAAAAGTTTGATCATTTACTTTTTGGTCAAATTTTCTGATAGGAGGATTGCGATGATCACATTTCAAAATGTAAACAAGCATTACGGAGATTTTCACGTGTTAAAACAAATTAATCTTCAAATCGAAAAAGGTGAAGTCGTTGTTATCATCGGCCCATCCGGTTCCGGTAAAAGCACATTGCTCAGATGCATCAACAGACTTGAGACGATCAATGAGGGAGTGCTCACAGTAAACGGCACCGCCATTAACGACAGAAAAACTGATATCAATAAAGTGCGGCAAAATATCGGGATGGTGTTTCAGCACTTTCATTTATATCCGCATAAAACAGTGCTGCAGAACATCATGCTGGCTCCGGTAAAAGTGCTTAGACAATCACCTGAACAAGCAAAGGAAACGGCGCGGTACTATCTTGAAAAAGTCGGCATCCCAGACAAGGCTGACGCCTATCCTTCCCAGCTTTCCGGCGGGCAGCAGCAGCGTGTTGCCATCGCAAGAGGACTGGCGATGAAGCCGGAGGTCATGCTGTTTGACGAGCCGACATCAGCACTTGATCCTGAAATGATCGGTGAGGTGCTGGATGTCATGAAAACACTCGCCAAAGAAGGCATGACAATGGTTGTCGTGACACACGAAATGGGGTTTGCCAAAGAAGTTGCCGACCGGATTGTCTTCATTGACGAAGGAAAAATTTTAGAAGAAGCAGTGCCGGCTGAATTTTACGCGAACCCGAAGGAAGAACGGGCCCGCTTATTCTTAAGCCGTATTTTAAATCATTAAAACAGAAATGGGGGAGCTTGTATGAAAAAGATTTTTTCTTTAGCATTGATTTCTTTATTCGCTGTCATCTTGCTTGCCGCTTGCGGCAGCAAGGGATCAAACGGAGAAGCCTCAAAGGAGAACAAAAAAGATACGCTAGCCGCCATTAAAGACAATGACAAAATTGTCTTCGGCGTAAAAACGGACACTCGACTGTTCGGTCTTAAAAATCCAAGCTCAGGTGAGATTGAGGGTTTTGATATTGATATTGCTAAACAAATCGCTAAAGACATTTTAGGTGATGAGAAAAAAGCTGAATTTAAAGAGGTCACCTCAAAAACAAGGATTCCTATGCTGCAAAACGGGGATATCGACGCCATTGTCGCCACAATGACGATCACTGAAGAACGAAAAAAGGAAGTTGACTTTTCTGATGTCTATTTCGAGGCCGGGCAATCGCTTCTCGTGAAAAAAGGCAGCAAAATCAAGAGTGTCGAGAATCTTGGCAAAGGCTCAAAAGTTCTTGCAGTAAAAGGCTCCACCTCCTCTCAAAACATTCGTGAAAAGGCGCCTGAAGCATCTGTTTTAGAATTTGAAAACTACGCAGAAGCCTTTACAGCCCTTAAATCGGGGCAAGGCGATGCCCTCACCACAGATAATGCGATTTTATATGGAATGGCTGATGAAAATAAAAATTATCAATTAACAGGAAAGCCTTTTACAGATGAGCCTTACGGGATCGCCGTGAAAAAAGGGCAATCTGCTCTCGCGAAAGAAATCAACGCTTCACTTAAAAAGATGAAGTCGGATGGCAGATACGATGAAATTTATAAAAAATGGATCAAAGAAGACCCAGCTGAATAACAACCATCCCGGGATGAGCAGGCGATGCTCATCCCAATTTGATAAGGAGTGAATAGGCAGATGAATGTGTCAATTCTTTTCGATAACTTCGGCATGTATATGGACGGTTTTTACCATACCTTGCTCGCAAGTGTTATCGCGCTGGTCGGCAGTTTTGTCCTCGGCGTTGCTGTAGCGGTTATGAGAATAACAGTCTTTAAGCCGCTGCAATGGCTCGGGACCGCCTATGTAGAATTCATCCGCAACATCCCTCTTCTTTTAATTACCTTTGTTTTCTATTTCGGACTTCCAAACGCAGGCCTGAGGCTTGACGGTTTTCAAGCGGGAACGGTTGCTCTCACCATTTATACCTCTGCGTTTATCGCTGAAGCCATCAGAGCAGGCATCCAGTCTGTTTCAAAAGGGCAGATGGAAGCGGCACGCTCGTCAGGCTTTACCTACAGCCAAGCCATGCTCCATATCATTTTGCCGCAGGCAATCAAAATCGTCATTCCGCCTTTAGGCAATCAATTTTTAAACTTAGTCAAAAACTCTTCGATTCTTGGGGTTGTGGCCGGATTGGATCTTATGTACCAAGCCGATTTAGTTTCGTCGAGCACACTCGTTGTATTTGATGTTTATATTTTTGTGGCGCTTTTTTACTTAGTGCTGACGATTCCGCTTAGCATCGGTGTTAACTATCTGGAAAAACGGCTGGAAAAAAGCTATTGATAAGGAGTGAGTTACATTGGATTTCATTGGTGCTTATTCACAGGAGCATTTAGCATTTTTATGGGATGGCTTTCTCGTCACCTTGTACGTTGCTTTCATCTCCATCATTCTGAGCTTTTTCTTCGGTTTAATCGCAGGAACCCTGCGTTATGCGAAAGTTCCCGTTCTTTCTCAATTGATTGCGGTTCTCGTTGAAACGATCAGAAACCTCCCCTTGCTGTTAATTATTTTCTTTACGTTTTTTGCCCTTCCGGAAATTGGGATTAAGCTTGAAATTACAGCTGCTGCAATTACAGCACTAACGATTTTTGAATCCGCTATGCTATCTGAAATTATCCGAAGCGGACTGAAATCAATTGACAAAGGACAAATTGAAGCGGCGCGCTCCTCCGGGCTGAGCTATACACAGACCCTGTTCTTTATCGTCATGCCGCAAGCGCTTCGCCGCATGGTTCCGCCCATCGTAAGCCAGTTTATTTCTTTATTAAAAGATACATCGCTCGCTGTTGTGATCGCCTTGCCTGAACTGATTCACAACGCGCAAATTATAAACGGCCAAAGCGCAGACGGCAGTTATTTTTTCCCGATCTTTTTACTTGCGGCCCTTATGTATTTCGCAGTCAACTACAGCCTTTCACTCGCAGCAAGACGCCTCGAGGTCCGGCAAACATAGAAAAGGATACTCTTTGGAGAGTATCCTTTTTGCATTAAAACATTTTCGTAATTCTTCTTCTCATCCGCTTCATGCTTCGATTATTCAGCATGTCAGATTGAGTCGCCATTCGGTACACGAGAGCTCCGGCTCCCATTGCCAAAAGAGAAGTCATCGTCCGATTCATCCTGCGCATCTCCTTTCATGATTAAAAATTGATGCTGCGTTCATCCTCAGAAAACAAATCATCCAAGCTGCTTAACGTTCCGTCTTCTTCCACCTGATGAGTTGCAATCTTCCCTTTCGCCACTGTCAGTTCAATAAAACAGCCCCAGCAATAATATTGGTTCACGCCGATTTTGCCGATATCCTTACTTTTGCAATTCGGGCATATAAGCATACCTCACACCTCTATCCGTTCAGAACGATCTCGTCTTTCCTCACCTCGACAAGCGAATCCGCTCTTTGGATCTGGCGCTTGCTTCCCGCCAGGTCAGAAAAGAAACCGTCCGAGAGTTCATATGCTACGATTATGCCCCTGTCCAAACAAAAGTATACATCTTCCAGCATCCCCAATATATCGCCCTCTTGCGATTTCACAAGCTTCATCTTCATCTGCTCGTATGTGAAGCATGATTTCGGAAGAGGCAAAAGCTGTTCTGAACTGACCGAAGCCAATATGCGGTCATCAAGAATGGAAGAGATATCACACGCCCGTAATAGCGCATGATGATGATGCAAAAAGCGTTTTTGTGCAAGAATAAACCCAAGACAATCTCCTTTCAGAGAAAAACAAATATCGGAAATTGCCCCGAGATAACAAGAAGTTCGTTCTGAGTATACTGGGAATCCTTCTACTTCATGGCATGTTCTCAAAGTGTGATCAACCACCTTTTGTTGAACAGGCTTAGGTTTTGCTTTGCGCCTTAGACTCATACGATGAAATCAATTCCACTGCAAATGAAAAAAACTCCCGCTTGCACGGGAGCATTTTATTGCTGTTCTTCTTTCATAAAATCGAATGGTGTAATGCCTTCCATGCCAATGTTGGCGTCGTGTACGCTGAACGGGAGCTCTTTTTGGAGAGCCTCAAGCTCGGCATCCATTTCCTCAACCTGTACGGACAGCCTGTTTTTTAAGGAGGTCTGTCTGACAGTTGCATCATTATTTTTCACGCCCCACTCCAGCGCCTCCTCCTCACCGCATAAAATGAGAAATTTCTTCGCTCTTGTAATCGCGGTATAAAGAAGGTTTCTTCTGAGCATTCTATAATAACCTTTCACAACAGGCAAAACCACAATCGGAAATTCACTTCCCTGCGATTTATGAATAGAACAGCAATACGCATGGGTAAATTGATTAAAATCTTTTTTCGTAAATGTCATTTCATTGCCGTCAAAAGAAACGACAGCCATGTCTTCTTTTTCTGTATTTTCCTTTGCATAAAATATCGACGTAATTTCGCCAATATCTCCGTTGAATACATTGTTTTCCGGCTGATTGACAAGCTGCAAAATTTTATCTCCGGTTCTGTAGACAACATCCCCGTACTTCAATTCTCTCCGTTTTTCTTTAGGAGGATTTAAAATGTCCTGCAGCATCACATTCAATTCATTGATGCCGGCTTTTCCTCTGTACATCGGAGCGAGGACCTGAATGTCCTTTGCCGTATAGCCTTTTTTCAATGCATTGGCGACAACCTTCTCAACAACTTCTTTAATTTGCGAGCCTCCGCAGCGAATAAAGGAACGGTCCTTTGTCGGGGCAGTCAAATTGTTCGGCAGCAATCCATTTTTCATCTGGTGGGCAAGCTCGACGATTGATGACCCCTCCGCCTGGCGATAGATGTCTGTCAGTCTCACAGTCGGAATCACCTGGGATGCCAGCAGGTCTCTGAGCACTTGTCCCGGACCGACGGAAGGCAGCTGATCTTCGTCTCCGACAATGATGATTTGTATATGATCAGGGATCGCCTTGAACAAATGATTCGCCAGCCATATATCAAGCATACTGGCTTCATCGATAATTAACAGTTTCCCTTCGATCGGCTGATCCTCTGTATGAGTAAAGCCTTCAGCGCCGTTCCAGCCAAGCAGCCTGTGTATCGTGACTGCAGGAAGTCCCGTTGATTCACTCATCCGTTTTGCTGCTCTCCCTGTCGGAGCGGCCAAAACAATCGGAAAAGCTTCATCCTTTTTATAAGCTGACGGGTCTAGTGACACACCGTGAAGCTCTCCGTAGAGCTCGACAATCCCTCTGATTACCGTCGTTTTCCCTGTTCCCGGACCGCCTGTTAAAAGAAGCATCGGCGAGGAAAGGGCTTTTTGAATCGCTTCCTTCTGGCTGGGGGCATACTGAACGTTCATCCGTTCTTCCAGTTCTCCCAACGCGAGCAAAAACTCTGATTCGGGAAACTGGTTCTCATATTCGGTTTGACTAGCGATATGTTTCACACGCTTTGCAACGTTTTGTTCTGCGTAAAACAGCGACGGAAAATAACAGCGGCCGTCTTCTATGACAATGTCTTTATTTTCTCCAAGGGCAATAATTGCGTTAGCGGCATCCATTTCTGTGATGCGCTGCCCTTCCCTTGCTGACTGGTTTAACAGAGATTGGGTGTCAATGATCAGCTGTTCTGTTTCTATGTACGTGTGCCCCTCTGACAGACAAGTCGTTTCAAGCGTGTACAAAATAGCAGCTTTTACCCGCTCAGGATGGTTACCCGAAAGACCCATTCTGCTGCCCAGCTCATCCGCTTTCCCAAACCCGATGCCTTCTACATCCTTCACAAGCTGATAAGGATTTTCCTGAATCTTTTCAAGCGTCTCGGATTCATAGGCTTGATAGATTTTCATAGACAGCTGCGGGCCAAAGCCAAACTGATTCAAGGAAATCATGATTTGCTCCAGTCCCTGATGCCGCTGCAATGCGCCAGCCAGCGTGTCTGCTTTCTTTTTTGAGAGTCTTGGAACATCATAAAGCACTGAAGCGTCAGCCAATATTTTATTAATGGCGCTGTCGCCCAGCTTTTTCACAATTTCTTCAGCAGTTTTTTTGCCGATTCCCTCGAATAAATCACTCGATAAATATTGAATGATGCCTTCCTTAGTCGTTGGAATCTCCTTTTTGAAATGCTCCGCCTGAAATTGGAGCCCGAATTTTGGATGGGTTACGATCTTTCCGTAAAACGTGTAGGACTCTTCTTCTTGAAGCGCAGGGAAGTAGCCCGTCACGGATACGGCTTTATCTTCAATGGCTTCGGAGGTCTCTGTGACTTTCACTTTCAGAACCGTATATAAATTGGTGTCATTATGATAGATGACTGTGTTGACTGTCCCTTTTATATAGGGCTCTTCCTCCAGTTTAAGCTGATCCGGATGCTGCTGCACGAGCTGTCCCTCCTCCTGTGCCTGTTATGATGGATCAATCAGTTTTTTAGCATGAAGCGCAAGCATATGATCTGGCTGGATATCGATTGCCTTGTCCAGCATTTCCAGCGCTTTTTCTCGGTTTTCTTTATAAGCATAAGCGACACCGGCATTATAAAATGCATCTGCATGCCCCGGGTCTTGCTCTGTCACAGCTGAGAATTGGCTGAGCGCTTCGTCCAGCATGCCCTCGTTGGCTAAGCACATCCCGAATTGAAAGCGCGCTTCCGTATCGTTTTCATTCAGTTCGACAGCTCTTTGTAAATATGGCAGTGCAAGCTTAGGTTGTTCGAGCTTGACAAGTACCGTTCCGAGCATGTAAAACAGGTCACCGTTTTCCATCCCCGCACGTAGCGCTTTTTCAAACATGTCTTTCGCTTCTTTGTACATTTCTTTTACAACATAGACATTTCCTGCTCCATAATAAGCAGTGGCTGCGCTACTGTCTAATTCAAGCGCTTTATCATAAAACGCAAGCGCACGTTCCAGCTCGTTTACGGATGAAAGAAGGTTGGCAAAATTGATATACGGAATCGCGTCTTCTTTATTTTCTTCAATCGCTTTTGTAAATGCCTCTGCCGCTTTCTCGTAATCGCCTTCCTGCATCGCCTCTATACCGAGTTGATTATAATCCACTGATCATCTTCCTTTCATTAAAAAACCCCAACTCAGTGTTGAGGTTTTTCATCTTTTATACGTACCACAATTTTGTTCCGTCTTTGTACACATCATCAATTGTCCCGCCGCCAAGGCATTCTTCGCCGTCATAGAAGACAACGGCTTGTCCCGGCGTTACAGCGCGGACTTGTTCATCAAAGATGACTTCCGCTTCACCCTCGCCAGTCATGCGCACCGTTACTTTATGATCTTCTTGGCGGTAACGGAATTTAGCCGTGCAGGAAATCTCTTCGCCCTTTATGATATCCGAACGTACCCAGCTGATATTTGTTGCTGTGATTTTGTCGGAATATAAAAGCGGGTTATGGAACCCTTGATCCACGTAGAGGATGTTCTTTTCAAGATCTTTGCCTACCGCAAACCACGGCTCGCCGCTTCCGCCGATGCCAAGGCCGTGACGCTGTCCGATCGTATAGTACATCAACCCGTCGTGGCGGCCTTTTACTTCGCCGTCCATCGTCATCATATCGCCCGGCTGTGCAGGGAGATATTGGCTGAGAAACGTTTTGAAGTTGCGTTCGCCGATAAAGCAGATGCCTGTACTGTCTTTTTTCGTCGCCGTTGCAAGTTCTGCTTCTTTGGCGATTTCACGCACACGGCTTTTTTGAAGTTCGCCGATCGGGAACATGACTTTGCTCAGCGTATCTTCTGTCAGCTGATTCAGGAAGTACGTTTGATCCTTGTTTTCATCAATGCCGCGCAGCATTTGGATTTTTCCGCCGCTTCTGTCTACTCTTGCATAGTGGCCAGTCGCTAAATAGTCGGCGCCAAGTGACAATGCATGCTCCAAAAAGGCTTTGAATTTAATTTCTTTGTTGCACAATACATCCGGGTTTGGTGTTCTGCCTGCTTTATATTCATCAAGGAAGTATTGAAATACCTTCTCATAATATTGCTTTTCAAAGTTTACGGCATAATACGGAATTCCGATTTGGTTGCAGACGCGGATCACATCTTCATAATCCTCTGTCGCCGTGCAAAAACCGTTTTCGTCCGTATCATCCCAGTTTTTCATAAAGATTCCGATTACATCATAGCCCTGTTCTTTTAACAGCAGGGCCGCCACAGATGAGTCTACTCCGCCGGACATGCCGACAACGACTCTTGTATCCTCCGGCCGTTTTTCCATTTCATTCACTCCAATTACTACGCCGCCTTATTGTGTCAGCCGTTTGACAACGTCGGCCACATGTTTGGCAGCAGTTTTCACTTGCTCAGCCGTATTGCCGAGGCCGAAGCTGATTCGAATAGAGGACGTCAGCCGGTCACTCTCTTCGCCGAACATAGCAGTCAGAACATGTGACGGCAGGACTGAACCGGCCGTGCACGCTGAACCGCTGGAGACAGCGACACCAGCCATATCAAGATTGACCAGCAGCGCTTCCACTGACACACCGGGGAAATAAAGATTCAGAACATGCGGCAGACTATGCTCTTTGTCCCCGTTGACCTCGAATGCCACGCCTGCATCTCTAAGCGTGTCGGCAAAGATTGCTTTAAACGATTGATACTTCTCGTTTTTTTCGTCACGTTCTTCACTTGACAGCTTGATCGCTTCTTTCAGCCCGACAATGCCTGGAACATTTTCCGTTCCGGCACGGCGTTTTCTTTCTTGCTCTCCTCCGAATAAAAGGGGTGAAAGCTTCACATCTTTACTAGCATATAAAAAGCCTGTCCCTTTTGGCCCGTTGAGCTTGTGCCCGGAAACAGACAGAAGGTCAATATGGCTGTTTTTCACATCAATTGGCAGCAACCCGAATGCCTGAACAGCATCGGTATGAAAATAAGCTTTGTGTTCCTTTAACAGCTCACCGATTTCTTCGATCGGCTGCACTGTTCCGACTTCATTATTTCCATACATCACTGTCACAAGGATTGTATCATCACGCAGTGCTTCTTTCACCTGTTTTGCACTGACTCTTCCATTTTGGTCAACGTCCAGATACGTTATGTCAAATCCGTCTTCCTCAAGTTTTTCACATGTGTGAAGCACGGCGTGATGCTCAATTTTTGTTGTGATGATATGTCTGCCAAGATCTTTTCTTGCAAGTGCGGTTCCCATGATCGCCAAGTTATCAGCTTCCGTTCCCCCGCTTGTAAAAATGATCTCCTGCTCTGCCGCTCCGATTTCTGCTGCGATCTGCGCTCTTGCTTCATCCACCCATTTTCGAGATTCTCTGCCAAATGAATGAATACTGGAGGGATTACCGAAACTGCCGGAGAAGTGCGGTATCATTTTTTCCAGCACGCGCTCATCCATCGGAGACGTTGCGGCATGATCTAAATAAATCCGTTCCATTATGTTTACACCTCTGATCTAAATATAGAACATATAAGCTTCTTGCTCTCCGTCTGTATAGCTGGCAAGATCCTCTAATGTTGTACTGTCTAAAACCTCTTTTACAGCATCCCGGATGCGAATCCAGAGCTCACGCTTGGCAGGCTCCTCATCTTCCAGCACTTCAACAGGGCTGATCGGCCCCTCAAGCACACGGATAATATCTCCCGCAGTAATGGCATCCGGCTCACTGCCTAATACATATCCGCCATATGCGCCTCTGATGCTTTTCACTAAACCGGCATTTCTGAGCGGCGATACCAGCTGCTCCAAATAATGCTCGGACAAATTATTCGTCTGTGCGATGCTTTTTAATGAAGTCGGGCCTTCACCGTGCTTTTTTGCAAGCTCGATCATAATGGTGAGCCCGTATCTTCCCTTAGTTGATATTTTCAACATGAACACCTCTGTTATTTCATGATTTTCCACATTTATAATGGTAATTTCTATATGTTTCGTCCGTTTATTATCTTATAGACCAACTGTTATTATAACATACCTTCAGCGAATTTTCATTGAGGCAGAAGGAAAGGGGCCTTTACCCTTTTCTAATGTACGGTTTTCCGTTACCCTGTAATTAAGTAAGGAGAGATGATAGATGAAGCCATTGGCATATCGGATGCGTCCGACAAAAATAGAGGATATTATCGGCCAGCAGCATCTGGTGGCTGAAGATAAAATTATTGGCAGAATGGTCCAGGCAAAACATTTGTCATCCATGATTTTGTACGGGCCGCCCGGAATTGGAAAAACATCAATCGCAACAGCAATCGCCGGTTCAACAAGTATTGCTTTTCGAAAGCTGAATGCTGTCATTAACAATAAAAAAGATATGGAAATCGTAGCTCAGGAAGCCAAGATGTCCGGCCAAGTGATTTTGATTCTGGATGAAGTCCACAGGCTGGATAAAGGAAAACAGGATTTTCTATTACCCTATTTAGAAAACGGAATGATCATTTTGATCGGAGCAACGACGGCTAACCCGTATCATGCCATTAATCCGGCGATCAGAAGCCGGACCCAGATTTTTGAGCTTGAACCGTTAACACCTGATCTGATTAAACAGGCACTGGAACGTGCGCTCCATGATGAGCATCGGGGCCTTGGCACCTATTCTGTATCCATTGATGATCAGGCGATGGAGCATTTTGCCCACGGATGCGGAGGAGATGTCCGCTCCGCTTTAAATGCGCTTGAGCTTGCCGTGTTGTCAACGAAGGAGTCAGCAGACGGTGAAATTCACATTACATTAGAAACCGCGGAAGAATGCTTGCAGAAAAAAAGCTTTTCTCACGATAAAGATGGTGACGCGCATTATGATGTACTGTCCGCTTTTCAAAAATCGATCCGCGGCTCTGATGCCAACGCTGCTCTTCACTATTTGGCTAGATTAATTGAAGCCGGTGATCTGGAGAGCATCGCAAGACGATTGCTTGTTATCGCCTATGAAGATATCGGTTTAGCAAGCCCGCAAGCCGGTCCTAGAGTGCTGAACGCTATTCAGACCGCTGAGCGAGTCGGGTTTCCTGAAGCGCGAATCCCGCTGGCCAACGCAGTTATTGAGCTTTGCCTCTCACCGAAATCAAACTCTGCCATTCTGGCAATCGATGAGGCCCTGGCAGATATCAGAGCCGGAAAAATTGGGGATGTCCCGAAGCATTTAAAAGACGCGCATTATAAAGGAGCTCAGGAATTAGGAAGAGGAATCGACTATAAATACCCGCACAATTACGACAACGGTTGGGTCGAACAACAATACCTCCCTGATCCTCTGAAAAATAAGCAATACTATAAGCCGAAACAGACAGGAAAATTCGAATCCGCCTTAAAGCAGGTGTACGATAAATTAATGAAAAGAAAATAAAACAAAAAAACAGCCTTGATCATCAAGGCTGTTTTTATGCATTATTTATCCTTCACACGTTTGATTTCAATGTCTTTCAAAAGATCCATGACAACATGTCCGCCCATAATCAAACCTGCAACTGACGGCACAAAAGCATTAGAGGAAGGCGGCATTTTTGCTTTACGTATTTTCGCTTCGTCATTCCCCACTTCTTTTCTGACATCTTCCCGAATGACAATCGGGCTTTCATCAGAGAAAATCACTTGAACGCCTTTTTTGATACCCTCTTTGCGTAATTTCGTACGGACGACCTTCGCAATTGGATCAGTGTGCGTTTTTGAGATATCAGCGATTTGGAAGCGTGTCGGATCCGTTTTATTTGCTGCACCCATGCTGGAGATGAGCGGAATATCCCGTTTCAGACATTCCTTCATTAAATGAATTTTATAACAGATGGTGTCTGACGCATCAATGACATAGTCAAGATCATAGTCAAAAAACTGCTCATACGTTTCCTCCGTATAGAACATCTTTAACGAGATTACTTCACACTCAGGGTTAATGTCTGCGATCCGTGCCTTCATTAAATCAACTTTCGGCTGTCCGACAGTTGAAAGCAGCGCGTGAAGCTGACGGTTTACATTTGTAATGTCGACATCATCTTTGTCGACAAGCAGAATGCGGCCGACGCCTGACCGCGCGAGAGCTTCCGCCGCGAACGATCCGACCCCCCCGACTCCAAGCACAGCAACTGTGCTGTTTTTCAGCGTTTCAAGGCCTTCTTTTCCGATAGCTAATTCATTGCGTGAAAACTGGTGTAACAAGAACCTCACTCCACATTCGTATTCTGGTTTCATCTATAAAATGGCTGATCCATGAGCAGCCGTTTTTTCTGCGCACAAAAAATAAAGTCCCAATAGTGCCGTTGCAGCTTTCCTTTGTTTTGAACCCGCTCTCAGCAGGTGGGTGCCCTCTTTTAAATCTTGTAAGTCCTCTTTACCGAATGAAAAGAGGCATGTACGCCATTTAAAAATGCGGGCTCCCAAATCAAAAAAATGTTCGGTCAAAACTAGGTGTACAACTAACACATCAGGACTTTATTTAACTTGTCAAAATCATATCACAGACGATTTTGATTTTCAAGAATCGAACTGCCCAATCAGTTCTTAACTTTTTTCTTGATAGAAAGATGAAGCTCGTCAAGCTGGGCGTCGCTTACTTCGCCTGGCGCGTCTGTCATCAGGCAGCTTGCACTTGCCGTTTTCGGGAATGCAATCGTATCTCTCAGGTTCGTACGTCCTGCGAGAAGCATAACGAGACGGTCTAAGCCAAGTGCGATTCCGCCGTGCGGAGGAGCGCCGTATTCAAATGCTTCCAGCAGGAATCCAAACTGTTCAGCCGCTTCTTCTGGTGAGAAGCCGAGAAGCGCAAACATTTTTTCCTGAATATCCTTTTCGAAAATACGGATTGAACCGCCGCCAAGCTCATAGCCGTTTAAGACGAGGTCATAAGCTTGCGCTTTCATGTCTTCAGGCGCTGTTTCAATCAGCTCAAGGTCTTCTCGGACAGGCATTGTGAACGGATGGTGCGCTGCGTAAAAACGGCCTTCTTCCGGATCATGCTCTAATAGCGGCCAGTCGATGACCCATAAGAAATTGAACAATTTTTCGTCAATCAGCCCGCGCTCTTTCCCAAGCTTTAAGCGCAGGGCGCCGAGTGATGCGGCCACAACTTCGAATTGATCCGCTCCGAACAGCAGCAAATCACCTTCAGCAGCATCAAGTGCTTCAATCAGCTTAGACTGCTTTTCTTCATCAAAGAATTTAGCGATCGGGCCTTTCACTCCGTCTGCCTCAACCTTCACCCAGGCAAGCCCTTTTGCCCCGTAGTTTGCAGCAAAAGCGCCAAGAGCGTCGATGTCTTTTCTGGAGTAATCGCCGGCACCGCCTTTTACATTGATGGCTTTGACCACGCCGCCGTTTGCTACAGCTGATGAGAACACTTTAAATTCCGTATCCTTTACAATGTCAGACACATCTGTCAAAAGCATGTCAAAACGCGTATCCGGTTTATCAGACCCGTACTTGTTCATTGCTTCGTCATACGTCATTCGAGGAAGAGGAAGCTGAAGTTCCTCACCTTTTGTTTCACGCATAACCTTTGCCATCATCTCCTCAGCCAATGACATAATGTCTTCCTGGCTCATAAAGGACATTTCAATATCAATTTGCGTAAACTCAGGCTGACGGTCCGCACGCAAGTCTTCATCGCGGAAACAGCGGGCAATTTGATAATATCGTTCAATGCCTGATACCATCAGAAGCTGTTTAAATAGCTGCGGGGACTGCGGCAGCGCGTAGAACTCACCTTCGTGCACACGGCTCGGCACCAGGTAGTCACGTGCGCCTTCAGGCGTGCTTCCTGTTAAAATCGGCGTTTCAATATCAAGAAACCCATTTTCATCTAAAAAGCTGCGAACAGCTTTCGTCACGTTATGGCGCAGCTGCATCGTCTGGAACATAGCCGGTCTGCGCAAATCTAAGTAACGGTGTTTTAAACGAACGTCCTCTGACACTTCTTCAGCTTGATCAGAAATCGCAAATGGAGGTGTCTTTGCAGCATTTAATACGTTCACTCCATCAGCATGTATTTCGATCGCGCCTGTTTTCAAATTCGGATTAACTGTTCCCTCTTCACGCGCCACCACTTTTCCTTGAATATCAAGCACGTATTCATTTCTGATGCCTTCCGCAATAGCAAGCGCTTCTTTTGACACATCAGGGTTAAAAACGACTTGAACAATGCCCGTACGGTCACGCAAGTCAATAAAAATCAATCCGCCGAGGTCTCGTCTTTTTTGGACCCAGCCTTTCAGCGTTACAGATTCGCCAATTGCTTTTTCAGTTATATCACCGCAATAATATGTTCTTCCAAACAATGCGTTTCACTCCTTATCCCTTTTGGTTTGCCTTCATCACATGTATAAATTCATCAAGTGCCACTTCAATCTGTTCGCCCGTCTGTGCATCCTTTACATTTATTTTGTTTTGGGCAAGCTCATCTTCACCCAAAATCGCAATAAATCTGGCATTTAAGCGATCAGCTGTTTTAAACTGGCCTTTCATTTTCTTATTTTCATAATCGATTTCACTGGAAATGCCTGCTTCTCTCAGTTTGTACACCAATGAAACAGAATAATCCTTTGCTTTTTCGCCGAGTGTGACGATATAGCAGTCGATTCCCTTATCAACAGGCAGCTCTCTTTTTTCAGCATCAATTGCGGCAAGCAAGCGTTCGATGCTCATCGCAAATCCGATGCCCGGTGCTTCAGGTCCGCCGATCTGTTCGACAAGCCCGTCGTAGCGTCCGCCGCCGGCTAGTGTCGTAATCGCGCCAAAGCCCTCCGCATTGCTCATAATTTCAAATGCGGTGTGGTTGTAATAATCCAGCCCTCTCACAAGGTTCGGATCGATTTCATACGAAATGCCAAGATCATTTAAGTATTGTTTCACTTTGTCAAAATAAGCGGCTGATTCTTCATTTAAATATGTCAAAATCGAAGGCGCTGATTTCATCAGCTCATGATCTCGATCTTTTTTGCAGTCCAAGATTCTAAGCGGGTTCGTGTGCAGCCGTGACTGGCAGTCTGAACAAAATTCTTCGATGCGAGGCTCGAAGTGTTTCACGAGCGCTTCTCTGTAGCTTTTGCGGCTATCTTGATCGCCGAGACTGTTTATGACTAGCTTAACGTTTTCTAAACCTGCTTTTTCATAAATACTCATCGCAAGCGACATTACTTCAGCGTCGATTGCAGGGTCTTTCGAACCAATCGCTTCAATTCCAAACTGATAAAACTGGCGGTAACGGCCCGTCTGAGGACGTTCATAACGGAACATCGGCCCGACATAATAAAGCTTTGTCGGCTGTACAGGATTTGCGAACAGCTTGTTTTCATTAAAGGCGCGAACCGCAGCAGCTGTTCCCTCCGGACGAAGCGTCAGGCTTCTGCCTTTGCGGTCCTCGAAGGTATACATTTCTTTTTGTACGATATCCGTTGATTCTCCGACGCCTCTGGCAAACAGTTCTGTATGCTCAAAAATCGGTGTGCGGATTTCTTTATATTGATAAGTGCGGCAAGTGTCTCTCATAATTTGTTCAACATACTGCCAGCGATCTGATTCTCCAGGCAGAATATCCTGTGTTCCTCTCGGAATGTTATATCCCATAGGTAGACCTCCTTATGTATTCCTTATAAAATATCCAATGATCGTTAATGATGAAAATGAAAAAAACTCCCGCCCCTACTATACATGATAGTAGGGACGAGAGTTATACCCGTGGTGCCACCCTAGTTGGAATACGTTCATATTCCCGCTCGATCCTTTAACGCAGGTTCACGTTCACTGCCTAATGGCGTTATTCACGCGTTCAGCAGGAAACCTCCGGAGTGTTGTTTCGAGAAAGACGCAATGGGATCCGCTTTCAGCCTAGGGCGGGTTCCTCTCTAATCATGCAATCTGACCTACTCTTCTCCATTATTGGTTCAAATCTTTCATCATTTGCTATGTACTCAATTTCTATTATAATAATGGGATTGGGGTTCTCTGTCAAGCTTTATTCCGGTTGTTTTTCCTCAGCGCTGCTTCTTTGGACATAAGACCAAATTCAGATGCTGTTTCCGTAAGATAACCAGTCGTATCGGGATCTGCGTGATCGCTGTAATGCAGATTCGCTTCACCGTCGTGAAATGCACGTCCCATTTTTGGATGATATTTCATGATTTGCACACCTTTTTGATTGTATTTACGCTTAGTATAAACAAATCATTTTATTTTTATTTAAAAATCAGAAAGGACTTTACGATATTAAACAAGAATGCTTTTTTAATGATCATCAGAAAGGAGGACACAATGAACAAGAAATACTTTGTCCTTATTGTATGTATTATTTTCACCGCAGCGCTATTCCCGACCTTTTCATCCGTTACAGCTGCTCAAGGAGAAGCGGTCATCGCAACAGATGAAATGAACGTCAGAAGCGGCCCGGGGCTTAGCTACGGCATTACAGCGGAAGTAAAAAAGGGAGAACGCTATCCAATTTTAAAGGAAGATGGAGACTGGGTGCAGATACAGCTTGGTTCCGGAAAAAAGGGCTGGGTAGTCTCCTGGCTTATTACAAAGGAAGACCAGGCCAGCACAAGCTCCTCAGGAAGCAGTGACACTGTGACATCAACAGACCCCGATCTGCGGATGAGAAGCGGCCCGGGCACTTCCTACGAAGTCATCGGCAAATTCCCGCAAGGCAGCCAAGCATCTGTCATTGATAAAGATTCGGGCTGGATGAAGATATCCTATCACAGTGCCACCGGATGGGTATCATCTGAATATGTCACATCAGGAGGCAGCAGTTCAGCGTCTGATGAGAGTGACCAAACCGAGGATTCCGGTGCGTCAACGACGGGCACAGTCGGTGTTTCTTCGCTAAATGTAAGAGCCTCCGCCTCACATGACGCGGCAATTATAACAAAACTTGATCGCGGAACGAAACTGACGGTTCTCAACGAGAAAAATGGCTGGGCTCACATTGAGGTGAACGGGCTAAAAGGCTGGGTTGCAAGCCATTACCTTTTGACTAGTTCTGTTCCAGCTGATGATTCAGCAAATGCCGGCAGTTCATCCTCCGCTAAAAAAGCCTATATCATGTACGGAGGAACGAATCTAAGAAGTGATGCGTCAACATCAGCTTCGATCGTTGAGCGCGCTGCCAAAGGAGATTCATACACCATTACCGGTTCAAAGGGAAGCTGGTATGAAATAAAGCTTGATAACGGGCAAACTGCTTATGTAGCCAATTGGGTGGTCCAAACGTCTAAAAGCGCAGAAGAAGCAGGTGAACCGCCAGTCTCTGATTCCCCGTCTGGAAACGGCTCTCTAAACAATAAAACGATTATTGTTGACCCGGGACATGGAGGAAAAGACAGCGGAACGATCGGGTATTCGGGGAAATTCGAGAAAAACCTGACGATCAAAACGGCAAAACTGCTCGCCAGCAAACTTAGATCGGCTGGAGCGGATGTATATGTGACACGCCAGGATGATACCTTTGTCAGCCTGCAGTCACGGGTCTCTACCTCTCACTACCGTAACGCTGACGCCTTTATCAGCATTCATTATGACAGCTATGCGGATACCTCTACAAGAGGCAGTACAGCATATTACTACAGTCCTGCCAAAGATCAGGAACTCGCATCAGATGTCCACTCAGAAGTGGTGAAGCGTTCTTCCATTCCAGACCGCGGCGTATTATTCGGAGATTATTATGTGCTCCGGGAAAACAGACAGCCCGCTATGCTGTACGAGCTGGGATATGTAAGCCATCCGCAGGAAGAAGCCATTGTACATAGCAATTCATACCAAGAAAAAGTAACAGATGGGATCGAAAGCGGATTAGAGAAATACTTCCAATAAAAAAAGCTGCCTTTTGGCAGCTTTTTTTATTTTGAATCCATAATGAGCGTGACCGGTCCGGAGTTTGTAAGCTGAACATCCATCATTGCTCCAAACGTTCCGGTCTCCACTTTGATTCCTTTTTCACGAAGCAGGTCATTCCATTTTTCATAAAGACCTAAAGCTTTATCAGGTTTGGCCGCGTTCATGTAGTTCGGCCGGCGCCCTTTTTTCGTATCTCCATAAAGCGTAAACTGTGAGACGGATAAAATCTCTCCTCCTATATCTACAAGAGACAGATTCATTTTTCCTTCACTGTCATCGAAAATACGGAGATTGACAACTTTATCGGCTAAATAAGCTGCATCATCTTCTGTATCATCATGAGTGATGCCGACCAGCACCATAAGGCCTTGTCCAATTTGGCCGACGACCTCTTCGTCCACTGTAACGCTTGCTTCTGTTACTCGCTGAACAACTAATCTCATTTTCTAACCCCTTTAGTTCATGACGCGGCGCACAGAGTAGATATCTCTAATCTGTTTAATACGCTCGACGACTTTGTGCAAGTGATTGATATTCTGAATAAAAATCGCCATATGAATGGTTGCCACTTTATTGCGATCCGATTTGCCAGAGACAGATGAAATATTTGTTTTCGTTTCATTCACTGCCTGGAGCACCTCGTTCAGCAATCCGCGGCGGTCATACCCAAGAATCTCTATCTCAACATTGTATTCCTTGCGCTTTTGAACTTGTGACTCATGCTCCCACTCTACCGGGATCAGCCGCTCTTGGGCTTCATTCGTTTTGACATTCGGACAGTCTTCGCGATGGACCGAAACCCCTCTGCCTTTTGTGATAAAGCCGACAATATCATCACCTGGCACAGGATTGCAGCATTTTGATAAACGGACAAGGAGGTTGTCAATACCCTTGACACGAACGCCAGCTTCCCGTTTTCTTCCTTGCGGGTATGGCTTAGGTTCCCCAGTGACTTCCTGAACGATCTTTTCCTGTTCTTCCTGATCGCGCTGCTTTCTCTCTTTTTCTGTTAGGCGGTTCGCCACCTGCAGAGCTGTGATGCCGTTGTAACCGACCGCCGCGTACATATCCTCTTCATTTGAGAAATTAAATTTGTCAGCAACCTTTTGAATATTCTCCGGCGTTAAAACATCCTTCAATTCAAAATCCAGGTTTTTAATTTCTTTTTCGACCAGCTCACGGCCTTTTTCGACATTTTCTTCACGCCGCTGTTTCTTAAAGAATTGACGGATTTTATGCTTCGCTTGGGATGTTTGGGCAAGCTTCACCCAATCCTGGCTCGGACCGTAGGAATGCTTAGAGGTGAGAATTTCAACGATATCACCTGTCCGAAGCTTATGGTCAAGCGTAACCATTTTTCCGTTTACTTTGGCACCGATTGTTTTATTGCCGATTTCAGAGTGAATCCGGTAAGAAAAGTCAATCGGAACAGAACCGGACGGAAGCTCGATTACATCTCCTTTTGGCGTAAAGACATACACCATGTCAGAGAACAAATCAATTTTGAGCGATTCCATAAATTCTTCTGCATCTGTCGATTCATTTTGAAATTCTAAAATTTCACGGAACCAAGAAAGCTTTTTCTCAAAGGTTGCACCTTCATTGGCTGCTTTCCCTTCTTTATAAGCCCAGTGAGCCGCAACCCCGTATTCCGCTATTTCATGCATTTCAAAGGTGCGGATCTGCACTTCAAGCGGATCGCCTTTAGGCCCAATAACCGTTGTATGAAGCGATTGATACATATTCGGCTTCGGCATTGCGATATAATCTTTGAATCTGCCTGGCATCGGTTTCCAGCATGTGTGAATGATGCCAAGCACCGCGTAGCAGTCCTTTATGCTATTCACAAGAATACGGACAGCCAACAAATCGTAAATTTCATTGAATTGCTTATTTTGCAGCACCATTTTTCGATAAATGCTGTAAATATGTTTCGGGCGTCCCGAGAAGTCAGCCTTGATATTTACTTCTTCGACACGTTTCTTCACTTCATTGACAACCTCATCGACATAAAGCTCTCGTTCTGCACGTT
Source organism: Bacillus sp. PS95 (assembly GCF_037963565.1). Classification (NCBI taxonomy): domain Bacteria; kingdom Bacillati; phylum Bacillota; class Bacilli; order Caryophanales; family Bacillaceae; genus Bacillus; species Bacillus sp. PS95. The sequence continues at coordinate 2,741,693 of NZ_CP150160.1, forward strand.
TCTTCTTCATGAGGTTGACAATTCTGTAATATTGCTGAGGGTTCAAATAACGGAGCGCCGTATCTTCCAATTCCCACTTAATTTTTGAAATCCCGAGACGATGCGCCAAAGGAGCAAAAATTTCCAGCGTTTCATTGGAGATTCTCCGCTGTTTTTCCTGAGGCAGATGTTTCAGTGTCCGCATATTGTGAAGACGATCCGCCAGCTTGATCAATATGACCCTGATATCTTGAGCCATAGCGACAAACATTTTGCGATGATTTTCCGCCTGCTGTTCCTCTTGAGATTTATATTTAATTTTGCCGAGTTTCGTTACGCCGTCTACAAGCATTGCCACTTCTTCGGAAAATGCTTCTTTCAGGTCATCGAGCGTCACATCTGTATCTTCCACGACATCGTGCAAAAATCCGCCCGCGATTGTGGAAGGGTCCATTTCAAGATCAACGAGTATCCCCGCAACCTGAATCGGATGAATAATATATGGCTCGCCCGATTTGCGGTATTGCTCGCGATGAGCATCTTCAGCGTACAGATATGCTTTTTCGACAAATGCGATATGCTCATCAGATAGATAGCTGCGCGCTTTATCTATAACTTGCTCGGCAGTCAATACTTGTTCGTTCGCCATGGAATCACCTTTTTTAAAATGTAAACTGTATTGTAGTTTATTATCAAGAAAAAAACGAAAGATGTAAAGAGCAGAAGTTCAAATAGCCAAATATTATATAAAATAAATGCAAAACAATAGGAAAAAAGCACCCTGACATGGAGTGCTTTTTCGTTATGCGGTTATCCTTAGTATTTCATCAATGTTAAGATGTCGTAATCTTCGAGCTTATTTCTGCCGTCAAGGTAAGAAAGCTCGATTAAGAAAGCGATACCAGCAACAACGCCGCCAAGTTCTTCAACAAGTTTGATTGTCGCTTCAATTGTGCCGCCTGTCGCAAGCAGGTCATCTGTAATAAGCACACGCTGACCAGGCTTAATCGCATCTTTGTGGATCGTTAATACGTCTTTTCCGTATTCCAAGCCATAATCCACTTTGATTACTTCACGAGGCAACTTGCCTTCTTTGCGGACCGGCGCAAAACCTACGCCAAGCGCGTAAGCAACGGGACAGCCGATAATAAAGCCGCGCGCTTCAGGGCCAACGACCAAATCAATTTGCTTTTCTTTCGCATATTCAACAATTTGATCTGTGGCATAGCGGTATACATCGCCTTTATCCATCAGTGTCGTAATATCTTTAAATTGCACGCCCTCTTTCGGGTAATCCGGTACAATTGTTACGTATTGTTTTAAATCCATCTGTTTTATGTCCTCCTCGTACTTTCATAAGCCTCTGAATCTTGTTTCATCAGCTTATTCAGCCATTCCTTCAGCTCTTCAGCAGAAGAATAATTCAGCTTTTGATCCAGTTCCATCAGCTGCTGTTTCGCCTGATATGTTTGTGAGTCTGTTAAGTCGCGTTTCTTTGCTCCGCTCACAACAGACAGCACACCATTCTCTATTTTAACAAAACCGAGATCAAAAAACACCTTTGTCATGAAATTGATTGTTTCAACGGACCAGCCTTTATGTTTTGCAAGCTCTGAACCGTGTTTTTTCACGTCAAAAGCGCCTCTTTTCAGCAAGAACGCATAATACCATTTAAAGTGGTCTCTTGCGGGAAAAGTTGATAAAAAGTGGTCCTCATGATTGAGAAAAATAAAATATATCCGCTCAGGCGCCTTGCCTTCCAGCAAACGTGCGAGCATGTCCAGCGAAGGCGGCGGATCCAGTAATACAATATATGCACCATCGAGGTCAAACGCCTTTGCTTGATCTTTAGAACTGATGACGTGCACTTCTCGGCGAAGGTCTTCAGTTTGAAGTAATGTTGTTGAGTCTTCTTTGAAAGAGACAATGGCCCGTTTAGCAGATGGAAGGGCGGAAACTGTGTCTTCCCACGTCCGTTTTCCCCTTAAATCAAACAGCTGCCATTCAGAAACAGCGGCATCCTTTATCATAAGCTGCGGCTTTTTTCGATTGTTCCATTCGTTGATTGACATCTCACCGACAATGGAAATTCTTGAACCCGGTACGATGCCTTCTTGAAGCTCGCCTTTATTAAAACCGACGCAATCAAGCTGGGACGACTCGTTTCTGATCGTCATTTTGACATGAGTTTTATTTGCCCCTATCTTGCGGACATCTTCCAGTACTGCGTTTTCTACGAGAACGTGCGGTTTCGGGTTCAGCATGCCAAAAGGAGACAGCATGTTCATTTCTGCGATGCTTTCAACTGTAATGTCTTCGACGCCGCAGACAAGGTCGACTTCCTGTACGGGAATAAAATCCTCTTCCGTAAGCGTATTGTCCGCTATTTCATTCAGCCTGCTTCGCAAATCCGGCACATCTTCGGCTTTCAGCGTCATCCCCGCAGCCATTGGATGGCCGCCGAAATGAGGAAGAATATCTCTGCATTCAGAAAGGCTCTCAAATAAATTAAATCCTCTGATGCTTCGGGCCGAACCTTTAGCGATTCCCTTTTCTTCATCAATGCCAAGAACAATGGCCGGTCGGTAGAAACGGTCCACAAGCTTTGAAGCCACAATCCCGACGACTCCCGGGTTCCATCCGGCTTTGGCCACGACAATTGCAGTTTGATCGAGCCCTTGCTGTTCAACCATTTCAATCGCTTCATCCGTCATTTTGCTGACCATTTTTTGGCGCTCTTTGTTCAGCTGGTCAATTTCTGCGGCAAGCTCTTCCGCTTCAAACGAATCCTCTGACATAAGCAAATGAACAGCGGGATCCGCCTGTTCGATTCTTCCGACGGCATTCAGCCTTGGTGCGAGCTGAAATCCGACTGTTTCTTCGTTCGCTTCTCCGATGTCTCCGCCTGACAGCTTAATCAGCTCTTTTAAGCCGAGCCGATTTGTCCGTCGAAGCCTTTCAAGTCCTAGTGTTGCAATTAATCTGTTTTCGTCATGCAGCGGGACTAGATCGGCAATAGTACCGATAGCCGCCAGGTCAAGCAGTTCATCAGGAAGTTCACCCAATAAAGCGTGGGCAAGCTTAAACGCGACTCCAACCCCGGCAAGCTCCTTAAACGGGTAAGTGCAGCCAGGCTGCTTCGGGTGGACGATCGCATGGACATCCGGAAGCTCCGGTCCCGGTTCATGATGATCGGTAATGATGACATCCAGTCCGAGTTCCTTTGCCACCTTCGCTTCATGCACAGCGGCAATTCCTGTATCAACCGTAATGATCAAAGAGAAGCCCCGTTCTTTAATCGAACGAAACGCCTGTTCATTAGGTCCATATCCTTCTTTAAAACGGTCAGGTATATAAAAATCAACTTGAGCCGACAGTTTTTGCAGCGTGTGAAGCATCACTGACGTACTTGTAACCCCATCGGCGTCATAATCGCCATATATCATAATCTTTTCTTGTTGTGAAATCGCCTGTTTTATTCGATCTGCCGCTTCTTTCATGCCTTTCATTTCAAAAGGATCATAAAAATCGGCATCCTTTGTATGTAAAAACAGCCTAGCGCTTTCTGCCGTATCAAAGCCTCTTTTTACAAGCAGGGACGCAACAAGAGGTGTTATATGCAATTGTTCTGTGAGTGATTTGACCTTATCCTGATCTGGTCGCTGGATTTCCCATCGCATTTTTGACGCTAACATAAATTCACCCCTCAACCACCCTATTATACTAGAGCAGGCTGAGGGGTTTCAAATAATATTCGAAAACTAGTCTTTTTTCTCAATCATGGCTGATGCATCCTGTGTGTCAGTCTGATCAGCAAGATGAGTATCCTCTTGTTTATGTATTGCTGTTCTATTTTCTTTCCGCAAGGTTTTTATTTCCCGCTTCAATTTCATTACCTGAAAAATGCCGACAGAAAATACGATCAGCGCTCCCATTAAAACTGAGCCCAAAATAACAAGAATGAGCGGCCATTCTGATCTTCCAAACAGGTAATCAACTTCTACGGATCGAACATTAATGACTGCGAAAATAGCGACAATTAAGGTGAAAATAAGTGCGAAAATAATGGTCCATTGTTTATTCATTCTCTTTTCCCCCAAACTTCTTATTGAGGTAACTTTCCCCATCAAGACTGGTTTTAAACATGGCTTAACACTAGGTTAAGCTCCCTTTGCTGTTAATTTTTCCCTGATCAGCCTCTTCAGTCCGGTTCCCTCACCGGAAATCACAAGTGTATCGCCTTCGTCAATGACTGTTTCAGAGCTCGGATTCAGTTGTTTATCCTGATTCTTTTTAACAATTGCAATGATAGTCACATGATATTCCTGACCCACATTCAAATCACCAATCGTCTGATGAATGGCAGGCGCTCCCGCCTCTGCTTTACACCACTCTATAATCAAATCATCAAGGGCTGACTCGACCTGTTCTAATGCTTTCGGTTTATATGCCATTCCGCCAAGAATTGCAGACATTTGCCTTGCTTCAGCGTCATCAAACTGCACGGAGGCAACACATTCCTCATGGTCGTTTTCGTCAAAATAGTAAAGCTCTCTCCGTCCGTCATGATGAATGATAATTGAAATTTTATCACGGTTTCTAGTAATCATTTCAACTTTTTGTCCTATGCCCGGCAGCTCTGATTCGCGAACCCTCATATATAAACCCTCCTACATATCTGAAAACCAGTCATAAACACTTTTAACACCATATATATGTTTAAATGTAAGCGTATGTCATTATAGCAAATGTCTATTTTAAGTTCAATGAAACTTCAAAAAACAGGCTGCCCTGCAGAGGACAGCCTGATATTTTTTATTGTGCCGAATCTTTTTTCAGTTCTCTTCCTTTCCATGCAAGCCAAATTTGTGCGGCAATGTATAGAGAAGAATAAACGCCTGTTAACAGCCCGACCAATAAAGCAATTGAGAAGTTAGTAATAGAAGATGCTCCAAAGATCAGCAATGTCACAACAACAATCACAACGGTTAATACAGTGTTAATTGAACGTGTAAAGGTTTGCTGCAGGCTCAGGTTTACTATATGGTTCAGATCGGCAAATGTTTTCGGCTTACGCTTTTTCATATGCTCGCGGACCCTGTCAAATGTAACGATTGTATCGTTAATGGAATACCCGATTATCGTCAAGATGGCCGCGATGAACGTAACATCTACTTCAAGCCTTGTAATACTGAAGAATGTGACGATAAAGAATGCGTCATATAGCAATGAAGCAATGGCAGCAATCGCCATTTTGTATTCGAATCGGATTGAAACGTAAATAATGATGCCAATAGAAGCTATAGCAACTGCGTACAGCGCATTTCTCGCCAGCTCCTTACCGACTGTCGGTGAAACTGTGCTGACATTTGGCTCAGACCCGTATTTGTCTTTAAAATACGTTTTTACTTTTGCTATGGTTTCTTTATCTGGCACCCCGACAAAACGGGCAACACCGATATTGCTCTTTTCGCCTGACAGAACTACAGTATCAGGGTCCATACCCAGAGATTCAAAATCCTTCTCAACTTGCTCTGTCGTCAGCTTATGGTCGCTTTGTACTTCAATCCGTGCACCGCTTGCAAAGTCAATGCCAAGATTCAGCCTGAACACAAGCAGGATAATAATCCCGGCAACCGTGACCGCACTGGAGAAAATAAAGAAGTATTTGCGTTTGCTCGTGAAATCCCATTTTTGGAATGGCGTATGCGGCTCTGTATTTTCATCCGTATCCTGAATATCCATGATATGTTTCTTATTGACACCAAACCAGCCTTTTTTCCGATCAAGCCATCTGCTTTCCACAAGGAGAGCGAGGAGAAATCTCGATAAGAAAACGGCAGTGATAAAGCTTGTCAAAATCGATAGGATCAGCATTGTCGCAAACCCTTTAACAGAGCTTGTCCCAAAGATAAAGAGCACAACCGCTGCAATAATGGTTGTAATATTCGCGTCAAAAATCGTCGCAAATGACCGTCTGTTTCCTGAACGGAAGGCAGAGCGGACTGACTTTCCTAGCTTGAGCTCTTCTTTAATCCGCTCATAGGTAATAATGTTGGCGTCAACAGCCATCCCGACACCTAAAATGAGAGCGGCAATTCCCGGAAGCGTGAGTACGGCATTCATCCAGTCAAAGATCTGGAGTGTAATGTAGATATAAACAGACAGCGTAATCACCGCGATTAATCCCGGCAGACGGTAATAGAAAAGCATAAATAAGAAAATAATTGCGATACCGACAATACCGGCAAACACCGTATCATGGAGAGCCTGCTGGCCGAATTGTGCGCCTACTGATGTCGAATATTTTTCAGTCAGTTTCACAGGAAGTGCGCCTGCATTTAAAATGCTGGCTAAATCTTTTGCTTCTTGAACCGTAAATTGCCCTTCAATTGTAACATCAGTTGTGTTTAATTCCTGACTTACATTTGGGGCGGATACATATTTAGGGTGCTCTTTTTGAACCTCTTTTTTAAAGGAGTCCCCTTTTTCGTAATCCATCCAAATAACAAGCTGGTTGTTTGGCGCCATTTTCATGACCTTTTTGGTCACTTCGCCGAATTTATCAGCATCTTTCAGTTTAATGCTGACAATCGGTTCATTTGTTTTGGCGTCATACGTTTGTTTAGCTCCGTTTTCGACGAGGTCAGAGCCATTCAGCAATTCTTTGTCATTCGTATCTCTGAAAGAAAGCTGCGCTTCAGTCGCCAAAATTTCACGCGCTCTGTTTTGGTTTGTCACACCAGCGAGCTGAACGCGAATCCGGTTATTCCCTTCAATTTGGATGTTCGGTTCGCTGACACCGAGAACATTGGCCCGGCGGTTCAATGCCTCTACTGTGCTGACCAGAACATCTTTTGTGATTTTGTCACCTTTTTTTACAGGCTGTACATCATACAGCACCTCAAATCCGCCTTGCAAATCCAATCCTAACGTAATATTGTTAGCGGCAGGCTTCGTAAAGTAGCCCAAGCCCGTGCCAATCAATAGAACGAAAAGGAAAAACGCAATCAAGCGTCCTTTTTTCATTATGTATATCCTCCCTTAAACCTGTGCGAATCAACCTGCTATCTCAGCAGTTCTTCCAATGCTTCCTGGCCCTCTTCACTGCCCAGCCAATTAGACGTTTTAAATGACTCAACGGTTGCATAGTTCATAAATTCGCCAATTTTCACTGATAAAATATCACTCGCCAGTTCATAAATGCTCAGTTCCGTTTTCTTTTTCCACTTCTTATCTGTTAAGTATGACCACAAACTTTCGAGTTCAACATCATCATACCCGAGAATCTTAAACTCTTCCAGTTTGCTGTAAAGAAACGGCCTGACGTGGTCTTTATATAGATCGGCTGGATGCTTCTCCACGAATTCCACGCTCCTTTTTTATTGTTTTTCAAGAAGACTTGTCATGCTTGGACGATATATACGCATATCTTTATTGTATATGATTCCAGGTAGTTTGAGAAGGCAGGGGGTAAAAATGGCGAAACAGACGTTTTTAAAGGGCACTCTTATCCTTATCGCAGCAGGAATGGTTACAAGAATGCTCGGGTTTGTCAACCGGGTGGTTATCGCCCGTTTTATCGGTGAAGAAGGAGTCGGGCTTTACATGATGGCGGCGCCTACCTTCTTCTTGGCCACTACATTAACTCAATTCGGTCTGCCGGTCGCGATCAGTAAGCTAGTCGCTGAAGCCAGTGCGCGCGGAGATCATCAAAAAACGAAAAATATTTTAGTCATGTCTCTGACCATCACGGGAGTGCTCAGCCTCATCTTTACACCGCTGTTTCTGTTTTTCGCCCCGGTTATGGCTGAAACGATGCTGACAGATAAGCGAACACTGTATCCGCTCTTGGCCATTACGCCGATTGTGCCGATTATTGCTATATCGAGTGTGCTGAGGGGATACTTTCAAGGAAAACAGAATATGAACCCGCTTGCTATGTCACAAGTCCTTGAACAGGTCGTCCGCATTTCACTCGTGGCTGTCTGCACAACGATTTTTCTCCCTTACGGAATTGAATATGCTGCAGCGGGGGCAATGCTATCCTCAGTGGCAGGGGAGCTGGCATCACTTCTTTATTTATTCGTTTGCTTTAAGTATAAAAAGACAATTAAAATCAGAAAGCATTTTTTCCAGTCAATTAAAAACGGAAAACAAACCTTTACCCAATTAATGAGCGTGTCCCTTCCAACGACCGGGAGCCGCTTTATCGGAAACCTCTCTTGGTTTTTCGAGCCAATCGTCGTCGCTCAAAGCCTTGCCATCGCCGGTGTGGCAACAGTTGCCGCAACAAAGCAATACGGGGAACTGACCGGCTTTGCCATGACGCTGCTGACTCTGCCCAGCTTTATTACATATTCTTTGTCGACCGCGCTTGTTCCTGCGATCAGTGAAGGAATGGAGCAGAAAAAATTGCAGGTGGTGGAATACCGCTTGGAACAGGCGATGCGTCTCTGTCTGCTCAGCGGAGGCATTTCAGTTGTTATTTTATTTGTATTTGCAGATGAGCTGATGAGAGTGATGTACGGTTCCTCAGGCGCAGCTGTATTTATAAAAGTAATGGCCCCATTTTTTCTGCTTTATTATTTCCAAGGCCCGCTTCAAGCTGTGCTGCAGGCGCTTAATTTGGCTGGAGCTGCGATGATGAACAGCTTAATCGGAGCGCTTGTCAAAACAGGCCTTATTTTTGTCCTTGCCACAAGGCCTTCTCTTGGCATTATGGGCGCGGCATTAGCCATTGTGACAGGCATGGTGCTCGTCACGCTATTGCACGCAGCAACCGTAAGCAAAGTGCTGCCGATCAGCATCAAAATCAAGGAGTATGCGCTCAGCTTCGCTGTTATTGTAATTTGCGGATTTATCAGCTCCGCCATCAAACAATATATAAGCTTTGGAGCATCTGAGGCTGTCAATCTAGCCGGATGGATTGCGGTGAGCGCCGCCATTTATATAATCCTCCTGCTCGTTTTCCGTTTAATTAAAAAAGATGAGCTTCGCCGCATTCCCATTATCGGACGTCTAATCGTCCGATAACGGTTACGGGCGGTGCCCATCTTTTTCATCAATAAATAATTCTCCGTCTGTAAACGAGCAAAATGAAATATCTGAAGGGTTTGTGTATCCGTGTTTTTGCAAACTTTCAAGCAGCCATTTTTTATCTTTACTGATTCTGGACAGGTTTTCTGTTTGAATGAAGCCGTCTATAATGAGCGGCATTTCGAGCTGCCGATGCTCTCCGCTATTTTCTTTCTTTACAATAGTCAGTTTGCCCGACGGCTCTAATATGGCAAATGATACGTCAGCTACTCTGTCGACGCTATTTTCTCTGAGTTGAACCATTAAATCATCAAAATTATATCGCTGTGATTTCATGGCTTCTTCGTCAATTTTTCCATATTTGATAATTATGGTCGGCTTACCGTCAAGAAGCTGGCGGACTTTTCGGTTTTTTAAAGAAAAGTATGCCAAAGTCACTTGAATGATCATTAATACAAGCATTGGCAAAATGGTATGAAATAGATGATCGTCTACGTTTTCTATGGCTAAAACGGCAATTTCAGCCATCATGATAAAGACAACGAGATCTAAAATACTAAGCTCTCCGATCTCCCGTTTGCCCATGAAACGAAAAATGACCAATATCACAAAATACAATACGACTGTGCGAAACGCAATAGTGAGAAGCTCTTCCATCATGCACCTCCAACTCATTATAGGTTGCAACAAAATGATCAATTTATGTAAGAAAAACCGATTGCATTTCACAAAGCTTTTACGTCTAATTCAAGGGATAAGGGAATACATTTTTACAAAGACGAGCCATCAGCATGTCTGACGGTTTTGAACAAAAAGAACAGAAGCCTTTTAATACAGGCAGAGAGGAGACAATCATGGAGGAAACGAAACAAGTTGGAAAAGGCATTCTTTACGGCTTAATCGCCATATTTGCAGCCATGCTCCTGACAAGTTTGGCGGTTTCACTTTTATTGACCGCAACCTCGCTGGAAGAATCATCATTTAACTGGCTGATCACAGCTATCTCATTTCTCTCTTTATTTATCGGCGGGTTCATTTCAGGCGGGAAAGGCAAGGAAAGAGGCTGGATGATTGGAGCATTGACTGCCTTAAGTTTTTCTCTGATTATCTTATTGTTTCAGTATTTAGGATTCGGAAAGACATTTACAGCAGAACAGCTGATCTTCCATCTGGGATTTTTAGGGGTGTGCATGCTGGGCGGGATTTTCGGCGTGAACATGAGGGGAAACAGGTCTTCCACATAAAAAAGAGCGGGCTCACTTGCCCACTCTTTTTTGTTTGCTATGTATAGCTCCTGCTGTTATTCAGCAGCAGAAACTTCTCTGATCGCGCGGCGGTCGAACGTAAGACGTGTGTTATCACCAGTCTTAATTACGACTTTGCTTTCGTCGATAGAGTCAACAGTACCGTGCAATCCCCCGATTGTCACTACTGAATCGCCTTTTTTCAGTTCCTCTTGCATTTGGCGTACAGCCTTTTGCTGCTTTTGCTGAGGACGAATCAGCAAGAAGTAAAGGACCGCAAACATTAAAATAATAGGAACCAATGTACCTAAAGTACCAGTCATCATTTTCACCCCTTTCTGTAAGCCTGTTATGTTTTATTTAGAAGCTTTTCGCATTTGGCTTGTTATAGCCGTAACGCTCAAAGAACTCTTCTCTGAAATCACCCAGACGATCCTCGCGAATAGCCTGTCTTACCTGCTCCATTAAGTGTAACAGAAAATGAAGGTTATGGTAAGTTGTTAATCGAAGGCCGAATGTTTCATTACAGCGAATCAAGTGCCTAATGTACGCGCGAGTGTAGTTTTTACATGTATAGCAATCACACTCTTCATCAATCGGACGGAAGTCTCTTTCAAATTTCGCATTTTTCATATTGAGTCGTCCTTCAGCAGTAAACACTGTGCCGTTTCTTGCAATCCGTGTAGGCAGCACACAGTCAAACATATCGACCCCGCGGATCGCTCCGTCGATCAGTGCATCCGGAGAACCTACTCCCATCAGATATCTCGGTTTATCCTTCGGCAAGAGCGGTGTTGTAAATTCGAGTACACGGTTCATGACATCCTTCGGTTCACCTACAGACAATCCGCCTATAGCATATCCCGGAAAATCAAGCGAAATCAAGTCCTTCGCACTTTGTGTCCGCAGATCTTCATATTCTCCGCCTTGTACAATACCAAACAGCCCTTGTTCATCCTGACGATTGTGGGCATTCAGGCAGCGTTCCGCCCAACGGCTTGTCCGCTCAACTGACCTCTTCATGTAGTCGTACTCCGCCGGGTATGGCGGGCATTCATCAAACGCCATCATAATATCAGAGCCGAGTGCGTTTTGGATCTCCATCGCTTTTTCCGGAGATAAAAACAGCTTGTCTCCATTTAGATGATTGCGGAAATGGACACCCTCTTCCTCTATATTACGAAACTTGCTTAAAGAAAAGACCTGAAAACCGCCTGAATCGGTTAAAATTGCGCGGTCCCAGTTCATAAATTTATGGAGCCCGCCCGCTTCTTTGACAATGTCTTGGCCCGGACGAAGCCATAGATGATAAGTGTTGCTCAAAATGATGCCTGCATCCATTGCTTTCAGCTCTTCAGGCGACATTGTTTTGACTGTCGCCAGTGTGCCGACCGGCATAAAAACCGGCGTTTCGAAGGAGCCGTGAGGCGTATGCACTTTGCCCAGCCGCGCTCCTGTTTGTTTGCATTCTTTTATAAATTCATAGCGTATTGGTTGTTCAGCCACTTTTGATGAGGCCTCCTGTTCTCAAATTATATAATCAGCATCGCGTCTCCGAAGCTGAAGAAACGGTATTCCTCTTCCACTGCATGGTTATAGGCACGCAGAATGTTTTCTCTTCCAGCAAGCGCGCTGACCAGCATAATCAATGACGATTTCGGCAAATGGAAGTTTGTAATCATTCCGTCAATGGCTTTAAATTCATAGCCCGGATAAATAAAAATAGATGTCCAGCCGCTTGATGCTTTAAATTGCCCGTCATGTTCCCCGGCAATCGTCTCAAGCGTGCGTGTCGAGGTCGTGCCGACAGAAATGATCCGACCGCCATTTTCTCTTACTTTGTTTAAGGCTGCAGCCGTTTCTTCTGACATTTGATAAAACTCTGCGTGCATATTATGCTCTTCCACTTCATCGGCACTCACAGGGCGAAACGTTCCAAGGCCTACGTGCAGTGTGATGAACTCAATTTGCACGCCTTTGTCTTTCAGCTGCTGTAAGATTTCTTCCGTGAAGTGAAGGCCAGCTGTAGGCGCAGCAGCAGAGCCGATTTCTTTTGAATACACTGTCTGGTAGCGCTCTTTGTCATCAAGCTGTTCTTTGATATATGGAGGGAGCGGCATCTCTCCAAGGGATTCAAGCACCTCGTAGAAAATACCGTCATATTGAAATTCCATCTTTCTGCCGCCGTGCTCAAGCTCTTCCGTGCAGATTGCCTTCAATCTTCCGTCTCCAAATGTGACAACAGTTCCTTTTTTCACCCGTTTCGCCGGTTTGGCAAGTGTTTCCCATTTATCACCGGTTTCCTGTTTCAACAAAAGAAGTTCCACTTTCGCGCCGGTATCCTCTTTTGTGCCGAATAACCGCGCAGGCAGTACCCGGGTATTGTTCAGGACTAGACAATCGCCTTCGTTAAAGAAGCTGATAATGTGTTTAAACGAGCTGTCAGTAAGCTCTCCTGTATGTTTATCGAGCACCATCAGCCTTGAAGCATCACGCTGCTCCAACGGTACTTGTGCAATTAAACGTTCTGGTAGTTCAAAATCAAATAAATCGACTTTCATGATGATTTCACCTTTATTCTAGTCTTTTGTTATTTCATTCTGCCAAAAAGATTGAGCAAAATTGATAATACCACACTTATAATAATACAAGTGACAACCGGGAAGAAAAACGTAACATTTCCTTTTTTTACAAAAATATCTCCCGGCATCTTGCCGACAAAATGCAAAACTGCTCCGATAATAAGCAAAACAGCACCAAGAATCATAATGATCTTAGGAAATTCAGTCATATCGGGGAGCCTCCATTTGGAAATGATGATAAACGGCCGGTGTCACGATCCTTCCACGCGGCGTTCTTTGTATAAATCCAATTTGCAGCAGATATGGTTCATATACGTCTTCAATCGTATGCGATTCCTCGCCGATGGTAGCTGAAATCGTATCAAGGCCTACTGGGCCGCCGTTGAATTTTTCGATCATGCCCATCAGCAGCTTATGATCAATATGATCCAAACCGAGGCGGTCAACCTGAAGCCGCTCCAGCGCATTCTGAGAAATGTCTTCCGTAATCCTGCTGTCACCCAGCACTTGGGCGAAATCGCGCACCCTTCTCAGCAGGCGGTTCGCCACGCGGGGCGTCCCTCTCGATCTTCTTGCAATTTCAAGCGCCGACGGTTTATCAATCTCAACCTCGAATACATCAGCGGTTCTTGTGACAATATCCGCCAGTTCTTCTTGTGTATAGTACTCAAGGCGAGACATGACGCCGAATCTGTCTCTTAAAGGAGCCGTCAAAAGCCCCACCCTCGTCGTGGCTCCCACCAGCGTAAAAGGCGGAAGGTCGAGCCGAACCGAGCGGGCAGATGGGCCTTTGCCAATCACAATGTCCAGGCAAAAGTCTTCCATTGCAGGATAAAGCACCTCTTCGATCGATCTGTGCAGCCTATGTATTTCATCAATAAATAATACATCTCCCGGTTCCAGCGCCGTTAATATAGCAGCCAAATCACCAGGCCTTTCAATCGCAGGCCCTGAGGTCGTCCGCAATTCCACTCCCATTTCATTAGCAACAATCGAAGCAAGCGTTGTTTTTCCGAGTCCGGGCGGCCCGTACAGAAGAACATGATCCAGCGTCTCCTGTCTCATTTTCGCCGCATCTATAAACACGCGCAAATTTTCTTTTACCTTATGCTGCCCGATATACTGTGCCAGATTTTGCGGCCTCAGGCTTTGCTCTATCACTGATTCATGGTTGTCTGCTTCACTTGAGACGAGCCGTTCATCCATGAACATCACCTTACTTTAATAGTTTTTGTAATGCTTTTTTCACATATTGGTCTGTTGTCAGCCCAATTTCTTCTTTAAGGTGAGGAAGCACCTTTTTGATTTCTTTTTCAGCATATCCGAGAACCCTGAGGGCTTCAAGCGCTTCTTCAAGAGCCGTTTCCGCTGTTTGCTTTTCAAGCCTTTCTTCATGATTAAACAGATTTTCAATCATTTCAGGCACAACATCTGCCAGCTTTCCTTTTAAATCTAGAATAATCTGGCGTGCGGTTTTCTTTCCTACTCCAGGAAACTTGACCAAAAAAGCTTCATCTTCATTTTCAATTGCTTGGATGACCGCTCCGGGATCACCCGATCCCAAGATGGCAAGTGCTCCTTTCGGGCCAATTCCGGTCACGTTTAACAGCTTTGTAAAGAGCGCCTTCTCCTCTCTTGTTGAAAAACCGTAAAGCGAAAAAGCATCCTCTCTGATATGATGGTATGTAAAAATCGTTTCTTGGCTTCTCTCCTTATATATAAACGGATTCGGCGTGAAAATCTGATAGCCGATGCCGCCGTTCTCTATGACAATATATTGGGGAGATACATAATCAATCGTCCCTTTAACAAATTCAATCACGCAAATTCACCTCTTTGACTGTTCTTCATTGTACCATAAAAACAGCCAAAGTCTTATAGAAAAGTTAACATATGTTCGCTTCTCTCTCATTCTTTCACGAAAAAAAAGACATGAATACATGTCTTCAATCAGCGGACGTTACCCGCTGTATGTCTTCATATGTTCGATGACATCCTCAAACTCCGCTTTTGTCCGAAATGGAATGCCTTTCAGCAGATTTTTTTGCATATGGCTTTCCAGCCTTTCTAAATCAATTTGAAAAAAAGACTGAATTGGTTCGGAAGCTGGCTCAGGCCGCCCATGAAAAGTGGAAATCACTCCATTATCCGATACACCGATATACCCGTTGACCTTGCTGAGCGGAGATATATCGTCCATTTGCTTCCGGAAGAGCACATATCCCTTTTTTTGTTCCACAAGCGTCCACCCGGCATAAGCTGCCCAAAAATCATCCATAGAAAACACTTTTTCATGCTTATGCTCAATGCTGACATCGCCGTCCAAATACACCTTTTCAAGCTGCACATGCACCTGCAGCGGCTCATAGTGCTCCACTTCCGCGCCAAGTGCGCGGGAAGGAGCTCCTATTAAAAATACTGCCGCTGAGCAAAGAATGCCCAGCAAAAGATACGCCGTGCTGAATCGTTTCACCCTCTACACCTCTTTGCACACGTTTATGATTAGTTTGACCAAAGAGGCTACTGCTTAACCGTTTTATCAAAATTTGTCTGCACATTTTCCCTGACAAACCGTTCCTCCGTATACACATCTGTGCTTTGCTCAGAAATTGTCAAGAATCGCGTCAGAAAGGCACTGAAAAAATACAATGCCGCAAAGATCCAAATCACGCCGCCTGCACCGAGCGGCCCAATGAAAAGACTCACGATGCCCGGCGCGATAAACGCACATAAACCAGATCCCAAATTCAACACTGACATGGCAGCACCTTTATTATCAGGTGCAAGCGTCGGCAAAAGCGCGCTTAATGGAACGTACCCTGCTAAAGCCGCGCCGTAGCAGCAGGCGATAATCATGAGCACCCAATACTGATGCCCGATCAGCTGAGGCGTGTAATACAGCGCCAGCGTAAAAATACCGCATCCGACACCGCCAAACCACATGACCGTATTGCGCCAGCCAAGTTTATCTCCGACTGCACCGAAAATGATATTAAACACAATATTCACAAAAAACAGCGTCCCCCATATTTGCAGCCATTCCGAAACCGAATACCCGTATCGTGCTAAATAAGTAGGAAGAAAGATGGCAAATCCAAATTGTCCTATCGCATTAATCGTCTTGACCACTCCGCCGATGCCTACCTTAGGGTTTTCAAACATAATCGTAAATGCCTTCGACAGTTCTTTCCATTTCGGCTGATCTTGTTTTTGTATCGGAGTAAATTTATCTTTGTTAAAAAATAAGGCAAGAATTCCGCCTGCCGCCACAAACAGTAAAGCGCTCCAAAGCGTATTGATTTCTCCAAAGGCCGGAACTGCATAGCTGGAATAGAACGGGCCCAGCACGTTAAGGCCGCACGTAAACATAAACCAAAACCAGCCGACGGCTTTGCCGAGAATATTTTGAGAGGTGCTGTATGACACCCATACGAGAAAAGAGTATGCAAACAGCGGATATCCCAAGCCTCTAAGAGCATAGCTGCCCAAGAGAGCCGGATAATACATATGAGGAATCGCCCAGCCGATAAAAGCGGCCGAACCGAGGATAAATGCAAGCAATCCGACAGTCATCGTTTTTCTCGGCCCCAAAGTTTGGACAAACGTTCCTGAAAGCCAAGCTGAGATGGTGACAGCAATGCCGTACATGGTAAATAACGATGCGGATTGCTGCATACTGAGACCATGATCAACGAGAAAAGGAGACAGCCAGCCTTGTTCGAGGCCGTCTCCAACCATAAAGATGACAACGCCAATATAACCCCAAACCATGTGAGAAGGAATTCCGATTTTGTTCAAAACATTTCCTTTAGCATGTACTGTATTCATTTTCTCCACCGCCTACTTAAAGTATCAATGGAGTATATACCCAAGCTTGCTGAATTGTAATCCTGTTAGATTAAAAAGCGATTTTTTCAGTGTGCTCAATGCTGACAGGCATGCCAAAAGCAAGCGATTGCTGTGCTGCTCTGGCGATCCTTCCGGCCTGTAAACCGTCATTGCCGGTGCAGGGAGTCTCCTGGTTTGTGCCGATCGCTTCTGCAAAACGGAGAATCTCCTCCTCATATGAATCCTTATAGCGTTCAAGGAAAAAGAAATGCGGTTTATCCTTCATCACAAAATCAGCTGTTGACACCTCAACCGTTGTCGGCCTGCTATTGTCAGCCGCTGCAAAGCCTTTCGTCCCGAAAACCTCAACCCGCTGGTCATATCCGTACACAGCTTGGCGGCTGTTATCAATCACAGCCATGGCACCGTTTTCAAAAGTCAGTGTAATAACAGCTGTATCAATATCACCCAGCTCCGCAAAAGAAGGATTCACCAAAGCCGCCCCTTTGGCATACACTTCCGTCACTTCGCTTCCCATAATATATCTGGCCATATCAAAATCATGGATCGACATATCCATAAACAATCCGCCTGACGTACGGACATAATCTATATTCGGGGGTTCTGGGTCCCGGGACGTGATTTTTAATAAATGAGGTGTACCAATTTCACCATTTTCAACAATCGTTTTGATTTTCTTAAAATGAGGATCAAAGCGGCGGTTAAATCCGACTTGAAGTGTTACACCGTGTTTCCGGACAGCCGCAAGCGCTTCACTCGTTTCGTCCAGAGAGAAACTAACGGGCTTCTCACAAAATATATGCTTTTTCGCCTCGGCTGCTTCTTTGATCATCTGTGCATGTACGGCTGTAGGAGAGCAAATAAAAATAGCATCAATATCAGGATCATGTAATAAATCACGATAATCAGAGGTTATGTATTCAATCTGATGACTGTCGGCCCAGCTTTTTATACGGCTTGCCTGAATGTCAGAGACTGCTTTTATTTTCATGTGAGGAATCCGGCTTATATTTTGAACATGAAGTTTGCCGATGCGGCCTGCACCGATAATCCCTGTCACAATCTGTTTTGTCATGGCTTCTTCCCCCTTGATCATTCACGAAAGCGCTTTATTTAAAATTAATACTATCCCATTTGTAAGCGCTTTTCAAGAATGGAAATTAAACGTTCTATGTCTCTTTTATCACAATTCATGCTTATAAGTAGCCTTCTTCTTCAAGACCAGATACACTAGAATTAGGCTCTTTTTCCTGAACAGTTTATGATTTTCCTATAAACAGCTGCATAAAATAGAGCAAAGAAGGTGAATGAAATGCTGACAAAAGCAGAGGCACTGGCCCATACCGTCATATACCGCAAGAACAGCAGATTTGATAAAGTCAAAGAGAAATCCGAGGAATTAACACTAATCGGCAAGGGAAGAAGCGCCTATGTGTTTGCCTTAACAGAAGGCGGTCGAAAAATGGCGCTGAAAGTATTTTTTCCGGAATATCAAGCGACAGCAGTCAAAGAAGCAGCGATCTATGAAAAATTAGCCGGGTCCGCATTCTATCCTGACATTTACGAAACTGGCGATTCATTTATTCTCATGGAATATATTAAAGGTGAAACCTTTTATAACTGTCTGAAGAAAGGCATTGCAATCAGTGATGACATGATTCAGCAGGTTGAAGAAGCGCTTTCTGACGCCCGGGCAGCCGGACTGAACCCGTCAGATATTCATTTGCGGAATCTGATATTGACAGAAACCGGGGCGGTGCGGGTGATTGATGTTGCGAGATTTGAGCAGACAAAAACATGCACGCAGTGGGACGACTTAAAATCCGCATATCATGCACTCTACAAAAAACCGATATTCCCCAAAAAGATTCCGGGTTTTTGGCTGGAGATCATCGCATTTTTATATAAGAAAGATTGGTTTCAAAAGCATTTCGCACAGCGGAAAAGAAAATATTCTTAAATCAAAAAGGCAGCCGCACAAGCGGCTGCCTTTATCATGTATTTTTTACTTTCTGACGGCAGAAATCAGTTTCATTTGTTCAGGCGACAGCTTAATTCGATAGCCTCTCACAGTTAAGTAGACCGCTTCTGGGTCCTTCTCGCCGGAATGACAATACGTTTTCTCCATTTCTGTCTCCCCTCACCCTTTATTGGCTTTATTTCATCTTATCATTGCTTTATTAAGGTAATTTTAAAGAAATGTAAAGATCATATGAATCCGATATATAGTAAAATGAGAGAAAAAAAGGGAGAGAGTCACATTAAGACACGCAGCAACATCCCGCTTATTATGTTTGCCCTGCTGGTCTTCTTCGGCGGCGCCATCTATTGGATGTTATTTTCACTAAAAAACGTTCCGAAAGGCAATCTCGTCCAATCGGTTGAATCGCCGGACGGCAGCTATACGTTAAACACTTATGTATCCGAAAACACCTTGAGCTTAGATGCAGCCAGAGGTGAACTTGTAAATGAAAAAACACTTGTCAAGAGAACAATCTACTGGAATTACCCAGACAGCCGCCCAGCAGTGACGTGGATCAATCACAATACAGTGAAAATCGGCAATCAGACTTTACATCTTGATACTGGTGAAACGTATGATTGGCGAAAAGATGATCATTGGATCCGTGAAGAACCGCCGCAGGCGTCAGCGAGGTGATGAAACATGAATAAGATAAACGGAACAAATGATGACAAGCATTTCAATCATTTTGTGATTGCTTTATCCTTTATATACGGTTTGACTGAACTAGGCTATTTGTTGCTGAAGGATTTTATAACAATTGCCATAAGTTTGCCTCTGTAGAAAAACGCAGCGTAGTCGATACGCCGCGTTTTTTCTTTTCCCTTCCTCTTCTTATTGATAATTACAGGTCATATAATGTGACAAATCGATTGTAGAAATAGTTCGATTAGACCAAAATCCTTTTTATACATGTATTCGAATTTGAAGTGAGGGGGAAGCTTGATGGCAGATTTTGTTGCTAGTTTGAATGCGGTCTTATGGAGTACGCCCGTCATTTATATTTTATTGGGAATTGGATTCGCCTTTTCAATTATGACCCGTTTTTTACAAGTCCGACATTTAAAAGAAATGATTGTTCAGATGTTCAAAGGCAAGAGCTCTGAAGCCGGCGTTTCATCTTTCCAAGCGTTATCGATTGCGCTGTCCGGCCGTGTGGGCACAGGAAACATCGCGGGAGTGGCGACAGCAATTGCATTCGGCGGACCCGGTGCAGTGTTCTGGATGTGGGCGATTGCCTTTATCGGGGCGGCGAGTGCCTTTGTAGAATCAACGCTTGCTCAAATTTACAAAGTGAAACAAGACGGTCAATATCGGGGCGGCCCTGCTTATTATATAGAAAAAGGCTTAGGCATTAAGTGGTTTGCCGTCTTATTTGCCGCTGCTGCCCTTATTGCAATGGCCTTTCTAATGCCGGGCGTACAGTCCAACTCCATTGCGGCTGGGATCCAAAATGCATTCGGCATCTCTCCTTTCGTCACAGGGTGCGGTCTGGTTTTATTATTAGGGTTTATTATTTTTGGCGGCGTCAAACGAATTGCCAGTGCGGCGCAAATGATTGTTCCATTTATGGCCATTGGATATATCCTGCTGTCTTTGATTATTATTGTCATGAATGTGTCTGAATTACCTGCTGTGCTCTCATTAATATTCAAAAGCGCCTTTGCATTGGATTCCGCTTTTGGCGGCTTGATCGGCATGGCGATTTCCTGGGGCGTTAAACGTGGCATTTATTCAAACGAAGCCGGCCAGGGAACAGGCCCGCATCCGGCAGCTGCTGCAGAGGTTTCTCATCCGGTCAAGCAGGGACTGGTTCAGGCATTTTCTGTTTATATTGACACCTTGTTTGTATGTTCCGCTACAGCTTTCATGATCTTGTTTACCGGCATGTACAATACCCAGGCTGCAGATGGTTCCTTTATCGTTCACCAGCTTAAAGGCGTAGAAGCAGGACCTGGTTTCACACAAGCGGCAATTGACAGTGTTCTTCCCGGATTCGGTGCAGGCTTTGTTGCCATCGCTTTATTCTTCTTCGCTTTTACAACAATTATGGCGTATTACTACATCGCAGAAACAAATATCGCCTATTTAGCACGAGGCAGAGAAAGCAAATGGGCGATGCTTGGCTTAAAACTGATTATTTTAGCCGCCACGTTCTATGGTACTGTGAAAACAGCTTCACTTGCTTGGGCATTAGGGGATGCAGGGCTTGGCATTATGGTATGGCTGAACGTCATTGCCATTGTGCTGCTTGCCAAGCCGGCGCTCCTTGCTTTAAAGGATTATGAGCGCCAAAAGAAGCAGGGCTTAGACCCGATCTTTGATCCAAAAGCGCTGGGTATCAAAAACGCTGATTTCTGGGAGAAAGAATACACTCATGAAAGTGAACGTGTCTCCTGAACATACTAAAACCGGCCCGATATGACCTCGTGCCGGTTTTTTATGAACGATAGTTTGTATACACTTCTTGAACATCATCGTCATCTTCAAGGACGTCTATTAATGTTTCCAGCTTCTCAACAGCCTGATCATCGGCTTCTGCATAGGTATTGGGAAGCATGGTCACCTCCGCCGAAGAAATTAGATATTTCGATTCGAGGGCTGTTTTCACCTCTTCAAAATGCTCAGGCTCTGTGAAAACCTCATATAGGTCTTCTTCAATTTGCAGCTCTTCTCCTCCTGCTTCAAGAACATCAAGCATGAGCTCATCTTCTTCTATTTGCCGTTCAGTACGGTCTATCGTAATGAACCCCTTTCGTTCAAATAAAAAGGCTACACATCCGCTTTCTCCCAGACTTCCGCCATTTTTATTAAAGGCTGTCCGCACATTTGACGCCGTTCGGTTTTTATTATCTGTTACGCATTCAACCATGACGGCAATCCCTGAAGGGCCGTAGCCTTCATAGGTGATTTCTTCATAGCTGCTTCCGTCTTGGCCTCCCGCAGCTTTTTTAATGGCCCGATCTATATTTTCATTCGGCATATTGGCGCCTTTTGCTTTTTCGATGACAAGACGCAATGCTGAATTTGCTTCTGGATCCGCTCCGCCTTCTTTCGCTGCCACATAGATTTCTTTTGCCAGCTTCATAAATATTTTCCCGCGCTTTGCATCCTGTGCATTTTTTCTTTTTTGAATGTTTTTCCACTTGGAATGGCCTGCCATGTTTTCACCTTCTTTTACATTTTCTATGTACACTTTAATGGGAATTGTTCGCTGATGCAAAGAAAAAGGCTGCCGAATATCACTTCCGGCAGCCCTTCCTTCCTAGCGGTTGTTCATTTTATGAAGTTTTCTGAACAGCCCTTTATCTGTTGATACCTGGACATCACGGCCATTTGCATAGTTGCGCGCTGCTTTTACGACATTATCTCTGTCAGACTTTGTGAACTCTCTATGGCTTCTGACTGCGATAACTACTCGGTCATCCGATACCATAACTTGTGTGTCATTGACGTTTTTCACTTGTTTCACACGGTTGGCAATTTTTGCAGCCAGTCTTCTGTTTTCTTGGTTGTCATACCCGTTGTTCGCTGCATTCCGATTCATGTTTCGGTTATTCGTGTTGTTATATGTTCCGTCAGTTGCCAAAGGAACACGATCGTCAGCAGTAACACGGTCACGGTTATTTACATTCGTGGTGTTTCGGTTACCGTCGTTCTGATCCTCCATTAATTCAGAAACAGGACCATCGTGGTCGATTCCGTCTCCCTGTCTATCGGCGTCATTTTCATTTGTATAATATCCGATTGGACGGGTATTGCCGTTATTGCGCGTATCATTCATAGCATTATCGTTTGCTCCGCATGCTGTTAAGCCGGCTGTCATTAGAATCAGGCTAGCGATCGTCATTTTTTTACCCAATGGAAAAACCCCCCGTGGACGAATTGAGCATGTTTGCTCGCTTTTATCATGTGCGTATGGGGGGCATGTTAAGCGTGTCAGTTCTCTCCATTTGGCAGTGATCTGCTTGAAAACAAAAAAAGGAACGATTTACATCGTTCCGAACGATCACTCATTTTCTTCTTCCGGCCGGCCAAACATTTGGTTTACAGAAGGCTGGTTCGTCATTGGCATAGAAACTCCTGCCGAATATGGGTTTGGATTTGGGTTAGCTGTGCCATATGGCATATTAGGGCTTCCATAAGCTCCCATTCCCGAATGGCCAGGCGCAGAGAAATATGGCTGATGATCACCGTCACAGCCGCAGTCGTCATGATCTTTGTATGGCATGTAACCATGAGCCGCAGCAGGCTGGTATGCTCCCATTACTTGGGGAGTGCCGTAATAAGGGCCATACGGCATATGTCCATACGGAGATCCATAAGCCGGAGATGCGTATTGCGGCGCACCGTATGAACCGTAATGTCCGTGATGGCTGTTTTCATGATGCTGGTTTTCATAACCCGGGTCATACTGAGGCGATACAAAGCCTGGCTGGTATCCATGCATCGGATGCATTGGAAAAGCTTGTGCCGGATAGTACGGATAGCATAATCCTGATCCTGGAAGAATTGGCGAAACAGGCACCGGACACGGTACGAAATGAGCCGGATAATGATAATAAGGCTGAACAGCCGGCATCGGCATATTCGGAACTGTGTGATGAACGTTTTCCTCTTCTATACCGCCTACCTCTGGCGCCTTTGGCATATTAGGCATATTCGGATAATTTGCATTTTCCATATTACTCATAGCCTCCTGTTGTGGAAATTGGTCTTGCATATGATACATATGATCCATATTTCCGTCATGATGTTTTTTCGGCTCCTCCGGTTTAGGAGGCGACCAAGGCTGGAAAAGCTGTTTCATATCATAATAATCGTTCACATCAGCTTCAGGGTACACATTTTCCTGCAAATTAGGCATCGGCGGGACATACGGCATGGACTTCTTTTCTTTCGGCTTTGTGTCTTCTACATCGACAACGGATTTAGGCTTCTCTTTCGCATATGGATGTTCTTGCTTCACACTCCCGGCCGCAGGACTTTTGCCCGCTTTTGGCTCTTTTCTGACCGGGACTCCTTCTGACGGCACTTTTATTTTCATTCCAGGCATGATTAAGTCTGGATTACTAAGCTGTGTATTGAGTTTTTTCACTTCCTCAACATCGACTCCGTACTTTTCAGCTATTTTCCAGAGCGAATCGCCTTTTTGAACGATATGGATTTTCAACGTTTTCCCCTCCTATGCAAAACGTGAACAGTTCAGCTGTGATTACAATATGTTTCTTCACAACATATGCCTGAACAAAAGAAGTTATGAGTAAAGGAAGGGAAAATATTTCTGATCTACGTGATCGAAAGCATTCGATTCAGGGCAAGGAGTGCATCTTCCTGAATGGCTTTTGGCACCTTGATGACGCCTGAAGGTTCTCCTTTTTCAATTTGTTCCAGCGACCACAACAAATGCGGCAAATCAATTCGGTTCATTGTCAGGCAAGGGCACATGTCAGGGTTGAGTGATTCGATTTGTTTATCTGGATGCTCGTGAATGATCCGCTGAACAAGATTCATTTCTGTCCCGATTGCCCACTTGCTTCCCGCCGGAGCCTGATTGATTGTGTCGATAATATATTTCGTTGATCCGTTATCATCGCTTAGTGTCACGACTTCGTGTGAGCATTCCGGGTGCACAATGATCTGAATGTCGGGGTCTCGCTCTCTCATATCATGGATATTTTTAGTGGTGAATTTCTCGTGAACAGAGCAATGCCCTTTCCACAAAATCACTTTCACATTCGTATGCCCGGATTCAGCTACTAATTCATCTTTCATCGGATCCCACACAGCCATATCTTCAAGCGCAATGCCCAGATCATAAGCCGTATTTCTCCCTAAATGCTGATCAGGCAAAAATAAAATTCTTTTTTTCTGTGTAAACGCCCATTCAAGCACTTTTTTCGCATTTGAAGAAGTTACAGTTGCTCCGCCATGCTTTCCGACGAATGCCTTGATCTCCGCAGTGGAGTTCACATAAGTTAAAGGTATGATCGTATCTCCAAATATATGCTGAAGCTTCTTCCATGCCCTATTGGTCTGCTGCATGTCAGCCATGTCAGCCATAGAACATCCAGCTCTCATATCTGGCAGGACGACCGTTTGCTGCTCGCTTGTCAGCATATCGGCGGTTTCTGCCATAAAGTGAACGCCGCAAAATACGATATAATCCGCTTCTTTGTTTTTTTCCGCTACTTGGGCCAATTGCAGGGAGTCGCCTGTTTGGTCAGCAAATTGTATCACTTCATCCTTTTGATAATGATGGCCTGGTATAAAGAGCCTGCTGCCGAACTTTTTCTTAATGGCGGCAACGCGCGTTTCCATATCCTTTCTCGATAGTTCTTTATAACTTTCGGGCATCATATCATTCGATTGTTTGATCACATCAAGAATTGACATAACAGCATTCCTCCACAGATTCATTTGATAACGTAACATCCATGCTGATATCTAAACTTTTGACGGAATGAGTCAGAAATCCTAATGAAATATAATTCACACCCGTCCCTTTAAAAGCAGGCAAAGATTCTAACGTAATCCCGCCAGAGGCTTCAGTTTTTATATTAGCCGGTGTGAGCTTTGCAAAATGACGGACCGTATCAGGCGGACAGTTGTCAAACATAATAACATCCGCTCCAGCTGCAATTGCTTCCCGCAGCTGTTCCTCCGTTTCAATTTCCACCTCGATATTTACCATGTGCCCTGCGGCCTGACGGGCTTTTTTGCACGCCTCTAAAATAGAGCCGCATGCTGCGATATGATTATCTTTAATCATGATGCCGTCATACAAACCGAATCGATGATTATACCCGCCGCCGGCTCTGACAGCATATTTCTCCAGCATTCTGAGCCCCGGTGTTGTTTTTCTCGTGTCACAAATTTTAATCTGTTCATCATCCAGACACCGAACAGCCTCTCTTGTCATTGTCGCAATTCCTGACAGCCTCTGAATAAGATTTAATACGACCCGCTCTCCTGAAAGGAGCGCAGCCGCGGGACCGTGTAACTCGGCAATCACTTCACCTTTATGCAACATGTCCCCATCTTTTTTGTGTAAAATGATTTGAACATTTTCGTCCAATAACGAAAAGCCTTCTTTTATGATCGCTGCTCCTGCAAAAATGCCCTCTGACTTTGCAACAATCTCCGCTTCACAGCTCTGTTCTCCAAAAATAGACTGCGATGTAAGATCCCCTGTCCCAATATCCTCAAGAAAAAAGTGATTCAGTAATTTTTTCAGCTGTAAATGATTCATTGTTCCAAATCCCCTCGTTTTTTCTGATCTTCGTTCCTTTTTTTGTATGGACAATTTGTCTTCCTTGCCAGCCCACCTCAGTATGAGGAAAATCGGTGCGGAAGTGAGCCCCTCTGCTTTCCTCCCGCAAAAGCGCAGAAAACGTCATCAGCTTTGCAGCTTGCCATAGATGAGAAAGCTCCAGCTGCGGAATTGTGATATCCTTCACATTCACTTCCTGAAAAGGCAGCGTATGAAGCCAGATGCTAAGCTCAATCAAACTGCTTTGTTCCCGCAGAATAGACATGTGACTTGTCATTTTGCTTTGCAGTTCATGCATCTCTATATCCGGCACCTCGTAGACGACACTGGTTTCTAGCCCTGATTGATATTGCCTGTTATAAACCGGTTTTTGGATAATATGCTCTGCTGCCCTTTTTCCAAATACCAGCGCTTCCAATAAAGAATTGCTTGCAAGCCGGTTTGCTCCATGTAAACCGGAGCATGCTGTCTCGCCAATCGCATAAAGTCCCGGCACTGTCGTTTCTCCCCAGCGATTAACTGAAACACCTCCCATTAAGAAATGCATTCCCGGAGCAACAGGAATTTTTCCGCTGTGAATATCAACCCCTGCTTTTTCACAAATAGCGGTGATGGTAGGGAAACGCGTTTCAAAATCAGAAATCGCACTGAAGTCTATATAAACGCGATTTCCTTTTGCCATTTCTTCGTGAATAACCCGTGAGACAATATCTCTTGGAGCCAGGTCACCTAAAGGATGCCGTTCAGCCATAATCCTGCGGCCGTTTTCGTCTACTAAACATCCGCCTTCCCCTCTGACAGCTTCTGAAACAAGCCCGTAGGAAACACCATTTTTCACAAGCAGTGTCGGGTGAAACTGAGTAAACTCCAAATCCGTTAATTCCGCCCCGGCCCGGTAAGCCAGAGAAAGACCGTCACCTGTGACAGTGAGATCATTCGTATGGTGAAGAAACAGGTTTCCACAGCCGCCGGCAGCCAGCACAACTTCGTCTGCGTGCCTTACCTTGAGCTGCCCTTTGCTGTCTTTTGTCATGACGCCGATACATCGTCCGTCCTCTATAAGCAAATCTGCTGCCGTTTCATTCTCGATTAACTTGATTTTGCTGTTGATCCGTTTGAGCAAATAATCGATAAGCAGCCTGCCTGTTGCGTCTCCGCCTGCATGAAATATGCGGTTGTATGAGTGGGCCCCTTCTCTTCCAAGACAAACACCGCCTCGTTCATTGCGGTCGAATGGAAATCCACGCTCCAATAGGCTTTGAACCATCATTTTTCCATCATGTAATACGTCTGCTGCAATAGCTAGATTATTATGGCCGCACCCTGCGTATAACGTATCCTCCAGATGGGCTTCAATCGAGTCATCTTTTGCATAGGCCGCAGCAATCCCGCCTTGTGCATAGACAGAATTGCTGTTTTTGACGCTTTTTTTTGTGATAACAGTCACTTCGTATGAGGGCGGGAAAGCTGCAGCTAAGGAAAGTGCCGCCGCCCCTGAACCGATGACTGCAATCGTCTTTTTAGACATATGCCATCCTCCTGTTGTTTACACCTGTCTTGACACCTATATTTACACAAGGATAAAATAAACTCAAGAGTTTTTTATGGAGAACGGATGGAGGAAGACCGGATGATTTATTTAGATTATGCAGCGACAACGCCTATTTGTGAGGAAGCCCTTACTGTATATCAGAAGCTTAGTATGGATATGTACGGAAATGCCAGCAGCCTGCATGATGCAGGAGGAAAAGCAAAGCACATACTGGAGTACTGCCGTGAAAAAATCGCCAACATCATTGGCGGAGAAGCAAGCGGCATCTATTTTACAAGCGGCGGCACTGAATCCAATTTTCTGGCCATTCAATCATTGCTAAACGGCCTGCCAAAAACGAAAAGACATTTTATTACGACTGCCATGGAGCATCAGTCCATTCACAATTGCGCTGCTTTTTTGGAACAGCAGGGATATGATGTAACAGTCATTGAACCGAATGAATACGGGCTTATTACCGAGGAAATATTACTAGCCCATATCCGGTCGGAAACAGGCCTTGTATCTATTCAGCATGCAAATTCTGAAACCGGGATCATTCAGCCCATTCACCGCCTGTCTTCATACCTGCACAATAAGGGCATTCTTCTTCATTGCGACGCTGTTCAAACGTTTGGAAAGATCCCGATCAATACAAAAAATCTGGGAGTAGATGCACTCTCAATGTCCAGCCATAAAATCCACGGTCCAAAAGGAGTAGGGGCGGTCTATATCCGTCCGGATGTCCCTTGGAAACCCGTTTATCCTCTGACTACTCACGAATACGGATTCAGAGCCGGCACCGTAAATGTTCCCGGGATCGGTGCCTTCACTGCCGCTGCAGAATTGATCGTAAGCGAAATGGAAAAACAGATATCCCGCAATGAGGCATTAAGAACATACTTTCTAGACCAAATCCGTATTCGGTCTCTCCCTGTAACCCTTGCGGCAAACACTTCGCAAGCAGAATGTCTTCCGCATATTATAGGGTGTTTTTTTCACTCATTTGAAGGACAATATGTTATGTTAGAATGTAATCGGAGTAATATTTGCATTTCAACCGGCAGCGCTTGTTCTGCAGGTTACCACGGTCCGTCTGAAACAATGAAAGCATTAAGAAAAACCGAACAAGAAGCTCTGCAATTTATCCGCATCTCTTTTGGCAGGCATACAACAGCTGAACAGCTGGAACAGTTATTACATACGTTTACAGTGCTTTGGGAACAAAAGAAAGGAGAATTTGATATTGACCGAAGAATTAAAGCTAATGGGCGCCAACAGGCGTGACCAGCTTCTTCTGTGGCTGAAGGAATCTAAATCACCGCTGACAGGAGGAGAACTCGCAAAAAAAGCGAACGTTTCAAGACAGGTTATTGTACAGGATATATCGCTCTTGAAAGCGAAAAATGTACCGATTATCGCCACAAGCCAAGGATATGTATACATGGATGCAGCCGCTCAGCAGCACCAGCAGGCAGAAAGAATCATAGCATGTCTGCACGGTCCTGAACGGACAGAAGAGGAACTGCAGCTCATCGTCGACGAAGGCGTTACAGTAAAAGACGTAAAAATCGAGCATCCCGTGTATGGAGATTTAACTGCAGCCATCCAAGTAGGCACCCGGAAGGAAGTTAGCCATTTCATTAAAAAAATCAATTCTACGAATGCTGCCTACTTATCACAGCTGACCGACGGCGTGCACCTGCATACACTGACAGCACCTGATGAACATCGCATCGATCAAGCTTGCCAAGCCCTCGAAGAAGCCGGCATTTTAATTAAAGACTAAAAAAAGCCCTCTAGAGGGCTTTTTTATAATTGATAAGACTGGTATGCACCCAGGAGCTTCACTTTGCAGCCGAGCGCTTCAAGCTCCTGCATGGCCCCTGGAATCAATACATCATCAAACGCTTTTTCAATATCAATAATAAAGAAATAATGGCCTAATCCGGTTTTAGTCGGACGTGACTCAATTTTTGACAAGTTTAAATTTCTCCAAGAAAATGCAGACAGCACTCTATGCAGCGCCCCAGACTGATCATCCTGCGGCAGCATGACCATTAAGGTCGTTTTGGGCCTAGAACTCAATTTTGAATTCACTTCAAAAGATATGTTTTCATCAGGAGACAGGATAACAAATCTTGTATGATTGTCCCTATAATCCTGTATATCCCGTTTCACGATTTTTAATTCGTATGTAGAAGCTGCCATATCATTGGCAATGACCCCGATATTCAGCTCGGGATGGTCACTGACAAACTTTGCTGCCGCCCCGGTAGAATTGGCGTATTCATATGGAACGGAAGGAAAATGTCGATGAAGAAATTTATGGCATTGCGCAATCGCGTGTGAATGTGAGTAAATTTTGTCGAGCTCTTTCCATGCATTCTCTCTAGAGGGATGGACGAGCAAGTGCTGATGAATCGGCAACGTCATTTCACCCACGATTGGCAAGGGCTGTTCATGTATTAAATAGTCTATTGTTAGATTAACAGATCCTTCTAATGCATTTTCCAAAGGAACAAAAGCAAAATCAACTTCGCCTGCAACGGCTGCATCTATACACTCCGGAATGGTGCGGTAAGCAACATGTTCGGCGCCGTTTTGAAAACAAGAACTGACTGCTAGATGTGTAAATGTAGCTGCTGGACCTAAATAACCGACTTTCATGACGATTTTCTCTCCCTTATGCACCTGAACCTAATATTTCAACCTTTTCTACAAAATCAAACTTCCTGAGCTTATTCATTAATGTATGAATGTCTTCTTCCATTGCCGACGTACTGATAGACAGTGTCACATTTGCTCTGCCTTGAAGCGGAATGGTCTGGTGAATGGAAAGAACGTTGCTTCCAGAATCAGCTACAGCCTGAAGAAGCTGAGATAACGCACCTGACCTATCCTCCAAATGAAAGAAAAGTGTGATAATTTGTTCTTTTACCATGGTGTAGAATGGAAAAACAGCATCCCTGTATTTATAAAACGCACTTCTGCTTAAATCGACCTTTTGAACGGCATCTGCTACTGAATCTGCTTTTTTTCGATCAAGCAGCTTTTTGACTTCTAATGTTTTTCTCATTGCATCGGGCAATACATCTTCACGGACAAGATAAAATGTCTCCTCTTTCATTTGCATCCCCCCTTTAAAATAGAGAGCCTGACACCAGGCTCTCTTTTCAGCCAACATTCATTAATCAATAAATTCAAATTCAAATTCCAGAAGCCTGATTATATCTCCATCCTTGGCTCCGCGTTCTCTGAGTGCTTCATCAACACCCATTCCGCGCATCTGTCTTGCAAACCGTTTAACCGATTCATCACGTGAGAAATCAGTCATCTTGAATAACCGCTCAAGGCTGTCTCCTGAAAGCACAAATACACCGTCTGGATCGCGTGTAATGTTAAATGGCACTTCTTCATTTTCCATCGTGTACATGACACGGTTTTGTGTAAGCTCTTCCTCGTCATACAGCGGGAATTCCGGTGTGTTCTCAAGCTGATTGGCAACCTCAAACAGAAGCTCACGCAGACCTTCTCTTGTCACCGCACTGATCGGGAATACCGGATAATCATCCGTCAGCTTTTCTTTAAAGGCTTCGAGATTTTCCGCAGCCTCCGGCATGTCCATTTTATTTGCAACGATAATTTGCGGACGCTCAGTGAGACGCAGATTGTACTCGCTCAGCTCCTGGTTAATCGTAAGATAATCATCATATGGATCACGGCCTTCTAAGCCTGACATGTCAATGACATGAACAATAACCCTCGTCCGTTCAATATGGCGCAAAAACTGGTGGCCCAGTCCGACGCCTTGGTGTGCGCCTTCAATCAGCCCCGGCAAATCAGCCATGACAAAGCTGCGTCCGTCATCCGTTTCAACCATGCCGAGATTCGGGACAAGCGTTGTAAAGTGATAGTCCGCAATTTTCGGTTTTGCAGATGAGACAACAGACAGCAAAGTAGATTTTCCCACACTTGGGAACCCGACAAGTCCGACATCTGCAAGCACTTTTAATTCAAGAACAATGTAGCGTTCTTTTCCCGGCTCGCCGTTTTCTGAAAGCTGAGGCGCGGGATTAGCCGGTGTAGCAAAGCGGCTATTCCCTCTT
Source organism: Bacillus sp. PS95 (assembly GCF_037963565.1). NCBI lineage: Bacteria > Bacillati > Bacillota > Bacilli > Caryophanales > Bacillaceae > Bacillus > Bacillus sp. PS95. Next base: position 2,773,322 of record NZ_CP150160.1, read on the forward strand.
CCTCCTCTTCCGCCTCTTGCAATGACAGCCCGCTGTCCGTGCTCTGTTAAATCAGCGATGACCTGTTTTGTATCATCGTCTGTCACAACGGTGCCCGGCGGAACTTTAATGACCATATCATCAGCATTTCGCCCGTGCTGGTTTTTGGACATGCCATGCTCGCCGCGAATCGCTTTAAAGTGTTTTTTGTATCTAAAATCCATCAGGGTGCGGAGACCTTCATCTACTTCAAAAACGACGTCTCCTCCCTTTCCTCCGTCACCGCCGGCAGGGCCGCCTTTCGGCACATATTTTTCACGGCGAAACGCAACCATACCGTTGCCGCCGTCGCCGCCTTTTACATATACTTTGACCTGATCTACAAACATAATGTCCTCCGTTCTAAACCGTTAAAAACTCCGCTAGTCCAACCCAATTTCAATCAGACATTCGTGGCTCGTGATTTCAAAACGCATGATATCAACGTCCTCATATCCATTCTGCCGAATATCATCAAAAGCAGATGGATCGGCAAAGGCGCCGTGAAAATCAAGGTACAGAATCAGCTGTCTGTCAGGATGATCCGTTTGAAGCGAAACCGTTAAATGATTTTCACTCTCTCTGCTGACTGCTTGATCAAACAGATGAAACAGCTTTCTCATCAGTTTCGCCAGCTTTTGATCATAAGCCGACAAATCCTTAATTTCTCCGAGAACTTCATATTCAAGCGTCATATAATGGGTTTTCCAATTAAACGTAAGAAAATCAAACGCCAAATGCGGTGTTTTCAGGTTTGAGAGCTTTGATTCGTGCTTTGCGTCTATAACCATTTCTTCAATCATTTCAAAGACACGGTCATACTTCTGTAAGCTTAAGTTTCCTTTAATCAGCTGCAGCTTATTCATCCAATCATGCCGGGAATGGCCAAGCAGATGAATCAGTTCGTTTGTTAATGCCGTGTCGCTTATATTTTCTTCTTGATTTTTTGAAACATCCTTCATTTTCGCACTCCCAATCATTTAATTTCTTATTTAGGAGTCTGTATAAGTGTGTATTATGAATTATAACAGAGAAGGCTTTGTTAGAAAAACAATTGTTTTTCCCAGAAATATCATGTTCCTTTTTTCTGGCTTTTGTTGATTTGCAGCCAGGCAGAACATTTTATGTATTACTGCTTGGGGAACATATCCAGTGGGTTTGAGATGTTTATTCTCATTCTTGGCGGGGTCTGCTCGCACATACTCTGCATTTCATTCTAGGTGTTTACTCCGCATATTGCAAAAAAAACTCCAGTCATCATCGACCGGAGTTTTTTGAATCATTATTGAGCTACAGGATATACGCTCACTTTTTTGCGGTCACGGCCGAAACGTTCGAATTTAACAGTTCCGTCGATTTTCGCAAATAGAGTGTCATCTCCGCCGCGGCCCACGTTTTCACCTGGGTAAATTTTTGTTCCGCGTTGACGGTAAAGGATAGAACCGCCTGTTACGAATTGACCGTCAGCACGTTTAGCACCTAAACGTTTAGCCTCAGAGTCACGTCCGTTCTTTGTAGAACCTACTCCTTTTTTAGAAGCGAAAAACTGAAGATCTAATCTAAGCATGTAGCTCACCTCCTATATTATGTTTGTGGTCACACGCAAGTTGTCTTTGTAATCCCGTTCGATTGTCTCCAGCGAAACAATCATGCCTTCAATCAGCAGCTGAGCTTTTTGGCGTGCCTCTGGATCAAGAGATTCAGGGAATTCAAAATAAAAATAACCCCCGTCCTCCCCTATATCAAGAAGCGGCTCGAAGCCCGCGAGCACAATGACCGCGTTAACGGCTCCAAACACAACGGCTGTCACTCCGGCACAAACAAGATCTTGTCCATGTTCAGCAAAATTCGCATGGCCCGTCATTTCAAAAGACAATATGCCTTTATCATGAGACCTTCTGATTGTTGCCTGAATCATGCTTACGCGTTGATTTTTTCGATCGTCACTTTAGTGTAAGGCTGACGATGACCTTGTTTTTTATGAACGTTTTTCTTTGGTTTGTATCTGAAAACAGTGATTTTTTTCGCGCGGCCTTGTTTTTCAACTTTAGCCGTTACTGTTGCGCCTTCAACTGTAGGGTTGCCGACTTTCACGTTGTCTCCGCCAACAAACAAAACGTCTTCAAAAGTAACTGTTTCACCTGCTTCAGCAGCAAGTTTTTCGATGTAAACAGTTTGGCCTTCTTCAACTTTGATTTGTTTACCGCCTGTTTTAATGATTGCGTACATTCTCTGCACCTCCTATTAGACTAAGACTCGCCAGATACCAGGGGGCTGTAAAAGCTCTTAACACCTGTACTGAGCGGTTGTAGCAATGGTGCTACATCCATAACATTAAAAAATATACCAAAATACAAGGCGTTTGTCAATCAGTTTTAGTAGGGCAGAAGCAGTTCCTCCATGGAAGAATTCGTCCGCTTATCGGCAAAGTAAGCGTGCAGCACTTCATTCTCGTCAAGCTGGCTGAGCTTTTGGCCTGATTTTTCTATAATAATCGGATGCTTACAGCCACGTTTGAACTCGGCCATCACATGATAGACTTTATCCTCCGCCTTTACTGTCAGCGGCAGAAGTTTCTCAAGCTCCCTGTTTTTTCCGTAATACCTTTCGAGGAGAAATCTCACATGGATATAGTGCCTTTGCCGATATTCCTCAAACAAGGAAACAGCCAGAAAGACAAACAAAACCCATGCGCTGATTTGCAGAGGAATCACGAATAAAACCCAGCACCCGAGCAGCAGGCAGAAGCAGAGCGACGTTTTTAGATTAAGCCGGTGAGCCTTTTGAAAAGGCAGCTGTTTGGAAAACAACAAAAATAACAGTTTTCCTCCATCCAGCGGCCAGATCGGCAGTAAATTGACAAATAAGATAGAAAGATTATAAAAGGTGAAGAGTTCAAAGGTATGCTGATGAATCACTGAGACTTCTGCAAGCATCCAGGCGGCAAACTGAAGCCAGATGTGCTGAAGAGGGCCGGCAATAATGACCGCAAACTCTTCCTTTAACGGCCGATTCCCGTGCTCTTCCACTTCGACCGTTCCGCCAAACGGCAGCAAAAAAACACGCTTGATTCTCCAAGAAAAAAACACAGCCAGAGCAGCATGCCCCAGCTCATGAATCAATACAATCAGGAGCAGACATAATAATGCTTTCATATGGCCTGTGAGCAAGCCCAGCGCCGCAATAATCCAAAGAAAAGGATGCACATGGATCTTTAAGATAAGGTCGAGCCATTTATTCAAATGAAATCACCTGAATCGGATCAATAAATTTATCGCCGTCTTTCATGGCAAAATAATAGACCCCTTTATTATGATCATCAAGCTTAATCGAACCGAGCTTTTTGCCTTTATCCACAAAATCATATAAAGCAACATCCACATCTTTGAGCTCGCCATAGATACTATAGGTGTTGTCAGCATGCTGCACCTTAACCGTCAGTCCCGTTTGGCTGTCTTTGCTGACTTCAACCACATAGCCTTCTTTTACGCTATCAATCTTATCACTGCTTGTTTCGACTTTAATTCCTTCCCCATTGTCCTGAAAATCCTGCTGTACTTTCCCGGATGCAGGCGCGATCAGATCTTTGCCTACTTCAATCTGCTGTTCCTTATTTTTGTGTTCAGGAGCCAGGAAAGCAAGCGGATTTCCGAATTTGGTTTCGAACCAATGGCTTGCTGAAGCAAATTGAAATTCAGTTTCAAAGGTTTTGGCTACGGCGGGTTTAATCTGACTGACGGGTCCAATGTTTGTTTTATAGGCTATAGCTGAAACGAGAACAAGGCAGGCCGACAGAAGACATTTCAGGATAATTGAATCTGTTTTCACCAATGGGTGTTTTCCGTTGAATGTTGGCATGTTATCTTCGTAGACCGGAAGTGTTCCATGCTTTTCCTGATCCGTTACCATCACCCAGGACGGGGGTTTCTGCTTTTCAGAAACTGTCTGAGTAGAGAAACGTTTTGAGCCGGAAAGCTGCTTTCTTCTTTTCTCTAATCGTTTTCTGATTTCATCTGCTCTGTGACTCATTGCCATCATCCTTTGCATTCGTTGGGTTTGTACATCATATGTCTTGTCCATGGCAAATATTCGGTTTAGTCAAGAACAAAGCAGGCAAAAACAAAAAAACCTGACACAGCATATGCTTTGTCAGATTCTTCTCTTTGATTCTATCACATTAAGATCTTACTCCGAAAAATGACTTAATCTTAGCCATCATTCCTTTGTTTTGCTCTTCAAGCACCTGTAAAGGAACAGATTCACCTAAGATGCGGCGGGCAATATTGCGATATGCAATAGAAGCGCGGTTTTTCGGGTCCATCGCAATCGGTTCACCATGGTTGGAAGCTTTGATGACTTCATCATCATCAGCCACGATTCCGAGCAAATCGATCGACAGATGCTGTACGATTTCGTCGATATCCATCGTGTCACCGTTTTTCATCAGGTGATTTCTGATTCTGTTTACAACAAGCCGCGGCGATTCAACATTTTCTTCTTGCTCCAGCAGCCCTATAATACGGTCAGCATCACGAACAGCTGAGATTTCAGGCGTAGTGACCACAATCGCTTTATCAGCTCCGGAAACGGCATTTTTGTACCCTTGCTCGATTCCGGCAGGACAGTCTATGATGACATAGTCAAATTCCTGTTTGAGCTCTTGGACCATGTTTTTAATTTGTTCAGGAGCAACAGCTGTCTTATCGCTCGTTTGAGCAGCGGGCATTAAATAGAGCAGATCATCGAAACGTTTGTCTTTTACGAGCGCCTGATGCATTTTGCATCTGCCCTCTACAACGTCTACCAGATCGTAAATAATTCTATTTTCAAGACCCATTACAACATCAAGGTTGCGCAGTCCTATATCAGTATCTACTAAGCATACACGCTTCCCTAAAATGGCTAAGGCGGTACCGAGGTTCGCAGATGTTGTTGTCTTACCTACTCCGCCTTTTCCCGAAGTTATTACGATAGCCTCACCCAATTCACATTCCTCCCTCAAGCCTTGTTAGATCAGGTCTTAAATGAGCCAAATGTTGAAGGCGTTCAATGACCATATTTCCATCTGTATCTAAATAAGCACATTCCATTTCGTTCCCTTTTTGAATGTGGTCTGGGGAGCGATTTAACACATGATTGATTCTTAATTGTGTCGGAAGCATTTCAGAGGCGGCGATGACCGCTTGATTATTTCCATTGAATCCAGCATGCGCAATTCCTTTCAGTGAGCCCAGAACAAAAATGTTCCCTCCGGCCCTGACTGTTCCGCCGGGATTCACGTCACCGATCAGGAGCAAGTCGCCTTTTACCTGCAGCACTTGGCCTGAACGGACAATTTTTGAAACAGAAATAATTTCGGCTTCCTCTCTTATCTGCTGTGCTTCTTTTTTAGTAATGACTTCACTGTCAATAGAATGAACAAACAAATCTTTCTTTGACGCAATTAATTCGGTTAGCTGTTCCTCTTGCTCCTTATATAAAAAGCGATTTCCCAGCTTAACATGAACGCTGATTTTCTGGCCTTTTCCATCGGTATATTGTTCAATTGACAGCATATTCTGAAGACCATCGAGAAGCTCATCAAAAGAACACGCATCATCCAGATGCAATGTTAGTCCATTCTTTGTTCCTTTTATTGTTACATATTGCTGCTTTTTGGCCTTCACAATATTCACCTCAACAACATACTCATTTCGTCAAAAAAAGATAAAATCCTTTTTACTCATCTCTCAATTCTTTCTTTAGACTCATAAAAAACAATCTAAATGGCAGAACAAGAATAAGAGCTGCTGCAATATTTAATAAAATTGTCGGTATAAACCGGTCAAGCACAAATCCGTTAAACGTCATAATATCTTTATGAATCAAAGACTGAATGCCGAATACATAAAATTCGAGCAGACAGACAGCCAGAACCGCTATCAATATCACTACAAATGCGTTTGTATGTAACACTTTAAACGCTTTTGAAGCCAAATAGCATAGCCCTGCAAAACCAAACATGTAAACGCCTAATAGACTTGTATAGTTCATGTCATATAGAAAACCAAAAATAAATCCGTAAATCATCGCGTGTTTTTGGTTGATAAAAGCCGACATGAATATCAATACAAGCATCAAAAAACGCGGGGCGAGCACTTGGTCATCTGTAACGAAAGGAAAATGCACCAAATCTGTAAAAATGCTTTCCGCAGAAAAAACAAGCATCATAACGAAAGGGAGAAGGAAACGTTTCACGATCCTTCCTCCTCTGTATCGACAGTCGGCACGTCACGGTTTACAACGATCACATTATTTAAATCTGTAAGGTCAGCCGCAGGTTTTACATAAGCAACCTTCGTTAGTCCATAGGAATCTGACTCGATATCAGTCACTTCACCGATTGTCAGCCCTTCTGGGAAAACACCGCCTGTCCCTGATGTTTCAATAAGATCGCCTTTTTTCACGTCTTGTTTATCCTTACGCTCAATAATTGTCATCTTAAGACGTTTTTTCTCTTTGTCATATCCTTCGATCAAGCCGTAGCCTTTGCTGCCTTTTTTTCCGGAAATTTTTGTCGCGACTCTGTTATTGCGGTCAGTATCGCTTAAAAGCTGAACAGCAGACGTAAAATTGTTAAGTCCGGAGCTTTTGATCTTGCCGATTAATGCGCCTTTTTCGTTTGTAACGGCCATATCTTTCGCTACGTTTTGCTGAGTCCCCTTGTTAATGGTGACCTGTTTGGCCCAATTATCAGGGCTTCTGGCGATGACCGTTGCTAAAATCGGCTTGTAATCTTTAATCGATTTGACATGGCCAAGCTCGTCACGCAAGGATTTGTTTTCTTCTTCAAGCTCTTGAAGCTTGGCTTCATATTGTGTCTGTCCGTCAAGTTTTTCTCTTAGACGCTCGTTTTCTTTGTATGTGTTTTTTAAATCATTGATGTTCTCAAATATTCCTGCAAAAAATTCGGCAGGCGTATGAAAAATATTTTGAAATACTCCCGTCGTATCGCCGATCACTTTCTCAGGCCAGGTGGTATTGCGGCCGCCCTTCAGCGAAAATCCAATCATAGCCACCAATATGATAATACACAGAAGTAATAGCATTAACCGCTTATTCGGCATCGTGTTACACCTCTTCTATTGAACTCCCGATTATCTAGTTTTCCCTTTGAAAAGATGGATGTGCTCCAGTGCTTTCCCTGTTCCGATCGCTACACAATCAAGCGGATCTTCGGCGATAAGAACCGGCATTTTTGTTTCTTCGCTGATGACTTTGTCCAAATTGCGCAAAAGCGCTCCGCCGCCGGTTAACACTATACCTCTGTCCATGATATCTGCTGCAAGCTCAGGCGGTGTTTTTTCGAGTGTGCTCTTCACTGCTTCGACAATTGTAGATACAGTGTCGCGTAGAGCATTAGAAATCTCTTTTCCTGTAATTTCAATTGTTTTCGGCAGACCTGTCAGCAAATCGCGTCCGCGGATTTCCATGTTGTCGGATTCTTCAGGAGCTTCTGCAGATCCGATTTCCATTTTAATCGCTTCAGCCGTACGGTCACCGATCATCAGATTGTACGTTTTTCTGATGTAGTTGATAATCGCGTCATCCATCTCATCACCGGCTACACGGATTGACTGAGACGTTACGATGCCTCCGAGGGAAATAATCGCAACTTCTGTCGTACCGCCCCCGATATCAACAACCATGCTTCCAGTCGGTTCCCAAACTGGCAAATTGGCTCCGATTGCTGCGGCAAAAGGCTCTTCAATCGGATACGCGTCACGCGCTCCCGCCTGTCTTGTCGCATCGATAACAGCGCGTTCTTCAACAGCTGTAATGCCTGATGGGACACATACCATTACATATGGTTTTCTGGCAAACATGCCTTTATTTTTTATGGCCTGATTGATGTAATATTTCATCATCGTCGCCGTTGTTTCATAATCAGCGATAACGCCGTCTTTCATCGGGCGCAGAGCCACCACGTTGCCCGGTGTCCGTCCAATCATATTTTTCGCATCATTTCCGACAGCGACAATCGATTTCGTATCCGTCTGCAAAGCGACAACTGACGGCTCTCTCACAACAATTCCTTTTCCTTTTACAAAAACAAGCGTATTCGCAGTTCCAAGATCTATACCAAGGTCTCTAGCACCAATTCCAAACATATGTATGTATCTTCCTTTCTTAAAGCAAAAATACCCTAAAGGGAAAAACTCATAAACTCTATTATAGCTTAATTCGACGAAAAAAAAAGTGTTACAAATATCCTTTTTCCTTTAAACTCACAAATTTTTTATCCCCGATCACCAAATGGTCAAGCAGCTCGATGCCAATCAGGTTTCCGCATTCAAACAGCCGTCTTGTCACTTCAATATCTTCCCTGCTAGGCGTCGGATCTCCAGAAGGATGATTATGAACACAGATAAAGGAAGCGGCAGATCGTTTAAACGCTTCTTTAAACACCTCTCGCGGGTGGACAATAGATGAATTCAGGCTTCCGATAAATACGGTGCGTTTATGGATGACTTGATTTTTTGTATTTAAGTATAAACAGACAAAATGCTCCTGGGTTAAAAAGCGCATATCCTCCATGACAAGATTAGCGCCGTCTTCCGGGGAGCGAATAACGAAATGTTCTTCGTTGGCTAATTTATGAATCCGGCTTCCAAGCTCAACTGCTGCCAGTATTTGAATCGCTTTTACCATACCGATTCCCGGGATGCTTGACAGCTCTTCAACCGATGCTTCCTTGAGCAGGCGCAGCCCGTCAAATGAGCGCAGCAGCCGGTTTGACAGGTCCAAAACAGATTCGTGTTTAGTCCCTGTCCGCAATAATATAGCCAAAAGTTCATGATTCGCTAAGTTCTCGGCTCCGACTTTCAGGAGCCGTTCTCTTGGCTTTTCTCTCATTGGGAAATCTTTGAGTTTTAATGGCAGATCGTGTATGACCAAGCACTCCTTTTCTTTCCCTTCCCGTTTATAGAACCGTCATGCCCTTATATCAAAATGGCGAAGAGCTCTCATTGTTTTTGATATAGGAAGGCCCATGACTGAATAATAATCTCCGTCTATTTTCTTTACAAAAAGCGCGCCTCTTCCTTGGATGCCGTATGCACCTGCTTTATCCATCGGCTCTTTTGTTTCAATATACGTCCAAATCTCTTCTTCACTGAGGGACCAAAACGCAACTTCTGTCTTATCATAAAAAGTCTCGCTGTGATTTTCAGCTTGAATGCTGACCGCGGTTATTACTGAGTGACTTCGGCCTGATAGCCTCCGCAGCATAGAAGCAGCTTCTTCTTGATCCTGCGGTTTGCCAAGACATTCGCCGTCAAGGCATACCATTGTATCAGCACCGATAACGATTGCATGCGGGTGGAGATCAGCTACAGCCTTAGCTTTTTGTTTTGCCAACCATTGGACGTTTTCTTCTGGTGAAAAGTTTCGATTTAATTTTTCTTCTACTTCACTGACAATAATGGAGTAGGGCAGCTGGAGAAGATCGAGGAGTTCTTTCCTGCGCGGAGATTGTGATGCAAGTATTAGCGGTTTTGTCATGTTCGTCATCCTTTCAGGGTTTGCTTAAGAAAAAAAGATACTCGTTTATCCTACCAAATCACGAGGCTTGTCACAATTTCAGAAAAATAACTTTTTCATGACAAAATAAAAAAAGCCTGTCACTAAAGGACGAAGGCTCAGGGCACTATCTCTTATTTTACGACGGCTAACAGCTCCTGCTGAGCCTTCCACCCGGCTTCAGCACTTGGATCCTCTAATTCCTTTAAAGCCTGCAAAATCGCTTTTTTCTCTCCTGTTTCTGACGCTTTTATTTCACCAAGAGACTTTTCTATTTTCTCTACACTCGCTTTTGTAATGTCTTCGCCGAGAATCGCCTTTGCTGCAAGCTCCGCTGTTTCCTTAAAAGAATCTGTCATATCTGACTCTATTGATAAGGAAAGCTCCTTGCCTCCCCAGGCTTCAAAATCACTGTCGATTAAAACCTGTCCTAACTGCTGTGAGACATCCTTATCACTGGCTAAGCCCGCGATGACATACGTATACCCGTCATCCTTTGACAGTGACACGGCGGAATATCCTTTTTCGGTCAATTGTTCTGTTAACGTTTCGGCACCCTTTTCATTTGAAAATTTTCCGGCTTGTACAGCGTATGTTTTATATGTACCTTCAGTTCGCGCCGCTTGTTTTTCTGTGCCTGAAGTTTGTTTATCAGTTGAAGTATCCCCTGCTTTTGCCGTTTGGCTGCCTAGAGAATCCTCTAAAGAGGCCGGTGCTGACGCTTCTTTATTCCCCGATATGCTTAACGCGAATAGCCCTAATCCAGTGCCAATGACAGCCGCGAAGGCAATCGTCGCAGCCACTCTTTTTACTGGTTTGGCAGTCCCGGTCTTTCCTTTTGCATAAGACTTTGTTTTTTTCTTTTGATAAGGAGGAACAACTTTTGGATCCTCTTTAAACACCTTGTCCTCCTCGGAATCCCAATTGAATTCATCTTCATCAGGGTGTTCCTGGGATGCCGCAACCTCTTGTTCTGCCTGTCTTTTTTCCTCCCAATTTGAAAATGTCATGCTTCTATCTGCCTCTGTATCTGGTGTCTCTTGTTCGTAAACCGTCTCTTCTTTTCCATTAATCGTCACCTTGAGGGCTTTTTCTGCGGCTTTACTGTTTTTTTTATTCTTTCTTTTTTTCAATTCCGCTTCCTCCCTTCATTTGCTTGACCGTTCTTGTCGGCTTTTCATGCTACACACTTTAGCACAGGCAAAGAAAAAAAGAACAAGACTTTTGTCGCCTTGTCCAAAAAACGTTCGTCAAATTTTTCAGCAGTCAGCCCAATGCCATTTTGATATAAAAAGAAATGATAGAGTCACCGTATAAATAGGCTAAAATGCTCCCTGCGGCTATAGCGGGGGCAAAGGGAAGCGGCTGCCTTTTAGCGAGTCTACCAGTCAGAACGGCTGCCGCTCCATATAATGCACCTATCAAAACAGAAAAGAAAAAGGCAGCTGCCAGCATTTTCACACCAAGCACAAAGCCAATCACCACAAATAATTTAATATCTCCTCCCCCTACTCCCCCATGGGTGATTGCGGCAATTACAGCCAGAAATAGAAATCCGGCTGCCGCACCTAGCAGGCCTGCATACCAGGAATCAAGCGGAGAAATCAATCTCGCGGCCGCCAAAAAGGGAAGAAAGAAAATCAATATTCGATTTGGAATCAGCATAAAATGAATATCTGTCACTGCAACAATAATGAGAAGAGAGATAAACACCACAGCGGGAAACAGTTCCAGCGATGTGCCAAAGCGTATTCCTGCGGCAGCAAATAAACACGCTGTCACAAGCTCTGCTGCGGGATACATAAAAGAAATCCTATGCCCGCAGCTTTTACATTTACCTTTTTGAAATAGGAATGACAGGATGGGAATTAATTCTGCAGGAGTTAATGTCCGCCGGCAAAACGGGCATGATGAACGGGGCGCAATAATAGATAGATGTAAGGGGATACGGCACCCGGCCGTATAGTAAAAAGAACCAAGGATAAGTCCGAAGATAAAAAGAATGGATAGCATAGACAACACACCTTTACTCATTGAGTTCTGGTATGGATTGTAGCAAAAGGGACATCCTGAGCTCCAATTGGGAATATTCAATTTTACACATAAAAAAAAACGGCAGAATCTTTTTTTTTGATTCTGCCGGAGCCGGATGCTTTTATTTCAACCTTTTTCGAATGTCAGAAATAAAGTAAAGAGATCCGGTAATCAGCACAATTTCATTTGAGCCCTTTTTGCTTTCTATGAATTTGATCACATCGTCTGGATCTTCACTCCAGCTTTTATTGCTGATTTCACTTGCATCATAGAGATCTTTTGCAAGGGAAGCACGCGGGAAATCAAAAGAAGCAAAATGAATCGCATGAGCAATGGTTTCCAGTCTTTTAATCATGTTCTGATACGGTTTGTCCTTTAACGCGCTAAACACCACAGAAATGCGTGAATTGGCGAAACGCTGCTTCATCGTTTCCGCCAGCTTTTCAACACCTTCTTCGTTATGCGCACCGTCTAAATATACCGGAGGATGTTCCTGAACAAGCTCTAACCGTCCCGGCCAAGCAGCCTTCACAAGCCCGCTCCTTAACGCTTCGTCACTGATATGGGCGATATTCTCCTTATTGAGCCACTCCGCAGCCAAAATGGACAAAGCAGCATTTTGTCTTTGATGGGTGCCAATCAGAGATGTCCGAATATCTTCATAGCATTTCTCTTCCGTTTTGAATGAAAACTGTTCTCCTGCAGGCAGAGCCTCTTCATTGAAAATAACACATGCATCATGCAATGACTGGAACGGCGCAGCATGCCGTTCGGCTTCATGGCGGATGACCTGTAAAGCTTCCGGCTGGGTAACTGCTGTAACGATTGGAATACCTTCTTTAATAATACCGGCCTTTTCTCCTGCAATTTCTTCAATGGTGTTTCCCAAAATATTCATATGATCGTGTCCAATGCTTGTAATCACAGTTAAGAGCGGTTCAACCACATTAGTAGAATCGAATCTACCGCCCAGACCTGTTTCAAAAATAACAAAATCGACCTTATGAAACTCTGCAAAATATAAAAATGCACAAGCTGTCATAATTTCAAATTCTGTCGGCTGTCCGTATTCCGTTTGATCAAGGGCTTCAACGTGCGGTTTCATTTGATTGACGAGTGCTGTCCATTCCTCATCAGAAATCGGTATCCCGTTTACGCTGATCCGTTCATTAAACGTAATAATATAAGGCGATGTAAATGTTCCAACCGTATATCCGGCTTCCTGCAGCATAGAACGGATAAAAGCGACAGTTGATCCTTTACCGTTTGTTCCTGCAACGTGGAACGCTCGGATTTTTTTTTCAGGATGTCCTAACCGCGCCATCAGCTGTTTCATTCGGCCAAGTCCGGGCTTCACCCCGAATTTCAGCCTCCCGTGAATCCAGCTGCGCGCATCTTGATATGCAGTAAACAATGATAATCCCCTCTTTTATAAGACAAGGCGGTTTCTCTAGAAACCGCCCCGGCTTTTCATTAACCCTTCAGCTCAGCCATTCGTTTTTGAACAGCGTCACGCTTCGCCACATAATCTTTTTCTTTTTCACGTTCTTCATCAATTACGTGTGCAGGCGCTTTTTTCATAAATCCTTCATTTCCAAGTTTCTTTTGGACACGCTCAACTTCTTTTGTCAGTTTATCAAATTCTTTTTGCAGACGGGCAATTTCTTCATCAATATTGATTAAGCCTTCAAGCGGAAGAATAACCTCTGCTCCTGAGACAACGGCCGTCATCGCCTTATCAACAGCCTCAATATCGGTGCCGATTTTAAGCACGCTCGGATTCGTGAAGCGTTCAACATATGAACGGTTCGCTTCGAGGCGGGCTGCTATTTCGTCTGTGCTTGTTTTAATGTACAGTTCAACCTGCTTGCTCATTGGCGTATTGACTTCACTGCGGATATTGCGCACAGAACGGATCAGCTCAACAAGAAGCTTCATGTCAGCTGCAGCTTCAGTATCGGTATGCTCCGGCACTACTACAGGCCATTGACTTACTGTAATCGATTCCCCTTGGTGAGGAAGGTGCTGCCAAATTTCCTCCGTTAAGAATGGCATAAACGGATGGAGCAGACGCATCGTTTGATCAAGTACGTAAGCAAGGATGGAACGGGTAGTTTTCTTAGCCGCTTCGTCTTCTCCATAAAGCGGAAGCTTCGCCATTTCAATATACCAATCACAGAAATCATCCCAAATAAAGTTATATAAATGGCGTCCTACTTCACCAAATTCATATCGGTCAGCAAGCTGGGTCACGTGCTCGATCGTTTCATTTAATCGCGTTAAAATCCACTTGTCAGCGACTGACTTTTCGCCTGACAGATCAAGCTCATCGTACGTCATGCCATCCATATTCATTAATGCAAAACGGGAGGCGTTCCAAATTTTATTGGCAAAATTCCAGGTCGATTCCACTTTTTCATAGCTGAAGCGCAGATCCTGGCCAGGAGAGCTTCCAGTCGCAAGGAAATAACGCAGAGAATCGGCTCCGTACTTGTCAATCACATCCATCGGGTCGACACCGTTGCCAAGAGATTTACTCATTTTCCGGCCTTGCTCGTCACGGATTAAGCCGTGGATTAAAACATCTTTGAACGGGCGCTCGCCTGTAAATTCAATGCCTTGGAAAATCATGCGTGATACCCAGAAGAAAATGATATCGTACCCTGTCACGAGAACATCTGTCGGATAGTAGCGTTTAAAGTCTTCAGCCGTTACATCAGGCCAGCCCATTGTGGAGAAAGGCCATAGCGCAGAACTGAACCATGTATCCAGTACGTCTGTATCCTGTTCCCAATTTTCGCTGTCTTCCGGCGCTTCAAGCCCGACATATAGCTCGCCTGTTTCTTTATGATACCAGGCAGGAATACGATGGCCCCACCACAATTGACGGGAGATACACCAGTCGCGGATGTTTTCCATCCAGTGTAAATACGTTTTTTCGAAACGGTCAGGCACAAAGTTGACCTTTTCTTCTTTCTTTTGCAGCTCAATCGCTGCATCAGCAAGCGGCTGCATGCGCACAAACCATTGTGTAGAAAGATAAGGCTCCACAACAGCCCCGCTTCGTTCACTATGGCCGACAGAGTGCATATGATCCTCGATCTTGAAGAGAACTCCCGCCTCCTGTAAATCTTTCACGAGCTTTTTGCGGCATTCAAAACGATCCATACCTTGATATTGGAGCGCATTTTCATTCATCGTGCCATCTTCATTCATGACAAGGATGCGTTCTAAATTGTGTCGGTTGCCAAGCTCGAAGTCGTTCGGATCATGAGCAGGCGTAATTTTCACGGCACCAGACCCAAATTCCATATCAACATAGTCATCACCGACAATCGGAATTTCACGATTTACAATCGGCAGGATCACCGTTTTTCCGATAAGGTGTTTATAGCGCTCGTCTTCAGGGTGAACGGCAACAGCTGTATCACCGAGCATTGTTTCAGGACGTGTAGTCGCAATTTCAATTGAGCCTGAACCGTCAGCAAGCGGATAGCTCATATGATAGAATGCGCCTTGAACATCCTTGTAAATCACCTCAATGTCGGATAGGGCTGTTTTTGTCGCTGGGTCCCAGTTAATAATATATTCGCCTCTGTAGATCAGGCCTTTTTCATAAAGCTTAACGAATACTTCCCTTACCGCTTTGCTCAAGCCTTCATCCAGCGTAAAACGTTCACGGGAATAATCTAGGCCAAGACCTAATTTCGCCCACTGGCTGCGAATAAAGTCAGCATATTCTTCCTTCCACTTCCACGTTTCTTCGAGGAATTTTTCACGGCCTAAATCGTAGCGGGATTTGCCTTCTTCACGAAGTTTCGCCTCTACTTTAGCCTGTGTCGCGATGCCGGCGTGGTCCATGCCAGGAAGCCACAGCACATCATAGCCCTGCATGCGTTTCATTCTTGTTACAATGTCTTGCAGCGTTGTGTCCCATGCGTGGCCAAGGTGAAGTCTTCCTGTTACGTTTGGCGGCGGGATGACAACAGAGTATGGCTCTTTTGTCTGGTCACTGCCCGCTTCAAAAAATTTGCCTTTTAGCCAAAAATCATATCGGTCTTTTTCAACCGCTGCCGGATCATATTTCGTCGGCATTGTTTGTTCATTCGTTTCCATCATAACCCTCCAGCATGTTTAAAAATGGCTGAGAACGAAAAAAGAGCTCTTCATCCCTGTAAAAGGACGAAAAGCTCTTTCGCGGTACCACCTTTTTTCATGAACTCTATCAGTTCATGCACTTATAACGGATAACGGGTGTTTCCCGAATTTCTCTACTCTTCTTTCAAGAAATTATGCTCCCGGGCGACCTTCCAATCAGACAACATAAGAAGCCTTTCAGCAAACGGCTTCTCTCTCTGCATGCGCCTTTTTTGTACTCTTCCCGTTCTAAGCAGGTGTATTTATCAGCTCATTGTACATTATTTATGTTCTTTATTATAGTAAAAGTGTTTTTGATTCGTCAATCATCTTTTCCAAAAACACCGCTTTCTATACAGATGGGCAGGCACCTATTGCCCAAGTTTACATATGATGCTTGTAAATGCGTAGAGGAGGATGCACCGTGAAGAAACGTTTCAGCTCTTATTCACTGCCGCCATGGGTAAGGCAAATTCGGCTTGTATCCGCACAAGTGATTATTCCCATTACGATTTTTCAAGGAATCAGAACCATTTTCTTTCCGACAACCTTTGATGTTTTGCTGCTCGCAATCCTAATCTTTTTAGCTTGCGCCCTTCATTTAGAATGGATATAAACAAACAAGTCCGCGCCATTAAGACGTGGACTCGTTTTCAGCCTGAAATTTTTTCTCTTGTTCAATCTGATGAATTTTCATCACAAACGGCTCTATGTTTTTCATTTGCCAATAAGCCTTTAATAATTGTGTACATTCCTCTTTTTCATGCTGTCTTTTCCCAGTTTGATAACCGTTCAGCACCTTGTACATGGCTGCCGGATATGCCATATAGCTGAGAAAAAGACTGACTTCCGCTTCACGCAAAGGGAATGATTTCGTATATCCATAAAACCATTCGACGCATTCCGGACAAGCTTTCGGAAAGCCTCTGAACATTTTTGTATAAAAGCCGAGCAGGTCGTTTTGCGGCGGACCGACAGATGCTCTTTCGAAGTTTGTAAAATATCCGGTCCCGGCGTCATTATACAGAAAATGGTGTATAGACAGGCTGCCGTGGTTCATTACAACCCTTGAAACGTCCTTTTCCTTTGCGGACTCATACCAGTCCTCCAGCCGTTCCAGCGCAAAGTTCACCGCGGAAATGGTTTCTGAAAAATAGGTTATGGCCTGGAGTTCAAAAGGAGAAAGGTACCATTCCTTCTCCGCTCTATCCACAAACTGCTCATAGAAAATTTTATCTTGTTCCCACTTTTTTTTCGTTTGCCCGTAATAACGTTCAATCTCATCACGTCTAATCTTTAGTTCCTGCGCGGTTCTCTCGTGAAGACGGGCTGTTTCTCTAAATAAATAAGCATGTTTCTGATCCCGTTCTTCCTCTTGGTCAAATTGGAGCCAAGGCATTAAATAGTAGGTATCTCCGTATTGTATACCTGCTGAGAAAAACTCACCGCTATTTGTTCTGTACACGGGAACGAATGAACGAAAGCCTTTTTCCTCAATCGCCACCATATGATCTGTAAAATGCTTGCCGCGACCCTCTTTCAATTTTTTCAGGGCAAATACGCCGTAGTCTGTATACACTTTCCAAACAAGAGGACTGACAGGCTCAATAAATTGAGCAGTCAGTCCGTATTCCCGAAGAACCGATTGGGTATCTTCCATTTCATTCACCACATTTTCCGATCACTTACGGTTTACGCATGGCTATTTTTATATTGAGGAATATAGAGAATCTGTCCTGCTTTTAATTCATCATCCAAGGCTAAAGAATTCATCCTGATCAGCTGCTGGGATGTAATTTCATACCGTTCGCATAAACGCTCGATCGTATCTTCCTGCTGCACAATACAAATTTTCATTCTCGAAAACTCATCCGCTTCTTTTGTAAAGAGTTTTGTTAAATAAAGAGAATTATCACTTTCCTTTGTTTGAGGTTCCTTCGTTTCAGCAGCAGGAGCAACCCTAGGAACAGCATCCGTTTCCTTCCTTTCAGTCTCAGAAGATTCAGGCAGCTGGAAGGATTGAAAAGGTGTTTCTTCCTTAGGCTCTTCAGCTGATGGTGTTTTTCTCACTTCAATTTCGAAGCTCTCTTCCTCTTGTTCTTCCTCCTCCAGCAGCTTAGGCGCTGAATAAAAAGAATCCTCCTCTTCTTGTTCAGGCAGGAAGGTACGGTATGCCGGTTCAGGCAATTCTTCTTGAGATGCCTCCTCCGAGCTTGTTTTTTGATTGAAATGGAAATGTAAATCGGCTTTGTCATTCTCCACATATACAGCTGAAGCTGTTTCTCTGCTATCTTCTATGGAGAGAGCGGTCTCTGATACACTCTCCAAAGCTTCATCCGGTTCCGCCTCTTCATGGCAAAGCGCAGGATCAGCCTGATCCGATTGAGCTGCTTCTTCATTTTGAGCCTCTTGGCGCAGCGCATATTCATGATTAGGAGACACTGTTGTTTCCTCTTTTTCCTCTGCAATCACAGTCTCTGAATGAAGCTCAGCTTCCAAAGCAGGCGATTCTTCTGCTCCAGCGTGTTCACGAGGCTCAGTCTCTGCTGAAGAGTCTGCTTCTTCACGAACATCCGCTATTGCAGCTGCCGGCTCAGCCGTTTCTTTTTTTGCTTTAACGATCTCTTGAATCTCTATTTCTGAAGGATCAGGTTCTGGCTCAGATTCTTCTGTTTCCGATTCAGCACGAACCTCCTTTTCCGCAGCAAGCTCTTCTGACTCTTCTTCCTCTTTCACATCTTCTCTGGCCTCTGGATCTGAAGCAACCGATTCAGGCGGCTCAGATTCTGCTTTTTCTGTCTCCAGTTCTTCACGGAGCCCCGCTTTCGAGATAAAAAGTTCTGGCGGTTCGGCTGGCGGTTCATGCTGAAGAACTGCTTCCTCTGCCGATGATGCACCCGGTTTTTCTACTACACTATGTGCCGGCGGCTCTGAAAGCTCTTCCTCCCTGAATGCCGCAGGAGCTTCATATAAAGGTATCTCCGGCTCTTTGTCTTGCGTATCGTCCAAAAGCCCTTCGATCGCTAAATCAGCTTGAATTGTTAAAATGCGCGAATCCGTCAATTGATAGTCAAATGCGTCAATAAAGACGAAGACATCCTGTAAATGGCTCACTTTATTTTTCGGAATGGTAATATCCACAGGAAAACAGTGAGTCAGTTCCGCACTTCCATCCTCTCTCTTTCTGACTTGTTCAACAAACCGCTTATCTGTATAAATCTCTTCGGTATGTTTGTTTTGATCTATGTTGTACTCACCTGTAAGTTCAAGCGATCCTATGATTGATACATAATCATTTACTTCCTGAACCCTAATATCAGGATCTAATGAAATAGAAAGCAGTTCAGAAACTTCCTGTCCTTTTTGGAAACAGATCGATTCTTCTACAGAAAATTGCAATCGATGATTTTGCGGCAAGTTCATATCCTCCTTTCATCTAATCCTTAAAATTAGATGTCACTAAAGGTGTATGTATGAACTGGAGAAAATATGAGTGGCAGAGCACGAAAAAACCGGCACAAGGAGTCCTTGATACCGGTTTTCACTCTTATCTGCGGCTGATCTCAGCAAATACTTTCTCAGCTGCCTGGATTGTGTTTTCAATATCTTCATCAGTATGGACCGTTGAGAGGAAAAGACCTTCGAATTGTGATGGCGGAAGGAATACCCCTTCATTTGCCATCCCTTTATAATAGCTTGCGAACAGCTTCAAATCAGATGATTTCGCCGTTTCATAATTGATGACTGGTTCGTTTGTAAAGAAGAAACCGATCATCGAACCTGCACGGTTAAAGGTATGCGGAATGCCATGAGCCTCGGCGGCTTTTGAAATTCCTTCTTCCAGTCTGTCGCCTTTTTTGATGAATTTCTTGTAGGAATCAGGTGTCAGCTGTTTCAATGTCTCTAAGCCAGCCGTCATCGCAAGCGGGTTGCCTGATAATGTACCAGCTTGATAGATCGGGCCGCTTGGAGCGATCTGCTCCATGATTTCTGCCTTTCCGCCATAAGCGCCGACAGGAAGTCCGCCCCCGATTACTTTTCCTAAACAAGTCAGATCAGGCGTTACGCCGAAGTAGCCTTGAGCGCAGTTATAATCGACCCGGAAGCCAGTCATCACTTCATCAAAAATCAGCAGGGAGCCGTACTGCTCAGTGATATCACGCAGACCCTGCAGGAAACCTTCTTGCGGCGGAACAACACCCATATTTCCGGCAACTGGCTCTACAATGACTCCTGCAATGTCTTCACCGAATTGCTGGAAAGCAAGCTTTACACTTTCTAAATCATTGTACGGAACGGTGATGGTGTTTTTCGCAATGCCTTCAGGCACCCCCGGGCTGTCAGGCAGACCGAGAGTGGCAACACCTGAACCAGCTTTAATCAAGAGAGAATCGCCGTGTCCGTGGTAGCAGCCCTCAAATTTTAAAATCTTGTTGCGGCCCGTATAGCCCCTTGCCAAACGGAGGGCACTCATTGTAGCCTCTGTTCCGGAGCTTACCATTCGTACAATTTCTACAGATGGCACACGATCAATGACGAGCTTAGCCAGTTCATTTTCTACTTCAGTCGGAGCACCGAAGCTTGTCCCGTATTCAGCCACTTTTTTGAGGCTTTCTACGACGCGGTCATTTGTATGCCCTAAAATTAAAGGCCCCCATGACAAGACGTAGTCAATATATTCATTCCCGTCAATATCAAAGATTTTCGAGCCTTTTCCGCGCTCCATAAAAATCGGGTCCATGTCTACCGATTTAAATGCGCGAACGGGACTGTTCACACCGCCCGGCATGAGTTTTTGCGCTTCTTTAAAAGCCGTTTTTGATTTTTCATAGCTTCTCATCTGCCTCAACTCCTGTCAACTGAATAAAATTACTCCGCAAGCCATTTCGCTGCGTCTTTCGCATGATACGTAATAATCAGGTCGGCACCCGCGCGCTTCATGCTTGTCAAAATTTCCAACACAATTTCTTTTTCTTTGATCCAGCCGTTCTGCGCTGCAGCCTTCACCATTGAATACTCTCCGCTTACATTATAAGCGACGAGCGGCAAAGTAAACTCATTTTTTACGTCACGCATGATATCCATATAAGAAAGCGAAGGTTTGACAATCAAAAAGTCCGCGCCTTCCTCGACATCTGATTGTGCTTCGCGGAGTGCCTCCATACGGTTGGCAGGGTCCATCTGATATGTTTTGCGGTCTCCGAATTGCGGTGTGCTGTTTGCTGCATCACGGAACGGACCGTAAAACTCGCTAGAATATTTCACAGCGTAAGACATGATTGGAATATTGACGAATCCTTCTTTATCAAGTGCTTCTCTGATCACTGTAACAAATCCGTCCATCATGTTTGATGGCGCAATGATATCCGCACCTGCTTTCGCTTGGCTGACAGCTGTCTGCGCCAAAAGTTCCAGCGATTCATCATTGAGGATGACCCCGTCTTTGACCAGTCCGCAATGGCCGTGGTCTGTATATTCACACAGGCACGTGTCAGCGACAACAACCATTTCAGGGAAGTGTTCTTTAATTTCTGTGATGGCTTTTTGGACAATTCCGTGATCATGGTACGCTTGTGTTCCGCAATCATCTTTTTCTTCCGGGATGCCGAACACGATAACAGATTGAATGCCCAGTTTGACCAGCTCCGCTACTTCATCCTTCAATAAATCTAATGATACATGGTAAACATCAGGCATTGACGGAACAGCTTTTTTGCCTTCCAGCCCTTCAACGACAAAAATCGGATAAATAAAATCTGATGGATGCAAACGTGTTTCCTTTACCATTTCTCTCATTGCTTTTGATGTCCGCAGGCGGCGGTGTCTATTAAATGATTGACTCATATTCTCTCTTCCTCTCTTGACATGCTGCACATTAATTCAAGCATGCCATCTATTGTAAATGTATTAGGCGTATGCGATGTGATGCCGTACGTCAGAAGGGCATCATTTGTTAAAGGTCCAATGCTGATACAGGCCGTCCCATTCGCCTTCCACTTTTTTAATTCTTCTCCCAAGACATGCATAAACGTATGTACGGTTGATGAACTCGTAAATGTTACATAGTCAAAGGAATATTGACCCGCAGCGTCTTTCAGTGCCTCAATGCCTTCTTCATCCGGAATCGTTTCGTAGAGAACCCATTCCTTTACTTCAAAACCGAGCGGGACAAGCTCTTGTTTTATCACATCACGTGACAAATTCCCTTTCATCACGGTAATGGGCTCCCCCGGTTCAGCATGCTGCTTAAGAGCGTCAGCCAATTGTTCAGCAATATACTCCTGTGGCATCACATCAACCGATACGTTATGCGTTTTTAAACGGCGGGCGGTTTTTTCACCGACGGCTGCAATTTTTTTATGCGCAGGGAGAATAAGCTGATTTTCCTTCAGATAAGAAAAAAAGAAGTCTGCCCCGTTCACACTTGTAAAAACAAGCCAGCCTGGCGCGGCAAGATCCTCTCTTACCTGTTCCGCAACATCATTCGGCAAAGCGCGGCGAAACGTAATCAAAGAGGTTAAAACCGCTTTACCGCCAAGCGCCTCCACTTTTTGCTGAAATGATGTTGCCTGTGCCTTATTCCGGGTGACAAGCACTGTTTTTCCTTTCAACGGAAAATCATTTTCCATCCTCATCAAGCTCCCGTTTTACACGATCAATTAAATCTTTTGCTCCTTTGTCAGCCATAAGAGCGGCACAGCGCTTTCCTACTTCCTCAGGATCGTTTCCGGTGACGGTTTCTTTAAAAATGATTTTGCCGTCAGGTGAAGCGACAAGACCTGTCATTTCAATTTCATCCTGTCCATTTAACACGGAGTAGCCCGCGATCGGAACCTGGCAGCCGCCCTCCATCGCGTTTAAAAAAGCACGTTCCGCTAAGACAGTCCGTTTTGTATATTCATCTGTAAACTGAGAAAACAACGCCAACAGCTCTTCATCCGATTCTCGGCACTCAATCGCCAGTGCTCCCTGCCCCACAGCAGGCAAACAGCGCTCAGGCTCAAGGAATTCGGTTACGACATCTTGCTTCCACCCCATTCTAGAAAGTCCTGCAGCCGCTAAAATAATCGCGTCATAATCCTCTGTTTCCAGCTTTTGAAGCCTTGTATCTATATTACCTCTAATCCATTTAATTGTAAGGTCAGGGCGCTCAATCAAAAGCTGTGCGCTTCTTCTTAAACTGCTTGTGCCAATGACAGCACCTTCCTTCATTTCTGAAAGCTTTACGCGATTCTTTGAAATAAGGGCATCACGCGGGTCCTCCCGTTCAGGAATACAGCCGATCACAAGGCCTTCAGGCAAAACAGCAGGCATGTCCTTCATGCTGTGCACCGCCATATCAATCTCTTCGTTTAAAAGCGTTTGTTCAATTTCTTTGACAAAAAGCCCTTTTCCACCCACTTTTGAGAGTGTAACATCGACAATCCGGTCGCCCTTTGTCACGATCTCTTTAATTTCAAAAGCAAACGAAGGATTGATTTCCTTCAGTTTTTGAATAACCCATTTTGTTTGAGTCATAGCGAGTTTGCTTCGTCTGGAACCTACTTTAATCGTTCTCATCATTTCTTTCCTCCCGAATCTGCTTGGGACATCGTTTAACTGAACCAATGGAATTGCGACAGGCTTCCAAGCAGGAAATAATTGATCATCAGCACCAGAAAACAAGCCGTATTCCACAGTGCAGCGACCTTTCCTTGCAGCTCTTTAATCAGCCTGATATAAAGATAATAGCTGTACAGCAGCAGGACGACAAACGAACCAAGCACTTTGGCGTCAAACCAATACAGCGTTTCTAGTGAGACATATGCCCATATGACGCCGAGAATCAAACTCAGCAGCAGCATCGGAACCCCGATGACATTTAAAACATACGCCATATAATCAAGCTTAGATAAATCTTCTATTCTCAACAGCCATTTTCCCCACTTTTTCTTTTTCAGCAGATGATATTGAAACATATATAGCACAGAAAAAACGAAAGAAAGGGAAAAAGCGCCGTATGAAAGAATCGCCATTGTAATATGAATCACCAAAAGCTCGGATACAAGCTGCCCGGAAAAAGCAGCTGACTGCTGCTCTGTCGGTGAAAATGTGTGAATGGCGATCATAGAAAATCCTATAACATTTGTAAAAAACACGATAAAGTCAACACGTAAAAGCTTTGTCAGTACAAGTGACAGCGTGACAAGCACCCAGGCATAAAAATAAAGCGCCTCCGTCACATTTAATACCGGAAACCGCCCCGTCACCCACATAAAATAGGCCAAATACACGGTTTGCAGAGTCCAGACAATAGAAAGCAACCAGAAGGCCATTTTTCCAGCCTTCCGGTTGTGTTGAAGAAAATCTATAAAATAAAAGAGTACACTTAACGCGTAAATGACGATTGTCCCCTCATTAAGTCTTGCCATTGCAGTATCAATCATTCAGCTTTCACTCACTTACAAGTGGGCTAAAGCCCGCTTTTGATTCAGCCTTCTTAAAAGAGTGGACCTTCTGGCTGCTTTCCACGGTTTTCATCATTTGACGGCCCGCAGCTTCTTCAATATCAAAAATCTGCATAAACAACGCGAGCTTTTCTTCAGAATCAGCATCTGCCGCAAGCTCTTTCACCTTTAAAATCGGATCACGAAGCATTTGGTTAATAATACTTTTGGTGTGTTTGTTCAACAGTTTTTTCTCTCTTGTGCTTAAGTGAGGCAGCTTACGCTCAATGCTGTCCATCGTTTCTGACTGGATAGCAAGCGCCTTTTCGCGCAATGCAGAAATAACCGGCACAACACCAAGTGTATTCATCCATTGTTTAAATTCCACAATGGTTTCTTCAATTAACAGTTCAACTTTTTCAGCTGTTTCTCTCCGCTCTTTCATGTTCGCTTCTACAATGCCTTCCAGATCGTCGATATCATAAAGAAAAACACCTTCAAGATCATTCAGCGCCGGATCAAGATCTCTAGGCACGGCAATGTCGACCATAAACAGCGGACGTCCCTTGCGAAGCTTATTCGCGTTTTCCATCATCTCTTTGGACACGACAAATTCACTTGCACCGGTTGAACTGATTAAAATATCAGCCTCCGCAAGCGCGCTTTCAAGCTGATTCAAGCTTCTCGCTTCACCTGAGAAACGGTCTGCAAGCTCCTTCGCTTTCAAGTATGTTCGGTTAATGACAGTGACCTTGCCGATTCCCTGTCCGTGCAGGTTTTCCGCAGCAAGCTCGCCCATTTTTCCCGCACCGAGAATCAATATGTGCTTGCTTGAAAGATTTCCGAAGATTTTTTTAGCAAGTTCAACTGCAGCATAGCTTACTGACACCGCATTTGAGCCAATGTCTGTTTCGGCGTGAGTCCGTTTGCCCACTGTAACCGCCTGCTTAAACAGCTCATTAAAAATAGTCCCGATCGTTTTTTCTTGCTGAGCTGTTTTAAAGCTGTCGCGTACCTGTCCGAGAATCTGCGTTTCGCCAATCACCATAGAATCAAGTCCGCAGGCTACACGGAATAAATGCTCAACAGCGGCATCGCTCTCATAAAACGTTAAGAACGGTGACAGCTCTTCTTTGCTTAATTGAAACCAATCAGCTAAAAACTTTTTTATATAATAACGGCCGGTATGGAGCTGGTCGACTACCGCATAAATTTCAGTGCGGTTGCAGGTTGAGACAATGATGTTTTCAAGAATGCTTTTCTCTTCTTTCAGCTGCACCATTGCTTCTGCCAGCTCATTCGGCTGAAAACTTACTTTTTCACGTATCTCAATAGGGGCGGATTTATAATCTACTCCCACAACAAGTATATGCATCGCTCTAATTACACCCCCAACACCCAATCTTAATTTATAATCATTCTAACATAGAACTCATTATTTATAATAATTATAACATAGTTTCTTTCACAAAATGTGAACAGATTTTAAAATTCTTATGCTATATTAGAAAAAGCTTCAGGGAAAAGAAGCATTCCTATTGACAATACCAAAAACAGCAGAAATTTACTACACATCAGCTCTAAAAAACAAGAAGGTGATATGCATGAAACAAAAATCAATTTTATTCCCTTGCCTGCTGCTTGCCGCTTCTGTATATGCATGGCTTGAAAGCGGCCAAGCTGAACTGTTTTCGGGACAGGATCAATGGCCTGTTCTCCTCATGCTGTTAGGAGCAGCCTTTGTATATCAAGGAAAAAAAGAAGCCGTTGCACCCCATTTCTTTATCGGTTTGCTTCTCTTCGGGATCGGTTTACACTTTTTTGCCAAGCCGAAATGGGTATGGTGGCCGGATGATTTTGAAATGCTTCTCTTTATGATCGGCTTCTCACTACTCGTTTCAACCGTTCAAAAAAAAGAATATGTATATGAGGCTGTGTCGATGATTTGTTTTTCCCTGTTTTTGTACTTTTTCAAACAAATTATGGCGTGGCTTGAGTCTGCGCATATTCCAACAGCGCTTCTGAAGGAGTATTGGCCGTTTGTCTTTATTGGAATCAGTTTATTGTTATTATTGATAAAACGGAAAAAATCTATACGATAAATAAAACCGGTAGAGGATTCTCTACCGGTTTATCATTTTTTTGATCGCTCCCCAAGCTTCGTCTTTTCCCTTTTTCGTTTCTGAGGAAAAGAGAATCAGCTCGTCTTCCGGATCAATATTTAATGTTTGTCGGACAACCTTCGCGTGTTTGTCCCATTTGCCTTTCGGGATCTTATCCGCCTTTGTAGCGATAACAATAACAGGAATGCCGTAATACTTTAAGAATTCATACATCTGTACATCATCATTAGATGGCGCATGCCGCAAATCAACGATCTGCACCACAGCTTTTAATTCCTCGCGTGTCGTGATATAGGTTTCAATCATTCTGCCCCATGCTTCACGCTCAGACTTTGACACTTTGGCAAAACCGTAGCCCGGCACATCCACAAAATGCAACTCATCATTGATAATGTAGAAATTAAGCGTTTGTGTTTTTCCCGGCTTTGATGACGTTCTCGCAAGATTTTTGCGATTGATTAATGAATTGATAAAAGACGATTTTCCTACGTTCGATCTTCCGGCCAATGCGATTTCCGGAAGCCCCCCTTCAGGGTACTGTTCCGGTTTTACTGCACTGATCACGATTTCTGACTTTGTGACTTTCATTTCTTCTCTCCTACTAAGGCATGTTCCAAAACCTCGTCTAAGTGGGACGCCAATATAAATGTCAGCCCCTCTCTGACGCTTTCCGGAATATCCTCTATATCTTTTTCATTATCTTTAGGCGCAATAATGGTCGTTAATCCCGCTCTATGTGCGCCAAGCGCTTTTTCCTTTAAGCCGCCGATCGGCAGCACGCGCCCGCGAAGCGTGATTTCCCCAGTCATGCCGACTTCACGCGAAACCGCCCGTCCCGTTAAAGCAGAAACAAGCGCTGTTGCCATCGTAATACCGGCTGACGGACCATCTTTTGGCACCGCACCCTCTGGTACATGTATATGAATATCATACTTCTCATGAAAGTCAGGTTCAATGCCAAGTTCTTCTGTTTTGGATCGCACATAGCTGAATGCAGCCTGAGCAGACTCTCTCATAACATCTCCGAGCTTTCCTGTCAGGATCAATTTCCCTTTCCCCGGAGAAAGCGATACTTCAATCGACAGCGTATCTCCGCCAACGGTTGTATAAGCAAGCCCTGTCACTACACCAACCTGATCCTCTGTCTCAGCTTGTCCATATCTGAAAATACGTTTTCCGATAAAGTCTTGAAGGTTCTTCTCAGTAACCGTAATCCGTTTTCGCTCTTCAGCAACAATGGCTTTTGCAGCTTTACGGCAAATCGCGGCAAGCTGGCGTTCAAGGCTTCTCACACCAGCTTCTCTCGTATAGTAGCGGATAATATCAAGAATCGCCTGATCACGCAGCTGCAGGTTGCTTTTCTTCAGCCCGTGTTCTTTGATTTGCTTTGGAAGCAAGTGATCCTTTACGATTTCAAGTTTTTCTATTTCTGTGTAGCCTGCGATATTAATAATTTCCATTCTGTCTCTGAGCGGGCCCGGGATTGTGGCCAAATTGTTCGCCGTTGCGATAAACAGCACTTTGGATAAATCAAAGGTTTCTTCAATATAGTGATCACTGAAGCTGCTGTTTTGCTCTGGATCAAGCACTTCAAGCATAGCGGATGATGGGTCTCCTCTAAAATCAGATGACATTTTGTCAATTTCGTCTAATAAGAAGACCGGATTCAGCTTGCCCGCTTTTTTCATCCCTTGAATAATACGTCCAGGCATTGCTCCGACATAGGTCCGTCTGTGTCCGCGTATCTCTGATTCGTCCCGAACTCCTCCGAGTGAGATTCTGACGAATTTGCGTCCCAAGCTTTTTGCAATTGATTTGGCTAAAGACGTTTTTCCGACACCTGGAGGTCCTGCCAAACAGAGAATCGGGCCTTTCAGGGATTTGGTCAGCTTCTGGACAGCCAAATATTCTAAAATACGTTCTTTTACTTTTTCAAGCCCGTGGTGCTCTTCGTCCAAGAGACGTCCTGCTTCTTTCAAATCAAGCTTATCATCTGTTTCATCCGTCCACGGAAGAGCAACCAGCCAGTCGATATAGTTGCGGATCACGGAGCTTTCCGCAGAACTTGACGGAATTTTTTCATATCTGTTCAATTCTTTAAGCGCTGTTTCCTTCACATGATCAGGCATGCCTGCTTCTTCGATTTTTTCCGTCAGCGTCTGAACTTCGCCAGTTTTGCCTTCTTTATCGCCAAGCTCTTTTTGGATCGCCTTCATTTGTTCACGCAAGTAGTATTCCTTCTGCGTACGCTCCATCGAACGTTTGACGCGCTGGCCGATTTTTTTCTCAATCTCCAGCACTTCTTTTTCATTATTAATAAAATCAATGACCTTGTTCAGCCTGTCTTTGACATCAGCCGTTTCTAAAATATCCTGCTTATCTTTTAGTTTAAGGGGCAGATGAGAAGCAACGATGTCTGCCATTCTCCCCGGCTCTTCGATATCAGTAACCGCGGCGTACGTTTCGGCCGAGATTTTTTTAGAAATTTTTATGTACTGATCAAAGTGGTCTAGCAAAGTCCGCATCAATGCTTCGTCTTCTGTATCTTTTGAATCATCTTCATGAATAAGTTGAATGTCAACCGACGTGTAATCCTCGTGTTCATTGTATTTGACGATATGGGCGCGCTTGAGGCCCTCCACCAACACACGAATCGTACCGTTCGGAAGCTTCAGCATTTGCTTAATTTTTGTATAGGTGCCGACAGTGAAAATCTCGTCTTCACCAGGTTCGTCTATCGAAATATCCTGCTGAGTGGCTAAAAATATCATATGATCATGCATCATTGCCTGTTCAAGAGCCTGAACCGACTTGTCACGTCCTACATCTAAATGCAAAACCATCGTCGGGTACACTAATAAACCTCTTAAAGGGAGGAGCGGGATGCTGCGTTTTAATTCTTCTGCCATGTGACTGACACCTCCGTGACTTTAGTATGAACCATTATAATACAACTTTTTCATCCTTGTACAATAAACGGCATGGTTCCATTTTCTATAAAACAGTCTCCTCGTAGTATACCCTTTCTTTCTGATATGAAAAAGGAAAAGATGTCCTTCATGAAAAAAACCCTATTATCAAAATAGGGTTTAAACGGATTCTTTATTGATTTCGATATGAAACGGTTTTTGTTCCGTTGGCGGATTCACCAAAATTTCATCAAGCACTTCTTGGAACGTCTTCACTGCAATAATCTCGATCCCGTCAATCTGCTTTAAGATGGCCTGCTGATTTTCATATGGGATAATCACCTTTTTCGCACCGGACTGCTTGGCCGCTTTTATTTTCGGAATGACGCCTCCGATGGGTTTCACAAGACCGTTCAGGCTGATTTCGCCCGTCATCGCAACGGTATTGTCAATAGGAATTTTGTGTATCGCCGAGAAAATCCCCGCCGCCATCGCAATGCCTGCTGACGGCCCATCAATCGGAATCCCTCCTGGGAAATTGATGTGAATATCATAATCAGAAGGCTTCATTCCCATTGTCCGGAGCACGGTTAATACATTTTCAACCGAACCCTTCGCCATGCTTTTTCGCCTGATCGATTTTGATTGGCTGCCGATGCTTTCTTCTTCAGCTATTCCTGTGATGTTAATTGATCCTTTATCTTGAGCCGCGGTTACACTTACTTCGATTTCCAGAAGCGATCCGCTGTTAGGCCCATAGACTGCAAGCCCATTTACAATGCCAACCTGTGGTTCAACACCGATTTTTTGCTCGTGCTTTGGAGTAAGCTGACTGGAGTGAATGACCCATTCAATATCCTCAATCGTAATGTCCTTTCGATTCTCCGTTACAGCCATCCCCGCTGCGATTTGAATCATATTGACGGCTTCCCGCCCGTTCCGCGTGTAGCTGGTCAAAAGATCCAATCCTTCTTCGGAGATATTTTTTTCAATTTTATCCGCTGCTGTTTTGGCAACCGTTTTCAACTCGTCCTTTTCAAGCTCGCGGAAAAAAACCTCCAAACAGCGGGACCGGATAGCTGGCGGAATTTCGTTTGGCATTCTCGTGGTCGCGCCAATCAAGCGAAAATCAGCCGGCAGCCCATTTTGAAAAATATCATGAATATGATTCGGAATTTGTGTATTTTCCTCACTGTAATACGCACTATCTAAAAAGACTTTTCTGTCCTCAAGCACCTTCAGCATTTTATTCATTTGAATAGGATGCAGCTCCCCTATTTCATCAATAAACAGCACACCGCCATGGGCATGGGTGACAGCTCCCTGCTTCGGCTGCGGAATCCCAGCCTGTCCCATCGCTCCGGCCCCTTGGTATATCGGGTCATGGACAGAGCCGATGAGTGGATCGGCAATTCCTCTTTCATCAAAACGGGCTGTTGTCGCATCGAGTTCCACAAAGACAGCCTGCTCTTTAAACGGTGATTGTTTATGTTTTTTTGCTTCTTCCAACACAAGCCGCGCAGCAGCCGTTTTCCCAACTCCCGGTGGCCCATAGACAATCACATGCTGAGGATTTGGCCCGCATAAAGCCGCCTTTAATGCTTTAATGCCGTCTTCCTGTCCGACGATATCTTTAAAGCTTTTGGGGCGGACCTTCTCAGATAATGGCTCGGACAAGCTGATAGCGCGCATTTTCCGAAGCTGCTCCATTTCCTTCTTTGATTCTTTATCTATCGTGACCTTTTGTGTCCTTTGATTTTTAAGCAAATTCCAAAAATACAAACCGATGATGATCCCAAAAAACAGCTGAATAAATAACGCGATCCCTGTCCAACTCATGGTGGTCCCTCCTGAAAAACAATTTATGTATCCAATTCATTCCTCTGATTGCTAGTATCTCCCATAGAAGACGGGAATAAACGTTTTTCCGGAAGAGTTGCATGCAAAAAAACCTCCTGAGTGTTACCACTCAGGAGGTTTGTGCTTATCTTTATGCAGATGTTTTATCTTGGCTTACCTCAGTGCCGTCTTTTAATAAGAGGCGAGGAGGCTCTCCGTGTGTCACAGTTGCCCCGGTGATTACACATTTTTCAATGTCATCACGAGAAGGCAGCTCAAACATCACATCAAGCATGATGCCTTCAATGATGGAACGGAGTCCGCGTGCTCCAGTCTTGCGTTCAATTGCTTTTTTAGCAATTTCAGAAAGCGCTTCTTCTTCAAACTCAAGCTCAACGTTGTCAAGCTCAAGCATTTTCTTGAATTGCTTAACTAGAGCGTTTTTCGGTTTTGTTAAGATCGCAACCAATGCTTCTTCGTCAAGCTTTTCAAGGCTTGCAATAACCGGAAGACGTCCGATAAATTCAGGAATTAACCCGAAACGGAGCAAATCTTCAGGAAGCACTTTGGAAAGAAGATCTTCTTTCTCAAGATCAGCAGCTTTATTGTCGGCACCGAATCCAATCACTTTTTGGCCTAAACGGCGTTTGATGATTTGTTCGATACCATCGAAAGCTCCGCCGCAAATGAACAAAATATTTGTTGTGTCAATTTGAATGAATTCTTGATGAGGATGCTTACGTCCACCTTGAGGCGGCACGCTTGCCACTGTACCCTCAAGAATTTTAAGCAATGCCTGCTGTACACCCTCACCTGACACATCACGTGTGATAGACGGGTTTTCAGATTTTCTAGCCACTTTATCAATTTCATCAATATAGATAATGCCTTTTTCGGCTTTTTCCACATCATAATCAGCAGCTTGGATGAGCTTCAAGAGAATATTCTCTACATCTTCACCCACGTATCCAGCTTCAGTCAAAGATGTAGCGTCCGCAATCGCAAACGGCACATTTAAAATGCGAGCCAATGTTTGCGCCAGAAGGGTTTTACCGCTTCCCGTAGGGCCGATTAATGAAATATTACTTTTTGAGAGCTCAACATCATCAACTTTGCTGTTAGAGTTAATGCGCTTATAGTGGTTATACACAGCAACAGCAAGTGATTTCTTCGCTTGATCTTGGCCGATGACATATTCATTCAAAATTTCGCGAATTTCCTGAGGCTTTGGTACGTCTTTAAATTCTACTTCTTCTTCTGTTCCGAGTTCTTCCTCTACAATTTCAGTGCAGAGTTCGATACATTCGTCACATATATATACACCAGGTCCAGCTACAAGCTTACGAACCTGATCTTGTGTTTTTCCACAGAACGAGCATTTTAATTGTCCTTTTTCCTCGTTAAATTTAAACATTCTTTCACCCCTTAATCTTGTCTCACTTTTTCTTTTACCGGCAGAGCAAAAGAAAATGATTCTTGAAACGAACGAGTATGTATTGCATTTTACCATACTTTCCAAAAAGACGGTAACAATGTGTTTCTGACTTGCACATTCTATATGTATGACAAAAAACAGCCCTGCATTAACTATATTGCCCCAAGAAAAAGAGATAACTCATAATTGTACAAAACAAGGCACGAATGATTCGCGCCCTGTTTTATTAGTACTATTATTATGCACCATATTAACGGTTTTCTACAAGAAAATCAATCGCTTTGCGAACTTTTAAATCTTCTTTCATCGCGTCAGTAGAACCGATGGCTTGTTTAATATTTTCAACAGGCATGTTGTATGCTTCAGCCATTTTAGTAAGCTCAGCTTCAACTTCCTCATCTGATACTTCAAGGTTTTCCGCTTTCGCAATCGCCTCAAGAGTCAGGTTAGATTTTACGCGTTTTTCAGCATCTTCTTTCATTTGCTCTTTAAGCGCAGCTTCATCTTGGCCTGAGAATTGAGTGTAAAGCTCAAGGTTCATGCCTTGCATTTGCAGACGCTGTTCGAATTCTTTCAGCATGCGGTCAAGCTCAGTGTCGACCATTGCTTGCGGAACATCGATTTCAGCATTTTCAGAAGCTTTCAGAACAAGCTCTTCACGCAATTTAGCGTCAGCTTCGTTTTCTTTTGCTTCTTCTAGACGTTTCTTTGTTTTTTCAGTTAATTCAGCAAGTGTTTCCACTTCTTCATCGATATCTTTTGCGAATTCATCGTCAAGCTCAGGAAGCTCTTTCGCTTTGATTTCGTGAATTTTCACTTTAAACACAGCTGGTTTGCCTGCAAGCTCTTCAGCGTGGTATTCTTCTGGGAATGTCACTTCAACATCCTTTTCAGCGCCTGCTTCAAGACCAACTAACTGATCTTCGAAGCCAGGGATGAATGAGCCAGATCCTACTTCAAGAGAGTAGTTTTCAGCTTTTCCGCCTTCGAAAGCTTCGCCGTCAACGAATCCTTCGAAATCAAGAACAACTGTGTTTCCTTCTTCAACAGCGCCTTCTTCTTTTACAACAAGTTCAGCTTGACGCTCTTGAAGGGCTTTTAGTTCGTTTTGAACATCTTCGTCAGTTACAGTTGTGTCGTCTTTTTCAATGCCCAGACCTTTGTATTCGCCAAGCTTCACTTCAGGTTTTACTGTTACTTTCGCAGTGAAGATTAAGCTTTCGCCTTTTTCGATCTTTTCAACATCGATTTCAGGACGGTCTACAGGCTCGATTCCAGCTTCTTCAACCGCTTTAGGGTATTCTACAGGAAGAAGAATATCCAAAGCATCTTGGTAAAGAGCTTCTACGCCAAAGCGCTGTTCGAATAATCCGCGAGGAATTTTACCTTTACGGAATCCAGGAATTGAAACTTGTTTTACTACTTTTTTAAATGCATCATCAAGTGCTGTTTTAAACGTTTCAGCATCAACTTCAACCGTTAAAACGCCTTCGTTGCCTTCTTGTTTTTCCCATTTTACAGACATGTGTTTCCCTCCAAAAATCTATTCAGGTTGTGTCGGTCTTCCATTCTAAAGCAATCATTCGGCTTCGTCCAACAAAAACAAAGCTGCCAAAGATCAGAATCATTATGTATAGATGTTAATAATGAACTGCAAAGCCTGTCCAACCGTATTTCTTATAACCCGTTATACACAAATACAACCACTATATTATAACATAACACATAGCGCTTTCAACTATATGGCGCGATTTACAAATAAGAAATTTCTTCAATATCTTTTAACATTGTGCAAGCTTCATCGAGTTCTCTGTCGGTAAATTCATACATCATATGAAGTTCTTCGCTTTCAATTTCAATCCCGTGCATCTCGTAACCGACTTTATGAAGGGCAGCCGCCCAAAGGTCAGCCGACAGCAATTTCGGCTGGAACGGATATAAAACGTACAAATGTCTTCTCCACAATTCTTCTACTGCCGCATATAAGGTTGGATTTTCATTTCCAAGTGTCTCATCCAGCACCCTGAGAACACGGTGCAGAATCGGGGCGGCATCAGGCGGAACAATCTCAGACGGTTCAATTGTCAACGACTCGCCAAATTTGCTAATGTGTACAGGTTTACTGTACTCATGCTCAGCCAACAGCATGACAATCATCGTTTTGATAATCGGATGGGCTGAGGGGTCTTGGAGGATTGTTTTGAGCAATCCTGTATACTTTGCTACGTTACGGTCTTTTAAGGAATGAATGAGATTCATTTGCTCCTCAGGGCTTGCCAGCACTTTCTCGGTGTCAATTGTATCCTCATATTCTTCGGCCCAAGCCTCGTCCTCACGATCCGGATCGGTCATTTTCCGGCTGAAATCCAGCAGCTTATAAAATTGCTCGGCGCTTTCTGCCGGCAGCTGATTTTCTTCCAAAACGGCTTCAATGGTGCTTTTGACTTCTTCGTACTTTTTGAGCTGAATTAAGATGGTCATGTACACCTGCAAAACCGTAAAATAATGGCCATAACCTTCTTTGAGCATCTTCTCGCACACGCTTTCTGCCTCTTCCAGCTCGCCCAGCTCTAAAAAGCAGATGGCCATCCCTAAGTGAAGATCGGATTCAGTATCATCATATTTCATCGCTTCTGAAAACAGTTCAAGCGCTTCTTGATACTTTTTTTCCTTGAGTGATGACATCCCTTTTTCCACAAGGCGGTCTTTCAGATGAGGAAAAGGAATAATTTTTGCGTTTTTCTTGTCATGCGTCATACCTATATTCCTTTCAGGCATTTATTTTGTTCAAGTGTATCAACACCTGTGAACAAACACAAGAAATGAAAGGTTTCACCAGGCAAAAAAAGCCGCCGGACAAATACCGGCCGCTTTTTCAGGCTTGAAGCCAAGAGCTTCTTTGTGATTCAAATTGCTTGATTTCATCTTCCAGCAGCAGCGTTAATGAAATTTCATCATATCCGTTGATCAGCATCTCTTTCCAATGCGGATCAACTTCAAATGAAATTTGATTGCCTTCACTGTCATGAATCAGCTGATTTTCAAGGTCAACAGTCATTTGCAATGACTGGTTTTCATACTGGCCGACAAGCTGTTTCCAATTGTCATATGGCATGCGGATCGGAAGCATGCCGTTTTTAAAGCAGTTCTGATGGAAAATATCAGCGAATGACGGCGCAATGATAATTTTAAACCCATAATCATCAAGTGCCCACGGAGCGTGTTCACGCGATGACCCGCAGCCGAAGTTTTCTCCTGCTATTAAAATGGAAGCTCCTTGATAAACAGGCTGGTTTAATTCAAATTCAGGGTTCGGTTCACCATTCGCATCATATCTCCAGTCAAAGAATGCAAAACGCCCGTAGCCTGTTCTTTCAATCCTCTTCAAAAATTGCTTAGGAATAATCTGGTCTGTATCCACATTGATCCGATTTAATACGGCTGCTTTCCCCGTATGTGATTTCAAAGGTTCCATCTCGCGCACTCCTTACACAACTGTTTTTTCCTGATAAAACTTTCTGACATCAACGAAGTGTCCGTGAATGGCAGCCATCGCAGCCATTGCCGGGCTGACGAGATGTGTTCTTGCACCTTTTCCTTGTCTGCCCTCGAAGTTGCGGTTAGAGGTTGATGCACAGCGCTCTCCCTCAGGAACAACATCATTATTCATACTCAAACACATGCTGCAGCCTGACTCTCTCCATTCAAATCCAGCTTCCAAGAAAATCTGGTCAAGCCCTTCTTTTTCAGCCTGAAGCTTCACGCTTTGGGATCCGGGCACGACGATGGCCCTTACGCTGTCAGCTACCTTCTTCCCCTTGATCATGTCAGCAGCCTGGCGAAGGTCAGTCATGCGGGAATTCGTGCAGGAACCGATAAATACGTGCTCCACTTTAATGTCTTCGATTTTCTGATGAGGAGTCAGTCCCATATATTCATAAGCGCGAATCGCTTCTTTTTTATCATCTTCTGCAGAAAAGCTTTCCGGCGCAGGAACTTCAGAATCGACAGGAAGAACCATTCCCGGGTTAATGCCCCATGTCACCATAGGGGAAATTTTGTTACCGTCAAGGACGATAGATTTATCATAAACAGCGCCCGGGTCTGTGCGCAGCGCCTTCCATTCCTCTACGGCCTTGTCAAATTCTTCGCCTTTTGGCGTGTACTTGCGATTTTTGCAATATTCAAACGTCACCTCGTCAGGTGCAATCAAACCTGCTCTTGCTCCTGCTTCAATTGACATGTTACAAACAGTCATTCGTTCATCCATCGTCATATTTCTGAATACTTCCCCAGTGTATTCAATGACGTAGCCTGTGCCGAATTTCACACCGTATTTGCCGATGACAGCAAGGATGACATCCTTTGCCGTTACCCCTTTTTGCAGCGTTCCATCTACGCGCACTTCAAGTGTTTTTGGACGCTGCTGCCAAAGTGTCTGTGTGGAAAGGACATGTTCAACTTCACTCGTCCCGATTCCAAATGCAAGAGCGCCGAAAGCGCCATGTGTTGATGTATGACTGTCACCGCACACAATCGTTTTCCCTGGAAGCGTTAAGCCCAGTTCAGGGCCGACGACATGAACAATCCCTTGATCCACACTGTGAAGATCGGCAAGGCGCACGCCAAATTCCTCACAGTTTCTTTCAAGCGCCGTTACCTGGCGTTTCGCAACTTCATCCTTTATCTCAAAACGATTGACAGTCGGGATGTTGTGGTCCATTGTCGCAAATGTATTTTGGGGTCTTCTGACCTTTCTTCCCTTTTGTCTCAAGCCTTCAAATGCCTGAGGAGACGTCACCTCATGAATGAGGTGCAAATCAATATAGAGAAGATCCGGCTTTCCCTCACCATGTTTTACAATATGCTGATCCCAAATCTTTTCGATGATTGTTCGAGGCATCATCTTTTATTTCCTCCCTCTACCTAGAGCTAAGACCGCTTAACGTAAGCTGTCACACATTAGACATTGTATTTTCACTCATGATTGCTGCCTTAACTTCCTCTGTAATGGCCTGAGTGCTGCTGAACTCTTCACCCCGTGCCAAGTCTCTTGTTCTTTTTCCGGAAGCCAAGACTTTGTTTACCGCATCTTCTACAGCTTTCGCTTCCTCTTCAAGCCCGAAAGATGTCCTCAAAAGCATTGCCGCTGACAATATGGCTGCGAACGGATTTGCCATCCCTTTACCAGCAATATCAGGCGCGGAGCCATGAACAGGTTCAAACAGATGAAGACCAGAGCTTGATAGGCTGGCTGACGGGAGCATTCCGAGCGAGCCTGTAAGCATGGACGCTTCATCGCTTAAAATATCACCGAACATATTTTCAGTCACAACGACATCAAATTGATTCGGTGCATAGATTAGCTGCATGGCCGCGTTATCCACAAGCATGTGCTCAAGCTTCACATCAGGAAATTCTTTCGCAACGTCCTCAGCCACTTCACGCCACAGCCGGCTTGATTCAAGAACATTCGCTTTATCTACAGAGGTCACTTTGCCTTTTCTGGCTGCCGCCATTTTGAAGCCCTCTCTGATCACTCGTTCAATTTCCGTTCGCTTATAAAACAGTGTATCTACTGCTTCCTGCTCACCTTCAGTGTTTACATAGCGTTTGCTCGGCTGGCCGAAATACAAGCCGCCTGTGAGTTCACGAACGATAACGAAATCAACATTATCTATATATTCTTTTTTCAAAGGCGAAGCGTCAGAAAGGCTTTCAAATACCTTCACAGGCCGTAAATTCGCAAACAAATCAAGCTGTTTTCTGATGCTGAGCAGCCCTTTTTCCGGTCTCAGTTCCGAAGGATTTTGATCCCATTTCGGTCCGCCGACAGCGCCAAGCAATATCGCGTCTGCATTTTTACAAGCAGCAACGGTTTCCTCCGGGAGGGGGTTATGATGTTCATCAATAGCCGCCCCTCCAATCAGGCCATATTCAAATTCAAATTCATGGTTAAAGCGTTCGGCAACACTTTTCAGTACGTCTGTCGCTGATTCTAATACTTCAGGGCCGATCCCGTCTCCGGGCAATAGAGCAATACGTTTCTTCAAGTTAACCGTTCTCCTTTCTTTTATGATCCGACAGCTGTGTGGTTTTTCAATCCGCTCATATTCGACTGGAAAACCAATTGACGGTTGACTGCGTTCAAATAGGCTTTCGCTGATGCTTCTAATACGTCTTGCGCTATGCCCCGACC
Source organism: Bacillus sp. PS95 (assembly GCF_037963565.1). Classification (NCBI taxonomy): domain Bacteria; kingdom Bacillati; phylum Bacillota; class Bacilli; order Caryophanales; family Bacillaceae; genus Bacillus; species Bacillus sp. PS95. The sequence goes on from NZ_CP150160.1 coordinate 2,812,003, forward strand.
TGCTGATTCTTTTCCGTTCACCAAAACTCTTACATACACCTGGGCAAATGCATCTTCGCCTTTTCTGTTAGACTGAATGCGGTAGTCTAAGAGCTCCACGTCCTTATCGATGCAGCGCTCAAGCGTATTGTAGATTGCTTCCACACTTCCAGCTCCAGTTGCAGCTTCCTGAATAAGCTCTGCGTTTTCTTGATTTTTCAACGAAAGAGTAGCCGTAGGGACCTGACTTGTTCCGTAATGTACTTGCAGAGAAAGAAATTCATACCCAATCTTGCGATCTGTTACTTTTTCTTCTAAAATAAGAGAAACAAGATCCTCATCAGTGATTTCTTTTTTCTTCTCAGTCAACTCTTTGAACATCGTAAAGAATTTATTAATCTCTTCACTGTCAAATTGGAATCCTAAAGCAGTCAGCCGGTCTTTAAATGCGTGGCGTCCGGAATGTTTACCTAGGACAAGCGCATCTGCGGTTACGCCGACAAGCTCCGGTGAAATAATTTCATAAGTCGATTTTTCCTTTAAAAAGCCGTCCTGATGGATGCCTGATTCATGAGCAAATGCATTATCTCCAACAACCGCTTTGTTGCGCGGGACAGCCATGCCTGTCAGTTTGCTTACTAAATCACTTGTTCTCTTAATCTCGTTCAGTGTAATACCTGTTTCGACTTGGTAGAAATCTTTTCTGGTATGAAGGGCTACAGCAATTTCCTCTAATGCCGCGTTTCCGGCTCTTTCACCGATCCCGTTCACAGCGCATTCGATTTGATCAGCGCCATTTTCAATCGCAGCAAGAGAGTTTGCGACTGCCATTCCCAAATCATCATGACAGTGGGCTGAAAGCTTTGCTTTGTGAATGTTCGGAACGTTTTCTTTCATATATTTAAAGATATTTCCGTATTCCGCCGGGGCCAGGTAGCCGACAGTGTCCGGAAGATTGATAACACTGGCGCCTGCGTCAATCACTTTTTCGACGATTTCTGCTAGAAACGGCAGTTCAGTGCGGCAGGCATCTTCAGCTGACCATTGCACAATCGGAAAACGTTCTTTTGCGTATTTCACCATTTCAACCGCTCTTTCAATGACTTGCTCACGTGTCATTTTCAGCTTGTGCTTCAAATGAATGTCCGATGTGGCGATAAAAACATGAATTCTCGGGTGAGAACCTTCTTTTAACGCTTCCCAAGCAGCATCAATATCACCTTTTACACAACGGGCCAGACCAGTTACTGAACAATTTTTAATGGTTCTTGCGATTTCCTGAACAGCTAAAAAGTCACCTCGGGACGAAGCGGGAAATCCCGCTTCAATGATATCTGCCCCGAGTCTTTCGAGCTGCTTAGCTATGGCAAGTTTCTCCTGTGTATTCAAGTTCACTCCAGGGGACTGTTCACCATCACGAAGCGTCGTATCGAAAAAATTAATTTTGCGCAACGGAGACCACCGCTTCCTTCTTCTTGCCTTGTTTCACAAACGGCATCATTTCACGAAGCTTTCTTCCCACTACTTCGATTTGATGTTCGTTCTCGCTTGCATTGATAGCATTGAAACGAGGACGGTTTACTTGGTTTTCGACGATCCACTCTTTTGCGAATGTACCGTTTTGGATATCTTTTAATACTTCTTTCATAGATTCTTTTACTTTAGCGTCCACAACGCGAGGACCTGATACGAAATCTCCCCACTGTGCTGTGTCAGAGATTGAATATCTCATTCCTGCAAGTCCTTCTTCGTACATAAGGTCTACGATTAATTTCAGCTCATGAAGGCACTCGAAGTATGCAAGTTCAGGCTGATAACCTGCTTCAGTTAATGTTTCAAATCCGGCTTTGACAAGCGCGCTTAATCCGCCGCAAAGAACTGCTTGCTCACCGAACAAATCTGTTTCTGTTTCTTCTTTAAATGTCGTTTCTAATACGCCCGCTCTTGCGCCGCCGATTCCTTTAGCATAAGCGAGGGCTTTGTCTCTTGCTTCTCCAGTCACATCTTGATAGATTGCGAACAATGCCGGTACGCCAGCTCCTTGCTCATATGTTCTTCTTACCAAGTGTCCCGGGCCTTTAGGGGCCACTAAGAATACATCTACATCCGCCGGAGGAACAATTTGATGGAAATGCACGTTAAATCCATGAGCAAATACTAATGATTTTCCTGCTGTCAATTCATCTTTGATTTCAGCTTCGTATACTTTTTGCTGTTGCTCATCCGGAAGCAGAACCATGATGATTTCGGCTTGGGCTGCCGCTTCTTTTACTGAAAATACTTTATGTCCGTCTTCTTGGGCTTGAGTGAAAGATTTTCCTTGTCTAACACCGACGATCACGTCTACTCCGCTTTCTTTAAGGTTCAGGGCATGTGCGTGGCCTTGCGAACCGTACCCGATAACCGCTACTGTTTTTCCAGCCAATACGTTCTCTTTGATATCACCGTTATAATATACTTTTACCATTTTAATCTCTCCCTTGTTATGTTTTATACAATAGATATTGTTTTATTGGATGACGCCTTTTGCTGGGTTCCCCTCGCAAAAGCCGTTGTACCTGTTCTCGCGATTTCTTTAATGCCATAAGGTTTTAATAACTCAATAAGCGCTTCAATTTTGTTAGATTCACCCGTCACCTGAACAACGATGCTGTCTCTGCTGACATCAACGACAGAGGCTCTAAACGGTTCTATGATTCCATTAATCTCTGTTCTCGTTGAAGGTGCGGAGACAACCTTGATTAAGGCCAGCTCCCTCTGGACAATCGATTGATTTGTGATGTCCGTGACTTTCAGCACATCAATCTGTTTGTTGAGCTGTTTCGTTAACTGTTCAACATCATTTTCTCCTTCAACGTGAACGACGAAGGTGATTCTGGAAACGCCGGCTGTTTCTGTGTGCCCAACTGTAATGCTTTCAATGTTGTAATGCCTTTTTGTGAATAGACCGGTGATCCGGTTTAACACCCCGGAGCGGTTCACCACAGTCAATGTGATAATTCTTTTCAAGGTTTCACCCCCACCATTTCATGCAGCCCTTTCCCCGGAGCCACCATCGGGAATACTTTTTCTTCGCTGGCAACCCGCACGTCAATGACAACAGGTTCTCTTGATGTTAATGCCTCTTCCAGCTTTTCCTTTGCTTCCGCTTCTGATGAAATTCTGATGCCTTTAATGCCGTATGCTTCGGACAATTTGACGAAGTCAGGCTGAGAAGCGAATTTAGATTCTGAATAACGTTCTTCATAGAAAATTTCCTGCCACTGTCTGACCATTCCGAGACAAGCGTTATTTAAAATCACTACCTTGACCGGAAGATTTAATTCGCGAATAACATCGAGTTCTTGAAGCGTCATTTGGAATCCGCCGTCTCCGACAACCGCGACAACAGTAGCATCTTTTTCGGCCAGCTGTGCGCCGATCGCCGCCGGAAGACCGAATCCCATCGTTCCAAGTCCGCCTGACGTGACCCATTTATCTGCTTTTTGGAACGGATAAAATTGCGCTGACCACATTTGATGCTGGCCTACATCCGTTGCGACAATGGCCTCTCCTTTTGTAAATTGATGAATATATTCAATCAATTTCTGAGGTTTAAAACCTTCTTCTTCATTATCTACATACCAGAGCGGATACTCTTCTTTCCATTCGGCGAGCTGTTTTTTCCATTCGCTTGAATCGCTTTGTTTGCCGTCTTGTTTGATCAGCTCCTGCAGGACAATTTTGCTGTCTCCGACTACAGGAATCTGTGTTTTCATGATTTTTCCGATTTCAGCTGGATCAATATCGATGTGAGCAATCTTTGCGTTTCTGGCAAAGTGTTTCAGGTTTCCTGTGACACGGTCATCAAAACGGGCGCCGATACTGATTAATAGATCACATTCATGAAGGGCCATATTGGCTGTATAAGTACCGTGCATTCCCGCCATCCCCAGGAAAAGCGGATGGTCAGCCGGGAAGCCTCCGAGCCCCAAAAGGGTGTGTACCACAGGGATTTGCTGCTGTTCAGCATAATTTTTTAATTCTTCTGACGCTTTTCCGTGCAGTACGCCCGCACCCGCCAGGATCACCGGTTTTTTCGCACTGCTCACGGCTTCCACAAGCTTGCGGATCTGCAAATAATTCGGCTCTGTTGTCGGCTGGTATCCCGGGAGATTCATCTCATGATCGTAGCTGAATTCTCCTTCAATCGTTGCTACATCTTTCGGAATATCAATCAATACAGGTCCGGGTCTTCCAGTTGTTGCAATATGGAACGCTTCTTTAATGATGCGCGGCAGATCTTCCGGCTGGCGAACCTGGTAGCTGTGTTTTGTCACTGGCATCGTAATCCCTAAAATGTCCGCTTCCTGAAATGCATCGCTCCCGATTACAGAGGTTGCTACCTGCCCTGTAAAGACAACTAACGGCAATGAATCAATCATGGCATCAGCAAGGCCTGTAACAAGGTTTGTCGCTCCCGGCCCTGACGTGGCAATGACGACACCCGGTTTTCCGGAGACCCTTGCGTATCCCTCCGCTGCATGAATTGCTCCTTGTTCGTGACGGGGAAGGATATGTACCAACCCTGAATTGTATAGCTTATCGTAAATCGGAAGCACAGCCCCGCCCGGATAACCGAAGATCATTTCTACTTTCTCTTTTTTTAATGATTCAATCAGCATTAATGCTCCGCTCATCGTCTGTGTACATTCGGCAGATGCTGAATCCACCTGTACATTAGTCCCCATTTTAGTTCCTCCTTTTGGATTTTCATCCTTTAAAGATCATCTTTTCATTAGCTATATAGCTGATTATTCAATAAAAAAAGCCCTTCCGCCCACAATCAGCCGCGCAGTAACTGCGATAGCTAAAAGGGGCGAAAAGGCTTTTCTTTCCGCGGTACCACCCTTGTTTACGGCCTGTTAATCGGCCGTCTCATGGATATTTCTATCCGCTTTAGTAACGAGTGAATCAAGTTCACCCGGCCAAGTCCTACTGTCATTTCAGACTGGCACTCTGAGGCGAGTTCACCTTGTAAAGCTTCGCCGGTTCTCAGCTAACCCGGTTCTCTGTGGAAAGCTTTTTCAAGGCTACTTATCCTCATCTGCGCTTTTCATATTCAGCCTTCGGAACGGCTTTCCAGCTGTTCAAGAAGGTCGTTTGTTTTTCATTTTTTTAGAATCATACTGCGATGATTTTCGCTTGTGAAGCTTGCGTTTATCTTTTGTTGAACTCATATTACGCCGCTTTGGACGCAGTGTCAACAGCATTTTTTAAAATTATTAGACAATTTCGATTAATCAAACTATATTGTATACGCTTTCATTATTGGTACAAAAGGAATTGCAAATGTTAAAAGTTTTTATAATTTTTTTATTAATCTATCAAGAATAAACCAGAATTATTTAATTTTATATAAACATGTAAGATTTTATAACACGCTATGGTTCGTATATGGATTGAGTCTGACAGATCATCTTGCAATCCATTTCAATTTCGGATAGGCACTTCTCTTGTTCCCTCGGCATACATTAATGATATCTTGCAAAGAAAAGGTGATACGATGAATAAATCATTTGCAGACATGCAAGGATTTCCTGCGGGCTTTCCAAGCTTCCCCAACTTTCCGCAGCAGTACTATCCTGCTGTCCCTCCCTTTTACCAGCAAAGCCAGCAGCCATTTGGAGGCTACGGATACGGACAGCCGTTCAGCCAGGCATACAGCCCGTTAACCACTCCCTCTGGAATGTACTCCTCATTCCCATACGCTTCAGGATTTTACGGACAGCAATTTTCAGGTGCAGGCTTTAGCGGCCATGGCGGCAGCTTAAGTGCTCCAGCGATACATGCCGGCGGATTCAGCGGGGCGCCAGGCGTACACGGAGGCTTTAGATATTAAAGAAGACCACAAGGGCCGAACATCTATTGCGGTCCTTTTATTGTTTTAAAACGACTTCACAAATACAGTCACATTTTCTGTCTTTATATTTGGAAACAGGATGGAATATGATTAAGATGAATTGAACGATATTCTGCACAACCCGTAAGTTTTCGAGGAGGAATAAAATTGCATATAAAAATAGACGATTTAACTGGACGTCAGGTGGTCTCACTTGTGAATGAGCATTTACATAGCATGATGCTTATGTCCCCGCCAGAAAGTATTCATGCCTTAGGTTTAGAAAAACTAAGAGGGCCTGAAATAACATTTTGGAGCGCATGGGAAGGTGATGAACTAGCTGGCTGCGGAGCGCTAAAAGAACTGGACACCCGGCATGGAGAAATCAAATCAATGCGAACATCTGCATCACATTTAAGAAAAGGCGTTGCCAAACAAGTTCTCCAGCACATCATTGAAGAAGCCGAGAAGCGAGGCTATGAGCGGTTAAGCTTAGAAACGGGTTCAATGGCTTCATTTGAGCCGGCAAGAAAATTGTATGAAAGCTTCGGTTTCCAGTATTGTGAACCGTTTGCAGACTACAGTGAAGATCCAACCAGTGTGTTTATGACGAAGGAATTGTGAGACGATTTTATAAGGATAGATAAGTGCAGGGGAAGGTCTGTCTTATCTATCTTTTTTTATATTCACACATTTTTCACCTTTATGATACACGCCAATGTTTTCAATTTTGTTTAATTCAAAGAACAGCGGGAATTACAAACGACATGAACGATATAATGCAAATTCATAAAGGAGGAGATTGATATGAAAAGCATAGTTGGTGTATATGAAACTCCGCAGGAAACCATCGCAGCGATTGAAGGCTTACTCACAAAAGGCTATGATTCTGATGACATTTCTGTTGTGACAAGCCGGCGAGATACAGATTATTTGGAGTCACGTACAGGAACAGAAGTCAATCAAGCCATCGATGCACATCAGGACGAATCTGAATCTTTTTTCGATAAACTGAAAGATTATTTCACAATGGATGATACTTCTACACACAGCAAAGCATTATCCGACTTGGATATTAAAACTGATGAAATAGACAAGTATCAAGAAGATTTGGATGACGGAAAACTTCTGGTAGCCGTCGATACAGATGCAAATGTAAATGCTCCTATTGATAACGGCAATGCCCTTTCAGGCGGCTTTTCAAGCACAAATGAATTGGATTATACAACGAAAGAAGAAAAAACGATGCCGCTCCGGGAAGAACAGCTGAAGGTCGATAAGGAAGACGTTCAAACCGGCGAAGTAGAAATAGGAAAAGAAGTGAAAACAGAAAAAAGAGATATGGACATTCCTGTGAGACATGATGAAATTTATGTCGAACGCCGTCCAGTGGATGAAAATAAAACGGACGCTGCTCCCGTCAACGATTCGGAAGAGATTAGAGTTCCAATCGTTGAGGAAAAGCTTGAAGTGACTAAAAAACCGGTTGTCACTGATGAAGTGGTTGTCGGCAAACGCACTGTTGAAGAAAATGAACATATTTCTGAAACTGTGAAAAAAGAAGAACCTCGTCTGAATAAAGAAGGAAAAGTTGACGGCTTGGATGATGATCCGTTAAATAACAAATGAAAATCATAAGACGACAACAAAAAAACCTCAAATCCTAAATGGATTTGAGGTTTTTCTTTTGGTACGTCCCAGGAGAGATTCGAACTCCCGACCGACGGCTTAGAAGGCCGTTGCTCTATCCAGCTGAGCTACTGGGACACGTTTTGTTTTTTGTTTTTCGCTTTAACTATCAGCGACAAGATTTATTATATATGGGATGCAATAATAAGTCAACGGTTTTTTAGAATTTTTTTCATGAGGAAGAAAATTTTCTTCCTCATGACATTTTCATAGTGTGACTCGATTTTGCAGATCCTCAATTTCATTGCCTGCTTGGTCGTAAAAACGGACTGACGCAGCATCATTTTCTAATGTCAGTATAGCATAGCTTTCTGTCCTGCGCACCCTCGGAAGCCGGATGCTGCCTGGGTTAATCATCAGTTTTCCGCGCAGCACTTCGCTGCCCGCGATGTGCGAATGCCCGAAGCAGATAACATCCGCTCCGAGCTCCTCTGCACGATAGTATACGTTTAACAAGGTCTGTTTTATACCGTGAAGGTGGCCGTGTGTGACCAGTATTTTTCTTGAGCCGGCAGTCAGAAGAAGCTCGTCCTTAAAATCGCCGGCAAAATCGCAATTGCCTTTTACAACCGCATAAGGCTCCAATGCAGGATGCCTCGTTTCAAGCTCAGAGTCCCCGCAATGAATCATGAGATCAACTTCTGCCTCATGCCGTTTCGCAATGGTTTGGAGTTCTTCTTCAAGCCCATGGCTGTCACTGATAATCAGCACGTTCATGTACAAGCTTCCTCCTTATGCCTCCAAAAGCTTAGACAGCTTTTTAAGCGCGTCAGCCCTATGGCTGATTTTATTTTTTTCATCACTTGTCAGTTCAGCCATTGTCTTATCTTTATCTTTCACGATAAAAATTGGGTCATAGCCAAAGCCATATTCTCCTCTCGGTTCTTCGGCAATATACCCTTCAACATGGCCTTCGACTGTTTTTGTTTCCTCTCCGGGAATACTCACGGCCAGTGCGCAGCGGAAACGGGCGGTGCGCTGTTCTTTTTCGATACCTTTCAGCTCGCTGAGCACTTTTTCGATATTTGCCTGGTCGTCTTTCTGTTCCCCTGCATAGCGGGCTGAATAAACCCCGGGTCTGCCGCCAAGATTATCGATGGATAGACCGGAGTCGTCCGCAATCACCATTTTGTTCACTGCTTTGGCAACAGCTTCCGCTTTCAGAATGGCATTTTCTTCAAATGTATGGCCTGTTTCTTCAATTTCCTCTGTGAATCCAATTTCAGCTAAAGATTTGACATCATAGCCTCTTGGCTCAAGAATTTCTTTGAATTCCTTCACTTTTCCCGGATTATGTGTTGCAATAATTGCTTCTTTCATGATGATCAAGCCTTTCTGTCTTTATTTCAGTTCTGGCAGAGAATCACCCAGCACTTCTTTTTGCTTGTCAATCAGCTCTTGAATTCCTTTTTCCGCAAGACCCAGAAGACCGTTCAGATCCTCTCTTGAAAAAGTCGCCTCTTCCCCGGTTCCCTGCAGTTCCACAAAACGGCCGCTGCCTGTCATGATGACATTCATGTCAACTTCAGCGGAGGAATCTTCTTCATAATTTAAATCTAACAAAATTCCCTGTTCCTTATCAATTCCAACAGAGATCGCAGCAAGAAAATCAGTGATCGGATTTGTCTTGATTGTTCCTGCTTTGATCAGCTTGCCAATCGCAATCGCCATAGCAAGAAATGCGCCTGTAATGGAAGCTGTTCTAGTTCCTCCATCAGCTTGAATGACATCACAGTCAATCCAAATCGTCCGTTCACCGAGCTTTTCCAGATCTACAACAGCTCGAAGCGCGCGGCCGATCAGGCGTTGGATCTCCATTGTTCTGCCGGAAATTTTCCCCTTAGAAGATTCTCTGATTGTTCTTTGGTTTGTTGCCCGCGGCAGCATGCTGTATTCAGCAGTAATCCAGCCTTTTCCCCCGCCCCGCAAAAACGGCGGCACGCGATCCTCAACGGACGCATTGCAGATTACTTTTGTATTTCCCGCTGTTATTAGAACAGAACCTTCCGGATGGCTGATAAAATCCAAATCGAATGTGATTGGGCGCAGCTCATCATGTTGTCTTCCGTCATGTCTCATGTTTTACCTCCGATTGTATGTACATAAACCATTTTTGTCCCGGAATTGAATAAAGAAAGAGGCAGCCGGAACGCTAACCTCTTTCTTCCTAGTATATCAAAAATCCCAATTTAAAAACTACCCGTATTCACTTGAGAAGGTCTGGAGACCGGTTCTGTGAGCTTTTCGCCTTTTTCATTTACAAGCTCTGATTTTCCGTTCACTTTAACAGAGACGCTTTTTACATCCGGCTGCTCCGTTAACGTCAGCACAATGCTGTTCAGCACTTCTGAAGAAATCATTTTCGTCTTCTCATCGGCGCTGCCGAATATAGATTGATTGAAATCCAACGTCACGCGCCCGTCTTTGATTTTCGGTTTGCTGACAAGCTTTACATCTTCACTGAAGTCTGTTAACAGCCCGCTCACCTTGCTTGGCCCTTTAGCCAATTCATTAATGGCTGCTGTGATGTCGTCTTTTTCCGAATTGTCGATTCGTTTGGTCACCGGCACGTAGTATTCACTGTCTTCGTTTTCCGCCAAGTAGTAGACTGTCAGCGGATGGGTAGCAGTGAGATCATTTACACCGGCTGTCTCCAAATTAATGCCGTCTTTGCGGCTTAAATCATCTGAGATCGGCGTCCCTCCTACAGGCATCTCCTTCAGTTCATGCCCGTTTATTCTCAGCTTCACTTTATCTATCGAACTAAATTGCGTCAGCGTCCACGTCACAGATTGAACGATTTTCTGTTCGTCTTCTTTCTTATAATTTTTGAACTCATTAGAGAAATCAGCTATCGCGGTTCCATCTTTTTTGATGTCAACGTTAACGGTGGTGTCAGCCGGCAATACAGCTCTGAAGCCATTCGGAAGAATTTCAGACACAGGCCCGCCCTGTACGAGGTATTCAAGCGCCTGCTTAGCCGTGCTCTCACTTTTAGGGAGAGGCAGCGTTTGCGCAACAACATACCCGTTTTTATCAATGAGATAAAGCTCCCTCATGACAGTAGATGAGGCTTGATCCGCTTTTGCTGTATCGCTTTTTTCACTTTCTGTTTTTTTGGCTGCTGTTGTATTTGAATTGGCACCCGCTTCATCGTTCACGAATGTAACGTCTTGAGGCGGATCAATTTCCTCGGCTGCCTTATCAGATTGAAACAAACCGCATCCGGATAAAAGCAAGACAGAGGTGAGACAAGTGGCACCAATGACTGCAGGTCCTTTTTTCAGCATACTTTTCCCTCCTAAGGATGTTTGTACTATTATGTATACGAGCCTCTTTAGGAAATAGACCGAAGAATTCCGGCAAAACAGAAAAAAACCCGCAACATACCGTTGCGGGGAAAACTATCTTCTAATCGGTTCTTGCAGTGAGATGCATTCCACATGGCCGACTTCATGGCCAAACCAATCGTCTGCGATTTTTGCAAACTGATCACGCGCCCCTGTTGTCAGGAACTGATGATCCGGGGCATTCGCAGACTGGTTCAGCAGCCCTTTATACGAGAGAATCGTGCTGACTTCCCGGGCTGTTTCATCGCCGGACGAAATAATGTTAACGTGTTCTCCCATATATCTTTGAATGGCTTCTTTCAAAATGGGATAGTGGGTGCAGCCTAAAATCAGCGAATCAATCGATGTGTCTTTTAACGGATACAGCGAGGTTTTGACAATCTCGTCTGCTGTTTTGTCGAGAAACTTCCCGCTTTCTACAAAAGGCACAAGCAGCGGGCAGGCAAGGTTTTCAACCTTCAAATCAGGGTTTAATGCCAAAAGCGCTTCTTCGTATGCATTGCTCTTAATCGTATTCTCTGTGCCGATGACACCGATATGCTGATTATCCGTCACTTTTATCGCTGCTCTCGCACCAGGCTGGATGACTCCGACCACCGGTATACCGACGCTGCGCTGGATGTCATCCAAAGCGATCGCTGTTGCTGTATTACAGGCGATCACGAGCATTTTGATGTGGTGGTTTTCGAGTAAATAATTCGTCAGCTCCCACGTATATTGAAGCACCTCTTCTTCAGGGCGCGGCCCGTAAGGACACCGTTTCGTATCCCCGACGTAGATAATATTTTCTTTAGGTAGCTGTCTCATGATTTCCTTCGCAACGGTTAAACCGCCAACCCCGGAATCAATGACTCCTATTGGTTGTTCCAACAAAATCGCCTCATTTTCTCTTCATTTCATGCTGCAGTTTCATCAAAGATTTTTCGAAGATGGCTATTTCTTCATCTGTAAACGATTCGAACATATCACGCAGATATTCCTGTCTTTTTGTAATGACCTCTTGGATAATCCGTTCTCCTTCAGGCAGCAGATGTATCCTGACAACACGTCTGTCCGCCGGGTCCTTGACCCGCTCAACAAGCTCATTTTTTTGCATGCGGTCGATTAAGTCCGTTGTCGTGCTGCATGCCAGATACATTTTGCCCGATAATTCACCGATTGTCATATCTCCTAATTCATAAAGCCATTGCAAGCCGACAAATTGCGGCGGCGTAATCGCATATTGGTTAAGGATTTCTCGTCCTTTTTGCTTAATGATCGCGGCAATGTGGCGGAGTGACTTTTCAATATCCGCAACATGCTCCAAAGGTTTTGATGTCATTTGTCCATCCCTCACTCAAGGATCTCTTACGCACAAAAGCGTTCCGTGTCTATTTTCCTTCTTTTTTGAAGAAAATGCAAGACTCGCAGGAGAGAAATAGAGGACTTTAGTCAAACAACATCAAGAAATAAAATTTAATTTATGACTTGCCTACGTTTTGCACAGCATTCCAAATATGGTTTCGAATGTTCCAAACAAACAGCAATAACCGGCTCCTTCCAAAAGAAGGAATACCGGCAAGGATTAAAGCTCTAGCTCACCCATTCTAAGAAGCTCAACAACGGCTTGCGAACGCCCTTTCACACCCAATTTCTGCATGGCATTTGATATGCATATCTATCGCAAACTAAAACAATAATAATCACTTGAATTTATAATGGAAATCGACTGTTCCATCCTCGTATATTACAAGTTTATCAATAAGCGCTGAAAATGCTTCGAATAAATCCTGATCAGTTCTTTCCAGCTGCGCGAATGCATTCTTTATATTTGATATGTCGATTGTTTCTTCTTCCTCACGCTCAAGCATGAACAGCTTATCGTTCAGTTTTTCAATTTGTTCTTCAAGCTCTTTTCGCTTCGCCTGGAATTCCGCCTTAGTGATCAGCTGATCTTCCAAGTACAATTCGATTAGACGTTTTTTCTTGTTTTCTGCGTTTTCAATTTCTATTTTCGTTCGCTTGATCCGGTTTTTCTTCTGCTCTTCAAAATCCGACTTTACATCCAATTTTAACTTCTTGCCCTTTTGTTTCAGTGTTTTAATAACAAAAGCCCGCAAGTCCTTATATTGCATCGGAGCATGGTTTACACAAAGAGCAGTTCCACCTCGTCTATAGGCGCTACACTTCAAATAATTAAACTCTTTCTTCTCACGTTTCTGATTGTATTTGTACGACGGCAGCACAACCATATTGCAACCGCACACACCACATTTCATCATTCCTCGTAGCTCATTCCGAGGGTTAAAACGCTTTTTACGCATCTTGTGTTCTTTGTTATTAGCTTTCTCATACTCTTCTTCTGATATGATCTTAGGACACCAGTCTTTGTAAACAGTCCATTTTTCTTTTGGGTTGCGGATAAATTTTTTCCGTCCCCCTATTTTGACTTGAGTATGTCTATTGGCAATAAACACGCCACAATAAATAGGATTCTTTAAAATCGTTTGTACTGTAGACAGCTGCCAAAACTCAGTCTTTTGAGGCTTTACAATGTTTCCAAGTGCCAATTCTTCGTTAAGCTTGAGAACGATCCTTTTATGTCCATATCCATGATTATTATGAAGATCAAAAATAAAACGTACGACTTTTGCTTCTTCTTCATTGATAGCTAGGAATTTACCTTCTTTCTTAAATCCAAAAGGTACACGGCCGGAATGTTCACCACGGCGGGCTTTTGCTGCTAGCGCCCCACTGGCTGCCACTGAAATTGTTTGAGGGTATTGGGCTGCAAACATTGAAAACATTTCAAATTTCATTGAGTTTTTGCCTTCATATAGACTATCGTAGCCCTCTTCAAGCGTCACAACTCTTACACCGTGGGCCAATAAAACCTCTCGAATTTCAAGGGCATCTTTAAGATCACGTGCAAGCCGGCTGATTGATTTAAAAACAACCATCTTCAACTTTCTTTTTTGCGCCTTATCTAAAATAAGCTGCATCGCTTTCCGATCAAGCAGGACTGTTCCGCTTATCCCATCATCTAATTGGATTGCTTCATCTTTCCATTCGTAATTATTTTTCTCAATCCAATGATGACAAATATCAATTTGGTTGGCTATTGATGTCACCTGTTCATCCTTTTCTGAGGAAACCCTTGCGTAAACTGCATAAGGGTAATCTTCATATTTGATGATCTCCTGTGTTTCTGTCTCTTTGAAGAACACTAAACCACCCCATTATTTTGCATTTGGTACATTTTAGTGTGATTATAGCATAATGATTACGAACCTCCTATACTTTTCCGGTTGATTTTCGAACATTTGTTCTTGTATAATTTGTTCAGGGAGTTGATCAGAATGAACGAGGGTATTTACGACAAGAGATGGGAACAAAAATTTATTTTGCCTGAGCAAAGGGCAGCGCTATTAAATAGGAAGAAACAAGTCCAAAAAATTGAAAAACCCATCCTAGATGAATACCAACTGGAAGAAATGGCCCGTGTTATTTGCGAGGCGATGGAATTCAACTCGGTTCTGGTCATCAGTGTATACAGAGACGGTTTTATTGAAGTAGTCACAGGACATGTTCATTACATAGATGAAGTGAACCAGAGGTTACATGTGAAGGATTTAAAAGGTGATACAAATTTTATTAATTTAAGTTCCATGATAAATGTTGAAATGAGATAACCTACTGACTTTTTAATAAATTCCCACTTTAATTCTCTTTTTATTTTAAAAATCATTTATAATTAAATGATACTAAAAAAAGGGATGGTCAAATTGTCAGAAAATCAGTTAGTGATTACTAAACATCAGAAGCTTGAAGAGTGGAACATCAGAAAAAAAGAGTTAGCAAAAAACTGGATTGAAAACAAACAAAGTTTAAGAGGCAGGGGAATTGTCCAAGGTGGAATTTATTTGTGTGAGCTTGGGGAAAATTTAGGCTCTGAACAAAACTCAAATATCGGAGAAGACAGGCCGGTGATAGTTTTATCAAATAATACTATCAATTCAACTGGTGAAAATATTATTGTTGCGCCTTTATCTAAAACTTTAAAATTTAGAAAAGGAACCAACATTCCCAAATATAGAAGTCATTATTTCTTATTCACAAAAAAATATTCATTTTTGACTTATGATTCTGCTATTAAAGCTGAGGAAATGAAAGCTGTAAGTAAGGTCAGATTAAACAAGAAGTTAGGCGAAATTTCTAAAGAGGACTTTAAAAGAATAATTACACGAGTAAACTGGACGATTTCATAACTGATTGTTGACAAAACACTAAAACTGCAGTATATTATAGACAAATACTTCGTCCATCATAGTCATGGACAATTCGCACGCTCATGAATGCGTGATTCTGTCTGAAAAAACCGGATTGTTTATCTAACATTCGGTTTTTTCCTTTATAACAGTGTATTTTAGTGTTTTTTTTCGATAAATTGCATATGATAAATTATACTTCGCTCGTCTCGTCACGAGCAAATCACCCTGGGTATCATACTCAGGGGTTATTTATATAAAAGCCCTCAATTCATGAGGGCTTTTTATTTATCCTTATTTGAGCAAAGCTTCTAGTTTCGCTTTCGTTTTCGGTCCATAAATGCCATCAGGATTTAAACCATTCATCAGCTGGAACCGTCTTACTGCATCAGCTGTTTTTGGTCCGTAATAGCTATCGATACCAAAGTTTTTGGCTTTCTTATCCGGATAGAAATGCAATGCCGCCAACGCTGTTTGAATCTGTTCAACAGCATCACTATGCGTCAATGGGCTTCTTACTTTAAAGATGCCAGAAGGCAGATTAAAAGATGTTTTCTTTTTGCTTGAGCTTGGTTTTTTCACTGCCTTGGACGAAGTTGTTTTCTTGCTGGATGATTTGCCGCCAAGTGCTTTTAATTCAGCATCAATAGCCGCTTTAACCTCATTCCAGCGTCCCTCGTCTAAAATACGATGCGGGCAATACTTTCCGCTCCAATCTTGGTGCTTCCGCACTCGATCAATACCCCATCCGCGTTCTTTAAGCAGCTGAGCAACAAACTTGATAGCCAACTTTTCAGCAGCCCTGTATTTAGGCCCTCCTGACTTGCTGTAGCAGATTTCAACGCCAATAGACTTACGGTTCCCGGTACCGTTTGTTCCGTCTCCTGTATGCCATGCATTGCGATCTGTTGGGATGCCCTGCCTTACCTCTTTATCATCAACAGCAAAGTGAAAGCTCGTTGAACTTGTGTTTCCGATCATATAGCTGACCTCGTTAGCAGCAGATGCATCATTGTAAGTGTTATGAATGGTGATGTATTCCGCGGTCATCGGATTAGGGCATTTTAAAGCGTATTTTGCTTCTGATACAAGGTTCTTTTTCACTGCGATTGTCATAAATGATCTCTCCTATTCTGTTTTTGAATTAGAAAGAGCCGCCAGCTGGCAGCTCACTTGGTTAGATTGTGATTTTTCAGGACAGCTTTTTGCTGATGGCCTTTTGCAGTCACATAGTTGTTTTTGAACCATGCTGTAAATGTCGTGCCAATAGTAAAGGCTATAGAGCCCGCAGTGTACAGCGCATCCGCAAGTTGGTTCACTTGTGCATCAGTAATATCCAAGGGTGATTTACCAAACATCAGCATTGTTTGGTTGATAAGCGCAATTAAAAGAAGCACCGTCCGGACGACCGTGCCTTTGTCAAAGTTTTTCATATTGTGTATTCCTCCTTATTTTTGCAAAACGGTATAAAAAATAGCAATTGCTCCCCCTATAACTCCGGTGGAAATCGCTGTGATAATTGCACCCGTTATGGTGCGCTTGATCCAAGTTGTGTTCTCTTCAATTTTGTTGAGCTTTTCGTTCAGCGTCATGATTTGCTGGTCTTGTCGGTCAGATACTCTTTCCAGTGCGGAAACTCGCTGCTCAAGCGCTTTATGCTCACCTTTCATGACTGTTAAATCCTGCTGAAACACATTCATATCTGGTACCTCCGTCAATTGTGACATTAGTACACCCTCCTTTTATCTATTTCATTCGATTTCACCTCCTTTGAGGCAAAATAAAAAACCCGTCAATTTGACGAGTTTAATAGTTTCTCAGTATAAGCCGGATTATTGGAAAAAAATCCATCGACCCTTAAATTAATCATTTTCATTGTTAGTTTTTTCTCATTCTCCGCATCAAAAAATACATGAATCTGTAAATTCGCTGCATGAACTTTTTCAACAGTGGATTTATCAACTAATTTAGCATTGGGGCCTACTGCATAAGCATAACTTTTTATCTGCTTTAGCTTATCACTATTTAAATCCTTCACTTCCCCATCACGAAGTAAACGCACCAGTGGTATCTCTTTATTAATAGAATGTATCTTCTTTAAACTCTTTTCACTGAATGATTGTAATACCACTTTGTGTTCGGCTAATAGATTGTATTTATTTAGAATGTCAATGAGTTTTTGTTCCATTACTAAATTGCCGTTATTATCTTCTCTCGTTTCGATATAATACTTTGTTGAAAGACCAAATTCTTTTATTATCTCTTCTATTGTCAATATTTTTTGACCCTTACCTGCATTGAATTTTTTTAATTGAGACAGAGTAAGATCCTGAATTTTCCCTTTTCCGTTTGTTGTTCTTTCAACATCCTTATCATGGACTGCAACCAACTCATGATCTTTAGTTTGCCTTAGATCAATTTCAATAAAATCTGCTTTATCTTTTATTGCACGCTTATATGAGAGTGATGTATGTTCCGGTTCTAATGCTGAAGCGCCCCTATGTGCGATTATTAATGGATGATAATTAGGTGTTTTTGAAGGTTGTCCAGAACCCTTCACAACTGAACCTTCATATGTTGAACACCCACTTAAAATTATGGAAACTATAAAAAGTAAATAGATAGTATTTTTCATAAAGTTAAAATATCATATTTAATCTGTAATAACAATATCTTCCTCAACTATTTCTTCATATTCACTCTCGGTTATTTTATTGTATGAGACAAAAGCTTTAACGTCATCCCTTGAATAACATCCCCAGTTATAACATGCACGAATGCTTTCATACCAATCCATTCAAATTACTCCTTTTTGCGTAAGTGATAATATTAAATCAGCATACATTTTGGCCTGTTGTTGAGCCATCGATTGAGTTTCAGCTAATTGGGAGATAAGTAATGCATTTTGTTGTTTAAGTAAATCCAAATCAGAAGGTTCTTTTTTGGGCTCCAAACTTAAAATATAGTCCTCGGATGCTGCCTCCCACCATTCATTTAATTCTGGATGAAATTGCGGCTTAAACATACCATCAGGAGGCGCAATTGTTGTACAATTTTTAGGTAGATTTACTTCTTCATCAGTACCTATTTCATTAATAATCATAGGAGTTTCAAATATATAGTCATCGTCGTATTTATAGACTTGTATCATTCTAAAAAACCTCCTTAAACCGCCTTAAAACTAAACCCTAAACTGATAAAAACGTTTGGTTTTACAGTGTTCGTACAATTTTCAATAATCACTTTCCCATCAGTATTTACAAGTAGCCTATGTGTTTGTGGAATACCTGACATGCCACCTTGTGAAGCTACTCCAACCCACTGAATTGCCCTAGCAGGTCTATACCCTACCGGTAGCACGAAAGCAGGCACCCCGAACCCAATGGTACCTTTAGCAATAGCGCCTTCTACAATTACTGTTCCAGTAATATCCTTGGCATATCGAACTTTAAACTTTGTTTGATCTGTTTCATTTACATCAGTATAGTTAACCCAATTATTTTGTAAAACTGGTGAGAACCATGTTAATTCGGTTAGTTTTTTTTCTAGGTTATCAGTGTATGACTTTGCACGGGCTTCAGTTTCTACTTTAGACCATCCAGCCCATCCTTGATTTAAGTCCAAATAATTTGTGAAAACATTGTTTTTATAATCAATTGCAACCACATAACCAAATGTCCCCTTTCCATGACTATCGACTGAGGTAAAGTGAAAAAATCCCCTAGTTGATAATGTAGAAGGCGCATTTGTAGGCTTTCCTGTTGAATAAAAGGTTCCGAATGTCTTTCCAGTTTCAACAATTTTACTTAGAAAATCATCTGTGTCTGCTATGGATATTAGGACTCCTCCCCCATCATTAGTAATTTTAGATAGTTGAGCCTCGTTCCACTTTGTTCGCTCTGATGCAGTTATATGAGCAGTCGTATCTTTTACATGATCATCAAATTCTGTTTTGGTTGCCTGTTTGTCATTGGTAACTTTACTGAGTCCGACTTGATCTTTTGTCACCCCATGAGGGTTGCTTTTATCATTAATGTGTTGATCAGTATACGTTTTTGCATTTTTTTCGGCTGTATCAGCTTTGTTTTGCGCCCCTGTAGTCGTTTCCTTCGCATTCCAATTTGAACGCTCTGTGACCGTGATATGGCGTATGGAATCTGTATTGTGTGCGTTGAATTCTGTTTTTGTTGCTTGCTGCACGTTGTCTACGTTTCCTAAACCTACTTGGGCCTTTGTAACCTGGTTGGGGTTATCCCTACGTGCAGCAAATTCATCTGTATAAGCTTTTGCTGTTTTTAAAGCAGTGGAAACGTCATCCTGCGTTGCTGCTATTTCTTGCAATTCCTTTAGTGCATGATAGGCGGTATACTGATACCAGTTGAACCAATCCGCAGGGGGATGATCCATTGGTTTGTATCCTTCATCAATGGAGGACTGCGGGGGCCTCTGCCCGGCGTTCCCCCATTCAGGCAATTCTTTTGTAAAAGGCATAAAAATCACTCCTTAAATCGGTAAAGGGTAATCATCTTCAGGCTGAAAAATTCCGCCGAGTGTTCCCCCATCTGTCCCGTCTGTTGAAAATCCATATTGACTCGTTTCTATAGAGTTAGCAGAGGATGAAAAACGAAAGGTGCCGTTTAAATCTACATAAGCCACCCGTACGCCTGCAGCTACTGTTTTTTGAACGATATTCGAAAACTGTGTTGCACTCATTCCAACTTTGCTCAAAGCCTCAATGGGTGCCTTTTTTACGATAATGGCAGCCGGTTCATCTTCATTGTTTTCCTTGCTACTGACAATGTGTATTTCACTTGGCTTGCAGTTCAGTGTTTTGGCTAAAGCTTCAATGATCCGGTTAGTGGTGCCATCTGATACATTTCTGGCAATCTTGCCGCGAATAAGCACTCGATAAATTTCATCAGTGGCACGGCCCCGATCCTGCGACACGTTGTCACCAAGTAGATCCAGAGCCTTTCCTTTTGCTGCGTCAATATCCCGCCAGTTCTCAGCCGTAATCAGTGCGCTTTTAAGTGCTGTCAGCTGTTCATCGACAATTAGAAAAAGCTTACCGATATTGCTCTTTTCATCTTTCAAAAAGGCATCGGTCAGCTTTCCTATTAAGTCTTTAATCATATGAGATTCACCACTATTTCATCAAAATGTACCTGGGCAACCTCTTTAGGTTCAATCTCAATGTTTGACTGTGAAACGCTTGTCGCATCTTTCCCCATCTTGATTGTTACATCAAAGACACCATCTACTTGATATACCGCGTTGAATAACTGCGACAATATAACATCATCGCCCATTTGTGAGCCGGTATAGTAAGAGCCGTTCGCATCAATTCCCCCGATTTTATAAACGAGGTTGTTTTTGATCTGGCTCACTCCATCAATTGGG
This sequence comes from Bacillus sp. PS95, assembly GCF_037963565.1. NCBI lineage: Bacteria > Bacillati > Bacillota > Bacilli > Caryophanales > Bacillaceae > Bacillus > Bacillus sp. PS95. The sequence goes on from NZ_CP150160.1 coordinate 2,832,549, forward strand.
AAAGAAGCATTTGTTTTTAAATCCAACTGCAGATATATTTTGACTTCCCTTGCAAAATCAAATTTAACAGCATGATCAAGCCCGCTGGCGTCAGTTATGGTGACAACTTGCTCCCCGACCGTTTCAATTCCGGCAGCAACACTGTCAAACAGTGCTTGCGCAACATCATCTTTTGTGCCGCCAAGTACATAAGCATGAATGCTTTTAGGCGGGTTACCTTCTGCATCTGTCTGCATGGTATTATTGGCAACAATGTTCGCTGAACGGACGCCTGAAACGTTTAGCAGGGCTGAAATAATACCTCCGTTAGTAGATGCTGAACTGCCTTCCACAGATTTCTTTATACGCGCCCTGAATTCCGAATCTGTTTCCTCGTCAGCACCGCCAGCCGATGGTTCCGGATTTGTAACTGAATACACGCCCTCTGAGGGCTCTGCCTGCACGGTAATGGTATTTGCTGCAACATTGTTTATAACGCCCTTAGAAAGCGAGACAGCCGTCCCTAAGCCTGTCCCATTCTCCTCAATAACAACGTCCTCAATCAATTCAAAATAAATGCCTGATTCCGTAGTAAACTGAGTTTGTTCTTCAATTACGATGCCGGGTTCTCCAGTAAAGGACAGAGTCACAACTGACTCCGCAGCTCGCTCCCGGGTGATTCCCGAGTTGCTGCCAAGACGATCGAGCTGCACGCCCTCAGACTTACTGACAAAGCCGCTGTTATAAACCCTTTCTGCAATGTCCCACAAGCCGGCCAGAAACCAAGCAAAGATACGAATAATAATTCCTAATGGCGTTTTACTGGATGTGTTTACATCCTCCCCGAATTGTTCCCGCGCCCGGTCCTCCATACTATCAACAAGCTCGGAATATGTTTGCCGTTGAAAGCCCGTTTCATCAAGCAAGATCAACCCCCCCTATCTCAATTGTTTCTTCATCCTCTTTTGTCATTTTCACATGCAATGCAAGACTGCGAGACTCTTTATCCATTAGAAAGTTCACCGATTCCACACTGGCAATACGCTCTTCTTGAGAAATGGCATTTATAATGTCATATTGCGCCTCTTCTTGATCAAACTGCTTTCTTAAAATGTTGCTGCGATCAAGGCCGACATGTTCATCAAGCTCAAACTCTCCTAAACTTGTTCTAAGGATCATTTCTACTGATTGAGCCAGCTCAGCATCACCCTCAACCATTTGTAAGTCACCATTTTCAAAACAAAGATCCCCGTCTTTAAGCTTGAGAGTTTTCATCCTTCCCACACTCCTATAACAACTGGATCGTTTATACTGTGTGTGCGCCTCGAATCCGGATCAAAGGTTTTATTGCCGTCCAGGTTATCCAGTGAACGTTCAGCAAATGAAACAAACACGCAGGACCCTACTTTAATATCAGCTTCGACATGTTTCAAAACAGGCGCATGTTCGATTAAAGGGTATTCATGTAGATACTCACCATCATTGGTTTGAAACAGCAATTTCAGATCGGCAGTGTGTTTATCAGCATTGTAATTTACAACCCGTGCTGGAGCCGTTGTATGGATTGATTGTTTTATCCGCTGTTCGAATCCGTCAAAGAACTTTGTCGCTTTACTCATTAAATCACCCTACATTCTGTGAAAAAGTCTTTACCGTCAAAGGAATGAGAGCCATCTTTCACACGATATTTCCCTTTCGCTGTCTTGCTGTTTATTTCTATGATTGAAGCAACTGCGATACGATGCTGTAAAAGGCATTTCACCTTATACCCTTTGAGATCATCTTCCTCAAATTGTTCTGGCGTTTCCACCAGTCCTGTTGCTTCTTCGAGCTTGAAACGTTCGTCATCCCCTTGACTGAGTGGCCGAATAACAGGACGGCCCCGCCGATAATACATGACTGCCCCAGCATCATGAATGACCTCTTCAAGATTGTTTTCGATCAATCCGGTGACACGATAGCCTTTTTTATAAACTTTATTTTTAGGCAGAATGATATTTTTCACTTTAATACCGAGTACCCGCAGAAGCTTATCGACAATTTGCCTTGAGGTTGTGCCTGCCTTGAACGTAATTTTCATATATCTCTTACGGTATCTGACCTCTGTTCGGGTGCCGTAATTCCTGACCGTTTTATATGTCCGGCCGTTCTTGTCTTTTTTATAAGTCACCACAGGCTTTGCGAGCTTGTACCGCTTTTTCACGTAATATTTTTCAGCAGGATCAGCGTTTTCAGTGGTTACTTTCATATGGGTGTAATCATCGCCATCTTTTGAATAGATGGCCGTTACCTTATTCAAACCGTCCCAATTATTCAGCACCTTGGTAACTTTACCGATAGTTAAAACACCGTAATCGTCTTTATAACCAGCTTGAACAGTGATAGTGCTGCCTTTTTTAATTTTGCTGATTGAATCTTTGCTTAGATTGTATATTTCAACCTTTGTTTCATTCGGTTTGAAGTCATCATCGAACGGGACCTCAAAATGAATCTCTAAGTCTTTATAATCGAAAGTGGTTTGTGAACTGCCGTTATCTATCGTGACCTTAACGACACGCCCAAATAGCATTTTATTCGTCGCCATCGTCTTCGCCCTCCGCATCGTCCGAGACATCATCAATATAAAGAAACACGGTTTGCATAAAATTCTCGTATGTAACCCGTGTTTCTGTATTCGATTCATCCATAGGGATTAAGGAGGGTGCCGGCAGCTTCTCGTTTACAATGTCTTCCCACAAAGGAACGTTCAAAATCAATTTTTCACCCAGCACGATTGGTTCCATGTCCTGATCGTATAAATCAAGTGAGAAACTATCGTCTGTCTGGTTGTAATTGATACGCAAAATGAACGTGTCATCTGCTAAATCAAATTCAAACTGCTGGGGTATGTCCTCTTTGTCAAAAGGAATGTAATCTCTCGATGCCATGCCTTTCCCTCCTTCATCTGATCCTCATTTTGACCCCTATCGGAATTCTTCGGTCCGGCCAGGGATTTAACCGACGCAAAGCATTTACAGTGGTGCCGTATTTACGAGCGCAGCCCCAGTAAGTGTCACCCTTCTTGACCTTGTGGTATAGCTTGCTGGATTTTTTTGTTTTCTTCTTGCTAGCTTTCTTCTTTTTTCCGGCTGTTTTCACTTTCTTCTTAACCCACGGGCTTTTTGCAATACGGATTTCTTGCAACTCAATTGAAATAGCAAAACCGTTTGTGTAATCGCCTGTGTCGCGATCTATCTTTGTGATGATCACATTTTTAGCAACCTTACGCCCGGTATAAGTCAAGAGAGTACCGGCATAAGCCTGCTTTTTCAGATATTCATAATCACTATTTGCTGTTTTGCCTAATAAATAGCCAGAGACTGTTGTAGTCTCTGGCTTTCTTTGTACATGGTCCGTGATCGGGACCCCTTTTTCAACGGGATATGAAGTTACCTCCACATCCGCGCCGTCAGATTCCTTTTCATTTACAAGATTAATCTTTCCGAGCTTCGCCAATTAATAAGCCCCCTCTGGTGGATAAAGCGACTTCAGCATGTCGAAAACTTCGTCAAATGTTTCAGTTACAGCCTTTTTCACCTTGGTTTCTGCTCCTTCACTGCCACCCTCAACTTTTACATTGATCGACGGGTTAAACGTGATATTGACAGATGAACTGCTTGAGCTTGTAGCAGCTTTTTCTGGTGTGTATCCAGTATCCGCGCCAAGCTCCCGACCGAGTGCAGCATACATTCCGAGTGATTGGTTTCTGTATCGTGGCTCAGTTGTGATGACATACTCCCTAAAGCCGTTTTCACCAAGCGCAGCGACTTGCGGGCTGTTTATGACTCCACCTGTCGCATAACCTCTATACGGCCCACCATGAGCCATAGAAACGAGCCCAGGATGTTTTAAAATGCCGCCGTATCTGCTGTTCAAATAATTGATAGCAGCAAGGATCTGGTCAACTGGATTTTTGATATTTCCGTGACCCGGTTCCTTGTGAGCGTTGAATGTACTTGGTATAAACTGCATAAGCCCTTGTGATGGATGGCCAGCTTTCGCATTCGAATCCCAATTGTTCACAACATTAGGATTCCCGCCTGATTCTTTCATGGCAATGGTTTCAAGTGCGCCAGCATACTCAGACCCAAGGCCCTTGATTGATAGCGCTTGAGCTACCCATTTTTTAACGGCTTTTGAGCCGCCGCCTGAAAAGCTTGCAGAGTAACTGGACATTTTGTCTTTGACAAAACCTACAGCCTTATCTTTGACAAAGTTAAAAGCCCCTTTTGCGAGATCACCGAACGAGCCAGCCATAGAAGGTGCAGAGACACCCATTTTTTCTAAAACTTTTGTTAAAAGCTTAGATGGGTGCCCGATGTAATCAAAAACATCAAGAGCAACATCTCTCACTTTGCCGGCAACGGATTTTACACCATTCCATGCTTTTGTGAATATATTTCCTTCTGTGCCTTTTGCGTAAGCCGGAACTCCCGCTAAAGCAGCTCTTGTCTGTTTTGCAGATAACACCTCAGTGCCTTTCGGAAGGTTCATCAGTGTATCATTTGCAGGGCTGAGTCCCACATGACCTGATGGAGTACGATACATTTCGGGACCAGCGTTTGCCCCTTTACCGTCCCCAAGTATCGCCGGGCCTCCTGGGTGCCCTCCGGTTCCGTGTGCATATTTAGGTACTTCCCATTTAGGGATATGCTTATCTTTCAAACCAATCTTATCAAGGACCCAGTTCACTCCACCGATTACACCATTTACACCTTTTCCGAGTGCACCAGCAAGTTTGTTCGCTAAGCTAGTCACGCCAGACGTGGCCTTATGGGCCATATTCTTGATACCATCGCCGATTTTACCCGGTAGAGCCTTGGCAGCATCGACAATATCCCAAAACTTATCAGTGACCTTCTTCCACAGACTGTGTGCCAAATCACCGACTTTTGTTCTGATATAAGTCCATCCTTTGATAATTCCATCTGCTGCGTTAGACACCAGCTTTTTCACCATACCAACAGCACTAGAGAAAATCTGCTTCACACCGTCCCACATCATCCGGAAATTCCCAGTGAATAAGCCTTTGAAAATCTTCACGATCCCCATAATAATGCCAATTGCACCCTGTATGATCGCAATGATATTTTTCAGGGCAACTTGAATTATTGAGAGTACAACCGGGAACACAGCCGTCACGATATTTAAGATGAAACGGATCGCTGGAATAACAACAGTCGTGATGATATTCGCCACAAGTCGCAAAAGAGAAACAACAATCGGAAGAACAGCTTGTATGATTTGCATGATCTGTGGGAATACCTGCTGCACGACTTGAATCAAGATAGGAAGTGCCGCTTGTGCCAACTGTAAAATGATTGTTGCCGCTACAGTAAGCAATTGAGCCACGATTGGAAGAACAGCCATAATGACCTGTTTAATAATCGGGAACACTTGCTGCACCGCTGATAAAATTAACGGCAGCACTTGAACCGCTATTTGTCCGATGGATGAACCTAATAGCTGAATCAGTTGCAAAACAATCGGAAGAGCTTGTTGTACAATGCTCAGGATCAATGGGAATGCAAGTTGAATCATCTGAACCAAAATCGGTAAGGCATTTTGCACAATTGAAACAAGGATTCCTGAGAAACTGCCTATCAATTGAATAATGATTGGCAGCACTGCATTAATTACGCTCAGAATAACCGGGAAAATCGTCTGGAAGCCTTGAACAAGTAACGGCAAAATGCTGCTTGCTATTTGCAAGACACTCGTCCATAAAGTACCTGACAACTGCATCCAAGCTGAAAGCAATTGCTGAATCAGTGGCATGATTTGTGGACCGATTGTCTGGAACGTTTGCGAGATAGCTGCAGCAAACAAAACAAGCGTGCCGCCTATTTGAACGAAAGCCTGCTGAAGTTGTCCGGCCAGCTGCTGGAACTGTGGTGTCAATTGTGTGACTAATTGCCCGAAAGACTGTTGAATCGTGTTGATGATTGGCTGCAATGCCTGAAAAACACTCATTAGAACAGATTGTACCGATGTCCATGCTGTCTTTAAGGCCTGGCTTACATTTTGGTTTGTTTGTTGCATGCGATACAAGGCGCCGGCAACACTCAAAATAGCACCGACAGCCACACCGATTGGTCCTGACACTCCGAGGAATGCAAGTCCGATCGCCGCGACAAACGGAGCAACAAGAGAAACCATTCCTTTAAAGCTGGATAGACCGACTTTCAACTGCTCCATGAATCCTTTTACGATGCCGTTTAGACCGTCTGACAGCCCTTTTCCGAAGAAATCAGAGACTGTCTTTCCGGCATTATGAATGAAGCCTGACACGGTTTTCACAGCCGTTTTATAGGCCGACTCAATTCCAGCCACTAACTGTGGATGCGATTCACTGAGACGATCCCATAACTTCAAGGATTCAGCCTGCATTTTATGAATGGCTGTAATCGCCACGCTTTGTGCGTCCTTGAATCCTTTCATGAAGGCAGGCTTTAACCCCTCAGCCTCTTTGATCATTGTATGAAATGCACCGACAACCGCCGATTTCCCCATGTTAGCAAACCGTTTCATCGCGTCTGTCGCTGGCTTGAATCTTTCCTGAAGCTTATCGAAATTCTTGTACAGCAAATAAATGCCGGTTACAAGGAGAACGATGGCCCCAGCTACGACATACACCGTGCCCGACATAGCAGCCAGCCCAGTTACAACTGGACCAATGAACATCCACAAACTGCTGAGAGCCCCAAGGAACCCATTAACTAACCCTACCCCTATCGCTAATGGCGATAAAAGTAGGGTTAAAACAGGGATGAGAAGCATAAATCCTTGGATCATTTTCGAGAGTACAGGGTGTGCCTCATTAAACTGAATGATCAGTTTCGCAACGGCTGTAATGCCCTTGTATATCGCCATCGCAAACGCCGCAAACACTTCGATTGCTGGCTGAATGGCTTTCAGTAGTGTACTGCACATCTCTTCCCATGCTTTTGAATAGCCGGGAACTGTTTGTGTTGCCGCTTTATGAAGCCCTTGGAACATGAAAAAGTTTGTAAAAGCCGCGCCCAGTGCCACCATTTGAAAACGCATATAACCCTGAGTAATCATCATTGTCATATCGTTAAGCTCTTTCATGTTGGCAGTAGGTCCGAGCATTTTCAGAGCCAAATGCGCAGCAGTACCCTGCTTTGCCATGTTCTCAAGCGTATTCGATACGGCAAGCCCCGCTTTATTGACTTGATATAACGGGTTTCCCATTCGGTCATAGTTCGCAGCGATCTTCTCGGATTGAGTGGACCGGGCCATCAATGTCCCTACAGTCTGCAGCATGCTCATGCGCATCATTTTGTTGTTTTTCATCATGTTGTCTGTTACTTGCTTGTGAGCACGTCCTAGCCTGTATACTTCATCCATAAACTGCTGATTGGTACCGGACCAGCTGTCCATCTGGTTCCCTAGCTGAAAGAAACCATACTGACCTCGGATTAATTCATTCCGGAAACCGTTCATGCCGTATCGTTCTTCATACCAAGCTCGACGCATTTCATTGAGCATTTGTATTGTATCGGCTTCTAGTCCACGGGTGGAGCCGCGCAAAAAGTCCATTTCCCGACTATACTGCCGGATTCCCCGGTAGTCCGGGGCAGGGACAGCTACCGCCGCCACGTTATTCTGAACACTTTGCGTGTTCTGCTGCGTAACGTTTGCTGCGGGCGTACCGATACGGCTCATATCGACGTTATTCAAATTCTGCCTGAGTTGATCAATTGATTCATTGGCGTTTGTTATCGACGTCTGATCAACATTGATATTGACCTCAGACGGAAGGCTTTGAATAAGTCGGCTTGTCTCTTGTACCTGAGTATTCAGCTGGCTCAAACGGGATGTAACTAAGTCGATTTGAGGCCCTAGCCGTTCAATTGTTTGGCTGGCAGTTTGCAACGATGAGTTGTCCAAAATCATACTCATATGGATGTCTCTAAAATTCCGCTGTTGCCTTTGAACCTGAGCCATCCGTGTACGCATCTGTGAAAAACTGCCGCCAGCATCGCCGACATGATCAACGAGTCTATCTATTTGCTGATTTGCTCTTTCTAGAGGGGAGGTATCAACGTTCAATTCAACGTCAATATGCGTACTTCTCAATGCGTCTGACAACGTTCATACCCCCTCATTTCTTCTTGTTCCTCTTGTTTTCTTGCTCAATATGGATGTCGAGGGCTGCGTTTGCTTCCAGCAGCGTGTCGAGATCCATCGCCGCGACCTCCGAGAAGGAAAACTTCTCAGACATCACGAGCCGATACATAGGCCAGTTATCACGCGCCTTCTTTTTGTAGAACTGTTTCGGCTTCGGTTTCGGCGCTAAGAAAGGTTTGAACCTCTTTCATCAGCTCAAGGAAACCAGGTTTCTTATCAAAATAGTCATAGCTTACTTTCGGTTCAACAACTACTTCTTTCATGTACAGTTCATACAGTTTCGCAGACGAAAACATCCCTGTATTGATATTGATAGCCTCATCGTTAAATTCAATTGAACGACGTGTTCCCGGGTGTTGAAGAGTGTACTCAGTTTCGTGGATAGTTACTTTCTTTTGTTTACCGAATTTTGACATAGGTTTTCCCTCCGCTTGTTTAGTTTGCATATATTGAAAAGCAGCCCTATTGGACTGCTTTCGCGCGTTTGATTTCTTCTTTTTTGCCATAGCTTAATTACTGTTCCAATACTGTATAGTCAAAGACTTGAATCTCGAACTCACGATCTCCAATCTCGTCACTGAATTCTGCATCAGCAGGCTTTTTGACCATCGCTTCTGTGCCGCCGATTTTTTCCTGTCCGCCCGTAACCCAGATAGGGAAACGCTGGGCCGTGTTTGCCATTTTATTCAGGTATGGTACAAATGGCGATCCCATGGAAAGAGTCAGTGTAATTGTTCCGAGTGGGTTGTTTTTCGTTGCAACACTGACATCACCCTTGGCGCTGACTTTAGTCGAGAACTTTTCTTCGTCTTTTGCACAAGAAACCATTGTGCCCTCGGAATAACCGGTTACGATTTTCCCGTCAATGTTCGTGTTGACTTCGTTCGCATCATAAACGTACATGCTTTATATCCTCCTTAAATTGAGATTTCACCAGTGATTTCAGCAGAATGAACCGCGCCAGCCAGTTCAAAAGTAAATGACAGGCCGTCGTATACACGATTTTTTCTGTTTTCATCTGTGATTTGATCACGGGTTTTAGTGCTGATTGAATACACCGGCTGTCCGTCTGCATCTTCGGCAACAATGCCATTTGCAAAGGCTGTTTGCAGAACATTTGTGACCTGTACACTCAGCAATGAAAAACCAGCATTCGAGAACGGGATTTTGCCGTTGTTTGAGAATGCTGATTGAATTGAGGTTTCAATATTCAATTTCACCCAATCTTTGCCGTGCAGCACGTCGATATATTCCCCGGATGCAGTAATGCCCTCGGATGTCTCGTTGTGGCCCGCTTTGGTTACATAAGCAATAGCCCCTTCTGTATGCAGCTTTTTCAACTCGTCTGCCTTAATATCTTGAGGCGTGATACCTACGATATTTTTAAACTTCCAAGTTACTGATCCCACTGTGTGAGATGCAACCGAACCAACAAGACCAGCGTCCGGATGCTCGTCATTTAACGGGTGATAGAAAACGATTGTGCGATCCTTGCCTTTGTAAGAAGCAACTTCTTCCCGGTCAGTGACCTGTAAAACTACAAATTTATATGATTTCTCTTCCATCGCTTTTGCCGCTTCCATTCTTTCGTCCGCTGTAGCATCAGCAAGGATCAAGAAGTGCCAGTCCTTGTCGAAATACTCGTCAAACGCATTCCGAATGGAGAATGTTGCTTGTGTAGTCGCTCCTTCTTCTGGCGTTTCTGTGCTGCCTCCATACGTACCGATGGCAACCTTTGACGGTGCATTGTCACCCTGAGCAAAGATAGCCGCAGCCTTTTTATATGCTGCTGTCGTTTCCGCATAGTCTGCCTTAATAGCTTCTAATGAGCCATATTCTTTATATGTGTTGTGGCCGTCTACCTTTGCGAGAATCAGAGGTGTTCCCAATCCTTTAAGGCTGGACGGTTTCACTAAGTCAATTTTGACTGTAACGTCACTAAGTGGCATATGAATTACCCTCCTGTATTTTCAATTCGTACAGAGTCGAAAACCTCTGCATTTGCTTCTCCATGAGTGACACGCGTTCTAAAGCGCGTATCAAAGCCATGACGGCGTTCTGTGTCAATCGTGATAAATGTATCTCGATTACCGAAACCGTCGTTCCTGACCCATGCCAGCCCATTATCATGAAGCTTTTGACGTGCTTCAGCTGTTTTGAAGTACGCTGCTGTTTGTTGAGCAAGAGAAATGGCCTCAATATGGCTGTTTGAAACCCATGTAAAAGAGAAAACAAGCTCGATGTCTTCCGTTAACACTCCCTGTTCTTCAATGCCTCTATGTTGGGGCAAATACGGGGAAGTCACGGTATACGTACAAAAAGGATAGACAGGTTGTTTCCCTGTACCATTTGCAACGATTACGACATGGCCTGTTTTCTCTCTAATCAGTCCCAAGACTGTTTGTATTATGCTGTTGTAGTCCATCTGAATTGATCACCGCCTTTAAGATATAGCTGTTGAAATCGGCATATGTCCCATAAGGCGTCATCGCTTCAACATCAAAGGTGGCACCATCAAAAATCACCTGAGCTTTCAGAGGAATTTCATTCTTGATAAATAGCTGCCTGTCCATAGATGTAAGTCGGCCGCCAGATTGATAGATCAATTGTGACTGTAGAGGTACTATTGCCCCTCTTTCGTCTGACTTCGTCGGTTTCGGTGGCACCCATTCGCCGAGATCATCATATGAACCCTCTTCAGATGGAATAAGCAATGTAAAATCAACGCTGTACCGCTTAATCAGATCAGAAAATATGAAATGATTCCCCATCAGCTTTCAACCTCATAATCCATAGAGCCAATCATTTCCCCGGTATCAACCAATAGGTTTGAAGAGCCTTTTTCCTTGGTTGTAAATGGATGGTTTGCCGGGTTCCGCAAGTCTCGGGCATACACTTGAAGCCGCCCTTTCGCAAGCAGGCCGACTGTTTCCATGATGTCATTCATCGAATCGCCATTCTCTAACGCTCTATTGACCAGATCCTCTACCTTTCGAACGATCTCTTCCTCGTTCTCGTCCCATCCAGCACGGATGAAAGAACGCTCCGGAATGTTGATATATTGAGTTTCTTTCTTGAGGTACAGCCCTTTTGCAGCAAGATAATTCCGCATGCGATCAGTTACAGCAATACGGCAGCCGAATTCATGAACAGCCGCGATCATTTGCCGCTCACTGTCCAGGATTCCAACTTTCACCTTACCGACAGAACCGAGGTTTCTTATGACTTCTGGAATACGGTTTCTATCTCGTACCCGAATGTTTCTACGTGCCATTTGATCACCTCAGTGGTTTAAAACGAATTTTTTTGTATGGCCGAAAAAAATCAAGTGCTGGTTTATACCTTACGTCATCCGCCGTGTATGTCTTGCTCATTCCGCCAATTGATTCAGACTGAACACCTTTCGGGCTGTCCCGATCAATTTCAATCATGAGAGCAATTCCTTTCTTCACTGGTCCTGGTAGTGATTCAACCCCATCTGGACCGACAAAAGAGTTATTGCACTCCTCCTTAACGAAAGAAATCGCGTCTGTAAGGTCTATTTGTAGCTTTGCATCCTGGGATGTGTCATCAGCTGGAATCCCTAACCTGACTTTTAATTCTGCCAAGTCCATTTCTCTCATTCCTTTCAAAGAACCGGTTCATATGTCGCAAAGCATCGGCAATTAATATCATTTGATGGATTACCGCTTTGCCCCGGCGCTTCTGCTGTTACATGAACACCATTTTTATTAATGCCAAGATCAAACAACTGATTGACCATGCGTTCCTGCCCTTCTAAATGGACATGATCCGCATGTTTTGTCTCACGTACTCTTTCATCCCCAACGTTGTGCCAGGTCTTTTTCATGTTGATGCCCCGTGACTGAGCTTTTTTAGCAGCGTCAAGCGTTGCTTTTTCCCTTGTGCGATGCATTTCTGTATTGGCTATGCGCTTCGAACGGCTGTAACTCAGCCCGACATCTGTCTGCAGCTCCTTCGCTATCTGAGCAAAGCGTTTCCGCTCAATAAAACCGCGTTCGATTGTCTTGTTAATCTGCTGTATTGTCTTTTTGCGATCAGTTTCAATGGCTTTGTCCATTTGTTTACTTTTAATGGCCTGCCGAACATCTTTAGGAGCCCATTCAGCAGGCAAATTCGGCTGATTTAGTGTTGCTTTTGGCTGCACAAGTTTTATCCCTAACGAAGCCAGAACGCCAAGGATCAGCCAACTGTAAGATGATTTGTAGGTTTCTTCGAGGAATTCTATAATCATAGCTTTGACTTTCGCTGAAAGATCACTAATCAACGATGTGATTTCCCGCTTTATACGGTTTAGATCACCGTGTCGATTAGCGTCAGCAAGTGTCGGTTCTTCGATTTGATCAAGCTTGACGAATAACGCAGTCAGCTTTGACAGCACATCTTTTGAAGCACGCTGAAAAAGCCGCTTGAGTTTCCGTAAGAATTCCTTGGTTTTACGGTTCAACGGCTTCAAAAGCTCTTTTTCAGTTTGTTCTTTATCCACCGCTTACCCTCCTACTCCTCGGCTGTTTCTTTGGCGTCAGACTCTTGTGTGTCCTCGGCTTCTTTTTTATTTGTGCCCTTGTCCAGCTTATATCCAAGTCCCTTATAAATTACCTCGAAAGCACGTTCCGTCACTTCCAAAGAGTCTCTCCCCTTCTTGATCCTAACCATTAGGCAGTGGCACCTCCATCAACAGCAGGGACTAAGGCTGCAAAGGCATCCTCTGCAAGAGTAGTGAATCCGACTTCCATAGTTGCTCGAAGTGCGAACATGTCACGCTCGAATAAGTTTAGAGGTTCGCCGGCTTCATCTACAGTTGTTGTCAACGTTGCATCCTGAGAAATGGTATATTCAATGTCCTGAAGAATACCATAACGCGCATAGTCCCAAGCCCCTGTAATAAGGTCAGCTTTTGTTTTATCCCATGATTTGCTGTCAACAAACCCAATAGGCAACCCAAGAGCTTGAGGTGTTGCATCTGCTGTCACTTGGTTAAATAGTGGCAGCCCGTTATTATCTTTTGCAGCGCGTAACTTTTGACGGAAACGTCTAATAGTTGTAAATGCATCAGGATCTTTGTCTGCATCTTCTACAAGCGCCATTACTGCAGCGAGATCGTCATAAACAGTTGCCCCTGAACCCGCACCAGTACCAGATGTGATCTTTTGGCCGGACTTGTTGACTCTTTCCATGATTGATACACCTGTCTCAAAAGGCGATCCCACCCCAAACAGTGCGGCTTGGTCAAACTTGATTGCAAAAGCTTCTCTAATAGCTGATTGCATTTGAGTAAAGAAGTCAGCAACTGTGTAGCGTAAGAATTCTTTTGAAACTGGAATGATAACCGCAAGTTTCTTCGATGTCATTTTTGCTGTGAGCCATTTGGCGCTGCTTGTTTGAATGCGTTCACCTTCACCAACCCAGTAAGCGCCAGGTCCTTCTGCTAAGTACGTGAATGTCTTTACCGGTTTTGTCATCGGTTCATATTTAGCAAGCTGTGTGATTGCAGATGTCTGCATAAATTCTTTCAACACAATTTCTGCTTGTTCTTCTGGGATTTTCCCAGTTACTGCATCTTGTAGTAATACTGTTTTGGGATTAAATGTTGGCATAATAGCCCTCCTTATTTTCTGATATTTGCTTGGTTAGCGAGTGCCCCAATATCAACCGCCCCGCCAGCTGGTGTTGGATCACCTTTTTCGAAGTTAGTGCCGCTCTCTTTAAACTTGATATCTACGGCATTCTGAACTGCTGCATTGAATGTCTCTTCAAACTTACTGAGATTGGCAAGCGTTGTTTCCTCGTCTTCGCCAATAAAATAGTCAATAACTCCTTTAGGCAACTGCTTTTCATCAGCTACATTCAAGGCTTTATTGACTAGCGCTTCACGATTACGTGCTGCTCTTTCTCGTTCAATCTCGCTTCTTAATTTCTCCAATTCAATCTGTTCTGGTGTCTTGCTAGGGTTACGTTTTTGCAACTCCTCTTCAATCAGACTTTCAAGATTGTTTGACTTCCATGTATCAAGACCTTTTGTGAAGTAAGAGTCCAGCCGTGGCTGAATGAATCGTTTTCCCTCTTCTGTCTCAAGGAACCCTTTCACCTTATCTGCTGATACGGCCGAAAGTTCTCCTACAAATGCTTTTACTTCTTCATTGTCTTTATTTTCTTCGAGAAATTTTTTCACTTCTTCTAAAGTTGGCATTACGTTTCTTCCTCCTTCGCCCTCTACAGTGCGCGCCTGTTATGAGTGCATGAAAAATAAGCCTTTTTAAAGTCATGCTCAGGACAAATACAGATGATCACTTTGCAACCTCTTTGAAGTCATCATCATGTCGATTCTTATGCCAGTTTCTCGTTGTATTGTATTCATTTTTCGCTAATTCCCATTGCCATATATCTATTTCAGCAGGCGGATTCTCTCCATTTGACAACGCAATTGCTTTCTCCATAGCTTTTTCGAATGTAGGGTAGATTCCTACCTTATGGGGATAACAGTCATAATAATCATCACTCGTGTACTCAACTTCAAAGAACGTCATTACTTACACCTCGAATGTCATCATTGTCCTTTTCATCCTCAAAATCATAAGCATCTTGTTCAGCTTTCATTCTCTCAATCTCGTATTGCACATCATCGACAATAGAGAGTGTTGAAAGGCGTGTCTCTTCGCTTACCTGGCCTTTAAGTTGTCCGGATGTCTGAGCCTCTTCCAAGAGATTTGACGGCAGATTGCGCTTGAATGAGAACCATACCTTTAAATAATCACCTGCTGACACAAGACCTTTTTTCGCCCATGCTGAGCAAAGCAATTTGTACTGATACCGAAGGGCAGCAGTCGTTTTCCTCTCCATCGTGATGCACTTATTTTCAAGGGCCATCAGCTTGTATTTCATTGCAACGCCTGTCACATTCCCGCCGAATGATTCATCAGAGAAATTGACCGACTTTGCAAAACGAAGAATGTTTTCTTCAAGCCTGTTGAGATGGTTTTCGATCATGGTGTCATTAATGTCTTTTGTCAGGAATTTGGCATCATCATCTTTCCCAAACATTTCAAGCACACCGGTCTTTTTCAGTTCTTGGATGTCTTCATCATCCATACCAGCGCCCTTTAAAATCAAATAAGCTAGCCGTAGCTGTTCAATCTCGTTTGATGCATCTGAAAGTGTGCGATCGTATGCATCTATAAGTTTAATTACCTTTTCCACGTCGCCCATCTGTTCATCATTGTTAGGCAACCCGAATAAAGGACAATAATCAAACAAGTGGAGCTTCTTCTCTAATAAAGTCCAGCCACCTTTTTGTTTTTCAAAAAAATAGGCCATCTTGTCATCGTAAAAAGTCGCTTTTTCACGCTCTATGCTTTGATTATTAACCCAATCAAATACCTTATAATATCTAAGTGCGAAAGAAGGCTCTGTGATGTCATTCTCAGCAATAATGACAACTTCCCATGGATTTACATTCGCAACTCTTACCAAGCCGTCAGGAGCGATATACACAAGTCTAGCACCATATCCACAAATAGCTGCTTTCTTACCCCATTCGCTATCAGCATCAGCAATGTTATTTATGGTGTTAAAGTTATTGATTTGCTCTGCCAAGGCCGTATTTTTGTTTTCCCCGTCTTTCTCCGTCTCGTATGAGATTGGATGGCCGAACATATACCCAACCTTTGTATCCACTATCTCAGCATCAAAAGCATTATTCAGGCGATTGTTTACCAGATGGTCAATACGCCGAACCTTTCCTGTTTCAAAATCCTCGAATTGAGCTGCCTCACGCTGTAAGATCGGCACACCGGCAACACTAGCCATATATCGTTCATACTGAGCTATGGCTTTATCTTTGATCGGCTTATGCTCTTCAATAATCTGTTCAATGATTGGACCGTCTATCTCATTATTTCGAAGATAATTTAAAAACTTGTTCATGTTCTCACCCCTTTCCTTTGCGTCTCATAGGTTTGTTGTGTGTATAAATGGCATAACGTATGGAGTCCAGAACATCGTCCCATTCCTTAACCGGCTCGCCTGTATTCGGATTCCAAACATACATAAATATCTCTTTTTTAAAGCGACTAACTTTATCTTCAACAATAAAAATCAGATCCCGCTTGAACAGCCGCGCCACTTCTTCGATACCTGAAACAACTGCTTTATCAGCATCTAACGCACGCAGCTTCTCTCTGCGAAAACGCACGATATGTTCAGGCCGAGCTGTATCACAATAGAAATTAATGTTGCCATACCGCTCTTTGATGTCCTTTGCTACCTTCACCCAGTAGTCAATCTCTTCGTGCTGTTTGCAATGTTCTTCGAGCAAATAAAAACACCCTTGGTCATCTTGTCCAATTACGACAATAGAACCCGGGTGCTCATATCCCCAGTCAACGCCAGCAAAGTATTTTGTGAAGTTGACTTTTCTATTTTCCAATTCTTTAGAACTGATATAGTGTATGTCTTTTTTGAAATCCTTGTATATTACGCCTTCCGGAGCAACCCAGTAGCCGTAAATATCTCGGTCCGTAAACATGCCGCTTGGTGTTGAAGCAACAATACTTTCGACATACTCAGGATCAAGAAAGTTGTTATCAAACAATGAGAAGTGAAAAGAACGGATATTCAGCCGGCCGTTTTTCAGCCGTTGCCCGTCTTTGTCAATATAATCAGTTTTGACGGTGTGCATCGGGTTTTCCGGGTTTGTATCCATCATGACCATTGCGCCTTTATAGGAGCAACGAGAAATAACTTCTTTCACGAATGAATCATGCAGGGCCGTCGCTTCGTTTAAGAATGCGCCAGCTGATGTGAAACCCCGTGCCTTTTTCCATGAGTCTGCATTTGCGCCATCGAAACAATAAACACGGTTGCCGAATATTTCAACGGCATTCGCTTTATCAAGCCGCAATTCTTTCCCCAGGATCAGTTCTAAATCATTTAGGATATTCCGCTTTATAGAAGCCTGAGTTGCCCCTCCGATGATAAACGAAAGCCCCATGTTTTGATACTTGCTGATATGCCCGAGGAACGTCAAAAGGAGCACGAATGTTTTTCCTGCCCTTTTCGCCCCGCTGCATATTAAGATTTTTGGCTGCTCTTCAATAAAGCTATTCCATACCTCTTGTTGCTTGGAGTTAAGTTCCATAAGGTTTCACCATCTTCCGCAACATGGCAGCAACTTCATTTTCTTGAGAGTTTCCGTTATCACCGTCAATATCTTTCTTCGCCTTCTCGATATTCAAGCGCATTTGCTCCAATTTAAGGCGCCGCTCGTCTGCTTCGTGAGCCAGCTGGTCAAACTGTTTAATCAAGCCTCTTAGCTCTCCCATTGCCCGTGATTGGGCATTCAAGAATGTAGCATGACGATCCCAAGCGAATTGAAACTCCCATTCTCGCTCATCACCAAACATACCTGGCTTCTCTTTTTTCAAAACCTTAGTCATGTCGTCCTTATCCTGCACGAACATAATGCGCTGCGCCCGAAGAATAGCCGCATATTGAATCTGAATTTGATCCCATATCATATCAGCTGGCGAACGCTCTTGAATCTCTTCCATGATTTCAAGCGTCTCTTCTGGCAGGAATTTAGAGAAAAAGCCGTGAGTCACAGCGTTTTGATTCCTCTGTGGTGCGCCGCCGTTGTTCCCTAATGCATTCTTATTGCCGGGTGGTGCGCCTGCCTTTTTTGTGTGCACACTTTTTTCAGTGGGTGCACCCTTTTTTCTTTCCCACCCATGCCGCTGTTTCCACGATTTTATGGTGTTCACTGACACCCCGTATTTCTCGGCAAGGTCCTTGTATTTCATACCTTTGACGTAATCTTTCTGCGCCTGAATGTGCTTCTCAGCCATCTACATTCACCGCCGCCCCCTTTTGAATTGAGTTGTTTTGGAAAAGATATTCCCTCTAAACCACCACCGTGCTCAAGCCGTTAACCGCCAATTGTCTATCCTGAGACTTACCGGAAGCAGTTTACAGGGAACAAAGAACAAAAAAGCACCCCGAAGGATGCTTTTGATTAAATTTCTGAAGGTATAATCGATTTTGCTGCAAACAAATTAATATTCCCGCATCTGTCACAAACAAGACCAATTGCAGGGATATGATGCCCTCCTAAAACCGTATCATATGGACTGTCTTGCATATCTACCCTTACGTATTGGTCTAGAAGGATAATATCTTGGCAACCACATTTGTCACATGGACGAAGAGCACCTTTTTCTTGTATAGATTTTTGTATCTTTCTTTTTAGTTCTTCTGAAAAAGCCAATGTTCTCACCTCCCACCTTATTATCGGTTAAGGAGCGTAACAAAGGAAGTATTTGCAAAATTTGTCGAACGAAAGCGCCCTTCATAAATAGGTGGCAGTCGTAAGACAAAAAACCACTTTGAATCACTAATATCTATAAGGTATTTTAGATTTATTAACTGAGTTTTCATCAAGATGGTCATAACCATTGACTTCTAAAAATTTCAGTATTCCGTCTTTTGCTATATCCATATTATTCTTTGGACCAATTGTTAAACCTTTAATTGCATTTTTATCATGAATTGGCACAGTGAGATAAGGAATAAAAGTACCATTTGAAACTCTACAAGAATAGTCTAAGCATTGCGACTTCCAATTTTTAGGGACTAATGCTATTCTATACTCCTCTTCCTGAGAAAAACATGAATCCTTAAAAAATATAGAAAAAGCTTTTACCAATAGTGCTAAAACCCCATCCTGAAAACCCCATTCGTAACTCAAATCTCTCAAATCACTCAAATCACTCAAATCATGGTCAAGCTTATCTAATTTGTTTTGAAAAAACATAGTTACTCCAATAAACTTACTCATTAGTTCCACTATAATTTTCTTTTGTACTTTTTTATCGTAAATAACAGGGAATTTTAATAAATTATAATTATCCAATTTTAATTCATTGAATAAATTTTTGGGGTCAAGGATAATATTATAACCATCATTATTTGTATAATTAGACCAAAGTAAATTTGAATCTGAATTTGTAGTAAGTGACATTACGTAGACTGGTTTTTTTAAATCCTCAGATGCTATAGCATAATTAAAACGATCTAAAAAATTGCCTTTTGATTTACCACAAATCTCTGATATTACCTCTTCGCACAAATTGTAAGTATACCAAAGTTCATTTTTATCATTTAAAAAATTTGCATCAGATAACCAGAATTCTTGACGTTTTAAAATCCCTTCAACTCCATAGATATTTGTATAATGATAGAGTGATTTTATTTTCTTTTTGCTTTTTAATTTAGAAATAAGATAGTCTAAATCATGTTCAGTATCTATTTTTTCGGGTTTAATATCTGTTAATTTCATACCTTACCCTCCCAGTTTATTATCGGTGAAATTGTAAGGATAGGAACCATTTGCAAAATTTGTCGAACGAAAGCACCCTTTAGCTACGGGTGCTCATTTCTTCCTATGCTTTTGGAATTCCAATATATCCTCTTTAATAAAAAGCCTGTCCCTCGGCATTTCTTTAACCGGTTCAAGTTGACCGGTTTTAATTAGCTGATTAAGATATTGACGAGTAAAGCCCAATATTTCAATTGCTTCACTTGTATTAACGATCTCCTCATTCAAAAACTTTTTAATTGCATCACGTTCTTTAAGGCTGTACACCAAGCATCACCCTCTTTTTTCTCGATATTTTTGATAAAGGGAAATTGACTTTTCCACAATTGAAACAGCAAACAAAACAATTATGCATATATCTAAAGTTGTCTTTAATGGACTGGCTGCGACATGCTGCCGAACAAATAACATGTATCCCAAAGCAAGAAGGACAAAAATATCAGTTGACGTTCTGAGTTTTTCCATTTGTTGAAAGTGGCTGTATTAATTTTTCATTATTTTTTGTTTCTGTTATAATTTTACCAAGGGAGAAGCTCCACCTTCTCCCTCGGCTCAAAATCATCTGCGCTTTCTAGGACGTTGGCGTTTTTTGATTTTGGGCTTTTTTGTTTTAAGCTTTTCTCTGATGATGAGAATTTTTTCAAAGATAGTGAGTGCTGTAAGTATGATGCCCAGTATCACTGCGATTTTAGCCACTTTCGTTCCCTCCTTTCTATACTTTAATTATATACGATAACTTTACTCACGTCAAGTTAATTAGAGAATTTTTTTCCTTTATTCTCACAAAAAACAACCTATTCATGCTAAACAGAATAGGCTGTGTTCTGCTCTATTTTTCATTTTCAAACGGGAACGCTCAATGTTTTTCTGCACTGTTCCTTTTTTTATGTTCAGCAGCTGGGCGATCTCTTCGAAAGACATGTTTTGCACAGTGTGCATGATGAAAATGTCCTTTTCTCTTTCGGTAAGGACAGAAAGGGCATCAGCAATTCTTTCTTTGTCCCAATCGCTTACCTCTCCTTCTGGCTCCTGATTGATCGCATATTCTTCTGGCATTGCATCAATGATACGAGGATCAGCAAGAATCGTTCTTTGGTAAACGTCCCTTCTGTCAGCTCCCCGGCGCGCTCCTGGTTGTCTCCCGTTCTGCAGCCATTCGAGAGTGAATTCAATATCGCTGATCATACTGCCAATGATTTTCTTATCGTTCTTTTGTTCTGCTGTCATTTCAATTTCTGGTGTTTCCGAGAATGCTCGGTACATCTTTCTCGCTTCTTTTAACGCTCTTTTGTATTCAATGATTAAATCCTGCATGTTTATCCTCCTCTTATTTACGCTTAAAAGCGCCGCCTTTGCCTCTTCTGAGTGTTTGCCTGTCTTGCCCCATCATTTGCCGCCAAAACCGTTCAGAACGCTCCTGCGCGTTTTTATTGGGCTTTTTCTTTTCCTGTTTCATGTCATCCCTCCGCTCAAATAAAAAACGGACACCAAACAAACAGCGCTTAAGCTGTAAGTTCAGTGTCCGCAGGCTTTCCATCTTGGACTTATTTAGTTTTGTTCTGATGCCCATTTCAATCTGTTGTAATCTTCCGAGCTTATAGAAACACCTTCCGTTCCACAGTGTGCACAATGAACACCATTTGGATATTTAAGCTCTTCGATATATGTCCATTCTTCACAATCCTCGCAATAGTAGCTATGCAATTCATCTTTTGTCATTCCGCGCCCTCCTTCTCTTCCGGCGGCCACCATCCACGAACTAAGTACCCACTGATCGCCGCAGTAACTGACACACAGTTTAATCTCAAACTCGGATTGTCGAAATAATACGCCAGAATTATACCTATAGAATCAGAGATTAACAGAAACAAGATAACAGCCAATATTCTTAATGTGAATTTCACTCCGCGCCCTCCTTATTTTTCATATCAGACTCAACCTTTTTCATAATGTCCTTGATTTCATCTTTCTTGAATCCATGCATCGCCAGCAAGACATAAGCACCTAATTTGTCATTTGCGTTCATCACTCCGCGCCCTCCAATAACTCAGGATTTTGAAATACATCCCCTAGAATTGTGTTTGTTGCTGTCTCGGAAAACAACGGTCGGCACTCTTCTTTTTTCTCATTGACGATGCACCATGAGCCGTCAACCATTTTCACTTCGCCTATGAACGGTTCCGGGCCATATACACTTCCGATCGCTGTTTCCTCCTGCTGGACGATGTCCCTTGCATAAATGCGAGCTTCTTCTTCCTGTTCATCTTTCCAAATATCAAATTGATCTGTCCCTTTCATGAGCACCGCCTCTTCATCATCACTGGATACGACACAACCACCGCCAGAACTGTGCCATAAAAGCCAACTTCCGTCATTTTTTAAAGTTAGGCTTAAATGATCCTCGTCCCAATAATGCATCTGCTCGCCGTCCCAAACTCTGTATGCTGTGTTCATTTGTTTTCGGCCTCCTTTTCCTTTTCATAGGACTCAATTTGTTCGTTAACCAGATCCAAAACACTAGGCTGGCCCTCGTTCATCTTTTTGATCATTGCTTTCCAATTGTTATAGTCGATTTCGCTCACGCTATTTCCTCCTCAACGCCCATGCTGCAGCCACAATGCGGGCAGCGTGCATCTGGGCGGATTATTATATCTAATTCTTTGTGACCACATTCAGGGCAGCTGTATTCGATCATGCTGTCATCCCCCTATTCCCAGCCGACTGCGATTGCAAAGAATAAAACCAAAACCATCGCCCCAATGAGCCAACCGTTTGTCTTATCACGCTTTGCAATGATGGTTTCATCACCGATCATTTTCAGGTCATCTGACTTTGCCACGAGCACCGGTATGTAATCTGGATGCACTTTTAGAAGTTCCGCCGCCTGCTCAACTGTCATCGCTTCGTCTTTCGCGGCTTTGACTGCCCGTTGAAGCTCAACTTGTAAAGGGATCATTCCGCAACACCTTCCAATGCCAAATTGGCTGTAGTAATTGCAAATTGAAAGTTGCAAGCGTTAATATCATTGTTAGTCGAAGGCTTGAGAGTAGCGATTTTTTCTAATGCTTGTTTGAAACCATCACTCTCTTTAGTGATCCGCTGAATTTCTTTCTGAGCCTGCCGGAATTGATGAACCGTTACTTCCTGCTGACGCTTGTTTTCCTCGATGATTTCCTGACGCTTTTCAGCCAGTTCAGCTTGTTCAATCAGAAAGTGCCAAGCTTTTTCTAAACCTTCCCCGCATTCGGCGTATTTCTTTAACCAACTCGTGAAGATGGTAATATCAAATTTTTTAACTTCATCCAATTTATTCATGCCGTTCCTCCCCCGCAGGGGAAAGCCCCTGCTATTTGATTTTGAAACCTATTTCATGATCAACTCGAGCAAAGCTTCCCTTTGCCGTTTGAATGATTGTTTTGCCATGCTCCGGGGCTTCCAAGACATGTGCGGTGCCCTGGCTCCCGTCTAAAACGATAATCTGTATTTTGTCTGGCTCCATTGCCTGTTCGATTGTTGTATCTTTGCTTAAATTAATTTCTCTTGGGTTGTACATTCTTAGCGCCCCCTGTGCTATGATAGAAGTACCAGTTCATATCAAAGCGCCGGGGCTCTGCTTCGGTGCTTTTTTTGTGTTTAATAGTGATCCGGTTTCCATCCGGCCATCGTGAATGCTGGCGATGGTTTCAGATCCTCCCTGTAAACGATTGGATGCTTTTTCACGTATTCCGCCAGTTGTTCCGGAGTCATCTTCCATTCTTCAACCGGTCCTGGCTTGTAAGGATTGATGCTTTGCTGTTCCATGGTATCTACCTCCTGAATTGATCTTGGGAATTTCCGTGCCGCCGAGCTTCTTGCAATCAGAACCCATTCGGCTGGCGCATGCCTTAAACTGAGAGCAACGTGTCATACAGGCCATGAGCTTATCTTCTTCCTGCACCCACAACGGCCGATCGTCTGCGATTACCACGTTTAGCAGTGGACTTTCCCGCCTTTCTTTTGAGTTTTTTCAACTCGTCCAGCTCGATGAAGCCTAAAAAATCATCTAAAGCCAGTACCTTGAGTGGATTTTCATAACGCCGCTCATACAACTTGCGTTTGATGGCAAATTCTTTTGTTTCCACGCCTTTGATGTCAATGATCTCGATACTGCCGTCCAAATTATGAACCTCAAAATCTGCAATATATTCAATCTTCCGAAAAGTTTTGCCGTTCTTTTTGAATGCCTCTTGCAGCAGGAACCGTGGCTGCAGCTTAAAATCTTTGATCTGCTTGCTCACCTTGAGCCATTTCAGCTGCTCATAGTATTTGGCTTCGGCGATGCTGTGGAACGTGATGCCATCCACCTGTGTTTTTCTGGCGCCGTACTTATTTGCTGGCATGTGGTGCCTCCCCTATTCTGATTAGTAGTGTAAGAGGAAGGAATGAGAATTTTATAAACCGCATCCCGCCAACTGAAAGGATTTCAAAACCGATATTCCAATTTAGCAATGCCAATCCCCAGAAGAATCTTGGCATCATTCTGCCGCCTCCAAAAGCTCAGGATTTTCGTATATGTTGCCGATGACTTCCACATAACCGTTAAAAAGCAAATCGCCCAGACCATTTTCTATTTTTGAAACGTTCCAAAATCCCCATTTAGTTAACCATTCAACTTTTCCTATACCGGTATCAACTCCGCCTAACTCTTCCGCGCCGTTAGTGACTTTCACAATATCTCCCTCATAAATTTCTCGATCGTTCTTGTCCTTAAATCCGGTGTATTGCATCAAATAAAAGGGTTCATCATCTGGGTTCTGACCTAAAGCAGCAACACGTCCATCAGATGACTTTTTAAAATCTACACGGCCAATCCAAGCAAACGGACTGTCAAATTCCGGTTCAAATTCATTTTTAAACTCTGCATCGACTATTCCGTGTGTATAACCGCTTCTGTCTTGTGAAATCTCACTCACCCTAAACATGTGCTGATATTTATTGCTCCAAGCCCGAAACTTGATTTCCCTCATTCTCCTTACCTCCCGTCATTTTCTTCCCATTGCTGAATCTGCTTTTCTTTTGCTGGCGCCGTGAGTATGATGGCCGGCAGCAGGATCACCGCTTTAAGCACTGCGCATCAGCTCCATTTGTCTGATCTTTTCCTCAAGCACCCGAATAACCGGTGTGAGGTCCTTGCCGCCCTTTTGTTCAGTAGGCCCGAACAAATACATTCCTTTGGATCCTATAACGTTCGTTTTCTCGTTCAATCCCAATCACCCAATCTATGATTTAATTCCATCCGGTTGCCCTGAATGATCACCGTGTAATACTTGCACATCTGGTAAATCCGTGACCCTAGCGCCTCGTCAACGTCCAGCAGATCGTCCGTTGTGAGCTCAGAAGAGATCAGCAGAGGTTTATGGTTCAGGTAGCGATAATTCACAACTGACTGGATCTGTTCGACTTGCCATTCAGTTGCCCTTGGCTTCCCATCAACTGGCTTGAATAAGTCATCAATGAACAGCACATCTGCTTTTCTCATGGCGTTCAGCTTTGTTTCCAGCTGGTCAAAGTCATTTTTCAGATCACTCATGCCCTCAACGTAAGGGAAGTACAGGCAATGAGTTGATTTCTTCTTAATGAGATTGTTCATGATGGCCGTTAACAGATGCGTTTTGCCGCTGCCTGGCTGTCCCAGCAGAGCAATGCTATTGGCACGCTCTCCCTTGATCTTTTCAAAGTCTTTGAAGTATTCGACCGCACATTCATAGGCATCTTTAATCATTTGGGGTTTGCCATCTAATTTGAAGTTGCCAAACAACAGCTTTTCGAACTTTTCTGTAATGCCGCTGGCTGCCATGAGCTTCGCTATTTTCTTTTGTTTCACACACTCACATTGTTTGGAATACGTCGTTTTCCATTCCCGAGCCTTATCCGGCGTGCAAACCTTTCCTGCAAGGTAATCATCTTCAAGAACCATTTCATCAAGTGATAGGCTATCCAATGGCTTGTGTTCTTTTCTCAACCGCAGCTCAGTGTCTTTGTGGATGCGGTAGATCACAACGCCGCGATCCTTGCACTCAGAGCATTCATATTCAACCTTTTCTTCTGATTCGGCCTGTTCTGTTTCCCAGGAACGCGATCTTGCTTGAAGACCCTTCATCATTGCTTGGAACGCTGTGTCTATACTGACTGCTTTGTTTATTGCCATACTGTTGTTTCTCCTTTCTCTTTTGGCTTAATGGGTTGGACAGGATCGCCTCAATGTAGTTCAAGCCAACGTTGCTGCCTTTATTTCTGAAAGCCTTTTTCATTGCCTCGATGACCTTCTCTTCGCCGTAATCATCCACCATGTAGCCGATTCTTTGCGCCTCAATGGAGCCGATAGAACGAGCGACCTTATTTTCGAATAGCTCAAAAGCGTTTTTCATTTTCGGATCAACCTCCTGCGTTTCTTGTGGTGCTGGTGCAAGTTCAGGAACAGGCTTTTCTGATGGTTCCTGCTCTGATACAGGAGTTTCAAATGAGATCAGCCTGTATTGTCCTGCCTTCCTCCCCTGCGGCTTATATTCAATTCTTTTAAGATCAATCAGCATCTTTCGGTGTTTGATCAACGTATTTTCGGAAATCTCAATCTTTGCTTGCAGAGTGGTATTTGAAGTGGTGAACCACTCCCGCCACCCTGCTTTATTGTTGATGTGCAAAAGATGAAACCATAATGCTTGAGTTGTAGCAGACAACGGATTCGTTTCTAGCCAATTCATGAAGCCGTTCATTTCTTTCAGGTAGTTCATGGCTCACCTACTTCCTTTCACACAGTGCTGTCATTCCGCTGATGCGGACTAAACGTAAGCCAGGTTCATTTGTTCTGAGATAGCCTTCGACATAAGCACGGAACAGCTGCGCGCGATTTGGCGCCCCTTCCGTCAGCCACTTGTAACAGAAGGGGATGCCGACCTTAATCAAATGGGAGGTCATCTTCGCTGATGTCTACAGGCTTACCGTCAAAAGGGTCAGCATCCTGCGCACTTGGTTTTTCATTCGGCTGTTGAGGCTCACTCAAAAACTGATTGCCGCCTAAATCTAAAACATTATCGTCATATACGGACTGAGCTTCTGCTGTAATATCTTTTCTGACCGTCTCGTCTTGAGCTACTTGTCTTTGAATCTCAATACTGATCGGCAGATACTTCCACATTCTACGAATAACTGTTTTCTTCGCCATTTCTTCATAGTCTGTTTGCCATGGCCCGTTATCTTTTGATTTACTTCTCAAACGTACGTTTTCAATATCTTGTTTGCTGAATACATCGAATTGATACCCGCCGTCTTTGAAGTGAGCAACCGCATAAACATGAGTCATTTCGCCTCTGTGTCCCGTGCTCGGCTTATGAACCAGCTTAGGATGCAGACCCAATTCGTAGTCAAATTCGTCTTTTTCATAAACTGCATGAGCATATATGCTTTCGATGTGTCCCGAACGCCTGGCAAGATCAATCATTCCTTTATAGCCGATTATGAATTGAACCTCTTTTACCCATTGATCCGGCGCCCCATTTTGACCTTTGATCTTTTTGTTGAACGGTACAAAATAACAATGTCCAACCAACCCAGGTTCGAGTCCTAATTGAGCTGACTGCATGACTGCACCGAGCAATGAAGCTGGGGAACACTGCTGCAATCCCGGGTTGCTTCTAATAGTTGTTAAAGCAATCCTTGTGATCCGTTCAGGTGTGATATGTTCAGGTAAAGCCTTTTGAAGCTCCGGTTTCATATCATTGAGATAATCAGCTAACGTTTTAGGCTTATCCTCTTTTTGAACGCTATTCACTTTGTTTGCTAACTGATTGCGAATGTCGTCATTTTTAGCCATTGTCTTTTAACTCCTTCACATTGAATCGTCTATGAGTCGATACTTTACTGAATTTTTCAAAGAGCTCAGGGTGTTCAGCAGCAAATGCTTTTGTATCAAAACGGTTCGTCGTTACGGTTTTCCAAGTAACAAGCGCTTTTTCAGCATTGCCTACCTCATACTCCCCGAGCATCCCTTTTAATTGGTTTTCAGCTTCTTTGAGCCTTTCTTTGGCATTTTTCTCCTCAGCCTTAGCTGATTTGTATTGCTCAATGAGCTTATTTGCTGCCAGAGGAAGCTCTGTTTCATCTTCGAATCCTACAGGGTACATATGCGTTAAAAGCTCAGCAGAAGCCTCAGAACCATCAAACATAGGAGGGATCTCATTCTCAATATGGTTTTTCCAAAAGTCCTGTTCAATTTGAATCAGGTATGCAATGAGCTCTTCGTCTCGTTCAACCTTTTTGTAAACAAACTTGTTGCCGCCGATCAGAACAGCGATCCACCAAGCGCTTAACCCAGTAACAGCCATATAATGCTGACATTGAACCAGATACGCGTCCGGCACCTCCTCGCCGTCCCATTCACCTTTCAAGTATTCTGATGCTGTTTTACATTCTAGTCCTGCTCGTTCGCCGACTATTAATCTATCAACGTTCGCAAGCATAAACGGGTAATCAGGATGCTGTAAGATCGCTTTCCGCCTCCGCACCTTTTTACCAGTCCGCTTTGAAAATTCCCGGGCAACGGTTTCTTCGTGAATGTGCCCCCAGTATGCCGCCTCACTGGTTATATGCTCTTTAGGTGCCTGTCCGAGCTTGTCCAGATAAACTGACATTGGCGTTTTCCACTTACTCAGCCCAGCAATTGCCGCAGCATCGGAACCCCCGATGCCAGCGCGCCGAGCCTCAAGCCATTGATCCTCCGTCATGTTGTCCGTCGGCATGTAAACTTGTGCAAGCATCAGATCAGCCCTACCTTTCTTTTGTACTCTTCCGCACCAAGCCGCTGCCATTCCCGGTAATGGTCCATTGAAGGGAAACTAAACTGCGCTTTACCGTTTTTGGCGAATACAATTGAACCGCCGACCTGTCTTAAACGTTGCTGATCCTCCGCACGCTCGCTGAATGCCACTTTTACTGCTTTAGCCATGTATAAAACCTCCATTGATTTTCTTGAGGCTATCTGGTAAACTATTGGTACATGAGTTTTCAGATAGCTTTTATTTGAGTCCACTTGCCAGAGTGGGCTTTTTTATTGCTCATTTTTAAATTCAAAACCAAGATGCTCTTTTAAGTACCGCTCAAGGTTTTCTCTCAAGATGACTTCACCCTCAGCGTTATCTATCACGTAATCATCGACTGGCGTAACTTCATCCCCGAAAAAATCCTTTTGCGTTTCCGGCTCAGTCAGCCTGTCGTGCCAGTTGTTCAGAATCATTGGGTTTTCGACTTCCATTTTCCTCAGCTCCTTCTTTTGCTTTAGCAAGTTCAGCAAGACTGTCGATTGCATTTTCTAAAGAGTAAAATTCCTTATGCAGAATGCTCACAGCTCCTTTGATATCTTCCTCTGAATATGCCGCCTTTTGGGCATGTCGCAAGAAGCTTGCCGCGAGCTCAAATTTTCTGAGATTCATCCCAAACACCTACTTATCACTGCCAAATTGATTCCCCGCTGTTGCATTTTCATAGCTGTTTCATACAACCGCCCTTTATTCGCCAGTCGGCTGATATCCTCTGTAAGAACTTTGATACTTCCGGCTAGACTAATTGCCTCTTCATAATCACCATCACGCAATGCCTCTGAAAGCATGATAGAAAGCTCTTCCGCTGATTCAATTTTTCTTTTTGCAGCATTTACATCTGACTTCAAAAATTGATTAGTTTTCATGCCAGTACCGCCTTTCTTTCTTCTTGTTTTGCCATTGCAACCCGATCCATTAATGCTTTACGCGTCCACCTATCGGCCAGCTCTTGCATGCTTAAACCGTGACTCCGCACTAATGAATAAATCAGCGTTTTATTTGCTGGGATCAGATCAAATATTTGTTTGATGTCCCCCATCGGTATATCATCTGACCTTCCGGGCCGATCATTTGCCAACCAACGTGCCAGATGTTTTGTCGCTTGCAATGCCTCTTCGAGCTGATGAATCATATTGATAACTGCGCTACTTGCGCTCTCGTTTAACGCTGGATCAATAGGCGCCGCCGCTGTTGGATGAAGCTTAAACAAGAAGTGCACTAAATCAATATGTTCATATGCTCCGCAAGCTTCAAACCACTTGATACACAGATCAGGCGTTAGAGGAAAAATACCGTTTTCGACATTGGAGACATACGATTGATCTCTATTCCCGATAACCTTGCCAATTTGATACTGCGACAATCCCGCCCTTTTACGCTCCTGCTTGAGAATGCGGGGTAAATTGTCCATATTGTATGGATTGTTCGACATATGTTCGCCCCCTGATATATTTAGTTTTAACTGGTAAAATTTAAGTAATGAAGGAACTAGCTGGCTTGCTGTTTTTTCAGCTTATTGATGATGAAGGCTTGTCCCTTCGGAGTAATGCGCATTGTCAGCCAGGACTTCGGCGTACCTTTTACTTGGCGCACCCCCTGTGTGATCTCAAAGAAACCTCGCTCGATGTATTCCTGGTATGGCTCATTCTTGTTGGTCATGATCATCTTCCATTCGCGCAGCTTCTGGAACAATCGCTTTTCACCAATCATGATGCCGTTTTTCGAAGCAAGCTTTGCCAGTTCTCTCACAAGCAATGATTTTTCAGCCGCCATGCAACTCTGTGCAAAGTTGACCAATGGTTCTTGAATTTTCACTGTTTGTTCAAGTTGCTGCCGTTCTTCCTGCTCGCTGATCCATCGCTTTGCCCGGCTGACTGGATCTTCGATCATGTAGGACGGTTGAGTCATTTTTTGAAGCTCGGCTTCCATCCGGTTAAATTCAGCAATGTATTTTTCTTTGAACACTGCTGCTTTTGCACCCGTATAACCAAAAACCAAAAATGCGAGTCCATCACGTTTGATCAGATATTTTTTCAATGATCGTCCTGTTGGATCTTCATATTCACTCAACGAAAAATTTCGTTCAGTAAAATCTTTAGAGCAATTCAGTGTTTCAATGCTTTTTATTACATCGGCGTGTCGTTTTCCGAATACCTCAGCCACTGTTAGGCTGTCTGTTACGGCTTGGTTGCCTTCAATAAAAACAATTTGATTCATGCTGTTACCTCCTTGCTTGTCCACCAAAAAAAGGTGAAGCAGATAATTAAGCGTGTAGCCTTAATTCTTTTTTAGAAGTGAAGTACGGCTCAAGAGCTTTACGGAAACACTCTTCTCTGTCCATCGTTCCGTAATATTCTTTGCCCATCTTGATGTTTGTTGTTTTTTTCTTAGTTTGTTTCGCCATGTGATCACCTCACGTCAGTGTATTCGTGTTGGACGGTTGGACTAACCAAGAAATTAAGCAGAATGTACTGCATTACGCTCATTACTCGAAATGCGTACTTGATCATCAAAAAAAAGAGTCCAGTTAAAATCAAGAACTTCTGCTATAGACTTAGCTGTTTGAACTCCCGCATTACGCTCGCCTTGTTCAATTGAAGCGTAAGTAGTTCGTGCGATCTTTGCTTTAGCAGCAACATCTTTTTGAGTTAATCCTTTGTTTAAACGATGACACTTTAACCATTCTCGCTGTTTTGATTTAGTGGCCATTCCTTTCACCTCCACTACTCATTTCGTGTCGTTGAATATAATATACTACGCATTTAGAGTAATGTAAACCCCTTTCCCTAAAAAAAATACTCTTTTCGAGTAATTTAATATACTACGCTTATTGTGTAGTTATAATGTTCTTAGTGCCACAAAATGTGAGAGGCGATAAAATATGAACTTTTCAACCAAAATAAAGAAATTAAGAGAAGAAAAGAAGATGAAGCAACAGGAAGTAGCAGATAAGCTAGGTATTGCTCGTACAACCTACGCTTCATATGAGCAAGGGAAAAGAGAGCCAGATCATGAGACTCTAATAAAAATTGCTGACTACTATAACGTCACTATTGATTTTCTTTTGAGAGGAGAAAGCCAGGAGACACAAGATGAAATCTTCAACGAACAAGCAAGAAAGATTCTTGAAGATCCTGATACTCTGGTAGCTGCTGCTGATGGAAAGATAACAGCTTCAATTTTAGAGGCAGCTCAAAGAATTATTGCTGAGCAATTAAAATCAGGTAGACAACCCGGAGATATAAAAAACGGAAACAAAAAATAGTTACATAAGGATCTCTTTATCTTTATTTATTATTATTGTTTAGTTTAGTTTAATTAATGCTGAACA
Source organism: Bacillus sp. PS95 (assembly GCF_037963565.1). Taxonomy (NCBI): domain Bacteria; kingdom Bacillati; phylum Bacillota; class Bacilli; order Caryophanales; family Bacillaceae; genus Bacillus; species Bacillus sp. PS95. The sequence continues at coordinate 2,864,296 of NZ_CP150160.1, forward strand.
CTTCGCCTCAAAATTTGAGGTAAACTATTCAGTTGAAACCATTTCAACCTCAATTTTTGAGGTGATCCGTGAGGTTATTTCTGCATTCAACCGCAAATTTTGAGGTAAAACATTCAGGGTTTTTCACTCAGATTTTAGAGAGAAAAAGTAAAAAAATCCTTTATTTAGACGATACAAAGAAAGAGATTGCACTTCATTATAAAAGGGGAAATTACAATTGAAAAAATGGTTATTAGGTATTGGAGCATTGACTCTTAGTTTTTCTTTAGCTGCATGTAGTTCTGACTCTTCAAGTAGTAATGAAAAATCTTCTTCAAGCAAGACAAGCTCACTTAGTGCTGAAGACCAGTTTAAAAAAGATGCAAAATCATATGCCTATGAAAAAGTAAATAGCGCAGGCATTAAGAAAGGGACAAAAATTGTCATTGAAGGCGATGTTACTTATGCCGATAACGTCAATGATGATGGGGATACAGTTTCTAAAAATGTTGAGTTTACTGTAAGTAAAAATAGCGATGGATCTGAAGTTTACACAGTAAGCAATAAAAGCGCTGATAAGTTCAAACTAAACGATACGGTTAAAATTTATGGTACATATGAAGGCAGAGCTGAAGGAAGTGCCCTTCCTAAAGTGAAAGCCGTTTACGTCGATAAAATTGATAAAGAAAAAGAGCAAGCTAAACAAGATGCTGCACTAAAAGAACAGTTTGAAAAAACTGGCGAAGGTGATATTGAAGGACTGGGCCACGTTAAAGATATCGGCGTTGGATATAACGACGAAGTCGGAATTGACGGTAAAGACACTCCTATAAAACCTGTTACGATGGGCAGCATGAAGCTTTATATTAACAGTGTCGACGTTCTCGAAATTCAACCAGATGATGATGCAAAATCACTTTATTTTAATGATCAAGATAAGGTTCGGGCTATTGTTGTCGATATGAAGGCCGAAAACACTTCTTCTAAGGACGTAACGTTTGACCCTAACCAAGCTGTTATTGTTACAAATACAGGAGAACAGCTTGAATCTGAAATGGGATTAATGGGTGAAGTAGGCGGAGACTTCTTAGGAAAAGTTAAAAAAGAAGGCCAGGCATGGTGGATACTTAAAGATAATTCAAAAGATATCACTAGTTTGAAAATGATTATTTCTCCTCCAAGTGATGCAAAAACCTATGATGATTTAGGAAGCGAGAAAAGACTAGATTTTGATATCTTGAGTTTTGAAGAAGCTAAGAAAAAAGATTCAAATTAAATTGAGCCCCTAAAGGGGGCTTTTCTTTTCGCTAAAAAAGGAACATATGTTTGTTCACCTTCGACAAAATAGGTGATAAGATACAATAAAGCCTATGATAAAAGTCACATATTTGGTTATTTAAGGGAGGTTTCATCTTTGAGATACACTAACAGCCATTTAGAAGATTGGATTGAACAGCTTTACAGGGAGATCAATATTACAAAGCCACATGAGATTAATTTTGATAGAATTGCTCAGGCCTTGGACATCTTAATTGTTTACAATCCGGAAACGAGTTTTGCTCTGCGATTCAACGGCATGTATACAATTTCTTTAGATTCACGAAAGACACGACAGGAACAGTGGCTGGATTTTGCTCATGAGGTTTGCCATGATTTTAGACACATGAACGATGATAAGATCATGCCTGCTTCGTGGAAACGATATTTAGAGTACCAGGCCAATTATTTTGCGTATCACTTTTGTATACCTACTTTCATGCTCCGAGCAATGGACATCCCCCGTAATCTATACGACGCAGTTCAAGTCATTGCCGATGCCTTCAAGGTTCCAGAGTCATTTGCGATGACCCGCATCAATATGTACTTCAATAAAAAACGACTCATCATATAAAAAAAGAGCCTCTAAAGGGCTCTTAGTTTGCGACCGGTATGCATACCATTTGAAATATGGTTTCGAACGGTTTTCTCACTGATAAATAGCTCGCTTGCAATCTCCTTTGTTGTCTTATCTTGAACGAGCAATTCGAACACTTCTCTTTCTCTTTTCGTTAGCAGCGGCTTCGATTGAAATTCTTTCTCCTTCAAGTATTGTAACCCTCCTTGCTAAGGTGAGAGCGAATCAGAAACGAATGGGTTTTGATATAGTCGAGATATCATATGTAAGAAGGGCGCAGGAGGTGACGTTTACAAGATAATTAGTTTATCGTGTATGAAGAAGCGTTTCTTTCTCCTCATCCGTCCAGCTGACAGCCTTGCCGCTTTCCTTTGAGACTTGAACCATCACGACTGCCCCGGTGAAGCAGGGTTCGCCTTCGAGGTTCTCTCCGAGATAGTGCAAGGTAAGAGATGAACTGCCGACTGCGCTTGTTTTCACATAGATGCGCAACTCTTCATAAGGCATGACTTGGCGCAAATAATCGCATTGCTGGCTTGCCACGACTGTCATGGTCTGTTTGTTTTCACTCATCATATTCAGCTGTTTAAAATAAGAAATCCGCGCCTCCTCAAAATATATAAAAGGGGTTACATTATTCATATGCCCAAACATGTCTGTCTCGGAAAATCTTACGGATACCTCATTAAAAAAAGAAAAGGATGTTTTCCACTCTTGAAACGGCATATCAATATAAGCGGGAAGCTTCATCTTTTTTCATCTCCTTATTGTTTAAAAAAACCTCTCCCATGCGGAAGAGGTTTTTTCTTCTTATACTCTGTCGCTTCCGAAGAAATTGCGGAACGCTTGTAAGTTTGTATCTCTATTCAAGGCTGCAATCGAAGTGGTAAGCGGAATCCCCTTCGGACAGGATTGAACACAGTTTTGCGAGTTGCCGCAATCTGCAAGGCCGCCTTCATCCATTAATGCTTCTAATCGTTCAGATTTATTCATGGCGCCTGTCGGATGCGCGTTAAACAGGCGGACTTGCGACATCGGTGCAGGCCCCATGAACTTCGATTTGCTGTTCACATTCGGGCAAGCTTCAAGGCAGACGCCGCATGTCATGCATTTTGATAATTCATATGCCCATTGACGGCGTTTTTCCGGCATTCTCGGCCCCGGTCCTAAATCGTACGTACCGTCAATCGGTATCCACGCTTTTACTTTTTTCAATGAATCAAACATTCTGCTGCGATCAACCTGCAAATCACGAACGACTGGGAATGTTTTCATTGGTTTTAAACGGATCGGCTGTTCAAGCTGGTCGATAAGCGCCGTGCAAGACTGGCGGGGTTTTCCGTTTATGACCATTGAACATGCGCCGCATACTTCCTCAAGGCAGTTCATATCCCATGTGACAGGGGTTGTCTTCTCACCTTTGACATTAACCGGATTCCGGCGGATTTCCATCAGAGCGGAAATGACGTTCAGATTCGGGCGGTATGGAATCTCAAATTCTTCATCATAAGGCGTGCTGTCGGCTGTATCTTGACGTGTGATAATAAATCGTATGGTTTTTTGTTCACTCATGATTATTTCGCCACCTTCTTCTTCGAGTAATCCCGTTTCCGAGGCGTTATCAGTGATACATCGACATCCTGATACTCAAATTCCGGCGCTTCATACGGGCTTACATGTTTAGCCATTGTTGTTTTGAGCCATTCATCATCATTACGTTCAGGATAATCCGGTTTATAATGGGCGCCTCGGCTTTCATTACGGTTGTATGCGCCAAGGGTAATCACCCTAGCAAGCTGAAGCATGTTTGAGAACTGGCGTGTGAACATCGCTCCCTGGTTGCTCCATTTTGTCGTGTCATTAATGTTGATCTTTTTGAAGCGCTCCATTAACTCCTGAATTTTGTCATCCGTTTTCAAAAGCTTGTCATTATGGCGGACAACCGTTACGTTCGCCGTCATCCACTCACCGAGCTCTTTGTGAAGAACATAGGCATTTTCGGTTCCGTCCATACTCATAATATCAGCCCATTTTTCTTCTTCTTTCTTAACGTGAGCGTCGAATAAAGATGAAGACATGTCTTCCGCTGAAGATTCTAAGCCGTTTACATATTTCACCGCATTCGGACCGGCCACCATGCCTCCGTAAATCGCAGACAGCAGGGAGTTCGCTCCCAAGCGGTTGCCGCCGTGCATAGAATAATCACATTCCCCAGCCGCAAACAGTCCAGGGATATTTGTCATTTGATCGTAATCCACCCATAAACCGCCCATAGAATAATGGACCGCCGGGAAGATTTTCATTGGGAGCTTACGCGGGTCGTCTCCCATGAATTTCTCATAAATCTCAATGATGCCGCCAAGCTTAATATCAAGCTCTTTCGGATCTTTATGAGACAGATCGAGATATACCATGTTTTCACCGTTAATGCCGAGCTTCTGGTTCACACACACATCAAATATTTCGCGTGTTGCAATATCACGCGGCACCAGGTTTCCGTATGCCGGATATTTTTCCTCCAGGAAATACCATGGTTTGCCGTCTTTATATGTCCACACGCGCCCGCCTTCACCACGCGCTGATTCACTCATCAGTCTTAGTTTGTCATCGCCCGGTATGGCTGTCGGGTGGATTTGAATGAATTCTCCGTTTGCATAATAAGCTCCCTGCTGATAAACGATTGATGCAGCAGATCCTGTATTAATCATGGAGTTCGTTGATTTTCCAAAGATGATTCCCGGTCCGCCCGTCGCCATAATGACAGCGTCTGAACGGAAGGATTCAATTTGCATGTTTGTCAGGTTTTGTGCAACAATTCCACGGCAGGTTCTGTCATCATCTAAAACAGCGCCAAGGAATTCCCAGCCTTCGTATTTTGTGACCAGACCCGCAACTTCGTATCTGCGCACTTGCTCGTCCAGTGCGTAAAGCAACTGCTGTCCCGTCGTCGCACCAGCATAAGCAGTTCTGTGGTGCTGTGTACCCCCGAATCGGCGGAAATCAAGCAGGCCTTCAGGCGTCCGGTTAAACATGACGCCCATCCGGTCTAATAAGTGGATGATCGAAGGCGCCGCTTCACACATCGCCTTGACTGGCGGCTGGTTGGCAAGAAAGTCTCCCCCGTATACCGTGTCATCAAAATGTTCCCACGGAGAGTCACCTTCCCCTTTTGTATTGACCGCTCCGTTTATGCCGCCTTGCGCACAAACCGAATGAGAACGTTTGACAGGAACGATGGAAAACAGCTTAACCGCCATTCCTGATTCCGCTGCTTTAATTGTCGCCATGAGGCCGGCAAGACCCCCGCCGACTACGATAATGCTTGATTGACTCATGATAGCCCCTCTCCCTCTAGTAATCTAGTACTCTTAAACAAATGCGAAAATCGCTTTTAAGCCTACGTATGACAGTGCAACAAAAATAATCAGCGTAACGTATGTCGAAATTCTTTGAGAACGAGGCGTTACCGTGATGCCCCATGTAACAGCGAAAGACCATAAACCGTTCGAGAAGTGGAAAATTGTTGATAAAACACCGACAATGTAAAAACCAAGCATAGCCGGAGAGCTCAAAATATTCGCCATCATGTCGAAATTGACCTCAGCACCCATTTGTGCGGCAATGCGGGTTTCCCACACGTGCCAGCTGACGAAAATGAGGGTGATGATACCGGTTACACGCTGCAGGACGAATAGCCAGTTTCTCATGTAGCTGTATTGGCCTGCGTTATTTTTCGCAGTAAACGCTATGTACACACCATAAACTGCATGATAAATTAATGGTAAGAAGATAATAAAAATTTCCAAGGCATACCTGAAAGGCAGGCTATCCATAAAATGAGCAGCGCTATTGAATGCTTCAGCGCCCCTTGCGGCAAACTGGTTGACGACTAAATGCTGAATAAGAAAGATGCCGACCGGTATGACGCCAAGCAAGGAATGCAATCTTCGAAAATAAAACTCTCTGTTCCCAGACATTACTTTACCCCCTGTTTGATAAGTGCGAAATGTGCTAAATCTCTTCCCCCACTTCTTTCAATTGTAAGCACTTTATTAAGATTTATTGACAATTTCATTTTACTCCTCCCTCAAAAGGGCGTCAAGAAAACGCGTACATAAATTATAATTTTCCGAATTGATTAGTTGATTGAAAAATTTTATTTTATCAATATATATTTCTTGCTTAATTTTTCATAAGAATTACAGGATCATTCTGTAATCCTCCCCCCTGTTTGAGCTATAATATACGCAGGAGAGAGGGGAGACAGATATGAAGTCTAAATTTGAAGCATCTATTGACAACCTAAAAGAAATTGAAATGAACGCCTATGCCTACGAACTAATACGAGAGATCGTTCTCCCAGATATGCTTGGCCAAGATTACTCTTCCATGATGTATTGGGCAGGAAAACATCTCGCCCGTAAGTTTCCTCTTAAATCATGGGAGGAATTTCCGGCCTTCTTTGAAGAAGCGGGCTGGGGAACCCTCACCAACGTAAGCGCTAAAAAACAGGAGCTTGAATTTGAACTTGAAGGGCCGATTATTTCCAACCGGCTTAAACATCAGAAAGAACCTTGCTTTCAGCTGGAGGCTGGTTTTATCGCTGAACAAATTCAATTGATGAATGATCAGATTGCCGAATCATATGAACAAGTGAAAAAGAGAGCCGATAAAGTGGTTCTGACTGTGAAATGGGATATGAAAGACCCAGTGTAATCAAAAAGGCGGTGACTGCATAGTCCCGCCTTTTTGATTGTCATTACACAGCTGAAGGGTGTTTTGAAAGCTCAAATGCATCGTGAAGCGACTCGACTGCTTTCACCATGTCATTTTCGCTTACGACTGTTGACACTTTGATTTCAGAAGTGCTGACCATTTTGATTAAAATGTTTTTTTGCGCCAGTACAGCAAACATTTCAGCCGCTACACCAGGATTTGAGACCATGCCGGATCCAACAATGGATACTTTAGCCAATTTGCTTTCTGTCTCGATTTTCTCAAATTCCAGCGCGTCTTTATACTCTTCAAGCACCGCAACGGTTTGGTCTGCATCTTCTGTTTTGACAGAGAAGGAAATTCCAGTCTTGTCCTCGGCCTGCGTTTGGATAATGATATCCACGTTTATGTTTCTTTTGGCAAGTGTCGTAAAAATAGTAGACAAAGTTGTCAGGCCGCTAGTCAGCCCGTAAATGGTTACTCTTGTGATTTGATCTTCAAATGCAATGCCTCTGACAATTAAATTCTGTTCCATGGATGATTCCTCCTCAATTAATGTTCCCGCTTCGGTTTCTGTACTTGAACGCACTTCTAACGGCACTTGGTAATTTTTCGCGAACTCAACTGCTCTTGGATGAAGAACGCCGGCGCCTAAATTGGCAAGCTCAAGCATTTCATCGTATGAGATGCCCGCAAGTTTTCTCGCTGATTTCACATAGCGCGGATCAGTTGTAAACACGCCTGGCACGTCTGTGTATATGTCACATTTATCAGCTTTTAAAGCGGCAGCCAAAGCAACTGCTGTTGTATCTGAACCGCCCCGGCCCAATGTCGTAATTTCACAATCCTCTGTCATGCCTTGGAATCCTGCAACAATGACAATTTTTCCTTTTTCAAGCTGGTCTGCTAAAACCGAAGTGTCGATATCTGTAATTCTGGCGTTTCCGTGAATGGCCTCCGTACGGATTCCCGCCTGCCAGCCAGTATAAGACACAGCATCATAGCCTTTTTCCTGCAATGCCATTGAAAGGAGTGAAATCGTGACCTGCTCGCCTGTCGCCAGCAGCATATCCATTTCGCGTTTGCTCGGCTGGTCAGAAATAGCTTTTGCAAGGCTGACCAATTCGTCAGTGGATTTTCCCATTGCTGAAACGACGACAACGACTTGATGGCCTTTCTGTTTTTCTGCAATTGCGCGGTTTGCCGCATTTTGAATTTTTTCGACTGAGCCGACGGAAGTGCCTCCGAATTTTTGTACAATAAGACCCATGTATTACCACCCTTTACATTTTGGTTCGTGCGGGTGAGGAGAAAGAGCGCTTTGTCCACAATAAAAAAAGCAATGAGAGGAATACTCTCATTGCTTATCAATTAATCATCATAAATGATTATGAACAACGAGATAGCCCTCCAAGAAAATGATTTCTTGACAGCCTTACATTTATTCAATGCACGGCCAGCAAATAATACCGATGGGGTTTTATTTGCTTCGGCGACGCTCCCCTTTCAGCCTTTTTCACAGAATCCATCTTTCTCCAAAGGCATACTCTTGAAGTTCGCACCTCTATCTTCACCATATAACACGATCTAACTATGAAATTAGTTCACATTTTATCAGATCTTATTTAAAAGGACAACATTATTTTTGCAATTTGTCGTAAAGGAGCTGAGCCGCCGCTGTGGGAACACCGGCTTTTTTGATGTCCTCAAGGCTTGCTTCCTTCATTTTTTTAACGGAACCGAAATGCTTTAACAGCATTTTCTTTCTTTTCTCTCCGATACCCGGGATGTCGTCCAAAACGGATTGAAACGCGCTTTTGCCGCGGATTTGCCTGTGAAAACTGATTGCAAAACGGTGCACCTCGTCCTGAATGCGCTGCAGGAGGTAAAATTCCTGGCTGTTTCGTTCCAGATACACCACCTCCAGCGGCTCACCGATCAGTAAATTTGAGGTTCTGTGTTTTTCATCTTTCGCTAAACCGGCGATCGGGATATCCAAGCCGAGTTCATTTTCAATGACATCCCTTGCTGCGTTGATCTGCCCTTTTCCTCCGTCAATGATAATCAGATCGGGCAGCGGCAGATTCTCACGAAGCACTCTCGTATAGCGTCTTCTGACAACCTCTCTCATAGAACCGTAATCATCCGGCCCTGTAACAGTTTTGATTTTATATTTGCGGTATTCCTTTTTGTATGGTTTGCCATCGATAAACACAATCATCGCGGAAACCGGGTTTGTCCCCTGTATGTTTGAGTTGTCAAACGCTTCAATTCTGTGCGGCGTATAAATATTTAATGCCTCACCTAGTTTCTGCACTGCCCCGATTGAACGCTCCTCGTCCCGTTCGATTAAAGAGAATTTTTCTTTCAATGCGATTTTCGCATTTTTATGGGCAAGCATGAGCAGTTCTTTTTTCGGGCCTTTTTTCGGCTGGTGAACGTTTGTTTCCAGCAGCTGCTCGATCATAGATTGATCTACGCTGTCCGGAACTAAAATCTCCTTCGGAAGGAAGTGGTTGTTTTTTGAATAGAACTGCCCGATGAACGTGAGGAACTCTTCATCTGCTTCCTGATAAAGCGGGAACATGCTGACATCGCGTTCAATGAGCTTTCCTTGGCGGATGAAAAAGACCTGCACGCACATCCAGCCTTTATCGTACGCGTACGCGAATACATCACGGTCGACTAGATCGTTCATCGTCATTTTTTGTTTTTCCATCGTTGATTCAATATGGGCCATTTGGTCACGAAGCTCTTTTGCTCGTTCAAACTCAAGATTCTCAGCAGCTTCATGCATTTTCTCTTCAAGCTCTTTTTTGACCTCATTATAGCCGCCCCTTAAGAAACGTGTAATGCTTTCAACCAGCTCTCTGTTCGTCTCTTCGGAAATATCCTTTACACACGGAGCGAGGCATTGGCCCAGATGATAGTAAAGGCACACTCTGTCCGGGAGCTTGGAGCATTTTCTGAGAGGATACAGACGGTCGAGCAGTTTTTTTGTTTCCCTTGCTGCCTGTACATTCGGATACGGCCCGAAATAGCGCCCTTTGTCTTTTTTGACATTGCGGGTGACAATCAGCCTTGGGTGGCGTTCATGGGTGAGTTTTATGAAAGGATAGGTTTTGTCGTCTTTGAGCATGACGTTGTATTTCGGATCATGCTTTTTGATCAGATTCATTTCTAAAATAAGCGCTTCAAGATTGGAGGACGTCACGATATATTCAAAATCCTCGATTTCCGTCACAAGCCTTTGGGTTTTCGCGTCGTGAGAACCGGTGAAGTAGGAGCGCACTCTGTTTTTCAGCACTTTTGCTTTCCCTACGTAGATCACAGTCTGCTGCCGGTCCTTCATGAGATAACAACCCGGTTGATCAGGAAGGAGGGCGAGTTTTTCTTTCAGTTGTTTGTTCATATGTTACCCTTCCTTATGTTTAATCCTTTATTTCCAGTTTAACACGAACGTTTGTTTTTCTCTATGATTCACAATTGGCGAATAAAAAAAGCGATCCCTCAATCGGAATCGCTCTGGCATGTAAGCAGCGGAAAATTAAAGATGTTTGTTTACAAGCTCTTGAAGCGCTTCTTTTGGTTTGAAGCCGACTGAAGTTTCAACTACTTCGCCGTCTTTTAACACAAGAAGAGTCGGGATGCTCATAACGCCGTATTTTCCGGCAGTTTCTTGGTTTTCATCTACATCAATTTTTACGATTTTCAGTTTGTCTCCCATTTCTTGATCCAATTCTTCAAGAACAGGTGCAATCATTTTACAAGGTCCGCACCAAGGAGCCCAGAAGTCTGCCAGTACGACGCCTTCACTTGTTTCAGCTGAGAAAGATTGATCAGTTGCTTTTACGATAGCCATTATTGAATTCCTCCAATGTGAAATGATGATTTTTAGTATAGCATCTCCCATTCGTTCACGCTATTTTAATGCTTACAAATTATTTTTTCCTGATCACAGCCGGTTTACTCATTTTTATATGGTTGAATGGGATATGCTCTTTTTTTAAAACACAAATCTGATAATGGCCCCGATCACAACAATTGCCCCAATAATCATTAAAATGGTACGAAGCATAAGATCACATCTCCTCTTCACTGTCATGTACTTTACCATGCCCTGCCGGAGCTGTTTTAAAACCTGAAAAAGAGCGCCGGCATGAAGCTCCGGCGCTCTTGCGCGATTAAGAATCAGCACGCAGCGTAAGTAAGACGACTGACATTGGCGGGAGTTTTACTTTCAGTTTGTTTTTGCTGAGCGTGTATTGCCTGAAGGATTCCGGTTTGACATGATGAGGATCGTCAAACGTGTTATGCGCATTCATTTTTTCTGCCGTAAGAATGACTCCGGAATGGTCCGCTGCCTTGTGTAGGCCTCTCAGCTCGATTTCCGCCTCCGCTTTGTTTTGGTGATCGATGTTGCAAATTGTGATATTGATATCGCCTTCAGCTTGTTTCGACGCTGAAATGCTGATTTGCGGAAGCGTTTCACCGTTCCATTCATAGTCGGCAGACATTGTCTCTGTGGCTAAAAGAGAAGCGTCCTGATGCACCTTAAACATATTGAATACATGGTACGTCGGTGTCAAAAGCATCCGCTCTCCCTCAGTCAAAATCATCGCTTGCAGAACGTTTACTGTTTGGGCGATGTTGGCCATTTGCACCCGGCGGCAATGCTGATGGAAAATGTGGAAATGAGAAGCCGCCACCAGTGCATCACGAATGGTGTTTTGCTGATATAAGAAACCGGGATTCGTGCCTGGCTCGGGATCAAACCACGTGCCCCATTCATCAATAATCAGCCCGACCCGCTGCTCCGGATCGTACCGGTCCATAATCGTGCCGTGTTTTTGAATCAATTCATCGATGTATTTGGCTTTTTTCATCGTAATAAACCATTCATCTTCCGTGAATTCTGTGGCTGATCCTTTGCCCTTCCAGAAATCCCCCGGAATCGTGTAATAATGAAGACTCAACCCGTCCATCAGGCCAGCGGCTTTTTTCATAAGCACGTCCGTCCAATTAAAATCATCCACATTTGCGCCGCCTGCAATTTTATAAATGTCATTCCCGCTGTAATTGCGGACATAAGTCTGAAAACGCCGGTACAGATCTGCGTAGTATTCGGGATGCATGTTGCCGCCGCAGCCCCAGTTTTCATTGCCCACACCGAAATATTTCAGCTTCCAAGGCTCTTCTCTTCCATTTTGCTTTCTCCAGTCTGACATCGGCGTGCCTTCTTCAAATGTCATATACTCAATCCACTCCGACATTTCCTGAACGGTTCCGCTTCCGACATTGCCGCAAATATATGGCTCGCATTCAAGCAGCTCGCAAAGCATCATAAATTCATGCGTTCCGAATTCATTTGATTCAATTGTACCGCCCCAGTGAGTGTTCAGCATTGTCTTACGGTCACCGACACCGTTTGCCCAATGGTATTCGTCCGCAAAACACCCGCCCGGCCACCTGAGGACAGGAATGTGCAGCTGTTTGAGCGCCTCCAGCACGTCCTTTCGTATCCCGTTGATATTGGGGATGTCTGAGTCCGTTCCGACCCAGATCCCCTCATAAATCCCTCTTCCTAAATGCTCAGCAAAATGACCGTATATATTTTTGTTAATGGTTCCTTTTGCGATATCTGTTTGAATCACTGCTTGATGTTCAGACATGCCTCTGATCATTCCTTTCATACGAATATGAAAAGCACCACAGTCAAATATGTGATCTGTCGTTTGCCTGAGGAGTCAGCATGAATGTAAGCGCTTTTAAAGTAACCATATTATATATGTTCGTACATGTCAACGATATTTTCTATTGTTTTTATATTTGTACGTATGTATTTATAAATATGAAAAAATCCCGAACTTTTAAAGTCCGGGATTTCCTTTATGAGTGTATATTCAATTGTTTGAATTCCTCAGTTAATAACGGGACAACTTCAAATAAATCACCGACGATGCCGTAATCCGCTATTTTAAAGATATCGGCTTCGGGGTCTTTATTGATGGCGACGATCACCTTGCTGTTTGACATGCCGGCCAAATGCTGGATGGCGCCGGAAATGCCGCATGCAATGTACAAATCCGGAGTAACGACTTTCCCCGTCTGCCCGATTTGGAGAGCATAATCGCAATAATCAGCGTCACATGCCCCGCGAGAAGCCCCGACTGCGGCCCCTAGCACCTCTGCAAGCTCCTGCAGAGGCTGAAATCCTTCCATGCTTTTGACTCCTCGGCCGCCCGCAACGATAATTTTCGCTTCGGAGAGATCAACACCGTCCGCCGTTTTTTTGACGACCTCTTGAATCACGGTGCGAAGGTCAGTAAGAGAGACATTTATGCTTTCGATGCTTCCCGATCTGCTGGTGTCTTTTTCTGAAGCTTGAATGTTATTGGGGCGAATTGTTGCAAAGATCATCGGATCGGTTGAAATGACGCGTTCAAAAGCTTTCCCCGAGTAAATCGGCCGTGTGAACACAACATTCCCTCCGGTAACGCTTACATCTATAGCATCAGAAATTAAGCCTGTTTGCAGCCGGGCAGCAAGCTTCGGTGAAAGATCCTTGCCCATTGCCGTATGCCCGAAGATGACTGAATCAGGATTTTCTTGCTCGATAACACCTCTCATGACCTGGCTGTACCCGTCTGCCGTGTATGTTTTCAGCTTCGGGTCCTCAGCGGTAAGAACTTTATCTGCTCCGTAATGAATAAGCTCTTGTGCAATGCTTTGTACATTTTCACCGATGAGAACACCGATGACTTCCCCATCTCCTGAAATGGTTCTTCCTGCAGCTATTGCTTCAAAGGTGACATTCCGCAATTCCCCATCGCGTATTTCTCCAAGCACGATCACTTTTTTTCCCATTCTAACATCCCCCTGTTTCTTTGAATGTCCAAGCTTTAAATGACTTTAGCTTCGCTGCGGAGCAATGAAACAAGCTCTTTTGCCTGTTCAGCAGGCTCACCTTGGAGAAGCTTCCCGGCTTCTTTTTTCGGCGGCAGAAAACGTTCAATGGTTTTCAGCTTTGGTTCGGCATCCTCTTCGTCCAAGTCAAGATCATCAAGTTCAAGCTCTTCAAGCGGCTTTTTCTTAGCCTTCATAATTCCCGGAAGCGATGGATAGCGCGGCTCGTTTAAGCCCTGCTGAGCTGTGACAAGCAATGGGAGCGTCGTTTTGATTTTTTCAACATCCCCTTCGACGTCTCTTTCTGCTTCTGCATCAGTGCCGTTGATTTCGAGTTTGGTGATCGTAGTGATACACGGAATGTCCAGTAGCTCGGCAAGCCGAGGCGCCACTTGTCCTGATCCTCCGTCAATGGCAACATTTCCCCCGAGAATCAAATCAAACTCCTGATCTTTCATATAGTGGTATAAAACTTGAGAAATGGAATATTGGTCGGGTTCTTCAAGATCATCTTCTATGTTGATTAAAACAGCTTGGTCACAACCCATGGCAAGCGCCGTACGCAATTCTTTCTCCGCTTCTTCACCGCCGACCGTGACGGCGGTGATCGTGCCGCCATGCTTTTCCTTCAGCTGGATGGCTTCTTCTATCGCGTACTCATCATATGGATTAATGATCCATTCCGCTCCGTCATCCTGAATCTTTCCTGTTTCAATGACAATTTTTTCTTCTGTGTCAAACGTCCGTTTCATCAGTACAAATAGATTCATGATCATATCCCCTTTTATTCGCCTTTGAACTGAGGCTTTCTTTTTTCGAGAAATGCCTGGATGCCTTCCTTGGCGTCCTCTGACTCAAATGCTTCCCCAAATCGCTTTGCTTCAAGCTTTAAGCTGCCTTCATAGGAATACACCTTGTTGGAATAAAGAAGCTCAAGCAAAGATGCCAGCGTTTGCGGGCTTTTCTCTGCAAACTTAGCGGCAAGTGCTTTTGCTTTTTCAATTACTTCTGCCTCATCTTTCGCTCCAATTGAGACAAGTCCGAGATCAAGCGCTTCTTTTCCGGATATCGGTTCTCCTGATCCGATAAGCTCTAATGCTTTGGCTGTACCGACATATCTCGGAAGGCGCTGTGTCCCCGCAAAACCCGGAATGATACCGAGATTAAGCTCCGGGAGCCCCAGCTTAGCATCTTCTGTTGCGATTCTGATATGACAGGCCATCGCAAGCTCCAGCCCGCCTCCGAGAGCAGCGCCGTGAATCGCTGCGATAATCGGTTTTGGAAAACTTTCGATTCTCTCCATTAACTGCTGGCCGCGCTCAGCGAGCAATGAGGAATCCTCATTGCCTTTAAGCGATGTAAATTCTTTAATATCAGCGCCGGCTGAGAAAAATCTTCCCTCGCCGTGAATGATAATGCTTCGTACGCCTGCATCTGTCTCACATTGATCAAGACAGGAAGACAGCTCTTCTAATATCCGGCTGGAAAGTGCGTTTGCCGGCGGATTGTGAATCGTCAAGACTGCCACAAATTGATCAACCGCAAGTGAAATTGCATTCATAGGACAGAACTCCTTTACTTATTGTGAATTCCGGATACCAATAATTCTAAAACGCTGTTTGAAAGCGCAACGAGATCGTACTTTTGGTCATTCATCACCCAAGTTGTCACAGTTTCGTCAATCGTTCCAAAAATCATCTGCCGGGCGAGGCGGACATCGAGGCCTTCTTTTATTTCGCCTGATTGTATACCTTCCGTCAAAATGCCATCCAAAATATTTAAGTAGCCTTTTAATATTTCGTTGATTTTTTGGCGCAGCTCCAAGTTGGATTGGCGGAGCTCAAGCTGCGTGACAATCGCGAGATTATGGTCACCCGCTAAAAGGGAAAAATGCTTTGAAATCACAAGCGCCAATTTCTCTTTCGCTGTTGCTTTTTCTTTAATGTCCTCTTCCATCCGCTCAATAAATTGACCCATTTTTTCTTTGAAAAGAGAAATTAAAATATCTTCTTTGTTTTTAAAATAGAGATAGATGGTGCCGTCCGCTACCCCGGCTTGTTTGGCAATTTTGGATACCTGTGACTGGTGGTAGCCGTTTTCTGCAATGACTTCTACTGCTGCATCAATAATCTGCATATACTTTGGCCGTTTTTGCTTCAATGTTCATCGTTCCTTCCTATAGAAATGAATGACTATTCATTCATAATTTCATGATAAGAAGGATTTTCAGGTTTGTCAAGTTTATTCATAGGCGTTCTCTTTTTTTATTTGATATGATGATTTTCGGTTTCTTCTTCAAGTAAACGCCTTCTTAAAATTTTTCCCACCGCCGTTTTCGGCAACTCCTTTCTGAACTCATAGGCTTTGGGCACCTTATAGGGAGCTAGACGTGATCTCGCAAAAGCGTCCAGTTCTTCTGCATCGGCTTTTGCGCCTTTCTTTAATACGACAAATGCTTTTACTGTTTCTCCTCTGTAGGAATCGGGAACGCCTGCGACAACAATTTCCTGGATGGCTTCATGTTCATAAAGCGCTTCTTCTACCTCACGCGGGTAAATATTGTAACCGCCGGCAATGATGATATCCTTCTTCCTGTCAGCAATATAGAAAAAGCCTTCTTCATCCATATAGCCCATGTCCCCGGTGAACAGCCAGCCATCTCTCAGCACTGCGGCGGTTTCCTCTGGTTTATTCCAGTATCCTTTCATGACTTGCGGACCTTTTACAATGATTTCTCCATGCTCATACGGAGCGGCAAGCTCACCCGTCTCTTCAGAATAGATCGCAGCGTCCGTACTCGGCCAAGGACAGCCGATACTGCCCGGCTTGTTTTTTCCCCAGATAAAGTTGGCGTGCGTCACTGGGGATGCCTCAGACAAACCATAGCCTTCCACAAGCTTTCCGCCAGTCACCTTTTCAAATTTCTGCTTTACCTCCACGGGGAGCGCGGCTGATCCGCTAAGACAGCTTTTAATGGATGACAGATCATAATGCTGCAATTCAGGGTGATGCAAAAGGCCAATGTAAATTGTCGGTGCGCCAGGAAAGAGCGTCGGTTTGTGTTTGTCGATGATTTTCAGTGTTTCGAGCGGATCAAACTTAGGAAGAAGAATCATTTCGAAGCCTAGTTTAATCGAATAGTTCATGACTGCCGTCAGTCCGTAGACATGAAAAAATGGAACGATGCCCAGCACTTTTTCAGCGCCTTCTTTCACGTCATACATCCAAGCGGCGCACATTTCAGTATTTGCCAAAATATTTTGGTGCGTGAGCATGACCCCTTTTGGAGCTCCGGTTGTTCCTCCGGTATACTGGAGGACAGCGATATCATGCTCAGGATCGATCTTCGGGATTGTCAGGAGTTCAGTTTTTTCCTGCTTCATACTGGAAGCGAACGTGTGAATGTCAGCTGTTTTGTCAAAGTCGATATGCACTTTTTGTTTTTGCGTCAGCGGGTAAAGAATATTCTTCGGAAAAGGCAAATAGTCTTTTACGCTGGTTATCAAAATCTGGTCGACTATTGATAACGTTTTCATTTTTATTACCTTCGGGAAAAGTAAATCTAAGGTGATGATCACACTTACCTGAGCATCTCTAAGCTGGTATTCAAGCTCATGCTCGGTATAAAGCGGATTCGTCTGCACCACGATGCCACCGGCAAACAAGACGCCATAATAAGAAATCACTGTTTGCGGGCAATTGGGCAGCATAACAGCCACTCTGTCTCCTTTTTGCAGGCCATTGCACTGCAAAAAAGCTGCAAGTTTAAGAGCATCCGTCAGAATGTCATGAAAGGTGAGTTTTTTTCCATAAAACGATATTGCGGTTTTATCAGGGAATCGTGCGGCGGAGTCTGTCAGGATGGATTGCAGGGTTTTATTCGGCAACGGAAGCTCATGCGGGATATCGTTGGGATACTCGGCAAGCCACGGCTTTTGAGACTGCATAAAACCTCCCCTTTCGATTTTAGAGATCCACCTTATCATTATAGCAGATGGACGGCAAAAAAAAGAAAAAGAAAGGTAAATCTTTCTTTTTCTCATAATATGAACAGATATATAAGACCAATTAACAAAAAGATTCCCGCTGCGGCGAGCAGTATTTTCGCAAGCTTTTCCATCTATTCTCCGTCCCCTTATATTCCGGCTGCCACCACAAAAGAAAGCCCGACAGAAATGACAAATGAAATAAAGCCGACAGCCCGGTTATCATTTTCGATTTCCTGATCAATTTTAAACCGCGGAGTCAAAAACTCAAAAATAAAGTAGCTGATCAGAAGCATAACAAACCCGTAAACGCCCCAGCCGATCATTTGCAGCAGCGAATTATGCTGGGAGATGGAATGCTGAAATACGTTTGCGATTCCCAAAATTTTTCCGCCGGTCGCCATTGCCACCGCAAGATTTCCTTTTTGAATCTCTTCCCAGTTTTTATAAGCCGTCACCAGCTCAAACACAGTCAAAAAGAGGACGAGGCAGAGAACCGCGACACTGTAATATGCCGCGATTTCCACAAGCTCGTTTTCCCAAAAATCACTCATGGCCATACTCCCTTTTATTTTAGTTCAACAACCGTAACGCCTGATCCTCCCTCACCTGCTTCACCGAAACGGGAACTTTTGACGCTGCGGTGGTTTTTCAGAAGATCCTGTACGCCTTTTCTTAAAGCGCCGGTTCCTTTTCCGTGGATGATTGACACTCTTGGATATCCGGCTAACACCGCATCATCCAAGTATTTTTCAACCCGGCTGAGGGCATTTTCATAGCGTTCGCCGCGAAGATCAAGTTCAAGCGATACGTGATAGTCCTTTCCTTTGACCGCTGTAATCATTTTTTCTTTTTTTGGCTCCGGAGCTGATTTGATAAACTCCAGATCTTTTTCTTTTACTTTCATCTTTAAAATACCGATTTGAACGTTCCATTCATTGCCGCCTGTTTTTTCGAGCAATGTTCCTTTTTGCCCGAAAGTGAGGACTTTCACCTCGTCGCCAGGCTTAAAGTCGCGTTTTTGCGTTTTCGGCTTTTCCGGTTTCTTGGACTTTTCAAAAGCAGGCATAGCGCCTTCTAACCGTTTCTTCGCGTTAATCAGCTCGTGATCCTTGAAGGATTTGTGTTCTTCTTTTATGGTGCGCAATTCATGAATAATGTCCTCGGCTTCTTTCATTGCCGCTTTTACTTTTTCAGCAGCCTGCTGTTCTGCCTCTTCAAGCATTTTGTCTTTTTTGCTGTTAAGCTCGATGATTTGCTGCTGCAGCTCTTTATGCAGTTTTTCCGCTTCTTTTCTGATTGATTCTGTCTCAGAAAGCTCTTCTTCCGCACGTTTTTTGCTTTGTTCCAGCGACGCAATCATCGTATCGACTTCGTTATGCTCGGCCGTCATTTCTGACTTCGCCTGCCCGATGATATGGTCCGGGAGCCCGAGGCGTTTTGAAATTTCGAAAGCATTGCTTCGACCCGGCACACCAATTAAAAGTTTATAGGTCGGTGACAGCGTTTCGATGTCAAATTCAACGCTGGCATTCATGACGCCTTCTCTGTTATAGCCGTACGCCTTCAATTCCGGATAATGCGTCGTAGCTAACACTCGTGCATTGGTGCGATGCACGTCATCCAAGATGCTCATGGCGAGGGCCGCCCCCTCCTGCGGATCTGTCCCTGCACCAAGTTCATCGAAAAGCACAAGGCTGTTTTCATTGACCTGTTCTAAAATGCCGACAATATTCACCATATGGGATGAGAACGTACTTAAACTTTGCTCAATCGACTGTTCATCACCGATATCAGCGAATACGTGCTCAAATACTGCCGCTTCTGACCCTTCATCTGCCGGGATATGAAGACCTGACTGCGCCATTAAGGTTAGCAGGCCTAACGTTTTAAGGGTGACTGTTTTCCCCCCGGTGTTTGGCCCTGTGATGACAATGGTTGAAAAATCGCGGCCAAGCTCGATGTCATTGGCAACAACCTGATCAGGCGGAAGCAATGGATGGCGGGCTTTTTTCAAACGGATAAAGCCGGTGTCGTTCATAATCGGTTTTGTCGCTTTAACCGCTTTTGCATATCTAGCTTTTGCAAAAATAAAGTCAAGCGTCTGCAGCACTTGCAAATCTAGAAATAGCTCCTCTGTATACTCTGCCGTTTTCTCTGTCAGCACACGCAAAATCCGTTCAATTTCTTGCTTTTCTTTCACTTTCGCCTGCTGAAGGGAATTGTTCATATCTACAATCGCCTGCGGTTCAATGAATAGTGTCGCACCAGAGGATGAGGTGTCGTGCACAATTCCTCCATAGCTGGATCTGTACTCCTGTTTGACCGGGATCACAAAGCGGTCATTCCGAATCGTAACAATCGTATCAGACAGCATTTTCGATGCGGAAGAGGAACGCAGCATCGACTCTAACCGGTCTCTGACTCTTGATTCGAGTGTTCTGAGCTGTGTGCGGATTCCTCTTAATGTTTCCGATGCATGATCAAGCACTTCTCCGTGATCATCAATGCAGGAATTAATGTCCCGCTCTAAATCGGACAGCGTGATAAGCTGTTCAGCATGCTGATGGATCAGCGGAATGTCGACACCGTCTTCAGCCATTTGCGTGATAAAATGTTTCATTTGTTTAACTGCATAAAGCAGGCCTGAGATTTCAGTGAATTCAGAAGGACTGAGAACGCTGCCGATTTCCGCCCGTCTTAACGCTCCTCTGATATCTACAAGGCCGCCAAATGGCGCTTGGCCTCTCAGCCGGATAATGTCAGAAGCTTCGTCTACTTCATCCAGCTGTTTTTTGATTTCGTCTATAGAAGCAGAAGGCTTAAGCTCGAGAAGCATTTCTTTTCCGAGCGATGAAGCGGCATGCCCAATAACCTGTTCTTTCACTTTATGAAATTCAAGAGCTGATAATACTTTTTGCTGCACGATTGTGTGAGCCTCCTTACTTAATCGTTGCGCTTCAGAAATGCCTCTACGTCTTTAAGCGACCGGGCATTCAGAACGTTTTTCGTTTCCGTCCATCCTTTGCGCGCGGCAGTAACGCCAGTTTTCATATCGTCTAACATCTCAATATTATGGGCATCAGTATTAATCACCAATGTAACCCCTTGTTCGTTTGCTTTCATTAAATGCTCTGTGCGCAGATCAAGGCGCGCAGGGTTGGCGTTGAGTTCAAGCGCCGTATTTGTTTTCCTCGCAAGCTCAATCAGCTGATCAATATCGATTTCGTAACCGGCCCGTCTGCCGATAAGGCGCCCGGTCGGGTGTGCGATAATGTCAACATGCTTGTTTGTCAGTGCCGTCTCAAGCCGTTTCATAATCACGTGTTCCGGCTGATTAAAACTGGAATGAATCGATGCAATAACGATATCCATTTCCGCAAGCACATCGTCATCATAATCGAGCGTACCGTCAGGCAGGATATCCATCTCAACGCCTTTCAAAATACGGAAGTTTTCAAACTCCTCATTCAGCGCGTCAATTTCTTTTGCCTGCTGCTTAAGTCTTTCTGCAGTAAGGCCGTTGGCGACCTTTAAATATTGTGAGTGATCGGTGATCGCCATGTATTGATAGCCTTTTTTGATGCAGGCTTCAGCCATCTCTCTGATCGAAAATGCGCCATCGCTCCACGTTGAGTGCATGTGGAGATCACCTTTGATTTGCCCGAGCTCTATCAGTTCAATGCTGTCGCTGTAGGTTTCCACTTCCTGTCCGCTTTCACGAATTTCCGGCGGAATCAGCGGCAGGCCGAAGTGCGCATAAAATTCACGTTCACTCGGAAATGTTTTGATCTCTCCGGTTTCAACTGTCTCAACGCCGTATTCACTGATCCGCTCGCCGCGTTCTTTGGCGATTTGGCGCATCTTAATATTGTGATCCTTTGATCCCGTAAAATGATGGAGTGTTGTCGGAAACTGCTCTTCCGTCACAAGACGGAAATCGACGCTTGTTTCATATTCAAAGGAAAGGATGACGGACACCTTCGTATCTCCGCTTGCGATCACGCTTTTGATGTTTGGCAGCTCAAGAAGCTGCTCTCTTACTTCAGCCGGATGATCTGTAGCAATGATATAATCCAGATCCTTCACCGTTTCCCGCGCTCTGCGGAGACTTCCGGCACGAGAAAATTTGATGATATGCGTAAATTGAGAAAGATGCTCCTCAATTTCCCGCGCGATCCGGAGGGCGTATCCGATCGGGAACCGTTCAGGCTGTTTTCCGGCTTCCCCGAGCGCCTGTAATATTTTTTCTTCCGATTTTTTGCCGAAGCCCGCAAGACCCTGGACCTTTTGCTGCTCACAGGCTTCCTTCAGAGATTCTGCATCGTGTACGCCGAGCTCTTTATACAGCTTTGCGATTTTTTTGCCGCCGAGCCCCGGCAGCTTCAATAAAGGCACGAGTCCTTCCGGCACTTCTTTCTGAAGCGATTCGAGCGTGCTTGACTTTCCTTCATCTATATACTCTTTAATGACGCTGTACGTTCCTTTTCCAATGCCGGACAGCGACATCATATCGTCCATTTCTGATAAGCTTCGGTCGTCCTGTTCCAGAGCTGCCGCCGCTTTTCGGAAGGCGGATACTTTAAACGGGTTGTCCCCTTTGAGTTCCATATAGACTGCAATGGTTTCAAGCAGCCGGATAATATCTTTTTTATGCATATCATAACCCCCAGACGTTCACATATGTTTCCATCATACTTGAAAAAAACTTCTCCGGACAAGAGAAGTTTTTTTATGCCCCGTACTGTGTCCACAGCTCTTGTAAAAGCCCTGACAAGTACGGTGTATGGTTAATGATCACATTTGCGAGAGACGATTGCCCCATCATTTGCTGCAACGCATCTACCGGCAGAACGGATGCGACATACAGCAGCACAAATGTAAATAAATAGACTTCTAGAAAACCGAGAACGGCTCCCAGCATCTGGTTGATTTGTTTAATCACCGGAATGCCGGCTACAATACTCAGGAACGAGCCGATGATTCTCAGTAAGATTTTAGCAATGATAAATAAAACGATAAACGCAATCGCATTATAGTACGCTGCTTCCAAATTCCCCGTAAAAAAAGAAAGAGCCGGCTGTCCCGCTGAAAAATCGGGTGCGGGAATCCAATGTAAATGCGGTGCCACGTTTTTATAGAATAAAGCCGCAAAGGCAATTGATAAAATAAAGCTCGTCAAGCGGATAAACTGCAGGATAAAACCGCGTTTTAACCCCAGTAAAGTCCCCATCAGGAGCAAGATTAAGATGATGATATCTAGCATAGTTGTTCAATCCTTTTCTTTAAGCTGACGCTCCAGTTTTTCACATTTCTCTTGTAATTTGACATAATCGTGCACCACATTTACCGCTGTCAGCACTGCAAGTTTATTTATATCAAGGTATGGATTTTTTTCATTGATTTCTCTCATTTTATCATCAACAATTCCGGCGACATACCTCATATGGGCTCTGCTTTCTTCACCGACAATCGTGAAGTGCTGGCCGTAAATGTCAACGGTTGTTTTTGTTTTTTTGCCGTCAGACAACGTTTCTCCTCCATTCCGCGAGAATCCTAGTTCTTATCATAACACGTTTATTAAATGAATGGAAAGACGAGCCTCCCGCTGTTATGATACACTGGTATATACAGTGAAAAGTGTAAAAAAAGGAGATTATTACGTGTCCCATTCAGTGATAAAAGTATCGTTGTCTGCTATTGACCAAATGAAAATGACGTACAGCGGTTCGCTTACAGCCTCTGTTCCGCAGGGAGCCGTTTTTCAGGCGAAACCGCCCGGCTGTACCATTACAGCATATCAATCCGGCAAGGTCTTGTTTCAAGGCAAAAACGCAGCGGCAGAATCCGCGCGCTGGGGAACAGCAGAGCCGGAAAAGAAGAAAATGGCCAAAAAGCCGGCTGATCCCCGCTATGCCCCTCCGGCAGATATCGCCGGAATGTCTGTTATCGGTTCTGACGAAGTCGGAACCGGAGATTACTTTGGCCCAATGACGGTTGTATGCGCGTACGTCGACAAAACCATGCTTCCTTTAATGAAGGAACTCGGTGTTAAGGATTCTAAAGATTTAAAAGATCCGCAAATCATCGAGATTGCCCGAAACCTGATCAAAACTATTCCATATAGCCTGCTGGTTTTAAAAAATGAAAAGTATAACAGCATGCAGGAAAAAGGCATGAGCCAAGGGAAAATGAAAGCATTGCTGCACAATCAGGCGATCACACATTTATTAAGAAAATTGGATGGAGTAAAGCCTGAAGCCATTTTGATTGACCAATTCGCTGAGCCAGGCGTCTACTTCAATCATTTAAAGGGCAGAGACATTGTGAAGGAGCGGACCTATTTTAGCACAAAAGCTGAAGGTATTCACCTGGCTGTCGCCGCTGCTTCAATCATTGCAAGATATTCGTTTTTAATGGAAATGGATAAACTATCACGCGCGGCAGGAATGACGCTTCCAAAAGGGGCCGGTCCTCACGTCGATGAAGCGGCCGCCAAGCTGATCCTCAAAAAAGGGGCATCTGCACTCAGAACCTTTACAAAACTCCATTTCGCCAATACGCAAAAAGCGCAGCGCCTTGCTGATAAAAAACGCTCATAGAAAAAAGCTTGCAGATTTCTCTGCAAGCTTTTTTATCAGCCTCTTAAAACAGCTTGATATGTGTCTTCTAACGCTTTCAGCACTTTGCTGTGCGCCTTTGTCACTTCTTCTTCAGTCAGTGTTTGTTCAGGGTTGACATACTGGAGTGAGAAAGCGACTGACTTCTTGCCTTCCTCCATATGTTCGCCTTCGTATACGTCAAAGACGGTTACCTCTTTCAGAAGCTTGCCGCCAGCCTCTTTAATGACGCTCTCGAGCTGGCCGCTCGTGACGGTTTTATCTGTTACAAGGGCGATATCACGTGTCACAGACGGATATTTTGGAATCGCCGTGTAAACAAGCGGTGCTGTTTCTGCTGCGAGCAACGCATGAAGATCGAGCTCAAATACGTATGTTTCCTTTATATCCAGTTCTTTTTCCAATGAAGGGTGGACTTGGCCGATGAAGCCGATCAGAGAACCATTCAATAAAATGTTCGCTGTTCTGCCCGGATGCAGCTGTTTGCGTTCAGACTGTACAAATTCAATGCTGTCTAGGACGTTGAGTTTGTCTAACAGCCCTTCCACAATTCCTTTGACAACAAAGAAATCAACTGGTTTCTTTTCACCCTGCCATAGCTGCTTGCGCCATAATCCGGTAATAGCTCCTGCTACGCGTTCTGTTTCAACAGGTTTTGTGTCCTCTTCCTTCGTCAGGAAAACGGAGCCAACTTCGTACAGTGCAACTGAGTCAGTCTGCCTCGCAAGGTTGTAAGAAACAGAATCAAGCAGATTCGGAACAAGACTGTGTCTGAGAATGCTTCTTTCTTCACTCATTGGAAGCGCAAGCACAGTATTCAGTGATTTTTCAATCGCAAACGCTGCCGCTTTCTTCTCGTTTGTCAGTGAGTAAGTGATGGCTTGTGATAAGCCTGCGCCTTCAAGGAAGCGTCTGACTTTACGGCGTTTTGCCTGATATGGCGTTAATCCGCCTGTAGTTCCCGCTGTCTCAGGAAGCGTAGACGGAATGTTATCGTATCCGTACAGTCTTGCCGCTTCTTCAATTAAATCCTCTTCTATTGTAATGTCGCCGCGGCGTGATGGGACAGTCACAACGAGAAGTTCATCCGCTTCACCGACCGTAAAACCGAGACGTTTATAAATGCTGATCAGTTCTTCTTTACTGATCGTCAGGCCTAGAACGCTGCTCACTTTGTCAGCAGATACGTGAATGTTATTTGCTTCGATTGTCAGGTGATCTTCCTCAACTGTTCCAGCAAGCACCTCACCGCCGGCATACAGATGGATCAGCTGCGCAGCCCGTTCTGCTGCAAGACGTACGCGCGCCGGATCAATTCCTTTTTCAAATCTTACGCTTGATTCACTTCTCAAACCAAGGTCTTTGGAAGCCTTGCGAACCGTCTGCCCGTTGAAATACGCAGCCTCAAGCAAAATCGTTTTCGTATCTTCCTGAACCTCTGACTCTGCTCCTCCCATGACACCCGCAACGGCCTGCGCTTTCATTCCGTTTGTAATAACAAGGTGATCGGCGGACAGCTTACGTTCTTGATCATCAAGAGTGACGATCATTTCATTCTCAGCTGCTTTTCTTACTACAACTTCCTTAGAGCCAAATCTGTCATAATCAAACGCATGAAGCGGCTGTCCGTATTCCAACAGGACAAAATTTGTGATGTCAACGACGTTGTTGTGCGGACGAATGCCTGCATTCATCAGCTTTGTCTGCATCCAAAGCGGTGACGGAGCAATCGTGACATTTTTAATGATTTTTGCAGTGTACAGCGGGTTCGCTTCTTGATCTTCAATTTTGACTGAAATGTAATCAGACGCTTGTTCTGAAGCAGCCGGGTAATCCGTTTGCGGAAGCTTTACCTCAGTGTCTAAAATCGCGGCAACCTCGTAAGCAACACCAAGCATGTTCATGGCATCCGCGCGGTTTGGCGTTAAACCCAGCTCAAGAATCGCATCGTCAAGCTGTAAAGCCGCTAAGGCATCGCTTCCTGTTTCAGCGTCATTCGGGAATACGAAAATGCCTTCTGCATACTCCTTCGCCACAAGTTTGCTTTCGATACCAAGCTCCTGTAAGGAACAGATCATGCCATTTGATTCTTCACCGCGAAGCTTGGCTTTTTTGATTTTGAAATTGCCCGGCAGCACCGCTCCGACTGTTGCAACTGCGACTTTTTGTCCCTTATCCACATTCGGCGCGCCGCAAATGATTTGTACAGGGGCTTCAGCTCCGATATCCACAAGGCACTTATTCAGCTTATCAGCATTCGGGTGCTGCTCGCGCTCCAGCACATGGCCGATGACAACGCCTTTAATGCCTTCTCCTTTGTATTCAATTCCTTCAACCTCAATACCGGCTCTTGTAATTTTTTCAGCAAGAACAGCCGGGTCCATGCCTTTTAAATCAACATAATCCTCTAACCATTTATAAGAAACAAACATCCTTGCATCCTCCTCTTACGCCTGTTTAAACTGCGAAATAAATCTGACATCGTTTGTATAGAAGTGGCGGATATCATCAATGCCGTATTTCAGCATCGCGATGCGCTCAACACCCATTCCGAATGCGAAGCCCTGATATTCCTTCGGATCAAAGCCAGCCATTTTAAGCACGTTCGGGTGAACCATTCCGGCACCGAGGATTTCAATCCAGCCTGTTCCTTTACATACTGAGCAGCCGTTTCCACCACATTTAAAGCATGTCACATCCACTTCTACTGAAGGCTCAGTAAACGGGAAGAAGCTTGGGCGGAGTCTGATTTCACGGTCTTGCCCGAACATTTTTTTCGCAACGAGTTCAAGCGTTCCTTTTAAATCACTCATGCTGATGTTTTTGTCAACGACAAGCCCTTCAATTTGCATAAATTGGTGAGAGTGCGTCGCATCATCGTTATCACGGCGATATACTTTACCCGGGCAAATGATTTTAACGGGACCTTTGCCTTCATGCTTTTCCATCGTACGTGTTTGGACAGGAGAAGTTTGCGTTCTCATCAAAGTTTCCTCTGTGATGTAAAAGCTGTCCTGCATATCGCGCGCTGGGTGTTCTTTCGGAAGATTGAGCGATTCGAAGTTGTAGTAATCCGTTTCAACCTCTGGCCCTTCCTCGACTGTGTAGCCCATACCGATAAATAAATCTTCAATTTCTTCAATGACAACAGTGAGCGGATGGCGGCCGCCGACTGCAACAGGGTTCCCCGGCAGCGTGACGTCAATTGTCTGTCCTGCAAGCTTCTGTTTCATTTCCTCTTCTTCAAGCTTCTCGTTTTTGTCAGCAATCGCATTGGCAATACGCTCCCTTACTTCGTTCGCGAGCGCCCCCATTTTTGGACGTTCCTCAGCAGAAAGCTTGCCCATTCCGCGCAGCACTTCTGTAATCGGCCCTTTTTTTCCGAGATATTGCACCCGAATATCATTGACAACCTTCAATGAGCTTGCCGCTTCTACTTGTTCTAAAGCTTCTTGTTCCAGCTGTTTTAGCTTTTCTTCCATTTTGCATCCTCCTTTTATGTAAACAAACCGTCATATGTCTTTGGAAAATAAAAAAAACCCGTCCCTTGTACAAGGGACGAGTTGTGGCCGCGGTACCACCCTTATTTCAGACAGACTGATGCTGTCGTCAGCTTCATTGACATAACGGAATCAGATTCCGGTTCACCTTTACGCGCAGTGTACGCGGTCCCGGCGACAACTCAAGAGGTGAAGCCAATTTCCGGCTGCGTTAAAAATGCTCTCAGTCAGCGGCATTTTCTCCCTGGAAAGCAGTTGATCAGAAATTGAGGTCCTCTGTCACGGTTTTTGAAATATTATGTTCTATTATAGAGAAATCCAACGCTTGGCGCAACACTATCCTCGCAAGTGATACACGAGGATGGCAGCCGCAACCGCAACGTTTAGTGATTCAGCCTGTCCGTAAAGCGGCACGTACAGGTTCAAATCCGTTTTTTCCAGCAATGCAGCATCTACCCCTGCACCTTCATTTCCTACAATGAGCGCAAAGGATTCAGACTGAGGAATCTCCTGGTAAGGCGCTCCGTTTTGCAGCGCCGTGCCGTATACTTTTACGCCCTCTGCCTTCAATTCGTCCACATATGAAGGCAGGTTTCTTCTCACAACAGGAATATGGAAGTGAGATCCTTGAGCAGATCGCAGTGTTTTTCCGTTAAAGGCGTCCGCCGTGCCGTCACCGAGTACAACCGCATCCAAACCGGCCGCATCAGCCGTTCGAATCATTGTGCCAAGGTTTCCCGGATCTTGAACAGCGTCAATCAGCAGCACCTTGCGTGCCGTTGCCAGCTTTTCTTCAGGCATATGGCACACAGCAGCAATCTGCTGCGGCGTTTCGGTTTCAGTCACAGCTGAAAACGCATCTTCACTCAGCATATAGCACTGGATACCAGTCTCTAGATCTGAAGGAATCTTCGTTTCATCCTTTACAAGGATTTCTTTCACAATGCCCGGGCTTTTCAACGCCTCTTCAACGAGGTGTTCTCCCTCTATCAGAAATGTATTTGTTTTTGTTCGTTCTTTTTTTGTGTGAAGCTTTTTCCAATCCTTCACTTTTTGGTTTTTTGCCGATTCTATTTGTTTCACTGTCTATGTGGCGCTCCTTTTTTTAACATGATGTTATTATATCGCAAGAACAGCACATAATAAACCAGGTGCAGGGTTAGAATATACGTATTACATTTTAGAAAAAGGAGCGTTTTACATGGATCTTAATTTACGTCATGCCGTCATCTCCAATGTCACCGGCAATAATCAGGAGCAGCTTGAGCATACAATCGTAGATGCGATTCAAAGCGGTGAAGAAAAAATGCTTCCAGGGCTCGGCGTATTATTCGAAGTCATTTGGCAGCACGCATCCGAAAGTGAGAAAAACGAAATGCTGAAAACGCTTGAAGGCGGATTAAAACCCGCCGAATAAGACATGAAACCGGGTGACAGCGCCCGGTTTTTTTCTTATATAATAAAAACATGATGAGGGGGAACGCCATGTTTTTACAGCCGTTATTAGCGAAAAAAATTATTGCTGAAGTTAAAAAAATGTACGAACGTGAAGTCATTATTGTAAACACGGACGGTCTTATTATGGCAGGCACAAACGATGAGCGTGTCGGACAATTTCATGAGGGAGCGCTTATCTGCGCAAAAGAAAGACGCAGCGTGATTATTACAAAAGAAGATGAAACAAGGTTAAAAGGAGTGAAAGCAGGCATAAACCTCCCTGTATTTTTTGACCATGATGTGATTGCCGTCTTCGGGCTGACAGGTGAGCCTGCAGAGATTCAGCCATTCGGAGAACTGCTTCGAAAAATGACAGAACTGTTCATTAAGGAATCGCGGCACTTAGAGCAATCCCAGTGGCGTGAGAGAATGCTGGAGTCCTTTATGATCGATTGGCTGCAATTAAAGGAGTGGTCTCCCAGTTTTCTTGAGAAAGCTCAGCTTCTTGGTGTTGACCTTTCTTCCCGGCGCCAAATGATTCTTATTCAGGGGTATGAGTGGTCACGTCATGATATTGAACAAATGGCACGCAGCTGGAAATCCTCGTACCCTGCGGATTTGTTCATCAGGTGGGGAAATGAACGGATTTTGATTAATCATGAAGTGCCGCAGCATGAACAAAGGGATCGGCTTTTACGGAAGATCCTTCACATTTGTTCGTTTGCCAATACCGCAAACAGCCAATTTGCAGCAGCTGGCGCCGGAAGGGCTGTCGCAAGCTCCAGCCTGACAGATTCATACGAGCAAGCGGAAAAAGCGCTGGCTGTCAGCCTTAAGCGAAAAACGCCCATATTTGAAGAGGATCTGAAGCTTGATATGTGTCTGACGGAGATCAGCCCGGGAACCCGAAACGAATTTCCGCAAAGAGTATTAGGAGAGGCGCTAGAGCATCAGGAACTTATGAATACGATACGGACTTTCTTTCATCACGATTTGTCTTTGAAACAAACCGCTGAAGACATGCATATACACATCAATACATTGCGTTATCGTCTGTCTAAGGCTGAACAGCTGACGGGTTTACGTTTTGACCGTACCGAGGACATCGTCACGATGTACGTCGCCCTCTATTTTTTAGATCAAGATACAAAATAGAGAGAGTTTCAGTTTCATTTTTTGTATGTTTCTCCATGGAAGGCTTTGCTTTTTTTCTCTTACAATAGATTGGAAGCGTTTTTTGACAGGGGGATGGGTGAAATGATCACCAAGGATGTAAAGGAACAGCTGATTCAGGTCTCCGGACCAGAAAACTTTGATGACTCGAATGCCGGCCGTCTCGTCTATTCATATGATGCGACGCCTCAGTATCAGTCTATGCCTGATGCCGTGATTGCTCCGAGGAATACTGATGAAGTATCACGCATTTTAACAATTTGCAGCGAACATCGAGTGCCGATCGTTCCAAGAGGATCAGGGACAAACCTGTGCGGCGGCACGTGCCCGACTGAAGGCGGACTTGTGCTTCTCTTTAAGCACATGAACCAGATTCTTGAAATTGATGAAGAAAATTTAACTGCCACAGTTCAGCCGGGCGTCATTACGCTGGATATGATCCGCGCGGTTGAAAGCAAAGGTTTGTTTTATCCGCCTGACCCGAGTTCTATGAAAATATCAACCATGGGCGGAAACATCAATGAAAATTCCGGCGGGCTCCGCGGATTAAAATACG
This sequence comes from Bacillus sp. PS95, assembly GCF_037963565.1. Classification (NCBI taxonomy): domain Bacteria; kingdom Bacillati; phylum Bacillota; class Bacilli; order Caryophanales; family Bacillaceae; genus Bacillus; species Bacillus sp. PS95. The sequence goes on from NZ_CP150160.1 coordinate 2,895,063, forward strand.
GCGTCACCCGCGACTATGTTATTGGACTGGAGGTTGTGCTCGCAAATGGTGACATCATCCGCACCGGGGGAAAACTCGCAAAGGATGTGGCCGGATACGATCTCACACGTCTTTTTGTCGGCTCAGAAGGAACACTCGGCATTGTGACAGAAGCCATCGTCAAACTTGTTCCAAAGCCGGAAACAAAGAAGACGCTGCTTGCCCTTTATGAAAACATCGATGCCGCTGCTCAAACGGTATCGGACATTATTGCCGCAAAAATTATACCCGCTACGCTTGAATTTCTCGACCAGCCTACACTTTTGGTGATTGAGGATTATGCCAAAATCGGACTTCCGACAAGCGCAAAAGCAGTTCTGTTAATTGAACAAGACGGGCCATTTGAAACTGTTGAACGGGATATGGAAAAGATTGAGGCGATCTGCAAAAAAGGCGACGCCGTTTCCGTTCAGACCGCACAAACAGAGGAGGAAGCGTTTGCCCTGACTGAAGCCCGGCGTTCTGCACTTTCTGCCCTAGCCCGCCTCAAACCGACGACGATTTTAGAGGATGCGACCGTTCCTCGCTCAGAAATCGCCAATATGGTTAAAGCGATTAATGATATTGCTGCTAAATATGATATTTCCATCTGCACCTTTGGCCATGCGGGAGACGGGAACCTTCACCCGACATGCACGACAGACATAAGAAATAAGGATGAAATGGAACGTGTCGAACAGGCTTTTGCCGAGATTTTTGAGAAAGCGATTGAACTTGGCGGGACGATAACCGGAGAGCACGGAGTCGGGGAAATGAAAGCGCCTTACTTGGAAATGAAGCTGAAAAAAGAAGGCATTGATGCGATGAAAGCGTTGAAAGCGGCATTTGACCCCCGGAACATATTAAATCCCGGCAAAATGTTTGCGAAAGATGCCAGAAAACGTGTGGTGGCGGAAAGATGACAACAGAAAAAGAAATGAAACAGATCCAAGATGAATTTAAAGAGCGTATGGATGAAGGCGAGTTATTAAATTGTATGCGCTGCGGTTTCTGTCTTCCTTCCTGTCCGACCTATATCGAATCGGGATTTCAGGAAACACACTCTCCGCGCGGGCGTATCGCCTTAATGAAAGCCGTAGCCGACGGTATGATTGAACCGGATGAAGATGTCGAACGGTCGCTGTCACTTTGCCTCGGCTGCCGCGCCTGTGAGCCTGTATGCCCGTCTGGCGTGAAATACGGGCAGCTGCTTGAGGAAGCCAGAGATATTATCCACCAAAATAAAAAACACTCGCTTGGTGAACGTGTCATGCGAAAGACGGCTTTTCACGAGCTGTTTCCGCATCAAAACCGCATGCGCTCAGCTGTAAGCCTTATCGGTTTGTATCAGCGTTCAGGACTGCAAACCGCTGTGCGAAAATCAGGCATGCTTCGGGTCCTGCCTGAGCATTTGCGGACGATGGAAGCTGTTCTTCCTGATGTTCCAAAAAGCAAAGACATGAAACATCGGCCGCGTTTCCTGCCGTCCATTGGTCCCATGAAAAAACGGGTCGCCTTTTTTTCGGGCTGCTTAATGGATACAATGTTTTTACCGACCAACAACGCCACATTGAAGCTTTTACAGCTGGCAGGCTGCGACATTGTCATTCCGCCTGAACAGGCTTGCTGCGGGGCGCTTCATGGACACAGCGGTGAAAAAAACACAGGGAAAGAGCTCGCGAAACAAAATATCGCTGCTTTTGAAGCGTTAGATGTGGATGCTGTCATTACAAACGCAGGAGGATGCGGAGCCTTTCTGACCGAATATGATCATTTGCTGAAGGATGACCCGGAATGGTCGGAGCGGGCCGCCGCTTTTGTTCAAAAGCTAAAGGATTTTTCTTCCGTTTTGGTTGAACTTGATTTCCATCAAATGGACTTAGCGCTCGAGACGCCTCAGGTCGTTACCTACCAAGATTCATGCCACCTTAGAAATGTAATGCATACGTCGCTTGAGCCCCGCCAGCTTCTTAAAAGCATCAAAGGGGCTGAATTCAAAGAAATGGAGAAAGCAGACAGCTGCTGCGGGTCAGCGGGAATTTACAACATCGTCGAAGCTGAAATGTCTATGAGAATACTGGACAGCAAAATGGCTGCCGTTAAAGCAACCGAAGCGATCCTCATTGTAACAGCAAATCCCGGCTGCCTGCTGCAGATGAAGCTCGGCATTGAACGCGAAGGACTAAGCGGTAAAGTCAGAGCCGTTCACCTGGCTGATTTGCTATTGGAAGCAGCCGGGCACAAAACATCATGAGAAAGCCCAAAACAGATATTGTTTTGGGCTTTTGTGCGTTATTCCATCGGACTGCAAATTTCGATATAATGTCCATCCGGATCAGCGATATAGGCGACCGTCTGCCCCCATGGTTTCACTTTCGGCTCCCCGATAATCGATACGCCTTGTTCTCTCATCCTTTTGATGACCGCTTCTACATTTTCAGTAACAAACCCGATTTCAAATGTGTTTGAAGCAGATGAATCCGGAATGTCCAGCGCCGTGATGTCTCTGGCGCTTTCCCGCGTATTAAACGCCAATATCGTAGACCCTGTATCAAATTCGACATACGTGCCGTGTTCAGCACGAATCGGCAGTCCTAAAATATCCCGGTAAAAATGAATAGCCCGCTTGCTGTCCGATACGTATAGAATAAGATATTTCATTGATAGATTCATTGCCAACCCCCCCCCTCAGCATTTTCAATAGTCCTTCTAGCCCGGTATAGATGCTTCCATCCTTAAGCTCGGATCTTTCCACATCTGCGCCCATTTTTTCACAGCCGCCACAATAATGATGAAGCCTAACACCAGCATGATGATAGATAATACGCCATTCAATACACTATATCCTGCTGCTTCAGGATTGAGATACACATTGCGCACCATCCAATAGCCCGCATAATTGACAGTGACATATAAATAGGCAAGCGGGATAAGACAGGTCAGAATGTACCGGCGTTTATCGGCGATTTTCAGCACGATCGTCGCTCCGATAATCAGCCCCACTGAAGCCATCAGCTGATTAGAAACGCCGAACAGCGCCCAAATGGAACCGATATCTCCTGAATACAGCAAGTACCCCCACATCAAACAGGCAAGCGCGCTGGCAAATACAGATCCCGGAATCCAGTCTGTTTTCTTCAGCGGCTTATACACCTCCCCGAAGAAGTCCTGAATCAAATAACGGGCGACACGTGTGCCGGCGTCAATCGCTGTTAAAATAAAGACCGCTTCAAACATAATGACAAATTGGAAAAAGTATGAGGCCAAATGGCTGAAAAACGGCATTCCGGTAAAAATATAAGTCATCCCCACCGCAAGCGTGACGGCTCCCCCTGTTCTTCCTTCTAAGTCCAAACCGATTTCCCTGCTCAATTCAGGCAAATGTACGACATTCATGCCAAGCGTACGGAAAACCTCAGGCGTGCTGTTAATCGCAAAGTAATCAGCAGGCTGTAAAGCGGTCGCTGCAATCAGCGCCATGATGCCGACAAGACACTCAACAAGCATTGCGCCAAACGCAACCGGCTTCATATCACTCCATTTATTCAGCATTTTCGGTGTCGTTCCTGAACCGACAAAGGCATGGAACCCAGAGATCGCCCCGCAGGCGATGGTTATTGAGATGAACGGCCAGACAGGTCCTGCCAGCACCGGCCCGCCGCCTTTTACGAATTCTGTAAACGCAGGGAACGGAATGGACGGATTGACGACAAACACACCAACAATCAAAGCGATAAAAACACCGATTTTCATAAAGCTGCTTAAATAATCACGCGGAGCCAGAAGCAGCCAAACGGGAAGCGCAGCCGCAAAAAACGCGTAAACAGGAAGCGCGATTGCAAGCGTTTTCGTATCTAGCGTTAAAAAGTCACCGAGCGCGGTAGTCTGTACCCATGGACCGATAAAGACTCCTGCCATTAAAAAGAGAAAGCCGACCGTTGAAGCGAGCTTTAAATTTCCCGTTTTCTTATAAAATAAGCCCACACCCATCGCAATCGGAATCGTAATCCCTACCGCAAATGTTCCCCATGGATTACGTTCAAGCGCATGCAAGACAACCATCGACAGGCCCGCCATTGTGATCGTGATGATAAACAGCATGGACAGTCCTGTACAAAATCCTGCAACAGGGCCAAGCTCATCCTTTGCCACTTCCGACAGCGATTTTCCGTTTTTGCGCATCGATGCAAACAACACCACAATATCATGGACGGCTCCCCCAATTACCGCCCCGATTAACAGCCACAATAATCCCGGCAAATAGCCAAACTGCGCCGCCAGAATTGGTCCCACCAGCGGCCCGGCCGCTGCGATCGCGGCAAAGTGGTGGCCGAACGAAACCCATTTATTTGTAGGCACATAGTCTTTCCCATCCTCAAGCGCATGAGCAGGTGTTGGCTTGTCATCATTCACTTTGAGAACCTTCACCATCATAAATGTTCCGTATAAACGATAGGCAATAGCCAAAATACACATTGATGCTATCACAATTGTAACCGCATTCATTTTCTCCCATCCCCTTTGCTGTTTTTCATAAATATATCATAATTTTATGGTGAAAAGCGGTCATTTTTTCCTATACAAAAAGCCGGCTTGAACGGGCCGGCTCGTGGCAGTTGAAAGACAAGCCGGAGATATCTCTCCGGCTTTGCTATTCTTATGACTGTTTTTTCAGGCGAATCACATTCCAGGAAAGCGGCGTGAAATGAGCAGTTAAGCCGTTTTCGCTGACAGACGATGATCCGTTGGAATGCGGAACGACATTTTTTCTGTTATGCTGGTTTGTTGCTTTGATATCCTGATGCTCAAGTACGATGTGCTCTGCGATTTGGTAGGATTCAAAGCCTCTGAGCGAAATCTCCGTCTCCATCTGATCCTCAGCCTTGTTTACCGCAAAAATAGTGAGTGTTTCTTCCTCTTCAGAGTACACAACAGCAGCATCAACATATGGCACATCAGTGAAATCAGAACAATCGTACTTAGGAGAAGAAATAAGCGGTTTCAGTGACTCGCCCCTTCCGTAAACAGAAGCATGCATGTATGGATAGAAAATCGGCTGTCTCCATGCTTCTCCGCCTTTTTCCGTCATGATCGGCGCGATGACATTGACAAGCTGTGCAAGACACGCAATTTTCACACGGTCTGCGTGCTGCAGCATCGTAATGAGCAGAGAGCCGACTAATAAGGCATCTTCAAAATTGTAAATATCCTCTAAAATCGGACGCGCAGTGATCCACGGCTCGACTTTTTTATCAGCCTCATTTGAGTGGTACCATACGTTCCATTCATCCAGAGAGAGATTGATAGTTTTCTTGCTGCGTGTTTTCGCTTTTACATAGTCACAGGTCGCAGCGACTGATTTGATAAAATGATCCAAATCCATAGAACGTGCCAAGTAGTTTGGCAGATTGTTATCCCGGTTTCCGTAGTAAGTGTGAAGAGAGATATAGTCGACATGCTCATACGTATGCTCAAGCACCTTCGCTTCCCAATCGATAAAGGTCGGCATGCCGCTGTTTGAGCTGCCGCAGGCAACGAGTTCAATTGATGGGTCAACCCACTTCATGACCTTTGCTGTCTCTGCGGCAAGCCGTCCGTATTCATCAGCTGTTTTGTGGCCGATCTGCCATGGTCCATCCATTTCGTTTCCTAAGCACCATGTTTTGATGCCATACGGCTGTTCATAGCCATGCGATCTTCTTAAATCACTCCAGTAAGAGCCTTTCGGATGGTTGCAATATTCAACGAGATTACGGGCGGCATCTATGCCTCTTGTGCCAAGGTTGACGGCCATATTGACCTCAGTGTTCACCTTTTTGGCCCAAGATAAAAATTCATTTGTTCCCACTTCATTGGTTTCTGTCGTTTGCCATGCCAAGTCAAGCCGTCTCGGGCGGTTTTCGACTGGTCCGACACCGTCCTCCCAGTTGTATCCGGATAAAAAGTTTCCGCCCGGATAGCGGATGATGGGAACCTGTAATTCTTTGATCAGCGACTGGACATCTTTTCTAAATCCATCTTCATCCGCTTCAGGGTGATCAGGCTCGTATATGCCTTCATATACCGCACGACCCATATGTTCGATAAACGAGCCATAAATCCGTTTATCTACTTCACCGATTTTATATTCTTTGTCTACAATCATTCGCGCTTTTTTCATCACACGTTTCCTCCTTCATTAACCTTTGACTCCCCCTACCGTCAGGCCGGAGATAAAGTACTTTTGGAAAAACAAGAAAATGATAATCACCGGCAAAATCGCAAATACTGAGCCGGATATAAGCATGTCATAGTTGTTGCCATAAGGGCTCAGCAAGCTGGACAGCCCTATTGGAAGCGTAAACATTTCTTTCGACCGAAGCACAATCAGCGGCCATAAGAAGTTGTTCCAGCTGTTTAAGGACTGAAGGATAATCATCGCGCCGAAAGCCGGTTTCATCAGCGGTGCCATAATCCTGAAAAAGATGCCGAATTCCGTACAGCCGTCCATCCTTGCAGAGTCCAGCAGATCTCTTGGAAGGCCAAGAGCATATTGCCTGAAAAAGAAAACGGCAACAGGTGAAACGATAAACGGCAATATGACACCTGTATATGAATCGATCAAGTGCAGTCCGACAGTAAGCTTAAACAAAGGAAGCATCATCACTTCCAGCGGAACCATCATGATAATCAGCACAAGAACAAAGATGATATTTCTGCCCTTAAAATCATAAACCGCAAGCCCGTACCCGATCATCGAAGAAAAAAACAGAGTGAGCACGGTCGTAAAAAGTCCGAGTACAAGACTGTTAAAAAACCATTTGAAATAAATGCTGCCGCCATTAAACAGAAATGTGTAGTTATCAAAACTCATCACTTTTGGATCAATTTCAAGATTCAGCCCCACACGCAAAAGCTCAGATGACGGCTTTAATGATCCTAAAAGCAAACAGAAAATCGGAAAAAGATACAATAGGCTCAGCATAATAAAAAACAGGGTTAGCGCAATTCTATAAACGCTAAACTGAGGACTGTGCCGCAACATTTATCCCTCCCCCTTAAACGAGCCTGACAGCTTTAATGAAATCAGGCTGACAACAAGGATCACAATCAAAAGCACGATGCCGATGGCCGCTCCGTACCCCATTTCGTTGTAGGCAAGTCCCTGCTGATACAAATATCCGACAAGCGTCAGACCAATATTACCCGGGGAATTATTCTGCCAAAGGACGTAGCTTTCCTCAAACATCCTGAAGCCGCCGATAATGCTGATGGTCAGCACATATACGGTTACAGGCTTGAGAAACGGCAGCGTGATGTGCATAAATTTTTTCATTGTATTCGCACCGTCTATATCAGCGGCTTCGTACAGCTCTTTCGGCACATTTTGCAAACCGGCTAAAAAGTAAAGGATGTTGATTCCCATCCATCTCCATGAAGCAAGCAGCACCATCAAAAACATGCCGGTATGTTCATTGTTCATCCAGTTCTGAGGTGAAAAGCCGAGTTTGAGTAGGATGGAATTGGCCAGAGACGTTTCCATTTCTCCGAAGATCAGCCGAAAAATGATCCCCGCGACAATGGTGGAGGTCAATGCCGGGATGAATAGTGCTGATTTAAATATATTTCTAAATTTGACCAGCTTTGAATTCAGGAATATGGCCAGAAGCAATGGAACAGGAATCAGCACGATCAGCGTCCAAAAGGTGTATTCCAGCGTATTCCAAAGGGCGGTATAGAACGTCGGGTTGTTTAGCGCTGTATAATTAGACAATCCGACAAAGGACACCTCTCCCGGCAATATTCTTTGAAAGCTCATGATGAAGACACTAATGATGGGGTATAGAAAAAATACGAGAAAGGATAAAACGAATGGCGCTGTAAACAGATAGGGCGCCGCTTTTTTCGAATAAAATACATCTCGCCAGCCTGATTGTTTCGCAGCTGAAGGAACGGGATGAACCGTTCCTGTTTTCACAGGTTTCATGAGAACCTCCCCGCTTTCACTTTTTGAATGGGATTCTATTTCTGTTTCAGTTCACCTGCCGCTCTGTCCAAGGCTTGTTTAGGCGTTTTTTGCTGAGATTTAAGCGCGTCGAACAATACGCTTCTGTTGACAAGGTCTGAAGCCTTGGCAAAATCCTCATGTAAATAAATTGGATTGATTTCATCCTTGATATCGAGCAGCACAGAAAAAATGCCTGTTCCGTTTTGGAAGTAATCCGTGTATTTGTTTTTCTCTTTCAATTCCTTGGAGCTCCAAACATCCCAGCGAAGCGGGTCAAAGCCGAGTACGCTCCAGAGTTTTTTATTTCCTTCTTCAGAGCCCTTCGCAAAGGCCAAAAACTCTTTTGCTAACTCAACATGCTTGGCTTGCTTCGGCACAACGGTTGCCGTACCGCCCAAACCTGCCGAGCGGTCGCCTCCCTCTTTCCATGCCGGGAGCGGCCTGATGGCAATCTTCCCTTTCAGATCAGGCATATAATCTATAAATCTTCCCATATACCAAATCGGCATGAGGACTGAAGCAGCTCCTCCTTGGTTCATAAAACCGTAGTATTCTTCACTGTGATGCCCGCCGCCCGGCGCAGGAATCATCGTTTTATCATTGATCATGTCTTTTAAATATTGAAGTGTTTTTACGTTGGTGTCATTATTGAGGATCAGCTTGCCGTTTTTATCAAAATAGCCTGAGTTTTGCTGTGAAATCATAGATAAGAACGTTGCGGAATCATTTGTTTCCACCGTTCCCATCGGCTTCCCGGTCACTTTGCGCACTTTCTGTCCGGCTTTATGGTAATCATCCCATGTTTTAATATCGTCAGGATTGACGCCGGCTTTTTTCATAACATCCATGTTATAAAACATGACCGTTGTCCCTACATGTGTATCGAGTCCGTAAAGCTTGCCGTTTTTGCTGTACAATGTCAGCCGCGCCTCAACGAATTTATCGCGATCCTTTTCAATCAGCGGAGTCAAGTCGGCAAGCGGTATGTCAGAGCCCTTCAAAAAGTTTGAAAAACGGGCCAATTCGACATCTGCAATATCAGGAACGCCTTCTCCCGCTATTAGGGAGATAGATAAGTTATCGTGCATTTGTCCATATGGATAAACGACCGTATTCAGCTTAATTTTGCGGTCAGGATATTTTTTGTTCCATTCCTTCACCATTTCCACATAGAACTGCTCATGAAGCCCGTTAAATGTCCAAAAGGTCAGCTCAGTTTCACCCGATTTGCCGGATGATTTTTCTGCTGAACACCCGGCAATGAGTAATGTCAATGTCAGCAACATCATGAGCACAAGAAAACAGACAGTCATTTTTTTCATCTGCGTTACCCCTTCCATTCGAGGTGCGGGCTATTCATATAGACCATGGTTGATCAGCGTTTTGTTTTCATTGATGATTCTTAATCCGGTGCAGCGGTCTCTTAAGGTGTGCGCATGTCTGAAGGCATTCTTGACGGAATCCTGCCCGACACCGATTTCGTCAAAATACGCAGGGCCTCCGGCTGATCTCAGCCAATCAGCCAGCACTTCTCCTTCCGGGAGAGTTTGATAAGCCGATTGGATGGCTTGCCGCCGACTCGGTGAAAATTCGTTCAGCCCGTCATCCTGAGCGAGCTTTCTGTATGTGTCAGTTAATAAAACAGCTGCACAGCCCACCTTTGCCCCATGAAGAATCTGTGGCCGTTTTTTCTCCATTAATTCCATCTCAATCCAATGTGAAATATGATGCTCTCCGCCTGATGCCGGGCGGGAATGATCTAATGCCAGCATGACAAGCCCCGATACAAGTAAAGACTCCATCAAAACCCGTATGCCTGTTTCCGTTTTCATCGCAATGTCTTCTGTGTGTTCAATGCAGGCAGCAAGCGCCTCCTGAACAATCTTAGCTCCTGCAGGCGAATAAGGCTCACCGGCAAGATTCCGGGATATTTCCCAATCTGCTAAAGACGTGATTTTACCGAGCATGTCACCAAATCCAGCCGCCACCATTGACTGCGGTGCCGCTTTTAATAGATCCAGATCAGCGAACAGTGCAGACGGGGCCTTCGTTTGAATGGTTGTTTTCGTACCGTATAAAATAATCGGCGCCCCTGCTGATGTAAAACCGTCTACAGATGGAGCAGTCGGATAAGAAATAAACGGCAAATCTCTTTGAAACGCTGCAAAGCGGACGATATCATGAATCGTGCCCGAACCGACTGCGATCATGACATCCGTTGTTTGTTTCGTATGGATCAGCACATGAATGAGCGATCGTTCATCAGCTGTCACATCTCCAGCTTCATTTTCTGGAATGATCAGGCACTCGGCCTGAAATCCTGCTTGATTCAGCTGATTTTCCAGATCAATTCCTGCAATGCGGTGTGTATTCGCGTCGCAGACAAGGACAATATGTTTATTGTTTTTTCGTTTTACATAATCCAAAAGCGAATCAGCTGCTTGTTTACCGAGAACAATTTCTTCAACTTTTATAGGTAACGTCTTTTCTCCGGCGTTTTCAAAAGCACGCTGAACGTCAGCTGCGATACGATTCATATCAGAATCCCCTCCTCAGCCAATTTGGTTACATCCTTAATAGAATCCAGCACATAATCCGGCGTGTACAAACGCTGTTCACCCTGTTTCGCAGAACCAGTTAGCACTAAGGCGCTTTTCATGCCATAAAGCTTCCCCATCGCAATGTCAGATTCAATGCTGTCTCCTATAATCATGCATTCATGTGCGGACAGCCCCATTGCTGTACAGGCAGCCTCCGCCATCAGCCATGACGGTTTTCCGACAACAAGTTCAGTCTTCGCTTGTGCGGAAGCCTCTATCGCCCCAATCATTCCAGCCACATCAATGGCATTTCCGTCTTCGTTCGGAAAAGAGCGGTCTTTGTTTGTAGCGATAATACGAGCGCCGCCGGCAGCCGCTTGAAAGGCTTGATTTAAATCGTCGTACGTGAGCGTTTCATGAAGGGAGATCACGAGCCAATCCGCTTCCTTCGGTTCGCTCGCGTTCTGCACACCGGCCAGCCTCAGCTCGTCAACCAAGCCTTGCTCCCCAAGCACCCATACCTTTGAAAAACGATAATGTTTTTTCAGAAAAGCCGCTGTCACGCTTGATGACAGAACAATGTCGTTTACGTCCGTTTCAATCCCCGCGCCAAGAAGTTTTTTTCTGCACATGGCACGGGAGATATTCCCCCGGTTGCTTAAAAAGACGATTTTCTTTCCCATTCTCCTAAGCGTTTTGATCGCTTCTCTTGCTCCTTCGATCAACTCATTTCCTCTGAATACAGTACCGTCCAAGTCAATCAGAATGCCAGCCGGTGACACAGGCGTATCATGACTGGCCATAATACGCATTTGCTCCGTGTTTTCGATAAAAATGCTTTTCATGCAGGACTGTATTGATTGGGGTTACATCCTTGTTCAGCATAATGGAGTGATAGGCCATTTCGGCAACCGTTTCTAATACAACTGCGTTATGAATGGCATTTAAGGCGTCAGTGCCCCAGCAGAACGGTCCGTGATTATTCACGAGCACACCCGGCACCTGTTCGTAATTATGATGCTGAAAGGTTTCCGCTATGACTTTTCCTGTATTCAGTTCGTAGTCATGAATGATTTCTTCATCATACATTTCTCGAGTACATGGAATCGCACTGTCAAAATAATCAGCATGGGTCGTGCCTAACGGAGGGATGTCTCTGCCCGATTGTGCCCAGCTTGTCGCCCATTGAGAATGGGTATGGACAATTCCCCCGATATTCGGAAAGGCTTTATATAAATAAACATGGGTAGGTGTATCTGAAGAAGGCTTAAGCGAGCCTTCGACGACCTCTCCATCAAGGTTCAAAACAACCAAGTCATCTGCTGTCAGATCGCTGTATTCGACTCCGCTAGGTTTGATGACAATTCTTTCTTTTTCACGGTCAATGCCGCTGACATTTCCCCACGTAAAGGTTACCAGCTGATGCTCTTGAAGCTTCAGGTTGGCAGCCAGCACTTCTTTTTTTAATGTTTCAAGCATGCTCCATCACCCTTTTTCAATTCTTTTTGGCGGCAGATGAAAATTGAAGATTTTTGATCGTTTTCAGACGCTTCATGACATGGTTTTCTTTTCCGAAATAATGAACCAGCTCTTTATATTCAGCGTACAATTTTTCATAAACCGCGGCGTTTTCGGCATTTGGCGTATAAGTTATATCTTTCAGTTTTCCCATGTTCGCCGCTGCCTCTTTGATATCATCGTAGCCGCCTTTTTCTTTGCCTGCTGCAAGCGCGCCGAAAATGGCAGATCCTAAGGCTGGGGCTTGCGGTGAACCAGAGATTTTAATGTCCATGTTTGTCACATCCGCATAAATCTGCATGACAAACGGGTTTTTCTCAGCTATTCCGCCGGCTGCGTATAGTTCCTCAATCGGAACACCGCTTTCTTTGAATGTTTCGATAATCATCCGGGTTCCGTAAGCTGTCGCTTCAACTAACGCTCTATAAATCTCTTCAGGCTTCGTCAGCAGTGTCATGCCAAGCAGCATCCCTGTTAAATCTGCATCAACAAGAGTTGAACGGTTTCCATTCCACCAATCTAAAGCAAGCAAGCCGCTTTCACCTGGCGCTTGATGGTTTGCTTTCTCACTCAGCAGCTCATGAACGCCAATGTTTTTTTCCTTTGCTTCCTCTTGATAAGCTGGCGGGACACATGTTTTCACAAACCAGTCAAAATGATCGCCGACACAGGACTGCCCGGCTTCATATCCCGCATAGCCCGGGAGAATTCCGTTGTCCACAACGCCGCACATTCCGGGAACGATATGCACCTCTTCACCAAGTAGAACATGGCACGTCGAGGTCCCCATAATCATCAGCATTTTCCCTGGCTCTGTAATGCCGACCGCCGGTACCGAAACATGAGCGTCCACATTGGCAACCGCAACAGCCGTTCCCGGGAGAAGCCCTGTCAGCTTTGCCATTTTTTCAGTCAGACTGCCGGCTTTTTCTCCTACTGAATGAATAGAACCTGACAATTTGTCCTTTGTAATCGTTTTCATTGAAGGATTTAATTTCTCAAAGAAATCATCTGACGGATACCCCGCTTTTTCACTCCACATCGCTTTATACCCTGCAGTACAATTGCTTCGCTTGAGCGAGCCGCACAGCTGGTACACGATCCAGTCCGCAGCCTCGATGATCCGGTCAGCCGCTTCATAAATGTGAGGCGCTTCCTCGGCAATTTGCATGACCTTTGGAATCATCCATTCTGATGAAATTTTTCCTCCGTACCGCTGTAAAAAAGCCTCTCCTTCTTCTTCCGCAATTTGATTGAGCCGATCAGCATGTTTTTGGGCCGCATGATGCTTCCAGAGCTTCACATAGCTGTGCGGCTCCTCTTCATATTCAGGCAGCATGCATAACGGCTGCCCGCTACTGTCAATAGGAAGGATCGTACATGCCGTGAAATCAATTCCAATCCCGATAATGTCTTTCGGTTCAACGCCCGTCTGTTCGAGTAAAGACGGAATGGTTGTTTCCAAGACTTCGAGGTAATCAGCAGGGTGCTGCAGCGCCCAGTCACGCGGCAGCTTTTGACCCGTTTTTGGAAGGACGGTATCAATGACAGCATGCCTGTATTCTTTTACAGCAGCCGCAAGTTCCTCCCCTGTTTGGACATGAACGAGCACCGCTCTTCCTGATAAAGTTCCAAAATCAACCCCTATTGTGTAAGCCATGTGACATCCCCCTCTACTTTTGAAGCCGGTAAAGCGCCTCGTTCCATTTTAACTCGTGTTTCAGTTTATGAATTGTCGTATCACGGGAAATGAGAACACTTTCGATCCCCGCCATTTCCGCCCAATCAAGCATTTGCTCCGCTGTCAGTTCATAAGACAGGCAGGTATGGTGTGCACCGCCGGCTAAAATCCATGCCTCCGCTGCTGTTTTCAATGACGGCTCCGGCTTCCAGAGAACACGGGCAACCGGTAAATTCGGCATGTCTTTTTCAATTTCCTGGCCGTTGACTTCATTCAGCACAAGGCGGAAACGCCCGCCAATATCAACAATGCTAGCTTGAATGGCAGAACCGCTGATGCCGTTAAATACAAAACGCGCAGGGTCCTCTTTGCCGCCAATCGAAAGCGGATGAACCTCGATTTTCGGCTGATCCAAAGCGACAGTCGGACACACTTCAAGCATGTGAGAGCCCAGAATCATTTCATTTCCCGGTTCAAAATGGTACGTGTAATCTTCCATGAAGGAAGTTCTTTTTCCTTTAGCCATGATTTTCATCATCCGTACAAGGGCCGCTGTCTTCCAATCTCCTTCACCGGCAAACCCGTAGCCTTTCTCCATCAGTCGCTGAACGGCAAGTCCCGGCAGCTGTTTCATTCCGTGCAGCACTTCAAACGATGTCGTAAACGCTGTGTATCCGCCTTGCTCAAGAAAAGCGGTTAAGCCAAGTTCAATTTTCGCCTGTTCTTTAATGGACGCTACCTTTGCTTCGTCACGTTTTGTTTCCTCACTGATCACATATAGTCTGTCATACTCGGCATAAAGCGTGTCAACCTCGTCGTCCGTAATGCGATCCATCACTTCAACGAGATCCCCGATGCCATATCCGTCAACCTGCCAGCCAAATTGAATATGCGCTCCCACCTTGTCTCCGTCCGTTACCGCGACATGACGCATGTTATCTCCAAATCTGGCAACCTTAATATGTCTGCTTTCATTTAATGCAGCCGCCGTATCCATCCACTGGGACATTTCTTTTTTCACTTCTTCATCATCCCAATAGCCGGCAATGACTTTTCGGCTAAGCCCCATTCTCGAGTTGATGTAACCGTACTCTCGATCGCCATGCGCGGATTGGTTGCTGTTCATAAAATCCATGTCAATCGTACCCCACGGGATATCGCGATTATATTGGGTATGCAAATGCATAAGCGGTTTTTGATAAGAGGAAAGGCCTTCTATCCACATTTTTGCAGGGGAAAATGTGTGCATCCATGTAATGATGCCAGCACATGTCTCACTGTACTCCGCTTCTCTTAACAGCTCTCTAATGGTTTCCGGTGAAGTGACGACGGGCTTATGAGTGATTTTATATCTGGAAGAAACCCCGCTGAGCCCCTCACAAATGCTTTTAGCATGCTGATCTACGAGTTCCAGCGTCTCTTCCCCGTATAGGTGCTGGCTTCCTGTCACAAACCAGAATTCATAATCCTTTGTCTGAAGCATGTAAACTGCCCCTTTCTCATAAAATAAAACGCTTTCAAATACAAAAGATACGTACTAATGATAGAAAATAAACCTATAAATAAATATTTGTACGAACAATTTTATTATAGTAATTGACTATTATACTGTCAATCTTTTCTTTTAAAAAAAGCCGGGGGCAGAGCCCGGCTTTTTGATTCAATAGGACGGCCAGCCCGAGCTCCAATTCAAATCATTGATGAGAAGCTTTGGAATGCCGTTGTCATTGGCATCATAGGCATGACGAACAAGAATGTTTCCGTTCACAATATCCTGGCCTCCAGGTCCTTTCCATTGGTCATTGCCCGAATCCAAAATGGTGCCTCCGCCTTCAAGCATGCTTTTTCCGCTTTTATCAAGATAAGGGCCTGTAATGTTTTTGGATCTTCCGTAAGCAATTTTGTACGTACTGTTTACCCCGTCACAGCATTTATCAAATGAAACCATTAAATAGTAATAGCCATTTTGATACGTAAGAGTAGGAGCTTCTAAGGCACCCCCATTATTCGGTCTAGCTGCAATCGAATAGAGCGAGCCTGTAGGCTTCATCGTACTCTTATCGAGCTTAGTCAGCTTAATGCCGCTCCAAAACGAGCCGAATGCAAGCCACGGATTGCCATCCTTGTCGAATGTCAGCTCCGGATCAATGGCGTTATAATTATTGGAGCTTGTCGAACGGATCACCAAGCCCTCGTCCTTCCAGCTCCCCGAACTGATGCTTGTTGAAGATGCCAGGCCAATGGCAGATGTATTGCTTCCAAAAGAAGAAACGGAATAATACAGCCAGTACTTGCCGTTATAGTATTGGATGTCCGGCGCCCACTGGTTTAGACCATAATTCGGCACATAATTGGACCACCACGATAGCGGTGTAGTGAAAATGGATTTTTGTACGGTCCAATTTTTAGCGTCTGAAGACTTCAAAACCCGCAGTCCCCGTTCTTCAGTAAGCCCTGTTCCGAGCGCATACCATGAGCTCCCCTCTTTAATCATAGTCGGGTCATGAAGCAGCTCATTGGATGCACCCCAAAATGCTGCCTCTGCGGGAGCAGCAGAAGTGAATATCAAACCTGCAGCCAGAGCGGCACTCGAAAAGTGTAAGAAGCGTTTCCATGTTTTTTTCTTTTTCAATTTTGTTCAACCTCCTTTATATTAGAAAGCGCTTACAAATTAGATTATTTATCCTCCCTTCCTGTCAAATCGAGCTGCGTATCGTATATCGTCATGTTCAGGAAATTTTCGGTATCCCCTTTATTGTAGTCACTATGCTGTAATTTGTACAGACAAAAAAATAGAATCCGCCTCAATAGGCGGATTCTTCCGTATCTTTATTGGTACGTAATTTCGTCAACCGTTTTTCGGTCTAACTTCTTAATGACTTCTGTAATTAACTTTACCGCGTTTTCATAATCATCACGATGCAGCATGGCCGCGTGCGTATGAATGTAGCGGGTTGCAATGGTAATGGACAGTGCAGGAACGCCATTTGCCGTCAAATGGATGGCACCCGAATCAGTTCCGCCGCCGGCAATGGCATCAAATTGGTACGGAATGCCGGCTTCCTCTGCAGTTGCCACAACTGCATCACGCAAACCTTTGTGAGAGACCATGGATGCATCGTAAACGATAATCTGCGGGCCTTTGCCCATTTTGCTCTGCGCTTCCTTCTCGGAAATGCCAGGCGTGTCTCCTGCTATCCCTACATCAACACCAAACGCAATATCAGGCTGAATGGTGTGTGCAGCCGTTTTCGCTCCCCTCAGCCCAACTTCCTCCTGCACGGTTCCGACGCCATACACTATATTTGGATGGTCTGTGTTTTGTAAGTTTCTTAACACATCAATTGCAATCGCACAGCCGATGCGGTTGTCCCACGCCTTTGCGAGTAGGAATTTTTCATTGTTCATGACCGTAAATTCAAAATGCGGAACGATCATATCTCCCGGAAGTACCCCCCACTCCAAGGCTTCTTCCCGGCTTGAAGCTCCAATATCAATAAACATGTCTTTTATTTCCACTGATTTTTTTCTTGCTTCAGGAGACAAAATATGAGGCGGCTTAGATCCGATAACCCCAGTGATTTCTCCTTTTTTTGTGACAATGGTGACCCGCTGAGCAAGCATAACCTGAGCCCACCAGCCGCCAACGGTTTGAAAACGGATAAAGCCTTTATCTGTGATTTGTGTCACCATAAAGCCGACTTCATCCAAATGTCCGGCGATCATAATTTTCGGGCCGTTTTCTGCACCAGTTTTTTTGGCAATTAAACTGCCAAGGCGATCTGTTGTCACCTCATCAGCAAATGGTTCTATGTATGATTTCATCACTTGCCTTACTTCTCTTTCATTGCCCGGTATGCCTTTTGCATCTGTTAAATCTTTCAGCATGGTCAATGTTTCATCTAATTTTGCCATGTTCCAAACCCTCCTTCATCAGTCCTGCATTCTTATTATACAGAACATAGCGCTAACCATACGACTATTTCACTTGAAAATCGGGTATATGTTTTTACAGCTTTCTTTTAGAAAAAGTGAAACCTTTTTCTATGCTTTTCGTATTACATCAGATCATCACCATAAGGGAGGTGCCTTCACACAATGTTTGTCATGGTTCTAAGGATTATTTTGCTTGCACTTTTTGCTTATTGTATTTATGCCGTGGTCAAATATGTCGCGAATCCTAAGAGAAGGCTTAAGCTGGCCCAATCAAAAGAACATTTTTATATTATTGATGAACAAAACAATACCCGGAAGAATTTTCAGCTGACGTATAAAGGCGTGCTTTTTGAGGGAGAAAAGCATATTCCTTCCAAGGATCATCCGCTGTTTATTCACACGATCTTTGTCTGGACAGAATCTCCTGAGAAGCTGAAGCATTTCTCTGCAAAAGATTTTGAGAGCATTGAAGAAAAAGTGCTGGAACGATATCCAAATTGTAAGATTGACTGGGACCAGCCCATTAAACTCGCAAAAAAAGCAGAAGAGCGTTAAACGCTTTTCTGCTTTTTATAAATCAAACGGGCTGTAGTAAATAGCGATGAGAATCGCTTCAATTACCAGAAGAAGCGGTACTCCGTACTTAAAAGAAGCGTGTTTCGTTTTATGTCTGAAGGTTTGCATGCCAAGCCAGACACCGAGCGCTCCAAACACGATGGCTATCAGCCACAGCCGGTCTTCAGAAATTCTCCACTTGTGCTGCTGCGCTTTGCGTTTGTCAATGCCCATCACCCAAAAACCGCACAGATTAATCAACACCAAATAAGCAGCAATAATCATGTTGCCTCATCCTTTATATAGAAAAAGCCGCTCTGCTGGAGAGCGGCTCTATATGATTACTTGTTTAATTGAGCTTTAGCAGCATCAGCAAGCTGATTGAATGCAGTAAGATCGTTTACAGCAAGATCAGCAAGCATTTTACGGTTTACTTCGATACCAGAAAGCTTAAGACCGTGCATTAAACGGCTGTAAGAAAGGCCGTTCATGCGAGCAGCTGCGTTGATACGAGTGATCCAAAGTTTACGGAAATCACGTTTTTTCTGACGACGGTCACGGAAAGCATAGTTTCCAGATTTCATGACCTGCTGGTTAGCTACTTTGTATAATGTATGTTTTGAACCGAAATAACCTTTTGCTAATTTAAGAACCTTTTTACGACGCTTACGTGTAACAGTTCCGCCTTTTACTCTTGGCATTGAATTTCCCTCCTAATTGTTCCTTATCCGATTACTTGATGTTAGCAAGCATTTGTTTGATACGTTTGAAGTCTCCTGCGCTTACAACAGCACTCTTGCGAAGCTTACGCTTTTGCTTTTGAGATTTGTTGGCGAATAAGTGACTTGTGTACGCGTGAGAACGTTTTAACTTCCCAGAACCTGTCTTTTTAAAACGTTTAGCAGATCCGCGGTGAGTTTTCATTTTTGGCATGGGATTTCCTCCTTATTGCTTTTCGTTTTTCGGTGCAAGCATTAAGAACATGCTGCGGCCGTCCATTTTTGGTTTTGTTTCGACTGTCGCAACCTCAGCACATGCTTCGGAGAAACGGTCTAATACACGCTGACCGATTTCTTTATGAGTGATTGCGCGTCCTTTAAAGCGGATAGAAGCTTTCACTTTATCGCCTTTTTCAAGGAATTTAATCGCATTGCGCAATTTCGTGTTAAAGTCATGCTCATCGATTGTCGGACTTAACCGAACTTCTTTTAAGTTAATGATTTTTTGATTCTTGCGTGCTTCTTTTTCCTTTTTCTGCTGCTCAAATCGGAACTTACCGTAGTCCATGATTCGGCAGACAGGCGGTTTTGCATTCGCTGCAACTAACACAAGGTCAAGATTTGCGCGGCCGGCGATTTCAAGTGCTTCCTGACGGGACTTGATTCCAAGCTGGTCGCCATTTTGTCCGATTAAACGGACCTCACGTGCACGGATACCCTCATTAACCAATTGATCTTTGCTAATAATGAGCCACCTCCATAGTTTCTTCGAATTGATTCACAACTCATTTTGAATGCATTTTGCAGGCAAACAAAAAGTGTGGGCATTATAAAACACCCACACTACGAACATCTGTATCAATAAAAATGTACGGTCAACCTGCCAACTACATGCATGTGTCAATCAGGTGAGAAGCGGGTGCTTCTGCTTGTGATTTATATTCAATTCAATAACTATTCTACACAATACCGGATCTTTAGTCAAGGACGACTTATCCGGAACAACTTTTACATTGTAACATGGGTTTTCTATGAGCGCAAGAGAGAAAAAGAAAATCTTTCAGCCTCACCAAGATGCAAAAAACCAACAATTCCCCCCTTATTTCGCAATTTACAATAAAACCACTGACAGGAAGAAATGTAAAACAAAGTTAATCTTTGACCGATATAAGAAGCAGAAGGGAGCCTGACACATGAACAAACTGATACAGCTTGCTTTATTTTTCACATTGATATTAACCGGTTGCTCGAATATCAGCACATCTTCCGAATCAAAAGTCGAAACTGTTAAGACAACTGCAGCATTTCCTCAAAAGGGGCTGGAGAAAGAGCTAAAAAAACTAAAACCCGTTTCATTGGACATGAAGTTCGAGAGTCCACTTGCTACTGAGTTAGGAAAGCGGAAGGCAAAAGAAGAAGCTGAAAAGCAAAGACAAATCGCCGCAGAGAAAAAGCTTGAAAAAGAGCGGGAGGCGAAACGAAAGAAACAGCAGGAGGAAAAAGCGGAGAGACAGCGATTAGCAGAGCAGCAGGCGGCGGAGAATCAGCGATTAGCGGAAGCAAAAAGACAAGCTGAACTTGAAAGACAGCGGCAGGCAGCAATCCAAAAAGAGCAGAAAGCGAACGCTGAGAAAAAGCGGCAATCACAGGCACAACGGCAGCAGACCGAGGCACCCTCATCTAATAGTAAAAATCCACCATCTTCCTCGAGTCAGACAGATAAAACCATTCAACAGCCAGCTTCAGAGCTTCCTGATGACGATGGTTATGGTTATGAAGAACGAAAAAAGTGGCATGACGATCAAGTAGAATGGGGCATTAAACAAGGGTATATCGATCCCGAAGACGCACCATAAAATAAAAAAAGCCAAGGCATTCAGCCTTGGCTTATCCTCCGATCAGCTGCACGAACACAGGGATGACCAGAACCGTTACCACTCCTACTACGACAACAGCAATACTTGCCATCGCAGCTTCAACTTCTCCCATCTCAATCCCGACCGCTACACCAAGTGCATGTCCGGATGTTCCAAGAGCCAATCCTTTAGAAATCGGATTTTTCACTTTAAACACCTTCAAGAACAATGCTCCGAGCGCATATACGATGACAGCGTTAAAGATGACCGCAAAGGCTGTGATGTCGCTGATGCCCCCGATGCCTTTTGATAAAGGAAGCGCAATTGCCGTTGTAGCCGCCTGCGGAAGCATGCTTTTCATTACGGCCGAATCGAGATGAATGCCTTTAGCAAGCAAATAAACAATCGTGACAGAGCAGATAGAGCCTGCAATAATGGAGGCCATGATTTGCCACCAGTATTTTTTAAGCTTATCTCTTTGTTTGTACAACGGAATTGCAAATGCGATCGTTGCCGGTTCAAGGAAAAACTTAATGATCTCTCCCCCGTTATTATAATCCGCGTAGGAAAAACCGCCGATTTTTAAAAATGCGATCCCCAGCACCATGGCAACAAACAAAGGAGTGAAAAGGAAGAAGCCTTTCGTTTTCTTAAATAAAAAGGTGCCGATGCCGAATGCAGCAAGTGATACGACAATCCCAAAATAAGGACTCATTGTGCTTTCCATGTGAAGAACCTCCTGTTTCCCTTAATGGTGAACGAGTTCGTTATTGTTCTGCGGGCTTTGCACTGTTTTTGTTTTCATGTCCGCTGCGGTTTTGCGTTTTCCGCTCAGCGACAGAATCAGCTGAGAAAACAATCCCGTAGCCCCCAGCAAAATAATCGTTGCGAGCAGAATGACAAGAACAATTTGCAGGCCGTATTGCTGCATCACACCAAGCGAATTCATAACAGATATACCTGACGGAACAAATAAAAATCCGATCAGAGAGGTTAAAGACGTTCCGAGCGTTTCCACTTGTTCCAGTTTAATGACTTTCAAACATAATAGGAGAAATAATAAGACCAACCCTACAACCGATGCCGGGATAGGTATTGGGACAATAGCGGCAATCATATTTGAAACCAGCATAATGACGGCAAAAATAAATGCTTGTGTTAAAAACCCGTACACTTTTTTAGCACTCATTTTCTTCACCTCTTTCTCTTTGGTACCCTCATTATAAATAAGAATCCCCTGTTATAAAGCGCTTACAAGATAACATGCCGAATAGCGGGTCTGAGTTGCAGAATCAAATGGCTGAAATGCAAAAAGCCGCCCATCAAATATGGAGCAGCTTTTTCAATTCCTTCGCATATGTCCGGCTGACCGGTATTTTCGATCCGTCTTTCATGATCAGATTATACGTTGAATTAAACCATGGCTGAATTTCTTTAATATATTCGGTATTCACGACAAAGCTCCGATGGACGCGGATAAAATCAGAATCCGGCAGCTTTTTCTCAATCACAACGAGTGTATCGCTGACCGTATAAGAATGATCGAAGGTTTTTACATTGACATGACCATCTTCTGTTCCCGCATAGATAATGTCCTTCGTATCCACAATCACAATCGATTCCCCCACAGATAGCGCGAGCTTGTGCTGGCCGGCATGGCTGTTTTGCTCTGTTTCTACAATATCCCGATTGACTTTTTTATATTTTTTCAGCGTTTGCTGAATTCTTTCTTCATCGAAAGGCTTGGTTAAATAATCAAGAGCGTCCACCTCAAACGCTTTGAGCGCATACTGGTCATACGCTGTCGCAAACACAACAGCAGGAGGATGCTTCATTTTCTTCAATCGCTTTGCGATATCAAAACCGTTTTCTCCGGATAAATCAACGTCTAAAAACAGCAAATCAGGTTTTTGATCCATCATTTGGTCAAAAGCGGATTCGATATTTTCCGCTTCATTGATTTCCATTTCCTCATTGGTCCGCTTAAGCAAGTAAGCAAGTTCATCTCTTGCCAGCATCTCATCATCAACTATTAACACCCTGAGCATGTTCTTCTCCCTCTTTCATCTGTTGCATTGGCACTTGAAAGGAAACCTCTGTCCCTTTATGAACCTCACTGCTGATATGCAGTGCAGCCTGCTGTCCGAATAAACCGATCAGCCGCTGATTTAGGTTATAAAGCGCTGTACCGGTTCCCTCCTTAGACGGAAACGGTTTCTTTCCCAGTTCCGGCAAGACGTCCGGCGGAATTCCGCGTCCGTTATCCGTCACCTTCATATAGACGGATGCATCATCAGATAAGACACAGACTGTAACCTTGCACATGTCTTGTTTTTTCGGAAACGCGTGCCGAAGCGCGTTCTCGACAAGCACCTGCAAAACAAACGGAGGGATTTCAATCTGCTCCAGTCTGCTGTCGATATTGAGCTCAATTTTATATTTCCCGGGAAAACGCGCCTGTTCTAATGACAAATAGGCGTTAAGATGGTTCAGCTCCTTTGAGAGCGGAATCAGCAGCTGTCTCGCTCCTTGAAGGTTTGAACGAAAATAAACACTGAGCTGCAATAGGAGCTTACGGGTTTTTTCAACATCTGTACGGCATAGCGCAGAAATCGTGTTGATCGCATTAAATAAAAAATGCGGATTCACCTGTGCTTGAAGCGCTTTAATTTCAGCATCCTTGAGAAGTTTGCTTTGCAGCTCTGCTTCCCCAAGCTCAAGCTGTGTCGAAAATAGCATGGCCAGCCCCTCGGCAAGTTCCTCCTCTACCTGACTCAGGCCTGCCGGGCTTTTAAAGTACATTTTTAAGGTGCCGATTGTATTGCCGTTCGATGTCAGCGGCAGAACAATTGCAGCGTGCAAAGGGCATTCAGCATGCGTGCATTCAATCTCTTCCTGCGAAATCGCCTTCATAATATGCCCTGTTTTAATCACCTTTTTGGACAGCCCGGTGATCAAACTTTTCGATGGGATGTGGTGATCCATTCCCGCACCGACATGCGCAAGGATCTTTTCTTTGTCAGTGAGAGACACCGCATCTGTTCCTGTCAGCTTATGGATAATAGCCGCTACACTTTTACAGGAGTTTTCATTTAATCCTTGGCGAAAAAATGGAAGTGTCTGATCAGCAATCGTCAGCACTCGATGCGTTTCGAGAGCCCTTGCCTGTTCTTCCTTGCGAATGATCGCTTGAATAATAGACAGAAAAATAAAACTGCCTGTTCCATTGATGAGTATCATCGGAATTCCGATCATGCTGACAAGCTCCCAAGCGTCACTGAACGGCTTTGCCATCAGCAAAATAATGATCATTTGCAGTGACTCCATGCCGATTCCCACAAGAGCGGCGATGCGCGGTGTCGGCATTCGATATCGCTTCGTAAAATACCTGCCGATCAAGCCTGCAAGAACACCCGCTAAAATAGATGATACGGCACAGCTTAAAGCCGTGCTGCCACCGAGTGAAAAACGATGCAGGCCCGCCAGTATGCCGATCCCAGCCCCTACAAACGGACCTCCGAGAAGGCCCCCAATTTCCACGCCCAAAATACGGGTATTCGCGATAGAGCCCGATGGATCTATCGTAAACACCCAGTCATTGTTTACAATCATATTTCTTTGAATTTCGATGCCTGTATAATTGCTGATGATGCTGAAAAGAGAAAAAATTGAAATTAAAATCGCTTTTCCTTTATAGCCGTCCTGATTCTGAAGAGCTTGTCTGAAAATTTTCGTATGGGCGAGAATGAACCCTAATATAACAATAATCCCCACTCTCTCCAGCATCATAATCATTAAATGAATCATTCATGTCACCTATTCTTTCCGTTTTCATTCTAGCATGTTTTCGTTTTACGGCTGACTGTTTTTTTAAAATCGTCTGAAAACATATTTCACAAGGCTTTTATCTATTGTAAAATAAAACATGAGCCTTTTGGCAGAAAGATTTGAATCTGAAGCAGAGGAGAAGATCATGAAAGCCGTATTTTTTGATTTAGATGATACACTACTTTGGGACGAAAAAAGCGTCAGAACAACATTTGCAGAAACTTGCTTAAAAGCGGAGAAAAAATATGGCCTTGCCCCTGAGGAATTCGAAGCAGCTGTTCGCGAAGCAGCGAGAGAATTGTACATGTCATATGAGACGTATCCATATACAGTGATGATCGGCATTAACCCGTTTGAAGGACTGTGGTCCAATTTCTCAGAGCCAATCAGTGAAGGCTTTCAAAAGCTGAACAAGATTGTGCCGGAGTACAGAAGAAATGCATGGACAAACGGACTGAAAGCGCTTGGGATCGATGATCCTGCATATGGCGAATACTTGGGAGAGTTTTTTGCGGCAGAGCGCAGAAAACGCCCGTTTGTATATGATGAAACATTTGCTGTACTCGATCAATTAAAAGGCAAGTATGAATTATTGCTTTTGACAAATGGCGATCCGAGTCTGCAAAAGGAGAAGCTTGCCGGCGTACCTGAGCTCGCTCCTTACTTCAATGAAATCGTCATCTCGGGCGCATTCGGCAAGGGCAAACCGGATGTTACAATTTTTGAACACTGCCTTAAGCTGATGAATATTGAAAAAGACGATGCCATCATGGTCGGCGATAATTTGAATACTGATATTTTAGGCGCTTCAAGAGCCGGAATCAAAACCGTTTGGATCAACCGGACGGATAAGAAAAACGAAACTGACGTAACGCCTGATTACATCATCAGCAGCCTTCATGATTTGTTTCCTATATTAGAGAAATAAAAAAGCATGATCTCTTCAATGAGATCATGCTTTTTTATTTTATTTTTTCGCTTCAGCTACTGCCTTTTTCACAAACTCATCAAGAGAAATCGTTTCAGAGTTCTGTTCTCCGTATTTACGCACGTTTACCGCTCCGTTTTCTGCTTCTTGGTCACCGACCACCAGCATGTACGGGATTTTTTGCATTTGCGCTTCACGGATTTTGTAGCCGATTTTTTCATCGCGGCTGTCGACTTCAACACGCAGGCCTTCACGCTGCAGGCGTTCCTGCACTTTTTTCGCGTAGTCTAAATGCACAGCCGGAGAAACCGGGATGACTTGGAACTGAACCGGTGCAAGCCATGTCGGCAGGGCGCCTTTGTGTTCTTCGATTAAGAAGGCAACAAAGCGTTCCATTGTTGAAACGACACCTCTGTGAATGACAACCGGACGGTGCTGCTTGCCGTCCTCACCGATGTATGTCAGGTCGAAACGTTCCGGCAATAAGAAATCAAGCTGTACCGTAGACAGTGTTTCTTCTTTTCCGATCGCAGTTTTCACCTGAACATCAAGTTTAGGGCCGTAGAATGCCGCTTCACCTTCTGCTTCGTAATAGTCGTGGCCGATTTCGTCCATTGCCTCTTTCAGCATGGATTGCGCTTTGTTCCACATTTCATCGTCATCAAAATATTTCTCTGTATCTTCCGGATCGCGGTAAGACAGACGGAATGTGTAATCACTTAAACCGAAGTCTTCATATACATCCTGGATTAAACGGACTGTGCGGATAAACTCATCCTTAATTTGATCCGGGCGCACAAAGATGTGTGCATCATTTAACGTCATCCCACGTACGCGTTGAAGCCCTGACAGCGCACCTGACATTTCATAGCGGTGCATCGTTCCAAGCTCCGCAATACGAATCGGAAGCTCGCGGTAACTGTGAATGTCTTGTTTGTAAATCATCATATGGTGCGGACAGTTCATCGGACGCAATACAAGTGTTTCATTGTCCATTTCCATCGGAGGGAACATGCCTTCCTGATAATGGTCCCAATGCCCTGATGTTTCATACAGCTCTTTGCTGCCAAGCACAGGTGTGTATACGTGCTCATAGCCGAGGCTGATTTCTTTATCGACAATGTAACGCTCGATGACGCGGCGGATTGTCGCGCCTTTTGGCAGCCAAAGCGGCAGGCCTTGTCCGACTTTTTGAGAGTTTGCAAACAGCTTTAATTCTTTGCCGAGCTTTCTGTGGTCGCGTTCTTTCGCTTCTTCTAGCATACGAAGATGCTCTTCAAGATCAGCTTTTTTGAAGAAAGCTGTACCATATACGCGCTGAAGCATTTGGTTTTTGCTGTCGCCGCGCCAGTATGCGCCTGCAAGGCTTAACAGCTTAAATTCTTTGATTTTTCCGGTTGAAGGAACATGGACGCCGCGGCACAGGTCAAAGAATTCGCCTTGCTCATAGATCGAAACGGTTTCTCCTTCAGGAATCGCATCCAATAGTTCAAGCTTCAGATCGTCGCCGATTTCCGCAAAACGGGCTTTCGCTTCTTCACGGCTGACTTCTTTTCGAACGATCGGAAGGTTCGCATTAACGATTTTTTTCATTTCTTTCTCGATTTTCGGCAGATCCTCCGGTGTAATCGCTTCGTCCATTTCTACATCGTAGTAAAACCCGTTTTCGATAACCGGACCGACGCCGAATTTAACATCCTTGTAGATGCGTTTAATCGCTTGAGCCAGCAAGTGAGCCGTACTGTGGCGCATAATTTGAAGACCTTCTTCTGAGCCTTCTGTAATGATTTCCACTGTACCGTCTTCATTGATCGGCGTTCTCAAATCGATTTCTTTTCCGTTCAGTTTTCCGGCTAATGATTTTTTCTTTAATCCCGGACTGATGGATGCCGCGATATCTTCTGTTGTTGTTCCTTTCGCAAACTCCTTGACTGCTCCATCAGGAAATGTGATTTTTACCATATCTGACATCTTTGTCACTCCTTTTTTTGCATATAAAAACCCCGCCCCCTATGAAAGGGACGAGGTTGAATAAACGGAATCGTGGTTCCACCCTTTTTTCCGCAAAGCCAATACGGCACCTGCGGCTCTAAGCTCTGTAACGGGAGTTCCCGTCAGCCATTACTGTTCCTTTTCAAGAGGTTCACAGCTGAAGTTCAAAGGCGGTAAAGCGAATGGTCCTTAGCTGGGAAGCTTGCAGCCAGGGCTTCCCTCTCTTTGAGCCGGTATCATTCCTTCGTGTCCTTATCAATACGTGTGTCTTTCTTAATCTCCTATGTATTATAAATTGTTCAATCCAAAAAATCAACACGATCGCGTTTCCTTTTTTTAAACCGACAGCCTTATATAGACAGGCTGCCGGCCCTCATCCTTCCGAGTGCTTCACCGGTATTTCTGCATCTGTAAAAGCATGCAGCGGGAGCATTTCCACTCTCTCTTGAAATACGTTTTGAATGGTCCTTGCCATCATGTGCTCGGGCTGGTCGGTATAAAGCACGACTTCATCAGGCGCAATGGAAATCAGCGGCGCGAGCAAATGAGAATCAATATACATAGGATGATCCCGGACAAATCTTCTGTCTATGTATTTCATTTTTTCCCGTTCCGGCACATAGCGCAGCTCCCATAATGTAAAGGAACCATCATGGACAATATGCACTTTTTTGATTCGCGGCTGTTTGGCGTTTACATAGTCTCTGAGTGTTTGAATAAAGTTTTGATATTCCTGTTCCATCTTATATTCATCAATCGCTGCTTCTGTAATATCTCTCAGCTGCTTATAGTATGATCCAAGTCGGAAGGTCTGAAAGGAGCGAATGTAAAATACTCCTTCCTCTAAACAGATCGTTTGGAGTTCATTCAAAATAGATTGTTTCCGTGAAAGCTTCAGCGGCTCAAACGGAAGATCGTCTGCTTCACCTTCAATAATACTGTGTGCGAGCTGAAGGATTTGCTGCTGTTCATCCTGGTCCGTGAAACAATACGTTTCCTCAATCAATGACAGCATATGCTCGTCTTCTTTGCATTCCAAAAAAAATTTGACCAGAATCGGCTCCATAAAACGCTGAATAGGAAAATCCGGATTCGCTTTTTCAATCCCGATTTTTCGTATGCCTTCACGGACAATGATATTGTTCCGATCGTCCGAATGCTGAATGAGATGTAAAAAAGCGGCTGCATCATGGTCATCTTCAAAGATTATTTCAAGCATGTTTGTCCCCCCTTACGGCATCTGTTACAAGTATATGGGGGATGTTTTTAAAATAGACGTAAAGGTCACTGGCAAATCTTAATTTGATTCTTGGAACAAGTTTTGCATTTTCTTTCTGAAGATGAACGGCAGTGAGATAAACACGATATACAAAGCGAGCACCATAAAGAAAGCGGGCAGATTGCCAGCCAAAAAGCTCGCACCCAGCACATTAAGCGCAATCGTCCCAGGGATGATTCCCACAGCCGTTGCGGCAAAATACGGCAGCGCTTTGACATTGGAAAGGCCTGCCGCATAGCTGACGAAATCAAAATTGATCGGCAGGATTCTCAAAAGAAAGATATAGAAAAATCCGTTATCCTCCATTTGCTTCTGTATGGCTTCAAGCCTTTCGTAATGCCCGTTCTTTTTCGCCGAAAACAAACCGGCCGCAAAAAACGAAACAGCTGAAGCGCACATCGAACCGAATAACGTATAAAGCGTGCCGAGAAGCGGGCCAAACGCAAGTCCGCCAGCTATTGAAATAACAGACACCGGAAATAAAACAAGTGGCCTGACGATGGATATCCCGATAAACATCAGAGGTGCAAAGACTCCGAACGACAATACCCATACCCTGATTTCTTTCGGCGATACATTCAAATACGTTTTATTTCCCCAATAGAGTAAACCAGCACCTGCAAGCACTGCCAGCCATTTTACAGCCGTTTTTCGTTTCATACCCTCAGTTCCTTCCCCTTTGAACCGCAGCAATTATGGATGTCGGCGGTTTTCTCCGTCAAGGCGGATCGGAGCAGCCAAATATAATATCCGCTCCATTAATCTTGCCGCTTTTACTTCTTCTTTTTCTCCCCTCTGCGAATACGTAAAATGATGCTTCAGCTCGTCAGGTGAGAAATTAGAAGAAAAGAAAGTAGGCAGCTGCTGGGACATTCTGTGCTGAAGCACCGTTCCGATGACTTCATCCCTTACCCAGCTTGTCATTGATTCTGCTCCGATGTCATCAAGCATCAAGACGGGTGTGGTCTTTACCATATTGAGCTTCTCTTCCAATGTCTGGTCTTGCAGCGAATTCTTAAGCTCTCTCACAAATTCAGGCACATAGACAATCATGGAAGAATACTCTTTTTCCGCCAGCTCATTGGCAATCGCAGCGAGCATAAACGTTTTTCCTACCCCAAATTTCCCGTATAAATATAATCCTTTCCCTTTTCCCGTCTCATTATAGCTTTTCAGGAAGTCTGTAACATGCTGAAACATCGCGAGCCTGCTCGGGTCACTGATATCAACTTGCTGGAACGTCGCTCCGAGAAGATCCTGCTGGATATACATGCTTTTCATAAGAGACTTTTGTTTCTTCTGCTGGTCGAGCTTCCGTTTGACTGGACATTCATAATACTCGATATCAATAGACCGCCCATTGACAACAAGTTTCGGATGGTAGCCCTCCAACAAATTGTTGCAGTTTTCATCTTCCGAACAATAGGAGCAATTCTTGCTTTGTTCGATATATTCATAAAGCTTATTTAAGCTCTTTTCGATCATTTTTTGGTCAATCACTTCTTCGTTTTCCTTCAAAAATGCTTGAACATCTTGATCTTTCATGACTTTTTCCTTCATTTGTTCAAGACGTTTTTGGAAATCCGGCCTGCCGGTTACGCCCTGCAGGGAACGGCCGATTGGTTCCATCTATTCCTTCACCCCGCATCTCTGTCTTTAATAGGCAGAGTATTTTTTCAGTTTTTGCATTTCTTCCATCATTTTTTTCTTCTGTTCTTCCAAATCCTGCGGATGCAGCTTCTGCTGTCCGGATTCTGAATCGGACGCTGTTTCCTTTTCTGTCATCCAATCAGGAAGCTTTTCTTCACGAATCACTTTTTGGTTTCGTTTCGAAGACTTTGTTTTTCCCTCAGCCCATTCAAGATACTGGCGGTTTTCTTCTATTGCGAGCTTCATCGCTTCCCTGACCGTTTTCACCTTTTTGCGTGCCCAATGCGAAGCGATTTTTTGGATATAGTTTTTCGACAGCTTCATGTCGGTTTTCAGCATGACATAATAAATTAACACATTTGTGACGCCTGGCTCGAGCTTCTGTTCGAACATAATTTCTTCTATGATCTTCAGATCAGCTTTTGACGGCTCTGTTCCGTCAGCAATGTCCTGCAGAAGCTTCTTCGGGGAAATCGCCTCCAGCAATGCGATCAGCTTCCCATCCAGAGAATCCTCTTCTGCCGGTTGTTCGCCTTCACGCAGATGCACCGGCTGTGTTTTTTCCACCAAATCGGGCAGCTGTCCGTTTCTTTCAATTTGATACCAGTCGCTCGCCGCTTTTCTTAAAGCCTCCGTCGTAATGACGTCACGCTCATCAATTGCGCTCATCACAACGTTTTGCATTTGCAAAGGGTCAATTCCGTACAGATAAGAAAGCTTTTTGATCGTGTCCCGAACCTGCTGGGTCATCGCTTTTCTCGGTATCATCGTCTCAGAAAGTCCCGCTAAAAACAAATCAAAATCAAACACATCCTCCGTTATGGTGTAGGACGGAGACTGTCCGACAGAAGTATACTCGGACCCCTCGGCAAGCCTTACCGTTTCCTCCATATCGGATGTGAGCTTCCATTCACTCGGCTGCAGCGATTCAAACGCATGATTAAACGGACGCGTAATGTCCTTCGCATCTTCTGAAATGGCCGGGTGCGTAAAAAATTGTTTTAATTGCTGATATTTCGTTTTTCCGACCCTATTATACAGAAAAACATTCAGCATTCCGTCTTCAAAAAATTCATTTGGTCTGAGCGGCGGAAGGAGTTCATATATAAAGAGGCGCTCCTGCCGCTCGGATTCTTTCATATATACTTTCAGCAATCCGATGCCCTCGAGCTTCCCCTGTTCCTGATGGATCGTTTTTAAGTTGGACTGTGTCATCCCCATCAGCTGTCTATGTGTGGACTCTCCGCCCCACAGACGGTTTTGTTCAAGCTCTCCCCACAATGTCATATAAAGAGAGAATGCAACAGGGCCGATTAAGGGCTGGTACAGTTGTGTAATAATTTGTCTGTCAATATCCTGCAGCATCGATCTGCTTTTAACCACATACGGGTCTACAGGCAGTACATCTTTCCAATAGTCAGCCATACATTCTCAAACCTTCCGAATTTGTTTCTACCTTTCATTTTACACCGTTTCTTATATCTATCAAATGCCAATTTTGCACATGAGAAAAGAGCTAGAAGAATCCTCTTAGCTCTTTTAACGCTCTTTCTTTATTAAGTCTTTTAATTCGTCGATAAAGACGTTTATATCTTTAAACTGCCGATAGACGGACGCGAACCGCACATATGCGACTTCGTCAATCTTAGCCAGCCGGTCCATGACCATTTCTCCGACGAGCTCACTCTTCACCTCGGAGCAGCCTTGATTGCGAAGCTCTTTTTCAATATCAAAGCACATGTCTTCAAGCGTTTTGAGTGAAACAGGCCTTTTTTCACATGCTTTTATGAGGCCGCGCAGCATTTTTTCTCTGCTGAATTCCTCACGCACACCTTCTTTTTTCACGACGATGAGCGGGGTTTCCTCCACTTTCTCAAAGGTCGTAAACCGGTAGTGGCAGGATTCGCACTCGCGTCTTCGGCGAATCGACTTTCCGTCATCCACAGGCCGTGAATCAAGGACTCGTGTTCCGTTATGCTGGCATGAAGGACATTTCAATAAAATCAGCTCCCAACTATATCGTTCCCTGCAATGTATTTTCGGCAGCCTCCGCCTTTTAAAAATAGATGTGACAGCATCTGTCGGGAGAGCCGTTGTTAAATTTGTTTCTATAGCATTAGGTGGTTTGTGAAAATCTCCTTCTTATTTTACAAAAAAAATGAAAAAAGAAAAAGCTGACACTCTCGTTTCTTTATAAAAATAAAAGGAGCATAAGCTAAAAAGCGCATAATGGCTTTCTAGCTCCAGCTCCCTTTGTGTTCGCAATTTACTTTATAGTACTTTCGCTTGCGCCTGTTTAATTTGCACAGGCCCCATTCCTCTTGGTATTTCAATGTTTTCTCTTGTATCAGCATGTAATGCCTCTGCAATGTAATCAGCAGCGACATTAGGATCTAAGTCTCCACAAGTATAAACATCAATGCTCGCATATCCGTGCTCAGGAAAACTGTGAATCGTTAAGTGTGATTCAGAAATAATCACAACTCCGCTTACGCCTTGCGGTGCAAATTTGTGAAATGCAACCTCGCGCACCTCAGCACCTGATTTTAGAGCAGCATTTACAAACGTTTTTTCAATAAAATCCATGTCATTCAGCTTATCAAAATCGCATCCCCATAGCTCGGAGATAACGTGACGCCCCATTGTTTCCATAGTCATGGACCCCCCTTAACAAGAATTAAAAAGTGAAATTCCAACAACTGGGTCGGCCATTTACCACGGGGGAAAGTTAGTCCGGAGAGGTCCTAACCCTTTAAGTAATTCCGAAACAGTCTCAAGCAAGAAGTTCACGAAAAATAGTATACTGTGTTTAAGTCTAATTTGCAAGGTGCGTTTTTTCAGAAATATGCTGTTAAGGGTTTTTTCTTTAAAATGTGTCCATGACCTTATTTTATACAGCAGACGGATGTTTCATTCGTGCCGCTACATGACGGATCAGATCAACAACTCTGCAGGAGTAGCCCCATTCGTTGTCATACCACGCCAGTACCTTTACTTTCCTGTCTTCCATTACCATTGTTGTAAGCCCGTCAATGACCGCTGAATGAGGATTCGTATTATAATCAGTCGAAACAAGCGGTTCATCTGAGTAATCAAGTACACCGTACATCGACGTTTTGGCAGCGCGTTTAAATGCCTCGTTTACTTCTTCAGCCGTAACATCCGTTTTCAGATCAACAACGAGATCAACCAATGAGACGTTCGGAACAGGGACACGCAAGGCGAGGCCGTGAAGTTTTCCTTTCAAATGCGGCAGCACAAGTGAAAGCGCCTTTGCCGCTCCTGTTGTCGTCGGAATGATGGATTCACCGCAAGCCCGCGCCCGGCGCAAATCTTTGTGCGGGTTATCAATATTTTTTTGGTCATTCGTATACGCATGAACTGTAGTCATCAGACCGCTCTCAATGCCAAACTCTTCATCCAGCACTTTTACAACAGGCGCAAGGCAGTTTGTCGTGCATGACGCATTTGAAATAATGACGTGGCGCTCAGCGTCAAATTGGTCCTCATTTACGCCCATCACAATGGTAACGTCTTCATTTTTTCCCGGAGCGGTCAAAATCACTTTTTTTGCACCTGCTTCTATATGGCCCATCGCTTTATCTTTAGCATTAAACTTCCCTGTTGCTTCGACGACTATGTCAATATCATATTCCCGCCAAGGCAGCTGTTTTGGATCACGGCTGTTTAACAAAAGCACTTTCTTTCCATTTACGATCAGGCTGTCTTCACCAGCCACAACCTCTTTGTCGTATCTGCCGTGAATTGTGTCATACTTTATTAAATGAGCCAGCGTTTCTGCGGAATAGCTGGCGTTAATGGCCACTACTTGAATTTGATCGTCTAACATCGCTTTTCTAAAAACCATTCTTCCGATTCTTCCAAACCCGTTGATCGCTACTTTTACCTTCATGTTGGACACCCCTTATCAATTATGCCATCCTAATTTGTTACTATCTAAAATTAGTATAACACATTAAAACAAATTCGCCAGTACATATTGATAAAAATCAACGATTATAACGCTAATTTATGATGCATCTTATGTTTTCTTGCACAGAATATCAGGCGTAAGAACCAAAAAGCAGCCAGCGCTCTGCACTGACTGCCCTCATGCTTTATGATTCCTGTTTTAACTTATCATTGAGCACACTTTCTTCTAGCACAGAAAATGTATCCCCGTACACTCTGTTAATATGATTCGCTCCCCAAGCACACAGCATATCTAAAATCCCTTCTAAGCTGCGGCCGTATTCGCTGAGCTCGTATTCCACTTTGGGAGGAACTTGATTATATACGATTCGGTTAATGACACCGTCCGCTTCCAGCTCGCGCAGCTGCTGAGTCAGCATTTTTTGCGTGATGTTGGGCATTAGGCGTTTTAATTCACTTGTGCGTTTTTTTCCGTGCGTCAGATGGCATAAAATGACGCATTTCCATTTCCCACCGATCACTTCAAGAGTCGCTTCAACAGAAATGTTATATTTTTTCTTCTCCATACAATCCATTCTCCTCACAGGCACCAAAAAGTGACTATAGCACTTCAAAGTACGTACTTTTATTTCTTAACGATATGTTTCATAATCACATTTGCCGGCTGATTTGAATCTGCTCTTTTTTATTTATATAGCTTACTCGGCAGAATTTCAATCATACAACACATCTTACAAAGGAGGAACATCATGACTTCAGCCAAAAGCAGTATTCCTGCACTACTGGCTTTGGCCGTAAGTGCATTCGCAATAGGGACAACTGAATTTATCAGTGTCGGCCTTTTGCCGCTCATTGCTGATGACCTGCATATTCCAGTCACGACAGCAGGATTAACCGTTTCCCTTTATGCGCTCGGCGTTACATTTGGGGCACCTATATTAACTTCATTGACCTCAAGCATGTCGCGTAAGACACTATTGCTTTGGATCATGTTTATTTTTATTGCCGGTAATACGATGGCAGCAACCGCTTCAAGCATCGGGATTTTACTAGCAGCACGTGTGATATCGGCATTTTCGCACGGTGTGTTTATGTCGATCGGTTCGACAATCGCAGCGGATATTGTCCCGGAAGATAAAAGGGCTAGCGCGATTTCAATTATGTTTACCGGCCTCACTGTGGCAACTGTAACCGGAGTTCCTTTTGGGACATTTATCGGCCAGCAGTTCGGCTGGCGTTTCGCCTTTATGGTCATTATCGCCGTCGGAATCATTGCTTTCATTACAAATGGCATTCTTGTACCGTCCAAATTACGAAAAGGGACGAAAACAACGATGCGGGATCAATTGAAGCTTGTGACAAACAGTCGGTTATTGCTTTTATTTGTCATTACAGCGCTTGGATATGGAGGAACATTCGTTGTGTTCACGTATCTGTCTCCCCTGCTTCAGGAAGTAACAGGCTTCAAAGCCGGGACTGTTGCAGTGATTCTGCTCGGATACGGAATAGCTATTGCTATCGGCAATATGATTGGCGGAAAGCTGTCAAACCGAAATCCGATTGCCGCTTTATTCTATATGTTTATCGTACAAGCAATCGTTCTATTCGTACTGACATTTACAGCCCCCTATCAAGCAGCAGGGCTCATTACCATTCTCTGTATGGGATTGCTGGCCTTTATGAACGTGCCAGGCCTTCAGGTGTATGTCGTAATGCTGGCTGAGCGTTTTGTCCCGAGTGCAGTTGACGTCGCATCCGCAATGAATATCGCTGCCTTTAATGCAGGAATCGCGCTTGGGTCATACCTTGGCGGTGTGATCACCGATTCAATCGGATTGATTCATACCGCTTGGATAGGCGGATTAATGGTGGTCGGTGCAGTCATTTTAACAGGCTGGAGCCGCTTAATGGAAAAACGAGATCGGCAGGAAGCCTGACAATTTTAAAGGAGGAAATGAACATGACAACACATTTACAAGCAAAAGCAACACTTCATAATGGGGTGGAAATGCCTTGGTTCGGCCTCGGCGTGTTCCAAGTGGAAGAAGGATCTGAACTGGTAAATGCAGTTAAAACTGCCATTGTTCACGGGTACCGCAGTATTGACACCGCAGCTATTTATGGAAATGAAGCTGGCGTTGGAGAAGGGATTCGGGAAGGCATTGAAGAAGCAGGCATTTCAAGAGAGGATCTGTTTATCACATCGAAAGTATGGAATGCGGATTTAGGCTACGAAGAAACACTCGCCGCGTTTGAAACAAGCCTATCCAAACTCGGTCTGGATTATTTGGATCTATACCTCATCCACTGGCCTGTAGAAGGAAAGTATAAAGAAGCTTGGAGAGCACTTGAAACGCTGTATAAAGAAGGCCGTATCAAAGCGATTGGCGTAAGCAACTTCCAAATTCACCATCTTGAAGATCTGATGACGGCAGCTGAAATTAAGCCTATGATTAACCAAGTGGAATTTCACCCGCGCCTCACACAAAAAGAGTTGATAAGATACTGCCAAAATCAGGGCATCCAGATGGAGGCTTGGTCACCTTTAATGCAGGGGCAGCTGCTGGATCATCCTGTATTGGCTGACATCGCTCAAACATATAACAAATCTGTCGCACAAATTATCTTGCGCTGGGATCTGCAGCATGGCATTATAACGATTCCTAAATCAACGAAGGAACACCGCATTAAAGAAAATGCTAGCGTATTTGACTTTGAATTAACGCAGGATGACATGAACCGAATCGATGCACTGAATGAAAACTTGCGCGTCGGTCCTGATCCGGACAACTTTGATTTTTAATGGCAAAAAAACACCGTTCAATATGAACGGTGTTTTTTGATTATGCCCAGCTGTTCATGATTTCATCAAGCTGCCTTTTGGTCTCTTCAAGCGTGCCGCTGTTATCAATGACTTGATCTGCTCTTGCTGTTTTTTCCTCTAAGGGCATTTGAGAGCGGATACGGCTGACTGCTTCTTCTTCCGTCAGCTGATTGCGCTTCATCAGACGTTCCAGTTGAAGCTCTTTTGTCACACTGACCACAATAATTTTATCAACCAATGATTCCAATTTGCTTTCGAACAATAGCGGGATATCCAATACAACAAATGCCTCCCGATTTGCAACGGCTTCATCACGGCGATTGAGCATTTCCTGCCTGACTGCGGGATGAACAATTGCATTTAAAGCGAGACGCTTTTGTTCATTTGTAAATACCAGCGCTCCAAGCTTTTTTCTATCTATATCGCCATTTGAGAGCAGTATGTCTTCACCGAATTCGTCAATGATTTGCCGGTAGGCCGGCATCCCTTTTTCTACCGCTTGTTTTGCAATGATATCTGCATCTATAACTGTTATTCCTTTTTCAATCAGCATATTGGCTACCGTGCTTTTGCCGCTAGCTATTCCTCCCGTTAAACCAATGACTAAGGTCAAGAGATCCACTCCTTTTTACAATTTCCAGAGCCCAATCGTGATTAACAGAAGCCCCGGCAAAAACGCCATTTTATCGATCCATTTCCACTTAGACAGAAAATGGCCGGCATTGATTCCAATTGATACAAACAGCGAGCTCATGATTGCCACGGCGATGCTCATCACAATCGGTGAAAAACCGAGAATGGCTGCGCCTATGCCTGCTCCAAAGGCATCAATTGATAAGGCAAATCCCAATAAGACCGCCTCAATTCCATTGATCACACCCGATTTGTCGATATCCGCACTCATGGGTTTTCTCAAAATATGAATCACAATCCCTAATGACCGAACCTCTAAATTAAGCAGCGTTTTTTCATGCAATAGGTATTCTTTATCTTTTGCCGGTTTGAAGAATTGGTACAGAACCCACGCACCGATTCCAACCAATATCAAACCGCCAAGCTTCTCCGTCACATATACAGGAAAAAACTTCGTGAGAAAGCTTCCGATCAGCATGGATATAAACATGACAGCACCGGAACAGCAGGCGATAACCAAAATCGCTTTAAACGGTATTTTCATTTTTCTCAATCCGTACGTAAATCCGACTGAAAAACTGTCCAAGCTGACAGCCAACGCCAGCAGCAGTATAGAAACCATTTGCATATCCGTTTCTTCCTTTCTGTTGGTGCTCTTGTATCAGATGTGAAATGCCCGGGATTCATCACAATCATATATATGGGAAAGTGAAAAATCCGTGTTTCGAAAATGGCATCCTCCATTACAGAGTTACTGATATATGCACCGACAGCTTGGACGATGAAGCATTATGCTACTTTTTTTTCTGGCACTTTGCGCAAAAATGCGTGCCTCTTCCTCCAACGACAATTTTCGAAATCATCGTTCCGCAATTTTTGCATGGCTCGTCTTTTTTTCCGTACACAAAATGCTGCAGCTGGAACATTCCGATTTCCCCTTGGGAGTTGATATATGAACGGACTGTGCTTCCGCCCGCATCAATCGCCTCCTGCAGAGTGTTTTTGATTTCAGCGTGAAGGGTTTTGATTGTTTTATCTGATAATTGATTTGCTTTTATCTCGGGATGAACACCCGCTCTGAAAAGAGCCTCATCCACATAAATGTTTCCTAGTCCAACTACCGTTTTTTGATCCAGTAGGGCAGTTTTGACAGCGCGGTTTGTTTTCGCAAGCCGTTCTTTTAAATACGCACTCGTAAATTCTTCTGCATCCGGCTCCGGACCTAACTGAGAAAGCGGGAGCTCGCCCGCTTCTTCTCCCGGTTTAAATAAGTGCATGGTTCCAAATTTCCGCACATCCCTGTACCGGAGCTGGGTTCCATCCGTCATCGTGAATATGACATGCACGTGTTTATCATCAGGCTCCTCGGCTTGATGAAGACCGTATTTTCCTTCCATTCGAAGGTGAGAAACCATAACATAATGATCTAAATGAAACAGTAAAAACTTTCCCCGTCTTCCGATGGACTGTATCGTTTCTCCTGCTAGTTTTCGCGCAAATTCCTCCGGTTCGGCAGGCCGTTTGATGATATTCGGCCATCTGATCTCTACCGATTTGATTGTTTTTCCCTTTACAAGCCCGGTCAGAGTGCGCCGGACCGTCTCAACCTCTGGTAATTCCGGCACATCCATCACTTCCTATCTCTGTTTATTTCGCATCGTACCAAGATGGGCCTGATGCAAAGTCCACCTTTAACGGCACATCTAATGCAAGCGCATGCTCCATCACTTCAGGAACAAGCTTTTCAAGAATTTCAATTTCTTCCTTTGGCGCCTCAAAAATCAATTCATCGTGTACTTGAAGCAGAAGCCTTGCTTTCAACTGTTTTTCTTTCAGCTTGGCAGCCATGTCAATCATGGCTTTTTTGATAATATCAGCGGCGCTTCCTTGAATCGGCGTATTCATGGCCGTCCGCTCCGCAAAACTTCGGATATTAAAGTTCCGGCTCGTCAGCTCAGGGATGTAGCGGCGGCGATGCATAAGCGTTGTTACGTATCCTTTTTGCTTCGCTTCCTGTACTGAATCTTCCATGTACGCTTTTACGCCTTGGAAGCTTTCCAGATAGCGGTCGATAAATGCTCCCGCTTCCTTCCGAGTAATGCCGAGGTTCTGTGACAGACCGTAATCGCTGATCCCGTAAACAATGCCAAAGTTGACCGCTTTCGCCTGGCGTCTCATCGCAGATGTCACTTCATCCTTAGTGACATGGAACACA
The DNA here is from genome assembly GCF_037963565.1 of Bacillus sp. PS95. NCBI lineage: Bacteria > Bacillati > Bacillota > Bacilli > Caryophanales > Bacillaceae > Bacillus > Bacillus sp. PS95. Next base: position 2,935,155 of record NZ_CP150160.1, read on the forward strand.
TCCATTGCCGTTTTCGTGTGAATATCCATATCATTTGTAAAAGCTTCGATCAGATTTTCATCCTTTGAAATATGGGCAAGCACCCGCAGCTCGATTTGTGAATAATCGGCTGCAAAAATGAGCCAGTCTTTTTCAGACGGCACAAAAGCTTGGCGAATTTTCCGCCCTTCCTCAAGCCTGATCGGAATGTTTTGCAGGTTCGGATCAGTCGAGCTGAGACGGCCAGTTTGCGTTAAGGCCTGGTTAAATCGCGTGTGCACTTTATGCGAATCCGGTCTCGTCACCTTTAAAAGCCCTTCGATATATGTTGATTGAAGCTTGCCAATTTGTCTGTACTGTAAAATATAGTCGACAATATCATGCTTGTCAGCCAGCTTTTCAAGCACATCAGCAGACGTAGAATAGCCTGTTTTCGTTTTCTTTACGACAGGAAGACCGATCTTTTCAAATAAGATGACGCCTAGCTGCTTCGGAGAATTGATGTTAAACGGCTCTCCCGCAATCTCATGGATTTTTTCTTCATATTCCTTCAGCTTCGCACCCAGTTCTTCACCCATCCGTTTTAAACGGTCAACATCGACCTTGACGCCAGTTGATTCCATTTCGCCGAGAATAAGCGCAAGAGGCATTTCCAGCTCTTCAAACAGTTCAAGCTGGTCGTTGTTTTCCAGCTCCTGAACGAGCTTTTCCCGAAGGCTTTGAATCGCTAACGCTTTTCGGCCAAGGTGCTCAGACAGTACGTCTTCTGACGGCACTGCCCGTTTTGCTCCTTTTCCATAAACTGATTCATCACTTGAAACGATATGCAGGCCGTAATCCTTAGCCACACTCGCAACGTCGTCATATGAATTGCCCGGGTTGATGATATAAGCCGCAAGGAGCGTATCAAACTCGGCTCCTTTCAGCTCAATGCTCTGCCAGCGCAAAGCGACAACAGCCCGCTTGCTGTCGAAGACCCATTTCTTCTGCTCGTCATTTTCCACCCATTCTTTAAACACCTCAGACTCAACCGCAATGTCTTTCGGAATGAAATAAGCTCCCATTTCATTTACGATCGAAAATCCGAGAATCGGCTCTTCATGATAATTATCGCCAATCTGTTCAACGACAAATGCGGATGGAGAAACAAATATATCGCTTGTCACGTCTGTGATTGTTTTGACATTAATGTCTTCCAACGATTGATCCTGTTCTGCTTCTGCACTGTCTTCTCCAAGCCGTTCAAGAAGCGTGTTGAAGCCAAGATCTTTAAAGATGGCAATGACCTGTTCACGATTAAAGCCTTGATATTCCAGGCCGGAAACAGATACCTCAATCGGAGCATCCGTCATAATTGTCGCAAGCTCCTTGCTCATCAATGCTTGATCCTTAAACTCCTCAAGCTTTTCCTTCAATTTCTTTCCGCTCACCTCGTCAATGGACTCCAGCAGCTTTTCAACGGAATCAAATTGTTTTAAAAGCTTAATCGCAGTCTTTTCTCCGACGCCGGGCACACCCGGGATATTATCTGAGGAATCGCCCATCAAACCCTTCATGTCAATGATTTGTTCAGGCGTAAGCCCGTATTTCTCTTTGACATGCTCCGGTGTGTAAAATTCAACATCGGTAATTCCCTTTCTCGTAATGGCAACTGTCGTTTTGTCCGTTGCCAGCTGGGTTAAATCCTTATCTCCTGAGAAAACCTTAACTTCAAATCCGTCTTTTTCAGCCGATTTGGCCAGTGTGCCGATAATATCATCCGCTTCATATTGTTCCAGTTCATAGCGGCTGATCTGGTAGGCATCCAGCAGCTCGCGGATAAACGGCATTTGTTCGGAAAGCTCAGGCGGGGTTTTCTGTCTGCCGCCTTTATATTCTTTAAATGTGCCGTGACGAAATGTTGTTTTCCCGGCATCAAACGCAACCAGCATGTGCGTCGGTTTTTCATCCTCAAGCATTTTCATCAAAATCATCGCAAAGCCGTATACAGCATTTGTATGAACACCTTTATCATTGCTTAACAGCGGCAATGCAAAAAACGCCCGGTAAGCCAGACTGTTTCCGTCTACAAGCACTAATTTTTTTCGTTCCGTCATTCAATTTCCTCCTAAGAAGCCTCAGGCTTCCATTCATCTCTTACATAGTCATTAGCTCCTCTTATTTTAACAAAGTTCAATTTGAAAGGAAAATACGTGAACTATAAGAGAAGACACAAAAAAGGACGGGAACACAAATAGGTTCCCGCCGTCAAAATTGGCTCCTTGGATGAAGGGGTTCTACTACATCCTACCAGCATAGGTTTAACAGTGCATGAAGATATTGTTAAACCTTTGTAAACATTAGGCGGACTTTTCAGCGGCCCGTTTCAGCGTCACGGTAAAGACAGTTCCCCGTCCAGGCTCGCTTGTGACATCAATTTTCCCTTCATGAGCCTCTATTAAATGCTTGACAATCGCAAGGCCCAGTCCGGTTCCGCCCGAATTCCTGCTTCTGTCTTTATCTACGCGGTAAAAGCGTTCAAAGATGCGCGGAATTTCTTCTTTCTGAATTCCGATTCCAGAATCAGCAACCTCAATCTGAATGTCTTTTTCTCTGGGCTTTACATTGATAGCCACGGAGCCCCCCTCAGGCGTGTAGGTTAACGCATTGTTTACGAGATTAAGAAATACCTGTTTCAGCCTGTACGGGTCACCAGATACATATTGAGGGTCTTTCGGGACATTCAGTTGCAAGGAGATGCCTTTCTCATCCGCCTTATGCTTCAGAAGCGTTTCAATCTCACCAAGCATTTTGGCCGGCTCAAACGTTTCGATACTGAGCGTGAAATTTTGCTGCTCGATTTTTGAGAGATCGAGCAAATCCTGAACCAAAGACTGAAGCCTTTCGCTTTCCTTAAGAATAATAGAGAGAAATTCAGAAAGCGCCTCTTTGTCTTCCATCGCCCCGTCCAATAACGTCTCCGTAAACCCTTTTATGGACGTAATCGGTGTTTTCAGCTCATGAGAAACATTGGCCACAAAATCCTTCCTCATCTGCTCTAATTTCTTCGTTTCCGTCATGTCATGGAAAACGAGCACAATTCCTTTCCATTCATCGTCCGGCCCCATAATCGGAACGCCGTCCACTTCAAAATAACGCCGTTCTATTTTGATCGGCAGTCTTAACAGCTTGCATTTCTTTGTCTCCGTCATAAAAATGTCTTCGACAAGCTGGATCACTTCTTCATGTTCAAATGCATCGTGATAAAGACGGCGCAGCATATGATTCGGATTGATATGAAACTGCTTGGCGTAAGATCTGTTTACGAGATTAATAAAGCCTCTTCCGTCGATCATAATCAGCCCGGAGCCAATGTTTTCAATGACTGTCAGCAGCCGATCCCGCTGCATTTCCTGCGTTCGCGTCATTTCCATCAGATCAATGGCAAGGCTGTTCATCGCATGTCCTAGCTTATCAGAACGCCTAATATAGCCGCCGTACGTCCGTGCATCGTAGTTGCCCTTAGAGAGTTCTGTGGCTACATTTGTCGCTGACTCAATTGACCTTTTATAACGTGAGGTCATGCTGGAATAAAAATAAATAATGACGATAAATGCGGTACAAAGACTGGCCGTCAGCATTCCCCACAATTCGCCTTTTAAGCCGTCGCTTTTTTCAGAGGCGGAAAGCAGCACATATCCTGTTTTTTCCCCTTCGCTTCTAAGTGAAAGTCCGTAATAAAGCTTGTTATCTGTTGTTGACAGAATACCCTCATGGCCAGAAACAAGCGCCTGCACCTTTTGGGAATCAGCCGCTCTCCCGTTTGACCCATACAGCACCTTGCCGTCTGTATCGATAACGGATACGCTCACATCAAGCGCGCCGCCTGCATCTTTAATGATTTTCTCATTTGCTTGATCATTCAGATTGCCGGCATCAAGAAGCGAAGCCAAGTATTTTGCTTCTTTTTCAATGTGTTCCTCTGCTTTCCTTTGATCAGATGTTTCAAAAAGCTGCTGTAAAAACAGCCCGAGGACACAAAACACCAGAATCATACAGACAACGAATACAGAAAAAAGGCGCACACGGTATTTATTCATTCATTTTTGGCTCCTCCAGTTTATACCCCAATCCCCTAATCGTTTTAATGTAGATCGGTTTTTTGGTATTGTTTTCAATTTTGTCGCGAAGATGGCTGATGTGCACATCAACAATTCTCGTATCTCCGGCAAAATCATAATTCCAGACTGCGCTCAGCAGCAGGTCTCTTGTCAGAACTCTGCCTTTATGTCTGCCTAAATAGAGCAGCAGTTCGAATTCTTTCGGTGTCAGTTCAAGCTGACTTTCTTTAAAGTACGCTTCATAATGATCAGGCAGGATTTTCAGATCGCCGATTACGATCTGGCCTTCCATTTCATCGTTCTTCATCTCACTAGAGGGCGCAGCTATTTCCGAACGCCTTAAAATCGCTTTGACTCTCGCATTTACTTCCCTTGGACTGAACGGCTTGGTCATATAATCATCAGCACCGAGCTCCAGCCCTAATACTTTGTCGAATTCCTCATCCTTCGCTGTCAGCATTAAAATGGGAAACATCAGTTTTTGCTGTCTCAGCTGCTTGCATACTTCGATTCCGTCCAATTTTGGAAGCATCACATCAAGCACAATCAAATCAGGCTTCTCTGTTTCCGCTTTTTTGAGTGCTTCTTCCCCATCCGAGGCGGTAATGACATCATAGCCTGACCGTTCCAAATTGTACTGTAAAAGAGTAACAATAGATTCTTCATCATCCACAACTAAAATTTTCTTGTTCATGCTGTGCCTCCAGTATTATAATTCCCCGACATCCTATTTCTCTATTTTATGTCATCTTAACATGTTTCATGATTTTATTTTAGCGAAAGCAGGACATTCCGACAATTCGCCTTTTACATCATTTTTAAAAGAAATAAAGACGTTTATGATAACGCTTTCATTTATAGTAAAAAGAGAAAGGCTGTATTAAGCAAGCCTTTCTCCCTTTTTATTAGGATAATACTTTCATGACATTTTTGACAGATTCAACTGATTTATTCAGCTGCGCTCTTTCATAGTCTGTCAGTTCAAGTTCAATGATTTGCTCAAGACCGTTGCCGCCTACAATTGTCGGAACACCAAGGTAGATGCCTTCATAGCCGTATTCCCCTTCAAGATAAGCAATTGTAGGAAGGACGCGGCGCTGATCTTTCAAGATCGCTTCGACCATTTCTGTCAGAGAAGCCGCAGGCGCATAATACGCGCTTCCGTTTCCAAGAAGATTCACGATTTCGCCTCCGCCTTTTCTAGTACGCTCCACAATTGCGTCAATCCGTTCTTTCGGAATAAGAGTTTCAAGCGGGATACCGCCAGCATAAGAATAACGCACAAGCGGAACCATATCGTCACCGTGTCCGCCGAGTACGAAACCAGTCACATCTTTCACTGACAGGTTTAATTCCTCTGCCACAAATGTTCTGAATCTTGCCGTATCAAGCACACCGGACTGGCCGATTACACGCTCTTTAGGGAAGCCTGATTCTTTGTACACCGCGTATGTCATTGCATCAACAGGATTTGTCAGCACCACAATAATAGAGTCAGGAGAATATTTCACGATTTCCCGCGTAACGCTTCTCATAATCTTTTCGTTTGTAGAGACCAGATCATCTCTGCTCATACCAGGTTTTCTTGCGATACCGGCTGTAATGACAACAATGTCAGAGCCAGCTGTATCCTCGTAATTGGATGTTCCCGTAATTTTTGCGTCAAAGCCTTGAACCGGGCTTGCTTCAAGCATATCAAGCGCTTTTCCCTTTGTCGGGTTCTCCAATTGCGGAATGTCAACAAGAACAACGTCTGCCAGCTCTTTTTGAGCGATTAAAAATGCAGTTGTAGCTCCGGTAAAACCTGCTCCGATAACAGAAACTTTTTTACGAGTATTTCCCATGTCTCTCTTCTCCTTTATGGCTAGTTTTAGGCTTTTTCCTTGCTTAGTCCATGTTTTTGATCAGTTCTTCTCCGAACTCTGAACATTTCACTTCAGTCGCCCCGTCCATTAATCTGGCAAAATCGTAAGTTACGACTTTGGAAGCGATTGTTTTTTCCATAGATTTGATAACCAAATCAGCCGCTTCGTTCCATCCTAAATGCTCAAGAAGCAGAACACCTGAAAGAATAACCGAAGATGGGTTTACTTTATCAAGGCCTGCATATTTAGGAGCCGTTCCGTGCGTCGCTTCGAAAATCGCATGTCCTGTTTCGTAGTTGATGTTCGCTCCAGGAGCAATGCCGATTCCGCCGACTTGCGCAGCAAGAGCATCTGAAATGTAATCTCCGTTCAAGTTCATTGTCGCAACGACATCAAACTCGTTTGGACGCGTTAAGATCTGCTGAAGGAAAATGTCAGCAATGCTGTCTTTGATAATGATTTTTCCTGCTGCTTCCGCTTCGCTTTGCGCTTTGTTGGCAGCGTCTTTTCCTTGTTCTTCAGCAATGCGGTCATATTGAGCCCATGTAAAGACTTTATCTCCGTATTCTTTTTCAGCAAGTTCATAGCCCCAGTTTTTGAAGGCGCCTTCTGTGAACTTCATGATGTTTCCTTTGTGAACAAGCGTTACAGATTTGCGGCCATGCTCGATCGCATAATCAATGGCAGCTCTGACCAAGCGGCTTGTTCCTTCTTCTGAAACAGGCTTAATGCCGATACCTGATGTCTCAGGGAAACGGATTTTGTTGACGTTTAACTCATTTTGAAGGAAGCTGATAAGCTTTTGCACTTCTTCAGAGCCTTTTGCATACTCGATGCCTGCGTAAATATCTTCTGTATTTTCACGGAAGATGACCATATCAGTATCTTCAGGGCGTTTTACCGGTGACGGCACTCCAGTAAAGTATCTTACAGGTCTTAAGCAGACGAATAGGTCAAGCTCTTGTCTGAGCGCTACGTTCAAAGAACGGATACCGCCGCCGACAGGTGTCGTTAACGGGCCTTTAATCGCGATGAAATATTCGCGGATCACATCTAATGTTTCAGCAGGGAGCCACTCACCTGTTTTATTATAAGCCTTTTCTCCGGCGTAAACTTCTTTCCATGTAATTTTCTTTTCGCCTTTGTATGCTTTTTCTACTGCTGCTTCCAAAACCTTCGAAGCCGCGTTCCAAATATCAGGACCGGTTCCGTCTCCTTCGATAAATGGGATAATCGGGTTGTTTGGTACGTTTAATACTCCGTTAGAGACTGTAATTTTTTCACCTTGTGCCACAATAAAAACCTCCCAGTATGTAATTCATATTTAGAAAACATTTTATTTTTCTTATATAGAAAATAAAATGTTTTTTCCTAACATTCAATTTAAAGTGTAACCCAATTTTGATGTTCTGAACAAGAGGCTAACCTCATTGACGCAAGCCAGCCTCCAATGGTTCTTTAGGCTCTTTCTTCAATCGGAACGAATTTTTGTTTGTCAGGGCCTGTGTAATCTGCCCGCGGGCGGATCAGACGGTTGTTGTCATACTGCTCAAGAATATGAGCGAGCCAGCCGGACATTCTGCTTACAGCAAAAATCGGTGTAAACAAATCATGGTCAATACCGAGGCTGTGATATACAGAAGCCGAATAGAAATCAACGTTAGGCGGAAGCTTTTTCTCTGATGTGACGATGTCTTCTATACGAATCGACATCTCATACCATTTGCTTTCGCCTGTCAGGTTGGTCAGGCGCTTGCTCATTTCTTTCAGATGCTTCGCGCGCGGATCACCATGCTTATACACACGGTGGCCGAATCCCATGATTTTTTCTTTCTTTTCAAGTTTAGCGCGGATGTACGGCTCAGCGTTTTCCACTTCACCGATTTCTGTCAGCATTTTCATAACGCCTTCATTCGCTCCGCCGTGAAGAGGCCCTTTCAGCGCGCCGATTGCTGCAGTAATGCCTGAATAGATGTCTGAAAGTGTTGCGACGCAGACCCTCGCTGTGAACGTTGACGCGTTCAGCTCATGGTCAGCATGTAAAATCAATGCTTTGTTGAAGGCTTCAACCTCAATTGGTGAAGGCTCTTCACCGTTTAATGTGTAAAGAAAATTCTCCGCAATACCGTAATCTTCTCTCGGTTCAACAGGCTCAAGACCCTTGCGAATTCTGGAAAACGCTGCAACCAGGCCAGGCACCTTTGCCTGAAGGCGGATCGCCTTTCTGTAGTTGGCTTCCGGGTTCATGGTATCAGCCTCGCTGTCTAGCAGGCCTAGTAATGAAATTGCTGTCCGAAGAGCAGCCATGGGATGAACATTTTCGAGGGAATAAGATTTGAAGTGCTCAATAATTTCTTGCGGAACGGCAGCTTCCTTTGCAAGCTGCTGCTTTAACTCTTCAAGCTCTTTTTTGTTTGGCAGCCTTAGATGCCAAAGCAAGTAGATGATTTCTTCAAAACTTGCATTCTCTGTCAAATCATCGATATCATACCCCACATATGTAAGGGTATCATCAATAATAGAACTAACAGATGATGTTGTTGCTACAACCCCTTCAAGACCGCGTGTCGCTGTCATATATAACATCTCCTTTTCAATAAATTTCCCCTTTAAGAGTGTTGTAAAAACATGAGGCTTACTTAAAAAGCACGATGCAAGTATTTCTCTCCCCCAAAAAGAAAATGCTTACATTTTACTGGCTGCTGGAACTAAAACCCTTTGCTTATGAAAGAACATAACAAATTCTTATAAGCTTATTTAAGTTTAAGCCTATTCTCATTATAAACAATAATCAGACATTTGTTAAATGTTTACCTATAATTTTTTTTTTCATTCTGTGATTTCCCCGAAAAAACGCCTTTATTTGCGGGTTTTTGCATACAAAAAAAAGCGGCTTTAAGGCCGCTTTTTGTTATGAAGTGAACAGTTTTACGATCTGCATGGCTAAATAAGCAATCCCCGCTCCGATCAGCGGCCCCACCGCAACTCCTCCAAAAAGCGCGACTGCAAGAATGGTCCCGATCACGAGAGCAGTTGTAATATGCGGATCATTTTCAAGCAGGGCCAGGCCGTTTTTTGCAATCAGCGCCACTGCGATCCCCGCTCCAAGGGCGATCCATGCGTAGGAAGACCGCATTGCTTCTCCAAGCTGCTTAAATCCGATTTCTCCCGTGGCAATCGGGACAAGAACGGCGATGGTAATAATGGTCACACCCCAGTTAATGCCTTTTGACTGGATGGTCGGAAATAATTTCTGATCAAGCCCAACGATTTTGATGATCAAAAGGACGGATACAGCAAAGAGCAATGATTGGTTTTTTGCGATAAGTGCGATAGCCAAGAGTAAAATTAAAAATAAATTCGCTTGTGTAAACACATGCCATCCCTCCTTTAAGATGAATGTATTCATATTCAGCCGCAGCGTGAATACATATAAAAAATAGGACATGCTGACGAGAGGAGGACCGTTTTCGTGAATCAATCTTATATCACTATTTTTTTCAGAACCCTCTTTGTCATATCAATGACCGCAGGGTCGATAGCTGCGGCCTATTATTCGTTTCCGTTAACTTATCCGTTCCTGATCGCCCTTATTCTTTCTTCAGTGATTCATCCTGTTGTCGATTATTTGGACAAAGTGACAGGATTCCCCCGAACGATAAATGTTCTGGGCGTTCTTGCTTTTTTTCTGCTCGCAGCCTTCGGCGTCCTTACCATTCTGGTAGCCGAAATCGTAACGGGAACAGCCTATCTAGCAAAAACGCTGCCTCCGCATATCAGCACGTTTATTTCATATTGCGAAAAATTGTTTACAACTCATATTCAGCCGCTCTATAACGAGTTAACTCTTTTGTTTCAAGAATTGGAAACGAACCAGCAGGCTTCCATCGTCACTCATATCCAGACACTCGGAGATTCTGCCGCTAAAAATGCCGGGCTCCTGCTGTCCCACATTCTAGAGATGATCCCGAGATTTTTCGCTCTTCTTCCCAATACGGCGGCGGTTCTGATTTTTTCTCTTCTGGCAACCTTTTTTATGACAAAGGATTGGCATAAGCTTAAAGCCATGCTTGTTTTAATTCTGCCGGATCGTGTGACAGCTAACAGCAAAGCGATCAGCAGCGAATTAAAAAAAGCAATGGCTGGTTTTATCAAAGCACAAGCCGTCCTCGTTTTCATCACGATGGTGATTGTATTTATCGGCCTTTCTCTCTTAAAGGTTGAACACGCCGCAACAATTGCTTTTTTAATCGGGCTTGTAGATCTTCTCCCTTACTTAGGTGCCGGCTCCGTATTTGTGCCCTGGATTTTGTATTTATCGATTACGGGCCAGCTGCCCCAAGCAATCGGAATTGGTATCCTGTACCTCGTCGTTCTTATTCAGCGGCAGCTGACAGAGCCCAAGATACTAAGTAAATCTATCGGGATCGATCCGCTGGCAACACTCATCGCCCTGTTTGCCGGCTTTAAATTATTCGGGTTTTTAGGACTGATTGCGGGACCGGCTGTACTCGTCATCATCCAAGCCTTCATCACAACAGGCGCATTAAAAGAAATATGGTCCTATATCACCGTTCAGCAAAAATAAAACGGCAGCCGTTTTTTCATGGCTGCCGTTTTTTATTTGATGATGATCCGCTTATTCTTCGACATACCTCTCAGCCATTTGAACAGAATCGGCTTACACCAGCCGCGGGTAAACGGGATAAGAAGACAGGCGCCGGCCAAATCTGATAAAAAGCCCGGAAGCATCAGCAATAGACCGCCAATGAAAATGCACAGACCGTCAGCAATCGCTTCTCCCGGCATTTTGCCATATTGAAGATCACGCTGAACCTTATAATACACTTCGGTTCCTTGTTTTTTTGCAGCTGCTGCGCCGATAATGCCAGTCATAATCATGAATAGAACTGTCGGTAAAATGCCAATCAGCTTGCCTAAAAATAGGAATATGCCGATTTCTATTGCCGGAAACACAATAAAAAGCAAAAACAAAAATCTCATATCCAAGCCCCCCACACGTGTAACACGTTCTGTTCAACAAAAGGCATGATAAAGAGAAAAGGAAGGGATTCCCCTTCCGTTTTCACCTGTAATTAAAGAACGCTCGCACGGCCTTGATAGACTGCGCCTCTGGAAGCGTCAACTGTAATATCCTGGCCATCTGTCAAAATAGATGTCGCATTTTCCAGACCCACGATAACCGGGATGCCAAGGCTTAATCCGACTACCGCAGCATGGCTAGTCAAGCCGCCTTCTTCTGTAATGAGAGCAGACGCTTTTTCAAGGGATGCAATCATATCACGGTCAGTGCTTTTGGTAACAAGTACCGCACCGTCAGTCATTTTTTGCTCAGCTTCTTTTGCATTTTGTGCAACGACAACCGGACCGTAAGCTGATTTGCGTCCAATGCCTTGGCCTTTAGCGATGATATCGCCGACAGTATGAACCTTCATTAAGTTCGTAGTGCCGGACTCACCGACAGTGCCAGCTGTAATAACGATAAGATCGCCGTGTTTTACAATTCCGCTGTTCAATGATTTTTGGACAGCATCCTCAAGCATCTCATCTGTTGAGCTCGCATTTTGGCCGCTTTCCGCGAATACACCAGATACGAGGGCAAGCTTTCTGGAAATAGAGTCATTTACAGTAACCGCAACAATCGGAGCCTGCGGACGGTATTTTGCAATCATACGTGCTGTATGGCCGCTTTCTGTCGGCGTTACGATCGCAGCAGCATTCAGGTTAATCGCCGTATGTGCGACAGATTGTCCAATTGCGTCTGTAATTGTCATGCCCACTTGGTCTCTGCGTTTTGAGAGAATTTCTTTATAATTTAATGCTTCTTCAGAACGGGACGCGATGTTATGCATTGTTTGAACTGCTTCAACCGGGTAACTTCCGGCAGCAGTTTCACCAGAAAGCATGATCGCATCTGTTCCGTCGAAGATCGCGTTTGCAACGTCACTTGCTTCCGCACGAGTCGGACGCGGGTTGCGCTGCATGCTGTCAAGCATTTGTGTTGCTGTAATAACAGGTTTGCCCAGCGCGTTGCATTTTTTTATCAGTTCTTTTTGCACAAGCGGCACTTCTTCAGCTGGAATTTCCACACCTAAGTCTCCGCGTGCAACCATTAAGCCGTCAGACACTTCGAGAATCGCATCGATGTTGTCAACGCCCTCTTGGTTTTCGATTTTAGGGATGATTTGAATATCCTGAGCGTTGTGCTCTTCAAGAAGCTCACGGATTTCGAGCACATCCGTGGAACGTCGAATGAAAGATGGTGCGATGAAGTCTACTCCTTGCTCAATACCGAAAACGATGTCTCGCGCATCCTTTTCAGTAATCCCCGGAAGATTGACACTTACGCCCGGTACGTTAACACCTTTTTTATTTTTGAGTGTTCCGTTGTTTAATACTTTTGTTTTGATTTCGCGTTTAGCGGCATCTACATCAAGTACCTCAAGACCGATAAGGCCGTCATCTAACAGAATCGTTGAACCTTGTTCAACGTCATGGACTAAACCTTCATATGTCACTGAAATTTTATCTGTTGTTCCTACAACCTCGTCCATTGAAATAATGAGCTCTTTGCCTGTTTCAAGCTCAATACCGCCGTTTTCCATTGTATGTGTGCGGATTTCAGGACCTTTTGTATCAAGCAGAATTCCAACGTTCTTGCCAAGTTTTTTACTTGCTTCGCGGATATTTTTAATTCTTGCACCGTGCTCCTCAAAATCTCCGTGAGAAAAGTTTAATCGAGCCACGTTCATTCCTGACTCCATTAATTTCGTAAGCATTTCAATACTTTCACTTGCCGGACCGATGGTACAAACAATTTTAGTTTTTCTCATTTGGTTCACTTCCTTCTGAAATCTTCAGCCTTCAGCTGTACATTAGATAGACAGTTCCTTTGAAAGCTGATACATGTTTTGCTCAACTGTGTGTTTTGTCTCCAGTATTTCTATAATATCATGGTCTACAAGCTTATTGTTTTGTATACCTACACAGCGTCCGCCTTTTCCTTCAAGCAGCAGTTCAACTGCATATGCGCCGAGACGGCTTGCTAACACACGGTCAGCAGCACTCGGAGAACCGCCGCGCTGGATATGGCCCAATACAGATACCCTAGTTTCAAGATTTGTTTCTTCTTCAATGCGTTTCCCGAATTCAACACCGCTGCCTACACCTTCGGCAACAATAATAATACTGTGCTTCTTGCCGCGTTCGTGGCCGCGTTTTAAGCGGGCAATGATTTCGTGCATGTCATAGTCTGCCTCAGGGATTAAGATCGATTCCGCGCCCCCTGCAAGACCGGCCCACAATGCGATATCGCCGGCATGACGACCCATTACTTCGATTACATATGTACGTTCATGAGAAGTCGCTGTATCGCGAATCTTATCAATTGCGTCAATTACTGTATTTAAAGCTGTATCGAAACCGATTGTAAAATCAGTGCCCGGAATGTCATTATCAATTGTACCCGGTACACCTACACATGGAAACCCGTGTTCCGTTAATTTTTTCGCACCCATATAGGAACCGTCTCCGCCGATAACAACAAGGCCTTCAATACCAAGCTTCTTCAAGTTTGCTATCCCTTTTTCACGGCCTTCAACTGTTTTGAATTCAGGACATCTCGCCGTATAAAGCTTAGTCCCTCCACGATGTATAATATCGCCTACTGATCCGAGTTCAAGCTTTTCAATCTTTCCGCTGATCAATCCCGCGTATCCGTTGTAAATACCGTAAACTTCAACGTCATGATAGATCGCTTTTCTGACTACTGCGCGAACTGCTGCGTTCATTCCCGGGGAATCCCCGCCGCTCGTTAATACCCCTATACGTTTCATTCTCCATTCACCTCAGCAACATATATGATTAAACATAACATGATCATTGCCCTAAAAACAATGAAAAGGGATCTCCATCCTCCCTATGAAACCTTACCTATTATACAATTAAATAAATTGTTTTTAAATAAAATTTAAGGAATGTCACAAAAAATAAACGTGAGCCAAAGGCTTCACGTTTATTTAGTTTACCCCGATATATTGATCTTCAACCGAGACTTTGCCAATTGCTTTATATTTTTCATAGCGCTGCTGAACTAATTCTTCTTCGCTCAGCTTCAGCAAAGTTTTTAACGATTGTTTAAGGGTTTCGTCCATATAGCTTGCCTGCAGCTTCACATCATGGTGCGCTCCGCCTTTTACTTCTTTAATCATATGATCTATAATACCTAATTCTTTTAAATCCGGCGCAGTGATTTTCATTGTTTCTGCTGCTTTTTTAGCAAGACTGGAGTCCTTCCATAAAAGTGCCGCGGCACCTTCCGGAGAAATAACAGAATAAGTAGAGTTTTCCAGCATATGCAAGTGATTCCCTACACCCAGACCAAGGGCTCCGCCGCTTCCGCCTTCACCAATGACGATGCAGATAACAGGCACTCGAAGACCGGCCATCTCAAACAGGTTTTTGGCAATAGCTTCACTTTGTCCTCTTTCTTCAGCTGCTCGTCCAGGGTATGCCCCCTTCGTATCAATAAAACAGATAATTGGTCTGTTAAATTTGTCAGCCTGTTTCATCAGACGAAGCGCTTTTCTGTAGCCTTCAGGATGCGGCATCCCAAAATTGCGGACTAGGTTTTCCTTCGTGTCTTTGCCGCGCTGATGCCCGATTACCGTTACAGGGAGGCCGTGGAACTTCGCAATCCCGCCGACAATGGCTTCATCGTCCCCGTACGCTCTGTCTCCGTGACATTCAAAAAAGTCGGTAAACAGGTGTTCGATATAATCAAGAGTTGTCGGACGGTCCGCCAGACGCGCGATTTGAACCCGGTCCCATGGCTTCAGATTTTTGTAAATATCATCCTGAAGCTTAGCGAGACGGTCTTCGAGCCGTTCGATTTCCGCACTTAGATCCATATCGGAATCTTGGGTGAATTTTTTTAGTTCGGCGATTTTGGTTTGCAGTTCAATCACCGGTTTCTCAAATTCTAATCTTGGAGCCACTCAATGTCACCTCCTGTTTGATGCATATCCAGCAGATTTTCTAACGTTTTTTTCATATCGTCGCGATGAATAACCGCATCAAGCTGTCCATGTTTTAATAAAAATTCAGCCGTTTGGAAGTCCTCAGGCAGTTTTTCTCCTATTGTCTGTTCAATAATCCGTCTTCCGGCAAAACCGATCAGCGCGCCAGGCTCAGCGAAATTGTAATCGCCAAGGGATGCAAAGCTTGCTGATACGCCCCCGGTAGTCGGATGCGTCATTACTGAAATAATAAGACCCTGTTCTTCACTGAACAGTTTTAACGCAGAGCTTGTCTTAGCCATCTGCATCAAACTTAATACGCCTTCCTGCATTCTAGCGCCGCCTGAAGCCGTAAAAATAATAAACGGAACTTTATCAGCTTTTGCTTTTTCAATCGCAAGCGTGATTTTTTCACCGACGACTGAACCCATGCTGCCCATTCTGAATGAAGAGTCCATGACGGCGACTACAGCCGGGTGTCCGCCGATGGTGCCCTTGCCTGTCACAACAGCCTCGTTTAAGGATGTTTTCTCGCGATCTTTTTCAAGCTTTTCCAGATATCCCGGGAAACCAAGCGGATTTTCCGAGAGCATTCCCTGATTGAATTCCTCAAAGGATTTTTCATCCATCAAGCTTTCGATACGCTGTTTTGCGTTCATTGGGAAATGATAATCGCAGTTCATGCATACCCGCATATTTTTATCCAACTCTTTAGTGAGCATGATTTTTTTACACTTAGGACATTTTGTCATAATGCCTTCCGGAACATCGTGCTTCGCTTGATCAGATGGTACGGAAGCATACTTTTTCTTTTTCGTGAATATATCCTTTAACAAATGATTACCTCCCTTTTGTGAAGGGTTCTCTTCACCGCATGTCATCAAACAGATAGACTTGCTAATAACTTTACCGAAACTATTGTACTTTTTTTGTCAAACGCTGTCATCCTCAATTCGACAACTTTTTATTCGATGACGTGCTCGGAAAGGCTTGTATGAAATCAGATAAGGTGTTGAAACGACAAGGTTGACAGCGCATTCAAAAATAATGTTAAACCCGGCTGAAATTTTTTTAAGGCTAACCCCCTAAAAAAATTTCAGCCGTCAGTTTAACTTGAGAACAGCGCGCCGGTCTCCGCCAACGCGCTGCCATTTTTGGAATGAATTAAAATTATTCACCAATAATCGTAAGTTTTCTTGTTTTTTCTGCGACTTCCTCAGGGTCAACAGTGATTCTTGCAACACCTGTTTCCATCGCAGCTTTTGCCACAGCCTTCGCAACAGCAGGCGCAACACGCTTATCAAACGGTGCAGGGATGACATAGTCTGCGCTAAGCTCATCTTCTGAAACCAGTGAAGCAATGGCTTCAACCGCTGCGATTTTCATTTCCTCGTTAATATGAGTGGCACGCACATCAAGTGCTCCGCGGAAAATACCAGGGAATGCAAGAACATTGTTTACTTGGTTCGGGAAGTCAGAACGGCCAGTTCCGATAACGCTTGCTCCGGCTTCACGCGCATCTTCCGGCATGATTTCCGGATTTGGATTTGCCATTGCAAAGATAATCGGATCTTTTGCCATGCTTTGAACCATTTCTTTTGTTAACGCGCCTGCTACAGAGACACCGATAAATACGTCAGCATCAACGATGACATCTTTCAGAGAACCGTCTTTGCGATCTTGGTTCGTGAACTTCGCCACTTCATTTTTGACATCGTTCATGCCGTTCGGGCGCCCTTCATAAATGGCCCCTTTGGAATCGCACATCACAATGTCGCGAACGCCATAATGATGAAGAAGCTTGATAATCGCAATGCCAGCCGCACCCGCGCCGTTTGCGACAACTTTAATGGATGACATGGATTTTCCAGACAGTTTCAGCGCGTTCACAAGACCTGCTACGGTTACAATGGCAGTACCGTGCTGATCATCATGGAAAACCGGGATGTTTGTTTCTTTTTTGAGGCGCTCTTCAATGATAAAGCAGTTTGGCGCTGCAATATCTTCAAGGTTGACGCCGCCAAATGTTGGTTCCAGCAATTTTACAGTTTCAACGATTTTATCAACATCGTTTGTGTTTAAAGCAATCGGGAACGCATCTACGCCCGCAAAGCTTTTGAAAAGAACTGCTTTCCCTTCCATAACAGGAAGCGCCGCTTCAGGGCCGATGTTTCCAAGGCCAAGTACAGCTGTACCGTCAGTTACAACTGCTACCATGTTCCCCTTCATTGTATAATCATATACTTTGTTAATGTCTTCATGAATATCCTTACACGGTTCTGCAACACCCGGAGAATACGCGAGGCTTAGATCTTTCGCATTTCTGACCTCTACTTTTGATTTAGACTCCAGTTTCCCCTGGTTGACTTTATGCAGGTGTAATGCTTCTTCTCTTAATGACATTCTCCTAAACACTCCTTATGGATATTTTTTGATTCGTATACTGCTGCGTTGATTGCTGCATTCTGCGGAGTAAATCTATCTGAATATTTAAACAGGATCACATAATTGCTCCAATTGTATAACAAAAAGCGAATCGTTACCACTGTTTTAAAACGACGTTTTTTTGACCCAACAGCTCTTTTAAGCGATATAACACCTGGTGATCTGCATTGATATGGAACGACTCAGGTAGCTTAATCGTCTGTTTTTGCCTTTCATAATAGAGATAAACGCCTGTTTCCCCTTTATGCTCCAGCAAAATGCGCTTAATCTTTGCCAGGATCTCCTGGCTGTGCTGACTGCTTTCTATTTTTATATAAACCGATGGCGCTTTTTCTGCATCCATATTTTCTAATAATTCTGCCCGGGACATGATGAATTGGATCTTATCTTGTCTAACTTCACATTTCCCCGCTGTGAACAAAAGAGCGCCTTCTCTTAAAACGGGAGAAAGCTGTCTGAATTGTTCAGGGAAGACTACGGCTTCCATCTCGCCGGTTTCATCACTGAGCGTTAAAAACGCCATGTTTTGACCTGTTTTCGTCCGAATCGTTTTGATCTTCGACAGCAGAACGCCTAGTGAAAGCTGCCTTTTGACTGCCCGCTGAGCCTGCAGAATGGAGACTGCTCCTTGCGCAGTGAGCTGTTTTCGGAAGGCGGAGAGGGGATGATTTGAAAAATAAATGCCAAGCGTTTCCTTTTCAAACGCAAGTAAATCCACCAGAGGAAGCTCCTCCGTCTCCACATACTTCGGCTTAATTGAAAACGATTCATCTAAAAACAATCCCATTTGGTCATCGTCCGCGGCGAATAGCTCAGCATGTTCCAAAGCAACATCAATGGATGCGAGCAGCGTGGCCCGGTTTTGGCCGAATTCGTCCATCGCACCAGAAAAGATAAGTGCTTCAAGCATTTTGCGATTTACGCTTTTTGACGGCACGCGAAAGCAGAAATCGAAAAGATCTTCAAATGGTTTCTCTTTTCTTGCTTTATATATATCTTTGACTGCTGAGACGCCTACACTTTTTATCGCGCGGAGGCTGTATCTGACAGATCCGTTTTCAACTGTAAACGGAAAACTGCTTTTATTCACTGACGGAGGAAGGATACGAATCCCGCTCCCCTTTGCTTCGTAAAGATATTGAGAGATTTTATCCTCATTGCCAATGACGCTTGTCAGCAATCCGCACATAAAATATAACGGATAATGAGCTTTCAAATACGCAAGCTGGCACCCGATCATGCTGTATGCCACCGCATGGCTTCTGTTAAAGCCATAGTTTGCGAATTTGACGATTAAATCGTAGACCTCATTTGCAGTGTCTACAGAATACTCCTTTTTTAAGCACCCTTCAACAAAATGGCTTCGCTCTCTGTCCAGGATTTCTTTTTTCTTTTTGCTGACCGCCCTTCTCAATAGGTCCGCTTCGCCTAAAGAAAACCCCGCCATACGGGAAGCAATCATCATAATTTGTTCCTGATACACAATGACGCCATATGTATCTTCCAAAATGCTCCTTAAATCTTCATGAGGATAGTGAACAGGCGCCCGGCCGTGTTTACGGTCGATAAATAACGGAATATTTTCCATCGGACCCGGCCGGTACAGTGCATTGACCGCCACAATATCTTCTAGGCCCGAAGGTTTCAGCCGTTTCAAGACGCTTCTCATCCCTGCAGATTCAAGCTGGAAAATGCCTGTCGTATCCCCTTTTGACAGCAAGGAGAACGTTTTGTCATCGCTGTAGGAAATACTTGAAAGGTCTATTTTAATATTTTCTTCTTTTTCAATCATTGAAGTGATAGATTCAATAAGTGTCAGATTCCTCAAACCTAAGAAATCCATTTTTAAAAGGCCCAAGTCTTCAAGATGGTCCATCGCGTATTGCGTTAAATAGATCCCTTCATGCCCTTCTTGAAGCGGAACAACATCTGTTAACGGTTCTTCACTCAGGACAACGCCCGCTGCGTGGGTTGATGCATGCCTTGGCAGCCCTTCTATTTTCCGGGCAATTGAATAGACTTGCTGAAGCAGGCTTGACTCCCGAAGCCGCTTATCCAGCTGCGGTGACTGCTGTCTCGCTTCATCCAGCGTCATTCCCGGTCTTGAAGGAATGAGTTTTGCAAGCTGATCTGCCTCCTTCGGGCTGACGCCGAATACTCTGCCGACGTCCCGGAGCGCCGCCTTTGCCGCAAGTGTTCCAAAGGTGATAATCTGTGCGACGTGCATTGCACCGTATTTCTGCTGAACATATTGAATGACTTCATCCCTTCTAGTATCGGGAAAGTCAATATCAATATCCGGCATGCTGACGCGCTCGGGATTTAAAAATCTTTCAAACAGAAGGTGATGCTTAATCGGGTCAACATCTGTGATATACAGCACATATGCCACAAGAGAACCTGCCGCAGAACCCCTTCCCGGTCCTGTAACAATCCCTTTTTCATGGGCGTGCTTCATAAAATCCCACACGATCAGAAAGTAATCGCTGAACTTCATCCGCTTGATGACATCAAGCTCATATTGAAGACGGCGAAGGTATCGTTCATCAGGCTTGCCGAAACGGCTGCGGAGTCCCTCCATACAGATATCCGTTAAATAATCATCAGCGGACGTTCCGTCTGGGGTCGGAAAAGACGGTAGACGGGTCTGCCCGAGACTGACGTCAACCCGGCATTGTTCCGCGATCTCTACAGAAGCTTGCAGTGCCTCGGGATGCTCTCGATAAATGTTTTGCATTTCTTCGAGTGGTTTCAAATCGAGATCAGGCAAATCTTCAGCGGGTGCATCCGTCAGTTTTTCCCCCGCTTTAATCGCTTTCAGACAACGGTAGGCAGCCTTATCTTCCTTCCTTATGTAATGCACATCGCCTGTGGCCGTAACAGGGATACCCGTTTCTTCTGACAGCTTTAGAATCTGCTCAGACAAGACTTGATTCCCTTTAAAAGGCTGATAGGAGAAATAAAAAGCTCCCTTTCCGAATATAGACTGAAATTCCAGCGAGGCTTGAGCAGCCTGTTCGAACAGCCCTCCTTCAAGAAGCGTTTCAATATATCCTTTTTCGCCGGGCGTTATTGCGATAATCCCTTCTCGATAACTGTGAAGCCATTTCGGCTTCAGTCCGCCTTTTGATTTAGATTGCAGAACGCTGCTGATTTTCAGCAGGTTTTGATAGCCTGTATTTGATTTTGCCAGCAGGACGAGCGGGTATGCTTCAAGCTCGCTGTCATCCGTAAAAACAGAAGCCGTCAAACCGATTATTGGGTTGATCCCTCTCGCCTTGCAAGCTTTATAAAATTGAATAGCTCCGTACATGACATGATCATCTGTCAGCGCCAAAGACGCATATCCGAGCCTGTCAGCTTCACTGACGAGCTCTTCCACAGCCGCGGCGCTGTTTAGCAGGCTGTACCCGCTATGCACTTGCAGGTGAACAAAAGACATGCTATCACCTCTTTCTCATTACGATTCATTTCTTCCCTCATTATAAGGCCGGTTTCCAAAAGAAACAAATGTTCTTTTTTGACTCATCATCATACTTGTCCTGAAAGCTCAATATGATATAAAAGGTGAGGTGATAAAGATGGATCAGGAAGCAGGATTTATGGTGAATTTTATCAATAGCTACTTCATTGCGTTAGGGGTGCTGATCGGGGGCGCACTCATTGGAGGGCTCGGAGCATATTTGGCAGGCGAACCCCCGCTTACAGCCATTACAAAGCTTGCCAACCGGTTAAAAATATGGGCGCTTGTCGCAGCTATCGGAGGCACCTTTGATGCGGTATACAGCTTTGAACGCGGCATACTCGAAGGCAATACGAGAGATATCTTTAAACAGCTTCTTTTAATTATTTCGGCCATGGGAGGCGCGCAAAGCGGCTGGCTTATTATATCATGGCTGACCCAGGAGCATCTTTCTTCATGAGGGTCCCCCAGCATTACAAAAAACCGGGATGGCAGCGTTTTTTCGCGGGAATGATGTGCGGAGCCGTAATTAGCTGGTTCTTTTTCCTGTTTACTTACGGAACATTCCAAGAGGAGCAGGTCAGCCTCATCGAAAAGCAAAAAGAGCATGTAAAAGACTTGAACAATCAAATTTCGATCTATCAGGAAGATCTCCATAAACTGAATGAAGATAATAAAAGAAAACTGCTGATTCAAAGCGTCAGCGTCAAATTGCTGAATGGGGATAAATATAAAATATCACAGCCGGATAAAACGAAATTCGAGGAGCATGTAAAGGATGATATTTCAGAGGTGATTACAAAAGACATAGAGAGCGTCTATCAAACAAAGGATCTCTTGAAGCGGACAATTGAAAATAAAGTCTATATGATCAATGAAAAAAAATACGAGGCAACCGTCAGAGAATTGATTATTTATACGAGGCTGACAGTGGAACTTGAAATATCTTTCGCCACATAATTATGGATTTTTTTTAAATTCTCCAAACTTCTGTCGCTTTTTCCCATTCTTTTTTATAAACTATATGTGAGGCTTAATGGCGAAAGGAAGGAGGAAGGGAAATGGAGGTTTACAGTGACCGTCAGTTAGCAAAAGATCAAGCAGCCCGTCTCAGACAAGGTTTTTCTGCATATGCCGAAACAAACTCACTCGCTTCCCTCATCAAAAAAGAACTTCAATCACACAATCTCCAAGTCTACGAGGACCTTACTGATTTCGGCTGCTGGTTCATCCCCGTCACAGATGAACACTAAGAGAGAGGGTCTCCCCTCTACTCGTGTTCTTTACATAATGTTTCCAGATCAGCTAAAATCCGATCAGCTTCATCCCAGCTGTAAATAGAGGCGCCTGAAGCTAACGGATGCCCTCCGCCGTTATATTTCCGGGCAAGTCCGTTAATGACAGGCCCCTTCGAACGGAATCTGACTCTGATTTGATCGTCTTCTTCTACGAAAAACACCCAGGCGCGAATACCTGAGATATTGCCGAGCGTCCCGACAAGCTGCGACGCTTCAGAAGCCGTTGTGCCGAATTTTTCAAGCGTATCCTTTTTGATGAAAACAGAAGCCGCCCCGTTTTCGGACAAAGACACATTTTGAAAGATAAAGCCGTTAAGCTTCACCACATTCAGTTTTGTTTCATACAATTGATTAAATAACTCTGAGGAAGAGAATGGATACTGAATGAGCTCGCCTGCATATTTTAATGTTTTTTCCGTGGTATTCGGAAATAAAAAGCGTCCGGTATCTCCAACAATGCCGGCGTAGATCAGCTCTGCCGCTTTCGTATTCAGCTTCCAGCCGTGCTCTTTTCCTTCTAAATACAGCTCGTAAATCATTTCACTTACTGAGCTGGCGCTTGTATCGACCCAGAGAAGGTCACCGTATGGATCTTCGTTCGGATGGTGGTCGATTTTCATTAGTTTGGCGCCTGAAGGATAACGCTGATCGTCGATTCTTTCCTGATTTGCCGTATCGCAGACAATGACAAGTGCGCCTTCATATGTTTCATTGTCCACCTCATCAAGGGAATATAAGAAAGAGAGGGACGGTTCAGGCGTGCCGACCGCAAAAATATTTTTTTCAGGATATGTTTCACGCAGGATTTCCGTAAGCCCGCACTGTGATCCGTAGGCATCCGGATCAGGACGCACATGTCTATGTAAGATAATCGTGTCATATAATGATATGGTTCTGATCAATTCTGTTTTCATTTGATACTCCTTTATTGTTTTTATTCATTAAATCACATTCTCTGCCGACGGAAAAGAAAAATAACGTCAAAACCAAGCCCGTTTTTGTATAAAATGGGTTTGTAAACTTTTACGATGGAGGATTTCATTTATGCTGGTTCTTGTTTTTTTGATTGGGCTTTCAGCCTGCTTTTATGTGTACTATAAAGTAAAAGGCGTACGGGCAAAGCCATCTTTGGCAAAAGAAATATGTTCAGCAAAATCAAGCATGGCCTTAGGGTCACTAGTCCTGTTCTACGGGCTCAACCAAATGATATTATTCCATTCAGTATTAACGTTAGTAATCGGCGGTATCTTTATCGTCATAGGAGCAGGAAGCGCTTGGGCAGGTTATAAAGCCTTCAGGCATTACAATCCCCTTCACGCCAAAGAAGCTGAAAGAGATCACGCGTAAGGGGCGCCTGAACGTCCCTTAGCTTCTTTCCATCAGCTGAACCATCAGCATCGCTTTAGACACGATATGACCTTGGCTGTGCACTTCCACTTCCATTTTCCCGAACTTTCTGCCAGCCTCCAAGATGCGAGGTTTGACTTCGATGACTGATTCCATCTGCACAGGCTTCAAAAAGAAGATGGTGATGCTCTCTATGACGAGTTCGCCGCGCTTTTTCGAGCGCAAAAATCGGTTTGCCGCTTGCGTCAAAATGGTCGTAAATACGCCATAAGAAATGGTTCCAAGCTGATTTGTCATTTGCGGCGTGACTTCATACTCGTAAACCGTTTGATCTTCTTTATCATCACCCTCATCTTTAAACCCCCTTGAAACGATATCATCAAGCTTCTCCCCGACCTGCGGCTGCTTTTGAATCATTTGAAGAGCTTTCAATACGTCTTGGCGGCTGATCATGCCGATGAGTTTTTGGTGGCCATCAGTGACGGGAAGCACTTCGATCCCTTCCCATACCATCATTTGCGCAGCTGAAGCGACAGATGTTTTCCCAATAACCGTGACGGGATTTTTGGTCATGACTTTTTCTATAGATGCATTTCGGTCATGGCCAGCAATATCTTTTGATGTCAGAATGCCATGGATTTTCATTTGATCGTCGACAACCGGGAAGCGGCCGTGCCCCGTTTCAAAATTTTTCTCATACCATTTTTCAAGTTTATCCTTAGGCGAAAGATATACCGTGCGGTCAGCAGGTGTTAGGATGTCCTCCACCAAAACAATTTCTTTTTTGATCAGCTGGTCATATATTGCCCGGTTAATCATCGCGGCAACTGTAAAGGTGTCATAGCTCGTGGATAAAATCGGCAGTTCAAGCTCATCTGCCAGCTGCACAATGCTGTCATCCGTGTTAAAGCCCCCGGTCACCAATACGGCCGCACCCGCTTCAAGCGCCTGCCTGTGTGCATTGATTCTGTTTCCGACAATCAAAAGATTCCCCGCTGCGGTGTAACGCATCATCGCGTCAAGCTCCATCGCGCCGATGACGAATTTATTCAATGTCTTATGGAGCCCTGCCCTGCCTCCGAGCACTTGTCCGTCTATAACATTTACAACCTCTGCATAGGTAAGCTTTTCAATGTTCTCTTTTTTCTTTTGTTCAATTCTGATTGTGCCCACACGTTCAATCGTGCTGACAAACCCTTTATTCTCTGCTTCCTTGATCGCTCTGTACGCGGTTCCTTCGCTTACTTTCATTTCCTTTGCAATTCTTCGGACAGAAATTTTTTCACCGACAGGCAGTGAATCGATATACATTAAAATTTGTTCATGCTTCGTTGCCAAGCCTTTCACCTCTAAGGACAGTCTTCTTGTTTTTATTATAAGGTTTCAAAGGATTTATACGCAATGAGGCTGGAAAATAAAAAAGAAGCCCGACCGGCTTCTTACAGCGTTGATTTCGTTTCAGTCAAACGCAAGGACCTCGTGATTCCTTTTACATCGTAAAGCGGAAAAACCTTTATTTTTCTTTTAAATGGACATCAACCGCTGTCTTAACAATATTTCGATTCCCTATTTTAGATAAAACAAATAAAACTGCGGATAGCCATATCGCCCCTATGGCCGTATAGATCAATGGATGAACAGCTGTGTTTGTGATCCATTCACTTATTAATGTTCTGGCATTTACCAGAATAATAAATCCTCCTACAAGCACACCCATCAATTGCGGATGAAACTTCTGCACCAGCCATGCTGCGATAGGGGCAGCGATAATTCCACCGGCCATTAGTGAAAACACCCATAACCAATTGACGTCCTCCCATCCTAATGAAATAAGAAAACCGGCAGTTGCAGATACGGCGATGGCAAATTCACTTGTGTCTACAGTCCCGACAACTTTCCTCGGGCTCAAGCCTTTGCGGGATAATAAAATCGGAGTGGTCACCGGTCCCCAGCCGCCTCCGCCTGTGGCATCTGCAAAACCAGCGATCACTCCCAATGGGATGGATTGTTTTCGGTTTAACGGCACATGCTTCTTCTCAAGAGCCGGCTTATATTGAAATAAAAACCTGATCAATACATATCCGCCCAGAAGGAGCAAAAACAAAGAAATATAGGGTTTCGCCACATCTCCAGGTAATTGGCTGAGGAATGCCGCGCCTAAAAAAGCGCCTATAGAGCCGGGAATGACAAGCTGATAAACGGTTTGTTTGTCAACATTGCCAAATTTAATATGCGACACTCCCGATGCGGCAGTCGTTACGACTTCCGCTAAATGGACAGAAGCTGAAGCCACAGCAGGTGTGATGCCAAACGCCAATAACAAAGAAGTTGAGGTAACCCCATAAGCCATACCTAACGAACCGTCTATTAACTGCGACAATAAACCAATAAATGCAAAAACGATTAATTTCTTCATCAGAACACCCCATCTATATCAATCAGATATTTTTGACTCTTCATTCGAATCTAACAATCTCTTGGCGCTTTCATATAAAAAATAAGAGGCTTTGATAATGGCAGTTTCATCAATTGTAAATGCAGGGTGGTGCCAATCATGATCACCGTCTGTTCCAAAAAACGCAAAGGATCCCGGAATATGCTCAAGATAATAAGCAAAATCTTCCCCCGCGGTTGATGGGGCGGGATCAATGACTTGAAGTTTCGCTTTATGCGCAGCGTCTCGCACCAGCCCCGTAATTGCCTCATCATTACAAAGCGGCGGCGGTCCGGAATGCCACTTCACATTTGCCTTTAACGAGAAAGCAGCAGAAATCTGCTCTGTGACTGCCAAAAAACGCTGTTTCACTTGATTACGAACCTCTGAATCAAATGTACGAACAGTGCCCTCAATGACAACTGTATCCGGAATGACATTCCAAGTGCTGCCGCCGTTGATTTTCCCTATGGTTAAAATCGCGCTTTGCAGCGGGTTTACATTTCTGCTTACAATCGTTTGCAGGGCGACAATAAGCTGAGAGGCGCCGACAATTGGATCAAAACCATTATGCGGCAATGCTGCATGAGCACCTTTCCCTTCTATCTCTACTTTAAATCGGTCAACAGCAGCCATAAGCGGGCCTGTTTTTAACCCTACAGTCCCAACCGCGATATCCGGTTTATTGTGAAGGCCAATAACCGCATCAATGCCATCCAGTTGGCCGTCCTCTATCACTTTTGCAGCGCCTGCACCCGCTTCCTCTGCCGGCTGAAATAATAAACGAATCTTCCCTTTCAGACTGTCTTGATTTTCCTTCAATAAAAAGGCCGCACCAAGAAGCGCTGCCGTATGAAAATCATGACCGCACGCATGCATGATCCCTTTATGTTTAGACGCATAAGGCAATCCTGTTTTTTCTTCAATTGGCAAGGCGTCAATATCAGCCCTCAAAGCAATCGCCGGACCTTCTGACTCCCCTGCTATGTCTGCGAACACACCCGTTTTTAGAGCAGTAGGGCGAATCTGTATCCCCTTTTCTTTAAGGCATTTTTTTATAAAAGCAGTTGTTTCAAATTCTTCTTTTGACAGTTCAGGATATTGGTGCAGGTGCCGGCGAATGCCGATGAGCTGCTTTTCTAGCGTTGAGAGATTTACGGGATTAGACTCCTCTTTCAACGTCAGGATGTCATTTCCTGTAGTCTGATATGGATAGGAGCCTTCTATATTTCTCCAATAATCCAAAGACATATGTACCGCTCCTTTCCCTATCCCAATATATTTTCTTCAGACTCTTCAACATAAGATGAAATAAATCGGTTCAATTTATCAGCAAGACCGCCCGCCCCAAATCTTATATACTTGCTGGAAACTTTCGGATTATCTTCTTTCAAAAAGCTTAAAAAAGATAAAATATAAATGCGCCTGTAAGCTACTTGTGTAATTCCGTACTCAAAAAACCAGTTATCAATGACATTGTATACGCCTCGGTTGACGCCATATAGGTTGTTACATTTCTTGTAAAAGCAGAGATCCGGAAGATTTAACTCCTGATGGGAAAGCAGGCTTTCTTTTTTGTTCGGTGCCATAATCCCAATCAGCTCAAAGCGTTTTGCAACGCACGAAATATCCTTTTTAATTTGCTTTGTTAAAGACTCCAAAGAATCAAACCTTCTTTCTTCTCTAATTTTAAAGAGAATGCTGCATTCGATTTTTTCTCCATAGATGTCTCTATGAAAGTCAAACAAAAAAATCTCCAATGTCCTTTTAAGGTTAGAGCCCACCGTCGGTTTCACACCGATATTCATAACCCCTAAATGAAATTGATGATTGACTGTCGCCAGAACCCCATAAACTCCATTACGCAGCCCATGTATTTTTGCATCTACATTTGCCGTGGGGAATCCAAGCTTTCTGCCTAATTGTTTTCCTTTCACAACCGTACCGGCAATGATCGTCAAAAAAGTCAGCCTCCTCTCTCAGCTTCCGCATTCGATCAGACGAAACCTAATGATGTGATGAATGTAAAACGGATTGATGCTGCGGAATGCCAAGACCGAGATTTTCCCGCAATGTCCCGCCGCGATAATCTTGACGATAAAGCCCTCTTTCTTGAAGAATCGGAATCACCTTTTCTACAAAAGCATCAAGTGTTCCCGGTATATCCGACCCAACGATAAACCCATCCGCCGCCTCAGCGTTGAACCAAGTTTCAATTAAGGATGCGACACGCTCTGGTGTTCCGATGAATAGAGTCCGTGGAAAAGCCATTTCCTGTGCTACCTCCCGCAATGTCAGATTTCTGGCTTTTGCTTCTCTCTTAATCCGGTCTGTTGTGCTTTGAAACGCATTCTTTCCCACATCGCCAATATCGGGAAATGGCTCATCCAACGGGTAAACACTCAGATCATAATCATCAAAAAAACGGGCCAAATAAGTAACAGCATTTTCAATTGGTATCAATTCTGCAAATTCACGATACTTCTTTTCCGCCTCTTCTTCCGTATCTGCCACAATCGGGCTGATCCCTGGAAAAATCCGCACACTTGAAGGATCACGCCCTTCATCAGCAGCTCGGCTTTTCACATCCGCATAAAACGCTTTTGTCTCTTCTAATGAATTGGAATGGGTAAAAATCGCATCCGCATTTTTAGCAGCAAACTGCCGGCCTGTTTCTGATGAACCCGCTTGAAACACTACAGGCTCTCCCTGCTTAGAGCGCCCGATATTCAAGGGCCCCTCTACTTGAAAATACTTTCCTTTATGATTCAGGCGATGAAGCTTCGCCGGATCGAAAAACTGCCCTGTTTTCTTATTGTGTATAAATGCGTCATGCTCCCAGGAATTCCACAGCCCGCGCACAACATCCAAATGCTCTTGTGCGATCTCGTAACGTTCAGTGTGTTCTGGCAAATTAGACTTACTATGGTTGCGCGCCGCTCCTTCCTGTGGAGAAGTAACAAGATTCCAGCCAGCCCTGCCCCCGCTGATATGGTCCAGCGACATCAATTGTCTGGAGATAGTGAATGGCTCAGTAAAAGATGTAGAGAACGTCCCTACTAAACCAATATTTTTGGTAACCGATGCCAGCGCAGATAAAATGGTGATCGGTTCAAAACGGTTTAAAAAATGAGGAATCGATTTTTCAGAAATAAATAAGCCGTCTGCAATGAAAATAAAACTAAACAAACCTTTTTCAGCTGTTTGCGCCTTTTTCATGTAAAATTCAATATTCGTGCTGGCCGAGGGATCAACATCGGGATGACGCCAGCCGTCAGTTGTTCCCCCGACACCGTGAATCATGGCTCCAAACTGAATAAAATCTGCACGTGTCATCTTTTTGCCTCCTTTATCTGTGCATGATTAGCAAGTGCAAGATCAAGGTGTTCAATGCCGATTTCAGTTATCCCTTGATACTGATTGCCGCGCCCGATTTCGACCACAGGCACATGGCGTACCCCATATTTCACCTGTAAAATATCCCGAAGTTCCTCTTTCTCTGAAACATCGATATTTTGGAACGGGAACCCTTTTTCATTCAAATAATTCTTGACTTCCTCACAATACGAACAGCCTTTTTTACTCCAAACCACAATGTTCACAACATCACTCATTCTTCTGTCCCTCCTTAACGTTTTGCAGCTAAAACTGCATCGCTCAGCAGCTGATAAGACAGCTGTTTTTCTACAGCATTTTTGATAGGTGTAAAAATAACAAAATCATTGATTTTGTATGTGCCTGATAAACGTGTTAATTCTTCTGCCACTTCTTCCTTTGTTCCGGCAATAATCCCGGTTTTTTGCACGATGATGTCATAGGGCTCTGTGACGTTTTCCAGATAGGCCTCAGCCTGTTCGCGGGAACCGACGTTGACCTTACGCCCGTCTTTCAAAACCACTTTTATCGATTCACGCGACACAATATGTTTTTCCGCTTCTTCTTTTGTATGTGCCGCAAAAACAGCGGGGGCAAGATGAAATTCAGCCTCAGATCCTGGGGGGAGATGCGCGTCAAATGCTCGGCGGGCTTCCTTCAGCACTTCCTCTTCACCGTTAATAAAGTAAGCAAAGACAAAAGAGATTCCCAGTTTTGCAGCAGAAATGGCACTCTCTGTGCTTCCTCCCAATAGAAAAATACCCGGCTTCCGATCAACCTGCGGCCTAGGACGCAATGCGGCATAGCGGTGGGTATCAGGAAAATCATCCCGAACGAAATGAGTAAGCTCCTCCAGTTTTTCATCAAACTGACGCACCGGTTTTTTATATTCGGCCTGCAGCGCGTCTGTGGACAGCTGAAACCCGCCGGGCGCTTTGCCCACTCCAAGATCTATACGGCCGGGAGCTAACGCTGATAGAAGATGGAATTGCTCCGCTACTTTATAAGAGCTGTAATGCTGCAGCATCACTCCGCCTGATGCTAAACGAATTTTTCTTGTGCTTGCAGCAAGATAGCCTAAAAGAACCTCGGGTGCAGACCCTGCAATCTCATCATTGTTGTGATGTTCGGCCACCCAAAATCGGTGATATCCACATTCTTCAGCCATTTGTGCCAATTTCACTGTATGCTGTAATGTATCAGCTGCTGTCTCCCCTTCACCAATCAAGCTTTGGTCTAAAATACTTAAGCGGATCATATCACCGGCTCCTTTATGTGTTCTTTTGGTTCAAATAAATATTCCGGCGAAACACGGCGGAGAAACTGCCTCGTTCTGTCTTTTTTGGTATGGCGGAAGACTTCCTCCGGGGTTCCTTGTTCAACAATGACTCCTTCATCCATAAAAACAACTTGATCAGAGACCCTTCTTGCAAACTCCATTTCATGTGTAACAACAATCATGGTGGCTCCGGTTTTCACGATTTCCAGCATTACCTCAAGCACTTCACCGACCAGCTCCGGATCAAGCGCTGCCGTCGGCTCATCGAACAGCAGCACATCAGGATGAATGGCAAGCGCCCTTGCTATCCCTACCCTCTGCTTTTGTCCTCCCGATAACTGACTCGGATAAGCGTTCAATTTATCTTGAAGCCCGACCTTTCTCAGTTCATTTTCTGCTACGACATACGCGTCTTGTTTTCTCATTTTCCGGGCAATCGTCAAGCCCTCCATGACATTTTCAATCACCGTTTTGTGAGCAAACAGGTGGTATTGCTGAAATACCATTGCCGTCTGTTTTCTGAGCCAGTGAACCTCTTTTTTGGACGGAAAGCTGCAATTAATCACTTTGTCATGTATAGAAATGATCCCTTCGTCTGGACGTTCTAATAAATTCAGGCACCGTAAAAAGGTGGTTTTCCCTGATCCGCTCGGCCCGATAATCGTCACAACTTCTCCCTTGCGTACCGTGAGATTTATCCCTTTTAATACATGGTGGATGCCAAACTGTTTATTGATATTTTTAATCTCAATCATAAAGTGCCTCCTTGAAATCTGGCTGCCTTTCTCTCTAATACTCCATTTACGGATTCTAGGATTAGAGTCAGCACCCAATAGATAATCGCTGCTCCGATAAACGCTTCTAAAAATGCATAATTATCAGAAGCAACGATAGTCGCCGTCCCTGTAATCTCTGGGACAGCCACTATAGCCGCGATAGAGGTGGTATGCAAAAAGCCGATACCCAAATTTGTGAAGTTTGGGATGGAAACCATCAGCGCCTGCGGCAATATTACACGCCGAAAGGTTTGGCTGTATGTCAAGCCGATTGAATAAGCCGCTTCGACCTGTCCGGTATCCATCGCCAGAATGCCCGACCGGATGATTTCTGTGAGATAAGCTCCGGCAGTTAAAGACAAGGCCATGATGACAAACATGGAGACCGGTATCTCATTGGCGGACCAGCCGAGATGAAAAAAACTGCTGACTTGATCTGCAACAGGCGGTATCCCTAAATAAATCAACATAATGTGAAGAATTGCAGGTGTACTTCGAAAGAAAGACACATAAAACCTTGAGCAAGCCACCAAGCCCCTAATTCTAAAAATTCTAACAATTATATTTCCAAGAGCCACGAGAAATCCAAACACAATCGGCAAAACAGCCATCATCAATGTCAGAGGAATGGTCTTTACCATTTCTTTCATGGCGGAAACGATAAATGGAAAGTCAAATTGCAATCTTCTCCCCCCTCATCCGAAGAAATATATCAATGTATGTTCATGTCAAAAACAGTAACAATCCTTGTTTGATTCTTCTTGATTCGTTTTTCTGCCACTCGAAAGAACCATTCGAATAAAACCGCTACAGCATAATAAACAATCGATAGCGCAATGTAAACTTCAAGAGAATGGTTGCTTGAGGTAATCAGTGTTTGGCCCCTTCCGGACATATCCATAACACCTATTGAAAAGGCTAGAGACGTATCTTTTAAAGAACTGATCACCATGTTTCCCATATTCGGAAACGCCTGGACAAGTGCCTGGGGCAGAACGATTCGCCTGAAGGCCTGACTACCGCTTAAGCCAATACTGTACGCCGCTTCCGTTTGGCCTTTATCTACACTGCCCACCCCCGCTCGAATGATTTCTGCAGCTGCCGCTGCATTGCTTAACGCGTAGGTTGCGACAGCAGCATAAAACGGGTCCATTTTTGATGTATCAATCCCGATAAGCCCCGTAAGCGCCGGGATTCCGTAAAACACGATGAAAAGCTGCACCATGATAGGCGTTCCCCTGAAAAATGAGATATACACTTTTGCCAATTGATTTACAATTGGAATATTGTAGATGCGGGGCAGTGCCAGAAAGAGTCCTAATACAAAACCGAAAAGCAAGGACAGTGTTAAAATGTATAATGTAACCGGTAAATAAGCGGTTAACGTCGGCACAAAATCTCCAATCATGTTCATATCAAACGCTTTTTCCATCACTGCTCCCTCTCTTTTTACCTAATACTGCTCTTTGGAATAGTCGTCACCAAGCCATTTCAAACTGAGCCTTTTCAGCGTTCCGTCATCAATGATTTCCTGTAAGGCTTTATCAATATCGTCACTTAACGTTTGTTCATTTTTGTTAAACATAAAATACACTTTGGCATTTGAAAGCACATGACCGACGGTTTTTTCTTTAATAGCGCTCGTCTTGTTTTGAAAGTCTACTGCAAAAGGCGTTGAGATCGTTGCATCCGCACGCCCCGATTTCAGCTGATTCGCAGTCTCATTTGCGCCTTGGCCCTCATAGGCAATCTCAAACGGCCGTCCATTATCCTCATTCCATTTTTTCAGTACAAGCGCTCCGTTGGAGGTTGCACTCGTAATCACCCGTTTTCCTTTTAAGTCTTCAATTCCACGGATCGTATCGTTATTTTGAAGCACAGTAATTTTTAAAGGAAAATGGTTGTAAGCAACCTTGTTAAACAGAAATTTTTTCTCACGCTCTTTGCTTTTCTCCATTTGATGTGCCACGATATCGACTTTATGCTGTCCGAGGCTGACAAGCAGGTTGGAAAATTCCATCGTTTTAAATGTGAATTTATAATGTGGCAGGCGCTTATCAAGCTCTTTGATCAGTTCGACATCATAACCGGTTAAATCGCCTTTTTCATCGATAAAGCAAATATTCGGAAATTGGGTTCCAGTTCCGACCGTGATCGTCTGTACCTTCTTTTGCCCGGCTCCCGTCGTTTGACTGCCTGCACCGCAAGCTGACAGAACTGTTATAAGCGAAAATAATATTGCCATGAATGCTGCTTTCGTTTTCATCTCATCGCCCCATTTATTTTTCAAAACTTGATTTTGAATAATCTGCCCCGAGCCATTTTCGGCTTAGTTTTTTTAGCGTTCCGTTTTTCTCCAGCTTTTTAATCGCTTGATCTGTGTCATCCGCCAAGGTTTGGCTGCCTTTATTAAACATAAAGTACACCTCGGTATCTAATAACACGTCACCGACTGTCTTTTGGCGGAAGGCGTGCGTTTTATTCTGAAAATCGACGGCAAACGGTGTAGCTATCGTTGCATCTGCGCGCCCGGTTTCAATTTGATTGGCGGTGTCATTGCTTCCCTGTCCCGCATATTTCAAATGAATCGGGCTGCCGTGCGTTTTGTTGTACTTTGTAATATAATCTGCCGCATTTGACGTGGCGCCAACTATGACTGTTTTTCCGTGCAAGTCTTTTAATGTATGAATCTTGTGATTATCCTCTTTCACCGTGATGTACATCGGCGAGTAGTTATATGGGACTTTATGATACAAAAAACGCTTTTCTCGTTCTTTATTTTTGGCCATATTGTGCGCAATCACATCAATTTTTTTATTTCCGAGACTCGTCAGCAGATTTGAGAAATCCATCGTTTTAAATTCAAATGTATATTGAGGCAACTCCTTATCGATGGCTTTCATCACTTCAATGTCATACCCGGTCAAATCGCCTTTTTCATCTAAAAACGCAATATTCGGAAAATCTGTTCCAGTGCCGACTATGACCGTTTGAGCTTGAGGATCTGTTTTGTTATTTGTTTGCGAACATCCCCCGCCAAGTAATGCAAACACTGACAGCAGCAAAACCAATCCTTTACGCTTATTCATAGGCTGCCTCACATCATGCCCAGCTGGGCGCACCTAAAAGCGTTGGGTTAAATCGTTCCGGAATCAGAACCTTGTGCATCATCACACCTATGTCCCCGTCTTTTTCCTGCTCAAAATACACTTCATACCCTCTCCTTCTGTACATGTCAGCAAGCCAAGGATGTTTGCGCGCCGATGTGCCGAGTGTCAGCGCAGGAGCCTTCAGCATATCTCGAAGCACTTTTTCTTCAACATACGTAAGCAGCTTACTTCCGGCGCCTTGCCCTTTATATTCCGGCATTGTCGCAAACCACCATACAAACGGATATTTTGAAGGAGGCGTCTCACTCTCCCACGGGAACCTGATTGTAATCGTTGAAATCAGCTTCCCATCCCGCTCCAGCACAATCACTGAATGATGTTCAATATTTTCTGATACCATTTGGATATCAGCTCTCGTGGATGGCCAATCAATATCCAGCTGCCGAATGGGCTGAAATGCGCTGTTAACCAGTTTCAACAGCTCCGATGCATCTTCAACAGTTGCCAGTCGAAAAATATCCTCACTCATTTTTGTCACTCCTCTTCACAAAATATATAATTCCTATTTGTTTACTAAGCTTTTATTGTTTATACTATAAAGCATACTCTGATCTTTGACTAATCAAAAAAAGTAAACCTTCACTTCAGTATTTTTAATGATGAAAAACAGGAGGGAGCACATTGGAGTTACGCTCAATCAAAACGTTTCATACGATTGTAAAATTTGGAAGCTTCTATAAAGCTGCAGAAATACTCAACTACTCGCAGCCGACGATATCGATGCGTATGAAGCAATTGGAGCAGGATTTAGGCGTACTGCTGTTTGAAAGAGGAAAAAGCCTGCAGTTGACAAAAGCAGGGAAACTTTTTTATGAACGAACAGGAGATCTTTTGATCCAATACGAGGCGCTTAAACACAACCTCTCCGACTTAAAGGAAGAAGAGGCAGGCATTATCAACATAGGGGTTTCAGAGCCAACCGCCAGTCTGATATTCCCCGAGATTTTAAAGGATTTCTTAAAGGATTACCCAAAGATAACAGTTAATATCAAGGTTGATGACGCCAATACCTGCAGTCAAAAGCTCTTAGACGGGACGATTGATTTTGCAGTCTGCGGCGAGCCGGAGCTGATTCTTGAAAATTACTACCATCCATTTTTTTATGACACATTAAATGTGATTGTATCTGATCAACATCCGCTCGCTGAGAAGAAGGCTGTCCATTTGTCTGATTTAGCAGAAGAGCGCTTCATATTTACGCCCGCCAATTGCCCCATTCGCTTACAAATTGAACAGCATTTACATAGAGAACTCGGGAATCGCTACAAAAAAATGGAGCTCACAAGCAGCATGTCACATGAATATTACGTACGTGAAAACATCGGAATTTCAATCTTTACCAGCACCGCACATTCTAAACCGTTCAACGGCACTAAAGTCATTCCAATTCTGAACCTGGATATCACCCCGCCCATAGGGCTGTTGACAAATCAAAAAGAAGTTCATTTTGACCGCGCCACGAAGGACTTGATCGCCCGGATAACCAAACGTTTTCAGCAGCGCAGCAAAGAATTGGAAGGAACCTCTGATAAGACCATTACAGGATAACTGAAAAAATAAAAACCACCTCCTGATTCATCAGGAGATGGTTTCACGGTTTAAAGCTCGATCGTCTCACCGACCGACATGACTTTGCCGACTCCGCCCGGCAGGCTGTCAGCGAATGCTTCTGGGTCTTGTTCGATGACCGGGAATGTATTGTAATGCACCGGCACGACCTGTTTTGCACGCAGCCATTCAGCGGCAAGCTTGGCGTCTTCAGGCCCCATTGTAAAGTTATCGCCAATCGGAAGGAAAGCAAGGTCGATATGATTCAATTCGCCAATGAGTTTCATATCAGAGAAAAGAGCCGTATCGCCCGCGTGGAAAATCGTTTTATCTTCTACAGTCAGCAAAATACCGGCAGGCATGCCTGTGTAAGTGATCGTTTTGTTTTCTTCATCTGTGATGGCTGATCCATGAAAGGCCTGTGTGAGCTTCACTTTTCCAAAATCGAACTGGCGGGAGCCGCCGATGTGCATTGGATGAACATTCAAGCCTTTCCAGCCTAAGTACACAGCGAGCTCGTTCGGGGCTATAACCAGCGCGTTATTTTGCTTGGCGATTTGTTCAGTATCACCGACATGGTCATTGTGGCCGTGCGTTAGTAAGATGACATCCGCTTTTACATCCTCCGGCTTTATATCCGTTAATGAATTCCCTGTTAAAAACGGATCAAAAATAATATGATGGTCCTTCGTTTCCACTGTGATTACAGAATGTCCGTGATATGTCACTTTCATTTCTTTCACCTCGTCACATGATTTTGTTTTTTTTATTTTCCCTTTTTAAAAAGCTGAAAAACTTATGTTGTTTGATTCTTGTTAATGACATTGAGGCCTCCGGTGGCTTCAATGACAGTCCCTGTCACAAGGTCTGAGTTCTCCTCACACAAGAAAGCGATAATCCGGGCGATATCCTCGCCTGTACCGGATCTTCCTATCGGCGTTTTTTCTTTGCCAATTCGCATTCTGGCTTCCTCTATCGATGCTTCTTTCATGTCGCCGACAATGTCTCCTGGGCAAACCATGTTGGCGGTTATGCCGAATTCGGCTTCTTCAATGGCAATTGTCTTCGTCAAAGAAGCCAAGCCCACTTTCGCAGCGCCAAATGCCGATCGGTGAAGCCAGCCGGGCGCGTGAGCCG
This sequence comes from Bacillus sp. PS95, assembly GCF_037963565.1. Lineage (NCBI taxonomy): Bacteria > Bacillati > Bacillota > Bacilli > Caryophanales > Bacillaceae > Bacillus > Bacillus sp. PS95. The sequence continues at coordinate 2,972,409 of NZ_CP150160.1, forward strand.
CACCTTGGAATCCGTACGTAATGATGCGTCCAAATTGCTGTTTTCTCATAATAGGAATAACCGCTTTGAATAAATGAAAGACGGCGCTTAAATTTCCTTCCAGCATGCCATACCATTCATCATCAGTATAATCGGCTAACTTTTTACGTTCAAATATGTATGGTCCCGCGTTGTTAATCAAAAAGTCGATCCTTCCGAAGCGGTTTAAGGCAGCCTCTGCAATAAGCAGCAGATCTTCTTTTTTGGTGACATCACCTTTTACAAATTGCAGCCGGTCAAGACAATCGGGACAGGCTTCCTTCAGGCGGCTGACTGCCTCCTCATCCTGTCTGTAATTGACTGTTACTGAATACCCCTTTGCAAGCAACGTTTCAGTCACTTTGCGGCCTAAACCCTTCGAACCGGCAGTAATTAAAGCATGTCGCACATGAATACCTCCCAAAGCAACGTCGCCGCTTTCAATAAAGTGTTTCTTCTTCTACTTTACTATAAAAGGCTTGCAATATCACTTTTTACACTTTGGCATACAAAAAAAGCTGCCTGTACAGACAGCTTATTCTGCAGGAGATGAAGACTCCTGATCAGGCATATCGACATAACCGCTTTGATATGCTTCTGAAATCAGCCTTGTTGTCTCCTGGCTTTCTTGTTCATCATAAATATAGCGTTCCGGTTCTTTTTTCATCATTCTGCCTCCCATCATTATAGAGGTAGGTTGGCTTTAATGACGGGATTTTATGAAGGAAATTTTAACAAACTCCTGCTGCTACGCAAGCTTTCGCTTTTTCAAGCGCCTGCTTTACCTGTTTGAATCCGGTGCCCCCGGCGCTCATTCTTTTTTCAACTGCGTAGTAAGGGTCTAACACAGTGTAAATATCTTCTTCGAATAGTGTGCTCGCCTGCTGAAACTCGCCAAACGGCATATCGCTTAAATAGATCCCTCTTTCGATGCATGTGTACACAAGTTTCCCGACCACTTCATGCGCTTCTCTGAACGGCATTCCTTTTTTAGCTAAATAATCGGCCAGTTCCGTCGCGTTTGAAAAGTCTTGTTTTGTTGCTTGCTTCATGACGTCTTTGTTTACAGTCATTGTTTGGATCATGCCTGTGAAGATTTGCAGGCTGCCCTCCACCGTTTTCACCGTGTCAAACATGCCCTCTTTGTCTTCCTGCAGATCTTTGTTGTAAGCGAGCGGAAGTCCTTTCATGATCGTAAACAGCCCCATCATATCGCCATATACGCGCCCTGTTTTGCCGCGGATCAGCTCCGCCATATCAGGGTTTTTCTTTTGCGGCATCATGCTGCTTCCTGTTGCGTACGTATCGTCAAGCTCGATGAATTTAAACTCCTGCGAGCACCATAAAATGATTTCTTCAGCGAGACGGGATAGGTGCATCATCAGCATACTGCTGTTGCTTAAAAACTCCAAAATGAAGTCTCTGTCGCTGACGCCGTCCAAGCTGTTTTCATAAATGGCATCAAAGCCGAGCAGTTCTGCTGAATAATCACGGTCAATTGGGAAGGTTGTTCCCGCGAGCGCCCCGCAACCGAGCGGAGATTTGTTAATCCGCTTCATTGAATCCTGAAAACGCTCCTTGTCGCGCTCAAGCATCCAGAAATACGCAAGCAGATGGTGAGCGAATGAAATCGGCTGGGCGCGCTGCAGATGTGTGTAGCCCGGCAGAATCGTTTCAACGTTCGCATCCGCCTTTTCAATCAGCGCACTTTGGAATGCCTCAATCAGCTCGATGATGTGGCCGACATGATTCTTCAAGTATAAATGCATGTCAGTCGCCACCTGGTCATTCCGGCTTCTGCCGGTATGCAGCTTGCCGCCAAGAGGACCGATTTCGTCAATGAGCATTTTCTCAATGTTCAAATGAATATCCTCATAATCGACTGAGAATTCCAATGCTCCCTCCTCTGCTTTTTGCAAAAGGGTATTCAGGCCCTCTCGGATTTTCAACTCTTCTTCTGCTGTCAGAATACCGCATTTTTTCAGCATGGCAGCATGCGCGAGAGACCCTGTAATGTCTTCAGCAACTAAATTTTGGTCAAATGATATGGACGCGCCGAACTCGTCGACCCATTTTTCCGGTGTTTTTTGAAATCGGCCTCCCCAGAGCTTCTTCATGCTTTAATCTGCTCCTTCTTTTTTACGATGCTGTTCACTTTTGTCGGAAGTCCCCAAAGCTCGATAAATCCAATTGCTGCATGGTGATCAAATGCATCGTCTTTTGTATATGTTGCAAGTTTTTCATCATATAGAGAGTATTCTGATTTACGTCCTTCTACAATTGCATGGCCTTTAAACAGCTTCACGCGGACAATGCCTGTGACATGCTTTTGCGTTTCTTTTAAGAAAGCGTGCAGCGCATCTTTTAACGGCGAGAACCATAAGCCGTTGTAAATGATTTCTGACATTTTTTGCTCGATGATCGGTTTAAAGTGGGCTACCTCTTTCACCAGTGTCAAATCTTCTAATTCTTTATGCGCTTTGATCAGTGTCATCGCACCAGGGCATTCGTATACTTCCCGGGATTTAATGCCGACGAGGCGGTTTTCCACGTGGTCGATACGTCCGACACCGTGCGCGCCCGCCATTTCATTCAGCTTCAAGATCAGCTCAGAAAGCGAGTAGGAAACACCGTCAATGGAGACAGGCACGCCTTGTTCAAATGCAATTTCAATCACTTCCGGCGTGTCCGGCGTTTTTTCCAGCGGAGCTGTTAAATCGTATGCACCTTCTGGCGGCGCCGCCCATGGATCTTCTAAAATGCCGCACTCATTGGCGCGTCCCCAGAGGTTTTGGTCGATAGAATACGGGCTGTCAAGATTGATCGGAATCGGAATGCCGCGGCTAGCCGCATATTCAATTTCTTCTTCACGTGACCACTGCCATTCGCGAACCGGCGCGATGACTTCAAGGTCAGGGTTTAATGATTTAATGGAGACTTCGAAACGAACCTGGTCATTTCCTTTCCCTGTGCATCCGTGGGCAATCGCCTGTGCATCTTCTTTTTCCGCAATTTCAACCAGTTTTTTCGCGATCAGCGGTCGAGATAATGCCGAAACAAGCGGGTATTTTCCTTCATACATTGTGTGGGCCTGCAAAGAGATAAGCGCGTAATCCTGTGCAAATTCTTCTTTTGCATCGATCACGTAGGAGTTTGTCGCGCCGACTTCAAGCGCTTTCTGCTGAACAAATGCCAAATCTTTGCCCTCACCGACATCCAGGCAGCAGGCGATAACATTATATCCTTGCTCCTGAAGCCATTTTATTGCGACGGAAGTATCAAGACCTCCTGAGTATGCTAATACGACTTTTTTCTGTTCTGACATGATAAAAATCCCCTCTCAACCGTGTTTCTATTTTGTATAAAAATAAATTATATTTAATAAAAATACATTTTGTATGTATACACTTTAACAAGTACGTTTCGTTTTTTCAAGCCTTTTATAAAAAAAACTTCACCTAAATTTCAGGTGAAGTTTCATAGTATTTATTCATTTACTTGTCTTTTCTGATTTCTCTGACCACATGTGCAAGTTCGGGAATAATCAGCTTATTCATTGCCAGCTTTACTGCGCCGCTTGAGCCTGGCGTTGAGAAAACAGCGGTATGCTGAATGACGCCGGCAGTTGCTCTCGACATGATTGCGGCAGAGCCGATATCCTCTGTATAACTCAGCATCCTAAATATTTCTCCAAAGCCCGGCAGTTCTTTCGAAAACAGCGGCGTTATGGCTTCAATTGTGACATCCCGATCTGCTATGCCTGTCCCTCCGTTTAAGAGTACCGCGTCTGTCTGTTCATCCATGCAGCCCGCAAGCACTGACCGCTGCAAAGCATCCTTTTCGTCTTTTACAATTTCATATGCAGCAATATGATGACCGGCTTCTTCTAAAAATGAGATCATCAGCTTGCCGCTTTTATCGGTTTCCTCTGTCCTCGTGTCACTGACAGTAATCACTTTGCACCGAACGATATCGGGAGCTTCTTGTTTATGCTCTTGAACGCTCATTGGCCCACCTCTTTTATGTTTTCTGTCTGTCACTATCATGCATCAACAAAAAAGCACATTCAAGAGAATGTGCTTTCATGCGATTTATTTTGCTAAACGAACAACGTCGCGCGCAATCATGACTTCTTCATCAGTCGGAATGATCATGACTTTTACTGGAGAATGCGGATAGCTGATGAAAGCTTCCTCGCCGCGCACGTTATTAAGCGCAGGATCCCAGTATACGCCCATGAATTCTAAACCGCGAAGAACGCGTTCTCTGACTTCCACACTGTTTTCACCGATACCGGCAGTAAAGATGATCGCATCTACACCGCTCATTCTTGCAGCGTAAGAACCGATGTATTTGTGGATTCTGCTTGCGAATACTTCAAGAGCCGTTTCCGCGCGCTCATTTCCTTCTTTCGTTGCTTCAACGATGTCACGAAGATCGCTTGAGAAACCGGAAATGCCGAGCAGTCCGCTTTTTTTGTTTAATGTATTCAATACTTCGTCAGCCGTTTGGCCTGTTTTCTCCATGATGTATGGAATCAGGGCAGGGTCGATGTTTCCAGAGCGTGTACCCATTGCTACACCGGCAAGCGGCGTAAAGCCCATGGATGTGTCAATTGATTTTCCGCCTTCAACAGCCGCAATACTTGCTCCGTTTCCAAGGTGGCAGGAAATCAGGCGCAAGTCTTTTAACGGACGGCCGAGAAGCTCTGCCGCACGCTCAGTTACATATTTATGTGAAGTGCCGTGGAAGCCGTATTTACGGATGCCGAATTTTTCATAGTATTCATACGGCAAGCTGTACAGGTAAGACTGCTCAGGCATTGTTTGGTGGAATGCCGTATCAAATACAGCTACAGCAGGAACATTTGGAAGCACTTCTTTGAACGCTTTAATTCCAACGATATTTGCCGGATTGTGAAGCGGTGCCAATTCAGAAATATCTTCGATTTCCTTAATGGTTTCATCCGTTAATAAAACAGAATCGCTGAATTTTTCTCCGCCGTGAACGACACGATGGCCAATTCCGTCAATTTCATTCAAGTCTTTAATAATGCCGAATTCCGTTAACTTATTCAGCAGCATTTTAACAGCTACCGCATGATCCGGAATATCAGTTACTTCTGTATTTTTTTCGCCGTTCACAGAAATTGTGAATACACTGTCGGCGATACCGATTCGTTCAACTAAACCCTTCGTTAAAACGGTTTCTGAAGGCATTTCGAAAAGCTGAAATTTCAAAGACGAGCTTCCTGCGTTAATTGCAATAATTTTGGACATGATTGACGCTCCTTTATACTCTGTATCAACAACTTCGTTTTTCGTACTTTTTTCCCGGTGAATATCAACATCTTCTCCGAAAAATATCTGACTTTTCCATTTAAACATTGTCATGTCGGCTTTTCAAGTCAACTTGCGTATTGATAACGCTTACAATAAGAAGTCGTTATTTTCAGACACATTCCCTATAGGTTTTGTATTGATGAACGCTTACAATTTGCGGTTTTTCCCTCTGTATTTTGTGTTTCAAAGCTGGATTCAATTCGTCAAGTCCGGTCTTCAAAAGCATAAATAAAAGCAGCTTAGGCATCGCCTCATACGGCTGCCTAAGCTGCTTTTAAAACACTTACTTTTCTTTTTTAAACCATTCATCAAATTGAGCCATCATATCAAGCATCGCCTTTTGATTGGAGAAAGACGGAAGATTCGCAAGCAGAATTTGCCCCGGCGCTTTCGTATACTCTCCTTGTTTCTGAAGCACAAGGATGCTTTTGGCATGAGCTTCGTCTTTAAAAATAGATTTTGGCAGCTGCAACAGTGCGTTGATATGAACCTTATCTTTGAAAAACTGTTTCAGCTTGCCGCTTTGGGAGCTCTCAAACAAATGATTCGGAATCATAAAAAATAAGTAGCCGCCCGGTTTGGTATGCTTGACGCTCTGTTCAATAAACAGATGATGAGCGAAGGAATGGCCTTCGTCAGCTTTGAGCTCAAACGCTTCTGCTCCTTCGTCATTCGGATAATAGCCGACTGGCAGATCACAAATGACCGTGTCAACTGGATCAATAAACAACGGCTCAAGGCTGTCCTGGTGGAAAAGCTCAAGCTCTTTTTTCAGAAGATTCGCTTGGGCATAGGCGATTTTCAAGAGCACATCATCAATTTCAATGCCAAAGCTGTTTGCCGTTTTTTCAGACAGCTGGTTCAGCACGGTAAACAGAAGGTTCCCAGTTCCCAAGGCTGGATCAAGAATGGTCAGTTCCTTTTTGTCCGCCATAAACTTATTCACCAAATAGCTGATGAAAAGCCCGATCGTATCCGGCGTCATTTGTCTGTTTGGATGAGAGATATCTTTCATTCCTTTAAGGACGGCAAGCTGAAAAGCCTTGCGTACCCACTCATGCTCATACGTGCCGAATTCCGCTTTTTCAAGCAGAGCCTGAAGTTGTTTGGTTTTCTGATCAGCAGGCAGTTTCAGCTGATCCGTTTTTTCAAGAAAATACATTTCTCCTGCTTCGGCCAGCGCCTCTATATATGAAATCTGCAATTCATTCTTTATCATAATCGCGGCTTCGTTTAACAGCTCATACACCGCACCTACATGGTCTTTTTGCATATTGTGTTCCTCCTTGCCATGAAAAAAGCTCCGGCGGCAGCCTGGAGCTTTTTTCCCTGCTTACTTCACTAATGCCTTAGCAGCCTCAATTGGCTTTTCATAGTTCGGGTGGTTTGTTGCTTCGCTTACATATTCAGCGTAAACGACTTTTCCGTTCTCATCAAGGACAAATACGGAACGAGCAAGCAGACGAAGTTCTTTAATATACACACCGAACGCTTCGCCAAATGACATATCTCTGTGGTCAGACAGTGTTTCCACTTTGTCAATTCCGTTAGCGCCGCACCAGCGCGCTTGCGCGAATGGAAGGTCTGCACTGATTGTGTAGACGTTAACATCTCCAAGCTTTGCAGCTTCTTCGTTAAAACGGCGTGTTTGTGCATCACAAACACCTGTATCAATTGAAGGGATAACAGAAATAATCGTTACCTTTCCTTTCATGTCAGCTAACGATTTTTCTTCAAGGCTGTTAGTCAGCACTGTGAAATCAGGAGCTTGATCTCCTACCTTCACTTCTTGTCCGACAAGTGTAACCGGACCGCCTTTGAATGTAATTTCAGCCATTATAATTCCTCCCTTTTGTATGTATGTCTCTATCATAGTAAAGTTTCCTGCAAACTGCAAAGTTTATGCCAAAAAAAAGTTAACTGCGGCCAGCGCAGTTAACCTTTTTTTAATAATTCATATTGTTCATTTGGTTTTGATTTTGGCCCTGGCCTTGGTTCTTGTTATTTTTCTTGAACATTTGCTGGATGCGTTCGAGTGTTTGAGGGGCTGCGTCTAAAATTTTCTCTATTAAATGGGTATTTTCATCTAAATGAAGCATTCTGATGCCTGTCGATCCGACAATTAAAAACGCGATCGGCGTAATGGACACACCGCCCCCGCTTCCGCCTCCGAAAGGAAGTTTCTGTTCTCTTGTCTCATCGTCTTCCGATTTCTTTTCGGCCGGCTTTCCGCCAAACTCGCTTCCGCCTGCGGCGAATCCGAATCCAACTTTAGAAACAGTTAAAATCACACTTCCATCAGGCGTTTCTACTGGATCTCCGATGATGGTGTTAACATCAATCATTTCCTTCAAGTTTTCCATTGCGGTTTTCATTAAACCTTGGATGGGATGGTCTGCCATATACGCTTCCTCCTTAAACTGATGAATCATTCTTTGAAGTCATTCTAGCCGACGGATTCTTCTTTAATACGGATAGCTCCCGTCCGTATTTGACGAATTTGAAAGCTGCAAGCATAGCATGTCCAAAGCGAAAAAAGAATATACACTGAAAATGGGTCTTGGAAACAGGGACTTGAAACGACGGGATCACCTCATAGACAGGTTTATTCACAAAGTCCAGGTGGTCGTAAAGCATTGCTGCGATACCGCCCTTCACGCCCCATACAGCACCTGTTAACACACCTGTCACTGCCGCGTCCTGAATTCCGATTACTGTAACCCATTCTAGTTTTGTGATATGTAAATGCGCGAGAAAAGACGCGCTGATTTTCCGCAGTCTGGTGACCTGATGCAAAAGCATTTCGATTTTATTAATGCTTTGCTGCACATCGTTTTGTGTAATTTTTTTCTTTCCGCTGCTTTTTTTCATTTTGGATTCAGTTTTTTGTTTGATATCCACTGTTCCGTCTTCTTTGTTCACCTTAATCGCCGGGATTGTTTTTTTGATCCTTATAAGGCCAAACAGCGCCGTAATCTTCAAGGTCAATTTGTCATTATCACCGGCATGAAGATACTCCAGCGCAACATGGATTTTCATTCTGAGAAGCAGTACGATCCCTATGAGAATAAGAATGGCTGTCAGTACATACACCATATTCTTCACTTCCTCTAGGAGCATTATCGCCAATTCCTAAAAAAATAAACCCGGACGGAGGTCCGGGTTATCGGTTATTTGCGGTATAATTTTTCATGCACCACGGTAGTATCCGCGATGTAATCATGAATCCCTTGTTTTGTAGGTGAAAAAGCAACAACGATATATAAAATCCAAATCTTATCAATATACCGTCCAACCACTTCACGAAAAATCACTGTACTCCATGTCAGCTTGCTATCTTGATTCACAGAAACCACTTTGAGGCCGAACACCATTTTACCAAGCGTCTGCCTGAAGTATTTAGTCATGAGTGCGAAGTAGGCAAGATACACAATAAGCGTTGTTACACTGTAAGCCGAGAAGGTAAACATGCCGGATGTTTTCGGCAGATCCAATACAGTAAAGAGGGGAGAAACGAGCAAATGGTTTAATCCCCATATCACGAGCCAATCAAGCAAGAAAGCCCAGAAACGAACCCAAAAGCCAGCATAGGCATGTGTCAGCTGCTCCGCTTCTTGCGGGCCTTTGATGTCATTGCGCTCTAACTCTTCATATGTCGCGTCCATTATTGTTCCCTCCTACTTCGCATAGAGATACATCATTCTCGGCGAACCGGATTGCGATAGAATTTCTCTCATATTCAAAAAATCAATTTCACTTTTAAACATTTTGTTCGCGCCCATGGAAAACAGTGAACCTAATCCGAAGCTTTCCTCATAAGAAATGACAGAGGCGTTTTTCAAATCCTTGTGATCCTTTTTCATCGCCGTAATGGTATCGTCATAAAAACCAAGCTCATCAACGAGGTTCAGTTTTTTCGCCTGCCGTCCGTCATACACGCGGCCGTCCGCAATTTTCTTTACCTCTGCTTTCGACATGCCGCGCCCTTTTGAAATGACATCAACAAAGCCTTCATACGAATTATCAACCATCGATTGCATGATGTTTTTTTCTTCTTTCGTCATCTCACGGGACGGAGACATAATGTCCTTATGGGCCCCGCTCTTAATCGTTTCAAAAGAAATGCCAAGCTTATCGGCAAGCTTTGAATAATTGACGCTTTCCATAATGACGCCGAGTGACCCGGTCAGGGTTTCCGGTGTCGCAAAAATCTTATCAGCCGCTGTTGAGATGTAATAGCCTCCTGATGCTGCCATCGAACCCATTGACACGTAAATCGGTTTTTTCGTTTCTTTCTTGATTTCTTCCAGTTTCTTATGTATTTCAGCACTTTCATACACTCCGCCACCCGGAGAATTCACCTTCAGAACGATACCTTTGACCGTCTTGTCATCTTTTGCGCGCTCAAGGTTTTTTAAGAACGTTCTGTGGTTATATCCGTCTGCACCAAGCAGACTGCTTGAGTCCCCATTATCCTGAATGGTGCCGCTGACCTCTAATACGGCAATTTTACTTGAGAGACTGCCGTTTTCCAGCGTCTTTTCCTGCGATTCATCCGTCAGTGATGTGAGATCCGTTTGAGCGCCTTTGACGCTTTCAAAGAAACTCATAGAGATGCTGACGATAATAGACACGCCGAAAATCCCCAGAGCAATCACTAATGCAATCCATCTTTTTGCATTCATTTTTTCTCCTCCTTTTTCCTAAACTCTCTCATTATACGATTCAATATGAAAAATGTTTCACTTCATGAGAAAGCTCCGGCTTAACGGGCTGCCGGCAAACGTGGTACACTTATGGCCAAAGGTATTTTATCACAAATACTGGATGGCAGAAAAACTTAAATATGACAGCAAAGGGGAAATGGGATATGACCGATCAACGCCGTAATGTTTATTTTTTTCACAAACAGGATCAGGAAACGAACGAACAAGCCCGCTCGTTAACACAATTGGCGGAAGAGCATGGATTTACCGTTGTGAACCAGCAATCAGACGCCAATATTATCGCTAGCATTGGCGGGGACGGCACATTTTTGCAGGCAGTCAGAAAGACGAATTTTCGTGATGACTGCTTGTACGTCGGCATTACCAAAAAGGGGAAAGCTCATTTATATTGCGACTTTCATAGTGATGAGCGAGAAAAAATGGTCGATGCAATGACGTTTGAACAAATTGAAGTGAGAAAATACCCGCTGATTGAAGTGACAGTGGATCAAGCCAGTCCTTTTCACTGCTTAAACGAGGTATCCATCCGCTCAAGCATCATCAAAACCTTTGTGATGGACGTGCTGATTGACGATCTGCACTTTGAAACGTTTAGAGGTGACGGAATGATTATCTCAACGCCTACAGGGAGCACCGCCTATAACAAGTCTGTTGCAGGAGCTGTTGTTGATCCATTGCTTCCATGCATGCAGGTATCAGAGCTTGCATCCCTTAACAATAATACCTACCGGACACTCGGCTCGCCATTTGTCCTCAGCTCTGACCGAAAGCTGACCCTTCGTGTGGTGCAGGACGGCAACGAACACCCAATCATCGGCTTGGACAATGAAGCACTCAGCACGAGAAATGTGAAAACGATCGAAATCAAACTGTCTAATAAGAAAATCAAAACAGTCAAACTAAAGGACAATTCATTTTGGGAAAAAGTGAAGCGTACTTTTTTATAGAAAATAAAAGGACAGGCTGCTGCCTGTCCTTTTATGATTTCTCATATACAATCTGGCCGTTAATCACGGTTTTTTTAATATCTAAAAGATGAAGCTGTGCGGGGTCAATGGCAAACGGATCACCACTGAGAACTGTAAAATCCGCGTCATAGCCTTCCGCAATTTTTCCGCGTGACTTCTCTTTATAAATGATACCGGCGCTACCTTCTGTATAAAGCTTTATCGCTTCATATACAGGTAAACATTCACTTTCATTATAGCTTGGCCCGTTTTGCTCATGACTGCTTTTCCGGAGGACCGCGGACTGGATCCCTAGAAGCGGGTCAACAGGCTCAATCGGGGCGTCTGAACCGCCCGCGCATAAAATGCCTTTAGATATGAGGGTTTTCCAGGCAAATGCAGTCTTCATCCGGTCTTTTCCGAGACGGTCAATGACCCACGGAAAGTCGCTTGCAACGAAGTGCGGCTGAAGGTCAAGTGCGATCGGCATGCGTGCTGCTCTCTCGATTAATTCGTTATCAAGCACTTGAGCATGAATAAGCCGATCATGCCGGCCGTTTTTGGGCGGATGCTTTTCTATTGCGTTCAGCACTTTTTCAAAAGCAAGATCGCCGATTGCATGAACAGCAACCTCCATCCCTTTTTCTCTCGCTTTGCGAATGAGCCGGCCAAGGGTTTCGTCATCGTGAACCTGAACACCATTTGTTGATGGATCATCCTGATATGGTTCTTTCAATAAAGCCGTTCTCCCGCCAAGCGCCCCGTCCGCAAAGATTTTCATCGCACCGAACTCCACATACGGGCCGGACGGTTTCTCCAGCTGCTCCCATCGATCGACCGCTTCATGATGAACGAGCAAATGGCAGCGGAACGGATACTTTCCGCCAGCGGCAGCTTTCTCATAAGCTTTCAACGGCACCGAAACATCACCATAATAGGACAAGTCTTCCGAATGACCGCCCGTCAGGCCTTTTGTCCAGCAATCCTTTATTGCAGCCGTTAATGCCTCATCAACATAGTGCTGGGAGACTGGCGGGACAGCCTTCAGAATCAAATCCTGCGCCTTATCAAACAGGAGTCCGGTCGGCTCGCCATTTGCATCTTTTACGATGACTCCGCCGTCAGGATCAGGAGTATTTCTTGAAATTCCCGCTGCTTGAAGAGCCGCAGAATTGACAGCTATTGCATGCCGGCATATACGCTTGAGCAAGACGGGCCTGTCAGGAAACAGGCGATCAAGATCATGCTTAGTCAAGTAGTCAGGTGTCTCAAACTGATTTTCATTCCAGCCTTCTCCAATGAGCCAATCGTTTTTAGGAAGCTGCCGCTCTCTTTCCTTCGCAGCCTGTAAAATTGAATCTTTCGACGTCAGTGCGGACAGATCGAGCTGAAGCTGTTTCTCACCGTGGCCGATCAAATGTAGATGGCTGTCAACAAAACCGGGGAACATCACTGCTCCGTTCAGGCTGATTTCTTCTGTTTCCGGCGACCCGTACTTTTCCTTCAAACGTTCATAGCTGCCGGTGCCTTTTATAACACCATCCTCAACATAAACTGCCTCAGTCCGATCGCCTTCTTCGAGCATCGTATAAATGAAACCGCCGTGCCATATCGCCTTCATTCACGTTCACTCTCTTTCTTTACGCCTTTTTATTGGCTTTGAGCTGTTCTTCACGTTTTCTTAATTCCACTCGTCTGATTTTTGCAGAAGCCGTTTTCGGCAGGCTTTCCACAAATTCAATTTCTCTAGGATATTTGTATGGAGCGGTAATCGTCTTCACATGGTTTTGCAGCATTTTGACAAGCTCATCACTGCGTTTTTCATGATTTTGCAGGACAACATATGCCTTTACGATGGAGCCTCTGATTTCATCAGGGCTTGCGACAACAGCACATTCTTTTACTTCTGGGTGCTTAACAAGCGCGTCTTCCACCTCGAAAGGCCCGATCGTATAGCCAGAGCTGATAATAATATCGTCATTTCGGCTTTCAAACCAGAAGTAACCTTCCTCATCTTTTCTTGCTCTGTCTCCCGTTAGGAAATAATCGCCGCGAATTTGTGTTTTCATTCTTTCCGGATCTTTAAAATACTCTTTAAAGAGCGCAGGCGTACTGAGGTGAACAGCGATATCGCCAACCTCACCAGGTTTGCAGATTTCACCGTCTTCATTTATGATCTCCACCTGGTTTCCCGGTGTCGGTTTTCCCATGCTTCCCGGTTTAATAGGCGTATCTTTCAAAACACCAACCAAAAGCGTGCTTTCTGTTTGGCCATATCCGTCCCGTACCTTAATGCCAAAGTGCTTTTGGAAAACATCAATGACTTCACGGTTGAGCGGCTCACCTGCGGAAACTGCGCTGTGCAGGGCAGAAAGATCAAAGCGGTCCAAGCCTTCAACCTTCGCCATTAAGCGGTATTCTGTCGGCGTGCAGCAGAAAACATTGATTTTGTAGCGATTTAAAAGCTCTAGATATTTTTCTGCTTTGAATCTGCCGTGGTACACAAAACCGGTTGCTCCGCTGCCAAGCACCGCTAAAAACGGACTCCATACCCACTTTTGCCAGCCAGGGGCAGCAGTTGCCCAGACGATATCCTTTTCAGAAATATCAAGCCAAGCGCCGGCAGAAGTTTTTAAATGAGCAAATGCCCATCCATGTGTATGTACAACACCTTTCGGCTGACCTGTTGTCCCGGATGTATAAGATAAGAAAGCCATATCATCTCTTGTTGTGTCAGCTGTTTTAAATTGGCTTCCGTCCGCTTCAATTGATAAGAGGTTTTTCCAGCCGGCATCATTTTCACCAATAGACAGTGTAATCAGTTTGTCAGTCGTACTGACATCCCGGAAAGCGCCAATAAATTCTGAGTAGACGATGGCGCCTTTTACCTCTGCATGTTCAATCCGGTATTCAAGATCTTTCGCGCGAAGCATTTCGGAGCATGGAATAACGACCATTCCTGATTTCAGGATAGCCAAATAAACGGCATAGGCTTCAAGCACCCGCGGAACCATTACAATCAGCTTGTCTCCCTTTTTAAATCCAAGATCAGCTAAGGCCGCTCCGATTTTATTTGTTTCTTCCATCAGCTTTTCATACGACCAAGATTCTTGCTTACCCGACTCGTCCTCCCACAGAAGAGCGGTTTTTTGTCCAGCGGCACTGAACTTTTCCATTTCATTCACTAAATTATATTGCATAGGGGCAATTAAATCTTCACGTTTTAACACGAACAACTCCTCACTTTCTCCACCCATTATACATAAATACAGGCTCTTTCCGTAAGGATATGCCTAAAAGCAACCTCTGTAAACATAGATTTTATAGGCCGCTGGTCCTTTTTTATATGTAAAAAATGAAAAGGAGTGGGGATACCCCCACTCCTAAGCCATTATGTGAAATTGTAAATTAGAATTGTCCTCCGCCCATGTTTTGTTGAGCAAAAGATACAAGACGTTTTGTGATCTCTCCTCCAACAGAACCGTTAGCGCGAGAAGTTGTGTCTGCTCCAAGGTTTACACCGAATTCAGAAGCGATTTCTAATTTCATTTGGTCGATCGCTTGAGCAGCTCCTGGTACTAAAAGGTTGTTGCTGTTACCTGAGTTATTGTTAGCCATGTGTCTCACCTCCTTGTGAGTATAGAATGTGTCAAAACACATGGCTTCATTCAGAAAAACTTTGGTAATTGTATACAGGAGCTGAAAATTGATTTAAAAGAGTTCAGCGAATTTATCGTTAGCTTCTTGTTCGCTATACAGGGTCATTGTCTCAATGTTATCTACCGCTTCTTGAATATACGGCTCGAAATCAACAAAGCTTTCAAAGTGTTCAATTTTCTCTTTTTTAGGGCGTGTTTTCGGGCTTGGCGGTGTAAAGATCGTGCAGCAGTCTTCAAACGGCTGAATGCTTGTCTCATATGTGCCAATTTCCCGTGATTTTTCGATGATTTCTGTTTTGTCCATGGCGATTAGCGGACGCAAAATCGGTGTTGACGTCACCGCATTAATTGCATACATGCTTTCAAGCGTTTGGCTCGCTACCTGACCGAGGCTTTCTCCCGTAATAATGGCAAGCCCGTTTCTCTTTTCTCTGATTCTGTCGGCTATCTGAAGCATGAGGCGGCGGGTTGCCGTCATTGTGTAATTTTCAGGAATTTGTTTTTGGATGAGCTCTTGCGTTTTTGTAAATGGAACAATATGAAGTGTCATGCTTCCCCCAAAACGGGACAGACATTTCGCCAGATCCATTACCTTTTGCTTTGCGCGCTCGCTTGTGTATGGCGGGCTGAAGAAATGAACAGCTTCTACCGACAATCCCCGTTTCATCGCATAAAAACCGGCCACAGGGCTGTCAAAACCGCCAGAAAGCATCAGCATCGCTTTTCCTGCTGAACCAACTGGCAGCCCGCCTGCACCTTTTTCATCACGAATTGTCAAAAATGTTGCTTCTTCCCTGATTTCGATTCTGAGCGGGATGTCTGGGTTGCGAACATCGACCGTCAATCCTTCTGTATTTCGCAAAATATGGCCGCCGATTTCAGCGTTCATCTGGTTTGTATCTAATTCAAATTGCTTATACGCTCTCTTTGTCGCGACTTTAAACGTATCACCTGGTTTATACTGATCTTTGATAGCCTTTAGTGCGGTTGCCTTAATATCATCAAGGCGGCTGTCACATTTAATTGCCAGGCTGAAGCTTTGAATCCCAAACACTTGCTTTAAATGAGGAAAAAGAGCTTCAGGATCCTCTCCATTTAATGTAATCGTCATACGATCCCTGTTGGAAAAGTATTTTAAATTCGGATAGTCTTTCAAAACGAGTCTGATGTTTTGTTTTAAGCGCTCAATAAAGCTTTTTCTGTTTTTGCCTTTGGTCGAAATTTCCCCAAAACGAATTAATATATGATCGTAATTCATGTTCTACCTCATCATTTTCCTTAATTTTTTGATGCCAGGACGAAGCGTGTTCATAAACGGTTCTGCCACATCGCTTGTCTGGCTGTAATTTAAACTGATTCTGATGCTGCTTCCGGCAATCTGCTCTCCTTTGCCCATCTCTAAGAGAACCTTGCTGGGCTTATGTTCTTTTGCCGAGCAAGCCGATGTTGTGGAGACGAAAATATCCTGTTCCTCAAGCATGTGTAAAAGCACTTCCGCTTTAATCCCCGGTACAGAGAAATTAATAATGTGCGGCGCGCTATTCATTTGAGGCGTGTTGATAACGACGCCCTCAATTTCACTCAGCCTTTTCATAAACAATTCCTTTGCGGCAGTCATCGTGTCAAGCCGTGTGTCAAAATCAGCAGAGGCAAGATTAATGGCCTTGGCAAGCGAAACCGCTCCAGCAGTATGTTCTGTTCCGGCCCGTATGCCTTTTTGCTGAGAGCCTCCCGTTATGAGCGGAATAAGGCGTGTTCCTTCTTTTACAATAAGTGCGCCTGTCCCCTTTAGGCCGTGAAATTTATGCCCCGAAATTGAACATAGATCAATGCCGGCCTTTTCAATTGCCAAGGGCACTTTATAGATGCCCTGCACATAATCGACGTGGAACAAAATGTTCGGGTGCTTCTTCAGCACTTCCCCTGCCGCTTCAATCGGCTGCACGGAACCGACTTCATTGTTCACATGCATCATACTGACAAGCACGGTATCGGGACGGATGGCTGCTTTTAGATCTTCAATAGAAACAAATCCGTCTTCATTCACAGAAAGATAAGTGATATCAAACCCGAACAACTCTTTCAGCTGTTCTAACGATTCCGTAACAGATGGATGTTCAATAGAAGTGGCAATGATATGTTTGCCTGTTTTTATCTTTGACAAAGCCGCTCCTTTTAAAGCCGCATTATTGGCTTCTGTGGCGCCTGACGTAAATACAATATCATATTTTTTTAGGCCTAAGGACCTTTTGATTTGATTTTTGGCTGCTTGAAGCAGCTGTTCCGTTTCGGCTCCATATCGGTGCAAAGATGAAGGATTGCCAAAGTATCGGCTGCTTGTCTGTTCATATACGTTCAAGACTTCATCGTAAGGCTTCGTCGTTGAACTATTATCTAAATATATCATCTTTTTTACTCCTTTATGAAAGCGGTACAAGGTATGATATTTATGTTACCATAACAAAATTTAATAGAAAATTACGAAAAACTAGTATTGACTTCTAATTTTTTTACCATATAATAAGATTTGTTCGTTTCGTCATATTATCTGACAATTAATTGACAGAATATTTTAACATAATTATTAGGAGGATTTTTTTCATGAAACACTCACTGCCTGTCAAAGATACCATTATTATTGGTTTCATGCTATTTGCGTTATTCTTTGGAGCAGGAAATATGATTTATCCGCCGGAACTTGGACAAGCAGCCGGACACAACGTCTGGAAGGCCATCGGCGGATTTTTACTGACAGGGGTAGGCCTGCCGCTTCTCGGCATTATCGCCATCGCATTAACCGGTAAGGACGCTAAAGGCCTTGCTGACAAAGCGCACCCTGTTTTCGGCACAATCTTTACTGTCGTGCTTTATTTATCAATCGGACCATTATTCGCCATCCCGAGAACAGGAACTGTTTCATATGAAATTGGCGCTGTTCCGTTTTTGACTGGCGTACCAGAAAGACTTTCTTTATTAATATTTACACTTATCTTTTTCGGCGTTACGTACTATTTAGCGTTAAACCCATCTAAGGTTGTCGATCGAGTCGGAAAAATTCTGACTCCCATCAAATTCACAATTATTTTAATCATTGTTCTCAAAGCCATCTTCACGCCGATGGGCGGATTGGGCGCCGTGACAGAAGCATATAAAGGAACACCGGTTTTTAAAGGATTTTTAGAAGGCTATAAAACAATGGACGCACTTGCTTCAATTGTATTTGGCGTTGTCGTTGTAAATGCTGTAAAAAGCAAAGGCGTTACACAGTCTAAAGCTCTTGCTGCAGCCTGCATTAAAGCAGGTGTGATTGCCGCTTTAGGCCTGACTTTCATTTATGTATCCCTTGCTTATTTAGGTGCAACAAGCACAAATGCCATCGGTCCTGTTGGTGAAGGAGCTAAAATTTTATCTGCATCTTCCCATTATTTATTCGGTTCATTGGGCAACATCGTACTCGGAGCAGCGATTACAGTCGCATGTTTAACAACAAGCATCGGCCTTGTCACATCTTGCGGCCAATATTTTTCAAAACTTATTCCGGCATTATCATATAAAATTGTCGTTACGATTGTCACGTTATTCAGCTTGATCATTGCGAATTTTGGACTCGCGCAAATTATCGCGTTTTCTGTTCCTATTTTATCAGCTATCTATCCGCTTGCCATTGTCATTATCGTTCTTTCCTTCATCGATAAGATCTTTAAAGAAAGACGCGAAGTGTACATCGCATGCTTGATCGGTACAGGACTTTTCAGTATTTTAGACGGTATCAAAGCAGCCGGTTTTTCACTTGGATCTTTAGATGCGTTTCTAAATGCGAATCTTCCTCTTTACAGCCTCGGCATCGGCTGGGTGCTTCCAGGAATCGTCGGAGCGGTTATCGGCTATGTGCTGACCTTATTCATCGGACCATCCAAACAGCTTAATGAAATAAGTTAATGTCACAGAACGCCTGCGTTATTGCGCAGGCGTTTTGCAATGAAAAAAAGAGCCTGCTCATTACACTGCGGGCTCTTTTTCATAGTCGTGATTATCTAAGCGTATATGTCTGCTTTGATTTTTTCAACTGCACCTGGCGCAGCCTTTTCTACAGCGGCAGCTGCAATTTCATAAGAGTCGTCATAATCAAAAGCATAAAAACGTCTTTCCGCTTCTTTCAGCTGTTCAGATAAAATATGATTCTGGCTTCTGAACCGGTTTCCGAACTGAATGATTTTTTCAATGAGGATGACCTGCTCGACAAGTTCCTCTGATTCCCGGCTTGCCCTGTTGACGATTTCTTCTGCTTGCTTCAAATGGGCTCCGGCTTCTTCCATATTTAATGGAAGTTCGTTTAGTTGATTGACTGTTTCTTGAATGTGATGATGCGCGTTCTCCAGCATCTCTTGAATATGGCTCGGAATGCCTGGAATGTTGCTAGTCTTCAGCAGTCTTGCTGTCTCAGAAATTGTTTTTTTCAAATTGCTGAGCGTCTCCCTCGCCTGGAGCTCTTCTTTTCTCAGCGCTTGCAGATTTTCACGATACTCGTCATGCTCTTTTTTCACTTCTTCAATTTGCTTCTCTATTGAAGCAACTTCTTCCACTAAAAGTGAGTAAGCGACATGCTCTGCATCGAGCTTATCTTTAACGGATGATAGCAGCTTCCCAATTTCATCAAGGCGCTTTTCAAAAGCCTGCTGTTTGCCGAGCTCACCGGCTGTCAGCCTGTAGCTTTCCTTCACCAGCTCAGTTTCCGCTTTCGTATGCTCTTTCTCTTCTTTAAGCTTGTCGTAAGCAATAATCAATTCAGGCATTTTGCTTAGTACGGATTGACCGGCTTCAACTTCGCCCTCCAGCTGCTGATAAACAGATTGAATATTTTCGTCAATGAGCTGCAGGATTGCGGACGCTTCATCAATATCCAGCTCAGTCATCAGGACATGTTCCGCTCGTTTCAGCTGGTTTGACAGATTTTCTAATTCCTTATCAAGCTGGATATGCTCAAGCTTGTACCCTTTTTCTTTCATTTCGCCATAGCCATCCTTGAGCTTTGCAATCTGTCCGGGCACCGTCTGTTTACAGTCAGCTAACAGCTTCGGCACATCATCTATGTATGACTGAAGCCGTTCAAGATTGCGGTCCTGCTCAAGCAGTACTTTTCGTGCAGTAATATAGTTTCCGCCTTCTGTTTCTTCTTCAAATTGTTTGATGCCGCTCCAAATTTCGTCCAGATCCTTTTCAAGGCTGTCATAAAGCTCCCCGTAAAGGTGGCTGTAAGCCAGCAGGTTTTTTCGAGATTTCGAATAGCGCTCCCTCACCTGTTCAATCTCTTCACGGCTCTTTTCCTCACTTGTGACAAGATCGCTGATTTCCCGAAGAATCTTTTCAATGCTTGATTCAGCCGCTGTCAGCAGGTCGTCGATATGAACGAGCACTTGATTGGCCTTTTTAAACCGGTATTTGTCTGCATTTTCCTCGGCATCATAAAGGAGCTCTTCAACTTTCGGCATGTGGGCTGTGACAATCTCATCCCATTCTTCACGCCACTTCTCAAAGAACTCTTCTGTCTGACCCGTCATTTTTAAATGTTTTATTTTAGACATTTCTTCCACGATCGACCGATTTAGAATTTCAATCTTCCACGATTCCAGCCGGTCGATTTCGGCGTAGACTTTTTTCCTGAAAAAGTAGCCTGCCGCAAACAGCGCAAGCAGTACAATTAATAATCCAATGACAAACTCCATAATGAGCCCCCTTGCTGTTTACCTTAATCTGTCAGGGTGTTTTATTTATTCAGAAAGATTTCAGGATATGTATTGAGAAAAACTGTCGTTTTCATTGTTATTATGATACCATGTAACAAACATTTTTTGACCAGAAATCAAAAACTTTTTGTGCAAAATCGGCAGGATTTGACTATTTTTTCATGGGGTGACATCAATGCAAAAGCGAGACGGACATATTCACACACCATTTTGCCCTCACGGCTCCAATGACACACTCAGACAATATGCAGAAGAAGCCTTAAAAAAAGGGTTCGAATCGATTACTTTTACCGAACACGCCCCATTGCCGCCCTCTTTTACCGATCCCACGCCGCTGAAAGACAGCGCGATGGCGCAAGCTTCTTTGGAACGCTATATTCATGAAATTTCCGGATTAAAAAAAGAATATCGCGGACAGCTTAGCATACGGACAGGACTTGAAGTCGATTATATCGCTGAATTTGAAGACGAAATTACATTATTCCTAGACACATACGGGCCATATTTAGATGACAGCATCTTATCCGTTCATTTTTTGCGCACAGACTCTTCCTATCTATGCCTTGATTATGACGAGCATACCTTCAAAGAGCTAATTTCAGCCTGCGGAAGCATTGAAGCGGTATATGAACAATATTACCGGAGTATCTATTCTTCCATTGTAGCATCTCTCGGCGTTTATAAGCCAAAAAGAGTCGGTCACATCACACTCGTCCAAAAATTCATCAAGCTGTTTCCATACAGCATGTCAGAACATATTCGCGGCCTCGTTTCCCTGTGCCTGAATGCCATTGAAGAAAACGGAATGGAGCTCGACTTCAATACTTCCGGCTTAAGAAAAACTTACGCTGGCGGTATTTATATCGAGGATTGGATGCTGAATGAAGCGAAGCAAAAGAAGATCCCGCTTGTGTTTGGGTCAGATGCCCATCAAGCGGGAGATGTCGGATATGCGTATGAGGCGTTTTTGGAACGGTGCTAGTTGGTGAGCGCCACGTCTCCTGTCCGGAAGACGCTTCTGATCCAAATCTTGATTTCTTCAAAATACATTTTATAAAAATACGGCTCGTGCGGCTGCATGTAGAGTACTTCTGAAATATATTGAGGCTGGAGATAGGGCATCATCAAGAGAGATTTTAATTGGAGAATAAAATGAGGCAGCGGCAGCGTTAAATATTCACGCTGTTTTTCTCCTTCCTCAATGATCAGCTGGAAGATATACTTTTCCTTCATTAGATATGTCGACATAATTTCCCTGATTAATGTGGAGTCAATTGTGACTTCCCGGTAGACAAAACGAGTTAATTGACGATGATTATGCTGATAGGATAAAATATCGAAAACCAATTGAAGAAGCTGTTCCTGAGTGCTTTGAGAAGAGATATTGCTTGCCGCTGTTTCAAGCGTTTTGCTGTAGCCCTCGTAAAACTCTGAAACTAAGTGTTCCATCAAGCCTCCTTTGCCTTTAAAATAGTAGGAGATGTGCGCAACATTTACATCAGCTGACTTTGCGATTTCACGGACAGACGTGCCAGAAAATCCTTTTTGGTTAAAAAGCATGACAGCAGATTCAATAATTTTGTCTTTGGTGCTTACTTTCATACGGCTCACTCCTTCCTCTTGATACTATTCAAGCAGAAAGCCGCTGTTCCTGTAAGAACTTATCGACAAATGCCGGCAGAAAAGCCGGAACTTTGTTTTATATTATAGAAAAAGTGAGGGTTTTCCATGTTCCATGTCGAAAAACAATCTGGAGATAAAGAAAAAGACTATCAGCTTCTGCTAAAACAGCTCGAAGCCATGACCGAAGACGAAACAGACCAAATAGCTAACTATGCAAATGCCTCAGCACTGCTGTATCATTCGCTGCCTGAAGTCAACTGGGCGGGTTTCTATTTTGCCAAAGAAGAGGATGGACAGCTTGTGTTAGGTCCGTTCCAAGGCCTGCCGGCATGTGTTCGGATTCCTTTCGGCAGAGGGGTTTGTGGCACAGCGTACGCAAACGGAAAAGTGGAACGTGTTGAGGATGTAAACTCGTTTCCGGGACATATCGCCTGCGATGCAGCGTCTCAATCAGAAATTGTGCTTCCGATTCGTGTAGACGGAAAAATTGTCGGCGTCTTGGACATCGACAGCCCAGTGAAAAACCGTTTCGACGAAATTGATGAAAAATACTTAACTCAATTTGCCGAAACGCTAGAAAAAGCGTTAGCGCAGTAATATAAAAGCCCAAAACTGATATCGTTTTGGGCTTTTTTTATTTTATTGAGTCATGAACCATCAAGCGGTTTTTCCCGCTCCGTTTCGCGCTGTAGAGCGCTTCGTCTGCCTCATGCACAAGCTCTTTCAGCGACTTTTTTGTTTCTGTCGTCCAGCAGGAGATACCGCAGGAAATGGTTACCTCGGGTTTCGTATTTTTTCTGACCGCGTAAACCAGTCGCTCAGTAATCCGTTTCCCCACTGCAACCGGCACATTTGGCAAATAAATCGCCAGCTCCTCTCCTCCCCAGCGGGCACCGACATCATGCTTTCGGATGTTGCTTTTAATCACTGAAGCGACTTGAATTAAAATCTCGTCCCCAGTCTGATGGCCGTACGTATCATTTACATTTTTAAAATTATCAATATCAACAAGAATAAAAACACCCTTTTGATGGATTTTCATGCTGTATTGAATTTTTTCATCTAAATACGCTCGTGAATACAGTTCAGTCAGCTGATCTGTTTTCACGAGATGCTCAAGGCGGTCGCGAAGCATTGAATTGGTTACAGCCAGTGTCGCGTGATGAATCAGCGCCTGAAACAGCTTGTACATTTCAAATGTAAAAGCGTACAGCTCCTGTTTCAATAAAACCGCAAAGCCTAAAAGCCGGTCGTTTTGAATCATCGGAGCAGCCATCAGCGAGCCGTACCCCGCCTTCCCAAAAACAGACTGGCCATTCCCGATGAAAACCCCTTTTTCACCTTCATACAGCTTTTCTTTCAGCTCATTATAAAAATCTGACGGTTTCGCTTCTTTAAAAAATGCTGTGCCGCCTGGAAGCAATTTTAGATTTTCAAAATGGTCTATATGAAAAAATCCCACTTCTTCTGCCTGAAACGATTCTGCCATTCTCACAGCCAGATCATTCATTGTATCAGTCAATGTCAGCCGCTGATTCAGGCGTCGTGATGTTTCATTAATCAATTCCAAATTTGCGATGCTTGCTTTGGATTGTTCGTAGAGCTGGGCATTTTCAAACGCTTTTCCCGCGGCGTTTGCTAACAGCGACATTTCATCAAGGCAGGCATCAGTAAGAAAGCCGTCTCCCGTTCCTTCAGCCTTCAACACCCCGTATGTGCCCTGCTGTCCTTTGATCGGAATATAAGCGGCAGATTCATTTTTCCGCAAAATGTCTCCGGACAAATACACTTTGAGCGCAAAGGAATCGGATTTTTCCCCTTCCATATACAGCTCTTTTGCAGGAATCCCTAAACATTGGTCTTGATCGTGCGATATAAATAAAGAAAACTCAAAAAGAGAAAATGTGCTGGTCAAGCTTTCTAAAAGCTGCTTCAGCACATCTGTCTGATCAAGCAGTGAATGGAACAGCTCTGTCATTTTGTATATCTTTTTTTGGTAGATCGTTTTGTTATAGAGTCTTTCCTGTTTCATCGACTGGTTTAAAAATGAAGCAACCACCTCCGGAAGCCCTTCAGGAATCTCTTCATCCTGCCTGCACGCAAGATGGAAACACCTGCCGGAGCCGTCCTCAATTAGATAACATGATGCGTTTATTTTTGAAGCGGAAAAATGCGCTTCACCATCTGCCAGTTTTGTCACAAAGTCTGATGATGACGGTGTAAGCGAAACACAAAGGGTTGAAAAATAGGTTTGAATAGCAGAAATCAGCCATATGAAAGAGTCGGTGAATGTGACTTTTTCAGATTTGGTTAATAAAAAATCGAGCATATGATAATGAAAGGCGGATAATTGATCTTTAGTTTGTTCTACCATGTTTTTATCACCTAAAAGTTTACCACTAATTTTTGTTTATTATATCATAAACGGTGAAGCAATAATGGAGGAATGGTTGACTTCAAAACAAATAAATTATATAATGACCTTTGTGTGAAATATTGCAGCCTTTTTGTTCAGCTTCTATGTTTTCATTTTGTTCCTTATCAATAAGGTGTATCGTGTAACTCTCTGCTGCTGGAGCGAGGATACATGAAAACAAAATGTGCATGGTCGAATAGAGCAGACGGTTTTTATTTTCCACAAAAATAAAACCAAAGGAGGAGTCACATTATGGCTCGCTATACAGGTCCATCTTGGAAACTGTCCCGCCGTCTAGGAATCTCTCTTAGCGGTACAGGAAAAGAATTAGAAAAACGCCCTTACGCTCCAGGTCCACACGGCCCAGGACAACGTAAAAAATTATCAGAATACGGTTTGCAATTGCAAGAAAAGCAAAAGCTTCGTCACATGTACGGTGTAAACGAACGTCAATTCCGCACTTTGTTTGACAAAGCTGGCAAACTAGCTGGTAAACACGGTGAAAACTTCATGATTCTTTTAGATTCTCGTCTTGATAACGTTGTGTACAAGCTAGGTTTAGCACGTACTCGCCGTCAAGCTCGCCAATTGGTTAACCACGGTCACATTCTTGTAGACGGAAGCCGCGTTGACATCCCGTCTTACCTAGTGAAACCTGGTCAAACAATCGGTGTTCGCGAAAAATCAAGAAACCTTTCTATCATCAAAGAATCTGTTGAAGTGAACAACTTCGTTCCTGAATACCTTACTTTCGACGCTGAAAAGCTTGAAGGTACTTTCACTCGTCTTCCTGAGCGTTCTGAACTTGCTCCGGAAATTAACGAAGCGCTTATCGTTGAGTTCTACTCTCGTTAATCGTTTTAAAAACCCCTGCCGCTATGCGGTCGGGGTTTTTTTATCGTCTGTTTCGTCATTCGCCTCTTGCTGGCCAACACTATCTTGCGCCTGCTGATCCCAATAATCCCGCTGCAGCCGTTCTTTTGCAATCGTACACATGAGATTCACACTTTAGCGCTCCTTTCATTTAAAAGGTGGTGATTGGTCGTGTTTGCCCTATCTAATATACTCTTTTCCTTTCATTCCTATGCGGTAAACAAAAAGATCCTTTGCCTTCAGTGGCAAAGGATCTTTTTCTTATTTATACGTCACAAGGAAATATTTTTTCTTTCCGCGGCGCAGAACAGTAAATTGATTTTCAATACGGTCTTCTGCTGATAGGGTATAATTTATTTCCGTCTGGCGTTCGCCGTTAATGTAAACAGCTCCGTTTTGGATGTCTTCACGCGCTTGGCGTTTAGAAGGAGATAATTTAGATTGCACCAACACATCTACAAGTGAAAGCTCTTGGGTGCTGTCAACTTCCATAGAAGGAACATCTTTAAAGCCTACTTTTACGTCTTGAGCGGAAAGCTCTTTAATATTGCCGCTGAACAGCGCTTGGGAGATGTTGATGGCTTGCTCTAGCGCCTCGCGTCCGTGAACAAGTGATGTCACTTCTTCTGCCAGGCGTTTTTGTGCTTCACGTTTTTCTGGCGCCGTTTCTGTTTTTTCAGCGTATGCTTCAATTTCCTCTTTTGAAAGGAACGTAAAGTATTTCAAGTATTTGACAACGTCACGGTCGTCTGTGTTGATCCAGAATTGATAGAATTCATATGGCGATGTTTTTTCTTTATCAAGCCAGATCGCGCCGCCTTCCGTTTTTCCGAACTTCGTGCCGTCTGCTTTTGTGACAAGCGGAATCGTTAGGCCGAACGCTTTTGCTCCTTCTTCTTCTGATTTTCTAATCAGTTCAAGACCCGCTGTGATATTGCCCCACTGATCGCTTCCGCCGATTTGCAGTTTACAGTTTTTGTCTCTGTAAAGATTTAAGAAATCATAAGATTGAAGAATCATGTAGCTGAATTCCGTGTACGAGATGCCGGATTCAATTCTTGAGCTGACCGTATCTTTTGCCAGCATGTAATTGATGCCGAAATTTTTACCAACGTCACGAAGGAAATCGATCACATTCATTTTGCCGATCCAGTCAAAGTTGTTCGCGATGACAGCTGGGTTTTCTGCTGCTTCAAAATCTAGAAATCTGGACAGCTGGTTTTTGATTTTTTGGGACCATTCGGATACGATGTCAGCGGTGTTTAATGTACGCTCTGCTTTTTTTCCGCTTGGATCACCGATGAGGCCCGTCGCGCCGCCCACAAGCGCAATCGGATGATGCCCTGCAAGCTGAAAACGTCGAAGTGTTAAAATAGGCAGCAGGTGTCCGATATGCAAGCTGTCTGCTGTCGGGTCAAAGCCTGAGTACAAGCGTATTTTTTCTTCATTCAGCTGTTTATTTAACCCTTCTTCATCTGTCATTTGCTGAATCAATCCGCGGAAGGATAAGTCTTCAAGTAAGTTTGTCATAAGATAAAGCTCCTTTTTTGATTAAAATAAAAAACGCCCCTTCGTTTACACGAAGGGACGATTGATTATCGCGGTACCACCCTACTAATAAGAGAATGCAAACATTCGTCTTATCACTTTGCCTGATAACGGATCAGGTCCGTTCTTTCACTACTGAAAGCCTGGGCGGCTTTGTTTGCAAAAGCGGTTCATGAGTGTATTCGATATATCCGTCTGTGCTGATTTTCACCGGCCATCAGCTCTCTGGAACGTAAGGATATTCTACTTGTCTCAATCTTTACCTTTTCATATGAAGCTATATCATTTTTAACATAAATAAAATCCTGTGTCAACGCCGCCTTTTAATCCTCCATTGTTGACAGATCTCCAGCCGGCAGATTAAGCTCCCATGCCTTCAGCACGCGCCTCATGATCTTTCCGCTTCGGGTTTTCGGAAGTTTATCTTTAAATTCGATCTCACGCGGAGCCGCATGGGCTGCAAGACCCTGCTTTACAAATAGGCGGATCTCTTCTTTCAGTTTATCAGACGGCTCAAATCCTTCCCTGAGTGCAATAAAGGCTTTAATGATTTCTCCACGCACCGGGTCAGGCTTTCCGATTACGCCTGCTTCTGCAATAGCCGGATGTTCGACAAGCTTGCTTTCCACTTCAAATGGGCCGACGCGCTCACCGGAGGTCATGATGACGTCATCAACTCTGCCTTGGAACCAAAAGTATCCCTCTTCATCCATGTAAGCAGAATCCCCAGACACATACCAGCCGCCCGGCATGAAATACGATTCATACTTTTCAGGGTTATTCCAAATGGTATGCATCATGGAAGGCCAGCCCTTTTTGATGGCGAGATTGCCCATTCGGTACGGGGGAAGCTCGTTGCCTTGATTGTCAACGATCGCTACCTCCACTCCTGGAATCGGCTTACCCATTGAACCCGGTTTAATATCCATGCAAGGATAGTTGCAGATGAGCTGACTGCCCGTTTCGGTCATCCACCAGGTATCATGGATTCGTTTGTTAAAAACTTTATGTCCCCATCTGATGACTTCCGGATTTAGCGGCTCACCGACACTGAGCACATGCCGGAGTGAAGTTAGATCATATTTCGCAGCCATTTCATCTCCCGCTCCCATCAGCATCCGAAAAGCTGTCGGCGCGCTGTACCAGACATTGACGCCAAGCTGTTCAATCGTTCCATACCAGCTTTCCGGGCTGAAACGTCCGCCGACGATGACATTTGTCGCTCCGTTCAGCCACGGTGCAAAAATGCCGTATACCGTACCTGTCACCCAGCCTGGATCAGCCGTGCACCAATAAATGTCTTCTTCCTTTAAATCAAGGACCCACTTTCCTGTTTGATATTGCTGAATCATCGCTTCATGGACATGCAGCACGCCCTTTGGCGTACCAGTGGAACCTGATGTATAGTGAAGCAGAAAGCCGTCTTTTTTATCCATCCATTCGATATCCAGTCTTGTGCTTTCCTGTTTCGCTGCTTCATCATAATTGATGATATTCGTGCCGCTCTCAGCCTCTCCCCCGACTACGAAGACATGCTGCAAGTGAGGCAGTTTGTCTACCGGTATTCTCTCCAGCAGCTCAGGTGTTGTGACAACAACCTTTGCCTCACTGTTTTCAAGCCGGTCTTTCACCGCTCCCTCCATAAATGCTTCGAACAGCGGCCCGGCGATGGCGCCAATTTTGATTGCGCCAAGCATAATAAAATAAAGCTCGGGTGATCTCGGCATAAAAATAAAAACGCGGTCCCCTTTTTCCACATTTCCATACCGTCTCAGCACATTCCCGGCTCTGTTTGATTCTTCCTTCATTTCTTTAAACGTGTATTTTTCATCCCTTTTTGCGTCTTTATAATAAAGCGCTACTTTGTTTTTTCGAAACGATTCGGCATGGCGGTCAATCGCTTCATACGCCGCATTCAGTTTCCCTGTCTCATGCCAAGAGAAATGTTTCTCCGCCTCGGCCCAATCAAAATGCCGGTACGTTTCTTCATAGTTTTTTAAGTTATGATCCCCCTCTATTGCTGGTAACGCTTTCAAATTCATGCCCAAACATCCCCCTTTGCTGAAGTTGTCACAATTATTATAGTATATATTCATATTCTTCTCAATTTTTAAAATATAAACCATTTTGAAAACGCTTTATAATTTGGTATTCTTAAAGAAGGCATGTATTTTTATAAGAATTGATGGGACGGTGAATTAGTGGAACATCATAAAACATACCATTCAGCAAACATCAAAACAGCAACCGGCTCTATACTGATAGAAGGGCCTGTCTCTCCAGAGGATTTGGCAGGTTATGAGTTTCATAAAGATTTAACCGCATTTCGCCCGCCTCGCGAGCAGCATGAAGCGCTAGTCGACATTGCAGGCCTTCCCGAAGGGCGCATTATTATTGCCAGAGACGGCCGAACCATTGTCGGCTATGTCACGTATTTATATCCTGACCCGCTCGAAAGATGGTCTGAAGGAAATATGGAGGATTTGATTGAGCTCGGAGCCATCGAAGTAGCGCCGGACTATCGGGGATGCGCTGTCGGAAAGACGCTCCTGACCGTCAGCATGATGGATGAACAAATGGAAAACTACATTGTGATGACGACAGAATATTACTGGCATTGGGATTTAAAAGGGATGAACAAAGATGTGTGGGAATACAGAAAGATCATGGAAAAGATGATGAATGCAGGCGGATTGGTCTGGTTTGCAACGGATGAGCCGGAGATCAGCTCCCACCCTGCAAACTGTCTGATGGCCCGCATTGGAAAAAACGTCAGCCAAGAATCAATTGAGCAATTTGACAGGCTCCGTTTTTATCATCGTTATATGTATTAACTGACACTGGCAAAGGGGAAAAAATAATGATTGTTGAGCAAATCATGAAAAGAGATGTCATTACATTAACGAAGACAGATACGCTTGAAACAGCCATATGCAAACTGAAGGAATTCCATATCAGACATCTGCCTGTTGTAGATGAAGAACGACACGTGATCGGCATGATTACAGACAGAGACATGAAACAGGCCAGCCCGAGTATTTTTGAAGAAAACAAACGAAGCCTATTTCTCACACGAAGCGTAGATTCAATTATGAAAAAGGATGTTGTCTGCGCCCACCCGTTAGATTTTGTCGAAGAAATATCAGCCGTGTTCTACGAGCATGGCATCGGCTGCCTTCCAGTGGTGCACCATCAAAAATTAATAGGCATTTTAACAAAAACCGATTTGCTGCGGACGTTTGTCAAATTGACAGGCGCTGACCAGCCGGGATCGCAAATTGAGATAAAAGTAAACGACATCACCAAAAGCCTCGCTGAGATCAGCAGTCTTTGCCAAGACCTTCAAGTGAAAATATTAAGCGTGCTTGTTTATCCGCATGACGATCCCGGTGTAAAAGTCCTTGTCTTCCGTGTAAAAACGATGAATCCGCTGCCGTTTTTGCAGGCATTACAAAGAAATGGACACCACGTCGTATGGCCGTCAGAGCAAAGGGACCTGCTATGAGAGACAGTGTATTTATTTATTCTCCATCCTACCAAACCTATATGTTTCATCAGGAGCATCCCTTTAATCAGCAGCGGGTTCTGTTAACATATGATTTGCTTAAGACGATCAATGCCTTTGATGATGGAGACATTGTCACCCCCAGACTCGCTTCAGAAGAGGAGCTTTCCCTTGTCCACACGGACGATTATATTCAGGCCGTAAAGCTTGCGGGCGCCGGAAAGCTTCCCGCTGAAGAAGGAGAAAGCTACGGGCTCGGCACTGAAGACACACCCGTCTTTGCCGGCATGCACGAAGCGGCATCACTCTTGGTCGGCGGCACTTTAACGGCCGCAGACTGGGTCATGTCAGGACAAGCCCTGCATGCGGCAAACCTTGGCGGAGGGCTTCATCATGGCTTTCGCGGGAGAGCATCAGGGTTCTGCATATACAACGACAGCGCTGTGGCGATTCAATATATCCAGAAAAAATATAGCGCCAGAGTGCTTTATATTGATACGGACGCCCACCACGGGGACGGTGTGCAATTTACATTTTACGATAATCCTGACGTATGCACGCTGTCCATTCATGAAACAGGAAGGTATTTATTCCCTGGAACCGGTCAGATCCAAGAAAAAGGCAGCGGAAAAGGATATGGCTATTCCTTTAATATCCCGCTTGACGCTTTTACAGAGGATGATTCTTTTCTTGAGGCTTACCGGACAGCAGCTTCAGAAGTCGCCGCGTATTTCGAGCCTGATGTCATTATCAGCCAAAACGGCGCCGATGCCCATTACTACGACCCGCTGACGCATTTATCAGCAACAATCAATATATACGAAGAAATCCCCCGTCTTGCACACACTTTGGCTCATCAATATTGCGGAGGGAAATGGATTGCAGTCGGAGGCGGAGGATATGATATTTGGCG
The DNA here is from genome assembly GCF_037963565.1 of Bacillus sp. PS95. Taxonomy (NCBI): domain Bacteria; kingdom Bacillati; phylum Bacillota; class Bacilli; order Caryophanales; family Bacillaceae; genus Bacillus; species Bacillus sp. PS95. The sequence goes on from NZ_CP150160.1 coordinate 3,003,724, forward strand.
TGTCGTGCCTCGCGCCTGGGCCAGAATATGGCTTGAAATGAAGGGAATTGACCCGGGACACGAGATCCCGCCGGAATGGATTGCTAAATGGCAAAAACAATGCCCCGTGGCCCTTCCGTCGAGCTGGAGCGATCCGGCTGATTTATATCCTCCGATTCCCCGCAAGCCTGAAATCACAGAAAAAAATGCCCAAACTGTCAGCAAAGCATTATATGCGATACGTTCTGAACAGCAAAGAACAAAGTAAAAAACGACCTTTACGAAGAGGTCGTTTTTGATTTTTTTATCACTATTTCCACACGCCGATTTTCCTTCATGTGTTCATTTGTCTTGTTATCCTTCACCGGCTTTGTATCCGCATAACCGACAGCAATAAAGCGCTTGGAGGGAAGCTTCTCTTTAGACGTGAAGTATTGAATCACTCCACTTGCCCGTGCTGCTGATAGCTCCCAGTTCGACGGGTATCGGTATGTCGAAATGTTTCGGCTGTCTGTATGCCCCTCCACCTGAATGTCATTTGGAATTGTTTGAAGAAGAACGGCAATTTGGTGAAGAAGTGTTTCGGCATTTTTCAGCACCTTTGCCTCACCTGTATCAAACAGCACAGCCTCCTGAAGAACGAGCACGACACCGCGTTCATCCCGTTTGGCTGTCATTTGGGCCTTCAAATGATTGTCTTTTATATATGTATTTACTTTCTTGAGAAGCTGATCCTGCTGATCCTCTTGCTTCTTCGTATCAGATGGGGATGTATTCTTTTTTTCTATGGATGTTTGGTCCGGCTGAAGCCCGTTGCCTTCCTTCTGGATCGAGTCCACTGCCGCTTTAAATTTTTGCAGATCGATTTGGGACATCGAAAAGAGTAAAATAAAGAACACAAGGATCAAGGTGATCAAATCTGTAAAGGTTACCATCCAGCTGGATGAAGATTGACTGTTTTTTCCGCTTCCATTCCTTCTTTCAAAACGTTCTCTTCTAAGCTTCATGTACAGATCCCTTTTTTGTTTTTACTTGTTTTGGCTGCTTCTGCCATTCTTCCCGTGAGCTGAAAACGACCAGCTGGCTTTCAAGGTTGCGCGGGTTTTTTCCGGATTGAACACCGATAATCCCTTCCACCATTACCTGCTTGATGAAAATTTCACTTTCTGTTTTCTCTTCAAGCTTAGCCGCGATCGGGTTGAAGACCATATTTGCCAGTAATGAACCATATAAAGTCGTCAGAAGCGCAATGGCCATGTTTGGTCCGAGCATATGCGGGTCGTTTAAGTTTTTGAGCATCAGCACAAGCCCGACGAGTGTTCCGATCATTCCCCATGCCGGAGCGAATTCTCCCGCTTTTTCAAAAACTCGCCGCCCTTTTCGGTGCCGTTCCTCCATTGCTGCGATTTCTGAATCCATGACGAGCCGAATCGTTTCTTCATCCCAGCCGTCAATCGCTAAAAGCAGCCCTTTTTTCAAGAATGGATCTTTGATTTCCCGAGCCTGATCATCCAATGATAAAAGCCCGTGTTTTCGCGCGTGATCGGAAAGGGAAACAAAGGTTTTCACAAGATCTTTCACATTGTCTTCCTGGCGGATGAATGCCTGCTTTAACACAGAGGGCGCTTTTTTCAGCTCTCTTGGCGGAAAACTGATAAAAACAGCGGCGCAAAGTCCCCCTGTTACGATGAAGAAAGAGGTCAGATCAAGAAAAGAGCGGAAACCGCTTACTCCCGATCCTGAAATAATCCCGATAACAATAATAATCGTTCCTAACACAAATCCAACAGGTGTAAGATAATCAAAACGTTTCATCATTTCTCCCCATGAAAAAAGCAAGAATTCACCATAAAGGTGAAGCTTGCTCTTTGTTTTTCTTATGACTTGGTTGACTTTCTAAGCTCTATACGGTGCGGCAGTTCGACGATATGCTCTTCAACCGGCTCTTTATTCATGAGCTTCGTCAGCAGTCTCATCGCAACGGCGCCGATATCATATGTCGGCTGAACAACTGTTGAAAGCTGAGGACGAACCATGAGGCTTAATCTTGTATTATCAAAGCCGATAATGTCGAGATCCTCCGGAATGGATAAGCCCTGATCCTGAGCGGCATGGATAATGCCGAGTGCCATTTCATCAGTTGCAGAAAGAATGGCTGTCGGTTTTTTATCCAGGCTCATCAGATGCTGCAGTGCTTCGAGTCCGGAATCATATGTGTAATCCCCTTCAGCTACAAATTGTTCATTAAACGGAAGGTTCGCTTCTTCAAGCGCACGTTTGTAGCCTTGGAGTTTTTTCGAACGGTTGATCGGTTCTGCCATTGGTCCGGAAACGAACGCGATGTCTGTATGTCCTTTATCAACCAAAAGCTTCACGGCATCATAAATCGCCTGTTCGTAATCGATAGCGACTGACGGTGTTTCCTCCTGCTCTTCTACAGAAGCGGCAAGTACAATCGGCACTGGAGAACGCTTAAATTCCGCCACATGCTCGTCCGTAATGTTTCCGCCCATAAACACGATGCCGTCCACTTGTTTGCCGAGCATTGTGTTTAACAAGTGCAGCTCTTTCTCCATGTTTTGGTCAGAGTTGCTCAAAATAATATTGTATTTATACATTGTCGCGATATCTTCAATTCCGCGCGCAAGCTCTGAATAGAAAATGCTTGAGATATCGGGAATGATGACACCTACAGTTGTTGTTTTTTTACTTGCCAGTCCTCTTGCCACCGCGTTTGGACGGTAACCGAGACGTTCAATGGCTTCCAAGACTTTTTTTCTCGTTGTCGGTTTTACATTCGGGTTGCCGTTCACGACACGGGAAACGGTTGCCATGCTTACATTAGCTTCTCTCGCTACATCGTAGATCGTAATATTGCTCATCCTAAAACCACTCCTTTTACTGGATACACTTATCCTTATCTATAGCATAAACACTTTATGTAGAGAAATGTCATAATGTCCGAATTTATGTCGTTTATGATTTGTAAGCGTAAGTCAGTAGTGTACATTATTTTTCATTATTCATCAAATTTAATTACTTCTCATGAAATTATACACGTTTTTATAGATGATGAAAACGTATACTTGGTTTTTATAACTAAATAAACGAGAAAGCATAAAAAAAGGCCGCAGGCGCGGCCTTTTGGATTGTTCAATTAAGCGTTGACTTTCACCATTGGCTTCAGTTCATTCAGCCATTTTTCGAATTCAGGAATCGCCATTTGCTGAGCAGAGTCAGAAAGTGCGACTGACGGATCAGGGTGAACCTCAGCCATTACGCCATCAGCACCGATCGCTAAAGCGGCTTTAGCTGTCGGAAGCAAGAGGTCACGGCGGCCTGTTGAATGCGTAACATCAACAAAGACTGGCAAATGCGTTTCTTGTTTCAAAATCGGCACAGCTGAAATATCCAGCGTGTTTCTCGTTGCTGTTTCATATGTTCTGATTCCGCGCTCACAAAGGATAATTTGGTCATTTCCTTGTGACATGATGTATTCAGCAGCATTGATGAATTCAGAGATCGTTGCAGCAAGACCGCGCTTCAGAAGTACTGGCTTTTTCACGGCGCCGGCCGCTTTCAGCAATTCGAAGTTTTGCATGTTGCGCGCTCCGATTTGAATGACATCAATGTAGTCCAGCGCTTCTTCGATATGAGCCGGAGTTACGATTTCACTGATAACCGCCAGATCAAATTCATCCGCTACACGTTTTAAAATTTGAAGGCCTTCAACACCAAGCCCTTGGAAATCGTATGGGCTCGTACGAGGCTTAAAGGCTCCACCGCGCAAAATTTTAATCCCTTGTTTTTTCGCAGCTGCAGCGACTTCAGCTACCTGCTCATAGCTCTCTACTGCACATGGGCCGACAATGAATCTTTGCTGGCCGTCTCCGATTTTTTCGCCTTTGATATCAACAATTGTATCTTCAGGTTTTTTCTTGCGGGAGACAAGCAGCGCTTTGCTGTGATCTTCTTCCTGAAGCTCTAAACCGGCTTTGAATATCTCTTTAAAAATGTGCTGGATGGTTGAATTTTCGAACGGCCCGTCATTGTTTTCAATGATATTGTTTAACATTGTGCGTTCTCTGACAGGGTCAAATCGGTTGACACCCTGTGCTTCCTTCGCTTTACCGATCTCTTTTACAACATTTCCGCGTTCGTTGATTAGTTTTAAAATTTGTAGGTTTAATTCGTCTGCTTTCTGCCTTAAAAGCTCTAACTCTGTGTTGCTCATTTTTTTCATCCTTTCCCTGCACATTCATTTTTTATTTTGTAGTTATCATGCATCTTACTATAAGTAATTCCAAATGGAAATACTGAAATACAAAAAATTTTATAAAAACTCTACTTTATTACCCAAACGCTTTTAAGTGATAAAGTAATCTATGAAGCTATCCTACATGATGTGAGGGCAATGTTCAAGGGTTTTTTACAAAAAAAAGCGCCAGATGATATCTGGACGCTTTTTTCTATGACAAATGCTGCTCAATAGCGGCTTCTGTAATTTGTGAATGTGAGGTATGCCATTTCACTTCACCGTTCTGGATGATGAATATCTGAGGGCTTTCATGCTTGACCCCATATGTTTCTGCAATGAAATTGGACAGCGGCCGGGCTTCTTGTACTTGAAGATAGTAAGCCGGCACATCCTCATGCTGATTTGCAAAGGCATCAAACTCATGAAATGCTGCCTGGCTGATCGGGCATGTGGTGCTGTGTTTTAAGAAGACGAAAACGCCTTCCTGTTCTGCAATCCGTTTAAATTCTTCCTCAGATTGAATAAGCTGTTTAGCCATGACTCAAGCTCTTCCTTCCCTGCTCAGCGATTCAACTGCTCAGCCTGTTTTTGTGCATCTTTCAGTTCGTCTTTTACATCTTCTTTCGTCTGGAGGACTTGATCTTTTGTTTCATCAGCCGCCTGCATCGCTTCTTCCCGCATATCTTGCATTGCAGTCGATGAATCCGTTTTGTCAGATTTGGAACGGTCTCTTAAATCCTTTACCTTGTTCATGATCTGCCCAGACTGATCCGCTACAAGCTGTGTGATGTTGGAAGTTTTGTCTTTTGCGATGCTGACATATTGCGTGCCTTTTTCCTTCGCATCTGCCGTCATTTTATCAGTTTTGTCCCGTAAAGCAACAGCCTGGCTGCCGAGATCGTCGCGAAGTTCTTTGCCTGATTTAGGTGCTAGAAAAAGAGCTGTAGTGGCACCGATGATTCCCCCGATTAAAGTTCCGATTAAAAAATCTTTACTATTAATTCCATCTTTGCTCATCATTATTCCTCCTCTTAGTATTTTTTTCTCTTACAGGGCTGATTTTTTCTTTTGCTTCCATTTCTCCCAAATTTCCATTGCTGCTTGACTCCATGTGACAACTTGATTGATCTTATCTTGATTTTCTCTAACTGATGCCGATACAGACCCTGCCGCTTGTTTCATGGATGTATTGAACTGCTGTAAAGAAGCTCCCACTCCTTGAACAGCATGAACGACCGTGTTCAGCTTTTCTGATTTTTCCTGAATATCTTCAGCCAGGCGGTTGGTCTTATGTAAAAGCTCGGCTGTTTCAGTTGTGATGCCCTTCATTTGTCCCTCCAGCCCTTCAAGAGTGGATGCGACGTTTTTTAGTGTCAGCTGCAATGACTTCAATGTTTTAGACAAGTAGATCACTAATACGAGAAATGCAACTGCGATGAGTGCAACGCTCAAATAAAGAATAATAATCATCTCAAACCTCCTTGCTGCAGGATATACTGCTGTTTACCCGTTTTCTTCAATCATAAACATGTGTACTGGGCTGTATACATACTATTCTCCGTTATGTAAGAAAATCCTTTAATAAGCTTTCCCATCAGATAAATAAAAAGCAGTGAGATCACTGCTTTTTATTATGCCATGACGTTTTCGTAGGCTCTCATATATTTTTGGATATCTCCTGCTCCCATGAAGATGAGAACGGCTTTATCATGAGCTTTTAAAACAGATGTGTCATCTTCTTCAATCAGCTTGGCATTATGAATTTTTCCCTGGAGATCGCCGATCGTCAGCTTTCCGGCATTCTCACGGGCTGAGCCGAAAATATCGCATAAATACACACAGTCAGCGCCGCTCAGGCTTTCTGCAAATTCGTCAAGGAACTGCTGCGTCCGTGTAAATGTATGAGGCTGGAATACCGCGACAATTTCCCGATCAGGATACTTCTGTCTTGCCGCCTCGATTGTCACTTTTATTTCTGTCGGATGATGAGCATAGTCATCGATCAGCACTTGATCCCCAAGCTGCTTCTCATTGAATCTGCGTTTGACGCCCCCAAAGGATTTGAGAGCATGCTTAATGATGCTGGAATCAATTTCTTCATAATGGCATAACGCAATGACCGCCAATGAGTTTAATACATTGTGGTGGCCGTACGCAGGAATATAAAACGTATCATAGAACGTATTGCGGACAAAGACATCAAAAGTTGTCCCTTCCGTGCTTTTTACGATGTTTCTGGCTTGAAAATCATTTTCTTCCCCCGTGCCATAATACACAACCGGGACGTTCGCATGGATTTTCGGCAGATGCTCATCGTCTCCGCAGGCAATAATGCCTTTGTTGACTTGAAGAGCCATCTCTTGGAAAGCGTCAAATACATCGTCAATGCTTGAGAAGTAATCAGGGTGATCAAAATCAATATTCGTCATAATCGCATAATCTGGCTGATAGCTTAAGAAATGGCGGCGGTATTCGCACGCTTCAAACACAAAGTATTCGCTGTTTTCATTTCCCTGGCCTGTTCCGTCTCCGATTAAGAAAGACGTCGGTTTTGCGTTTTGGATCACGTGAGCCAGCAGACCCGTAGTCGACGTTTTGCCGTGTGCGCCCGTAACGGCAACACTCGTGAATTTTTTCATGTAGTCGCCTAAAAACTTATGATAACGTATCACCGGAATTCCCTCAGACATCGCTTTTTCTATTTCAGGATGCGTGTCTGGGAATGCGTTTCCGGCGATGACTGTCATGCCGGGTTTAATATTTTCCGCGCTAAAAGGAAGAATCGTAATATTTCTTTTTTCAAGCGCTGTTTGCGTAAAAATAAATTTTTCGATATCCGATCCTTGGACAGTATATCCATTATCATGAAGTATTTGGGCAAGCGGACTCATACCGGTCCCTTTTATTCCAACAAAATGATAAACAGTCATAATTGTACCTCCAACAAACGTCTATCTGTTCCCCAGTATATGACGCTCATTTCAATTTGCGACCGCGGCGGCTGAAAAGCCTCCCTTAGCGGCGTATTTTATATGTTTTGTTATGTTTAGTATCAGGTTATTTCTTTCCGATTAAACCCAGATATCAAGATTTGTCTATGCACAGCTGCTGTAAAGCGGCATAGCTGTTAAATGCTCTAAACACTATCATACCATGTTTGGTGTGAAAATGAACCCATATTATTCGTTTATTAAATCACTTGCTGTGATCAGCACCTCTCGAGGCTTGCTTCCTTTTGCCTCAGAGATCATGCCTTCCGCTTCCATCATGTCGATCAGCCTTGCCGCACGATTGTAACCGATTCTGAATCTTCTTTGCAGGCTTGAAGTGCTCGCACTGTTTTGCTCTACAACAAACTCACACGCTTCGTAAAACAGTTCGTCCTCTTCTTTCAGGGCTGATCCTTGTCTTACGAGCTCTTCTTGTTCAAATAAATAGGTCGGCGGCATTTGGCTTCTGACGTGGGAAACGACGCGGTCGATTTCCCGGTCTGACACAAAGTTACCTTGCAGACGTACCGGTTTTCCCGATCCGTTTTCCAAAAAGAGCATATCCCCTTTTCCGAGAAGCTTTTCTGCACCGGCTATGTCAATAATTGTTCGGGAATCAACCTGGCTTGAGACAGAAAAGGCGATTCTCGTCGGGATATTCGCCTTAATCAGACCTGTTATGACATCGACTGACGGACGCTGAGTTGCGACGAGAAGATGGATACCGCACGCTCTGGCTTTTTGGGCGATCCGCGCAATGCTTTCTTCCACATCGTTTGGAGCCACCATCATCAAATCTGCAAGCTCATCAATAATGACAACTAAATATGGCAGCTTTTCACCCATTTGGTGTTCAGCGGTTAATTGATTAAAGCGGTCAATATCGCGGACACCTGAATGGGCAAAAAGCTCATAGCGGCGCTCCATTTCCTCAACGACCCATTTCAAAGCAGCTGTAGCCGCTTTAGCATCAGTAATGACCGGGCTGACGAGGTGAGGAATTTTATTGTAAGGGGCCAGCTCTACCATTTTCGGATCAATCAGCAGCACCTTTACCTCACTCGGGTCAGCTTTATAAAGCAGGCTGACTAATATTGTATTGATGCATACGCTTTTTCCGGAGCCTGTAGCGCCGGCAATCAAGCCATGCGGCATTTTCTTCAAGTCGATAACAACAGGATTTCCTGAAATATCTAATCCCAGCGCAGCTGTGAGCGGTGACTTGCTTGTCCTGAAAGCTGAGCTGCGAATCATTTGGCGCAAATCAACCACCTTGCTCGTGCGGTTCGGCACTTCAATTCCGATCGTGTTTTTCCCCGGAATCGGCGCTTCAATCCGAATATCTCTCGCTGAGAGACTGAGTTTAATATCATCGGACAAGTTGGTGATTTTATTCACCTTTACACCCGGTTCAGGATGCACTTCAAATCTCGTGACAGACGGACCCTGGGTTACATGGACCACATTGGCGCGGACATTGAAGTTTTTCAAGGTTAAATCAAGAAGCTGACGCTGTTCTTCGATCCACGCAGTATCATCTTGAACCTGCGCTGGCGGGACATCAAGCAGTGCAACATTCGGAAATACATAGCTGCCGCGGCGCTCCTCTGCTTTTTGCTGTTTATGCGTATCTCTTTTCAGCATCATCACATTAAAAGGAACGGATGGCCCTTTTTGAGAAGATGCGCTTTGTTCAGTCCTTTTCTCCTGTACACCAGGCCTTTTTTTCGGCTCTTCTGAAGCTTCGCGAGGTTTGTCTGCGCGAATTCCCTGCCGATTTTCAAGAGGTGCAGTAGACGATTTGGAACCCTGCTCCATGTGTTCAGTTTTCTCAAGCTCTGTATGGCTGTCTGGCTGAACATCTATCTTCGTTTCCTGAGCCTCTCCCAGGATGTCATAATGATTATTTATTATGCTGTCTGATGGCTCTTCTGATTCTTTTGCCACAGTTTCTGCTTGAGCCAGAGCCTCTGATGAATACTCATGATCAGTAAATAAAGGGTCTTCCTGACGAATGTCCATTTGTTCTTCTTGAACGAACGGGGACTCAGCACCTTCTGCCGCGTTTTCATGATGATTGTATACTGGGCTGTCTGACGGCTCTTTTGCTTTTTCATCCTCAGATACTGCCTCTGTCTGAGATTCAGGAGCTATTTGCTCTTCATCAAGTTCAGCGGAGAAAACAGGCTCTTCAAGTTTCTCTGGCTGCTGCTCCCTTTGTTCTTCCTCCTCTTCGCGGCCTACTTCACTGTCTGAAAGCCCTTCAGCCGCCGTATCTGTGAGCATCTCAGGCGGTGTTTGCTCTTCGGCATGTTCAGCTGGGAAGGAAGGCTCCTCTTTTTCCGGCTGTTGAACGCCTGACTCAAATGGCACTTTGTTACCTGACGGCTCGGCTGGCCGTTTCGCCAGCGCCTCATCATGCTCCGTATCCTTTCTGTTTAAAACGCCAGAAGGCTGTTTTTCAAATTGGGTATCCGGGAAGAAAGGACTTTCTTTTTTGGAATGCGCCTGTGTGTCTGAAGCAGGATAGCCGCGTTCACGTTCAATCTCTTCTGACAGCAGTGTTACCTTCTCTTTTACCGATTTATCCGGTTCGTTCAATGTTTCAGAAGGCTTTTTCGGCACATCCTTTTTAACAGATGGTTTTTGATTAAATCCATAGATAGGCGAAGGGATATTTGTCGGTTTAAACGGTTTCTTCGCCGGCTCTGCTGCTTGATATGTATGCTGCTCTTCTTCATTTCTGGGACGCTCTCTGTAAAGTGCAGCACTTGGACGAGGCGCGGGTTTCGGTTCGTCCGATGGTGTGCGGCGCCTTCTCAGGTCATGATTTTTGTATCCGTCAGGCACGACTGGAAAACGGAATTTGCCTTTTGGATATTCATAATATATTTTAGGATCTTCCAATCTTTTTAATTGTCCTTCAGGATGATGTACTTCTTGTTGCTGCGGAATTTGAGCGGGTTTTGTCTCCCGTTCAGCATCCTCTTCGCTTTCGCCTAAAAACAAATCAAAAAATTTATGAAGCCAACTCATAATTTATCTCTAACTCCCTTATAGTTTTCTGGGACGGTTTTTAGTATACCACTGCTGGTCGGCCCAGAAAAGATTAAGCTATCAGCAGAAACAAAGCCGCTAAACAAGGGCTTAGCGGCTTTTCACATGATTCGTTTTTTTTGGCGGATTTATGGGAGTCTAAAACTGAAATGCGTCTCCCGCCTCATAGTCTCCTTCTAACACAAGGATTCCTTTTTCAGCAGGGGCATCCGGCAAATCAAGCTCTTTCGCTGAGCAGATCATCCCGCTTGACGGAACGCCGCGAAGCTCTGCATCCTTAATGACAAGTCCGCTAGGCATCACAGCACCGACTTTGGCAACGACAACTTTTTGGCCTTTGTCAACGTTAGGCGCGCCGCAGACGATCTGAAGCGTTTCTTCTCCTACGTTGACTTTACATACGCTTAATTTATCCGCATTCGGATGTTTTTCTTTTGATTCTACATAACCCACAACAAACTTCGGAGATAAATCAACGACTAATGTTTCTTCAACGCCGTTTCTGTTTAAAATCTCATTCACATCTTGCACGAATGTTTCTGAGAGCGCAACAGGGCCGTTTTCATCAATGGTCAAGTAAGAAGACGCGTTGAAAATGTTGAAGCCCGTTGTTTCTTTTGTCTCGTTATTGAAAATTTTGACGACGTCGCCGTGTTTTTCATAGCCTAATTGTTCGCGTGTCACATCTTGAAGAGAGATCAGGAGCGTGTCTCCCACACCTTCTTTATTATAAAAAGCGTTCATAAGTAAAAATCCTTTCTAATCCTTTTTCGGACGGCTTTTCGCCAGGATAAACACCGGTTCCAGCTTTCCTTCATTGTACAAAAATGAAAGGGCGGTAATCGGGACGGTGCCGCCTGCAAAGAAGCTCATCGACATTTGTCCTAGAATATCATACCCCGATTCATTCCGGATGTCAGCAAGAATCAAAACGTCCTGATGAGGAACAGAGATCGCCAGCTCCCCTTCTGCATGCTGCTTATACTCATTTAAGATCGCTTCGTTCAAAATCCGGCTTGCGTCGTATCCGTCGTTTGCCCTGAAGAAATAAAAGTAATTGCCGGCAACCGTATCTTCTTTGACAACCGTCGGCAGGGAACGGAGATTAAATGCGGCCGTCTCTCTGATCCGCTCTTTTGTCCAGTTTTCTTTCTCAAGCATGCGCTGGTCAATTAAACGGTAGGTTTTCCCGAGATCAAGCGCGTAATAAATTCTTGTCTCTGCGGTATGATCGTCATAAATGAGCGGGATATCTTCACTGGACTTGTCCGGGAAGGAAGTCGAGCGGATGACCGGATAAATGCGAGTTTCTTTCCCGGTCATTTCCTGAGCCTTCCCTTCCATTGCCGTCATCGCTTCGGAGACATAGTACACGATCTCATCAATGGCTTCGTCTTTTTTCAGTTCCCATTTTGCAATAATCGGCGGCAAATCGAGTGTAATCCCTTTTTTAGTCGTTTGATCCTCAACACGGAGGGTGTCTTTTTCTCTGTCAAACAGAAAGGAGCGATTCTCGTGCTGAAGGCGCTGTTTCAGTATATCTGACAGCTTCCTTGAGGTCATTTTCAAACCGATGTCCTCCTTTACGCTTTAGCGAGAGAGTCTGTTAAAAACTGTTCAATTTCTTCTTTTGTTTTGCGGTCTTTGCTCACAAAACGATTTACTTCTTTTCCTTCATTAAACACCACAAAGCTTGGGATTCCGTAAATTTCCCACTCTGCACATGTATCAATGAATTTGTCACGGTCTACGTAGTAGTAGGTGAATTCAGGGAAATTCGCTTCCAGTTCAGGCAGGAAAGGCTCTACAAAACGGCAATCCGGGCACCAATCGGCTGAAAACATAAATACAGACCAATCATCCTTTACCGCTTTTTCCAGCTCTTGAGTTGATTCAATTTTTTTCATTTCATATCCCTCCAGTTGTTTATGTTCTTACATGTTTTTTATCGATACTCGTCCATTTGGATCATACCAAACTGCTTGAGGCAAAACCACTTATATGCAACGAATGAATATGTAAGATTGGCTTTCCCATTATCATTATCATATTTTATTTGCATTATCAAGCTCGTTTCGTTTAACATCGTGTACATGAGGGTAAAATTTACAGATGGACATACATAAGGAGGAATTTTTATATGGAGTTTATCGTCTATTTAGCAGGAGAAATCCACAGCAATTGGCGCGAGGAAATTAAAGAGAAAACAAAATCACTGAAGCTCCCGATTACGTTTGTTGGTCCGATGGAGAATCATGACCGCTCAGACAATATTGGTGAAGAAATTATGGGCGTACAGCCAAATGCCGTTTTAAAGGATGACAAAGCCTCTGACATCAACAACTTCAGAACCGCCGTCCTGATGAATAAAGCAGACTTTGTGATCGCCCTGTTTGGCGAAAAGTACAAACAGTGGAACACGGCAATGGATGCATCATATGCGATCGCAAAAGGAAAACCCCTGATTATCATCCGGCCGGAATCGCTCCACCATCCTTTAAAAGAGCTTTCCAATAAAGCGAATATTACGGTTGAAACCGTTAACCAAGCCATTAAGGCCCTTTCCTATCTATTTGAAACAGAATAAGAAAAAAGCTTGTCGATCCGGGCTTACTGCTCGTTCAACAAGCTTTTATGAAACCTACATATTTTCTTTAATCGCATCCACCGTCTGCTTATCGCAGGCTGTTACAAGTTTGATGAGCATTTCTTTAGCAGCAGCATAATCATCAATATGAATGATAGAAGCGTTTGTATGAATATAGCGGGAACATATTCCGATAACCGCTGACGGCACACCGCTGTTCGAAATATGAACCTTGCCTGCGTCTGTTCCCCCGCCGGATACAAAATATTGATATGGAATATCATGCGTTTCAGCCATATCAAGAACGAATTCCCTCATTCCGCGATGCATGACTGTCGTTCTGTCAAGAATGCGCAGCAAAAAGCCTTTTCCAAGCTGGCCGAATTCATTTTTGTCTCCGCTCATATCGTTTGCCGGGCTGGCGTCAAGGGCGAAAAACAAGTCCGGTTTAATCATATGAGAAGCCGTCTGCGCGCCCCTTAGCCCTACTTCTTCCTGAACCGTTGCACCCGCATAGAGTGTATTCGGAAGCTCTTTACCGTGTAATTCCTTCAGAAGTTCAATGCTTAAGCCGCATCCATATCTGTTATCCCATGCTTTTGATAAAATTTTCTTTTCATTCGCCATCGTCGTAAACGGACAAACAGGCACGATCTGCTGTCCCGGTCTAATGCCGATTTTGATGGCGTCTTCCTTATCATCCGCTCCAATGTCGATCATCATGTTTTTGATATCCATCGGTCGGTTTCGCTGCGCATCTGTCAATAAATGCGGCGGTATGCTTGAAATCACACCCGGAACCGGCCCGTTATCTGTTTGAATTTCAACCCGCTGCGCAAGCAAAACTTGGCTCCACCAGCCTCCGAGCGTCTGGAATCTGAGCAGCCCGTTGTCTGTAATGGATGTCACCATGAAGCCGACTTCGTCCATGTGCCCGGCTACCATAATTCTCGGTGCGTCCTCTGCGCCTCGTCTGACTCCGAAAACACTTCCCAGTCTGTCCTGAACGATGTCATCGGCATATTTGGCTAGCTCCTGCTTCATAAAAGCACGAACCTGATGCTCATTGCCCGGCGCGCCGGGAAGCTGCGTCAGTGTTTGGAAAAGCGCTTTCGTTTCTTGATTCATGTTTTCCCCTCATTTCTATGTAGTCCTTTTATTTTATTAGAAACAATGAAGTTTTCCAAGCACCCTGACCCAATCTGCTCGATCAGCCGCGTATTGCTTAACAGGATTTGGCTGTTTCTGTATAATGAAAAGTACGATCAACCAGGAGGTGCTTTATTTTGAAATTGCGTCATCTTCTTTTAGGAGCAGGACTTGGAATCTGTGCGGCTGTCGTTGTGAAACAATATGTGATGAAGCCTTATATTTCTTCAGAAAAAGCGCTTCGAATTGTAAAATCTGCTTTTAAGCAGCGGGGCCCGATTGACGGATCATGGATTTACACCCAGCCGGAGCCTTACAATATTAACGGAGAAACGGTACAAGTATACAAAACCGGCATTACACGATCAGCTTTCGGAGAATTAGAACAGTATGAAGTCATGGTGGATGCGAAAACAGGAGAAATTGTTGATGTCATTGATACAATCGCCTCTTAACACCGGACAAGCAAAAAATAGAAGCCGCTGCCTATGCAGCGGCTCTTTTTTATTATATCGCGCGAATCGGTTTGTATACCGGATACCACATCGCATCCTGCACTGCCTGTATAATGTCTTCAGGCTCTTCCGTAGCGACGCCTTCCTCCATTGCGGTTTTTGCAACTTCAACAGCAACGGTTGCCGAAACAGTGCGCAAATCTTCAACTTTTGGAAGCATCGGCGCGCCAGGCACCCCGACATTGACCATACCTGCGATTGCCCGGGCACATGCTTCAAACATGCCGTCGGTAATTAATTTTGATTTGGTAACAATTGTTCCAAGACCGAGACCAGGGAAGACAAGCGCGTTGTTTGCCTGCCCGATATGATACGTAACTCCGTTATATTCAACTGGCGGGAACGGGCTTCCTGTCGTGATCAGCGCACGGCCTTCTGTCCATTCGATTAAATCCTCCGGTTTTGCTTCAGAAAGAGTTGTCGGATTTGACATTGGCAAAATCGCCGGCCGTTTCACATGTGACGCCATTTCTTTTACAATTTCTTCAGTGAAAGCGCCGGAAACTGTAGATGTGCCGATCAGGATCGTCGGTTTCGCCTGCCGGACCACTTCAAGAAGATCAATGCCTCCGCCGTCTCCGTTCCGCTGATAATCCTTCACTTCATCAGCCGAACGAGTATACGGCTTTTGGAAATCAAGAAGCTGATCCATATCATCTGTTAACAGCCCGTTTCTGTCTATGCACCAGAAGCGCTTGTATGATTCTTCTTCACTCAGTCCCTCGCGCACCAAAGCTTCCCGCAGCTGTTCGGCAATTCCGATTCCTGCCGTTCCCGCTCCGAATATAACAACTCTGTGATCTCTCAGCGGAACTTTAGACGCTTTTGCACAGGATAAGACTGCGGCCAAAGAAACAGCGCCAGTTCCTTGGATATCATCATTGAAGGTACACACTTTATCTTTATAGCGTTTCAAAATGCTTCGCGCGTTTTTCGCCCCGAAATCCTCCCAATGCAGCAATGCATTCGGAAATGTTTCTCTCGCAAGCGCAACGTAGTCGTCAATAAATTGGTCATAGCGTTCTCCGCGCACTCTAGAATGCTGGTTGCCGACATAAAGCGGATCGTTCAAGAGGCTCTCCTGATTTGTCCCCGCATCTAAAACAACAGCCAGCACTCTGCTCGGATCAATGCCCGCAGCCGCTGTATAAACCGCCAGCTTGCCAATAGAAATTGCGATTCCTCCGACGCCCCAGTCACCGATTCCTAAAATTCCTTCCGCATCAGTTGCAACAATTAAATCGATCGTATCGCTTTGATCTTTATACTGTTTAAAAGCTTCTTTCATACCGTCCGGGTCATCGATTGACAGATAGAGCCCTCGTGGTTTTCTGTATTCATGGCTGTATCTCTGAATTGCCGTTCCGACTGTCGGTGTGTAGACAATCGGGAGCATTTCCCCTAAATGGTCATTTAACAGGCGGTAAAACAGCGTTTCATTCCGATCGTGCAGCGCCGTTAAATAGACATTTTTGCTCAAATCGTCAGGCTGTGCGGAATATTGTTCATACGCTCTTTTCGCCTGATCATCAATTGTTAATACCTTGGGCGGCAGAAAGCCTTTTAAACCAAGTTCTTTTCTTTCTTCCTCAGTAAAAGCAACACCTTTGTTCAAAAAAGGAACAGAGAGCACTTCAAGGCCTCTTAATGTTGTTTGAATGTCTCCTTCGTTTGTTACTCTGAATTGTTTCACCCTGCCTCTTCCTTTCTGAGCATAATTAGTACTAGGTTTGCATTATTAGCCGGAAAACATGCAGGGTAAACATAAAAATATGCTATCGCTTCATTCGCTTAACTGACTTTTTGATACTTCCGTCCTCCTCCCATTGAAGGGCGCGATACTCGGCATCATGGTAAAAAATAAACCAAGCATCTTTTTCTGCTGCGAACGCCTGCCATTTCTGCTTTTGCGGGATAGAGGTCATCGGATAATCATCGTAAGCCAGCACCCATAGCGGATTGCGGTGGGCATGTGTCGGCATCAGATCTGCCATATGTACGGCAGTTTCACCCGCATCCTCGCATATCAGGACACTGTGTCCGTCGCTATGGCCTCCGGTGTGATGCATTGTAATACCCTCTGTGATCGTTAAGGTGTCTTCAAAGGTTTTGACTTGGCCAGCTACAGCCTCCCAATTTTCTTTCCAATACGTATTTTTCGACCTGATATTCGGATGGCGCATTTCGTCCCATTCAACAGCAGATGTATAAATCACTGCATTCGGAAAGACAGAGACGAGCCGTTCACCTTCATATTCCGTTAAACCGCATGCATGATCAAAATGAAGGTGTGTCATTGCGATCACATCTATATCGGCAACCGTTAATCCGAGTGCAGCTAATGAGGGTTTCACATTCGACTCTTGTGTCACGCCATAGTTTCGTTTTTGTTTATCAGTCAGCTTGCCGTACCCAATTCCGGCGTCAACGATGATATTGAGCCCATCCTTTTGAATCAAAATAGGGTCTGTTCTTAGTTCAATCTGGTTTTTTTCATTGACTGGATATTTTTTAGACCAAAGCGGCTTTGGCACAACGCCGAACATGGCGCCTCCGTCCATATGCGTCACGCCTCCGTCAAGCCAGGTCAACGTGATGTTTCCAATTTTCATTGTTTCCATTTTCATCCCCCCCTGTCATCATGGTAGCAAACGGCCCATAAAAAAAACAGACTCCTGTCAGAGTCTGTCTTTACGTTCTCCATTCAACCTCAGCCCGATAGATCGGCTGGCCGAGTGCAGAGAATTTTTCTTCATATTCTGTCATAATATTGCCTTCCAGATTGCTGTTATGCAAATCGAGACTGACGTATGTCAGCAGGAGGCCGTACTCAGAGAAGCTCTTCAAAGAGTACTCAAATAAACCTCGGTTGTCCGTTTTAAAATGAATCGATCCGCCTTTGCCCATTACTTCTTCATATTTTTTGAGGAAGTGGGAATATGTCAGGCGGCGTTTTTCATGCCGTTTCTTCGGCCAAGGATCAGAAAAGTTCAAGTAGACCCGTTTCACTTCCCCCGGCTCAAACACATCCGTCAGCGTGTCCGCATCTATATTCAGAAGCTTTACATTCTGCGCTTCGCTGTCTTTTACTTTTTGGACGGCTGTCACGATGACGCTTTTAAATAACTCAATACCAATATAATTGATGTCGGGATTTTGTTTGGCCATACCAGAAATAAATTGGCCTTTTCCTGTACCAACCTCGATATGGATCGGATTGTCGTTGCCAAACACTGTGTTCCATTTCCCTTTATAATCAGCAGGATTGCTGATGGCAATATCTGCGTTTTCAGCCAAAAAGTCATCAGCCCACGGCTTGTGGCGCATTCTCATATGATTGACACCTCTATCTATTATTTCGACTAACAACATACCATGAATTAAAAAGACCCGCAAGCTCGTTTTTCCAGTGTATCTCTCTTAAGACCGAGCGCATAAAAAAAGAGGGTCCCGTCTGCTGGAACACTCCTTTCACATGTATAAAAACGCTCTGTTTTGAACAATTTAACCCGTATGATACTGAAGGGATGTGTACCGTTATGGGTTTACATTATGAGCATCAAGTTCATTTATTGAAGGATATATTGACTGACCATCAATTGGACTGCTGCGGAACAGTCGCAGAGTACGAGCAGCTTGAGCGTGTGATTAAATCACTGATGGCAAACACCGAGCTTGATTCAAATTTCAAAAACGTGCTTGAAGATGTTTACCGCTACAGCCAATCAGGAATATCGTCCAAATCCATCGACTCACACATACAAGAGCATCAGAACAGCCTGTCTCAATGGGTAGAGCAAATGGATTCGTATTCCTGATTAATCAACAATTCGTTTCATGAGGATATGCAGCTCTTCCATTGCATCATGAAATTCCTTATCATTGCCTTTTGCTTTATGCCAGGCAATGAAAGTAATTGTTTCAGATAACACATACCAAGCCATTCGCAACCGAAGGCTTTCTGTCAGCTCTATGCCGTACATGCTCAGCCAGCTCTCCCAAGCTGGCTTTTCGACGTAGTGGTACAGCAAAGGCCCGAGGTCCATCGCCGGATCAGCGATCATGGCGCCGTCCCAGTCAATTAAATACAGCTGGTTGTCTTCAGACAATAGCCAGTTATTATGATTGACATCACAATGGCAAACGACTTTCTCACCGAAATGCACTTCATGCAGGTGTTCTT
The DNA here is from genome assembly GCF_037963565.1 of Bacillus sp. PS95. Lineage (NCBI taxonomy): Bacteria > Bacillati > Bacillota > Bacilli > Caryophanales > Bacillaceae > Bacillus > Bacillus sp. PS95. The sequence goes on from NZ_CP150160.1 coordinate 3,022,442, forward strand.
CCAAATACTTGATCCCTTCTTGAATCAGCGGCGAAGATTGCTGCACAGCAAATACAGCCTGCTTCAGCTGAGACAAAAGAGCCCCCGGGTTCAGCGGTTCTTTTCCAAGTCTCTTCAGCATGTCCAGCAAGGCTTTTGATGTGTGTATTTTACGAAGCAATTCAGCAACGGGCCGTCCGCTCATGTCTTTAGGCTTCAGCTCTCTGCCGGTCATCCAGTGCTGGGCCGTAATGACGTCCCCATTTTCCATCCGTTTTGTCCAAACCAGCTTCGGAACAATGCCTTCGGCGGATAAAACAGCTAAAAAAGGTGAGCTATTACGTTTTAAAAAAAGCTGCTGCCCGTTATGTTTCGCATAATATGCATCTCCTGTAGCTCCTCCGGCGGGGAAGATCTCCCAATCGCTACCTAGTAATTGTCCCAACCAGTTCATATCAATGTTCAACCCATCATTTCTTAAAATATTTTAGAATTAAGGCTAATCGTTTCTAGTCTATCCAGCGAATGCCTTTTTCGTACGAATCGTATAAAAATAAAAAAGACAGCTATTGAGAGTCTCATATGCTAATCAATAGCCGTCCTTTAAATTTTAGCGCTATAGCACAAACTTCGTCAAGCAAAACTCTTAAGATCTGATGCTAAATATAAGATAACCGTTCCGATGCCGTTTACTGCAACCGTTTTCTTGATTTCTGCCGGGTCTTTCTGAAATCCTGATGTATCACATAAAAGCCGATAAGGTATGTCGTTTGGCAGCCTCCACTCGACGGAGTCTGGACTCGCGTGATGGATAACAATGATATCTTTCCATTCGTCAACCTCGTCAAGATCATAAAGCCTGTATGCGATAAGGTGTTCTTCTAGCGTCAAGCATTCAAGATGGCGCCGGATGTCTGCAGCGGACCTAAGACGGAATGCAGGATGCGCTTTTCTCAGCGAGATCAGCTTGCAGATATAATGAACATCTTCTTTGAACGTTCCACGGCGATCCCAGTCGAGCTGGTTGATGCTGTCACTGGATTGATAGCTGTTTTCCACTCCCTGCTTCGTCCGGAAAAATTCCTGGCCGCTGTGAATAAACGGCACCCCTTGGGCAAGCAAAATAATCGCGGCTGCAAGCCTTTGCCTGCTTCGCTTTCGGCTGTCATTTTCTTGAGGAAGCGCGAAGCTCATTTTATCCCAAAAGGTGTGATTGTCGTGTGATTCGACATAATTGATGGACTGGCTTGGTTCCGGAACAATCGGTGCTAATGCCTTCCATCCGGAAGACCCGGCAATTCCATGCATCACAGCTTGTGCTGATTCACTGCTGCCGAGCGCAAACCCTGCTGCCTTAAGGTGAAAGGTGTTCCCTTTTACAGCGTCACGAAACATATCATTAAAAAAGCCGATGCCCGGCATTCTTGGCGCGTTCGCCAAAGCAGCTTTCTGTTCATGCGGCAGCGGTGTAGCCAGATCCCAACCTTCTCCAAAAAGCAGGATTCCGGGCTTTGCCTTAGTTGCTTTCTCTTTCATATAAAGCACGGTGTCAATATCTAAAATCCCGAGGAGATCAAAGCGGAAGCCGTCAACATTGTATTCTTCAAGCCAATAGACCACGCAATCCGCAATGAATTTTCTTGCCATCCTTCTTTCTGATGCAATATCATTGCCAACGCCGGTGCCGTTTGATGGCATCCCACATTCGTCGTGCCGGAAAAAATAACCTGGCACTGTCTTTTCAAAGGGGGAATTCTCCCTCTTATACACATGGTTAAAAACAACATCCAGAATGACTCGCAGACCGTGCTGATGCAGGGTATTGATCATTTGTTTCAGCTCTGTTTTTCTCGTTTGAGGATCATGAGGATTTGAGGCATAGCTTCCCTCCGGGGCAAAGAAATGAAGCGGGTTATATCCCCAATTGTATGCATCAAGCGGCTTCTCTTCATCAACTCCGGCAAAATCATTCACCGGCAGAAGCTCCACATGTGTCACACCAAGCTCTTTTACATACGCTAATCCCGAAGAACTGCCATTTGCGGTTTGTGTATCAGTTTCCGTCAGCGCTAAGTATTTTCCCTTGTTTATCATGCCGCTGTTTTCATGGATGGAGAAGTCGCGAAGATGCGTCTCATAGATGACGGCATCCACAGGGTGTGAGAATGGTTTAAGAGGAGCAGTCCATTTCATTTGATCCGGGCGCAAGACGACGCCCTTCTCTCCATTTACAGTCACAGCCTTGGCATACGGGTCAACTGTTTCCATCCATTCTGAATTGTTGCAGATGCAAAACAAATACTCATATCCGTGAAGGTCACCTGTGACCGTAACGGCATAGACGCCTTTTTCCAACCGAGTCATTTGGAATGTGCGCCCGCTTTTATTGGGGTGTGAAAGCTTGACAGCAGCTGAGGTTGCAGCAGGCGCCCATACTTTAAATACGGTATGATCCGCGGTATAAACGGCGCCCAGCTCTCCGTCATAATAAAATTCGTCATCAAACGCTGCCGTCCGGATGACCGCGCCAATTTGGAGATCCGTTTTGTGGCCGCTGGATGCTCTGACGCAATGGATTTTTCCAAATGTCACAGGATGGTCGGATACGCAGACGTACTTGTATTTTGCTTCAAGGGAGTATTCCTCCCTGACAGCCAGAGGAAAATCTGTTATTTCTGTCTCAAGCCGAAACGGCGGTGTCATGATTTCCTTTTGTTCAGCAGGAATCAGAACAGTAATGATATTCATGTCATCGACATACGCTTCGAAGCTGCGGCGGATGCTGACCATCGGAAGCTCTCTCCTCCAAACACGTTTATGTTTTGATTCTTAGGGGGGAAGGACTAGATGCCAGACGAAACGGGGTAGTGCCCATGATTTCACCGTCAGCATGGAACGGGATTTTGTCCTTCGTGTAAAATGTAATGTCCTTCGCTTTAAACATCGTAACGCCATCCATCTTTGTATGTTTTCCAAATGCCATGAGACATAAAAGCCAATATTTTTTCAAAAACGGCTGGTTTTCAACGATTACGATATCAAATGTCTTCTCGCGCGGATTTGCTAAGGGCGCCGCCTTCATGCCTCCCCCGTAAAACGGATGGTTGGATACAACGGCAAACCAGACATCATGAAATTCGCGCGTCTCGTCTTCCGTCGTACAAGCTAACGTAAACGGCTTAAAGGTTGCCGAAGCGTGCAAATGAGAAAGCGGATACACAAGAAATCGAAGGCGGAGAAAAAGAAAAACCCGTCTCAACGGAAATTCCATCGCCTTTTTATTGACATATGCGTCAAACCCGATCCCGATATGATTCATAAAATAAAGAATCTGTGATTTATCCTGAAGGAAATTGACGCTCCCTAAATGAAAGGTTCTTGTTAACGGGCGCTTTACCTTCTTGATTTCCTGTATCAGATCGATTTTTTTAATAGAGAACCCTCGCGAAAAATCATTATACGCGCCCGCCGGCACAAAGCTCAGCTCAATATCGTCAACATCTTTCAGCCCGTTGACAACTTCATGCATGGTTCCGTCTCCGCCAATGACGATCAGGCGCTTCAGCTTATATTCCTGTATCGTTGAAATCTGTCTGGCGAGCACCTCTGCGTGTCCCGGATGTTCAGTTAAAAATGAACGGTGCTCAACCTTTCGTTTGATCAATTCTTTTTGAATGGACTTCCAAACACGCAGGCCGTTTCGATGTCCTGCTGTCGGATTAATAATAAAAAACCAATGGCTCATCTTTCTCACCTGCTTATGTTATGAGAAAACCGCTCAAATCGTTCTCTTTTACTCCAGCCACTCCTGTCTGCGATAGGAGTCAGACATGCAGTAAGACAATAGAGCCTTTGCAGCCTTTACCTGATGATGTTTGATCGGAGCAGTGTTTTTCTTCTGCCGCTCAATCCATTCTTCCGCGCTCCGCTTATCCGCTATTTCTAAGCCGTATGGCGGCTCCGGGTAATCGATGTACGACGTTCTGCTCAGAAGCAATTTTCGAACCGGGATCTCAGCCTGTTTTTCCTTTACGATCTTTGACACAACCGAGTCCGTACGAAACAGGCTAAGCCCTGGATTTAACACTGATGCAGTCTGAGAGGCTGTTTTCTTGTCCCAAAAACGATTTTTAGACCCTATGTAGACACTGTCTTCCTCAGCCTCTAAAAAAGAAACGCAATAAATTTCCAGAGGAGAAATAATCACAATGCTTAATTCAACCGCCGCCTGCTGAATTTTCAGCACAGGCTTATACATAATAAAATAAGAATCAGGCAGCTGCTGGGTCAGATAACGCAAAATGCGGTCCTGCTTCACCTGGTTTGAGAGTTGAGATATTTCTGAAAGAGTAGAGCTTGCCCATTTGAGCTGAAAATCATATAAATGCCTTTTATAAAAAGAAGCAAGCGCCACCCTGCTCTTCGGGAGCCTTACATGAATATCTTCTTCGTCCTCAAACCATTGGTGTCTCTCTTCTTGTATATCGGCTTTTATCTCTTCTTTTCTTCTTTTCAATGAAAATTTTTTTCGTTTCTGCACCGGTTCCGGTTCTTCAGCTCTGGCTTGCCTTTCTTCATGCTGGCGTTCCGCTGCTTCTACTAGTGAAAGCCAGCGCTCTTTTTTCAGACGTACAAACTGGTTGATATAATGGTACGGATCAAGCTCATATCTTGATATATAATCATGAATTTTGATGATTTGTGCCATGTTTGTTTCTCCACTCCGCAATGAATTAAGATAATTGAAATTTGAATATTTCCTCGTATTTTGGTGATTGGTTCAAGTGTATTTGAAAGAGCGAAAACCGCTCAGCCATCATCGAAACCTCGCCGCTTTCAAACGGAACATGAGCTGGAAATCCTTCTTCGCCTGTCCATTTTCTTGCCAGCGTCATATGAGGATGATACGGTCTTTTTTCCACTTGAAAGCCGGCCTGAAGGACAGCCTGCTTCGTATGTTCCCGCAGTCTATCAAGCGTTTTGTTTTTCTTTGGCTCCAGATGTAAAACGCGCGGCCTTCTGCGGTCGCCGAATACATCTATCTTGCCAAACTCAATTGAAAATGGGTCAATTTCTGAAGCAATCTCTGCTAGCGAACCTTCAAGCTTCTTTATTTGTGTCTCATCCGCCGCTCCGAGAAAAATTAACGTGATATGATAGTCAAGCGGGTGCACCCATTTTTGAAACGCCAATACCGGTTCGTTTTTCGCAGCCTGGTAGATCGGATTTGCAATTCCCTCAGGTATGGGAACGCCGATGAAATAATGAGGCCGTATATCTGGCATCCGTCTGACACTCCCTTCTTTGACAGCTATTATTTTATCAATAAAGAGGCTGTGCGGATAGAGGAATAGTGTATGAAAACACTCTCGCACAAACGTTTATTATGTTAGGATATTATATGACACTTGTTTTATTCAGAAAGGAATGACAATGTTGAAAATCGTTGCAAACACAGCTGATCTGATAGGAGATACACCGCTAGTGAGATTGAATCGGCTTCAGCCGGAAAATGCGGCACAAGTCTATTTAAAGCTTGAATTTTTCAATCCGAGCGGCAGTGTGAAAGACAGAGCCGCTTATCAAATGATCATAGAAGCTGAACAAAACGGTTTACTCAAGCCGGGATCAGTTATTATAGAGCCGACAAGCGGAAATACCGGCATCGGGCTCGCCATGAATGCGGCAGCACGCGGATATAAAGCAATTTTAGTTATGCCTGATACAATGACGAAGGAACGGATCAACCTGCTTAAAGCTTACGGCGCAGAGGTTGTATTAACTCCCGGAGAGGAAAGAATGCCGGGCAGCATCAAAAAAGCGAAGGAGCTTGCCGAACAAATTCCGAACAGCTATATTCCAATGCAGTTCGATAACACTGCCAATCCTGATGCGCACCGGAAAACAACAGCGCCTGAAATCGCCCGGGCAATAGAGGAAATCGGAAAACCGCTCGGCGCTTTTGTAGCCTCCTCTGGAACGGGCGGAACCATTACCGGAACAGGTGAGGCGCTCAAAGAGCTTTTTCCGGATATCACGGTCCATGTTGTTGAGCCAGCGGGTTCGCCTGTATTATCCGGCGGAAAACCTGGCGCTCATAAACTTGTAGGAACGAGCCCAGGCTTTATACCGCCGATTTTAAATGAAGACGTTTATGATGAAATTATCAAAATCTCTGATGAAGACGCGTATACGACGACAAGACGGCTTGCTGCTGAAGAAGGAATTCTTGTCGGTCCTTCATCAGGCGCTGCCTGCTTCGCGGCAATCGAAACAGCGAAACGCCTCTCTCCTGACAAAGTTGTGGTCTGCATGACAGCTGATACAGGAGAACGGTACTTATCAACTGATTTATGGTCATTTATTTAAAAAAAGGACTGGCTTCAGCAGAAGCCGGTCCTTTTATTTTGCAAGCTCGTAAATGGCCTGAGCATATAACGCTGTCGATCTCAGCAGGTCATCAATTTCGATATATTCATCCTTTTGGTGTGCGCTGTCAGGGCGTCCGGGGAACAGCGGGCCGAACGCGACACCGGCTTTTAAGGATCTCGCATAAGTCCCCCCGCCGATTGAGATTAAATCAGCTTTTTTACCCAGCTGGCCTTCATAAACCTTTTGCAGGGTTTTGACTAACGGATGATCTGCGGACACGTGATGCGGCTTGCTGTCTTTGAATTCTCCCAGCTCAAATTCAGATGCGCTTTCGAATGTATCGCGGATCACTTTGCTTTCTGCTGTCACAGGATAGCGGATATTGATCCCGAGCTCGCCTCCTTGCCCTTCTTTATAGCGCAGTGTTCCGACATTTAATGTCAGCTCTCCGCTGATTTCATCCTCACAGTCGATGTCCAGTTTTTTTCCTCTTGTATCACCTGAGAACTTATCTGTCACAACTTGCACAAACCGCTTTCCTGCATCGTCAAGCTCAGTCTGCTGGAGAAATTCGCACAATAAAATGCCGGCATTGATCCCATTGTTCGGTTCCATCGCATGGCAGGAAAGACCGTACATACGCAAAATGAGCTGTCCGTTCTCTATTGCAGCTTCCCCTTTTTGGTCCGTCGTGCGGAGCATGTCTTTAAATGAAGACAGAATCTCTTCATTTTTCGGCCCTTCAATGACAGCTTCCGCAGCGTCGGGCACCATGTTTAAGCGAAGGCCTGATTGAAACGAGACAAGCACTGCCTTTGGTTCAGCTTGATTTGGGCGGTGCGGAATAAGTAAAGAAGCATCGATGATCCCTTTTTCCGCATTAATGATCGGAAAATCGGCGTCAGGCGCAAAGCCCATTGTTGGCATTTCTTCATGCTTGAAATAATGCTCTACGCATCTCCAATCACTTTCTTCATCTGTTCCGATAATCATTCTGACTCGCTTGGACAGGGGCAAATTCATGTCTTTCACGATTTTCAGCGCGTAGAATGCCGCCATTGTCGGGCCTTTGTCATCAATGGCGCCCCTTGCATAAATCCGTCCGTTGCGGATTTCAGCTGAAAATGGATCACTCGTCCACCCATCTCCCGGCGGCACGACGTCAACATGGCAAAGTACGCCGATAATGTCATCGCCCTCCCCCCATTCAATATGACCTGCGAAGCCGTCAAGATTTTTTGTTGTAAAGCCTTCTTTTTCTCCAAGCTCCAGCAATGAAGTCAGGCTGGCATTTACCCCTTCTCCAAACGGTTTACCGGGTCCGGCGGTTGTTTCGTCCATGACACTGTTGATTCTCAAAAATTCCTGTGTATCACGAATTAAATCCTCTTTTTTTCTGATCACTTCAACTTCCCAGTTCATAATGATCCCCTTTCCGCAAGAAATGACTTGCAAAAACCAAATAAAACGAATAATATTAATGGTGTTTTGTTAAAACGTTCGTAATTGGAGGATACTATGTTTCATCTAAAAGAGCAGCAAACATCCATAAAGCAAGAAATCATAGCAGGGCTGACGACCTTTTTCACAATGGTCTATATCGTCGTGGTCAATCCGGTCATTCTGGCTAACGCCGGGGTTCCTTTCGACCAGGTGTTCACCGCAACGATTATTGCCTCCATTGTCGGAACGCTGTGGATGGCCCTGGCAGCAAATTATCCGATTGCTATTGCGCCCGGCATGGGCTTGAACGCTTATTTAGCCTTTCATGTCGTAAGCGCAAGCGATGGCGGCATCACGTACGCAACAGCTTTCAGCGCAGTATTTACAGCAGGGGTTCTCTTCATTATTCTATCGTTAACGCCTTTAAGAAAACAACTTATAGAAGCGATTCCAAACAATTTAAAATACGGGATCACAACAGGGATCGGGCTGTTTATTGCTTTTATCGGTTTGCGTCAAGCGGGAATTGTGGCAGCTGATGAGTCAAACCTGGTCACTCTCGGCAATCTGCATTCACCTGGTGTTATCTTAACGCTGGTCGGCCTTTTGATCAGCGTGGTCCTGATGGTGCTGAATGTAAGCGGCGCTTTATTTATCGGAATGGCAGCTACCGCTTTGATCGCCTTTTTCACCGGTCAGCTCCATTTTTCAAAGGGATTTATGTCGCTTCCTCATTTGCCGGAAGGATTGATGATCTCAAATCCATTTACCGCTTTTGGCGATGTCATTCATCACGGCCTGTACGCTGTCGTCTTTTCTTTTCTATTAGTCACCATTTTTGATACGACAGGCACGATGATCGGAGTTGCCGAGCAAGCCGGGCTGATGAAAAACAACAAGCTGCCGAACGTGCGAAAAGCGCTGCTTGCTGATTCAACCGCGACGACAGTAGGAGCTGTTTTCGGCACAAGTCCGACGACTGCATTTATCGAGTCTTCCGCCGGTGTCGCAGCCGGGGGAAGAACGGGGCTTACGGCTTTGACTGTCGCGGTGATGTTTGCGGCTTCAATGTTTTTCAGTCCGCTTGTCAGCGCCTTGTCAGGTATAGCCGCCATCACCTCGCCTGCTTTGATTATCGTCGGCAGCCTGATGATGGGCTCAGTTTCCAATATGAACTGGAAAGAGATGGACGAGGCATTTCCTGCGTTTCTCGTCATTCTAGCCATGCCTTTGACCTCGAGCATTTCTACAGGAATCGCGCTTGGCTTTATTTCGTACCCAATTGTAAAAGCGGCGCGGGGAAAATGGAGAGAGATTCATCCGCTCGTCATCGTTTTCGCCATTCTGTTTTTCATCCAGCTGTTTATTTTATAAGGATAGACCAAAAAACCCAAACGTCGCCGTTTGGGTTTTTTATGTAAACAATAAAGAGACAGCGGCCGCTAAAAAACAACAGGCGGCAAACGCATAGTGCAGGATGTTGATACAGCTTTTTCTGGCCCGATAATATTCATCACTTTCCTTATCGGTGCCAATTAAAAAAGGGGCATCCATGACCTTGTCAAAAATAAGCGTCAGGATATAACGGCAAACCCCTGTGTATACCAGCAGCGCAATCACCTTCAGCCAAATTGGGGAAACAAATATGAGAACAGTGAAAGCTGACAGTAGCATGTACATCTGCCTTGCATACTCGCCATTCCTCAGCATAACTTTAAAAAACAACTCCTTATAGCCTGTGCAGATCGTTCGTCTTTTAAATATCCTTTTTGAATTTCGGTATAATAATGGTTTTCTTCTCATCCTGTCTTTTACTTTTGGCATTCCCGCCTCCTGACTCATCATCATCACAAGTCCTGCAAGGGCAAGCCTGCTTTTTTTCTCTTCAGTCACCTCAGCTTCAAAAGCCGTGAACGAGGCTGTCTTTTTCAAACTGCGGATAACTGAGAAAAACAAAAATAAAATGCCAAAAAGCGCAAGCAAGTGCCGCTCAGTAAAAACAATCAGGATAGCAGAACCAGCAAAAAGAATAGCTCTGACAAGGGTATCGCCAATCCATCTCGAAATGGAGCGCGGCTTTCTGATCCTGTCTTGCTTTAAGGATAAAAAGAATATATGAAGGCCAAACAAATAACACAATAGAGCAGTGCTTTCTGCGAATGTGATGAGAACAGAATGACTGATCAAGGGAAGGACAATGAAAAAGAGAAGCAGCCATTTAGCCAGCGTGGCCAGAAAAGAATACAAAAGCGCATACCGTTTGAGCTGATAGATGATTTCCTTCTTTTGCAGCAAAAACACTTTGTCCGCTTCCATTAAAAATGTACGAATCGAACCTGTAAACATGATCAGCACACACACAGCATACAGCCATCTCCATTCCGCCACTTCAGACCACTCATAAAGAAGGCCTCTTCCGTTCATCAAATCAATATACTGATAGATGACAAAAGCAATCGCCGGCAAAACGATATAGAGAGCGACTGTCCAGTCAATGACCGCATGCAACACTTTAAACTGATACTTATAATAGTCAAACAGCCTTCGAAAAAAGAGCGTACGCCCGTTCATAGCCGATCACCTTGAACTGCCTTATAAAAACAGTCAAGCAATGACTGCCCCTCTAATCCGGTCTTGTCCTGAACATCTTTTAACGTGCCTTGGAGAAATAATGAACCTTTCTCAATCATATAAAACCGGTCACAGATTTTTTCCGCGGTATCGAGTACATGCGTGCACATAAGAATTCCGGCTCCACGTTCTTTTTCAGCCTTAAGCATGTCCACAAAGCGTTTCGTCGATATCGGATCAAGGCCGATAAACGGTTCATCAATCACATACATATCCGGCTTAGAGAGAAAGGCCTGGATAAGCATTAGTTTTTGCTGCATGCCCTTCGAAAAGGTGACAGGCAGCTCATGTTTGACATGATCTAGCGAAAACGTCTGCAGCAGGCTTTGGGCCCGATGCGCAAATTCACTCTCTTCAATGCCGTGAAGTGTGCTGATCAGATCCAAATGCTCCCACAGCGTCAGTTCTTCGTAGAAGGACGGATGCTCCGGAATATATGCAAATGAACAGTCGTTCCAGGCAATATGCCCTTTAAAATCTTCTGAAAGGCCGAGTATCGCCTTGATTGCGGTGCTTTTTCCTGCGCCGTTAGCTCCGATCAGTCCAACCAGTTCCCCTTTTCTGACTTCCAGAAAAACATCGGTGAGCACTTTTTTTCGGCTTGTATACCCGGCCTGTTCTATTGAAGCTTCAAGCAAATTTGTCAAAACTCTCCCACCTCCAAAATTTACTACGAAATAGAATAAAAAAAGTTTCTTTAACCATAATAATATTGAGCCGAAATACATAGTAATCCAACAAGGATGGCTGCCCAACGCGAAATTGGAAAAAATTAATAGGAGTTATCCCTAGATTCATCACTGCAATATCGTGTATAATGAGGGCGAATTATTTTAACAATTACAGATGTCTGCCTTTGTTGCTATTTCGTACGCAGTTGATAGTCGTGAGTTGTGGTTAGTCAAGTCCATCCGATCTTATGATAGGGAGTGGTTTTTTGAAACCTTCAACAAACCGTATGCTAACTCGAATCAAATCAGTTTACATGTTTATTCAAGAAAAAGGTCTTGTGACAACACAGGAACTGGTTGACGAATTCGGCATTACACCTAGAACGATTCAAAGAGACTTAAATGTGTTGGCATATAATGATCTTGTTCATAGTCCAAGCCGTGGCAAGTGGGAGACAACGAGAAAGAAAGTAAAGATTACCTCATAAATTGAAAATTACATAGGGCCGCCTGAGAGCGGTCCGATAGATAACAGGGCGAAGAAACTACTGAGCCTTGTTTTTGTGTGCTTATAAATAAAACCCCGCATTCGGTATGCGGGGTTTTTGTCATGCTTGCGGCTCATTTAGCAAATGAAGCTCTTCCTCTGTCAGCTCACGGTATTCTCCGGGTGCCAGAGCGGGATCTAGGGAAACGCGTCCCATCGAAAGCCGCTTCAGATAAACCACTTCATTGCCGACTGCCTTTGCCATTTGCTTGACCTGATGGTATTTTCCTTCTGTAATTGTCAGATATATAACGGTATTGCCACTGTCGTTTGTTTTGATTTCCGCTTTTGCCGGCTTTGTTTTATAGCCGCCCTCTATGTAGACACCCGTTTCCAAATCGGAAATGTCTTCCCGAGAAATCTGTGATTTTAAATGGACTTCATACGTTTTTGGAACATGCTTTTTAGGAGAAAGGAGCCGATGTGCGAGCTGGCCGTCATTTGTGAGCAGCAAAAAGCCCTCTGTATCTTTATCAAGCCTGCCGGCTGGAAATGGCTCAAATCTCATCTCCTCCGGCGTCAGCAGATCGACCACTGTTTGCTGCCGGCTGTCCTCAGTCGCCGACAGCACGCCCTGCGGTTTATTCATCATAAGATAAATGAACTCTCGATAATCAACCGGTTCCCCGTATACGGTCACCTCCTGCGTATCAGGATCAACGTGCTCCTTTACATCTTTGGCAGGTTTGCCGTCGATCATCACGGCTCCAGCCTTCACAACGGCTTTGACTTCTTTTCTGGAACCATACCCGCTGTTGGCAAGCAGCTTATCAAGTCTCATTCCCAATCTCTCCTTTATAAAAGAAAGCCCGCAGCATGCGAGCCCTCAGTTTCATCATATCTAGTTCATCAGCCTGCATGTCTGCCTTTCCTTAAGAAACCTGGCAAACGGCGGCCTAAAATTTTCTGCAAAAATCCTAATCGGTAGCCGCAATACAGGTAGACAGCTCCGCCAACAGCGGCCGCGATCACCACAACAATCGCAGCTTGCATCTGGCCATCCTGATAGGAAATAAAGAAGCCTAATACCCACTGCACGATTTTCACGGCAATACCCATAATGGCTGATAAGACCAGCATCAAAACAGTTCGTTTAACAAGTATCTTATACGAATAGCCTGCATGGCGCTTAATCATGATAAACCCATATAAAAGGGAAGCGATATATCCAAGCGCCGTCGCTAAAATCGCTCCGTCAGCCTGCATCAGCTTGATCAGCGGAACATTCAGCACAAGCTTGATCACGACACCGATCACAAGGCTGACAACCGCAAATTTTTGCTTATTGATGCCCTGCAGAATAGCTGCGTTGACTGTAAACAAAGAGAACAGAATTGCGACTGGCGAATACCAAAGCAAAATGTTTGCCCCCAGTTCAGGATGAAGGCTCTCTGACCCGTAAAAGAACGTATACGTCGGTCCTGACAATAGAGAGATCCCGACAACAGCCGGAATAATTAAAAACAGGATCGTCTGCATCGTTTGATTAATCTGCTGATTTAACAGCTTATAGTTTCCGCTTGTAAACGATTCAGTAATCGTTGGAATTAATGTCAGTCCAAAAGCAGTTGCTAGGGAAACCGGGATCATCACGAGCTTCTGAACATACAGGGTTAGAATCGCAAGCATGTCCTGGCTGATGGCTTGATGACCGGCTTCAATCATCGCTTTGTTAAACGTATTTGTATCAATATAGTTATACAAAGGGATGGCTAGTCCGACAAAAACGTACGGAGCAGCATAGCTGAACAGCTCGAAAAACATTTTCTTGTAGCTTAGGTTTGCTGTCGGACCCGTATTCGGCATCATCGCCAGCAGGCTGCCCTTCCGTTTGTTCCAATAAATATAAAGCACGACCAGCCCTCCGAAGGCACCGATCAGCGCTGCGAAGGTTGCATAGCCCACAGCGATGACAAGGCCGCCGTTGAAAACCTTCAAAATCAAGAATGTCGCACTCAATAGAAAGATGATGCGGACAATCTGTTCAACGACTTGGGAAACAGCTGTCGGACCCATCATTTGGTGCCCTTGAAAGAATCCGCGGACAAGGCTCATAATCGGTACGACCAAAAGCGCTAAGCTGACCATGCGGATGACATAAACAACATGATCAATTGTCAGGCCGTTATTATCCTTGCCTCCCAGCGATATTTCCGCAAACATCGGAGCCGATAGATACAGAATGAAAAAGGCTATCATTCCTGTGACGAGCATAACCGACATGCCCGCCTTGAGCATTTTCCTGCTTGTCTCATAATCCCCTTTTGAATTATATTTGGAAACAAATTTAGAAACAGCGGCCGGAAAGCCCATCGTAGCAATATTCAAAAATAAAGTGTATTGGTTGTATCCGTATTGAAATAATGCACCGCCTGTCGCCCCGACCATAATGCTGAAGGGAATTAAATAGACCATCCCCAGAATCCGCGATATATATGTACCGAGCGTTAATACAAACGTGCCTCTTAACAGTTTGCTTGACATGTTTCTTCATCACCATTTTCTACGAAGATTCAACTTTTCTATTTTACCACAACTGGGCATTTAGACGGTAATAAATACAAAAGCAATCCTGTGAACATTCATGTCCGCGGCAAAAGACGTTTAAGGAGCGGCTTTCTTTCGCTATAATAGTACTGCGGACGGGGTGTCCGCACACGAAATGAAAAGAAAGTTGATGATAAAGATGAAACAATATGACGTAATCGTAATCGGCGGAGGCCCTTCAGGCTTGATGGCTGCGATTGCAGCAGGAGAACAGGGCGCTGGCGTGTTGCTGATAGATAAAGGAAATAAATTAGGACGGAAACTCGCGATTTCCGGGGGCGGCCGCTGTAATGTGACGAACCGCCTTCCTGTGGAAGAAATTATCAAGCACATTCCCGGCAACGGGCGTTTTTTATACAGCGCGTTTTCTGAATTTAATAATGAGGACATTATCAAGTTTTTTGAAAACCTCGGCATTCAATTGAAGGAAGAGGATCACGGCCGGATGTTTCCTGTGACCGACAAAGCCCAAAGTGTCGTTGACGCGCTGTTAAACAGGCTGAAGCAGCTCCGCGTAACAATCAGAACGAACGAGAAAATTAAATCTGTTTTATATGAAGATGGACAGGCAGCAGGGATTGTGACGAATAATGGCGAAATGATCCATAGCCAGGCAGTCATTATCGCTGTAGGCGGTAAAAGCGTGCCTCATACCGGAAGCACGGGAGACGGCTATGAATGGGCTGAAGCCGCGGGCCATACCATAACAGAGCTGTTTCCGACAGAGGTTCCCGTCACTTCTGGCGAACCGTTCATTAAGCAAAAAACACTTCAGGGCTTATCACTAAGAGATGTAGCCGTCAGTGTGTTAAATAAAAAAGGCAAACCGATTATCACACATAAAATGGACATGCTGTTTACCCATTTCGGCCTCTCAGGACCTGCCATTCTCAGATGCAGCCAATTTGTCGTAAAAGAGCTGAAAAAACAGCCTCAAGTGCCGATCAGAATCGACTTGTATCCGGATATCAATGAAGAAACGCTTTTCCAAAAGATGTATAAAGAACTGAAGGAAGCACCGAAAAAAACCATTAAAAACGTGCTGAAGCCTTGGATGCAGGAGCGCTATCTCCTATTCCTGCTCGAAAAAAACGGCATCTCTCCGAACGTATCGTTTTCTGAGCTGCCGAAGGATCCTTTCAGACAATTTGTAAGGGACTGCAAGCAGTTTACTGTCCTCGCAAATGGCACACTGTCGCTTGATAAGGCATTTGTCACGGGAGGCGGGGTATCTGTAAAAGAAATTGACCCGAAAAAGATGGCTTCTAAAAAAATGGAGGGGCTTTATTTTTGCGGTGAAATTCTGGATATCCACGGCTACACAGGCGGATACAATATTACCTCCGCCCTTGTCACAGGCAGGCTTGCAGGGCTAAATGCCGGGCAATACGCCCGTTCTTAATCATTACTCTTTAAATCTCTTGCCGCCAAACTCACATTTGAACATTCCCCGCATTCATGTTAGGGTGAGACTTGTTTTGTTTCACCTGATTGCGGGGTAATTTTAAGAGAGGAATGAGCTGCCATCGTACGACCATACTAAGCCTGCGAGCAAGATATAGGCGTACACAAAAAATTAGAGGGTGAGAAATGTTGAAACATATATCTAGTGTATTTTGGATTGTGATTGCAATCACAGCTGCAGCTGTATTATGGGGTGTTATTTCTCCTGACAGCCTGCAAAATGTGTCTCAATCGGCACAAGCATTTATTACCGATTCATTTGGTTGGTATTATCTTTTAGTTGTCTCTTTGTTTGTCGGGTTTTGTCTCTTTTTGATTTTCAGCCCGATCGGAAAAATCAAACTCGGAAAGCCTGATGAAAAACCGGAATTCGGGTTATTATCATGGTTTGCCATGCTGTTCAGCGCAGGCATGGGAATCGGCTTAGTATTCTACGGTGCGGCTGAACCGATCAGCCATTACGCAATTAGCTCTCCATCAGGTGAAACAGAAACCCCCCAAGCCTTCAGAGATGCACTCCGCTATACGTTTTTCCACTGGGGTTTGCACGCTTGGGCCATTTATGCCATTGTGGCATTATGCATTGCCTATTTCCAATTCCGCAAAGGCGCACCCGGGTTAATCAGCAGCACACTGTCACCGATTCTCGGGGATAAAGTAAACGGACCGATCGGAAAGGCCATTGACTGTATTGCAGTTTTCGCCACTGTTGTCGGGGTGTCAACAAGTCTTGGTCTTGGCGCAACCCAAATTAACGGCGGTTTGAATTACCTGTTCGGCATTCCGAATGCGTTTATCGTCCAATTGATTTTAATCATTATTGTGACAGTGCTCTTTTTACTTTCTGCGTGGAGCGGACTCGGAAAAGGAATTAAGTATTTAAGCAACACAAACATGGTATTGGCCGGATTGTTAATGTTGTTTATGCTCGTTGTCGGGCCTACAGTGCTGATCATGAACTCATTTACAGATTCTATCGGACAATACATTCAAAATATCGTTCAAATGAGCTTCAGACTGACACCGAACGATCCTGAAAAACGCGAATGGATTAACAGCTGGACGATTTTCTATTGGGCATGGTGGATTTCCTGGTCTCCATTTGTCGGCATTTTCATCGCCCGTGTATCCAGAGGCCGGACGATCCGAGAATTTTTAATTGGCGTCTTGGTGACACCTTGTATTTTGACATTTCTATGGTTCTCCATTTTCGGCGTATCAGCCATGGATCTCCAGCAAAAAGGCACGTTCAATGTAGCAAAGCTGTCCACTGAAACGATGCTGTTCGGAACACTTGATCACTATCCGCTGACAATGGTGACATCGATCCTTGCATTGATTCTGATCGCAGTATTCTTTATCACGTCTGCTGATTCAGCTACATTCGTGCTGGGCATGCAGACGTCGTACGGTTCTTTAAATCCGGCGAATTCTGTGAAACTCAGCTGGGGTATCATTCAGTCCGCCATGGCGGCTGTGCTCCTATATTCCGGAGGGCTTGCCGCTTTGCAGAACACAGCGATTCTGGCAGCGCTGCCGTTTTCTATCGTTATCCTGCTGATGATTGCCTCTCTCTATCAATCGCTCTCAAAAGAAAGAAGAGAGATCAAAAAAGCGGAGAAACTCGATAAACCGAGAAGTCCTAGAGTGAAAAAAGCATATTAACCAAAAAGATCTTTCCGCGCCTGCGGAAAGATCTTTTTATTTGCGATATAAAATAAGGGCGGAAAAACAGTAAAGCTGCTCGCCATCTGGGTCGCACGCCGCCGAAACCGTATATTTGATATCAATCAGCTGCTCCTCCGATATCCCTTTTAAAAATGAATTGATTTCCGTCTGTAAGTCTTTTTCATGCTCTTCATCAAATACCGCTACCTTCAGCATTTTATCCGCTCTCCTTTCTCTATCAATCTATTCCGTTTGGAACAGCGTTATGATAGAGAAATGATGATTATCTCGTTTCCGGATAAAAAGCTTTCCGTATATGGGATTTCCTCTGTGGCTCGCCGCCGTGCTGCTCCACTTTCAGCAGCACGGCATAAACAATGCGCATATGACAGTAGCTGATAAGGCTGACGCTGAAAAAAGGGACAATGCCCGGCAGGTACGCAAGCAAGAAAAAAAGAGCAACAGTCAGCGCAAGCATAGCAAGCGTATATTGCAAATACGCCACACTGAGCAAGAGCGAAAATTTCACATACAGACGTTTTTTCCAGTCAAAATGGACAAGCAGCGGAAACACATAAAAAAGCATGGATACGAACAAAAAGCCAAATATCATAATGGCGAAGCGCAGGATGTGCAGAAGGAAATGACTTGGATAGATGAAGGCCAAATCAATATAAATGATCACTCCGATGAGCGCCAGTACAGCGCCGAGCAGATTTGAACGAAAAAATTCACCCTTATATTCCTGCCAAAACGTTTTGAGCACCGGAACGTTGTCCTGCCCCTGGATCCACTTCCGCATGACAGCGAATAAAGCCGCGGTCGCGGGCATGATGCCAAACACGCCGAGACCGAGTAACGTAAAAAACAGCCACAGCAAGTTTGTATACGCAAATCTCATAATCCATTCGCAAAAACGCAGCATCCGTCCCAGTGAGCCATCATGTTCCATGGCGCCCCCTCCTTTTTTGCATTATACATTCTGCATCTGAAAAAGCTCTTTCATGCCGATCGGCTTCTTTTCGGCAACCGAGCGCCACATTCCCTCACCAACCGCGATGGAGTAGGCTCCAGCTTCAGCCCCGGCTAAAATATCATAGCGGCGCAGCGGGTCTTTTCCTAAAAAAAGATCCTCAAGCAAAAGCGGATCACCTCCGCCATGCCCCCCTTCATTTTTGACCACTTGTATCGTCTGCTTTGATTCAAAAAGCGGATAGTATTCGATTGTCTGCTCAGGAAAAGCAAACGGAATTCTGGAAGGTTCGTGAAATTCATTTGATTCAATACGCCCTTTTGTGCCGTTGATCGTCAGCCGGTAGCCTTCATACGGTGCCGAAAAAATAATCGAGTAGCTTAACAGTGCGCCGCCATCATATTTGACTGCCGCCACGTACGTATCCTCGATGTCAATTTCCTCGTCAAAAATACACGCGTCAGGCCTGTATGAAGTGTATAAGCTAGACTGGTCTCCTGCTTCGAGATGATCATCCTTTATAGAAGCTTTAGAGGAACGGGGATGCCACCTTGAATAGTAGTGGCATTTTTCTTTGACCCGGCACGTCCCGCAAAAACGCCCGTCTTCTTCCGGCAAGGGGTTCCACTCACTGTCCGGCCCATAGTAATTCAAGGCGCCATAAGCAAATACCTCTTCCGGATTTTGCCCGAGCCACCAATTGACGAGATCAAAGTGATGTGTTGATTTATGGACAGAAAGGCCCCCGGAAAACTGTCTCGACCTGTTCCAGCGTTTAAAATAGCTGGCGCCATGATACGTATCAATATACCAATTTAAATCAACGGAGGTGACCCTGCCTATTTTTCCGTCCAGAATCATTTCTTTTATTTTCCGATGAAACGGGCTGTAGCGATAGTTAAACGCGACGGTGACTTTTCCTTCGCTTTTGGCCTCCGCTTCAAGCACCCGATTCGCATCCTGCACTGTTGTCACCATTGGTTTTTCAGTAATCACATCTGTATTCCACTGAAGACTTTTTACAATATATGTGACATGCGTATCGTCCCTGCCTGCCACAATGACGATATCAGGCTTTGACACGCGCATCATCTCGTCAAAAGCATCTTCGCTAAACTCGGGCACGTGGGCCAGCTCGGGAAATTTCTTCTTGCAAACGGCAAAACGTTTCGGATCGGCATCCAGCAATCCCGTAATCTCATAATGAGTTGAAAACCGCTCCAACAGCGGTTTGATAAACATACTGAATGCTCTGCTGCTCAATCCGCAAAAGACGATGTTCTTCAATATCCTCACCTCTATCGGGCTTCAGTTAGTTGAGAAATCAGCTGCAGCGCTTCCTCTGTTTTTTCAGCATACACAGGGATAAACGCCGCCATATCGCGATTCAATTGAAAAGAATAGCCGTTCAGCTGTTTTTTCCCTTTTTCGATCTGAACGGCATAGATCGTTTTTTCTCCTGTTTTTTTATTAACAGTTGTATAAGGAGATGTTTTTTCAGGAGGCAATCCGTTTAACGGCTGAAAATTTTCCGGATCATCGTAAGCTTGAAACATGTCTTCAGGCACGATGAAAACATCTCCCTCATGAGCGGTAATTTCAGTCAGCAGTTTTTCCTGAAAAGCTGGAAAGATATCGACCTTCCCGGCATTCTGCTCGGCGGCCTTTTTTATTTTTTCCTGTACGCCAGCCTGCATATCAGAAAAGAGAATGACATGCATTCCGTCCGGCCTGCTTGAGCATGATGCCAAAAAGAGGACTGAGACGATCACACACAAAGCCGTACGTATACCTGTCATCATTTCTCTGCTGACCTAAAAAGAGTCTCCAGCTCTGTCATAGCCAAAATAAACGCACCAGCCCCGTGCAGGTCGTTTGTGCTTCTTTCGCGGCTGACATAATAGTCATAGAAACCGGCTGACGTTCCGACACATATGTCTTTGACGAGAAACGCGCCGTCTTCTGATGTTTCGGTTTTATGCTGAATCAAGCCTTGATACGCTTTTAGCAGTGTTGTTTCGTAAGCTCTGTCTAAATAGCCTTTATTGATTCCCTTCGCAAATGCGTACATGTACAGGCAGGATCCTGAGCTTTCCAGCCAGTTATCAGACCTGTCTCCCTTATCAACAATCTGATACCATAGCCCCGTCTCTTTGTCTTGATAGCAGCAGATGCTTTCCATCATGTCCTGCAGCGTGTTTTTCCACACATGACGGTTTGGATGCTTCTTCGGCAGCTCTTCAATCATGTCAGCAAGAGACATGACGTACCAGCCGATGGAACGTGCCCAAAATTCCGGTGAACAGCCTGTCTCTTCATTGGCCCAAGGCATTTTTTTCGCTTCATCCCAGGCGTGATAAAAGAGTCCGGTTTTTGCATCCTTCGTATGCTTTCTCATCAATGACTCCTGCAGCACGACCTGATCAAACAGCTCCGGCTCCTGCTTCAGATTGGCATATTTCAGTGCGAACGGCCCCCCCATGTATAAGCCGTCAAGCCACATTTGGTATGGATAACCGTCTTTGTGCCAAAAACCGCCCTCAGACGTCCGGTTCAGTGTTCCATATAAACCGCGCAGCCTTTTTGCCGCTTTGGCATACCGTTCATCCTTCGTCTGCTCGTATAATGGAAAAAGAATGAGACCCGCTTGAATGGCGTCCAGTTCATCTCTTCTAAATAATAGATTGCCATAATCATCGATTAAGAGATCTGCATAGGCCTTCGCATACTCAAAATACCGCTTTTCCCCGGTTGCTTCCCACAGCCGCAATACACCGCATAAGAAAACACCCTGGTGGTAGTGCCAGCGGTTTGCAGGAGGCAGCTCCTGGACTGTGTACGTATTCATAATGGTTTTTGCCAATGCCTCCGCGTACGTAAGAGGCGATTTTACAGCGATTGATTGATCCATTGATCCCATCCCTTTCTTAATAAATTCCTTCCTCGCCAAATTTCTTCGCTAAACGATTCGCTAGCATGACCAAAATCAGCCCGACCGCCGCTTTAAATACGCCGACTGCTGTACTGTAGCTGAATTGGCCCTGTTTCAGCCCTGCAGTATAAACATACGTATCAAAAATTTCCGCCACTTCCCTGTTAGTCGCATTTAACAGCAAATACACATGCTCGAAGCCAAGCTCCAGCGTGTCTCCGATTTTCAAAATCAGCAAAACGACGATAACGCTTTTAATGGCGGGCAGCGTAATATGCCACATTTGCCGCAGCCGTCCCGCTCCGTCCATTTTCGCCGCTTCATACAGCTGGGGGTCAACCGCTGTAATGGCCGCCAGATAAATGATCGTCGACCAGCCTGCTTCCCTCCAGATAACCTGCAGAATATACAGGGGCCGGAACCATTCTTCGTTCAGCAGAAAATTGATTTTTTCACCGCCAAAAAACACAATCAGTTCATTAATCAAGCCTCCGTCTACCGTTAAAAGCACAAACGAAAGCGATACAACAATGACCCAAGACATAAAATGCGGGATATAAATCAGCGTCTGAACAAATTTTTTAAAGAGAGCAATCCGCACTTCGTTCAATAGAAGCGCCAGCAGTATCGGCACCGGGAAAAATATGGCCAGGTTCAAAGCAAATAACACGAGCGTGTTTTTTAACAAGAGAAAAAATGTAGGCTCAGTAAACAGCCTGATAAAATGCTTCAGCCCCACCCACTCACTGCCCAAAATGCCGAGGAACGGCTGATAATCCTGAAACGCAATCACAATTCCCCACATCGGGACATACTTAAAAAGCAAAAAATAAATACACCCCGGCAAAATCATCAAGTACAAATATTTTTGCTGAATCAGCTTACTTAGTAAGCGCTTTCTTTTTTCTTTTTTAAAAATGACTGTATCAACAGCCGGCGCTTGCGCTTCTGCTGTTTTCATTTTTTCCCAGCCTCCTTTCACGGGTTCTTGCATTCACTGTAGCGCAGCAGGCAAAAGTCCGTCTACAATCATATGATCACATCCTGTTTTATCCCTTTATAATCAAGGGTTCAGCCGGTCCACCTGAAAAAAAGACACCGATATTAGAAAATGATTATTGACAATATCTATCAATCTTTGGATTAATTGTATTAAGGTGAAGTGGATGTTATGAAATGGGGGGGTTTTATGAAAAGAAGCCAATACAAGTTTTACTACAAACTGATCACGTTTTTCTGCCTGCTCAGCACCATTCCGGTTATTTTGGTCGGATTGTTTTCGTACGAGCACTCTCAGAAAACGGCTATTTCCAACGTTTCGGAGGAAAAATTCGACACACTCCAGCAGACCCAGCAAAGCATCGAACATATATTGAAAACCGTCGATCACTCTTTAACCCACTATGTGAGTTCGCCGCCTCTCCTTCGCACATTGTCCGAGCCTTTGCACTCAGACCAATTTCAAATCTATAACCAAGTAAACCAAGAGCTCAATTATCTGCAAAGCTTTGATACCGACCTGTCCAACATGACGTTAGTCAGTTATACGAAAAAATGGTACATGAACAATTCCGGTTTGTACCGTTTGAATACAGACACTCTTCATGAAGCAGCCTCAGCGTACACGAAACACAAAGCGAGCCGCTCCTATTGGACGCTTGAGGAAAACAATCATTTGATTTCAACCAAAGAAGGCACATCAGAAAACTGCCGCTACAATATCAATTTAATTAAGCAGCTTCCTTTGAACAGCACAAATACAAAAGGATTGGCCGCCGCAAGCATTCCGAGCTGTTCGCTTGTCAAAAATATGCCTAGCTATTCAAACGCCAACAACCTGTTTATCATCGATGAAAAAGGCCGCATTATCCTTCATAACAACATGTCTGACATTGGTGAATCTCTTCATAACGACGGCTTTGTCCAAAAAGTGCTGGCGCAAAACGCCAATAGCGGACAGTTTGAAACAGTGATTGACCGGATTCATTATAAAGTCACCTATCAAAAATCTGACTATAATACATGGACTTATTTTTCTCTCGTTTCCCTGCCTGAGCTAAAAAAAGAAGCCAAATCAATCGGCTGGATCACTTTTGCAGTATGCCTTATTTTGTTAACGCTTTCATTATTGTTCTCTTGGCTGGGCTCCCGCCATTTTTACAAGCCGATCAGGGTGCTTTACGAATCATTCGCAAGACATGGAGCCATACAAGAGAAACAACAGACTCCTCAAAATGAATTTGAGTTAATTGAACAGAGCTTTAAACAGCTGAAGGACCGAAATGACGACCTTGAGGAAACGATGAAGCAGCAGGCCACTCATCTGCAGCAATATTTTATGGTCAGGCTTATGCTTGGAAAACTGACGGATGAGGAGGTCGATAACCGCTTTGAAAGCCTCGGCTTAAAGCAAAATTGGCGGCACCTTGCCCTGCTTGTGCTCCAAATTGACACACTGAATCATACGCCTTATGAGAAAAAAGATATGGATCTGCTTTTGTTTGCCGTCAACAGCCTGATTGAGCGCAGCATCCCGACGGACAAACATCTTGCCCCCGCCGTAGTTGACAAACAGCAGGCGACGATTTTGATCAACCAAAGCGGGACAAAGGAAGAATTCATGGCTGAGCTGAATGAGACTGCAAGGATGATTCAGGAAAAAGCGGAAGCTGAGCTGCAGCTGTCTGTCAGCATCGGCATCAGCCAGCCGTTTGATGTGCTGACAAAAGCGAAAACAGCCTATGCGGAAGGCTCAGAAGCGTTGAAATACCGGCTTAAAGCGGAAAACAAGTCGATCATCTTTTACGAAGACCTTGACCAGAAAAAAACCTTCAAAACCCATTTTCCAAAGCAGCTTCAGCATGAGCTGTTCGATGCCGTTAAAGCAGGAGACAAGGAGAAAGCGGATAAATGCCTGCACGCGATTTTGCAAGCCATCTTCACCCAGAACACCAACCCGTATCAATTTCAAATCGCCATCGCCCGTTTTTTGAACCATGTGATTGAGCTGATGCATGTGCTCGGGATCGAATTGTTTGAGCTTGAAGAAAACAAAATGCTGTATGACCAAATTTTTGAGCTGAAAACGTTCGAGGATACCGAAAACTGGCTAAAGAATGAGTTTATTGATCCGATGACAGACAAAGTGAACACCCGCGCGGATGCCCAGTACAAAAATATTTCCGACAACATCATTCATATCATCCATCATGAGTTTGAATCCGAATTGACACTGGACGAAATCGCGCGCAGGTTGCATTACAACCCAAATTATTTAAGCAGCATCTTCAAAAAAGAAATGGGTATTTCATTCAGCGAGTATGTCTCAAGCTACCGACACCATATGGCAAAAAGCTGGCTTGCCGAAACAGACATGGCGGTCAAGGACATTGCCGAAAAGCTGAAATATAAAAACTCGCAAAATTTCATCAGATCATTTAAGAAGCTGGAAGGGATTACACCGGGAAACTACCGCCAGCAAAAAAGAAGCATGTAAAAAAACCCAAAACTGCTTGCGCGTTTTGGGTTTTTCCAACGTTATTTTGCTTGTTTAAACGCTTCTTCGTATTCCTGAATAATTTGTTTTCCTCCGCTTGACTCCCATTTTTCCACTTCTTTATCGAACTGGCTTTCTGTGATGTCTCCAATCATATATTTATAAGTCGCGTCATCAATGATTTTCTTCAGTTCATCACCCCGTTCCGACTCCGATGCGGAATACAGGCTTTCAGCCGGGTTTGAGACGATAATCTTTTCATTGTCCTCGGTCAGCTCCTCGTACGCCGTCCGAAGCGGATCTCCAGTGTTTTTTAAGTAGGCTTTATCAATGGCAATTAAGGCGGACAGCGGCTGAATATCAGTCTGCCAGTCTTTTACCTGGCTTTCTTTGCGTGTGAACGTTTTGTCCTCACCTTTGTTGTAATGAACGCCGTCAATGCCATAAGTCATCAGGCTATAGACATCTTCTTCGGCAATTCGGTCAAAAAAAGCCAAGATCCGTTTAAGCTCAGCTTCCGTTTTCACACTCGTTTTCGGGAAAGCAAACACGCCGTTATGGCCTCCTGATGCCCATATCCGCTCTTTCCCATCTGGGCCTTTTATGCGGTTGATGACCTCGAGCTTCATTGATTTATCAGAGGCATGGTCGCGCAGATTGACCGCATCTACCATATTGCCAATATAAATTCCGGCTTTTCCTTGAGAAAACAGCTCCTGCTGCTGGGTTTTGCTCGTGACGGGAAAATCCTTATTCATATACCCGTTATCACGCAGCTTTTTCATATAGTTCATCGTGTCTTTGTATTCCTGTGTCATGAAATCAGGCGTGAATTTGCCGCCCGATTCCTTCCAATCTGTCGGCATGCCTTCATACGAGCCAATCGTTTTAAACGCGCCGTAAATCAAGTCATTACGGTCTGCCAGCCCGATCGTATTATCTTCCCCATCCTTGTCCGGGTCGTCCTCCGTAAATGCTTTGGCCACTTCATAAAGCTCATCCAACGTTTTCGGGGTTTTCAAATTTAAATTGTCCAGCCAGTCCTTCCGAATGACGATCCCCTGTCTGGAAAGCGGGCGCTCTCTGTATATCCCGTAGAGCTTGCCGTCAATTGTCACATTTTTATTAATAAGTTTGTTCATTTTATTTAAGTTGGGATAATCCTTGATATAATCACCGATTTCCCAGAACATTCCTGACCGGAAGGCATTCATGACTGACGAATTTTTAATATCCTGGATGGTCACGATTTGCGGAAGATTCCCGGCTGCAAGCGCTGCATTCAGCCTGTCTTCTTTCACCGCGTCTGGAACCCAGGTGATGTCGAGTTCTGTATTTGTCAGCTTTTCAATTTCTTTAATCGCCCTGTCTTTCGGCGGCTGCTGATGATACAAAATCGCCATCCAAGACAGCTTTACCTTTGAATCTGGGCCAGCTTTGCCTTCAGCCGAAGACTGATCAGTTCCTTTACAGCCCGCCAGCACTCCGCCGAGTGCCAGTACAAGCACAATCAAAAGCACCCTCCATTTGTTTCCCATCGTACCCCTCCGTTTCATATTTCTTTATCCTTTGACAGATCCCAGCAAAGCTCCTTTTGCAAAATGCTTTTGTATAAACGGATAGACAAGCAGAACAGGGATGGTCGCCACCACTATGACCGCCATTTTAATGGTTTGCTCAGGCGGCGGGCTGCCCGACCCCATTTCAGACATATCCCCTTGCATACCGCTTGATACAATGACGATTTGGCGCAGAAGAACCTGAATCGGCCATTTTGCTGAATCATTTAAGTACAAGATCGCTGTCATATACGTGTTCCAATACGTGACCGCATAAAATAGTGAAATCGTTGCGATCGCAGGAAGAGACAGCGGCAGCACAATTTTAAAGAATATGCCCAGATCATTGCACCCGTCAATTTTCGCGGACTCTTCCAGGCTTGATGGGATATTTTGAAAGAAGTTTTTCAGAATGATCAGGTTAAAGGCATTAATGGCTGTCGGCAAAATAAGCGCCCAGTAAGAATCGAGTAATCCAAGCGATTTGACCACAAGGAAAGTCGGAATCATGCCGCCGCTAAACAGCATCGTAAATACGACGAGAAACATGAGCGGCTGCCGGCCGATTAAATCACGGCGGGATAACCCGTAAGCCATCAGTGACGAAAGAAACATGCTGACCGCAGTGCCTATCACTGTCACAAACACAGAAACAAGCAAACTCTTATAAATAATATCTGTTGAAAAAATGTAGCGATAAGCATCTAGCGAAAAAGTGGTCGGTATTAAAATGAATTTTTTCGACACGACTTCTTCTACTGTGGCGAAAGATGCTGCGATGACATGAATGAACGGAAGTACGCATATTAAAGCGAACATCAGCAAGAAACCATAAATCAACATATCAAACAGACGGTTTTTCAGTGAATGTGCGATAGCTCCCACCTCTCTTTGTAAGCGTTATCATATTTTTGGAAACCGAGCTCAGCATGTGACGATATCGTGTCTAAAATGTAGCAGTCTGTGATTGCCATGTCTATAATCATTTGAACAGTGTCCCCGGCCGGGCGGGGGCTGCCGCGAATTGAGACCGATAACAAAAGAAAAAGAGCATAATCTTAGAAAATGATTATGCTCCGTTCTCCTCCTCGTTCAGAAGTTCAGCCGTATTGATTTGTGGCGAAAACCCAAGTTCATTCACGGCAGATTCAATGGACCATGGCCGGCCCGGATTATCAGAGACGGCGTAATAAGTGCCATACCGGATGTTGGTCTCAATGGCGGCTTTGAAAATCGACAGCAGATCGGGGTGAGAAAGCAGTGTCTTTTTCGTCCGTTCTTTTTCATGCAGCGTATCCATTTCATCTGTCACGACTGTTCCGATTCGAAGGTTGATTACTGATAGCTTATTTTCCAAATAAAACAAATGGCCGATCTGTTCAGAGGTCAGCTTTAATACACCGTACAAGTTTTTTGACAGCGGATAATCGCTTGTTGTGATTTCCCGTCCTAAGAGCGAGCGCCCGTCTTTTTCATATACATCTGTGACATGATTGCTGCTGGCGAACACGAGCTTTTGAATGCCGAGCTCCGCTGCCGCACGGCACAGATAATAGCTTGCCCTATAGAAAACATCCGTCATTTTTTCAAACTCAGCGATGTCCATAATATCGTATTTGATTTTCACAGCGAGTAAATTCAAGATGGCATCGGTATCTTTTGGAATCTTCTTCAACAGCTCCTCATAATTTGCCGCGTCAGCCTGAATGGAAGAGGCTTTGCCATCGAAATGATCTTTATCAAGCACTGTCACTTCATAGTCTGAAATAAGCCCTTCAGCAAGCAGTCTCCCAATCACACCATTTCCGCCGGCAATCAGCACTTTTTTCACGATGTTCACTCCCCTTTTTTATAGATTGCCCATTTTCGGCGGGGCTGACACTTTTTTGGCACTCACATTCTTAGGCTTATTCAAAAGTCACCGGCAGCTCCTCAAGCGCCCGAAATCCAAAAAGCGGCCGATACCGCCATTCAAAATCCGCGAGCTTAAGGCTGGGCATCCGCTGCAGAAGAATGTTAATCGCAATTTGCGCTTCTAATCGCGCCAGCGAGGACCCTAAGCAAACATGATGGCCATGACCGAATGAAAGGTGCGGATTAGGACTTCTCGTAATATCGAAGACATCGGGGTTCGTGAAAATGCTTGGGTCTCGATTAGCCGCCCCTAACAAAAGATAGACTTGTTCTCCTTGACGGATCGTCACCCCGCTGATGTCAATATCCTCTGACGCAACTCTGGCTGTCATTTGCGTGGGGCTTTCATAGCGTAAACATTCCTCAACTGCGGTACCAATAAGATCTGGATTTTCTCTCAGTTTCAAAAGCTGTTCTGGATGCTGCAGCAGACAAAGGACTGAATTGCTGATGAGATTGACCGTTGTCTCATGTCCGGCGATCGCCAGCAATATGCACGTAGATGCCGCCTCCTCTTCCGTCAGCTTATCCTTTTCTTTCCCCTTTAAGAGCATGCTGATCATATCCTGTTGAGGGTGGCGTTTTCGCTTTTGAATCAGCTCTTTGAAATATGCCATAGCCTGCACAGCCATATGATTGCCCTCTGTTAATGCCTTTCTTGATCGGGTAAAATCAATCGTTTGAATGAGACTCGCAGCCCACTCCTTTAATTGCTCCCTATCTTCCTCCGGTACACCTATAATGTTAGCTATGACAAAGCTTGCTAAAGGAAAAGCAAAGTCCGAAATGACCTCCATCTTTTTTTTACCTTGCACTTGATCAAGCAAATGATGGACAGTTTCAATGATATACGGCTGATAACTCTCTGTCGCTCTCGGCGTAAACGCTCCGCTGGCAAGCGTCCGCAATCGTCTATGATCAGGCTGGTTCTGAAACAGCATCATTTGATTTTGCACATGTGAAAGGTCCTGATATTTGGTTGAGCTCTCAGGCAGCGGGGTGCGGACTTTGAATCTCGCATCTTTCAAAATAGCAGCCGTTTCTTCATATCCTGTGACATACCAGCCCGGGTATTTTAAGAAACTCCCTTTATAGATAGGATGAACAGCTCGCAATGTGTCGTAAAAAGAATATGGGTTTTTCAAAAACTCAGAAGATGCAGTTGACGATACAATTGTCACGTGATTTTCTCCTTTCTGTTCAAAAATAAAAACAATCGACATCATACCGATTGCTTTTATTGATTCTTTCAGCTTTTCGCACTTAAACTAGCCTTCATTTCTTCGACTGATTCAACTTCAAAGCCTAAATCACTCAGCATTTTATGATCCTCCGTCTCCTCTTGCCCGGCAGTTGTTAAGTAGTCTCCGACAAAAATGGAGTTTGCGGCGTAAAGCCCTAATGGCTGCAATGTGCGGAGATTGACCTCTCTTCCTCCGGAAATGCGAATTTCTTTTGATGGATTGATAAAACGGAACAGCGCCAGCACTTTTAAACAATACAGCGGGTTTAATTCGTTGACGCCTTCTAACGGCGTGCCATCAATTGCATGCAAAAAATTCACAGGAATGGAATCCGCGTCAAGAGCCTTCAAGCTTTTGGCGATGTCAATGACATCCTGTTTCGTCTCCTTCATCCCGATAATGGCGCCTGAACACGGAGACAGCCCCGATTCTTTTGCGATTTCAACCGTATTGACTCTGTCATCGTATGTATGTGAGGTTGTGATGTTTGAATGGTTTCTCTGTGACGTATTCAAATTATGATTATAGCGGTCTACTCCTGCATCTTTGAGCCGCTTCGCCTGCTCTGGCTTCAACAGTCCAAGACATGCACAAATCTTCAGTCCATACGTCTCTTTAATTTCCTGAACCGCATCTACGACCTGATCCACTTCTCTGTTAGACGGACCTCTGCCGCTTGCCACGATACAATATGTGCCGATATTCAGATCGTGCGCCCGCTTCGCGCCTTCAAGCAGCGTTTCCTTATTCACCATCCGGTAAGACTCAATTGGCGCTTTCGAAATGGCAGACTGTGAACAATAGCCGCAGTTTTCCGGGCAGAGCCCGGATTTCGCATTCATAATCATATTGAGCTTTACTTTTTTTCCATAAAAGTGTTTTCTGATATGAAAAGCTCCATGCATTAATAGCAAAATATCTTCATCAGGACAATGTAATATTGAAAGCGCCTCTTCGTCAGTCACTTCTGCTCCAGCCAGCACCCGGTCTGCGAGTTCCATCCATTGATTCATTCTCATACCCCCATTTGATTCATCAGTAATGATAGATTGATATGGTCTTTTACCATATGTAGAACCGTTTCTTTCGTAACGTTGGCAAGCTTTGGCGTAACCCCTAAAATCGGAACACCGCATAAGCGCTCAATCATCTCAGGATTGGTTTTTTCATCTTCATCAGGAGAGTCACTGATTCCATTGATGATAATTCCGGCAATTGGAAGCCCCATGCTTTCTGCATATTTGACAGTTAAAAAGGTATGATTAATGGTTCCAAGGTGAGGACGTGCCACAATAATCAGGGGAAGCTGCAACGCTTTTATGACATGACTGACCAAATAGTCCTCTCCCAATGGCACAGAAATACCGCCTGCACCTTCTACGATGAAGCATTCATGTTTTTCTCTAATCCGCCCCCAATGGCTTAAAACCTCTTCCATGGTGACAGTCTTTCCTTCAAGTTTCCCTGCAACGTATGGTGCAAGCGGCGCTTTGAAGGCAAAAGGCGTAATGTCTTCATGAGAAAGACTGGTCTGCGACATGTCTTTCAGCAGACTTGTATCACTATCTGGATGATGACGCGATATCCCGCTTAAAAATGGTTTATACACACCGACATCTCTATTATGTTCTTTCAATAAGGCAGCAAGACCGCTGGATATAACCGTTTTCCCCACTTCTGTATCAGTTCCCGTCACAAAAAAACCCCTCAAATGATATGCAGCTCCTTTCCGATTGAATGAAATGTTTTCAGCAAATCATCAATATCACCCATACTGTGGTCAGACGTGATTGTAATTCGAATACGGCTTTCACCCGGCGCAACGGTCGGCGGCCGAATGGCAGGAGCATAAATTCCCTTGCCCTGCAGTTTTTCAGCAAATATGACCGTTTTATGGGCATCGCCGATGACCACGGGAATAATCGGTGTGTGATCTCCTTTCACCACATACCCCATATTCATCAGACTGGTTCTGATCATACTGATATAAGAAAATAAAAGCTGTCGTTTTTCCCTGCTGGCTTCAATGATGTTGAAAGCCTCGTGAGCAGCCGCACAGCTGGCTGGCGGAATAGCGGTTTGAAAGATAAATGTTCTGGCATGGTTCAGCAAAAAGTCGATGAGGACCGCTGATCCTGCCGCAAAACCTCCTTCCGCGCCAACAGCTTTGCTTAAGGTGCCGATCACAATGTCGGGACAAACACCAAAGTATTCACTCGTTCCTCGTCCCGAATCGCCTAAAACTCCTGTTGCGTGGGCGTCATCAACGACCACGAAGGCATGATAGCGTTTCGCAAGTGAGATGATCTGATCAAGAGGGGCGATTGTGCCATCCATGCTGAATACCCCGTCTGTTACGATAAAACGGCGCTGATAACGCTGTGTTTCATTCAGCTTGTTTTCAAGATCATTCATATCAATATGCCGATAAACAACTGTATCAGCCTTAGAAAGTCGGCAGCCGTCGATCATACTTGCATGATTGAGCTGGTCACTTAAAATGACATCTTCCTTTTCTGGCAAGGATGAAAGGACACCGACATTGGCCAAGTAACCGCTCGAAAACAGCAGGGCCGCTTCTGTCCGCTTAAAGCTGGCAATCTTCTTTTCTAGCTTTTCATGCCAGACCGAATTGCCTGTCGTTAAACGTGAACCGCTGCTTCCTGTCCCAAATTGCTGCAATGCTGTTTGGGCTGCATCGATCAAACGTCTATCGTTTGCGAGCCCTAAATAATTGTTTGAGGACCAGACCGTTTGATTTTCGCCATCAATGTTCCTCTCTGGAACCGGTGCCCCATTCATTGACCGCAGGTTACGATGTACGCCGGCTTCCTTTACTATGTCTAACCGCTTGTTCAACCAGGAATCAATCTTCAAGGCTCGTAACCTCGTGGATCGCTTGTTTCATAATGGCAACCATTTCCGAGAGCTCTTCAGCTGTGCTGGCAAGAGGAGGAAGAAATGCAATCACGTCCCCAAGCGGCCTTGTCAGCATTCCTAACTCTCTCATTTTTAAGGAAACTTTGTATCCAATCCGCCGATCAGCCGGGTAAGGTTCTTTGGTTTCCTTTGACCGGACAAGCTCTGCACCGCACATAAAGCCAAGCTGCCGAATATCCCCAACATGAGGAAGAGCGTGCAGATCTTGAAGAAGAAAATGGAGCTTTTTACTTTTTTCCGCTACTTGTTCCACAATGTTTTCAGATTCAAATAATGCCAGATTTTCAAGCGCAACCGCACAGCCAAGCTGATTGCCTGTATAGGAATGGCCATGGAAAAAGGTTTTTAGGTTTTCATAATCATCATAAAATGCCTTATAGATGTCTTCAGTGGCAAACGTAACGGCAATTGGCAAATAGCCTCCTGTAATGCCTTTACCGGCAGCCATCAGATCAGGCTGGACATTCTCGTGCTCGCACGCAAACATTTTTCCTGTACGGCCAAAGCCTGTAGCAACTTCATCAACGATCATTAAGACATCGTATGTTGTACATAGCTCGCGCACCCCTGCCAAATATCCTTCCGGCATCACAATCATACCGGAAGCCCCTTGTACCATTGATTCAATGGAAAGCGCGGCAATTTCCTCGTGATGTTCCTTAAGCAGCTGTTCAAGCTCTCGGAGGCACTGATCACGGCACTCATCAGGATCACCGCTTTCAGAGCGATACACATAAGGAATCGGAGCCTTGTAACTCTCGAACATCAACGGGCCGTATACGTGGTGAAAAAGCTCAATTGAACCGACACTGACGGCGCCAATCGTATCACCGTGATACCCGTTTTTCATTGCGATGAATTTTTGTTTCTCAGGCTTCCCGATGTTCTTCCAATACTGAAACGCCATTTTTAGGGCTATTTCCATCGCTTCTGCGCCGCTGTCTGAATAAAAGACCCGCGTGAGCTTTTTTGGGCTGATGTCGATTAATGTTTCGGCAAGCTGGGTTGCTGGAACGTTGGTCATGCCCAATAACGTGGAGTGCGCAATTTTTCCGAGCTGTTTTTTTATGGCATTATCTAGTTCTTTTTTGCGGTGTCCGTGGACATTAAGCCAAACTGATGAAAAACCGTCATAGTATTCCTTGCCATTTATGTCTTTGACTTTGATTCCAGTCCCGCTTTCGATGATTAAGGGGTTTTCATCATAATCTTTCATTTGGGTAAATGGCAGCCAGAGGTGCTTTTTACTTTTTTCTATCAAATCATGAGTCATGATCTTCCTCCCACTCTATTAAAATAGGCTGCTTCTCCAGATCATGTATGTACGTGTTTACATCATTGGATCCATCAACAAAAAAGACTCGGCAGCCCTCTTCAGTCCCGTATTCTTTCATTGCTGTAATACGCTGATAGCCCATTTTCTTACCCGCAACATAGCCTGTTATGTAATCTGGATCGTCCGACCAGCATAATTCTGCAACGGCTGCCGGGTGCCGGCTTACCTTTGAAGCGAGAGCAAGGGCCTCTTTTATTCTTGAATGAGCTGGCACGTGACTGTGAAGCGCCCATTTTTCAAAATTAGCGTCCGGCCAATCCATTCTGGAGACCCGCACCCCTTTTTCTTTTGTTTGATCCATTCGCTTTCCTGTATGAATATCAAACAACACCGCACCCCTGACATCTGACCATTCAGGGATTTGTTCATATGCTTTTTCAATCACGTCTCGTGAAACGCCTTCTTTTTCCAATAACAATCGGGCCAGCTTTTGCCCTTCTTCCGGGCAGCTCACTTCATTCGTATGCACAGGCAATGGCTGAATGGTTTTTATCGATTCATATACCTCTTCAAATTGAATTTGCATAAAATCAGGTTTTCCTCTTGAATGGGATAACCCTTTTTCTAATAAAGCATTGACTGTATGCTTCATCTCATGGAAAGGAATAAGCCGTTCTCCGCCGGATATATGCTTTCCGCCGTCTTCATGAGATCCATTCATAGAAGCCCTCATTCTGACACTATAAAAAGTTTCTTCTTGCATCATTTCTCGCCCTTTCACTGATAACTGAAGAACGTGCAGTGCTTCTCATTTTAATTGTTAACCAATTATATTTTAAGGTTAACAATTAGAATATATTATTCTCTCCTGTTTCTGTCAATAGAAGAAAGCATCGATTTATGGCAGTTGGTTAAAAGGAAACAAAAAGACCGTTTTCACATAAAACGGTCTTTTTCGATTTCTTTTAACAGTCACAGCCACTTTTGCAAAAACCGGACAGCTTCATGCCTCATAACTGCTGTTTCGAAATGTCCCGAAGCAGAACGGACCACTCGGTAGCAATCAGAAGCTCCCTGTCCAGCATAGACAGCTGTCAATTCTTTTTCGATTTTGTCCACGCCCTCGGCCGGCGTTAACCGATCGTGTACACCAACAAGACTAAGGTGCGGGCGCGGCGCGATCAGGCTTTGGATCTCCGATGCGGAAAAATGCTTTGCAAGCGATGGGACGTAATAATAAAAGCCGTGCCTGTCAAGATTCTGTGTTTTGATCAGCACGTGATGATCCACTTGGCTGCACAAATCCACACACACCTTAATCCGGTCATCGAGCGCCGCTGTCCACCACGCCATCAAACCTCCCATAGACATTCCGATGGTTCCGATCCTGTCAGGCTGAACATCAGAGCGTGACTGCATATAGTCTAACGCACTTAAACTGTCATAAATCATCATCCCCCACATCACTTTTCCGGTGAGAAGCATTTCTTTAAATATCTCGCTTTCCGCTTTTCCCCGCCGATCTCCAAATCCCCAATGATCAATCGCAAGAACGCCGTATCCGAGAGAAGTAAGCTCATCAGAAAAAGAAGGCGCTTTCAAATAATCCGCTCCCTCAATCAGCTCACTTTTTCCCCTATCATACTGGCCCCCATGCGAATGCTGAAACAATACGGCTGGGCACGGTCCTTCTGTTTTCTTCGGCTTCACAAAATAAGCGGGCACCTTTTCATGTCCATTTAAATCGAGCAGGAGCGTTTCAACGATATTTTCTTCTCTTTCTTCAATACGTAATGTCTCAACACTGATTGGCCTCCGATCAGGCAAATCACCAAGCAATCGAAACAGTTGCTTTCTTCTTTCGGCTCTCATCCCATCACCCTTCCTTATTCGCTTACTTCACATTTACGAGACAGATCTGGGTTCCCCTTTATTTTTCCAACATAAATCACATCATTTACTAAATATTTAGTAAATATTATGAAATATTTTGAAAACAATTATTGTAACCGCTTACTTTTATATGATAGTATCAATTTATCAAAAACAGATGAGTTAATATTTTACTAAATAGATGAGAGGGATACCCATGGTTCGTATTAAAGATATCGCCTTGAAAGCTAAAGTTTCCAGCGCAACTGTGTCCAGAATTTTAAATGAAGATGAGTCGCTTTCTGTTGCGGGCGAAACGAGACAAAGAGTCATCAACATCGCTGAAGAGCTTGGTTATCAAACCGTTGCCAAACGCCGAAAAGCCCGCGGGCAAAAACAGCGGGCCCAGCCGCTGATCGGTGTGCTGAGTTGTCTGTCCCCTGATCAGGAAAGGCAGGACCCTTATTTTTCTTCCATTCGGAAAGGGATTGAAAAGGAATGCTTTGAACAGGAAATTTTCATTACAAATTCGATTCATCTCGGCTCCTTTCAGGAACATATCTTTCGGGAATTGGATGGTGTCATTGTCATCGGCCGTGTTCATGATGAAGCGGTTAAGCATATCAGCGGGAGGCTGGAGCATGCCGTATTTATCAATCATTCACCAGATCCGCAAGCATACGATTCGATTGGAATCGATTTTGAATCGGCTTCACGCCAGGCGATTGATCACCTTTTCGACTCAGGCTACAAACGGTTAGGCTACATTGGCGGACAAGAAAAAGAGCATACGCTGAAGGACGGCCAAAGCATTCGCAGAACGATTGAAGATAAACGCCTGACCGCTTTTTTGGAGTCAGCCGCCCCCCAGCCTGAGCATGTGCTGATCGGAGAATACAGCATGCGTGAGGGCTATCGCCTGATGAAGAAAGCAATCGATCAAGGCCATCTGCCGGAAGCATTCTTTATTGCCAGCGATTCTATGGCGATCGGCGCATTAAAAGCGCTGCAGGAAGCCGGACTGCAAGTGCCGCGGGATACCGCAATCGTCAGCTTTAACGGCATTGAGGAAGCTGAATTTGCCAGCACACCTTTAACGACGGTGAAGGTATACACAGAGGAAATGGGCCGGACAGGCGTAAAACTGCTGCTTGACCGTCTCAATGGCCGAACGCTTCCCCACCATGTCACCCTGCCTACAACATTAATCGTAAGACAAAGCTGCGGATGTACAGCAAAGGAGGTGACATAAGCAAAGATTCATCACGATGATAAGGAGGAAAAGATGAAACACACTTTTGTTTTATTTCTCTCTCTTATTCTGCTTGTTCTCCCCGGGTGTTCAGCAGAGAAAAGCTCAGCAGATACCGCAAAAAAGACGTTAACCATTTATTCTACAATGTCAACCGACAGTGAAAGAGATACGTTCAGAAAACTGGCAGCAACATTCGAAAAGGAACACAGTAACATTCATGTCAGCCTTCATTTCCCAGGCAATGACTATGAAAATATGATGCGTGTCAGAATGGCGGCCAATGATTTGCCAGATCTATTCGATACACATGGCTGGGGGAAAATCAGGTACGGAGAATATACAGCAGATCTCCGGGATATGGAATGGACTCAAGATCTTGATCCCAATTTAAACAGCATCCTCAAAAATAAAAGCGGAAAGGTGTATGCCTATCCGATCAATCAGGCAAAAGACGGTCTGGCGTATAATCGCAATATTTTAGACCGTTACGGCATTGCTCCGCCGGAAACCATGGATGACTTTATCAAAGCACTGAGAACGATTAAAGAAAAGAGCAAGGGAAGCATTGTTCCCTTCTGGTTTGCCGGCTATGACAAAAGCTCATTCGCTCAATATTACGACCAATTCGCTACACCTCTTCTCATCA
The DNA here is from genome assembly GCF_037963565.1 of Bacillus sp. PS95. Lineage (NCBI taxonomy): Bacteria > Bacillati > Bacillota > Bacilli > Caryophanales > Bacillaceae > Bacillus > Bacillus sp. PS95. Next base: position 3,059,871 of record NZ_CP150160.1, read on the forward strand.
CAGACCCTGCCCATAATGAAAAAAAACAGCTCATCAACGGCACTTTTCAATGGAGTAAATTCACTTATTTATCAGAAATCCTCAAACAAATGCAGAAAGAAAAATTGATTAACATCGACGCCGTCACGGCAAAAAAATCACAGCTCATTGAATTAATGGCCCAAAACAAAATCGCCTTTACAATGCAAGGCGGCACACTCGGCCAAGACGTTGCCCAGATCAATCCGAACGTCAAGGTCGGCATTATCCCGACACCCGCCATACATCCCGGTGATGACCCGATATGGATCGGCGGTGAACGCTACACGCTTGCAGCATGGAAAGATTCGCCTCAATTAAAAGAGGCAAAAGAATTTATCGCATTTATGGCCCGCCCGGCCAATGCCAAACAAATGGCTGAAGCCACATCGCTTCCTTCAGGGCTGACGAATGTGAAAGCTGATATTTTCTACGCAAACGATTATGAGCATTATCAAGATATCAAAGTCGAGCCTTACTTTGACCGTTTATACTTGCCAAACGGAATGTGGGATGTCCTAGGCACGGTCGGGCAGGAGCTGGCGGCTGACATTTTGGCGCCTCAAGACATTTCGCAGAAGCTGGGAAGAGAATATAAACGACTCCGGGAGCAATCGGAAACACAGGGAGCTGAAAACAATGAGTGAGATCGCAAGGGACGTTCATGTGAAACAGATTAAGCCAAAAAAGCAGTCCTCACTTTGGTGGATGTACATTCCTGCTTTGCTCTCCGTTCTGGTCTTTATGATTTATCCATTTGTGAAAGGCACATTGATTACCTTTACAAACTGGAACGGCTTTTCACAAGTTTACCAATGGGTTGGATTCGCGCAATATGAAAGGCTGTTTTCTGATCCTGACACTTGGCATATCTTAAAAAACACGCTGCTTTACGGACTTGGCAGCACCTTTTTTCAAAATGTGGTCGGGCTTCTGTACGCTCTGCTCTTAAATCAAAGCATTAAAACGAAAGCGGTAACAAGAACAATTGTGTATTTGCCGGTGATGATCAGCCCGCTCATTATGGGCTACATTTGGTACTTTTTCTTCTCCTATGACGGAGGTGCGCTCAACGATTTGCTCGGGGTCTTCGGCATCAGCCCTATTAATGCGCTCGCCAGTCCCTCGCTCAATCCATGGATCATTGTCATGATTAACACCTATCAATATGTCGGGATCGCTATGGTTGTCTACTTAGCCGGTCTGCAAAGCATTCCGAAAGACTACTATGAAGCGGCGCAAATGGATGGCGCAAAACAAGGCCAGCAGTTTTTTACCATCACGCTGCCGCTGTTAATGCCCTCCATTACCATTAATATGGTCATCAACATTATCGGAGGCTTAAAGCTGTTTGACGTCATCATTGCACTCACCGCAGGCGGACCCGGAAATGCGTCACAATCCATGTCCACGTTTATGTATGATTTGTATTTCAAACGGCAGGATGCCGGCTATGCCGCAACGCAAGGCATATTTATGGCATTTGTCATTTTGATCATCAGCTTTTGCGCGCTTGCGTACTTTAAAAGAAAGGAGACGGAAATGTCATGAGAGCCGCCCGTACAAAAAGCATGCGGATCATTACGCTTCTTGCAGCCATTGTGGCCTGTGCGCATTTTATTCCTTTTTATATCCTGCTGACCACTTCATTGAAAGCAAAAGGAGACTACAGTTCGAAATGGATATTTCCAGCCGACATCTCCTTTCATAATTTTTCAGAGGCGTGGGAGCGCGCTTCGCTAGGAAACTCTTTTATAAACACCATGATCATCACAGGTTTTTCTGCCTTGTTATTAATTATATTCGGCTCACTTGCCGCCTACCCGCTTGCCCGGCGGGAAACGAAACTGAATAAAGCCGTTTTTGCCTTGCTGATTTCCATTATGATCATCCCTCCGTTAACGTCCATGGTTCCTTTGTACCGAATGGTCGTGGACGCCGGAATGGTCAATACACACGCAATCGCCATTTTCATCAATACAGCGGCTTACATGCCGTTAACCGTATTCTTATATTCAGGCTTTATCCGATCGACCATTCCAAAAGAGCTTGAAGAAGCCGCAAGAATTGACGGCGCAGGCATGCTGAAAATCTTTTTTACGATTGTGTTTCCTCTGCTGAAGCCGATCACTGCGACCATCTGTATCATTTCTTGTGTCTTTATTTGGAACGACTATCAATTTGCCATTTTCTTTTTACAAGATCAAAAGGTTCAGACATTAACAGTAGCCATGGCAGGTTTTTTCGGAGAAAACGCAAACAACCTTCATTTAGTTGCCGCAGCGGCACTTATGGCAATGCTGCCGATGGTTGTTCTGTTTTTGGCGCTGCAAAAATACTTTATTGCCGGCCTGTCTTCCGGAGCGGTAAAGGGTTAACATTAAAGGGGGAAGCAATATGAAAAAGATTACATTTATCGGTGCAGGGAGCACGATTTTCGCCAAAAATGTTTTGGGAGACTGCCTGTTAACAGAGGCACTGAATGGATTTGAGTTCGCGCTTTATGACATTGATCCCAAACGCCTGCAGGAATCCCAGCTCATGCTCGAAAATCTAAGAGACCGTTATAACCCAAGTGTGGCCATCAACAGCTATGATGACAGAAAACTCGCCTTGCAAAATGCAGGCTATGTCATCAATGCGATTCAGGTTGGAGGATACAAACCGAGCACAGTCATCGATTTCGAGATTCCTAAACGGTATGGGCTGCGCCAGACGATCGCCGATACAGTCGGCATCGGCGGGATATTCAGATCTCTCAGAACAATCCCGGTCTTAATTGATATCGCAAAAGATATGGAGGAAATGTGCCCTGACGCATGGTTCTTAAACTATACAAATCCAATGGCCACTCTTACAGGCGCCATGCTCCGCTATACCAATATCAAAACAATCGGGCTCTGCCACAGTGTTCAAGTGTGCACGAAGGATTTATTTAAAGCTCTCGGAATGGAGCATGAAGGAATTGAGGAACGCATCGCAGGAATCAATCATATGGCTTGGCTTTTGGAAGTCAAAAAAGACGGCACAGATTTATATCCAGAAATCAAAAGGAGAGCGAAAGAAAAACAAAAAACAAAGCATCATGATATGGTGCGGTTTGAATTAATGGATAAGTTCGGCTATTATGTCACGGAATCGTCCGAACATAACGCAGAGTATCACCCATACTTTATTAAACGGAATTACCCTGAATTGATCAGCGAGCTGCAAATCCCGCTCGACGAATATCCGAGAAGGTGCGTCAAGCAGATTGAAAATTGGGAGAAAATGCGGGATGACATCGTCAATAATAAAAACCTTACGCACGAACGCTCAAAGGAATATGGTTCAAGAATTATAGAAGCAATGGAAACAAACGAACCATTCACCTTCGGAGGAAACGTCTTGAATACAGGGCTGATCACCAACCTTCCTTCAAAAGCGGTTGTGGAAGTGACATGCGTCGCCGACAGAAAAAAAATTACACCGTGCTTCGCCGGAGAACTGCCTGAGCAGCTTGCCGCCTTAAACCGGACGAATATTAATACACAGCTGATGACAATCGAAGCGGCTGTCACACGGAAAAAAGAAGCGGTTTACCAAGCTGCAATGCTTGATCCGCATACAAGCGCGGAGCTTTCCATGAAGGACATCATCTCCATGTGCGACGATTTATTTGCAGCGCACGGCGATTGGCTTCCGGAATACAAATAAAAACTAGGGGACCGCTCTCCCCTAGTTTTTTGGTTTTGTTTCGCCTTCCCAGGCCATCATGCCGCCTTCAACATTGACTGTTTTAAAGCCTTGCTCATCCAGGTACTTGCAGACGTTCATGCTGCGCATTCCTGAGCGGCAGATAAATACGTACTCTTTGTCTTTATCAAGGGTTTCCATTTTTTCAGGAATATCCCCCATGCGAATATGAACGGCTTGCGGGATCATGCCTTCCGCTACCTCTTCATCTTCTCTGACATCAATTAAATATAATTCTTCGTCCGCCTCAATTTTTTCTTTCAAAGCGGCTGTGCTGATTTCTTTTATTTCCAAAGAAAACACTCCTATTCACAGTGATCATGTTCAGTATATCAAAGTCAGCTGAACGATTGCCATTCTGAGACTGATGAAAAAAATCCCCTTTTGGCAAAGGGGATTTTTTCTAGGCTTAGTTTGCCACAATATTGACAAGCTTCCCAGGCACTGCGATGATTTTCCGAATCGTTTTGCCTTCAAGCTGCTCTTTGACCTTTTCATCTGCTTGAGCAAACTGTTCCAGCTGTTCTTTCGTTGCATCGGCAGGAACCTGTAATTTCGCTTTTACTTTTCCGTTCAGCTGAACAACGATTTCAACTTCATCATCCACAAGTTTTGTTTCATCATATACAGGCCAAGCTTCGTAGGCAATTGTGCCGGAATGGCCAAGCTTCTCCCATAGCTCTTCCGCTAAGTGTGGCGCGACAGGAGAAAGAAGCTTCACGAAGCCTTCCATATATTCTTTCGGCAGTTCTGTTGCTTTATAAGCTTCATTAATAAAGACCATCAGCTGGGAAATACCCGTGTTGAAACGAAGGCCTTCATAATGGTCTGTGACTTTCATGACCGTTTCATGATAGACGCGCTCCAATGTTTCACCCGCGCCTTCAACGATTTTTCCATTAAGCTCACCGCTGTCTTCAATAAATAGGCGCCATACACGGTCAAGGAAACGGCGCGCACCGTCTAATCCTGATTCAGACCAGGCGATTGAAGCATCAAGAGGTCCCATGAACATTTCGTACAATCTCAGCGTATCAGCACCGTGAGAGGCCACGATTTCGTCAGGGTTGACAACGTTCCCTTTAGATTTACTCATTTTTTCGTTATTTTCACCGAGAATCATTCCTTGGTTGTACAGCTTTTGGAACGGTTCTTTCGTCGGCACTACGCCGATATCATAAAGGAACTTATGCCAGAAGCGGGCATACAGAAGGTGAAGCACGGCATGCTCTGCACCGCCGATATACATATCGACCGGAAGCCATTTTTCCAATTTTTCTGGTGATGCCAGCTGATCCGGATTGTGCGGATCAATATAGCGCAAGAAATACCAGCAGCTTCCCGCCCATTGCGGCATTGTATTCGTTTCTCTTCTTCCTTTTTTCCCTGTCTCAGGGTCTGTGACTTCCACCCACTCTTTAATGTTCGCAAGCGGTGATTCGCCCGTTCCGCTCGGTTTGATTTCATCCGTTTTCGGCAAAATCAGCGGCAGCTCCTCTTCAGGGACAGCTGTTGACGTTCCGTCTTCCCAATGAATGACCGGAATCGGCTCGCCCCAATAACGCTGGCGGCTGAAGAGCCAGTCACGAAGACGGTACGTCACTTTCTTCTCACCGTTTTTCGTTTCTTCCAGCCAAGCGATCACTTTCTCAATCGCTTCCTGTTTGTGAAGGCCGTTCAGGAAATCAGAGTTCACGTGCTCGCCGTCGCCAGTATAGGCTGCTTCCTCAACGTTCCCGCCTTTTACGACTTCCTTCACCGGAAGGCCGAATGTTTTGGCGAATTCAAAATCACGCTCATCGTGTCCAGGAACTGCCATGACAGCACCTGTTCCGTATGATGCAAGAACATAATCCGCAATCCAAATCGGCAGTTTTTCTCCGTTTACAGGATTGATCGCATACGCTCCTGTAAATACGCCTGTCTTTGTTTTCGCAAGATCTGTGCGTTCTAGGTCACTCTTTGATTGAATTTCTTTGATATAAGCTTCAACAGCTTCTTTTTGCTCTGCCGTTGTGATGTTTTCCACCAATGCGTGTTCCGGGGCAAGGACAGTGTATGTAGCGCCAAACAGCGTATCTGGTCTTGTTGTAAACACCGTAAAGGAATCATCATGTCCATCTATAGCAAAATGAACGTGAGCGCCTTCCGAACGGCCGATCCAGTTGCGCTGCATATCTTTAATGCTTTCCGGCCAATCAAGCTCTTCCAAGTCCTCAAGGAGCCTGTCCGCATAAGCGGTGATTTTCAGCATCCACTGCTTCATTGGGCGTCTCTCTACCGGATGGCCGCCGCGTTCGCTCTTGCCGTCAATGACTTCTTCGTTGGCAAGAACAGTACCGAGCGCAGGGCACCAGTTTACAGGCACTTCGTCAACGTAAGCAAGGCCTTTTTCGTATAGCTTTAAGAAAATCCATTGCGTCCATTTATAGTATTCAGGGTCAGTCGTATTGATTTCGCGATCCCAGTCATATGAGAAGCCAAGCGCTTGAATTTGGCGGCGGAAGTTATCAATATTCTGCTTCGTAAACACAGCGGGGTCGTTCCCTGTGTCAAGCGCGTATTGTTCAGCTGGCAGGCCGAATGCGTCCCAGCCCATTGGATGAAGGACATCATAGCCCTGCATGCGCTTCATGCGGGACAGAATATCCGTAGCTGTGTATCCTTCAGGATGGCCGACGTGCAACCCAGCTCCAGACGGGTAAGGAAACATGTCCAGCGCGTAGAATTTTTGTTTTTCATTATTATCAAGAGTGGCAAATGTTTTGTTTTCAAGCCAATATGTTTGCCATTTCTTTTCTATCTCTTTGTGCTGAAAACTCAAAGTAAAAACCTCCTTCTGATTGAATACGGCGTGTATGGTTCAAGTATTGACGGGAAGGAGAGGATTATTCAGAATATTCCCAAACTAAAAAAAACTCCCTCATCCCTAAAAGGGACGAGAGACTTTCGTTTTCCCGCGGTACCACCCTCGTTAGCGCGGCATACGCCGCACTCACTTGATACTTTTAACGCAGTTATGCGTCAACGGCTTTTCACCGCTGCAACTCTGAGGTGAGTTCGGAAACAAACTTGATTGACTTTCACCAGCCGTCAACTCTCTGCAACAATATCTGTTTCTTACTGCTCCTCTTCATTGTTCTTATCGCAACCGTAATCTAACTGTATTTTATAGAATTCTGTTCATAAGTGCAAGCAGGTTTGTATACAATGGGAATGTACCCTGAACGGGCGGAGATTGAGGACAATTATTCGGGTGGAGTTTTGGTTTGACGTTTGGACTCGGCCGGTTCGCCGCCGCTGTTCAGTTCTCTCACAAAGTCAAAACTTCTGAGAACAGCTTCACCGCCGTAGCCTGAGATAATGGATAAGATGACAAGTTGAATTCCTGAATCGGGGTCAGCGGATAATACAAGTAAAATGGAAGCCGTCATGCCGATAAACCAATCTTCCAAAAATCCAAGGTAGATAAACCGCTTCGTCATTCTGGGCTTCTCCAGCCTGCCTCTCTTTTTCACATGACCGAGAATCCCCATGATTCCTCCAATTACACAAGCAATGAGTACCTGATGCAGCATCTTCATCATCACCTTCCTAAAGCCCTTATTTCGTAAAGCGACTTCAGGCCATCCAGCCCCCTTAAACGATTCCGATGATTTTCGATATCTACATACCGGCAAATCTGTAAAAAGCTTGTTTCTTCCATTATATGTGAACACATGATCGGTAAGCTTGATGCATTGGATTCATTTTTCACCCAGTGACATTGACCTAGTCACCTATTTAGCATGTAGAAAACCTTTCCGTTCATATGTTCAAATTCTGTTCTTATTTTTAGTGTATACGAGGACAAGCCCTAATGACAAACAACAAACTGCACTTGCTTGAATCAGAACATGTGTTGTGCTACGGTTACTGTAGAATTCATTTTAAAAAGGGGAATATCAGGCTTTCGCATAGCAAGCTGACGGCCTAAGGGGGATTTATATGGCTAGTTTTCAATCATTTGGGATACCAGGACAGCTGGAAGTCATCAAAAAAGCGCTTGATCACGTGCGAGTCGGTGTGGTAATTACAGATCCCGCACTTGAAGATAATCCTATTATCTATCAAGGCTTTGTTCAAATGACCGGCTACGAGACCGAGGAAATTTTAGGAAAGAACTGCCGCTTCTTACAGGGGAAACACACAGATCCTGCAGAAGTGGACAACATCAGAACCGCTTTACAAAATAAAGAACCGGTCACCGTTCAGATTCAAAACTACAAAAAAGACGGAACGATGTTCTGGAATGAATTAAATATTGATCCAATGGAAATAGAGGATAAAACGTATTTTGTCGGAATTCAGAAAGACATCACCAAGCAAAAAGAGTATGAAAAGCTTCTCGAGGATTCCCTCACGGAAATTACTGCACTTTCAACTCCTATTGTCCCGATTCGCAATGGCATTTCGGCTCTTCCGCTAGTCGGAAACCTGACAGAGGAGCGATTTAATTCCATCGTTTGCACATTGACGAATATCTTATCAACATCCAAAGATGATTATTTGATCATTGATTTATCCGGATTGGCCCAAGTGAACGAACAAACGGCCGACCAAATTTTCAAGCTGAGCCATTTGCTGAAATTGACCGGAACTGAGTTAATCATTACCGGCATTAAGCCTGAATTGGCCATGAAAATGAATAAACTGGATGCCAATTTTTCGTCGCTGAAAACATATTCAAATGTAAAGGATGCTGTTAAAGTGCTTCCGATTATGTAAAAAGATCCCGCTCACCCAGCGGGATCTTTCAGATTGTTGACAAAATCCTAAAATGGTTTTCATTTTAGGATTTTGTCATCTTTTCAGCGTGATTGAAAACCCTTGAAGTCTAGGAAGGACGAGCATAGGAGCGGAGCGAATGTTCTAATTCGTGAGCACCGAAGCGCAGGCCTGACAACGAATGCGAGGGTTTGTCGACACGCTGAAAGATCCCGCTCATCCGGCGGGATCTTTTATTATGAAGAGATTGATGCCTGCTTATTTGTTTCTTTAGCTGATTTTAGCCGTTTGTCATATAGAAGCGTTGTGGCAATACTGATCAGCAGCAATACCAACAGAGATAAAACAAGAGCCCTAATGCCGTAATGATCGACAAGCACTCCTCCGAACAGGGGACCAATCATTCTGCCGCCTGTCGCCGCACTGTTGACAAAGCCTTGATAAAAGCCTTCTTTCCCTTTAGGGGCAAGCTGATTGGCAATAGTCGGCACAGCAGGCCAAACAAGCATTTCTCCGATCGTCAGGATCACCATCGCAGCGAGAAACATCGGAAATTGCTTTGCAGTCAGCAGCATGCTGAAAGACACAATAAAAATGATAAAGCCGATGACCATTTGCGCTTTTAACGACTCGGCCCATTTTTTCACCACAAAACTGACGAGCGGCTGGCCGAGCACAATGAGAATTCCGTTAACCGTCCACAGCACACTGTATAAGGAAAGAGATATTCCAATGCTTTGTGTGTACGAAGCAATTGTGGTTGACCATTGAGAATAAGCCAGCCATCCCAGTACATAGCCTCCGCTTAAAATGATCAGTGCGGCAAATTTTGCTTTGCTGTTCACAGCATCGTAATCAAGCACAGACGTTTGGGACGCATCTCCCGTCTGAATATTTCGAAATCCGAAATATACAATAAAGAAAAAGACCAGATACAGCGCGGCATTCGCCAAAAATACATATGAAAACGAGAAAGACGCCACGACACCGCCAAGCGCTGAACCGACAGCCACACCTGCGTTTTGCGCGACATATATCGCATTAAATGCCTTCCTTCCCCCTTCAGGCCATACCGATCCTGCCATTGCGTAGCTGGCCGGAAAAACAACACCGGAGCCAAAGCCCACAATCGTCAGCAGCACAATATAGGCTGGCCAATCATGAAAAAAGACAAGGCCCATCAGGCTTGCTAACGTAATGGCTATCCCAAGCATAATCGATTTAAAACCGCCGATTTTATCAAACAAAAAACCTCCGCATAAATTACCAGCCACACTGGCGCCGGAATTCAGCATCAGGACAAGTCCGGCTACTGTTAACGACTTTCCTAAATGATTATGGATATAAATCGTATTCAGCGGCCATAAAAAAGAAGCACCCGCCACATTGATAAACATTCCAATGACTAAAATTTTAAGAGCACGCGGCATACTCATCCCCCTTTCTTACCTAAAAAAGCTCATGAAAAAAACGAAACCTAAAACGGCTCCGTACGAATCCAGTTATCATAGCACATTCATTCTATCTGTCTCTCTCACATTTTTCAACTGATGAGCGTGAAAAAATCTAACAAATATTGTTTGAAAAATGTAAAATAAATAGAAAAAGGGGTCATATTATGGAAATGGTATTAGCATTCTTAGGTTTTCTGGCATGTCTCATTGCACTGGGCTATGGATTATATCACCTTGTCAGATATGTACTGAAAAAGGAAAAACGTTTCTCCAAGAGACTTTTTTGGCCGCTTTTCATTGGAGGCCTTGTGCTGCTCTTTACCGGAGCAGCATTGGCAGAACCTGACACTTCCGCAGCAAATGCCGAGAAAAAATATTCAGCGCTAAACGCCGAATACAAAAACCTCACAAAAGAGCATGAAGAACTTGAGAAAGAATATAAATCTGTCAGCTCTGAAGCAAAAAAATTAAAAGACAACAAAGAAGATCAAGACAAGCTTGAGAAGCTTAAAAACGAAAATAGCGATCTAAAAAAGACTCAGAAATCATTAAAAGCTGAGATTAAAGAGCTTCAAGAAAATCAAAAGCAGCTCAAAGAAGATGCAAAAACGGCAAAGGCTGAAAATGAAACACTCCGACAAGATAAAACAAAGCTTGAAAATCAATTAAAAGAGACGGAAAGCCAAACCGCCAGTTCTCATGAAGACACTGGAAGTTCTTCAAACAATACGAGTAAAAGTGATGAAACCAAAACAGCTGACAAAGCAGAAGGCTGTAATATCAAAGGAAGCAAAAACGGCATCTACCACACGCCAGGCAGTACATACTATGACCGGACAACCGATCCGGCTGAAATGTTTTGCTCAGTTGAAGAAGCTGAAGCCGCCGGTTATAGGGCGCCAAAACGATAAACAAAAAGCTCCAGAATGTCTGGAGCTTTTTCTGTTTCACAACGACGATTTAATGACCTTCTTATAATAAAGAACTGACAGAAAACCAAAAATGGAGTAGAGCGCAGTATATAACACCATCACCATAATCATAGGCGCCCATACCTCTGATCCGAATAAGAACCAGCCGGATTGGACGGCAAAGTAACTGTGGAAGAGGCCGACAACGAGCGGAATGCCGAAGTTGTACATTTGTTTGATGCGTATCCCCTTTATCAGGTCGCCCTGCGTAAAACCGAGTTTTCTTAAAATCGTATAGCTCGGTTTTTCATCTTCACTTTCACCCATTTGTTTAAAATAAAGGATACAACCTGATGTAATCAGGAACGTTAACCCTAAGAAGCCGACGATGAACATCACCATACCAAACAGTGATTTTTGCGCAGCGCTTGTATCCAGTCTTGATAAATGCTCGTTTTTCTTGTTCACCTGTTGAAAAAGCTCATTTGCTTTTTCCATTTGATCGTCATGTTTCACATTGACGCCGATAAAGACAGATTGCGCCAGCTGAATGCGGGGGTCTTTATCCTTGTTCAACTGTTTAAACAGGCTGTCATCCACAATGACAGCGGGCATGCCCCCGCTTGTAAACGTGTAGGACACAAGAAACTCTTCTCTTAATCCTTTATATTTTAATGGCTGCGTCTCATGTTTGCTTTTTACTTTAATAACACCAGAGTCCTTGAAAACCATTATTTTTTGCAGCAAGTCGGTGTATCCTGAGAAAACGGCTTCTCCAGCCGCCACATCGACTCCTTTTACATCTTTGTCGCTAACAACAGCAAGCTGCATATTGCCGGGATCGCCCTGCATCTCTTTCGGAGTTCCATCCATGATATTTGCAATGTCAACATTTGCTTGCAGGACAGGTGTTGCCTTTTTTACAAACGAGATGTTGCTTTCCCTCAATCTGTTTTCAAATAACTTGGCATCTTTCTCATTCATGAATGAAAAATCAGAAGCTACATTTTGTTCAGCGGTCTTTTCCGACGAGTAATACGAGATGTAAGCAAGAGATAACAGCCCGATGGCGAGCGCTGAAACGGTTGTAATAATCGTCAGCAGCAGCGCATTCGATTTCATTCTGAACATGATCGATGACAGTGACAGGACCTCAGAAATATTTAAGTAGCCGCCCTTGCTTTTTCGAATGATATTCGAGATAAACGTAACTGATCCTTTATAAAACAAAAACGTCCCGATAATGACGCTCCCCAGAATGAAGCTCATCGCAACAAACAGTTCATTAATGGTCTTAAATTTTCCGCCAAACAGCTCAGAAGACACATAGTATCCTGTCAAAATCAACAAGATGCCTAAAGCGCCGATCAGCATTTGGAAAAATGATATTTTCTTCACTTTGTCTTCAGTGGAGGACGTTACTTTAAACAAAGATAAAATACTCTGTTTTTTGATAAACGTATAATTCATGATCATGATCAAAAGGTAAATGCCGCAGAACACAATGACCGTTTGGACCAAGGCCTGCTCAGAAAAATGCAGTTTCGCATCCGCTTTGACATCGACAATTTTAAACAGAATCATCAAGACAAGCTTCGATATCGAAAACCCGGCCGCTACCCCGATCGCTAATGAACTGAAATACAGCATGACATTTTCTGCACTTAAGATGCGAAAAATTTTATGCTTCGTCATTCCAATTAATTGAAACAGCCCGATTTCTTTACTCCGTCTCTTAATAAAAATCGTATTGGCATATAAAATGAAGATCGCGACCACAGCCACAAGCAAAATCGAAGCGGTTTTAATAGCCGCAGCTCCCTTGATTGAAGCCTTCACTTCGTTAATTGCTGGATCATACTGCAGCGTGACAAAGGCGAAATAAAGCGCCACGCTAAAGATGAGCGCAAACACATACAAATAGTAATTCCGGAGATTCTTTTTCAAATTTCGCAGGATGAGCTGATTAATGTTCATGCTGCACCCCGCCTAACACGCCTTGCGTTTTCATAATATCCTGGAAAAACGTCTGCCTGTCCTGGCCCCCTTTATTCAGCTGTGTATACATTTGCCCGTCCTTAATAAAAATGACTCTGCCGCAGTAGCTGGCAGCGACGGGATCATGGGTAACCATAATAATGGTGGCGTTTCGTTTTTGATTGAGCTGGCTCAGCTTATTTAATAGATCAGAGGCCGATTTCGAATCAAGCGCGCCGGTCGGTTCATCAGCGAAAATAATGCTCGGGTCATGAATAAACGCTCTTCCGGCGGATGTTCTCTGCTTCTGGCCTCCGGAAATTTCATTCGGGTACTTATCCCGCAATTCATATATTCCCAGTTCCTTTGCAACTTCCTCAAACTTGCGATTGGCTTCCTTTTTTGATAGTTTCGTGATCGATAAAGGCAGAAGGATATTCTCTTTCACTGTCAATGTGTCTAACAAATTGTAATCCTGAAAGATAAAGCCTAAATGCTGTTTTCTAAATTCAGCCAACTGCTTTTCCTTCATAGCCGTCATGTCATTTCCATTAATATGAATGGTTCCGTGACTGACCTGATCGATTGAGGACAGAACGTTGAGCAAAGTGGTTTTTCCCGACCCGGAAGCACCCATAATACTGACGAATTCGCCCTTTTCAATGTGAATATCGATGCCCTTCAGCACTTCCTGTTTATTCAGCTTGTTTCCATAACTTTTTCGAATTTTATTCGCTTCTAAAATCACCATTTACGCAGTCTCCTTTATATTGGATAATCTCATTATAAAAAGGAATGCCGGGCTTTTCCTTCGATACGGCGAACAAAAAAGAAAAGCATGTGACATTTTCGTCACACGCTTATGACATGTTCAAATTGATTCCGTATTGGAAAGGTTAATGTAAAAACTGTTCCCGCACCAAACTCCGACTCAACATCAATATGGATCAATAACGGCGCCGCTGCTTTTTTTGCCAAGTACAGGCCCATGCCAGTTGACGCTTGATCATGGTGATCCGTTGTGGATGTAAACCCTTTATCAAAAATACGCGGTACATCTTTTGGATCAATGCCCCTGCCACAGTCCTTCACTTGGAGCTGTGTCTGTTCCCCTTTTTGAAAGCTTTTGATCTCGATTTCAGAGGCTTCGCTGTATTTCACCGCGTTTGTCAGCAGCTGCCTGATGATAAACGCCAGCCATTTTGCATCGCTCAGCACTTCTTTGGCCTCGAGCTTTATGTCAAAACCGATCCCTTTTTGGATACACCACGATTGCAAATCTTTGATTTCTTTAAAGATCAAAGGCTGAAGCTGAATGAATTCTACTGACAGATCGTTTTCAATAAATGATATGCGTTTTTGATGAAGCTGCTGATCAAGAAGCAGGTGAATACGCAGCCATTCATATGACAGCTGGGATTTCAGTGCTTTTTCTTCCATTCTATCAATGATTAAATGCATCGCTGTTAATGGGGTTTTGACCTCATGGATCCATGCCATCAGCTCATCTTTTTCATTTTCCAATGCTAAGCGATGCCGTGCTGCGGTCTGCTTCAAGTGTTCTGTTTGCCCGGCAATGCTTCTTTCAACCATTGCTTCAAACGGCGTTTCCGGTTCATTTATGGCTGTCACATCGAGATTGTTCTCCCATGTTTTCAAGCTTTTATAAAACGCTGTTTCTTTCCGATAGCGGAACCAAAGGAATATGATAAAAAACAAGATGCACAAATACACCATATAAAGTACATTCCCAAATGATATGGAAGGATCGACAAAAGCAATGAACAGCATCAAAGCCTGCTGAAACAAAAACGCGGCAATCCAGCTCCGCCTTTCGATAAGGAATGCTTTAATCATAGAAATGATCGTCTTCCTTCGCGATATAGCCTTGGCCGAACTTCGTCTCGATATATGCGCCAAGCTGCAGGGCGTCCAGTTTTTTTCGCAGGCGATTGACATTGACGGTCAGCGTATTATCACTAACAAAACGCTCATCGTTCCACAAGCTTCTGATCAGCTCTTCCCGGCTGACGATCTTGTTTTTTTGCTCTATTAATTGTTTTAGAATGAACATTTCATTTTTGGTCAGTTCAACAGATCCTTTGTTATTGCTGACGAGGTTCTGCTCCGCGTCTACAGCAGCGCCGCACCACGTTTTAATCGTATTCGGCTCCGTATTATAATGGTGCACACGCCGGAACATCGCTTGGATTTTCGCGATCAGCACATCAAAATGAAATGGCTTTTGAATAAAGTCATCTGCCCCGAGCTGCATGGACATCACCATATCAGCAGGATGATCCCGGGAGGATAAAAAGAGAATCGGAACATTTGACCGGGAGCGGATCAGCCGGCACCAATGAAAGCCGTCAAATTTAGGCAGCTGCACATCAATAATGACACAATCAGGATTAACCGCCGCAAATTCCTGCAGCACCTGACTGAAATCCTGAATGCCGTATACATCATAAGACCATCCCGTTAAACGATCCTTGATTTCATGAAACAGCGATTCATCATCTTCAATCAGCAAAAGTTTAAACAATCAACTCACCGCACTTTTTCCTTTTTTATCAAGTGTATAGCAAAACACCAGCATGTGCTATAGAAAAAGCCGGCTGTCTTAGCCGGCTCGTTCGCATTATAGTTCTCTTCTCAACGCTGTCAGCACGTTGGTTTTTGTTGCTTTTCTCGCCGGGTTCATTCCGGAAATGACTGCGACCCCTCCGCAAATCACAACGGCAATGATCACAAGACTCGCCGGGATGTAGGAGAATGTGTAATTCAAGTCGCCCGCATCACTTCCGCTTGTGGCCGCAAGAATCATCGGAACGGCCAGGTTGACAAGGTAGCTCACGCCGTAAGAAATGATAATCCCAATCACACAGCCTAAAATCCCGATATATGCGCTTTCCATCAAGAACATTCGGCGAATGATTGACGGGCTCGCCCCAATCGCTTTCATAATGCCGATCTCTTGCGTTCTCTCTGTCACCGCCATCGTCATCGTGTTAAAAATGCCGATCGCTGAAATGATAACTGCGATACATCCGACAAAGATCAGTCCGATTTTGAAGACCATGAAGAAGGTATTGGCTCCCTCAAGTTCGGTAGTCACTGATGTGACATAGTACCCGTCATCTGTTAGATCATTTGTCAGCTGTTCCACATTCTCAAACTTATCAGCAAAAACACCAATGTTCGTTTCAACATTTCCGCCTTTGAAATCTAAGAATTCCGAAAAATCTTTTTTGAATTGATCACTGATAAAAATGTTTGAGTCCTCCATCCAGTCTTGAGATGGTTTTTTTGTAATACCGACAATTTTAAAGTCATATGTTTTTGTTTTTGTAACATCCCCTGTTTTAGGATCTGTCTTCGATACACTTAGTTCTATTGTTTTGTTCAGAATATCTTTCGTATAGCCCTTTGGTTCTTTTATATCTTCTGGATTTCCTTTTGCTTCTTCGATTTTTTTGTTATATTCTTCCGATTCTTTTTTCGTCAATAATCTCTTTGCGAAGTCGTATCCTACTACGATTTCATTTTCCGACTTTGCGACTCTTCCCTTTTCCAATTCCATATTGGCCTTTAATTCATCATTCATATTAGTAAAAATGAGATTTGAGCTTTCATTTGTACGATTGCCTAAAGTAGCTTTGTTTGGTTCATACACTTGCGTTCTTTCTACAACTGACCTTACGTGATCATACTTCTCTAAATCAGCTTTTTTAATAGGCTTGTCTCCTTCCTTGCCCATTACACTGACTTTCGTTACAATCTGCTGGCTCATTGTCATATCTGTAATTGTCTTTTGAATCCCAAATCCAACGGACGACAGCACAACCAAAAACGCACACGCCATTGTTGTCGCAAGAATCGTCATAAAGACGCGAAGTCTGTTTTTCTTCATATTTCTTCTGATAAAATGAACCTGATCCTTAAACCTCAACGGTAATTCCTCCTTTTAGCACACCATCATGAAGCTGAAATTTTGAATGTCCGATAGAAGCGACTTCATCATCGTGAGTAATGATCACAAATGTAATGCCACGCTCACGATTCAGCTGCTGGATCAATTCCAGCACTTCATGTTCCGTTTCTGAATCAAGGCTTCCCGTCGGCTCATCTGCTAAGATAATCGAAGGATTTAAAATCAATGCTCGAGCAATACTGACACGCTGCTGCTGGCCGCCTGACAGTTCATTCGGATAATGAGCGGCGTGGTTTTCCAGACCGACGCGTTTCAGCATGTCCTGCACCTTTTGCTTCCGCTCAGAGGGCTTGATCCCTTTTAACGCCAGCGGCATTTCCACATTCTCATACGTCGTTAAACCCGGGATGAGCTGAAAGCTCTGGAAAATAAACCCGAAATGGTCAAGCCGATATTGCGCCCATTCCTTTTCATTAAACCCCGTAACATCAGTGCCATTAATGACAATCCGCCCTTTTGTCGGCGATATGTAGCCGGAAATTAAATTCAAAAGCGTTGATTTACCTGAGCCGCTTCGTCCGACAATGCAGGCGATTTCCCCTTTCGCCACGCTCAATGAAACATCCTTCAATACTGGAACTTCATTCTCACGGCCCTTTTTTCCGATCGTGAAAGAATGGTCGATATGCTGAACATCAATCATATGTTCTCTCTCCCTTACAAAAGTTTCATTTTTTTATAAATCGCAAAATAACTAATCAAGAAACCGATTACCGCACCTGTACACATGCCAATGAGATAACCGGCAAAGCTCTCGCTTGCAGTAAATCCAAAATAGCCGAAGCCCATGATTCCTATGATAATAACGATGATCTGCACCGGGCGGTTAAGCGGCTTCCATAAGAAGAAATATCCGTTTCTTTCATTAGACAGTTTGACAAAGCTAATATAGCCGATAATGTAAAAAATGATAGTCATGATAGCCGGAATGACTAAATAATATGGTGAATTCTCGGCCCATTTCGAGTCTACATAAATTATCGGAATGAAATACTGCACCCATTTAGGTACTGGACCATGGATAAAATCTATTGATCCGCCAAAAAGGATCTCGAGGTTGATCGCAGGCAGGCTGATGAGCAAAAATGGCGAAATGGCCACGGTAAATGAGACTAGAAGCTGTGCGAAACTATTGCCTGTCAAAGCTCCTCCGGCCATAACCAAAGAATAAGCCAGCATGCTGACAATAATCATTCCCAAGCTGTAATTGTGAAAATAAACGGCCTGATCTGGCTTCAAAATCATGATCAGCAAAACAGACAAAACATAACCTATGAGTTGCGGCACCACAATCACCATTCCGCCGGTAAAGAACTTCGTATGAAATATCTGCCCTCTTGTATACGGAAGGCTTAATGTAAAATCAAAAAAGCCCTTGCTTCGTTCAATCCCTAGCTGGCTGACCGCTAAAACGACACCCCAAATCCAGAACACTGAGATAAATGTACCGTTTAAATAGTTAATCGAAAATACGCAGTTTCCGACCCACTCGTTCTGATGATCAACGCAGCCTTGATATGAGATGTACGTATTTAAAACGGTAAAAGGATTGCTAAGCATAAGTACGAAAAAAACCGTGGTTAGCAGAGCTTTATTTTGCTTCCACTCTTTATAAAATAGCCCGGAATCTGGCACACCACTTCCCTCCAAACCGAAAGTATTCCTTAATGTTTCATTTTCTTATTAATAGCGAAGTAGCTCACAAAGAATCCAACAACTGCCCCAATGATCATTCCTAAAATATAACCAATCATTGATTGTCCGGCAGAGTATCCAAACAAACCAAATCCAAGAATACCAAAAGCCATAATCAGAATTTGCACCGGACGGTCTAATCTGTTCCATAAGAAAAAGTGTCCGTTTCGTTCACTTGGAAGCTTTTTGAAGCTTATCAAACCAATCAAGTAAAACAGAATGCTCATGGCAGCTGGAATCATTAAAATATATTTACTATCGATAAGCCAGTCACTTGCAACATAACCAATGGGCACAAGATATAATAAATTGCTCGTCAGAGAGAAATACGCCTCAGGGGAAGGGAACATTTCCCATATATTCACACCAAAAACAACTTCAAAGTTTCCAACCGGCAATGCAACAATTAAATACGGCAATACCGCAGCAGCAAATGCCGTTAATAACTGGGCAAAAACATTCCCCGTTAATGCACCAGCAGCCATCAACAAACAATAAGCCATAAAACTAATCACAATTACTCCAACGCTGCTGTGCTCAAAAAAGTAGACGTGTTCAGGGTTATAGACAAGAATCAGCAGCCACGCAAATAAAAAGCCAATTAATTGCGACAGCACAATCACAAAACCGCCTAACCAAAATTTCGTCTGAAAAATTTGGCTTCTGTTATATGGGAGGCTTAATATAAAATCCATCGTGCCTTTCGAACGTTCCATTCCGAGGAAGCAGACCGCCAAAATGACCCCCGGCACCCAGTTGATATCTATTAGATTGCTCCTATGATAATTCACAATAAATTCACAATATTGCGGGTCTTGATGAGCCAGACACCCTTGATAAGACAAATACGTATTAACGATAGAAAGCGGATTTGCCAATACTAAAAACGCGATACTTAACAAAATCACCACTTGATTCTGCTTCCACTCTCGATAGAGGAGACCTCGGTCTACCATCTCCGCTTCCCTCCAAACTTCGCAATGAACACTTCTTCCAGGTTGACAGGAAGCTCATTCCATACTTTTGGCTTCAGCTCTCTCAAAAAGCTCTTTTTCTCCTCATCGCTTTTCGGAATCAGCACTGTGTAAAACACGCCGGCCTGATCGAGCATCGGAATGTTTTGCTCTCTGATGGCCAAATTGACATCTGTATCAAACGCCATTTGAATTTTGATGTATTCTTCTTTTAACTCATCAAGATCCATGACGTTGGTCAGCCTGTTATCTTCAAGAAAACCAATTCGGTTGCACATCCGCTCTATGTCTTCAAGCCGGTGGGACGTAATCAGGATACTCGTATCACGCTCTGCCACTTCATCGACCATCAGCTGCAGCACATCATGTCTAGTTACCGCATCAATACCATCCGTCGGCTCATCAAGGAGGATCAGCGCCGGTCTCGCCGCAAACGACAGAACGAGCGACAGCTGTTTTTTCAAGCCTGTCGACAGCTCACGGTATTTTTTCGTTTCTGGAATTTCGTATCTGTTCATCAGTTCATTCGCGTACGTGACATCAAATTTCGGATATATTCTTCTCAGGATATCAACAAGCTGCTTGTATGTATACTTGTCGTAAAAAGGATTTTGAACAGGCATGTAGATGATATTTTGTTTGACCTTCGGGTGCTTTTTGATTTCTACGCCGTCAAATAAAATCGTTCCGCTGTCAGGGAAAATGATTTGCTGGATTAAGCGAAGCATCGTCGTTTTCCCTGATCCGTTGCGTCCAAGCAATCCAAAGATTTCTCCTTTTTCGATTGTTAATGAAACATCTTTTAATACTTGATTGCCGTCAATCGCTTTTGACAGCTGCCGTAGTTCAATCATTTTTTTTGCCTCCCTTCACATCTGCGCTGATTTCCTTTATCCATTCGTGCAGTTTTTCCAGCTCAACCCCTGCATAGTGTGCATCGATGATGAGCTGTTTGAGTTGCTCTTTAATCATCGTCATCTTCCCTTCAACCAGTGTCGTTTTTGCATTCTCCGATATATAGGTCCCTCTGCCCCGCAGCGTTTCAATAATCCCCTCTCGCTCAAGTTCTTTATACGCTTTGCTGACAGTGTTCGGATTCGCAATAATGATCGTTGCCAATTCTCTGACAGAAGGAAGCTTATCACCAGGCTTCATGATCCCTTTCAAACAAAGCTCTTTCATTTGCTGAATAATTTGTTCGTAAATGGGTGTTGAGCTTCTTGGATCGATTTGAATCATTTACTTCCCTACTTTCTATACGATCTGAACCTTTTATAGATAAAAATGATCAATTATACTTTTTTGCCATTCAAAACCGATCATCACAAGAACAAGAAAAAAAGAACAAGCGATCACAGATGCCGCAATCAGCATTGGCACGTTACGTTTGTTTCGTTTTTTATGTTTCATAACTGCCTCCCTTAATGTCAATATATAAATGATTTTATATTAGTGTCTATAGTGTATTACTTCAATTAGTACACTTAATACAATAAATACTTTGACTCACAAAGTCAATCCTTTTTTTACAAAAAAAACGGACCCTTTTAAAAGGGTCCGTTTTCCTACACATCAAGAGGGTGCTGCAGGATCATATTATTTTGCAAAGATTGAAGCTGAAGCCTCATTCTGTACAGCTGTTCTCTCTGCTGATCATTTGACGACAGCCATAGCTTATTCAAGGCATTTACCGCATCTTCAAGCTGCATTTGTGCATCACTATATTCTTGATCGTTATAATGCTCTTGTTTAGAAGCGATTTTCAGCTGTTCTTCAGCATAATCATAGGCCTGCATACATTGCTGGAGATGTTCATCTACTGATTGTCTTGTTGCCACAGTAACCCCTCCTCTTGGTAATGGAAATCATCCATCATTCATATTGTAGCCTCATCTGACTTTGTTCAATAAAGTAATTTATGGTCGATATTCATTTGTTCTCTTGTGAAATGCGTGCTACAATTTTAGGATGCAATCGTACGCAAGGAGGCACATGAATTGTGATGCAGAACAATCCTTTTCCTTATTCAAATACGGAAAAACGCTATCATACATTGAATTATCATCTCAGAGAACATTTCGGCCATAAGGTGTTTAAAGTGGCGCTTGACGGCGGTTTTGACTGTCCGAATCGGGACGGCACCGTAGCCCACGGAGGCTGTACGTTTTGCAGCGCAGCAGGCTCCGGCGATTTTGCCGGGAACCGGGCCGATGATTTAATTACGCAATTCCATGACATCAAAAACCGCATGCACGAAAAATGGAAGGACGGCAAGTACATCGCTTATTTTCAGGCTTTCACTAACACGCATGCGCCGGTTGAGGTGCTTCGCGAAAAATTCGAATCCGTCCTCGCCTTAGATGATGTGGTCGGCATTTCGATCGCCACACGCCCTGACTGTCTGCCTGATGATGTCGTTGATTACCTGGCAGAGCTGAATGAACGCACCTATTTGTGGGTGGAGCTTGGGCTTCAAACAGTTCATGAACGGACTGCACTTCTGATCAACCGCGCACATGATTTTAACTGCTATGTGGAAGGCGTCAATAAATTAAGAAAACACGGCATACGTGTCTGCTCGCATATTATCAACGGGCTGCCTTTGGAAGACCGGGACATGATGATGGAAACGGCAAAGGCCGTCGCAGATTTGGACGTCCAGGGCATTAAAATCCATCTGCTTCACCTACTGAAAGGCACGCCGATGGTCAAGCAATATGAAAAGGGAAAGCTGGAATTTCTTTCTCAAGATGATTATGTGCAGCTCGTCTGCGATCAGCTTGAGATCATTCCGCCTGAAATGATCGTCCACCGCATTACAGGTGACGGACCGATTGAGTTGATGATCGGGCCAATGTGGAGCGTCAACAAATGGGAAGTGCTTGGCGCCATTAATAAAGAGCTAGAAAATCGAGGCAGCTATCAAGGAAAGTTCTTTCAGCGCCTTGAGGAGGAATCAGCGCTATGATTTTGAAGAAAATTCTCCCTTATAGCAAAGAACTGCTGAAAATGGCCGCGGGAGAAGGAGATATTGTCGTAGATGCGACAATGGGCAACGGACATGATACACAGTTTTTAGCGGAGCTTGTTGGCGAAAACGGCCATGTGTACGCGTTCGACATCCAAGAATCAGCCGTGGCCAATACAAAGGAACGGCTCGGTGACATGTATCAAGCGCGAACAACGTTATTTCACAAAAGCCATGACAAAATCGCTGAATCCCTCCCGCCTGAAACACATGGCAAAGTGGCGGCCGCGGTATTTAACCTCGGCTATTTGCCGGGCGGGGACAAATCAATTACGACAAACGGCAGTTCTACGATCAAAGCCATTGAACAGCTTCTCAGCATCATGAAAGACGAAGGTCTGATTGTTCTCGTCGTCTATCATGGCCACCCGGAAGGCAAAGCTGAAAAAAACGACGTGCTCGAGTTTTGCCGGGACTTGGACCAGCAAACAGCCCGTGTATTAACATACGGATTTATCAATCAGCAAAATGACCCGCCATTTATTGTCGCCATCGAAAAAAAAGCTCAGATCAGCAAATGATTTGAGCTTTTTTCTTTGAGTTTTTCATCCAGGACATTTTTTGAAATTTCCGATAGGCTCTGCCGTTGATATAAAAGAAAAGGGAGGTTTTTCCGCTGGCTTTGATCAGCTTCTTTGCGAGCCGGCCCATTTCCTTTTGGCCTGCCACTTTATCATCCGACAAATAAACACCAAGCAAGCCGCGATTGATTAAACGATGGAAGTTTTCATGCGGAATGCCTTGTAAATGCTCGTCGGCTTTATGGATAAAGTGTTCAAGCCGGTCCATCATCTCTTCATGAGACTGATAATACGAGCAGAAATTCAAGTCTCCTTCCAGCAAGTCCTCCTCTTGATCAATCAAATAATCAAGCAGGATATGAAGGCCCTGTATGTAAGGAAAATAACTGTCGCGGATTTTTTTAGCGGTGCTTTCTGTGAAATCAGGCTGAAACGAATACGCAACCAGACAGAAAATGCCTAACGTTGAGCCTGCACAGGCTGAAAATTCATACCATTCCATCTCAGGCAGCTCTGATTCATATTGAGTAAACCACTTTTCAAGCCGCGGAACACGCTCATGCTCAATAACGTGCTTATGCACCTGCAAATCGCAATAATAGCCGCACAGTTCAAGCAGATAAGGTTTAATCATGTCATAGTGCTCAATGGAACCAAGGACACGCTGGCACGTTTTGACCAGTTCGTGCAGATATCCGCTGTCATCCTGTTCTTCCCTGAATTGATAATAGTTTTGCAGTTCCGCCCCAACTGTCAGTGCATCCTGCATTGAGGCATGGAGCATCCGAAAATCCTGCGGGTCCAGCGAGGTGCTGCGGTCACACAGATTGTCCAAATAATCACTAATCGTTTGATACGCGATGATAAACTCGACACATTTCTGCTTTTGGCTGCCTGACAATAAGGCCAGTATGCCGCCGCCTTCACAGTGAAACGTTTTGTCCCGAATACTTGCGGTTGCCTGTGCTTTCAATTCACTGTTATGAATCGATTCTGATTTTTGCTTCCATATGTCCAGCTCTTGATGAACGAGCGGAAAAATATCTCGATATACCTTTGCCATCAATCCAAAAGGATGTTCCGGTACTGTCAACACATGCACCCCCTACTAGTTCAAATATATTGATCAGTAAACGCTCTTGCTGCTTTAAAAACATCTTCTCTCTCGGGTTCATTGAAGATCTCATGGTAAAGCCCTTCCCACTCTCTGTATGCTTTATTATGAGAAGCAACACCATTAAACCACTTGATGACCATCGTTTTGTCAACAAGCTTGTCATCACCGGCTTGCATCACAAGAAGCGGAACTTTCAAAAATGCCTCTGTCGGCACCATTGCCGATTCAATTGTCTTTAAAAGCTCTCTGTACCATCTGACAGAAACTTTCCTGACGTATAACGAATCATTTTGGTCAGCCTCGATGACGTCCTCATTGCGCGTCGCCATATCAATTGATAATCCCGAATCAACCTTAAGTGACGGAGCGATGACATTCAGACCTTTTGATGCAAGATCAAGCGCTTTATTGACTTTAATTTGCAGTCCGAGACACGGTGATGATAAAATAATTCCCGTAATCCGGGGATTTCTTTGCTGTTTAACCCATTCAATTGCGACCAGACCGCCCATGCTGTGACCTAGAAGAAAAACCGGCAGATCAAAGGTTCGCGCTTTATCTATCCAAGCATCTACTTCATCAATGTATTCTTGAAACGAGCGAATATGCCCTCTCGCTCTTGTCGTTGTTCCCTGTCCAGGCAAATCGCCCATGACAACGTGATAACCCGAAGACCGCCACATTTCAATCAGCCATTTATATCGTCCGTGATATTCACTTGCCCCGTGAATGATTACAATCACTGCAACAGGTCTGTCTGCTTTCCAGGTCCACATGCTCTTCACCTCATACGAAATTTAAATAGAGAAAGAAGGATGAATCTTATGATCTACCCTTATAAGGAACACAAGCCAGATATCCACCCAACAGCCTTTATAGCTGATAATGCAACAATTACCGGTGATGTCGTGATCGGAGAACA
The DNA here is from genome assembly GCF_037963565.1 of Bacillus sp. PS95. Classification (NCBI taxonomy): domain Bacteria; kingdom Bacillati; phylum Bacillota; class Bacilli; order Caryophanales; family Bacillaceae; genus Bacillus; species Bacillus sp. PS95. Next base: position 3,084,984 of record NZ_CP150160.1, read on the forward strand.
GTCCAGCATTTGGTTTTCTGTTGTCATAAGGGGAGATGTTGCGCCGACCAGAATCGGAAACAGAGTCAATATCCAAGATTTAAGCTGCCTCCATCAAAGCCCGAACAAGACGCTACTCATTGAAGATGACGCCACGATAGGCCATCAGGTTACACTTCATAGCGCTGTTATCCGCAAGAACGCCTTAATCGGGATGGGCTCAATCATTTTAGACGGAGCCGAAATTGGCGAAGGCGCTTTTATTGGTGCCGGCAGTCTTGTCCCGCCCGGAAAAATCATTCCGCCTAACCATCTCGCCTTTGGCCGCCCTGCAAAAGTCATCCGCCCTTTGACGGAAGAAGACCGAAAAGATATGCAAAGAATACGGTCAGAATATGTAGAAAAGGGCCAATATTATAAATTTCTTCAACAAACATAAGACCTGCTTCGTCTTACTTTACCATTTTTCAAATTATATTTGAAAGCAATAACCATCGTTAACCCGGACGTCATAACAGTTCGGGTTTCGATTTTTCCATAAAACGTTCACATATAGCATGAAACGTATGACTTTTATCTTATCACAAAACTATAAACAGCCTCTGCAAACACACATACCTATTCTTTCCTGTTCTCTATTTTCTATGAGCACACACAAAAAGAGCCCACTGGGAGCTCTTTTTGTCAGCTGATATTTCGTTCGCTGGCAGCAGCCGCATTTTTTTTGTGAAACCCTTTTCCATAGTACACAGCCAGCAAGATGAGAAACCATATCGGCCCGATAATCACGGCTACTCTTGTATCAGGGCTGTAAGCCATAAGAATGACGACGAATGCTAGAAATGCCAATGACACATAAGACGTAAACGGAAATAAAGGCATTTTGTACTTTAATTGTTTCTTTTCTTCCGGCTTCAAACTTTTCCTGTATTTGATTTGAGAAAGCAAAATGATTGCCCACGTCCAAATCGCTCCGAACGTCGCAATACTTGTAACCCAAGTAAATACCTTCGCAGGGACAACATAGTTTAAGAGCACTCCGACTAATAAAGCCCCCGCTGAAGCCAGAACAGCTTTACCCGGGATGCCGCCTTTCGTCAGCTGACCGTATGCTTGTGGGGCCTCTTTCTGTTCCGCCAAGTTAAACAGCATCCGCCCTGTGCTGAAAATACCGCTGTTGCATGAAGACAGCGCGGCTGTCAACACGACAAAGTTAATGATGCCTGCAGCTGATGGAATGCCCACTTTTTGGAACGTGAGAACAAATGGGCTTCCCTGAGAGCCAATTTCCTGCCACGGATAAATAGACATAATGACGAATAAAGCGCCTACATAAAAAATCAAAATCCGCCAAAATACTGTATCAATTGCTTTGGCTAACGATTTTTGCGGGTTTTTCACCTCGCCAGCCGTCACCCCGATCATTTCAATCCCTAAATAGGCGAACATCACCATTTGAAGTGACAATAAAACCCCTTTTATTCCATGAGGGAAAAATCCACCGTTGTTCCACAAATTGCTGATTCCGGTTGCAATGCCCCCATTGCCGACTCCTGCAATAATCATCAATAAACCGACAGCAATCATGGATAAGATCGCAACAATTTTAATCAATGCGAACCAAAATTCCAGCTCACCGTAAGCTTTGACAGCCAGGAAATTAACACCCGTCATAATGACCAGTGCCGATAATGCCCAAATCCAGTTTGGCACGTCAGGAAACCAGAACCCCATATAGATACCGACAGCAGTAATTTCGGCCATACAGGTGACAACCCATAAAAACCAGTAGTTCCACCCTGTTAAATAGCCTGCAAGCGGTCCCAAATAATCACGCGCATACCTGCTGAAGGAGCCTGCGACCGGTTTTTGAATGGCAATTTCCCCAAGCGCTCTCATAATAAAAAACATGACCAGGCCGCTTGCGGCATACGCTACCAAAATACCAGGCCCTGCTAATTGAATAGCTGATGCGGAGCCGAGGAACAACCCTACTCCTATAGCAGCTCCTAAAGACATTAAAGAAATATGCCTTTCTTCGAGTCCGCGGTGCAGCTCTTGTTTTTGTTTTTGCATGCTTCTTCTCCCCTAGAAAAAAATATCATTATATCATTTTTCTGAATATTCCGTATGGATTGGGTAAATCAATGATGATGGAGAAATAAAAGGATAACAACAAGGCTTTCGACTACTCGAAAGCCTTGTTGTCTGTTACACAAAGATGACTTCTTTAGGCTGATGGCTCAGCTCTTCAGGCATATACCGTTTTTCAATATTGATGCTGTGCCAGATCATAAAGATCAGTACAGTCCAGATTTTACGGCTGTTATCAGCCTTGTCCGCACAATGGTCTTCAAGAAGCTGAAGGACATAATCCTTATGGATATAAGCATCCGTTTGGCTTTCTTGAATAATATTCCGCACCCATTCGTTCATTTCGTTTTTCAGCCAATGACGGATCGGTACAGGGAAACCAAGCTTTTTGCGGTTTAATACGTGCTCAGGCACAATTCCTTCAGCGGCTTTGCGAAGAAGATACTTCGTCGTGCCGTTCTTCGTTTTCAGCTCATCAGGAATTTTTGAAGCGACGTCGAATACGACTTTATCCAAGAACGGCACACGCAGTTCCAAAGAATTCGCCATCGTCATTTTATCCGCCTTTAACAAAATGTCGCCGCGCATCCAAGTGTGGATATCGACATACTGCATTTTGTTGATATCGCTGTACGAGCTGCTTTCTGTAAAGTAAGTCTTCGTCACATCGCGATATGAAAGGTTCGGATTATAATGCTTCAACAGCTGCTTTTTGACAGACTCTTCAAAGATTTTCGCGTTACCGATATAACGATCCTGAAGCGGAGTGCAGCCGCGCTCAAGCAGGCTCTTCCCTCTCATACCTTCAGGCATAACGGCAGCAACGTGCAGAAGCATCTTTTTCAAGCCGGACGGAATCCGTTCAAACGGTTTAAGCGAAAGCGGTTCACGGTAAATGTTATATCCGCCGAAGAGCTCATCCGCTCCTTCACCTGATAAAGCAACCGTTACATGTTTTTTCGCTTCTTTTGCAACAAAGTACAACGGAATCGCTGCCGGATCAGCAAGCGGGTCATCAAAATGCCAAACGATCTTCGGAAGCTCATTCATGTATTCCTCAGGCGAAATGACTTTGCTGATATTTTCAATGCCCAGCGCCGCTGCCGTTTCTTTCGCTACATCAACCTCACTGAAGCCCTGCTGTTCAAAGCCGACAGAGAATGTTTTTAAGCTTGGATGAAATTCCTTCGCAACAGACACAATAAAGGAAGAATCAATCCCGCCAGACAGGAACGAACCGACAGGAACGTCACTTCTCATATGAACGTTTACAGAGTCATAGATCGCGTCTCGGACTTCTTTCACAAGCTTGTCTTCTTCAGTCTGAACCGGCTTGAAGTTCGCTTTGAAATACGTTTTGAATGTGATATCGCCGTCCGGGCGGATTGTGAATTGTGAACCCGGCTCTACTTTTTTCACATGGGCATCAAGCGTGCTTGGTTCAGGAACAAATTGGAAAGACATGTACTGCTGCAATGCCTCTTTATCTATTTCAATATCATTCTGAGCAACCATTAAACTTTTTCTCTCTGAGGCAAAATAAACCTGATCATTGATCGTTGTGTAGTACAACGGTTTAATGCCGAATGGATCTCTTGCCCCATAAAGCACATGATCGTTTTTATTCCAAATCAGAAAGGCAAACATACCGCGCAGTTTGGACGCCGCTTCTTCTTTATAGTGACGGTAAGTCGCAAGAAGAACCTCTGTGTCCGAATCCGTGTTGAATGTGTACCCCTTTGCTTCAAGTTCTTCTCTCAGTTCGATATAGTTATAGATTTCTCCGTTAAAGATAATCCAATATGTTTCATCTTCATATGATAAAGGCTGTCCGCCATTTTCTACATCAATAATGCTGAGCCGTCTGAATCCGAAGCCGACGTGCTCATCATGGAAATATCCATCACTGTCAGGACCGCGGTGAACGATCATTTGGTTCATTTGTTTGATTAGTTCTTCTTGATCAGCGGTTTGAGCTAACGGATGCTTGTTAAAAACCCCGACAAATCCACACATAGTATTGCCTCCATAATTAAAATTGTCATCATTGAACCCCTATTTATAGACGCTGTGAATAGTATTTGGTTTCACAGTTATGTAAAAAAATAAACATGAATACAACGATAAAAAAGGGAAAGCCGCTTAACCAGTAAGCGGCTATAAAATTATTCTCCTAACGCTTCTTTACGCAGCTGCTCCGCTTTGTCTGTGCGCTCCCATGGAAGGTCAACATCGTGACGTCCAAAGTGGCCGTACGCAGCAGTTTGTTTGTAGATCGGACGGCGCAAATCAAGCATTTTGATAATGCCGGCAGGTCGTAAATCAAAGTTATTGCGAACAACTTCAATCAGTTTTTCCTCAGAAGCTTTTCCGGAACCGAATGTGTTGATTGAGATTGACACAGGCTGTGCAACACCGATCGCGTAAGCAAGCTGTACTTCGCAAGAATCAGCAAGCTCAGCCGCAACGATGTTTTTCGCAACGTATCTTGCCGCATAAGCTGCAGAACGGTCTACCTTCGTCGCGTCCTTACCTGAGAACGCGCCTCCGCCGTGGCGTGCATAGCCGCCGTACGTATCAACGATGATTTTGCGTCCTGTAAGTCCCGCATCCCCTTGAGGGCCTCCGATTACGAAACGTCCTGTAGGGTTGATGAAATATTTTGTTTCTTCATCAATCAGCTCTTCAGGAACAACCGGATTGATTACATGTTCTTTAATGTTGCGCTGAATTTGCTCAAGTGTAATTTCAGGATGATGCTGAGTTGAAATCACAATCGCGTCAATGCGGACTGGTTTGTTATTTTCATCGTACTCAACCGTTACCTGTGTTTTGCCGTCAGGGCGAAGGTACGGAAGAATATCTTCTTTACGGACTTCACTTAGGCGGCGGGCTAATTTATGGGCAAGTGAAATTGGAAGAGGCATAAGCTCTTTCGTTTCGTTGCACGCATAACCGAACATTAATCCTTGGTCACCCGCACCAATCGCTTCAATTTCTTCGTCGCTCATTGTGCCTTCACGGGCTTCAAGCGCTTGGTCTACGCCCATCGCGATATCAGCAGACTGCTCATCAATTGATGTTAAAACCGCACAAGTTTCCGCATCAAATCCGTATTTTGCACGTGTGTATCCGATTTCTTTAATGGTTTGGCGAACCGTTTTCGGAATGTCAACATACGTAGAAGTTGTGATCTCTCCGCTTACAAGAACCAAACCTGTTGTCACAGATGTTTCACAAGCAACACGCGCGTTAGGGTCTTTCTTTAAAATTTCATCTAAAATGCTGTCAGAAATCTGGTCACAGATTTTATCCGGATGCCCCTCCGTAACAGATTCTGATGTAAATAAACGACGATTTTTACTCATGATTTGCTTCCTCCTGCACAAGGCCTCCCGAAAGACCTTGTATATATGATACGGAACTCGCTCCCTCTTATACAATGTACAGTTATATTAGAGAATGTTAATTGGCATATTTATGAAATAAAAAAACCTTTTCCATCGAGGAAAGGGTTTGGTCTTTGTGCCTTTCACTCTTATCGCTCAAGGAATCATACAACCTTGCAACAGGTTAGCACCTTGGTTGTCTCACTCAGTTGAACATAATAAATAACAGAGAAACCGGTTGCTGGGCTTCATAGGGCCTGTCCCTCCGCCAGCTCGGGATAAGAGTATCCGCTCAATGAAATATCTTATCGTAAAAGGGTTTGCAATGTCAATATGATTCAGAAGAAATAGGCACCTATATTGAGGGAAAACAATGGAAATGCACACACAAAAAATAATAAATAGTATAGACTATTTGAAAATATATGTTATACTAATTCACAATTAGCAAAACACAAAAAACGATAAAGGAAGGTTTCATATGAACTCAGTTGATTTGACCGCTGATTTACAAGCCTTATTAACATGTCCAAATGTGCGTCATAATTTATCAGCAGCACAGCTAACAGAAAAAGTCCTCTCCCGAAACGAAGGCATTTTAACATCCACAGGTGCTGTTCGCGCGACTACAGGCGCTTACACAGGACGCTCACCTAAAGATAAATTCATCGTGGAGGAAGAAAGCACGAAAAATAAGATCGATTGGGGCCCGGTGAATCAGCCGATTTCAGAAGAAGCGTTTGAGCGGCTGTACACGAAAGTTGTCAGCTATTTAAAGGAGCGAGATGAACTGTTTGTTTTCGAAGGATTTGCCGGAGCAGACGAGAAATACAGGCTTCCGATCACTGTCGTAAATGAGTTCGCATGGCACAATTTATTTGCGCGGCAGCTGTTTATCCGTCCGGAAGGAAATGATAAGAAAACAGTTGAGCAGCCGTTCACCATTCTTTCTGCTCCGCACTTCAAAGCGGATCCAAAAACAGACGGCACTCATTCCGAAACGTTTATTATTGTCTCTTTCGAAAAGCGGACAATTTTAATCGGCGGAACTGAGTATGCCGGTGAAATGAAGAAGTCCATTTTCTCCATTATGAATTTCCTGCTGCCTGAAAGAGATATTTTATCTATGCACTGCTCCGCCAATGTCGGTGAAAAAGGCGATGTCGCCCTTTTCTTCGGACTGTCAGGAACAGGCAAGACCACCCTGTCGGCAGATGCTGACCGCAAGCTGATCGGTGACGATGAACATGGCTGGTCTGATACAGGCGTCTTTAATATTGAAGGCGGGTGCTACGCTAAGTGCATTCATTTAAGCGAGGAAAAGGAGCCGCAAATCTTTAACGCGATCCGCTTCGGGTCTGTTCTCGAAAATGTCGTTGTGGATGAAGATACACGCGAAGCCAATTATGATGATTCCTTCTATACTGAAAACACGCGGGCAGCTTACCCGATTCATATGATTGACAACATCGTGACTCCAAGCATGGCCGGCCATCCGTCAGCAATTGTATTTTTGACGGCTGATGCCTTCGGAGTCCTGCCGCCGATCAGCAAACTAACGAAGGAGCAGGCCATGTACCATTTCTTGAGCGGTTACACGAGTAAGCTTGCTGGAACCGAACGTGGTGTCACGTCTCCTGAAACGACGTTTTCTACATGCTTCGGCTCACCGTTCCTGCCGCTTCCTGCTCACGTCTATGCTGAAATGCTCGGCAAAAAGATCGATGAACACGGCGCAGACGTTTTCTTAGTCAATACCGGCTGGACCGGGGGCGGATACGGTACAGGCGAACGAATGAAGCTTTCTTACACTAGAGCAATGGTCAAAGCAGCGATTGAAGGTAAATTAGAGGATGCTGAAATGATAACTGACGATATTTTCGGCCTGCACATTCCGGCCCATGTTCCTGGCGTTCCTGATCATATCCTTCAGCCTGAAAACACGTGGACCAACAAGGAAGAATACAAAGAAAAAGCAGTCTACCTTGCAAATGAATTCAAAGAGAACTTTAAAAAGTTCGCACATACCGATGCCATCGCCCAGGCAGGCGGCCCTCTCGTATAAAAAACAAAAGCCAAGAGCAATTGTGCTCTTGGCTTGTTTTAATTGACGGAATGCAAAGAAGTCAGCTTGTATGTAATGATGGTCCGGCCTTCTTCCCATTGAAGCTTCTGCACTTCAGCTGTGCCTGACTTTTCGCCAAACTTTGTTTTGCGTACATCCATTGGAATCTCCATCGGATATACTCGGTATCCGTCCTTCTCTAACGTGAATATATTTTCATCTATGCGAACTTCTTTTCCTTTTGTCACAATCAGTGTATTAAATTCAATAGGCATTCCCAAAGTGAAATCCCCTTTCGTTCTCTTTTTTCTTTATCATAACATATTTCACTGTCAGCGGTTTTTCATCCATTGTGTGAGCTGCCGCACGATACGCCGGTTTTCTTTTGGCGGGAAATAATGTGTGAATGTACTGTAGTACCACGTCTCCACCGGCTTATGCAGTTGTTTTAGCTTCTCTTCTAATAAATAGGAATGCTGAATTGAAACATTTTGGTCTTTTTCTCCATGGATTAACAGCACGGGAGCCTGAATTTTGTTTACTTGGTCAAACGGTGTCCTCCATTGATATTCCTCAGGCACCTTTTTCGGTGTTCCGCCGATGACTCTTTTCATCATTCGCCGCAAATCCTGCCGCTCCTCGTATGTAAGAATCATATCACTGACGCCTCCCCAGGAAACAAATGAAGCTGCCTGCCCGCCCATTTCGATCGCAGTGAGCATTCCCATAATTCCGCCGCGGGAAAAACCGAAGATGTGGATTCTATCCTTCTTGACATTTGGGTGCTGCTGAAGCAGGCGAAAAGCAGAAAATGCATCCTCCCTGTCTTCTCCGGCAAAATCCTCATTGCCTTCTCCTCCTTGATTTCCTCTGTAAAAAGGAGCAAACACCACAAACCCTTGGGATGCAAACTGGATAATCCGGCCCGGCCGAACCATGCCCACGCTTTTAATCCCGCCGCGCAAATATAAAAATCCGTCATATTGTCCCGGTTCCGCCGGCTCAGCCAGAAGCCCCTTAACCCGTAATCCATTTGACAGATAGCAGATCGTATACAAACGCACATGCTGGCTTGGCGACGGAAATCTTCTTTTCTCTACAATCAAAACAGCCGCCTCCTTTTTTTCTATATGCTTTCCTTACTCCAAAATTACATCCGGAGAACCTGGTTAGGCATTCACACATTTTTATACCCATCATACGATATGTAAAGCAAAAAAGGATATTAACTTGATGCGAAATAAGGAGGTTGTCTATGTGAACAGATGGTTAAGGCTGGGCTTCGCCTGTGTCGGCAGTATCTTTCTGATGATCGCCCTGGCGGCTTGCAAGCAGGAAGAAACGCTCACCAAAGTCAAAGTAGCTGAAGTGACCCATTCAATTTTTTACGCACCTTTATATGTTGCTGAGTCTAAAGGTTTTTTTAAGGAAGAAGGGCTTGATGTCGATGTGAATACGACCTGGGGCGGAGACAAAACGATGACATCGCTTCTTTCCAACGGCTCCGACATCGCGCTTGTCGGGTCAGAAACATCTATTTATGTCGAAGCGCAAGGGGCTAAAGATCCCGTCATTAATTTCGCCCAGCTGACTCAGACAGACGGAACGTTTCTTGTCGCGAGAGAAGATGTTGAACACTTCGACTGGGATCAGCTGAAAGGAAAAACGTTTCTCGGCCAGCGAAAAGGCGGCATGCCGCAAATGGTCGGCGAGTATGTGCTGAACAAACATAAGATTGACCCGCATAAGGATATAGACCTTATCCAGAACATAGACTTCGCCAATATTGCCAATGCGTTTGCTTCTGGAACCGGTGAGTATGTACAGCTCTTTGAACCGCAGGCTTCTCTCTTTGAGAAAAAAGGCATCGGCCATATCGTTGCTTCATTCGGAGAAGAATCAGGAGAGGTTCCTTATACGACTTTTATGGCGAAACAAAGCTATTTGAAGAAAAATGAAGACACAGCCGTCAAGTTTACAAAAGCCATTTATAAGGCGCAGCAGTGGGTTGAAAATCATTCTGCGAAGGACATCACAGATGCCATTAAAGATGAATTTGATGATACCGACCCAGACGTCATCGAAACATCCATTGAACGCTATAAAAAACAGCATTCATATTCGCCAGACCCTCTGCTTAACGAAAAAGAATGGGAGCTTCTCCAAACCATTATGGATCAATCGGGAGAACTGCCGAAGCACATTCCATACAATCAGCTTGTAAATAAACATATTGCTGAAAAAGTCACCTCGGAGAAATAGGAGGCGCCATCTATGTCTTTCTTACATGTCGACCATGTAACCCATACTTATTTTTCTATTAAAGAAAAAACAACGGCTGTGCGGGATATTCATTTCGATGCCGAAAAAGGTGATTTCATCTCATTTCTCGGCCCAAGCGGCTGCGGAAAAACAACACTGCTTTCCATTATTGCCGGTTTGATTGAGCCATCAGAAGGCAGAGTTCTGATTGAAGGCCGTGAGCCGAATCAAAAAGAACATAATATTGGCTATATGCTTCAGCAGGATTACTTATTTCCCTGGAAATCTATCGAGGAAAATGTGCTTCTCGGTTTAAAAATCGCCGACACGCTGACAGAAGAAAGCAAAGCCGCTGCACTCGGTCTATTGCCGGAGTTCGGCCTCATAGATGTGGAGAAAAAATATCCGAAAGAGCTGTCAGGCGGGATGCGCCAGCGGGCTGCGCTTGCAAGAACACTTGCGCCTAACCCTAGTCTGCTTTTGCTGGATGAGCCATTTTCCGCGCTTGATTTTCAGACAAAGCTGTCTTTGGAAAACCTGGTATTCCGCACATTAAAGGAATATCAAAAAACAGCAGTGCTTGTCACTCATGATATAGGGGAAGCGATAGCGATGAGCGATACGATCTTTTTATTTTCAAATCAGCCGGGCACCATCCATCAGATTTTTACCATTCCTAAGGAATTGGCCGCAATGTTGCCTTTTGACGCCCGTCAGGAACCTTCCTTCCAGACACTGTTTCAAACGATATGGAAGGAGCTGAATTCTCTTGAGAAACAGCAAAGAAACCATTGATCTGCTTCACGAGCAGTATCAATTCAAACAGAAAAAGGAAAAGTGGAAGGTCCATTCCTTTCAGCTTGCCATATTTATTCTCTTTTTCTCGGGCTGGGAAACCTCCAGCAGGCAGGGCTGGATCGATCCGCTGATCTTCAGCTCTCCATCAGCTGTGTGGCGATTATTGCTGGAGAAACTTGGTGACGGTTCTTTACTGTCACACATCGGCGTCACTTTATTTGAAACGGTGCTTGGCTTTTTGCTTGGGACGTTTATGGGCACGTGCCTCGCCGCTTTGTTATGGTGGTCTAACCGACTTGCCAGAATTTTAGATCCGTACCTTGTGATTTTGAATGCAATGCCGAAAGTAGCCCTGGGCCCGATCCTGATTGTCGCGCTCGGCCCCAGTTTTATCAGCATCATTGCGATGGGAGCCATCATCAGCGTCATTATCACAACCATCGTTGTCTATACCGCCTTCCAGGAGGTCGACGAAAACTATACGAAAGTCATGAAAACATTCGGCGCAAAAAAGTGGGTTATTTTTAAAGAAGTCATACTGCCTGCATCCTCCCCCGCGATTATTTCAACACTAAAAGTGAACGTCGGTTTATCATGGGTTGGCGTCATTGTAGGGGAATTCCTCGTTTCGAAGGTCGGATTAGGATATATGATTATTTACGGATTCCAAGTCTTCAATTTTACACTCGTCTTCTTAAGCCTGCTGATCATCGCCATCTTCGCCACTCTGATGTATCAGGGCGTCGAGCTGCTGGAAAAGAAATGGACGAAGGGGAGGACATAAAAAACCCGGCACATGTGCCGGGTTTTTTATTCAATCCATCCAGATTCTTTCAGTTTTTTCAAACTGATCGGAAGTACGGAATCCTTCATAATAAAGCTGAATTTTTTATTGCGGGAAAGGTTCTCCGGAAGCTCGTGAAACAAAACCGGGCCTTTCGTTTCAAAGTAATCAGCTTGCTTTTCAAGCTTTTCTATATCTGCAAAATATATACTTTTCACAATCACTTTTTCTTTTCCGAGAACTTTATACTGTCCGAGATACTTGAGGCTTTTGACTCTCGCGCCCGTCTCTTCCTTTACTTCCCGGAGCGCAGCCTCTTCTGCGCACTCCATCGGCTCTACTTTCCCGCCTGGAAACTCATAGCCTCTGTCCTCATGTTCTGTTAAAAGCCATTTGCCGCCAAAACGGCAAATCACCCAGACATGCTTCGGGCTGTCCGAGAAAGGCTGATCGTCAAAGGAAAGCTGAACAGTATTCTGATAATAATCTTTAAACTCGTACATGTTTATCCCTCAAATCCGTTCCTAGCTATCTTCCATACATCATACCACAGTTACGTTTCTTCGGAAGCCTTTTATCAAAAAATAAGGGGAAACCCAGCACGCCGTCAGGTTCTGCATGCAGACTAGCTCGTACAGTTTTTTTGCGATAGCTTTTGCCGAAAAGTGCGACCGACGCTCTGGGCTTTATTATGACCCGCGAACAGGGAAAAGTTACGGTTTGCGCTTAAATTTATTTTTTAACGTTTCTAAAAGATCGACAAGCATCTGAGGAACCGGTATGCCAAGAGAACTGGCTGTCACAACAATTTGCACAGATTCATAAAGAATATAAAACATAATAGCCAAGTCACGAATTGATCCCTCTGTATTCAGCAGCTGATCAAAAAAGTGGCATACAGAGATCAGAGCCAGCGTGACTAATTTTTTGACAAGCCGGGCAAATATCTTCTTAAACGACAGTTTGTGAATAATCGTTTCCTTCAAAGTCGTACTGATAAATTCAATTGCCATAAGAGAGAGCAAAATCAGAAATGAATACTGAAAACCTCCAAAGAAAAAACCCGCTGCTGAAACGCTGACTGCTATTAACGAAAAGATGCCAAAGTCTCTATCCATTTATCCCAACATCCTTTCACAGAAACGGCCTTACGATATTCTATGGAAAACAAGCCAAACGGATTGGATTTTTCAGAAAAATGGACTGGTTGTCGCCTATTTTTCAGATACAAAAAGAAAAGCCGGACGTCTTTTTTAAGACATCCGGCCGTTCTATTTTTGAACTTAACCTAGGTAAGCTTTTAGCATCCAGTTATGTTTTTCAATATTTTGATGGATCGCAAGAAGCATGTCCCCTGTTGTTTCGTCACCGACTTCATCAGCTAAATCCATGCCGTTTTTCAGCTCTTCCGCGATGACTGTGAAATCATCATATACGCTTTGAACCATTTGTTCAGCTGTTTCATTTCCAGCAGCTTCTTTGACAGAAGCCGTTTCTAAGGATTCCTTCATTGTTGCAATCGGTTTTCCGTTCAGCGCCAAAAGACGTTCTGCTAAGTCATCAATATAAGTTGCTGTTTCGTTGTACAGCTCCTCAAACTTTTCATGAAGAGTGAAGAAATCTTTCCCTTTCACATACCAGTGATAATTATGTAGTTTCACATACATGACCGTCCAGTTGGCTACTTGTTTGTTCACTGCTTGAATCAATTGTTCTGACATGGTATCTCCTCCTTGTTATATGACTATGTATACCCTTAATATCGTACGCTAAAACCTCTTTTTTACCCTTATCTGTCACGATTTCTTCTATTATGCTACAATTGTTAAAAAACGGGAGGTGGAATGTCATGACGCTTCTCATTACGATAAGTATTTTGATTGTGCTGGCTGTTTTGCTTGTAACCATTTGGACGACTGTAAAAGCCTATAATGTAAAGCATACCATTGATCCACCACAAGAAAATCACTCTGATTCACACAATCAATGATGATGTGAATGCTCCTCTTCTGACTGATTGCTGGCAGCATCGGCGTCTCCGACTTGGACTTTTAAGGTCGGCATGCTATGCTGTTTTTTTGCTGTGACATGAGATTGGACAGTGTATACACCATCTTCCTTAAACGTCGTTTCCAATCGGTATACGCCTTTTTCTTGTTTCGCCTTAAACATTTGGCTTGCGTCTTTTTCCCCTTCTTTCCATACTTCAAACTCTACTTCATCGGCATCCGTCACAGCTTCATCACCATATGATACGGCTGCTTCATAAGCAGCGCTTTCTCCGGGATTTACTTTTTCAGGCCCGGTCAGCTTGACATCCAAAACCTCGGGCGTCTCAGCCGTATTTGCTTTGCTTTCACCAGATCCGCATCCGTTAAGCAAAAAAGCAGAAAAAAGCAGAACAACCAACATCTTTTTCATGCCATCACCCTTTCATCGTTTACCTAAATAGTAGCAAACGCTTACAGCAAATGGTACACAAAATATGAGACGTCACAAAAAAGACCTTTTTGCTTAAGCGCAAAAAGGTCCTTTCTATATTAGCCAAATACTTTTAGCAATTCTTCTTTATCCTGTGAAAGCCAGAAACGCATTAAACGTTTAGCGCCTTCCAGATCATGAAGCTTCGCTTGGCCGCACTGCTTTTCATTCGCAGCTGGTATTTCTGTAATCTCTACCGCTTCCTTCATTGTGTCTTCAAGCAGATCAACGATTTCCGCTGATGTCGGCTCTCCGCTCACAACTAGATAATAGCCTGTCTGGCAGCCCATTGGAGAAATATCAATGATATCAAAATGATCGTATTTCTCAGCGTGAGAACGAATCGTAAACGCGAGCAAATGCTCGAGTGTGTGAATGGTGTCAGGCTTCATCGCCTGTTTATTTGGCTGGCAAAAACGAATGTCAAATTTATTGACAACGCCGTCTGTTCCCACTTTATGCACGCCGCAATGTCTTACATATGGAGCAACAACCGCATTATGATCAAGCTCAAAACTTTCTACTGAAGGCATAATGGCACTCTCCCCTTTTTTAAAAATGTAATTTCATTATAACATACTTTTCCGATAAGAATTATTGATTAACTTTTCAATCTGTGTTTTTTTTCTTATACTTGCATCAGAAAGGTTGCTGAAGAAACATGAAAACCCTATTCATCGCTCTGATCAGAGGATATCAAAAATTCATCTCGCCCCTGACACCGCCAACGTGCCGCTTTTATCCGACCTGTTCCCAATATGGAATCGAAGCGATTAAAACACATGGCGCTTTAAAAGGCGGATGGCTGACAATCAAACGGATTTTGAAATGCCACCCGTTCCATCCGGGAGGAGTCGATCCCGTTCCTGAAAAGAAACAAAAACATTAATTGTTATAACCGTTTACGATAAGATCCAGTTTTCCGGTTTTAGGATCAATGACTAAGCCATGGACCGGAACGTTTTCAGGGAACAGCGGGTGATGTTTAATAACATCTACGCTGTCTTTCACACTCGCTTCCACTGAATCAAAGCTTTTAAACCATTGATCAAAGTCTACACCGGAGTACTTTATTGTTTCGATGCGTTCTTCCGGAATCCCTCTTGCTTTGATTTTTTCAAGCATGCTTTTGCTGCTGATTTTGCTCATGCCGCAATCGTGATGCCCGATCACACACACCTCATCTGCATTCAGCTCGTACACTGCGACGAGTATACTTCTCATGATGCTTCCGAATGGGTGTGTCACAAGCGCACCGGCACTTTTAATGATTTTCACATCACCGTTTCGCAAATTCATCGCATGCGGCAGCAGTTCAACCAGACGAGTATCCATGCAAGAAAGAATCGCCATTTTTTTATCTGGAAATTTTGATGTTTGATACTTTTCATACTCTCTTTGTTCAGTAAATGTCTTGTTAAATTCGAGAATATCATTTAGAAGACTCATGTTCGTTGTCCCTTTCTATTCTTTTTACTCTTCAATATATCACAACCCTTGTTTATTCGTCATAATAAAAAAAGACAAACCCTCAGGCCTGCCTTATTTCCCCATGTTATAGCGTTTTTTGAACTGCTCAACTCGTCCGCCTTTTTCATTGAATTTCTGGCGGCCTGTATAAAACGGATGCGTGTCAGAGCTTACCTCTACTTTAATGACAGGATATGTGTTTCCGTCTTCCCACTCTGCTGTTTCATTAGATGTTTTCGTAGAGGTGCTGAGAAAACGGTAGCCGCTGTTGACATCCTGAAATATCACTTTGTGGTTCTTCGGATGAATTCCTTCTTTCATGTGAATCTCCTTTCAATAAATCGTAATAATTACGTTTTATTTTATAACCTTACAAACGTTTTGTCAATCTTCTTATATCCTTCCCTCTGTTTTCACATCGTAAACCTCATGGCATTTAAGAATAGGAAGAATAATCTAACCGAGGAAGCAAATAATAAACCCAAAATACATACAGAACGTCTTTTTGGAAAGGTGGTTTACGATTGTGGATGATTTAGTTTTGGCCAGAAGCCTCTTTGGCACGACAATGGGCTTTCATATTATTTTCGCAACACTCGGAGTCGGTCTGCCGCTCATGATTTTAGTGGCGGAATTGATCTATCAAAAAACGAAAGATGACCATTATGCGATCATGGCGAAAAGATGGACGAAAGCACAAGCCGTTTTGCTGGGGGTCGCCATACCGACCGGAACGATCGCGGGCACTCAGCTCGCGCTTTTATGGCCGGGATTTATGGAAGTCATCGGCCGGGTGATGTCCCTGCCATTTCAAATTGAAATCTATGCTTTTTTTGTTGAAGCCCTATTCATGTCGATTTATGTATACGCTGCAGACCGTTTGTCACCTGCAATGAGGATTGTTGCTGTTTTCTTTGTGTTAGTCGGGGCAGCAGCATCCGCTGTTCTGATCACGAATGTTCACGCTTTTGAAGGTACGCCCGCCGGTTTTAAAATTTTAAACGGAAAAATTACAGATGTTGACCCGTGGGCTGCGTTTTTTAATCCTAGCTTTTTTATCACTGCCGGCCATGTCGTGCTGTCCGCGTTTATGACCGGTGCGTTTATCGTGGCTTCTGTTGCGGCGTATAAAATGATCCGAACGAGGAAAAAGGAAAAGGTCTATCGCTTTCACCGGAAAGCCCTTTTGCTCGCACTGACGATCGGCGGTATTTTTTCATTGCTGACCGCTTTGAACGGACACGAATCTGCACAGATGCTGTACGAATACCAGCCCGAAAAATTAGCCGGTGCGGAAGGCCTATTTGAAACAAGATCCCACGCCCCGCTCGCTATCGGCGGTTTTACCGACCCGAATGAAGAAAAAGTAAAATGGGCTATCGAGATTCCATGGGCTTTAAGCTTTTTGGCAGCGAACCGTTTTGACACTGTTGTAAAGGGATTGAATGCATTTCCTAGAGATGAATGGCCGCCGCTTTTTATTCACACGCTGTTTAATGCGATGGTCGGAGTAGGCATGCTGTTGATTCTTTATTCCATCATCGGTGTGGTCTGGAGAAAGGTGCTTAAGAAAGACCGTTTCCCGACGTGGCTTTTGGTCATTTTCATGACAGCAGGGCCTTTTAGTCTTATCGGCATTGAATTCGGCTGGATTTTCGCCTGTACAGGGAGGCAGCCTTGGGTCATCTATCATCTGCTGAAAACATCGGATGTCGTAACAACGACTGGTTCGATCGGAGTGCTCTTCTTGTTTTTCACATTTGTTTATGCCGTGTTAGGCGCTGCTGTCGTCTACGTGCTGCTGTACTATTTCCGCAAGCACCCGGTTGACGAAGATTTAAATACAGCGGAGTCGTAATGGCTCCGCAAACAGGAAACCAAATGGAAGGAAGATCGACAAATGGAGATTTCAACTGACGCTCTGATCGCCATCTCAATTATCTGGGGCTTTGTGTTTATTTACGCCGTCATGGCGACAATGGATTTTGGAGCGGGATTTTGGTCTATGATCTATTTAAACAAGGAGCATATGAAGGCCACCGATATTGCGAATCGCTTTTTGTCCCCGACTTGGGAGGTCACAAATGTCTTTATTGTGGCCATCGTCGTGGCGCTTTTCAGTTTTTTCCCCGGCGCGACATTTGTGCTCGGCACCGTTTTATTAATTCCCGGAAGCATGATTTTACTGCTTTTAGCGATTCGAAGCGGATTTCTCGTGTTTTCAAATACAGCAAAGGAGCGGAAAACGCTAAGATATATTTCCGGCATCTCCGGCTTTATCATTCCTGCTATTTTAATTTTGGTGCTTCCTGTGACACACGGAGGGTTTATAGAAAAAACGGATGGAATCTATAACTTAAATATGTCTAAAATCTTTTCAAGCCCCAACGCCTATTCATTTATCGGGTTTGCGATTTTAAGCACCTTATTTTTGTCCTCGCTGCTGCTTGCAGATGTTTCAAATGTGGCAGAGGAACAGGATGCGTACCGAGCCTACAGAAAAAGCGCCCTGATTACCGGCCCGATTTCACTGTTGTTTGCAGTATGCATTATGGTGACAATGCGGAATGAAGCAAACTGGCTGTACAGCGGAATGATGAATGATTTTACTTGGATTATTGCATCGTTCATTACATTTGTCATTGCTGGAATCGCCCTTTTTCTGCCTAATAAGAGCTTTGGGCAAAACATCGGAAAACCGCGGCTTGCACTTGTCGCGATTGGGATACAGTATTTTCTCGCAAGCTACGCGTACGGGCGGGCGCATCTTCCGTATATGATTTATCCCGATGTGACAGTCATGTCAGGCTTCACAGAGCCAGCAACGTTCAGAGCGCTGTTTGCAACGTATATCGTTGCATTTATCATTCTATTTCCGGGCTTCTTTTTCTTCTGGAAAATGTTTATGCGAGATAAACGCTATATCCGCCAGGAGGAATAGAGGGCAAGCCAGCCGGCTATACTAATCCAGAACCTTTATAAGGAGGGGATGGCATGGAGCAGAAAATTCTATGTGAGGTCAACAACTGTTCTTATTGGGGCAAAGGTAACAAATGCACCGCTGATGCCATTTATGTTGTCAGCCATACTGGTGAAACGGCTGAAAACAGCCGGGAAACAGACTGCAAAACGTTTAAGCCGCATGATTTGTAATTAAAAGAAAGAGCTGCATCAGCCAGCTCTTTCTTTTTGCATGTTGAGTGTTCTCAGCTTTTTAGTTATGACCCCGTTTGCAGGTGAAAACAAAAAGGCGCTTGCATAACATACACCTGTCATGGCCGCCATCGCTCCTGAAATCGAAACATTAAGCCACGTTGCGAAAAAATAGCCCATGACCGCCGACAGCCCGCCAATCAACGCGCTGAGAATCAGCATATAAAGAAGCCGGTCTGTCAGCAAATGTGCCGCAGCCGGCGGAACAATCAGCATGGCCACAACCAATACTGCACCCACCGAATCAAAGGAAGCAACAGTCGTCAAGGACAGCATGCCCATTTGCACGTAATGAATGAGCAAAACCGGTATTCCCAAGGCTAAAGCCATTTGAGGATCAAACGAAGCGATTTTAAACTCCTTATAGCACACACTGATCAACACTACGTTTAAAACCAGAACAGATGCCAGCATCCAAAACGCTTTCGGCCCAATATCAACCCCGAATACCGTCACCGTATTCCACGGCACAAAAGCGATTTCTCCCATTAACGAGTGCTCAATATCGAGATGGACATTCGCTCCATACACAGAAAGCAATATAACCCCGATTGCAAATAAGGATGTAAACACAACTCCTATGGCAGCATCTGATTGAACCCCCTTGCTATGAAGAAGCTGAACCAAGAAAGCCGTTAACAGACCGGTTGCGGCTGCGCCGATAAACATAGAAATCCCGTCGAGACTTCCCGTCACTAGAAAAGCGCCGACAATGCCAAGCAACACTGTATGACTGATTGCGTCGGCCAGCATCGCCATGCTTCTCAGCACAAGAAATGTGCCGATCAATCCGCAGCTTACACCGACTAATACACCCGTAGCTATAATCCATGCTTCAAAACTCATTTGCGATCTGTCCCTTCTCGGCATCATGAGACGCTTTTCGACGCTCAGGCATCCGTCCATACAGCTTTAAGAGTGAATAAAGCCGCTCTCTCGTTTCTCTCGGTAAACGGTCCGGGTCAAAGTAGTCCTGATCGGATTCTATATTGGCAAGTTCCATTTCATGCATGAGATACACTTCATACATCCGCTGCTTCAAAGCTGTGTGATAGCCTTTTTCTATCCCTTTGCTTGTGATTTGCCAAATCCCATTTTCGATACGCTCAATGCACCTCTCTTGTTCCAAGTCATTTAATGCCTTAAGGCATAATGAAGGGGATAGGCGTCTTTTCTTTCTTACACTTTCAACAGTTACACAAAGATTATTCTTTTCATACTGTTCATAAATCTCCAAAAGCACTTGCTCCCTGCTTGTTCTGCGCCGCAGCCTCATCAGCCTTATGGCTTTAGCAGCCAATCCCCGCTTAGGCGCGCAAATCATTGAAACAAGAAAGAGCAGCGTTGCAGATAAGATCATTAATGGCCCTGTCGCCATTCCCTTCATCGTGGTGCTAAGCAGGGTTCCGGCCACTCCGCTGACCCCGCCTGTAATCCCGGCAATGATGATCATCCCGGTTAATCGTTCGGTCCAATATCTCGCGGTTATGGCAGGTGTAATCAGCATAGCCGCCATTAATATCACACCAACAGTCTGAAGCCCAATGACGACAGCACAGACAATCAGACAAGCCAAAAGCCCGTTTAAAAAACGCACCGGGATTCCTAATCCCTTTGCAAACGCGAGATCAAAAGTAATCAATGTAAATTCCTTAAAGAAAACAATACATAGGAGCAGCAGAACAGCGGATATCCCTGCAATAAGGATGATATCCTGCCTGACCAATGAAGCAGCCTGGCCGAATAAAAAAGAATCAAGCCCGCTTTGGCTTCCCGCCCCCTGTTGCTGAATATATGTCAGCAGAATGATCCCGACGCCAAAAAACACAGAAAGAACAATCCCGATCGCCGAGTCCTCCTTTGTTTTTGAAAGCCGAGGAATCAGCTGAATACAAAACGTTCCGAGCAGTCCGGCGAGCGCTGCCCCCAGCAAAAAGAAAGGCAGTGATTTTTGCCCGGTGAACAGAAAAGCGAGACACACTCCCGGCAGAGCTGAATGGGCCATCGCATCGCCGATTAAACTTTGCTTTCTCAGCAGCACAAAGCTGCCCAAAACACCGCTTGCCGTCCCGAGCAAAAGCGTACCGGCCAGCACCCACTGTGTATTCGGATGCTGGAGCTGCAGCCACAAACTTTCAAACATTGCGTTCACTCCTTATGTCCTTCTGCCAGCACTTTATCTTTTAAAAACGTAAGCCTTCCTCCATATGTTTTTTGCAGGTTTTCGATCGTAAAAACGTTTTCCGCCGGTCCGAAAGCGATTTTTCTTAAATGAAGCAGTAAGATCCAATCGAAATAATCCTCGGCGGTCTGCAGATCATGATGGACGACAAGCACGGTTTTTCCTTTTTCTTTGAGTTCTGCCAACAGCGTCATAATCGCGCGCTCCGTCGCTGCATCGACACCTGCAAACGGTTCATCCATAAAATAAATGTCAGCGTTCTGGCAGAGTGCCCGGGCAAGAAACACCCGCTGCTGCTGTCCGCCTGACAGCTGGCTGATTTGCCTCTTCGCATAATCATGCATCCCGACTTTTGCTAATGCGGCCTTCGCCATCTCCACATCCGCTTTCTTTGGCCTCTTTAATAAACCGATTCTCCCGTATCTTCCCATTAGGACGACATCGAGCGCGCTTGTGGGGAAATCCCAGTCAACCGAGCCGCGCTGCGGAACATATCCGATTCTGGTCCGCTGATCCTTATAGTCTTTGCCGTAAATAGAGATGTCTCCGGAAGCTCGGGGCACAAGACCGAGAATCGTTTTGATCAAGGTTGATTTTCCCGCGCCGTTCGGGCCGATAATGCCAATGAGTTTTCCTTCCGGCACCTGCAGCGAAATGTCCTGCAGTACAGGCTTTTTATGATAAGCAACCGTCACATTATCAAGCTCAACAGGGAACATATCCTCCACCTCTTTTCTTTATTTAAGCGCTTTAGTAATCGTGTTGATATTGTGGCGGAACATTCCTTCGTATGTGCCTTCTTTTGTGCCCTTTTCACCCATGGCATCCGAATAAAGCTGACCGCCGATTGTGACTGTATGGCCTTTTTCTTTAGCGCCTTCCACCACTGCATTGATTGATTTTTCAGATACACTGCTTTCTACGAACACAGCTTTTATTTGTTTGTCTGTCAGAAGATCAACCAGCTCCTGAACATCCCTTAATCCATAGTCCGAATCTGTGCTGAGTCCCTGGAGGCCTTTTACCTTAAATCCATACTCATTCCCAAAGTACGCAAACGCATCATGAGCAGTCACAAGCACACGGCTTTTCTCCGGAATATGTGCGATCTCCTTACGCGACCACTTATCTAAATATTGCAAATCTTCTTTGTACTCTTTGGCATTTTTCCGAAAGGCATCTGCGTGCTGAGGCATTGCTTTGCTGAATTGCGCTTCAATTTCATCCACCGCATAGATCCATAACGGAATGCTGAACCAGACGTGGGGATCAAACGTCTTGCCTTCCCCCGCGGGAATAAGCTTATTTTTCGGAATGGCCTCAGCTACTGCCGCCGATTGTTTTTGTTCGCCGATTTTTTGGAGGACATCCTCCATTTTCCCTTCCAAATGCAACCCGCTGTACAGAACAACATCGGCAGACATTAATTTTTTCGTGTCACCTTGGGAAGCTTTGTAAAGGTGCGGATCAACCCCCGGTCCCATTAAAGAGGTGACTTTTACATGCTTACCTCCGATGTTTTCTGCTGCATCGGCAATTTGAGATGTTGTCGCTGTCACTTGTAATTGCTGATCAGCGCTTTTTCCGGCTGAATCCGTTCCGCATCCCGTTAAAGCAAAGGTCGCAAAAAGCACTGCTGCCATCAGCCCTTGTCTCATATTTCTCCTCCTCTTTGCCATCAATGTCCGATTGTTTTATCTTATGTTGTCAGCTCTTAGACATGTGACATTAAATTAGCCAAAAGCATGTTTTATTTACACAGGACAAAAAGTTTCCTTTGTGCAAAATTATCGCGTTTGGCCATTTTTGTCAAGCTGATTTACATAAAAAAACCGGCTGGGTCAGCAGCCGGTCCAAACGAGAAGGGATGTATTCAACGAACACTTTTACTGTAACAGCACAGTGTCATTTATTCAAAATAGCAAAATGCTTTTTTCTTAACCATGCTGTGTGAAAACATCCATTTTGGTCACATATTTTCGCATAATGTCTTGGTTTACCTCAACCCCTAAACCAGGCTGTTTTGACACAGAAATAAATCCATTATCAATACGAATATCAGGAGTTACAATATCTTCATCCCAATAGCGTGAGGATGAAGATATATCGCCAGGTATTGTGAATTGAGGCAGTGAAGCAAGCGCCACGTTCTGCGCTCTTGATATGCCTGTTTCCAGCATTCCTCCGCACCAAACCTGCATATGATGCTCTTTGCATAAATCATGAATTTTTAAGGCTTCTGTTAAGCCGCCGACACGAGAAGGTTTTATATTAATAATTTTGCAGCTTCCTAGCTCAATCGCCCGTCTCGCATCATCAACTGAACAAATGCTCTCATCAAGGCAAATGGCCGTTTTCAAATGTTTCTGCAGGTGGCGGTGGTCAACGATATCGTCAGCTTGGAGCGGCTGCTCAATCATCATTAAATGATAGTCATCAAGCTCCTTTAAACGGCTGATATCCTTCAGTTCGTAAGAGGAATTGGCATCGGCCATAAGCGGGATGTTTGGGAATCGGCTGCGGATGGCCTTGACCAATTCCACATCCTGCCCAGGCTGAATTTTAATTTTTATTCTTTGATAACCTTCTTTTTGATAGCTCTCAATTTCCTTCAGCATATCGTCAAGAGGCGCCAGGCCGACTACCACCCCGGCAGGGACTTTATCTCTTGTTCCGCCCAATGCCTCAGCAAGGGATACGCCCTTCTTTTTGGCATAAATATCCCATACAGCCGATTCAAGTCCCGCTTTTGCCATCCGGTTTCCTTTATACCGCGCCAGGCTGTCCGGCACTTCTGAAGGGTGATTGAATTCACGGCCGACGACATTTGGGATAAAAAAATCTTTTAGCATATGCAAACATGTTCCAATGGTTTCCTCGGTGTACCAAGGCGAAGAGAAAGCGGAAACTTCTCCCCAGCCTGTGACACCTGATGTATCAATGGCTTCCACGATCAGAAATTTACGCTCTTGAAGCGTTTCGATACTGTTTT
The DNA here is from genome assembly GCF_037963565.1 of Bacillus sp. PS95. Lineage (NCBI taxonomy): Bacteria > Bacillati > Bacillota > Bacilli > Caryophanales > Bacillaceae > Bacillus > Bacillus sp. PS95. The sequence continues at coordinate 3,108,693 of NZ_CP150160.1, forward strand.
TAAACGGTTTCTTTAAGTTCATGCTCAAATGGTAAAGCGTGATTTTTTCTATTTCGATCATAGCAGTTCTCCTTTACGCGCATCCTTCAGCTGATTTCGCAAGAGCTTATTAGACGCATTGCGCGGCAGGCGGTCAAGCACATAGAATTTTGCCGGAATTTTATACTTCGCCAAGCGTTCTTTGCAGTAGTCAGTCAATTCTCCTGCGCTCACAGGCTTGTGAAGGACAAGATAGGCGTGAGGCACTTTCCCCCATTTTTTGTCCTCAGCCCCTGAAACCCCGGCTTCGGCCACAGCGGGGTGTGAAAGCAGCACTGACTCCACTTCGGCCGGATAAATGTTTTCTCCGCCGGATATGATCAGATCTGAACGTCTGTCTAATACATATAAAAAGCCTTCATTGTCCAAATAACCAAGATCACCTGTTTTCAGCCAGCCATTTTGAAAGGAGGCTTCATTTGCGCTCTCTCGGTTAAAATAGCTTTTCATAACATTCGGGCCTTTGACCATGATTTCACCGTGTACAAACGGTTCACATGCCTGTCCGTCCCGCTCTATTTTGATTTCACATGAAAACAGCGGTTTCCCCGCAGATCCGAGCTTTTCCATACTGAATTCCGGCGACAGGGTAACAATTTGTGAGCATGTTTCTGTCATTCCATATGACTGAAAGACAGGGAATCCTTTCTCACGGCATTCCTCAAGCAATGGCAGCGGTGCAGGACCGCCGCCGAGAAGAATGCATCTGATGGATTCAGGGCAGCGGTTTGTTTCTTCCAAAAGACTGGCCAGCATAGTCTGCACCGCAGATATCATTGTCACTTCATGCCTGTTGATAGAATTCAGCACATCGCTTACGGAAAAACGCTGGTGAAGCACGACAGTCATTCCATAGATCACAGATTTAAATAATGCGGACAATCCGCTGATATGAAAGAGCGGCAATGCGATAAGCCAGCGGTCTTGTTCTGTTATACCCAAATTAAGAGCGGACGACACCGCACTGAAATAATGGTTTCCGAACGTTTGCTGAACTCCCTTGGGCTTTCCTGTCGTACCCGACGTATACATCAGCGTTGCCGTTGCATCCATTTGCATATAAGCCTGGATCTCAATTTCCTCTGCTGCTTCTTTCATCAGTTCATCCACATCAATCGTTTGAACGATGTGTTCATATTCTTTCTTCTCAAAGCTTGAATCTGTCAATAAAAAGCCGGATCCCGAATCCTCCAGCTGAAACAGCCTTTCATGTGTTGACAGCTTCGTATTCAAAAGCACCGCCTTAACACCAAGCAAAAAACAAGCGTGAACAGCGTATACCATTTCTGCACGGTTTTGGAGCAAAATAGCTGCAGTATCCCCTTTCCGAACCGAATGAGCGGCAAGCTGTTCCGCCATTCGTTTAGACGCGGCAAACAATTCTGCAAATGTCACGGTTTGGTCTTCATAGATGAGAGCGATTCTCTCAGGTGTCAGCTGTGCCCGCTGCATGAGCCAGTTGGGCTGTTCTGTCAGCATGTCATCATCTCCGAGGTAAAATGTCTGTATTGAAAAGAAAACAGCTTGGACCGCAAAGTCTCAAGCTGTTGGTTTACTAGGTATTGCTGATCACGGAAAACGAGGGAACTGTCCGAAATCAGGTTTGCGTTTTTCCTTAAAGGAATCACGGCCTTCTTTTGCTTCATCTGTTGTGTAGTAAAGAAGGGTAGCATCCCCTGCAAACTGCTGAATTCCAGCAAGTCCGTCTGTGTCCGCGTTAAACGCAGCTTTAAGAAAGCGCAGTGCGGTCGGGCTTTTTTCAAGCATTTCTTCACACCATTTAATCGTTTCTTCTTCAAGCTGTTCCAAAGGAACGACTGTGTTGACAAGACCCATGTCCAGTGCTTCCTGTGCGTTGTACTGACGGCATAGGTACCAGATTTCACGTGCTTTTTTATGTCCTACAATTCGAGCCAGGTAGCCAGAACCGTAACCTGCATCGAAGCTTCCCACTTTAGGGCCTGTTTGTCCAAAAATTGCGTTGTCCGCAGCAATTGTCAAGTCACATACGATGTGAAGCACATGGCCTCCGCCGATCGCATATCCGGACACCATCGCAACAACCGGTTTCGGGATGACGCGGATTAAACGCTGAAGATCCAATACGTTAAGACGCGGGATCTGGTCGTCTCCTACATATCCACCGTGGCCGCGCACTTTTTGGTCTCCGCCAGAACAAAATGCCTTGTCCCCTGCACCGGCAAGCACGATAACCCCAACGTTTTGGTCGTCTCTTGCGTCAGCAAACGCATCAATCATTTCAGCAACCGTTTTAGGGGTAAACGCATTATGTACCTCAGGTCGGTTGATTGTTATTTTTGCAATGCCATTATACGTTTCATACAATATCTCATCGTATGTCCGTTTTGTTTTCCATTCAGCCATATGATGACCTCCTTTTATTCTCTATGTGAATGAGTCAGATGCTTGTCAAAAACTCACTCACTATTTTACCAAACAATCGCGGCTGTTCCACATGGACCGTATGTCCTGCTTTTGGAACAATCTCTATTCTACTAGAAGGAAGCATCTTATGCACCTCTTGATTGATGGCGCAAAATTTTTCGTCCCACTCCCCGCAGATAAGAAGCACAGGAACATCTATTTCCTCTACACGGCTCCACAAGGAAGGCTGTGAACCGGTGCCCATGCCGGTTAAACTGTTCGCAAGCCCAATCTTATTGTTCCGCAGACGGCCCGATCGTATCCTGTGCCGAATATCTTCAGCCAGCCTCTGCTGAGATGAAAACAAAGGGATATTCTCCCAATACGCAACAAACGCTTTGAGTCCGTCTCGTAAAATAAAATCAGCAAGCTTCCGGTCCCGCATGATTCGTTCCCGCCGTTCCCCAAGTGTTTTGAGCCCCGGCGTCGTGCTTTCAAGCACAAGTGCCGATACCCGCTCGGGATATGTCATCGCGAAAGAGTAAGCAAGCCTTCCTCCCATAGAATACCCAATCAATTTCACTTTGTGAAGTTTTAATTGATCAAAAATCTCGGCAAGGTCAGAAACTTGCCGGCTTGTGCTGTATCTTTTCCCATTCAGCGGGGCATCGGTTTCCCCATGCCCTAAACAATCAATTTTGATCAAACGGGAATCAGGCAGCATTTCATCAAGAAAAGTCCATGATTGTTTGCTGCCGGTAAACCCGTGCAGACAGACGACGGCTTCGGAAGCATTCGGTCCCTCGTCTGCCACTGCATATCGGACACCATCTGATACCGTTATGTTTACAGTTCCCATTGTTTTTTCACTTCCCGCACAGCCTCATTCAGCATATCGCGATGAAGCTGGACTCTTGATTGGCGATCCGTTTTGATTTCAATCAAATGGAGTCCGGGCTTGTCTGCCTGCGGCGCGTAAGCTGTTTTGAATTCATCCCAAGAAGCCGGGCATGAATACGTTCCGCCGTAAAGTGCAGCGGCATGCTTGAAATCGAGCCCTGTCGGTGTGCCGAACAAATCTTCAAAGTGTGTCTTCTCAGAAGCCTGCGGCAAAAAGGAGAAAATCCCTCCCCCGTCATTATTGACAAGAATCACAGTAAGTGGAATACCCAGCTTTTTGGCCGCCAGCAAGCCGTTTAAATCGTGATAAAAAGATAAATCTCCAATCACAAGGGTAACAGGCGCTTTTGTTCCTTCACATACCCCCATGGCAGAGGAGACGACACCGTCTATCCCGTTTGCTCCCCGGTTTGAATAAATCCGGAAAGGGCGGTCCTGCTTTTCGAAAAACGTATCAACATCCCTGATCGGCATGCTGTTTCCCACAAACAGCGAGCTGTTTTCAGGCACAAGATGCTGAAGGATTCGATAGAGATTGCCTTCAAACGAAACATCTTCACTGCTGATTGTTTGCAGATGCTCGCGGAACCGCCCATTGACAAACTGCCACTTTTCCAGCCACTCTGAGGATCTGGCAGCAGCAGTAAGGCCTCCCATGATCTCCTCAGCAAAAACAGACGCATTACAATGAATCATATGCGCGCTTGCCTGTGTCGGGTCTCTCCACCCTCCATCCTCGTCAATCACTATTTGCTGAATCGCCGGATCATCCTTAAGCCATAAGAAAACCGGTTTTGAAACAGGCATCGGTCCAAACCGAATGACAACATCAGGACGAAGTTTCCGCTTCAGCTCATCATCTTTTAAAAACGAATCATACGCATCAATAACAGTGCTTTTATCATGAACACCATTCCGCAGATTAGACAGCGGATCCGCTAAAATTGGATACTGAAGCGCTTTTGACAGCGCAATAATGTTTTCCTTATCCGCATCACTATGGAGCTCCCCGCAGACGATCATTCCTTTTTCAGCCTCTGCGAGCATCTCAGCCACATCAGACAGGGACTCTCGGTCAACAGACTGCGTACCCGTTTTCACAGACACATGACGGCCTGTTCTCATTCTTCCAAACGGCTCATCTGAAAGATCCGGCATCAGCGGTTCGCGCAGCGGCACATTCACATGGACAGGCCCCATCGGGCGCTTTTGTGCTTCTCCGGCAGCGCGGCTTGCCAGCGTTCGGATGTATCTCAGCATTTGCGGAGACTCTTCAGGAAGAGCAGAGTCTGTGAAAAACTTAACAAAGTTACCGAATAAGAAGTGCTGATTAATAGCCTGCGGTGCGCCTACTTCGCGCAGCTCATGAGGCCGATCAGCAGTTAACACAATAATAGGCACCCTTGAATAATGGGCTTCAACCACAGCCGGATAAAAGTTGGCCGCGGCTGTTCCAGATGTACAGATCAATAGTACGGGACGCTGCTTCGCTTTTGCCAAACCTAAGGCAAAAAACCCGGCAGATCTTTCATCAATTTGGACATGGACGCTGATATCGGGATGCGCAGCACAAAGAACAGCCAGCGGTGTAGATCTTGAGCCCGGACAAACGACGGCGTCCGTAATTCCGGAAAGGGCGAATTCATCAATAAAACTTCCGATGTAATGAGTAATCGGGTTGACTGTCAACGCCTCTCACCTCCTAATGCAGAGATCATCGGCTTCAATTTAATCTGTGTTTCTTCATATTCCGAGATTGGTTCCGAGTCTTCCACAATACCGCACCCGGCAAACAGCCTTGCAGTGCTTCCTTCGATCAGCCCTGAACGAATGGCTACCGCGAATTCCCCGTTATCCTGGCTGTCAATCCAGCCGATAGGGGCAGCATACCAGCCGCGAGACATCGGTTCAATCTCCCTGATCACGTCAACAGCTTTTTCCTGAGGTGCTCCCCCGAGCGCCGGAGTGGGATGCAGCTTCTCAATTAAGTCAAAAATTGAAGCAGACTCGCGCAGCTGTCCGACAATCGGCGTAAACAGGTGCTGAACGCTTTTTGTTTTGTACAAAACAGGTCCATCAGGCTTTTCAACCTCTGAACAGCTTGATACAAAAGCATTATGAATCATACCTACCACAATATCATGCTCAAGCAGGTTTTTCTCATCGTTTAATAATTCAAGGCCTATCCGGCGGTCGTCTTCTTCATTCACGCCTCGTTTAATGGAGCCTGCCAGACAGGAAGACATAACAGTGCCGCCGTCTCTTTTGATCAGTCTTTCCGGAGACGCGCCGACAAAGGTTTTGCATTCTTGTTCAATTGCAAAAACATAGCTTGTCTGCTGATCGTCCAAAAGCGTTTTAAGCACCGGTTCAATTTGGATTGGACCGTCAAACGTGAGCAACAGCTCTCGGGCAAGAACAACCTTATCATATTGTTTCTCTTTAATTTGGCTTGTGGCCGTTTCGATTGCTTTCAGCCAATCATCCTTATCCAGCTCTTCGGCTACTGCAATCACAGCCTGATCTTCTTGCTTGAAATCGGGAACCATAAATTCCGCTGCAAAAACTTTTAAGCCTTCTAAAACAGCTTCTGCATCTTCTCCTCCGCTTACCCATTTGTTAACTGTTAAGAACGGGCCTTCAGCAGTCATCGTCAGCATAAGCGCAGGCACAAAGAAATCCCCTTCCGAGAAATGGTCCCATTGTGAACCTCTTTCTTCGCAAGGGTCAAAAGAAAATCCTCCGAATAACACAGGTCCCACTGCAGAATGCTGCAGCTTTTCTTCTTCATAAATATGAAAAGCCGTCTTTTTAAAGCGCTCCCATTGTTCAAAAACCTCACGATACCGCTCGCTGTTTTTTTGATTTGTCTGGAAAACCGCTTCTTTGCCAAGACCGACTATTGTCAATTCACTTTCAGGATCTGACCAAAAAAATCGATTGCCTGTATATTTTTTTGCTCCGTAATTGAAAAATGATAGAGGGTCAAGAGACTCGATTTGTCTCGAATAGCTTATTAAGACAGCATGGTTGACTTCTTTGGCTTTATGTAATGCATGTAGAACTTCCTTTCGGAACGTACGCTGCACCGTTGTCACCATGAGACATTCCTCCATAATCCTTAAAATGCTTTTAATACCATACACCTGTGTCTCCTTTGTGTCAAACACAGATCATGCAGTCCAAATGGCCTGCCTTACCTATTATAAACCTAATTTCAGAAATGAAAAAGAAACAAAGCTTAAATTTCTTTCTCCACTGATAGCAAAGGTTGTATCCGCTTACCATAAAAGGAAAACCTCCTATATTCCTCCACCCGCCATTTATGAAAGTTCTCAGGCGATCTGTTCATACTAAAGGTATGCATCACAGAGAAACGAGGCGATCACATTGCTTACGAAAGAACAGCTTCAGCATTTAAAAAATGAACTGGAACAAACGAAAAAAGATATCTTAAACCGTTTCAAAGACAATGATCATTTTCAGCTTAACTCAGCATTTCCTTATGATTCGTGGGGTGAGCTTTCGGCATACGACAACCATCCCGGCGATCAGGCGACAGAACTTTACGAGCGTGAGAAAGACATCGCTCTAGACTTGCATGAGCGAGAGCACCTTCGGGACATTGAGCATTCATTGAAGGCGATAGAAAACGGTACGTATGGCATTTGTGAAGTCAGCGGAAAGGAAATCCCTTACGAACGACTTGAAGCGCTTCCGACTGCCACAACCCTCGCGGAGTATTCGTCACAGGACGTGGTTTCCAAAGACCGTCCGATTGAAGAAGAAACACCATTCGGGCAATTTGAATTTGATGATGATGAAGAAATCAGAGCGCCATATGACAGTGAGGATTCCTATCAGGATGTCGAAAAATATGGTAACTCACAAACGCCGCAGGATATGGAAAACCCTCCGCTCAGCTATGATGATATGACGATGAATGCCGAAGAGAATATCGGCAATACGGAGTCTTACGAAAATTTCATCGCTACAGATATCACTGGAAAAGAAATTACCGTTTATCAAAGCAGAGCCCATGAGCGCTATGAAGAAGAACTTGACGAAGAGGGAATCATGACCACATTCGGCGATCTCCACGCTGATTGAACCCCCGATTATTGGGGGTTCTTTTCAGTTTTCAGCATATCGTAAATCAGCTTCAGATAATCCTTTTGCAGGCCGATGTCATACCGCTCGCCCTCTAGCAATTTCCCGTATACGGTACATGCCCCAAGCGAAGCTTTTATCGCATCCGTTACCTGCACTTCTCCTCCGCTATCAGCTTCTAATGCCTCCAGCTCATTAAAAATATCCGGTGTGAAAATATAACGCCCTGCTGCGGCAAAATGAGACGGAGGGTTTTGTTTAGGCTTTTCCACAATATCCTGTATGCGATAAAGCCCTTTTTCAACAGGCTCCCCTTTTATCACCCCGTAATGATGTAAATCCTCCGTTTTTGTTTCTTTTAAGCCGATCACACTGGACTGATATTTCGTATACGCTTCAATCAGCTGCCCCAAAGCCGGCTGATTGGCGGAAAAAATCAGATCATCTGGCAAAACGACGGCAAAAGGCTCTCCGCCTGCAAATTGCTTTCCGAAAGAAATGGCGTCGCCAAGACCCTTTGCATAAGGCTGCCGCACATAGTGAATCCGTATATCCGGAATGGGATGCTCTCTAAGTAAATGCAGTTTATTCTTAGAGGCCAAAAAAGCCTCAAGTGCCAAAGAGGAATCAAAATAGTCGACAATCAGATTTTTATGGCTCGATACAACCATCAAAATGTCCTCAATGCCTGACTCCTTTAATTCTTCAACAAGATAATGAATCACAGGCTTAGATCCTACCGGAAACATTTCTTTCGGAATCACCTTCGTCACCGGCAGATTTCTCGTGCCGAATCCGCCTGCAGGAATAATCGCTTTTTTTATCATGGTATTTTCCCCTCAGCTCATGTTTATTACATGATATTCCAAGAGCGCATCCCGATGTTTGTACATCTGAAATTAGGCGGAAGCAACTGGGCAGAAAGCGGAATCACGAACCAGCCCTTTTTTAATAGGATATTGATATATGACCAGTAATCTTGTAAAGGAGCTCAGGTGATGAAAATTTGTGTGGTTGGCGCCGGGTATGTCGGTTTAACCCTATCAGCGGCACTGGCATCCATCGGACATGACATGATATGCACAGACAAAGACGTCAAAAAAATCGGGCAGCTGAAAAAAGGAGTCATTCCCTTTTACGAGCCTGGGCTTTCAGATGCAATACTTCGTTGCGGCAATCTCTCGTTTTCTTCTGAAGTGAAATCGAGCATGGAGGAATGTCCCGTTATTTTTATCGCAGTCGGAACTCCGCCGCGTTCGGACGGATCAGCTGATACGAAAGCCCTGCAGTCCGTCATCGGTGATTTAAGCGAGGCGATCCGATCGTATAAAACCATTATTACGAAAAGCACTGTTCCGCCCGGGACAAATGAAAACATAGCAAAACAGCTGATTGCCTCCGGAGTGTCTAAAAACCTCTTTAATATCGTATCCAATCCGGAGTTTCTGCGGGAAGGCAATGCCTTATATGACATGCTGCATCCTGACAAAACAGTCATCGGTGTTCAGGAAGAAGATCACGTATCGGCAGCCATCGTCAAATCCATTTACAAACACATTGATACCCCTTTTATCGTTACAAGCTTAGCGGGAGCAGAGCTGATCAAATATGCCAACAATTTCTTTTTAGCGGCCAAAATTTCGTTTATTAACGAAATGGCCCGCATATGTGAAGCCTATCAATCAGATATCTCAGATATTTCCCGCGCTATCGGTCTAGACCCAAGGATCGGGAAGCACTTTTTGCAGGCAGGCATCGGATACGGAGGCTCTTGTTTTCCAAAGGATCTGCAGGCGCTGCAATTTGCTGCCCAGGAAAAAAACACGGAGACCTTCCTGCTCCGGGCCGTGCAGCACATTAATGACACCCAGCTTGGCCTGTATATCAAAAAAATACAGTCATTCTTCGAAACACTTCAAGGCAAGAAAGCGGCTGTACTCGGCATTTCCTTCAAACCGAATACTGATGACATCCGGAATTCTCAGGCTGTCAGACTGATGGAAAGGCTGGCGGAGCTGGGATGTGATGTTCATGCATATGATCCTGAAGCTGTACTTCCAGAACATTTGCGGCAACATGTAACTCAGCATTCTCAAGCTTTTGATGCGATCGAAGAGAGTGACTTTTTATTTTTGGCGACAGAATGGTCTGAGTTTTTAGCGTTTGATTGGAAAAAGGCTGCAGATATCATGAAAGGGCGTCTTGTGATTGACGGACGCAACGTACTAAAAAAAGAACTGATCGAGGCTTGCGGCCTGATCTGTACGGGAGTTGGCCGTCCATGAAAATACTCGTCACAGGAGCAGCGGGCTTTATCGGCTCCCACCTCTGCGAAGAATTACTAAAAGATAAGAAACATAACGTTATCGGAATCGATGACTTTATCGGTCCTACTCCATTTTCCTTGAAATTAAAAAACCTTAAAAACCTGCTGCAAGAAAAGCGATTTACGTTCATAAAGGAAAATCTGCTGACAGCGGATCTTGCTCCCTTACTGGAAGGAGTGGACGTCATCTTTCATTTGGCGGCCATACCGGGTGTCCGCTCAAGCTGGGGCAATCATTTTCACCCATATGCCGCACATAATATCCAGGCGCTCCAAAGGCTCCTCGAGGCGTGCCGGGAACATTCTATTCAAACGTTCGTCTTTGCATCCACCTCTTCCGTCTATGGCGAAAAACAAGGAAAAGTCAGCGAAAACACGTCGCTTTCTCCTTTATCTCCGTACGGGGTAACAAAGCTTACGGGAGAAAAGCTTTGCCATGTGTATCAACAGAGCTTTGGCATTCCAATTGTGATTCTCCGTTTTTTTACCGTATACGGGCCAAGACAGCGGCCGGATATGGCTTTTCACCGGCTCATTAAGCAGCACCTTCAGCAAAAGCCGCTTACCATTTTCGGTGATGGGCAGCAGTCAAGAGATTTCACTTATATCGGCGACTGTGTCAAAGGCATCACCGCTGTTCTTGGGAAACCCCACCTTATTGGTGAAACAGTAAATATCGGCGGCGCAGAGCGTGCCTCAGTCTTAAAGGTTGTCTCCCTCATTGAGGATATTTCCGGTAGAAAAGCAACACTGCACTTTTCGGACAAAATAGCAGGGGAACCGAGCAACACGTGGGCGGATATTTCAAAAGCAAAACAGCTCTTGCATTATGATCCCGCCACATCCTTAAAGGATGGCTTGACCAACGAAATCGCCTATTTATCGTCGCTGTATCAGGGGGAATAAAAATGAAGCTTGCCTTTATCTGTACAGAAAAGCTGCCGGCGCCCGCAGTACGCGGCGGCGCTATTCAAATGATGATTGACGGTGTCACGCCCTATTTCAGTAGCAGGTACAACCTGACCATTTTTTCAATAGAAGATCCATCGCTCCCAAAAAGAGAAACAAAAGACGGCGTACATTATATCCATCTGCCAAAAGAACATTACCGCGAGGCGGTAGCCGAAGAGCTGCGAGCCTCTTCCTTTGACCTCATTCATGTGTTCAACAGGCCTTTAAATGTCTCTTTATATAAAAAAGCCTCACCAAACAGCAAGATCGTTCTGAGCCTGCATAACGAAATGTTTTCTGAAAAAAAGATGACCTTCGCGCAAGGAAAAGAAGTACTCGACAATGTCTCCATGATCACAACAGTGAGCGAATTTATTAAACAAACCGTCATTGAACGTTTCCCTGAAGCCGAGGACATCACAAAAGTTGTGTATTCCGGCGTTGATTTAAACTCTTATCCGCCCGTCTGGACGATGAAAGGCTCGGCTGTCAGAAAAACATACCGGAAAAAATACGGTATTGAAGATAAAAAAGTTATTTTATTCGCCGGCCGCTTAAGCCCGACAAAAGGGCCTCACCTTCTCATTCACAGCATGAGACGGATTTTGCAGCAGCACCCTGATGCTGTACTGGTCATAGCAGGCGGGAAGTGGTTCAGCGATGACAGCGAAAACCAATATGTCACCTATCTGCGCACGCTGGCGCTGCCATACAGAGACCACATAATCTTTACAAAATTCATTCCCGCAGACGATATCCCAAACCTTTTTCTGATGGCAGATGTATTTGTGTGCAGCTCTCAGTGGAACGAACCCCTCGCCCGTGTGAATTATGAAGCAATGGCGGCCGGCACGCCCTTAATTACCACAAACCGGGGCGGAAACGGTGAAGTCGTAAAACACGAAGTCACCGGCCTTGTCATCGATAGCTACAACAAACCTTCTTCATTTGCAAAAGCAATTGACAGAGCCTTTACAGATCAAGAATTAATGAACAAAATGACAAAAAACGCCCGAAAGCATGTAGAAGCTTTATTTACCTTTACCCATGCTGCCAAAAGGCTCAATACTGTTTACCAATCCGTTCTGACCCCGAAAAACAAACAATTTCCGCCGCCTTTTCTGACGCAAAATTTTGATTTATCATCTATCAATCAGCTTTTTGTGAAAGCAAAAACATAAAACCTACAGCTCGTGTTGCAAAACGGGCTGTTTTTTCGCTACAGAGAACTTAAAAAAAGGCATAAATGTGACTTTATGCCTTGCGCTTTACAGTTTGAGAAAACCATGGAGCTGGTTTAGATTCACTTGGAAGAATGATGATTTCCACTTTAGCTTCTTCCGCTAAGTCTGGTTCTTCATCTTCATCCTCTTCTTCATATGGGGGCGCTGAGCGTTTCGAATCACGCTCCTCCTCAGGCTCCAGAGTGGTTTCGAATTTTGTTTCTTCTTCATCATCGACGATTTTGCGATCTGTTTCCTTTTCCTTCGTTTCTTTTTGATATTCTTTCGGTGCATTGATGTGAGGGAGCTCTCGAATGCTGCCCACATCTAAATGCTTCTCCTCTTCTTCCTTCTCAGCTGAGATTGAGTCATGAGCCTGCCATCCCATCGGTCCAGGCGGTGTAAATACGAATTGGTCGAGATCCAGTTTAGAAATAGAGGCTTTTTGTCTCGATGACCTCATGTCAATTCGCCTCCCGATACGCTTTTATCTTTTTATACAGTTCCGGCAGTTTATCCAAAAACGAATCTTTAGATTCTTCAACAGAAATCATGTTTTGCAGCGCCCAGTTATATTTCTCATCTGACCACGTTTTCTTTTGCTTCAAATAATATTTGTGCCCGATTGCACAGAACAAATGCGGAAACGCGAGATCAATCCAAAGTACCTCGTACTGTTTTTCTGTGAGCGGATACACTGCGTCGTAGGCCGCAAGCAGTGCGACCATGAAATCAGTATCCCATACAGAAAGCTTAACCATCACTTTATTCAGCAGAATACGAAGGTCTCTTGACGGCAAATCGTAGGTAATCGAGTGAAGCTCCTTTAAAAAAGGCTCCCCTTCGATCTCTGTCAAACGTGCCAATGTAAAATCCTGAAAACAGAATCCGCCATGCTCGAGCGTTTCTTTTGTCCAGGTTTCGTATTCTGAGTCATCAAGCGCCTGAAGAGCTTCTTTTCCTCTTGCCAGCATTTTATCAGCATGTTTTAAGAAAGTTTGCGAAAATACGTCATCAGGATAGGATGCCGCGATCTGCATATTCCCTTCAAGTTCCTGCAGCTTCCATCGGTACAATTTATGCCATTTCCCCAGCCTGCTTCTCTTCTTGCTTTCATCTGTGCAAACATATCCTTTTGAGGCATGATGAAATTGGCCGGTAAATGACATGACTTTTTTCATTTGCTCTGCATCATAGTAAATCATTTCTTTTCCTGTCACTTTGTCATATAAGCTGTAAGAAACCTGATCCGTGCCCAAGCAGCTACCGCCATTTTTTGTTTGATGAATCGGCGCTATCGGCAGCCCTTTCTCTTGTAAATGGGCGTGTGCCTGAGTGATAAAAAGCATCCGCTCCGGTTTCATTTGCGCTTCTTTTAGCAGCTTTGGGCCATGATCAGTTTCGACTTCCCAGATTTTGCGCCCGCTTTTGTTCGATTTCAGCGCCACATGGTCGATATGAAACGGATAATAACTGAGAATTTCGGACACAATCTGTTCTTCATGCTCTTTTTGGTACACTCTGTTCACCCCTTCTATCTGTTCTTTTCATAGACGCTGAGCAGATTTTCAGCCACCCTCTGCCAGCCAAAATTGCTTTCTGCCTCACGGCGGCTGTATTTCCCAAGCCGTTCCCGCTTTTCCGAGCTGCTCAGCAAATCATTGATACGTTCGGCATATTGTTTAGGATTTTCAAAGTCATGAATGATGTAGCCGTTTTTCCCTTCCTCTATGACCTCTGGATTGCCTCCCCGATTGCTTGTAATAATAGGAAGTCCCGCAGCCATCGCTTCATAATGCACCCTTGCTAAAGGCTCCTGCCATTGCGAAGAGCATACAAATACATCTGACATGGTATAAAGGCGCGGAATGTCCTTTGGCTTCACAAATTGAATAAATGTGACATGATCCTTTTGCATCGCACCAAGGGTATGAAGATGTTTGACATAGTTATTTAATTCATTATCTCCGAACCATTTTGACCCGATAAACACCATCATGACATCGGGGTGCTCCTCAATGATGTCCGGCAAAGCTTGCAATAATATGTGCGGGCCTTTGACTTTGCTAAGCCGGCCGACAAACAAGACGATTTTTTTGCCGTGAAGCCCCAGCTCGCTACGCATCTCTTCGCGAGCCCGCTGCCCTTCATTCGTCCAGCGAGGGTGGTACGTTTTTAAATCCACACCAGAATACACCGTTTTTGTTTTTGATCGTGCTGACGGAAAACGGCTTGTGATCGTCTGTCCGATATAATCGCTGACCGTAACAATCTGCGCTACGGAGTCGATGCAAATCTCGCCTTCCGCCTGGCTGATTTTATCGTAAGCGAACATTTCATTGTGAACGCTTAAAATAAAAACAGCATCCGGCGCCTGTTTCTTCAATTTCGGAACCCAGCTTGGGCGATTACAAACATGCACAAGATCAAAACGGCTCTTTTTCAGCTCTGCTCCAACGGCTTCTTCATAACGGTCTTCATCCAAATGCACATAATGGACACCGTCTACCTTCTCTCTATCAGCGAGATTCGGATCTTTAATAGAAAACACAGTCACCTCATGTTTTTTGGCAATTAAAGGGGCAACCGCTTCGAGGTAGATTTGAATGGCGCCTCCTCGAACCGATGGGACAGGAAGCTTCTCTGTGGCGATCAGTGCTATTTTCATACATAGCCTCCATTCCTGCATGATTTTTAACTAGTTAGAATCATGATACGGCTGAACAACCAACTTGTGCGGAATGGGACTGCCCTAAAAACAAAACGGGTAAACAACCAGATTCATCTATTAAATATAGTCAAATATCTCAATCATTTTTTCCTTTTGATTCATAAGGTAGGAGTAAAACAGGTAAGGATGTGTCCTTTAATGGCAGAAAACCATGAAGTCATTGAGGAGGGGAATTCATCAGAGCTTCCTTTATCAGCAGAAGATGCAAAAAAATTAACGGAGCTGGCTGAAAATGTGCTTCAAGGATGGGATGTGCAGGCTGAAAAAATAGACGTCATTCAGGGAAACCAGATGGCGCTTGTCTGGAAGGTCCACACAGACTCCGGCGCGGTTTGTCTAAAACGAATACACAGGCCAGAAAAGAAAGCGTTGTTTTCCATTTTCGCGCAGGACTATTTAGCAAAAAAAGGCATGAATGTTCCTGGCATACTCCCAAACAAAAAAGGCAGCCTATATTCCAAGCACGGCTCATTTCTATTTGTCGTATATGACTGGATCGAAGGAAGGCCGTTTGAGCTGACTGTAAAGCAGGACTTGGAGTTTATCATGAAAGGCCTTGCTGATTTTCATACAGCTTCCGTCGGATATCAGCCGCCAAATGGCGTTCCCGTATTTACCAAATTAGGTCGCTGGCCGAATCACTACACGAAACGATGCAAACAGATGGAAACGTGGAAGCTGATGGCGGAGGCGGAAAAAGAAGATCCTTTCTCACAGTTTTATCTTCAGGAGATAGATGGCTTTATTGAAGACGGGCTGCGCATCAAAGACCAGCTTTTGCAGTCGACCTATGTTCCATGGACTGAACAGCTGAAAAAAAGCCCTAACCTTTGCCACCAGGATTACGGAACCGGAAATACACTCTTAGGGGAAAATGAACAGATTTGGGTCATTGACTTAGATACCGTTTCATTTGATCTGCCTATTCGCGATTTGCGCAAAATGATTATTCCGCTTTTGGATACGACGGGCGTTTGGGATGAAGAAACATTTCATGTCATGCTGAACGCATACGAATCCAGAGCCCCATTAACTGAAGAACAAAAACAAGTCATGTTTATTGATATGCTGTTTCCTTACGAGCTTTACGATGTCATTCGCGAAAAATACGTCCGCAAGTCTGCTTTACCGAAGGAAGAATTAGAATCAGCTTTTGAATATGAACGCATTAAAGCAAACGCATTGCGGCAGCTTATTTAAGACCATCATTTCCCCCGCATATCGGGGGTTTGATCTTTATAAGATAAAGGGTAATTAAATACATGCGGAGGTTGCAAATATGAAAAAGATTGTCGGCGCTTTAGCCGTTTTTGTGATTACATATGCGCTGTTTTCAGCCGCAGGCTACCTGTTTCCTGTGGACCAAGAATGGTACAATTCATTGAAAAAACCGGACTGGACGCCAAGCGGAACTGCGATCGGCATCATTTGGGCCATCCTGTTTGCCCTGATCTCCCTTTCAGCAGCCATTGTATATGCTGCGTTTTCATTTAAAGGTGCGAAAAGCTTTTGGTTTACACTTTTGATAAATTACGTGCTCAATCAAGCCTTCAGCTATTTCCAGTTTACGCAAAAAAATCTGCTGGCTGCATCGCTTGACTGCCTGCTTGTCGCCATCACAGCAATCGTATTACTGATCATTGCCAAAAAATACAGCAGAGCCGCAAGCTATCTTCTTTTGCCTTATTTTTTATGGAGTGCATTTGCGACGTTCTTATCCTTTACAATCAATTCAATGGATCTGTGAACAAAAAAAGCCGCTTATACAGCGGCTTTTTCACATCATCGGCTTGATGCCCCAAATGTCCTTCGCATATTCCCGGATCGTGCGGTCGCTGGAGAAATATCCTGAATGAGCAATGTTTACAATCGAACGCTCAGACCATTTCCTTCGCTCTCGATAATCAGCTTGAATTCGCTCCTGCGCATCTGCATATGAGCTGAAATCCTTCAGCACAAAATACTCATCATTATGCGGAAGCAGCGAGTCAAAGATCGATTCAAATTCATCTGCTTCTCCTTCAAAAAAACCATTGATCAGCTGATCCGCTACCTGCCTGATTCTTCTGTCATGCTGATAATATTCCCTCGATCTATAGCCACCATTTTCCTGATACGATAGAACCTCATCCGCCTTTAAGCCGAACGTGTAAATACAGTCAGGGCCCACCCGCTCAAAGATCTCGATATTTGCGCCGTCATGCGTGCCGATCGTCAAAGCCCCGTTCATCATAAACTTCATATTCCCTGTACCAGACGCTTCCTTGCTTGCAGTTGAAATTTGCTCACTTACGTCTGATGCCGGAAAAATTCGCTCAGCCATAGAAACTCTATAATTTTCTAAAAAAACAACTTTGATCAGCTGTTTGACCGCTGGATCGTAATTGACTTTTTCTGCGACAGAATGGATCAGCTTAATGATTTTCTTGGCATAATAATAGCTTGGTGAAGCCTTTGCCCCGAAAATAAAGGTTTGCGGGTAGATTGAAAACCCCGAATCCTCCTTGAGGCGGTTATACAAATACATAATGTGAAGAACATTCAACAGCTGCCGTTTATATGCATGAAGCCGTTTCACCTGTACGTCGAATATGCTCTCAGGGTTCACAACCACCCCGGCCGTGCAAAAAATCAAATCGGCAAGCTCTTGTTTTTTCTTGCTTTTGTTGTTTTGAAACTGTTCAATAAATGCAGGATCAGAGGCGTACGGTTCTAAACGGATCAGCGATTCCGGCTGCTTGACCCATTCATCACCGATCGCCTCTGTAATGATGGCAGACAAGCCTGGATTCGCTTTTAACAGCCAGCGCCTGTGGGCAATTCCATTCGTCTTATTGTTAAAACGATTCGGGAACAGCAGGTGAAAGTCGCGCATCTCCCTTTCCTTTAATATATCGGAATGTATTTTTGCAACGCCATTTACACTGTAGCTGCCTACTATGGCCAGATGAGCCATTTTGACAACACCATGCGCTGTAATCGCCATGTCCTCTATCCTTTTCCAGTCTCCAGGATACTTTTCCCAAACTGCACGGCAAAACCTCTCATTGATCTCTTCAATAATCATGTACATTCGCGGGAGCAGCGGCTTAAACAAATGAATCGGCCATTTCTCGAGCGCTTCTGACAATGTTGTATGATTTGTATAAGAAATCGTATGTACAGTGATATGCCAAGCTTCTTCCCAGCCCATGTTCTCTTCATCGAGCAAAATCCGCATCAGCTCAGGCACCGCAAGCGCAGGGTGAGTGTCATTAATATGAATGCTCACTTTTTTATGCAGGCCGGATAAAGATTTATGTGTTTTACGGTAATTGTTCACAATGCTTTTTAAGCTTGCGCATACTAAAAAATACTGCTGCTTCAGCCGTAAAATTTTCCCCTCATCATGGGTGTCATCGGGATATAAGAATTCAGAAACCGCTTCTGTTTCTCGCTTATAAGACAAAATATTACCGCCGTGATAATGCGCATAGGGCTCGGCGTTCCAAAGCCTTAACGTGTTGACAGTGCCCGTTTCATAGCCGATGATCGGGATATCATAAGGAACAGCGGTAACAATTGTCGCTTGTTCGTGGCGAAAATGCAGGCGCCCGCTTTTTTCTGTCATATGGACTTCGCCCCAAAACGGCACGTCCACTGCTTGATCTGCATTCCTTACTTCCCATACGTTCCCGTTTTTCAACCATTGCTCAGGCAGCTCCACCTGATGTCCGTCTACAATTTTTTGCTCAAACAAGCCATGCTTATAACGTATGCCCATCCCGTGCCCCGGCAGGTTCAACGAAGCAAGAGAATCTAAAAAGCAAGCGGCCAAGCGGCCAAGCCCGCCGTTGCCGAGACCTGCATCGTTCTCTATCTGAAGGATTTCCTCTAAATTGATGCCGATTTCCTTTAAACCAGCTTCTACAACATCACGAACACCAAGATTCATTAAGTTTTGCTCAAGGAGCTGACCGAGCAGAAATTCGATTGATAAATAATATGTCTGCTTCCCGGAATTTGATCTGCTTTTTTCATTCGTTTCGATCCAATCAGCGCTGATATACTCTCTGACCATATTGCCCAACGTTTTATATTGATCCAGCTTGGCAGAATCTTTAAAGCTTTTTCCGCACGTCATTTCCAGACGCTTTAAAAATAAGTCTGCAAAGCGTTCTTTACTCGAGAACATCCCGTCCACTCCTTGTCACCTGCTCGAAAATACGCTGATACTCTTTAGCCGACTTCCCCCAGCTGTAATCTGCATTCATTGCGGTCTTCACGATGCTCTTCCATACATCCTGTTGGCGATAAAACGCCAGCGCTCGTTCAATCGTAAATTTCAAATCATGCGCATTAAAGGCGGAAAACGTAAAACCATTGCCCGTTCCCTCTTCCTCCTGATAGGAACGGACAGTGTCGTAAAGACCGCCCGTTTCCCTGACAATCGGAATGGCGCCATATTGAAGAGCAATGAGCTGCCCCAAACCGCACGGCTCAAATTTCGACGGCATCAAAAACATATCAGAGCCCGCATAAATTTGATGAGCTAGCGGCTCATCAAACCCGATATAAGCTCGGCACTTCTCATGAAAAGCAAATTCTGCATACCGGAAATAATCTTCAAATTCACGTTCTCCTGTGCCTAGCACAACCAGCTGTATGTCTTGCTCCTCAAGAAGTTCGTGCATAATTCTGCGGACAAGATCAAGCCCCTTTTGTTTAGTGAGCCTTGTCACCATACTGATCAGCGGAATATCGTTTTTCTCTGGAAGCCCCATTCGCCGCTGAAGCTTCGTTTTGTTTTCCAACTTGCATGCAAGATCCCCTGAATCGTATTGCGCCTCTATATAAGGGTCGCTTTTCGGCTGATAGAACGTATCATCAATGCCATTTAATATGCCGGTTACATCATTTTCCCTATATTGCAAAACCTGTTCCAACTGCTCACCATAATACGGAGTCAATATTTCATTTCTGTAAGTGGGGCTCACAGTTGTCACATGATCAGCCGCAATGATGCCCGCCTTCATAAAATTAACAAATCCGTTGCATTCTAACCTTTCATAATGAAAATGATCCATCTCAAGACCCAGCAAGTCATGTGTGACATCAGGAGGGAAAATACCTTGAAACTGCAGGTTGTGGATCGTGAGCACGCTTTTCATCCGTTCATAAAAAGGATGTTTTCTGTACTCCTCTTTCAGCAAATAATTGACCATCGCTGTATGCCAATCGTGAGTATGAACAATATCGGCTTGAACATTCACAACTTTGGCAGCCTCCAGTACAGCTCTTGAAAAAAAGGCAAACCGCTCACCGTCATCATAATGCCCGTACAACGAATCCCTGTTGAAATAGTACTTATTGTCGATGAAGTAATAATTCACATCGTCTTCGGCCATATGTTCAATTCCGCAATATTGCTGACGCCAGCCGACAGCTACCGTACACTCAGCCTTTTTTTTCATACGCTTTTTCCACGGTTCAGGTATTTGGCTGTACTTCGGCAGCATCACATATACTTCATTGCCTAATCGCGCAAGCGCCTTCGGAAGAGCGCCTGCTACATCGGCAAGACCTCCTGATTTCACAAATGGGGTGCATTCAGACACAGCAAATAATATCTTCAAGAATTCATCAGCTCTCCTTGCACCAAACCTTTTCTTAATACAAGCGGCTGCTCAGCTGTTCCTACAGCTTCCGTCGCCTTGCCGATTTTAACGTCCTTATCCGAAATGACCTGCTCAAGAAGACAATCCTCGCCAATCTGCGTTTTTTGCATAATAATACAGTTTTTCAGCTTCGTACCCTTTCCGACATGAACCGCCCTGAACAAAATGCAGTTTTCAACCTCTCCTTCAAGCACACAGCCGTTTGCCACCAAAGAATTTTTGACAGTGCTGTGCTTTCCGTATTTCGTAGGCGGCTCATCCTTCACTTTTGTATAGATCGGCTGCTGCGGCAAAAACACCTGCTGCCAAAAACGAGGCTGAATGAGCTCCATACTGTGGGTATAATATTTTTCCACCGAATCAATGACAGCGGCATAACCTGAATATTCATAAGGGCAAATGGTCAGGGCGGAAGATTCCTTTTCAACAGCCTCCTGAATGGTTTTATAGCCTTTTTCGCTATGTCCGTAGATCAGATCCTTTAAAAGCGTTGTTGACATGATATAGATTTGCAGCGACTGGCCGTCCTGAAATACCTCGGTGACATCGCAGCCAACCTCCTGATGGCGTTTCAGCACATATTGAAATTGAATGTTGCATACGGTATGGCTGTTGGAGATTACAGCATATTGCTGAGTGCTTCTGTGGAAGTAATCTAGATGGTCCGAAAACTGGCGAAAGGAACCGAATTCATCGTATTCGTGATGAAGATGGGGAGACGGGAAAAAAAAGAGGCCGTCCTTTTTCCGGTGCAAATCCCATTCCTTACCCGCCCCAAGGTGATCCATGAGCGAACGGTAACGATACTTCGGAAAAATTGCAACACTCCTAATATCCGCATTCACCATGTTGGAAAGCATAAAATCAATCAGTCGGTACCTGCCGGCAAAAGGGATCGCCCCGAGCGACCGCTGTGCTGTTAAATCCTGAAGAGAATGCTTATATGTGGTTTCATCTATAACACCTAACATTTGATTATTGAACACTGACTCTGCCCCCTCTTCAGTAATTAAATCAATTCTTTTTCTACAAATTCCTCTGAAACGAGCAGCACCTCTTCAATGTCTTTTTCGGAGCGAATCACTGCGCCATCCGGCAGCACCATCCCATTAGGAACAATGGCATTTTCAATGACTACATGCTCCCCAATCGTCACATCCGGCATTATGACGGATGATGTAACAGTCGTATGCTTACCAACAGTCACACCTTGAAAAAGAACGGAGTGAGACACATTTCCATATACAACACAACCTTCGTTCACAAGCGAATCTTGAACCTGCGCATCAGATGAAATAAATTGCGGAGGCTGATTTGGATTGACGGAGTAAATTTTCCATTTGCGTTCAAACAGCTTCAGCTCCGAGTCCTCTTTTAACAAATCCATATTGGCTTCCCACAAGCTCTGCACCGTTCCGACATCCTTCCAATATCCCTTGAACGGATAAGCAGAAAGCTTCTTTTTCTCTTCCAAAAGCAGAGGAATAATGTCTTTGCCGAAGTCGTGGCTAGAATAAGGGTTTTGATCGTCCATCTCAAGATACTGTTTCAAAAGCGGCCAATTGAATATATAAATTCCCATTGAGGCAAGATTGCTCTTAGGGAATTTGGGCTTTTCATCAAAATGTGTGATCGTCCCATCTGGATTGGCCTTCATGATGCCGAACCGGCTTGCTTCCTCCCAGCCCACTTCGATGACAGAGATGGTCACATCTGCCTTCTTTTCAATGTGATAATCAAGCATTTTGCCGTAGTCCATTTTGTATATGTGATCTCCTGATAAAATCAGTACATACTCAGGATCATACTGATTCAAATAATTGAGATTTTCATAAATGGCGCTTGCCGTCCCTTTATACCACTTGACTTCTGATGACTCGGCATAAGGGGGTAAAACCGTCACGCCGCCATTATATCTATCCAGGTCCCATGCACTGCCGATCCCAATATAGGAATTCAGCTCAAGCGGCTGATATTGCGTTAAAATCCCGACTGTGTCTATGCCTGAATTTGAACAGTTGCTTAGGGTAAAATCAATAATCCTGTATTTTCCCCCGAAAGATACAGCCGGTTTAGCCATATTTTTTGTTAATCCGCTGAGACGGCTGCCCTTCCCGCCGGCAAGGAGCATGGCTACACATTGTTTTTTCATCTTTTTATCTCTCCTCTTTTTTTAACCGCCCGTAAAATCGAGATGCCGTAAGGGGGGATGGTCATCGTGATATAACACGGTTTATGATGAAGTGCTCCCTTTTTGGCCGATAACGGCTTTTTGTTGATTTGCCCTGAGCCTCCATATGTTTCACTGTCACTGTTAAGCACTTCAATGTATTGAGTAAAAAAAGGAACTCCAACATCATATTGATGATAGACCACGGGTGTAAAATTACAAATGATGACAAGCGCCTCACCGTGCTTTTTGCCATAACGAATAAAAGAAAAGATTGATTGTTCGTCATTATGGACATCAATCCATTCAAACGATTGTGCACGATGGTCATGCTCGTAAAGGATTTTGCTTTTTTGGTAAAAGCGGAGAAGATCTTGCGTAAAAACGCTGGCTTTCTGATGCATGGGGAAGGAGTCCAAAAACCAATCAAGCTGTTCTGTATCTTTCCATTCATCAAATTGGGCAAACTCTGATCCCATAAAGATCAATTTCTTTCCGGGATGCACTGTCATATAGCCCAGCAAAAGCCGATACTGGGCAAATTTCTGCCAGTAGTCGCCAGGCATTTTATTAAGAAGTGATTTTTTCCCGTATACGACTTCATCATGAGAAAACGGCAATACAAAATGCTCACTAAACGCATATAGTAATGAAAAAGAGATAAGCTGATGACAATGCCGCCTTTCTTCGGGCGGCGTCTCCATGTATTTCAGTACGTCATTCATCCATCCCATATTCCATTTATAATGAAAACCAAGCCCCCCTTCCTCAACGGCACCTGTCACTTGAGGCCATTCTGTAGAATCTTCCGCAATCATCATCACATGGGGATATGTCTCTCTCATGGTTTGATTGAGTTTTTTAAAAAAATCAACAGCATATGGATTCGTGTGGCGTTCATCCTGATTTGGCCAATACAGGATATTAGCCACTGCATCAACCCTAAATCCATCTATATGATAGAATTCCGCCCAGTACAACGCATTCGAAATTAAAAAACTATGAACTTCCGGTTTTCCCAGGTCAAAGTTTGCCGTGCCCCATAACCAGTTCTCCCGATCACGTTCTTCTTTGTATTCATAAAGCGGTTCTCCATCAAACATATAAAGGCCATGTGCATCTTTACAAAAATGTCCGGGGACCCAATCCAAAATGACTCCGATATTTTGTTGATGACATTCATCAACAAACTTCATCAGATCATGCGGCGTGCCAAACCTGCTTGTCGGGCTGTAATACCCCGTTCCTTGGTACCCCCATGAACGATCATATGGATGCTCATACACCGGAAGCAGTTCAATATGGGTAAACCCATGCTCCTTGATATAAGGGATAAGCGTCTGACTTATTTCTTTATAGGAATAATGCCTGCCATCAGAATGTTTCTTCCAAGACCCAAGATGCAGTTCATAAATGAAAACAGGTTTTTCATACAGCGTCTTAGTCTTCTGTTTCTTTTGCCATTTTTGATCTTGCCAGCTGTACCCTTCCAAATCGTAAGTAAGTGACGCTGTGTTTGGTCTGACTTCTGAATAAATAGCGTATGGATCTGCCTTCAGCCTGATCTCACCGTTATTCGTCACGATTTCATATTTATATCGTTCCTTTTCTCCTATACCTGGAATAAATAACGTCCAAATGCCATTATCATTCACTCTGTGCATCACATGCTCTTCTCCAGACCAGCTGTTAAAATCTCCAGCCACTCGTACTTCCGACGCATGAGGCGCCCACACACAGAATTCATATCCGCTTTTGCCATTCAGCTCGCGGTAATGCGAGCCAAACAGCTGATAGCTTTTAAACAGACTGCCTTCGTGAAAAAGATAAACATCATGTGCTGTCGGGCTGGCAGCGGCCATGTAATCATCCTTTCTGACATCATAGTTTTCATTTATAGTATTTATTCGAAGAAATAAAAAAAAGCCCTTTCCTGAAAGCGCTTATACTTATAGACAATTAACTTCATTTTCTGAAGAAAAACGAAATATATGGAGATTTTTGTAGTCTGTTTTTAAAATAAAGAACAAAATCTAAGACATATCATGATTTATAAAAACAAAAAAACCTTGCAGGATATGCAAGGCTTCTGGATGACCCGTACGGGATTCGAACCCGTGTTACCGCCGTGAAAGGGCGGTGTCTTAACCGCTTGACCAACGGGCCGATAATTATGATATCTGTAATCATATGGCGGAGAAGGAGGGATTTGAACCCTCGCGCCGCTTACACGACCTACACCCTTAGCAGGGGCGCCTCTTCAGCCACTTGAGTACTTCTCCATTTGGCTCCACAGGCAGGATTCGAACCTGCGACCGATCGGTTAACAGCCGATAGCTCTACCACTGAGCTACTGTGGAACAAAAGTCATGGTGGGCCTGAATGGACTCGAACCATCGACCTCACGCTTATCAGGCGTGCGCTCTAACCAGCTGAGCTACAGGCCCATGACGATATAGAAATGGAGCGGGTGATGGGAATCGAACCCACGACATCAGCTTGGAAGGCTGAGGTTTTACCACTAAACTACACCCGCAATTTTTATTTGGGGCGATTGATGGGAATCGAACCCACGAATGCCAGAGCCACAATCTGGTGCGTTAACCACTTCGCCACAACCGCCAAAATATATTGATAAATGGTGGCTCGGGACGGAATCGAACCGCCGACACACGGATTTTCAGTCCGTTGCTCTACCAACTGAGCTACCGAGCCTAAGTATTTAAATGGCGGTCCGGACGGGACTCGAACCCGCGACCTCCTGCGTGACAGGCAGGCATTCTAACCAACTGAACTACCGGACCATTTTAAAATTTGGTTGCGGGGGCAGGATTTGAACCTGCGACCTTCGGGTTATGAGCCCGACGAGCTACCGAACTGCTCCACCCCGCGATGATTAGGAATATGTATGGCGGAGGAAGAGGGATTCGAACCCCCGCGGGCTTTGACACCCCTGTCGGTTTTCAAGACCGATCCCTTCAGCCAGACTTGGGTATTCCTCCGTATAGTGGTGGACCTTGTAGGACTCGAACCTACGACCGGACGGTTATGAGCCGTCTGCTCTAACCAACTGAGCTAAAGGTCCATTGGTAGCGGTGGAGGGGATCGAACCCCCGACCTCACGGGTATGAACCGTACGCTCTAGCCAGCTGAGCTACACCGCCAAATATTTTTGAAATCAAGTGGAGCCTAGCGGGATCGAACCGCTGACCTCCTGCGTGCAAAGCAGGCGCTCTCCCAGCTGAGCTAAGGCCCCAAGAATGGTCGGGAAGACAGGATTCGAACCTGCGACCCCATGGTCCCAAACCATGTGCTCTACCAAGCTGAGCTACTTCCCGATTTCATATAGATCATGGCGCGCCCGAGAGGAGTCGAACCCCTAACCTTTTGATCCGTAGTCAAACGCTCTATCCAATTGAGCTACGGGCGCAAAACTTAATGCCGAGGGCCGGACTTGAACCGGCACGGTAGTCACCTACCGCAGGATTTTAAGTCCTGTGTGTCTGCCAATTCCACCACCCCGGCGTGGATGGTATAGTTGGAGCGGAAGACGGGATTCGAACCCGCGACCCCCACCTTGGCAAGGTGGTGTTCTACCACTGAACTACTTCCGCAGAAATGGTGCGGATGAAGGGACTTGAACCCCCACGTCTGTAAAGACACTAGAGCCTGATTCTAGCGCGTCTGCCAATTCCGCCACATCCGCAACATGTAAATGGTGAGCCATGAAGGACTCGAACCTTCGACCCTCTGATTAAAAGTCAGATGCTCTACCAACTGAGCTAATGGCTCTTCTTACAAGAGACTTGAATATTATATCATATAAAAGTGGTGCCGGCAAGAGGACTTGAACCCCCAACCTACTGATTACAAGTCAGTTGCTCTACCAATTGAGCTACACCGGCATATATGTAAAACCGATATGTATAATGAAAAATGGTGGAGGATGACGGGCTCGAACCGCCGACCCTCTGCTTGTAAGGCAGATGCTCTCCCAGCTGAGCTAATCCTCCATACTTGCACTAACGTGCAATTGCTTGGCGGCGTCCTACTCTCACAGGGGGAAACCCCCGACTACCATCGGCGCTGAAGAGCTTAACTTCCGTGTTCGGTATGGGAACGGGTGTGACCTCTTCGCTATCGCCACCAAACAAATTGAGAGTGTTCTCTCAAAACTAGATAACAGGTGTGACATCATTCAAAAATATGGTTAAGTCCTCGATCGATTAGTATCTGTCAGCTCCATGTGTCGCCACACTTCCACCTCAGACCTATCAACCTGATCATCTTTCAGGGATCTTACTTCCTTGCGGAATGGGAAATCTCATCTTGAGGGGGGCTTCATGCTTAGATGCTTTCAGCACTTATCCCGTCCGCACATAGCTACCCAGCGATGCCCTTGGCAGAACAACTGGTACACCAGCGGTGCGTCCATCCCGGTCCTCTCGTACTAAGGACAGCTCCTCTCAAATTTCCTGCGCCCGCGACGGATAGGGACCGAACTGTCTCACGACGTTCTGAACCCAGCTCGCGTACCGCTTTAATGGGCGAACAGCCCAACCCTTGGGACCGACTACAGCCCCAGGATGCGATGAGCCGACATCGAGGTGCCAAACCTCCCCGTCGATGTGGACTCTTGGGGGAGATAAGCCTGTTATCCCCGGGGTAGCTTTTATCCGTTGAGCGATGGCCCTTCCATGCGGAACCACCGGATCACTAAGCCCGACTTTCGTCCCTGCTCGACTTGTAGGTCTCGCAGTCAAGCTCCCTTGTGCCTTTACACTCTGCGAATGATTTCCAACCATTCTGAGGGAACCTTTGGGCGCCTCCGTTACCTTTTAGGAGGCGACCGCCCCAGTCAAACTGCCCACCTGACACTGTCTCCCCGCCCGATAAGGGCGGCGGGTTAGAAGGTCAATACAGCCAGGGTAGTATCCCACCGATGCCTCCACCGAAGCTGGCGCTCCGGTTTCCAAGGCTCCTACCTATCCTGTACAAGCTGTACCAACATTCAATATCAGGCTGCAGTAAAGCTCCACGGGGTCTTTCCGTCCTGTCGCGGGTAACCTGCATCTTCACAGGTACTATAATTTCACCGAGTCTCTCGTTGAGACAGTGCCCAGATCGTTGCGCCTTTCGTGCGGGTCGGAACTTACCCGACAAGGAATTTCGCTACCTTAGGACCGTTATAGTTACGGCCGCCGTTTACTGGGGCTTCAATTCGCACCTTCGCTTACGCTAAGCGCTCCTCTTAACCTTCCAGCACCGGGCAGGCGTCAGCCCCTATACTTCGCCTTACGGCTTCGCAGAGACCTGTGTTTTTGCTAAACAGTCGCCTGGGCCTATTCACTGCGGCTCTCTCGGGCTTGCACCCTAACAGAGCACCCCTTCTCCCGAAGTTACGGGGTCATTTTGCCGAGTTCCTTAACGAGAGTTCTCTCGATCACCTTAGGATTCTCTCCTCGCCTACCTGTGTCGGTTTGCGGTACGGGCACCTCTCACCTCGCTAGAGGCTTTTCTTGGCAGTGTGGAATCAGGAACTTCGCTACTATATTTCGCTCGCCATCACAGCTCAGCCTTATGGGAAACGGATTTGCCTATTTCCCAGCCTAACTGCTTGGACGCGGATATCCAATACCGCGCTTACCCTATCCTCCTGCGTCCCCCCATTGCTCAAATGGTGAGGAGGTGGTACAGGAATATCAACCTGTTGTCCATCGCCTACGCCTTTCGGCCTCGGCTTAGGTCCCGACTAACCCTGAGCGGACGAGCCTTCCTCAGGAAACCTTAGGCATTCGGTGGAGGGGATTCTCACCCCTCTTTCGCTACTCATACCGGCATTCTCACTTCTAAGCGCTCCACCAGTCCTTCCGGTCTGGCTTCACAGCCCTTAGAACGCTCTCCTACCACTGTTCGAAGAACAGTCCGCAGCTTCGGTGATACGTTTAGCCCCGGTACATTTTCGGCGCAGAGTCACTCGACCAGTGAGCTATTACGCACTCTTTAAATGGTGGCTGCTTCTAAGCCAACATCCTGGTTGTCTAAGCAACTCCACATCCTTTTCCACTTAACGTATACTTTGGGACCTTAGCTGGCGGTCTGGGCTGTTTCCCTTTCGACTACGGATCTTATCACTCGCAGTCTGACTCCCAAGGATAAGTCATTGGCATTCGGAGTTTGACTGAATTCGGTAACCCGGTAGGGGCCCCTAGTCCAATCAGTGCTCTACCTCCAAGACTCTTACCTTGAGGCTAGCCCTAAAGCTATTTCGGAGAGAACCAGCTATCTCCAGGTTCGATTGGCATTTCACCCCTACCCACACCTCATCCCCGCACTTTTCAACGTGCGTGGGTTCGGGCCTCCATTCAGTGTTACCTGAACTTCACCCTGGACATGGGTAGATCACCTGGTTTCGGGTCTACGACCACGTACTCATGCGCCCTATTCAGACTCGCTTTCGCTGCGGCTCCGCATCTTCTGCTTAACCTTGCACGGGATCGTAACTCGCCGGTTCATTCTACAAAAGGCACGCCATCACCCGTTAACGGGCTCTGACTACTTGTAGGCACACGGTTTCAGGATCTCTTTCACTCCCCTTCCGGGGTGCTTTTCACCTTTCCCTCACGGTACTGGTTCACTATCGGTCACTAGGGAGTATTTAGCCTTGGGAGATGGTCCTCCCGGATTCCGACGGAATTTCACGTGTTCCGCCGTACTCAGGATCCACTCAGGAGAGAACGAAGTTTTGACTACAGGGCTGTTACCTCCTATGGCGGGCCTTTCCAGACCTCTTCATCTACCTCGTTCCTTTGTAACTCCGTACAGAGTGTCCTACAACCCCAAGAGGCAAGCCTCTTGGTTTGGGCTAATCCCGTTTCGCTCGCCGCTACTCAGGGAATCGCATTTGCTTTCTCTTCCTCCGGGTACTTAGATGTTTCAGTTCCCCGGGTCTGCCTTCTCATATCCTATGAATTCAGATATGGATACCACTCCATTACGAGTGGTGGGTTTCCCCATTCGGAAATCTCCGGATCAAAGCTTGCTTACAGCTCCCCGAAGCATATCGGTGTTCGTCCCGTCCTTCATCGGCTCCTAGTGCCAAGGCATCCACCGTGCGCCCTTTCTAACTTAACCGTTAAAAAGAATCACTATGTGATATCTTGTGTTACTAATTGAATGTGATGTCTACTGTTATCTAGTTTTCAAAGAACACGTTTCGAAGGAATGATCCTTCAAAACTAAACAAGACAGGGAACGTTCTGTTTATAAGACCCAAGGTCTTATATTCCGTATAATATCCTTAGAAAGGAGGTGATCCAGCCGCACCTTCCGATACGGCTACCTTGTTACGACTTCACCCCAATCATCTGTCCCACCTTCGGCGGCTGGCTCCTAAAAGGTTACCTCACCGACTTCGGGTGTTACAAACTCTCGTGGTGTGACGGGCGGTGTGTACAAGGCCCGGGAACGTATTCACCGCGGCATGCTGATCCGCGATTACTAGCGATTCCAGCTTCACGCAGTCGAGTTGCAGACTGCGATCCGAACTGAGAACAGATTTGTGGGATTGGCTTAACCTCGCGGTTTCGCTGCCCTTTGTTCTGTCCATTGTAGCACGTGTGTAGCCCAGGTCATAAGGGGCATGATGATTTGACGTCATCCCCACCTTCCTCCGGTTTGTCACCGGCAGTCACCTTAGAGTGCCCAACTGAATGCTGGCAACTAAGATCAAGGGTTGCGCTCGTTGCGGGACTTAACCCAACATCTCACGACACGAGCTGACGACAACCATGCACCACCTGTCACTCTGCCCCCGAAGGGGACGTCCTATCTCTAGGATTGTCAGAGGATGTCAAGACCTGGTAAGGTTCTTCGCGTTGCTTCGAATTAAACCACATGCTCCACCGCTTGTGCGGGCCCCCGTCAATTCCTTTGAGTTTCAGTCTTGCGACCGTACTCCCCAGGCGGAGTGCTTAATGCGTTAGCTGCAGCACTAAGGGGCGGAAACCCCCTAACACTTAGCACTCATCGTTTACGGCGTGGACTACCAGGGTATCTAATCCTGTTCGCTCCCCACGCTTTCGCTCCTCAGCGTCAGTTACAGACCAGAGAGTCGCCTTCGCCACTGGTGTTCCTCCACATCTCTACGCATTTCACCGCTACACGTGGAATTCCACTCTCCTCTTCTGCACTCAAGTTCCCCAGTTTCCAATGACCCTCCCCGGTTGAGCCGGGGGCTTTCACATCAGACTTAAGAAACCGCCTGCGAGCCCTTTACGCCCAATAATTCCGGACAACGCTTGCCACCTACGTATTACCGCGGCTGCTGGCACGTAGTTAGCCGTGGCTTTCTGGTTAGGTACCGTCAAGGTACCGCCCTATTCGAACGGTACTTGTTCTTCCCTAACAACAGAGCTTTACGATCCGAAAACCTTCATCACTCACGCGGCGTTGCTCCGTCAGACTTTCGTCCATTGCGGAAGATTCCCTACTGCTGCCTCCCGTAGGAGTCTGGGCCGTGTCTCAGTCCCAGTGTGGCCGATCACCCTCTCAGGTCGGCTACGCATCGTTGCCTTGGTGAGCCGTTACCTCACCAACTAGCTAATGCGCCGCGGGTCCATCTGTAAGTGGTAGCCGAAGCCACCTTTTATGTTTGAACCATGCGGTTCAAACAACCATCCGGTATTAGCCCCGGTTTCCCGGAGTTATCCCAGTCTTACAGGCAGGTTACCCACGTGTTACTCACCCGTCCGCCGCTAACATCAGGGAGCAAGCTCCCATCTGCCCGCTCGACTTGCATGTATTAGGCACGCCGCCAGCGTTCGTCCTGAGCCAGGATCAAACTCTCCGATAAATGGATCACAGGTTAAGTTCACCGCATCCCGCGGTGACACCTGTGTGACCTACGTCGTGCAGGCCCTAGTTTGACTGACTACGCACATTGCTGTGCGATTTATAAAAATGAATTAACAGGTACGTTTTGTCTTGTTTAGTTTTCAAAGATCATTTCGTTACTTCTCAATGAAGCAGCTTTACTAATATAACATTCAGCTTCTTTTTTGTCAACAACTTTTTTCAAGTTGTTTTGAAGCATCTAGTTTGTGTCCGCTGTGCATCAGCGACGTTTAATAATATAACACCTGTATTTATTTATTGCAATAGTTTTTTTAAAAAATCTATAAAACAAATAAACTATAATCCTCGCCATGATTTCTAAAGCGTGTGTATCATATAACTTTCTTAAAAGAACATATACATCAGTCATGTGATCTTGTTGTTTTTTTCGTTTTCTTGTATAGTAGAAACGAACTAAATACTGATGACCACAAGGGGAGCATTAAAGCTGAGAGTGAGCGGTATCGTTCTGACCCTTTGAACCTGTTAGTTAACGCTGGCGTAGGGATGTGGCAAAGTCAAATGAATTGCAGATCGTAAAGCAGTGCGTGGAACTTTTCTCATCCTTCCGCGTGCTGCTTTTTTGTTGTCCTTTTGGTTGTCTGTCAATGGAAGGAGATAGATATGAATCAATCTAAGCAACTGGTTCGCCTTATTGAAATTGCCATTATGACAGCGGCAGCCGTTATTTTAGACATTGTCTCAGGAATGTTTCTTAGCATGCCTCAAGGAGGCTCGGTCTCCATCATGATGATTCCGATCTTTTTAATTTCGTTTCGCTGGGGTGTCAAAGCAGGTCTTACTACAGGTTTGTTGACAGGTCTAGTACAAATAGCAATCGGAAACTTGTTTGCTCAACATCCTGTACAGCTATTGTTAGATTACATTGTCGCTTTCGCAGCAATCGGCATAAGCGGCTGTTTCGCTTCTTCTGTCCGTAAAGCCGCTGTATCAAAAACAAAAGGGAAATTGATTGTTTCAGTGGTCAGCGCAGTTTTTATCGGCAGTTTGCTGCGCTATGCCGCGCATGTCATTTCAGGAGCTGTGTTTTTCGGCAGCTTTGCTCCAAAAGGAACACCGGTATGGATTTATTCTTTAACTTATAATGCGACTTACATGGTTCCTTCATTCATTATTTGTGCAATTGTCCTATGTTTATTATTTATGACAGCACCCCGTTTGCTTAAAAGTGACAAAGCGTAAAAGTAACAATCCCCCAGCGAATTCCGCTGGGGGATTGTTCGTTATCTGTTAAGAAGTGTTTTTAAAGCTGAAAGATCCGGCCAGCCAAGACCTACTTCTTTCAGCCTTACTCCGGCAATTTCAAAGTTGTCCTCCGCTACTCTTTCAGGTGAATAGGCCTGATAAAATATAATCGAGGGATTCTGCTCAATAACCCAAACAAACATACTTGAAAAACCATGTTGAAGCAAAAACTCCGCTCCTTTTGCTAAGAGCGCCCTGCCTGCACCTTGCCGCTGGCGCTCTTCCAGAAGATAAATAGCGTATAACTCGCCGTCATAGCCTTCTTGTTCAGAGCGAATAGGTCCAAATGAAGCAAAGCCGAATACTGAACCCTTTTCGTCCTGAGCAACAAATACTCCCTTTAACGAGCGACTTTTCCATTTGTCTTCATATTCCTTATAGTTCAGGCTGTTTAAATAATCAATCGGGATAATTTCGTGGTATGTTGTCCTCCAGCTGTCTACATGCACTTTTGCAATGTCCTTTATATCCTCTAACTTCGCTTCACGTACAGTTACCATACGGTTCTGCCCTTTCCTTACTCTGATTTTTGGATCGTTTTGGCTTCTTTGATTTCATTTGTTAATTCATTAATGCTTTGTTTTACGTTTCCTTTTCCTGAAAAGTTCTCAAGCATTTCTTTTACATCAATTCCTGAGGATGCTTTTAAACTTTCTTGCAGACTTGACATTAAGTTCGTCGCATAGCTGGTTACTTTGTTTGCTCCGCTTGATTCACCGCTTCCTCCTGTATCGACAACGGTGATTTTATCAATATTTGAAAGAGGTGCCGCTGCTTGTTTCGCGTATTCCGGAAGCATTTTGACAATCATATCGAAAATCGCCGCCTGCCCGTACTGTTCAAAGGCGGCCGCAATTTTCTCTTTTGCTTCCGCTTCTGCAAGACCTTTCAGGCGGATAACCTCTGCTTCTGTCTCTCCTTTCGCTTTTTCCGCTTCTGCTTTTGCTAGCCCGTCAATTCTTACTTTTTCCGCCTCAGCCTTTGCCATTGCTTCTATACTGTACTTCTTGGCATCGGCTTCCGCGAGCTGTTTGGCTTTCTCAGCTGCTGCGGACTGCTCAACAGAATAACGGTCTGCATCGGCTTTTTTCTTTACCTCTGAGTCGTATTGACGTTCACGGCGAAGAATTTCTTTTTCTTCTAGTTCTATTTGTTTTTGGCGTTCGATAATTTTAACCTGCATTTCCTGCTCTGTGACTTGCTGGCGCGCTCTGGCAGTCTCTAAATCATATGCCTGGTCGGCATTCGCTTTTGCCGTATCTTGTTCTCTGCGGAATTCAGCCATTTTGAGCTGATTGATTTTTTCAGCTTCAGCGATTTCCGTCGCCCGTTCAAGTTCTGATTTTTTTGCGTCTTTATCGGCTTCTGCCCGCTTAATTCGGGTTTCTTTATCAGCCTCTGCTGTCGCGATATCAGCATCGCGTTTTACTTGGGCAATTCTCGGTTTCCCTAATGATTCAAGATAACCGTTTTTATCACGCACATCTTTAATGGTAAAGGAAACAATCACAAGCCCCATTTTCGCGAGGTCCTGTGAAGCGACACGCTGCACCTCTTGAGAAAATTTCTCCCTGTTTTTATAGATTTCTTCAACTGTCATTGAGCCGAGAATGGAACGAAGGTGGCCTTCTAAAACCTCCCGCGCTTCCTGCTCACGGTCGTCTTTTGATTTCCCTAAAAATTGTTCGGCCGCTGTAGCGATTTCTCCTATAGAACCGCCGATTTTAATAATCGCAGTTCCATCGGCCATTACTGGCACTCCTTGTTCTGTATAGACTTCAGGTGTCGAAACATCGAGTTTGCTTGATAATAAGCTTAGCGGCTCTGCCTGCTGGAAGACGGGAAGGACAAAGGTTCCTCCGCCGCGGACGATTTTAATACGGTTGCCGCCTTCATCGACATGAACATTTTTATTGCCCAGATAGCTCCCTGTTACAATTAACGCTTCATCAGGCCCTGCTGTACGATACTTCGTAATAAACACAGCTATTAGTGCAATTAATAAAAAGAATACAACTCCGATGATCATTATAATCGGCATTGTCATATCAAATTCCTCCTTTTATGTTAAATGGGTTCATGCGGAGTAACCGAAAGAACTCCGTTGTTAATATCTACGACTAACACCGTTGTCCCGTAACTGATCTGCTGATTATCAAAACTGACCGCTGACTTTGAAATGGTGCCGCCTATCCCTTCTATGACCACTTCACCAAACCCGTCAACCGGAACAGCTGTAATCACTTTACCGAGTCTTCCTCTGAGATCATCTTCTCTATATGCCAATGATTCTTCTGCAGATGATAATGGTACCAGTACAAAGATGTGAAGCAATACCACCAGCATGATTGAAAGGATGCAAGATAAAAGCGCAATCAGCAAGCTTGACAGAGGCAATACGAGTTCACCTATATATCCGCCCGCTGAAAAACATGTGAAAAATGAGAGCACTAATGTCGGATTAAGAAACGGAATGCCTTCTGGCAGCCCTGCAAATACATCTCCGAAAAACAGGAATAACAGCGTAAGGCTGCCCGCAATAATAAGCGTATAAAGATAAATTGTTTGTATAGGTACTCCAAATAACTCCAATTTCCTCATCCTTTCTTCATCAATGCATTGATGAACGGCTGCCGTTACCATTAATACGAGACACCCCAGGAAAAGTTTCAAAATTTTAAGATAAATAACCCATTTGAAGTGCTTTATAAATGATAATTGCTTATATATATGGTAATGTCATTTTAGGAGGAGATATGATGAGTATCTTTAATGAAGCCAGATTAGAAACGTGGAACGAATTGAAAGGACTTTCTGACGAAAAGCTGAATCAAAAGCCTTCTGCTGAAGAATGGAGCATACGGGAAGTTCTTGACCATTTGAAAAAAATCGATATGACCGCACAAAAAATGTTGAAGGAACGTGTAAAGGACGCTCCGATTAAAGAAATTGAAGAAAAACCGCTTGAGGTAGCACAGGACAGAAATAATAAACGGAAAGCCCCGAGTCATCTTGAGCCTGCGCATGATTTTATTTCAGGCAGCCAAATGAAACGTGAGCTTGATGTGGTAAGAGAGCAGCTGACTGCTGCGATTGCCTCTCTGAAAGAAGAAGATTTTGAAAGAGTGCTTCCGCATCCTGTGTTTCAAGAGCTGACTGTCAGACAGTGGATCGATTTTATCGGCCATCATGAAAAACGGCACCTCAGCCAAATGAAAGAAATTAAAGAAAAGATAGAAAGGGCCTGATTTAATCAGACCCTTTCTGCTTTTCGTTTGACTTTTCGCTGATAGGAATGAACTTCTATTTCATCACCTGTGTAAACAGCACCAGGTCTCTCCACAATACAGACAATCCCTCTAATGCCCAGTGCGTGGCGGACGAAAGCCGACGCCAGCTTCGGTTGGTCCGGATAATAAGACTGAATGACTTCTCCCGGCTGGATACACGGATCATTTTCGCCCTCACACAGCAGAGCCGCTCCGCTTGGAAAAATAATCCGGCTTCCTTCTTTTAATGAAGTAAGATCTGGCATACCGCTGACTGCCACATTCGCCCCGAGCCATTCCGGCAAAATCCTCGGCACTCCCATTTTTAAAGCGATTTCGTTGCATTCCTCTATTGAAACAATTGAAATTTGTCTGCGGTTGAAAATTTCAGTCCCTCTTGAAAACATTGGTTCTCTGGCTCCCGCTTTTTTAGTCAGGCCAAAATGCAAATCGCCAGGGATGCCGCCATAATCAAAATCAAGCTTGTCCATTTGCTTTGTTACGAAACTTTCTGTATCTGCGATATATAAGCCTTCTGCTTTTGCAGTCATCCGCTTCCACATCAGCTGGCACCTTCTTTCTTATCTAAAATTTCCACCTATGCTTCATTATCCCAAAAAATCCCGCTCTGTAAAGGAGCGGGATTTTGATTATACCGTTTTAGGCGTAAGGTTAAAGCAGCGCTTGTAGATCCAGTTGTATGCTTTTTCATTTAAATCTCTAGGGTTTCCGAAGGTTTGCGGATCTTTCATTGCTTCTTTAGACAAGCGTTCGATCATATCAGGTGATACTCCCTGCTCTTCTAAAGTCGGCACTTCTAAATCTTCGACCAGATCATACATCCAATTGACAGATGCTTTCGCAGCTTCTTCTGTTGTCATCTTGCTTGTATCAATACCGAACGCTTTCGCAATACGCGCAAACTTCTCAGGATAGCCCTTCCAGTTGTATTCCATGACAGGGCCCATCATCGCCGCTACACATTGGCCGTGAGCGACTGGGATAATACCGCCAAGCGTTTGGCTCATCGCATGAGCCGCGCCCGCTGATTCACTTCCGTAAGAAAGACCGGCAAGCATCGCTGCCTGCGCCATTCCGTACCTTGCTTCCAGATCCTCTCCGTCAGCAAATGCCCTCTTAATGTAATGAGCGGCATACTCAATCGCCATTAGGGCAACCGCATCCGTGATTGGCTGTGCAAATTTCATTGTATAGCACTCAATGGCATGGGCGAGCGCATCAATTCCCGTCATAGCTGTTACATGCGGAGGCATTGAAACATGAAGCTCAGGATCAATGATGGTCAAGTGCGCTGCAATCAGCGGACCGCCCGTGTTGAATTTGAATTCTCTTTCTTCATCTGTGATAACCGCCCATTGAGTTACTTCTGATCCTGTTCCAGCTGTAGTGGGAATTGTCGTCAGCGGAGGAATGCGGTTTTCCAGCGGTTTTTTCCCATCTGCCGCTTCATAATCAAGCACGCTTCCTTCGTGAGTCGCTTCTACTCCGATTGCTTTAGCTGTATCCATGGAGCTTCCGCCTCCGACTGCCACCAAACCATTACAGTTCTCTTTTTTGTAAAGCTCAGATCCTTCATTCACCAGACGGACAGGCGGGTTTGGCTCAACTTTATTAAAGAGCACCACTTCAATGCCTGCTTCTTTAAGTGATTCGATTACAGGATCAGCAACACCGGCTTTATAAATCCCTGGGTCTGTGACAAGGAGCGCTTTTGAAACGCCCAGTGCAGCTACTTCCTCACCCGTATGCTTGATGGCTCCGATTCCATGCTTAATCACAGTCGGAATTTCAAATGTGTGGAATTTCTGCATGCTTTCTACCTTCATATTTAATGTCATCATCAATCTCCCCCTCTTATGAATTAAACCAGTTAACCGCTGCCGGTTTTGTATTGCGGTATACATGTTTGACTTCTGTGTATTCTTCAAGGCCTATTTTTCCAAGCTCGCGTCCGAACCCGGATTGCTTATATCCGCCCCATGGCGCTTGTGCAAAGTACGGATGAAAATCGTTGATCCAAACGGTTCCCATTCTCAAGCGGGCTGCTACCCGTTCGCACTTTTCAATGTCTTTTGACCATACCGCTCCAGCCAAGCCATAGATGGTATCATTCGCAAGCTCGATTACCTCTTCTTCAGAGCTGAAGGTTTCGACTGTCAATACAGGACCGAAAACCTCTTCCTGAACGATTCTCATGTCAGAATTACAGTTTGAGAAAATAGTAGGTTCATAGAAAAAGCCGTTTTGAAGCTCAGGATCTTCCGGGCGTTTGCCTCCTGTCTCCAGCTTCGCGCCTTCCTCTATTCCGATCTCTACATATTTTTCTACCTTTGCCCTGTGCTCAGCCGAAATAAGCGGACCGCTTTCTGTCTCAGCATGAAAACCGTTTCCGAGTTTTATGCGTTTTGCCCGTTTGACCAGCTCCGCCAAAAATTGATCATGAATGGCATCCTCAACAAGCAAGCGGGAACCTGCAGAGCATACTTGGCCGGCGTGGAAAAATACAGCGTTTAAGGCCTGATCAACCGCAACTTCTAAATCCGCGTCCTTGAAAACAATATTTGGGTTTTTCCCGCCAAGTTCAAGGGCGATTTTTTTGACGTTTCCGCTTGCCGCCCGCATGATTTTTTTGCCTGTTTCAATTCCGCCCGTAAATGAAATCAAATCGACGTCTTTGTTTACGGCAAGCTCGTCGCCCACTGTGGCTCCCGGTCCAAGAACAAGATTTGCGACACCTTTTGGAACACCGGCTTCTTCCATCAGCTTAAAGACTTTGATTGTCGTCAGCGGCGTAATCTCACTCGGCTTCATGACGATTGTGTTTCCTGCGGCCAGTGCAGGGGCGATTTTCCAGCTCGCTTGAAGGAGCGGATAATTCCATGGAGTGATCTGGCCGCAAACCCCGATTGGCTCCCTAATAATTTTGCTTTCTGAATCAGGAATCGGAGATGAAATGATCTCTCCGCCATCTTTGTCTGCCAAGCCGGCGTAATATTGAAAAACATTGGCGATATCGTCCATATCGGCCTTGCTTTCTTCGAGTGTTTTTCCTGTATCAAGAGATTCAAGCTCAGCCAGCTCCTCAAGATCGCGTCTGATTAATTCCGCAATTTTCAGAACAATTTTCCCGCGTTCAAGCCCGGATAGCGCAGACCATTCTCCTTTGTCAAATGCTCTGCGTGCGGCTGCGATTGCTTTGATGGCGTCCTCTCGCCCTCCCTCGCTTACAGTTGCAATTTCTTCTTGATTAAATGGGTTGATAATACTGCGGATCTGTTCTTTTTCGGCACTGATCCATTCTCCGTCAATGAATAATGTTTGACTCATATAAGCCTCCTTGACGTAAATAAAGTTCGTTAAATAAAAATTTAATGTTTTTAACAACCTTAATCTAACACATGGTTTTTAAACTGTCAAAGTCCCATTTCGATTTTTCTTTTTGACTTTTCCTCATGTTTCGTTAAGATAAAGAACATAAAGAAATAACTTAACGAATTTAATTTTCTAAAGGAAAAGAGGGTCAGTATGGATGAAAATCCAGAATTTGCAGCTATAGAACAGGCTCGGGATCTTGTTATTGACTCCATTGCTGAAACGATGGATCTTTACGGAATTACCCGCAGTGTCGGGATTTTATATGGGACGATGTATATGAGGGATGAGATGACGCTTGACGAAATGCGTGAGGAGTTGCAAATGAGCAAACCAAGCATGAGCACAGGCGTCAAAAAGCTTCAAGACTTAAATGTAGTGAAAAAAACATTTCACCGGGGCATCCGTAAGCATACATTTGTGGCTGAGAAGGATTTCTTTAAATTTTTCACAAATTTCTTTCCACCTAAATGGGAGCGGGAGGTTCAAGTGAATGTAGCAGCGATCGAGGAAGCTCAAGATGATTTACAAAAGGTTTTATGCAAGGAAGATCTCGATGAGGATATCAAAAATGAAGCACTGCAGTTATATGATCAGCTGGAAAGCTCTAAAGCTTACTATGACTGGCTGAAACGGCTTGCTGAATCGGTGCAGACCGGAGAAATTTTTAAATTTATACCGATCGAAACAAAGTAAAGCAGAAAACGCCTGGGAAAGCAGGCGTTTTTTGATGTAACTACTACAAATTTGAAAAATACGGGAAAAACACCCCATTTACTTCCAAAATATTTGATGGTAATTTTATGTAGGTAAAATTTGTATTTGGCCTTTCAGAGGAGGTGAAAAGCGGGCAGGCCTGTTTAATTTATCATTTTTTAGGGGGAATTTTGTTATGAAACGCAAATTATTATCTTCTTTGGCAATTAGTGCATTAAGTCTCGGGTTACTCGTTTCTGCACCTACAGCTTCTTTCGCGGCTGAATCTACATCAACTAAAGCTCATACTGGATCTACTATGAGAACACAGTCTACAGCTTCATTGTTCGCAACAATCACTGGCGCCAGCAAAACGGAATGGTCTTTCTCAGATATCGAATTGACTTACCGTCCAAACACGCTTCTCAGCCTTGGCGTTATGGAGTTTACATTGCCAAGCGGATTTACTGCAAACACGAAAGACACATTGAACGGAAATGCCTTGCGTACAACACAGATCCTCAATAACGGGAAAACAGTAAGAGTTCCTTTGGCACTTGATTTATTAGGAGCTGGCGAATTCAAATTAAAACTGAATAACAAAACACTTCCTGCCGCAGGTACATATACTTTCCGTGCAGAGAA
The DNA here is from genome assembly GCF_037963565.1 of Bacillus sp. PS95. Taxonomy (NCBI): domain Bacteria; kingdom Bacillati; phylum Bacillota; class Bacilli; order Caryophanales; family Bacillaceae; genus Bacillus; species Bacillus sp. PS95. The sequence goes on from NZ_CP150160.1 coordinate 3,149,349, forward strand.
TAAATCATTAAGCATCGGAAATAAATTTTACGCAGAAGCCAGCATTGACGTGGCTAAGCGCAGCACTCCTCCGACTCAGCCTTGCGGTTGCAACTAATGTAAAAGACCGGTTAACGCCGGTCTTTTTTGCGTTTTACCCTCCCCTTTTTCTCTAATTCCCGTTATCTTTTTTCTGGTTTAAAATTTAAATTGACAAACACTAGAAACAGGAGTAAATTCTTGAGTGTTCAATTTCATACAGTCTCTTTTACCGCTTAATCAAACACGAACGGGGGAACCAACGATTGGCTGTTTTATTAACAGCCTTGGGGTGAATCTTACTAAGTAAGAGGGGGTACTCTGAATCCCTAATCCGACAGCTAACCTCGTAGGCGTATACAGAGAGGAGGTCTATTATCGGCCATTCTTTGCAATGGTCTTTTTTGCTTCAAAAACGTTAATTCACTAAGGGAGATATGAACATTGGGAAGAATTAAAAATAAGCAATTTGCCGTGATCGGGCTGGGCCGATTTGGCGGCAGCATTTGTAAAGAACTTCATAGAATGGGGCATGAGGTCCTTGCGGTTGATATCAACGAAGAAAAGGTCAATGCATATGCTTCTTACGCCACTCATGCGGTAATTGCCAACGCCACCGAAGAAAACGAATTGCTTTCATTAGGAATACGCAATTTTGAATATGTGATTGTTGCCATCGGAGCAAATATTCAAGCGAGTACGCTGACCACCCTATTATTAAAGGAGCTTGATGTTCCAAATATTTGGGTGAAGGCTCAAAACTATTATCATCACAAGGTGCTTGAAAAAATAGGCGCTGACCGCATTATTCATCCTGAAAAAGATATGGGAGTTAAAATCGCACAAAGCCTTTCAGACGAAAATGTTTTGAATTACATTGATCTATCTGATGAATACAGTATTGTCGAGCTGCTGGCTACGCGCAAGCTTGATTCAAAATCGATTATTGACCTGAATGTAAGAGCAAAGTACGGCTGCACGATCCTGGCCATTAAACATCATGGAGATATCTGTCTTTCCCCCGCGCCTGAAGACATCATTCACGAGCAAGATTGCCTGGTGATCATGGGCCACAAAAAGGATATTAAACGTTTTGAAAACGAAGGGATGTAGACAAAAGTGACACTTCAAAGGGATAAAGTGATCAAATGGGTTCGGTTTACACCGCCTCAAGTGCTTGCCATTGGTTTTTTCCTTACCATTATCATCGGGGCTGTCCTATTAATGCTTCCGATTTCCACTACGAAGCCATTGTCATGGATAGATGCCCTTTTTACTGCGGCTTCCGCTACAACTGTTACAGGGCTTGCTGTTGTCGATACCGGTACTCAATTTACGGTATTCGGGCAAACAGTTATTATGGGGCTGATTCAGATTGGCGGGCTTGGATTTATGACATTTGCGGTCTTGATCGTCATGATATTAGGAAAAAAAATCGGCTTAAAAGAACGAATGCTCGTCCAGGAAGCCTTAAACCAGCCGACAATCGGCGGTGTCATTGGCCTTGTCAAAGTCCTGTTTCTGTTTTCGATCAGTATTGAATTGATAGCAGCACTCATTTTATCCATCCGGCTTGTACCTCAGTACGGCTGGTCATCCGGCTTGTTTGCAAGTTTGTTTCACGCAATTTCTGCTTTTAACAATGCCGGGTTTTCGCTGTGGCCTGATAATTTGATGAGCTACGTTGGCGATCCTACAGTAAACCTCGTGATTACTTTCTTATTTATCACAGGAGGGATCGGATTTACGGTTCTGTTTGATGTGATGAAAAATCGGCGTTTTAAAGCTTTTTCTTTACATACAAAGCTCATGCTTACAGGAACGCTGATGTTGAATGCGATTGCTATGCTTACGGTCTTTATTTTAGAATACAGCAACCCCGGCACGCTCGGCCACCTGCATATAGTGGATAAACTGTGGGCGTCCTATTTTCAGGCAGTGACGCCGAGAACCGCAGGCTTCAATTCTCTAGATTTTGGAAGCATGAGAGAAGGAACAATTGTATTTACTTTATTATTGATGTTTATCGGAGCAGGAAGCGCATCAACGGCGAGCGGCATTAAGCTGACTACGTTCATCGTGATTTTAACATCTGTTATTGCTTACTTGAGAGGTAAAAAAGAAACGGTTATTTTCCGCCGTTCCATCAAATATCCGATTATCATTAAAGCTTTAGCTGTGAGCGTCACCAGTTTGTTCATCGTGTTTTTAGGGATTTTCGCCCTGACGATCACAGAACAAGCGCCATTTCTTCAAATTGTGTTTGAAACCTTTTCCGCATTCGGAACTGTCGGCCTTACGATGGGGCTTACTCCTGAACTGACAACAGCTGGCAAGTGTATCATTATTGTCATCATGTTTATCGGAAGAATTGGTCCTTTAACGTTCGTGTTTTCATTCGCAAAAACAGAGCAATCAAATATCCGTTACCCTGACGGCGAAGTGTTTACAGGGTGATATCAAAAAATCCGGCGTGCAGTCGCCGGATTTTTTTATGATTCGATATGAGATTGATTTTGTCTTTTTTCCTGTTCCGCGATGATTTCGTTATCCTCCGCGTTATCACGGGTCACTTTTTGTGTAAGAATCGCACCAACTGCTACAAGTATCATAACAGCGATGTAATAACCTTTTTCATTGAGTTCCAGGTTATCAGCATTATAGAGTCCGATACTAAACAAAAATACTCCCGCAAAAAAAGTAAAATAAGCTAATACTGTAAAGGCAACCGTGTTTCTGCGTCTATATTTCTGCACCTTTGTTCCCTCCCGAAAGCATAGTTAAAAAGTGATAACTTCCGTGGAATATTATACCTCAAATTCCCCGTAATGGAACAAAGAATTAAAAATACCAGTAAAAAGGGCTTAGGTTGCCTCCTTTATTTCAACAGCTGAATCATCAATCCAGCCGATAAGTTTATCATTGATTTGGAATTGGTACCATACAGACTGGCCTTTCTGTTTTCTAGACACAACCTTTATGTCTTTGCCGACGTAAGATTGGGCAGAGGTAAGCCTTATGGACCGATCATCAGTAGAGGGCTTGGACCATACGTCTTGAACGGCACTGTCTTTAATAGAGGCGTTTAAATCCACAGATTTGAGGGATGGATTTACCTCATCGTACTCATCTAAATCGTATTTTTCCACAATAGCGCTGATTTTGTCAGCGTAGTCAGGGTCTGTAGCATATCCTGATGTTTGCAGGGCGGTTGCCGCTTCCTTATAATTCCCTGCCTCAAGCACCGGTTTATACTTCTTTTTATTCCACGATGTGCCACGGACGAACAATTGGGCGTGATCATCCATAGATTCAAAAAACGTGCTGTATTTTCGAAACTTCGCGCGAATGGTTTTTCTTTTCCCTTTTTCAACTTCGTCCGTTTCCATCGTGACATGATGGCCTTTATAATTCCCTTTTACGCCAAAAAGGTTGTTGGCCTTAGCAGCCAGTTCACTGTTCCCCCAGTCCGATTCGAGAATGGCCTGAGCAATTGTGATGCTGGGGAGAACATGGTATTTTTCATACAAAATTTGGGCATGTCCGGACAGACTGTCTATAAATACTTGCTGTTCATCGATTTCTTCAGTTTCTTTGGATGTTTCAATCGGTTTTGATAAAGTTGTCGCTAAAACAAACAGAGCTAGCGGAATCGATACAATGAAAAATAGTGAAATCAAGAGTTTACGTTTTTTAAGTTTTTTACGGGCCATGAAAACCTTCCTTCGAATTAAAAGATTACGAATGTAAAAGAATCTACCTTTTAGAATTTTACTTGCACTTCTAATATTTTTCAATTCTTTAGGGATAAAGTTGGGAAAAGATTGCAAAATAAAAACCTTTTCGCTCAATGAAAAGGTTTTTACCATGTTTCTATTTTTGTAAATTTCTGAGTGCATTCCGATATTCCGTATCATTTATTACTTTATATGATTTGACAGTTGCCTTCGACAAACCTTGTGCTGAAACGGCCGGTTTTTCCGGAGCTGTTTTCGCTTTATCATTTGGTTTATGTGCCAGCTTGTGCCCCATTCCAGTGGCATTCATACAAAATGACAGGCAGACGAGCAGCACGCTAAGGATAAAAGAAATGAAGAAGAGATCATGATAAGCAGTCATCATAGAATCCTGTACCGAACCGCTTTGTCTGGCAGCATCTTTTTTCGTGAAAAAGCCGATGAGAATAGGAACTCCCATATAGACAAACAATCTTAAAAACTGAACAGCTGTCATTCTCTTGACCAAATCAGGCAGCGGGCCTCCCATGGCAGCTCCCATCAGCCCTGCGGCGACTGTCAGGCCTGTTCCCGCTGCAAGCATGATAAACAGTGCCGCGAACATATAAAGAGATGATCGATCCTGCATATGCAGCCATTGAAAATTCACAAAGACGAGAATGAGTCCGCCGATAATACCGAGCATCCCTGGTCCGACTTTATCGTAAAACAGAGCGCTCAAAATGGCCGCGATCGCCACTCCGATTAAAAGAGTCAAGTTTAAAAGAATGAGATGCTCCTGAGAAATATCATACATTTGACGGAGCAAGCCTTGAAAAGCAGACAGGCTGACAGCTACCGTTATCGTCCCTGCAGCTATGATCAATAAGCCAAGCACCGGTTTTGGCAGCAGCATCAGTTTAATAGATATGAATGGGTTTTTCACTTTATATTCCACAATCAATAGACCAATGAGCAAACATAACGTCACCCCGAAACCAATCCATACATAACCCGATGACAGCCCCCATTTTTGCAGAAAAATGAATGAAACCGCTGAGGCTGCGGCAAGGAAAACAGATAAAAGAATTCCCGCACGATCAAGCGGCTGTTCTTGATCCGCCGCTCCGTGATGTTCGTCATGGAGAAAGAAATAGCTCACCGCGACACCGATCAGGGACAAGGTGCCAAAGATGAAAAACAGCCATCTCCAATGCCCGCAGCTTGTTGCAATGGTTCCGAGGATTGTGCCGATGATAACAGAACCATAGAATCCCCCGATCAGCACAAACAGTGCATAGTTCCTGCGTTCAATCGGGAATGACAGTACAAGCATTGGAATCATAATCATCAGCATGATGCCTGTTGCCGCCCCCTGTAAAAAGCGCCCTGCCGCCATCCATGCAATATCGCCTGAACATGCGATGAGCAGTGAGCCTAGTATAAAAACAGGTAATGAAGCCAGATAGACGGGACGCGCACCGAATTTTTTCCTCAGAAGCGGTCCTGCCGGAACTAATAAGGCAAAGGCCATATTGCCGATCAATATCGGATTTACTGATGTGAAGACACTTGTTCCAACCGCTTTCTGAACAAGGCCTTGAACTGACGACAATGCCGTGTTAGACATCAATCCCGGCCCGACCGCTAAGACGGCGAGCAAAGAAATCACCCAATAGTGTTTTGTCTTCATGTTGTCATTCCTTCCTATATGAATACATGCGAAACACATCATTTTTTGAAACCAAAAGAAGCTAATAGATTTTGCATACCATTAGCTTTCATTCTAATATTATCCCTTTCAGGGGAAATGATATTATTTTATTATAATTATGTGAATAAATGAGCATATAATCAAATATTATTTCAAATCGATTGTGTTTTGTCAATGGAGTAAATTTCAAGCACAACATAAAAAGCTTTTCCCCGATATTGTGTCTAGAACTGCACTTATGAATCCCTGCTCGTTCCCTCAAGCGAATTAAATCAGGCCGTTTTAATCCTTTCAATCCACTATTCCAACTAATAAACTCGAATAAGTTGGTGATAAGACAACATTTTGGCCGCACATTTTTTTGTGTTCACTGGGCGTTTGCCGCCTCTAAATTGTATATGGGTAAATACCATGAATTAACCTATGAAATACCAATGTAAGGAAATTCTAAATATTCCGGGAGGCAAAAACGAATGGAACTGTATGAGTGTATCCAAGACATTTTTGGCGGCTTGAAAAATCCATCGGTTAAAGATTTAGCAACGTCTTTAAAACAAATTCCAAACGCAGCAAAATTAAGTCAACCGTATATTAAGGAACCAGACCAGTACGCTTACGGCCGAAATGCCATCTATCGAAATAATGAATTGGAAATTATCGTGATTAACATTCCGCCAAACAAGGAGACAACTGTACATGATCATGGTCAATCCATTGGTTGTGCAATGGTGTTAGAAGGAAAGCTTCTTAATTCTATTTATCGCTCAGCCGGCGAACACGCAGAACTCTCCAATTCATACTTTGTCCACGAAGGAGAATGCCTTATTTCAACCAAAGGTTTAATTCACAAAATGTCCAATCCCACATCCGAACGAATGGTGTCTCTTCATGTCTACTCTCCTCCTTTGGAAGACATGACGGTCTTTGAGGAACAAAAGGAGGTATTGGAAAATTCATGATTGACAGATAAACTGCTCACTTTGACTTCGCTCAACTGGAGGATTCAGAGAATGAACCTTTTCCTCAAAACAAAAAACCCTTATAGAATAAGGGTTTAAAGGTATGGAGCCAAGGGGGCTCGAACCCCTGACCTCTACGCTGCCAGCGTAGCGCTCTCCCAGCTGAGCTATGGCCCCGTATGTAACGTCATGTTTATTATAGATGATTTTTTTTTGAAAAACAAGCTGTTTCCTCTTGAATTGACAGAAAAAATAAGGCTCGGAAAAGAGCCTTATTTTTCGACTTACATCATGATCAAAAGTAAAATCACACCGAGAATAATTCGATAGATTGCAAATGGGACAAGTTTGATTTTGTTAATCAGCCTCAAGAAGAAACGGACGACAAACAGTGCGACCACAAAGGCACAGATAAAGCCGACGATGAAAAATGGCATCAGATCCGAGCTTAAGCTGTCCCAATGCTTCACGAGGCTTAGAAAGCTGGCTCCCATCATGATCGGCATCGCCATAATAAACGTAAAGTCGGCTGCAGCTCGGTGGTTTAATCCGAGAATAACACCGCCGGAAATGGTTGAACCCGAACGCGAGAAACCCGGCCAAAGGGCAAGACATTGGAATAAGCCGACGGCTATCGCCTGTTTATAGGAAATGCGGTCAAGTGTGTCTGTCGCTGTTTTCCGCTTATTGACCCAGTCAGCAAAAAGCATGAGGATTGCCCCGGCAATTAAACCGATGGCCACAGTTTTGACAGAAAATAAATATTCATCAATGTAATCTTCAAACAAAAAGCCGAGAACAGCTGCAGGCACGAGTCCGACAGCAATTTGGGCAATGCTTAATTTATGTCCCTGCTCCTGGTCGCTTGTAATATTTTTTTTCAAGCCGAGTAAATTTAAAATTCGGTCTTTAAACACGATAGCTACTGCTAAAATGGAGCCTAGCTGAATAACCACCTTGAATGAGTTAGCAGCTTCTTCTGACATCAGATTACTTGATTTAAGCCAGATGTCGTCTACTATGATCATATGTCCTGTCGAAGAAACCGGCGCGTACTCTGTTAATCCTTCTACGATTCCTAAAATGGCGGCTACAAACAATTCCCATAGAGTCATGATTTTGATTCTCCCCATTAGACATTTATTTTTTTACATAACGGGAGCTTTCCATAAATGGAAAGCCCGTCTTATATAACTATAAACGAAAATCACACTTTATGCCCCGGCGTATTTTCATTTTTTTCTTCATCGTATAAATGTGACCGCATTTTAAACCAGTCAAATAAATGTGTCGTAATGACTTTGGCAACTGCATAGCCAGGAATGGCAAGAATGATTCCAACAACACCAAACAGCTTGCCGGCTGTTAACAGCAGAAAAATAATCGTAATCGGATGGATGTGAAGGTTTTTTCCCATAATTTGCGGAGAGATCAGCTTCCCTTCAATCAGCTGAACAATCGTCCAAACGATCACCAGCTTAAGCAGCATGAGCGGCGATGTCACTATGGCAATGATAATCGCAGGCGTAATGGCAATCGTTGGCCCTAAATATGGAACGATGCTTGTGCAAGCCGCAATGACTGCAAGCAATGAAGCATAATCCAGCCCGATAATCAAATAACCGATAAACAGCAAAAACCCGATACAGAAGCTGACAATGATCTGGCCTCTGATATAAGAGCTTAACCGATGATTCATTTCGCTTAAGACTGTATATGTCTGTTCTTTCAATCGAGTCGGCACAAACTTCAGTATGTAGACCGGTAATTTTCTTCCGTCTTTTAGCAAATAAAATAGAATAAACGGAACCGTGACGATCGAAATGATAATCTCAGTCAGTGCGCCGATAAAATTCCCAACACCGGTAAAGGTGCTGTTCACGATCGTCGCTGCCTGATCCGAAACCTTTGTAGCAAGATCAGATATATTAATGTTCATCGTTTGCTGGGCCTGGTTGACGAAGTTGCTGCCGATCAGCTGTTTCGTCTGATTTTCTACGACGTCCACATATCTTGGGATATTGTCAATCAAACTCATAATTTGTTCTTTTAAGAAGGGAATGATGGACACGATCGTGATCGTGATCAGCCCGATAACCAATAGATATAGCAGCAATATAGAATAGATTCTTCTTATTCTTCTTCTCTCCAGAAAATCGACGACTGGGTTTAACAGATAAAAAACAATGCCTGTCAAAATAATCGGAAGTGATATCGTTTTGAGCAGAACAATAATCGGGGTGAAAATAAATGATGTTTTTGTAAATACTAGAATATTTAAACCAATCAGCAGCAGCACAAGCAAAAATAAAACAAACTTATTATCCAAGAAGAATCGCTTGAATCTGCCGCTCCATGTTTGCAACGTCTCCACTATCGTTCCTCCGTCATACATAGTTTAATTAAATTGTACACTATCGTCCCTATAATGAAAAATAAAAACCGTTAATTGCTGGAAAAGCTTTCACGGTTTTAACATTCTATTTATATCTATCATGTGATTTTGTTCTTTTTAAGCTATAATTTAGCTATATCATACAAAAGGAGCGATACGAGTGATACGTTTTGCAATAATAGGAACCAACTGGATTACAGACCGCTTTCTTGAGTCAGCAGCGGATATCGAAGATTTTCAGCTGACTGCTGTTTATTCAAGATCTGCTGAACGCGCTGGCGAGTTTGCTGCTAAACACAACGCTACGCATGCCTTCTCAGACCTTCAGGAAATGGCGGCGAGCGATTGCTTTGATGCCGTATACATAGCGAGCCCGAACGCTCTTCACAAGGAACAAGCCGTTCTCTTTATGAACCATGGCAAGCATGTGCTTTGTGAGAAGCCGTTTGCTTCGAATACAAAAGAAACAGAAGAGATGATCTCAGCGGCTAAGGCAAACGGCGTTGTTCTCATGGAAGCAATGAAGACCACTTTCCTGCCGAATTTCAAAGAGCTGAAAAAACACCTGCATAAAATCGGCACTGTCCGCAGATTTACCGCAAGCTACTGCCAGTATTCCTCACGATATGACGCGTTCAGAAGCGGAACTGTTTTGAATGCGTTTCAGCCTGAGCTTTCCAATGGGTCATTAATGGATATTGGCGTCTATTGTATTTATCCGGCTGTTGTGTTGTTTGGCGCGCCGAAGGATGTAAAAGCAAACGGATATGCTTTATCCTCCGGAGTGGACGGAGAAGGAACTGTCATTCTGTCTTACGACGGGTTCGAAGCTGTTCTGATGCATTCCAAAATCTCTACTTCCTATGCCCCGGCTGAAATCCAGGGTGAAGACGGGACGATTGTAATCGATACGATTCACCGGCCTGAACGTGTTGAAATCCGCTACCGGGACGGCCGCCTTGAAAACATCGCGATCCCTGATCCTAAACCAGCGATGTTCTATGAAGCAGAAGAATTTGTCACGCTCATAAAAGAAAATAAGCTGGAATCTGAAGAAAATACATTTGAACGGTCTTTGACCACTGCAAAGATTATGGAAGAAGCAAGAAAGCAAATGGGGATTGTATACCCTGCTGATCAAGCTTAAAAAAATCCGCCCGCGTGCAAATGCCGCGGCGGATTTTTTATTAGACAATCGGAGAAGACGCCTTCCTTTTTAAAAGCACCTGTTGCTCATATTCTTTGATGTCATGAAGCCATGCCTCTTTTACCGGAACGCCCATTTGCTCACAGTAGGAATCCCAGATGGCTCCGAAAGGATATGTTTTGAATTCCTCCATCAGGGCCAGCCTTTCTGTATAGCGGCCCTCTTCCTGCAATTGTTTTAAATAGCCGTTCGGGAGAAGCAGGGCATACAATAAAGCTTTGATCATATTTCTCGTTCCGATGGTCCAGGCGGCTACACGGTTAATGCTGGCATCGAAAAAATCCAGACCGATGGCGACCTTCTCAAGAGCATGATTTCGTACAATTTCAAGAGCGATTTCTCTCAATTCATCATCCAAAACCACTACATGGTCGCTATCCCAACGAACAGGCCGCGATACGTGCAAGGCAAGCTTGTCTGTGTAAAGCAGCATGGACGAGATCTTGTTTGATACCGTCTCAGTCGGATGGAAATGGCCTGTATCAAGTAAACAAAGCTTATGATTCATCAAAGCATAAGCTAAATAAAATTCATGAGATCCGACAACATATGATTCGGAGCCAAGCCCGAACAGCTTGCTCTCGATTGCATCAAGATTGTGTTGTTCACTGATCTCCTCTGCGAAGATCCGATCCAGTGATTCTTTTAGTCTTTTACGCGGTGTCATTCTATCACTCGGGATATCCTTATAGCCGTCGGGAATCCAAATATTCGTCAAGCAAGGTGTTCCTAATTCTTTCCCGAAGTATTCCCCGATACGGCGGCAAGCGATGCAATGCCTGATCCAAAATTCTCTGATGTCCGGATCAGGGTGTGAAAGGGTGAGTCCGTCAGCCGCTTTCTCATGCGAAAACAAGGTTGGATTAAAATCTAAACCGAGCCCAAGGTTTTTTGCCCATTTCACCCAGTTTTCAAAATGCTGCGGCTTCAATTCGTCACGTTCTACCGCTTCCCTGTTTGTTTCTGCGTATATCGCATGCAGGTTTACGCGGTGCTTTCCAGGAATGAGAGAAAGAGCCTTCTCCAAATCTCTTCTTAATTCTTCAGGAGTTTGCGCTTTTCCGGGATAATTGCCAGTCACGTTAATTCCGCCTGAAAGCTCGCCCTTATTTACTTCAAAGCCTTCAATGTCGTCACCCTGCCAGCAATGGATCGAAATGGGCACTTGCTCTAATTGCCGAAGCGCCTCTTCAACATCAATTCCCCATTTTTCATATGCCTGTTTTGCACTGTCATAATTGGCTTTTATGGTCATGCGGCTCTCTCCCTTTATCGGTTTTTTAATCCAAATAAAAAACTTCCTTTAGATCTATCGAAACAGGACTGAAATCCGAATTTGTTTTCATTAATGGCGCCATCGATTTCCACCATCTTTGGCAAACTTCCGTGTCCGCCATCTTTCTCCATTTCTCTTCATCCTCTATTTCTAAATATGCAAAAAGCCTGCCTGTTTCCTCGTCTAGAAAAATGGAATAATGGTGTGCTCCATGAGCTTTGAGTGCTTCTGCCATCTCAGGCCAAATGTCATCATGCCGCTGTTTGTATTCTTCGTACTTGTCTTGATGGACAAACATGATACTGGCTTTTCTTTTCAAACCTTTTCACCTCTTCATCATTTAGATAGCGCTTTCAAAACAGTTTGCTGAAATGACTGAATGATTGTGCTTCTGTCAATGTCTTTAGGTGTAAACACTTTGATCGGAAAGGAATTTCTGACGACTTGCCGGGCTTCTTTTATGTCTTTGACTTCTTTGGCAGCAATCATTTGCATCAAAAGATTTCCGGTGGCAGTTGCCTCTATCGGCCCTGCATATACCGCTTTTCCACTCATGTCTGCCGTTAATTGATTTAAGAAATCATTCCGGGCTCCGCCGCCGATGATATGAAATTGCTCGATCGGTTTTTCTGTGATTGTTTCGAGCTCTTTGATGGCTATCGCATAGATGATGGCTAAATTGCTGTAGATGCAGCAGGCAAGTTCGCCTGCAGTGCGGGGAATCTTTTGGCGGGTTTGTCTGCAATAATGTTGTATTTCCTTTATCATGTTTTCTGGATTCAGGAATCGTTTATCATTTAAGTTTATAAATTGCTGGAATGGTTCTGTTTTTTCGGCTTCTTCTGCAAGCTGCTGGAAAGAGTAATCTGCTTGTAACCGCTGTCTGACTTCTTGTATCACCCACATGCCTATAATGTTTTTGAGAAAGCGAATGGTGTTGTTTGCGCCGCGTTCATTTGTATAGTTGTTTTCTAAAGCAAGATCAGTTATTATCGGTGTTTTGTTTTCAACCCCGATTAACGACCATGTTCCGCTGCTGATATACGCCCAGCCATCATGTACGCCTGGCGCCGCAATGACGGCCGAGGCCGTATCATGTGTTGCGACTGTCATCACCTTGCACGCCGGGAGATCATAATCCGGGAACCACTCATTTCTTAGCTTCCCGAGCTCACCCCCCGGTTCAGTCAGCGGCGCAAATTGCTGTTCCAGAACAGACACGGCTTCAAGCAATTCAGGATCAAAATTTCCCGTTGAGGCGTTTAAAAGCTGTGTTGTGGACGCGTTTGTGATTTCCGTTACAGCTTTTCCGGTTAAACAATAGCCTAAATAATCAGGAACCATCATAATTTTGTCTGTCTTTTTCAGCAGCTCACGGTCTTCTTCATACAATTGATAGATCGTGTTGAAAGGCTGAAATTGTATTCCTGTTTTTTGATAAATTGCGGCTTTTGAGAGGGTATGTTCCAGTTTGTCTATTGTATGATCTGTTCTTCTATCACGGTAGGAGATTGCTTCCCGCAACCGATCGCCTTTTTCGTCCAGTAAGACATAATCAACTGCCCATGTATCAATGCCTACGGTGCAGTGTTCATACCCAAGCGTCTTTACTTTTTGCAGTCCTTGCAGGATTTGTTTTAGCAAATGATCAATATCCCAAAAGCAATGCCCGTCTCTTTGACTGAAACCATTAGCGAACCTGTGAATCTCTTGTATGTCAAGCTTCCCTTCATTCAGTTCACCTACCATGATTCTCCCGCTTGATGCGCCTATATCAATGGCAGTATAAATCATTCTTTCACCCTCTCTTCGAAAGAGGAACAGCTGTCACCTTCACCTTTTTGTCCTCAAGAGCTTTTACCGATGCCGGATCAAGTCCAGAATCCGTAATTAGGCGGCTGACATCTTGCAGCGAGGCGATATGTGAAAACTCGCGGTTCCCCCATTTGCTTGAATCGGCCATCAAAATGGTCTGGTCCGACCTTTCGATCATCCGTTTTTTGAGCAGCGCCTGCCACTCATTTGAATCACTCATCCCGTTGTGTACGTCAAATCCCTTACATGACAGAAAGGTTTTATTGACATGATAGGTCTCAAGTGAACGCTCTGCTAACGGGCCGGCAAATGATAATGATTTTTCCAGCAAAATGCCGCCTGTTGAAATGACTGATATGTTTTCTTTATTGCTGAGTTCAATAGCTGCTTTCATTGAGTTTGTAATCACGGTGAGCTCAATGTCAGGGAGTATTTTTGCCATGTACCAAGCGGTTGTGCTTGCATCGAGAATGATTCGGTCTCCGCTTTTTACATATTTGGCCGCTTCGTGAGCGATGGCTTTTTTTTCGATGACATTCGTGATTTCCCGTTCAGAAAAATGAATTTCTGATTCCTTCTGCTGAATACTGACCGCTCCTCCGTGGCTCCGGCTCAGTTTATGTTCTTTTTCAAGCTTTTCAAGATCACGCCGAATGGTTTCCTCTGTGACTGAAAATATGTCACTTAATTCGGAAACGCGGATGCTTGAACGCTTATTTACTATTTCCACTATTTTTTGCTGCCGTTCTGCTACTAGCATCGGTAACGCCCTTCCTCATATCGTAGTCCGTCTTATATTTTTTATCATAGCATATTTCTAACGCGTAAAAGCAGCAGGGACGCCGCCGTCTACCGTGATCATGCAGCCCGTTGTTTTTTCGGCTTTAGAAGAAGCGAAGAATGCAATGGCTTCAGCAATATCCTCCGGGTAAATATTGACGAGCAATGCTGTCCGTTTCCGGTAATGTTCCTCTAGGTGATCTGGTTCAATCCCGTACGCCGCGGCTCGTTCCTCCCGCCAGCTTGAACCCCAGATTGCCGATCCTTGAAGAACCGCATCAGGCAAAACGGAGTTGACCCTAATGCCGAATTCTCCACCTTCTGCAGCAATGCATCTTGCTAAATGGGTTTCAAGCGCCTTAACCGAGCTGTAGGCAGAGGCGTTTTTGCCCGCATAAACCGAATTTTTCGATCCGACAAATACCATGATTCCGCCTCTATTTTGGTGTTTCATCTGTTTAAACGCTTCACGGGCTACAAGGAAATAGCCTGTTCCTAAAACATTCATATTAAGATTCCATTCTTTTAGACTTGTTTCGTCAAATGGGCTTGATGTGGCCAGCCCGGCATTATTGACGACGATATCAATGCCGCCGTAAGCAAGCGCCGCTCGTTCAAAAGCTGATTGTACGTCTTCCTCCTTTGTCACATCCATTTTGACAGCCATTGCCCGTCCTTCTCCGTATGCATCGTTTATTTCCCCGGCAATTTTCTGTGCACCTTCTATATTCAGATCAGCTACGATCACGTGCCCTCCCTCAACTGCAAATCGGCGGCATGCTGCACTGCCGATTCCGCCGGCTCCTCCAGTTATCAACGCTACTTTTCGGGAAAATTCTGCTTCCGGCGGGGCCAGCGTGAGTTTATATAGTTCGAGCGGCCAATATTCGACATGGTAGGATTCATTTTCATGTAAAGAAACAAATTGCCCCAGAGCGGTTGCTCCTTTCATCACGGCGATGGCCCTCCGATATAAAGCCCCGCTTACTTTAGACATGGCATAACTTTTTCCTGTATTCACCATTCCGACTCCAGGAATCAATATCACCCGCGGGGCGGATTCAAAGATTTGATCCCCATCCTGCTGATTGCGTGTAAAGTAAGCCTGGTACTCTGATGTAAAGGTCTCGACTCCTGACTTGATCAGATCTGCAAGCTTGTGCACATCTTGAGTTTCCGGATTCCAATCAATGTACAGCGGAACCCGTTTTGTGTGAACAAGGTGATCCGGGCATGCCGCACCGATTTGCGAAAGTGCTGGCGCTTGGACACTGTTTACAAATTCCAAGACATCGTCATGATCATCATAGGAAAGGATCATTTTCTTTTCTTCACTTACTGCTCCTCTGATCACAGGCATGATGCCTGCCAAGATTTGTTTTCTTTTATCCTCCGGCAGCGGCTGATACCTTTTGCCTCCGAATACCTCATGCTGATTGATACGATCGTTAATATACTGCTCGGCTTCTTGAATGATGGATATCGTTTTTTGATAACATGTTTCAGACGTCTCTCCCCAAGTGACTAAGCCGTGTTTCTCCATTAATACAAGCTCGGCGTGGGGATTGTTTGCTACGCCTTCAGAGATCATTTTAGACAAAGTAAATCCAGGGCGGACGTATGGCACCCATACAAACCGATTTCCGTAAATGTCTTCAGCGATTTGTTTTCCATTATCTGCACAGCATATGCTGATAATCGCATCTGGATGGGTATGGTCAACATGTTTGTATGGCAGAAAAGCGTGTAATAGCGTTTCAATTGAAGGGCGGGGATGTTTGCTGTCTATCATACAATGAGACAGGTAGTCTACCATTTCTTCATCGGGCATTTGGTCCCTTTTAATCAGCGGGCGGATATCATCTAATTTCAAACCGGTAAAGTTATGCGCTGTCATTGTTGCCAAATCCGAACCGCTTCCTTTTACCCACATGACTTCTATTTCACGGCCTCTAAAATCCTTTTCCGTTGTTTTCATAGATGTATTCCCCCCACCCCAGTTGCAGACAGTGCGGTCTGACCCGATCAGATTGGACCTGTACACCAATTCCTCTACACCTTTAGGCAGCCGTGCAGCTCGCTCTGAATCCCATATATGTTTCGCCATATTTGATATTCCTCCATCCCCTTTTATTTGTATCCGTTTTCATTATATATGATTTCTGTTTGTTTTTGAATCGTTTTTGTTTATTTTTGCTTTTAACAAAAAAGAAAGCAGCAGATATGCCGCTTTCTTTTTTTATTAAGATTCAATTTTAAATTTCTTCGTAATGTCCTGAAGTTCTTCCGCCATGTTTGCCAACGTTTCCGCTGAAGAGCTGATTTCTTCCATGGACGCAAGCTGTTCTTCCGCCGAAGCTGCGATATCCTGAATGCCTGCTGAGCTTTCTTTCGCCACTGCAGAAATATCTTCAACAGCACTTGACACTTCCTGTGATCCGGCTGACAGTTGTTCAACCGTCGCGTTCAAGTTTTGCAATTCGCCGGAAATTTGGGTTGTCATCTCATAGATTTGTTTAAAGCTTTCCGCTGTTTGATCCGTAATCTGCAAGCCTTCTTTCACTTCATGATTCACGGATTGGAACATCGAAAGTGAGGTGCTGATTTCCCTGACAATCTCTTGAATTAATCCTTCAATTTCCTTGGCGGAGTCTGCTGATTGTACAGCAAGTTTTCTAACCTCTTCCGCAACTACTGAGAAACCTCTTCCGTATTCTCCCGCTCTTGCCGCCTCAATCGCAGCATTTAATGCAAGCAGGTTGGTTTGATCAGCAATGCCGTTAATCACATTCAAGATGCTTGTGATGTCTTGCGATTTTGTTTCAAGGCCCTTCACAACCGCTTCCGCTTTTTGAACGGATTGGTCAATTGTTTTCATCTGGCCGACTGTATGCTCCACCAGCTTTTCTCCGCTGCCCGCTGCCTCAGAGGACTGAATTGATGATTTCGTAATGGTTGAAGAGGCCTGAGCCACTTTTGAAATCCCCTCGTTCATTTGAGAAAGATGATTTGAGCTTGTTTCCAGTTTCTCGCTTTGTGCCTCGTTGCCATCTGAGAACTGTTCGATGGCAAGTGTAATATGTTCAGTTGCCTTGCTCGTTTGGGCTGCGCTTGCCGTCAGCTCCTCAGAGGATGAAGCAACGTTTTCTACAGACGTTTGAATAACGCCGATTACAGAACGCAATGATGCAGACATTTCATTAAAGCTTTCACCAAGCTGGCCAAACTCGTTTTTCGAGTGAATGTCAATGACTTCTGTGAGATCTCCGCTGCTGATTTTTGCAGACGTTGAGACAAGTTTTCTTAACGGCTTGGTGATGGCACGGATAATATAGAGTATGAGTATGCCGCCGATTACAATTGACACGCATAGAATGATAACCGCAGTGTTCAGCACCGGACTTGAAGCATCTTGCAATTCACTGACAAAATATGTGCCTGCGATTTTCCAGCCAGTCAGTTTATTTGTCGTAAAGGCCATTTTCTTTTCTTTGCCTTCGAATGTATATTCAAATGAGCCTTCTTTTTTGGAATATACTTGGTTTGTCCAATCGCCGGATCCAGTTGTCCCCGGCTTAATGGTCGGATGGGCGATATATTTTTTGTTGCCTGTCGTAATAAATGCAAAGCCTTCTTTACCGATTTTGATTCTTTGTGATGCAGTAAGCACTTCATCCAGGTTTAAATCCAGCGCTATAACCCCTGAACCGTCTTTTAATTGTTTTGAAATTGTGACAACAATATCTCCTGTCGCTTCATCGGTATACGGTTCTGAGAAAACAGCTTGTCCTTTTTCCGCAACCGCCTGTTTGTACCAGTCACGTCCTGTCGGATCGAAACCTTTCGGAACACCGCTATCCGGATATTTATAAAGCTTCTTATCTTCTGAAGCAGCATAGATTGCGCCTACATCGTCGTTAAGTGTCGTGTACTGCTTAAATTTCTCTTTCAGTAATGTTTTGTTTTTGCCTAACAATACGTCTTTATCGACTGTCTCACTATAATAATCTATTGCTTTTACTTTATCTTCTAATTTATTTTGCAGCGTACTGTTTAGTTCTTCAACATTTCCCTTCGCACTGCTTATGAGCTCTCTGTCTAACGCGTTCCAAGCTGATTGATAACTGAAATATGCTAAAACCCCAACCGGCAAAATAAGCACTGCCAGAAACGCAGCGATTAGCGGTTTGCTGATCGATGGCTGTTTGATCCATTGTATGAATTTTCCCATTCTTGTTGACTCCTCCTTTAAGATAAATCTAATATCGTCAAACTAGGATAAAAGGTTTAATAAAAAAACTAAAAAAAACACCCAAGCGCAACAAGCTTGGGTGTTAAGGCTTATTATTCGATTTTGAATCGTTTGGTCATATCGCGAAGCTCTTCCGCCATAGAGGAAAGGGTCTCTGCAGACGAGCTGATTTCTTCCATGGAAGCAAGCTGCTCTTCGGCTGACGCCGCGATATCTTGTATATGCGCTGAGCTTTCTTTTGAAATCGATGCAATGTGCTCAGACGCTCCCGAAACTTCTTCGGAGCTGGCAGAAAGCTGCTGAACCGTCGCACTCATATTTTGCAGTTCGCCGGCGATTTGGTTCGTCATTTCAGAAATGCGTTTGAAGCTCATTTCTGTTTTATCTGTGATGTCAAGGCCTGTCTGCACCTCTTGATTGACAGATTGGAACATGCCGAGAGATGTATTGATTTCCTTCACAATTTCGATGATTAATCCTTCAATCTCTTTTGCTGAATCTGCTGACTGTACTGCCAGTTTTCTTACTTCTTCCGCTACAACGGAGAAGCCGCGGCCGTACTCGCCTGCGCGCGCTGCTTCAATTGCTGCGTTTAAGGCAAGCAGGTTCGTCTGGTCTGCGATGCCGTTGATCACACGCAAAATGTTTGTAATGTCTTTCGATTTCGTTTCCAATCCGCGTACAACTTGCTCCGCTTCTTTAACGGACTTGTCAATGACGTTCATTTGGCCGACGGTTTGGTGAACAAGCTTGCCGCCTTCACTTGCAATTTCTGTCGATTGAACAGATGAATCAGTGATCACTTCAGAAGCTTGAGCCATATTCGTCAACCCGTCATTCATTTGATAAATGTGCTCTGCTGCCGTTTCAATGTTTTCGTTTTGTTTTTCATTGCCGTTAGAAAATTGTTCAATCGCCAATGTAATGTGCTCTGTTGCCTTGCTCGTTTGCGCAGCTGATGCAGTGAGCTCCTCAGAGGAAGCGGCAACATTATCTACCGAATCCTGGATGGCGTGTATGAGAGAACGAAGTGACGACGCCATATTGTTAAAGCTTTTGCCAAGCTCGCCCAATTCATCTTTTGAACGGATATCAATGGTTTCCGTCAAATCTCCCTCGCTGATCCGCTTAGAGGAACCGACAAGCTGTTTCAGCGGTGTTGTAATCGACCGAATGATCAAAGTCATGACGATAATCCCTATGATAATAGCTGCGGCCAAGACAATTAAAGCAAGGTGAAGGACAGGCTGGGCTGCCTCATGGATTTCATCCAAATACATGGTGCCGCCGATCTTCCATCCCGTCAACTTGTTTGTGTCAAAGGCCATTTTTTTCTTATCGCCATCCATGGTATATTGAAAATCGCCTTTATCAGCGTTCAGCATCTTATCGAGCCAGTCGCCTTTTAATTCAGTTCCTGATTTTTCATTAGGATGAGCGACAACTTTTTTGTCCTTCGTCATGATAAATGCGTAGCCTTGTGTGCCGATGTTGACTTTTTTGGTTGTTTTCAACAGATTTTCAATCGTCATGTTGATTGCGATAACGCCTGAACCATCTTTTGTCTGCTGGGCGATTGTCACAACCATCGTATTTGTAGAAGCAGTTTTATAAGGATCTGTCACAACGACTTTTCCTTTATTTGCAACCGCTTTTTTGTACCAGTCGCGTTCAACCGGATTATAGCCGCTTGGCATCGGAAGATCCGGATAGCGGGTAAAGTGCCCTTTTGTGTCACTTGTATAAATGGATTCTACATCCTTGTTAATGCTGATATATTGTGAGAATTTCTCTGCAATGCTTGCATTGCTTTTTGCATTGTATTTCTCTTTTGTCAGCCATTCGCTGAAATAATCAGCACTGTTTTCTTTTTCGCCGATGCTGGTGTTAATGATTTCGTTTAATTGCTGTACATTTTCCAATGCGCTCCCCATCATCTGTCTGTCGAGTGAGCTGCTAGCCGATTGATAGGCAAAGATCGCCAATATAACAACCGGTATGATGAGGATCGACAGAAAGGAAACGAGAAGCTTCCGTGTAATTGATCTTTGTTTTATGAGTTGGAGTATTTTTTTCATCATTCATTTCTCCTTTTTTATGCTACCCTTCATATCGGCTGGAAATGGGTAAATATATACAGCAAAAAAGAAGAAATTTAACAAAAGTAACTAATTTCCCATAAATAAATAGTATTTTAGACCTATTATTTATCTACTTTAAATTGTTTTGTCAGATCACGGAGTTCTTCAGACATTCTTTCAAGCGTCAGTGCAGATGAACTAATCTCCTCCATGGATGCCAGCTGTTCCTCAGCTGAAGCAGCAATATCTTGGATGCCATCCGAGCTTTCCTTAGAAATGGCTGTGATATCATTTGAAGCTGCGGAAATTTCTTGAGCTCCCGCTGACAGCTCCTCAACCGTCGCATTCATGTTTTGCAGCTCGGAAGCAATTTGATTGGTCATTTGCGATATATGTTTGAAGCTCTGTTTAGTTTCATCCGTCATGACAAGCCCTGTTTCAACTTCTTTGTTTACGGACTGAAGCACGTTCAGTGATGTGTGAATTTCTTTTACTATTTCACTGATCAGCGATTCAATTTCTTTTGCCGAGTCAGCCGACTGTACCGCGAGCTTTCTCACTTCCTCAGCGACGACTGAGAAGCCCCGTCCGTATTCACCCGCTCTGGCCGCTTCAATGGCGGCATTTAAAGCCAAAAGATTGGTTTGATCCGCAATGCCGTTGATGACACGCAAAATATTCGTGATATCCTTTGATTTGATCTCCAGCCCTTTCACCACTTGTTCCGCTGCTTTTACAGAATGGTCAATTGTGTTCATTTGGCCGGCTGTTTTCTGGACGAGTGTCTCCCCTTTACTTGACACTTCTGTTGAATCTGCGGATGTTTCTGTAATTACTGCTGCAGCCCGCGCCAGCTCTGCCAATCCGTCATTCATTTCATTAATTTGTTCGGTTGTCGTTACTATTTTCTCGCTTTGGCTTTCACTGCCGTTTGAAAATTGCTCGATAGCCATCGTAATGTGCTCAGTGGCTCTGCTTGTCTGGTCTGCCGATGCAGTCAGCTCTTCAGACGATGAGGCAACGTGCTCTACTGAGTCTTTGATCCCGTGAATGAGCGAGCGAAGCGAGTGTGCCATATGATTGAAGCTCTCGCTCAGAACACCGAGTTCATCTTTTGAATTGATTTCAATCGTTTCGGTTAGATCGCCTTCACTAATTTTTTCAGCGGATGCGACAATACGTCTCAATGGCTTTGTGATGGATCGAATCACAAAATAAATCGCCGTCATTCCAGCTGCGATGGCAATCGCCAGAACGATTGAAGCCATGATCAGAACCCTGCTTGCAGCATCGTGAATCTCGTTTGCATACATCGTGCCGCTGATTTTCCAGCCTGTTGTTTCGCTTGTTGCAAATGCCATTTTTTTCTTTTTGCCTTTGTACGTATATTCAAAGTCCCCGCTTTTATCCTTGTAGAGCTTATCAACCCAGTCCCCTTTTAGCTCTGTTCCCGCTTTTTCTCCGGAGTAGGCGATGACTTTCTTGTTTTGGCTCAAAATAAAAGCATAGCCTTCTTTTCCGATATTGATTCCTTTCGCGGTAGTGACTAAGTCATCAATTTTCATATCAATGGCGACAACGCCTGACCCATCCACCGTTTGACGGGCGATGGTGACGACCATTTTTCCTGATGAAATCGATTCATAAGGCTCAGTGACAATTGTTTTGCCTTTATTGGCCATTGCTTCTTTGTACCAATCTCGTTCCAAAGCATTAAAGTCACTTGGCATGTCAGCGTACGGATAACGGGTGAATTCCCCGTCTTTGCCGCTTGAAAATACCGCAGCGGCATTATCATTCATTTGGATAAATTGTTTAAATTCCTGTTTCAGCTCTGTTTTCTTTTTATCCTGAAATTTTTCTTCTGTAGCCCAATCGCTGAAATATGCGAGGCTTTTTTCAGTCGTGCTGATTTTATCATCAATGATGTGATCTAATATCTGAACATTTTCCTTTGCGCTTTGCGTCATCTGTACATCAAGTGAGGCAACTGCTGATTGATAAGCGCTAACCGAAAGGGCGGTTATCGGAACAATTAAGATCAGCAGGAAAGAAATAATAAGTCTCCTTGCAATTGATGATCTGCGAATAGTGGTGAGTGTTTTTTTCATTTCCTTTTGAACCTTCTTTCAATAATTTACAAATTATATCGGCGGATCTTCCTTTAAATTACATTGAAAATGGAGGAAAAAATGAAAAATAGTTCTAAATTCACCTGTTAAACTAGGACTTTATTATTGTTTACCATATAAAAAAACAGCGCTTTGATAGCGCTGTTTTTCGGCTTTTACTCGATTTTAAATTGTTTCGTCAGATCGCGAAGCTCTTCTGCCATCTGCGCAAGAGTCGTCGCTGAGGAACTGATTTCTTCCATGGAAGCAAGCTGTTCTTCAGCTGATGCGGCAATGTCCTGGATGCTTGCCGAGCTTTCTTTCGACACGTCTGCAATGCCGCTGACTGCTGCTGAAACATGCTGTGAACGGTCTGACAGCTGCTCGACGGTGGAATTCATCGTCTGCAGCTTGCCCGCGATTTCGTTTGTCATGCTGAAAATGCTCTGGAAGCTTTCTTTTGTATTGTCTGTGACAACAAGTCCGGACTGTACTTCCTGATTGACCTCTTTAAACATGTGAAGAGAGGTGTCGATTTCTGCGACGATTTCTTGGATCAGCTTTTCGATTTCTTTTGCTGAATCGGCTGATTGGACAGCCAGCTTGCGCACTTCCTCCGCTACGACAGAGAAGCCGCGTCCTGACTCTCCGGCACGCGCCGCTTCAATGGCTGCGTTTAGTGCAAGCAGATTTGTTTGGTCAGCGATTCCGTTGATGACTCTCAAAATGCTTGTGATGTCTTTTGATTTTCCTTCTAAGCCTTTGACAACAGCTTCAGCCTGCTGAACAGATTGATTAATCGAGTTCATTTGTCCGACTGTCTGCTGCACAAACTTCTCACCCGTTCCGGCGATTTCCGTTGATTGGATAGATGCCTTTGTAATATCTGACGATGTTTGTGAGACTTGCTGCAGTCCTTCATTCATTAAGTTCAGCTGATGAGAGCTGGATTCAACCTTTTCGCTTTGCTCCTCGTTTCCGTTTGAGAACTGCTCAATCGCCATCGTAATATGCTCGGTGGCTTTACTCGTCTGCCCGGCAGATGCGGTAAGCTGTTCGGAAGATGCGGCCACATTGTTCACCGAGTCCTGAATAGCGCTGATCAGAGAGCGGAGAGATTGTCCCATTTCATTGAAGCTTTCCCCAAGCTCTCCAAGCTCATCCTTTGAATGGATTTCGATCGTTTCGGTCAGATCCCCCCTGCTGATCGTTTTCGATGATTGAACAAGACGTTTTAACGGTTTTGTAATCGAACGAACGATAAACAGAATTAAAATTCCGCCTGCCACAATGGAAGCAATCAGCACAATCATTCCTGTTGTCAGCACAGACTTTGAGGCATCCTTAATTTCATCCATATACATTGTGCCGGCTATTTTCCAACCAGTCAGTTCGTTTGTAGTATAGGTCATCTTTTTATCTTCGTTATTAAGAGTATACTGGAGTTCACCGCTGTCATTCGCATACATTTTGGCTACCCAGTCGCCTGAAAGCTTTTCTCCAGCCTTATGGTTCTTGTGGGCGACATAGGTTTTGTTTTTTGTTGCAATGAAAGCATAACCTTCTTTTCCGACCTTGATTTGTTTCATTTGTTCTAACAATTTATCAATGGTAATATCCATGGCGACAACGCCAGATCCGTCCTTCAGCTCCTGTGCAATGGTAATGACCATGCTTCCGTCACTCGCAGCCACGTAAGGATCTGTCACGACAATTTCACCGCCGGCCTTCATCGCATCCTGGTACCAAGGCCGTTGTCTCGGGTCGTATCCTTCCGGCAATTTTTCTTTTGGCGCTTGTACATAAGTGCCGTTATCTGCGCCCCCATAAATTCTGGCTACTCCTTGATTAATAGATACATATTGTGAAAATTTAGCTTTGATCTCTTCTTGATTCGATTTCCCTTTGAATGCGGACCTTTTAAGAGATTCACTGAAAAAGGTGACTGCTTTCGCTTTTTCTCCCAGATCATTTGTAACAGTTGTATTAAATGTATCGACACTGTTTTTCGCATTTCCCATAATTTCCTGATCCAGCTTTCCGCTGGCGCTTCGGTAAGAGCTAAATTCTAATATAAGAATAGGGATAATGAGAATCGCAATAAATGAGACGATTAATTTCTTTGAAATAGACGGTTTCTTCAACCAATTGATAAAAGTCTTCATGTCACTTGCTCCTTCAGGTTTGATACAGTATATATCGGCTGCTTAAAAAAGTTTTAAAATAAAAATGGAAGAAGTTCTTTTTGGCTGTCTTCTGTCTTTTTAACTTTCATTGCCCAAGCTCTTTGCATATCTTATAAAAAACAAGGGGGGCTAAACATGATTATTGTATCAGGACAATTGCTCCGTCCCCAGGATATTGAAAATTGGCAGATTGATCAAAATCTGAACCCGCTGTTAAAAGAGATGATTGAGACGCCTGTTCAGTTTGATTATCATTCAATTGCTGAACTGATGTTTGAGCTTAAACTGCGGATGAATATTGTAGCAGCGGCAAAGACGCTGCACAAAAGCGGGGCGAAGTTTGCCACTTTTTTAAAAACATACGGGAATACAACGTATTGGAGGGTTTCACCGGAGGGCGCCTTGGAGCTGAAATACAGAATGCCGCCTTCAAAAGCGATTCGGGACATTGCAGAGAACGGCCCGTTTTATGCGTTTGAATGCGCAACCGCAATCGTTATCATTTATTACTTGGCCTTAATCGATACAATCGGTGAAGATAAATTCAATGCCAGCTTTGACAGAATTATTTTATATGACTGGCATTATGAGAAATTGCCGATATATACGGAAACAGGACACCACTTTTTCCTTGGAGATTGTTTGTATTTTAAGAATCCTGAATTTGATCCGCAAAAAGCGCAATGGAGAGGCGAAAATGTGATTTTACTGGGGGAAGATAAATATTTTGCCCATGGTCTTGGAATCTTAAACGGAAAGCAAATTATTGATAAGCTGAATTCTTTTAGGAAAAAAGGAGCCTTACAGTCAGCCTACCTTCTGTCTCAGGCGACCAGACTGGATGTTCCGTCTCTTTTCCGCATCGTCCGCTAAAAAGCCCCATCGCCTATTTTCGGGACGATGGGGTTTCAAATGCCTTTCGTTTTCGATAGAAGGGGGCTGTGCCGAAATATTGGTTCGCAGCCCACTCCATTTTTTCAAGGTCGTTTCTTGTCACGATTGGATCCTGGCTGCTCCATTTGATAAAGCGGACAAAATAGTAGCCTTTGATAGGAACCATTGTAACTTTTGAGTGAGGCCAGCCTTCAAATACAAACTCAATTTTCCCTCTTTTTTTATAAGAATATTGAAGAATGTTCATATCTGTCACCTCAGTTTATCAAGTTACGTTCGGCAAAGCTCGGTACGTTCACATCCATTGATTGACTATCCCTCATGCAGGCTTTCCTGAAAACAAAGGGTGAGGCGCGTGTCTCTTTCCCTCGCTTTTTATTTCGCATATGGACGAATGCCAAGCGCGCCTTCATTCGATAAAGCCGCAGCGTGGGCGGGTGTGACAAGCCCTCCGGCTATCGGCGTTTGTTCAGCGATCATGCTTTTGTCAAAAAAACAGCCTATTATCCCATCATTTTGATATAGCATGTCCGGGTGCGAGGGCCGTCAAATTCGCAGAAATAAATGCCCTGCCACGTTCCAAGAATAAGCCGGCCGTTTTCCACAATGACATGCTGTGAAGCTCCGACCGTACTCGACTTCATGTGTGCAGCTGTATTGCCCTCCATATGGCGGTCCAGCTCATGTTTCCACGGATATACCTCATCAAACCTTCTGAGCATATCTTTTTTGACGTCCGGATCGGCATTTTCATTAATTGTAATGCCCGCAGTCGTATGCGGACAGTAAATCAGCGCTGCGCCGCTCGTTATACCTGTTTCTTGAAGAAACGCTTCCACCTCCCGGGTGATATCAATCATTTCATCTCGTTTGGTTGTTTTGATTTGCAGTGTTTTCAGCATTTGTTTCTCCTTTCGTTTGTCCGCTCTCATCGCTTAATTCGTTCTGTGTTCTTTTTTTCCTGTTAAACCGCTCTCATAAACCCGATAAAACAAAAAAACTCCAGTCTAAGGCTGGAGTTTAGCACCATAGATATATTCTTGCTTCATACGGCTTTAAGAGTACTGATGTCATATGCTTGTGCGGCTCTGTTTCAATATTTGACAAGACGAGTGCATCTGATGACAATGGCAATCCAGAGTGCCTGAACAACGCCGGTGTTCCTGTCAGATTGGCCGCAATCAGTGCAGTATGGCTCTCGTTTTTCCGAAGATATGCAAAGATTTGCTGATCTTCCGGTAAAATGAGCTCGTATGTCCCGTTAATAAAAACATCATATGTTTGGCGCAGCTTGATCAAGCTTTTGTAAAAATGGTAAACGGATGTTTTATCGTTTTTTTGCGCCTCGGCATTCAGCCATTTGTAATTCTCATTGATTCCGATCCACGGTTTGGCCTCAGAAAATCCGGCGTATGGACCTGCATTCCATTGCATCGGCGTTCTTGAATTGTCTCTTCCCTTTTTCCAGACAATCTTCATCACATCCTCGTGTGATGTGCCTTTCGCTGTTTTTGTTTCATACAGGCGTTTCATTGCGACATCATCATAGTCCTCAATAGAGGGAAAAGCCACGTTCGTCATCCCGAGTTCCTGTCCCTGATAAATAAACGGTGTGCCTTTCATGAGAAAATAAACAGAGGAAAGCGCTTTTGCACTTTCTTTCAGGTACACTCCGTCGTCTCCCCACACAGAAACTGAACGGGGCTGGTCGTGATTCTCCATAAACAAAGCATTCCAGCCGATCCCTTCCAGACTGTCCTGCCAGTCAGTTAAAATTCGTTTAAATGCAACGATATCAATACTTTCATTGATCTCTACATCCCACAGGCCGAGATGCTCAAATTGAAAAATCATGCTGAATATGCCGTTTTTTTCTCCAGCCCAATCAGCTGCTTCTTTTGCAGCGACGCCGTTTGCTTCACCAACTGTCATAATCGGATAGCGGGAAAATGTGTTTTCCTTCAGCTCTGTTAACAAATCCATAATGCCGTCAGCATTCATATGATAAGGAAAGGAAGGGACATAGTCCAATCCCTTTGGATTCGGCATGTCGGGAAGCCCTTCTTTTTTCTTAATATGCGTAATGGCATCCACCCGAAATCCGTCAATTCCTTTATCAAGCCACCAATTGATCATGTCATAAACGGCATTCCTCACCTGTTCATTTTCCCAATTCAAATCAGGCTGTTTTTTATCAAAAAGGTGCAGATAATACTGGCTTGTCTTTTGATCATACTCCCAAGCCGGCCCGCCGAAAATGCTTTCCCAATTGTTGGGCGCTTTTCCGTTTTTGCCGTCTTTCCAAATATACCAGTCGCGCTTTTCCGAGTGTATGGATGAACGGGATTCTATGAACCATGGATGTTCGTCGCTTGTGTGGTTCACAACGAGATCCATAATCAGCTTCATCCCCAGATCATGAATGTCACCAAGCAGTTCATCAAAATCTTCCATGGTGCCAAACTCGCTTAATATGTTTTGATAATCCCGGATATCATAGCCATTATCAGCATTCGGTGAGTCATACAGCGGGCAAATCCATATGACGTCAGCGCCCAGCTCTTTTATGTAAGAAAGCTTGGATCTGATTCCTTGAATATCCCCGATTCCGTCGCCATTTGAATCTTTAAAACTGCGGGGGTAAATTTGGTAAACAACGGCTTCCTTCCACCAAGCCTTTTTCATACAGCCACTCCTTCCCAGTGTACCGGTCTTATATATCCTATGTAGAAAAAGGTCTTTACAGCATTGCTTTTTAAGAAATGACTTGATGACACAAAAAACAGCCGTTCGTTCCCCGACTGTTTTTTATTAAAAATCAGTTTTTTTAATTTCTACAAAACGGATGTGATGATCTTCGGCGTCGAGGATTTTAAATTCACAGCCCTCCGCGTGTATCACATCTCCTGCTTTCAGCTCCATTTTTTGCATTAGAAGCCAGCCTGCAATCGTATCAATTTCTTCATTTTCAATCGCAATGTCGAGAAGGTCATTCACTTCGTCTATTAGCGCTTTTCCATCCATCACATAATGGTGCTCGCCCTTTTTCAGGATGTGCGGTGTTTCATCCTGATCATACTCATCGCGGATTTCCCCGACGATTTCCTCTATAATATCCTCTACAGTGACAAGCCCCGCCGTTCCCCCGTATTCATCGACGAGAATCGCCATGTGAATCCGCTCCTTCTGCATGCGGATTAAAAGCTGTTGAACAGGAATGCTTTCAATGACTCTGATAACGGGCCTCATGATTTGCTCCAGCTTTATCGGCTGGCCGAGAAAATAAGCTTTAAACATATCTTTGCTGTTGATGATCCCTAAAATATGATCCTTGTCATCTTTGATGACAGGGTAGCGTGTATACCGTTCATTAATGATGTGATGAATTGCCTCTTCAAGCGACTGCTCCAGAGAGATAACCGCAATTTCTGTCCGCGGAATCATAATCTCTCTCGCTACCCGGTTGTCAAATTCAAAAATCTTATTTACATAGCGGAATTCAGACTGATTGATTTCTCCCTTTTCATAGCTTTCAGAAAGGATCAGCCTTAGTTCCTCTTCACTGATGACAACCTCATGCTCCTTTACTGAATGAAAGCCAAACAATTTCACAAGAAAGCTTGCAGAGCCGTTTAATGCCTTAATAAACGGGTACGTGATTTTATAAAACCAGATCAGCGGCTTTGCAATCCATAAGCTTACAGCTTCAGCTTTTTGAATAGAAACCGTTTTCGGGGCAAGCTCCCCCATCACCACATGCAAAAAAGTGACGATGATAAATGCAACTACAAATGTGACAATGTGGTTAAACGGTTCCGGCATGCCTGTCATTGTAAATAAGGGATGAAGAAAACGTTCAAATGTAGGTTCACCAAGCCACCCAAGGCCGAGGGCTGTAATCGTAATCCCGAGCTGGCAGGCTGATAAATACTCGTCAAGATTGGAGATGATTTTATGTGCGGCTAGTGCTCGGCTGTCACCGCTTTCGATGAGCTGATTGATTTTTGAACCTCTAATTTTGACGATCGCAAATTCCGCTGCAACGAAAACAGCCGTAATGCCAATCAAAACAAAAATGGCGATCAATTGTAAAATAAGCAAAAAAAGCCCTTACCATAAATGGTAAGGGGCCACCTCCTTAACGTTAATTCTCATCACGACCGTTTAAGAAGATCATCACAAAACGAAGTAGTTCAAACAGGGAAACCAGGGCGGCGGCCACATACGTTAAGGCAGCAGCGCTCAGCACTTTATTTACCCCATTTTCTTCATTGTTTCGGATGAATCCTTCTGACACAATAATCTGCTTCGCGCGTGAGCTTGCATTGAATTCGACAGGCAATGTAATCAGCTGGAAAAAGACTGCCGCTGAAAACAGTATGATGCCAAGCCCGATCAAATTCAGGCTGCCGAGAAGCATGCCCCCTAAGAAAAGCAAAGGAGCTACACCGGATGCAAAATTCACGACTGGGAAGATTTTATGTCTCAGCACAAGCGCACCATATGACTCCTGATGCTGCAAGGCATGTCCGACTTCATGGGAAGCTACGGATATGGCGGAAATTGAGCGGCCGTAATAGACCGGCTCAGATAAACGCACTACCCGTCTTGTCGGGTCGTAATGGTCTGTTAAAGTGCCTCTTACCGGTTCGACCGGCACGTCGTAAAGACCGTTTATATCTAAAATCCGTCTTGCCGTTTCTGCCCCTGTACGTCCGCTTGAGGCTTCCACTTTTGAATATTTTTCAAAGTTGCTCTTTACTTTAAATTGTGCCCAAAACGACAATCCCAATGCGGCTATTGTTAAAAATATAAACAGCATTTTTTCATCATCCTTTTTCCATGATCATTTCTCTATTACGATTATTTTAATGAGTTTTCTTTCCCGTGTACAGAAATGCGCTTTTTCTTCCGGCTTGGAGCACACAATCCAATCAGCAGAAAGAACAGGCCTGCTGAAAACAAATAAAAGGCGAAACTGCCGGCCAGTTCTTTCAGAAAATGAAGCCATGAGAAGCTTCCGGAAAAGTGATTATATGAGTTCAAATCGAAAATAAACAAAATCATCGCGGATGCCGCCAGCTGCGTACCGATTAAAACCACGATCGTTTTTTGAAAGATCGTCATCTTTTTCATCCTTTTTGTTTTAGTTTATGGAGAAATCCAGTTTTATATGTTTTGTACATTTTTTGAAAAACATCACCGGAAGTGGGACATACTGTTAGAAAAAAGCACGGGTGTGATGGAAGCTATGAAAGTGACGAGTGAGGAAAAGGAACAGCTGAGCACAGCAATCGACCGAATGAATGAAGGACTGGACGCGTTTATCCAGCTTTATAATGAATCGGAAATAGATGAACCGCTTATTCAGCTTGATGATGATACAGCCGAGTTAATGAAGCAGGCCCGAGATAAGTACGGCCAGGAAAAGCTAAATGAAAAATTAAATACAATTATTAAACAGATTTTATCCATCTCAGTATCTGAAGAAGGAGAAAAAGAATGAAATCAAATCGGATATTTATTTCATGGCTCAGGTGGCCGTTATTTATCCGAATCGGGGTTATTATTTTATGTCTGATTCTTTTGTTCGGCCAAATCATTTATATACTTGAGCCTAAGCAGTTCACTTCGGTATTCGAAGGCATTTGGTGGGCTGTCGTTACAGTTTCGACAGTCGGTTATGGAGACTATGTGCCGCACACGCCGCTGGGACAGGCAGCCGGAATACTGCTGATTTTGAGCGGAGCAAGCTTTGTCACAGCATATTTCGCTACGTTATCAGCGGCCGCATTCAGCAGACAGCATCGCTACATCGAAGGAAAAGTTGCTTACAAAGGCCGTGACCACATCATTCTGATCGGGTGGAATGAAAAAACAAACCGGCTTCTGAAGGACCTTCAGCTTGCCGCCCCTTCCAAAACGGTCGTACTAATCGATGAATCCTTAACAGAAGGCCCGCTTATTGAAAACGTTCATTTCATACGCGGGCACGCTGCCGATGATGGGACACTGAAACGGGCCAATATCACTGAAGCGGAATCAGTGATGATTACTGCCGATCAGTATAAAAGTGAAACTGATGCTGATATGCTGTCAGTGCTGACTCTTTTATCTGTTAAAGGGCTTAATCCCCTTGCTTACTGCATCGTCGAGATTTTGACTGACCGTTTTGTCACAAATGCAGAGCGGGCAGGCGCAAACCAAATCATCGGAACTTCAGAATTTATCAGCCGGGCGATGCTGCAGCATTACCAAGTCAAGTTACGGCCGCCTAAACAGCAGAACGGAATCAAGCTGACACTTGATCAGCATGTGGAGCTTCTTGCTGTTCCTGACGAACTAAAGGGAGCGGCTTACAAAACCTGTGTTCTCTATTTCCTTGATCACAACACAACAATTATAGGCGTACAAAAAAAGGAGGGGCCGATGCTTTCCCCTCCTCTTACATACAAGGTGCTCGAAACAGATCAATTCCTTGCCATCTAGTGTAACAGAACATCCTCCAATTCTTTCACGAGAGAGGCGCCGATATCCAAAAATGCCGGATCAATTTCCGCGTCCCGCCTTTCCGGTTCGGAAAATTGATTAAACAGTGATTGGAAAGGCCCTCCCTCGGCGTGATCGTCAACATCCGCCTGAAACACCTGTCTCAGCATAAATGGCGTTCCGATCCGGACGGCCGCCCCTCGTTCATCGAGACTGCCCTGTACCGAATTGACGGGAATTCTTAAAAATAAATAGCCGTCTCTATCATCAATTTTATAATCAAAGTAGCCATGATCGTATTCCCAGCCGCCGTTTATCACATAACCGAGCGGCTTCATCACTTGTTCCAGTTCTTGAAGCAGAAAAGACTGCCCATCTATCGCGGAAGGTATTGGTATCATCAGAATGCCCCTTTTTTCACTTATCCTGTCCTGCCGAACAAGACTTCATTCAGAGGCGCCTACATGGAAATCGTTGTTTCTTTCGCGCGGCCAACAGAAAAGAAAGCGCATTCAATTAAGAAGTAAACAGCCATTGCCGCTGCAAGCCATACAGCTGAATCCCAAGACACATAAACAACCGTTGCATAGAGTCCTAATTTAGTGAAAAGAGTATGGGTTCGTTTTAAATGCAAAATCCGATGTACTGCATCGGTAAAAAGGGCAAGCGGCAAACCAATGAGAAGAAAGGCGTGGATGAAAAAATGTGAAAGCGTGCCGCCAAAGCTTGAAGAAAACTCTGTATACACGGCATCAAAGGAGATAAGGAAACTTAAAATAGCTGCAGAAAAACCGGCAATGATGAGATGTTTAACCAATTGTTTCATGAACATCAGCACCCTTTCTGATTTTATAAAAAGCCGACCGGCAAATGCCAGTCAGCTTTCTCACATTAATCTTCCAGACGTTTTTCAAGCTCTGCTTTTTTCTCTTCAAAGCCAGGTTTGCCGAGTAACGCAAACATATTGACTTTATACGCTTCTACACCAGGCTGGTCAAACGGATTGACGCCAAGGAGGTAACCGCTCATCGCGCAGGCTTTTTCGAAGAAATATACAAGGTATCCAAAAGTATATGCATTCAGCTCAGGAATGTTAACGATTAAGTTCGGAACATTTCCGTCTGTATGGGCAAGCATTGTACCTTGGAATGCTTTTTTGTTAACGAAATCAACAGTTTTACCGGCTAAATAGTTCAAGCCGTCAAGATCGTTATCCGCTTCCTCAATTGTCAGTTCATGTTTAGGTTTCTCTACGTTCAGGACCGTTTCGAATAAATCTCTGCGGCCTTCTTGTACATACTGGCCTAAAGAATGAAGGTCTGTTGAATAGTTCGCTGAAGAAGGATAAATGCCCTTCTCATCTTTCCCTTCGCTTTCTCCGAACAGCTGCTTCCACCATTCCGCAAAGTATTGAAGCGCCGGTTCGTAGTTGATGAGCATTTCAATTGTTTTGCCCTTATTATAAAGGACATTGCGAACAACCGCATATTGGTATGCTGGGTTATCTTCCAGTTCAGATGTTGCAAAATCTTTGCTCGCATCCAGGGCGCCTTTCATCATGTCATCAATGTTGACGCCACTGACAGCAATCGGCAAGAGACCTACAGCTGTTAAAACTGAATAACGGCCGCCGACATCGTCAGGAATAACAAATGATTCGAAGCCTTCTTCGTTAGAAAGCGTTTTTAATGCGCCGCGCTCTTTATCAGTTGTTGCATAAATCCGCGCTTTCGCTTCTTCTTTACCGTATTTCTCTTCAAGAAGCTTGCGGAAAATACGGAAAGCGATTGCAGGTTCAGTTGTTGTACCTGATTTAGAAATCACATTAATAGAGAAGTCAACATCTTCAAGAAGATCCATGACGTCTCTCATATAAGATGAACTGATGTTGTTCCCGATAAAAATGACTTGCGGATTGCCGCGTTTTGCTTTTGGCAAAGTGTTATAAAACGCGTGATTTAGCGCTTCAATCGCTGCCCGCGCTCCAAGATAAGAACCGCCGATGCCGACAACAAGCAAGACATCAGAGTCAGATTTGATTTTTTCCGCGCTTTTTTTGATGCGCGCGAATTCTTCTTTATCATAATGTTCAGGGAGGTCCACCCAGCCTAGAAAATCGCTGCCCGCGCCTGTTTTTTCATGGATATTATGGTGTGCTGTATTTACAAAGTCCCGCAGATATGTAAGTTCATGTTCGTTGAAGAAAGTCAACGCTTTTGAGTAGTCAAAGCGTACATGCGTCATTGCTTGTCCCTCCATAACGGTATAATGTTTTCATCTTTCACTTTATATGAACTTATCTGTGAAATCAAGTCAAGAAGAAAGGGCGGAATGACTGGATTCCGCCCTTTGAGTTTATAGAGACGCGCGAAGGATGGCAAGCACGTCATCTTTGTTCAGTTTTTGGAAGTTGCCGAAGCCGCCGTGTTCCATTTCCTTGGCTGCGATATCAGCAATCAGCTCAAGTTTTTCTTCTCCAATATTGTAATCAGCAAGACGAGAAGGCGCACCGAGGCTTGTCCAGAACGCAGATAGTTTATCGATTCCTTCAAGCGCAATTTCTTTATCTGTTTTGCCTTCAGTATCAATGTCAAACATGTTGAGCATGAGGTTTTTGAAGCGGCCTACATTTGTATCAAGAGTATATCTCATCCAGTTCGGGAACAGTATCGCCAAACCGCCCGCGTGCGGAATATCATACACAGCTGAAACGGCGTGTTCCATTGTATGAGAAGCCCAGTCACCAAAGTAGCCCATTTGGAGCGTGCCGTTTAAAGCGATTGTACCAGCATACAAAATCGTTTCACGAAGCTCGTAGTTTTCCAGATCTTCAAGAAGCTTAGGAGCTGTTTCGATGACCGTCTGCAAAACAGCAAAGCACATTCTATCCTGAAGCGGCGTATTTTCAACATTATGGAAGTATTGTTCGAATACGTGGCTCATCATGTCAACCATGCCGTATACTGTTTGATTTTCCGGAACCGTGAACGTATTTTCAGGGTCTAAAATAGAGAAACGCGGATGAGTGACATTGCTGCCCCATACAAATTTCTCGTTTGTTTCCCAGTTTGTAATCACGGAATCAGGGTTCATTTCAGAGCCTGTTGCAGCAAGCGTTAAAACAGTGCCAAACGGCAGCGCATCCTCCGCTGTTACTTTTTTGCTGAAAATATCCCAAGCGTCGCCATCGTATTTGACGCCAGCTGCGATTGCCTTTGTACAGTCAATCACACTGCCTCCGCCGACAGCAAGCAGAAAATCAATGTCATGCTCTCTGCAAAGGCCTATGCCTTTTTCCACTGTTGCAAGACGCGGGTTCGGCTCTACACCTGACAGCTCATGAACAACAGCGCCCTCTTCTTTTAAAATGCCTGTGACTTGATCATAAAGGCCGTTGCGTTTAATGCTGCCGCCCCCGTAAACAAGCAGTACATTTTTGCCGTATCGTTTGAATTCTTTTGTTAATTGTTCAAGCTGACCTTTTCCAAAAATCAGCTTTGTCGGATTATAATAAGTGAAATTTTCCATAGTAAAACCTCCAAATGATGCTGGTGAAAAACAGATTTTCCATTGTAACATAAGTTGACAAAAAGAAAAAGGGAAGCAGCCAAACGGCTATTTCCCCTTTTTTATAGTGATGCTTTCAAAATTGACAGCACATCTTCTTTGTTGAGTGATTTAAATTGGCCGAATGTACCGTTAGCCATTGCCTTGTCAGCAATTGTGTCAAGCTGCTCATCATTAATATCATAATCAGCAAGACGGTTCGGAGCGCCAAGGCTTGTCCAGAATGCGGACAGCTTATCGATACCTTCAAGTGCGATTTCTTCATCTGTTTTACCTGCTTCTTCAACATCAAACACGCGAACTGCAAGCTGTTTCATGCGGGCAGGGTTTTCAGACAATGTGTGTCTCATCCAGTTCGGGAACAAAATTGCCAGTCCGCCGGCATGCGGAATATCATAAACGGCTGATACTGCATGTTCAATATTATGAGTAGCCCAATCCCCTCTTGCACCCATAGAAAGCATGCCGTTTAATGCAATTGTTCCTGTGTACAGGATCGTCTCACGCAATTCGTAATTTTCGAGATCATTAATCAGCTTAGGCGCTGTTTCAATGACTGTACGCAGAAGTGATTCACACATGCGGTCCTGATACGGCGTGTTTGATACATGATGGAAGTATTGTTCGAATACGTGGCTCATCATGTCAACCATCCCGTAGATCGTGTGGTTTTTAGGTACGGTAAATGTATTCACCGGATCAAGAATCGAGAATTTAGGGAATACGAGCGGGCTGCCCCAGCCGTATTTTTCTTTTGTTTCCCAGTTTGTAATAACAGATCCTGAGTTCATTTCTGAACCAGTCGCAGCGAGAGTCAATACCGTTCCGAATGGCAAAGCATCTTTTGGCTGATGCTTTTTCGTAACGATATCCCACGCATCACCATCATACTTCGCTCCTGCGGCAATCGCTTTTGTACAGTCGATTACGCTTCCGCCTCCGACAGCCAGCAAGAAATCAATGTTTTGTTCTTTACAGATGGCAACACCTCTATTAACAGTTGACACACGAGGATTCGGTTCCACACCTGCTAATTCATGCACGGTCGCTCCGGCTTTATTCAGCTGTTCAATCACTTGATCATACAGGCCGCTGCGTTTAATGCTGCCGCCTCCGTACACAAGCAATACGTTTTTTCCGTAAGGTTTGAGTTCCTCCGGAAGTCTTTCCACTTCGCCGCGCCCGAAAATTAATTTGGTCGGATTCCAGTATGTAAAGTTTTGCATGACATCTCCTCCTTAGATTTTTTATTATGCAGAATGTCCTCACCACATGTAAAGCAATCAGCTCTCACCGGTCAGCATACCAGATGGTTTTATTTTGCAAGATGCTGGGAAAGAAGCTGATATAAGCGAGGGCAGGCCAGCTTCCCTCATATGGAGAATGCATGTATAGATTCTCCAATATGTCACAATCTATAACTGTTTTAATAATTCATGGAGGAGGTTGCAAAACATGAGTACCATTCAAAGAATTTGTCTTGTATTAACCATCATTGGCGCCATTAACTGGGGACTGATCGGATTTTTCCAATTTGACTTAGTAGCGGCTATCTTCGGCGGCCAAGGGTCAGCTCTTTCCCGAATCATTTACGGACTTGTCGGAATCGCCGGCTTAATCAACCTCGGTCTGCTATTTAAGCCAAACGAGGAAAGATCACGTGAAGAAGCAGCAAATCCTGAAATGCGATAGGATATCAATCACGCTGAAATAGGATTTTGTATTAAATCAAAAGCACCGAACATTCCTGTCCGGTGCTTTTTTTCATGCTTATTTTTTGATAAGGTCTTTGCGGTTGGACATTTCGATCCACTCTTCAAGCTTATCTTTTAATGTGTTGAAACCTTGTGGTGTAGAAGCTTCTTCGCTTACTTGAGCAGCTTTAGGTTTTCTTGGTTTGCTTTCTTTTTTCTCAGGCGCAGCTTGTGTCGCACGAATTGAAAGGCTGATTTTGCCTTTTTCTTCATCAACAGCAAGTACTTTTACTTGTACTTCGTCGCCAACTGAAAGGTGCTCGTTGATATCTTTTACGAAACCGTGAGTCACTTCAGAAATGTGTACTAAACCTTGAGTTTCTTCATCTAATGCAACAAACGCACCATACGCTTGTAATCCTGTAACTTTACCAGTGTAAACACTGCCCACTTCAAATTTTGCTGCCATTCATAACAACTCCTAAGTTAAATTAAATATCTGTTTATACGCAATTTAAAATTATATCACACATGTCTTATTTCCGCAAAGAAAACTTTTTCATAAAAAAATCAGGTTTATGCACAGCAAAAAGGGGGTAAACTGAAAATACCAAAGGCTTTCTAGTATTCCCCCCTTTTATTGGATGCGAACAAAAGGTTCGTATCTTTTTTTATGTTGTTTTGTGCAGGAAGCGTTTCATTCTGACTAACGCTTCTTGAAGCTGTTCAATCGAGGTTGCGTATGAACAACGGATATATCCCTCACCGCTCGGACCAAACACACTTCCAGGAACAACTGCCACTTTTTCCTGCGTAAGAAGCTCCTCGGCAAACTGTTCTGAACTCATCCCCGTGCTTTTAATTGATGGAAAAGCATAGAAAGCGCCGCCCGGATGATGACAGCTGAGACCGATTTCATTGAGCGATTCTACAAACAGATTCCGTCTTCTTCGATAGCTTTTTTTCATTTTTTCTACGTCTTCCATGCCGTTCTTCAGGCCTTCAAGGGCGGCAAACTGCGCCATTGCGGGCGCACACATCATCGCATATTGATGAATTTTAAGCATGGCATCCCGAAGCAAGGATGGTGCCGCGGCAAAACCGAGCCTCCAGCCCGTCATTGCAAATGCTTTTGAAAAGCCTGAGATGACTACCGTCCGTTCCTTCATTCCCGGTAATGCCGCTATACTTGTAAATTCCTCATCATATGTCAGCTCCGCGTAGATCTCGTCGGCTAAGACGATGACATCATGTTTTTTGGCAAACTCAGCAATCTCATTCAGCTCTTCCTTCGAATAAACCGAACCTGTCGGATTCGATGGTGAGCAGATGAGAATGGCCTTTGTTTTTTCAGTGACTGCCGCTTCAAAATCAGCAGCCGTTGCTTTAAATCCTTTGTCTGCCGTTGTATGAACGTGAACCGGGATACCGCCTGCCAAAGAAACAAGCGCATCATACGCCACAAAACACGGCTCAGGAATGATGACTTCCTCACCTGGATTCACAATGGCGCGGATCGCAATATCCAAAGCCTGACTTGCCCCCACTGTCACAATCAGCTCATTATCTGGCGAGTAGCTAAGATCAAACCTGTTGCTCAAATAACGGCTGATTTCCTCCCGCAATGAGTATAAACCCGCATTGGCCGTGTATGACGTATATCCTTGTTCAAGAGAGAGAATGCTTGCTTCGCGGACATTCCACGCGGTAACAAAATCAGGCTCGCCGACGCCTAAAGAAATGACGCCTTCCATCGTTGCCGCCAAATCAAAGAATTTGCGGATGCCGGATGGTTTTATTTGTTGTACATAGTCTGATAAATACGAAGTCATTTACGGTGACACCACGATTCTTTTGTCGTCGTCTCCTGTTTCAAACACTTTGCCGTCATGCTTGTATTTTTTCAGGATAAAATGGGTTGTCGTAGATACAACTGAATCAAGCGTTGACAGTTTATCCGAAACAAAACGCGCTACGTCAGACATCGAATTGCCGCGAATCACGACAGACAAATCGTATACGCCTGACATCAGGTAAACTGATTCAACCTCTTGGAATCGGTAAATCCGTTCCGCCACTTCATCAAAACCGACGCCCCGCTTCGGCGTTACTTTGACGTCGATCATGGCCGTAACGCCCTCATGTCCGTCTACTTTTCGCCAATCAATCATAGCGGAATAATCGATAATAACCTTTTCTTTCTCCAGTTTGTCAATAATTGTTTTTACTTCATTTACAGGGATGCCCGCCATCTTTGCGATTGTTTCTAAATCGGCGCGGCTGTTTTCGTCTAAAATTTCTAATATTTCTGTTTCTTTTTCTGTCAATTTCATTTGATTCACACCTTTGCAATGTCAAGAAATCTCATGACATTATATCACGTTTTTTGACGAATGCTAAGAAAAAACGAGGAGAAACTTCCGCTAGAATTTACAATTTCAGGGCATAATACAACCATCAAAAAAAGGGAGTGACACAGAATGGAGGCGGTTTCACCAATAAGGCGGTTTACGGTCGATGGAGTCAATGTATACTACGAACATTATCAAAATCCCGGCAGGCAAACGCTGGTCTGCGTACACGGTTTTTTATCATCTGCATTCAGCTTCAGAAAAGTAATCCCTCTCCTTCGGGACAAGTACGACATCATCGCGCTTGATTTGCCTCCTTTCGGCCAATCTGAAAAATCAAGAACGTTTATCTATACCTATCAAAACCTTGCTAAGCTTGTCATTGGGATTTTGGAGCACTTGCAAGTGAAACAGGCTGTGCTTGTCGGGCATTCTATGGGCGGGCAGATATCGCTGTCTGCTGCTCTCCAAAAACCTGAGCTTTTTTCAAAGGTTGTGCTGCTTTGCAGTTCAGGGTATTTAAAACGTTCACACCCGACGATCATTTTCGGGACCCATATCCCGTATTTTCATCTTTACATCAAACGCTGGCTCTCGAAAGAAGGCGTGATGAAAAATTTATTAAATGTGGTGCATGACAAATCGCTGATTGATGAGGAGATGATCGACGGCTATGGCAGACCGTTTCAGGACGAGCAGATTTTCAAAGCCATGACAAGGTTTATCCGCCACAGAGAAGGAGATTTAGAACCCGAGCAATTGAAGAAAATGAACAAGCCTGCTCTATTGATTTGGGGCGAGGAGGATCGAATTGTCCCAATGGAGATCGGTAAACGGCTGCACGCAGATTTGCCTAATTCCGTGCTGTACTCACTTGGCCAGACCGGACATCTGGTGCCTGAAGAACGGCCTGAACTTGTTTCTGAACACATTGCTGATTTTATCAATTAAAAAAACCGGTGCTGAACCGGTTTTTTTAAGGCGTGCAGGAGCTGCTGTTTTTAATGAATAAAAGCTGGCCAGCCACTTCCCGGCAGCTGGCGATCGGCAGCGTTTGTTCAAAAGAAGTTTCAAATATTTGCTGAATGCTTTTCGCCAGCACGTCGGGATCGTCTTCATCATAGACTGCCTGCACGACATCAACAGCCTCCGTTTCGTAAAACTCTTCTCCATATTTAAACGGGTCCCATTTGGCAATGATCTTAATCATTTCCCTGACCGCTTGACTTTCTTCCATATTCATCACCGCTTATAATAAAATTTGCAGTTCTATCTTATCATAGTGAAGCTTAGAAGAATAAACATACATGAGGGGGTAACAGAATGAACTTTGATAAACGAGAAGAACGCCTTGGCACCCAATCGGTCAAATGGGACAAAACAGGCGAATTATTTGGCGTGACAGACGCACTCCCGATGTGGGTGGCGGATATGGATTTTCGCGCGCCAGAAGCGATAACTGAAGCTTTAAAAGAGCGTCTTGACCACGGTATTTTTGGTTATACAACTCCAGATCAAAAAACGAGGGATGCTGTGTGCGGATGGATGCAAAACAGGCACGGCTGGAAGGTGAATCCGGAAAGCATCACATTCAGCCCCGGCGTTGTAACGGCTTTGAGCATGGCGGTACAAGCTTTTACGGAGCCGGGCGATCAAGTAGTTGTTCAGCCTCCAATTTATACGCCTTTTTACCATATGGTGGAGAAAAACGGCCGGCACATTTTACATAATCCGCTGCTAGAAAAAGACGGCGCATATGCAATGGATTTTGAAGATTTGGAGACGAAGCTTAGTGACCCAAGTGTTACATTGTTTATTTTATGCAATCCTCATAACCCTT
The DNA here is from genome assembly GCF_037963565.1 of Bacillus sp. PS95. Classification (NCBI taxonomy): domain Bacteria; kingdom Bacillati; phylum Bacillota; class Bacilli; order Caryophanales; family Bacillaceae; genus Bacillus; species Bacillus sp. PS95. The sequence goes on from NZ_CP150160.1 coordinate 3,190,694, forward strand.
CTGGGCGTTCATGGGGCCGGGAAGACTTACTGAAGCTAGGCGAATTGTGCCTTGAGCATGGCGTCACAGTTGTATCGGATGAAATCCATTCTGATTTAATGCTGTACGGACACATACACACGCCGTTCGCTTCGCTCTCTGACGATTTCGCTGATATTTCTGTGACATGTGCTGCTCCAAGCAAAACATTTAATATCGCCGGATTGCAGGCTTCAGCAATCATTATTCCGGATCGCCTGAAGCGCGCCAAGTTTTCCGCAAGCCTTCAGCGCAATGGTTTAGGCGGACTGAACGCGTTTGCCGTCACTGCAATCGAAGCCGCGTATTCAAAAGGGGGACCGTGGCTTGATGGATTGATCTCTTACATTGAGAGAAACATGAACGAAGCGGAAGCCTTTTTGAGCACCGAGCTGCCAAAGGTCAAAATGATGAAGCCGGATGCATCATACTTGATTTGGCTCGACTTCAGCGCTTACGGCTTGTCCGATGCAGAGCTTCAGCAAAGAATGCTAAAAAAAGGAAAAGTTATTTTAGAGCCCGGGACGAAATACGGGCCTGGCGGAGAAGGATTTATGCGCCTGAACGCAGGATGCTCTCTTGCAACCCTGCAGGACGGCCTGCGCCGCATCAAAGCCGCATTATCGTAAATATAGCTGTTAAACGCCTTTACGTCTTCATTTGTAAAGGCGTTCTTAATAAAGGAATTTTATATTTTACTTCTAATAATTAGTGTTATAATAGATTCATATTTTATACGAAAGGATTTCACACGAATGGAAATTCTAAAAGACTATCTTCTGCACATCTGCTTTATTTTGTTTCCTATTCTTCTTTACCAAGTGTTTTGGCTTGGAAAACCTGCGATTCTTGTGCCAAAAATAAACAGCCGTTTGGTCACGCTCTTCGCCTGCGGCGCCTCCGTTTTATGCATTATTTTCCCGATTCATGAAATGGACTACATACAATACGGCCTTCAGATGATTCCCGTTATCATTTGTTTATTTTACATTAGTACCGCTTCCGGACTTACAGTCGCCGCATCTGTCCTATGTTTTGAACTGCTTTTTTACGAACCTTCCGCAATGTTTGTTTTCACTTTGCTGCCTTTTCTTATCATTATCCCAATCTTATTTCAGAAAAAATGGCCATTCATGTCCAAAGCGAAAAAACTGCTGCTGTCTTTATTGATCAGCTGCGTGGAGATTTTCCTATTTTTCGCCTCAAGCTGGATTCTTTCCGCCTTGAATATTTTAAATTTTCAAAAATCAGGAATTTTCGTTTACGAGGCGGCAGTCTCAGGGCTTTTCCGCTCCAGTGTTCTTCTATTAAGCATCTATATTATCGAAAGCATCGCCGAAAATATCGCCCTGCGCTCACAGCTTATCCATTCTGAAAAAATGACGATTGTGAGTGAACTGGCAGCGAGCGTCGCTCATGAGGTCAGGAATCCGCTGACAGTTGTCCGCGGGTTTGTCCAGCTGCTTTTTAATGATGAAACCTTACAAAACAAGTCGAGTGCAGATTACAAAAAGCTTGTACTGTCAGAGCTTGACCGGGCGCAAGGCATTATCACAAACTATCTCGATATGGCCAAACAGCAATTATACGAAAAAGAGGTTTTTGACCTATCTGCCCTTATCAAAGAGACAAGCTCCCTTATGGTGTCGTACGCCAATTACAAGTCAGTAACCGTCGAGGCTGAAACAGAACCGGACCTTTTGATATACGGAGACGCAACAAAGCTGAAGCAGGCTGTCATCAACCTGATGAAAAACAGTATTGAAGCGGTTCCTCACGGGAAGGGGATGATCCACATATCAGCCAAAAGAAACGGCCATACGATCATGATTAACATCACAGACAATGGGGTCGGGATGACAGACCATCAAATGCAAAAACTCGGCGAACCTTATTATTCCTTAAAAACGAACGGAACGGGACTCGGCCTCACCGTAACCTTTTCCATTATTGAACATCATCACGGGACCATTTCATTTAACAGCAGCTTCCAAAAAGGCACTACGGTGACCATTAAGCTTCCCGCTGATCTTCCTCACTAGCAAATCGATTGGAACTTTAATAGAATAAATGCGAGGTGATGACAGATGAGCACGTTTGAGACAGGCTCTATCGTTAAAGGATTTTACAAAACAGGTGTATACATAGGAGAAATCACGGCTTGCAGGCCGCAGCATTATTTAGTGAAAGTGAAAGCGGTTCTTACCCATCCCGCTCAGGGAGACCTTCATCATCCAAAACAGGCGGATGTGCCATTTTTTCATGAGAGAAAAGCGCTCGCACATGGTGAACAGACCAATATCCCCCACCATATGGTGAAGCCTTATGACGGTGAAGTGCCGGATTATACCGAATCTCTGCGAGAGGCGACAGCACAGATGAGAGCCAAATTGAATGAGGATGGTTCGGAGTGGGCAAAGCGCTCCCTTCATAATCTGGACATTTTAGAAAAAGAATATTTTAACCTGCCATAAATTGGGTTTTTCACGTCGCGCGCTTCAACAGTTCGGTTAAATCGATTCTTTCGCCGATTGTGGGCGGTTTTGGCTTTTCGAGATACTGCTTATCCTGCTCAACAAGCTTAAAAAGTTTATATGCTGTAAGGGCATCATCAAGCGCTTTATGATGGGTGCCGGTTCCGGAATCTCCATACTCTTCGGCAGCTTTCCATAAACCCGTCAATGTCCGGTCTCCAAAAAAGTTTTTGTATTCAAGCGATAAATCTCTCATTTCTCCCTTAAACGGGAAAGGGATATGGTTAAACATACAGTTTTGCTTCAGCACTTTCATATCCATGTTTCCCCACGTAATAATTGTGCTGTTTTTCTCAGGATCCAGCTCGTTTAGTTTACGGATGAAATCCTCGAATCTCATTCCTTCGTCTACCTGTTTTTGGGTTATTTTTAAAAATGATTTGCATCGTTTCGTAAGCTTCGGGAACTTTTTCGGTCTAACATAGCTAGAAAACGTCTCAACCACTTCATCATCAATCGACTTTACAATTCCGGCTTCAATGATTTCCGGGAAGAAGTTTTGAGGACTGTACTTTCCATCAGGCATTGTAAATTCGAAATCAATAATGAGTAAGCTGTTTGTCGTCACCTTTTTACACCTGCCTTTCCTCCGATCAGAAAATGCTATCTTTATAGTATATCAATTCCCCTTCTCGACATTTCTTCATTTTCTAAAAATAATGAATTTTCCCAGCCGCTTCGTTTCTTTTAAATTGTGAATCGTTTCTTTATAATTAGTAAGGAACCCGAAATAATAAGAAGGTGATGTTATTTCTATCCGTAAGAAAAACTTTGTCATTGTGTGGCTGGCGAACTTTTTTGTCTCCGCTAGCACAACGATGATCGTTCCTTTTCTCTCCTTATACATTGAGACGCTCAGCTCTTTTTCAAACGGCTTTGTGCAAAGGTGGAGCGGCTATGTGTTCGGCATTACATTTCTCATGGCGTTTTTGGTATCCCCGTTTTGGGGACGGTTCGGAGACAAACGCGGATACAAGAAAATCCTTATGGCAACCGGAACAGGCATTGCCCTCAGCATTTTCTTCATGGGCTTTGTTACATCGGTGTACCAATTGTTTTTTCTGCGTATGGCAATGGGTCTTGTAACCGGATTCATCCCGACATCTCTTGCGATGATTTCGGCACAGACTCCGAAGAGCTCAGCTGGCAAAACACTCGGCACGCTGCAAATGGGGCAAGTGTCCGGAAGCTTGTTCGGCCCGCTTTTGGGAGGCATGCTTGCTGATCGTTTCGGCTTTACGTATACCTTTTTTATCACATCCTTTGTGATTTTCTCGTCTGTTCTTCTCGTGTTATTTGGTGTCAAAGAAAAGCCTCTTGCAGAGAAAACAGCCAAACGTACGTCTTACTCGAGAAAAGAAGTGCTCTCCTATATTTTTCACCATCCGGCGCTGTGGGTCATGATGCTGTTAACCATGCTGATTCAAACAGGCAATTTCAGTATCCAGCCCCTGCTCGCTTTATATGTAAATGAGCTGCACGGACCTGTCAATCTTGCCTTTTTCTCCGGCATGGCATTTTCAGCAACGGGGCTCGGAAGTTTGCTGCTGGCTAGAAAATGGGGTGATCTGGGCGACCGCTACGGCCACCGCCGCATTTTAATCGGACTTTTGCTCGCCGCCTCTTTCTTTTTTATTCCGCAGGCGCTCGTGTCCTCACTCAGCGTGCTCCTTGTTTTCAGATTTTTATTCGGAATGGCGATGGGCGGTTTGCTGCCATGCATTACGGCAGCGATCCGCGTTCAGGCTCCCGGCAGCATTCAAGGTGAAGTTCTCGGCTACAATGTCAGCTTTCGCTTTTTAGGAAACGTGCTCGGGCCTCTGCTCGGCGGAATCATATCGAGCCACTTTACCATTTCGGCCACCTTTTACGTCACAGCGTTTCTCTTTTTCGCCGGCGCCTGCATGCTTTGGATCATGCAGAAACTTCGGAAAGATTCTTATGCCAAAGCAAGCTGATTCCGAGAAAAAACTGAGGAATCTTCTAAATTTAACCTTCTCGTAATCTCAAAAGAATGGTACGATATGGCTAGAATTTAGGAGAAAAGAGAGTGACCATGTTACGAAAAATAATCGGATGGATTTTGCTCCTTTGCATAATCCCATTGTTTGCATTTACAGTTATCGCTTCCGGAAAAGAAGTAAAACAAATGAAGTCCCTGGATCAGGTGCTTGATAAAAATATTAATCTGAAAGATATCAGCCTTGTTCAGAACAGCTACATGTATGACAGGGACGGCTCCCTTGTCTCGGAAATCGTCAGCGACCACGAAAACCGTGTGCTCGTTCCATTTAACAAGATTCCCGAGGAAGTCAAACAGATTTTCTTAACATCTGAGGACCGCCATTTTTACGAGCATAAAGGCTTTGACTTTATGGGAATGGTGCGGGCTACTGCTTCTAACGTAAAAGACAAGAAAATTGACCAGGGTGCCAGCACCATCACACAGCAGCTTTCAAGAAACTTATATTTGAGCCACGAACGCTCCTTCAGCCGCAAGCTGACAGAGCTCGCGTATTCCTATCAGCTGGAGAAAAAATATACGAAAAATGAAATTCTTGAAGCTTACTTAAATACCATTTATTTTAACAATGGTGTTTATGGCGTCGGTTCAGCGGCTGAATTCTATTTCAGCAAACCGCTGAAATCTCTCACAGTGGGAGAAATGGCTTTTATCTGTGCTATACCTAATAACCCTACATTATATGATCCTCTCAAGCATTTTGACTACACGAAAAGCCGTCAAGAACGTTTGCTTAAAGGGCTAAAAGATGCCGGGGTCATTACGGACAAAGAGCTGAAAAAAGCCGTAAAACAAAAAATCAAACTGGATGTTGAAAAAAGAGAAGACAAATATCCTGACTACGTTTCCTACGTCAATGATGAATTCACTCAGCTGGTGTCTGAATCAGAAGGCTTTGATAAACGCCTTCAAAAAGCATCAGGAAAACAAAAAGAAAAGATCGAAAACGAGCTGTCCGCAAGAGTCAGCACGCTGATGAAAGACGGTGTGAAAATTTATACTGCACTTGATCCGTATATGCAAAATCAAGTTGTGGCACAAATGAATTCCAAGCTCCCGTATGCGGACGTACAGGGCGGAGCGGCTGTGATTAATCACCAGACGCATCAAATCATCGCTCTATCCGGCGGGAAAAACTATCAAAAATATGACTTTAACCGCGCCTACCAGGCGTACAGGCAGCCGGGTTCATCCATTAAGCCGCTTCTTGATTACGGCCCTTATATTGAACAGACCGGCGCGACAACAAGCAGCACCATTGATGCCAGCAAGTTTTGCAGCAAAGACTACTGTCCGCAAAACTACAATAACCGCACTTACGGCACAGTGACGCTTGATACGGCGTTTAAAAATTCATATAATACACCGGCTATTAGAATGCTCGACCGCGTCGGCATCCAAAAGGCATTCAGTTATATTGAGCCGTATCATTTTGCCAAACTTGTCGACAGTGACTATCTTCTTCCGGCGGCGCTTGGCGGATTTACAAACGGCATGACGCCTCTTGAGATGACAAAGGCTTATACGACATTCGGCAACAGCGGAAGCTATACGCCGAGCCATGCGATTACAAAGGTGACAGACCTTAAAGGAGAAACACTTTATAAATGGAATGATAAAGCGACTCAAATATTCAGCGTCCGCACGAACATGCAGCTGAAAAAACTGATGTCTTCCGTTGTGAAAAGCGGAACAGGGAAAAAAGCATATTTCAATGCGCCTTACATCGGCGGTAAAACCGGAACATCAAATGATTATCACGATATGTGGTTTGTCGGCCTGACTGATACGTATACAATGGGTGTCTGGGTCGGAAAGGATACACCGACCAGCGTTGAATATCTTCACAGCATCAGCCCTCAGCTTTCCATCTGGAAAGGAACGCTGCAAGCTGCTTATTAAAGGATCGGAGGGGATATGGGGTGACTTCAGAACAAATTCCAAATCGCGTTTTGCTGTTTGACGGTGTCTGCAATTTATGCAATGGCGCCGTGCAATTTATCATTAAACGTGATCCGGACGGATTGATTTCTTTCACATCGCTGCAGTCGGAAACAGGACAGAGCCTGCTGAAAAAAAGCGGGCTTCCGACTGATCGGTTTGACAGCTTTGTCTTTATTGAAGACGGCCAAGTGTACACAAAGTCAACTGCAGCCATTAAGGTTTTCAGGCATCTGCGAGGCCCATGGCGGCTCTTCGTCCTTTTTTTCGCAGTGCCGAAGCCTGTCAGAGATATGGTCTATTCTTTCATTGCCAAAAACCGCTATAAGTGGTTTGGCAAAAAAAATGAATGTATGCTCCCCTCCCCTTCTATTAAAAAAAGATTTTTACCGTAAATAAAAAATGGCTAGGACGCTAGCCATCACAGATTGTTGACAAAATCCTAAAACGGCTTCGTTTTAGGATTTTGTCATCTATTCAGCGTGATTGAAAACTTTTGAAGTTGTGAAACGGCGGAAACCTGAGAATCTACCGCCGTTTCATTGCGTACAGAGCACGAAGCGCAAATCTGACCACCAAACGCTGAAATGGCTAGCTTACACAGGTAAGCTAGCCATTATGCTATTATAAAGCTTGATAAATATGAACAGAATACCGATAACAAAGGTAAACCAAAACAGCAGTTCCAATAGAATGAATCCGACTAATGACATGAGAGAAAGCGTCGAATAAATCCGGTACACGGTAAACACAAAGTAAGCGAGCGTGACGACCGCAAACCAGATCACAATCCAAATGACATTTTGCAAAAGCACAAAGGATAAAATCCCGCCGCCCAAATAAATCATGGAACCCATTCTGAGTTTTTTCAGGTTGTTCCCTTCCGGATCATTAGCAAAAAACAGCAATGACAGCTCGGTCACGGTATTTGCAATTAATTTCAGAGCGGACAGAACCATAAAATATAAAAGTGCAAAGGCAGCAAATAACGCAAGCCTGATTCCTTTCTCTGAAAAATAATCGAGCATTCCATCATACATTCCAAATGAAGACAGCATCTTCAACGCATAAAGTGAAGTTGAGATGGATAAGGACGAACTAAAAAGCAGGATCGCAATCAGCGGAAAATATCCTGTCAAATAAGTATTTTTCATATAAAAAAGTCCCTTTCTATAATCTACCTCATTTATTATGGAGGACTTAAAACACATTGACAAGATAAATTATTCCATTTTTTCTCCTTTTTACGAATTACGGTCCCAAATCTTCACAAAGCAGCATTTTGAGAGTAAAGTAGTACGCAGGAATCATAAAACGTAAGGAAGTTTTATATGAAAAAAACATTAAAACTGCAAACCAGACTCACCATATTTGTTTGTATCGTTGTATTAATCGCATTGCTTATTACGTTTTTTACAGTCGGTGCCCAAACCACCAAACGAATTAGAGATCAGGAAAAGGCCACTGCGCTGCAGACTGCTGAAATGGTAGCTGAAGCGCCGATGACAGCCGCTGCTTTAGAAAGCGGAAAAAAACAAAAGGAACTGCAGAGCTACACAAAGCGGGTTCAGAAAATCACCGGCACGGAATTTGTTGTCGTCATGGATATGAACGGTATCCGCAAAACTCATCCTGACCCGAGCAAAATCGGAAAAAAATTCAGGGGCGGTGATGAGTCCGAGGTATTAAAAGGGCATGTCCATATCAGCACAGCCTCTGGCACGCTCGGGAAATCGCAGAGAGCGTTCGTCCCTGTCTACGCAGAGAATGGAAAACAGGTCGGTGCAGTCGCGGTCGGTATCACCGTAAATGAAATTGATGAAGTGATCAGCCATAGCTTACGGCCGCTTTACTTTATTATTTGCGTCAGCATCTTCGTCGGTGTGATCGGAGCCGTTATCGTCGCCCGTACAGTGAAAAATATCATGTACGGACTTGAACCTTATGAAATTGCGACTCTGCTTGAAGAACGGAGCGCGATGCTGGAATCGACGAAGGAAGGAATACTCGCTGTCGATGAACATGGCAAAATTAAACTTGCCAACGCGGAAGCAAAACGCCTATTCGTCAAAATGGGCATCAACACAAATCCCATTGATCAGGATGTAGATGACATCTTGCCGAAAAGCCGCTTGAAAAAGGTCATTGAGACAAAAAAACCTCTTCAAGACAGAGACGTCCGCATTAACGGGCTGGAGCTTGTGTTTAATGAAGTTCCTATCCAGCTGAAAGGACAAACTGTCGGAGCGATTGCAACATTCCGCGACAAGACCGAGGTAAAACATTTAGCTGAACAGCTTTCCGGTGTTAAAATGTATGCAAACGCACTGAGAGCGCAGTCTCATGAATTTATGAACAAACTGCATGTGATATTAGGTCTCGTCCAGCTGAAAGAGTATGATGATCTTGGAGATTATATTAAAGATATAGCCATACAGCAAAAATCAGAAACAAGTGAAATTATAAATGATGTCAAAAGCTCCGTACTGGCCGGTTTTCTGCTCGGAAAGCAAAGCTTTATACGTGAGCAGGGCGCAAATCTTGATATTGAATGCAACGGTGTCATCCCGAACGCGGCAGACCCTTCTGTCATCCATGAACTTATTACAATCATCGGAAATCTCATCAACAATGGCTTAGACGCCGTTGCCGATATGCCGAAAAAACAAATCACCATGTCCATGCGCTTCCATAACAGCATACTTGATATTGAAATTACCGATACTGGAGCAGGCATGTCTGAAGAAGACCAAGCCAAAGTATTTGAACAAGGCTATTCAACAAAGGGCAAAAACCGGGGATTCGGCCTTTATTTCACACAGCAAAGCATCGAAAATTTAAAAGGCCAAATGATCCTCACAAGCGAAAAGAATGAAGGAACGACATTCAGTATTCGCATCCCGTACGAACCGAAGGAGGAAAATCATGATTAATGTACTAATAGTTGAAGATGACCCCATGGTGGGTGAATTAAATAAACGATACTTAAGCCAAATAGATGGCTTTCAGCTGAAAGGCATCGCTTCTTCCTTTCAAAGCGCTCTGCATATTTTAGGCGAGCACCATATCGACCTCATTTTGCTTGATATTTATATGCCGGGAAAAAACGGGCTGGAACTGCTGACGGAATTGAGAGCCCAAAATGAAGCGGTTGACGTGATTGTCATCTCAGCGGCCAGCGAGCTTGACGTAATCAAGAAAACACTTCGGTACGGAGCTGTCGATTATTTAATCAAACCGTTTGAATTTGAACGTTTCCAAACGGCTTTGTCTGATTACAGACGAAAACAAAAGGTGTATTCAACCCATCGCAACATGAGCCAAAAAGAACTGGACGCCGAGCTTTTTCAAAAGAAAGAAGCAACAGAAAAAGTGCAGCTTCCTAAAGGCCTGACAAAAAGCACGCTGAAGCTGATCTGGTCCAGTATCCAGTCATTTGAAAATGAATCTTTTACGACAGAAGACTTGGCAAAGCACACAGAAATCTCTCAAGTATCCATACGAAAATACTTAAAGTTTCTTGAAGATATACAAGTTCTGAATGTAGAAATGGCGTACGGAACGATCGGAAGACCTGTGTTTCAGTACAACGTCAACAACAGTAACCTTAACGGAATAAAGCAATATCTATAAGAAAACGCACTGCTTGCTTTGAGCAGTGCGTTTTTCTGTCATATCTCTTGCCAAGATGCTTGATTCTATTGTTGATAAGTTATACAAGAATAACAAAGGGCTTTCACATTTTTAAGCAAATAATTCTAAAAATAGATACTTTTTAAAAAATTATGTGAAATTCTATTTATTTCTTATTAGTTAAATGATAAATTATGATTGGTTAGTTGATCCCGAAAAACTAAGTCATAAGTCTTACTTCAGAAAACGATGTCACGGTTTTCCGCCCGGAACGCCTTCCGCATCCTTCTCTTCCCCGCCTTTCGAAGGAAATACTCACACCACGCTTATTCAGGGAAGAATAGAACTGTCTCAGCGCATTCCATTTGTTATTATCAGAAAATTTTATCGATTCTAAGAAATTGTTCAGGACAGCCCATCACATGACTGGCCGGATCAGCTTTGAACCAAATTTTTCTGGGGGGTTATATCTTGAATAAACGAAAAATCGGATTGGCGATGTCACTTGTGATCGCAGCAGGCACCATATTAGGAGCATGCGGAAACAGCGAAAAAAGCAGCGGCTCAGGCGAAGGCAAAAACAAATTCAGTGTGGCGATGGTTACTGACGTAGGCGGAGTGGATGACAAATCCTTCAACCAATCAGCCTGGGAAGGCATCCAAGCCTTTGGGAAAGAGAATGGGCTGAAAAAAGGCAAAAACGGTTACGACTATCTTCAATCCAAATCTGATGCAGACTATACAACGAACTTAAATAAATTGGCGCGTGAGAATTTTGACTTAATTTACGGCGTCGGCTACTTAATGGAGGATTCAATCAGCGAAATTGCTGACCAGCGTAAAAATACAAACTTTGCGATTATAGATGCTGTTGTCGATAAAGACAACGTCGCAAGTATTACGTTTAAAGAGCAGGAAGGCTCATTTCTCGTCGGAGTGGCCGCAGCCCTATCAAGCAAATCAGGAAAAATCGGCTTTGTAGGCGGCATGGAATCAGAGTTAATCAAAAAATTCGAGGTCGGCTTCCGTGCCGGCGTGCAAGCAGTTAACCCTAAAGCCGTTGTAGAAGTGAAATACGCAGGGGGTTTCGATAAAACCGATGTCGGTAAAGCAACCGCCGAAAGCATGTATAAATCAGGCGTAGATGTTATTTATCACTCTGCGGGCGCCACTGGCACAGGCGTCTTTACTGAAGCGAAAAACCTGAAAAAAGAAGATCCAAAACGCGATGTCTGGGTCATCGGTGTCGATAAAGACCAATACGCAGAAGGCCAGGTAGAAGGAACAGATGATAACGTCACCCTCACTTCCATGGTGAAAAAAGTAGATACAGTCGTTGAAGATGTAACGAAAAAAGCGAGTGACGGAAAGTTCCCGGGCGGCGAAACACTTACCTACGGGCTTGATCAAGACGGAGTCGGCATTTCTCCATCTAAACAAAATCTATCGGATGATGTGATCAAAGCGGTCGCTAAATGGAAGAAAAAAATCATCGACGGATTGGAAATCCCGGCAACTGAGAAAGAGCTGAAAACCTTCAAAGCTGAATAAGAATCGCAGGGATAAGGAGGTCGAGCCCTTATCCCTTGTTTTTCTTTTATTTTGAAATAAAGGAGCGGTCAATCAATGGAATATGTCATTGAAATGCTCAATATCCGCAAGGCGTTTCCAGGTATCGTCGCCAATGACAATATCAATCTTCAAGTCAAAAAAGGCGAAATACACGCGTTGCTCGGTGAAAACGGAGCGGGGAAATCAACGTTGATGAATGTCCTTTTCGGGCTGTATCAGCCGGAGCGGGGTGAAATTCGGGTGCGCGGCGAGAAGGTGCACATCAACAGCCCGAACAAGCGAATGACCTTGGAATTGGAATGGTGCACCAGCACTTTATGCTTGTTGACACCTTTACAGTTGCTGAAAATATTATTCTCGGGAAGGAGCCAAAGAAGTTTGGCAGAATTGACCGGAAGCGTGCTGGCCAAGAGGTGCAGGACATTTCCGATCGATACGGCCTGCAGATCCATCCTGAAGCAAAAGCAGCTGACATATCAGTCGGTATGCAGCAGCGCGCAGAAATATTAAAAACCCTCTACCGCGGTGCCGACATTCTGATTTTTGATGAACCGACGGCTGTTTTGACGCCTCATGAAATTAAGGAACTGATGCAAATTATGAAGAACCTGGTCAAAGAAGGGAAGTCCATCATCTTAATCACCCATAAGCTGAAAGAGATTATGGAGATTTGTGACCGCGTTACGGTTATCCGTAAAGGAAAAGGCATCAAAACCCTTGATGTCCGTGATACAAACCAAGACGAACTCGCCAGTCTAATGGTCGGCCGCGAGGTATCGTTCAAAACTGAAAAGAGAGCTGCTCAGCCGGGAGCGGAAGTGCTTGCGATTGACGGCATAACTGTAAAGGATACCCGCGGAATAGAGACAGTCAGAGATTTGTCTCTTTCTGTCAAAGCGGGAGAAATAGTCGGCATAGCAGGCGTCGACGGAAACGGGCAATCAGAGCTGATCGAAGCGGTGACAGGACTCCGCAAAACAGATTCAGGAACAATCACCTTAAACGGAAAACAGATCCAAAACCTGACGCCAAGAAAAATCACTGAATCCGGGATCGGGCATATTCCTCAGGATCGCCATAAACACGGTCTCGTCCTTGATTTTCCAATCGGAGAGAATATCCTGCTGCAAAGCTATTACAAAAAGCCGTATTCAGCATTGGGCGTTTTACATAAAGGCGAAATGTACAAAAAAGCACGCAGCCTGATCAGCGAGTACGACGTCAGAACGCCGGATGAATATACACACGCTCGGGCATTGTCAGGCGGAAACCAGCAAAAAGCGATTATCGGGCGGGAAATAGACCGAAATCCTGATTTATTAATTGCCGCCCAGCCGACTCGCGGCCTTGATGTCGGAGCGATTGAATTTGTCCATAAAAAGCTCATTGAGCAGCGTGATGCCGGGAAAGCCGTTCTTCTCCTCTCGTTTGAGCTTGAAGAAATTATGAATCTCAGTGACAGAATCGCCGTTATTTTTGAAGGACGCATTATCGCCAGCGTTAATCCGCAGGAAACCACTGAACAGGAGCTTGGTCTCTTGATGGCAGGAAGCACGCAAAAGGAAGCGGGGAAAGCAAATGGTTAAACGACTCTCTCATTTACTCGTGCCGCTCATCGCAATCATACTTGGTCTTGCGGCCGGCGCGTTGATTATGCTTGTGAGCGGCTACAGTGTGGCTAGCGGATATTCGGCTTTGTGGAATGGGATATTCGGAGAAATCTATTATGTCGGAGAAACAATCCGGCAAATTACGCCTTATATTTTATCCGGATTGGCTGTCGCCTTTGCATTCCGAACCGGACTCTTTAATATCGGTGTCGAGGGACAGCTGCTCGTCGGCTGGACAGCAGCGGTTTGGGTCGGTACGGCGTTTGACGGACCGGCATATATTCACTTGCCGCTCGCATTGATTACAGCGGCAGCTGCAGGAGGATTATGGGGGTTTATTCCCGGCATTTTGAAAGCGCGATTTTACGTTCATGAAGTCATTGTCACCATTATGATGAATTATATCGCGCTGCACATGACCAATTACATCATTTCAAACGTCTTGACAGATCATCAGGACAAGACGGGGAAAATTCACGAATCCGCCTCCCTCCGCTCTCCTTTTCTTGAACAGATCACCGATTACTCACGGCTGCATTTGGGAATCATCGTTGCCCTTCTCGCAGCAGTTATCATGTGGTTTATCATCAACAAAACTACAAAAGGATTTGAGCTCCGGGCGGTCGGGTTTAACCAGCACGCTTCCCAGTATGCCGGCATGAGCGTGCGGAAGAATATCATGACCTCCATGCTTATCTCCGGCGCTTTTGCAGGCCTTGCCGGAGCCATGGAGGGGCTAGGAACATTCGAATACGCCGCAGTGAAAGGCGCATTTACCGGCGTAGGCTTTGACGGTATCGCTGTCGCTCTTCTCGGGGGAAACACAGCCATCGGCGTTGTACTGGCAGCATGCCTGCTTGGCGGGCTGAAAATCGGCGCATTAAATATGCCGATTGAATCAGGCGTTCCATCAGAGGTCGTTGATATTGTGATTGCTATTATTATTCTGTTTGTGGCTTCAAGCTATGCGATTCGTTTCGTCATGGGCAAATTGAAGAAAAAGGGGGCGAACTAAGTGGACATTGTGCAGATTTTATCTATCATTGTCCCTGCCACACTCGTCTATGCGGCCCCGCTTATTTTAACTGCTCTCGGCGGCGTGTTTTCCGAGAGATCAGGCGTTGTAAATATCGGCTTAGAAGGCCTCATGATTATCGGGGCGTTCACCAGCGTGCTATTTAATCTATTTTTAGGCCCGGAATTAGGTGCCGCCGCACCTTGGCTTTCGCTCCTTGCCGCCATGGCAGCAGGCGCCCTGTTTTCACTGATTCACGCGGCAGCGGCGATTTCGTTTCGCGCCGACCAGACAGTCAGCGGTGTCGCCATTAACATGCTGGCGCTTGGGGCAACTTTATTTATCGTCAAACTGATCTACGGCAAAGCGCAGACAGACAAAATTCCAGAGCCTTTTTATAAGACGAAAATCCCCGGTTTGGGCGATATTCCCGTCTTGGGAAAGATCTTCTTTTCGGATGTCTATTATACGTCTATTCTTGCAATAGCACTTGCCTTTATTTCCTGGTTTATCTTGTTCAAAACGCCGTTCGGCCTTCGTATCCGTTCTGTCGGCGAGCATCCGATGGCGGCCGATACGATGGGAATCAACGTATATAAAATGCGCTACATCGGTGTGATGATCAGCGGATTGTTCGGCGGTCTCGGCGGCGGCGTATATGCCTCCACAATTGCGCTTGATTTCACGCACTCTACCATCTCCGGGCAAGGCTTTATCGCCCTGGCAGCGCTTGTATTCGGAAAATGGCATCCGATCGGAGCACTGGGGGCCGCCCTGTTTTTCGGATTCGCCCAAAGCTTAAGCATCATTGGATCGCTGCTCCCTCTTTTTAAAGACATACCAAATGTGTATATGCTGATGGCTCCTTATGTCTTAACGATTCTCGCTTTAACCGGCTTTATCGGGCGGGCAGATGCGCCAAAAGCCAATGGCGTGCCTTATATTAAAGGAAAAAGATAAACATTCTCCCCTGGGAAGACGATTCTCAGGGGTTTTTTTCTAATTCAAAAGACCCTCTTAATTTAATTGTTTATTAGTTTTTTAACTTAAAAAAATATGAAGTGTTAACGCTTTCTTGTAGACTGTAACAAACAATACATGGGGGTGTATGACATGGGAGCAATTCCAAAAACGGGGACAATTTCACCTGAGCAAAAAGACTCACAGGAGAAAAACCTGTTTCAAAAAATTTGGTCTTGGGAAATCGGTGTGATTCCTTTGCCATTATACACAGTATTAGCTGTTATTATTATTCTTGCAGCCTATTACAATGAGCTGCCGGCAAATATGCTTGGCGGGTTTGCCATCATTATGATTCTTGGTGTGTTTCTCGGAGACATAGGCCAACGCATACCGATATTGAAGGATATAGGCGGCCCTGCTATTTTATCTTTGTTTGTTCCTTCATTTTTAGTCTTTTACAATGTACTGAATTCAACATCTTTAGACGCTGTAACCAACTTGATGAAAACGTCTAACTTCCTTTATTTCTATATCGCGTGCCTTGTTGTGGGAAGTATCCTCGGTATGAACAGAATTGTTTTAATACAGGGGTTTATCAGAATGTTCGTTCCACTGGTTGCAGGAACGATCGCGGCCGTTGCAGCCGGCATCCTTGTCGGATTTATTTTTGGCTATAGTGCCTATGATTCCTTTTTCTTTGTTGTTGTCCCGATTATTGCCGGGGGAATAGGTGAAGGGATTTTGCCGCTTTCAATCGCCTATTCACAAATACTGGGCTCATCCGCCGATGTATTTGTGTCTCAGTTGGTTCCAGCCGCAATTATAGGAAACGTTTTTGCTATCATATGTGCAGCCTTAATGAAAAAGCTTGGCGACAAGCGTCCAGATCTAAATGGGAACGGACGTCTCGTAAAATCTAAAAAAGCAAATGAGATTTTCAATCAAAAAGAAGCCGAAGCAAAAATTGATTTTAAACTAATGGGAGCAGGAGTTCTGCTCGCGTGTACATTCTTTATTTTTGGCGGGTTATTGGAGAAATTCATCTTCATCCCGGGCGCGATCTTAATGATTATTTCAGCTGCGGCTGTCAAGTATGCAAATATTCTTCCGAAAAAAATGGAAGAAGGCGCTTACCAGCTTTATAAGTTTATTTCTTCAAGCTTTACATGGCCGCTGATGGTCGGTCTCGGCATCCTCTTTATTCCGTTGGATGACGTAGCGTCTGTGATTTCTATACCGTTTGTCATCATCTGTATTTCAGTTGTTATCGCGATGATTGGTTCTGGATATTTCGTAGGCAAGCTGATGAACATGTATCCGGTTGAATCCGCAATCGTTACCTGCTGCCACAGCGGCCTCGGCGGAACGGGTGATGTTGCCATTTTATCGGCATCAGGAAGAATGGGCCTTATGCCGTTTGCCCAAATTTCAACCCGTCTCGGCGGTGCAGGCACAGTTATTTGCGCGACAGTGCTGCTTCGTTTTTTCACTTCATAAACAGAAAGAGTTCCGTTTTATGCGGAACTCTTTTTTTATTTATTCACAATCCGAATATACTCTCGGGGACCAAACGGCAGATCCTTTGATTCCATCTCACTCATTCTGGCTGACAGGTGGTGCTCCAGTAAATACAGCTCCCACTCATCACTAGCCGCCACACCGCTGCGCCCGTCATATTGATTCAACATGAATGCCCCTGCAAATACTGAGCAGAATAAACCTGAGCACATCACGACTTTTCTTTTCACATGACCAGCTCCTTTCCTTCAGCTTGATCAGGATTGATTTTAAATATACAAATAACCTCTTTTTTGTTAGACTTATTTTGAGGTCAAAAGAACTCATAAAACCCATTACAGCAGTTCGAAGCGTGGCAGCTTGCATAAAAGTGCGATATAATTTGGACTAGGTCGTTTGACCGTATATTTCATACATAGCGCATTTTTCAATTGAGAACGAGAAAAGGAGGTCTTATCTTTGCAGCTCTTACATCTTGCTATTTTATCGCCTTTTTTATTTGCTTTTATCATTCCCTTCTTGGCAAAATACGCAAAAAGAGTGCATACGGGCTGGTTTGTGTTGATCCTGCCCGTCTTGCTGTTTATATACTTTCTCCCAATGATCAGGATGACACAGTCTGGAGAAACACTTCGATCGGTATTAGAGTGGATTCCGTCACTCGGCATTAACTTTACCGTTTATATAGACGGCCTCGGGTTATTATTCGCTTTACTGATCACAGGCATTGGCTCTTTGGTCACTCTTTACAGCATTTTTTATTTATCGAAAGAAAAAGAACAGCTTGGGCCCTTTTATGTCTACTTATTGATGTTCATGGGCGCCATGCTCGGCGTCGTTCTAGTAGACAATGTCATGGTTCTCTACATGTTCTGGGAGCTTACAAGCCTTTCATCTTTTTTGCTGATCGGCTATTGGTATAAGCGGGAAAAGTCGCGCTATGGCGCAGCCAAATCACTTTTGATTACGGTCAGCGGCGGGCTGTGCATGCTCGGCGGCTTTATTCTCCTTTATTTGATAACGGATTCCTTCAGTATTCGAGAGATGGTTCACCAGGTTCAATTAATTGCCGGCCACGAATTGTTTATCCCGGCTATGATTCTCATTTTATTAGGGGCTTTTACGAAATCAGCGCAATTTCCTTTTTACATCTGGCTCCCTGACGCGATGGAAGCTCCGACGCCTGTCAGCGCTTATCTCCATTCAGCTACTATGGTAAAAGCCGGCATTTATGTGATTGCGAGATTCAGCCCTATTTTCGCCTTTTCAGCTCAGTGGTTTTGGATCGTGTCCCTCGTTGGCCTCTTTACGATGGTTTGGGGTTCATTCCATGCCGTGAAACAAACTGATTTAAAATCGATTTTGGCGTTTTCAACCGTCAGCCAGCTCGGCATGATCATCTCCATGCTCGGAGTCAGTGCTGCGGCCCTTCATTACGGACATACAGAATATTATACAGTTGCCGCTATGGCTGCCATTTTCCATTTGATCAACCACGCAACCTTTAAAGGAAGCTTGTTTATGGCAGTCGGGATTATCGATCACGAAACAGGCACACGGGATATCCGGAAGCTAGGCGGCCTGATGGCGATTATGCCGATTACTTTTACCATTTCCTTAATCGGGACATTTTCAATGGCCGGCCTACCGCCGTTTAACGGATTTTTGAGTAAAGAAATGTTTTTCACAAGCATGCTTCGCGTGACACATTTTGACCTGTTCAACGTGCAGACATGGGGCGTTCTGTTCCCTCTTTTCGCCTGGATCGGAAGTGTATTTACGTTTATCTACAGCATGAAATTGCTGTTTAAAACATTCAGAGGAAATTACCAGCCTGAACAGCTTGAAAAACAGGCTCACGAAGCGCCTGTCGGTATGCTCGTTCCACCGGTCATTCTTGTCGCTTTGGCTGTCAGTCTCTTCTTTTTCCCGAATATATTGTCGTACAGCCTGATAGAGCCTGCGATGAACTCAATCTATCCGACACTGCTTGACGGCCATGAGAAATTCCACGTTCACATTTCACAGTGGCATGGGGTTACAACGGAATTGCTCATGACTGCGGGTATTGTTGTGATCGGAACAATTGGTTATTTGTCGCTGAATAAGTGGAAGGGAATCTATAAACTGTTTCCTTCGAAACTCACACTCAACCGGTTATACGATAAGCTTTTGACTCTGATGGAGAAAGGCTCTTACCGGGTCACAAAACAATATATGACCGGGTTTTTAAGAGATTATTTGCTGTATATCTTCGCTGGTTTCATCATTCTGATAGGCGGAGCTTTTGCCATTAAAGGCGGATTTTCATTTAAAACGGAAGGCATGGCTAAAATCGGTGTATACGAAATCATTTTGACGCTTGTCATGATCAGCGCCACAGTGGCGACTGTTTTTGCTAGGTCAAGACTGACGGCGATCATTGCACTCGGTGTTGTCGGTTATACGCTTGCATTGTTTTTTGTCATTTTCAGAGCGCCGGACTTGGCATTGACTCAGCTCGTCATTGAAACGATTTCTGTGGCACTGTTTCTGCTTTGCTTCTACCATTTGCCGAAACTGAGGCTGAAAACAAAAACGAGAACGTTCCGGATGACGAATTTTATCATTTCTTTAGGCGTCGGTGTTATCGTTACTCTGCTCGGCATCGCATCCTCAAGCCAGCGGACAAAAGACAGCATTGCGTCCTTCTTTGTCAAACACAGCCACGATCTCGGCGGAGGGGATAATGTCGTCAATGTCATTCTCGTTGATTTCAGGGGATTTGATACAATGTTTGAAATTACGGTATTAACGATAGCCGCTCTCGGCATTTACAGCATGATTAAAACAAAAGTAAAAGAGGAGGGGAAAAGCGGTGAATGAACAAAAAACAAATGACTTGATTCTTCAAACCGCGACAAAGCTTGTATCCTTTATCATTTTGCTTTTCTCTTTCTATTTATTTTTATCAGGGCATAACGCGCCCGGAGGAGGCTTTGTCGGCGGACTGATCACGTCCTCTTCCATCGTTCTCTTGCTCTTGGCATATGATTTAAAAACCGTGCGTTCCCTTTTGCCTGTCAATTTCATTTATGTCGCGGGAGCCGGCCTTCTGCTCGCTGTATTAACAGGCGTTGGCTCCTTTGTCTTCGGGGCTCCTTTTTTAACCCACACATTCGGATACTTTCAGCTGCCGATCCTTGGGAAAACGGAGCTCGCCACAGCGACGATATTTGATTTAGGCGTTTATCTTGTTGTCGTAGGCATAACGATGACCATTATTCAAACGATTGGAGAGGAAGAATAATGGAAATCTTAATGGCTGTATTAGCCGGTATTATTTTTATGGCTGCTACGTATTTGCTGCTGTCTAAAAGCCTGCTTCGCGTCATTATCGGAACAGCACTGTTAAGCCATGGCGTTCATTTAATGCTTTTGACTATGGGAGGATTAAAGAAAGGCGCCGCTCCGATTTTGAGCGAGCATGCCAAATCATTTGTCGATCCGCTTCCGCAAGCCCTGATTTTGACCGCAATTGTCATTTCTTTTGGCGTTACGTCATTCATCCTCGTCATGGCCTTTCGCGCTTATCAGGAATTGAAATCGGACGATATGGATCAAATGAGGGGAAATGATCAACATGAATAATTTTGTTATTTTGCCAATCCTGATCCCGCTTTTGTCGGCTATTCTTCTGATTTTCATGACGAAGAATCTTATGCTCATGAGAATCTTCAGCACGGCGGCATCGGCCATCGGGATTGTGATTAGCGGCATACTTGTACAGACTGTCTTCACAAAAGGCATCCAGACACTCAGCCTAGGCGGATGGAAAGCGCCGTACGGCATTGTGCTTGCCGCAGACCAATTCGCCAGCCTTCTCGTTCTCACAACAGCGATCATCGGTTTATTGGTTGGGCTTTATTCCTTCCGTTCTGTCGGTGAAAAACGGGAGCGCTCCTTTTACTACTCCGGCGTTCAGTTCTTGCTTGCCGGCGTCAGCGGAGCGTTTTTAACAGGCGATTTATTTAATATGTACGTATTTTTTGAGCTTCTGCTTATTGCTTCCTATATGCTGATTGTATTAGGCGGCACAAAAATTCAGCTGCGGGAATCCCTTAAATATATTGTGTTTAATATTGTATCGTCTGCCCTGTTTGTCATAGGGGTCGGCTTTTTATACGCTGTAACCGGTACGTTAAACATGGCGGATCTTAGCGTGAAAATCAGCGAATCAGGACAAACCGGGCTGATCACTGTGATTGGTGTCCTGCTGCTTTTGGTATTTGGCATGAAGGGCGGAATCTTCCCCCTCTACTTTTGGCTTCCAGGCTCTTATTACGCGCCACCGGCGGCAATCTCCGCGTTGTTCGGCGCTTTGCTGACAAAAGTCGGGTTATATGCGATTACGAGGGTTTTCACATTGATTTTTATTCACGATACTGCCTTTACCCATCAGCTGATGATTTGGCTGGCGGCGCTGACTGTGATTTTCGGTGTGATCGGTTCACTCGCTTATTCGAATGTCATGAAAATTGTGATCTATAACATTATTACCGCTGTCGGCGTGATTTTGTTCGGTGTGGCAGTACACACCCCCGCATCCATTCAGGGCGCGATCTACTATCTAATTCACGATATGCTGATTAAGGGCGCTTTGTTTATGCTGGCGGGTACGCTGATCGCATTGACTGGAACCGCGAGCCTGCATAAAATGGGCGGGCTGATCAAACGCTATCCTGTTCTTGGATGGATGTTTTTCATTTCCGCTATTTCTCTTGCAGGCATTCCGCCACTGAGCGGATTTGTCGGCAAATTTAAAATTGCGGAGGGCGGCTTCGCAGAAGGTGAATTTACGATATCCATGCTGATTCTGCTTTCAAGTCTGCTCGTACTGTACTCTGTGCTGAGGATCTTTATACATGCGTTTTGGGGCGAAGAAAAAGAAACGCCAAAACCAAATCATCGAACAGCTAAAGGACTTCTTTATCCGGCAGCTATTTTTCTCTTGCTGTCCCTTCTCTTCGGATTGGGTACAGAATGGGTGTCGCCTTACGTTGATCAAGCGGCCGAGACGCTGCTGAATCCGGAAAAATATATCGAAGCTGTTCTGAAGGAGTAGATCGCATGGCATTTCAAATTTTATTAAATGTGTTTCTCGCTTTTTGCTGGATGTTCTTGAGCAACAGTCCAAGCGCCGCAGGATTCATTACAGGCTATATTCTGGGAATGCTCTCTCTCTTTTTCTTCCGGCGCTTTTTCACTCGCCAGTTTTATCTATGGAAATTGATTTCTATCATCAAGCTCTGTTTCATTTTTATAAAGGAACTGTACCTTGCCAATGTCAGTGTGATGAAATCAGTCTTATCTCCAAAACTGAATATCAGACCGGGTATTTTTGCTTTTAAAACTGAACTGACGAAGGACTGGGAAATCACCCTGCTTTCTCTGCTCATTACATTAACGCCGGGAACCTTGGTGATGGATATTTCAGATGACAAAACAATACTTTATATTCATGCAATGGATATCGAGGATGCGGAAAAAGCGATTTTTGACATTCGGGAGTCATTTGAAAAAGCCATACAGGAGGTGAGCCGGTGATGTTTACGCTGATCCTGCAAATCGCGCTCGGCATTATGGCAGTGTCTACCTTTTTGTATGTCATTCGTGTCATTAAAGGGCCGACTGTGCCTGACCGGGTCGTGGCTCTGGATGCAATCGGCATCAATCTGATCGCAATCACGGCGCTTGTCTCCATCTTGCTGAAAACAAGTGCGTTTTTAGATATTATTTTGCTGCTGGGGATTTTATCGTTTATCGGAACGATCGCATTTTCCAAGTTCCTGGAGAAAGGAGAGATTATCGAAAATGATCGAAACCGCTAAGGTCGTTGTGGCTGTATTCATTTTGCTGGGTGCTCTTATATGCCTCATTGCTTCATTTGGCGTACTTCGCCTTCCCGATGTGTTTACACGCGCTCATGCTGCTTCTAAAGGCTCAACATTAGGTGTCAATATGATTCTGCTCGGTGTCTTCTTCTATTTGTGGTTTGTGACGGGGGAGCTCTCCGCTAAAATCCTGCTTGGAATTCTCTTTATCTTTATTACGTCGCCTATCGGCGGGCACTTGATCTGCCGTGCTGCGTATAACTCCGGCGTCAAGCTTGATGAGAGAAGCGTACAGGATGACTATAACGGAATCAGAAACTTTGTGATTAAACGAAAAGAGGATTCTTATCTATAAAAATAATAGCAGCCGGACAAGCAGAGTTCCGGCTGTTTTTTTATTTCTTGATGACAGCCAGCGTGCATCTGGATATACAGATCAGCCTCTCTTGCTCGTCATATATGTGAATGTGATAGACAATCGTCGTTCTGCCGATATGAACGGGCTCGGCTATCGCCTTTACCGTTCCTTCCTTTACAGATTTTAAATGGTTGGCGTTAATCTCCAAACCGACACAAGCCTGTGTTGAATGATCAATCAGGTTCTGTGCACCTGCGCTCGCCGCTGTTTCCGCCAGGGCCACTGAAGCGCCCCCATGCAAATATCCGAACGGCTGAACCGTCCGATGATCCACCGGCATGACCGCAACGCATCGTTCCGCTGTGTTTTCAACAATCTCTATACCAAGCGCTTCAAGCAATGTGTGTTTCGTATCCATCATCTACACCCCCAACATTTAAAGTACACCGTCTGATTTCGCAATCAAAACCGCTTCCGTCCGTGAACCGACATTCAGCTTATTGAAAATCGATGTCAAGCTGTATTCAATGGACCGCTTGCTTAAATGAAGGGCATCTGCGATTTCTTGGTTTGTAAATCCCTTTTCAACTTCTTGAAGAATCAGGCATTCTCTAGGTGTGAGCACATCTTGTTCTTTTTGAGAGGAAGGAGCCGGCTTTGTTTTTTGCTGAGTCATCAGCTGTTTAAAGTAAGCAAAATCGACTAAAATTTCTCCGTTGAGTACGTGGTATATGTATTGGGTGATCTTTTCTTTAGATTCCGTTTTGCTGATGGCACCGTGCAGACCCGCACGAATCGCTTCCTCGAAATAATCCTCGACCTCATAACCGGTATACACGATAATTTTACAATGAGGATTCTCTTGTAAAATCTGTTTAGAAAGCTCCATCCCATTGACCTCGCCGCCTAAATTCAGATCCATTAAAATGAGATCATATGACGAGAAATCATGCTGCTTGATAAACTGTTCGCTCGGTTCAGGACTGAGACAATCAACAGACAAATTCGAATCCGTTTCCAAAATTGTCTTGGTGCCTTCCATGACAGCCGGATGGTCATCAATCACTAGTATCTTTTTCATGTTTTCCTCCCTTTTACTCACTCTTTTCCATTTTATAAAAAAGACTTGGCCTGTGCCAAGTCGTTTCCGTTATAAATCCATTACAATTCGATTTCAATATCAGCCTTAAAGCCCTTTCCTTCACTTGTTTCAATCCGAAGGCGCCCATCTAAAGCCCTGACTCTCTCCTTAATGCCAGAAAGCCCCATGCTCATGGAATGCTCAGTATTCTTTTCCTGATCAAACCCTACGCCATCATCCTCATAATGAAGAACGATTTTGTTTTGAATACTGATGAGCATAATCAGCACATCCGTCGCCTGAGAGTGCTTGACCGCATTAGACAGAAACTCTTGAATGATCCGGTACAAATTCAGCTGCGAATCCAGATCAAGGGAAGCCGTAAATCTCCCGGTATTTAAACGAATGTGAAACGGAACCCGCTCCTGCTGCTGCGCCACCAGCTTCGACAGCGCCTTCACCAATCCGAGATCATACAGAAGCTGCGGCCGCAGCTCATGACACGTCTCCCTCGTCATCGAAATCACATCAGACATCTGCTCATTCATCTGTACAAGCTTGTCCTGCACCTCTTCACGGCACGGATTATCATCCTTCTTGAAATCACCCAAAAACAGCTCACACTGGCGTTTTAAGGAAATCAAATCCTGAAGAACCGAATCGTGGAGATCGCGGGCGAGATCCGAGCGTTGTTTTTCCTCGATCGTGTACATGAGTTTTTTGAGCCATACGGGGTTGGATTCTTGTTGTTTTATTTCTTCTAAATGACTCATCAGTTCT
Source organism: Bacillus sp. PS95 (assembly GCF_037963565.1). Classification (NCBI taxonomy): domain Bacteria; kingdom Bacillati; phylum Bacillota; class Bacilli; order Caryophanales; family Bacillaceae; genus Bacillus; species Bacillus sp. PS95. The sequence goes on from NZ_CP150160.1 coordinate 3,215,613, forward strand.
TCGATTTTCATGACGTTTTCGATCGATACGTTTGTATAAAAAGCCAAAGTTTTCAGCCAAGAAAGTTCTTCGAGTGTGAGACGAGGCGTATTCATTTTAGATAAACAAAGGATCACAAATGATTTACCACCGCGTTCACCTATTTTCATGACAAAGCCTTTATTAAATTCAACGATTTTCCCTATTTCGGATGTTACTTTTCTAAATTCTTTTTCATAGACTTTTTCAAATGAATTTTGATTAAGTTCTTCATAGAGTTTAATACTTCCATCAACTGAAACCTCATAAATATGGGCTCGGCTTACAAGCGAAACCTCAAGTATCGTGGTTTTCAGTTCCTCAAATACTTGGGTCAAAGAAGTTGAATCTCTAATCAACTGCGTAAATTTATATATACTGTCTTGATAATTGAATTTTTCCGAAACCCTTTTTAATCTAAATCTGAAATCAAGTACTTCTTTATAATAAAAGACCGCCACCATAATAATATACATAAGAATCGCCAGTCTGAAATAATAGAAATCTCCAGCTGGATTTCCTATTAACTCGAATACCGTAACTAAAATAATTGTGGGCGTTAATGCTAATATTCCATAATATTTTAACCTACTTAAAATAAAATCCACATTATAAATTTTATTTGTCATAAATTGATAAACCAAAGAAAATGGTATTAGGAACATAAATGAAGCAGCTACAAAAGAAGAAATCCCATCAGTGCTTAAGAATACATAAGGTATTATATATAAAAACAAAAACGGCGAAAAAGATAAGATATTAATTATGGTAAGAACTTTTATAATATGTGCTTGTTCAGTATCCTTACTTTTAATTAAAATAGATCCAAAATATACGCTCACGATTATAAATGAAATAAAGAACGAAAGTAAATTTATTTTAGGCACATAATGTCTAAAGAAAAGTTGAGTTCGCAACAATTCAAAAACTAGATTTAGTACTGGAATTGCATATAATATAAAAACTTTTTTGTTGAATAACACAGTGCCTAGTTCTTTAAAATACTGATACAAGAAAAGAAGATAATTAAACATTACAGAAGTTAAAGTGAATACCATTATACATCTGCTTAACCAATCTCCCTTTGCAGATCCACCCGCACTTAAGTATGCTAAAGAAGCAGATAACAAGAAAATGATTAAAATCAAAGCAGAGAGTAGTTTTTTCGATTCATTTATTTTTAGAATGAAGAAACAGCAAAATAGACAGGCTATATAAAATATTAATGGGATCACAAAAGTAGTAAAATTCCCATCATTCATTAAATCAGGCTTAATTTTAACCTTTTCTCCATCTCTCTCGACGACTATAGAACTCACATGGTTTGAATTATATTTTTGAACTTCAAGAGGACGCTTAACTTTATGATTATTGATACTTTTGATGACGTCCCCTTTTTGTATGCCTGAGTAATAAGCCGTAGAAAATTCCTCAATATTTGTTATTACAACTTCATTGTCTTGATTTTCAGCTACTGCTGCACCAACTAAAAGTTTACTCGAACTTATATACGTTAAATAAGTTACATAGACTAAACTAACTAAAATCAAAAAAATTGAAACTTTGTTGTACCATGCCTTCATTTATTAAAGCCTCACGAAGGAACCCAATTACCATTAGTATAAATTTGCAGCCCTCTAAAGGCATCAACTATACTTTTCAATTGATCCTTATCTATATTTAATAAAGAGGCTCTGCCTTCCATGACCTCATCTAAAACTTCTGGATTTTTTACTAAGTATCCGACTATTTCCTGCATATAAATCCTCCTTTATTTTATGATTCCTGTTATTAATTTTTTTATTTTATTCTCTTGCAATTCTAAGCTAGCAATTTCTTTCTTTAGTTTTTGTAATGACAAGTGTTTCATTACAAGTAAATATTGCACTACGCCTGCCTCAGTTAATTTTTCTTTTATTTGTTTGGAATTCAATGATAAGAACAACTCAGTATTTTCATACCAACTCAAGATTTCTGCAGAAGCTGCATTAAAACGTTTATTTAAGTATAAGTATGCCAATGTGTTTTTCTTCTGAATAAAATCGTTATTTAGATAATATAAACCTCGGTAATCATTTTCGATTTGTGCAATAATCCCAAGTTCATAAGAATAAGAAGCTACAATGGGATGGTATTTGCCTGTTGCCAGCATTACTCCCATTACACAGGGCAATGCCGTTAGCGCTCCTGATTTATTTTTGATCATTTCAAGACAGGCTTCTTCAGTTTGCGGCGCATTCACAATATCATCATGCTGGCCTTGAATTGATTGTAACGCAAAATTCAATATCTCTTGTGAAAATTCTGGTTCATGACTAGCTTGACACATCACTTGTATACTTAGGGTGTAAAGAGCTGTAACTGCATTTAAAGCGATTGACGAGTCAATCTTCATCCAGACAGCACTTCCATTATCTTGATCCTCTAAGTCATCATAAATATCGAATGAGAGTATAAGCAATTCAATTCCGGCAGCTAGCCATTCGATTGCTTTTTGGTCCTGACCGTTAAAAGCTAAATAATGATGAAGAGCCAAATCGGCAAACTCAAACGTATCCTTAGACTCAATAAAATTCTGAAGATATCGTTCCAAGTCCTGATTCATTATTTTTTGGCTTACAATCTCCTTCATTTTCTCCTTGATCCGGACAGAATCTAAACATATCTGCTCAATAACGACTTCCCCCCTCCCATTCCATTTTACTAAATGGGACATTTAAAGGACAGCAGGTTTTTCGTTTTTTAACAATCATATAATACTTTATCCATTTATTGTATCGGTAGAACGAAAAAAAAGACTTGTTTCCAAGTCTTTTTCACGAAATTTTCATTGCATAATTGTATTTATCGAGTTGATCAATGCTTTTGTTAATGTTTCGTAATGAATCTGTCGTTTCTTTAATATCAAGTTCGAGTCGGAATAACAATTGTTTTACTTCTTCAAGTTTCTTTTCCATCGTTTCCACACTCCTTTTTTTGAAAGATCAATGAATTGTGTATGGTGAACGAGTCCTAGGTATTTGATCTGTTACTAATAGTGTATCTGCTTTCGGCTCATTTTTCACCGAAAAGTATGCAAAAAAGTCCTGCGTGACACCGCAAATCTCAATAGGTCCTTATACTCAAAGGAATCACAACAAGAACGGGACTATCTTTCTATGCGAAAGAGCGTTTATATGTGCTGAAATTGAGAAAGATTCTTAATCTCCTTGATTTTAACGGGTTTCGCATTTTCATTAAGCAAGACTATAGTCCTTCATACCGTATTTTCAAAATTGAATATGCGATTCTTGGCGTTTCCTGACCGACAAACACCGAAAAAGACCGCAACGCTAAAGTTGTGGCCTTTTCGCTTTGTCATATTCGGCAATTAGGGATCTATACATATAGAAACATCCTTTTTTTGTGAGGTGCTCCCATGAGATATCGTTATCCCTGGTTTTACGTGTATCCGTATGAGGTACGCCGTCTGCCCGCTCCTGCCAACAATATTGATACCTTTATCCGTTCAGCGAAGCAGGCCGCAGGGATATTTGCGGATGCCCAGCTCGTTCTCGGCCGCATTGCGGGCTCGCGGGAGCTTTCGCGCCGCATTCTGACGGCAGCCGAGCAGTCCGATAAACAAACCATCAAGCGCCTGATCAAACAAATGGGCGTCCGGCATGAAGTGGATACGGTCTTTAATCCCGACGGCATCTATATCAGCCTTATCGGAACGCAAAGCCGAATGATTCTTGCTTTGCGGTGGTCAGAGGACCGCAATCATTTTGCGTCCATAAGATTATGACACCATTCCAGAGCCTCAAGATAACATTCATACGCTTCTTCTTTGTCGAGTTGATTGCCTAATTCTGAGCAAGTGTCCCAGTTGTTGCTTTCAATTAATTTCACAAGCTCAAGCATTTGGTAGTAGTCGTTTTGATCGCCTAATAATGCTTGCCCGACTTCATCTTTTAAAGGCAATTCTTGAACAATTTCCTCTATTTCTCTATGCAGGAGGGTGTCTATGAGAGAAAACATTCCGATCAGCATATAAGAAGCAGGCTGCGGCCGGGATGTCTTTCTCGCCAGCAGTTCGCAAAGCTTTGCTCTTATCAAAGAAATCTTAATGATTTCGTGCTTGCTGGAATGCCCTTTCCTGCTTAAATCCTTAAAGGAAAGAATATAGATCCACCGTTTGATTTCATTAAAACCCAGCAGCATAATGGCTTGTTGAATGCTTTCAATTTTCTGGCTCAAACGGCTGTGGGATGAGTTTAAAAATTTTAAAATTTGATAGGACAGTGATAAATCCCGCTCTATGTACTCTGTCACACGCTTTATGTTAGGCTGCTCTTTGCTCAGTTCGTTAAGCAGTTCATAGTAAGAATAGAAATGAGTCGATAGGTCATGCCCGCTGATGATGCGCGGCTCGCTGAAAAAGTAGCCTTGGAATAATTGAAATCCGTCTTGGACCGCCTGTTTATATTCTTTTCGGGTCTCTACTTTTTCCGCTAAAAAAATCAGGCCGCGGCAGCCGTAGGTTTGCAAAATTGTTCTGCGTTCCATTCGTGTTGTTTTGAGAAAATCAATTTTCAATATATCAATATAGCTCATGAGTTTTTCCAGTAAGTCCTCATCTTGCGGATTTATTGCATAAAAATCATCAAGCGCCAGCATATACCCCATTTTTTTCAATTCTTTGCATCTAGAAATGAGGGCCGGCGTGATCGGTATATCTTCAAGGATTTCAATGACAAGCTGTTTCGGATTGAAGGAGGTGGGAAGATTCGAAAACATCAGGCTTTCCGTAAAATTAACAAAACAGCGTTTCCCTTCCGTCAGCTTCTCAATTCCGATGTTTAAAAAGCTGTTGATCACCAAATCTGTTGTTGCCTGATCGCCGTCTTTAGCGCTATACACGTTCTCTTCGCTTTCTCTATACAGCAGTTCATAAGCAACAACCTGTTCTTTTCTATTAAAAATAGGCTGTCTTGCAACAAACACCCTCATTGATTTATCCCCCTTACAATACGCGCGGCTTTCACCCCTAAGTATATCAAATAATTTGACGAAAATTGTCTAAACATGAAAAATAATATATACATAAAGAAAACTGGCCCTTCGCGAATGAAAGGCCAGTTTTTCTTTATTCTTCCTCAAGCTCTTCTTCAATTCTGCTTTTCACTTCGTGGATCCGCTGCATTTTATTGCTCCAGCAGTCCTCGCTTAAATCAACCGGGTATTCCTCCGGCTTGCTGATTCTCTTATATTCCTCCCAAAGCAGGCTGAGGTTATCCTGCACATACTGCTGTATGTCTGAAATCTCAGGGTTTTGGTAGCAAAGAATACCCTTCTCAAAAATCAGCTCATGAAGATCCTTCGCATAAAAATTCGTGACAAATTTGCTGATGAATGTATGAACCGGGTGGAACATTCTGAGCCGCTTCTGATCATTCACCTGCTCATCATAAAGCGCAATATAGTCGCCTTCAGAATGATGGTTGGACTGATTAATAATGCGGTAGACTTTCTTTCTGCCCGGTGTCGTCACTTTTTCAGGATTGGACGAAATTTTGATCGTGTCGACCATTTTCCCGTCTTCTTCAATGGCAACGAGTTTATAAACTGCGCCGAGAGCCGGCTGGTCATAGGCAGTGATCAGCTTCGTACCGACACCCCAGACATCAATGCGCGCTCCCTGAGCCTTTAAATTCATAATGGTGTGCTCATCCAAATCGCTTGAAGCAATCACCTTCGCATCTGTAAATCCTGCTTCATCAAGCATTTTCCGGGCTTTTTTTGACAGGTACGCCAAATCGCCGCTGTCCAGACGGATGCCAATGAAATTAATGCGGTCGCCGAATTCCTTGGCAACCCTAATCGCGTTCGGCATGCCTGAACGAAGCGTGTCATACGTGTCAACTAAGAAGACGCAATCCTTATGTGTTTCCGCGTATTTTTTGAAAGCTGTATATTCATCGCGGTAAGCCTGCACAAGCGCATGCGCATGTGTGCCGGAAACCGGGATATTAAAGCGCTTTCCGGCTCTTACATTGCTTGTCGCGCTAAAGCCGCCGATTAAGGCTGCTCTCGCTCCCCACATGGCCGCATCCATTTCGTGCGCCCGTCTTGTTCCGAATTCAAGCGCAACTTCATCACCAATGACGCCTTTAATCCGGGCAGCCTTTGTTGCGATTAATGTTTGATAGTTCACAATGTTGAGCAAAGCTGTTTCAATCAGCTGCGCTTCTACCAGGGGTGCCTCCACCCTCATAATCGGCTCATTGTTAAAAACGAGCTCTCCTTCTTTCATGGAGTAAAGTGAACCTGTAAAAGATAAGCCGCGCAAATATTCAATAAAATCTTCATGATACCCGAGTTCATCCTGTAAATAACTCAAATCGCTATCCGTAAACTTGAAATTTTCCAAGTATTCAATGGCTTTTTCCAAGCCCGCAAATACGGCATAGCCATTTTCAAACGGAAGCCTTCTGAAAAACAGCTCAAAAATCGCTTTCTTTTCATGAATGCCGTCTCTCCAGTACGTTTCCGCCATATTGATCTGATAAAGGTCTGTATGTAATGACAGGCTGTCATCTTTAAATCCGTACTCTAACACTGTTTTTCCCCTTCCTTACTCTGCCACTTGCGCTCCGATGCTGTTTGCAAAATGGGAAAGAGCCCATGCGTGCCCCTCCTGATTAAAGCTGGCAACAGCTTGTTTATGCACAACAATCCGAAAACCTTTGTTATATGCGTCAACAGCTGTATGCAACACACAAATATCTGTGCAGACACCGGCAAGGTGCAGTTCGCCAATCTGCCGCTCTCTGAGTTTGAGCTCTAAATCAGTTCCCGCAAAAGCAGAATATCTCGTTTTTTCCATGTAGTAAACATTAGGCTCATGTTCATGTTTCTGATATAGAGGCAAAAGCTTTCCGTACAGATCTTTTCCTTCCGTGCCTTTTATATTATGCGGAGGAAAAAGACGGGTTTCAGGGTGAAATTGATCCCCTTCATCATGAGAATCTACTGCTAATACGACGTAATCACCGTTTGTGATGAATTCTTCAGTTAAATTGACGATCGCCTCTTCAATCATTCTGCCGGGCTCCCCGCAGGTCAATTTTCCGTCACTCGCCAAAAAATCATTCGTATAATCAATACAAATAAGTGCTTTTTTCATAGCCGGCCTCCCCGCCATCAGTATGAGAACATTATATCTTATCTCCAGTTGTAAGTGAATTGCCATGAACAAAAAGACAAACGGTCCGTTTGTCTCTTAAGATTTCAGCACTGACCGATTATAAATGTCGTCCTGAATATATATCAATTCACGATTCACAGCGATGTCAGCCGCAATGACGATGCCTAAAGGCGTATGAAACTGAAGATCAGATACAATCTTGAAGGGCACTCCGTACCGGTTCGCCATTTGGATATAAGGAGAGTAAGACTGATACTGAAGCTCTCCATTAATCAAAAGGGTGACGTTATGGCTGTTTTTCAGCTCGTGCTCCGCCTCTTTATACGGTTTGCTTCTAAGCACCTGTCCTTTCGTCAGTGCCAAAACGACTCTTTCTCTTAGAGAACCTAAAAACAAGTGGCGCTCGTCAGGCTTTGTCTCCAAAGGCCCATACATTCCTTGCTGCAAATAGAGATCCATTTTATCTTCACTCAAAAGCCTGTCCTCCCGTCTTGTTTGTCTTCATTATCACCTGATCAGGCAGGAGCTAAACTTTCAAGCGCCGTTTACATTTCTGTTACCCAATGAATGATTTTTTTGGCCAGCTCACCAGCAGGGATTTCCTCTGTATGCCGGCGCAACGACGCTTCCAGCCGTTCAGGCAGAGTTGCTTTATCTTCTTCATAGGAAATGATCGTGCTCCACTCCAGCTGCGGTACCGCTACAAGCGTGCGCAGTTCTTTTCTGTTTTCATGCAGATACACGTCCGTGATCATTCCGGTTTGCGTATTGATATTTGCTTTTCTGATTTTCATAACATGACCTCTCTATTCAAAGACTACCCATATTATACAATAAAAAAGCAACAGCCTCTTGTGAAAAGGCTGTTACCCGTTAAACGAAACTGTTCCATCAGTGATATCGGCATCTTTGAAAAGAGTTTTACTCGTTTGGTTGTTAATCTTCACAAAATCACCAAGCTGAAATGTGCCTGACCCCGCCCCTGAATGAGCGACGCTTTTGGGCGAAATCGCAAATACGTCTCCAAAGCTTGCCGCGGCATTACCCGTAACTGACATGATATAAATCGGCCCCACAATTGCAGGCATTTCCCCACCTCCGCATTGATTTACAGCATCATATGCAAAGAGCCGATAATGGTGCCCGCCTATTCAGCTGGCTTTGCGTTTTCCTCGAGTCGTGACCGCTGGCGCAGCTTGATCAAGCGGACAATATTCAGGAAGAACGCCTTCACTACCGCATAAACCGGCACCGCTAAAATCATGCCGAGAATTCCGCCGAAGCTTCCCGCTCCGATTAATAGCAAAATAATCGTAAGCGGATGGGTATTCAGCCGCTTTCCGATCACAAGAGGAGACAGCAGGTTTCCGTCCAGCTGCTGAACGATGACGACCACAATAATCGCAAACAGCGCTTTGGCCGGCGAGTCCATAAAACCGACAATGACAGCCGGCGCGGCACCGAGAAAAGGCCCGACATAGGGAATGATATTGGTAATCGCCATGACAATCCCAAGAATCAGGGCATACGGCAGTCCGGCAATTAAATAGCCGATAAAACACGCTGTTCCGACAAAAAGACAGATTAACAGCTGCCCCTGGAAATATGCCGCAAGCGTATCGGATAAATCTTTAAAAATCTTTAAGCCTTCTGTCCGATAAGAAGCCGGTAGAATTTTTACTGCCAAATGTGGAAAGCGGTGTCCGTCTTTCAGCATGTAAAAAAGGATAAATGGAACAGTAATAATAACAAGCGTGATGTTTGTCACGACACCAAACACCGCAGATAAACTGGACGTGATATTTTGCGGCAGGTTTTGGAGAAAACTTGTCAATGACTGTTCAATTTTTGATATCGATACATAATCCTGGTTCATCATCCAGGTAAACCATTGAGAATGGGACAAATCCTTTGTCAGCGCCTGAATCTGTTTTATATAATCAGGAAGGTTGTTAAACAGCCCTGTCACCTGTGAGGTGATGATAGGTCCGACTGACGCTGAAATAAAGGCAAGCAAACCGATAAACAGTAAATAGATCAATAGGATGGATAATGTCCGCGGAATTTTTTTCTCAAGCAGGCGGACGACCGGATTAAATATGAAATACAAAATTCCCGCAATCAGCATCGGGAAAAACAATGTCGAGATAAAAACAATAAACGGCTGAAATACAAATGAAACTTTTGTTGCTACATAAATAATCAGCAAAACAAATAAAATCTGCAATGTCCAAAAATGGACTTTTGATTTCAACAAGCTTTGTTCCTCCTAGTTTTTCTTTGTCTGTCAGATAAAAGAACTTATACCCCATCATTGTAACAAAAATGAACCCATATCAGAACTCTTAATATAATGAAAGGAGTGTTGGTGATGAAGGCCGTGACATACGATACAGATTCAGAACTGGCTTATATCTATGTTCTTCCTCCGAAAAGGAACAGGAATATACGGTCTGAGGAGCTTAAAGTCAATGATTGTATCCTGCTGTATATCGACCAAGACGGCAAAATTGCCGGATTCGAATGTTTTGGTGAGGCAGCACACCTCTGTGCCCCATTTGCCGGGAAATACCGGCTATATGTAAAAGTTTCAGACGGTTATCATTTTCGGGTCTGCCAGCATGCTTCAGTCCGTTCCTGCTATACGGTGTACGGTGTCACTTTCTGTTTTTCAGATGGTGACGATCAGGAATTTGCCGGCTTTGACCTTGATGGAACAATGTATCATAGTGCGTTTTTACAGCGCTTAACTGAAAAATAGGACGTCCCGGTGTACGCCTATTTTTCATGCGCAAGCACTGTTAGACCCGCTCACTGTAATCTGGGGTGACGGAAATCATGTGCTGGATTCTGATCAAACAAACAGAATTTCGGGCTCCTTCAATTGTGATATGGTCAGGTTTTACATCGATCAGTCTGCCTCTGACCGTATCTCGTACTGTCTGTATAACGAACCTTGAGCCGATGAGCTTTTTAATGGTCTGATAGACATAAGGATCGACTAAAGAGACCAGTTGCGGACTACCTTGGTTGACCATACTTTTATCCCCTTTGTGTGTTTTATCTCAGCTTATGCCGCGCTTATGGATAATGACACAGGCTTACCTGATAAAACAAAGGAGTGCGGAGATTTTAGGAGAATACGTTTGGAAGCGGGTGTAAAGGAAGTATCGATGAAGCGGAGACAGCGAAGAAAGCTGGCGCTGTTCCGTACTTATACAGGCTTTATCACGGATGCCTGGGCTTGGTCGATTAATTGGTCCAGCTTTTCTATTTTTTTTCGTGCGGTTGAAGGATCAATTTGGCGGTAATGATGGTGGCCGCCCGGCTCTTCATCCAGTTCGTCCGCTTTTTTGACAATCTGCTGCAGCGTGTTTTTATCTAATTCGCCTTCAGGCAAATAGGAATCTGTATGAAGCAAAATGGCTAGTGCAATCTCTTTTGCCGCTTTCGGTTCCTCGCCAAGCCGAATCAGAAGCTTATGCGCCCGTTCCGCCCCTTTAATGGCATGAATGTCATTTCTTTTGTATTTCTCATAATCCCACTTTCCGTCTGTATACCATTCATAATGGCCGATGTCATGAAGCAGTGCCGCTTTTGCTGCTAAATCAGGATTAATGTCAGCCTTCACAGACAGCCTGTATGCATGATAAGCGCAGGCAATCGCATGTGCCACGCCGGAACGCTGAAGATATTTTTGTGCAATTGGATGGGTGAAAACATCCATTAATGTAACCTTTCTCATGGAAACCCCTCCTTTAGATATTTTTAGAATCCTAACATAATTTGCAGAGAAACTCAATTCTTATGTCACATCATTTTGATCTTCTTATCATCATTGTTATACCCTAAAAGCAGCGTTTCAGTCAGTATATGCGGCTGTTCAATAAAATGCGCTGGCTGTAGCCTTTTGTATAAAAAAAGAGCAGAAAATATCTGCTCTACAAAAACTCTTTAATATCATAAATGCGGCCGTTTTCCGTCCCTTTTTCTAGTAAAGAAAGCAGCGTGCCGGCAATAAAGTCCGGACTGCGAAGGCTTCCTGTTTCATTTAATTTCCGGAATCGTTCAATGTGGTGGAAATCCTTTTTCGATGAAGAACGGATTACGGCCTGCATCTCAGTGTCCATCACTCCAGGTGAGAACGAAATCATGTTCACCGGCAGCTCTTCATCCTCCTGTTCAAATCCGAATGTCCTCGTAAACATGTCGAGCCCGGCTTTTGAACTGCAATACGCGCTCCATCCCTTATATGGATTTTTGGCGGCTCCTGAAGTAATGTTGACAACCGTCTTTTTGCCGCTGTATGAAGCAAACCGTTTTGTAAACAGCTGACTCAAAAGCACGGGCGCAGTCAGGTTCAGCTGATAATGGCGCTGAAGCTCGTCAAGAGAAGCTTCGCCGGCACGTTTGATCGGCGTTACCATTCCGGCGTTATTGACCAGGGTAATACCAGAATAACGATCTGGATCGATGGATGAGAGCAATGTTTCAAATTGCTGTTCAGCTTCTTCGAGATTGATGAGGTCTATTTGATGCTGCGTTAGTTTTTTGTGAGAGACATCTGTTTTCGTTCTGGATAAGGCATGGACTTCATGCCCCTTTTCTAAAGCCTGTAATGCAATGGCTTGACCCAGCCCTTTTGACGCTCCGGTGATGATATAAAGTTCCATTGGAAACCTCCTTTTCCGTTATTATTGTACGGCACCGCTTTTACACAACACAAGCACGCGGCCTACGCCTTCTTGTTTTCCTGCGCTGTGACTTTTGGGATGAGGAACACGATGCCTGCAATTCCGAGCAGGATCAGTACGACATAGATCATCGGCAGCAGCAATGATGATGTTTCTTCTTCATCTTCTGTTTCCGTTGATGATGTCTTTGTTATTGGTTTTTCTGCAAATGTAATTCCAAGCTGTTTCGACTGGGCCGCAATCGTGTTGGAATCCTCGGCATTTGTTGATGTAAACAAATCTTTTATCAGCTCGGCGTCCTTGTCCTTCGGTTTATCAAAAGTAATATCCTTCTGTTCCTCAGGCAGTTCTGTTTTTTCTTCATAGTAGGTATCTTCATGCAAATAATTCGTATCGATTTCGATGTCTTTTTTCTCATACTGGTTTGGCGCGACATCTGTATTTTCTTCAGTTTGGGCAGCCGCTGCAGAGGGTATGAAAAGGGAAAAGGAGAGCATACAAATCATGATCCCCTTTTCCATGCTGCGATCACGCTTCATACGTTTCATCGCTTTCTGCTGTGTGTTCAGCCATCAGCCGGATAATCAGCGGCAGAGCCGCGGCAATCACCGTAATGATCAGCAGAACTGTTATTCCCATTGTAAACAAGTGCCCAGTACCGTACTGGATGTCGATATATACTTTCGAAACCGGATCTTCAAATGTAAAGTTCGGCATGATCAAATCAATAAGCGGTGCGACATAGAATAGAATCATTGCCGCTGAAGCAACCCAGCCAGGGATTGATCCGAATCTGAATGCCGTCCGGATGAAGGCAGAGCTTGCGACCAGCAATAGAATCGTAAACACCGACCACTTAATCATCTGATCGTCCGGCAGTGAATAAATATTCAAGCCGAACAAGCTGATCATAAGTCCGACAAGGATATTCAGAATTCCGAATAACGCTCCTTTAACGAGAAGCGGTGCGTTTTGGTAATACGAGCTGAAATAGCCTATTAACAGACTGCTGATCAACACAATGACAAGGATGACAACCGGAGGTACCGTCTGAATTTTTTCTTCCGGAACCTCTCCGCTGATTTTAAGCGGATTCGCTAAGTAATCATATACATAGCCATTGTTTTGCCCGTCTACTAATGTATTTCCGAGTATGCCGTATACGTCATTTCGCACGAGTTTCGTGGAGGCTACATTTTTCCCCCAGTTGTTGTTTAAGGTGTCGGCTTTCGCTTGAACATCATTGACGCTTTGCTGCATGTTGGTTGTGTAATCAATGATGCCTGACTGGCGATCAGACAATGAACCCATCATGTCTGACATTTGCAGCACTTCCTGGCCGACCGTATCTTGGACACTCAGTGCCATGGTGCCAGACAGCCCATCGTTGCTGAACGTCGCAGATTCCTGTGTTGCGCCCGTTACAAGCTGTTCTGACGCTTTTGCGGCACTTTCAGAGATTTTCGTCAGTTCGTCGAGAACACCTGCTTGAGAGTCACGGATATAGCCGCTGTAGTCGTCCGCAAATTTGGTCATGCCGTCGATGAAGCTGTTAATATCTTCATCAGTTTGCATCGTGTTGTTTTTGAGAGCTTCCCAGCTGGCTGATTCTTCAGGTGTGAGAGCCAGGACTGATTTGACGTTGCCCTGCTGGCCTTCAATGGCATTGGTTTTCGCAGCGCTGTCTATCGTGCCGGATAATACAGAGTCATAAACAGATAGATATTTATAATATCTCATTGCTGCATTTATATTTTCTTTATTTATATAGATTGCTTCGGTAAATGGCAGCTGAGCTTTATTTTCAAGTTCTTGAATGGCATTATACATATCTCTATAAATACCTTCAAGTTCTTGCTTGCGTTTCGCTTCAAGCTTTTTAAGTTTATCTTCGAGCGTTTTCACTTGGCCTTTGAGATCATCTATTTCATCGTTGAGACCATCCATTTGCTCTTTTAGTTCTTCTAGTTTCTTTTTCAGCTCTTCATTATGAGCCGTTTCTTTTTCTTCGAGCTCTTCTTCGATCTGTTTGATTCGCTCAGACGCTTTGCTGAGCTGTTCTTTTGCTTTTGCAATATCCGAAACCTCACCGTCATCTTCAGGCTGAGTCGTGCCGCCGTTGTCTCCTGAATCTCCGGTTCCGTCTTCATTTGCCAGCCGGATCAATTGAAGGGCTGAATCAGATGAAGCAGTCTGTTCAGCAGATGTACCCGTTTCGGTATGTCCGCTGTTCGACTCGCCATTAGAGGCATCATCGTTCTGCTTCTGACCGTCAGTTCCCTGCTGCTGGTCCTGATCCTGAGTATTGCCGTCCGTTTGTCCGTCATTACCGGTATCACTGCTGTTATTGTCTTCTCCAGAATTACCATTTTGATCATTTGGAATTGTCCCGTCTCCATCATTATTTCCGGAATTTGTATCCGGCTCTGGAGTAGAGTCCTCTTTTTCAGGCTCTTTCAGATTATCTGAAATATCCTGAATATCAGCAGCGATATTTTTCAGTTCTTCACGCTGTTTTTCAAGATCGATTTTCAGTTCTTCAGGATTTTCTTCTTTCGGGTCTTTATCTTTATCATTGTTGTCAGAGCCATCGTCTATGACTGGGTCGTCCCCTTTCGCAACTGTCAATGCCTGACGTGCCGGGACAAGCAATTCATACACCTGATTTAGTGCAGCCTGTCTTGATGCGGCCTGATATTGTTCGATTAAATTACTTTGGATTTTTGCCATGCCAAGTTCCTGCTGGGACACTTGCCCTTCCCTAATTTGCTGGGCGTTTGCCAGCACATTGCTGGTTTGTCCGAGCTGTGTCTTCGCTTGGCTGATCCCGGTTGCCAATCCGCTCATGCGTTCGCTGAACTGATTCGCCTTTTGCTGTGCCTGGATGGCATCCAGACCTGTCCGGATTTGCTGCTGTGTTGAATCCTGGGCTGCCAAAAGCAGCTTTTTCTGATTTTCTTGATATTCCTTGTATCTTTCAACTGTATCAATGAATTCTTTCAGCGTATTTTTGGCTTCCTCCGCTGTAGAAGCTTTTTCTTTTGTCGTGCCTTGCGCTTCATTCATTGATTTCTTCAGCTCATCGATTAAGTCTTTTTGCTGTTTGATTTCACCTGCTAAATCATTAGAGCTTGGTTTGTAAAAGTTGTACATGACATTCTGGAATTCAGATTCTTTATTGACGATCTTGTCAAATTCTCCTCTGATGTTGTCCACTTTTTGTGAAACAAAATTCCAGTATAAGGCCGACATTTTTTTGTTCATTGTCTTTTGGGCATCCTCAAGCTCACGCTGAACTTTTTCTTTGTTAACCGCGTTCAGGTTATCTTGAATGCTGAATTCGAGCGTTGCTTTTTGAGGATGGTCTTTGTCATAGCTCAAAATGTTTTTTGAGAAGTCTGAGGGAATGTAGACAATCGCATCGTATTTCTTTGAAGCGAGACCGGTCTCGGCCGCGCTTCGGTTTACGACCGTCCACGAATAATCAGGACGTTCACCCAGAACGGCCGCTACTTCCTTGCCGAACTGGGCGGATTTGTCCTCTTCATCAGACTTTACCTCATCACTCAATACGCCTGTGTCTTCATTCACCACCGCGATTTGCCGGGTGGAATTGACTGCTTTTTTCGTCGGATCGTCTCCGATAAATCGGAAAAACAAAACCGGCAGCAGCAAAATGATGATGACGGCGGATATTAACTTGATCAAGCTTTTTCGTTGTTCTGTCATCTAGCACTCTCCCTTTCAGCAGAACATAAAGGAATTTGAACTTTTTGCTCCTTCCCGTTTTCCACAACATATCCGAAGCCCGGCTGAATCTCAGGCTCCTGTCTTTGGTACGGGAGAGGAATGACATTTTGCTCAGACTTTTTCATCAGCAGAATCGCGTGGCGGATTTGCTTCATCTCAGTCGTCAAGGAGTCATAGCCTTTTGAGAATTCGCTGTGGTTTCCGCCCGGGATAAAGCTGAACCCAAGATGAGCGTATGATTTCATGAAGTTAGCGAGACGATCTTGTATTCTCGTATCAATCGTCTGCTGGAATCTCGTTATCCCGTCAATCATCAGCACGACTTGTGAGAATCGCAGATTTTGTGCGTCTCCTTGGCGGACGGCTTCTACATACATGGCCTCTCTTGTTTTGAAAATGTCTTCAGCTGTTTCAATCCACTGCTCAATATCTTCTTTCGTTTCCAAATATGAAACATCTGATTCCTTCGCATAATGAGATAAGCCGCGGTCAATCGAGTCAAACAGGCCGATCATTTCAGTTTCATCATCAATCAGATGTTCGAGCATGACTTTTAAGACGTTTGTTTTCCCGCGCTGAGTCTGGCCTAAAATCAGGCAGTGCTTATGCTTGCCTAAATCAAAATAGACTGGGCTGACTGTTTCTTCATGAAGCCCGATCGGTACAGATAAAGGCTTGCGTTCCAACTTGAAGCGGATAGACAATTCTCTCGTAGACAAGCTCTCAGGCAGCATCGGAATCGGTGCCGGCTGCTCCATTGAAGCAAATCGCCCTTGAAGTTTCTGTACGTCTGATTTCAGCTCGTTGAACATGCCGATATCATCATCGGCGTCAACAGGCAGGAACATTTGCGCGAAATAAAGCTCTTCCTTTTGAATGATGACGCGTCCCGGAATCGGCTCAAGATTGAATTTCGGACGGCCGTAAATGGAATATCCTTCTGATTGATCCATGAGATAATGGACAACCTTTGTTTTCAAGTTATTTAACAATGACTGGCGGACAGCATTCACCCTCGTTGCTGTCAGCATAAAGTAGATACCCAAGCTTTGTCCGTCTCTGGAAAGCTGGACAAATTCCGATTCAAGCTCATGCATCTCATCCTTGACAATGTCAAAGTTGTCAATGGTGATAAAAATGAACGGAAGCTCTTCTTCGCTCAGCGCATTGTACATTTTGATGTGGCTGATTTCTTTTTCCCGGAACAAACGTTTACGGCGGTCAATTTCTTCTTTGATGCGAATCATGAACTTTTCAATTTTTCTTGACTGGTCCATCAGGAAGTAATCCGCGGTATGCGGGAGCTTCGCTAATGGCAGCAGCGTTCCGTTTCCGAAATCAAAGATATAGACATGAAGCTCTTCAGGTGTGTATACGTCCGCAAAACTCATCAGGAACGTTGCGGCTGTAATCGATTTTCCGTAGCCCGAAGAGCCGAAGATGCCGATATTTCCATCTTCCATCATCTTATAAGCAATTGGCGCCTGTCTTTGCAGATCAGGTTCATCTACATACGCAAAGTGGAAATGGTCTTTTTCGTTTGAAGGGAAAAGAGTGCGCGGAATACGTTCCGCAAGCGGCGGCAGCCAAGGGCTTGGCAGCTTCTCGATTCCCATTTCATCTTGGATGCGTTCAATTTCGTCAACTACAGCTTCGATTTCGGTTTGAACGTCTTTTTTCGCGTTATCTTCGGTATCAACCTCAGAAAGCGGGATCAGACCCGTATCTGTAACGATCGCGATTTCATCCTCGGTACCGTAGACTTCCTCTAAGTAAGGCGCCCCGCTCCATGCAGATTGGAACAGCTCATACACTTCATTGTTTCCGACCTGCAAATAGCCGCGGCCTGTTACGGTAATGTTTGCGGCATCGCTGTTTTTCAAAATTTCTTTACTGTCGGTGGCATCCTGGACCTTGAGCGCTACTTTAAAGCGCGAGTTACTCCAGATCTGGTCGTCGATGATGCCGCCTGGCTTCTGTGTCGCCAAAATCAAATGAACGCCGAGGCTTCGTCCGATACGCGCGGCACTGACAAGCTCCCTGATAAAATCAGGCTCCTCGCTTTTCAGCTCGGCAAACTCATCAGAAATTAAGAACAAGTGAGGCATCGCCACTTCTGCTTTCCCTTGCTTGTATAGCTTTGTATAGTCATTGATGTGATTGACTTGATACTGGTCAAACAGGCGCTGCCTTTTTTTCAGCTCGCTTTTAATGGAAGCAAGCGCACGCATACTGAAGTTTTTGCTTCCTTCAATATTTGTGATCGTGCCGAGGAGGTGGGGAATGTTGCGGAACGGCTGCGCCATTCCTCCGCCTTTATAGTCAATTAGTAAGAAAGCCGCTTCATGCGGATGAAAATGCACTGCAAGTGACAAGATGTAGGTCTGGAGAAATTCACTTTTCCCTGATCCCGTTGTCCCCGCAAGCAAGCCGTGCGGACCGTGTGCTTTTTCGTGAAGGTTCAGATACACAATGTCATCTTTCCCTTTATAGCCGATCGGCACTGACAGCGACTTCGACGATTCACTTGTCAGCCATCTTTGCTGAATGCCGATTTCTTTTACTTCCTTCGCATGAAAAAGCTCCAGGAACGATACCGTTTCCGGAATGGAATTCGTAATGCCGACCTGGTGGTTCAGCGTCCGCAGTGTGCGTGAAAACCGTTCGTTGTCCTCACGCTGATGATGATCGAGACGGAACGGAATTCTTACCGCTTTTTTCTTTTGTATTAAAATGTCGCCTTCATGCTCATTGATGTAGCGGACAAGAGTTGTAATGTTTTCCGACAAGCTTTCCTTTGTTTCCGCCGCGACAATTGTCGAGATGCCCAGATGCTCATGCTGTCCTTCTAAATATTCGAGAATGACATGCTCAGAGATCAGCTGCTGATTCGTGATGACAAATACAAAATGCGGTTTGAACTGCAGTTTTTCTTTGTCATCTTCGAGATCACGCTCTCTGATCAATTCGTAAAGTGAAGACAGGAGCTGATCTCGCGTTTGCTCATTATAAATAAATCCTTTTGCATAAATATGGGGCATTTGAAATTGCGGAAGCCACTTCATCCACTCCCAGTCTTTATACTCTTCTTCATGAAAAATAAATACAAAACGCAAATCGTGATAGCTGTTAAAGAACGACAGCTGTCCGATTAGCTGGTGAATCTCATTTTTCACAATTTGTGATTTACCGACAAGCCCCATCGGACCTTCTGCCAAATCGACCGTCACCGGCGCATTACGGATATCTTTATAGACGCGTTGCATGTGCTGCGATTTCTCCATGAGGTCATCGATATCACGATTCGCCAAGTCTCCGCCGCTCATATTGATTTCATAGCTTGACGGAACTGTTCCCGTCCCAAGCCGCAGCTGGAGATAATCCTTGCTTTCAAGTGATTTTTCCCAGATCCGGTCACTGATTTCACTTGTTAAGTATTTCATTTGTTCAAATGAAGGAAAGTGAAATTCAAGAACCTGCTTTTGCTTTTCAGCAAGTGCCTGAAGCTCTTTCCGCTTATTGTCTAAGTAAAGCTTATATACACGCTCCCGTTTTTCCTCGCGTTTTTTCCGCTGGTTTTTATCCCGGAAATATTGCACTGTCGAGGTAATGAGAGTCATCATAAACATCGCCAAAGAAACGAGTATAAATATGCCGCGCGGCTGGATGATGGCAACTACGCCCATCACGATCAGCATCACAAGCGGAGGCAGGATGACGAGCCACAGCCCTCTGTTGGTTTGATCGCTCTCCTGAGAGGGAAAACTGAAAGAAACGCGGTCATCCGGCAGATCGTATACCATCCGCGGCGTTCTTCTGTACTGCGGATATTTTTTCTGCATCTCTGTACTCGGTTTGACCGTTTCTGTTAACGCTGTTTCAAACTGGGCATAATGAACAATTTCTAAAAGGTCTTGTTCCGTCACCCTCATTTGCGTGAAGTTCCAGAATATTTCGTCCCCCGGCTTAAGCGGCGTATTGGCGTTGATTTTCTCTCCGTTCAAGAAGATAGACCCGTTTTCAGGGCGGACCGACCAGCTGCCGCCTGAACGAAGCAAAGAAAACGTGCTTTGTTCTGCAAATGCAAAGTCTTGCGGATTCAGATAAATATCTGCATTCGTTTTTTTTGAGGAACATACAATTTCATCCCGATTTCCCGTAAAATAAACGGATTTCTCAGGTTCACTGCCTGTCAATATCAAGCGTATATCCTGCTGATCCGTTTGGAGAGTAAATGATATATCCGTCTCAATCGTGCCGAGACAATCATTTCCCAGGAAAACTTCGTATTGGCCGCCGGATTCCTTTCTTTTAAGAGAAACCACGCCGCTATTAAATGGAATGGTGCTGATCGTAACAGAATCCTTCACATCAGGCCCTATGGTCACCGGATGAGACGACGGGAGGTTAGACAGATTTAATTTTTGAACGTTATTTTGGTAAAAAACCCATAATAGACTCAAATGGCGAACCCCCTTACGGCCGAATGGCAGCATGCGATGACCTGCGCTTCATGTCTCACGTTATTTGTCATCTTTTTTCTCATCTTTCTTTTCTGTTTCTTTTTTCTCGTCTTCTTTTTTCTTCTGTTCTTCTTTTTTCGCTTTTTCCTCGGCTGCGGCTTTTTCTTCTGCCGCTTTCTCTTCTGCTTGTTTTTCTTCGTCTGTTTGTGTCTGTTCTTCGCTTGTATCGACTAACGATGTTTCAGAATTAGACTGTTTATTTTCTTGACGTTCTTTTTGGGCTTTTTCAAGCTCACTATTTACTGAGTCAAGTTCTTTTTGTATGTCTTCATCATTTGTATCCTCAGATAAAAGCTGCTGTTTATATTTAGCTAGGGCAAAGTAAATATAATCATTGTATTCAAGCTTACGGCCGATACTGATCGCTTCTTTGTATTCTCCTCTACCATAATCAATCCAATATAAGAAATGCTGAGGGTCTGATTGAAGAGTAACTAAATTATTTTCTATATTTTTGGTTTTTGCACTCCCCAGGTTTTCGACCTCAACATAGGACGTCGCCAGCTGATACTGCACCGATTCAGGCAGGCTTTCCGCATCGTACTTGGACAGTGTGCTGATGACTTCACTGTACTGCTTGTTTAAGAACGCACGGTTGCTGTCCACTATCGCCTGGTGCTTTGGCTGCGCGAAAAATAAGGCGTACATCGAATAAATAAGTGCCGGTACAAGCAAAACAATAAGCCCCAGGCCGATATATCGCTGGATGTTCCACTTCTTTCTCGGGATATGTATGTATGTTTTTGCTTTGGCTTCGAGCTCATCAATATGGGTTTGAATCAGCTCGAGCAAATCATCATAGGATTCAGCATCTAATATCGCCTTTGCCTCTGCGGAGAACGTCAGCGTTTCATTGAATTTCAGGTAGTCTTCAAACGCAAAAGCGCCGTCAACTGCCAAAGCCGCTGCCGCTTTCAGCTCCTGCCATACTCTTTCCTCATCACGCTCGTAAGGAGGAATGCTTTCTTTTACTCCATAATGGAGAAAATAAGGCGTAAGCCCTTTATCGAATACAATGTTTTCAGGAGCGACAATCAAATTCAGCCTCGACAGATTGTGCTGCTGTACGGCTTGAACAAGCTGATAGGCAAACTGCCATTTACTTTTTTTATCCTTAGCTTTCATGAAGCGGAATGCTTTATAGGAGGAGGGAGGTTGGATTGTGATGATTACTTCATCATCCGTCACATCGATTTCTTTATGAAAAAATGGATTTATATCTTTGATCACATTAGCTTCAAGACCGTCGAGAAGCTTTATTTTTTCCCGTTGAAAGGTAAATGTATAGCCGGCATCTGTTTTCTCGGCAACAGCTTCTAATTGGTTTTCTAAATATGATTTTTGTTCACCTGACATTCAACCAGATCCTTTCATAATATTTCAAGCCGGTCTCCGTTTGTAATGCCGCAATCAGACAGCTTGCATTCTCCGGAAAACACCTTATCCTTGTTCACCACTCTGATCCAGTGCCCTTCGCGCGGAGGCATAGATACGCTTTGGGCCTGCCAAGCAATATCAATTACTTTTTTCACCGGGTGGTAATCTGACAATCTGAGATCAAAGACACTGCCGTTATAATGTTTCAAATCTATTGTAATATCAATATACATTTAGGATCACCCTTACATAGAAAGAGCGCCGTCTTCTTTTGAATCAGGCGCTCCTTCCCTTTCATACTGTTATCCGCGGATTTGATTTGCGATGTCTTGGTCAGTAGACTCAAGTGTATTTGCTGTTTGATCAAGCTGCTGATTCACATCTTGAAGCAAATCTGACATTTTGATAAATGAAGGTTTGAGCTGCTCGTATTGATCTGCGAACGCTTCGCTTGAAGCACCTTCCCACATGCTTTTCAAATCAGAGATCATTCGGTTTAAACGATCAACCTGATTTAATACTTCTTGGCTTTCAACGCCGTATTGCTTCGCCATCGCTCTTAGCTCTTCGGGTGTGACACGAATTAATCCTGCCATATTCCTCATTACCTCCTGTGCCATCAGCCTAAATATGGGCTAATTCACTTATTTTTAGAACGTCATTATTATAAAAACAGTTTTTCGGCATAGTCAAACAAATATGTTTTAATTTTACAAAATGAGTCCAATGGTTTACCCCGAATCACTTAAAAATGACATATACTGTAAAGTAAATAGGTTTATTTTCTTAATCTTCTCTTCATTCTCCGAATAATCCAAAAGACCCAAATAACTCCCCAACTCCCAAAAAAAACCTTTCAGAAAATTTGATGCTACAGCACCATTTCTGAAAGGTTCAATTTTTTCTTTCCTTAATTAGTCTCGCCTCCGATGACTTACTTAGAAGATTAATAGGATAAGCTGTCGTATTATATGAGGCATACAACTGTCCTGCAAAAAGGCGATTACACCGCCAAATGTATATAGAATGTTTCTCTCATGAAATTGTTTTTTTGCTTCTGTTCTTTGTTGTTGATTTTCACAAACAACAACAATCATAATAAAAGGAAGGGGATGAGATGTCAAAGAGAAATCAAGCACGAAAAGTAGGGAGATTTATGACCATGCCGAATGATCCGTTTAAATATAGTTTTGACAGACTTGAAGATGTGGCTGATCATATCAGCGACGTTCTGCGGTGCCCGATCACCATAGAGGATGTTAACCACAAGCTGCTTGCCTACAGTACACACAGCGACTGCACAGACCCTGCCCGGACGTCTACCATTATTGGCAGAAGGGTACCGGAGAAGGTGATTAACAAGTTGTGGAAAGATGGGACAATTCCAGCTCTCTTAAAAACGGACCAGCCGATCAGAGTCAAGCAAATTGATGAAGTCGGGCTGAGCAATCGCGTCGCTATTTCGATTTGGAAAAACAAGCAAGTACTTGGCTTCATATGGGCGCTTGAGATCCAAAAAACATTGTCCGATGAAGATCTGCTGACATTGCAAATGGCAGCAAAAGCAGTGAAAAACAAGCTTCTCAAACTTCAAATCAGAAAAACGAAAAATGAAGAACGCAGCCAAGAATTTTTCTGGAAAATGCTGACCGGACACATCCATCAGGAGGATGATATGGCGGATGGGTTCCATAAGCTTGGAATGGCCGCTCCTTCAGAGTTTTCCGTTATGATCATCCGCATAAATGGCGAGCTGACTGAAAAAATCGAACAGCAGCTGCAATATTTACAGGAAACGACCCAGCAGGTTTACGTGCTGCTGGCGACCGTAGATTCCAATGAACTTATTATATTAACCTCACCCAAAACAGATCATCCTTTTCAAGATTTAAAACAGTTTGCTTTAAGTACGCAAAAACAGCTGAAGGAGCGGTATAAAATAGAAGACGTTTCTATCGCTTTTGGCGGAATATACAACTCTATTTCTTTTGTCTCCCGCTCCTATCAGGAAGCATTGTCCGTCTTAAAAACGAAGGAACGGTTCGCTGAAGAGACCAAACATCTTTTCAGCTTTTCTGAGTTAGGCATTTATCAATACTTAGATGTCTTAAATGAAAAACGTAAACAGGCGGGCCATTATAATTACTCGCTTTCCAAACTGGAACAATATGACCGGGATCACCAGTCAAATATGGTAGAAACACTAGAGCGCTTTATTGAAGCAGACAGCAACGTGAATACCGCTTCTAAGCTGTTAAATATACACGTTAATACGTTGAATTACCGCCTTAAGCGGATCAGCCAGATCGCTGAAATTGATTTGAAAAATGTGAATCAAAAATTCACCATCTATTTAGATATCAAACTTCGGCACATGGATTTGTGAAATTTCACAAATCCATGTTTTTTTATTTTCTTAATCAAACAAAGAATTTTCCAAAATATCAAGCTACACTAAAAATATCACAGATACAGGAGGAGACAGATATGATCATAGGGGTTCCTAAAGAGATAAAAAACAATGAAAACCGTGTCGCATTAACACCCGGGGGCGTTTCTCAGCTCATTTCAAACGGCCACCGGGTGCTGGTTGAAACAGGCGCGGGCCTTGGAAGCGGATTTGAAAATGAAGCCTATGAGTCAGCAGGAGCGGAAATCATTGCTGATCCGAAGCAGGTCTGGGACGCCGAAATGGTCATGAAGGTAAAAGAACCGCTGCCGGAAGAATATGTTTATTTCCGCAAAGGACTTGTGCTGTTTACGTACCTTCATTTAGCAGCTGAGCCTGAGCTTGCACAGGCCTTGAAGGATAAAGGAGTAACTGCCATCGCATATGAAACGGTCAGTGAAGGCCGGACATTGCCTCTTCTGACGCCAATGTCAGAGGTTGCGGGCAGAATGGCAGCACAAATCGGCGCTCAATTCTTAGAAAAGCCTAAAGGCGGAAAAGGCATTCTGCTTGCCGGGGTGCCTGGCGTTTCCCGCGGAAAAGTAACAATTATCGGAGGAGGCGTTGTCGGGACAAACGCGGCGAAAATGGCTGTCGGCCTCGGTGCAGATGTGACGATCATTGACTTAAACGCAGACCGCTTGCGCCAGCTTGATGACATCTTCGGCCATCAGATTAAAACGTTAATTTCTAATCCGGTCAATATCGCTGATGCTGTGGCGGAAGCGGATCTCCTCATTTGCGCGGTATTAATTCCGGGTGCTAAAGCTCCGACTCTTGTCACTGAGGAAATGGTAAAACAAATGAAACCCGGTTCAGTCATTGTTGATGTAGCGATCGACCAAGGCGGCATCGTCGAAACTGTCGACCATATCACAACACATGATCAGCCAACATATGAAAAACACGGGGTTGTGCATTATGCTGTAGCGAACATGCCAGGCGCAGTCCCTCGTACATCAACAATCGCCCTGACTAACGTTACTGTTCCATACGCGCTGCAAATCGCGAACAAAGGGGCAGTAAAAGCGCTCGCAGACAATGCAGCACTGAGAGCGGGTTTAAACACCGCAAACGGACACGTGACCTATGAAGCTGTAGCAAGAGATCTAGGCTATGAGTATGTTCCTGCCGAGAAAGCTTTACAGGATGAATCATCTGTGGCGGGTGCTTAATTCACAATGAGCTTGCAGAAAGATTTCTGCAGGCTTTTTTATTTTTTAAAAGGAAAAAAGAGACCATTTCACGAATTATGACTATGAAGTTGATCATAAAGGAGGATTCATATGGCTGTTCAGCAATATGGCGTGTTAAAAGGCATAGTCTTAGACATGAAGCGGGAAACAGATGATGACAGTCCTCATTTCCAAGTCAAAATGCTCGGTGAAGAGAATACGTATTACAGGTGCGCCATCAATGTGATGTCCAGTTCTGAGGAATCTGAAGTATTGTATTTGGCTGACGATCAGTTTGATTCGGGCTCAATTACCATCCTTCCGAACATGCCGTATGGATATACAAGGATCAATGAAGCAAACCGTGAAGTGGCACTGGATTATGTGCGGGGCAATTTGTTTGACCCGCGGGAAATGAAGCCTTTGCCTCATGAAATCACAGGACCTGATAATGATTTAAATGATTTTATTGAAACCTATATGAAGAAAGCACAAGATGAGAAAGCGCCGGTTTATATATTTGGTTCAAAATTCGGACCTGAACAGGCTGCAGATAAAATATTCGGCTTTACCCCGACCAACGGAATGCACAATATCCATATGAATCAAGGGAATGCAATGGATACCCGCTGGAAAAAAGACAACGGCTCTTGGCATGACGGGGGTATTCTGATTCAGTTTGCAGATCAGTGGGCCGCTGTGTTTTTAGCGTTTTTATCCCAATCTTGGTGTACCGATGAAAACGGAAACCCGGTCAGGGATTGTGATCATACCCAAACGTCTGCGTAAGATAGAAAAAGAGACTGCGGCGAGCAGTCTCTTTTTGATACGATTA
The DNA here is from genome assembly GCF_037963565.1 of Bacillus sp. PS95. NCBI lineage: Bacteria > Bacillati > Bacillota > Bacilli > Caryophanales > Bacillaceae > Bacillus > Bacillus sp. PS95. Next base: position 3,241,623 of record NZ_CP150160.1, read on the forward strand.
CACATTTTCAACAGTCTTTAGGCTGTTTGGCCTCATATCGCTCCAATGCGATTGGATATAGTCCAAACAAGCTTCACGCCCTTTTTCCTCATGAACGACTGTCCAGCCGCTCGGCACATCTATAAAACCCGGCCATAGGGAATATTGGCCTTCTTCATTGACCAGCACCAAATATGTGCCATCCGCATTTTCAAAAGGATTTGCCATTCTATTTCTCCTCCCATTTATTCAACTCTTCCAATTTGACAGCGAGAACCTTGCCGATTTGAGCCAGAGGTTCCGGCTGACATAAATCTTTATGACGGCAGTCGATGTCGATTTGTTCAATCTGTCCGTTAATATAAGGCTTCCATGAGTCAGGTTCAATCGGGTCAAACCATTCAGGAATGATTGTTGATCTAAAAAACAAAACATTTCCACGGAAGGTTTTCGGCTTATAGGAACCTAAAATGCCGACAGAATTGACATACGTATTCTTCAAATTTAAAATGACCGTTTCATCCAGGCTCGCAAGCGCACTGCCGTCACGGCGAAGAATCTCAATCGCCGCTTCAAAATCTAGCGGTTTGTCCCCTAAGCTGTCTGGATCGTACCCGCCTAACGCCAGAAGGGCAATAAGCGCTTCCTCATCATCCGGTGCCTCTTTTATAGGAAGGAAGTGGTTCGGATAGGCGTCCAGCATCACCAACAGGGATACTTCTTCTCCTTGATTTTGCAGCTGGGTAGCCATCGCTTGAACGACATTCCCGCCCAGAGACCAGCCCAGCAGATGGTACGGGCCTTTCGGCTGGACCGTTCGGATTTGTTTAATGTAATCGGCAGCCATGTCATCAAGTGTTTTCGGAAGCTCCTCGCGCTGCCCGATTCCCCGTGCCTGCAAGCCGTAGATCGGATAATCCGTTCCTATATTCGTCATCAAACCGGCATAGCACCAGCTGAGTCCCCCTGCTGGATGAACACAGAATAAAGGAGGCTTGTCTCCGCTTGTTCGGAGCGGCAGCAGAACGTCAAGAGCGCTTTGGCTTGATCCCATTTCAAGTCTTTCAGCGAGCTCAGCTACAGTAGGTGCTTCGAACAAGTTGCCGATGCTGAGTTCAACGCCGAGCGCTTCACGAATGCGGCTCATGAGCTGTACAGCAAGCAAGGAATGTCCGCCTAAATCAAAGAAACGGTCATCAATGCCGACACGCGGCAAGTGAAGCACCTCCATAAAGAGGTCACAGAGAATTTCTTCCTGCGGCGTTCTCGGTCCTCGTCCTGTCACTGCCGCTGCGAAATCCGGAGCGGGCAGCGCTTTACGATCAAGCTTTCCATTCGGTGTCAGCGGCAATTCTTTCATCGTCACAAAGGCAGCAGGCACCATGTAATCCGGCAGTCTCTCAGCAGCATATCTGCGCAGTTCCGCCGTATCAAATGTTTCTTCCGAAGGGATGACATAAGCTGCTAACCGTTTATCTCCCGGCTGATCCTCACGAACGATCACTGCCGCATCTTCAAGCTGCGGATGCTGAACAAGCGCGGCTTCAATTTCTCCCAATTCAATCCGGAATCCCCGAATTTTCACTTGATGGTCTGCACGGCCTACATAGTCGAGAGAACCGTCAGTGCGGAGGCGGGCCACATCCCCAGTGCGGTACATCCGAGTGCCTGGAGGACCGAACGGATCAGCTATGAAGCGTTCAGATGTTAAACCAGGCCGGCCTAGATAACCTCGTGCTAACCCCGCTCCTGATACATACAGCTCTCCGGCAACACCCGGCGGAACCGGCTGCAGGCGTTCATCCAGCACGTATACACCAAGATCGGGAATGCCGCAGCCGATCAAGCTGTTTGCCCGTAAAGCTGCCATGCTTCGGTCTAATTCGATATAGCTCACATGCACCGTCGTTTCTGTAATACCATACATATTGATAAGCTGCGGTCTATTTTCAGGGTGGCGGTTGTACCAATCCTCTAAACGGCTGAGTTCAAGCGCTTCTCCGCCAAAAATGACATAGCGCAGACTGAGTGCCTGTCCGTGATCCGGCTGTTCCCGTTCCGCCTGCATAAACTGATAGAAAGCAGACGGTGTCTGGTTCAGAACAGTCACCCCCTCTTTGACAAGCAGGCGCAGAAACGCTTCTGGCGATCTGCTGACGTGGTGAGGCACGATTACAAGACGTCCGCCATGCAGCAGAGGACCCCAGATCTCCCACACCGAAAAATCAAACGCATAGGAATGGAACATGGTCCAGATATCGTCTGAGCTGAAACGGAACCAGTGCTCGGTCGCTGCAAATAAACGTGTTACATTTTGGTGAGGAATCATCACACCTTTTGGAACACCTGTTGAGCCGGATGTATAAATGACATACGCCGTATTCAAAGGCGAAAGCGGCTGAGTCCTATCCTTATTTTTTGGATTCTCTGCAGGGTACGTGTTTAGTTTCTCTGCCAGCTCGGGATCATCCAGCACGATTTTCGGCACGTTTTCAACTGGCGGAATGTGATTTGCAGCTTTAGTGTTCGTCATGATAAACGCAGGCTGGGCATCTTTTAGCATAAAAGCAATTCGATCAGCCGGATAATCCGGATCAAGAGGGAGATAAGCAGCCCCGGCTTTTAGCACCGCCAATAGGCCGACAGCCATTTCCAACGATCGGGGCAGTGCCAATGCCACAAATTGCTCCGGCCCGACACCTTCACTAATCAGCATTCGGGCAAGCCGGTTTGCTCTTTCATTCAGCTCTGCATAGTTCAGTGCCTGATTTTCATATACAACGGCAATGGCATCAGGACGTAAAGCAGCCTGCTTCTCAAATTGCTCTGGCAAACATGCGTGCGGAATCTTTTCAGATACACTTTGCCAATCAGTCACCATGCTGCTGCGTTCCTCTGGCGCAAGAATATCCAGATTTCCGATTTGCTCGTCAGGATCAGACTCGGCAGCCTCCAACAGGCGCATCAATCGGTCAGCAAGAGCCTGAGCAGTTTCCCGCTTGAAAAGATCAGTGCTGTATTCAAGCAGTCCTTCCATTCCGTTTGGTGTCCCGTCAGCAAGGCGATCTTCACTAATTTCCAGCGTCAAATCAAACTTGGCAGAACCGACACTGTTGATTCGCAGGCTGCTCTCCATATCAGGAAGATGCAGTTCAGCGTCCGGTGTGTTTTGGAACGCAAGCATGATTTGGAATAAAGGATGCGTCGCACGCGAACGAGCCGGATTGAGCACCTCTACAAGTCTCTCAAACGGCAGATCCTGATTGTCATAGGCGGCCAGATTCACTTCCCGTACTCTGTCTAGAAGCTCACGAAAGCTTGGGTCACCGGACGTATCAGTTCTGAGCACCAATGTATTAATGAACAGCCCTACAAGATCGCCCAGCGCATCATCATTCCGTCCCGCGATCGGACTGCCGATCGGAATATCGGTGCCCGCCCCGAGCCTTGTCAATAAAGCGGCGAGACCGGATTGAAGCACCATAAACAGGCTCACCCTATTTGCGCGAGCCAGCTCCTGCAATCGCTTGTGAAACTCGGGCTCAATACGAAAATGAATCGTATCTCCATCATGACTCGGCTCAGCCGGACGTGAATAATCGGTTGGCAGTTCAAGCTGATCAGGCAGGTTTTTCAAGGTTTCTTTCCAGAAAGCAAGCTGTCCGGCAATCAAGCTATTTGGATCATCCTCGTTTCCAAGCAGTTCTTGCTGCCAAAGCGCATAGTCTGCATACTGCACAGCAAGAGGCGCCCATTCGGGAGATCGTCCGTGGCAGCGAGCCGCATAAGCTGTCCCAAGGTCTCTGGTCAGCGGTGTTAAGGACCAGCCGTCCCCGACAATATGATGGACGAGAAGAAGCAGCACGTACTCGTCAGGACCGATCACAAAAAGCTCGGCACGAAAAGCAGGTTCAGCTGCAAGATCAAAGCTGTAGCGTACAGCTTCGGCAAGCCGATCAGAAAGCTCCTTCTCAGCAATTTCAGTAACATGTAACTCGGGACAGGCTCGATCGGCATCTAAAATATGCTGATAGGATGTCCCCTGTGATTCAGGGAAGATCGTCCGAAGACTTTCATGACGGCGGACGAGGTCATAAAGTGCCGCTTTCAGCAATCCTTGATCCAACTCACCTGACAAACGGACAGCAACCGGAATATTATAAGTAGGACTCGGTCCTTCCAGACAATGCAGGAACCATAGCCGGCGCTGGGCAAATGAGAGCGGGATCTTTTCAGGCCGCTCAGCTCTCTGCAAAGCGGGACGTGCACTCTGCGCCAAATCAAGATGGGCAGCGAGTCCGGCTACTGTCGGTTCGTCAAAGAGCTTGGCGATACCAAGTTCGGCTCCCATTACCTCGCGAATGCGGCTCATCAGACGGGCTGCAAGAAGAGAATGGCCCCCAAGCTCGAAGAAACTGTCATCGATACCGACGCGTGCCAAACCGAGAACCTCTGCAAACAAGTCACACAATATCTCTTCCTGAGGAGTCCGCGGGGCCCGATCACTGACAGATGTGCTGAAGTCTGGTGCCGGCAGTGCTTTCCGGTCAAGCTTGCCATTAGGTGTTAACGGCAGCTCGTCCATCTCCACAAACGCCGACGGTACCATATAATCAGGAAGACTGGCCCCCATATAACGACGAAGCTCTGCAGTATCAATAGCAGCATCAGCGACTACATAAGCCGCCAATCGTTTGTCTCCCGGCTGATCTTCCCGTACGACAACCGCGGCCTGTTCAATGTGCGGGTGATTGGCAAGCACGGCATCAATTTCTCCAAGTTCAATTCGGAATCCGCGAATTTTGATTTGATGATCCGCCCGCCCGATATAATCCAAAGACCCATCGGCGCGCCAGCGGGCCTGGTCTCCGGTCCGATACATCCGAGTTCCCGGCGGTCCGTATGGATCTGCAACGAAGCGCTCCGCCGTTAAATCAGGACGATGGAAATAACCTCTGGCCAAGCCGGTTCCTGCAATATAAAGCTCTCCGACAACGCCCGGCGGCACCGGCTGCAATCCATTATCAAGCACATACACCTGCGTGTTCCAAATCGGTTTCCCAATCGGAGGAACGCCCTTCAGCCCTTCTTCAAGAAAAGCTGCGGCAGACCAAATCGTTGTTTCAGTGGGACCGTATAAGTTCGTGACTGAACAATGAAGGTCTTGAAGCGCCTGCAAAAGACCGCTCGGCAGCGCCTCGCCTCCTACAAGCACTCTAAGCCCCCGAAGTTTCTCAGGTTCACTCGTTACCAAAGCGTGCCACAGTGTCGGTGTCGCCTGCATAATGTTAATATCGAAATTTTCAATCATTTGAGCTAATGCCTGCGGCTCACGGATCGTTTCTTTCTTTGCGATCACGATTTGCGCTCCGCTAATCAGCGGAAGATATAACTCCAATGCTGAAATATCAAAAGCGACAGTCGTCACAGCCAACAGCCTGTCTTCTTCTCCTAGAGAAAATGCCTCCTGCATAGACAGCAGAAAATTGCTTAAGCTTTTCTGTGTCACAACGACTCCCTTCGGTCTTCCTGTTGATCCTGAGGTATAGATGATATACGCAGGATGGTCAAGCGAAACCGATACATCCTGATTTTCCGGCGAATAGCGTTTTATAATCTCCTGTGTAACAGCCTGATCAAGCACAAGCTCAGGTACAGCCAGGTCATCAGGCAGACTGGCTGCTATTTCCTCAGTCGTTATGATGCATGAAGGTTTCGCATCCTCCAGCATGTAAGAAATGCGGTCGGCTGGAAACTCCGGATCAAGGGGGAGATACGCCGCACCAGTCTTGAGCACACCAAGCATTGAAGCCACCATCTCAGGGGAACGCGGCAGCGCCAAAGCGACAAATTGCTCCGGACCAATCCCTTTTTCGATCAACAGACGCGCGAGGCGGTTTGCCTCTTCATTGAGCTTTCGATAGTTGACTTGAATGTCATCACACATGAGAGCGATACGTTCTGGCGTAAGAACTGCCTGCTTTTCGAACATGTCCTGAAGGCTGACCAGCTTCTCGGATTTTGCCGTCTCATTCCATTTAGAAATGACTTTTTCTTTCTCCTCTGGCAACAGAAGCTCCATTTGCCCAATCAGCATGTCCTCTCCGGCAGAAGCCGTTTGCAGCAGCTGCAAAATACGCTGCTGATGAAGCTTAATATCAGACTCACTGTATACCTCGGGATTCGCATCAACATCAATTCGCAGCCCGCTGCCGTCTGTTCTGTCATATACATTGATTGATAGATCATCAACAGGACCGGCTGAAAGATTATGCGTTGTGCCCCGGACGCCGGCAAAGTCGAGACCGTAATCAAACGGCATAAGATTGATTTGAGGGCCAAATAATCTATGATTTTCTCCTATCAATTTCAGATCGCGCCTAAGCTCTTCATGGCGATACTTATGATGTCGCCGAATACTGCGGATTTCCCGGGAAATTTGCTGAATCAGTTCAGAAAAGCTCATCGAAGAGCTTACCGTCAGCCGGAGCGGGAGAAGGTTCATCACCATAGCCGGTACATTCAGTGACGCGGACCCTATCCGACCCATCATGGGCAGGCCGAGCACAACATCCTCAGAGCCGGTCATACGGTGCACATAAACAGCTGACACCGCAATCATGACTTCATGCCAGCTTCCTGAGAAATAGCGCGCCGCTTCTTTTAACGCGTTTACATCAGACGGAGGCAGATATGCCGTATGACGAAGAAAACTGTTAGATGTTCTTGGCGCCCGATCAGCCAAGCTCACAACTTCAGGTGCATCTGCAAAACGGTCCAGCCAGAATTGACGATCCTTCTCATACTGCTCTGATCCGCGATAATCTGTATCCTCCTCCAAAATGGCCTGGAGAGACCCAAAGGAACGGCTTTTAGCTGTTTGTCCTTTTATAAGGGCAGTATATGTACTTGCCACACGCTGGGCTATCAGGGAAAAACCGAAGCCGTCGATCGCTATATGGTGAATGCGCTGATACCAAAAGAAACGATCAGGCCCGGCAATAAACAGAGCTTCATTGAACAAAGGGGCATACCCTAAATCAACCGGCTTTGCTAAATCAGCTTTCATCCAGTTTAATGCTGTTTTTTCCGGATCAGGCTCAGAGCTGACGTCAATGACGTGCAGCTGTACATCCGGAGACGGGTTTATCATCTGCCAAGGCCCGTCCATATTTTCACCGAAGCGGACATGCAGCGATTCCGCTTCCTTGATCACGTGCCGCAAAGCTTCTTCAAAAAGAGCAATATTGATTGGTCCATTGATTTCTATATATTCCGCTGTATTGTAGATTGGATTGTCCGGATCAAGCTGCTGAGCAAACCATATGCCAGTTTGCGCCCCGGTCAAAGAATATTGAAGATCTTTTGTATCAGGCATCCGTTTGTTTACCCTCCTTTTATAAATAATCCGCGTTTGGCAGCACTTGCTGGCTGCGGGTTGTGAGCAATTTCTGCCATTCTTCGATCGTTGGGCGTTCAGCCAATTCCACGAAAGTCACCTCTGCCCCTTCACGGCGCCATTGTTCCACCAATGTCATGATCCTTACCGAATCAAGACCACGATCGAGCAAATCCTCTTGATCTGTGATGTCTTCCGGTGTTTCTTGTAGAAGCTCAGCAATTTGTTTACGGATATTCTCACATGTAAACACGTTCTTTTTGCCAGTGTTTGCTGACGTTTTTTGAACGTCTGCCGGCGCATTCTGCAGCTGATCAAGAAGACTGTCAGTCATCACGGTAAACGCACAGCGTCCAGCCGCATATTCCAGCGCCATTTGATGTTTTTCTAATGAAAAATCAGCAACTGCATCTCCCACAAAAAAGGCTTTAATATCCTCCATAAATGCTTCACATGCTGTAACAAGACAGCCGATATGGGCGTAAATTCCTGTAATGATCAGCTGATCGCGTCCCTCTTTGCGCATCATTTCAAGCAGATTCGTTCTCTTAAACGCGCTGTATCTCCATTTTGTCAGCACAAGATCATCATCCTCTGGTGCCAGCTCGGTTATAATTTTCTCCTCATAAGGACCGCTGTTTAATCCCGGGCCCCAAAAGTCTGTCAGCAGCGCACGGTCATCCGGATTTTGGCTTCCCGGCTGTGCGGTATAGACAACAGGAATCCCAAGCTGAACACATTGATTCTTCAGCTTTCGTATATTCGCTGAAAGCTCTATTACCGGAGACGCTCCCGCTGTGAAAGCATCGACAAAATAGTTTTGCATATCGTGTATTAACAAGACAGCCCGATTCGGATCAGGCACCCATGATACTTTGTTTTGCGGCATATCAGATGCTGTCGGCATTTGATACGGCTGAATGGCAGGTATAGCCATTTGAACACTTCCTCTCAAATTGTTGTTTTATTTTTTTAGCCCTGCAAGAAGTTTCTCGGAAATGGCTTCACGAAGAGCCTTTTTGCTTACCTTTCCTACCCCTGTTTGCGGAAAGGATTCGACAAATTCAACTCGGTCAGGGATTTTATATGCCGCCAGTCCGCGCTCTCTCAAAAATGCTTTGAGCTCTGCGGCTTTTGGGGCTTCATCCCGGGGAATAATGAACACACAAGATCTTTCGCCAAGAAATTGATCAGGCATGGAGACCATTGCCGCATCATGGACAGCCGGATGCGCCAGCAGATGATTTTCCACCTCTTCAGCCGCAACCTTTTCTCCTCCACGGTTAATTTGATCCTTCGCCCGGCCTTCAACGACAATATAGCCGTCTCGTGTCAGCCTGACGATATCACCCGTACGGTAAAAACCATCCTCAGTAAATGAAGCGGCATTATGCTCTTCCGCCTTATAGTAACCTCGAATTGTATACGGTCCCCGCGTCAGCAGATGGCCTGTTTCACCAGGTTTTACGTCGCGATCATGATCATCCCAAACACGCACTTCATCATATGGAGACATCGGTTTTCCTTGGGTGTTGACAATGATCTCCTCAGGATCATCCAATCTCGTATAATTGACGAGACCCTCTGCCATTCCGAACACCTGCTGCAGCGTGCAGCCGAAAACAGCTTTTACCCTGCGCGCGGCTTCAGCACTAAACTTGGCACCGCCGACCTGCAGCACTTGAAGGCTGGATAAATCATCACGGCGTGAGGATGCCGCATCCATCCATACCATCGCAAGAGGCGGAACAAGAGCGGTTATCGTGACCTTTTCCCGTTCAATTAAAGGAAATGCGTCATCTGGACTTGGAGAAGGAGATAATACCACTCTTCCTCCAGCGTATAATACGCCGAGAACGCCGGGTGAGCTCAGCGGATAATTGTGTGCCATCGGCAGCGCGGCCAAGTACACCGTGCTGTGGTCGAGCCAGCAGACCTCCACACTCCGCTTCAGGCTGTATATGTAGTCATCGTGGGTCCTCGGAATCAGTTTCGATAGCCCGGTGCTCCCGCCAGAAAGCTGGAGGAACGCCACATCCGAAGATTTGACTTCAGGCAGTTTTACAGGTTCTGCATGCAAATCCTCCAGCGGCAAAAATTCCTCTGCCTCACCTGCGACAATGATGTTTTTCAAAGTCGGCAGCTTGCTTTGAACCTGTCTGGCAAGCGAACGGTAGTCAAAACCGGAATAAGCGTCGGGAATGATATATGCAGCCGCTTCAGCAAACTCGCAAAAATATGTAATTTCACTGCTTCGATGAGAAGGCAGTGCGAAGACTGGAAGCGCCCCCAGACGGAAAAGCGCGAAAATGACTTCAAAAAACTCTTTGATATTTGGCAGCTGCACCACAACACGATCCATCTGTTGAATGCCGAGCTTTTGAAATCCGGCAGCCAGGCGATCAGCTCTTGTGTCAAGCTCTCGATAGCTCCAATGGGTGTTTCCGCATGTAATGGCAATGCGATCACCATATTTGGCTGCCCGGTCCCTTAACAAATCTCCAAACGTCTCACCGGCCCAGCAGCCGTTCTTTCGATAGGTCTTAGCTAACTCATCAGGCCAAGGCGTAAATCCTTTCAGCATGTTGCATCCCTCCAGCAATTCATTCTGTTCATATGTGATCCACGCCCATTGCCCGCAGCATTGTCCGAAACTTTGCGGACGTCTCCTGAAGCTCGTCCTCGGGCTTTGAACCGGCCACAACACCAGCTCCAGCATACAGGCGGAGAGAGCGTTCTTCTGCTTCTGCACAACGGATGGTCACGATCCATTCTCCGTCACCGGCATCGTCACACCATCCGACCATGCCGGTAAAGAAACCGCGGTCAAATGGTTCAATGCTGAGAATCGCTTCTCTTGCAAGATCAGTCGGTGTTCCGCAGACTGCTGGCGTCGGGTGGAGAGCCGCCGCCAATTCAAGTGCGGTTACAGACGGGTCGGAAAGCTCTCCCTTAATCACGCTGGACAGGTGCCACATCGTTTCCGTTTTGATCAGTGAAGGCTTCTCCGGAACCTCTAGCGTCCGGCAGAAAGGTCTCAGCGCTGCCGCAACCGCGTCAGCGACAACCGCGTGCTCATGAAGATCCTTTGCGGAAGAAAGCAATTCAGCTGCCCGGCGCTGGTCTTCAACAGGATCATTACTGCGCGGCCTTGAGCCGGCTAATGGGTTGGAAACGACCTGTGTTCCCATCCTTGAAACGAGAAGCTCCGGACTTGCTCCGAGCAATGTTCGGCGGGGAGACGTTTCCTCCTGACTGGACACGTCTGTGGCAAACGTGTAGCCATGCGTGTTATGCTGAGCCAGATGGCGAAGCAATTCATCCGTCTGAATCGGTTCAGGCGATGTCAAATGCAGCGATCTGGACAGGACGATTTTGCTGAGTGTTCCATCGGCAATGCGCGCCAGCCCTTGTTCAACACCATTTTTATAATCCTCAGGTTCAGGAACAGGCTTTATGTGGTATGTATGCCCAGCCTGCTGTTCCTTTTCCTCATGATCAAATTGAAGCGGTCCTGACCAGCGCACTTCTTCAGGTACAACGAGCCGCGCTGCTTTTACTTGATCAAAAGGAACGGCCCCGACAACAAGCGGCCGGTTTTGCCCTGATTGTTTTGCCTGACGTAACGCCTCTGCAATTCGGCCAGAAAGGGTTTCCATTTGGTTTTGCCCGTCTGCCTCCGGTACGATTTCACATATGCCTTTCGCTAACAGTACACGATGAGGAGACGCTAAGAAAAAGGCGCCCGGCTGATATTCATGAAGCAAATGCTCCGCTTTTGTTTCTGTTATAACGTTTTGATCCAACATTCTCATGAACCTCCTTTAAATTCAGTTACACGCCTAAGGTCGCGCCGCCATCTACGCATAAATTATGCATCGTAATATGCCCTGCCTGGCCAGAAACCAAAAAGAGCACCGCATCCGCAATATCCGAAGGCTTGGCTAGTTTTTTGAGCGGGATCCCTGTTTTAAATGTCTCAAGTGATCCTTTTATGACTTGCTCCGCTCCATTCTCGTCGGCCCATAATGACCACTGCATGTCTGTTTCCGTTGATCCGGGAGATACAATGTTGCAGCGAATATTGTATTCTGCAAGCTCAAGACCAAGGCATTTCGTAAACATCACAGCCGCAGCCTTTGAGGACGCATATGCCGCCATAGATGTTCTTGGTACACCGGCAGCATTCGATCCGACTGTTACAATCGAACCTGATCTTCGGTCCATCATATATTTGCTGACTGAACGCGAGGCGTTAAATACGCCAGTCGAATTCACTGAGAACGTCGCCTCCCATTCCTCATCGCTAAGCGAATGGATCAGTCCCGGGCGAAGGACACCCGCTACATTCACTAAAATATCAATCGGCCCCATTTCACGTTCGATGCGCGCCGTGATCTCGTCAATCGCCGCGCTGTCTCTCACATCCGCAGGAAAAGCTTCTGCATGGCGGCCTTCTGCTTTGAGGCTGCTCACAACCTTTTCCAGCTTTTCAGGATTATAATCAACTGCCGCAATATGTGCGCCTTGACTGGCAAGCGTCCGCGCAACAGCTTCGCCTATTCCTTGGGCAGCCCCTGTTATAAAAGCAATTTTTCCCTCTATACTCTTTGCATTCATATCATCAATTCCTTTCTTCGCTCTAAATGCCGAACAGACATCCAGCGAAAAAGACTGCTGCGCCTTGAAAAACGCAATCTATTGATAATGATTATCATTATCAATTATAAAAATAATCATATCCAAATGTCATGTGACAGTCAAATATAATTTCAGTGACAAATATTTTTTTAAAGGCAAGGCTGAGTATATCTCAGCCCATTGATAGATGCGGTCCGTCAGGGTGAAGCGCAAAACGCAGCGCCCTGCTGACCAAAACAGGAAGAACTGAAATATGTCCTTCTCCTGAAAACTCGCAAAATTCTGCTCGTATGCCTTGTTCAGATAAAACGGCCAGCCGCTCATAAAGCTCCCTTGCATTATCATTCATCCGGCTTTTATGATGCTGCTCTAATTCTCCTGCGGCAAGCAGGATATTGATAGGCTGATTGTTTTTCTTGGTGAGAGAGACGAAATGGTCCGTTTTCTCGAGAATAAACGGTTTATTCCAATGAATGGACGGACTTCCTGCGATATACGTTTGAAACGCATCGGGCTTTGTTAGCAGCACCTGCAGCACGAAAAGCCCTCCGAGCGAATGGCCAAAGATTGTTTGTCTTTTTTTATCAATCTGGTAATCTCGTTCTATCTCCGGTTTTAAATCCTCTTCAATAAATCTGAAAAAGCCCTCTGCTCCGCCATGCTCCGGCCATTCTCTGCCGTCGGGCCTTTCCGGCAGCTTCGATTGGGCTGTTGGCATTGTAAAATCCCGGTGGCGTGCTGAGGAGAACGGCTCCGCTGTCTCATAGCCAATGCCGACGATCACTGCAGGGATCACCCCGGTTTTTTCGGGTCGGCGTCCCTGTATTCGAACGGCTTCCGTCATCGTTCCGAAGACAGAATTGGCATCCAGCAGATAAATCACAGGATAACCAGCGGGTGGCGGCGGCGTACTAGGTTTCGAGATAAAAATGTGATAGGTACGGTTTTCATTGCGTGAAGACATCATACGCACTTCCGTACCAGGAATCGTAAATGCGTTTGATGTCCCGCCATTTGTCCGGTCTGTTGTTTGTTCTTTCATGCAGTACGACATTCCTCTCCTTAAACTAAACCGCAATGTATGATAATGATTTTCACTATCAACTAGACACCTCAAATAATAGGTTTTCTTCCAAAGAAAGTCAACTTTTTCCCGAATAAAAAAGGTACCTTGATCAAATAAGGTACCTGCAGACTATCAATATGGAAGTAAAAACCTAATAAAGATGCGTATTGTCCTATTTGAAATAGAACCTTAATCCCATGTAAACCTTTGATTTTGCCAAGGGTCGCCTCTCATGTGATAGCCATTCCGCTCCCAAAAGCCAGGGTGATTTTCTTTCGTAAATTGGATGCCGCGCAGCCACTTGGCGCTTTTCCAAAAATATAGATGCGGAAATACACCCCGCAGCGGAAAGCCGTGTTCAGGGGTTAAAGGTTCGCCATTATGCGCATAAGCCAGAAGGGAAGTTTCCGCTAAGAAATCATCAAGCGGCAGATTGGTCGTCCAGCCCTCTTCAGCATGTAAAATGACGTAGCCCGCTTCTTCTTTTACACCCGCTTTTTCCGCTATATCACAAGCCCGCACGCCTTGCCACACATTATCAAGCCTTGACCATCCCGTGACGCAATGAATGTCGTTTTTCGATTCATACCGTGGAAAGGCTTTGACATCTTCAAAGCTTAGCAGCATCGGATGGTCAACCAAACCGTATACTTGAAGATTCCATTTCGTCATATCTTCGTAATATGGGACATCTCCGGTATGAAGCACAGGAAATGAAGTGGTGACGTTTTGATTTGGCGGCACTCTTCCAGATTGATCGGACTGTCTTGTTTTTCCGAAATACATATGGGCCTCCTTTTTGTTAACCTAATTTAAAATCATGTTGACAATCTTTTTGTTCTTTATTACTCTATGATTGTGTATGTCAACCTAAGGGGGAACAACGATGAAACAACGTAAACTTCGTGCGGGAGATATGGCGCTGATTGGCATGTTCGCCGCACTTATGGCTGTCGGGGCCAACATTACATCAGTAGCACCCTTTTTACAAGTAGCCGGCATTCCGCTTTCGATGCAGCCGTTTTTCTGTCTCTTGGCAGCTTTGCTTCTTGGCAGCAAACGAGCAGCGATTGCCATGATTGTATATGCACTTGTGGGATTGGCCGGAGCGCCTGTGTTTGCTCAATTTTCAGCAGGCTTCGCACCGTTTGCAGGGAAAAGCGGCGGGTTTATTATCTCATACATTCCGGCAGCATTTGCAGCGGGATGGTTTTTAGAACGAAACATTCAGCCAAGTAAAATTCGATTTCTCATTGCTTCACTTATCGGAACGGCGATCATGTATCTCATCGGCACTACCTATATGTATCTTGCACTGAAGCTGTGGATTCATACGCCAGTGAGCTACGGCACGGCTTGGGGCTTTATGATTTGGTTTATGGTAAAAGATACAGCGCTGGCTGTGATACTGTCGTTTATCGCACCAGCAATCTACCGCTCTATTCATAAAGCAACCGGCTTTAACAGAAATCACATATCATCTACGTAAAAACCGTTCTATTGGACGGTTTTTTTATCATAACGAGAAAAGGCTCCCCAGTAAAGGGGAGCCTTTTTCCTATAAAACAAGCGCTGCAATCCAGCCAAAGATGACAAGCGGAATATTATAAAATATAAATGTCGGCACACAAGTATCCCAAATGTGGTGATGCTGGCCGTCCGCACTCAAACCTGAAGTCGGCCCAAGCGTACTGTCACTGGCAGGTGAACCGGCATCGCCAAGCGCAGCAGCAGCCCCGATAATCGCAATCGTTGCCATCGGGCTGAATCCAAGCTGCATGCATAGAGGCACGAAAATGGTTGTGATAACAGGAATGGTCGCAAAAGAAGATCCGATCCCCATTGTAATTAATAAGCCGACAATGAGCATCAGCAATGCGCCCAAGGACTGACTGTGTCCGATAAAACCAGCTGACGTTTTGACCAGTGACTCGACATCCCCGGTTTTCGTCAATACGTTTGAAAACCCGGCTGCAACAAGCATGACAAAGCCGATAAAGGCCATTAAAACCATTCCATCAGTAATCAGTGAGTCCGCTTCATCACGCTTCATCACACCGCTGACAAACAGAACAATCAGACCAGCGAGCGCCCCCATAATCATTCCTTCTACTCCCAAAGTCTGAGATAAGTAAAGCTGGACGCCGAGTGACACAACAATGGCTAGAACCGCGATACCAATACTTTTTCTCGTATATGGCGATGCTTCTGCACCTGAAATGTCTTTTGTTTCATATTGTTTCGGTTTACGGTATACGATCACTGATAAAATAAGGCCGACAACCATACCTGCAACTGGAATAATCAGTGCGTACGGAATATCAGCAAGCGGAACGTTTAACCCGGCATCCGCCATATTGTCCTTCAGCATGCCTTGGAAGATTTGGCCGAAACCGACCGGAAGCAAAATATAAGGAGCCGTTAAGCCAAATGTAATTACACACGCGATCAGACGGCGGTCCATTTCAAGTTCATTAAAGATTTTCAAAAGCGGCGGAATCAGCACCGGAATAAACGCGATGTGAACCGGAACGACGTTTTGCGAAAAACAAGATACAATTAAAATAATCAGCACAATCAGCACCTTAGACAGTGCTTTTTTTCGAGAATCTTCTTTATTTCCGATTAATTTAACGGAGGCTTCCACCATTGCGTCCGGAAGACCCGTTTTCGTCAAAGCGGCGGCAAACGCGCCAAGCATGGCATAGCTAACTGCAACGGTGGCATTTCCGCCGAGACCGTCTGTGAAAGCTTTAACCGTTTCGCCAAGACCGAGCCCGCCTGTTAACCCGCCGGCCAAGGCGCCTATAATTAATGCGATAACAATATTGACACGCAGCAGGCTTAATACAAGCATAAGCAGGACTGCGATGACGACTGCATTCATGATGATACCCCTCCAAAAACCCTTTAGTTTGCTAATGTAGTAGATAAATAAAGTACAAACGTATCGTATCATAACCGATCCACTTTAGTCAACTAAAGATTCCAGAAGAAAAAAATCCCTGCCTCATCATACAGCAGGGATTTTTCATTACTCGTTTTTATCTTCTTCCAATGTAAATCGCTCCGCAAGTGTAGCCAGTGTTCTTGCCATAACGCCAGTAGCCCCGGCCGGCCCGAAGCAGGTTGCTTTATTGGCAGTCGCTGTTCCTGCAATATCAAGGTGAACCCAAGGTGTTGACTCAGCGAATTCACCAAGAAACGTTCCAGCCATAATCGCATGCCCTTCGCGTCCCGGCGAATTGCTGAGATCCGCCATTTGGCTGCTTTTCACGCGTTTTTTATCCTTCTCTGTTATCGGCAGCTGCCAGATCGCCTCGCCGCACTCTTGTGCAGCATCAGCTACCTGCTGGTAAAAGCTTTGATCATTTGTCATTGCACCGGTTGTTTCTGTTCCTAATGCCACAACGACGCCGCCGGTAAGCGTAGCTACATCGACAAGAACTGACGCGCCATGCTGTTTCGCGTATGTAATGCCATCTGCAAGCACTAGCCTTCCTTCAGCATCCGTATTAAGGATTTCTATTGTTTTTCCGCTTAAAGATACGATCACGTCATCCGGCTTCATGGCCCCGCCGGAGATCATATTATCGGTTGATGGAATAACGCACAGCACGTTTTGCTCAGGACGAAGCTCTCCGATCGTTTCCATAGCCCCGAGAACCGCAGCTGCTCCTCCCATATCTGATTTCATGCCGACAATTCCAGATTTCGTTTTAATGGAGTAGCCGCCTGTGTCAAAGGTAATTCCTTTCCCGACTAGTCCGACGACGTCTTCCCATTCCTTTTTGCCCTGATATTTCAACACAATCATTTTCGGCGGTTCGGTGGAGCCTTGGTTTACCGCAAGTATTCCGCCCATACCGAGCTCTTCCATCTCTGATTTCTCCAATATCTCACACTCAAAATCATATTTCGCCGCAAGCTCTTCAGCATACGAAGCGAGGTCAGTCGCTGTCAGCATGTTTCCCGGCATATTCACCAGCGTTCTAGCCGAATTTGTCCCTTGTCCGTATGCCTGGCCGACGCGAAGCCCTGCCTGCACTTCCTGTGTATCTTCATCTGTTACAACATACACGGCTTCAATTTGTTTGTCAGGCTCATTTGATTTGTGCTTATAATCCTGCACCTCATAGGAAGCAAGCAGGCAGCTCTCAGCTAAAGCATGAGCGGCATCGGCTGGAGGCACGTCTTCCGAAATAAACGTATCAAGCAGAACAGCAGTT
This sequence comes from Bacillus sp. PS95, assembly GCF_037963565.1. Lineage (NCBI taxonomy): Bacteria > Bacillati > Bacillota > Bacilli > Caryophanales > Bacillaceae > Bacillus > Bacillus sp. PS95. The sequence goes on from NZ_CP150160.1 coordinate 3,258,937, forward strand.
TCTTGTTTTCGATCTTTATGAATGGCTTGAAAAACATGAGCAAAACGTTCCTTCACCTGTTCAAACGAATAATTTGCTTCTCTCCCCAGACCAACGAAATAAATCCGTTTCATACCCGCAGAAGATGGAGGGAATACTTTTGATACTTGATTCGGTTTCGCAGAGACATCACCCTCTTTTAAAAGCTGTGTCAGATGGCCTTCGAGCATTTCATCAATTTCCAACGCTTTTCCTGTCAGCTGGCTTTTTTGAAAAAGCCCGACCACAAGGGTTTCTGTATGCTCTGATTGTTGAACCGCATAAAACATGAGGCTTACACTCCTAACGTAATGGGTATTTGTAATGAACAATGGTATAATAGGAAAAACATTCTTTCCACTATACTTATTTTAACAAACAACAGTCTAAGACTTGCTTTTTTCTTTTGAAACACGAAGGATTTTTCAAATAGAAAGGATGTCGCCGATGGAACTTTTAACGAATTTTCCTTTATTATCAAGCCTGGCCGCAATTATTTTTGCTCAGGTCATCAAAGTGCCCATACAGTTTATCGTGTCCAGAAAACTGGACTGGTCGCTGGTCACAAGCACAGGCGGCATGCCCAGCTCTCACTCCGCAGCGGTCACTGCACTTTCAACAGGCGTAGCCTTGGAGCATGGATTAGACTCCTCACTCTTTGCGGTTTCCGCCATTTTCGCCGTCATAACCATGTTTGACGCAACTGGCGTCAGACGCCACGCCGGTGAGCAGGCAACAGTCATTAATAAGCTTGTCATTGATTTTAACCGTTTCGTAAATGAAGCGAAGGACTTCCCTAAGGCTGCAGAGAAAGAAAAGCAAAAAAAGCTGAAAGAGCTTCTCGGACATCAGCCGATCGAAGTCTTTTTCGGAGGATTAACAGGTATTTTACTGACATTGGTACTCGCTTACTTTTTCATGTAAAAAAACGCTCCTGCTTTCGCTGGAGCGTTTTATTCTTTCACAGTTTTATATTGATTTCTGAACACTTGCAAAGATTTTGTTTCATTGAGCTTCTCAAGCTCATCCTCGGTAATCTTTCCCGTTCCCTTTTTAATCACATATACATCAAGGGTTTTTTTGCCCCATTCATTGTATACATCTTTGACTGTCTCAAAGTACAGATCAAGGCGGTTTCCCTTAATAGCTGATCCTGTGTCGGCCACAACTCCGAGACCGTAGTTCGGAATGAATAAAATTGTTCCGATCGGGAAAACGGACGGGTCAGCAGCAACCGTGGAATATAAATCCCGTTTCACTTTCACACCTGAATATGTAAGCCCGTATAATGGATCACCGGGATTTTTGCCCGTCGACTCAGCTCCTGCTGTGTAGCCTGTTGCTGTTACTCTTTGGACTGGATATTCATCCCAATCAAATGCCTCTTCTAACGGTTTTGTTTTATCCTCAGCCGCGGACGTGGTTTGTGTTTGTTTCTGCTGCAATGCTTTTAATGTCAGTCCTGCATGCTTCAAGTGCTTTTCCTGATGTTCCTGCACCCATTTTGACAAGTCCTTCGCTTCAATTCCTGACACTGATAAAAATGTCGTGCCAAATGCAAGCAGAAATAAACAGGTCATCAGCAAACGTCTGATCATATTCAACATCATTCACCTCTCCTCCGAATCATTGTTCCCAAGTGGAGAGAGCATTATTCAAAATGGTGAATGAGCTGAACGCATAAAAAAAGCTTTCTTTAGAAGAAAGCGGCATTTAAAACATTTGATATCCTCTTTTTCTGAGCATGTTGATCGCTATACCGGACACGATGGCGCCGGCCAAACCGCTGACTAAAATCAGCACATCAGCAGCCGCTAATGATAAGACACGATGAAACAGACTGGCAAAGGATTCTCCCGGCGACTGGACATAGCTGATCAGCTTTTCTTTGCTGATAATGAAAAGGCATACAATTGGATAAATCACAGCCATAATCCAAGACATTCTCAGCAGCATGTTTAATAAGAAACCGATTCCAAAAAACAAGACAAAAAACAAAACAATTGAGATGATTACGACTGGCAGACTAATCAACCTATTCCACCCCCCTGCGTTGTTTTTAGTGTAACGCGGGGGCTGAAATAAAGTCAACGGCTGGAAAAAGAATGACTGTCTTTTCCTGTCCCCTGGCAAGACGGACAAGTCTCTGAACCGCCGAGAATCAATTGAAAATATCCTTTTCCTGAACAAAATGGGCATGCATGTGAAGCGGTTGTCGTTGCAGTTTTCATCTAATCATCACCCTTTTTCTTAATTTTCTGATAATATATCATATCAAGCTGTCAACAATAAAGTCAGATCATGTGACAAATCTTTTGATGTAAGCGGAAACATACTTATTTTCCTCTCGTTCTCTTTTTATTTTGGCGTTTTTTAATAAAGAAAACCCGCTTCCGCGGGTTTTTAGAAAAACTTGAACTTGCCTTTTTTCAATGTCAGTCCGAGTCCGCCAATCATAAACAGCGAGCGGTTATCAATGACTTTTTTCATAAACGAAGCGGGCGTGCCTTTTAGCTTTCTGCCATAAACAACCCCAACCGCGTTATGCTCGCCAAGAGAAGCCACTGTTCCCTTAATGTCCGGCTTGAATTCCTCAAGCTCTCCGCCTTTAATAAGCCTGCCAAGGTTTTTAGCGACCGTTATGCCCTGCTGCATTGCAATTTGCGCAGTCGGCGGATACGGGCGCTCTGTATCTTCATTCATAAACAGCGAGCTGTCGCCGAGAATAAAGACATTGTCATGTCCCGGGGCGCGGAGATCAGGGTTGACTTTGACTCGGCCGCGCATATTCTCAAAACCGGCTTCCTCCACAATCGGATGACCGCGGACACCTGCCGCCCATACAACGGTTTGCGATTTGATCTGCTCTGGTTCCTCATCTTTTTTGCCGACTCTGACTCCTTCCGGTGTACATTCTTGTACAGCCGTGCCGATCTTGAACTCAACTCCGTTTTCTTCAAGATAATGTACGGCATAGTCAACAAGTTCCGGATCAAAGCCCGGCAAAACGGTCGGCGCTGCTTCCACACAAATGATGCGGACAAGGCTTCTGTCAACGTCATATTCCTTACAGAGCTCCGGCACGCGAGCAGCCAGTTCGCCAAGAAATTCAATTCCCGTAAATCCGGCACCGCCAACAACGATCGTTAACCTGTCCGGCCGTTTTTCCGCTTCCGTATTGTAAGTCGCAAACTGCAGCTCAATATGTTCCCGCAGCAGGCGCGACGTGTTGATGTTGGCAATCGGAAACGCATATTCTTTTAAGCCTTTAATGCCGAACGTTTCAGGCACGGCGCCGAGCCCGATGACTAAATAATCGTACTGCAGTTCTCCATTCGCAAGCACAACTTTTTTCTCATCAATTTTGATTGCCTTTACGGTATCCTGTACAAAATTCACCCGTGACTGGTTGATTACATCTTTTATCTGATAACGGCAGCGGTCATGATGGAGCGTACCCGCGCTCGCTTCATGCATCCATGTCGTTTCATAATGATAATTGTGTTTATTTACAAGCGTAATGTCAGCATCATTCGGCCCGACATACTTCGTCAGCCTTGTCACCGTCATCAATCCGCCATATCCTGCACCTAAAATCACGATTTTGGGCTTATTCAATGCCATCACATCCACCTTCTCTTTTTTTGCTTTTGTTAGACCCATAATAAAATCATCATTTGTGTTAGCTTCAGCTTATTGGCGGGATTTTATGAAATATATTGAAAAGTTTTTTGTGAAGTCCTTACCCGTAGCACTATTATCATGTTTATCCGGCTGGCCCAAGAAACATTCAGAAAAAGATCATTTCATTTGGTTATTATCGTAGCGGCCTGCGGAAATATTTTCAAGAACGGATGGGCACGTTAGATCCTTACGATTTTTTCTGCTGACTCGTCAATTTGAACGGCAATATGGTATAATTAATAACAATTTTCATTTAGGAGGCAATTTTCGTATGCGAGAGGATACAAAGGTTTATGATATTACAATTATAGGCGGGGGACCGGTCGGCTTATTCACCGCTTTTTACGGCGGGATGAGACAGGCAAGCGTCAAAATTATCGAAAGCCTGCCTCAGCTCGGCGGACAGCTTAGCGCCCTATACCCTGAGAAGTATATATATGATGTAGCGGGATTCCCGAAAATCCGCGCGCAAGAGCTTATCAATAACCTAAAAGAGCAAATGGCGAAATTCGACCAAGCCATTTGTCTGGAGCAAGCGGTTGAATCTGTTGAGAAACAAGCGGACGGCGTGTTTAAGCTTGTAACAAATGAAGAAACCCACTACTCTAAAACGGTCATCATAACTGCAGGAAACGGCGCATTCAAACCGAGAAAGCTGGAACTTGAAAATGCCGAGCAGTATGAAGGCAAAAACCTCCATTACTTCGTTGATGATCTGCAAAAATTCGCCGGCAGACGCGTTGCGATCCTTGGCGGTGGAGATTCCGCGGTTGACTGGGCGCTTATGCTTGAGCCAATCGCAAAAGAAGTATCGATCATTCACCGCCGCGACAAGTTCCGTGCGCACGAGCACAGTGTGGAAAACCTTCATGCGTCGAAGGTTAATGTCCTGACACCATTCGTCCCTGCGGAGCTGATCGGCGAAGACAAAATCGAACAGCTAGTGCTTGAAGAAGTGAAAGGCGACCGCAAAGAGATTTTAGAAATTGATGACTTAATCGTCAACTACGGTTTCGTTTCATCTCTTGGACCGATCAAAAACTGGGGCCTGGACATCGAGAAAAATTCCATTGTCGTGAAATCAACAATGGAAACAAATATCGAAGGCTTCTTTGCAGCAGGTGACATTTGTACATACGAAGGAAAAGTCAACCTGATTGCCAGCGGCTTCGGCGAGGCACCGACAGCAGTGAACAACGCCAAGGCTTACATGGACCCGAAAGCCCGCGTACAGCCTCTTCACTCAACAAGTCTTTTTGAAAATAAATAATAAAAAAAGAGAGCTTGTGTCTGCGACACAGCTCCTTTTTTATTTGAAGATATTTATATAATTCAATGCAGTTCCTACAACCAGCGCAATCACAAGGGCTGCGACTACCCAGATCATTGCCATAATAATGCGGTCCTGAATCTTTTGGGACTTCGGTGTTTTTTCTTCGTTTTGGGCCATCTTATTCGCTCCTTTCCCATGTCCATGCCATAAAGAAAGCCTGGTGCTGAACGACCAAGCTTTGCTGAACGTATATCATTCGCGTTTTGATCCGCTCTCTAAGACCATTCGTTAAAACTATGATACCTAAACTCACCCTGCATGACAAGCTTCGGCACTTGCACCACACCTGCCAGCAAATCATAATGTTTGACATCCTAAATAAAACAGAGTACATTATAGAAGGCGAACATTTCATATATTATACTTTTAAATATTCGTTTTTAGGAGTGAAAACCATGGAAAACGTATTTGATTACGAAGATATTCAGCTAATTCCTGCAAAATGCATTGTAAATAGCCGTTCAGAATGTGATACATCCGTACGTTTAGGCGGACGTACATTTAAATTACCCGTCGTCCCTGCCAATATGCAGACGATTATAGATGAAAAGCTAGCGATTCAATTAGCCGAAAATGGCTACTTTTATGTCATGCACCGATTTGAGCCTGAGACACGAATTGATTTTATTAAAGATATGAACGCACGCGGGTTATTCTCTTCTATCAGCGTGGGCGTCAAAGATGAGGAGTATGAATTTGTCCGCCAGCTGGCAGAAGAAAATCTGACGCCTGAATACGTGACAATTGACATTGCTCACGGGCACTCAAATGCTGTCATTGAAATGATCCAGCACCTTAAAAAACATTTGCCGGACAGCTTTGTTATTGCTGGCAATGTCGGAACGCCAGAAGCGGTCAGAGAGCTTGAAAATGCGGGAGCGGATGCCACTAAAGTCGGCATCGGACCGGGAAAAGTATGTATTACGAAAATCAAAACCGGCTTCGGCACAGGCGGCTGGCAATTAGCGGCGCTGCGCTGGTGTGCCAAGGCTGCCAGCAAACCGATTATCGCGGATGGCGGCATCCGTACCCATGGCGACATCGCAAAATCAATCCGATTCGGCGCAACGATGGTCATGATCGGTTCACTATTTGCCGGACACGAAGAGTCGCCAGGCCAAACGATCGAAAAAGACGGAAAGCTTTACAAGGAGTACTTCGGCTCAGCCTCTGAATTCCAAAAAGGCGAAAAGAAAAATGTCGAAGGCAAAAAAATGCACGTGGCGCATAAAGGCTCAATCAAGGATACACTGATTGAAATGGAGCAGGATCTTCAATCTTCTATTTCTTATGCAGGCGGAACAAAGCTTGAAGCCATCCGCAATGTGGATTATGTGATTGTGAAAAATTCCATTTTTAATGGGGATAAATATTAATCATAAAAAAACGCCAAGTCAGCGGTTCTCCGCTTGACTTGGCGTTTTCTGCTACTTCTTCAGCAAAGTAAGCTTATATTTGCTTTTTGAATTTATTTTCCATCAGTTCTGCCATTTGTTTTGCATTTGGATTTTCTTCATTTTGCAACTGTTCAATGATGTTCATATAATCCGTTTCATTTCGGTTCTGGCTTAATTTATATGCCGCTTGAATGTCTTCCACCTTAATCTTAAATCCAACGATACCTTTCAATTCACGTTCTAAGAGTTTTGGAGAAAGCTTATCCCATAAAACAGGATTGTCACGATGTTTTTCGTATTTCTCCAGCATGATTGTTAATTCTTCTGCTAATTCATCTTTCTCTAACATACTTGCTTTTCCATACATGTGGACAGCCTGATAATTCCACGTCGGAACATTTTCGCGCGCATACCAGGAAGAAGAAATATAAGCGTGCGGTCCCTGAAACATCACAAGCACATCTTCACAGGCTTCAAACGTTCTCCACTGAGGATTTCCATAAGCGAAATGCCCCGTAATATAGTAATGATCGTCTTTTTTATTGAATCCTAACGGCAAATGTGTGGCAATTGGTTTTCCTTGTTCTGTTGTGACAACCGTACCAAAGGAGTTTTCTTGTACAAAATTCCAAATTTCTTCAGCATTTGTGACTTTAAAATATTTTGGAATATACATCATCATCCACCCTTCGAAAAATATTATATGAGTGTTTTAGCCATGATTAAATCCGTTTGTTCTTCATCACCCATATAAAATGAGTGGGCGCCGGTCTGAACAAACCCCATTTTCTTATAAAAGGCAATGGCATTTTCATTTTTTTCCCACACACCTAGCCAAATGTTCTTTTTATTACGTTCCAGCGCAATTTCTATCGCTTTATTCAGCAGATGTTTGCCAAGCCCATGTTTTTGAAAGCTGTTCTTTATATAAATTCTCTCGATTTCAAGTGATTCAGCACCCATTTCTTCAGACTGAGCATCATCGATATTGACCTTTACATATCCAGCGATTTCATGATCAAAGTAAATAAAAAAGAATTGCGAAGACATATTGGATAACTCTTTTTCCAGCTGCTCAGTGTTAAATGCGCTTTCTAAATAGGCTTTCATATTTTCAGGTGAGTTCTGTTCTTTAAAAGTGTCATTGAATGTTTCAATACTCAATTGTTGAAGTGTTTGTAAATCTTCCCGGCTGCATTTTTTCATTTTTACACTCATTGTTCGGATTCAGCCCCTTTATTTAAAATTCAATTGTCTTGTGTCCCTTTTATATATTTAAACACGGAACACATACTGACCTTGTTACCATTCCAAAAATCTTCTTCATCACCAACTCCCTATCGTGATTTTGTTGTAAATGCAATAAAATATACTCCGCATTAAATATAGCGTAACTTTGCTGTATTTACAACAAAAATCAAACAACAAAGCAGCGTTTCTCTTGCCGAAGTTCCCGGAACTCTCTGCATCATTTCCCCATAATAAAAACGCCTCCCTTAACGATGATTTATCGCTAAGAAAAGCGTCAGTAATAGTTGCTATCCGTTTTTAGTGCTTAGCACTCTTCAGGCTTGCCTGCATTCGTTGCTGTTCTGAACGAAGAACCGCAGCCGCATGAAGCGATGGCGTTTGGATTGTCGATGGTGAAGCCGCCGCCGAGCATGGATTGTTTATAATCAATCACGGTGCCGTTCATGATGTCAAGGCTTTCTTTGTCAACTAGAACAGTGATGCCGTGCTGATCAAACACACTGTCTGATTCACTCTTTTCATGCTCAAAGCCCATGCCGTAAGAAAGTCCGCTGCAGCCGCCGCCTTTGACGCCTACACGCAGAAACGCGTTTTCTTCTTCATGCTCTTTCATCATATCTTTTATATGCAAAGCTGCTGCTTCTGTAATTGTTACCGGGTTGCTCATCATTGTGAACCTCCTTTTAAAAACCGGTTGCTGTCTTTTATTATAAACATGATCGTTCCAATTCTCAAACAAGGTGTTTTACAAGAAATAGACACCCTCACAAACGGTTTCAGCCGGCCCTGTCATCATTACATGGCCGTTATCTTTCCAGTTTATCACCAAATCCCCGCCTGCTAAATGCACCGTGATGTCTTGATTTCGCTTTGATACGCCGTTTAATACAGATGCGACTGCCGCTGCACAAGCTCCTGTCCCGCATGCCTGAGTAATCCCTGATCCCCGTTCCCAGACGCGGAAATGCAATTCTTGTTCATTCACGGTTTCAACGAATTCCACATTGATGCCTTCCGGAAATCTCGGATCTTTCTCAATCACCGGTCCCAGTGTCGTTAAGGGTGCCTGTTCAATGTCTGCGATCGGAAAAACGATATGCGGATTTCCCATTGAAACGGCAGTGCCTGTTAGTTCTACTTCACCAAATGCCATCGTTTCATTGATTGTGTGCTCTTCCCCGCCGTCAAGCATCGGAAGCTCGGATTTTGTCAAGCGCGGTTCGCCCATATCGACAGTGACCACATTCACTTTTCCGTTTTCGACTTGAACCTCCGCTTTCACAAGCCCGGAGAGAGTTTCAATCAGAAAAGATGTTTCCTCAACTAGCTTATGCTCATATGCGTATTTTGCGACGCAGCGCAGGCCGTTGCCGCAGTTTTGCCCTTCAGACCCGTCATTATTAAAAATCCGCATTTTAACAGGCGCTTGGTCTGATGGGCATATCAGGATCATTCCGTCGGATCCGATCCCTGTATAAACAGAAGAAACCTGAATTGCAATCTCTGACAGTTTTTCTTCTGGAAGCTGTTCTTCAAATTGATTCACATAAATATAACTGTTTCCTAGGCCGTGCATTTTGGTAAATCGAAATGAGTTCATAGGTGCCTCCAACTTTTTTTCTTTTTCTTAGTATAAAAGCTATTATAAGCGGACACAATACAATTATCCCCCGTTTTTCATACATAAAAGCTCCTTGCACTGACGCAAGGAGCTTTTATCGTTTATATAAACATGCCGGCAATGGCTGCGCTGAGCAGATTGGCTAATGTTCCTGCAAGAACAGCCTTCAGGCCGAGACGCGCGATATCTGAACGGCGGCTGGGTGCTAATCCGCCCAGCGTACCAAGCATAATCGCAATTGATGAAAAATTGGCGAATCCGCATAACGCGAAACTGATAATGGTAGCAGTTTTCTTAGAAAACTCGCCGATGTGCGGACCGAAGTTAGAATAAGCGACAAACTCATTCAGCACCAATTTCTGGCCGATATAGCTTCCCGCCTGCAATGCTTCATGCCAAGGCACGCCAATCAAAAAGGCGATAGGAGAAAACACATAGCCGAGAATGGATTCTAATGTTACGCCTTTTAAACCGAACAAGCCGAAAGCCCCACCGAGAATACCGTTTACTACAGCGATTAACGCAACAAACGCAAGCAGCATCGCCCCAACGTTTAACGCAATTTGCAGTCCTGTTGACGCTCCCTTTGCCGCTGCGTCAATGACATTGGCTGCGCCTTCGCCTTCATCCATTTTGAAATCGCTTTTTACGGTTTGCGTTTTTTCCGTTTCGGGTATAATCAATTTACCAAAGACTAGTCCAGCTGGAGCAGCCATAAAGCTGGCCGCCAGCAAGTATTCAATCGGAATACCGAGAAGCGCGTACCCAAACAAGGTAGATCCCGCAACTGCCGATAGACCGCTCGTCATAATCGTAAACAACTCAGAGCGCGTCAGTCCCGCAATCAGGGGTTTGATCACTAACGGAGATTCTGATTGTCCTACAAAAATATTGGCAGCAGCCGCCAGAGATTCCGTTTTGCTTGTTCCAAGGAGCTTCGACAATCCGCCGCCAATGACACGGAAAACGAGCTGCATGATTTTCAAATGATATAAAACTGCAATCAGTGCTGAGAAGAAAATGATAACGGGCAGTACACTTAATGCAAAGGCCGGACTGTCTCCGACCTTTAGAAGCGGTCCAAAAATAAAACTGATGCCTTCATTGGCATAGTCAATCAGAAGCTGTACACGGCTTGAAAACCATAAAAAAACAGCGCGTCCCGCTTCCCATTTCAACACGATGTATCCAAACGCCACCTGTGTGCATAAACCAACGATGACGGTTCTTATCTTAATATTGCTTTTCTTTTCTGAAAATAAAAACGCGATAGCAATGATCGCAACTGCGCCCAGCAGCCCCCACAGAACATTCATGAATACTCGTACACCTCTTAAATTTTATTTAAAAAAATATCTTTTATACGATAACAATAATATTTTTTGATGTCTACACATTTTTTTAGTTCTTTTGTACAGCAAAATAAAAAAGGGCCTGTCCAGGCCCTTTTCTTTAAAACATTGGATTTTCTTCAATAAAGGTATATATATTCTCAACAAGCTCAGCAGGCGTTTCACCCATGACGACTTCTCCGTTTACCAGAGCGAAAAGCGATTCCATGCATGTCCCGCAGTAGCTTAAGCAGCCATATTCAAGGACATCAAGGTTGGGATCCTTCTCCAAAATCGCCCGGGCTTCCTGAGAGCCGTGAGCCAGATTGCTGACACAAAATTCAATCATTGGATTCATGCGGTTTCACCTCACATATGTCCATTATCGCGAATTTTTCACTATTCGTCAAAGACAACGGATGATTCAAAATTTATTATCGTAACATATTATTTCTCAAATAACGTTTTACTAATTTGTGTTTTCAGGCTAAATTGTAGGTTATTTTGAAACTATTATTGTGATTTTAGATCAAATTCGATATAATTCTAGATGTTATTTTACATAGTTCGTATTTTCTTCAATGTATCTATCATACTCTTCGGATTAAAGGGGAATTCAAATGAAAAAATTGGTCTTGATCGGCGGAGGTTACGGGAACATGCGTGTTCTTCATCGCTTATTGCCAAACCAGCTGCCTGATGATGTTTCAATCACGTTAATTGACAGAAATCCTTATCACTGCTTGAAAACAGAATATTATGCCCTTGCCGCAGGCACAATTTCTGACCATCATATCAGAGTGTCATTCCCAGAGCACCCTCGCCTGGATGTCCAATACGGTGATATCACATCAATTGATATTGTACAAAAACAAGTGCTGTTCCAAGATCGTGAACCGATTTCTTACGATGACGCCGTAATCGGGCTCGGCTGTGAGGATAAATATCACAACGTGCCGGGAGCGCCTGAATTCACCTACAGTATTCAAACCATCGATCAGTCCCGCGAAACCTACCAAAAGCTGAATAATCTGAGCGCTAATGCCACCGTCGCCATTGTCGGAGCGGGCTTAAGCGGCGTTGAGCTTGCAAGTGAATTGAGAGAAAGCCGTGATGACCTGAACATTATTTTGTTCGACCGCGGTAATCTCATTTTATCAAGCTTTCCCGAGCGTTTAAGCAAATATGTGCAAAAATGGTTCGAAGAGCACGGTGTCCGCATTATTAACAGGGCAAATATCACAAAAGTAGAAGAAGGCGTTGTGTATAACCACGATGATCCGATTTCTGCAGACGCCATCGTGTGGACAGCCGGCATCCAGCCAAACAAAGTCGTCAGAGACTTAGATGTGGAGAAGGACGCACAAGGGCGTATTGTATTAACGCCTCATCACAATCTTCCAGGTGATGAACATCTGTACGTTGTCGGCGATTGCGCCAGCCTTCCTCATGCACCGAGCGCCCAGCTGGCAGAGGCTCAAGCAGAGCAGATTGTCCAAATCTTGCAAAAACGCTGGAATGGAGAAGCCCTGCCTGAATCAATGCCGCAGTTTAAGCTGAAAGGCGTCCTCGGTTCACTCGGAAAAAAAGCCGGCTTCGGGCTTGTTGCTGACCGTCCGCTGATCGGCCGTGTTCCGCGTATGCTGAAATCCGGCTTGCTGTGGATGTATAAACACCATAACGGTTAATGATAGAGAAGAACCGCTGATCAAGTCAGCGGTTTTCTGTATACCCATGCTTCTCCATTTCCTCATAAACGTCTTTTAATTTTGGATTGCCTTCACCGACAATTTTGTCTTCTACGAGCACAAGCGGATAAAAATACTCGTCATTTCTGATTTTTTCCGCAAGCTCTTTCGCATGTTCATTGTCAGGCGGCTCATGAATATCGATGTACTGCATCTCAAAAGGCTGATTTGGATATTTTCTTTTCAGCGCAGCCTCAAGCCACTCGTATGTATCCTTGGCTGTCGGCATATTGACACAGCTCGCACAAACGGTTTCTGCCCCGTACACGCTTAGAATGACTGGTTTCATCACTTGTAGACGCCCCCTTCTCCTATGTAAGTCCTTTCTTTTAAGTATACAGAGCCAAAGGGCGTTTTTATAGAAAAAAACCGTTTTTGTGTTGAAGTCTGAATGTGCTATAATAGGGAAAGCAACTTTGCAAACCAAACAATAGATTTTTATTGTTACACTGAATATAATGGTTTTATGACGACGAAAGGAGCGAATGTCATGACTGAAGTTGAAATGAAAGAACAGGTGCAGGAAGTACTGGACAAACTTCGTCCGTTTTTACTTCGTGACGGCGGTGACTGTGAGCTTGTAGACGTAGATGAAGGTATCGTTAAGCTTCGTCTTCTAGGCGCATGCGGCAGCTGCCCAAGTTCAACAATTACGCTGAAAGCCGGAATTGAGCGCGCTCTTCTAGAAGAAGTGCCGGGTGTCGTTGAAGTAGAACAAGTCTTTTAATAAAGCAGCCAGGCTGATATTTGATCAGCCTGGCTTTTTTTATTAGAGATATTGGTCAAACCATGAGCTGATATAATTCAGGCGCTTGATCCGCTGTCTTGGGTGTCCGGTGCGTGACAAATTGTGCGATGCATTCGGAAAACGGACAAGCTTGGTTTCCTTGCCCATTTTTTTCAGAGCGATAAACAGCTGCTCCGCCTGCTCGATCGGACATCGGTCATCCCGCTCGCCATGCAGTATCAAAAGCGGTGTCTCCACGTTTGCTGCGTATTTTAAAGGAGACCGGTCCCAGAGCTTTTCTGTGTCCTCAAACATGTCATGCTCAAGCTGCCAGTCTGTAAAGAAATAGCCGATATCACTGACGCCGTGAAAGCTGATCCAATTTGATATCGAGCGCTGGGTAACGGCAGCTTTAAAGCGGTTCGTCTGCCCGACGATCCAGTTGGTCATAAAACCTCCGTAGCTTCCGCCCGTGACACCGAGCCGCTTAGGATCAATATGCGGATCTCGTTTGATAGCCTCATCCACAGCCTGCATCACATCGTCATAATCCTTTCCCCCATAATCTCCTCTGACCGCATTCACAAATTCCTGCCCGTAGCCGTGGCTTCCTCTCGGATTGATATAAACGACCGCGTATCCTTTCGCCGCCAGCACCTGAAACTCATGAAAATATGTATGTCCGTACATCATATGCGGACCGCCGTGTATGTTAAGAATAAGTGGATATGTTGTCTCACCTTCCATTTGTGCAGGCCTCATCAGCCAGCCGTTCACCATCACGCCGTCTTCTGTAGCATATTGAATCTCTTCAGGTATTGATATCGTATGCTCCCTGACAAACTTGTCATTCGCGCCAGTCAGCTGTTTCTCTTCCTGTCCAAGCGGGATACTGTAAAGCTCACTCGGTCTGTCCGGCTTTGTCACACTGGCAATAAAGTGCTGTTCATCAGGTGAAAGAGAAAAGCTATTGATGTACTCTTTTTCCAGACGAATCGGATACACAAGGCCTTCAATCGAAATATAATAGATGCCCGTACTGCCTTGATCTGTGCCGATGACATAAAACCCTTGGCTGTCCTTTGTCCAAATCGGGCGCTGTTCAGCACCACCGATCAATGAATCTCCAATCAGCGCATCCGCTAAATGAACGTCCAGCATCTCAGTAAGACATGTGAGGCGGCCTTGTTCGATATCATAGAGCCACGCCTTTGAGAGCGTAGCATTCTTATATTCCTTTTCATTTCCAAGCAAAGCAAGATACCTTCCGTCTGGTGAAAATGAGCTTGATCCGAATGAGCCGCGATGAGGTGTAACCTGCTTAAGATCTCCAGACTCCAGTGACATTATGTAAACATCATGCGGCTTGCTGGCATCATCTGTTTCAGTTAAATTAGCTGAGAAAACAAGCCATTTGCCGTCAGGAGAAAAAGCAGGATCACCATGATCAGCTTTGTGACTTGTCAGCTCTTCCATCTCACCCGACTTTACGCTGACAAGCACAAGCTGGGCATACGCACCTCTCGTCAGCCCTTTGCCGTCCCGTTTGTAGGAGAGGCCTTGCACTTCAACAGGTTCATAGCTGTCCTGCTCTGTTTTTTCTCGGTCATCAATGTTTTCTCCCTCTCCCAAACTGACAGTGACCAGAATCGATTCGCCATCCGGGGACCATATTGGCTTTGACACGCCATACGGGATATCAGTCAGTTTTCTCGCTTCTCCGCCTTCAGCGCTCATCATATACAGCTGTGCCGCATCGCCTTCTCGATCAGAAATAAAGGCAAGCGTGCACCCGTCCGGAGACCATCTTGGGTCGGTGCTTCGCTTTTCTCCATGTGTCCAAGGAACAGACCCGCCCGTTTTCGTTTCATAGATCCATATATTTGATGTATACGAATCTTTCTCTTGATTCACTTGTGATTTTACATATGCGGCACGGGTGCCGTCTGGGGCGTATTGAGGATCGGTCACAGAGACAATCGCTGTGATGTCGTCTGCGGTTATCAGCTTTTTCATATTCATCTCCTCCTTTTTACATGTATTTCGTTTTTCTAAATAAAAACTCCTTTATCTCCAGCAAAAAAAGCGCCCTCTGCTGACGCTGAGGAACGCTTGGCATGATCTATACACTTTTTACTTGATATAAAGGATTTCGCTCTATTATACTTCCCTCTTTCGGGACGGTCAAAGCGTCTACTTCACAATGAGGGAAATGAAGCGCGAGCTGTTCTTTTAGCTCTTCTCCCTTTCCTTTTTCGGTCATGACGAGAATCGTCGGGCCTGCTCCGCTGAGAGCCGTTCCATATGCGCCCTTCATCTCGGCGACGTGCTCTACTTTTGACAGCTCAGGCACAAGCATCGCCCGGTACGGCTGATGGAACATATCCTTCTTCATGATTTTCCCGACAAGCGGCCAATCCTTGGACATGATCGCAGCAATGAGTATATTGCTGACAGCACTTGCTTTTACGGCGTCGGCATATGGAAACTCCTTCGGAAGCACGTCTCTCGCGTCTCTTGTCAGCACTTCGTAAAAAGGAATGACAACGACTACGTCAATGTCAGCATTCGGGACGCGGATCATTTGGGTCTCGTCATCCTCATGCAGGCCGATCACAAGTCCGCCGACGAGAGAAGCGCCAGCATTGTCCGGGTGTCCTTCTTCTAGACTGGCTAAATGCAGCTTGTCCGCTTCAGACAGCTTTAAGCCGCATAATTCATCAGCCAGTTCAATGGCCGCTACAATCGCCGCGGCGCTGCTGCCAAGGCCGCGTGCAAGCGGGATGTCGCTCCACACCTTCACATGGACAGGAGGTATTTCTTTTCCGTACAAATCTGCGGTCCGTTTAGCCACTTGATAGATCAGGTTATCTGTACCCGCCGGAATTCCGGCGACTGTTTCTGTTTCAGCCTCAAAAGACCATTTGTCGCTTTCAAAGACGGTCAGCTTCAAATATCTGCTGAGCGCCATTCCGACTGAATCAAAGCCGGGGCCTAGGTTAGCTGTGCTTCCGGGAACAGTGACAGAGAACAGCATGTCGGCTTCGTTCATACACGGGCCGCTCCTTTTACATATTCAAGGATGCTGTCTTCATCAGTCGGCAATGTGACAGGCTTGATTTCTGAAATGTCGACCGCTGTGTTCGGATCTTTCAGTCCGTTTCCTGTTAACACAGCTACGACCTTGCTGCCTTTCGGAATTTCTCCGGATTTCACCTGTTTCAGCACTCCTGCGATAGACGCGCAAGAACCCGGTTCTGCAAACACGCCTTCTACACGGGCGATCAGCTGATATGCGTGAAGGATTTCATCATCAGTGACTTCGTCAATTTTCCCATTGGATTCCTCGGCTGCCTTTACAGCTTTGTCCCAGCTTGCCGGGTTTCCGATACGAATGGCTGTCGCTATTGTTTCAGGATTTTCAATCACTTCATTGCGCACGATTGCCGCCGCACCCTCAGCTTCAAAGCCACGCATTTTCGGAAGGCCTGTGCCGTTTTTCTCATGATATTCCTTGAAGCCCTTCCAGTACGCAGTGATGTTTCCCGCGTTTCCGACCGGGATCGCTAAAACATCAGGCGCTTCCCCCAGCTGTTCGCACACTTCGAAGGCAGCAGTTTTTTGGCCTTCAATGCGGTAAGGGTTGACTGAGTTGACAAGGGCAATCGGTGATTTCTCACAGATGGAACGGACAATTTTAAGCGCATCGTCAAAGTTTCCGTCAATTGCGATAATCTCGGCTCCGTACATGACAGCTTGAGCGAGTTTTCCAAATGCAATTTTTCCGTTCGGGATGATGACAATGCATTTCATGTTAGCACGGGCTGCATATGCTGCCGCAGCAGCGGAAGTGTTACCTGTTGACGCGCACATAATCGTGTCATTGCCTTCTTCTTTTGCCTTTGCCACAGCCATAACCATTCCGCGATCTTTAAATGATCCCGTAGGATTGACGCCTTCCGTTTTGACATGAAGCTCAATTCCGAGCTGCTCAGACAGCTTCGGCAGGTGAATAAGAGGTGTGTTTCCTTCATGTAAAGTTAGCGCCGGTGTTTGATCTGTTACAGGTAAAAATTCTTTATATTGATGGATAAGTCCTTTCCACATTAGCTCCAACCGTTCCCTTCTACACGATATGTGCTTTTGACTTCTTGAACGACTTCCAAATCATTTAGGTTTTGCAGGATATCACTGAAATCAGCTTCTGATGTATGATGTGTGACAATTACGATTTCAGCTAACTCATCATGGCCTTTAATTGGCAGCTGAAGGATTTTTTCAAAGCTCACGCCCCGCTCTGAGAACACAGATGTAATTTTCGAGAATGAACCAACCTCATCTTTTACATGAATTCTTAAAAACTGCTGTGCATAAATGTCAGACGGCGATTTCATGTTTTTCTCATATTGCGGTCCGACAAAGCTGTTGCCGGTTACACCTAGGCGCATATTTTTCATGACAGCGACGAGGTCAGAAACAACGGATGTCGCTGTCGGCATGCTTCCGGCTCCCGGCCCGTAGAACATCGTCTCACCGACAGCCTCGCCGTATACATAAACAGCGTTAAACTCATTATGAACAGCAGAAAGCGGATGATGGTCAGGAAGCAGTGTCGGCTGTACGCTGACCTCGATTTTGCTGCCGTCACGCTGAGCAATCCCGATCAGCTTCATTGTATAGCCGAGGCGTTTGCTGAAGCTGATGTCCTCGTCTGTAATTTGGGAGATCCCCTTTACTTTGACGTCTTCCAGATCCACGTTCATCGAGAAGCCGAGGCGCGCCAATATCGCCATTTTCCGTGCGGCGTCAAGCCCTTCCACGTCAGAAGTCGGATCAGCTTCGGCAAAACCGAGATCCTGCGCTTCCTTGAGCACTTCCTCGTATGGGCTTTTCTCTTTGATCATTTTGGTTAAGATAAAGTTTGTTGTGCCGTTCACAATTCCCATCATTTTTGTAATTCGATCTGATGAGAGGCCTTCCTCTAACGTGCGCAGAATCGGAATCCCGCCGGCAACACTGGCTTCAAAGTAGATATCGCATCCATTTTCCTTCGCTTCGGCAAGCAGCTCGGAGCCGTACACAGCCATTAAGTCCTTGTTTGCTGTGACAACATGCTTTTTCGATCTCAGCGCGTCGACCAAATATTGTTTTGTCTGTTCAACGCCGCCGATCACCTCGATGACGACATCAACATCTGGATCATCAATGACATCATACACTTCTGTCGTGAGCACTTCCTTCGGCAAATCTACTTCTCTCTTTTTCTCTAAATCTTTTACAAGCACTTTTTTTATCGTAACCGGACAGCCGACCTGATGCATAAGCTTATCCTGATGGTCTTGAATAATTTTAACGACACCGCTTCCGACGGTACCTAAACCTAAAAGCCCTACACGAATCGCTTTCAAAAAAACTCCACCTTTCTTTTGATTGTCCTCTTGGAAAAGACAATTGTTAACTCAACACAGACATATAAGTTACAAACATTATATAAGCCCGCTCCTGTTTTGACAAGACAGCATTAGGCTGAATTTTGCGAATGTAAACGCTTAACGCATTGATATGACAAGATTCTTTATTTTCTAATTATTTTTGTCAGATTTTCTCCTCACCCTGAGCTGCCTTTGCCGAGCCAGCTGACGCGTGGAACAAACAGCTTCTGCGCCCGCATATTCATGAATTCCTGCGCTGTATTGAGAAATTGTTCATAACGCCCACAGTCATTAAGAATGAAGTTAAGCTGTTCTTCAAAATAATGCTTTTCTGATTCTGATGACATGTAATAGCTTTCTACGATTTCAAAATAATGAAGCGGGAAAAGCAGACGGCTGTATAAAAGGCGTTTCGAAAATGAAGACAGCGGTGTGACTTGCTCGTATTCCTGTAAAAAGAGAAAGCCCTGCTGATTAAAATCTTGTCTGTGATGCAAAAACGTATGCCTCATATATTCAGCCAAATCACGGGAAGCGTGGTCAAACACCCAATCCGCCGGAATCCTGATCAATGATTCCGGTGACCATGTATGCCTTTCCATCCGCTGATGGCATATCGTTCCTGAATCAGCGGCTTGGGGCTTGTCATCCAGCTCAGTGTCCACTAAATATTGTATCGCGTTTTCTGACAGTCCTAAATAATATGGAAATGATTCGATCATTTTTTTATCGAATGGCTCATGCGGAGGGGTCTGAACCTTTCTCTGCCAAAATGCTTCCAGCTGATCAATTCGTTTTCCCCACAGATCCTTCCACTGGCCGATTCTTCCGGCCGCCTTCACCTCATATGGATATCCTCGGCCTTTTCGGTGAAATTCCGCAAGCTCCGCTCCAATGGAGAACGCCCTGTTTGAATAAGGGGGGGCCGCCTTCAGCAGAGCGTACGTTTTTCCCTCATGTTCAAATGTCAGTTCACCTTCTTTTGTAAAGATAAAAACCGAAACGTATGGGTCACTTTGTTCTTGTAAATACTGACTCATGTAATAAAGCTCCGCCAGCTCTGTTTCTGAGAATTGGGAAACGGGGACAATCAGAAAGTATGAATTAGGCGTCTGAAAGCATTGATATGTGTGCTGGTACATGGAAAGCTGCCTGATGTGAATGCCGTATTTTTCTTTTATTGTACCTTTCACCATGATCACCTGCCTGTTGAATTAGGGCTCATCACATCGTAGTCATACACAGCCGGAATTATGAATACATATTTTAATCCGAAGAAGGCGCAAGAAAAAGTCGTAAACTTCTCAAGCATTTTGTATAAACTAGTAAAAAAGATTGGGTGAAGCTGATGTCAGAAAACGAACAATTCAGTCAGATGGAAGCTAAAGCAAGAGCACGGATGAAGGAGCGCGGCGTTGAGGTATCAGACATTGCCGAGCTTGTCTTTTTTCTGCAGAAAAAATATCATCCGGATTTAACCATTGATGAATGCACGCTGAACGTCAATCGTGTTCTCGCAAAACGCGAGGTGCAAAACGCGATTTTAACGGGCATTGAATTGGATGTTCTTGCTGAGCAGAAAAAACTGTCTGAACCGCTGCAAACGATGCTGGAAATAGATGAAAGCCTATATGGAGTAGATGAAGTTCTGGCATTTTCCATTGTGAACATTTACGGATCGATCGGGTTTACGAACTACGGTTACATCGACAAAGAAAAACCCGGAATCCTTAAACGATTGAATGATAAATCAACCGGTGAATGCCATACCTTTTTAGATGACATCGTCGGAGCGATTTCCGCCGCGGCTTCAAGCAGACTTGCTCACCGCGCGCGGCATACAGAATAAGGGCACCCTTTTAGGGCGCCCTTTTTTCAAATGTATGGAATCCATTCAGTCAGAGAGTCAATGGCGTGAGTCGGTTTTTCCATATCGTCTGTCATATGTTCTCTTTTCGTTACGCCTGTGTGAACGAGCAGCGTATCCATACCCGCGTTTATGCCGGCCATAATATCAGTGGCGTAGTTGTCGCCGACCATGAGTGTTTCAGACACATCTGTGCCGAGAACGCGCATCGCCTGCTCCATAATAATTGATTCCGGCTTGCCGATAAATACAGGCTGTACACCTGTAGATACGGTTAACACCGATGTCAGTGAGCCGTTTCCCGGCAGAAGCCCTCTTTCAGTCGGAATCGCAATATCTCCGTTAGTGGAAATAAAGCGGGCGCCATTTCTGATTGCCAGGCAGCCGACAGCAAATTTTTCGTATGTAATGGAACGGTCGATGCCAACAACGACAAAGTCCGCGTTTTCTCCGCCAAATGTCAGGCCGTTTTCTTCAATCGCCTGGCGGATTCCTTCCTCCCCAATCACATACACAGACGCGTCTTTTTTCTGCTGTGCAATGTGCTGGGCAGTTGCCATGCTGGTCGTGAAGACCTGCTCTTCTGTTGCCGGAATATCAAAAGACACGAGCTTGTCCGCTACCTGCTTCGGTGTACGCGAAGAGTTGTTTGTCACGAAAAGATAAGGAACGCCGCGATCTTTCAGCGTTCTGACAAATTCACACGCTTCCTCGATTTTTTCCGTGCCATTGTACATCGTTCCGTCTAAATCAATTAAATACCCTTTATATGTTTTCATATCCAACACTCCTGTGGCTTTCCAGTTGTTATTTAAACGCGGAAACAGGTCCTAGCTCTGTTTCCAAATAGCTTCTGATCCGTTTCGGGAAGTCCTGAAGAGCTGTTTGATGCGCCTTGATCAGTCTGTAAAGCTCGCCGCTGTCAGCGAGCAGATACTGTTGAACCAACGTTTTGCGGTAGGCGATCAATTTCTTGAGCTCATCACCCTCTTTTTCTGTGACAACTTTCTCATCAACAAGTATATCCATAATGTCGTCATAGCTGCCCGGGTCCCGCATAATAAAGCCGTCAATCATGTCATTGCCTGTATCCAAAATGCATTCGATTAACAGATGGCCTATACGCTGAAGTGCCAATTCCCCGATTTCAGACTGCCAGTCTGTTTGTGAGTCAAATAGCGCCAGCTGGTGCTCGAAGAACCCTAGTGTTTTCTCGATTTTGCTTCTGTCAACAAAATACATGACAGCATCCCCTTTGTGTATATTTATTTTCTGATCCGTTTCAAGACAAAATACGCACAGCCGAAATTGCAGTATTCGTAAATATATTCATCTAATGTGCTGATTTTCGTTTCGAAGGTTGCCTTTTGATTCTGGTCGTCAAAGAAGCCCTTGAGCCTTAACTGACCGTATCCCCAGTCTCCCACAATATAATCGTATTTATTTAATATATCGGAGTAGCGGGCTTTAAAAGCCTCTTCGTTGAAGCCGTCTTTGAAATTGTGCACCAATTCAAATTCGGCATTTTGAATAAGAATCATGATCTCACCTCTTTTTCACTCATTCCTATCATAATTCATTGCCCCGTCCCCATCAATTGCTAAAGAATAAATCATGCGATTTGGCTACCCTACACATGAGGAGGGATTGATAAATGAAACGAACCGCTGTCAGCCTCTTCCTGCTAACCGGACTATTATCCGGGTGCGGAGGCGCAGGATTGGATAATGCCCAAAATGTCCGGAATCAGACGCAGAATCAAACCAAACCCATTCATGTGTCGGACCGCAACGAGGCTTTTAACAGGCATAATGAGAACGAACAATTTGGCTATGTCCGCTATCAAAGAGAACAATTTGACGGAGACCAGCAGAAAACGCCGGTGATGAACCGGGAAGAAACCGCTCACATGATATCAAGTTTAACGGTTCAGCTCCCCCATATTCAAGATGCTGCGACATTGGTGACTGACCGAGAAGCGCTTGTCGTATACAAAACCGATTCTAAAAACCGGGAGCTGACCGCCGATCAGGTGAAAAAAACAGCGGCCTCCGTGATACCGCGATACTATCACGTGTATATTTCCGATAATCCAAACCATATGCAATCCGTCGAAAATTACAGCAATCTCGGCTCTGGTTCAAGGGATATCAGAGAGATCATGTCGGGGACGATTCAAGAAATGAAAACCTCCCCGCAAGGAAGCCCTGTCTCAGAGAATGAAAATGCCAATGGAGAAACGCGTCAGGACATGAAAATCGATAGGAATGACAAAAACGCCAGATAATCTGGCGTTTTGGCATTATGCTTGTGCTTGACGCTTTTTAGATGCTTCGTTTACTTGTTCATCCGCATGGTAAGAGGAACGGACAAGCGGGCCGGCTTCACAATGGCTGAAGCCTTTTTGCATCGCGATTTCTTTTAATTCTGCAAATTCATCAGGATGGTAGTATTTTTGGACTTTCAAGTGTTTCTTCGTCGGCTGCAGATATTGGCCGATTGCCATAATATCCACGTTGTTCGCCAAGAGGTCGTCCATTACTTCAATAATCTCTTCTTTTGTTTCGCCGAGCCCGATCATGATACTTGATTTTGTCGGAATGTCAGGCTGCATTTCCTTCGCACGGCGCAAAAATTCCAATGAACGGTCGTACGTCGCACGCGCGCGGACTCTTGGCGTCAGGCGGCGAACCGTTTCGATATTGTGATTCAGGATGTCTGGGCGTGTATCCATTAAGGTTTTTAGGTTATCGTAGTTTCCGCCCATATCAGACGGCAGCACCTCAATTGTTGTGAACGGGCTTTTTCTGCGGATCGCACGGACAGTTTCCGCGAAAATGCCTGCCCCTCCATCTTTCTGATCGTCACGCGCAACAGCCGTAATAACCGCGTGCTTCAGATTCATAAGCGCGACTGAATCCGCTACGCGTTCCGGCTCTTGCAGGTCAAGCTCAGTTGGAAGGCCTGTTTTGACAGCACAGAAACGGCATGCTCTTGTACAAACAGAACCTAAAATCATAAATGTCGCTGTACGTCTGACAGCCCAGCATTCATGAATATTCGGACATTTTGCTTCTTCGCATACGGTATGAAGGTTGTTTTCCCGCATGAGTTTTTTGAGCCCTGTATAGTTTTCATTTGTATTTAATTTAATTTTAAGCCATTCGGGCTTTCTGAGGTGTTCGTCTTTCTTTGCCAATTCCCATCATCTCCAATATCCAATATACTCAATTTCTGACACGAAACATTCTGAAAACGAGAAAGGTGCAGGTTTTAGTTCTGCAACAAAAATAATGTTTTTCTAACTAAAGAAAGTCTTTTCTTTAGACACTTTAACATAGGAAAAATTTCTCGACAAGGGAAGATGATTACTGACATTTTTAAGCCGGGTTGCCGCAAACTATGTGTATTCAATATGAAAGGAGATTATTTTGTGAAAGTTTTGTTATCCGCTCTTCTTCTCCTTTTGTTTGCATTTGAGCCTTCTGCGTCTGGAAAAAAGCTTTCAGATCCAGTGCTGTCGAAACGGATGGAATTATATCATAAAATCGAAGCTGTGACGCAGATCCCTTGGTATGCGCTCGCGGCTGTTGATCAATACGAAGAAAACGTGCGGAGCAACCGGAAAGATCTGCCTGACAAGGCGGGAATCATCAGCATCTATATACCCGATGATATCTGGAGCGGGCCTGAAAACCCGAATCCGAAAGATGATGCGCCGTTAAGCATTAAAGTGTTTGACGGAATCGGAATGGATGGCGATGGAGACGGGAAAGCCGAGGTCAGCAACGATGAAGATATCTTGTATACGTTCAGCCAATACTTACTGTCGTATGGCACAGATGAAGACAACATCCGGATCGGGCTTTGGAATTATTATCGGCGTGATCAGACAGTGGGGATTATATCTGAATTCATGAAGCTGTTTAAAGCCTACGGCCATATTGATCTGGGCGAGCATGCATTCCCGCTTCCGATCAGAACCGATTACAGCTACCGAAGCACGTGGGGAGATGCCCGCGGCTTCGGTGGAAGGCGGATTCATGAAGGTACGGATATCTTTGCCCATTACGGCCTTCCTGTCAAATCCACATGTTACGGCGTAGTTGAAATGAAGGGCTGGAACCGCTTCGGAGGATGGAGAATCGGCATCAGGGACATTAACAATACGTATCATTATTTTGCCCATCTCAATGGGTTTGCCAAAGGGATTAAAACAGGACAAATCGTTGAGCCTGGCCAAGTGATCGGATCAGTCGGCAGCTCCGGATACGGCCCGCCGGGAACCGCCGGGAAGTTCCCGCCGCATCTGCACTATGGCATGTACAAAGATAACGGAAGAACCGAATGGTCATTTGATCCATACCCGCATTTGAGGGCGTGGGAGCGATATGAATACCAAAAAAAGAAGTAACAAAAAGCCGCCTCTTCGACAGGCGGCTTATTTGCTGCTTTTTTCTTTTTTTGAATCAGCACCGTCTTCTTCTTTGCTGCTCGGGAGCTGGACAGAAGGCGTGACACCCGAGCCGCCGCTTCCATTATAAAACTGCGGCACTTCGCCCTGCACTGCTTTAATCGATACAGGAACATTATTTGTGACGACAGCGGTTTTGCTGGCAAATGGAATGATGACCTTCACTTTAATTTCGACAAAGATGCTGATATCAATAAGTGCGTTATTTATGCCATACGGCTTGATTTTGGTTTTGACATCTGTAAAAGCGTCACCGATTAAATTGAACCGGACCGGGATTTTCGGCCCGAGGTTTCCAAGAAGGCTGTTGCCGGTTACCTGTCCCAGCGGAATGTTGATCATAATGTTTTCACTGGCGCCGCTGTGTCCGGTATGGGTTTCCATCTCTTTCAAATGAGCCTGAAGCTGCTTTGTCACTTTTGTTTTCACACTGTTTACAACCTGTGTATTAAAATCGATTGTCGTTAAGTTTCCGTTTTCATCAGAATTCATTTGAAACATATCTTTCATATTTTCACTGTCAGACATATAGTCCTCAATCGAATCCTGGATCACCTCTGTCGCTATACGCTTCGTTTCCATCTCGCCGATGTCCATTAAAACAGGTTTGATCGAGCCATTGATCATCCAAAGGCTGACCGTTGTTGACAGGATAAAAAAGACAACGGACAGGAGCATCACGTAACGGAAAGGCAAAGGTCCTCTCTTGCGAAAAGGGCCGCGATATCTTGGCAAGAAAATCCCCCCTTACATATCACAATGTATGCTTGTAAGAGGGGACATAGTAATAGCCGGAGCCAATTTATTTTATTTCACCATTTTTAAAAGCGCTTCTCTGCCGCTCATGCCGACTTGAATGCCAAGATCTTCCGCGGCGTACGTGACGGATTCTAAAGGTGCGTCTAACAGCTGGTCAATGGTGCGGACACCAACTGCCCGCCCCGCCACGATGCCGCGCTCCTTTAATTTTTCATTCAGCAGCGCCACATCAAGCGCGCCGCACATAATGTATCCGTGATCATTGGTGACGGCCATAAAATTAGTTTTGGGAAGCTTTACTGTCACAGCTGTAAAAGGCTGTCCTTCTATCATGATCGGTGTCAGGTTTACCACGTCAACCACTCCCTTCATTCATCACTTTATGATGAAGGGCACAGCTTGTTGTGGGCTGACTGCCTTATTGCGCAAGCTTCCAAGCCAGCAGATCCCGCAAAAATTCCGGCATAAAATATTCTTTTTCTGCAGCGTCGCGAATCAACGGAAACAGTTTGCCGAGCGTAAACATATCAAGCACCGCAACGGAGTATTGTTTATGTTTTTCAATATCTTCCCCGTTCAGTGTGATCCGAGTGACGTGGGTGATCCCGTCATCGAGCCGTTTCGTTTCTACCTCAACGCCGGCATACACCATTTTCCCCATCACTTCTCCGCGGAAGCCGAGTCCTTTGATCCGGAGCTGCTCCATTTGTTCGGAAGCGGCATGGACAATGGTTTCCTTCAGTTCTTCTCCCGTCAGGCGGACAGCCACCGGGTTGATCGGATGCGGACAGATGCGGTGCAGATCCAGCTTTGTCACAGGACCTGCTTTTAGCGGACCGAGAATGACACCTGAATTGACCATACTGATGTCCGTCTCGCACCATTCCTTTAAGGCGTATGCCAAAAGCAAAGGCAGCTCTGATTCTTCAAACCACTTCACCTCAGCATCTTGTGCAAGCTCTGCAACGGCATCGGACAGCTTCTCCTCGGCTTCACGTTCTTTTTCATTGAGAAACGCTTTTGTTTCTGCGGATTCTCCTGTCCATTCCGCCATGTTCTGCACAGAAGCCGTTTTGCTGATGATGCTTCGCTGTACGCTGTCCACCGTGATTTCTACACAGCCGACATAATGGCCGTATTTCTCGGCGCTGGCCAGCAGTACCCCATTAACCACTTGTCCATCTTCGAGCAAATGATGGGTATGTGATTCGAGGATTACATCAATCTCAGGTACCGCTTCAGCCACTGCCTGATCATCAAGAATGCCTAAATGTGACAGCAGAACGATAATATCAGCCTGCCCTTTCACTTCCTGAATGGTTTCCTTTATGCTTTCAAGGGCATCCGTTACTGTCCATCCCAGCTTGTCATATACAGGATAATACGGCACAGTTACACCTAAGAAAGCAATGGACATGCCGTTTTTCAATGATTTGATATGGTAAGGCACCGCCCAGGACGGACGGTTTCCATTTTTATCAAACAGATTAGAGACGATGACAGGAAATTCAGCATGATCATATAAGGCAGCAAGCTCTTCATGCGGAAGCGTAATCCCTTCGTTATTGCCGATCGCCGCTCCATCAATGTGAAGGCGGTTTAAGAGATCGACATTCGCTTTTCCGAATGTCGCCTCTGTCACGAATTGAAAACGATCTAGATGATCGCCAATATCAAAAACGAGCGTCTCTTCGCCGTCTGACTGATGCTCTTTTCTTTTCTGCTCGATATAATCTACAATTTTCGGCCAGTTTTCAAAATGGCTGTGCAAATCATTTGTATGATATAAGCGGAGCTTCTCCTTCATAATATCTCTCCCTAATCGTTCAGCTGAAAATGCCTTCATAAATGAGCTGGCAGCCGATCAAAATCAATACGATCCGCATGATCATAACGATCGTTTTCGTCTGCATTTTTCTGTTGATGGCGGCGCCAAGCTTTCCGCCGAACCAAGCGCCGGGCACAAGCGCGAGGGCGTACAGCCAATTGACGTGCCCGGAAATCATATGTGAAACAGACCCTGTCATAGAAGACAGGAAAATAATAAACATGGACGTTGCCACCGCAACCTTCGGCGGAAACAGAAATAACAGCATCATCGCCGGAACCATCAGTGATCCGCCGCCTATACCGAAAAGTCCGCCTAAAAAACCGACAACAAAGGCAATGGCAATACCGACAGGGGCCTGATATGAGTACGTATAAGGCTCACCGGCATCATCCTGAAATGTCCGGATAATTCCTTTGTGCGCTTTGTTGATTGGCCGGGCTTTCGCTTTCAGCATTAAGGATAATGAAATCAGAATCATAAAAATGCCAAACCAAACGGAAAACGAGTTTGAATTGAACAGCTTTGACACGTAAGCCCCGATCATGCTGCCGGGACCTGAACCGATAAAGAAAATGAGCCCGCTCTTATAATCAACTGTTTTATATTTAATATAAGCCAAAGTTGAAGAAAGGCCCGTAAAAATAATGACCAAAAGCGAAGTTCCAATCGCAACCTGCGGCGTCACATCCTGAAACAGCTGCGTCACTGTGCTTAAAAACATCAGAGACGGCACAATGACAATTCCGCCGCCAAGCCCGATCAGACTTCCTACCGTACCTGCGATTAATCCCAGTACGACCAAAATCACAAACGACATCAATAAAAACCTCTTTTCTAAAATAAATCGAGCTGTCTCGGAGCAAGTCCGCTGTACTCGATATCAAGCAGTTCAAGCATCTGCTTGCCATTATCCGCAGCGTCACCGCCGGAATTATTGTTGAACAGGACAAAAACATCCTTACATTGCTGCTGCAATTCATTCAGGTGCTTTTTCCAATCCTCCAGCTCCTGTTGGTTGTAGCGGTATAAGTACCTGACCTCCCGCCAGTTTTTCCCGCCATCAGGCTTCATCCAGCCCTGCTTGTTGCGTCCGTGAAACCTGACGAGCGTT
This sequence comes from Bacillus sp. PS95, assembly GCF_037963565.1. NCBI lineage: Bacteria > Bacillati > Bacillota > Bacilli > Caryophanales > Bacillaceae > Bacillus > Bacillus sp. PS95. The sequence goes on from NZ_CP150160.1 coordinate 3,287,521, forward strand.
TTGTTTTCATCGGTCGCGCGCAGCACAGTAGGAACGCTGCCTTCTCCGATTTGCGGTTCATCACAGACACTGTGAATCCAGCCTTCCGCTTTCATAAATGAAAGCGTCTGCTCATAAAATGGCGGCGAGAACCAGGAACGGTTTCTGAATTCAAGCGCGCAAGGAATATCTCCCATTTGGTGCTTGCACCATCTCAAATAGGCGACATTCTCCTTCTTGCAGTCAAACCACGGCGGAAATTGAAACAGCACCATGGCGAGCTTATTGCTATGTAAATATGGCGTTAGAGACACCTTAAACGCATCAAACATCTCCTCTTTTGAGTCAAAGGGAATTTCGCCGCGCTGATGCCCTGTCATGCCCTGATATGCTTTCACGATAAATTGGAAGGTTTCGGGCGTTTCCTTCACCCACTTTTCATTATTGCGCGCCGGCTGAATCGCGTAAAAGCTCGCGTCTAATTCCACGATCGGAAAATGGGAGGAATAGGCCTGCAATTTTTTCTGGCTGGCCGTTTTCGGCGGATAGATGCTGTCATGATCCCCCCACCCCGTCAGTCCGATATAAATCACACTCATTCACCTCTCTTCCAGTTTATCACACGTGTTTTCAGGTTTCCTTGGAAATGCTGTTCATATGGCGGGAAAATGCAGAACGAAGATGCTGATATTGTTCCTCATTCGTATCTAAAAACGCCTCTTCTCTTGAGGAAGGAATATGCTGATATTCAATAGGCGCCTGAAACTGCTCACTCGTAAAATCGTACATCACACCATTGATGCTGTTGTAAAAATGCCAGCTCTCACCGACTTTTGTTTTGAAAATCGTGCCGCCGAAATGGTCTTGAATCACCAATGCCGTCACGCCGCATTGGCCGCATGACGGGCATTCTTCCGTCCATTTAGAGCTCGAATGGCGCGACCAGGATTGCTTAAGTATGTATTTGACATGCTCCATTGCCTCCGCCTCCTTTAAAAAAAGATACCACGTTGATGAGATTTTAAAAACTAGAACCGAGGAAATCAAAAAACCCGGCGGTAAAATCCGCCGGGCTTACGAAGGAACGACCAGAGCTCCGTCTATTTCAATGACTTTTTCCCCATCATTGTACACGCACCGGCCTTTGCTGTAAGTGGCCGTAATGCTGCAGGGAAATGTATGTCCTTCGTAAATGCTTTTTTTATGCTTTGCAAACATCGATTCTCTTGTAACAGTGTACGGCTCCATGCTGACGAGCACGAAATCTGCATCACACCCCGCCTCAAGCCGCCCTTTTTTCTGAAGGCCGAATCGTTTTGCAGGGGCCGCCGCTGTCCATTCTGCGATGGTATCAAATGGAATCTGATGCTCAAGCGCCAGTTCCAGCATTCCTAATAAAGTGAACTGCCCGCCGCTGATTCCGCCCCATGATAAAAACATGTTATCCTCCCGCTTCAAGGATGGACGGCAGGGGGAATGGTCTGAGGAAACCATGTCAATGTCCCCGGCAATGAGCGTCTCGATCAGCGTCTCTTTTGATTGCCGCGACCGGAGCGGAGGCGCGCATTTTGCGACAGAGCCCCTTTGCCGTAAATCGTCATGGCTGAACAAGACATAATGCGGACATGTTTCAACCGAAACATCAAGACCTTCCAGTTTCGCCTCTCTGATCAGCCGGACCGCTTTCGCCGTGCTGATATGGACAAAATGAACCGGACAGCCTGTCACCTTCGCATACTGAATCGTGCGATACACCGCTTCAACTTCTGCTTCCTCCGGGCGGGAGGCGGCGTACGCATCCGCGTCCACCTTTCCTTTATTGGCCAAAACCATCTGCAAGTAGCTTGTGATCGCGTCGCTTTCTGCGTGAAGAGCGAGGATTTTTCCTGCAGCCGCGATTTCTGCCATGCCTTTGAGCAATGTCCGTTCATCAACAGAGCGGAACTCATCAGTGCCTGACTTTGATAAAAACGCTTTAAACCCGATCGCTCCCGCTTCAGCCATCGGACGGATGTCCTCAATATGGCCTGGCACAAGGCCGCCCCATAGCGCAAAATCCACGGCAGATTTTTGCCTGCCTAGCTCAGCTTTTGCGAGAAGATGCTCTGCCGTCACGGTTGATGGAATACAGTTGAGCGGCATATCAAAATAGGTGGTGCAGCCGCCTGCGGCCATCATTTGAGAACCTGTTTCAAACCCCTCCCAATCCTCCCTGCCCGGTTCATTAAAATGAACATGGCAGTCTATCACACCAGGAAACACGTATTTCCCGTCTGCCTGGATGATTTCCGTCCCGCTTGCTTCAATGTCAGAACCTATCTCGGCAATGACACCGTTTTGAACTGCAATATCAGCTTCTATAACGCCATCTGGCGTAACTGCCTTCGCACCTTTTATCACCATATCGTAAGCCATATTGATCCCCCCATGTAAGGATGACGATTTTTCATGTCAGTTTATGTAACACAACCAGTTCTATTTTCAACAGTTTACTGCTACTATGATCGTATTACATCAGCAAAACCGCTAGAATTCCTATTGAAAATTATTCACCTTAACCAATGTTTTTATAGAAAAGGAGAATGCGCTATGAATATTTTTGATGTGATGAAAATACCGGCTTTTAAAAACGCCAATTTAATCGCTGGAAAAGCAGGAGGGGAAAGAGAGGTTCAGCATGTCAATATGATGGACGCTCCGGATATCGCAGACTTTTTGCATAAGAATGAATTGCTCGTCACCACCGCCTATCACCTGAAGGATCACCCGCATCAATTATCTGAACTGATTCGGCAAATGGCAAAACGCGGCTGCGCGGGCCTCGGCATTAAAACAAAGCGCTATCTGGAAGATATCCCGAAGGAAATCATCGAACTGGCCGATTCATATGCGTTTCCGATCATTGAGCTTCCGGAACACATCCGACTCGGCGATATTGTGAATGCCACACTCAGCCATATTCTCGATATGCGTTCTAACGAGCTGCAGCAAGCCATTTACGCGCACAAAAAATTCACAAACCACATTATGAGCGGCAAGGGGCTGCAATCCCTCCTCAAAAAGGTGTCAGACCTCCTTCAGCTTCCCGTGCTGCTGCTTGACCAGCATGCCAAAATGCTGTCTGCGTCTCATCAGATTTCAGTTGAGACCGAAAAGCTGAAAGGCACCCTGAATACCGTATCCGGGCCATTTTTCACTTGTTTCTCTACAATCTCAGATCAGAAAACATATTCTGTCCTGCCTATTTATAATCACGAAAAAAACTGCGGCTACCTGCTGATACCCGACATGGTGCAGGCAGGCGACAAAGGATTGATCCTCACGATTGAACAAGCGGCCAACGTCATTTCCTTTGAACTGCTGAAGGAAAATGCGCTGAAGCAGTTCAGCCGGCGGGCCCGCAATGAGTTTTTCAACAATTTTATTGAGCGGTCCTTTTCTTCAGATGACGAAATCAAAAACCGGGCGAAAGAATTCAAGCTGCGCTGGGATCAAAAATACATGTGCATTGCCGGCAAACTCGATCGCAATGACGAATCAATCAGCTTTACAGAAAATCAGCTCGCTTCCGACAGCGTATTCGAATTTCTTGAAGGTGAATTATCAGCCTTCCCGTTTCCGCCTCACTTCTTTATGAAAGGAAATGTCGGCATTATTCTAATCGAGGCGACAGACAGCTGGAGTGAAATGCACGCCTCGGTGATCAGCTTTTTAGAACAGTTTCAAATACAGGTCAGCACTCAATTTAAACGAACCGTGTCCTTTGGCATCAGCAATATCTGCCAAAAGCTCATTGATGTTCCCGACGCTTTCACAGAAGCTTCTGATGCTCTGCAATCGGGGCATTTGTCAAGAAGCACCGCATTTATCCAGGTGTATCACGCCAAAGATGTGCCTGAGCTTCTGCGCTTGCTCCCGGTTGAGGATTTGAAGAAATTTTACAACTCCACGCTTCAGAGCCTCGCTGAAAAACAGCAGGAGGATCAAAGCCTGCTTCATACGCTTTCCGTCTATTTAGAGACACACTGCCAAATTTCAGAGACGGCAAAGCGTCTGTACGTTCATCGCAATACGGTCATATACCGCCTTGAAAAATGCGAAGAGCTTCTGGGGAAAAGCTTAAAAGATCCTGAAACAACGATGCGTTTGCGGCTTGCATTACGTATGCAGCGGCTGATCAGCTAATGTTTGTTACATTTTATTACAAAATGAATCATTTTTCGTCACTTTCAGCAATCACACCTGTCTTTTTCAGCTACTGTATCCAATGACACCCCTCGATCGGCACGATATCATGTTACTAAAGTTCACATACAAGGAGGGACTATAGTGAAAAAAAGATCGTTTAAGGTGTTTACGCTTAGCCTGCAGCATGTGCTCGCCATGTATGCAGGTGCGATTTTGGTGCCCCTGCTTGTCGGCAGGGCGCTGAATGTAACAACTGAACAGCTGTCCTACCTATTGGCGATTGACCTGTTAACATGCGGCGTCGCGACGCTTTTGCAAACCTTGCGCGGAGCATACATCGGCATCGGGCTTCCCGTCATGCTTGGCAGTTCATTTGTGGCCGTCACCCCGATGATTGCAATCGGCAGCAATTACGGCATTCACGCGATTTACGGTTCCATCATCGTGGCCGGTGTGTTCATCTTTTTGTTTGCGCGTTTTTTCGGCAAGCTGACTGTGTTATTTCCTCCTGTCGTAACAGGTACCGTTGTGACCTTGATCGGCCTTTCACTTGTTCCGACAGGTGTGAAAAATATGGCTGGCGGCGAAAAAATAAACGGCAGCGCCAACCCCGAATACGGTTCGCTCGAAAACCTTCTTCTCTCTGTCGGTGTCCTTGTTCTGATCTTAGTCCTCAACCGCTTTCTCAAAGGATTTGCCCGAACACTGTCCGTTCTGATCGGCATCGCCGCCGGAACAGCGGCAGCAGCGATCATGGGCAAAGTCAGCTTTTCTTCTGTTACAGAAGCACCGTTCTTCCAAATCCCGAAGCCTTTTTACTTCGGAGCCCCTGCGTTTGAAATCGGTCCGATCTTAACGATGCTGATCGTCGGAATCGTCATTATTGTGGAATCAACCGGCGTTTTTTACGCAATCGGAAAGATATGCGGCAGACCTTTAACTGAAAAAGATCTCGTCAAAGGCTATCGAGCGGAAGGAATCGCCATTCTCATCGGCGGACTGTTCAATGCCTTTCCTTATAATACCTTTGCGCAAAACGCCGGCTTATTGCAGCTGACCAAAGTGAAAACAAGAAACATCGTCGTTACCGCAGGCTGTATCCTTGTCTGTCTCGGACTGATTCCGAAGATTGCCGCCCTTGCATCTGCCGTTCCTGCTGCTGTACTTGGCGGCGCGACCGTCGTCATGTTCGGCATGGTGATTGCCTCCGGCGTCAAAATGCTCAGCACAGCGGATCTCAAAAATCAATACCACCTCCTGACCATCGCATGCTCAATCGCACTCGGCATCGGCGCCAGCACGGCCCCCGGGATTTTTGCTGAATTCCCCGCTCCGATTAGAATTCTGGTCAGTGACGGCACCATCACTGGAAGCCTGACCGCCATCTTTTTGAATCTATTTTTCAGCTTGCGCGACAAAAAAGAATTAACAGCACAGCAAACAGAACTTCCGGTATTAGAACATACACTCGTATTAGAAAAAGAGGTGTAAAAAAGATGAAGGAACAGCACAATGCCTTACAGCTGATGATGCTGGGGCTTCAGCACATGCTTGCCATGTATGCGGGAGCCATTCTCGTTCCGCTGATTGTCGGAGCGGCGATCGGGCTGAATGCGGGGCAGCTGACGTATTTAATCGCGATTGATTTGTTTATGTGCGGGGCGGCAACTCTTTTGCAGCTCTGGAGAAACCGATATTTCGGCATCGGCCTTCCCGTTGTGCTCGGATGTACGTTTACCGCAGTCGGCCCGATGATTTCCATCGGCAGCACTTACGGTGTCCCAGCGATATATGGTGCCATTATCGCCGCAGGACTGATTGTCGTCTTAGCCGCGGGCTTCTTCGGGAAGCTTGTCCGTTTTTTTCCGCCTGTCGTAACCGGATCAGTCGTCATGATCATCGGCATCAGCCTGATTCCAACGGCAATGAATAACCTGGCCGGAGGTGAAGGAAGCAAAGAATTCGGCTCACTCGACAACGTGCTCCTCGGGTTTGGCGTCACAGCTTTTATCTTATTGCTGTTTTATTTCTTTAAAGGCTTTATCCGCTCCATAGCGATTTTACTCGGTCTTATCGCAGGAACAGCGGCTGCATATTTCATGGGAAAGGTCGATTTTTCTGAGGTTTTGGAGGCGTCTTGGCTTCATGTTCCGTCTCTGTTTTATTTCGGACCGCCAACCTTTGAGCTGCCGGCTGTTGTCACGATGCTTCTCGTTGCGATTGTCAGCCTCGTTGAATCGACAGGCGTTTATTTTGCCCTCGCTGATATCACAAACCGCAGGCTGTCGGAGAAGGATCTGGAAAAAGGCTACCGGGCAGAAGGCCTTGCGATTTTGCTGGGCGGCTTATTTAACGCGTTTCCCTATACAGCTTTCTCGCAGAATGTCGGCATCGTTCAGCTCTCAAAGATGAAAAGTGTCAACGTCATCGCCATCACAGGAATCATACTGGTCGCGATCGGGCTGGTTCCAAAAGCAGCGGCCCTGACAACAGTGATCCCCACCCCAGTTCTCGGCGGCGCAATGATCGTCATGTTCGGCATGGTCATTTCTTACGGGATCAAAATGCTATCCAGCGTTGACCTTGATTCGCAAGGCAACTTGCTGATTATCGCCTCTTCCGTCAGCTTGGGGCTTGGCGCTACAACAGTTCCCGCGTTGTTTTCATCTCTTCCGGGCGCGGCCTCTGTCTTGGCAGGAAGCGGAATTGTGATCGGCAGTTTGACGGCCATTGCACTGCACGCTTTTTTTCAAACCAAACAGTCGAATGGCGCAGACATAAAAACGTAAAGGAAGGTGCCAATGTTCACAATGGATGACCTGAACCAAATGGACACACAAACACTGACAGACACACTTGGCTCTATTTTTGAACACTCTTCATGGATTGCGGAGAGATCCGCAGCACTACGGCCGTTTTCGTCGCTTTCTGATCTTCACCGCAAAATGACTGGCATTGTAAAAGCCGCGGATCGCGAGACACAGCTTGATTTAATCAAAAAGCATCCCCGGCTCGGAACAAAGAAAACAATGAGCGATGACTCGGTACGAGAGCAGCAGAACGCGGGGCTCAGCAAATTAGAACAGCAGGAATACGAGGAGTTTCTCATGCTGAATGAACACTATTATGATCGCTTCGGCTTTCCTTTTATTTTAGCGGTGAAGGGAAAGACGAAACAGGACATTCACCAAGCCCTGCTGGCAAGGCTTGAGAGCGAACGAGAAACGGAGTTCCAGCAGGCCCTTATAGAAATTTACCGAATCGCCCGCTTTCGTCTGGCTGACATCATCACTGAAAAAGGAGAGACGCAAATGAAAAGAACCATGTCTTATGGCAAAGGAAATGTATTTGCATACCGAACGTTTTTAAAACCGCTCACTGGAGTGAAGCAAATCCCAGAATCATCTTTTGCCGGGAGAAGCAATACCGTTGTCGGCGTTGATGTGACATGCGAAATTGGCGGAGAAGCCTTCCTGCCATCATTTACAGACGGAGACAACACTCTCGTCGTGGCAACGGATTCAATGAAAAACTTTATCCAGCGCCATCTCGCATCCTATGAAGGAACGACAACCGAGGGGTTCCTACACTATGTAGCTCACCGATTTTTAGATACTTATTCTCATATGGACACGATCACTCTGACTGGCGAAGACATTCCGTTTGAAGCAATGCCTGCATACGAGGAGAAAGAGCTCAGCACAAGCCGCCTCGTCTTCAGAAGATCGCGTAATGAACGAAGCCGCTCTGTGCTGAAAGCAGAACGAAGCGGGAATACCATAACGATTACAGAGCAATACAGCGAAATCATGGATCTTCAGCTCGTCAAGGTGAGCGGCAACTCCTTCGTCGGCTTCATCCGGGACGAATATACGACTCTCCCGGAAGACGGCAACCGCCCGCTGTTTGTCTATTTAAACATCAGCTGGCAATATGAAAATACCAATGACGCATACGCTTTTGATCCAGCCCGCTACGTTGCGGCTGAACAAGTCCGCGACTTAGCGAGCACCGTTTTTCACGAGCTCGAAACCCCTTCAATCCAAAACCTAATCTATCATATCGGCTGCAGAATATTAGCGAGGTTCCCGCAGCTCACTGATGTCAGCTTCCAATCTCAAAATCACACGTGGGATACGGTTGTCGAAGAAATCCCGGGCTCAAAAGGAAAAGTCTACACCGAACCGCGCCCGCCATACGGTTTCCAATATTTTACCGTGACAAGAGAAGACGCCGAGAAAGAAAAACAGAAAGCCGCTGAAAAATGTCGGAGCCTGAAAGCCTGATGGGAAAACTGACAACCCATATTTTAGATTTAACCAGCGGCAAACCAGCGGCGAACGTAAAAATTGAATTGAAGCGGCTGGGCGAAAGTATTTTGAAAGAGGTTTACACTAACAATGACGGCAGAGTCAATGTCCCTCTGCTGGCTGGTGAAGAGCTGGTGTCCGGAGAGTATGTGATGGAATTTCATGCAGGAGACTATTTTGCGAATAAAAACGTGAATACGGTCGACCAGCCGTTTTTAACCATAGTCACCGTCCGTTTTCAGCTAGCAGATCCAGATGCACATTATCATATCCCGCTCTTGCTGTCGCCGTTTGGTTATCAGGTGTATAGGGGGAGTTAAGAAGGAAGCCCGCCTCACCGGCGGGCTTCTTTTTGCACTTCAATAAACTTTTGATCCTAGGACAGTACTTGAAGTGATCCCCACACTTAGTGAAACAACAGCTAGAATAAACATTCACCTATATTTTTCAGGATAATTGCCTACGAGAAAAATATCCTGTAGTCCTTTCATTTATAAATCGAGGTTTCAAACTAATAAGTCAGCTCTTAGCAGCCGAGCTCCCTTCTCCAATCCTATAAACAGACCGCGTTTTTTCTCGAAAAAATACTCTGAAGACAATTGCTGCGTTTTTAATAGTTTTGATAACGCGTTCTCTCTTACACCTTTAGACAAAATATTCATTTTTTCTTTTTTAGACTTAAATCTATGTCGAAAATAATCGTTGGCATATCTTATCCTATCTCCACTAAAGGAGGTGACATTATGGGATTCTACAATTCTGGTGGATACAGTGGAAACTCTGGTTACTCAAACGGTTTCGGGAGCTCCTTCGCTTTGATCGTGGTGCTATTCATTTTGTTGATCATTGTTGGAGCAGCTATCTTTAATTATTAAGTTTAACTTTCCTTGCCTCCGCCGTATCCAACACCTCCCTGTCCGACAGACGCCATAAGAAGTTTTTATGGCGTCTTTGCTATGTGCTCACTAATCTTTTTGTAATTCAGAAGCTGTCAAGTTCTACGAGATTTATCGTGTGTTTTCCCACAACGCTTCTGCGTCTTGATCGCGCTGTCTGACTGAGGCTAAAAAAGTCCGGCTTTTAAAAGCCGGACTCCCGTCTCCCTCCGTTCAACTCTCTTCTAATCCTGCAAGCTGACCGCATAATCCCGCCGTACCCGGTACACCGGCACAAATTCCCCGCCAGCCCTTCTTCTATATCTTCGTCAGAAGGTTGAGGGGTTTCCCGAAACAGTGCTTTAAGCGCAATTATCATTCCTGGGGTACAGTAGCCGCATTGGAAGCCTCCTTCTTCCAAAAAAGCGGTTTGGCAGATATCCAGTTCCTCTTTTTGTACGCCCTCGATTGTTGTAATGGAGTGGCCGTCCACTTGATAAGCCATGGTCATACACGCATTGGCCAGTTTTCCGTCGATTAAAATAGAGCAGGCTCCGCAGCGGCCGATTCCGCAGGACACCTTTGTCCCGGTCAGCTGAAATTCCTTTCTAAGCAGGTCACTCAGATGTGTCGTAGGAACGGCAGCAACCTCCCACTCCTGCCCATTCACGGTCATCCGGAACTGTTCCTTTTTTACAGGAAATGGCCCGGCCTCTTTTACGTCCATTGCTTCAGCCCCTTTCTGTCTATCGCTTCAAGCAGCTCTTCTCTTGAAATTGGCAGCTTGTTTATCCAGCATCCGACCGCATCATGTACTGCCTTTACAATCGCCGGAGTGATGGCGATTGTTCCGATTTCGCCAACACCGCGTGGTCCATATACGTCTCCCTTCATTAAGTCTTCTATTGCAATCAGCTTCATGTCAGGAACATCTTTGATTCCGGGAATCAAATAGTGATCGAGATTTTCCGCAGCATAATGGCCATCCGTCATTTTCGCTTCCTCCATCAGTGTGTAGCCGAGTGCCATGGCAGCGCCGCCTTCAATTTGACCTCGATATCCCTGCGGACTGACAACCGGACCTGCCGCAATAGCGTGCTCACAATCTATCAATTTGACATCGCCTGTTAACAGATCTACCTCCACCTCAACGGCAGCCGCTCCAAATGAGTAGAGGAAATGGCCGCCCACCACAGGATCAGGCGTTGTTGGAAAGTCAAAGGCCGTTTCCTCTGCCAAAGGGCCTTTTTCAGCCAGCTCCTTATACGTCACCACGAGCGCCTTTGTGTTTTTGTCACGCAAGCCTGCAGCGCCGGGAATAAGATTTTCCGCTGAACAGCCGCTCCATTCTGCCGCCCGTTTTTTCAACTGGGCTAGAAACGGCTTCTTCAAACGCTGGATCGCGTGCCACACCATGCTTGTGCCGCGGGATGCTGTGGAGGAGCCTGACTTCGGCACTTTTGCGGTATCCCCAATAACAATGGAAATATCTTCTGCGGCACAACCTAGCTCCTCCATGACAATCTGTTCAATCGCTGCTAGAATCCCCTGTCCGCATTCTTCAAATCCGAACGATGCTGTGATTTTGCCTTCACTCGAAAGGGACAAACGGCCTCCTGCCGCATCCATTCGGCCATACCCCAGCCCGCCGCCGTGCATTGTAATTGCCGCTCCCGTGCCTCTTTGCAGATACCCGCAGTTCCGGCTGGTTCTTGTAAGAATGGGAGATTTAGATATGGCATTCAACACCTGTGCCGCTCCGTCAGTTGGTGTAATTCGATGCTCAAGCGGCCCCAAGTCATGCGGTTTTCTGATATTTTTTCTTCTCAGCTCGAGCGGGTCGATGCCGAGCATGCCGCTGAGACGATCGAGATGGGTTTCGAGTGCAAATGTGATTTGGTTGCCGCCAAAACCTCGAAATTCCCCCGCCACCCCGTTGTTCGTAAATACTGATATTCCTTCAGTCCGGATATTCGGAATACGGTACGGCCCCGCGGCATGCTCGACAGAAAAATCAAGAACAGCCGGTCCGAGCGTAGCATATGCGCCTGTGTCCGCCACAATTTTCACGTCATGCGCCAATAGATTTCCCGAATGATCCGCACCCGTTTTTATCGTAATCTTCATCGGATGGCGCTTAATGCCAGACCGTACAGATTCCTTTCGTGTCTGATGGATTTTGACAGGACGTCCACTTTTCAGTGACAAAAGCGCGGCATACGGCTGAATATTCAGCTCATCCTTCCCTCCGAACGAGCCGCCCATCGGACTTGACACAATCCTGATCTTCTCTTCAGGAATGTCAAAAATACGGGCAAGCTGGAAACGGTCTTTATAGCCGTGCTGGGTTCCTGCATACATCGTAAAACCCCCGTCGTCTTCCGGAACGGCTACGCCTCCCTCCGTTTCCATATACGTATGCATCTGCCGCGGCAGCTCATAGGTTTCTTCAAGGACTGTGTCAGATGCTTGAAACCCTTCTTCCACATCGCCGTTTGAAAAAAATGCGCGGTGCAGGATATTCCCGTCCTCATGCAGTCTTTGCGCATTCGGCCGAAGCGCTTTTTCTGGTGAATCCATGACTTCCAGCTCTTTATACTCAACTCGAATCAGCTCCAGCGCCGCTTCCGCGATTTCTTCCGTTTCCGCAGCAACTGCGGCGATCGCATCCCCGACATACCGCACCCTGTCCTCACATAAAACCGGCTGATCAGGGATGACAATGCCAAATCGGTTTAAGCCGGGAACGTCTTTATGTGTGACGACGGCCTGCACGCCTTCCATTTTCTCAGCTTTTATAGTGCAAACCGACACAATCTCTGCATGAGGATAAGCACTTCTCAGCACCTTGCCATACAGCATTCCTGGAAAGCTGAGATCGGTCATATATTTCAATTCCCCTGTGACCTTATCCCTTCCATCCGGTCTGACTCTTGACGGTTTGTTGGTGATCATTTATTCCCCTCCCTCAGCCATCAGCTCTGCCATGATGACGTTGGCAGCGGCTTTTTTTCTGTATGCCGCTGACATAAAAGCATCTGAGGAAAACGGCAGCTCATGAATAAGTGTTTTGTACAGCTCATGCGAGTCCCACCCTGGTGCCATCCATTTCGCTTCGCTGTCCAATAATCTCCTAGGAGTGATATCGGCATGGCCAGCGGCGAGGCGAATGCCGCCGTCTTTCAAAAAACGTCCAGCTGCAACAGCAGCCGCTCCTGTAAAAGCCTGGCGCCTTCCAAGCTTGTGATAAAATACACGCTCTCCCTCCGCCCGCGGAATGATGACACGCGTGACGATAGCCGTTCTAAAGTCTTCCTCACTGAGCCAAGCGCCAAGCGGCAGCCTGATTAGCTCCTTTTGATATACGATAAGCTCAGCACCAAGCACAAGCAGAAGCGGAATGAAATCACCGATTTTACTCGCTATGTTGCCGCCAATCGTGGCACGGCTGCGAATCCCCGGTGCAGCGACAGCGGAAGCAGCGTCACTGAAACAGCCAAGCGCGCTCTTGATCAAAGGGTTCTTTCTGCATTCATTCAGTGATGTGAGCGCCCCGATCGACACGTGGGTGTCACTGGCGCTGATCCCTCGCATCTCGTCAATCCCTTCAAGGCTGACAAGGTGCTGTTTCGGCAGAGTTCCTTTGTCCCACTGAAGCTGAAGCAGCGTGCTTCCCGATGCGGCACACACATCCGGAGCAAGCTTCTCTAAAAGCGAATAGGCCTCATCAAGCGCTGTCGGCCTCCATAATTGAATATTCATCCTTGCTTTTGTCACTTGGCCGTTCAAGCCATCGCCCTCCTTACCATGTCATATTCCTCGGGTGTATCAATATCGTCCAACTCGCCGGTATCCTTTGCCTCCAAAACCGCTCCTGCTCCAAGCTGTCCGCTTTTCAGGAGCCTGCGAGCCCCTTCATCTCCCGTTAACCCCTTTACATAAGGAAAACAAGCCGACGAGAAGTAGATTGGCGGGGTGAACGCCCCTAAAAACGATGACACGGCAAATGACTCAGGAGCCAGTGCCATAAGGGCATCGAGATGATCGACGGAAAGCTGAGGCTGGTCGGCTAACAAAATGACAACGCCGTCCGCCCCCATGCTTTCTGCTTTTCTCACCCCGCTGCTGACTGAATGCCCCTGACCCTTTTCTGCGTCTTGGCAAACGTGCAGGCTCCAGCGTTTTTGAAAAGGCGGAGCGTGATACGGCGCCCCTATCCACTCAAGGGAAGCATGTTCTGTCCGCTCGACGACCAGCACGTGATCAAGGCGGGACGACAGAGCAGTTTTCAAAGAAAGGGAGCCTATGTTTTCTCCTTTTAGCGGCAAAGCCAGCTTGTTTTGACCCATTCTTCTGCTTTTGCCAGCAGCGAGAAACACGCCGATCAGATAGGGGTTTCTCATACAACCGCCAGCCGTTTTCTTGTTTGAATAATTTCTGCAACTACACTTACCGCAATTTCCTCGGGACCTTCCGCACCGATTTTCAGCCCGACCGGACTGTAAAAGTGCGACGGAGGATGTTTTCCGTTCAGCAGCCGTTTCGTGCGGTTTGCCGAACCCAACAGTCCAATATAATGGAGGTTTTGAGAAAATAAGAAGTTGATGATCGTTTTATCGTGCTGATAATGATGCGTTGCCACAACAGCTGCATCATGCGGAAAAAATTGAAATTCGCTAAGCATTTGTTCCGGAAAAGCGGTGATCAGCTGATCCGCTTTTGGAAAAAGAGAGGATGTACAATAAGCGGACCGCCAATCCGTCACGATAACAGAAAACCCTGTGTCAGCCGCCAAATTGGCCAGCGGTACAGTATCCGGTCCCGCCCCAAACAGAATGAAACGCGGCTTCGGTTCAATTCGCTGAATAAACATGTTAGTGGTTTGATCGAAATGCGGTAAATGAAGCGTTGAAACAGTACGTTGAATATCTTGCAGAGGCGCGTCCGGCCAGTTGCCAAAATGCCCGTTCTCCGTCAGAAATAAATAATGTGAGGATCCAATCTTTATAACAGAAGTGACAGCTTTGCCTGAATGAAGGCAATCCCTCACTTTCTCATAGTGCCGCCTTTTTTCCTGAGTGATTCGCTCCACATGAACATGAATAATGCCATTGCACCCGGCTCCCATGCCCCAAGAAAGATCGTCCTCTGACCTCATGTCGTAGGGAATCAGCGTTGGTGTGAGCTGATCGCCCAGCGCACTGATTCTTTGGAATACATCTTCTTCCACACACCCGCCGCTCAGCAAGCCAATCCGTCTGCCATTTTTCTTAAAGAGCATAGAGGCGCCTGCTTTTCGATACGCGGAGCCTTCAACTTGAACAATTGTCGCCAGTACAGCCTCCTCCTGGTCTTCCAGGAGCGCATCTAACATCTTGTGAAAATTCCCCAATGCTGCATCCTCCTCTCGAAAATTGCCGTGAGAAACAACTAGTTCAGCATGATTTTATAGGTAACTTGTATAAAGAATAGACGATGGAAGAAAAAATGACTCATGATTTGTCAGAAAATGAAACACATAGAAAGAGGATTTGTAAAAAGAGTCAAACGAAGAAAATCAGATTGGAGAAAACACGAAATCATATCGTTAAAAAGCTTGCGGAGTTCCGCAAGCTTTTCTTTACACCGCCGCCTGGCGGCCAGCGTTTTCATACACATCCAGCGCTGCTTGGAGCGCTTTTCCTGCTTCGATTCCTGCGTTATGTCTGAGAAGCACAGCCTCTAACCCGGCAAGCACGAATAGCACGTTTTCTTTTCTGCAGCTGTACCCCATCGTGCCGATCCTCCAGATCTTCCCTGCAAGCGGGCCGAATGAGCTGGCGATTTCAATGCCGAATTGTGCCAGCAGCATATCACGGACAGACTCGCCGTCAATGCCGCCGGGAATTTCGACACAGGTGACAACAGGCATTTTGCAGCTGTCATCTCCAAACAATCTTAGCCCCATTGCCTTTATCCCTGCTGCTAATGCGGCTTCATGGTGCCGATGCCGCTCAAAACGCGCCTCAAGGCCTTCTTCAAGCACCAGTCTGACTCCCTCACGTAAGGCGTACAGCATCGTCGTCGCTTCTGTATGATGATTGAGCCGTCTTTCGCTCCAATAATCCTCAAGCTGGCTCAAATCAAAGTAGTTGCTTGTAATTGGCCGATTTCCCGAAAGCGCTGCCCTGTCAGCTTGTGACGCAATCCCCCGCTCCACCTTTTTGCGAGCTGCAATCACGTCCGCCACCCGCTCATTATATGTAATCGGCGCCATTCCTGAGGGCACAGATAAACATTTTTGCGTTCCGCCGATGGCAGCGTCAATCTTCCATTCATCGACTTTAACCTCGCAGCCCCCAATTGTTGCGACTGCATCGACGATAAACAATGCATCCTCGGTGCGGCAGGCTTCGCCGATGGCTTTCAGCGGGTGAATCCGTCCTGTCGATGTTTCTCCATGCACCATGGCCACAATTTTCGGCTTCACTTTTTTTATCTCCCGTATGATGTCCTCCGGGTCAAAAACCGTTCCCCATTCGCACTCAAGCATATGAACATTTGCCCCATATCGCTCGGCGATTTCAGTCAGCAAATAACCGAAACGGCCGTAAATGGGAATGAGCACATCATCTTCCGGCTCTATCACACTAGCCAGCACTGCTTCAATTCCCGCCCGTGAAGTGCCGTCAATCGGGTATGCCCAGCGGTTTTTTGTTTGGAACAGCTCCCGAAGCATCTCCATCGTTTCATTCATAATGCCTGTAAACGCCGGATCAAATTGGCCGACAACCGGGGTGCTCATTACTCTTAATACACGCGGATCAACCTCAACAGGCCCCGGCGTCATAATCGTTCTTAACGGGGTGCATAATTCTCTTCTGCCTGACACAGCCATTCCTCCTTTATCAGTAAGCCAGTTTGTATAATAAATCAGTCAGTGCGCGGATGCCGATCTCAAGCTGTCTGGCTGACGTATATTCCTTCGGTGAGTGGCTGACGCCGCCTCGGCTTGGCACAAACAGCATACAAGCAGGATAGCGCCTTCCGATCATTTGCGCGTCATGCCCTGCTCCGCTCACCATTTTCTCACAGCTGAAGCCGTTTTCTAATGCTGTTTCAAAAGCCGCAGCCTTCAGCCTTTCGTCCATCGGCACAGGCTCTATTCGCATATATTCATCAATCACGGCGCGAATTCCTTTTTGATGGCAAATGCCGTTGATCAAAGCAACCATGTCTTGATGAAACTGTTCCAGCACATGCTGATGCTGATGGCGAATATCGATTGAAAACTGGACGCGGCCCGGTATGACATTGGCTACATTGGGCTCTGCCGTTATTTTTCCGCATGTCAGACGGAGCTCATCCGGCAGCTCCTCCGACCGCAGCAACAGCTCATGAATGATACGGCTGCTGGCTGCGAGCGGGTCCTTGCGCCATTTCATGGAGGTGGTTCCCGCATGATTGCATTCCCCCTCCAGCGTGACGAGATAGCGCCTCTGTCCCGCAATGCTTGTCACAATCCCGAGATCCCGTCCTGACATTTCCAATGTCTGTCCCTGTTCAATATGGAGCTCAACAAAAGCGCTGATATCTGTCCGATATGCTGCCTGAAACACACCTTTGCCAAAACCGTTCTCATGCATCGCATGTTGCAGCGAGACTCCTGATTCGTCTCTTGGCTCTGCTCCATTCTGTAATGAAAAAACACCCGTCATATTCCCTGATCCCCAATAGGTCATTGGAAAACGGCTGCCCTCCTCCTCACATAAGGATACCGCTTCGAGTGTTTTTTTCGGCGCTCCATATGTCTCTTTGAGCCGCTTTATCGCAAGCATTGCCGCCAGAACACCATAGGCGCCGTCGTATTTCCCCCCATTGATGACAGTATCGATATGTGACCCGGTTACAATGACTTCATCCGGAGACTGGGTGCCCGAAAGCCTTCCAAACACATTGCCGACATCGTCGAATCTTGTGTCAAGCCCGAAAGAAGACATTTCCGTTTTCACAGCAAGCTGTGCGTCCATCCACTCTTTTGTGTATAAAAGCCTCGTTACGCCGCCATCCGCAGACGCACCGTATTGGGCGAGCCATTCAATATAATCTGTGATGCTGTTTTTTACTGAAAGCTTCTGCTTTTCCATGTACTCCCCCCTCTGGCCGCTATGGTGACTTCATTATAGAAGGAGCAACATGATAGTTCATTGACAGATTAACCAAAAAAACGTTTATTTTTTAGCCACAGTATCCATCCAGCAACCAGATACACCCTACATGTCACAACTATTTTGATGTAAAGGTCAAAAGAAAACACGGTAAGGAAGAGAGCCAGCAAGAGCGAAAGAGAGGGTCAAAATGCCTTTCATATGAACAAGCTAAGCTGGAGAGGCGATGTTCGCGGAACGGATGAAAACAGAAATGCCGGCAGCCCGCAAAAACAGGACCTAAAGATATGGAAACAGGAGATTTCCGCCTCCTCCAAAGGGACTAATTTACAATTTTAATGAAAAATATACAAAATGACACTTCTATCCTTTATTTCAATTTTAGATAATAGACATGATCTGATAAAAGGAGGGCAAGTGATGACAAAAAAAGCATGGTTTCTGCCGCTCGTCTGTGTATTACTGATTTCCGGATGGCTTGCGCCAGCAGCTTCAGCAAGCGCGCAAACCACATTAAGCCTTAATGACCGATTGGCGTCTTCCCCTTCAGGAACGGGAAGCCTTCTCTCATTAGCCGCCCCCGCTGCACCCTATGCTGACACAGATACCTATTATGAAGGGGCTGAAGGTAAAACAGGAGACTCGCTAAAAAGCACCCTGCACCGTATTATCAGCGGACACACGATGCTGTCCTACAGCGAAGTGTGGAACGCGCTGAAAGAAACGGATGAAGACCCAAGAAATCCGAATAACGTCATCCTGCTCTATACGAATGAATCGCGTTCCAAAAACCTGAACGGCGGCAATGTCGGCGATTGGAACCGCGAGCATGTCTGGGCGAAATCCCATGGCGATTTTGGTACGAGCAAGGGACCTGGTACTGATATTCATCATTTGCGCCCGGCTGATGTTCAAGTTAACAGCGCCAGAGGAAATATGGATTTTGACAATGGCGGCACTGAATATGCGAAGGCACCCGGAAATTATTATGACGGCGATTCATGGGAGCCCCGCGATGATGTGAAAGGCGATGTTGCCCGCATGCTGTTTTACATGGCTGTCCGTTACGAGGGTGATGACGGCTATCCTGATCTTGAGCTTAATGATAAGACAGGCAACGGCTCAGCTCCTTATCATGGCAAACAATCTGTCCTGCTCGAATGGAATAAGCAGGATCCGGTTGACGACCGCGAGCGGAAAAGAAATGAAATCATTTATGAAAAATATCAGCACAACCGCAATCCATTTATCGACCACCCTGAATGGGCGGATGAGATTTGGCCGTAAGAAAAAGGTGCTCCTTTTTAGGAGCACCTTTTTCTAATACACAGCCTCTTCCGTTTCCGCATCGAAAAAGACGACGTGGTCCATTTTCACTGAGAGCTGGATTGAATCGCCTGCATCGATTCGCGTGTTTCCGTCCAGGCGGACCTTGAGCCGCTCGTCCCCAGCCATGACATGCACTATGAGCTCCGAGCCCAGATTTTCATTCACTTCCACCTTCGCTTGAAACACTGAATCAAACAACTGGTCATTTCCTGTCATTTGTGTGATGTGCTCCGGCCGTACACCGGCAATCATCTGTTCTCCGGCATATCCCTTTTCCTTCAGCCGCTTTGCTTTTTCTTCAGGAATATGAAGCCGGATCGAAGAATTTGTGAAAAACAGCTCGCCATGCTGCTGTTCTATGATGCCTTTCAAAAAGTTCATCCCAGGAGAGCCAATGAAGCCTGCGACAAACAAATTGGCCGGGTAATGATAAATGTCATGAGGTTTCGCCACTTGCTGGATTTCCCCTTCATTCATGACGACAATCCGATCTCCCATAGTCATTGCTTCGGTCTGGTCATGCGTGACATAAATGATCGTTGCCTCTAATCGCTGGTGCAGCTTGCTGATTTCTGTCCGCATCGTCACTCTTAGTTTTGCATCCAGATTAGAAAGCGGCTCGTCCATTAAAAAGACCTTCGGCTCCCTCACAATCGACCTGCCAAGCGCCACCCTTTGCCGCTGCCCGCCGGAGAGCGCCTTCGGTTTTCTCTTCAGCAAATGTTCAATTTCTAAAATTCTGGCTGCCGCATGAACCCGCTCGGCAATTTCCTGTTTCGCCATCTTTCTGAGCTTTAATCCAAACGCCATATTATCAAAAACCGTCATATGCGGATAAAGCGCATAGTTCTGGAATACCATCGCAATATCACGTTCTTTCGGCGGAAGATCATTGACCCGCTCCCCATCAATAAGAAGATTTCCTTCAGAAATGCTTTCTAATCCAGCCACCATCCGCAGCGTTGTTGATTTTCCGCATCCTGACGGCCCCACCAGCACCAAAAGCTCCTTATCCTTTACATCTAAATCAAAGTCCTTCACGGTTAATTGTGAGTGATATGATTTTTTGACGTGTTCAAATGTTAATGAAGCCATCAGAAAAGTCCCCCTATCTTTTGACCCGTTATTTCGTCACTGGAAACAACTTGGTCTTTCTGTTATTTTTAGAGTAATCGATTCCCATTTTTGCTATATTTCTAAAATAAAAAATGTAAATTTGTATTATAACGTCATAATACATTATAATATAAATAATAGGTTAAAAGGAGGCTACCCTTTGTTAAACAACGGAAGTTCTACACCTTTATACATTCAGCTAAAACAAATCATCACTGATGACATCAAAAAGGGCGTGTATTCCCCAACCGCCAAGCTGCCTACCGAAAACGAGCTTTGCACCAAGTATAACGTCAGCCGCATCACCGTCAGGAAAGCCATTCTCGATTTAGTCGAAGAAGGCTATCTGATCAGGCAGCAGGGAAAGGGAACGTTCGTTAAAAGCCCTAAATTAAAACGAGAGCTGATCGCTGTAAACGGCTACTCGGAATTTATGGAATCAACCGGCAAAAAACCGAAGCATCATGTGCTGTCCCATGACATCATTCCAGCGTCAAAACCCATCGCAGAAAAGCTTCAAATCCAACCCGAGAGCCCTGTCGTTGAATTAAAACGGATTTTATATAATGATGATCAGCCTCTCACCTTTGAAGTGACGCATTATCCGCTTGATTTGTTTCCCGGCATTGATACCTTTATTGCTGACGGCGTCTCCATGCATGATATTTTGAAACAGCAATACAAAGTTGTACCCACGCACAATACGAAGCTATTAAACGTTGTATATGCCCAGCAGGAGGAAAGCAAATACCTGGATTGTGATATCGGGGATGCGCTGTTTGAAATTGATAAAACGGCTTTTACATCAAACGACCAGCCAATCTATTGCTCATTGTTTTTGATGCACACAAACCGTGTCACTTTTACCATCAACAGCCCCTACACATAACAGGCATAAAAAACGAGACACTGCTTATAGTATTCTCGTTTTTTCACTGCTTCCCCCGTCCTCCAAGCGATAAGGATAGCCATAGCCGAAAGCTCCGTACACACCGCATGTTTTCGCAGCCGTTTCAGCAGCCTGGCGCAAAGCGTACGTTATATCCTGCTTCACGCAAAAGGCAGTCAAAAAGCCTGCTATAAAAGAATCTCCCGCCCCAAGTGTATCTATTATATCAGCTTCCACAATCGGCTGATGATAGACTCGATCACCCGCAGACAGGATTGCTCCTTGGCCCCCTCGGGTCATACAAACCATTTTGGCTCCGTATCCATGAGCTGTTTTGGCAAGCTCACCGCATTCCGACTCACTCAAATCGCTTCCTGAAAAAAACGCATACGTCACATAAGGACAGACCCTCCTCAAATAATCATCCTCCCGATTGGTTGAAAAATCAAATGAGACCGGGACAAGCCCGCACAGCTTCGGAAGATCGTTCTCAAGCCTGCTGTACACGCTCGTATGCAGCAGATCATGTCCGCTGATAAAGGCTATATCTTTCTCCTGGAACACGAGCCGAAGCCGGGACTGAATGCCGCCTTTATTTGACCTGACAAAAATACGGTCCCCCTGTTCATCAAGGGTGACAATCGCCATCCCGTTTTCCCCGTGCGCCTGGCGGATATAATCTGCATTGACCTGCTCCAGCTTGAGAACGTTCAACAGATGCGCCGCGGCTTCGTCATTGCCGACGATTCCGATATAGGAAGACTCATGCCCGAGCCGCTTGGCAAGCACAGCAACGTTTAAGGCATTTCCTCCCGGGTAAAATGTTTCTTGATCCTGGTAGTAATCTACAACATTATCTCCAACCGCAATCAATTTCATAGCGCTTCCTCCTTTATCCTTTTACACTGCCGCTTGCAATCCCGCGGACAAAATATTTCTGCATCAATAAAAATAGAATAATAATCGGCGCGGCTGAAATCGTTAACCCCGCCAGCAGGACGCCCCAGTTTGTCTGCAGCGCGTCTCTGAACTGCATCAGCCCGGCTGGAATGGTCCGCAAATTCTCATCATCTATGAAAATAATCGCAAACATAAACTCATTCCATGTATGGTAAGCCGTCAAAATGCCGGATGTCACCAAAATCGGCACGCTCATCGGTAAGAAAATTCTGAAAAATACTCCAAAACTTGTACACCCATCCAAATAGGCCGCCTCCTCCAATTCTTTTGAAATAGAAAAAAAATAAGAGCGGATCAAAATGATGGTGAATGGGATCCGATAAGCCGCATACGGCAGGATTAACGCCCAATACGTATTGTACAGGCCAAGCGACTGAATAATAGAATAAAGCGGCACAAGACTGACCTGCGGCGTCAGCATCAATCCGCCAAGACATAGCACCAAAAAGAATCCTTTTCCTTTAAACTCAAACCGGGAAAGGCCATACGCTGCCCATGCACTGATAAAGACAGTGATCACACACGTCAGCGCCGTAACGATGACACTGTTCATAAAATAAGAAGAAATCCCCTGGTTCCAGGCGGAAACAAAATTTTCCGGATGCCACGAAGACGGCAGCGACCAGCTGTGCTCAAAAATATCGTCAGAGTTTTTAAAGGCGCTCATCACCATCCAGAGAAGCGGATAGGCAATCGCAATCAGATAAAGAAACAGAAAAACCCACACAGACGTTTCTCCGATATACCATTTTCGTCTAGGCTTTCTTTTCACCTCAATGTGCTGGTCAGGCACAGGCTCCAATCTGAACGAATCTGTCTTCTTCTGAGGCAGCATCAGTTACTCCTCCTTTCCGGTTTTAAAGAACTTCATTTGCATGAGCGATAATGCAAGCGTAATGATTAACACGACAGTGGCAATCGCTGAGGCGTAGCCCATCATATCCTTTGTAAAGGCGCTTTTATATAAAAACGTGCTCAAGACTTCTGACGCGTTTCCCGGCCCGCCGCCTGTCAAAATGTACGGCTCATTAAAGACCGTAAAGGCCCCGGTCAGCGTCATGACCACCGCAACAAAAGACATCTCTTTCGTCTGGGGAACAGTAATATGAAAAAACTGCTGAATTTTACCCGCGCCGTCAAGCCGGGCCGCTTCATACAGTTCATCCGGTATTTTTTGAATCGACACGATGTACAGCATCGCAATATAACCGACAGATTGCCACTGGGACACAAAAATGACAGAAAGCATAGCTGTGCTGTCATCCCCGAGCCAGGCCCTCGTCAGCTGATCAAGACCGATGGCCTGAAGCAGCTGATTCAAAAGCCCTGTCTCCGGATTGTAAATAAAATCAAACAAAAGCGCGATCACAGTCATTGAGATGACAACCGGCAAAAAGAAAACGGTACGAAAAAACGGCGACCATTTTCTGACCAGCTTATCCTCAAGCACCGCCGCCAAAATCAAACCGCCAAATACCTGGCATACAATTGAGATCACTGCATAAAGCACATTATTGGTCAGTGCCTGATAGAAGACAGGATCATGAAATAATTCAACATAGTTTTTTAAGCCGATAAACGTTTTTTCCGGAGAAAATGAGCTCCACTGAAACAGGCTGAGGAATACATTCTCAAAAATCGGGATATAAACGAAAAGTAAAAAAACGAGAGCGGGCACCAAAAACAAATAGGGGATTATTTTATTCTGATTGACCAAGGGTATCTCATCTCCTTTATAAAAAGAAAAGGTGCGAAGCTTCACCTTTTCTTTGATTTATTCAGCTGACGCCCTCACCTGCTTTGCTGCCTTTTGAACGGCTTTCATCACCTGCTGCGGTGTCATGTCGCCGCCAAGCATTTGCTGGACGCCTGTTAGGTACGCATCTGCGACTTCAACATCGACATCCATATCAAACCATGGAACCATTGATTTGGCATCAACAATATGCTGAACGGCTTCACGCTGAATAGCTGTTGCATTTTCTTCAGTAGCCGTACCTTGCACTGCACTGTATTTCCCGACATCTTTCACGAGCTTTTCGCCCATTCTTTTCGACGTCAAGAACTGCAAAAATTCCATCGCTTCCTTCGGATGTTTTGTTCTTGAGGAAATCATGAATCCTTCCGGCGCTCCCGTTAACGCTTCTGAAGATCCTTTCTGCCCGCTGATTTCAGGAAATGGGAACATCCCGAGATTAACCGGTTCAACCAGCTTGATTTCCGCTGTTTCCGCATATATCATCGCCGACTTTCCGCTCTTAAATTGCTGTCTCACATATTCGTGGTCGACGGAGTTTACATGTTTATTAAAGTAAGGCATCAGCTCTTGAAGCTTTTCAAGTGCTTTTACGTAGCCTTCATCAGTAAATTCACCCGTTTTGGCGTTATAGTCCTTGTCTCGCGTTTTTTCATCGACCATCCGCTGATTAAGCGTGCCGATATAGTGCGAGATTGTCCAAGTCGCCTTTGTTCCAAAGCTGATCGGTGTGTAGCCATGTTCTTTCAGCTTTTTTGACACATCGATTAATTCATCCCACGTCTTCGGGGGATCAAGATTCAGCTTTTGGAAAATGTCTTTATTATAGAAGAATGATTTAGCGTCCATTTGCCACGGTACGCCATATTGCTTGTTTTCATAAGTAAATGGTGTAATTTGCGATTGAACGAGCTGTGATGACCAATCGGTGTCATTTTTGTAGTAGGACGAGAGATCAAGTGCTTTATTGCCTCTGATAAATTTAAAAGCAAACTCATCGCTCCAAGAGAAGTAAATGTCAGGAGGGCTGGTGGTTCCCAGCATGACCTTAATTTTATCTTTATAGGAGTCATTTAAAACGGCTTCAATTTGAATATCGATATCTGGGTGTTCTTTTTCAAATTCCTTAACAACCTCTTCAAAATAACTTTTTTCCGGCTCCTTCGGCCATCTGTGGAAAAATTTCAATGTCACCTTTCCGTCCGATGAACTGCTTTGGCTCGAACAGCCTGCAATGGTGAACATACTGACAGCTGCAATGATCAAGAACAACAACATTTTCTTCAAAGGGTTGGCCTCCTCTGGACATTAGACTATAATGTTATATAACATTATAGTCTAATGCATAATGGTTCTTCATTTTCAGATCAATACTCAACTTTCCACATGTATCTTCTATGAGATAAAGGATGATTTCTCGCCTCTGCCAGCTCGTCTGCATAGCTTCTCAGCACACGATTGAGAACGAGCGGAGCAAGATAGCCTTTAACTGAATCGTCAATTGCAGTGAAGTCGTAAGATGCAGCATCAAGCACAGTGAGCTTTTTGCCATACTTTTTCGAGAAGGTAAGCGCCCGCTCTTCAAGAGGTCTTGTTTCATCTAAACCGAGCAGGATGATAAACGGCACGGATTCATCAATAATTTCAAACGGTCCGTGAAAATATTCTCCGGCATGAATGGCGTGGGAATGAATCCATTGCATTTCCATGAGAATGCAGATGCTGTAGGAGTAAGCGACACCGTAGTTTGCACCGCTTGCCATGGTATAAATAATGCTTTCTTTTTCATGGGCTTTTGCAAATTGCTTGGCGTTGTCAGCTTCCTGCTTAAGGGCTTTTTCATATACAGCCTGCAATTGATCTAAGCCTTCAATTGCTTGTTGGAATTTCGTATTGTTTTCTAATACTTGCAGGGTGCCAAAAACGATTTGATACAAAACGCCATAGTTTGTATTGATCGCAAGCGCCTCATCACCCCAATCGTACTGGGCAACATATTGCGCTTCCTGCGCTAAAGGAGACTCCGGTTTAAACGTCATCGCAATCGTAAGTGCGCCCTTGCCCCTTGCAAACGCAGCAGCTTTGACTGTCTCCGGGGTATTTCCCGAATGCGAGCACAAAATAACAAGAGACTTTTCACCAAGCTGAACAGGGTTGCGCTGAATAAATTCGTTGGCGCTGTAGAGGTCGGAGTTTATTGATTTTGACTCTCTGTCAAACACATACTTACTCGGATACATAATGGCAGAAGACCCTCCGCATGCGACAAAGAATACATGATCAATGGTTTTCCCTTTCAAATCCTGCAAGAAAGCTTGAACCTCACGATTTACTTTTGCTGTGGCCTGACTCAAATCCTTCACTCCCCGTTTTTATTATATAACGTTATATAACATTATATAATGTTATATTAAAGTCCGCGGGTAGGATTGTCAATATTATTTTCTGAAATTTCTCAATAATTTATTCGAATGATAGACAAAGGGTCTATATGCGAAAAAATGCCCAAATCAAAAGCCAGAACTTGACTTAAGCTCTGGCTTCGCTGTTCAATCCGCAGACTGACGTCTTATTTAAAAAATACCTTGTCTATATTGTACTTCGAGTGCTGTGTATTGATGATATATGTTTCGTAAATCTCTCTTTCCATTGGATCATCAACTACACATACCTCAATTTTATAAACTTCATCTCTGTGATGTTTGATTGGTGAAACAGTGTCTTCGAAATGCTTCTTAATTCTCTGTCTTAACTTTCTGGCTTTACCGACAAACAGCAGCTCGTCATGAATGTTGTAAAACATAAAAATGCCGCCTTTGTCCCTTGGGATCTGGTGAAAGTCGATGAATCCGTGAATCGGTTTTATCTTCGGTTCGTTATCATTAGCTGACTGCTGTCGTTCAGTGATGGTGACATTCGGTGCGGGTATATCAATTTTTATCAAAATCAGTTCACGTCCTCTTTTTCATTAAAGATAAATGCTAACACATACAGAAAAGAAAAGCTAGAACAGCTTTATTATATTTGTTTGTTATGCTCTTGCTTATTATGCAAGTGCTCCGGCTGGATGATAAGGACTAAGGTCTAATTCTGTCTGCTTTCCGAGAACTAGCTTTGCGAGCTCTGCACCCAAGAACGGCCCCATCGTCAGTCCAGAAGCACCCAAACCGTTTGCAGCGTACAGGCCTTGAACATTCGGCACGGCCCCTACGACCGGCAGAAATCCGGGTGTAAACGGCCTGAAGCCCACTCTTGTTTCAACAGCAGCCGCATCAGCAAGACCCGGTGCAACGGCTAACGCTTTGCTCAATACTTCGTGCTGGCCTCCGGCTGTCACACGAAGATCATCAAGGCCGGCATCGTTTTCGTGTGTGGCGCCGGCTACAATTCTGCCGTTATCAAACGAAAGAATGTACTGATCACTCGGCGGCATTACAACCGGCCACGATCCTGTATCTGCATCTGGCATTTCAAAATGCATAATCTGCGCTTTTTGAAATGACACTTGAAAATGAATGCCAAGAGGCTTCAATATCTCATTGGCCCATGCTCCCGCCGTCACAATGACCGCGTCAGCCGCAAACTGCTTTGTATCTGTTTGCACGCCGGTGACTGTTCCGTTTTCAAAAAGCAAGGACGCATTTCCTTTGATGACCGTTGCGCCGCGTTTCTCTGCAGCGCTTAAAAGCGACCGGCACAGCGCTCTTCCGTTCACACGGGCGGCACCGCTGATATGAACCGATTCATAGCCGTCAGCTAAAATCGGAAACAGCTTTTTCGTTTCACTTGCAGACAAGCGGGTAATGTCGCCGATTTCCGGCGCATCCTCCCGTCTCTTATACGCTCTTTCCTCCATTTTATCGAGTTTAGACGCGTCAGTATGAATGCTGATGGCACCGACACGTTTGTATCCTGTATCCGTTTCACCGTCTTTTTCCAATTGATGGATTAAATCCTTATAGTACCTGGCTCCCCCCTTAGCAAGCTGGTACCAATCCTGATTACGGCGTTGCGAGAGCCATGGACAGACGATCCCCGCCGCCGCATCAGTCGCTTGTCCCGGCTCTTTCCGATCAATGACAGTAACGCGAGCGCCTGATTTTGCGAGATGATAAGCCGTCGACGCGCCCAGAATCCCTGCGCCGACGATGATGTACGATTTCATATGCAAACACCTTTTCTATTATAATGTCTATTCATTTTACCAAATAGAATGCTTTCCTTCGACCTTTTGCCCTAATGTGGAAAAACCGCGAAGTTCGTCCAATCTCTTTACTCTCCTATCGAATATCCTGTCACTATCAATAGAGAAAGGATGATACCATGAGCGAAAATCGTCATGAAAATGAAGAAAACAGACGCGATGCGGCAGTCGCAAAAGTCCAAAACAGCGGTAATGCAAAAGTTGTGGTCAGCGTGAATACAGATCAGGATCAGGCACAGGCGCAGTCACAAGACGGAGAAGACTAATGAACGAAAACATCATTCCTCTCAACAGACATACTCAAGAGATACCCACTACTGAATCTGTTATCAAAAACAGCGGCAACTCAGAGGTCCATATCGACATTCACATTGATACAATGCCAATTGCTTTTGCTATATTATGCTCTGCATTAGCCGCAAAGCAGATGACAAAAGAGGAATTCGATATGGCTTATACTCAATTGCGAGAGATGAACAGAGAAAATAACAGCAGATCATCTGTAAAGCAAATTATCAATCAAGAGACAGAAGAAGAGTAAAAAACCGCGGCCCCTCGGCCAGCGGTTTTTCTTCTGCATACAAAAAGGACGCGACTGAAAACCAGTCACGTCCTTTTTTATGAAGGAATTAACCGAATGAACTTTAATTAATCGTAAATAATACAGTTATAATTTTTGATTAGAATTCACCAATAAATCGTTTAGAAATATGGTTATTTCATGCATTGATTACTCCTATACAATGTGAATAAGGTTACCCGCATGTATCGTCGAAGACAGCTATTGTGACTTGGCTCAAATAACCCAGCCAATCCTAAAAAGATAAGTCCTGAGAATACTAGTTAATAGTTGTAAAAAATTTGAACATGCAAAGTATCAGATACTTATTTAATCTCCAATATTTCCTTCATATACTTTTTAAATGCTTCATTCTTCCAGAATCCCAGACGAATCCCGTCAATTCCTCTAGTCATCAAAATATAGTAAATGTTCAACACAAATAAGGTAAACTCTTGTGCATTTTTAGGGCTTTCATCGTCTTTTGAGAACTTACCGTTTACATTATGAAAATTCTCTGGATTACCGAATAACCGACCCTTTGCGTCGACTTGCAGATCATTGCCGATTAAAACACCGACTTTATTCAAATCGATTCCCTGAACTGCGAAGACAGAGCCAATCTGATCTTCGGCATCGGCATCCTCTGAAAAAACCCAATTTTCTTGAGTAGAATTCCATCTTCGTTTGATATTCCCTTCATGCCAATGAGTGATCGAATGGTCTTTGCCATCAGCCTGCTTCCAAGGTTCAACTAATCCACCTAACACGCGGTTTATGTGTTCAGGATTGAAATTTCTGTCTTCTTCTACCCAATCAATCAAATTCTTTAAAGGTTCTGTTTCAAAATATCCAAAATAAGCATCTGCATCATCATCATGAAAAACCGCTCTGTTAAAATTCGGGTTAAAATTCGTTGCTTCTTGTTCTAATAGACCTGTATCCTTATACAAAAGATATTTTATGCCATTTACGAAATCCTCTGATGTATAGTTCTTGCCTTTTGGAGCTTGAATTCTAAATTGCGTTGTTAAGTATCTCTTTTCAAAATCTGTGGTTGCTTCCTTAAATTGCGCACGTGTCATATTGGCAGGGCGAATAGCTTGCAATACATCATACATTAACACAATTTGACGACCTAATTTTTTTAAGCACTCTAAGTGGTTCTCATCCTGTGCAAATCTTCCTTTATACACACTATTAAAAGATGCCATTTGCTTTGAAAATTTTCTGGAAAGCTTATGAGATTCGTCAACAATTACAATATCATAATTTTCATCGTCATTAATCAACTTTGTCGAAGTAGCAAGTGTAAGGTTACTGTTGTTCATTCCATATACTCTAAAGATTTGCTTTGCCGTTTTAATCCAGTTAGGCTGCAAAACGACTGCTATTCTATGATTAGGTTTATCATTCAACAGCTTAGCGACCAAATGAGTCAGTAGCACGGTTTTGCCAGTACCTGCATCACCATTAATCACAAAGCTTATATCAGGATTTGATTCAATCTCATCTAGAATGTCCATTTGCTGTTCTGTTATTACTTTGATTGGGCTATATTTGACCAGTGCTTCATTGCGCAACTTCTTTAAAGTCGGTGTGCTTACCCATCCATTAGGGTATAGCTCGTTTTCCCAAAAAGGCAAAACAACTTCTGAAGCAACCTTTTCTTGGTCTCGATAGGCATTGACGCTGATACCCTTATTTCCATTAGTAATGTCATCATTGTCATAATGAACCAGTTGCTTTCTAGAGTTTGAATTCTCTGCCTTAAAGTATGTGATTAGCTGGCTTTCGACATCATATAAAGCTGTACCACCATCTAAATAAACTGAACAAAGAATAATCACTTGGTCGAAATCTGCATTATTAAATCTTTCATCTTCACCATTGTAGTGTTGCTTATTCCGCACAGTAAATTGTTTCGTTTGTCCAATGTAAATCTTTTTCGACTTCGACCCTTTATAGATATAAACGACATTGCCATTTTTAAGGATATTTTGTTCAGGCTGACGAAGTCTATCGAAACCATCCAATTCTCCATTTTTCACTTTCAATGTTATACATTTGTACTTAGCCATTGCTTAATCTACCTCATCCAGTTCATTATATTTCTTTTTTTGACCAAAGCTTTTGGGAACTGGATATTTCCGGGCATTTTTATTTAATTTTTCGGCGATGATTTCATCAATATCAAATCCTAGATTATCAGCCATCATATAAGAGTAAATCAGCACATCTGCCAGTTCTTCTTTAAGTCGCTCAAGATTTCCCTTGGATTCCTCTGGTGTTTTCCATTGAAATAATTCCAATAATTCATTGGCTTCTAAAGAGATGGAAATGGCCAGATCTTTTTCATTATGAAATTGCCGCCAGTTGCGCTCATCTCTAAATTGATTAATCCGCTGCATTGTTTCACTCATAATAATTCCCTTTCATTCCTTCCAGAAAATGTTTCCTTATCTCTTAATTATTGAACCAGATATAAGTTTCTTTTCTAGCAATCCTTCCATATTTATGTACATATTTAGTTTATGTTACGAACCTTTCTTCTTCAACTATCCTGCCCCGTTAATTCAATATAAAGAGCAGCTAAATTAAATAGCTGTATAAGAACAGAACTAACATAAAGCTTCGGGGG
Source organism: Bacillus sp. PS95 (assembly GCF_037963565.1). Lineage (NCBI taxonomy): Bacteria > Bacillati > Bacillota > Bacilli > Caryophanales > Bacillaceae > Bacillus > Bacillus sp. PS95. The sequence goes on from NZ_CP150160.1 coordinate 3,318,474, forward strand.
TCGAATATAGGGGCCACACACTGTCTTGTGCTTGAATGAGGTGCATCCCTTCCCTGATTTATGTATCGAAAAGATTGGGGCATAAAAACAACAAGTGAAACCATCATATAATGGAAAAAATCGAACAGGATGAACTTGCAAAATTCGCATCTTACATATTAAGATAATAAAAGCTTGGCAAAAAGTTGGCATGACAGAAACTTGGCACGTATCAAAAATAAGAAAAACCCTTGATAAACAAGGGTTAATCGTTAGTTATCCAATAGAACCTTCCATTTCGAACTTAATCAAACGGTTCATTTCTACTGCGTATTCCATTGGAAGCTCTTTTGTGAATGGCTCGATGAAGCCCATTACGATCATTTCAGTTGCTTCTTCTTCAGAAATACCGCGGCTCATCAAGTAGAAGAGCTGCTCTTCAGATACTTTAGACACTTTCGCTTCGTGCTCCAATGAAATGTTATCATTTAAGATTTCATTGTAAGGAATTGTGTCTGAAGTTGATTTGTTATCCATAATGAGCGTATCGCACTCGATGTTAGAGCGGGCGCCTTCCGCTTTGCGTCCGAAGTGGACGATTCCGCGGTACGTTACTTTTCCGCCCTGTTTTGAAATCGATTTTGATACGATTGTAGATGATGTGTTTGGTGCAAGGTGAATCATTTTCGCACCTGCATCCTGATGCTGGCCTTTACCCGCAAGAGCGATAGAAAGCGTCATACCGCGCGCGCCTTCGCCTTTTAGGATACAAGCCGGATATTTCATTGTCAGCTTAGAACCGATGTTGCCGTCGATCCATTCCATTGTTGCGTTTTCTTCACAGACTGTACGCTTTGTTACAAGGTTGTAAACGTTGTTCGCCCAGTTTTGGATCGTTGTATAACGGCAGTAGCCGCCTTTTTTCACGATGATCTCAACGACCGCACTGTGAAGTGAGTTTGTTGTGTAAACAGGCGCAGTACAGCCTTCAACATAATGAACACTTGCTTCTTCGTCAACAATGATCAGTGTACGTTCGAACTGACCCATGTTCTCAGAGTTGATACGGAAGTAAGCTTGAAGCGGTGTTTCAACCTTCACGCCTTTAGGCACGTAGATGAAAGATCCGCCGGACCAAACAGCTGAGTTAAGCGCCGCAAACTTGTTATCAGTCGGCGGGATTACTTTTGCCCAGTGCTCACGGAAAATATCTTCATTCTCTTTCAGCGCGCTGTCAGTGTCTTTAAAGACGATGCCTTGTGCTTCAAGATCTTCTTTCATGTTGTGGTATACAACCTCAGATTCGTACTGAGCAGAAACACCCGCAAGGTATTTTTGTTCAGCTTCAGGAATACCGAGCTTGTCGAATGTTTGTTTAATTTCTTCAGGAACTTCATCCCAAGAACGCTCTGAACGCTCAGACGGTTTTACGTAGTACGTAATTTCGTCAAAGTTCAGTGAGTTTAAATCTCCGCCCCATTGAGGCATCGGCATGTTGTAGAAATGCTCAAGTGATTTCAAGCGGAAGTCAAGCATCCATTGAGGCTCTTCTTTCATGCGAGAAATTTCTTCTACGATTTCTTTTGTCAATCCGCGCTCTGAACGGAAAATGGAAACGTCCTTGTCGTGAAAACCATACTTGTATTCACCAATATCAGGCATTTTTTTAGCCATCCATTTTCACTCCAATCCTTTTAATTGCCGCCTTCTTCTTTCGCGACTCCTTTTTCAAGTGCTTTCCATGACAGGGTTGCACATTTGATACGGGCCGGGAATTTTGAAACGCCTTGAAGGGCTTCAATATCCCCGAGATCTATAGAATCATCATACTCTTTCCCTTGCATCATATCCGAGAAAATCTTAGACATGGAAAGGGCAGTTTCAATATCTTTCCCTTTAATCGCCTGAGTCATCATCGAAGCGGATGCCATTGAAATGGAACAGCCTTCCCCTTCAAACTTCGCATCTTCCACGATGTCTCCGTCAAGCTTCATTGTCAGTCTGATGCGGTCGCCGCATGTCGGATTGTTCATATCCACGACAATGCTGTCATTCAAAACCCCTTTATTTCGCGGGTTTTTGTAATGATCCATAATCACCTGTCTGTACAATGTATCTAAGTTTGCATTAAAAGACATTTGTAAAATACTCCTTTGTCTTTTGAAGAGCTTCCACAAGCTTATCAATCTCTTCCTCTGTATTATACAGATAAAAGCTTGCTCTTGCAGTAGCAGTTACATCCAGCCATTTCATCAGCGGCTGCGCACAATGGTGGCCGGCTCTGACTGCAATTCCCTCCGCATCAAGCACAGTCGCCACATCGTGCGGATGAACATCATCAAGGTTAAATGTGACAAGCCCGGCACGCTCTTCCGGCCCGTAAACCGTTACGCCGTCAAGCTGGCGGAAGCGTTCAAGCGCATAAGCTGCAAGCTTGTGCTCATGGCGGGAAATCTCATCAAGACCGATTTCTTCGAGAAAATCAATGGCGGCACCGAGGCCGATTGCTCCTGCAATAATCGGCGTACCCGCTTCGAATTTCCACGGAAGCTCTTTCCAAGTTGATTCATAAAGCCCGACAAAGTCGATCATTTCACCGCCGAATTCGGCAGGCTCCATGTTTTCCAGCAGGGCTTTCTTTCCGTACAGCACACCAACACCAGTAGGTCCGCACATTTTATGGGAAGAAAGCGCAAAGAAGTCGCAATCGAGATCCTGCACGTCAATTTTCATGTGAGGCGTGCTTTGTGCACCGTCCACCACAATGACAGCCCCATTGTCATGAGCGATTTTCGCCATTTCTTTAATCGGGTTGACCGTGCCGAGGACATTAGATACATGAGACACCGCAACAATTTTTGTGTTGCTTGTGACCGTTTCTCTGACGTCTTCTAAAGAAATCGTTCCGTCTTCCTGCAACGGAATATATTTTAATGTGGCGCCAGTTGCTTTTACAGCCTGCTGCCACGGAATGATATTCGCATGATGCTCCATGTAGGTGATGACCACTTCATCACCAGGTTTCAGGTTGGCGCGTGCATAGCTTAACGCCACCATATTCAGTGATGTGGTCGTGCCTTTTGTGAAAATAATCTCAGCCATTGACTTCGCGTTAATAAACTTGCGGACTTTTTCACGCGCTCCTTCATAACCATCTGTCGCTCTGGTTCCAAGTGTATGGACGCCCCGGTGAACATTGGAATTGTATTGGTTATAATACTTATCCAGTGTTTCAATGACAGCACGCGGCTTCTGAGAAGTCGCCGCGCTGTCGAGATAAACGAGATCATGTCCGTTCACTTGCTGATGAAGGATCGGGAACTGTTCACGAATATCTGTGATATTCATTACTTCACTTTCCTTTCGATAACAGAAACTAATTGTTTCTTAACGCCTTCAATCGGAAGTTCATTTACTACCGGTGCAAGGAATCCGTAAATGACTAAGCGTTCTGCTTCTTCTTTCGGAATTCCACGGCTCATCAGGTAGTAAAGCTGAATAGGGTCCACACGGCCGACAGATGCCGCATGTCCTGCAGTTACATCGTCTTCGTCAATTAAAAGAATAGGGTTTGCGTCTCCGCGTGCTTTTTCGCTAAGCATCAGCACGCGTGATTCTTGCTCCGCATTCGCTTTAGAAGCGCCATGTTCGATTTTGCCGATTCCGTTAAAGATAGAAGAAGCGGAATCCTTCATCACACCGTGCTTCAAGATATAGCCTTCAGAAGCTTTACCGAAATGGATGATTTGTGTTGTGAAGTTTTCTGTCTGCTCTCCTCTTCCGACAACAACCGTTTTCGTATCGCCGTATGTGCCGTCACCGTAAAGGTTTGTTGTATTTTCGGAAATCGTGTCGCCGTCGTTCATCAGGCCAAGAGCCCACTCGATTTTGCTGTCGCGTCCGCGCGCAGCACCGCGGCGGTTCACATAAGTTGTCACACCGCTTGACAGATTATCCACCGCACCGTATGTCACGCTGGCATTATCACCTGTGATGACCTCACTGATAATATTGAAGACAGCGTCTTTCGGGTTTACAGTGCTGATGTAGTTTTCTACATATGTTACAGAACTGTGGTCTTCAGCCACAATCAGCACGTGGTTGAATAGAGCTGTATCATTGCTTTCGTGGACATAAACAGCCTGAACCGGCGTCTCCACCTGAACATTTTTCGGAACATAAAGGAATGCTCCTCCGTTAACAAGAGCCGCGTGAAGTGCAGTTAACTTATGTTCGTCAACCTTCACGCCGTCCTTCATAAAGTATTTCTCCACCAAGTCGCTGTGCTCGCGTGCAGCAGTCAGAATATCAGTGAAGATGACGCCTTTGTCTTTCAATTCTTGAGAAAGAGAAAGATGTGCCGGCGTCTGGTCACGCTGTACGTATAATGTTTTATCTTCGTTTTCAATGTCGATCAGCGCTTTTACTTCATCAGTCAAATCTTCTAATGAAGAAAGCGGTTCGTTATCCACTGTATGCTTCGCGAAATTCGTGAAGTTCCAGTTTGTGATTTTTGTTTTGTCAGGTTTCGGCATCGGCAGATCCTCAGCTTGTTCAAGAGCCTGTAAGCGCAGGTTCTTCAGCCAGGCAGGTTCTTGGTGCTTTTCGGAAAAGCTTTTGAGATACTCCTGATCTACGGATAGTTTTGTACCTAGTGTCATATTAATCCCCCTAACGCTTACGCTTCTTGGCCAACAGTTTCGTCTTCAATGCCAAGTTCTTGTTTGATCCAGTCATAACCTTCTGCTTCAAGACGCTGTGCAAGCTCTGCACCGCCGGATTTTACAACGCGGCCTTGCATCATAACGTGAACAACATCCGGAGTGATGTAGTTTAACAGGCGCTGATAGTGAGTGATCATCAAGCAGCCGAAGTTTTCGCTGCGCATTTTGTTGATCCCTTTTGATACAACTTTCAAAGCGTCAATATCAAGACCTGAGTCAATTTCATCAAGGATGGCGATTTTCGGTTCAATCATCATTAATTGAAGGATTTCGTTGCGTTTTTTCTCCCCGCCTGAGAAGCCTTCGTTAAGATAGCGCTGAGCCATTTCGGGGTCCATTTCAAGGAACTCCATGTTTTCGTCCATTTTGCGGATGAATTTCATGAGAGAAATTTCATCGCCTTCTTCTCTGCGCGCGTTGATTGCTGAGCGAAGGAAGTCGGCATTTGTCACACCGCTGATTTCACTTGGGTACTGCATCGCAAGGAATAAGCCTGCCTGCGCACGCTCGTCCACTTCCATCTCCAGTACATCTTTGCCGTCAAGCGTGATGCTGCCTTTTGTTACTTCATATTTAGGATGCCCCATAATAGCAGCTGATAAAGTGGATTTACCAGTTCCGTTCGGGCCCATTACTGCGTGGAATTCTCCACCTTTTATTTCAAGGTTTACACCCTTTAAGATCTCTTTCCCTTCGATTTCAACGTGAAGATCTTTGATCGTTAATGTTGAAGCAGCCATATCTATACCTCCAAAAATATATAATCATTATTCTCATTTTATTCTCATTCTAATTTTATAACAAATGAAAAGTAAATACAACTTTTTATCGTGCCTTGCACATTCCTCAAGTTTAACAAAGATCAGCACTTTATTAAAGCGATTGAAAAAGAAAAAGAGTGGATTCCCACCCTTTTTTAAAAGATTGATTTTCTCAATAAGCTCCCGCAGAAATCCGCTTGCTTTTTTCATAATCAAGCTCTCTCTGCCGCTCTACTTTCATTCTTGTTTCCAGCCGGCGTCCATATTCCTCGTATCCAATTCCGTGTGACAGCTGCATCGCTTTTTCCATTTCTGACGTATAATCGAGGTTCAGTCTGTCCTGGCTGCTGCAAATAATGAATCAATCCCTTCATATATTTGCTTTTTATTGTACCAGTGCTGCGTTGGATGCCGCAAAAACGATTTGGCGTGAAATAGCGGCAGATGAGACGAAAGCATCCTTTCAGAACAAATGAGAATGGTTTTTCGGAATATTCCTTCTCTTAATGCGTGGTGTTTCCGAATTCCTCAATGCACTGTTGAACGACTGTCACGCCTTGGCTGAAAGCCGCGCCGCCTCCAAATGCCGCTGCCACACTGACGGCTTCGAGAATGTTTTCTTCTGTCGCTCCCTGATCGAGACAGCCTTTTGTATGATAGATCATGCAATATTCGTCCTGAGCATTGATGGCAATTCCGAGGGCGATCAGCTGTTTTTCTCTTTCAGTCAGAGAATTCCCGGCAAAGCACTGTTCAGTAAATTCGTTAAATTTTCTTCCCATCAGCGGCATCTTTTGTTCAAATGTACCTAAACCATGTTTATATTGTTTTAACGCGTCCTGCATGCTTCCTCTGTCTTGATTCAAAGAAAATCCCTCCATCTGTTTAACATTCCTTTTTATTATGAACAGCTTTTAGGAAAATACGCGAAAAAAACCCCGGATTTCTCATCCGGGGTTTCACCGTGTCAGCAAACCCTCGCATTCGTTGTCAGACCTGCGCGTTGGTGCTCACGAATTGCAACATTCGCTCCGCTCCAATGCTCGGCCTTCCTAGACTTCAAGGGTTTTCAATCACGCTGAAAAGATGACAAAGCCCTAAAACGAATATCGTTTTAGGGCTTTGTCAATAATTGAACCCCGGAATTCTCATCCGGGGTTTCAGTCTTATTCAGATACAGGAAGCACAGCTCCGTCGTATTTTTTCTCGATGAAGTCTTTGATCTTTTTAGAGTGAAGAACTTCCATCAGCGCTTTGATTTTTGCAGAATCTTCTTCGCCTTTTCTTACTGCGATGATGTTAGCGTATGGGTTGTTTTTCGTTGATTCTACTTCAATTGCGTCTTTTTTAGGATTTAATTTATTTTGGATCGCATAGTTTACATTGATGAAGACCGCGTCTCCTTCTTTGTTTTCATATGCTTTTGCCGTTAATTCAGGCGCTACTTTTTTGAATTCAAGGTTTTTCGGGTTTTTCTTAATGTCTTTCAATGTTGCGTCAACTGTTTCCACTTTAGAATCAAGAGTGATTAATCCAGCGTTTTCAAGCATTGCAAGCATACGTCCTTGTTCAGCAACGTTGTTTGTCAGAATGATTGTCGCACCGTCTGGAAGGTCTTTCAGTGATTTGTATGTTTTAGAGTAAATACCGAATGGCTCTAAGTGAACAGCGCCGGCATTCACAAGTTTGTAATCTGTGTTTTCTTTCATTTCTTGCTCAAGGTAAGGAATGTGCTGGAAGTAGTTCGCGTCCACTTCTTTATCAGCTAAAGCTTTATTGTACATTTTGTAATCACTAAGCACTTTCACTTTCAGCGTATAGCCTTTTTCTTTCAGCAATGGTTCAGCTTCTTTTAAAATTTCCGCATGCGGTGTTTTTGTTGCCGCAACGACAATTTCTTTCTTGCCAGATTCAGCGCCGTTATTCGAACCGCAGGCAGCCATAACTCCTGCAAATACAAGCAGTAATGCACCCAAAAATAGCTTTTTCAATGTAAATCCTCCCTTATCGTTTGTCTATAATATTTGTTATTAGATCACCGATGATTTGAATAATAAACACGATGATTAAAATAAACACAGTAGCAACGAAGGTAACATCAGCGTTATTAGACTGATATCCTTCTACGTACGCAAGGTTTCCAAGGCCTCCTGAACCAATGGCTCCGGCAATTGCCGTTGAGCCGATCAAAGCGATGGCAGTAACCGTAATGCCAGAAATAAGAGCAGGCATTGATTCCGGAATCAGCACTTTGAAAATAATCGTAGACGTTTTCGCGCCCATTGATTTAGCGGCTTCAATCACACCTTTATCCACCTCACGCAGCGCGATTTCAACAAGGCGCGCGTAAAATGGTGCCGAGCCGATTACCAGCGCCGGCAATGCGGCGTTTGGCCCTAAGATCGTGCCGACTAAAAATTTCGTAAAACCTAATAGTAAAATAATTAAAATAAGGAACGGAATCGATCTGAATATGTTAACAACGGCCGCAATCACAGAGTTGACCGCTTTATTCTGCCAGAGGCTTCCTTTGCTCGTCAGAAAGAGCAGCAAGCCGAGGATGACCCCGATGACAAAAGCAAACAGTAAAGAAATCAGCGTCATATAAAGTGTTTCATATGTCGCGTTCCATAATTCAGTTAAATCAACGTTCGGGAAGTATTTTTCAAACATTCGTGATCACCTCTGCTTTCACCTGTTTGTCATTAATGAATCGGATCACGTTTTGCACTTCTTCCTCGTCCCCGTCAATGTGGATGAACAATGAACCGTAAGCCCCATCCTTCGTCTGCGAAATTTTCCCTTGCAGAATATTGACGCTGACATTGAAGTTTCTGATCATCTCTGTAATCAGAGGCTGTTCAGCTGACTCACCGACAAATGTGAGCTGAACCATTTTTCCTGATGCTGTATCATCAAGAAGGTGCTGAAGCGTCTCTTTCGTTTCTTCCGGCTCTGTCACCTGCTGAACAAATCGTTTTGTCATTTGTTCCTTTGGATTTTTAAAGACATCGAGAACCTCGCCTTCTTCGACCACCTTGCCGTTTTCCATGACGGCGACTCTGTTGCAGATTTTGCGGATGACATGCATTTCGTGCGTAATCAGCACAATCGTCAAACCGAGTCTTTCATTAATATCGGACAATAGATCCAGAATTGAATCTGTCGTTTGCGGATCTAATGCTGATGTCGCTTCGTCACAAAGGAGAACCTTCGGATTGTTTGCAAGCGCTCTGGCAATTCCGACACGCTGCTTCTGACCGCCGCTCAGCTGAGACGGATAAGATTTTTCTTTTCCTTCTAAACCTACCAGTTTAATCAGTTCATTGGCGCGCTTGATCCGCTCGCTCTTTTTCACTCCGGCAATTTCCAAAGGAAACATGATATTATCTCTGACAGTCCGCGACCAAAGCAAATTGAAATGCTGGAAAATCATACTGATCTCATGGCGTGCTTTTCTTAAACCGCGTCCATTTACTTCATTAATCTTGGTTCCCGCCACTTCCACGGTTCCTGAGGTTGGTTTCTCAAGGCCGTTCAGCAGACGGATTAAGGAACTCTTACCAGCTCCGCTATATCCTATAATTCCAAAAATCTCACCTTTTTTAATGGAAAGCGAGACGTTTTGGACAGCATTGACATCTCCATGTTTCGACTTGTAAACTTTTGAAACATCCTGAAGATTGATCAAAGCAATCACCTGCCTTAACACTATTCTAAGAAATCTTCCGGTTTTTTCTGCAAAAGAAAAGCCTTTCTGCACACTTGAGCAGAAAGGCTTATATAAAATGCCTTTCTCTCATCTTTCAAAGCTGAACGCTTCGTGTGAATTGGCACCATTTCAACAGCGTTGATGGTTGCCGGGCTTCATAGGGCACTTCCCTCCACCTCTCTTGATAAGAGAAATATATAGTCTTTTTCGTCCGGAAATTCTTAATGTAGAATAGCACGGCGAATGATTAAATGTCAACAAAATAAATGATGTCAACTTTTACTATTATAATAATTTATTATTTTTTAATTTTTTAAAATCCTCTGAAAAAATCCATTTGTCAGCCAGAGAATGGCTTCCAGTTTTAACAGGGCCCTGAATGACCCCTTTACTTTGAGGCTTCCGCTCTGAATCAGGTGCTGAAGGGAAATGTCTCCGTGCAATAAATCAATAATTTCCGTTTGGTTTCCGTAAAAGGTCAGGTTGGACGTTTGGGGCGGAGAAACTTTTTTCATTTCTCCCTGTTCGTTTATTGAGACGGTTAAGGCTTCTGCTTCTCCTTGGAAGGTAATGAGCAATGTTGAGGCATTCAAAAGGGGTTTTAAAAACAGATGCTGATACTCATCTTCTAAAACTTCCGCTTTCTCCATATGTACAACCTCCTATTTGTTGGTCATACATACACATTTCTCTCTTTGTCGCAAGAACCCCTTTATAAAACGAACGACAATTTCATTGGATATGCTGAGAAATATGTCATAAATGGGATGCGGAAGATGATTTTTGTTTGATCAGCTCATATAAATAAGAAACGGAATGAAATGCATATCCTCTTTCGACCACCTTTCCGCCTTTAAACAGCAGAAAACAAGGGACGCTTTCAATTTGATACGCTTTTGCGAATGTCGGAGAGTAATTGACATTGTTTTGATAGAAGGCGACATCCGGCAGCATTTCTTTCACCACTGTCAGCATTTTGCTTGCAAGCTGGCAGGTGCCGCAAAACGGAGTATATAAATATAGAAGGTACACATCATCTTCAATGTGATCAAGTTCGTGTTCTTGGAGTTCTTTCATGCTATACACCTCGGGACTTTCTTTCAAGAAAAATAGTATGGACATTCAGATTCGCACGCAGTAATACAGAAGCGACATGGTGCCTGGGCGCAGCCGCTACTTCCTTATAGGCTCTGTCGATATGGAGATGGCAGGCTTCATTAAATTCACGCTTCAGCTGTTTTCTCAATTTCTCACCTGATTCATCAGCATCAACTAATATATAGACGTCTTTATCATAAAGCTCGTCAGCCAATTCCTCGAGCCTCAGCTGGCTGATTGTTCCGTTTGTGCAGATAATGCGCATCGGTTCATTCAGGACGCTTTCGATTTTCTCTTTATCTGATTTCCCCTCGACAATCATAACCTTTTGCAGCTCATCCATCTTCATCTTGTTCACCTGCCGCGTCAAATTTGAAACGTTCAGATTGTAAAAGAAGGCAGTGAAATTCACCGCCAACATTAACACCAGCCGTTTTCGTAGTCACAATCTACATATTTTGCGTCGTCTCCAGAGACCACATCGGCTGTCTTATAAAATTTCTCATTTTCAAAGGAATAACCGGACTTAAGCTCATATTCATTCATGCTTGTCATTTGGCCGATCATCTCATTATCATGATATAACGAGAGCCGGCCATTTTGAAAGCGGCCTGTCACGTCATTGGTGACATCGAGCTTTTGTTTGTCGAAAGCCATATTGGACACCTCCCATAACGTTAGCGTGTCCAATTGCTTTTACGGCTATCCTGTTTTAGTCTTCTTGTGTCATCTCTTCGTATTGCTCTGCTGTCATCAGTTTTTCAATTTCAGAAGCGTCAGATGGCTCAACGACGATCATCCATGCTTTTTCGTACGGAGATTCGTTGACGAATTCCGGACTGTCATCAAGATCTTCGTTTACTTCCACAACCGTTCCGTTAATCGGTGCATAAAGCTCAGATACCGTTTTAACGGATTCAACACTGCCGAATGGCTCGTCCGCTTTGATTTCAGCGCCCACTTCAGGAAGTTCGACAAACACGATGTCGCCTAGTTCGGACTGGGCAAAATGCGTAATTCCGATTCTGGCTTTTTCTCCTTCAACTTTTACCCACTCGTGTTCTCCTGAGTAACGCAAATCTTTTGGTATGCTCAATTGAATCCCTCCATTTTTTACAGCACTACAATAAGAAGATACCACACTTTTCAAAAAAAATTTACATTAAGCCCAGTTTTCTTCAAATTGGTCTTCTTTAAATCCGACAGTCACTTTTTCGCCGTCTGTTGTAAGCGGGCGTTTGATCAGCATACCATCTGAAGCCAGCAGCTCGAGCTGTTCGTCCTCTGACATGTGATACAGCTTTTCCTTGAGATTGAGCTCGCGGTATTTCATGCCGCTCGTGTTGAAAAATTTCTTGAGATCCAGCCCGCTTTTTTCATAAAGCGCTTTTAATTCTTCTTTGCTTGGCGGCTGCTCAGCAATATGTATTTCGTTTATTTCTTTCCCATGCTCTTCAAGCCACTTCTTTGCTTTGCGGCACGTTCCGCATTTAGGGTACCAGTAAAAAGTTAACGACATCTTCTTCCCCCTCAATAAAATAATCGAGGTTATTTTAACACAGTTTGTTTTAAAAACCTAAAACAGTGCTTCTTAAAAAAGAGCTCCGCGCATGCGGAGCTCATGGCCAATCAGACAATATATTTCTCAGCCTCAAAAATGCCTGCCGCCGCCTCGCGTTTTTTCTGAATCACGTTTTTAGGCGTTACGCGTGTCAGCTTGCGCAGAGCGGAAAGCATCATGCGGAGTGAATCTCCTTCTTCCATTGCGATAAGGGATTCCTTCGCATGCGCTTCAATTTCGTTAAAGGCCTCTTGAACGAAAATTTCTGTGTACAGCACCTTTTGCGCTGCTTTTTCAGCGCCTTGTGCGGCAATGGCCTTTTCCGTTCTGAGCACGGCTGATTCCATTGCGTATACATTGCTGACGATATCCGCTACGTTCACGAGAATTTCTTGCTCACGATCGATCGCTTTTCCGTATTTTTGCGCGGCTAGGCCGGCAGCAAACAACGCAATTTTTTTGGCTTGCTTGACGATATATTTCTCCTGCTCTAAGACGCCGCTTCCAGGCTCTTCAGGCATAAGCATCATGAGTTCTTCCTGCAGCGACTGCGCTTTTTCGAATAAAGGCAGCTCGCCTTTAAGCGCTTTTTTCAGGAAGGTGCTTGGCACGATTAACCGGTTGATTTCGTTTGTGCCTTCAAAAATCCGATTGATCCTTGAATCCCTATAGGCCCTTTCTACTTCGTACTCCTGCATAAAGCCGTAGCCTCCATGAATCTGCACGCCTTCATCAACGATATAATCAAGCGTTTCAGAGCCGAATACCTTATTCAGAGAGCATTCGATGGCGTATTCCGCAATCGATTTGGCGATTTGCCGGCCGTCCTTGAGATCTTCTGCCGTGAACTGGCTCATATTGTCTTCAAACAGCCCGACGGTTCTGTATACAGAGCTTTCCATCGCATACAGCCTTGAGGCCATTGTCCCGATTTTTTCCTGTGTCAATGAAAAACCAGCAATCGGCGTTTTAAATTGGCGGCGCTGATTTGCGTATGCCGCAGACAGCTCGATGACGCGTTTAGATGCGCCGATTGTGCCAACCGCCAGTTTGTAACGGCCGATGTTTAAAATATTAAAGGCGATGACATGCCCTTTGCCGATTTCTCCGAGCAAGTTTTCCTTTGGCACTTCAGCTTGATCCAGAATGAGGGTTCTTGTCGATGATCCCTTGATTCCCATTTTCTTTTCTTCCGGTCCCGTGGAGACACCCGGGAACTCTTTTTCTACAATAAAGGCTGAAAACTTGTCGCCGTCTACCTTAGCGTAAACCACAAATACATCGGCAAAAGCAGAGTTGGTAATCCACTGTTTTTCCCCTGTTAATACATAATGGGTTCCTGCTTCATTCAGCACAGCTGTTGTTTTTGCTCCAAGTGCATCAGACCCAGAGCCAGGCTCAGTCAGAGCATAAGCGGCGATCTTTTCGCCTGAAGCGAGTCCAGGCAAATATTTTTTCTTTTGTTCTTCTGATCCGAAAAAGACGATCGGCAAGGAACCGATACCGACATGCGCGCCATAAGAAAGAGAAAAGCTTCCCGCACGCGAAAATTTCTCAGTGATGAGTGCCGAGCTGATTTTATCTAGGCCGAGCCCGCCGTATTCTTCCGGCACATCGGCACCAAGCAGCCCTAGTTCGCCCGCTTTCTTCAACAGTCTGACAGAATGCTCGAATTGATGGTTTTCGATATCATCTATATGAGGGAGAACATCTTGCTCGATGTAATCCTCTGTTGTTTTCGCAATCATTTTATGCTCGTCAGTGAAATCCTCCGGTGTATACATTTGATCGTATGTGACATCCTCGATTAAAAATCCGCCGCCTTTTTGTACGTCAGCCGCTTTTTTTGCCATTTGTTTTTCCCCCTTTAGCATAATTCAAATACACCGGCCGCTCCCATTCCGCCGCCGATACACATGGTCACGACTCCAAATTGCTCGTTTCTCCGTTTCATTTCATGGATGAGTGAGAGTGTAAGCTTTGTGCCCGTACAGCCAAGCGGGTGTCCAAGCGCGATTGCGCCCCCGTTGACATTCACTTTTTCTTCATCAATTCCCAATTCCCTGATTACTTGAATGGCCTGTGAGGCAAAAGCTTCATTCAGTTCAAACAAGCCGATGTCCTGCAGCTGAAGTCCGGCAAGCTTCAAAGCGCGCGGAATCGCTTCCACCGGTCCGATTCCCATGACTTCCGGCGGCACGCCGCCTACTGCAAAGGAACGGAATTTCACAAGCGGCGCCAGGCCAAGAGCATCGGCTTTTTCCCGGTCCATCAGCATGACAGCCGCCGCTCCGTCACTTGTCTGCGAGGAATTGCCCGCAGTCACCGTCCCATCAACGGAAAAGGCCGGGCGCAATGTCGATAAGATGTCTGCAGTCGTTTGCGGGCGAACACCTTCATCCTGAGAAAACACAAACTGTTTTTCCATAGGCTTATGGTCTTCTCCGATTTCTGTCACCGTCACTTCTACGGGTACAATTTCATCTTTAAATTTTCCTTCTGCAAGGGCTTTAGCAGCGTTTTGGTGGCTGCGAACGGCAAACGCGTCTTGATCCTCACGGGAGACGCCGTATTTTTTCGCGACTTGCTCGGCTGTGTGGCCCATGCTCATATAATATTCCGGTGCCTTTTCTGCCAAAGCAAGGTTCGGACGGGTAACATGCCCCATCATCGGAACTTGCGACATGGATTCTGCTCCGCCGGCGATCGCTGTATCGTAGGCGCCCAGCATAATTTTTTCTGCTGCATATGCAATAGACTGAAGGCCTGAAGAGCAATAACGGTTAACTGTAATCGCCGGAACCGTGTACGGCAGGCCCGCGAGCGCACCGATATTTCTCGCCATATTAAGCCCCTGCTCCGCTTCAGGCGTTGCACAGCCAATAATCAAATCGTCAATATTGCCTTCGTAACCGCCTGCCCGTTTCAGTGTCTCTTTTACACAAATCGCTCCCAAATCATCCGGGCGAACGGTGGCCAACGATCCTTTTTTTGCTTTTCCAACCGGTGTTCTTGCACCTGACACAATGACTGCCTCTTTCATAAGCTCCCTCCTAATTCCGTAAAGGTTTACCTTTCACAAGCATATGCTGCATTCTCGCTTGAGATTTTGCTTCTCCTGCCAAACTCAAAAACGCTTCTCTTTCGATCTCCAATAAATACTCTTCATCAACCTCTGTACCAAACGGCACTTTTCCGCCCGCAATGACATAAGCGAGTTTTTTCGCGATCTTGAAATCATGCTCAGATATATAGCCGGACAGCTTCATCTGCTCAGCGCCAAGCAAGAGTGCCGCATAACCGGTTTCTCCCGGCACCTTGACCTTTTCTTTTACAGGCGGCCGCCAGCCGGTATCGTATAAAGATGCGGCCAGCTGCTTCGCATCGTATAACAGGTGGTCTTGATTCACGCTGATCTGATCCGTTTCTTTTAAGATGTTCATCTCACGAGCCTCTTGAGCGGAAGCGGACACTTTCGCCATCGCAATCGTTTCAAATGTTTTCATTGCCGCATTCATCGGATCAAGGCCACGGCGTAGATGATTGATGTACAGCTCTTTGTTTCCCCCTCCGCCAGGGATGAGGCCGACACCTGATTCAACAAGGCCCATATAGGCTTCGCTTGCCGCTTGAGTACGCGCCGCAGGCAGGCATACTTCCGTTCCTCCGCCGAGCGTCATGCCAAATGGCGCGGCGACGACCGGTTTCGCACTGTATTTGATCTTCATCATCGTCTCCTGAAAACGGCGGATCACAAAATCAACTTCCAAAAAGTTGTCATCTTGGACTTCCATTAAGATCATGGCGAGATTCGCGCCGACGCAGAAATTTTTCCCTTGATTGCCGATGACAAGCCCCTTGTAATTCCGTTCTGTTTCCTCTAATCCTTTGTGGATCATTTGAATGATATCAAGGCCGATCGCATTGCTTTTCGAATGAAATTCAAGAAGGGCCACATCATCTCCAAGGTCAATTAAGCTTGCTCCGCTGTTTTTCGCAATCACGCCTTTTGTTTCTTTAAGTGCTTGTAAATGAATTCGTTTTTTGTTTTCTTTCACGGCTCTGTATTCGCCGCGGTCATAATAAAATACCGTTCCGTTCTCTTTGATGTAGAAGGTTTCATTTCCTTTGTCCAGCATCTCTTTTATCCAGCCAGGCATATCTGCTCCAAGCTGCTCGAGCTTTTCTGCTGACTGCTTGAGGCCGATGGCGTCCCACATCTCAAAAGGTCCCAGTTCCCAGCCGAATCCCCACTTCATGGCTTGGTCAATCGCATGAATATCATCGGCAATCTCGCCAAGCAGCTCGGCTGAGTAAAGCAGGGTTTGAGATGTGATATTCCACAGCAATCGGCCGGCTCTGTCATCCGAATAAATAAGCGCTTTCATTTTGGCTTTTGTCCCTTTTGCCTGTTTTGCCGCTTCAAGTGCCGGTGTTTTCATTTTTGTCCGCTCGCCGTAAGTAAGCGTCACTGGGTCAAGCTCATAAATCGTTTTTCCTTCTTTTTTATAAAAGCCTTGGCCGGCCTTACTTCCGATCCACCCTTTTTCCAGCATATCGTTCATGAAGCTTGGAAGGCGAAACACTTCTTTTTCATCGCCATCAGCTTTGTCATACACATTTCGGGCAACGTGGGCGAATGTATCGAGACCGACCACATCAAGCGTTCTAAAGGTAGCGCTTTTCGGCCTGCCGATCAGCGGTCCTGTGATCGAATCAACCTCCCCGACCTGATAGCCGCCTTTCAGCATTTCTTGGACTGTCACGAGAAGCCCGTACGTCCCGATGCGGTTTGCGATAAAGTTCGGTGTATCCTTTGCTGTAACAACGCCTTTCCCGAGGACATTTTCTCCGAAAGCTGTCATAAACTTTAAAATATCAGGATCCGTTTCCTTAATCGGAATGATCTCCAGCAGCTTTAAATAGCGTGCGGGATTAAAAAAATGTGTTCCGAGAAAATGGGCTTTAAAATCATCCGACCGGCCTTCAGCCATTTCCTGCACTGATATGCCGGATGTGTTGCTAGAGACGATGCTTCCAGTCTTTCGATGTTCATCCACAAGAGCGAAAATTTTCTTTTTGACTTCAAGGTTTTCGACAACGACCTCAATAATCCAATCTGCTTCTTTCAGTTTTTCTGCATCATCCTCCAGATTGCCTGGTGTAATATAGGAGGTATTTTTCGCTGATGTGAGGGGAGCGGGCTTTTGTTTCAGCAGTTTTTTCATCGCCTGCCGGCTCAGCCTGCTGCGCACCTCCGGACTGTCCTTCGTCAGCCCCCTTTTTTCCTCTTCCTTTGTCAAATCGTTCGGCACAATATCTAGCAGCAGGACAGGAATTCCGATGTTAGCCAAATGCGCCGCAATCCCGGAACCCATTACCCCCGATCCTAAAACGGCTGCCTTCCGAATGTGTTTGTGCATGAGATATCCCCCTTGAACATTGAATGAATAGTCATTCATTTTTTGACTAAAAAAAATGAAACCCGTTTCTTCTTTCATCTTAAAAGATTTCCGGTTCGACTTCAATAGCTAATTTGTTATTTTTTTTGTATGAAGCCTATAAAAGTCGGGCAACTTAAGCCCGGAGGTGAAGGGAATGGTACGAGAGAAAAAAAATCCGTCTTCAGCGGCAGTCAGCGCGGCGAGCGTAAAGGGAGATGCCGGTCCGACTCAGCATTACGGCGGCGGAAAACGGACAAGTCAAAATCAGCAGTATAAAAAACATAACATGGAACAATCATAATGCAGCTGCTTCCCGCGGCTGCTTTCACTTTTTCAAAATTCCTTTTAACACAAACGCTGCATTGGCAGGCCGTTCGGCAATTCTTCTCATAAAGTAGCTGAACCAGTCCGTTCCATATGGGACATACACACGCATTCTGTAGCCTTCCTTGGCGAGTTCCTTCTGACGCTCCGGCCTGATGCCGTATAGCATTTGAAACTCAAATTGCGATGCGGGGATTTGATGTTCGGCGACGAGCTGTTTCGTAAATGCAATGATGTCATCGTCATGTGTGGCGACAGCCGTGTAGTTCCCGCTTAACAACTGCAGCTTTATTAAGCTCTGAAAATGAAGGTCCGTTCCTCTTTTGTCGGGAAACGCTACGGCCGCAGATTCTTTATAAGCGCCTTTTACAAGTCTGAGATTCGGCTTTAAGTCCCGCATCTTTCTGATATCTTCTGCCGCCCGGTACAGATACGCCTGAATGACCGTGCCGAGCTTCTCAAATTCCTGTTTGCATTGCCTGTAAATAGAAAGTGTCTGTTCATAATGGGAATAGTCTTCCATATCAATGGTCACAGCAACATCATATTGCTTCGCAACGGAAAGAATGGCGCGCAAATGAGTAAGAGCAAGTTCTTCTGAAAGATCGAGCCCGATTGAGGTCAGCTTAAGTGAAAGCTCTGAGTCCAATTGATGTTCGGCAATGGCTTGAATGGCTTTCTTGCATTCCTCTGCGACTTGGTTTGCTTCTTTTTCCGAAGCTGCATACTCGCCTAAATAATCAATTGTTGCACACAAACCGGATCTGTTTAGCCTTTTGACGGTCTTAACCGCCGATTCAATCGTATCCCCTGCGACAAACCTTCGTGCTCCAAGCCGCGTTCCGTATGCTTTTGCGAACTTGGTAAGTGTTTTATTTTGAGATAAGAATAAAAACACATGTCTCAACATCCGACTCCCTCCCGCCGTCATCTTCAAAACACCTGTATATAACTCCCAGTCTGAAGGAAACTATAAAATGAACAGAAACCAAAGGAGGATCACAATGGATAATCAGCAGCAATCTCAAATGCCGCCTTCCGTTATTTCGACAAAGGATCATTTGTATCTCAATGACATGCTGAACTGGAATTTGCTCGCGATGAAAAAAGCGCATTTCATGGCGCAGCAGTGCCAGGATCAAACGTTAAAGCAAGAACTCGACCGCGTCGGACACATGCATCATGATCACTATCAAAGAATATTAAAGCACCTGCAGCCAGGCCAGCAGCAGTCCGGCTACATCCAATAAGGAGGCGCCAGAATGAATCAGCAAAATCAAAAAATCAGCAACCCGCAGACACCTGTACCGACAACATCGGAAATGAATGACAGAGATTTCGTCAACGAATTGCTGACAACCGAAAAATACATGACAACAGCTTATTGCACTGCTTTGCACGAATTCAGCCACGAGTCTCTTTATCAGGATATTCAATCCATTTTTGATGAGTTACAAAAAGCGCAAAGAAAACTATATGATCTCATGTTCCAATATGGATGGTATTCTGTTGAAGCGGAGGATGCACAAAAGCTGCAGCAGTCCTATCAAAAATTCCAGCAGACCATTCAGCAGCAGTCTCCTTATCAGCAATAACAACATTAGTAAAAAGGATACGATGTTCTTTAGGGCATCTATCCTTTTTTTGTTTAAAATCAGTTGACTTTTCATTTACGCTTATTTATATTTAATAAGCATTAACTATTTTGTCATTAAAATATATATACAGTGTATGTAACAGAGGGGAAATGAATATGAAGAGTGCGGATCAGTTAATGTCCGATATTCAATTATCGCTTCAGGCGCTCTTTCAAAAGATACAGCCTGAAATGCTGGAAAGCATGGAGAAACAAGGTGTCACCCCAGCGCAGCTGTTTGTGCTGGCCAGCCTAAAGAAACACGGCAGCCTCAAAGTTTCTGAAATTGCCGAGCGTATGGAGGTGAAGCCAAGCGCGGTGACGCTGATGGCAGATCGCCTTGAACAAAAAAATCTTATCGCCAGAACACACAACACAAAAGACAGGCGAGTGATTGATCTCAGTCTTACTGACGAAGGAGACAGAAAGTTCGAGGAGATTCTGGCAGGCAGAAAGGCCATTATGGCGCGCTATCTTTCCTTTTTGACGGAGGAGGAGATGCTGCAGGCGGCGCATATTACAGCAAAGCTCGCACAAGCAGCAGAAACGGATGAAAAGCAAAACATGAAAAGAGGAAACGGATGAAAATGAGTAAAGAAGGCAAACAATCAAAACGAACGTTATTAATAACAGGCTTAATTATTGCCATGTTTTTTTCAGCCCTTGACGGTACCATTGTCGGAACGGCCATGCCGAAAATTGTCGGTGATCTGGGCGGTTTGAGCATGATGACCTGGCTGACAACTGCATATTTGTTAACATCAACAACCATTGTTCCAATTGCCGGTAAACTGGCTGATTTATTGGGACGCCGCATTGTCTATGTATCAGGTTTGATTATTTTTATGGCCGCTTCTGCTTTATGCGGAATGGCCAACAACATGACAGAATTGATTATCTTCCGTGGACTGCAGGGAATCGGCGGAGGCATCATGATGCCGATGGCGATGATTGTTATCGGTGACTTATTCACAGGAAAACAGCGTGCTAAATTCCAAGGTGTCTTTGGCGCAATTTACGGGCTGGCTTCAGTGATTGGGCCGCAAATCGGCGGCTGGATTGTAGACTCGTTAAACTGGAAATGGGTTTTCTATATTAACCTGCCAGTCGGAATTATTGCGGTTATTTTTATTGCCAGAGGATTACAGGGACGCCAGCAGACTGGTCCGATCAACTTCGATATCGCTGGTATTTTCACAATGATTGTCGGTGTGGTCAGCCTCCTGCTCGCCTTAAGCTTTGGCGGAAAAGATTATGCATGGGATTCATGGCAGATTCTTGGGTTGTTCGCTCTCGCACTGATCGGCATTGTCAGCTTTATCATCGTAGAATCAAAAGCAAAAGAGCCAATCCTGCCAATGTATTTATTTAAAAACAGAACATTTACATTTCTAAACTTGATCGGCTTCTTTATGAGTATCGGTATGTTTGGCGCCATTACGTTTGTTCCTTTCTTTATGCAGGGAATTGTCGGTGTAAGTGCGTCTGAATCGGGTACAATTATGACACCGATGATGATTTCTATGATTATTACAAGTATCATCGGCGGACAGCTTGTTTATAAAATCGGGATTAAACCGCAAATCATTGCAGGCATGCTGGTTATGGCCGGCGGATTCCTGCTGTTAACGACATTGGATCTCGACACGAGCAAGCTTGTCGCTACATCTTTTATGGCGATTATTGGTCTGGGAATGGGTCTTGTTATGCCGATTCTGACATTGGCTTTACAGGAAAGCTTTTCGAAGGAGGAGCTTGGAGTTGTCACTTCATCCAGCCAATTCTTCCGTTCTATCGGCGGAACATTCGGCATTACCATGCTGGGAGCCGTAATGAATGCGAGATCAGGAAATCTATTAACAGATAAATTGGTTCCATATTTAGACTCTCTTCCGGCACAGGCAAGCTCGTTTGCCGCCCAGCTAAAGGGTATGATTGATACAAATCCGCAAGGGCTGCTGCAATCACTGTTCAGTCCGGACGCGGTCAAACAAATCCCTGCGGCTTTCTCATCCCATATTGTGCCGATTTTAAAAACATCGTTGATGGATTCGCTCCACAGCGTGTTTTATACGGGCCTGATCTTTATCGCAGTCGGAGCCGTATTCACCTTGTTCTTAAAACCTATCAAGCTATCAAATAAGAAAGCGGAAGACCAACAAGAAAAAGAGAAGGCGGCAAAAGCCGTTGAATCACCTTCCCATTAATAGAGCACCCCGCGGGTATCAATCCGCGGGGTTTTTTATTCAATCATCTGGCTCTTCCATTTCCGAAAGACCAATCCTCAGCCTGATTTCCGGCCAGCATGATAAACACATCTTCTTTTCTGACGCCAAGCTCGGAATGAATCCGGCTCGCGATTGAGCGGTAAAGTGCTTTTTTCTGTTCAGTTGTTCTTGACTGTTTCAGTGTAAAATGAATGTATATCAGTTCATCAGTTCGCTCGACTTGGAGATAAAATGGATCATAAAAAAATTCGCTTTTTTCATATTGTCTGATGACTTGAAAATAGTCATCTTCCGGCACATTGATTTCTTCAATCATCGATTGGTGGATAGTCCTGCTCAGTTTTTGAAGCCACGCTTCGCTTCTTCCCGACCGTAAATGAATCTGTACAAATGGCATCTCCCTGCATCCCTTTCTTTACAGCGTCTGTCCGCTGTCAATTGTGATAATTTGGCCTGTGAGTGATTCCTGTTCAATTAGTGAACAAATCAATTTGGCAACATCATCTGGTTCAGCAATACACTGCAGCGGCAAAGAGCCAATCATGCTTTTCATTTTTTCTTCCCGTCCGGCCCACCATCTCGTTGCCACAGCTCCTGGTGCTACACCGCTCACTCTGATTTCAGGCGCTAAGGCGTGGGCCAATGATTTCGTTAAACCGTGCACCGCTGATTTTGATACTGCGTAAGGCATAGATGAGCCGGCACCAGTTATCCCTGCGATGCTGCCGACGTTTACAATCGCCCCGGCCCTGTTTTTCTTCATGAACGGAACCACTGCCCGCGCGCAGAAAAACATCCCTTTCACATTGACGGCATACAGCTCATCCCATATGTCTTCTGTCGCAGCCTCAAGATCATCCATTGGAATATGCCGTGTAATGCTGGCATTGTTGACTAAAATATCAACCGTGCCGTGTGTGTTCACGATTGCTTGAATCATATCCTGCACGTCGCTGTTTTTGGATACATCTGCTTGGATGGCGAAGGCTTGCCCGCCAGCTTTTTGAATCATTTCCACTGTTTCCTCCGCTTCTGATTGCGAGCGTGAATAATTCACCGCCACAATCGCCCCGCGCTTTGCCAATTCCATACTGGCTGCTTTTCCGATTCCTGTGCCGCCCCCCGTTACGAGAGCTATTTTGTTCAAGACATTCATTGCCGCCACTCCTTGCTGTTGACTAAAGTATATTTCTGATTCCATTGTAATCCAGCTTTGATGTTACGTATAATGATTGTTAAAGATACTAGATATCATTCAGATTGATAGCAAACGAACGGAGGAGTTCAAAATGGAAAGCGGAGATTTACGTGTGTTTCAAATGGTAGCTCGTGAAGGGACCATTACGAAAGCAGCCCTGCAGCTTGGCTATGTACAATCGAATGTCACGGCCAGAATTCAACAATTGGAAGCTGAGCTGGGTACCACACTGTTTTTGCGCCATAATCGGGGCATGACACTTTCTGCAAGCGGAAAATTGCTGCTGGACTACGCAAATAAAATTATCGGCCTGCTTGATGAAGCGTCTAAAGCGCTCTCATCCTCCGCAGAACCAAGCGGGCCGCTTATGATCGGCTCCACTCAGACAACAGCCGCGGTAAGGCTTCCAAAGCTCCTGGCATCTTATTATGAAGAACATCCAAACGTCCAGCTGTCTTTAACAACAGGACATACGCAATTTCTCCTTGATAAAGTTCTTCGTTATGAATTGGATGGCGCGTTTATCGGATGCGAATGCCATCATCCTGAGCTCGAATCCTATCCTGCGTTTGAGGAAGAACCAGTAGTTGTTTCGGCTGCCTCCGTGCCCGATGTTGAGGAAGCCATCACAAAGCCGATTCTCGTTTACAGCACAGGCTGTTCGTATCGAGAAACACTTGAAAAATGGCTGCGTTCCGTCGGTGTCACACAGCCGGTCATTATGGAATTTGGGACGCTTGAAGCAATTATCGGCGGGGTTACAGCAGGTCTTGGCATCTCGCTGCTGCCAAGAACGGTTGTGCAGAAACATGAAGCAGAAAGATCAATTCGATTGTACCCGCTGCCTGAAGCTCTCAGCCAGATGAAAACAGAGTTTATTGTTCGAAAAGATTCGTTTATCAGCAGCGCGCTGAGAACCTTTATGGATTCCTTTACGCCAGATAAAACGGCTGAATCACAAAAAAGCAGTCTGCTATAATGAACAGACTGCTTTTTGGCTATTGTTTGTTTCGATGCGCTTCATTTAATTCCTTAATATGCTGAATGATCTCTTTAATGCCCTGCTTTGCATCAGGGTATGTCGCATTCCAATGCTTAGCGAGCGGAGGCATGCTTTTGGCTATATGGGTGTACAAAATCCATTGCTTCACTTCTTCTTTTAGCTCATCGTTTGTTTCACCAAGCAGAAGCTCAGTATACTTCTCCAGCAATCCATCCAGCTGCTCCTGAAGTTTTTGTTCCATTTTCCATCTTCCTTTCGAAAAAACAGCAAGGAGCTTTCTCAATTGAAAGCTCCTTCGCTGCGTTATTTATCCATGTGATGTGAAAGCCGCTTCCTGGACAATGCATCTGCCCCTGCCATGAGGAATGCAAAGAGGCGTTCCGAAGAGCGGGTCCTGTGTAACCTGACAGTTCATAGAAAACACATTTTGCACAAGATCACAAGTGATGACCTCTTCCGGACGGCCTTCTGCATAAATCCGTTTATCTTTTATGGCCACAAGATGATGCGCATAGCGGCACGCCAAGTTTAAGTCATGGAGAACCATAACAATCGTCCGGTCTTCCTTTTCATTCAGCTCAAACAGCAAATCAAGAATTTCAATTTGATGCGTCATGTCTAAATACGTCGTCGGCTCGTCAAGAAGGATGATATCCGTTTCCTGGGCAAGCGTCATCGCAATCCAAGCCCGCTGGCGCTGTCCGCCTGACAAAGAATCAACGGCACGATCAGCCATGTCCTCAAGCTTTGTTGCTTTAAGCGCTCTTTCAACTGCTTCCTCATCCTCTTTTGACCACTGCTTCAGCCAATTTTGGTAAGGATATCTTCCTTGCTTCACCAGCTGATGCACCGTCAGCCCCTCTGGAGCCGAAGGACCTTGGGGCAGGATTGCGAGCTCTTTTGCGACTTCCTTCGTCGGAAGCTTGGCAATCGCTCTTCCTTCCAGCAGCACTGAACCGCCTCTCGGCTTCATCAGGCGCGCTAATGAACGTAAAAGTGTCGATTTTCCGCAGCCATTGCTGCCAATAAATACGGTAATTTCACCTTTGGGAATTGTTAAATTCAACTCATCAATAATAACGGCATCCCCGTATCCTAAGCTCAGCGTTTCTGTAGAAATTGCACTCATACCCATAACCGCTCCTTTTTGCTGGCTTTTTAGCAGCACTATGTATTGCACGTTTTCTATATACATGCTTTTAAGTCAATTATCATCAATGCAAGTGATTCCGATATTCAGCCATTTGATATGGTCATATATCCCTCATTGTAGCAGAAAACACTGACTTTGAAAATCATTTTCAATTAGTTTTATGGACATAATTGACGTTTATGGGTTTTTTATCACAAGATTACTTCTTGATTTCTCTGATGGAGCCGTCCTTCAGCTTCAATTTTAAATCGATATGATCATAATGACTGTCCAGATTAAATGCTGCCAGCACACTGTGTATCACTTCTGTTTCAGCCATTTGGTCTGTTACGGAAAGCTCGCTCAAAATCATTTTCATCTCATCCAATGCTTCTTCTCCCTCCTGATTGACACCGGAGAGCTTATCCTGTATTTCCGCTTTTTCCTGAGTTCCGTTCTTTGTATAGATTCCTTCATAACGGTTATGCTCACCATCCCCGTAGCTCACACGAAGCGAAAAATTACTGTAGGGAACGGACTTCAGCTGGGTGACGGCTGTATTTTCTCCTTCTGCCTGCTGCTGGTCTTCATTGAAACGGCAGCCCGCAATCAGAACCACTGCGAGACATACAGCCCCGGCTGCTCTGATCAAATGCATATGTTTCCCCCCTGTAGGATTCCATTTATTTTAGGTATATCCAGAGAATGAAATCCTCATTCAGAGAAGAATTGAAAAAGCCGGAGCATTTAACGCCACGGCTTTTTCTTTAAGATTCGGTCATTTGTAAAAAGGTTTCGGCGTCACGCACAGTCAGCTTGATGGCATTCTCCCAGAAATCGCGCTTTGTGATGTCAGCGCCCAAATGCTTCATCGCCAAATCCTCCACTGTCATAGAAGCCGTATCGCGCAATAGCGCCATATACTTCTCTTCGAATGCATTTTTTTCTTCAAGCGCCAGCGCGTAAATGCCAAGAGAAAACAGGTAGCCGAATGTATAAGGGAAATTGTAAAACGGCACCCTCGTGATGTGAAAATGAAGCTTTGATGCCCAAAAAAGCGGATGATATTCTTCTAACGCATTGCAGTATGCCTCTCTTTGCGCCTCTTCCATCAGCTCATTCAAGCGGCTGGCCGGTACCACTCCCCGCTTTCGTTCCTCGTAGAATCTCGTTTCAAATAGAAATCTTGCGTGAATGTTCATGAAGAACGCAACACTTCTTTGCACTTTATCCTCCAGAAGAACAAGCTTTTCTTCCCTCGTCTCGGCCTGCTGGACAGTCGCGTCCGCGACTATCATCTCTGCAAACGTTGAAGCTGTTTCTGCAACATTCATGGCATAGGAGCGGTTTAACGGCCTGACGTCGAGCATTGCTTCCTGATGGAACGCGTGCCCGAGTTCATGCGCAAGAGTAGAGACATTTGAGGCGCTGCCCGAAAATGTCATGAAAATCCGGGATTCCCCGCTGTCAGGAAAACTGGTGCAAAAGCCGCCGACTCTTTTTCCACTCCTGTCTTCCGCCTCAATCCAGCCGTCCCGAAACGCTTTTTCAGTGAATGAGGACAGCTTTTTGCCAAACGTTGAAAACTGGCTGGTAATGATATTTGCGGCTTCATCATACGAATAGGCCTTTCCGTTAGAACCGATCGGCGCCTCAACATCGTACCAGCTAAGCTTTTCAAGGCCGAGCATGGATGCTTTCCGGTTCAAAAACTGAACGAACGGCTGCTTGTTTTCAGTGATGACCTGCCACATCGTATCAAGTGTTTCTTTTTTCATCCTGTTAATTTGCAGCGGTTCCTTCAGGACATTCTCCCAGCCGCGCGCTTTATAGGTTTCAAGCCGGAATCCCGCCAAATGATTCAGCGTGCTGCTGAAAATATCTTGCTTGCTCTCCCAAGCTTGGCGGAAACGTTCATATACTGTTTTTCTGACAGTACGGTCTTGATGGTCCATCATATTCTCCACCTGACCGACAGACAATTGCTTGTTTTCACCGTTTTCCTCATACGGGATCGTCATTTTCCCGACAACCATATTGTATAAGTCACTCCAAGCGTGATATCCGTCCACGGCAAGATTCCCGATCAGTTTTTCTTTACCGGGGCTAAGCTTTTCGGCAACCCTCTGTCTTCTTTCATTTAATATGTAAGAAACATCGCGCAATCCCGGTTTTGTTAACAATTCATTCCACACGTCTTGATCAATGTCCATTAGTTTATGATCTAATGTAACGAGCGACGATTGAAAATCTGCGGAAAGCCGGTTCATGAGTGCCTGATGCTCTATAGCCTTTTGATCATTGATATTCTGGGCCTGGAGGCAAGCAACAAAAGCGCCGGCCTGCTGAAGTTTGACGGATGTCTGTTCGAATAAATCAAGCAACGCGGTCAGCCCTTCAGCCTCTTCAGGCGATTCAGGCACCTGAAACGCATCAGTCCTGTCTTGAAATGCACGCAGACTTAGTGACAGCTTCTCAATATATCCTTTGAATTCTTCCGATTGGCTCCCGCCCTTAAAAAATGAATCAAGATCCCATCTTTGGCCTACCCCTTGCAGCGCCATATCACAAAACCCCTTTCCTTCTTTCGTTCTATTATAGAACAATTCTGAATTGTTGTATAAAAATTTCTTTTTTCAGACGTCATTTCCTGTTCAGGATTGTACAATAGCTATAGCAGTTTAATAGGAGGGTTAGGATGAATAAAAAAATAGCCATCGTAACAGGAGCGTCCAGCGGCTTCGGTCTGCTGGCAGCTGTAAAGCTTGCCCGATCATTTTTCGTGATAGCCACATCAAGACAGCCTGAAAAAGCGGAACAGCTTCGGGAATTGGCTGCAGCACACAATGTGTCTGATTCCATTCTCATTACAGCTCTCGATGTCACCGATGAACAATCTATAGTCTCATTCGGAAAAGCCGTTAGTGCTTACGCCCCGATCGACTTACTCGTTAACAACGCCGGAACGGCTTATGGAGGTTTTGTCGAGGATGTGCCGATGGAACATTTCAGACAACAATTTGAAACGAACGTCTTCGGTGTGATCCATGTGACAAAAACCGTTCTGCCTTACATAAGAAAGCATGGCGGCGCAAAGATTATAAACGTGAGCAGCATCAGCGGACTGACCGGATTCCCAGCGCTGTCGCCATATGTTTCTTCTAAGCATGCATTGGAAGGTTTTTCTGAAAGCCTGCGTATCGAGCTGCTTCCGTTCGGTATCGAAACCGCTTTGATCGAGCCGGGCTCATACAAGACATCGATCTGGTCAACGTCATTATCAAATTTTATGTCGGTGCCTGCTGACGATTCAGCCTATCATCAATACTATAAAAAGATCCTTTCCTACGTTGAAAAAAACGGAGAAGAAAGCGGAGATCCCCAAGAGGTTGCCGACCTCATTTATCAATTGGCAACAAAACAGCACATAAAGAAATTGCGATACCCGATCGGAAAGGGCATCAAGCTCACCCTGCTATTCCGATCGCTTTTTCCTTGGTCTGCGTGGGAGTCTATCCTGAAGAAAAAGCTATTCAAATAACCTAAATTATAATTATTATAATTTAGTATTGATTTTTATTTAGTATATGATATAATTAAAACAACAGATCACAAGGAGGACGTTATCTTATGAAAACTGAAAACGCAAAAACAAATCAAACATTAGTTGAGAATTCACTGAACACACAATTATCAAACTGGTTTCTTTTATACTCTAAGCTCCACCGTTTCCATTGGTATGTGAAAGGGCCTCATTTCTTTACATTGCACGAGAAATTTGAAGAACTTTATGACCATGCGGCTGAAACAGTGGATACCATCGCTGAGCGCCTGCTGGCGATTGGCGGACAGCCTGTTGCCACAGTGAAAGAATACACTGAGCATGCATCTATCACAGACGGCGGAAACGAAACATCAGCATCAGAAATGGTACAAGCATTGGTAAACGACTACAAACAAATCAGCAGCGAATCTAAATTCGTGATCGGCCTGGCTGAAGAAAATCAAGACAATGCGACAGCGGACTTGTTTGTCGGATTAATTGAAGAAGTTGAAAAACAAGTGTGGATGCTTTCCTCTTATTTAGGGTAACAAAAAAGCTGAACCTTAATCGGGTTCAGCTTTTTGTTTTTTCTTAGCTTGAACTGCTTTCTGTCTGCTTGGTCAGTGTTGCGTTCAACGTTTTCGTTTTTCCCTTTCGCAGCACTTGGATTGTTGTTTTATCTCCGACTTTTAAGTCTTTGTAAAGGATCTGACGGATATCCGCACTGCTTTCCACGTCTTTACCGTTTAGTTTGACAATGACATCCTCAGATTTAATACCTGCTTTTTCTGCCGGCGAATTTGCTTGAACTTCTTTTACATAAACACCTTTGCCCAATTGATCTCCAAACAGGCCGAGCGTATTTTCCTGATAGGTTTCAGGAACTTGTGACATGTCAATCATCTGCACGCCTAAAAACGGACGGTCCACCTTCCCGTTTTGCAGCAGCTGGTCAACAATCGGCTCGACATCATTACTTGGGATCGCAAAGCCAAGTGATTCCACGCCGCTTTCGCTCACCTTCAAGCTGTTGATGCCGATGACCTGGCCGCTTGCATTGATTAATGGGCCTCCGCTGTTCCCCGGATTGATCGCTGCATCGGTTTGCAGCACGTTCATTTCCACCGTCCCCTGTGTTGTATCCACATCAATTGTCCGGTTCAGTCCGCTAATGATACCTTGTGTCACTGTACCGGAAAACTGCTGTCCGAGCGGGTTACCGATAGCGATTACCTTTTCGCCAGTGCGCAGCTGTGAAGAGTCACCAAAGCTCGCCACTTTTTTTACATTCTTGCCGCTGATTTCCAAAACTGCCAAATCAGTAATGGTATCGCTGCCGACAAGCTTGGCAGTTTCCGTTTCTCCGTTGTATAGCGTAACAGTCAGCTTGTTCGCGCCTTCAACGACATGGTTGTTTGTAATGATATACGCTTTATCGCTGTCTTTTTTGAAAATAACACCTGACCCGGTTCCGCTTTCACTTTCTGAGCTGGAGCCTCCTCCCGTGCCGAATGTGTTATTTTGAGAGGTTTGGATATTTGAGATTCCGACAATCGTAGGCTCTAAATCCTCTACCATATCAGCGATGTTTGATGCGTTCGTTATCGGCGCCGTTGTAAAATTATCAGACTGCACCTGTTTATTTGCGGAAGCGGTCTCGGTCGCCTGATTTTGGTCTGACGGCAGATAAGGCGCGATGCCAAGCATGAGGCCCCCGCCGATAATACCGCCTAAAATCGGGCTCAGCCATGCGGCTCTCCGTTTCTTTTCTTTTTTCACAGCCGTTTCTTGCTTTTCCATTTCTAAAGCAGAAGCCGTTTCCTGCCGTCCCGCTTCATACGACACAGGCGCGTCAAGCAATTCTTGTTCAGAATGTCCAATCAGCTTCTGGTTTTCTGTATTCTGCTGTTCTGTATGTGAAGGTTCAGTTTGATGTTGATCGTTTTGGCCATCACGTCGATAATCCATGTTCTTACACTCCTTTAACGGTTATTCATTTATCGTTACATATTCATCGCATGTACAAGTTCAATTGTCCCAATAATGAGGAGAAAAGCAAAGCACCAAAATAGAATATGTTTGATCATCCTACATCTTCCTCGCTCTTTTTCTCTTCCTTTCTTCCCTTAACCATATCATAAACAAACATTGTGGGATAAAAATGAAAAGAATATGTGAAATTATGAAAATTGCCTGCCGTATGTTAAAACTAGTTTATAATGACGTTGAAAGGATGTGAAGAGCCTTGTCATACACCATTTATCTAGTTGAAGATGAGGATAACCTGAATGAACTGCTAACGAAGTATTTAGAGAATGAGGGCTGGAACATTACATCTTTTACGAAAGGTGAAGACGCCAGAAAGAAAATGACACCGTCTCCCCACCTATGGATTCTCGATATCATGCTGCCGGATACCGACGGCTATACATTAATAAAAGAAATCAAGGCGAAAGATCCTGACGTGCCGGTCATTTTTATTTCCGCCCGAGATGCGGATATTGACAGAGTGCTTGGCTTAGAGCTTGGCAGCAATGACTACATTTCAAAGCCGTTTCTGCCGCGGGAGCTGATTATCCGTGTGCAAAAGCTGCTGCAGCTCGTATATAAGGAAGCTCCTCCTGTCCAAAAAAATGAAATTGCCGTCTCCTCGTATCGGGTCGCTGAAGACGCCCGCGAGGTCTATGACGAAAACGGAAATATCATCAATTTGACGTCAAAGGAATTTGATCTGCTGCTATTATTTATCCATCATAAAGGGCATCCATACTCTCGTGAGGATATCCTCCTAAAAGTGTGGGGACATGACTACTTCGGAACAGATCGGGTCGTTGATGATCTCGTCCGGAGACTGCGCAGAAAGATGCCTGAATTGAAGGTGGAGACGATTTACGGTTTCGGCTACAGGATGATGTCATCATGAAAAACAAGCCGCTCGCGTTTCAGATATGGGTTGTCATATCCGGCATCCTGTTAGCGATATCGATTTTACTGCTTGTGTTATTTTCAAACACGCTGCGAGATTTTTTCACTAATGAAACGTATACGACGATTGAAAATGAGCAGCATGTGCTGACAGAGTACCGCCTGCCAGGTTCGATTGAAAGGCGCTATTACAGCGAGGAGGCGACGGCGCCGACAACTGTCCGCTCCGTACAGCACGTGCTCCTTCCTGAAAATGAAGAGGCTTCTTCAGACAAGGATTTAAGCATTCTGTCATCTTCATTTATCCACAAGGTGTACAAGCTGGCTGATAAGCAGGAAGCTAAAAAGAAACGTTACAGCGCCGACGTCAATGGAGAGAAAGTGTTTTTTGTCATTAAAAAGGGACTTTCCGTCAATGGACAATCAGCGATGATGCTCTCTTACGCGCTTGATTCTTATCGGGACGATTTGGCCTATACCTTGTTCAAACAGCTTCTGTTTATTATAGCTGTCGTCATTTTATTAAGCTGGATTCCGGCTATTTGGCTTGCAAAGTATTTATCAAGGCCTCTTGTATCATTTGAAAAACACGTCAAACGGATTTCTGAACAGGATTGGGATGACCCAGTAAAAGTGGATCGGAAAGATGAAATCGGCAAATTGGGCCATACCATCGAAGAGATGCGCCAAAAGCTTGTGCAAAAGGATGAAACAGAAAGAACTCTATTGCAAAATATCTCTCATGATTTAAAAACGCCGGTCATGGTCATCAGAGGCTATACACAATCAATTAAAGACGGGATTTTTCCTAAAGGAGACCTTGAAAACACTGTAGATGTTATTGAATGCGAAGCCCTTAAGCTGGAGAAAAAAATAAAGGATTTATTATATTTAACGAAGCTGGATTATTTAGCGAAGCAAAAAGTGCAGCACGACATGTTCAGTATTGTGGAAGTGACAGAAGAAGTCATCGAACGATTGAAGTGGGCGCGGAAAGAACTATCGTGGGAAATTGATGTAGAAGAGGATATTTTGATGCCGGGCGATCCGGAGCAATGGAACAAACTCCTCGAAAACATTCTGGAAAATCAAATCCGCTATGCTGAGACAAAAATAGAAATCAGCATGAAACAAGATGATCGAAATATCGTGATCACCATTAAAAATGACGGTCCGCATATTGAAGATGAGATGCTCTCCAGCCTCTATGAGCCTTTTAATAAAGGGAAGAAAGGCGAATTCGGCATTGGTCTAAGCATCGTAAAACGAATTTTAACTCTTCATAAGGCATCTATCTCAATTGAAAATGACAAAACGGGTGTAACATACCGCATAGCAGTGCCAAAATAGACTGTAGATGTTTTGCAGTCTATTTTTTTATGTGAAAGAATAGCCGTTAAAATCTCTGTAATTTGTTTTGAGCGGCTGTTTGCATTGATGAACCCATTTTTTCTCTGACAAGGTCTGCTTCGGATATTTGACTTTCTCCACTTTGATTCCTCTGTTTCGCAAGCGGCTGATCATTTCGTCCAATTCTCTCATTCTAGATTCACCCTTTCACTTGAGCTTTGACCATTCGGTCATCTCAATTTATAATATAAATAATACATGATAAAAAAACAAGTTACAATAAGGTTAATTTTATAACAGACGGTGTGACTATATGGTCATATCCTAGCAGGCCTCCGGGCTCCGAAAGGGTGGAACCATTGAAGGAAAAAGAAAAACTGATTATTGAAACAGCCTTAAAACTATTTGCCCAAAAAGGATACAACTCAACATCAGTCCAGGAAATCGCAAAAGAATGCAAAATATCTAAAGGCGCTTTTTATATTTATTTTCCTTCGAAAGAAGCGCTTCTTCTCTCTATGCTGAACTACTATTATGATAAAACGTTTACCCGAATTTTAAATATTAAAACGAAGGGCGACAGCCCCAGAACGGCTTACCGTAAACAGCTGACCGTCCTCTATGAAAACATTCTTGAACACAAAGATTTTATCAGCATGCAGTTGAAGGAGGGTTCTCTGCCTTACACAGAAGAAGTGGAGCAATGCGCAAAAAAAATCCGCCAGTCCTCACTTCAATTTCATATCGACAGCCTGCTGAACATCTATGGAAAAAAAGCGGAACCCTACACTGCTGAGCTTTGTTTTTTAATAGAGGGCATCAGCCAGATTTACCTGGAATGCATGATTTTGCTCGGGTACACTGTGAAGCCGTCTCAATTAGCTAATATCATTATGAATCGAATTGATGATATGGTAAAAGGCATGTCTGAACGAAACGATAAGCCTTTCATCACATTGGAAGACGCTAGCTCTTTATTCGGGCCTCTTACGCACGGACGGCCTGACCCGCTGACTGAATCAATTGTGAAAAGCCTACGTGACAAAATTAACAGCTTAAACACAAACTCCTCTCTTGAATTATCGGAGAGCTTAGACATACTTGAAGCAGAAATGAAGAAAAAAACACCGAAGCTGGCGATCATAAAAGGAATGATTCATAATCTGACGGAGTCTGAAGCTCTCGCCAAAGATGCGGAACAGCTTAAATATTTATTAAAACAGCAACATATTTAGAAGAACGGCTGCTTAAAAAGCAGCCGTTCTTTCTTCCTATTACGCCTTTGGTTTTACCATGTCTTCCGGCTTAACCATTTCGTTAAATTGCTCCTCTGTCAGCAATTCAAGCTTCAAAGCTGCTTCTTTGAGCGTCAATCCCTCTTTATGGGCAAGCTTGGCGATTTTCGCCGCGTTTTCATAACCGATATGCGGGTTCAGCGCCGTAACAAGCATTAATGAATTTGACAGGTTTTCCTGAATGGTTTCTTTATTAGGCTCAATACCGACAGCACATTTATCATGGAATGAATTCATGCCGTCACTGAGCAGCTGCACAGATTGCAGGAAGTTGTAAATAATAACAGGCTTAAACACGTTCAGTTCAAAGTTCCCCTGACTCGCCGCAAAGCCGATTGTCGCATCGTTCCCCATGATTTGCGCTGCGATCATTGTTAACGCTTCGCTTTGTGTCGGGTTGACTTTACCAGGCATAATAGAGCTTCCCGGCTCATTTTCAGGAATGACGATCTCCCCGATGCCGCAGCGGGGTCCGCTTGCGAGCCATCTGACATCGTTCGCGATTTTCATTAAGTCAGCCGCAAGCGCTTTTAATGCGCCATGCGCATAAGTGATTTCGTCATGGCTTGTCAGCGCGTGGAATTTATTCGGCGAGCTGCTGAACGTTTGGCCGGTCAGCTTAGTGATCTCTTCTGAGACAAGCTCTCCAAACTCTGGGTGAGCGTTGATACCCGTTCCGACAGCCGTTCCACCAATTGCAAGCGCACGCATTTTATCTGTCGCTTCCAAAATCATTTCCTTCGAACGGTCCAGCATGTGAACCCATCCGCTGATTTCCTGTCCGAGGGTCAGTGGCGTAGCATCCTGAAGATGCGTGCGTCCGATTTTGACAATATCATTGTATGCTTTTGCTTTTTCATCCAGTGTATTGCGAAGCTGATCAAGCGCCGGCACAAGCTGCTCGTAAACAGCCAAAACAGCGGCAACATGCATCGCAGTCGGGAATGTGTCGTTTGAGCTTTGGCTTCGGTTCACGTCATCATTTGGATGAATCGTTTGATCAGAGTTCTTCTCTTTTAATAAAGCAGTCGCACGGTTGGCTACCACTTCGTTCATGTTCATATTGCTTTGTGTGCCGCTTCCGGTCTGCCATACGACAAGCGGGAAGTTGTCATCGTACTTGCCTTTGAGCACATCATCACAAACCGCTGCAATCGCTTCTGCTTTTTCAGCGTCCAGATTGCCGAGGCGTTTATTAGCTAGAGCAGTGCTTCGTTTTAAAATTGCAAACGCCTTCACAACACGCATCGGCATTTTTTCAGAACCGATCTTAAAGTTCTCCTTGCTTCGCTGTGTTTGGGCGCCCCAAAATTTATCAGCAGGAACTTTTACTTCTCCCATGGTGTCTCGTTCAATTCTGTATTCCATTTATGTATCCCTCCATAACGGTTGCTTCAATAGATCATAATTCGCCAATGACACAAAAAATCCTTTTTATTTTTCGATCTTGGCAGATTTTAATTTTAATTCAAGATATACGCGGGAATCCTTTGAATATTTGTATTTTGGATTTGTCCTGCCGTACTCCTTTGATGTATAAGAGACATCATAATGCTGTTCAAATGATCTAATGAGCTGTTCAATTTCTTCTTGTTTTCCAGCTAGCCTTACCTGTGCCACTTCGTATCCTCCGCTTTCATAAAAAAACTTACTCCATGAAATACTCTAACACAGTATATCATTTTTTTAACAGGAAAAGATAACCTCTACTAAGGTTTTGGATAAGAGGTGACCTCATTGGAACAAACAGAGTTTAAGGAATATATACACGATAATTTAGCATTGGTGCTGCCAAAATTAAAAGAAAACGATGATCTGGTGAAAAACAAAAAAATGCTTGCGAACGGACTGGTTTTTTACTATCTCTATTTCAGTGAAATGACTGATGAGAATAAGGTGTCAGAAGCCATTAAAACTTTGATTAAAGATGAGGAGACCTTAACGCTTGACCAGGTCAAAAAACGCCTTGACCAGCTTGACGCAAGACCTGTTGAAACTGCAAAAAAAACGATTGAATCGATTCTCAACGGCAATTGTGCTGTGTTTATCAACGGATTGGATAAAGCCTATATTCTGACCACAGGAAAGAAAAAAACAAGAAGCCTGACAGAGCCGACAACTGAAAAAGTGGTTCGCGGCCCAAAAGTAGCGTTTGTAGAGGATATTGATACAAATCTCGCTCTGATCAGACAAAGAACCTCTCATCCGAAATTGATCACCAAAAAAATCATGATCGGCGAAAACAAGCTGAAGCCTGCAGCCATTATGTACATTGAAGGCAAAGCAAAAAAGTCCGTCATAAAAGAAGTGAAGGCGCGGCTTAAAAATATCCAGCTGGAAGATATCCAGGACAGCGGAACGCTCGAGGAGCTCATTGAAGATAATAAATATTCACCATTTCCGCAGATACAAAATACGGAAAGACCTGACAAAGTATCTTCAGCCCTGTTTAACGGCCGTGTGGCAATTTTGGTCGACAGTTCACCATTTGTGCTGCTGGTGCCGGTTTCTCTCGGCATCCTGATGCAATCCCCGGATGACTACTATGAACGCTGGATTTCAGCATCTCTTATCCGGTCGCTGCGCTTTGCTTCTATCTTTATCACCTTGTTTTTGTCATCGATTTATATAGCACTTGTTTCCTTCCATCAGGGGCTGCTGCCGACCGCACTCGCCGTCACGATTTCGGCGAACAGGGAAAACGTGCCGTTCCCTCCGATATTTGAAGCCCTGCTGATGGAAGTAACCATCGAGCTGCTAAGGGAAGCCGGACTGCGACTCCCCAATCCGCTCGGACAGACGATCGGCCTCGTTGGGGGCGTAGTCATCGGACAGGCTGCTGTAGAAGCGAATCTCGTCAGTTCGATTATGGTCATTGTCGTCAGTGTCATTGCCCTGGCATCCTTTACCGTTCCTCAATACGGAATGGGTCTGTCTTTCCGGGTGCTGCGTTTTATTTCGATGTTTTCCGCCGCTATTTTAGGGCTATACGGCATTATTTTATTTATGCTTGTCGTTTATACGCACTTAACGAGACAAACGAGCTTTGGGTCTCCGTATTTTTCGCCAAACGGATTCTTTAGCCTGAAAAATACGGATGACTCCATTATCCGTCTCCCAATTAAAAACAAACCAAAAGAGGTGAATAATCCAAATGAGCCAAAAACAGACTCCACTGAAACTTAATACCTTTCAAGGTATTTCTATTGTTGCAAATACAATGCTTGGGGCCGGACTTTTAACATTGCCGCGAGCGCTGACCACTAAGGCTAATACGCCTGACGGCTGGATCACGCTGATATTAGAAGGTTTCATTTTTATTTTCTTCATTTATTTAAACACGCTCATTCAGAAAAAACATCAATACCCTTCACTCTTTGAATATTTGAAG
Source organism: Bacillus sp. PS95 (assembly GCF_037963565.1). Taxonomy (NCBI): domain Bacteria; kingdom Bacillati; phylum Bacillota; class Bacilli; order Caryophanales; family Bacillaceae; genus Bacillus; species Bacillus sp. PS95. Next base: position 3,355,779 of record NZ_CP150160.1, read on the forward strand.
GAAGGGCTTGGGAAATGGATCGGCAGCATCATCGGCCTTTTGATCTGCGGCTATTTCCTCGGCGTAGCCAGCTTCGAGACACGGGCAATGGCTGAAATGGTGAAGTTTTTCCTGCTGGAGAGAACCCCAATTCAAGTCATTATTTTAACGTTTATTTGCTGCGGCATTTATTTAATGGTTGGGGGCTTAAGCGATGTGTCGCGGCTGTTTCCCTTTTATTTAACGGTAACCATTATTATTTTGCTGATTGTGTTCGGGATCAGTTTTAAAATTTTTGATATCAATAATTTGCGTCCTGTTTTAGGCGAAGGCCTTGGACCCATTGCAAACTCCCTTACCGTCGTTTCCATCTCTTTTTTAGGAATGGAAGTGATGCTGTTTCTTCCTGAACATATGAAGAAAAAGAAATACACGTTCAGATATGCGTCTCTAGGATTTCTGATTCCGATTATCTTATATATCCTTACGTATATTATCGTTGTCGGAGCTTTGACCGCTCCCGAGGTGAAAACGCTGATTTGGCCGACTATTTCTCTCTTTCAGTCCTTTGAGCTTAAAGGCATATTTATTGAACGGTTTGAATCCTTTTTACTGGTGGTCTGGATTATCCAGTTTTTCACCACATTTGTCATTTACGGATACTTTGCCGCTAACGGGCTAAAGAAGACATTTGGATTATCGACTAAAACAAGCATGGTGATTATCGGCATAACGGTCTTTTATTTTTCTCTCTGGCCGGATGACGCCAATCAAGTCATGATGTATAGCGATTATCTTGGCTATATTTTTGTCTCCCTGTTTCTGCTTCCGTTCATTCTCTTTTTCATTGTAGCTCTCAAGAGGAGGATTACAACAAAATGAAAATCCGGATTTTATGTATGTTTATATGCACCCTATTGCTGTCCGGATGCTGGGACAGTGAGAATATCGAGGAATTAAGCTTAGTGATCGGAGTAGGGCTAGACAAGCCTGACGATGAAAATTTAGAGCTGACACAGCAAATTCTCGTGCCGAAAATAATCAGCGCCAAGGAGGGCTCTTCATCTGATCCGACACAGCTTTCTATCACAAAGGGTAAAACTGTCCATCAAATGATGAGAACCTCTGCATTAAAGCATAAGCCTACGTTTTCACAGCATTTGCGTCTCATTCTGCTTTCCAAAAGCGTGATTGCGGATCAAATTGGAATGGACGCCATTATTAACCAGTTTGTCAGAGACAACGGAACAAGGAGGAGTTCCTACGTCTTTATCACCAACGGCCGAACTAAGGATATATTTAACATGAATGATGAAGGCGAACCCGCATCCAACGTGATATATGATCTGACAGAGAATAATAAGGTGACGATCAGAACGATGGAGCCAGTTACATTGGGGGAGATCTCAGAACACTTAACCTCTGACGATTCATTCCTCATCCCTCATGTCGGTAAGGAAAACGGCAAGCTCGCGATAAACGGAGCCTCTATCATAAAAAATAAATTATGGCACCGGGACCTCACCCCGATTGAGGTTCAAAATATCAGCTTATTTTCAGGCACTGTCGAGGGAGGCGTCATTGACTTGAAGCGCGATGGCCATCTCTTTTCTTATGAAGTATATTCAAGCAATCGGAAGATCAAGACGGCATACAAGGACGGAAAGTTCAAATTCACCGTTACCCGCAATATTGAAGGTCGTCTATCTGAGGACTGGAATCCCAATGAAGACTCGTTTAAGGATTCATATATTAAAAGTATTGAAAAGACAGTCGAAAAACGAGTACACGAAACAGTAACGTCATTTATTACAGAGAAGCTGCAGAAAGAGATCAAAGCGGACGTAACCGGGCTGGGAAACGAGGTCAGAATTCATTATCCTCAAAAATGGAAAAAGATTTCAAGAAAATGGGATGATGATTATTTCAGCAATGCGGAAATAGACTACCGGGTCAATGTGATTGTCAGAGACTTCGGAACGAAAGGCGCAAACAAATAGCAGCCGCCTAATTCACGAGATGATTTCGGTGTGCGTACACCGCCGCCTGCGTCCGGTCACTGACATCCAGCTTTGATAAAATATTCGTAATATGTGTTTTGACTGTTTTAATCGTAATAAACAGTTCCTCGCCTATTTCTTTGTTTGTCTTTCCTTCTGCGATCAGGCAGAGTATTTCGAGCTCCCGTTTTGTAAGCGATTCATGCGGGAGCGCGTTTTCACCTGAGTGGCGCAGCCTGGATAATACTTTTCCCGCCACTTTTGACTCCAGCTTCGGCTCTCCCTTGCTTGCGGCGCGGATGGCATCGGCGATTTCTGCCGCTTTTGAGGTTTTCAACAGATAGCTGAGCGCGCCAGCTTCAATAACCGGGTACACTTTGTCATCATCAATGAAGCTAGTGAGCACAATAATTTTCGGGTCGGAAAGCTCCCGGCAAATTTGCTTTGTAGCTTCAATGCCATCCATGCCCTCCATGACAAGGTCCATTAAAATGACATCAGGCGACAGTTCCACAGCAAGCCGAACACCTTCGCTGCCGTCCGATGCTTCGCCGATGACTTCAATATCGGGCTGCGCCTCCAAAAAAGCCGCGAGCCCCATTCTGACCATTTCATGATCATCAATCAATAATACTCGAATCACGTTCGTTCTCTCCTTTTTCTTCCGGAAAAATCGGGACCTTCACTTCGATTTGAGTGCCTTTTCCTTCTACTGAAATCACTTCGGCGACACCGCCGATTTCACTTGCACGTTCTTTCATAGAATTCAAGCCGTATGAGGAGGCTTTCACCTGGTCCATTTTAAAGCCTTTTCCATTATCAATCACCTTCAGACGGAGCTGGCTGTTCTTTATGCCCAGAATCACGGTTACTTTTGACGCTTTTGAATGTCTAAATACGTTTGAAAGGGCCTCCTGCACGATTCTGAACAAGTGGTCTTCAACACCCTTGGATATCGCTGTGTCCTGTATATCCCACTCAATATCAATCGGCTGCTTTTTTCGGAACTCGTCCAAAAGCTCCGTAAGGCCCTCCTTCAGCCCTTTTCCTTCAAGGGTAACAGGCCGTAAATGGAGCAGCAGCGCCCTCATCTCATTTTGGGCTTCGCCTGCCATATGCTCTACCATCCTGATCCGCTTGACTGTTTTGTCATCAGCATCCTTGACATGTTCCAGCACGGCTGATGTCATCATCGATATGGCAAAGAGCTGCTGGCTGACCGCATCATGAAGATCTCTAGCCAATCGCTGGCGTTCTTCTGAGATAACCGACTTCTTCATTTGAGCCTGCCATTCCGCACGTTCATTGGAAAGTTTCTGGAGGGATGCGACTTGAAGCTCCACGCGCTTCGCCATTTCGTTCAGCTGATCAGCGGCCAGGCCGATTTCATCATCACCGAGCGGCGGTATCCGATAAGCGAAATTGCCGTTTTCAAAGGTTAAAATGGATTCAATTAATGTATCAATCCTTGTCTTCAACCGGTTGCCGTACATATACCCTGAGGCGAAACCGACGGTCACGCTGATCAGAAGCAAAATCAGGATAAACGGAATTCCGAACCAGCTAGATGACAGCAAAACAAGCGGATCGAGCCGATAGTAAAACATCATAAAGGAAATCAGGCAAACAAAAAGGAGCAGGCTGATTCCCGTTGTCATGCGGATGGCGCGCCATTGGAGGCTGGCAAGCATTTTTTTTCTCATACGTACTTCACATCCACATCACCGATAAATAAGGAAACGGACACTTTGACACGGCGCTTTGACTCGCTGAAATCGGTTGACGCGGCATATACCTTCGTGCTTAATCCGCTTTTCTTCGAGCCGATCAGATTGATGTCACCTATAAAAACAGCTGAGCTGACAGCCACTTCAAGGTCCGATGGTACATAAATATCAACGTTTCCAATGACTCCGCTAATGACGATTGTACTTTCTCCCTCAGGAATCATCGCTTTAGATAAATCGATTTTGATATCACCGATAAAACCAGAGACATTTAAATCATTCAGGTCAAACGGCTGCTTCATCATTTGCAGCTCACCGATAAAAAAGCTGCGCATGTCGGGATGTTTTACATCTTTTGGCGGATCATGATGTTCTTTTTTATTGAGGTTGACCTGTTTCTCATTCGGTTCGAATATCGGCTTCCCTTTGACAAGCCTGTAGCCGGCGTAAATCAGAAATGCGGCAAACGCATAGCCGAATAAATTAAAGGTGATGCTGAAGAGGTTTTTCAAAAATAGAAACGCGGCAAAGATATACATGACGGAGCCAAGCCAATCACGGGAATATTTTTTAAGGAAATAGCCGGCAATCAGAAAAAAGAGCGGCCAAAACAGCAGATCGCCTATTCCGATAATTTGCAAAAACATACTGATGCCGAATAAAGCAATGATCAATCCGAGAAGCTGTTTTTTTGTCATTCCTGGTGTCCGCCTCCTTTCTTCTGCCTAGTGCTACCGTATCGCTAGATCCCCGCTGTCCGTTTTGATGTCGATTGGATGCTGGCCGCTTCCTTGCGTGCCTGTGATGTGATGCTGTTCTTTATGTGCTTTATCAGCAAATGAATACGGCGAACTGACGTCACCGCTTGCTGATAAAGCATTGACTGCAAAGCTGCCGTTTTGGGGAAGGCTTACATTAGCATCACCGCTTGTCAGCGTGACAGATACGGGACCGGTTACCTTTTTCAATACAGCATTAAAATCTCCTGAAGTCATTTTCACATCAAGAGAGCCTGATACATGAACCAGATTTGCGTCCCCTGAAGCTAAATCAATGCCGGCTGTTTTGGAGACGGTATTTGAAATGGAAACATCCCCCGATGATGCCTTCACTTTCAGATCTTGAATGCGGACGTCCGTCACGCTCGTATTTCCGCTCGCAGATACTGCGTTCAGCCCGGAAAGCGCAAGATGGTCATTCCCGGCCACAGACACGTCACCGCTTGAGGTTCGTACTGCCAGATCACCTTTATAATCATACGGAAGCCTGACGATAAGAGTTGAACGGTTAAATCCATTCAAAAATTGAAATTCTTTTTCCTTTACGGTCAGCTCCAGTTTTCTTCTGTTTTCAGTAACAAATAACTTTCCTGAGTCTCCTGAAATGCCTGCCGATATGTCACTTCGTTCTTCCGCTATAATCCGGACATCCTTGCTATCCGACTCAATGACCATGCTGTCAATGTCCCGCGGCGATGCGCTGGCTGAATCAGCTTCTGTGCCATTTATGAAACCTAGGCCTGCAGCAAACACATCTTTTACGACAACAGCGAAAAAAACCAGAATACCGGCAGTGATCAACAGTTTGCCAAGCATTTTTTTCATTCGGTTTCATCCTTCTCATTCATTCTATTATAAAGGAAAAGCTTGCGAATTGATACGTGCGGAAGGGGAAGGACTTGACCGCAAATCCTTCCCCGTTCCGCTTATTCATTTGCCGCTTGTGTCTGGTCTGATTTTTGCAGTGAAAGTGTCCGCATTTTTTCAATCTCCGCTTCTACATCGTCTGCGAATTCTTTACGTGTAAGTTCTGTGCCGGCTTCCGCTGACTTTGAATAATTCGCGCGGATTTCCATTTCTTCAATACGATTTTCAATACGCAAAAATTCACGATACGCGCTTTCACTGTCAATTTTGTCAAATGTGGTATTCATATGCTCTTTAGCTTTCGCCGCATTTGCCCGCGCAATCAGCGCCTGTTTTTTATCCTTTACGTCCTGAAGCTTTGTTTCAAGTGCAGCCAGTTGCTCTTTCAGATCGGCCAGCTGACTGTTTGCCTGTTCATAGGAAGCTTTATGCTCAGCCGCCTTTCCTTCTAAATACTTCATTTCAGTCAGCGCCTTTTTCGCCAGTTCTTCTTCACCTGCGTCAAATGCGAGCTGTGCCTGATTTTTCCGTTTTCCAGCCACTTCAGCGGCTTCTTCATATTTTTTCTTAAATTGATAGGCAATCGTGTGCTGTTTCACAATTGTTTGCTTTGCTTTTGCGATGTCGCTTTCCATATCGCGTACATATTGATTCAGCATCACCTTTGGATTCTCCATTTTATCAAGTCCTTCATGAACTGACGCAACAAACATATCTCTGATTCTTTTTAATACCATACCTAATTCCTCCTAATATATTGATATTATTTTTTCTTCAAAAATTCTTCCCATTCATCATCAAAGTGAGATTGGTAGGCAGCAGAAGCCGGTTCAGGATCAAAAGATGATACACCGTTATCAGCTGATCCGTTTTTCATCAGCTTCCAGCCGTAATACACCATAGCGGCCGCCAATGCGATTCCGACGACAAACGGAAGTGAGCAGATGAGCATAATGGCTCCGATACCGCCCACGATGATTCCCGTGATGGTTTTTCCCGCGGCAAACCTTTTGATTCCTGCGTATGTCATCAAGCTCCCGATGGCGAGCGGGATGATAAAGCCGAAGCTTCCTCCTCCAAAAAAGACAGAGATCCCAAATACAATTAATAAGAATCCGCCTATTGTTTTCTTGTTTATCTTCATGCAGATCCTCCTTTCGTTTTCCTTGTCTTCATCTTATACAAGTTGGAAGATATGCAAAACGAATCAGAGATTGATTTTTATATAAGACCGGAGTCGTATCTCGCACCGGACCCATTGGCACAAAAAAACGCCATGCACGAGGCATGGCGTTTTAAAACCCTTTACAGATGAACACTTGCTTCCCTTTCTTTAATCAGGTCGGACCTTTCTGCTTTGGCCAGTTTTGTAAACAGCAAAATTCCGATACCCGCAATAATTTCGACAATCCCGCCGGCAGCGATCACTTTACCTGAGCCGAAAGCATTAGCGGCATACCCGCAAATGACAGCTCCGGCTGGGATCGAAATATTGGAGATCATATGTATAACGGCGTAAACCTGCGGCTGATCCTCACTATCCACAGACGTCTGGATAATCGTGTACTCAGGAACATTAACAGCACTGACTGCGGCGCCAAAGGTAAAAGCAGCGAAAAAGACGAGCGGCAAAAAGGTATTCATCCCGGTAATAAAGAAAGCAAATCCTTCAATAATACCGGCAGTGACGAATAACAAGCCGTACCTGTTTACCTTGACTTTCGCCAGCACAAACCCTAATAAAAACGCGCCCGCGGCGGTGGTGGCCTTTAAAAGCGAGTATACGATCGGCTGGCCGTTTAAATCTTCCGCAACGTATACGGCAGAGAGCGCTTCCCATGGGGCAGCCGCGAAATTCATAAAGATACAGTAAATGGCGAGCGGATATAAAATCTGGTGTTTTCTGACGAGCCTAAAGCCGCGTTTCAGTCTTCCGATATATGTGCCTCTCTGTGTAACAACCGCAGACTCTGATTGAGATTCAACCGCAGTGTACTTAATAAAAAGAACGAGAAAACCTGACACCAAATAGAGCACAAGTGCGATAAGCATGGTATAAGAAGGACTGATAAATGTAAGAAAAGCGCCGCATAATGTGACAGCCCCAAGCCGGACAATTTGAGCGGAGGATTGCAGCACAGCGTTTGCTTTTTGAATGCCCTGTTCATTGACGATTTGAGGAATCAAAGCGATAGAGGCGGGATTGTAGGCAGCTCCAGTAGCTGAATGCACAATCATAAGCGTCATGACAAACCACAGCGGAGAGAAGCCCGCAAAATGACATAGAGGGATAATCAAAACAATCGCAGCCCTTGTCAGATCTGAAAAGTACATCCAAAATTTCAGCGTGGTCTGTTTCATAAAAGGCCCCGTCACAGGCGCCAGAACGGCTTCCGGCAAAAACGTGACAGCAATCAATAAAGCAGTGCCGATCGCACCTTTGCCGTCATAAATTAAAAACCATAATATTGAATTAAATGCGAACATATCGCCGGATATCTTGACTATTCTTGAGAAAAACAGATAATTGAAATTTCTCTTCCAGATGCTATCACTTTCAATCAATTTCACCATCCATCAGAGCCCCCCGTTGCCTATTTTTTACATCTATTTATTACAATATCTCATTTTTCCATTTTTCAGTCAATAATTCATAAGGTTCATTTTTTGTCGTAAAATGGGAAATTGACAGAGTGAAAAACAAAAAAAGCCGGCATATATTTGAACACGCCGGCTTTCCTTTTCACTTTTTATGATTCGCTGCTGTTTCGGTCCCGAAACACAATGGCACTTCTTTCATATTCTACATCGCTAATACCGCTTCTTGCATTCACAACCCGGGCGGCGGCAAAGAAATAATCGGACAGACGATTGAGATAACGCAGCACTGTTTCATGAATCTCCTCCGATTTCATCAGCGCCACCACTCTTCGTTCTGCCCGCCTTGTAATGGTGCGTGCGATATGGAGAAGCGAAGCACCCTTTGATCCGCCTGGAAGAATAAATTTCTTCAGTTCCGGCGCTTCTGCTGTATAGGCATCAATGCGCGTTTCTAAAAAGGAAACAGATTCTTCCGTTAGTTTATAGTCTTTTCTTTCTGTGACGATTGCCAGATCGCCTCCGCAGTCAAACAGCTCATGCTGGATGGTCAGCAGCTCGGCTGTCAGATCTTCAAAGCCGGGCTGCCCGGAAAGCTCTGCCAAAGCAAGCCCGATAAAGCTGTTAAGCTCGTCAATCGTGCCGTAGCTTTCGACGCGTAGGCTGTCCTTGTCCGTTCTGCCCCCGACTAAGCCCGTTTGTCCCTTATCGCCTGTTTTTGTATATAGTTTCATACCCTGAATCTCCTTTACAGACTTATTCAAACAACTCAGCAGCCTCTTTTACACATTCAGCTGTCCCTTTCTTTATCAATTGGTTCAGCCGCTGTTCTATGTTTTCGGATTGCTGAGTTTGAGTCGCGGCGATGAGAATATCACCTGTGCCTCCTCCGTCTCCCAGCACTTTCGTCCGTTCTGCTTCGGCAGCCATAAGAGCTTTGATGAAGAATTGATCTGCCGCATAGCCGTTAATCAAAATCCAAATCGAAAAGCCGGTCTGAACGCATATGAAAACGGATAACTCTCCGTCTTCATAAGTTCGATATACGAAACGGTCAAGTCTTTCTGAAGAAGCCATCGCACACGTCTCCTGCAGTTGAAAACCGCTTTCTGAAAGACAGGCCGTAAGTCCTTCTATCGGATCTGGCTGATCTGGCAGCCGTTTATGGATCAGCGTCCTGCTCCACGAAAACCCTGCACCGATAGGCGTCGAGGACAATGTTCGAAGCGGGATTTCCGTTTGCAGAAGAATGTCATCACGCCCCGCTTGGAGCAATGCTTCAAATGGGATAGACTGCCGCTTCACGCTATCTTTTTCAGGCTGAATCACAATCATCGGTTTAGGTGAGCTTTGATGAACCAAGGCGGTGACATCTGTATCGTACACCGCCTTTATGCTTTGTTCTGTAACAGCATATTCCGGTTTTTGCTTAGGCCCGGCGGTACCGTTTTTCATAAACATGAGCTCATCACAGTACAGGCTTGCGGTGTTCAGATCATGAAAAACGCTGACAGCTGCCAATCCGCTTTCTCTCGTCAGGCGTTTGATCAGATCAAGCAGGTCTTTTTGATAAGCCAGATCGAGAAAATTAGTCGGCTCGTCCAAAAATAAAATACGCGGCTGCTGCGCCAAAGCTTGTGCCAAATACACCCGCTGCTGTTCCCCTCCGCTTAGTTCGCGAATCGGCTTTTGCGCAAAATCGGCCACTCCTGTTTGCTCCATTGCTTCCTGTACAATGGCTTCATCCTTTTCAGTCTGCTGTCTGAACAGCCCCGTTTGGAATGGATATCTGCCAAAGGCTACAGTTTCTTCGACGGTAAAGGTGAAGGCTTGATCCATTTTTTGCGGCAGGACAGCCATGATTTGCGCCAGTTCCTTCGGTTTATAGTCCGCCAGCAGTTTTCCGGCCAGATAAACCCTGCCTTCCTTGGCCGGCAGCGTACCTGTCAGCAAGTGCAAAAGCGTGGTTTTTCCGCTTCCATTAGGGCCAAGAATTCCGAGAAATTCTCCCTTCTCCACTGTTAAGCTGACATTGTTGATTAGGCGGCTGTCACCGTATCCTCCCGACAGCCCTTCTGCCTTCATCATAAGCTTCTCCTCCCGCGGTGCTGCCGAATTAAAATAAGAGCGAACACAGGCGCTCCCGCCAAGGACGTAATGATCCCGATCGGCAGTTCAATCGGCTCAATGATGGTTCTGGAAAGCAGATCGGCTAAAACGAGAAATCCTGCCCCGAGCAAGGCGGACAGCGGCAGTAAATGCCGATGGTCCGTTCCCCACAAAAACCTTGTGATATGCGGAATCACAAGGCCGACAAAGCCAATCGTACCCGATACTGCCACAGCGCTTCCCGTCAAAAGAGATCCGGCTATTAGAATCATCATCTTCCTCTGCTGAACGCTGACTCCAAGAAGCTTTGCTTTATCTTCTCCATATGTCATCACGTTTAGTTCCCTTCCGTTTATAATCAATAAAATGGTTCCCAAAAGAAAAAACGGGAGAAACAAAATAACATAGCTCCAGCCCCTCATTGAGACGCTGCCAAGCAGCCAATGCACAATCGGAAGCAGGTTGTCTCCTGTCAAGGCGATGATAAGAGAAATAAATGCGCCCAAAAAAGAGTTAGTGATGACACCGGTCAAAATGAGGGTGGAAACAGACATCGAAGCATGAACGAGGCGGCTGAAGAAAAGGACCGCCGCCATCGTGGCAAGTGCCGCGGCTACACTCACAACCGGGAGTGTAAACTCTCCGATGACAGGAAGGTGCAGACCTAAGAACAGAGTCACAACAGCTCCAACTGAAGCACCGGATGACACACCTAGCGTATAGGGATCAGCAAGCGGATTTTTCAACAATCCTTGAAAAGCGGCCCCTGCAATAGAAAGAGCCGCCCCCACAAGGGCGGCCAGCACAACTCTCGGCAGTCTGATATTCATCATAATATTAGTGTACATCGGATCATCAGAACCGATAGAGCCGCCGAAACCTTGATGCCAAAAGACACGAAAAACAGCGGGAATAGGAATATGCAGGCTGCCGCAAGAAATTCCTAAGATGATGCTCACGGCTAAAAATGAGAAACCAATGATATATGCGGCATAACGATTATTCCTTAAACGTATCCGGGTAAATGCTTTCCGCAAGTTCTTCGACCCCTTCGATCAGACGGGGACCGGAACGTGTCACAAGATCAGGGTCCACATCATATACACGATGATGTTTCACAGCATTGATTTCGCTCCAGCCATCGCGTTTTTCCACAGCTTTCGCTTTCACACCGTCCGTTGTAACAATTGCATCAGGATTGAGTTTTACGATCGCCTCGTCTGTCATTTGCACCCATCCTGTCTGATCCGCAGCTGCGTTTTTAGCATGGATGACATTCAGCATTTCATTCATAAACGTATCTTTTCCGGTTGTATAAATGTCAGGATCAGGAGAAACCTCGATAAATACGCTTTTCTCCTCGTCTTTTGAAATGGTTTTCGCTTTTTCTTGAATATCCTTTAGATCTGATTTCATGCGTTTCACGAGCTGATCAGCTTTTTTCTCCGCCCCGCCAGCTTCTCCGATCATTTCGATTGATTTGTACACCTCGGAGAATGATTGTGCATTATTGACAGTCAGCACTGTAATGCCCGCGTCCTTCAGCTGTTTGATGGCATCCGCTGATGCTGACATGGAAGACTCATGGGCCAGAACGAGATCTGGTTTTAGAGAAATGACTTTTTCAACGTTTACATTCATATCTCCGACTTTCTCAACCTTTTTGACTTCCTTTGGATAGGTATCGTTTGTGGTGACACCGACCACTTTGTCACCAAGGCCGAGTGCGTATGTAATTTCTGTGTTGCTCGGCATTAATGAAACAATCTTTTTTGGCTCTTTTTTGATGGTTACATCTTGGTTCGACGCATCATCAATGGTGACAGGGAACGCTTCTGCTTTTTGTTTTGCCTTTGAATCCTTCTGATCCGCAGGATTGCCGCAGCCTGCCAGCATAACAGCAGCCAGCAGGAGCGCAGTCCATATCCCGGCTCGTTTTTTCATAATCTTTTCCTCCTAAACGAACTAAAAAAAGCATCTCTACGACGGTAAAGATGCTGTAAACAACACAAAAAAGCCTATTGTTTACACATCATCTGTCCTCGCAGAATTCGTGCTGATCAAACAGGCAGGTATCCTGGCTCTTGGCGCTTTGCCAATTACAGTGGCGGGACCGCACCGGCTTTTACCGGTTTCCCTTTTAAGCCGGCTGTTGTTCACGGACCGGCACCTATTTGACATTCGTATCCTTTTTTCGGAGTAATTATACTATATGACTGACAGGCTTGTATATGCGTCCTGAATGACTTTTCCCCGTATTGTGTATGGGAGCAAAATCCTCGTAAACACTAAATTTGATCTTGTATACTTAATACCATCATCAATCAAAAGGAATGATTCTTATGGATTTACAGCTAAAAGACAAACTCGTCTTAATCACCGGCTCGACGTCCGGCATCGGGAAAGCCGCCGCAAAAAGCTTTCTGCAAGAGGGTGCGGCAGTCATTGTCAACGGACGCAAACAGGAGACTGTCGATCGCACGATTGAAGAGCTTTCTGGCTATGGAACAGTGCACGGTGCTGCTGCCGATTTGTCAAAAACAGATGAAGCAGCGGCTTTTATCGAAAAAGTAAATGAAATCGGTGATATCGATATCCTTGTCAACAACCTTGGTTTCTTCGAGGTAAAAGACTTTGCCGATGTGACAGATGAAGAGTGGAATCAATATTTCGAAGTGAACGTGATGAGCGCCGTTCGGACAAGCCGTCACTTCCTTCCAAAAATGCTTGCCAAAAACAGCGGCCGCATTTTAAATATTGCAAGTGAAGCAGGCGTCAAACCGCTGCCAACGATGATTCCATACTCAATGACAAAAACGGCGCTGATCAGCCTTTCAAGAGGAATGGCTGAAATGACAAAAGGCACAAATGTGACGGTCAACTCAGTGCTCCCGGGACCTACTTGGACAGAGGGTGTGGCATCCTATATGGAAGGCGCCGCACAAGCAGCCGGCCAGGATACAGATACATTTATCAAAGACTATTTCAAGGTCAATGAGCCAACCTCACTTATTCAGCGTTACGCGACAGCAGAAGAAGTCGCTAACACAATCGTATTCCTCGCGTCTGACGCCGCATCCGCCATTAACGGCACGGCACAGCGTGTGGAAGGCGGCATTATCCGTTCTCTGTAGTATAAAAAAACGCATCCGTATTTCGGATGCGTTTTTTTATACGTCTCCAGCAAATGGTACCGGCTGATATCCGCCTGTTTCCAGTTGTGCTGAAAACAACCCTCCAGCGTGAGGCTGCTCGTATCTCTCTTTTTCTGTCATTTGTTCTGTTGCCGTTGTAATGTAAAGGGTTTTTAAGTCTCTGCCGCCGAACGCGCAGCACGTGACATATTTAGCCGGCACGCTGATTGAATTGATTTCTTTTTTCTGAAACGGGTCAATGTGAACAACGCGGCTGCCGCCAAACAGCGCCACCCACAGCATGCCATTTTGGTCAATTGTCATGCCGTCCGGCAATCCGTCTGACTGATCAAAACGATAGACAGGTTCTGGATTCGAAACATCTCCGCTTTGAGGATCATAGCTGTAACGCACAATCTCCTGCGTCGGCGTGTCGATGTAATACATCAAATTCCGCTCGCGGTCCCAATCCAAACCGTTTGAGGTGGAGACTTGATCCTTGATTTTGACAAGACTGCCGTCTAGATTCAAACGGTACAGCGACGCCTGTTTTTGCTCGCCTTCCATGCTCGTCGTCCCCGCCCAAAGCCTTCCGTAAGGGTCACATTTAGCATCATTAAATCTCAGGCTCTCATGCATGTCCTTCGGCTGTTTAATTTTTTCCAAGCTGTCATCCCGAAGATGATACAGGTAAAACCCGTCCTTCATCGTCATAATCAGTTCATCCTTTGAATATTTCGCAAGCGCCGTCACAAAGGATTTGAATTTGATTGATCGGTTGATTTTTTCTTCAGGGTCAAAGATGTGGAGCTCGCTCCCCAGGATATCAACCCAATATAAGCGGCCGTTTTCTTCATCCCATAACGGGCCTTCTCCAATCACTGCCCGAGTGTCTGCTTCCAATACTGCATCCATGTGTTACACCTCTTTAGCTTCAGTCTATATATTGTTATTCCCGGCAAAGAGGTGTCCAAACCACATGATGTTTATTGTTTTTTAAAAAGGATGGTAATGACCGTTCCAATGTCCATTCTGCTGTTCACATGGATCGTTCCGTTATGCAGATGGACAAGCTCCTTGGCAATCGCGAGCCCGAGACCTGTTCCGGCAGTTGAATCTTTTGTGTTCGTCCCTCTGTAGTAACGGTTAAACAAATGGGTAATGGTTTCTTCATCCATTCCTTTCCCATTGTCCTTCACCTTTAAAGAAATATGATTTTTTGTTTGCTCCAGAATGACTTGAATCTCTGTTCCTTTGCCGTTGTGCTTCACGGCATTCCCAAGGAGGTTTTCTAATATGCGCCTGAACCACGCTTCATCAAGGGCAAATTCAATATGCTCTTCTTTGGATACAAACGAGATATCATGCCCTTCAGAAAACGGATTTTTCTTAAAATCCTCAATGACATTTTTAAAAAACGGGATAAGGCTAGTGAGCTTTCTCTCAATAGGAAGAGCATCATTTTTCAGCCGATACGTTAAATTTAAGTCTTCAATCAGCTTGGACATGTATTCAGATTTTTCTCTGACAACCTGCCCCATTTCTTTCACTTCTTCCGGCGACCAGTCATACTGCTTCGACTCGAGCATCATGCTGTAGCCGTAAATACTGCTGAGCGGTGTTTTTAAGTCATGTGACAAACCGGCAATCCATTCTTCCCTTGTCGCCTGGATTTTTTCTCTGTTTCTTTTATCCCTTCTCAGCGTTTCAGTCAGCTGATCCATTGATTCAAATATCTCACCGAAGAAACGGTACGGCTGTTTGATTTTTCCCTTTTTATTTTTGCTGACAGGACGGCCTTCCCGGTTTCTGGGCTCCTCAAGCTTCCCTTTTGACAGATTGACCAGCCATCTAATCGTGTGAAAAATCGGCAGCCCGAATCGGAACATATACCAAACGGTCATCCAAATGATATACATGAACAAAACGGCCATCACGAGAAACATCGCTTTTAATACAACCTTCAGGAATGATTTGTTAAACTCCTGATCGGTTACATAGACTGGGTTCGGCACCGTAGCGACCATCCATCTGTCTTTATTGAGGATCTTAACGGAAATTTCCCGCTTATAGTTCCAAGGCTTAGAGCTGTATTTAAGCAGCTCCAGCTGGTTCATCGTTTTTCTTTCGCTTTTTGTGCTGTTGATGCTGTCGAGAATCTTTCCATTGCTGTCTAACAGGTAAATGGCGCCTTTTTTCCGTTTAATATAGTCGATGGTACTAGACTTATAGTGCGCTAGTGAGTCTATCTTTTGTTCGCGCTTTTCAACCGACGTCAGGAGCTGTTCACTTTTTGATTTCCAGCCGGACAATAGAAGATACGACTTATCTTCAATATTGATGGCCCAATAATTCAGTTTATAGTTATGAAGCTTTTTGGTTTTATAAATAGACAAAAGCTCTTTCTTGGTATAGGTGCCAGGCACGTCTTTTGGCACGCCGTAGGAATAATCAGTGTTTCCTTCCGAATCAATGATTTGCATCCAGCCGTGCTGTTTATCAACAGATTTCTTCAGGAAATTATCCACTTCCCATGTCCCGTCTTCGTTTACATCGAGATATGCCTCAAGTGTGTCGGTCGTTGCCTTCGTCAGCCCTGAATTGGATTCCGCATCGCTAAAACGGGCGTCTAAATAGAAAAACGACGCAACAAGCATAACCGTAAGCAGCAGGATCACAATCAGCATCTGGCCGAAAAAGTGAAACAAAAACTTCCATCTTAACCTCATGACCGCTTGCCTTCAGGATTTGGGATAAAACGATAGCCGAGACCTCGAACGGTTACAATATACTCCGGATTGCTCGGATCGCGCTCAATCTTCTCCCTAAGCTTGCGAATATGAACCATGACGGTGTTGTTGTCACCGTAGGAAGGATAGCCCCATACTTTTTCATATATTTGATCTTTGGAAAGCACCACGTTAGGGTGTTCACAAAAATACTGCAAAAGCTGCAGAAGCTGGGCTGAACAGGCAACGGCTTCCCCGCCTACGATCAACTCGGCATTTTGCGGAGAAAAAGTAAAGTAATCATATGTGTAGGTTTGATTTGAACTCGTTTCTTTCGATTGATATGTACGCTTGAGATGCGCTCTGATCCGCGCCGCTAATTCCAGCGGATTAAATGGTTTTGTGATATAGTCATCAGCTCCAACCGCAAAGCCCGATAATTTGTCCGCGTCGGATGATCTTGCCGTCAGGAAAAAAATCGGAGCGTCTGAATACTCTCTGATCAATGTGCAGGCTTCAAAACCGGACATTCCGCCCATCATGACATCCAGCACAATCAAGTCAACCTTATTGGCCTTCACAACGGGAATCGCTTCTTCTGCGCTTGCCGCATCCAGTATATTTCGATAACCTTCTTTTTCGAGAACGCGTTTGATCATGTCCACAATCGCTTTCTCATCGTCTACGATTAAAATTGACGCATTTTCCACTTTTATGTTCCTTTCTGTCACTGTTTTTTTCATCTTATCATTATATCGTTTATTTATGGTACATTTTTGAATACATTGGAGCCTTGGCAAATCAAAACAGCAAAAAAGGAGCAAACAAGCGCTCCCTTTTGATGTTTTTTCATATGAAAATATTATGAGTTCTCATCTACCATGTACAAAATAAACTCCCAAAACCCCGGTACATCCTGACATAAAAGCATATCAGCCTTTTCAAACATTTTGATCTTCAGCTCTTGCTCTAAATCTTCTCTTTCTTGATAGGACGTATTGCTGAGTTTTTTTCTGATCATCGGTGAAAAGCATGCAATCAGGTGCTCAATGTCATAAGTCTCGTCTTTTTGTTTCTTTTTTTGTTCAAACTGGCCGTCCACAGCTTACTTTTCCCCCTTTTTTTGCGCCGCTAACTGCTTTCTGATATTCTCCAGCCCCTTTTTATGAATGTTGGAGATGTTTTGTCGGGACTCCCCTAATGAATCTGCAATCTCCTGCATCGTGGCACCGTGAAGATAGACTTTCGTCAGCACACTTTTTTGTTTGTCAGTCAGCTTCTGGATCGCTTGGTAGAGCTGGTAATCCTGTACATGCTGGCTCAAATCATCCTGCCTGTCTAAAAATTCTTCAAATGCATCGCTACCTGTTTCGGAAGGAAGCCGATCTCCCGCCTCCGGATGATCAACCGTCAGTGGATACCGTTTTTGGTTTTTGCGAACCCGCTTATCAAAATCAATAGAAAAGATGCGAATCATTGAATTCATATACTTGACGATGCGGATTTCTTTATAAAATTGCTTAAATAGCTCGTCCAATGATCTTGCATCTTTTTCGTTAGGGCTTTCCATTACGTTTTTGAACAAACGGTAATGCTGAGGATTGCTCAAAAAATGCTTCACGATGGGATGCTTCATTATCTCCTTACATTTTGACCGTAAAAGACTTTGATAGTCCATCAAACCGCCTCCCTACTAAATTAAATGAAGGAAAGCAAAAAAAAGTAAACTACTACTTTCCGCCTAGTGTCTTCCAAAATACTTTGCAGCAGTTTACGTTTTATCGGTTTTCCTCACTTACATACATGACTGCAGAAAAAGAAGGGAGGTATTTTCCTATGGATCAGGTTTTTATAGAGGAAGTCGTAAAACAGATCGGCAATTTGGGGTTTCCCGCGCTGATTGCAATGTATCTGCTGACCCGATTCGAAAAGAAGTTTGATCAACTAATAGAACTAATGACAGAACTGAAAGATCATGCAAAAAAATAATTTTTCAATCGAAGTTGACTTTTCACTGTTTTTTTTCACTTAACAAAACAGAAGGGAAAACGAAAGGCCTTTCACCTTCTCTTTCTGCTATCACATTTAAATGTAAGGAGGAAACATTTCATGAAAAAACAAAATGACATTCCGCAGCCAATTAGAGGAGACAAAGGAGCAACGGTAAAAATCCCGCGCAATATTGAAAGAGACCGGCAAAACCCTGATATGCTCGTTCCGCCTGAAACCGATCATGGCACCGTCAGCAATATGAAGTTTTCATTCTCTGATACTCATAACCGATTAGAAAAAGGCGGATATGCCCGGGAAGTGACAGTACGTGAATTGCCGATTTCAGAAAACCTTGCATCCGTAAATA
Organism: Bacillus sp. PS95; assembly: GCF_037963565.1. Taxonomy (NCBI): domain Bacteria; kingdom Bacillati; phylum Bacillota; class Bacilli; order Caryophanales; family Bacillaceae; genus Bacillus; species Bacillus sp. PS95. The sequence continues at coordinate 3,374,060 of NZ_CP150160.1, forward strand.
TGCGGCTGAAGCCAGGCGCGATTCGCGAGCTTCACTGGCATAAAGAAGCTGAATGGGCTTATATGATTTACGGAAGTGCAAGAGTCACAATTGTAGATGAAAAAGGGCGCAGCTTTATTGACGATGTAGGTGAAGGAGACCTTTGGTACTTCCCGTCAGGCCTGCCGCACTCCATCCAAGCGCTGGAGGAGGGAGCTGAGTTCCTGCTCGTGTTTGACGATGGATCATTCTCTGAAAACAGCACGTTCCAGCTGACAGATTGGCTGGCCCACACTCCAAAAGAAGTCATTGCTGCGAACTTTGGCGTGACAAAAGAAGAGATTGCCAATTTACCTGGCAAAGAAAAATATATATTTGAAAACCAACTTCCTGGCAGTTTAAAAGATGATATTGTGGAAGGGCCGAATGGCGAAGTGCCTTATCCATTTACTTACCGCCTTCTTGAACAAGAGCCGATCGAATCTGAGGGAGGAAAAGTATACATTGCAGATTCGACAAACTTCAAAGTGTCTAAAACCATCGCATCAGCGCTCGTAACAGTAGAACCCGGCGCCATGAGAGAACTGCACTGGCATCCGAATACCCACGAATGGCAATACTACATCTCCGGTAAAGCTAGAATGACCGTTTTTGCATCTGACGGCCATGCCAGAACATTTAATTACCAAGCCGGTGATGTCGGATATGTACCATTTGCAATGGGTCATTACGTTGAAAACATCGGGGATGAACCGCTTGTCTTTTTAGAAATCTTCAAAGACGACCATTATGCTGATGTATCTTTAAACCAATGGCTTGCCATGCTTCCTGAAAAATTTGTTCAAGCGCACCTTGACTTGGGCAAAGACTTTACTGATGTGCTTTCAAAAGAAAAGCACCCAGTAGTGAAAAAGAAATGCAGTAAATAAAAGACTTGCGGCTTGCAGAGAGCACTCGTTCTCTGCAAGCCTTCATAAGGAGCTGAACCAGTGAAACATCAAAACCCTTCAAAACGCTTATTGCGGCTCTCCATAAAGTACTTGCTGGCCGCAGCAGCAGTGGTGTTGACCTATTTTGCTGTCATCTATATATTGTTTTCTTTAGCGGGAACGAGCTACCGCTCAGCAGCTCATGTCCTGCTTTTTGCCGTGGTATTTCTTGTTCTCGGATTATGCTTTGAACCATTTGAAAGGCTGATGATACATAGCTTTACATTTTTCAAGACAGGAAAACGTCTATTCATTCTCCTTGCCGGCATCGTACAGCTGCTATTTTTGTGGATGACTGCTCATACAACAGACCAATTGATCAGCGACATCTGGCTGTCCACCACAGAAGAAATGATTGTCGCAGCCGTTTTTTTGATTTTAGACAAATGCAACTCGGCTCTTCCCAGCTAAAAAAAGAACGCATTCCAATTGGATGCGTTCTTTTTATTCATAGCGAAGCGCGTCTACAGGCTGAAGCTTCGAAGCCTTGATAGACGGAAGCAAGCCGAAGATAATGCCGACTGCCATTGAAAAGATGAGTGCTCCGACAACAGCTGGAATGGAGACGATAAAAGGCATCGGAAAAATGACCGTCAGCAGCTTGGCGATGCCGAAGCCCGCCAGCACACCGAGTATTCCGCCAATGCTTGTCAGCACGACAGCCTCGGTTAAAAATTGAAATAAAATCACACGCCGCTTAGCACCGAGCGCTTTCTTAATTCCGATTTCCCTCGTGCGCTCCGTTACGGAAACGAGCATAATATTCATGACGCCGATACCGCCCACCAAAAGTGAAATACTGGCGATTCCGCCAAGCAGCAATGCAAATGACTGATTAAAGGACTCCACTTTCTGCGCGATCTCCTGAAGATCCATTACACTGTACTCTGCTTTTTCCAGCTCAGCTTCTGACAGTCCCTGATTTAAAAGATCTGCAGCCATTCCACCCGCTTCTTGGATATGCTCAGAAGAATCAGCCTGCACGGCAATCTGCGTTGGCGCGTCAAACCCTTCAATAAGCGGCCACACTTTTTTCGGCACGTACAAAACCGGGTTCGCATAGTCGCCTTCAAACATGCTTTCCTGTTGATTTTTTTCTTTAAAAACACCGACGACCTTAAACGGCACACCATTCATCTCAATGTTTTTATGCAGAGCTTCTCCGTCTGGAAACAGTTCATCTCTGACAGCTTCATTGATCATCACTACTTGGTGTGTGCTGTTTAAATCGTTTTCCGTCAGCTTTCTCCCTTCGGTTATTCGGATTGGAAACATGTCGAAGTAATCATCGTCCACTCCATACACTTGGGGATACGAAACGTTTGTTAAATGAAAAACGCTCGCGCCTTCTGACAAGTAATATAAGGATAATCCTTTGACCATCGGATCTGATTTGATCGCCTTTACTGTTTCTTCCGCTACAGGCGGCGCGGACGCATACGACACCTGAGGGCCGCCGCTCTCCTCTTCTCCGCCAGACGGCTGGTAGACAACGTTGATCGCGTTGTTTCCCATGCCGATCATACTTTGCTTTAATTGCTCACTTTGGCCCTTCAGCATTGAAACAATCGCGATGATTGCCGCTATGCCGATAATCACGCCGAGCATTGTCAGAATCGATCTTAATTTATGAGAAAAAATGGATTGAAAGGAGATTCGAATATGTTCAAGCATGGCTGATATCCCCTCTCTCATCTAATACCAGCTCTCCGTCTCTGATAAAAACGGTTCTGTCAGCTTTTTTGGCGACGTCCGGGTCGTGGGTTATCATAATAATGGTCTTGCCTTCCCGATGCAGTTCAGAAAACAGTGACAAAATTTGTTCACTTGATTTGGTATCAAGCGCCCCGGTCGGTTCATCAGCTAAAATAAACCTCGGCTGATTGACAAGGGCCCTCGCTATCGCCACCCGCTGCTTTTGGCCGCCGGACAGCTTAGGCGGTTTGTAGGAGACCCTGTCTTTTAATCCGACCTTTTCCAGCGCTTCATATGCCCGTTGCCTTCTCTCTTTTTTCTTCACTTTATTGTAGATCATCGGCAGCTCGACATTTTGCAGCGCGGTGAGACGCGGCAGCAAATGGAAAGTTTGAAACACAAACCCGATTGATTCATTGCGAATTTCGGCTAAAGCCCCGTCTTTCCCTTTCAATATATCGATCTGGTCAAGCGTATAGGTTCCTGAGGTTGGCCTGTCCAAACAGCCGATAATATTCATTAGCGTTGACTTTCCAGAACCGGAAGGCCCCATAATAGCTAAAAACTCCCCCGCCTGAACAGTCAGATTGATATGTTTCAAGATTGGAACTTCTTCTTTTCCCAGCTTGTACGACTTCGAAATATTATTCAGTGTCAGCATTGACTGTAACCTGCTTTCCTTCCTTGACCGCGGGATCAGGATAGATCACATAATCTTCCGGCGTCAGGCCGCTCTTAATTTCCACCATGTCATTTTCATCAGTCTCTCCGATTTCAACAGGCTGCTTAACCGCTTTGTGATTCTCATCAGCTTTCCATACGTACGGTTCGCCGTCATCCTGAATGACCATGTCGGACGGCAGCTTGATCGTGTCCGCATCAGCATTATCACTCATCACTTCGATGTTGACATGATAGCCGACTTCAAGACCTTTATGGCTGTCTAATAAAATGGTGAAAGGATAGTTAGAGGACTGGGGATTCATTTCTTCATCAGCAAAGCTTTCTGATTCTTCACCCTCGCCTGCTCCCGCTGGAAGCTTGCCGATCGAGGTGACCTTTCCTTTCCACTCGCCCTCACCGCCTGTTTTCAGCGTGACCCTGACTTTGCTGCCTTTTTTGATCGTGTCCATTAACAGCTCATTGATTTGGCTTTTGACCAGATATTTGCCTGTCGAAACAATCTGGATATACGGGCCTGCTGCCTGGTCGCCTGTTGCACCGTCAGCGATATCCTGATTGACGCTTTGAACGATTCCGTCATGCTTGCTTGTAATGACATTGGAACCTTTGTTTTTCGTCAGGCCAGCCAGTTCTTTTTGATGCTGCTTCAGTTCAAGCTGGCTTGTTTTCAAATCGAAATTGGCTTGGTCAAGTTCATCTTGAAGCTGGGTTTTCTCTTCTTTCCCTGCAACTTTCAGCTTCTTTTCCGTTTCCGTTATTGATTTTTGCAAACGGTTGATTTGCAGATTTGTCATTTCAATTTGCAAATTGGCTTGCTCCACTTCATCAGAATGATCCTCGCCCTCATACTCAAAAAGCTTATCGCCCTTTTTAACCTGATCGCCTTCTTTGACGTATGTTTTTTTAATGCTGCCTTTTTCTGAATCTATGTATACTTTCTGCTGTTTCTCAGGTTCAACCTTTCCAGAAAACGTTTGGCCTGATTCTGAATCTCCTCCCATGTATACCGCGACCGATTCAGCATAGGGCTCCGATGATACGGCAACTTGGTTCATGTGAGTAAAAAAGTAAAAACCGCCAGCGCCGATCCCAGCCAATACAAGCACACCGGCACATATCGCACCGCCAATAAGCCATTTTTTCTTCTTGGACACAACGATCTCCTCTTTCTGTAAACTATGTAATATTTTCGAAACATTCTAACCAATATTATCTATTAATTCAAAAAGACTTGCAATCCTTTTATTGAAATGACGGAATCAAATAGAAAAATTGTATTTTCAAAGCCGAATAAAAAAAATCCCGGCTTCAAACCGGGATTTTTTCATACAGTAACTAGCTCTTTTTCATTTTTAATCAAGTCATATGTCAAGCATACAGGTTTATTTGTACGGGGATCAGTCACGATTTCGGCATCAATCTGAAATACCTGCTTCAAAATGTCTGGTGTCATGACCTCCAGAGCAGTTCCTTCCTTGATGACCGTGCCTTTTTTGAGCGCGATCATATAATGAGAAAAACGAGCTGCATGGTTAAGATCATGAATGACCATTAAAATCGTCCGCCCTTGCTCTTTGTTGAGTCTGTCAAGCAGCTGCAGAATTTCAAGCTGATGTGCAAGATCAAGATACGTTGTAGGTTCATCCAGCAGAAGCAGTTCCGTCCCTTGCGCAAGCGCCATGGCAATCCACACACGTTGACGCTGTCCGCCTGACAATGCCTCAATCGGCCGTTCAGCATATTCAGCCATGCCTGTTTCTTCAAGCGCCCATTTGATAATCCGGCGGTCTTCGTCATTTAATCTGCCGAATCCTGATTGATGCGGAAACCTGCCGTACGACACCAATTCGTGCACTGTTAGGCCGCTCGGCGCTTCAGGTGTCTGTGGAAGAATCGCCATATCTTTTGCAATGTCCTTTGTAGACATTTTATGAATCGCTTTGCCGTTTAAATAGACGGCACCTGCATGTGAACGCATAATTCTGGACATTGTTTTTAAAATCGTTGATTTCCCGCAGCCGTTCGGGCCAATTAAGGTGGTAATTTTCCCTTTAGGAATCGATATATTTAAATCCTCTACAATCACCCTGTCGCCATAACCGATTCCAAGCTGTTCCGTTGATAATGAATTCATATTCGGCCCCCTCCTCTAATTCGCTTTCATCAATAAATAAATAAAGTAAGGCGCACCTAGCACGGAAATGACAAGTCCGACCGGAATTTCTGATGGTGCCAATACATTTCTCGCCAGCGTATCAGCAAGCAAAAACAGGAATGAGCCGATGAAGGCGGAGACCGGTATCAGCGTCTGGTGACGTGGACCGGTCAGCCTTCTAGCCACATGCGGCGCGATCAATCCGAGAAACGCAATGCCCCCCGCAGCTGCCACGCATGAAGCGGCAAGAGTGACCGCTGCCAGAAGAAGAATCCGTCTTTCCTTTTCAACAGCGGTGCCCAGCCCGGTCGCCAATTGGTCTCCGAGCTGCATAATGTTCAAATAGCGTGCCTTATATAAAGTAAACAGAAGCAAGATCACAATCCAAGGGAGAATCGCCCAGATCATATTCCAGTTCGCCCCCCATATTGAGCCGGATATCCAAACCGCGGCTTGCATAAAATCATGAGGGTCCATCTTGAGCTGAAAAATCAGCAACAGGGCGTTGAATCCGGCATTCACCCCTATGCCGACTAAAATCAGCCGAATCGGTGTCACGCCTTTTTTCCATGCCAGAATATAAATGAGAAACGCAGCGAGGATTGCTCCTGCCAAAGCACTGAACGGCAGCATAAATGTTCCGAAAAAGCTAAGATCTGAAGCTGACCCTTGAAAAAAGTATATAAAAAGCACTACAGCAAGTGAACCACCGGCGTTAATTCCGAGAATACCAGGCTCGGCAAGTTCATTTTGAGACACGCTTTGCAAAATGGCTCCAGCTACGGAGATCCCTGCTCCAACAAGCAAAGAAAGGATGATCCGGGGCAGCCTGAACTCAAATAAGACAAGTTCATCACGCGCCGTTCCTTGGCCGAAAAAGACCTGAAGCGTTTTAAGCGGTGCAATTTTGATAACGCCCAAATTGAGACTGATAAAAAAGACCACCACGATAAGCAAAAAGGTCACAGCCATTACAATGAGCGGTTTGTTTGTTTTTGTTTTCATTACAGCCCTCTCCTTTCACGACGTGCCAAATAAAAGAAAAAGGGAACGCCGATAAGAGAAGTCAGCGCGCCGACAGGCGTTTCAAAGGGCGCATTTACGAGTCTGGCCGCTATGTCAGCAAAAACAAGCAAAACAGCACCGAGCACCGCCGAGCAAGGAATGATCCACCGATAATCCACACCGACCAAAAAACGGGTAATATGCGGAATGATCAGCCCGATAAATGCAATGGTGCCGGCAATGGAAACCGCAGCTCCGGTCAGAATTACTACAATAAGCATGCCAACCAGTTTCACCGCTGATGTATATTGTCCAAGCCCTTTTGCCAGATCGTCACCGAGACTTAACACTGTAACAGACCGGGCGATGAAAAACGCGAGCGTTAAACCGACAGCCCCTGCAATAAGCAAAAGCTGGACCCCCGACCATTTCACACCCGCTACCCCGCCTGCGTACCAAAAGCTGATATCCTGAGCGACATCAAAGCGGATTGCAATGGCAGTTGAAATGCCGGTAAAGAAATAAGTAACTGCCGTACCCGCCAGAGCAAGCTTTACAGGCGTAAGTCCGCCCCTTGAAAACATGCCTATGCCCATTACCGTCGATGCCCCCAGCCCCGCTCCCGCAAAGGACCATAGCACAAGCCCCATTGCAGAAAGTCCGGGAAAAAAGGCAAACGCAATCGAAACCGCAAACGCAGAGCCTGATGTCACACCCATAATCGAAGGCTCTGCCAAAGGGTTTCTCGTCATCCCCTGCATGATTGCTCCCGACACTGCCAACAATGCGCCTACAAGCGCGGCAGCCGCCGTTCTCGGAAGCCGAAGATCATGTATAATTTGGTGAGATGTCTTTGTCGGCTGATAATGAAAAATGGCCTCCCATACAGTGCGCAAATGAATATCCGCTGCACCTAGGGATATGGATAAAAATGCGCCAAGGCAAAGCAGGCATAGACCTGCGATAAGGACGATGACCGCGCCATATGTCCTTGACGTCCATTGGATTTCTTCTGATGCAGTCCGTATATTTTTATGTTGACTCAACTGCCGTACTTCCTTTCTGTTACTGATAATGATTATCAATTGCTGTTTCAGTATATCACTTTTTTCAGCTGATTTAATAGAGTGTTTTGAACAAAAATGAAAATGCATTTGCAAAAATATCGTGTCAACCGGCACTTGCAGTGGTATAATCACAGATGATAATGATTCTCTTTTTCATCTATCTTTTAGAAAGAAGGTATGAGATATGACCCATATATACAAGAAACTCGGAGCCGCGTTTTTTGCCCTGTTATTGATTGCAGCGCTGGCAGCCTGCGGGAATAACTCAGAAAGCAAAGGTTCTGCCTCTGATTCAAAAGGCGCAGAAACCTTTACATACAAGGCTGAAAACGGAAATGTAAAAATCCCGAAGCATCCTAAACGGGTGGTTGTCATGGCAGACGGCTATTACGGCTACTTCAAAACACTCGGCATCAACGTTGTCGGTGCGCCTGAGAATGTATTTAAAAACCCTTACTACAAAGGAAAAACCGACGGCGTCGAAAACATCGGAGACGGCACTTCGGTTGAAAAGGTCATTGATTTGAACCCTGACCTGATTATCGTTTGGACAACACAGGGCGCTGATATTAAAAAGCTTGAAAAAATTGCGCCGACTGTCGCAGTAAAATACGATAAGCTCGACAACATCGAACAACTGAAAGAATTTGCAAAAATGACGGGAACTGAAGATAAAGCTGAAAAATGGCTGGCCAAGTGGGATAAAAAAGTTGCGGCCGCTAAAACAAAAATCAAAAAAGCGGTCGGTGACAAAACCATTTCCATTATGCAAACGAACGGAAAAGACATTTACGTATTTGGTAAAGACTTTGGAAGAGGCGGAAGCATCATTTACAAAGACCTCGGCCTGCAGGCTACAAAGCTGACAAAAGAAAAAGCCATTGACCAGGGGCCAGGTTATACAAGTATTTCATTAGAGAAGCTCCCTGACTTCGCCGGAGATTACATTTTCGCGGGCCCATGGCAATCAGGCGGTGATGATGGCGGCGTTTTTGAAAGCTCCATTTGGAAGAACCTGAATGCCGTTAAAAATGGCCATGTCTACAAGATGGATCCGATCGGATTCTATTTCACAGACCCGATTTCATTAGAAGGACAACTGGAGTTTATTACGGAAAGCTTGACTAAATAAACAAAAGAGCCGCCTGCCCGCGGCTCTTTTGCTTATTTATAAGGAACGGCTCAATTTGAATCATATCGGATATTTTCTTTGAGCCATTCATATTAAGCTGCATCCTCATCACGATCAGTTTTTTTATGCTGGAGAGACTGAAAAACGTTTTTTGCATATTTAACGAACGGATTCCTAACAGGAGAAATTGTGATTTTATAAAAAAGACACCTGAGCAAATCAGGTGTCTTTTCATTATGCTTGTTTTTCTTTCTGGAACTTTTTACTCACAAATGGATAAACGATTAAGCCGACAAAGAATAAACCGATGCCGAGTATAAATGTCGTTAAATCTGCTGTGCCTGTTACGATAACAAACACGGAGTATGCACACGCCAGTATCGCGATCAATCCGTCTCTTACACGGGAGCCTTTCAGCTGGTCATACGTTTCACCTTTGATGACTACCTTCAAGCTGTAGATTGCAGATACCAGATACGGAATTAAATATGCGAGTGTAGCCGCTGTCGTTAAAAATGTAAATGCGTCACTTATTGTCCGGGAAATAACCGAGAAAATGAAGACCTGTGACATGACGTTTGTAATAATGAGTGCAATGACCGGACTTCCCTTTTTATTCGTTTTTGCAAAAAATGCCGGGAAATCTCCTGCTTTAGCGGCTTGGTATGGCACCTCAGAGCCAAGCAAAATCCAGCCGAGCATCGTTCCGAATAAACAAAGGATAGCCAAAAGCGCCATAATCACGCTTCCCGCGTTTCCAACAATCGCATAGAGTACATCAACAAATGGTTTTTCAGAGCCGACAAGCTTATCATGCGGCAGAACACCCATCGTAATTAAAGTCACAATAATATATATGCTCAAGGCAATCAGCAAGCCGGTAATTGTCGCACGTTTCACATCACGCTGAGAGCGCGCACGGCCGGACAGGATCACCGCGGATTCAATTCCGACAAACGCCCACAGTGTAGAAATCGCGGCGTTATGAACCTGGCCGCCAATTCCAATGCTTGTGCCGTTTTCTCCTTGAACCGGGAAATAAAAATGACCGAATAATGTCGTTTGAAACACAAACAAACCGGCAACGATAAAGAAGACAAAACCTAATACTTTAGAAAGCGTTGTGACAAAGTTTAATTTACTTGCGCCGTTAATGCTGGCAACAAGAATCGCGTGCGTTCCCCATAACAAGATCGTACATACGGCAAACGTCAGTAATTGGCCGAGTGTCACCTCTTGCCCGCCGATCGAAAACATCTCACGTTTATCAACCAAGATCGGGAAGAACGAAGTCAAGTAACCGGCGAGACTTGTGATGATCGCCACGTTACTGATCCAGCTCGCCACCCAGTAGCCCCACACCATTGTGAAACCGGCAGCGTTGCCTTTTTTCGGGTCAGAAAACAGCGCTCTTGCATAACTTTGCGGTCCCGCTGTCAGTTCAGGCTTGCGAATGGACAAGTGTCCGAACACAAGTGCAATCATCAGCACGCCGGCACCTGTCAAAAGCCAGGCGGACGTAGCTCCAAACGGACTCGCAATTGAAGCAAGCGAGCTCGGCAAGGAGAAAATTCCTGATCCAACCATATTTCCAACGACAAACGCCGTTAATAACCAAAAACCCCATTTTTTTGTCTGTTCCATTCCAGTACCTCCATGATTCTTTGTACGGACCAGACCCCGAGATCATATAAACTCAAAAAAAGCCTGAACAAAAGTCCATGCTTAAAGAAACACACACCCTTGATCTCCGGATAGCCCTCCGCGAAAAAGCACGCGGCAGTCCTGCACTTATTCAGATACAGTCCCAGCATAGAGAAGGATCGGCTTTCTCCACACTTCGGCGCTGATGCCTTTTACACATGTTTAACAGCCCCTGTCAGCCTAGCATGTGTGACTCATCATCCGCGCAACCTCTACCTCACTGAGAAAGAGTGAGGATTTAATTATTCAGTTACTCCCAGAAGGTTATCAAAGAAAGGATGATCTGTCAAAGGGAACAGATGGAAAATACGGATAGAGCCAAGCCCTATCCGCATGTGGTTATCGATTATTTTTCTTTTTTTGCACAGCTTCTTGAAGCGGATCATCTTTTAGAGCTGAACCAGCATCTTCAAGAGCTCCTTGGATTACGTTTTTTTCTTTTTCGGAACGTTTTCCTTTATCTTTATTAAAGAAACCCATTCGTATCACCTCTTTTAAAAAATAGGTACATGTTTAAGATGCCTTTTTCCTGAAAAATTATGCGGGATATTTTTTATCGTCCAAAGTCCTGTTGATCAAACATACATTCTCTTGATATATTTGTAATTCAGAGATTTTTTGCAAAAGATAAAAGGAGAAGCGGCAAATGACAGGAAAAACACACATCATGGGAGGCATCGCTTCTTGTACGGCAGCGGCTTATTATTATGGATTTGATCCAGTGCTTATGGCTGCGTCAGGCGCGGTTGGAGCATTAATACCCGATATCTGCCACACACAAAGCAAAATCGGGAGAAAATTTCCTATTTTATCGAAAGTGGTCAGCTCCGTTTTTGGCCATCGCACCTTTACACACAGCCTGCTGTTTATGCTCATCATGTTTTTTATCACTTCTACATACATTCCAGATAAAAACATATCAGCCGGCCTGATGATCGGAATGGCGAGCCACTTGATTCTTGACGCTTGGACGGTGAACGGAATCAAATTATTATTCCCTTCCACGATCCGCGTTCGGCTTCCATTATATATGAAGACAGGCAGTTTTTCTGAGCAGCTCGTGCTAGCCGGCCTGACCCTTGCTTCATGTTACTACTTTTATATGCTGTTTCATGGCCGCATGTTTTAAACATGAGTGCTGAGACTTGTCTGAACCGGCTGTTTTTAGTAGGTTTTACTTAAGAAGCATTTCATGCAGATGATCAAGAAAACGTGAGGAGTCATATTGATGAAAGGAACCTTTTTTCACAATCAGCGGTTTTTATGTTTTTCGATCTTATTTATGTGGATCAAAACGTATGTGATATATAAACTCGGCTTTGATTTGCAAATCGATACTCTGTTGGAGGAGCTAATGCTGCTGGTCAACCCGCTCAGCTTTATTCTTCCTTTATTCGGGATCGGCCTGTTTCTAAAAGAAAACAAGCAGCGGGCCTTTTTGCTGATTGCCAATTTGGTTCTGACTGTTATCTTGATCTCTAATACGATTTTTTACGGCTTTTATATCGATTTTATTACCATCCCGGTTTTATTTCAGGCCAGCAACATGAGCGATATGGGCAGCAGTGTAAAAGAACTGTTCCATCCTCTGTTTATCGCCCTGTTTGTGGATTTGGTTTTTCTGCTGTTGTTCGCCAGAAAAACCAAACACCCACAGACAAAAGCCGCTCCCCGCACGATCAAACGGTACTATGCAGCTTCCTGCGGCATGCTTTTATGCACACTGGCACTTGCAGAAGTACAGCAGCCGAAGCTTTTGGCACATTCTTTTGACCGGGAAATGCTAGTCAAAAGCATCGGTCTGTTTCAGTTCCATATTTACGATACAATTTCTCAGACTGTTAATATCAGCGCGAAAGCTTTTGCCGATGAAGACAGTATAACTGCCATTAAAAACTACACAGAGGCTGATTACAGCAAGCCTGATCAAAGCAAATTCGGTCTTGCAAAGGGGCGCAATGTCATCTTTGTAACACTTGAATCGACCCAAAGCTTTGTTCTGAATGAAAAAGTAAATGGAAAAGAAATTACCCCATTTATGAATGATCTCATAAAAAAAAGCTATTCCTTTGATCATTTCTATCAGCAAACAGAACAAGGAAAAACATCAGATTCAGAATTTATCGTCGCTAACTCACTGTATCCTTCCCTTAGCGGCGCCGTCTTTTTCACGAAAAGCGACCATCAATTTCATACGATGTATAAATCGCTGAAACAGCACGATTATTATTCAGCCGTCTTTCATGCTAACCATAAAACATTTTGGAACAGAGATGTCATGTACGATACGTTTGGCATTGACCGCTTTTTTGATGTTGATGATTTTCATGTCACTCCCGGGACATCGACAAGCTGGGGCTTAAAAGACAAAGAATTTTTAGAGCAGTCCGCCGAAAAGCTGAAAAGCCTGCCACAGCCGTTCTACAGCAGTTTTATCACGTTAACGAATCATTTTCCGTTTGAGATTGATGAAAAGGATCAGCTGATAGATGAATTCGATTCAAGCAGTGATCTGTTAAACCGCTATGTGACCACGGTTCGCTATGAGGATGAAGCATTGAAGCATTTTATCAAAAAACTGAAAGACGAAGGCTTATACGAAAATTCGATGATCGTATTTATGGGAGATCATTACGGCATTTCTGAAGCCCATAACGAGGCAATGGCTGAGTTTTTAGGGAAAGACGAAATCACACCGTATGACAACGTTCAGCTCCAGCGGGTGCCGTTTATCATACATATCCCGGGAATCACCGATCAAAAGCCGGAAACCATCCCTGATGCCGGGGGACAGGTCGACGTCAGGCCGACGCTGATGCATTTGCTCGGCGTTGAGACAAAAGGCGATATCCAATTCGGCAATGATTTGCTGTCGGGCGACCGCACCCCATTCGCCGTTCTGCGAAACGGCAGCTTTATTACGAACGATTATATATACACAAAGAACACGTGCTATAGCCAAAAAACAGGTGAAGTGCTGGAAGATCAGGATGCGTGCCTCCCTTATAAGGAGAAAGCAAACGAAGAACTGTCTTTCTCTGATAAAATTTTAAATGGTGACCTGCTCAGGTTTTCCGAATGAAAAAAATCCCTCTATCAAGAGGGATTTTTTACGTTTCCAATATCACCTTGCCAGTCAGCTTCGTTTCATAGCCGTTTAATTGAGACAAATTCGCCTTGTATTCCTCAGAATTCAAAATCTCCTTCACGGCCTTAAGCAGCTGCTCATGTTTTTTCAAAACGACAATATCATATTGTTCGTCGATGAGCGGGATAAAATCAACACTGCCCATATGTGCCGCGTGCTGCGCCCCGATTCCCGCGTCAGCCTGTCCGCTTGAAACTTGTGAAGCGACAGCGTAATGATCAGTCACGATATCGCCATATCCCACTACATCAGCCGGATTCACACCAAGCAAGCCAAGCTGTTCATCAAGGAGCACCCTTGCGCCAGAACCCTTTTCCCTGTTGATGATCCGGATATCGGCTCTTTTCAAGTCTTTCCAGCCTTGAATGTTTTTCGGATTCCCTTTTTGCACATACAGTCCTGCTTTGCGGAGAACGACATTGATGAGACAAAACGGTTCACCTGTCAAAATCCGTTTTACATAAGGCGCGTTATACTGGCCCGTTTCTGCATCGTACAAATGGAGGCTGACAATGTCACACTTGCCTTGATACATATCAATCAGGCTGTTTAAGCTTCCTTTGTATTTACGGAGCGGCGTCTCCTGAATGGCATTCTCCAAATGCTTGCTGAGGATATCCATCGAAATGTCCTGTCCGCTGATCATGACATTTGGTCTGCCGTCCGGCTCAGCCTCCTGCACCTGTTTCGGCGCTTCTTTTGCAGCGATGGGCTGAGACATTCTCATATTCGTTTTATATTGCTTTAAATCTTCTTCATCCACACGCATCTGCCTTCCGACACGGTAAGCAGGCAGCACGCCTTTTTTAATCAAGTCATAAACGGTCAGCTTTGATACCTTCAGCAGACCTGCAACTTCTTCTATCGTATAGGAAGAGGTTTCATTCATCATCATCACTCTCCTATTTTATTATACCTTTTCGTCGAATGTAAAAAAACCCACATAAACCAAACATAATCAGTTATAATTAGTTATATCTAATGATAAGGGGTGCAATCATGTTTAAGAAGTATTCTATTTTCATCGCAGCCTTAACTGCTTTTCTGCTTGTAGCAGGCTGTTCTTCAAACCAGTCTTCAACGGACAGCGAGAAAAAAGTAACGTTAACCATCTCAGCTGCCGCCAGCGCGCAGGATGCACTTGAGGAAATCCAAAAAAATTATGAAAAAGAGCATCAAAGTATTACCATCCAAGATAACTATGGCTCATCCGGCGCCTTGCAAAAACAGATTTCTCAAGGAGCAGGAGCCGATCTGTTCTTCTCAGCTGCTGAGGATAAATTTAAAAAGCTGGTGGATGATGGAGATATCGCAAAAAAAGACAGCACTGATTTAGTCGGTAATGAAATTGTGCTGGTCGTACCGAAAAACGGTGATTCACCTGTGACAAGCTTCAGCAATCTGGCTGAATCAGAAAAAATCGCTCTCGGCACGCCGGAATCCGTACCGGCAGGAGCTTATGGGAAAGAATCACTGACAAAGCTGTCTTTATGGGACAAAGTGAAGGATAAAATTGTGTATGGAAAAGACGTTCGCCAAGTTCTTTCTTATGTTGAAACCGGCAATGTGGACGCTGGTATTGTTTATAAAACAGATGCCCTGGTCTCGAAAAAGGTCAACATTATCGACGAGGCAAAAGCAGATACACACAGCCCAATTGTCTATCCGTTAGGAATCGTAAAAGATACAAAACACCGTAAGGAAGCGAAGGAATTTTACGAATACCTGCAATCTGATGAAGCAATGAAAGTATTTGAGAAATATGGCTTTACTGCCGAGTAGCATAAGCGCTTCAGAATTTTTCACACCCGTTGTGCTTTCCTTTCAGGTGGCGGCAGTTGCCGGAATTGCTGTCATTATTCTCGGAACACTTGCTGGAGCATGGATGTCACGGGCATCATTTTTCGGAAAAACGGCACTCGAAACATGTTTTATGCTTCCGCTCGTTCTTCCGCCTACTGTTGTCGGTTTTATTTTGATCGTCATTTTCGGAAAGCACAGCTTCATCGGACAAGCCATCGAGTGGATCTTCCGGCAGCCTGTCATTTTCACCTGGTGGGCCGCTGTGATCGCCTCGGCTGTTGTAGCCTTTCCGCTTATGTACCAATCAGCCAAAACCGGATTTGCTGACATTGACCCCGATATACAAGGTGCGGCCATGGTAGACGGCGCTAGCAGATGGAAAGTGTTTATCCATATCTCCGTCCCGCTTGCCTATCCTTCATTGCTGACCGGAAGCATCCTCAGCCTTGCACGGGCGCTCGGAGAATTTGGCGCAACACTCATGTTTGCAGGGAACATCCCCGGTGTTACGCAAACACTGCCGACGGCGATATATGTCTCATTGGATTCCGGCAACAATACCCTTGCCTGGGCGTGGGTCGTCTGTATTGTTGTCATTTCCTTTTTGATGCTGTTTTTCATTCAACAGAAAAAAACGCACTAAAAAAACTCCCCGTAACGGGGAGTTTTTTGATTAAAACAGAAGCTCATCAGGATTTGGACCGACACGCTCATCTTTATTTAATGCGTCAATTTTGTCCATGTCTTCTTGAGACAATTCGAAATCAAAAATATCAGCGTTTTCGATGATACGGTGTTCTTTAATGGATTTTGGAATGGTTACAACTTCATGCTGCAGATCCCAGCGCAAAATCACTTGAGCCACAGATTTATTGTGTTTTTCAGCAATCTGTGTCAGTACTTCGTTATCCAAAAGCTGTCCCTGCATGAGCGGAGACCACGCTTCCAGCTGAATGCCTTGCGCTTTGCAGTAATCTCTTAATTCTTTTTGCGTCAAGCGAGGGTGAAACTCAACTTGGTTCACCATCGGTTTGATTTCAGCATCTTTCAACAGCTCTTCTAAATGATGAACTTGGAAGTTGCTGACGCCGATCGCGCGGATTTTGCCGTCTTTGTACAGCTTTTCAAGCGCGCGCCATGTATCTTTATATTTATCTTTGCCAGGCCAGTGGATCAAATATAAATCTAAGTAATCAAGCTGCAATCTTTCCAGACTCTTTTCAAAGGCAGCAAGCGTTGTATCGTAGCCTTGATCTTCATTCCACACTTTTGATGTGATGAAGAGCTCTTCTCTTGCCACACCGGATTCTTTAATCCCGATGCCAACGCCTTCTTCATTTTTGTAGATCGCTGCTGTATCAATACTGCGATAACCATTTTTAATTGCCGCTTTCACTGATTCAGTCGCTTCATTACCATTTTCTACTTTAAAAACACCCAGACCGAACCAAGGCATTTCAACTCCGTTATGTAACTTTACAGTATCTTTTAAACTTGTTGGCACTTGAACATCCACCCTTTCACTGAAATGTAAGCGTCTATATTATCTCACATTCCTCTCAGCCGATACCAATAATACGCTTAAGACCCTCTTTTTGCTTCTTTTTTCACAGCACAGGCAAATTCAAACACTATTTTTTTCCTATTTTAACAATATTGAGATTACAAATACATTGAGCAGGGTATGCGTGTAGTGTAACCAAATGAAAACAAAGGAGGAAACAACTTGAAACGTATTCGTATCCCAATGACACTTGCTCTTGGTGCCGCTTTGACAATTACCCCTTTGTCCTTTGCTTCCGCTGAAGAAAATCCTGCTCCGAAGATGTCGCAGACAACTGCTGCTGGAACAACTGCCGCTGATGTAGGTTTAAACGTCAACCTAGATGTACTTGGAATTGCCAACCAGATCGCTGATGCCATCAAATCCGCACAGAATAGGGATGGCTTTGTGAAAAACCTCATGGAGTCTTCCTTCTACGCGTCCGGCCAAAAATATAACGTCATGGTCTTTAATTTAAGCCAGGAATATGAAGATCATTTGAACGGTGTGCAATTTTACGGTTCAGCCGTTTACGACGGCATTACGTATGGCATTTGGGTATTTGAAGACGGAACCTTTACAAACAAAGGCGATGGCGGCTGGATCAACTGGGCCTTCAGAGGCTGGTTCGACCGGGATGGCAGCACTGTCGCATTTCATCGCCCTTAATATAGAAAAAAGCTGGCGCTCTAACGCCAGCTTTTTTGCTGCATTTATTCGCCGCCTTCAAGCATGGCGGCTTCGACATCATTAATGTATTGGCGAAGCTCATGGGAGATGTCCCGGGAAATTTCCCTCTCTTCGAAGAGCGTTTGAATTTCATTTCTGATCGCCTGTACAGCCTTCAGCTTCACTTCCAGCTTCTGATTTTCAAAATGGGCGCTTGATTTCAGCTCATGATGGCTGTGCTCCAGCCTGAAAATTAACTGCTTATAGAATGTAATGACAGATAAAAACACTTCTTTATGCTCTTCCGTCTTGTGTTTTTCCAGATTTTCTATCGCTGCTTTTGCCGTTTTCACTCTTGTTGCCCGTATCAATCCCGCTTCATTTAAAATCGACATCTCCGGCTTTTTATGTTCACCGAAGAAAATCCAATACATCAGCCTCTTGAGCCTTGTTTTTGATAACCCGACTTTAAACGGGTTGGCATACAAAATTTCCAACTCGTTAAATCGTTCTTGCAGCACATTTGCTGTTTCTTCCGGGATGTCTCCCCGCTCCAGCATTTTCATCAGCGCCTCTTGCTCAGCCTTAACCCCCTGCGCACGGACTTTTCGCTCGTGCTTCTTAATGCGATTAGATGATGTATACTGCTGAAAACGAAGATTTTTCATTTTCTCATTGTATTCAGCTATCACCGCAAGAGAGGCCGTTTTGTTTGTCTCATTCATGTCCTCTTTAATCGTTTGAAGGGCTGTTTTGATCAACTTGCGTCTCGCCGTCAGCAGCTTCTTATTTCGTTCCTCGTCCTCTTCTTCTTTTTCAGTCAGAATTGGCAGCACAACGGTGGCAATGACAAGCGTGCATAAAATGACGCCGGCTGCTAAAAAGAGAATCAGATTTCTTTCCGGAAACGGCGTACCGTCCTCCAGGAAATACGGAATGGAAAAAGAACCTGCAAGCGTTACTGCTCCACGCACACCGGAAATCGAAATTAACAGCGTCGAACGAAGACCCGGTTTATAGATGTTCTGATCTTTATTAAAGAACCATTTGCCGTTCCAGAAGAACAGCACCCACAGGAATCTGAGGAGCATTAACGTAAATGTGATGACTAGGATATAGCCGATCACCTTCATGTTGCTGATGGCAGTGTCGTTAAAGATAACAGAAATCACATCAGGGATTTGCGTGCCGAGAATAACGAAGACCAGGCCGTTCAAAATAAATAAAATAATGTTCCACGTACTTGAGGAGACGATTTGCAGCTTGATCATCGTAGATTCCAGACGATCCTGTTCAACCGCATGGGTAATACCGCCAGCCACAACAGCTAAAATGCCGGAAACGCCGATTTCTTCAGCTGCCAAATAAATCACAAACGGCGTCAGAATTTGAATCAGCATATGCATCGTGACATCCTGCATGCCAAGGCGGCGCAGAAATAGGCGAAAACGAATAATCAAAAATGAAATGACAACCCCGCACAGCAAGCCTCCGAGAGAAATAAAGACAAAGCTGACAGCCGCTTGTGCTAATGAAAATGCACCAGTCACTGCCGCTGCAATCGCAAACTTAAAGGCCACCAGACCTGATGCATCATTCATCAGCCCCTCACCTTCCAGCAGGCGAAGAATCCCTTTTGGCATTTTCACTCTTCCTGATAATGCGCTGACAGCGACGACATCAGTCGGTGAAAGAATGGCCGCAAGTCCAAAGGCCGCTGCCAGCGGAATAGCAGGAATCATCCAGTGAATCGTGTAGCCGCCTACAATCACAGTCGCAAATACAAGGCCGAGTGCAAGCAATAAAATCGGAGCCCTTAAATTCCAAAGCTCTGCCCGCGGTGTCCTCTTTCCATCATTAAATAGCAGAGGCGCGATAAACAGAACAAAAAACAATTCGGTGTTTAATTCAAAATGAAGTCCCTGTGGAAATGAGGCGGCAAGAATCCCAAGAGCCACTTGAATCAGCGGCACCGGAATAAACGGAATAAACCGGTTCACGATATTAGAAATCGCAATAATCGTTAATAATACGAGCACAACTAAAAATATGTCCAAATGCATGACCTCCTTCGTCTGTTGTGTGTCGGCATGATGAGCCAAAAAATCTGTTTGTCTAAAAGCCCTTGAGCTAGGGTGGCCTTGCATCCGCTATGTGGTTTCGCAGGAGTTCTCTCCACACTTGTCTTCTTTTATAGTACCCTTTTTAGGGTATTTTTTCTCATGATATGCTCACAGTGAACTTTTTTGCAGCAGAGCAAATTACAGAAAAAAGAGACAGGAAGCTACTCCCTGTCTCTCGTCTTTCTTTCTCAATCATGAAAATTCGTACCGTCAGTTGTTGCTTTGATAATGCCCGCGCGGATGACAAAGTCACCGAAATGCTCGCCTTCCTCACGTTCTTTCGCATAGCGGGAAAGAAGGATGCGCAGCTCGCTTAAAATGTCTGCTTCACCGATGTTTTCACGGTACATTTTGCTTAAACGGCTTCCGTCAAACGCAGCGCCAAGATACATATTATATTTGCCCGGCGCCTTTCCGATAAATCCGATCTCACCGAGTGCATGACGTGCACAGCCGTTCGGACACCCTGTCATGCGAATCGTGATTTCCTGATCACGAAGGCCGTTTTCGTCAATAATCTCTTCAATCTTATCTAACAGGGTCGGCAAATAACGTTCTGCTTCGGCCATTGCCAATCCGCAGGTCGGAAGAGCGACGCATGCCATCGAGCTGCGGCGAAGTGCTGAATAGTGCTTGCCGTCAGTTAGTCCGTACTGTTCAATTAAAGCACTGATTTCTTCTTTTTTATCGCTTGAAACGTTCGCAATCATTAAGTTCTGATTGGCTGTCAGCCGGAACTCACCTGTATGAACTTTGGCGATTTCCCGCAAGCCAGTCATCAGCTTATAATCATCGTAATCCGTTATACGGCCGCCTTCGACAAACAGCGTGAAATGCCATTTATCCTTGATGCCTTCCACCCAGCCGTAGCGGTCGCCGTTATGATCGAAATGATACGGCTTCGCTTCTTCCAGGCTCCAGCCGAGACGGTTTTCCAATTCTTCTTTTACGTTTTCTAAACCGAGGCGGTCAACTGTGTATTTGAACCGCGCATTTTTACGGACAGAACGGTTGCCGTAATCACGCTGAATCGTAATCGTTTTTTCAGCAACGTCATACATTTGCTCAGGCCGGCAGAATCCGATCACCTTGGCTAATTGCGGATATGTCGCAGTATCGCCATGCGTCATTCCCATACCGCCGCCGATTGCCACGTTAAAACCGATCAGCTTGCCATCCTCGACAATCGCAATGAATCCCAGATCTTGTGAAAAGACGTCAATATCATTAGACGGCGGAACAGCAATACCGATTTTAAACTTCCGCGGCAGATAGAGCGGTCCGTACATTGGCTCGACTTCTTCCTCCGGCGTGCCGGCAACTCTTTCCTCATCAAGCCAAATTTCATGATATGCTCTCGTCCGCGGCAGCAGATCATCACTTAATTTTTTAGACCACTCGTATACCTCTGAGTGGATTTCAGATTGATAAGGGTTTGATGCACACATGACGTTACGGTTTACGTCTCCGCAGGCTGCGATCGTATCCAAAAGTGCTGAGTGGATCGTCTGAATGGTTTTCTTCATGTTCCATTTCAGAATCCCGTGCATTTGGAACGTTTCACGTGTCGTCAATTTTAATGTGCCGTTCCCGTATTTCTGGGACAGGTCATCCATGACAAGCCATTGTTCAGGCGTTGAGACGCCCCCTGGCATACGCACGCGCAGCATGAACTGATATGCGGGCTCAAGTTTCTGCTTTTGGCGTTCATTTCGGAGGTCCCGATCATCCTGCAAATAACTGCCGTGGTGTTTCATCAGGCGGTTATCATCATCCGGAATTCCGGCACTGATTCGATCGAGCATCACTTCTTTCAGCGTGCCGCGCAAATAATCACTTTCTTTTTTAATGCGTTCAACATCACTTGGAGAGCCGTCCGGTGCTTTTAGAATTTTGGTCACCATGTTGAAAAACTCCTTTCAAGTCAAATCAATATACATCACGCTGATAGCGTTTTTGCTGCTGCATATCGGCAAGATAAGCCTCCGCTTCTTCGCGGCTCATATTGCCTTCTTTTTCGATAATTTCAAGCAATGTGTGATGGACGTCATGCGCCATATGCTTTTCATCTCCGCAAATATAAACAGCCGCTCCTTCTTGAAGCCATTCAAACAATTCTGCGCTATGTTCAAGCATGCGGTGCTGCACATATACTTTTTCTTCCGTATCACGTGAGAACGCCACATCCATTTTTGTCAGCACACCGTCTTTGAGCCAATTCTGCCACTCTGTCTGGTAAAGGAAATCCGTGACAAAGTGCTGATCGCCAAAGAACATCCATGCCTTTCCTTCCGCTCCCGTCTCCTCACGCTCCTGCATAAACGAACGGAAAGGTGCGACGCCTGTCCCAGGGCCCACCATGATAATCGGTGTTTCAGGGTCTTTCGGAAGCTTAAAGTTTTGATTGTGCTGTACATAAACCGGCAGTGTGTCTCCCGGCTGCAGACGTTCCGCGCACAAAATCGAGCAGACGCCTTTTCGTTCACGGCCGTGCGCATCGTAGCGGACTGCGCCGATTGTTAAATGCACTTCATCCGGATTTGCGGATAAACTGCTTGCAATCGAATAAAGGCGGGCAGGCATTTTTCGCAAAATCGAGACAAACTCCTGCGCAGATACACTAAATGGGCCATAGTCACGGACGAGATCAAGCAAATCGCGCCCTTCAATATAGGCTTTTACATTCTCCTCATTTCCCGGGGCTAAAAGCTCTCTAAGCTCATCGTTCCCTGTCAGCTGGGCTGCCTGTTCAAGAAGCGGTTTTGTGAGAACGGTAATCTCATAGTGAGAAATCAGCGCTTCTTTCAGCGGTCGGACATCACCTTGCTTATTAAGCGTCACAATTTCTTCCGGGTCCCAATTCATTTCCTTAAGGAGCAGCTCGACAAGTTCCGGATCGTTTTCCGGATAGACGCCGAGGCTGTCACCAGGCTCGTAAGTCAGGCCAGATCCTTCAAGAGACAGCTCCACATGGCGTGTTTCTTTATTTGATCCTCTGCCGTTTAAATTTAAATTTTCTAACACTTCAGCCCGAAACGGGTTTGTTCTGGAATACGAAGACTCACCGGTTTGTGACGCAGCCGCCGGCGCAGGCGCGGCGCTTCCGCCCCCAGCTTCATTTAATCCTTTCAATACACCCTCAAGCCATTCGGCTGCCGGTTCATCATAGTCAAGATCGCAATCAACGCGCGGAGAAATCCGTTTTCCGCCGAGTTCTTCTAAGCGTTGATCAAATTCTTTCCCTGTCTGGCAGAAAAATTCGTACGAACTGTCACCAAGCGCCAAAACGGAAAAGCGCAGGTCTTCAAGCTTAGGCGCCCGTCTTCCGTGCAGAAATTCATGAAACGACAGCGCGTTATCAGGCGGCTCGCCTTCTCCATGCGTACTGACGACGATTAAAAGATTGGTTACCTTCTTCAGCTGATTCGGCTTAAAATCGCTCATGGATGAGACGGTCACTTGAAAACCGCTCTGTTCAAGCTGCTTGCCGGCATTTTCTGCAAGCCCCTGTGCGTTTCCCGTCTGTGAACCATAAAGAACGGTCACTTCTTTTGAAACGGCCGGTGCCGGTGCTTCCGCTGACACAGCTGCCGCCGGCGTACCCGCAGCTTCTTGGGCGGAAACAGATTGAGCGGATAAATATCCGCTCAGCCAGATTTTCTGGGATTCGGTCAAGGTCGGCAGAAGGCGGTTAAGGAGCTCTGCCTGCTCCTGATTAAACGGACTGTTCATTACCTGAAGTTGCAACGTATCCACCTCACAAAGTTATAAACTGATCGAAAATTGCATCTAATTGAACTTTACCGGAATACTAGGCTTAAGTAAAATATATTTACATGATGATAACTATTAAGAATCCTAATGATAAAACGGCTATGCTTCATGTAAATAGAAAAAAGAGAAGGACTCCCTTCTCTTCATTCAGCCATCTGATATAAGTGAGGCGGCACAGCGGTTACAAACGGACTGGCTTCACCTGTGTAAAATACCGCCAGCATGTGCATCGCACGGGTGCACGCAGTATATAAAAGCCTGCGGTCGTGCTCTGTATGATAGTGTTCTTCAGATGCATCATAGACAAGCACTGCGTCAAATTCAATTCCCTTCGCTAAATACACCGGAATCATGCAAACACCCTTTTGAAATGGTTGATTTTCTTTATGAATCAGGCGAACATCTGTATATTCACTCATGTGGGCGTGCGCCTGTATGCATTGATGCGCAGTCTTGCAGATGACGGCTATTGTTTCGTGCCCTTTTTTCTTGAGCCGGCCAATTTCTTGCGCGAGCTTTTGGCAAAGGCTCTCATGTCCTTCAGTTTTGACAACGAGCGGCATTTCCCCGCTTCTATTAAACGGCTCAATATCCGCTCCATCTTGAAGCATCGCTTTGGTAAACTCGACAATCTGCCTTGTTGATCTGTATGTTCTCTTTAAACGAACATACTCAGCAGGATCATCCTCAAAGCACGCATCCATACGCTGATCCCCGTGTATGGTATGCGCGTAGATGGACTGATTGATATCACCGAGCACTGTCATGCTGGCAGCCGGAAAAATGCTTCTCATGTAAGCCATCTGAAACGGTGAATAGTCCTGGGCTTCGTCAATAAATAGATGTTTGATCTTCGTATTTTTCTTTCTGCCCTCAATCAGATCCTGCATATAAAGAAACGGTGCCGCGTCCTCATAGAGCAATTTATTATCCGTAAATGCCGAACGGGTCAGCTCACCTATCGCATCCATCTTCTCATGCTGAAATTTTCCTCCCCAGCCAGAAAACAATTGCAAATAAAGTTGTGTAACATCAAGAAATGCAAGGAGTCTGACCGCCTGTTTGAGCGGTTTGAAAGCTTTTTTCACAATGATGGCGGCAAGCAGCTGCTGCTCTCTTTGATAATCGTTAAACGTACTCTCGCTGAACCGTTTCCTTTCCTGCAGTTTTTTGTACACGTCCAAGTAGTCCTCTTTGTCAAGCAGCTCAGCTTCATGAACAACCCAATCCTTTCGCCGTTCCTTTTTCTCAAGCTTGTTAAGCTCACTCAGCAGCCACTTCGCGGTTTGCTCCATCCGATTCGGAATGGAGTGATTTTGATCCAATGAGTAAAAATAGGATTGAATTTGCTCCTTTGTGATCAGCTTTTGTCCGCGGAATATGATATTTTTAAAAATCATCCCTTCAGAGGAAAGCCGTGTGACGTATTCATTAATGAATTGCTGAAAGGATAAACCCGCCTTCCATGTGATTCCTGCAAGCCTTGTTGGAAAATCGCCTTCCTTAGTTTCGGTCAGGCAATATTCGAGCTGATCAAAGGCGCTTTCACATTTAAACTTGCGGCCAAGACGATGCTCGATATATTCCTGAAACGTCGCCTGCTCCATATTCTCTTCTCCTAACTCAGGCAAAACAGAGGATACATAGCTGTTAAATAAGAAGTTGGGAGAAAACAAAACGATTTGTCCGGCATCAATGACGCCGCGGTGCCTGTATAACAAATAAGCGACACGCTGAAGCGCAGCCGATGTTTTCCCGCTGCCAGCCGCTCCCTGCACGATCAGGATCTTGCTTTTTTCATTACGGATAATCTGATTTTGTTCTTTCTGAATCGTAGACACGATGTTTTTCATTTGGGTATCGGAGTGATGGCTTAATACCTCTTGCAGCATTTCATCACCAATCGTCATATCGGTATTAAACATCGCTTTGAGAGTGCCGTTTTTGATCATAAACTGGCGTTTCAGCACCATTTCCCCTTCTATCGTTTCACCGGGCACCTCGTACTCCGCTTTTCCTGGGGAATAATTGTAGTACAAACTTGATATCGGCGCCCTCCAGTCATAAATCAGAAAGTGTTCCTCCTTCTCATCCAAACAGGAAGCTAAACCGATATAAATTCGCTCTGCCTGCTCCTCGCCGTTTTCAATAAAATCAATCCGGCCGAAATAAGGCGATTTTTTTAATTGATGAATTCGTTTGAGCTGCTGATCCATGCGCCGATGATTGTGTTCCCGATCAGACAGCAGCTCTGCCTGCTGCTTAATGCTTGCCATCGTTTCAATCGCTTCATGGGCATCATCAAAATTAACCTTAACATCCTCCCAAAAGCTTTTTCTTAATCCGATGATATCATGCTTCAACCCGCCCGCAGACGTTTCCAGAAACCGCTCTTTTTTTTCGAGCTCCTTCAGCACCTCATCTATTCTCGACTGCTCTTCCTTCCATTCCTTATCCTGCTGATTCATGAACGGCACCTCCAGAAAATAGTTGACAAACATAGATGAAATACTGTATAATATAATTGGATACATATATTAAATATATGATGTAAACTGGCAAATACAATTTATAATAGCACATTCACCCAACGTCGTTCAAGGTTTGGGTTATTTATATGCACTAAAAAAACCGATCTCAACTCGAGATCGGTTTTTTATTTTAAGATTTCACATTGATCACTGTTGGACGTGCTTTTCTTAGGTTGCGACTCTTCTCTTTCATCAGTATCGATTCCTTATTCCATTCAATCTTCGATATAATATATCTTTTTCATTTTAAAAACACCGCAGAGCTCTACCGTGTTTGTCTGTTCATCTAACGTGAAGAATGATTAAACTGGCTGTTATTGTCATCTTCCATAAAGCAACTACATCCTTGCTATCGTATCTATAGTCGCAGTAAAATAGTCATTTTTCATCCAATTTCGACATATTTCAACAAATTGAAGTTTTTCATTTGGGAGAATAGGACGATGTTACATTATTTCTCTCGGTTTATGATATGAACATGAAGAAAGAACCAGAATTAGTTAGGAGGAAATACTCAGTGAAGAAAAAACTATCTATGATGTTGCTGGCATTCGTCGTAGCCGTAACAAGTTTTACGGCTATTGACCTAGTAAACAACAAAGCGGAAGCTAAAGATTGGGTTAAAAAAGGTCAAATATGGAGTACTCATTACCATTCGGGCTCATTTAAAAACTATACTTACTCGCCAACTTTTCATATTTATTATCCAGGACAAGGAACTTGGGCCAACATGACAGCAAACGGATCAGGCAGCGGGAAAATTACAGCAACTCTGCAACAAAAGACAAATAAAGGCTGGAAAAATGTTAAAACTTTTTATGCAACGAAAAAAGGCTCTACAAATTTAAGTTACAAACAAGCTTCTAAACGCTACAAAACAAAATACAGATTCAAATTCACTAACACAGGAACTAAAAAAACCATCAGCTATACCTTTTGGGCTACCTATTAATTTTCAATAGCTTTGCTCTGCGCGGTCAGCATTCGAAAAGGACTTTTTATTTGATCCCGGCAGGCTACCATAAAAGAAACCTCTCCATGACGGAGAGGTTTCTTTTATTTTACTGACTATCTAAGCGAAAAGAACGGTTTGGCAGCTTCCAATTAAACATATAGGAACAAACCCGGCAAACAACGAGCACGAAAAACAGAACGTATAAGCCGAACGAGTTCCCCAGCCAGCCCAAGCCGACGATTAAACCGCCGAGAGCCGCCCAGACTGCATAAATTTCTGCCTTCAGCACAAGCGGTTTGCGCCCGGCAAGAAGGTCGCGGATGATCCCGCCCCCGCTTCCCGTCAGCACCGCAGCCACGATCACGGCACTAAGCGGATGGCCCATTTTGACGGCATACAGTGCGCCTTGGATAGCAAAGGCAGCGAGGCCGATCGCATCTGATAAATTGCCCCACTTATTCCAATGCTTCAGCAGCAGCTTCGGAAACAGAAACACAATTGTAATAGATAAAAGCGCGATTTGAAAGTACGCTCCCTGCTCCCATAGCGCTGACACCGGAACACCGATCAGCAAATTGCGGATCGCTCCTCCTCCAAAAGCTGTGACAATCCCTAATATATAAACTCCTAAAATATCATATTCCTCTTCCATCGCAACAATTGCGCCGCTGACTGCAAACGCAATGATGCCAATCACACTGAGCAGCTCCCAAGCCATTCTGATGACTCCCTTTTATGTTTGTTAAATTTTCTGACGACCTCTAGATTTTATAATCGCTCAAGCGTAAAATCAATAACATTTTTATGAGAAAAAAAGATAAATTTAGAGGGAATACGGCTATTGCTGATGGACATGAGTTTGCGAAATTAAAAAAGCGCCCGGCATACGCGGGCGCTTTTTTTGTTATTCAGATTTTTCGCCTTTCAGCAGGCACATAAAAATGATAATCAGGATAAAAGCAATCAGGGCCAGGAATGGAATCGTAATAAAACCAAACCAGTTAATATATTGGCCCGAGCACGGCACGCCGCTGACACATGGCTTAATGCCGCTAAAGCCGGGCACTTTTTGCTCTAAGTAATGCATGATCGAAATGAATGCCCCAATAATCGCCATCGGGAGCACATATTTTTTCACTCGTGTGTCCCCTTGAAAGGTGGCGATGCCTAAAATCAGGACGAGCGGATACATGAGGATACGCTGGTACCAGCACAGTTCACATGGAATAAACTTTCTGATTTCACTGAAATACAGGCTGCCCAGCATAGCGATAAGAGCCACAACCCAGGAAGCATATAAAAATACGATTCTATTTTTCATATTGTTACTTCCCTTTCAGCTCTTTTTCTATTGTCTCTTTGATTTCATCATAATCCGCAAAATTTTTGATCACTTTATCATTGACATAAATCGTCGGTGTTGCCTGTATGTTCATTTTTTGATTAAGGTCAGAATCCTTTTCCACTTGAGAAGCGAATGTTTCCTTATCAAGATTTTCCTTGAGCGTCTCAGGTTTTATCTTTGTGGTGCTTTTTGCAAGATCACCAAGGAGGCCTGGGGTTACCCATTCCTGTTCCGTATCCGGCTGTTTTTCGAACAGATTTTCATGGAAATCCCAGAAAGAGTCAGGGTCTTCCTTCCATACTTCTTCAGATGCAAGAGCCGCTAACCTTGAACCTTTTCCATGGAACATGACGTTCACGAAAGAAAATTTCACATCGCCCTTATCAATAAAGTCTTTTTGTATTTTTGGAAAGATGTCACTGTTAAACACCTT
This sequence comes from Bacillus sp. PS95, assembly GCF_037963565.1. Taxonomy (NCBI): domain Bacteria; kingdom Bacillati; phylum Bacillota; class Bacilli; order Caryophanales; family Bacillaceae; genus Bacillus; species Bacillus sp. PS95. The sequence continues at coordinate 3,402,794 of NZ_CP150160.1, forward strand.
GCAAGACGGACATTTGTAATCTCCGAATTCTACTACAGTTACCGGTGCATCGTCCTTGCCAAGCACAGGCTGCCCTTTGATAGACGGCTGTCCGGAAACCGCATCATTGCCTTGTTCCGTTTTGTTATTAATGATGACAATGGCTGCTAGCAATACAACAACCACAACCGTAAGGATGACCGCGAATTTCGCAGAAGACTGCTGTTTCTTTTTCACTCCGACACCTCATCGTTTTAAAATTAAAAAAGAAGCGGATCGCAATTGATCCACTTCTTTATTTTAACAAGACAAGCGCCGATAAGAAAACCCCGAAAAAATGAATTCTCTCCGACAATTTATTTGTTTTTGAGACGCATGACGCGCATAGCGTTTGCCACAGCGAGCAGTGTAACACCGACATCTGAGAAAACCGCTTCCCACATGGTTGCAATTCCAAATGCTCCAAGAATGAGAAAGATCGCTTTCACACCTAAAGCAAAGCCGATGTTTTGCCACACGATTCGCCGTGTCCGTTTCGCAATCCGAATCGCTTCTGCTATTTTTGACGGCTGATCTGTCATCAGCACGATGTCTGCGGCTTCTACCGCGGCGTCTGACCCAAGGCCTCCCATCGCGATCCCTATATCTGCGCGTGCAAGCACCGGCGTATCATTGATGCCGTCACCGACAAAAATGAGTTTTTCACTAGGCAAAAGCTTAGCTTCTAATGCTTCGACCTGCGCGACTTTATCTTGCGGCAGCAGCTCTGCATATACCTCACCAATCCCAAGCTGTTTTCCGACGGCTTCTCCCGTTTGTTTCGAATCACCCGTCAGCATAGCTGTCTGTTTGATCCCAAGCGACTTCAGATCAGCAACCGCCTGTGCTGCGTCTTCCTTTACTTCATCCGCTATGATGATTGCTCCGGCATAGTGTTGATCAACAGCAACGTGTACGATTGTTCCAGCATTTTCATCCGGGACATCCTCAATTTGTTCTCTTTCCATGAGCTTTTTATTCCCGGCAAGGATCTCAGTTCCATTTACCTTTGCAAAAATGCCGTGACCGGAGATTTCTTCGTATGACTCAATCTCATCGGAGGAAAGCATTTTCCCGTAAGCTTTACGCACAGATTCAGCAATCGGATGCTGTGAATGAAGCTCAGCGTATGCCGCCGCTTCAAGTAATCTATCCTTTGTAAAACCTTCCGCGGGTTTGATTTCTGTCACTTCAAAGCTTCCTTTTGTTAGTGTTCCCGTTTTATCAAACACCGCGTATTTGACTTGATTCAAAGCTTCTAAATAATTGCTTCCCTTTACAAGCACTCCGGCCTTTGAGGCCGCTCCGATTCCGCCGAAGAAACCGAGCGGAATGGAGACAACAAGCGCACAAGGACAAGAAATCACTAAAAAGATAAGCGCGCGGTACACCCAATCGGAAAGCGCGGCGCCAGAAAGAACAAGCGGCGGAACAAAGGCCAGCAATACCGCGATGATCACAACAGCAGGTGTATAATACTTGGCAAACTTCGTGATAAAGTTTTCTGTCCGGGCTTTACGGCTGCTCGCATTCTGAACCAAGTCTAATATTTTTGATACTGCTGATTCCTGATAGCCCTTTGTGACTTCAATATGCAGAACGCCGTTTTGATTGATAAAGCCTGACATTACATCTTGTCCTTCCGCAGCTTTTCTCGGAACGGACTCACCTGTTAAAGCAGATGTATCAACCATCGCTGACCCTTGCACGACCTTACCGTCCAGGGGTATGCTTTCTCCCGGATTAACCACAATGATGTCTCCTGTCTGAACGTCCTCCGGGGAAACCTGTTCGATGCCGTTCTTTGTTTTGAGATTGGCGTAATCAGGCCGTATGTCCATTAACGCACTAATTGATTTTCTGGAACGGCTGACCGCGGCACCTTGAAAAAGCTCACCGATTTGATAAAACAGCATAACGGCGACGCCCTCAGGGTATTGCTGAATCAGAAAGGCGCCGATTGTAGCAAGAGCCATTAAGAAATGCTCATCAAACACCTGACCTCGGATGATGTTTTTGACTGCACGGATCATAATGTCACCGCCGATGATCAAATAAGCAGCGAGAAAAAGGAAAAGTTCAATGGTTCCCGAATGAACCAAATATGCCGCTGCGCCGAGAATGACAGCCGCCGCCATTCTCATCAGCATATTGACCATTCGATTACGATAGCCATCATCAGCTGATTTCTTTATATGCTTTTGGCGAACCGTTACATGCGGATCAATTGATTTCACTTTTTTCTCTACTTTATTCGTGACCCATTGCTCTTCTTTCCCATCGGCTGAGACAGTTAAGGTGCTTGCCGCAAAATTTACCGCGCATCCGTCAATGCCTTTTATGCCTTTGACTCCATTTTCGATTTTTTGGGCACAATTGCTGCAATCCAAACCGTCCAGAACGTATTCCTGTTTCACTAGTCTCACCTTACCTTCCGATTTAGGGTTCCCTTTTCAAAGCGTATCAATGAGTATTGCATTCATTTTAATATATATGAGCATATACTCATATATAAGTTACACCTATTATATGTTGTTTTCCAAGAAAGTGTCAATGAAAAACAAAAACCGGCATATAGCCGGTTTTTCATTTTACTTTTTGCAGACGAAGAGCATTCAGAACAACGGAAACGGAGCTGAATGCCATTGCTGCTCCTGCTATCCACGGTGCTAAAAATCCAAGTGCTGCGATTGGGATGCCGAGGCTGTTATAGCCAAGCGCCCAGAATAAATTTTGTTTAATGTTTTTCATTGTCAATCTGCTCATGCGGATTGCGTCGGCAATACTGTTCAGATCGCCGCGAATCAGTGTAATGTCTGCTGTTTCCATGGCAATGTCCGTGCCAGTTCCAATCGCCATGCCGATGTCAGCTGTGGCAAGCGCCGGCGCATCGTTAATTCCGTCGCCTACCATTGCTGTCTGGCGGCCTTCTTTTTGCAAGCGGGCAATTTCTGCTGCCTTTTGTTCAGGAAGGACTTCCGCAATGATATTCGTAATTCCCGCTTCCTTCGCGATGGCTTCTGCGGTTCTGCGATTGTCTCCTGTCATCATGATGACATCAAGACCCAACTCTTTCAGACGGGCAACAGCCTTTCGCGACGTATCCTTAATCGTATCTGCAACTGCTACTAGCCCCGCTGCTTCTCCATCAATGGATACAAGCATAACTGTTTTCCCTTCTGCCTCTAGCTCTTCCATTTGGGCGAGAAGACCCCCATGCTCAACCTGTTCGCTCTCCATTAATTTTCTTGTGCCGACGAGAATGCTTTTTCCTCCGGCTTCAGCCAAAATGCCTGCGCCGACTTTTGCTTCAAAGCGGGTAAGCTTCGGTATCTCAAGCCCTTTATCTTTCACGCCAGCAATAATCGCTTCGCCAAGCGGATGCTCTGATCCCGTTTCCGCTGCCGCTGCAAATTGAAGCAAATCTTTTTCTTCAAAACGGCCGAATGGAATGGCATCCGTCAGACGCGGCTTCCCGTTTGTCACGGTTCCGGTTTTATCAAGAACAATGGTATCGAGACGATGTGTTTTTTCTAAATGCTCGCCGCCTTTAAATAAAATCCCGAATTCAGCAGCGCGTCCAGATCCAGCCATTATGCTTGTCGGAGTGGCAAGACCGAGGGCGCAAGGACAGGCAATGACAAGAACCGCAATGAACTTGCTGATCGCTTCGGCAAAATCGCCAGGAGCCGCCCAAAGATACCAAATGAGAAAAGTGAGAACGGCAATCCCCAATACAATGGGCACAAAAATGCCTGAAATCTGGTCAGCGAGACGCTGGATCGGCGCTTTTGACCCTTGTGCTTCCTCAACAATTTTGATGATATGAGAAAGCGCAGTATCCTTTCCGACGTTGACAGCTTTAATTTTCAGGAAACCGTTTGCGTTAACGGTTGAACCTGTCACGCTGTCACCAGGATTTTTGTCAACAGGAAGACTTTCTCCTGTAATCATCGATTCGTCAACTGCTGAGCGGCCTTCAACCACTTCTCCGTCGACAGGAATTCGTTCGCCAGGTTTGACGTAAACAATGTCATTAACAAGCACTTCGTCGATCGGGATGATTTGCTCCTGTCCGTCTCTTACAACAGTAGCTGTTTTCGCTTGAAGCTTCATCAGCTTTTTAATCGCATCCGAGGAACGGCCTTTTGCTTTTGTTTCAAACAACTTGCCTAATAAAATCAGCGTCAGCAAAATCGCGCTCGTTTCATAATAAAGGCCGTCTGTATGCCCGTGAGAGCCAATGCTTTGAAAAGTAAGATAAAGACTATAAGCGTAAGCAGCCGTCGTACCGAGGGCGACCAATACATCCATATTGGCGCTTTTATTTCTGAGCGCCTTATAAGCACCCACATAAAACGGCCAGCCGATCAGAAATTGGACTGGTGTCGCCAGCGCAAATTGCATCCACGGATTGAGAAATATATCGGGTACCCAAATGAATGATGTAAATGTAAAATGGCTCACCATCGCCCAAAGCAATGGAAATGACAGGACAGCTGAAAAAATCAGTCTCGCCGTTTGCTTCCGTTCTTCTTTCTTTTTAGCAGCAGCAGCCTCACTGTCCTGTTCACCCTTCAACTTTAGCTTATATCCAAGCTTATCTACCGCTTCTTTCAAATCGCCGACAGACGCTTCTTTTGGATTGTATTCGACCGTAACTGTTTCTAATGCGAAGTTTACTGGTGCATTTGCGACGCCTTCTATTTTGTTAAGCCGTTTTTCAATCCGATTGGCGCAAGCCGCACAGGTCATGCCTTCAATATCGAATTCAGCTTTTTCTGTAACAACGTGATAGCCCAGCTTTTCTATTTTTTCTTGAATCGCTGCAGTCCCTGTTTCAGCAGGATCGTAGATTACATTTGATGTTTCCGTTGCCAGATTAACATTGGCATCCGTGACACCGGGCATCCGCTTCAGGCCTTTTTCAATTCTGGCAGCACATGCCGCACAGGTCATACCAGAGACCTGCATCGCGATTTCCTTTTGTTCACTCAACATACTCACTCCTTTATATACGCCTGGGGGGTATATAAAAATGAAAGAAATATCGCGCCTCCCTAAAGGCGCGATACCTTGAATCACTTGGCTACGTCATAGCCCTGATCTTCTATCGCATCCGCAATATCTTTGACTGATACTTTGTCAGCATCAAACGAAACATCGACTTTACCCGCTTCCAGATTGACATGAACGGCACTGACGCCGTCCAGTTCTCCTACGCTTGTTTCTACTGCTTTGACGCAGTGCTGACAAGACATTCCTTCAACTTGCAATGTTTTTTGTTCCATATTAATTCCTCCTGTTTATTCTTTGTATTTTTATCCTACCATACCCCCATAGGGTATTACAATAAAAAAACGCTTTATGATTTTGTGAACTTTTTAAATACGTCCAAAAGCTCAGAAATGGCCTGTTCCCCGTCTCCGCTTTTGATGGCATCTGCTACACAATGATGGGCATGATCCTCAAGCAAATGAAGCGCCACATTTTTCATTGCCGCCTGAACAGCTGAAATTTGCACAAGAATATCTACACAATATCTGTCGTTTTCCACCATGTTTTGAATGCCTCTGACCTGGCCCTCAATCCGCTTAAGCCGGTTTGTAATCTGATCCTTTTCTTTCGAGCTTTTATGGTTTAATGTTTTATGTTCGTTATGCTTTTCCATGCGTACACCTCTGTTTAATGATATTAATTCCCATTATACTGATTGTCCAAACGGTTGTCTAAGCATGCCGATGCAAAAAATGAATCAGTTAGGTTTTACCATTTGATCAGGAGGGTATATACTTCTGTTGATAACGCTTTTAAAGGGGAGAAGAAAAGTGGATGCGATCAAGGTTGGAATATTAGGATACGGATTGTCCGGTTCTGTTTTTCACGGGCCGCTGCTGGATGTTCTGGATGAATATCAAATCAGCAAAATCATGACATCTCGGACAGAAGAAGTGAAACGGGATTTTCCAGATGCTGAGGTTGTACATGAGCTTGAGGAAATCACAAATGACCCTGCCATTGAGCTTGTCATTGTCACCACCCCGAGCGGCCTTCATTACGAGCATGCTATGGCATGCATACAGGCCGGAAAACATGTTGTGATGGAAAAACCAATGACAGCAACGGCCGAAGAGGGGGAAACATTAAAAAGGGCTGCCGATGAAAAAGGCGTATTATTAAGCGTATATCATAACCGACGCTGGGATAACGACTTTTTAACGATTAAAAAGCTGATCTCTGAGGGATCTCTTGAAGATATCAATACATATCAAGTTTCCTATGACCGCTACAGACCTGAAGTTCAAGCGCGGTGGCGGGAAAAAGAAGGCATTGCCACTGGTACGCTGTATGATCTCGGCTCCCACATCATAGACCAAACCCTGCATTTGTTTGGGATGCCTAAAGCCGTGACTGCAAACGTGATGGCCCAGCGGGAAAATGCCGAAACGGTTGACTATTTTCATTTAACCCTGGATTATGGCAAGCTTCAAGCCATTCTATACGGAGGATCAATCGTTCCGGCAAACGGACCTCGTTATCAAATCCATGGAAAAGATTCCAGCTTTATCAAATACGGAATTGACGGACAGGAAGACGCACTCAGAGCGGGAAGAAAACCAGAGGATGACAGCTGGGGTGCAGATGATCCGGAGTTTTACGGACAGCTTACAACCATTCGTGGCTCCGACAAAAAAACAGAAACGATCCCATCAGTAAATGGCTCCTACCTTACTTATTACCGCAAAATAGCGGAAAGCATACGGAAAGGTGCTGCGCTGCCAGTCACTGCTGAGGAAGGTATTAATGTCATCCGCATCATTGAAGCCGCGATGAAAAGCAGTAAAGAGAAACGAACCATTATGCTGGAGCACTAAAACAAAAGCCTCCCCAAATAAGGGGAGGCTTTTTCATTAGAATGTTTTTCCTGCTTCTTTCGCACGCGCAATCGCGTCTTCTTTGATTTGCTGTGCTTTATCAGGCTCCGCATTATGTCCCTCTACGAAAATGCCATCGAATGATGGTACGCCGAAGAAGTTCATCATGATGCCGATGTAGCGGTGCCCCATTTCCATCTCAGCCGCAGGGCCTTCTGAATAGTAGCCGCCGCGCGCTTGGATATGAATTGCTTTTTTATCAGTCAACAAGCCGACAGGACCTTGTTCTGTGTATTTGAATGATTTTCCTGCAACAGCAACAGAATCGAGATACGCTTTCATCACTGGCGGGAATGAGAAGTTCCATAAAGGAGTAACAAATACGTACTTATCAGCTGATGCAAATTGATCGCTAAGCTCTCCCAAACGGCCTACTTTCGCTTTTTCGCTTTCAGAAAGCTCTTCAAAGCCTGTACCTGACTGAAGCTTTCCCCATCCGCTAAATACATCTGCGTCAATGTGCGGGATGTTTTCTTTGTACAAATCGATATGTACAACTTCATCATTTGGATTCGCTTCTTTGTAAGATTCGATAAATGCTTTACCTGTTGCCATACTGTACGAAGTTGCTTCGTCATGCGGATGAGCAGTGATATATAATACTTTTGCCATTTTTACCAGCCCTTTCGTTTTTAAAAATCACACATCAATTATTATCATACAGATGCATAATGATTATTCTGTCTCTCTTAGACTTTATTATAGAGACAAAGAAATTTACTTTCAAGTAAAACATCTCGAATTAAAGATTATTTAACTTTCCAAACAGCTTTCTTTTCAAAAGCTGTTCTCAAGCCGGAATACAGCGCGGACAGTTCTTTACTGATTCGAGGATAATGAGGGACATGCGGCACTTGAATATCCGCAGGCATCCTTTTCATGATAAAGGATTGCTCAGCCTGTTCAAAAAACGCCCGCAGCTGGTTGATCTCTTCATCAGAAAACGGAGCAGGCGGACGGCGGTGAGCTTGGGCCGAAAGCAAATAGTACCCTAAGTGCTGAGCACCGGAAATGGCAGGCCAGAGCGCCTCCGCATTCGCATGAGGAAACTCTCCAAGGACCTTGTCATACGCATCCCGAAGCCTGACAAGACTCACCCTTAACTTGTGTTCGTCGGCATTCTGCCCGGTTAACAGTTTCTCCATAAACTGCCCTTCCAGCCGGATGACGTTCCTCATCAGTTCAGGCAGTCGCTTCGTTGAAAACCGCCGCCACAAAAGTATTGTCCCCAACAGCCCGATCACGCTGCCGACAGCTACATCAGTCAGCCTCGCTATCATAAAATAACCGGCGCCCGCGCCGCCATGCATACTTTCTGTGATAACAAGCGCATTTGCGGTTAAAAAGGGAACAGCCAGCGCATAATTGCGGACGATCAGCATCTCAAGAAGACATTGCAGCGCTGCAATACAAAACGCAATATAAACACCGCCCGGCTTAAAAAACAGGATTGCGCCTGCCAGTATAACACCGATCACCGTTCCGGCCGAACGCTGAATAGCCCTGTGAAGCGTAAAAACAACAGTAGTGCCAAGCATGACCGCTGCTGCCGAAAGCGGAATCCAATAGGAACGTGCAAAGCCGAATGCGAGGGCAAACATATCGGCGGCAAACAGAACAATTCCGTACTTTAACGCTCTAATCAAAACTGGAGACTTCCAGTCAAAGGCATTTCTCAAAAAGTAAAAAGAGGATGGCAGGCGGCTTGGTTCCCCGTCAAGCTGCTTATCAAAACGTCCTGAAGCGATATACAAAACCTCATTGATTTCTTCAAACAGCTTCCGCCTAGGCTCAGATTCATTTTCATTAATCTGAAACGTATTGAAAACCCGTGCATTCGCAAGCATATCTCCGGTTTGGCGAAGTGCCTTTTCAATCTGCGCGGTCTCTCTGTCCGGCGTTTCAGCTGAAAAATGAATAATGGCAATAAATATGTCGTCAGCTTTCTCAAGGAGGCGAAAAAATCGTTCATCATGCCGCGATTTTTTCCGTCTGTTCCCTTTCCCAAGAACCGTTTGGCGGGCTGTTCTAAGCATGAGCACCGTCTGATGCTGTGCGTTATGAAAACCTGGCGTTCCGACGGCTGAAAGACATGCAGCCAGCTGATGATATGTTTTTTGCAGCACCGCTCCCTCCGGTCCATGTTTGTTCCATAACCAGCCGATTAAAGCGATACCCATGGCGAAAATGCCGCCGAGAAACGTCAGTCCCGCTCTGAACAGCGCTTGTGAAGGATCGGCCGGCAGCCCGGAACTGACTAAAAAGGCAAGGACAAAAAACATCGGCGCAGGGCCTTGAATGCCGAGCGCGCTAAAAATAAACATCGCCGCTGCACCGATCAGCCCCAAAACAGCCGCCATCATCCAAAGCATCCCGGACAAAAGCGTCCCTAAACCAAATGAGAGGGCGATCCCAATAGAAACCAAGAGCAGCTTCAAGGCGCGCTTTTTGTACGATTCACCGCCCGCATATAAATAAACAAAGCCTCCGATACTTGCAATTAATCCGTAATCCGTGTGACCTGCCAATGCACCGACCAGCACAGGAAACCCTGAAGCGAAACCTGATCCGATAGCCTTTTTCCAAGGAAATGGATTTGCATGAATGCGAAAGGCATCCTTCACGATAGGCATGATTCTTTGATTGTTCGCAGCAGTTTTGTTCATTTGACAAAATCCTTTTCAATGAATGTGTAGAACTTTTCCCGTTTCTTCGCTTTAGTATGCCCAAAAACGCGGTTAGCTTCTCAATTGGTGCGCACGATAAAAAAACAGAGACTTATACCGTCTCTGCTTCATTACATCAGTTTATTATAAAAGCGGCACCTGTCAGGACTGTTTTGTCCTTCTGCCTTCCTTCAAGAGCAGGTGAATAAAAAATAAAGGATAAATCAATAGATACCCATTAAACAGCCACCACACAAGATCAAAGTCACTGCTGAATGTCCAGAATGATAGCGCCTGCAGACCTGAACAACAGGTCAGCACAAGAGAAATCAGCGCCATCAGCTTCCAGTCAGCTCGATTCACCCGCTGTAGGTACAAGCTGTACAACCCTGTGACAGAAATCAGGATATCCAGCGGAAAAAAAGACCAGTTCCAAGCGATCATAAACGGATGGTCATGATGTTTAAAAGCCCAGCTTTCCGGTATGAGCGAAAATCCGGCTGACAGCCAGTACAAGATAAAACCGATATCAGTCACGAGAAAAAACAGCTTCATATATCTCATTTGTACTGCCCGCTTTTATGTACCGGCTCAGACACCGCAGCATGCTCGATCAGGTTTAAAGACACAACACCGGCAATAATCAATCCAATTGAAATGACTTTCATGACACTCACATGTTCTTGAAAAAACAAAAAACCAACGACTGTAATCAGGACAATTCCCATCCCTGACCATACAGCATAAGCAACAGATACATCAATGGATTTAAGCGTAAGCGTCAGAAAGAAAAGACTCCCTCCATAAAAGAAAATCAACAGCAAACTGGGAATAAGCTTTGTAAAACCGGACGATAGCTTCATGCTGACCGTTCCCGCAACCTCAAACAAAATCGCCGAGCATAGAAACACCCAATTCATGTCGCATCAGCCTCCTCATCAGCTGTTATACCGTTAAACAAAACATCTACAATTGATTCAAGCACCTCTCCTGTCGTGAACTGATGTTTCAGCGGATATTCAGGGTCATACACTTGATTGATGCTCCCTATATACATGTGAACAAACAGGTCCGGATTGATGTTTCTGATTCTCTTTTGCTGTTTGCACTCGTTTAATAATGCTAGGACAATGGCCCATTCTGCCTTAATAAACGTGTCTAATGTAAGCCACGCATCGTAATGGTATTTCTTTAGTTCATTTAATAATCCCATGTTCAGCAGTTCCATCCCCTGTGGAAGGCTGATCAGCATTTTTTTCACCTTTTCAAGCACATTTAAACTTTCATTTTCATAGATGTCTCTTTCTATTTGCTTCATTTCAGCTATAAATTGTTCGACAACCGCCTCAACAAGCTGATCTTTAGATGAATAATATGCATAGAGCGTCCGCTTGCTCGTTCCCAGCGCTGCCGCCAAATCATTCATCGTAAATGAAAATCCTTTCTGCTTAATCAGCCGGATGGTTTCCGCCATAATTCTTTTTTCCACATTAATCCCCCGCTTTCGGTACCAAGAAAACTATTTAGGTACCAATATTATACGGCAGAAATTTATGGAAATCAACAATATATAAAAAACCTCTCCTGTTGGGAGAGGTTTAAAAGACACTGCGGACCAAACCGCCGTCCGCCCGAAGTGCCGCACCATTGATCGCAGAGGAAAGCGGGCTGCTTAAAAATGTAACGAAGTGGGCGATTTCTTCCGGACGGATCAGTCTTTGAATAATAGATGTCGGCCGGTTTTCTTTCATAAAACGTGCCTCAGCTTCTTGAACAGTCAGGTTTTCACCAGGATACAGCGAGTTCAGCATGGTTTCCACACCCTCTGTTAAGGTAGAGCCCGGCATGACGGTGTTGACTGTGACATTCGTGCCGGTTGCCAGCTCCGCCAAACTGCGGGAAATGGACAGCTGCATCGTTTTTGTCGCACTGTAATGCGCCATTTCCTGTGACGGCATAATCGCCGCTTCACTGGCAATGAAAATCACACGCCCTTCCTTTTTCTCTATCATGTTATGCAAATACCTGCGTGTCAGCCTTACACCGCTCATAATATTCACTTCAAAAAAACGAAACCATTCATCGTCGGGAATATCAAAGTACTCCGCCGGTTCAAAAATCCCTAAATTGTTGACCAAAATATCAACCTCTGGATATGCCTGAAACAGCTCATTGCAGCCTTCTTCTGTTCCCAAATCAAATGCAGCCGGATAAAGAACCGCTTCAGCATGTTGTGTTTTCAGTTCATCTATCGTCTGATTCACTTTCTCTTCCCGGCGTCCGTTAATGATCACTGCCGCACCTTCTTCAGCTAACGAAGAGGCAATAGCTTTTCCGATCCCAGATGTCGAACCGGTCACCAGTGCGGTTTTTCCTTGTAAATTCAGCTTCATTATTCATCCCTCCGTTTTTGATTCCTCTTATTTATTGACAGAAATCTGATTGGTGAAACATCTGCTCTGCAATCAGTATGAAACAGCTGGGATTGAAATGGAAGTACGCACTTTTTGGTGCCTGTGGTTTGGAGAATAAATAAAGCAGAACCTCTTGAGAGGTTCTGCTTTATTGTCAGTATGTATGGAGACGGTGGGAGTCGAACCCACGTCCAGAAACATCGATTACTTAAGCGTCTACGAGCGTAGCCTGCATATTTATGGTTTCACTCATCTTCTTGCCTGCGGGCGGGCCTTCCGAGAGCTAGTCTGTTCATCTCTTCTTACGTTCTCAGACAGGAACGCAAGCGTAGCCTACTTGGATGTGCTCTTCACAGACACATAGGCAATGTCAGGAAGAGCTCGCTGCGCTTATTAGGCAGCTAATGCTACGTTTTGGTTAAAACTGTTAGTTTTGCCAGTTATATTTAAGTGCGTGTTTACGAGATCGCCTCTCGGCTCGCAGCTCAAGCTCGATCCATCCCTGTCGAATCCGTAACGTCCCCTTGGTATAAGGGAAATACGGGAGAAAATATCAAGCTCTCACTCAAACTGGCTATAGTCTTATTATAACATGATCACGGCTCTTTTCAATTGTCAAATCCTTCAAATGAATGGCGTCGTGATCTGATCGTGAACACAGTATAGCACAGGCCTGATTTTCGAATCAAGCACTATGCCTTTAGAAGCCTTTTTGACTGTCTCTGAACGCTCTTTCGATTTCCCGCTTCGCGTCCTTGCGCTTCAGGTCTTCCCGTTTGTCATAGTTCTTCTTCCCTTTTCCAAGGCCGAGAAGCACTTTGGCAAAGCCGTTTTTTAAATACAGCTTCAGCGGAACGAGAGAATAGCCTTTTTCCTTTGTTAACCCGATCAGCTTATTAATCTCCTTGCGGTGCATTAACAGCTTTCTTGTCCGGAGCGGATCGTGGTTATAGCGGTTTCCCTGCTCATATGGGCTGACGTGCATATTGTGGAGAAACACTTCTCCCCGTTCGATTTTGGCGAAGGAATCTTTAAGGTTTACGCGGCCGGCGCGAATCGATTTGATTTCGGTTCCTTGCAGAACGATGCCTGTTTCATAGGTTTCTTCTATAAAATAATCGTGGTTGGCTTTCTTATTTTGAGATAATACTTTTCCTGACCCTTTTGGCATGCCAGAACCTCCTCTCTCTAAGGAAAAACTGTCCACCTTTTGCGATACGCTCTATTTTACCAAATGTCACGTACCGCTACAATGAAAAGCTGTTTCCGAAAGAAAGCAAATAGAGCGCTGCGACCCTATTTGCTGGTTGAGCTGCTATTTCTTCTTTTTCCGTTTCTGTTTCGGAGCATTCTGGAAGCCGCGTTTTTTCTTTTTCTTCTTCGGCTTAGTGAACCACTCCCCTTTTTCCTCAGACGGAGCTGGAGAAACAGGTGTATTGGTGCTTTGAACACGTTTTCTGGCAGGCTTTCCGCGTTTTCTGCTCCGGCTGCTGTCCAATTCTCTCGGACGCCGCGGAGTGCCCTTCATGCCGACAATTTCAAAGTCGATATTGCGCTCATCTTTATTGACATCGACAACCTTGACTGTGATTTCATCCCCGATGCGGAAGACGTTGCCTGTCCGCTCGCCAATCATTGCGAAATGCTGTTCGTCAAAGCGGTAGTAGTCATCTGTCATAAAGCTGACATGGACGAGTCCTTCAATTGTATTCGGCAGCTCGACGAACATTCCGAAGTTTGTCACAGAGCTGATCATGCCGTCAAACTCTTCACCGATTTTATCAAGCATGTATTCCGCTTTTTTCAGATCATCCGTCTCACGCTCGGCGTCAACTGCACGGCGCTCCATTGATGATGTATGTTCGGCGATATCCGGCAGGCGTTCAGCCCACTTTTCCTGTGTCGCTTCATCGACTTTGCCGTTGATCAAATACGTTCGGATCAGACGGTGAACGATTAAGTCCGGGTAACGGCGGATCGGCGATGTGAAATGCGTATAGAATTCCGTTGACAGACCGAAGTGCCCCAAGCTTTGCGGGTCGTATTTCGCCTGTTTCATCGAACGGAGCATAACAGTAGATATAACCGTTTCCTCTGGTCTGTCACGCACAGCGTCCAGAATGCTTTGCAGCGCGCGCGGATGAATATTCCCCGCCGTTCCTTTCACCACATAGCCAAATGTCGTCACAAATTCTAAAAACTTTTGCAGCTTTTCAGCATTTGGCTCTTCGTGAATCCGGTATATAAACGGGACGTTCATCCAATGGAAATGCTCTGCCACTGTTTCGTTTGCCACAAGCATAAATTCTTCAATCAGCTTCTCGGCGACAGAGCGTTCTCTGATCACAACGTCTTTAACCGCTCCTTCGTCATCAACAAGCACCTTTGCTTCTTTGAAATCAAAGTCAACGGCGCCGCGGTCCATCCGCTTATCGCGAAGAATTTGAGCCAGGCGCTCCATGTCTTTGAACATCGGAACAAGAGGCTCGTATTTTTGCTTCAGCTCTTCATCATCATCAACAAGAATTTTATTCACATCTGAATATGTCATTCTTTCCGTTGTTTTGATGACACTTTGGAAGATCTCGTGCTCTGTCACCTGTCCCTGACTGTTAATTGTCATTTCACAAGAAAGCGTCAGGCGGTCAACCTTTGGATTTAAGGAGCAGATGCCGTTTGACAATCTGTGCGGAATCATCGGGATGACACGGTCAACCAGATACACACTTGTCCCTCTTTCAAGCGCTTCTTTGTCAATCGGCGAGTTTTCGGTTACGTAATGGCTGACATCAGCTATGTGAACGCCAAGCTTGTAGCTTCCATCATCAAGTTTCGTCACGGTAACTGCATCATCCAAATCCTTCGCATCCGCACCATCAATGGTGACAATCACCTGGTCACGGAGATCACGGCGGTCTTTCAGATCTTTTTCATCAATCGTGTCAGGCGTACTTGATGCCTGTTCCATCGCGTCAGCTGGAAATTCTCCCGGCAGGCCGTGCTTATGAATGACCGATAAAATATCAATGCCCGGGTCGTTTTTGTGGCCGAGAATGGTTTCAACCTCACCCTCTGCGTTCATGCGGCCTTCAGGATAGCTCGTCAGCTTGACAACAACCTTATGCCCTTCCGCAGCTCCATTTTTCCCATTTTTCGGAATGAAGATGTCACTCGTGATTTTTTTGTCGTCTGGAATGACAAAGCCGAAGTTTCTCGTTTCTGTATACGTGCCGACAACCCGCTGAATCGCTCTTTCTAAAATCCGTATGACGGTTCCTTCCTGCCTGGAGCCGCTTGACTGTGAATTCAGACGCACCATGACGATATCGCCGTTCATTGCCGTATTTAGCTCATTAGGCGGAATAAACACATCACTTAACGACGTATCCTCAGGCAGCAAAAAGGCGAATCCTTTCGCATGGGCTGAAATCTTTCCTTTTATTAAATTCATCTTCTCCGGAATGCCGTAGCGGTCGCTTCTCGTCCGTACGATAAGCCCTTTTTCTTCCAAGGCGACTAACGCTTTGACGAGCTCTTTAAACTCCTCGGCTTCCGTAATATTTAACATCTCCTCAAGTTCCTGAACGGTCAGAGGTTTGTACGCCTCTTCCTTCATAAACGAGAGAAGCTTTTCCATAAATGCTTCTTTTTCCATTATCCGACCTCCTGTTGATTACCAATCGAGCTTCTCTAAAAATTCATACACATCCTGATGGACGAGGTCACGTTCTTTGTCGAGTGTAATGACATGCCCTGATTCCTCGTACCATTTCAGCTGTTTATCATCAGTTTCCACTTCGTTGTAAATAATATTGGCGCTTTCGGTATTAATCATGTGGTCATGACGGGCCTGCACCACAAATGTCGGTGAATAAATCATATCGACATTATTCCGCACATCAGCAATTAAGTCTTGCAGCGCCTTGAGGGTATTCATCGGCGTTTTTTCGAATTCTTTCATTTCCTCTTCAATTTGCTCCGGGCTTTTCCCCTCAAACTTTTTGTAATTGCGAGCGTATGAAAGAACGCCTTGATACATGACCTCTTCACTCTTAATATGCATCGGTGCGCACATTGGGACAATTCCCTTTATGGGTACAGTGTAACCCAATTTCAGCGAAAAAACCCCGCCAAGCGACAGTCCGCAGGCCGCAATGCTCTCATAGCCTTCAGATTTTAAGTATTCATAGCCATCCATTACGTTTTTCCACCAATCTTCGGGCCCCGTATGTACAAGTTCTTCAGGCGGGACGCCATGTCCTTCATATTGAGGCGCGTGGCACGTATAGCCGCGTTCATTCAAATATCGTCCCAGCATCCTTACATCCGCTGTATTGCCTGTAAAGCCGTGCAGCAAAAGCACCGCTTTGTCTCCGCCTTTAAATGTAAATGGTTTTGGTGTCACAACTTTCATGCTCATGTCTCCCTTTCTATCTGCACGATCATTTTAGTTTTCCACAGTTTAATCAGAAAAAAACGTTTTGAATATCATCCAGAAACGTGAAAAAGGCCTGACTTCACATCAGACCTTATACAAACATTGCCCTATAGGATATAAGCAAGCGCAATCGTTAACACGAAAAACAAGACTGCCAGCACTACCGTAATGCGGTGCAAAATTAAATCAAGACCTCTTGCTTTTTGTTTCCCGAAGAGCTGCTCCGCTCCGCCTGAAATCGCACCAGATAATCCGGCGCTTTTACTGGATTGAAGCAAAACGACAATAATAAGTGCAATGCTGACGATAACCAATAAGGTAATCAAAACTGCGTGCATCCCATACACCTCCAGACTCACTGGCTACATTACTTCTATTTTACATGAAAAGGGTTGGCATGTCACGCTGTATCAGACGCCAAAAGGCCGGATAAGACGTTTTATCTTGGTTACCCTATTCATATGAAAAGGACAAAGGAGAAAAGCGATGCCGCTTATCAGCATAGACAGCAGGAAACATCTTTTTTATGAAGAATATGGACAGGGAATCCCTATCATTTTTATCCACCCGCCGGGCATGGGACGCAAGGTTTTTTATTATCAGCGCCTTCTATCCAAGCATTTCAGGGTGATTTTTCCCGATTTAAGCGGCCACGGTGATAGTGATCATATCGATCAGCCAGCGTCTATTTCCTATTACGCAAACGAGATCGCGCAATTCATGGACGCTTTGGATATTGATAAAGCTGTGTTATTCGGGTATTCTGCCGGAGGCTTAATCGCGCAGCATACCGGCTTCACCCGCCCCGACAAAGTGTCACACCTTATTCTGTCCGGCGCCTACCCCGCTGTTCATAACGTAATCGGCCAGAAGCTGCACAAACTGGGAATGTATCTGCTTGAAAAAAACCCCGGTTTGCTCATGAAAATCCTCGCTGGCAGCCACACAAAAGACAGACAGCTTCGCAGCATATTAACAGACCATATGAAAAAAGCAGACCTGGCCCATTGGCATCAGTATTATCTGGATTCGCTTGGCTACAGCTGCATTGAACAGCTGCCCCGCCTAGAAATGCCAATGCTGTTTATGTATGGCGGCCTGCGGGACTGGACCTTTACAAACGCAGGCTATTACCGAAGATCGTGCAGACATGCCGAATTTTTCAGATTGGAATATCAGGGACATCAATTGCCGACAAAACAATGGAAAACGTGCAATGAGCTGGTGACAGGGTTTGTGCTGACACATCATTCAATATAGAAAACGTTGGATCTCCTTGCGTTTTCTATATTTTATTGACTTTTGTCAACAAAATCATAGTAAAAAAGATCCTCAAATTTCAAATTAAAATAGTGAAGCATTTTACCGATCACAAGCTGCCCCGGCCGTCTTTCTCCATTCAGCACGCGGCTCAGTGTGGCGGGTGAGACTCCGATTTCCAGCGCAAGCTGATTAAGGGAATAATCGTTATTAACCATATACTGCAAGACATAATCACGTCTAATCTGTATCTTTTCTACTGGCACTTTCCTCACCTTCCATTCCTGAAAAACTTTTTTCTATACTTTTACATTACGGCTTATGTTAACTTTTGTCAATACATTTCCAGTCTACCTATTCCCTTTAGTCAATAAACATACTAAAATATGAGTAACAGTGAGGGACGGGGTGAGATATATGGAAAGCTTTGGCGAACAATTACGGGCATTGCGTGAAGAGAGAAAGTTAACAGTCAACCAGCTGGCGACTTATTCAGGCGTAAGCGCGGCCGGCATCTCCAGAATCGAAAACGGAAAACGGGGCGTTCCCAAACCTGCCACCATCAAAAAACTGGCAGAGGCCTTAAAAATTCCTTATGAGGGGCTTATGTACAAGGCTGGTTACATCGAAGAAGTGCATGAAGCCAGGGCCCCTTACGAAACGAAGTGCAAGCTGCTTGAAAAAGCGGAGGCCTATGACCTGAAAAACCTTGCGCTTCTTGAGAACGAAAAGTGGCAATATCTCAATAAAGAAGATTTGCTCATGCTGGATCATTATTTTTCGTTTATTTCAGACGAAGCCAAAAAACGGTCTGCTGATGACTGACTCTTGATAGAAATGTGAGGCGATAGACCATGTCACCGTTCGGACAGCAATTACGGGAGCTGCGCCGCGCCCGCAAACTGACAGTGAATCAGCTTGCGGTGTACTCAGGCATCAGCTCGGCCACCATTTCAAAAATTGAAAACGGCAAACGCGGGACGCCAAAACCCGCCACGATTAAAAAACTGGCAGCCGTCCTGAAAGTGCCGTACGAAAACCTAATGGCCGCCGCAGGCCATATTCAGGCCTTTCCTGAAGAAATCCGCGAAGCATCTGAAAGCTATCAATCCGTTTATGAAATTTACCAGACGGCTGTCACTCGCGGAGCGGAGCACCTCCCGATTTTCAATAGTCAAAAATGGGAACATCTCTCAAAGCAGGATATTGAAAATCTCAGCAAATACTTCGATTTTTTGTCTTCAGAAGCAAAAAAACGCGCCTCTTCCTCATAATCCCCTGTTTCTCTTTCTATATTTTATCAATCACGCTTGCATACCCTCCCTCGTTATTTGCGTTATAATAGTGACAGACGAGGTGAAAAGTATGAACCAATCAGAAATGTGTCCTAGATTTGAAAAAGCAGTCGACATCTTAAGTAAACGCTGGGTCGCTTTAATCGTATTTCAGCTCTTGAACGGGTCTCAGCGATTTAGCGAAATTGAAGCAGCACTTCCAAATCTAAGCGGCAGAGTTCTGTCAGAACGGCTGAAAGAACTTGAGCTTGAAGGAGTAGTGAAGCGGGATGTCATCCCTGAAACTCCGGTTCGCATCGAATATTCATTGACTGATAAAGGAAAGGCACTAGCACCCATTTTAGGTGAGATTTCTAAATGGGCGACTGAATGGATTGACCCTTCCTTTCTTGACTAATTGCTAAAACGGCTCTGATCTCAAAGATGAGAAAAGAGCCGTTTTTTATTTTTTCCCAGGTGAAAAAACGATTTCTCAGCCGATATATAGTACATCCACACATTACGTTTTTAAAGGAGACCACTATATGCGACTGACGATTTCCCGCAAATTCAGCCTGGTATTTTTGACACTGATCCTGATCAATTTACTTGTAGGCGGAATAGGCGTTCTTAATATGCAGCATATCATTCAAAAAACAGATGAAATCAACACAAAATGGATTGACGGCATCAAAGGAATCACTTCAATTAATTATGTAACCGAGCACCTGTCTTCTAAAGAAAAGGACTTTCTGATTTATACAGACAAAAGCAAAATGGATACACTTGATCAAGAAATGAATCAAATCATGGAAGACATTAACCAAAAGCTCGATAACTACGAAAAAACGATCTCCACTGATAAAGAGCAGAAACTGTTCGAGCAGCTTCAAACTGAAGTGAATACCTATATGGATATTCATGCGCAAATTATCGAAAGCGGCCGCACGAATGACATGGACAAAGCAAGAGGTTTATTGGTTCAGACTGAGGCCAGCTTTGAGGATATGAAAAAAACAATCACTCAGCTTGTTGACTTAAATCAAGAAGGCAGCAACACAGCGGTAAAAGAAACGAAGGCCGTCTATCATAAAGGGCTCATTTACACTGCTTTGCTTGTGGCAGCTTCGATCCTCATCAGCATTTTCATCTGGCTTTATATCACGCGAAACATTGTAAAGCCTATCATTCGCATGAAGGAATCTGCCAATCATATTGCCGAAGGCGATCTGTCGAACGATATGGAGCCGCTCAACTCAAAAGACGAGCTGGGTGATCTGAATGAAGCGCTGCAAAAAATGGTAGGGAATCTGAGAGATATTGTCGGATATTCTAAAGACATATCAAGCCGGGTTCTTTCTTCTTCGCAGGTGCTTGCAACCGCAACGAATGAAACAAGATCCGGCAGCAAACATATTACTGAAACGATGAACGAAATGGCTGAGGGCTCTGAACAGCAGGCCCAAGACGCGGTGACGATTGCCGAATCGATGAATGAGTTCACTGAAAACATTGATAAAGCCTATAATCACGGCATCACAATCAGCGATACGTCTCAAAACGTTCTCGAACTCGCAGTAAGCGGAAACGAAAATATGGCTACGTCATTACAGCAAATGAAAACCATCCATCATATTGTTCAAGAAGCCGTGCATAAAGTGAGATCACTGGAACAGCATTCTCAGGATATCAACAAGCTCGTACAAGTCATCAACGGAATTGCCGAGCAAACGAATTTGCTGTCCCTTAACGCCGCGATTGAAGCTGCCCGCGCTGGAGAAAGCGGCAAAGGCTTCGCCGTTGTGGCAGAGGAGGTCAGAAAGCTGGCTGACGGCGTTTCTGATTCCGTGCAGGACATTACCCGGATTGTAAACGGGACACAGCAGGAAATCCACTCCGTTATTAAGTACTTGGAAAGCAGCTTTACAGAAGTCGAAAAAGGAACGGAAAACCTGACAGACACCGGACAGGCTATGCAGCATATCAAACAATCCGTCACCCATGTTGCAGACAGCATTAAGGAAGTAACGGATGGCCTGAAGCAGTTAACAAACCAATCGATTACCATCAATCAATCGATTGAAAATATCGCTTCTGTATCCGAAGAGTCTGCCGCCGGCATTGAAGAAACATTTTCAATTACCGAGCAATCCGCCCATTCGATGGATCAAGTGCTTCAAAATGCTGAGGAGTTGGAGCAGCTGGCTAAGGAGCTTAATGCAAAGATGGATCAGTTTACAATTTAATATAGAAAAAAGAGGCTGGAGTCCAGCCTCTTTTTCTATTCTATGCAGCTGATTGAACGTGTTTTGCCCCGGTTCTTTTTTTCTTCACCGGACTTAATGCCCGCTCCAGCCAAGCCATAAGCAAATCAGCTCCTACCGCCATCACCGCAGTCGGGATCGCTCCGGCTAGAATAATGGCTGTTCCGTTTGTCGCGTTTGAGCCGCGGACGATCATGTCCCCAAGGCCTCCGGCACCGACAAATGTGCCGATCGCTGTAATTCCGATGGCAATGACGAGAGCCGTGCGAAGGCCCGCCATAATGACAGAAAGTGCGAGCGGGAGCTCAACCATTCTGAGTACTTGGAATTTCGTCATGCCCATTGCTTTTCCCGATTCTAAGTAGGCATGCTCAATACTGATAATGCCTGTGTACGTGTTTCGAATAATCGGCAGCAGGGAATACAGAAATAATGATAGAATCACGGTATTTGCGCCGAGCCCCATAACAAGCATTAAGACGGCCAGCATAGCGAGCGCCGGGATTGTTTGAATAACGTTTGTTACGGCAAACACCCAGGCTGACAAACGGCGAAAATGCGCGATGAGGATTCCGGCCGGAACCCCGACGACAGCGGCAAATAAAACGCCGTAAGCCGACATGAGAAAGTGGCGGCCGAATTCATCCATGACGTAACTGCCATTCTGCGCGTAATACGTCATTAACTGTTCAAGCACGTTCATTGACCTCTTCCCCCTTTCACGATTCGAAGTAGTGATGTTTTTCTAAATATTCCTTGGCAACGACAGACGGTTCTTTGAGATTGCCGTCGACTTCATAGTTAAGCTCCTGCATCGTGGCTGTGTCGATTTTTCCGAGCATTTTCTTGATGATGCCTTCAAGCTCAGGATGTTCTTTGAGCACCTTTTCCGGAACAACCGGAGAGCAGTCGTACGGCGGGAAAAATTGTTTGTCATCCTTTAGCATTTTGAGACCATAGGACTTGATTCTTCCATCGGTTGAATACGCAAGCACAATGTCCATTTTTCCGTTTTTCACCGCGTCGTACACAAGGCCGATCTGCATCGGATACGTGCCGCCGAATGTCATGCCGTAGGTTTTCGTAAAATCCTGATAGCCGTTTCCTTTGAGCTTCATCCAATAGTTGTCAACGCCCAGCTTTAATTGCGGCGCCCATTTTTTAACGTCTGATACGGTCTCTAAATGGTATTGGTCGGCCAGCTCCTTGCTGACTGTAAAGGCATATGTATTATCAAACCCGTAGGAGTCATACCACTTTAAATCATATCTTTTTTTAAACTCCCGCTGAGTAAGCGCCAGCGCTTTGTCCGGATCTTTTTCAGGTTCCATTCTCAGCGTGCCTGTCAGCGCGTCTCCCGTATATCTTGTGGCCGCAATGTCGATTTCATCATTCATTAAAGCCTGCTGCTGCACCGCGTTGGAGCCAAGATTTTTAATCGTTGTTGTTTTGAGATCTGTATGGTGTTCGATCAACTGACCAAGCATGCTGGCGATGATTTCTGATTCGCTCATGCTTTGCGCGCCGATTTTAATGGTCTGGTCTGCAGCAACGCTGAGACCAGGAAGCGAACATCCGCTCAGCGTCAGCGTTGCCGCAAGTGCTAAACCTATCATTAATTTGAGATATTTTCTTTTCATGAGCCGCCTCCTTATGACAATTCCTTCAATCTCTGCATGCCGGCAGGTGTCAGTTTTCGTTCAGCAACTGCCAGCACATAATCAATCACAATTGCCAATATCGTGACAGGTACCGCGCCCCCGATGATATATTCCGGCTGATATAAATTCAGTCCGATAAAAATGTAATCACCCAATCCGCCGCCTCCGATAAAGGAAGCAAGCGTGGCCCAGCCGATTAAGTAAATCGTCGATGTTCTGATTCCCGCCATGATCACTGGCGCGGCAAGCGGCAGCTCCACCAAGCGGACTTGTTCAGCCGGCGTCATTCCGATGCCTTTGCCAGACTCGAGCAGATTTTTGTTGACGCCGCGAATGCCGGTATACGTGTTGCGAAGAATCGGCAATACGGAATAGAAAAACAAAGCCACAATGGCCGGAACCTTTCCTACACCAAGGAGCGGGATAAAAAAAGCGAGGATGGCCAGACTCGGCAGCGTCTGAATGATATTGACAATGCCGATAATGGTGCCGGCTCCTTTTTTCATTCTGGTAAGCACAACTCCGAGGGGGACGGCAACCAGCACACCTAAGATCACAGCAATGAGCGATATCGTAATATGCTCGTATGTTTTATAAAGAAGCTCGCCCCCATTGGTTTGCAAAAATTGAACAATATGATGCATGACTTATCGCCCCTCCCTATGACAATGCTGCGAGCTGCTTTTCTTCTCCCCAGAGGGAGTCATACACGATGTCGACCAGACTTGCCCTCGTCACAATTCCGATCAGGCGTCGATCTTCATCCACAACGGGAACATATTTGACACCCCGTTTTAAAATTTTGCGGACCGTGTCGCGCAGCAGTGTGCCGCCCAGTACTGTGTATATATCTTCATGTAAAACCTCACCTATGAGATTGGCCTTTTTCCGGCATTGATCAATGATTTCAACATCGACATAGCCTTGCAGAACGTGCTCGTCATCGACGACCAGCAATGAATCGACCCGTTCCTGCCTCATCAGCTGAATGGCCTCAGAAAGCGTTTTATCCGCGGTGATCGTTACAGGCTGTGTGTTCATAATCTGGTCAACCCGTTCAACATCCGGGCTGGATGACTGAATCAGCCGCTCCTTGCCGATAAATTCCTCAACAAATTCGTCTGCCGGATTTCTTAAAATGTCATCGGGCGTTCCTACTTGAACGATTTCTCCCGCTTTTAAAATCACAATCCGGTCTGCCAGCTTAATCGCTTCATCCATATCGTGGGTAACAAATACGATGGTTTTATGTAAGGTTTTTTGCAGTTTTTTAAATTCTTCCTGGAGGGAATCCCTCGTAATCGGGTCGAGTGCCCCAAACGGTTCATCCATTAAGATAAGCGGCGGCTCCGCGGCAAGTGCCCGTAATACACCAATTCGCTGCTGCTGCCCCCCGCTTAATTCATGAGGGTAACGGTCTAAATATTCTGGCCCCATATCGACCAATTTTAAAAGCTCACGCGCCCGCTCTTTCCGCTGCTGCTCCGGCCATTTCAGCAGTTTTGGGACGAGTGAGATATTCTGCTGAATGGTCATATGGGGAAACAGGCCGATCTGCTGAATCACATAGCCAATTTTGCGCCTGAGCTCTACAGGATCCTGGTCCATGATGTTTTCGCCGTCAATGAAAATCTTTCCGGCGGAAGGCTCAATTAATCGGTTAATCATTTTCATTGTTGTCGTTTTTCCGCAGCCGCTCGGCCCAATAAAGCAGATAAATTCGCCTTTTGCAATCTTAAGATTTACGTTGTTCACAGCTTTTTTGCCGCCCTTGTATGTTTTCGAGACATTTTCTAATGTCAGCAAACATCGCACCTCCAAAATTAAGTTTATTCAATTTGTTCAGTTTAAATTTAATTTTTCAGACAATTGAATGCTTCCCATTATAGAATAAAGTTTATAAAATAAAAAGTTTACAATTTGTTCATATTATTTATAAAGTATGTGTAAACGCTGATTTACCCGCATTGACGTGTGTTGATCTCCTTATTGCTCCAATTTCCTGCCAAATTCTCTTTTGACAGCATTTTCGCCGTATCAAAAATGTGGTATATTGACATCGGAATTGTTAGCTGAAAGGATGAAACCGTTGGAGAAAGATCCGTTAACGATCATTGAACAAGCCGAGGACCATTTTATAGAAAGAATCGCGGAAAACATGCATGCATTTGGAATGCCCTCTACCGTCGGACGAGTGCTGGGCATTATTTATATGAATCGAAAACCGATGACGCTTACGGAATTATCTGAGGCTACCGGCATGAGCAAAACACGCATGAGCCAGGTAGTGCGGGAAATGCTTGATGCCAACATTGCCGAGAAGGTGTTCGAAAAAGGCGTGCGAAAAGATTTATATGAGGTTGAGCAGGACTACTATCAAACATTTATCACGCTGTTTTCAGCCACCTGGAGCAAAGTCGTCAGCAAAAACAAAATGATGCATAAAAAACTCAATCGGGAACTGCTTAGCGTGTTGGATGAAGAGCTTACTCCTGAAGCGGAAGAAAAAGTGAATGAACTGCTGAAAGAATTAAAGGAATGGCTTGATTATTATAATTGGCTCAGCCGTTTGATTGAGTTTTTTGAGAGCGAAGAAATTTTTAAATATGTGCCGAAGCCGTAAAAAACGCCCTGTCATTACAAGGCGTTTTTTCTTATGCGGCACCTGCCAGATTTTTCTTCTTTCTCTTTTTAATCGGGCTTAATGCTCGTTCAAGCCAGCCCATGACCAAATCGGCAATCACCGCCATCAGAGCTGTGGGGATCGCTCCCGCTAATATAATCGCGGTTCCGTTTGTGGCGTTTGATCCTCTGACGATGATGTCCCCGAGACCGCCAGCACCGACAAATGTCCCGATGGCCGTAATGCCGATGGCAATGACAAGCGCGGTGCGCAGGCCGGCCATTATGACAGAAAGCGCAAGCGGAAGCTCGACCATCCGCAGCACTTGAAATTTTGTCATCCCCATTGCTTTTCCGGATTCAAGATAGGCGTGCTCAATACTGATAATCCCAGTATACGTATTTCTGATAATCGGCAGAAGAGAATACAGAAATAATGACAATATCACCGTATTAGCGCCCAGCCCCATGACAAGCATCAGCACGGCGAGCATGGCGAGAGCCGGGATGGTCTGAATGACATTCGTGACCGCAAAAACCCATCCGCTTAATCTTCTGTATCTGGCTATCAGGATGCCGAGCGGAATTCCAACAATGGCGGCAAATAAAACGCCATACACCGACATCAGAAAATGGCGGTAAAACTCCTGCAGCACGTAACCGCCGTTTTGCGAATAGTATGTGCCAAGCTGCTGTAGTACTTCCATATGATCCACCTCTTTTCTTAGTCAAAATAATGATGTTTCTCTAAAAATTCCTTTGCTACGACAGACGGCTCCTTCAGCTTGCCATCCACCTCATAATTAAGTTCCTGCATCGTTTCCGTGTCGATTTGCCCAATCAGCTTATTGATCACACCTTCAAGTTCCGGATGCGCCTTAAGCACCTTTTCCGGAATCACCGGTGAACAGTCATACGGCGGAAAGAAACGCTTATCATCTTTTAAGATTTTCAGATCATATGCTTTAATCCGTCCATCCGTTGAATAAGCCAAAACCGCATCCATTTTCCCGTTTTTGACTGCGTCATAGACTAGCCCGATCTGCATTGGATAAGTTGTGCCGAACTCAAAGCCATATGTGCTGACAAAGCCTTTATACCCGTCGCCTTTTCGTTTCAGCCAAGCATTGTCGACGCCTAATTTATATTGGGAAGCATTTTTCTTCAGGTCAGACACGGTGTTAATATGCTCCTTTTCCGCAAACTTTTTTGTTACGGTGAAGGCATATGTGTTATCAAAGCCGTAGGAATCAAACCATTTATAAGAAAAGCGCTTTTGAAACTCGTTCTGCACAATGTTCAGCGCTTTTTTCGGATCTTTCTCCGCTTCCTTGCCGAGGGTGCTTGTTAAATCTGTTCCGGAATAGCGCGTGGCTGAAATATCAATGTCACCGCCCAGCATCGCTTGGTGCTGAACATAGTTTGAGCCGAGGTTTTTCACTAAAGCAGTATTCAAATCTGTATCATGTTCAATAAGCTGCGCGATCATATTCGCTACAATTTCTGATTCTGTCATGCTCTGCGCCCCGATTTTGATCGTATCGTCAGAAGCGCCGCCTAGACCCGGCAGAGAGCAGCCGCCTAGCAGCATGACAAAGACGAGAGCAAACGCGCCAAGCCATTTGATTTTTGTCATTTTCAACAGTGCCAACTCCTTACGAAACTTCCTTCATCCCTTGCAAGCCTTTCGGCGTCACCTTTCGTTCTGTCACAGCCAGCACATAATCAATAATAATTGCCAGAATTGTGACAGGCACGGCACCGCCAATGATATATTCAGGCTGGTATAGGTTCAGTCCGATAAAAATATAGTCCCCGAGGCCGCCTCCCCCGATAAACGACGCAAGTGTCGCCCAGCCAATTAGATAGATCGTTGATGTACGGATCCCCGCCATGATGATGGGAATCGCCAGCGGAATTTCAACGAGCCGAATCTGCTCCCAGCCGGTCATGCCAATTCCTTTCCCCGATTCCAGGAGGTTTTTATTTACACCTTTAATGCCGGTATACGTATTGCGCAGGATCGGCAGCACCGAATAGAAAAATAAAGCGACAATCGCAGGCACTTTTCCTACGCCGAGAAGCGGAATAAAAAAGGCTAAAATCGCCAGACTCGGCAGGGTTTGCACAATGTTTACGAAACCGATAACCGCACCTGCGCCTTTTTTCATTCTGGTAAGAGCAACGCCGAGCGGCACTGCAACGATAATGCCCAATACAACGGCTATGAGTGAAATATATAAATGCTCTCCTGTTTTATACAGCAGCTCTCCGCCGTTCGTTTGCAAAAAAGTCATCATTTGATTCATCTTAAAAGAGCTCCTCCCCTGGTCAGATCGTCATGAGCTGGTTTTCCTCGTCGCCCCAAATGGAATCGTATACGATATCAACGAGGCTCGCTCTTGTCACAATCCCTGCTAAATGGTTCTGTTCATCGACCACCGGAACATACTTGATCCCCTGCTTCAAAATTTTTCGGACTGTATCGCGAAGTAGCGCCCCTTTTTGAACGGTATATATATCTGAGCGGTATACATCGCCAACGATGCTCGCTTTTTTGCGGTTTTGATCAATCATTTCCACATCAACATAGCCCTTCAGCACGTTTTGCCGGTCCACAACGAGCAGCGAGTCAACACGTTTTTCTCTCATCAGCTGAATCGCCTGAGAAAGCGTTTTGTCCGCAGATACCGTCACCGGCGTTCTGTTCATCATTTGCTCTACCCGCTCGATATCCGGTCTTGACTGAATCAGGCGCTCTTTCCCGATAAATTCTTCAACAAACTCATTTGCCGGGTTTCGAAGAATCTCATCAGGTGTGCCGACTTGAACGATTTCTCCCGCTTTTAATATCACAATCCTGTCGGCAAGCTTAATCGCTTCATCCATATCGTGGGTTACAAACACAATCGTTTTGTTTAAGGTTCTCTGCAGTTTTTTGAATTCTTCCTGAAGGGAATCACGCGTAATCGGATCAAGCGCTCCGAACGGTTCATCCATTAAAATGAGAGGGGGTTCCGCTGCCAGGGCGCGCAGCACGCCGATTCTCTGCTGCTGTCCGCCGCTGAGCTCATGCGGATAACGGTCTAAATACTCTGGGCCCATATCCACAAGCTTTAACAGCTCGCGCGCCCGTTCTTTCCGTTTTTCCTCAGGCCATTTCAGCAGCTTTGGTACGAGTGAGATGTTCTGCTGGATGGTCATATGGGGGAACAAACCAATCTGCTGAATCACATAGCCGATTTTTCTCCTCAGCTCAACCGGGTCCTGTTCCATAATATTTTCTCCGTCGATAAAGATCCTTCCAGACGATGGTTCTATCAGTCTGTTGATCATCTTCATCGTCGTCGTTTTTCCACAGCCGCTCGGGCCGATAAAACAGATAAATTCACCTTTGGCAATATCTAAATCAATGCTGTTCACAGCTTTTTTGCCGCCTTTATATACTTTTGACACTTGTTCCAATTTCAGCAATCCGTGCACCTCCGCAGGTTTCCTTTAAATTTTCTGAAAAGTATAATCCTTATTATAGTTTGAACTTTGTAAAATAAAAAGTTTACAATGTGTTGAAATTATATGTTATTTATAGATTATTTATTGTTATGACCGAGACGGAAAGGGTGTTCTTACAATTACGCCGGATACCTCCCACTTCCTCTGCATTCAGCTATTTTCAACACCAGGAAGAAATATGATATATTGACACCATCAATTGCCATTTGAAGGGATGATCAGCTGTGAAAAAAACCGCTCTCGACATCATTGAACATGCTGAAGAGCATCTCATTGAGAAGATTGCCGAAAATATGCATACGTTTGGAATGCCTTCAACTGTCGGACGTGTGCTCGGAATTATTTATATGAATCGAAAACCAATGACCTTAAGCGAGCTCTCTGAGGCAACGGGCATGAGCAAAACACGGATGAGCCAGGTTGTCCGGGAAATGATCGATGCCAATATCGCCGAAAAGGTGTTTGAAAAAGGCGTACGAAAAGACCTTTATGACGTCGAGCAGGATTATTATCAAACCTTCATTTCTTTATTCGCGGCGAATTGGACAAAGGTCGTGAGCAAAAACAAAGTGCTGTATAAAAAATTAAACCGGGAGCTGAGTGATCTTTTACAAAGGGACGGGCTTACCCCGGAAGCGGAAGAGAAAGTCAATCAGCTGCTGAATGAATTAAAAGAATGGCTTCATTACTATGATTGGCTGAGCAGGTTGATTGAATTTTTTGAGAGTGAGGAAGTCTTTCGGTATGTGCCGAAAACAAAAGAAAGCAGCTCTCTAAAATAAGAGAGCTGCTTTTTGCATCATGAGGTTAAGACCGGAAACATGCCTTTCAGCCCCGCACCAATCATCCCGACCGCAACCACGGCTAAGATTAATCCCATCAGTCTGGTAATCACATTCATCTCGGTTTTTCCGAGTTTGCTGCTGATAAAAGCAGAATAGTGGAAAAAGAGAAAGGTCAGGGCAATAACGGCGGCTATGCCGATCATGACAGCCGCATAATGACCAATGCCGCTATGACCGGCGGAAAGGCTCATCACTGTTGCAATCGTTCCGGGCCCAGCAATAATCGGAATGGATAAAGGTGTGACTGATATATCCGCTTTTTCCTTGCTTTCCTTATGTTCATCATGGTGAAGAGATTGCACGTGTGATTCTTTCGCATTCAATAGATTATAGGCAATGCCGAAAATGAATATGCCGCCCGCCACTCGGAGCGCGTGAATGTTGATATCAAACAGTTTAAAGATAAGATGGCCGAAAACCAAAAAAGCCGCAAGAATAAAAAAGGATAAAATAGCTGCCTTCCGGGCAATCGCTTTTCTTTCCGCTGCAGTATAGCCTTCTGTCAGCGTCAGAAATATCGGTACGTTTCCGATCGGATTCGATACTGCGAATAAAGAAATGAAGACGTGAACGATGAATGAGAACATCATATACCTCCTTGTTGATAGTCTCTGCACAGGAAATAGAATGATTCTCCACCCTTTTACCCGGAGGCGATTTCCCGGTAAACCTTTATAGCCTGTCAGAAACGCGCCATGCTACAATGAAGTGACAAATTGAATAGGAAGGACGTATACAGATGTTCAAAAAAATTGCGGCAGATGCCTTGGGCTTATCTGATATCGGAAAAATTATCGAACCTCAGGACTATGACAAAACAGACGCAGATGATTATGTCATGCATGAAGATAATGAGAAAATTTATTTCTTGATTAAAACAAAAGCAGACGAGTATTGCTTTACGAACCTGGCCCTGATCCATGTAGACGGCGAACGCGCCACTTCCTCGAAACGAACGTTGAAACGCTATCCTTATTCGCAATATAAAATCTCTGACGTTTTTCTTGAAACTGCCGGAAAAGTGGATTTGGATGTTGAAATAAAGTTTAAGCTAGGCGGAGAACAATTCGACATTGATGTCCACAAAGACCAGATTGAAAAGTTAAAAGACCTTTATAAAGCACTGCTTCGCATCGCTGAAACAACCTATGAAAATGACATTTTAATCAATCAAGCGGAGCAAAGCTTAGATAAAGCAGTGACGATTCTTCACCATACCCGCCCTGAGCACGTCAATATTGAAACGCAATACAAAGAGCTGACCGAATTCGGTTTTACTTGGCTGACATCCGTTCGCTCGCAGTATCATATTAAGGATTTTGGGGATGTATTTGAGAAATATATTAATAACTAGATAAAAAAGACACAGCTGCTATCGGGCTCGTGTCTTTTTTTGTATGAATATTGATTACTTTACAACTTTTTTCTTTTATAATAAAACTATTAGTCTATTTTCCCTATATTACAGATAAAGGAGTTATTTTATGTATTGTCCTCAATGCGGCCATCAAACAGATGGCGGAAATTTTTGTGAGAAATGCGGATCACCGCTCCCCGGTCAATCAGGCCACCAGCATGCAGCTCAAACTGGAGCCGCTGCAAAGCAAGCAGCAAAACAGTTCGGTTCATTTGTCTTATCCGTCCTGAAACGCCCTTATCAGGAATGTAAAGCAACAGGCGGAGAACAGCTGATCAGCGCAATCATTACGATGGTCCTTTTCAGTTTGCTGACCCCTTTGATGTTTTATATTCTTTTTTCAGACGGTCCCGGAAGCGTAAGCTTTACAGCAATCTTCTTAGAACCAACCATTTATTTTATTTTATTTCTATTTGGCCTGCATGCATGCATCTTTTTCGCCCTGAAAATCGCGGGAAACCAAGTATCTTTCAAGGATTCATTCTCAAGATTCGGAGCGTTTCTCATACCGTTTACGGCTATTTTGATTCTTGCCCTTTTCTTCTTTTTATTACATACAGACATTTGCTTTACTATATTAGCCGTTGGTTTAATCGGTGCATTCTTCGCCATTCCTCCTGCGATGCTGAGCAGTTACCAGCATTCATATAAAGGGAAGGTTGATGTCATTTACTCAACGATTGTAATTTATCTGATCATCTGCGTTACATTTCAGCTTATTATCGAACACTATGTCAAAGAAATTTTCCGTTATATGCTCTTTTAAAAACAACCCCATCACCTGCTGGTGATGGGGTTGTTTTATTGAATAGACGTTAAGTAAATTCTTCCGTTCTTCACTACGCCGGTGTAGGTCCAGTTATATGTTCTGAGCTTTGGACTGCCGCCTGATTTTGTGATTTCGAATTCTTCGTATGTTTTAATTGTGATATTCGAGCCGCTTTGGCTAAAGCTTTTGACCTCTACATCAATAAATACTTCAGTCGTCCCCTCGCTATACAATTTCTTAACTAGTTTCTGCTGATCAGCATATAATGTGCTTCCTTTTTCCAAATTACCTTCCATCACTGCAAATTCATTTAAACTCACAGCACTTGATTGATTTGTCAGATAATCAACCATAAATGATGTCACTTGCTCTTTTGTAAGTGTGTCGGAATTAACTTTGGCCTCATTTGATGACGCCCAAGCGGAGGTGTATATTTTAGGATTTTCATTTTTAAGAGTTTTTATATGGTCTCCTATGGAATCAGAAGTGGTCTCCGCACTCTCAAGCTTCCATTCTTTTTGTTTTTTATCATACGACAAATAATAACGATAAGCTGTATGTTCTTGTTTCATCTCAGGTTCTGTATAATCATCAAAATAAGCTGATTCGTGAAGTTCATTTCCGTTCACTGAAACAATCCATTGTCCCTTGTCACTTTGTGAAATAGCAAATGAATCAAGATCGTAATCTGTTTCTATATATTTATCCTTATAATACATATGATTGCTCTTCATCTCTGAAATTTGTTTTTTCGTTTGAGCTTTAACATCGGATACAGCTTTTGTCATCTGTTCGGTTTTCCCATTGGAAAAGGCAGCCGTGTATTGCTCAGTCGCCTTATTAATGGTTTCTATGATGTTTTCTTTTGTTTCTTTATCAGGAACTAATCTCATCTTCATGTCGCTACCTGTAATTGGCATTGCATCAGTCATTTGCTTTCCCCATGGAAAGTCAGTTTTCACAGTCGCCGTCATACTGCCATCAGTCAAAAGAGGGCCATATGTAAAAGTTTTGAATGGATCTTTATGAATTGATTTACCGTTAATCAGCAAATCTCCCTTCCCGCTCTTGATGTCATCCGCTAAGCTGAATGTCACATCGTCTGCTTCCAATGAGAGATCAACACGAAAGCTGTTATCGCCAATCGCCTGAATGTCTTCCTTTTTCACAAGGTCAACGACATCGTTTTTCAGTTTGGCTGAGACTGTATATTCGCCGGGAATGTACGGACCGAGGGTTTGTGCTTGATCTGCTTTCTTTACAGATCCGGCTTCCTCTTTATTGACATATAGATCGGTATTTTTATAATTGCTGCTCACTTCAAAATAAACAGGTGCTACCTTTAAGTCATAATGGTCAAATACCAGCAGGCTTTTTCCGTCTTTTTCTGCATATACGATATCCTTCTGGGCTGTTTCATCACGCAGCGATGCAAAAAGTTCATCTTTTTTGTCTGGATGATCCTTCAAATATGTAAGAAACGGTTTTACATTATTTTTAGTGAGTTTAAGATTGTCATTTACCGGTGTAAGTAGAGTCGCGATTTGGTCCTGATCCCCATCATTTACGGCCTGTTCAAACTTGTCGACTAACCTATCCTTTGAAGTAAAATACGCTCCGGTTTTATATGCGGCGAATAATATAACGCACGCCGCGGCAATGCTGCTCCATAAAATGATGGTTTTCTTAGGGATCGGTTTTCGCGGAGCCTGCCTTGTTTCTGCAGTGCTAGCTGTTTCTTGATTCGCCTGTTTGCTGCCCCCTCCGACCGGGGTGCCGCATTGTTTACAAAACTTGGCTCCTTCATTATTTTTTTGACCGCATTCCTTACAAAACATGTGGCTTTCCTCCTGTTTGTTACCCGCTATATTTTGTGCTTATTTCCTATGTTACATATTTTATAATAGAATGGTAAGAAATTGGAGAAAATCATGAAAATATCTCTATAAACTATGAAAAGGTGGAATGATAATGCAACACCTCACCATTCAAAAAGCAACAAACTTTGATCAACCGCTGTATGAGCTTCTGCTGCTCGCCGATCCGTCAAAAGAAATTGTTGATGACTACTTGGTCAGAGGAGAATGCTACACAGGTTATATATCAGGCGAATTAGCTGGTGTATACGTGATCATCACAACTAGGCCACAAACGGTAGAAATCGTTAACATCGCAGTAAAACAAACAATGCAAAAACAGGGCATTGGCAAGCTTCTTATCCTCGACGCCATTGAAAAAGCGAAACACATGGGAGCAAAGGTGATTGAAATAGGTACTGGAAATTCAAGCATCCATCAATTGTCTCTATATCAAAAATGCGGATTTCGCCTTCAAGCGATCGACCATGATTTTTTTATCAGACACTACGACGAGGAGATTTTTGAAAACGGCATTCAATGCCGTGATATGGTGAGGCTTTATTTGGATCTCTGAAAGCATAAAAAAAGCCGCCGAGAGAAAATCCCGGCGGTCATTTTATTACTTGTTTAAGTTGTAGAAAGAGTTGATACCGTGGTATTGAGCAGTTTCAGCCAACTGATCTTCGATGCGAAGAAGCTGGTTGTATTTCGCAACACGGTCCGTACGAGACGGAGCACCTGTTTTGATTTGTCCTGCGTTTGTTGCCACAGCGATGTCAGCGATTGTGCTGTCTTCAGTTTCACCAGAACGGTGAGAGATAACAGCTGTATAGCCTGCGCGTTTCGCCATTTCGATCGCATCGAATGTTTCAGTCAATGTACCGATTTGGTTTACTTTGATCAGGATAGAGTTGCCTACGCCGTTTTTAATACCTTCAGAAAGTTTTTTCGTGTTTGTAACGAAGAGGTCGTCACCAACAAGCTGAACTTTTTTGCCAAGACGCTCAGTAAGAAGCTTGTGGCCTTCCCAGTCGTTTTCGTCAAGTCCGTCTTCGATAGAGATGATTGGGTATTTAGAAACAAGCTCTTCATACCAGTCAACCATTTCAGCAGATGTTTTCACAACGCCTTCGCCAGACAGATGGTATTTGCCGTCTTCTTTGTTGTAGAACTCAGAAGATGCAGCATCCATAGCAAGTTTAACTTCTTCGCCAGGTTTGAAGCCGGCTTTTTCGATTGCTTCAACGATTGTTTGAAGCGCTTCTTCGTTAGAACCAAGGTTTGGAGCGAATCCGCCTTCGTCACCTACAGCAGTGTTTAAGCCTTTTGCGCTTAATACTGATTTCAGGCTGTGGAAGATTTGAGCGCCCATGCGAAGTGCTTCACGGAAGTTAGGAGCACCTACAGGCATGATCATGAATTCTTGAATATCCACGTTGTTATCAGCATGCTCTCCGCCGTTTACGATGTTCATCATCGGTACAGGAAGCGTTTTTGAGTTGAATCCTCCAAGGTATTGGTAAAGAGGAATCTGTAAGAAATCAGCAGCAGCACGCGCACAAGCCATAGATACGCCAAGGATTGCGTTCGCACCAAGTTTGCCTTTGTTTTCAGTACCGTCAAGCTCGATTAAAAGCTGATCGATTGCGTTTTGTTCAGTTACATCAAAGCCAAGAAGCTCTGGAGCAATGATTTCGTTTACGTTGTTAACAGCTGTTAACACGCCTTTTCCAAGGTAACGGTCTTTGTCGCCGTCACGAAGCTCAACCGCTTCGTATTCACCTGTAGAAGCTCCGCTTGGCACTAATGCGCGGCCGAAAGCTCCTGTTTCTGTATATACTTCAACTTCAACTGTTGGGTTGCCGCGGGAGTCTAATACTTCGCGTGCATAAACATCAACAATGTATGGCATGAGTTTTGTCTCTCCTTTTGATTTTCAAATTATTTTTGAATTAAAGATGTTCCTGTCATTTCTTTCGGTTTTTCAACACCAAGAAGGTCTAATAACGTTGGTGCAAGGTCGCCTAGGATTCCGCCTTCACGCAGCGTAATGCCTTCTTTCGTTACAATCACAGGGACTGGGTTTGTTGTATGCGCAGTGTGCGGTTCGCCTGATTCTGTAATCAGAATGTCAGCATTACCGTGATCAGCGGTAATGATAGCGTGTCCGCCTTTAGCAAGGATCGCGTCAACGACTTCGCCCAAGCATTCGTCCACTGCTTCAATTGCTTTAATTGTTGGTTCAACCATTCCGGAGTGGCCGACCATATCAGGGTTTGCGAAGTTAAGAATGATCGCGTCATGCTTGTCAGCTTCAATTTCTTTGACAAGCGCGTCCTTCACTTCATACGCACTCATCTCAGGCTTCAAGTCATACGTTGCAACTTTAGGCGAGTTGATGAGAATACGCTCTTCACCCGGGAATTCAGCTTCACGGCCGCCGCTCATAAAGAACGTGACGTGCGGATACTTTTCAGTTTCTGCAATTCGAAGCTGTTTTAACCCGTGCTGAGATAATACTTCTCCGACTGTGTTATCAAGATTTATCGGTTTAAACGCTACATAGCCGTCAACTGTTTCACTGAAGTGAGTCAGGCAGACGAAATACAGGTTCTTTGGATAATTCTCGCCGCGGTCGAAGTCACGGAAGTCTTTGTTTGTGAACGTGTTGGAAATCTGGATGGCGCGGTCCGGTCTGAAATTATAGAAAATCACAGAATCGCCGTCTTGGATTTTCGCAACAGGCTCACCGTTTTCTTTTGTAATGACAGATGGAATCACGAATTCATCGTAGATACCATTTGCATATGAATCATCAACAACATCCAGGGCGCTGCGGTAAGATGGGCCTTCGCCGTACGCCATTGCGCGGTACGCTTTTTCTACACGGTCCCAGCGTTTGTCGCGGTCCATAGAGTAGTAACGTCCGGAAATGCTGGCGATTTCACCTACACCGATTTCCTTGATTTGATCGTTCAACTGGTTGATGTACGTTTTCGCTGTCTGCGGACCTACATCACGACCGTCAAGGAAGCCATGGATATAAACCTCTGTCAGCCCTTCTTTTTTCGCAAGCTTTAACAGTGCGAATAAATGATTGATATGGCTGTGCACGCCTCCGTCAGATAAAAGACCGAACAGGTGCAAGGCTTTGTTGTTTTCTTTCGCGTTGCTGATCGCGTCAAGGAATGTTTGATTGCGTTCGAACTCTCCTTCGCGAATGGCAACATTTACGCGTGTTAAGCTTTGGTACACAATACGTCCCGCACCGATATTTAAGTGACCTACTTCGGAGTTCCCCATTTGCCCTTCAGGAAGACCTACAGCCTCGCCTGAAGCAGTCAATGTTTGATGAGGATACTGGTTCCAATAGCGGTCAAAATTCGGTTTTTTCGCTAAAGCGACTGCGTTCCCTACTGTTTCGTTACGTAATCCGAACCCATCAAGAATGATGAGTGCAGCTGGTTTTTTACTCATATTGACCTTCCTCCAATAATTGAACGAATGACTGTGGCTCAAGGCTCGCGCCGCCGACCAAAGCACCGTCAATATCGGACTCTGCCATATATTCTTTAATGTTTGCAGGCTTTACGCTTCCGCCATATTGGATGCGAAGCTTGTCTGCAGCTTCTTGGCTGAAGCTTTCAGCGACGGTTTTACGGATATGCGCACACACGTCATTCGCATCTTTCGCTGTAGAAGATTTGCCTGTTCCGATTGCCCAGATTGGCTCATACGCAATAACAGAAGCAGCAACTTGTTCTTCAGAAAGACCAGCAAGGCCTTTTTTCACTTGGTCAGCAACAAGATCATTTGTTTTGCCGGCTTCACGCTCTTCAAGCGTTTCACCTACACAGATGATCGGCACAATGCCGTGTTTGAAAGCTGCGTGTGCTTTTTTGTTAACTGTTTCATCAGTTTCAGCGAACATTTCACGGCGCTCAGAGTGGCCGATGACGCAGTAGTCAACGCCAAGGTCTTTCAGAGCAACCGGGCTGATTTCGCCTGTGAACGCGCCGCTTTCTTCGAAGTGCATGTTTTGAGCGCCGACTTTTAGGTCAGTGCCTTTCACAGCAGAAGCAAGCTTTTCTAAGAAAAGCGCTGGCGCGCAAACAACAGCTTCAGCTTTGTCTGCTGCTGGAATGGAAGATTTCACTTCTTCAACGAAGCTGACAGCTTCGCCGAGTGTTTTGTTCATTTTCCAGTTACCGGCGATAATTGGTTTTCTCATCTGTTCCACTTCCTTATAGCAGTTTTGAGATTATTTATCGTTCAGTGCAGCTACCCCTGGAAGCTCTTTGCCTTCCATAAACTCAAGGGATGCGCCGCCGCCTGTTGAGATGTGGCTCATTTTGTCAGCAAGGCCGAATTTTTCAACCGCTGCCGCAGAGTCTCCTCCGCCGATGACAGAGTATGTATCTTTCGCCTCTGCCAATGCTTCCGCAACCGCTTTTGTTCCTTGAGCGAACAAGTCGATTTCGAATACGCCCATTGGTCCGTTCCACACGACAAGTTTGCTGTTTTTGATGACGTCAGCATACGTTTCGCGTGTTTTCGTACCAATGTCGATTGCTTCTAAATCACTAGGGATTTCAGAGATCGGCACAATTTTCACGTTTGCATCGTTAGAGAAATCATCTGCAACGAGTACATCTTCAGGCATGTAGAAGTTAACGCCTTTTTCTTTAGCGCGGTCCATAAATGATTTCGCAAGCTCGATTTTATCCTCTTCAAGAAGAGATTTCCCGACTTCATAGCCAAGCGCTTTTACGAAAGTATAAGCAAGACCTCCGCCGATGATCAGGTTGTCTACTTTATCAAGAAGACTTTCGATTACACCGATTTTGTCTTTTACTTTCGCTCCGCCGATGATCGCTGTGAACGGGCGGTCAGGATTGGAAACCGCTTTTCCAAGTACATCAAGCTCTTTTTCCATTAAGAAACCTGCAACTGCTGGCAGATGCTCGGCAATTCCAGCTGTAGATGCGTGAGCACGGTGGGCAGCACCGAATGCGTCATTTACATATACATCTGCAAGCTCAGCAAATGCTTTTGCAAGCTCAGGGTCATTTTTCTCTTCACCAGGATAGAAACGTACGTTTTCCAATACAAGAACGTCTCCGTCCTTCATCTCAGAAATTTGTGCTTTTACAGCATCGCCGTATGCTTCATCCGCTTTTTTCACTTCTTTGCCAAGCAGTTCGCCGAGACGTGCAGCGACAGGAGTTAAACGAAGCTCCTCAACCACTTCGCCTTTCGGGCGGCCTAAGTGGCTCGCAAGAAGGACTTTTGCGCCTTGGTCTGCAAGGTGTTTGATTGTTGGAAGCGCAGCACGGATACGTGTATCGTCTGTTACTTCCCCGTCTTTCATTGGAACGTTAAAGTCAACGCGGCAGAATACAACTTTGCCTTTTACGTCGATGTCTTTGAGAGTTTTTTTATTCATGCCTAGGAGATCCTCCTTCAAAATGGTTTGCATACAGCACGAAAAACGTGAAACCGTCTGTTCAAGCGATAACTCCGCTAGGGCAGATCGCAGTCTTTTTCGGCACAGGGCAGTTCGTCTAAAAGCCAGGGCAGCGGCCTTAGGCGAAAGCGCCGGCAAAGCTGCTTAAAACGCGGTCGTTTCTCTATCACAGAGCGTTTTCTGAAAGCCGGTCTTCATGGAAAAAGGGAAAGGGAGTCCGTCCCCTTCCCTTGTCCGCTTTCATTATAGCGCTTCTATTCGAAAGAACCAAGTCAGGTCCTTTTTCAGCTATAAATTAAAGACCTTTTTTTGCGATGTAAGCTGCAAGGTCAACAACGCGGTTAGAGTAGCCGCTTTCGTTATCGTACCAAGAGATTACTTTTACCATGCTGCCTTCCATAACCATTGTAGAAAGAGCATCGATTGTAGAAGAGTTTTTGTTTCCGTTGTAGTCGCCAGAAACTAATGGCTCTTCGCTGTAGCCAAGGATTCCTTTAAGGTCGCCTTCAGCCGCTTCTTTAAGAGCTGCGTTTACTTCTTCAGCTGTTACTTCTTGGTTCAGTTCAGCAACCAAGTCAACTAGAGAAACGTTTGGAGTTGGAACACGCATTGCTCCACCGTTCAGTTTGCCTTTTAGTTCAGGAAGAACTAGAGAAACTGCTTTAGCAGCACCAGTTGATGTGGGGATGATGTTTTCAGCTGCTGCACGCGCAC
Organism: Bacillus sp. PS95; assembly: GCF_037963565.1. Lineage (NCBI taxonomy): Bacteria > Bacillati > Bacillota > Bacilli > Caryophanales > Bacillaceae > Bacillus > Bacillus sp. PS95. Next base: position 3,442,930 of record NZ_CP150160.1, read on the forward strand.
GACGGTAGTCTTTGTGCGGAAGATCAAGGATTTGCTGATCGTTTGTGTAAGAGTGAACAGTTGTCATCATACCGCGTTTGATGCCGAATTTATCGTTAAGTACTTTTGCAAACGGCGCAAGGCAGTTTGTTGTGCAAGATGCGTTAGAGATAACATCGTGGTTAGCCGCATCGTATTTATCTTCGTTAACACCCATAACGATTGTGATATCTTCTTCGTTAGCAGGAGCAGAGATGATTACTTTTTTCGCGCCAGCTTCTAAGTGTTTCGCAGCGTCTGCGCGTTTTGTGAAGAAACCAGTAGATTCAACTACGATTTCAACGCCTTGTTTGCCCCAGCTAAGTTTAGCAGGATCGCGTTCTGCAGAAACTTCAATTGTTTTGCCGTTAACAACAAGGTTGTTACCGTCAACTGAAACTTCAGCGTCTAATTTTCCGTGTACAGAATCATATTGTAAAAGGTGAGCCAGCATGTTAGCATCTGTTAAATCGTTAACCGCTACTACCTCAACTTCAGGATTGTTTAATGCTGCGCGGAATACGTTACGTCCAATACGACCAAAACCGTTAATACCGACTTTTACTGCCATGATTGTTTCCTCCTTTAAATAAGTGAGAGATATTTATATTGAGGGATTATTCATCCCTTAATAACTTCTTTGCGGCTCCTTCGTCTGTGACGAGAACCGTGTTGCGTGGCTTTTTAAAGTAAGCCTCGATCGCCTCGGCTTTTGATGATCCGCCCGCTACCGCAATAATATCGGGAATGGCATCTATGTCATCCAGCTGCATTCCGACAGAATGCACTTTGTGAACCACTTCGCCGTCCGCGTTAAAATAGTAGCCGAACGCTTCCGTCACCGCGTCGTTATCATCTATTTTCTTTAAGTCTTCTAAAGGCGTGTTTCTGCGCTGAGCCATAGTTTTAGCTTCGCCGATTCCGTGAACCAGCATACTCGCTGATTTAATGGTGTTCAGCACCTCTTTGACAGAAGGCTCTTCAATAATAGATGAATAGGCGCCTTGTGACAGCTGTCCCGGAACAAACAAAAGCCGGTAAGTGCCTGAAGCCTTCTCCGCCATATGCGCGCATATGGTGTTCGCCTGGTTTTTCACGTCTTCGCCTAAACCGCCTCTTGCAGGCACAAACAAAAGCTCGCGGTTTTTAGAATCCGGCGTCATCATTTCGGCGACAGCTTCAATTGTCGTACCGCCAGTTACAGCGACGATATTTTTGCCTGAAAATCTTTTTTTCATACATGCGACAGCCGCTCTTCCCATTTCTTTTTTGACCCATGGGGATTGATCGCTGTCTCCGGATACGATAATGGCATCCTTTAGATTTAAACGTTCTTTTAATGTCTTTTCCAAAAGAGTCAAACCTAAAACATCTTTCATCGTATCTTCCAAAACAGAAAGCAGTTCATAGCCCTCTTCTGTCAATGTCATGCCGTTTGTCTTAATATCGACCAGGTTCTGTTCCTTTAAAAACTGAACCTCGCCCCTCAGCACACGTTCGCTGATTCCGAGACTGGCAGACAGGCTTCTTCGCCCGATGGGTTCTGTCAGCCTGATATACTGCAAGATTTCAAACCTCTTTTGCATAACGAGCAGAAGATCAGGCAATAATTTTTTTTGAGCTTGTATTAACTGGTTCATGACTCAAACGTTCCTTCCTTTTTTGCTGGACATTATATGTCCCGCTATGACAAAAAACGTCCCGTCATAGCCAAAAAAAATCATTTCTGCTTTCTTTAATTATTTTAACAGGGTGGAATTGTTTATTCAACTGTTAAGAGCCAATTCATCGACAATATTCGCAGAGTTTTCATGCCGCGTCGTTTTATCCAGCAATATTTTATCCTATATATCTTTATCTTATACAGAAAGCGCCAAATGGTGCATCCCAATATAAACAGCCCTTCCCGTAGAAAGGGCTGTTTCATTAAAGCGTTTTCATTTTATCCAAAGCTTTTCAATTTCCTCGAGCGATTTGTTCTTCGTTTCCGGACAGATCGTAACGACAAACAGGAAACAAAGGATGTTAATCACCGCAAAGATCCAAAATGTATAGGCGAGCCCGAAAGAATCAATCATCATTGGCACAAACTGTCCGATCGCCCAGTTTGCTCCCCATAAAAAGATGGTCGCAATGCCCGCGGCCCGCGCACGCAGATGGTTCGGGAAGATTTCAGAAATCATAATCCATGTGATCGGTCCGACCGAGACACAGAAAGCAGCGACAAAACCTAATATAAGGACGATCATCATGATCCCGCTTGTTAACTCAAAATAAAACGACGTCCCGATTAAAATCATAAAAATAGCCATAAAAGCAGAACCGATGGACATCAGTTTTTTTCGTCCGACTTTATCAATCAGCAACACCGCAATAACGGTAAAAATAACTTCTACAACCCCGACGATACAAGTCGTCACAAATCCGGCGTTTTGCCCGAATCCCATCATTTTAAAGATTTCCGGCCCGTAGTAAGTAATCGCGTTCATGCCGATGACTTGGTTAAACAGCGCCAGCAGGATTCCAATGACAAGCGCCTTTCTGAGCCCCGGCTTAAACAGCTGGGAGAGCGACCCCATTTGTTCTATTTTTAAAGAGTTCTCAATGTTCTTTAATTCTTCTTTTGCAACAGTTTCTCCATTAATACGTGTCAGTATCTTTAAAGCTTCATTTGTTTTGCCCGCTTTCGCCAGCCATCTCGGACTTTCCGGGACGACGAGCAGGACAAGGAAAAAAATGACGGACGGCACCATTCCATAAGCAAGCATCCATCTCCAGCCGGTGTGCACGCCCCATTCGTATGTTCCGGACCGCTGCACAGCTAGATTAATAAAGTATGTTGCGGAAATCCCCAGTATCGTAAAGAGCTGATATAAGGAAGATAAACTTCCGCGTATGGCGGGCGGTGCCGCTTCTGTAATATACGTAACAGAGAGCGATGAGCCCATCCCGATTCCCAGCCCCCCGATAATCCTTGCAATGATTAAGGTGGACACGTCTTGAGAAAGCGCTGAAACGATTGCTGATATCGCAAATAACAAAGCGGCTGTCATTAAAATTTTTCTCCGGCCGAATCTGTCACTTAAAAATCCGGATATCCCGACGCCCACAACTCCTCCAATCATAATGCTTGAAATGACAAGTCCCTCCATAAACGGACTCAGGCTGTATAAATCTTTCAGAAAACCGATGGCGCCAGAAATCACTGCCGTGTCATAGCCATACAATAAGCCGCCAAGCCCCGCCGCACATGAGATCAAAATGACAAATCCCATTGAATGGCTTCGTGTTACAGGAACATTTGGTTCTAATTGAGTTGGAGTATTCTTCATTTCCCTGCCCTCCCGAATGTTGAGTAAAGCGTTTTCATTTAAACCTCCAATTGTACGTACTTATATTAAAATTTAACGAAAATTACATTTAATTAGTACGTACAAATATAGAATAATCTTGTTTGCATTTTCTGTCAATGTTTTCTTACAAAGAACGCTGTGATATACTGAAATTTGTCCGTATACATTTTGGAGGAATGGATATGTTACCAAAATACGCGCAAGTAAAAGAAGAAATCAGTTCTTGGATTAATCAAGGCAAAATACTGCCCGATCAAAAAATCCCTACCGAAAACGAATTAATGCAGCAATTCGGCGTCAGCCGGCATACCATCCGCAAAGCGATCGGAGACCTCGTATCACAAGGTCTGCTGTACAGCGTGCAAGGCGGAGGCACCTTTGTCGCTTCACGCTCTGCTAAGTCAGCGCTGCATTCCAATAAAACGATCGGTGTTTTGACAACCTACATATCAGACTATATTTTCCCGAGCATCATCAGAGGAATCGAGTCCTATTTAAGCGAGCAGGGGTATTCTATGCTTTTGACAAGCACAAACAACAACCCGGACAACGAAAGAAGAGGCTTAGAAAACCTGCTGTCCCAGCATATTGACGGACTCATCGTAGAACCGACAAAAAGCGCCCTTCAAACCCCAAACATCGGCTATTATCTGAACTTGGAGAAAAACGGCATTCCTTTTGCGATGATTAACGCGTCATATGCCGAGCTTGCCGCGCCAAGTTTTACCTTGGATGATGTGAAAGGCGGGATGATGGCGGCGGAGCATTTGCTTTCTCTCGGCCACACGCATATGATGGGTATTTTTAAAGCTGATGACACACAAGGCGTGAAACGGATGAACGGATTTATACAGGCGCACCGGGAGCGTGAGTTGTTTCCTTCTCCGGATATGATCGTGACATTTACAACGGAAGAAAAAGAATCAAAACTTCTGGAGAAAGTAAAAGCCACACTGGAGAAAAACAGCAAGCACATGCCGACAGCCATTCTTTGTTATAACGATGAAATTGCGCTGAAGGTGATTGATATGCTGAGGGAGATGGATCTTAAAGTGCCGGAGGATATGTCTATTGTCGGGTACGATGATTCACATTTCGCCCAAATCTCAGAAGTGAAACTAACCTCTGTCAAACATCCGAAATCAGTGCTTGGAAAAGCAGCCGCCAAATATGTCATTGACTGCTTAGAGCATAAAAAGCCGAAGCAAGAGGATGTCATATTTGAGCCTGAGTTGATCATTCGCCAGTCCGCACGAAAACTGAATGAATAGAAAAAGCAATGTATGGGTCTCCCCGCTACATTGCTTTTTTTATAGCTGTTATCTGTTTTTCCAAACGTCAGCGATGATTTCAAACGAACGCATTCTGTCTGCGTGTTCAAAGGTTTCTGAGTTAACCATAATTTCGTCAGCCTGTGTCGTTTTGACGAAATCTTCAAGCTTCGCCTTCACTTCTTCCGGACCTCCGACAATCGTGGAGCTCAGCTGCTCATTGACCATCGCTTTTTCATACGGGCTCCAAATTTGATCCATATCCTCAACAGGCGGTTTAAGCTGGTTCGGCGTACCGCGGACAAGATCAAGAAACCTTTGATAATGCGAAGTCGCAAGGTGCTGCGCTTTCTCGTTTGTATCTGCCGCGATAATGGTGACACCGACCATCGCATACGGTTCGTCGAGCACGTCTGACGGCGTGAAGGAATTGCGGTACAGCTCCAAAGCGGGAACCGTATTCGCCGGTGAGAAATGGGCGGCAAAGGCAAACGGAAGACCTAGTTCACCTGCCAGACGGGCGCTGAAGCCGCTTGAGCCCAGCAGCCAAATCGGCACATCTATGCCCTCTCCGGGAATGGCGCGAACTTGATTGCGCACATTTCCTGACGGTTTAAAATAATTGCGCAGTTCCTCTAATTGTTCTGGAAAGTCCTCCCCGCTGTTGATGTTTCTGCGGAGCGCTCTGGCTGTCAATTGGTCTGTTCCCGGCGCACGTCCAAGCCCCAGATCAATCCGCCCGGGATACAGTGTTTCCAGTGTGCCGAATTGTTCAGCAATGACTAATGAAGAGTGGTTCGGGAGCATAATGCCGCCGGAACCGACGCGGATTTTCTTCGTGCCTCCTGCAATATGGCCAATCAAAACTGCGGTGGCAGAGCTTGCAACACCTTCTATATTATGATGTTCAGCAAGCCAGTAACGGTGATAGCCCCATTCCTCTGCCCGGCGCGCCAAGTCCATGCTGTTTCGGAATGATTCTGCAATCGTTCCTCCCTGAACAACCGGAGATAAATTCAAGACAGAAAGCAAGGTATCTTTGCGTTGGTTGTTAGACATATTGTTCTCCTTTGCAAATGTGTTATCAGTAAACAGCCCAAAGCTGTCAGGTCATGATTGAAAGAACTTCTATCACACCATAACACAACTGCATTCAGGAATAAAAGAATTTGATTCGATGAAATTCGAACAATGTAAAACGAACGGTTTGGAACATTATTCTGCTCCAAACAACTCCTTAGCCATCTCAATAAAGAGCTTAGCCGCCAGAGAAGCCTCCTTTAGCGACGGAACAGCAAGCTGCACATCACGGTATACCTGCGGGTCCAATTCCCGGGTCACCACATGCTCCGGAAGCGGCATCCCCGACATGGACATTTCTGATAAAATCGCGAGACCCAGGCCTTCTCTGATCATACTGATCGAGGTGTTGATGTTATAGACCGTGAAAGCTGGGTGCAGCGTAGCGCCCGCCTGCCTGAACATATCGACAAATGGTGATTCATAGCCTCCGTCACAGACGATCATCGGTTCATGGTCAAGATCTTTCAGCGTAATGGCCGAATGACTGGCAAGCGGGTGATCGTCCCTGAGCACGACAGCCATTTTGTCTTTTTTCAAATGAATGTACTCCATCTCCTCTGTTGGATACAGAAGAATGCCGACATCTATCATCCGCGTATGAAGCCACTCCTTGACTTCATTTACAGTTCCCTCGTGCAGCACGAGCTCAAGTTTCGGATATTTTTGTTTAAATTCACTGATCAGCTTCGGCATAAAATAAGCCGAGGCAGTTGAGAATGTGCCGATATGAATCGTTCCCAGTTCAAGCCCTTTTTCCGCTGCTGCTACCTGCTCAACTTTTTCAATGCCTTTTAAGACTTCTCTAATGTGTACTAAGATCTGTTTTCCCGTATCCGTCAGCATCAGGCCATTGCGGCGGTCACGAATGATCAGCTTTACATCAAGCTCAGCTTCGATCGCAGAAATCGCATGGCTGACAGCCGGCTGTGTCATGTTTAGCGCCTGACCTGCTTTTGTAAAGCTTCCCGTTTCAGCTATTTTTACAAAAACCTTTAATTGTGTAATGGTCATAACAATTTACTTATGCTCCTTATAAAAAAGATTCATTTTATTTATCTTATGTTCTACCGTATCATATGATGGAAAAGTTCTACAAGGAGTGAATGAACAATGAAGCAGCTCTCAAAAACGCGGACAGCTCTCCTGCTCGCATTTCTCGTCATCATGTGGGGCGTCAATTGGCCGCTGTCCAAAGCCGCGCTCGCCTATTCTCCGCCATTATTGTTTGCGGGCATCCGAACGCTGATCGGCGGGCTTTTATTAGTCATTGTCGCACTGCCGCGTATTCATAAATTACGCTTAAAAGAAACGTGGCCGATTTATCTTGTTTCTGCTCTTTTAAATATTACGTTATTCTACGGCCTGCAAACGATCGGGCTGAATTATCTTCCGGCCGGCCTGTTTTCTGCAATCGTCTTCTTCCAGCCTGTTCTGATGGGTGTATTTTCTTGGCTGTGGCTCGGCGAATCCATGTTTGTAATGAAAGTGATCGGCCTCATCCTCGGTTTTGCGGGAGTAGTCGTCATTAGTGCTGCGGGCTTTGGCCGGCATATTTCTGTCATTGGGGTTCTGCTGGCTCTCGGCTCCGCAGTCAGCTGGGCGCTCGGGACGGTATATATGAAAAAAACAGGCAGCCGCGTCGATTCCATCTGGATGGTCGCTCTGCAGCTGACGATCGGAAGCGTGTTTCTGCTTATATCCGGCTTTTGGACAGAAAGCTTTTCGGCGATCCAATGGACAGCTCCGTTTATCACGAGCCTGCTGTTCATCTCCGTATTCGTTATCGCGCTCGGCTGGCTTGTCTTTTTTACGCTTGTCGGTTCAGGAGAAGCAAGCAAGGTCGCATCTTATACTTTTTTGATTCCGCTCATATCAATCGTGGCCAGCTCCATTTTCCTGCATGAACCGCTCACCCTTAGCCTCTTGGCAGGGCTGCTGCTGATTGTCACGAGCATCTGTCTCGTGAATACAAAATCAAAAGCGCAGAAAGCTGCGGCGATTGGTATAAACGAGAAAGCTGCACAATAATAAAAACCCTCTTGCCGGATGCGGCAAGAGGGTTTCTTATTTACTGATGCTTGCGTTCTTTGACCAAATATGCAACTGTAATCAAAAGGTAGATCGCCGCAGTAATGCCAGTAATGACAATTGACGTTGTCATGATGACCCCGATCAGAATGGCGAGTAATGCCACAATCGCAAACCATGTCGTGTACGGGAACCATTTTACATAATAGGCCGGTGCTTCCGTTTGCTGTTTTCTCGATTTTAAATGAGCGAATCCGATGATCAGCCAAATGAATAAAACGGTATATCCCAATGATCCCATTAAATAATTAAATGTTTGGCTTCCTGCGAACAGAGAAATCAATACGCCAATATAGAGAGAAGAAGTGCACATCAGAATCGCAAACATCGGTACGTTTTTCGATGAAAGCTTCGAGAAGACCTTTGGAAGCCTTCCGTCACTTGCCTGTGTATACAAAATGCGTGATGATCCGTATAAACCTGAATTCATAGAAGAAATGATCGCCAGCAGGATGACTGCATTCATGATATGATCCGCGCCCGGAATGCCTACCATTTTAAAGACCATCACGAAAGGACTTTCCGGAACGGAATTGACTTGGTTCCATGGAATCAGGCTGACGATGATGAAAAACGGCAGCAGGTAAAACGCGACAATCCGTGTCAGTGTGCTGCGGACAGCTTTCGGGACAACCTTTTCCGGATTTTTTGTCTCTGCAAGCGTTACACCGATAATTTCTGTACCGCCGTAAGAGTAGATGACGACAAGCATCGCCGTGATCAGCCCTGTGCCGCCGTGCGGGAAAAATCCGCCGTGGTCTGTCAGGTTGGAAAATCCGGATGCTGTATGATCACCGAATGATACAAATAAGAGCAGCAATCCCAGAATAATAAAGATAATAATAACGGTAATCTTGATCATTGCCAGCCAATATTCAGTTTCGGCGAAGATTTTAACAGAAAGCAAGTTTACAATCGTGACGATAAGAGAAATTCCTAATGCCAACACCCAGATCGGGCAGCCCGGCAGCCAATATTGAATGAAAATCGCAGCTACAACAGCTTCAGCCGCAATGTTAAGCACCCACATTTTCCAGTAGATCCAGTCCAAAAAGTAAGCGGCGTAATTTCCCAATACCTGCTGGACAAGATCACGGAAGGTTCTGGCGTTACGGTTTCGAACAGCCATTTCCGCCAGCCCCTGCATAATAAACAGCAAAATAATCCCGCCGAGCAGATATGCGATAATGACAGATGGCCCTGCCACATCGATCGCTGAGCTGCTCCCCTTAAATAAACCTGCGCCGATTGCTCCGCCCAGCGCCATCATCATAATATGGCGGGACGTCATCGTGCGTTTTAACGTTTGATTGTCGTTTTTCATCCTCTTCTACCTCTCCTTCTCGTTTTCAAAAACAAAAAAGCCCGCCGTCTCCTACCTAATCTAATAGATAAAGAGACGACGAGCCTTCGGCTGACCGCGGTACCACTCTTGTTGATTCTTCATGAAGAATCCTGCTTTTGACCTGTAACGAAGGTTAGCCGTTAAAACATAGGGAATATTCAATCTATTCCGTTCCGTCTTACCACTCCCGGGCGAGTTCAAAGAAGAATCAGGCTGCGTCGCACCACCCCGCAGCTCTCTGTTCTGATCACTTTCTTTTACTGCTCCCAATCTATGTGTTTTAGTTTTCTGAAAAACTCAAATTTTATGATCTGAATATATTAACATAATATACGTGCTTCTCTTTTAACTGTCAATAACTTCAGAGAAAAAAGAAACTGTTATTTTGTCCCTTTTCGAATGGCTTTCCAAAAGGATTCTGACTCGTTTCCTAATGCGTAAACTGAAACACCTGCTATTTTATATTGCTTTGCCAGATGGCTTTTCGTTTGAACGGTTTTTTCGTTTTCATACCACACGACATGTTTATGCTTCTTTTTGTCAACATAAGAAAACGTCATCGAGCCTGATTTTTTGTTGAATGCCGGCTTTGCTTTTTGTTTTTTGATGAGGGATTTGAGCTCATTCCATTCCCTTATTGTGCTGGCACTTCCGTCTTTTACATCCCAGTCATAGCCGTACGCAGGGATTCCCATGATGACTTTATTGGCTTTGATCTTTTTGACTGAAAACTGCAGAGAGCTTTTAATCCAGTTTGTGCTTGCCACTGACCCCGGCTCACCCCAAATGCCGTGTTCATCGTAGGTCATGACTTGTACGAAGTCGGCATATTTGCCGATTTTCACATAATCATACGGCCAGCTCCAGTCATCATTTTTATCATCGGCGCTTTTGGCCGGAACGGATACCATTGTTTTAATATGTTTCTTATTCAAAGCCTGTGATACATATTGAATGAAGTTCGAGTACGCAGCGCGGTCTTCTGGATTTACTGCTTCAAAATCGATATTGATTCCGTAATATGAGTGCTTTTTGGCCAGTGTAATTAACTGATCTGTGAATCGTTTTTTCGCTGTTTTATTGCTCATGACTCGACTCGCTAAATCTCCGTCAAAATCATAAATGGCATCATTATAGTTTGAAATGACAGCCCATGTCTTGATTTTTTTCTTTTTCGCATATGTCAGCTGCTTGCTTGGGGCATCACCAATGATTCGTCCGTTTTTTTCAATCGCAAACGTATCGGTTGCGATGGCATTCATGTATGTATGATATTTCGTAAGAGAATTGTATGAAGCCGTATCCCCAGTCGTGTAGCCTACTGTCATACCGGCTGCCTTCGCTTCTGTTTTTGTATACATAAACAGAACAATCGCAATCGCCAGTGAAACCGCTATGATCAGCCATTTTTTCATCGCATTTCCTCCTATTTCAAGTCATACTCTTCTCATCGGCCAAAAAATTGGAAGTTGAAGTTTTTTCAAGCAAAAAGCCCGGCATATGCCTGCCGGGCTTCCTGAGTTCAGCGGTCAGAGACGAGAATATATGCTGCCTTTACAGGTCCGTGCACTCCCACAACTAAATCCATTTCAATGTCGGCTGAGTTGCTCGGTCCGGTAATGTAGTTGATACATGAAGGAACAGTGACACCGTCCGCAATGTTTTGGCGGATGATATCACTGGCTTGTGTCATTCTCGGTACAATGCTTGATTTCGGCACGATCGCAATATAAGTCGTCGGCAAAAGGCTGACAGAGCGGCCGATGTCTTTTGAGGAGAAGAGGACAACCGTCCCCGACTCAGCCAATGTAATTTCGCTGAATGTAATCCCTACATTGGCTTGCTCCGCTTTTTTGATATTGTCCTCGCCTTTGTCAGCATCCCACTCCCAGACCGGCGTTCCTTCACTCGGCCAGTCCTTGGTGAGCAGGCTTTTCAGTCCGTATTCTTCAAAGCGGGGGTCCTTCGGAATGATGACAGGGCCTCCGGAAAAGCGGCTGACTTGCTCGCGCAGGGCATCATAAAGGCCGGTTGAATCCGTTTCAATCAGCTCTGTATGGATTTTGACACAATGGTTTTTGAGCACTGTGACTAAGTCATCCGCTGAATATCCTTCAAGTGTTTTATATTGCGGCTGATGCGCCCATTCAGGGACTGCCACGCCTCCTGTTCTTCGTTCACGGCCCAGGCTGGATGCGATTCGGTTTAAAAAGCTCTCTTGATTCTGAATGGTTCCCTTCGTCATCACTGCTCCTCCTTCGTGCGTTCACTTGTTTCTCTGTCCGCAAACCAGTCTCTGAATCTCGATTTATGCGGTGCCGGGAAGTCGCGGATCTGGGTCCAATTTTTAAGCGGGCCGGGCCCTTTCGAAATTTTTTCGTCCTCTGTAAAAGGCGTCATGGCGGCCGGCGCCCATTTTGAGCCCATTTTGTAAAGCGATAAGGAGGATGCGCCAAGTCCGAATGCTTTCATTGCAAGCTTTTCACTGATCGGCGCCCTGCCTTCTTTTTCGACGATATTCTGACGATGCTTGAGTAGCAGCTCATGAAGCGGGATTTTGACCGGGCAGGCTTCTGAACAAGCAGCGCACAGTGAAGATGCGTACGGCAGCTCCTTATAATCGTCATAACCGCCGAGCAACGGCGATAAAACCGCTCCGATCGGCCCCGAGTAGATTGAGCCGTATGAATGTCCGCCGACATGGCGGTACACAGGACAGACATTGATACAGGCGGCACAGCGGATACATTGCAGCACAGACTGGAATTCCGTTCCAAGGATATTGGATCGTCCATTGTCAACGATGACAAGATGGAATTCTTCCGGACCGTCCACTTCACCTTCCAGCTTCGGACCCGTCAAAGCTGTAATATAGCTTGTCAGCCGCTGTCCGACAGCACTTCTTGTCAGCATGCTGACTAGCACTTCAAATTCAGAAAATGACGGGACAATCCGCTCCATTCCCATGACGGTAATTTGTGTTTTCGGCAAGGTGCTCACAAGCCGTCCATTTCCTTCATTGGTCACAAGGCTGACGGAACCCGTGTCAGCGATGGCGAAGTTACAGCCGGTAATGCCGATATCCGCTTCCAGAAACTTTTTCCGGAGAATGGCGCGCGCATGCATCACCAGCTCTTCCGGTTTTTCTGTATGTTGATAGTCCAGCCTTTCTTTAAACACATCGCGTATCTGCTCTTTATTTTTATGAAGGGCGGGCGCTACGATATGTGACGGCGGATCGTGATCATCAATCTGCAAAATATACTCCCCGAGATCGGTTTCTACGACTTCACAGCCTTCCTTCTCCAGCACCTCATTCAGATTGATTTCCTCTGTGACCATTGATTTAGATTTCACAATTTTCTTCCCGTTCTTCTTTTGAATGACATCCCGAATATAGGAAGACGCCTCTTCCGCTGATTCCGCGAAATAGACATGTCCGCCTCTTTTCGCCACATTTTCGGCAAGCTGTCCGAGATAGAAATCAAGGTTTTCAAGGACATGCTGCCTGATTTCCTCTGATAATGAGCGCCACTCCTCCCAGTTTCCCAGTTCTTCTGCTGCCTCTAAGCGCCGCGTCCGCAGACGCTCCTGTGCACCTGAAACAGCGCCTCTCATAAATTCATTATCAATCCCCTGTGATACCCGCTCTTTAAAAGCGTCAGTACCGATTTTCATCGCCATGATCCTTTCCCCCTCTGAATCCAGTTTTATCTGCTGTTGAGCACTTCGGCGATGTGCATCACTTTGATATTCTTATCTTTTCGGCCAAGCCGTCCCCCGATATTCATCAAACAGCCGCAATCAGCACCGATCAGCACCTCTGCTCCCGTTTCCTCCACACATTCGACTTTTTCATCGACCATCTGCTCAGAAATCTGCGCCATCTTGACTGAGAACGTTCCTCCGAATCCGCAGCAGTTATGTTTGCCCGGAAGCTCTGTAAACTGCAGGCCCTTCACATGGCTCAACAGCTTCATCGGCTCCTTCCGAACACCCAGCAGCCTAGTCATATGGCACGACGTATGTAAGGTCGCTTTTGTATGAAGGGTCGCGCCGACATCCTCTACCCCAAGGACGTTCACAATAAAATCTGTCAGTTCATACGTTTTATCCGCCAGCTTTTGCGCTTTATCGGCCCATTTCGGATCATCCTGAAACAGGTGCGGATACTCCCGGAACATCGTTGTGCAGGAACCGGAAGGACTGACAACATATTCGGAATCCTGAAACGTTTCGATCATCCGTTTCATTGCTTTTTTGGCGTCATGTACATAGCCGCTGTTGTAAGCCGGCTGTCCGCAGCAAATCTGCCCTTCTGGAAAATCAACCTCGCACCCAAGCCGCTCCAGCAGCTCAACCGTTGCTTTTCCGACATTTGTTTGAAACATATCAACAAGACAAGTGACAAAAAGTGAGACTTTCATGATGAACCCCTCTCTCATCCCCAATATATGATCAGGTCATCTGATGACCTGAGTTAAAATAACTATATGAATATCGTACACTATTCTGACAATGGAAGGAAAGAGTTTTCTAGGGATATTTTCATTTGTGGCATATCAAAAACACTCCCGATCTCCCAGGAGTGCAGTATATGGTTAGATCCAGCCCTTTTCCTCAGCAATGCTGGCGGCTTCTGTCCGATTTTTCGCATTAAGCTTTTGGATGATTTCTGAGATATAGTTTCGAACTGTGCCTTGAGATAAATAGAGCTCCAGCGTAATGTCTTTTGTTGTCTTGCCTAAAGCCGCAAGCCTCAGAATTTCTTGCTCTCTAACGGTTAGCGGATTTTCGTCTCGCATCATATTAAACGTCAGCTCGGGGCTGAAGACACGTTTTCCCTTTACACATTTTCGAATGGCATCGGCCAGATCGTCAATTTCGCCGTCTTTCAGCAGATAGCCATGTGCACCGGCCTTTACGGCGCGTTCAAAATATCCGGGGCGGGCAAAGGTGGTTAAAATAATGACCTTGCTGACGCAGCCTTTTTTCATTAATTCCTCTGCCACATCCAGCCCGCTTCGAACCGGCATTTCAATGTCCATAATGCATACATCCGGCTCCAGCTTCAAAATAGCATGTAGCGCCTCTTCCCCGTTCAATGCTTGTCCGATGACTGTCATATCCTCTTCTAAATCAAGCAAAGATCCCAAAGCGCCTAAAAGCATGCGCTGGTCCTCAGCAATAAACAGACGAATCATTCTTTTCGTCCTCCAATCATTCTGCTTTTTTAATAAGCGGAATCGTCAGTGCCACAACCGTTCCGTTATGATCTGAAACCGTTAATCCCCCTTCAATGAGCATGAGCCGTTCCTCCATTCCCCGCAGGCCATTCCCAAACATTTTCTCCTTCGCCGCTCCCTTTCCGTCATCCCGTATCACGATCCTCATTTTGTCAGCAAACTGAGAAATGGTGATGGCACAGTGGGTTGCTTTGCTGTGCTTGATAATGTTAGTCACGGCTTCCCGCATACACATACTGATAATATTTTGAGTGACGGGAGATATCGCTGAAAAGTCGTCGGCTCCTTCGTATTGAAAGGTAATGTTCCCCGCTCTTAATATGTGCTGCATGTTTACGAGCTCCTCTGTTATCGTGACCGTCCTCATATCAGAAACCAGCTCTCGAACTTGCTTGAGTGCGGATCGTGAGCTGGTTTCCATTTCTTTTGCCTCAAGCTTGGTCCGTTCTGGATCAAATGCAGCCAGCCGCTGAATGAGCTGGCTTTTTAATGTAAGCAGCGACAGGGTGTGGCCAAGAGTATCGTGAAGATCACGGGCGATTCGAACACGCTCCTCTCTTTTAGAGAGTTCTTTTATCTGTTCGTTGGCTTGTGCAAGCTTATTTTCAAGCTCAATTCTCCGAAACATAGAACGAATGCCGAATGGAGAAATGAGCATAATGACGAGAAACGGGAGAACAGAAAAAAGCTCCCGAAGCGAGACCGAATTCGCGATAAATTGGTATAGGCATGGAAAAAGCAGTATAAAGATTAAAGCGCAGAACGCACGGTTAAAATTCGTTTTCTCTTTGTAATAACCAACAAAGTTTGCCGGAAAAAAACCTAAGTATATATAGGTGATATTGTAAAACACACTATACATCAAAATAACCGCCATTTGCACGATAAGCCAATATGTAAACGAAGCTTTGCCCACGCTGCAGAATAACTGGCGATATGCCGCTACAAAAAGGAGCAGCATGCCATATCCGATCCCCTGTTTGACCCCTGATTCTTTCAATAAAGAGAGGAACGGCATAATCGTATACACCAGAAAGATATAAGGGAAAAACCCGAATTCCTTCGGGAAAATAAATATTGCCTTTTTCATGTATTACACCGCTTCTTGTTTTCTTCTTATATATTTAGATAGTAGCATGAAGAGCATCATATAAGCGATTAATATCAGAATATTTTTCCAAGTCGGACTCCCACCCCGGACAAGTTCCCACGCTCCGCTCCCGAAATGATAAGACGGAAGCCACTGGCCAATGCTCTGCATCATGTCAGGCATGACCTCAAACGGCATCCACATCCCTCCGCCTAAAGCCAGCAGCATATAAAGCACATTACTGATTCCGGCCGCTGTTTCTACTTTTCTCATGAGGCCGATTAGTGTGCCTAATGCTAAAAAAGGCAATGCGCCAAACAAAATCCACAGTCCGCTCATCATCCATTCAAACGGTGACAAGGCAATATCATTGATGATTGCGCCGAACAGAAATATGACGGTAATTGATAAAACGTGAATGACACTTTGGCCGATCATCTGAGCTGATAAATAGATATGATCCGGAAGAGGCGTAAGGCGGATAAAGGCGGCCCAGCCTTGTGACCGTTCTTGTACCATTCGGATGCCAAGCGTCATGATAGAGGAACCCATCACACTGAAGACTGTCATCGACATCAGGTAATGGGCTTCCCATGCACGTTGATCAGGGACGTTGGTATTCACTACATTTGTAAAGAAATAATAAAAGGCAATCGGCATGATCAGAGACCAAAGCACAAAATACTTGTTCCTAAGCACCCTTTTCATTTCAGCGATGCTTTGCTTTTGCAGCATGTTCACTCACATCGCCTCCCTGTTGCCGTCAGCCAGCTGGCGAAATGCCTCATCGAGCGTCGCTTGCTCAATTCGAATATTTCGTGCTGGGATGTTTTCTTGAAAGATCAGCGCCAACACTTTGTCTGTATTTGATGTCTGGATGATGGTTCTCTCATGCTCGTGGATCACTCTCTCGACTTCCGGGTGACAAGACAGCCTTTCCACTGATTCACTTGAATGAAGCGTAAAGGAAACAGACTGTTTTTGCATTCTTGAGCGGATTTGCATTGGTGAGTCGTCTGCAACAAGCCGTCCCTCAGTAAAAAATAGGACTCGCTGTGCGGCATCGTCTGCTTCCTGTAAATAATGAGTTGAAAAAATAATTGTTTTTCCTTGGTCCGACAGTCCGTGAATGGTCTGCCAGAATCGGTGTCTTGATGAAGTGTCCATGCCGACTGTCGGTTCATCAAGTATAAGCAGCTCCGGGTTCCCGACAAGAGCCAAAGCAAAGCTCAAACGGCGTTTTTGTCCGCCGGATAATTTTTCTGCTCTTGTTTTCAAATCTTCTTTGGTGAGTGCTGTTAACGAGGGGTGTCATGATGATGAAGTGACAAATGTCATTTTCTTACTCACCCCGGTATCTAGGCAATCCTCCTCCTGCATCTTCCAATTCATCCACCTTTTTTATCTCCCATGTCCTCTTTCTTTTAAACTGCTGTGACATTCATAGAAAGATACACTCTTCAAACCATCCGAGTGTTATGATAGATCTATTGAACTTTATATTACTTTCCGGCTGAAAGGAGCCAATCATGAACGAAGCGATTTTGTCTAGAAATCATGTGAAGGTGAAAGGCAGCGGCAAAGCATCTATCATGTTCGCACCTGGTTTTGGATGCGATCAAAGTGTGTGGAATGCCGTGGCACCTGCCTTTGAAGAAGATTATCGGGTGATTTTATTTGATTACGTCGGTTCGGGACATTCAGATTTGCGCGCATATGACATGAATCGTTACCAGACACTTGACGGCTATGCCCAGGATGTTCTTGATGTTTGTGAAGCTTTAGATCTGAAGGAAACCGTGTTTGTAGGTCACTCCGTCGGGGCCTTGATTGGGATGCTTGCATCCATCCGCCGCCCGGAGCTTTTTTCCCATCTGGTGATGGTGGGGCCTTCTCCTTGCTATTTGAATGATCCGCCTGAGTATTACGGAGGATTTGAAGAGGAGCAGCTCCTTGGCTTGCTGGAGATGATGGAGAAAAATTATATCGGCTGGGCAACTGTATTTGCGGCAACCGTTCTGAATCAGCCAGATCGGCCTGAAATTAAGGAAGAGCTTGAAAGCCGTTTTTGTTCTACTGATCCTGTCATTGCCCGCCAATTCGCGAAAGCGGCGTTTTTTTCTGATCACCGAGAGGATCTTTCCAAGGTAACGGTTCCCTCTCTTATTCTCCAATGTGCAGATGATATCATCGCACCTGCAACAGTAGGTAAGTATATGCATCAGCATCTGCCTTATAGCAGTCTGAAACAAATGGAGGCTCGCGGACATTGCCCTCATATGAGCCATCCAGATGAGACGATACAGCTGATCGGCGATTATTTAAAAGCACACGTGTGATATAGGAACGAAAGGGATAGAGGTGACCCTCTTAGATGGACAAACAATTGAATGATGCACCATGCGGTTTCCTCGCTTTGTCAGAAGAGGGGTCGATCATAGCTGCCAACCGCACCCTTATCAAGATTCTGGATTATGAACCGGAGCAGGTTATCGGCCAGCACATGAATATGATGTTGACCATTCCCGCACAGCTTTTCTGCCAGCTTTATTTTTTTCCGCTTTTGAAATTGGAGCATCACATCGAAGAAATATACATTTCCTTGAAAGCAAGAGATGGAGAAGAAATTCCCGTCCTTATCAATGCTATTGCGAGACACGATAGCGGGGCTTCTGTCTTTGATTGTGTTCTTATTCCCATGCGAAAGCGAAATGAATATGAAAATGAGCTGCTGATAGCCAGAAATGAGGCTCAGGAAGCTTTGCTTGCCAAACAGAAAGCCAATGCGGAGTTAGAAATTGCCTTGGAAACGCTTAAAGCAAAACAAGAAGAACTTCTTGAGATCAATAAACAAAATCAACAATTTAAATTAAACACCAAAAGAGAGCTTGAACTCGCCAGAAAGATCCAGAAAAACTCGTTGACTGAACCGATTGTAAACGATCAGGTTCAGATTGACTCTTATTACAACGCATCGAGTGAATTGTCAGGTGATCTTTACGGATATTATCAAATCGATGAACACCGTTACGGCATTATTATCCTTGATGTGATGGGGCACGGAATTTCATCTGCATTGATTACGATGTCTCTTCATCCTTTGTTCCAGCGCCAGATCACGCAAGGTCTCAGCCCCGTTAAAGTTATGAAGGAATTGGACCGGCACCTTCACAGCTTGTTTCAAAATGATGAGGAAGCAAGACATTATTGCACTGCTATTTATCTCGAGATTGATATAGCACGGCAAAGAATTGATTATGTCAACGCAGGGCATCCGCCGGCACTTTGGCAGGACGATAGCGGAACTCAACATCTGCTTCACGCTACCTCGCCTCCGATCGGAATGTTTGAAGACTTAGTGTTTCAGTCAAGCAGCCTTTCATACACGGAGGGCGGAAGATTGCTTCTGTATACGGATGGCGTGATGGATCCTACGGCTTCATGTTATTTATTTGATTTACTAAAGGATCATCCTGATTCGCCGATCGCTGACCTGAAGGAGAAAATCCTTACATCACTGCAACATCAAAAGGAAGCTCATCATAAGAGTGATGACGAATGTTTTATATTAGTTGATGTAAAATAAAATGATCCATGAGACATAACAATGATTTGTTACATCTCATGGATTTTTTTGTTTCAGCGTTTCTTTGGAATATGTCCTGACTCCGCATATTGAAACACCTGCAAGGAAGGCAGCGGGTGTCCATTAAAATCAAATAAAGCTTGATTATCTACAGCACTTCCCCCATACCACTTCCCGGCGTCTTCAGGGTCGTATTCAGCAGCATAGCTGGACGCCCACCCTGACCCGTATGTTTCCCATAACACTTTGTTTTTCTCTATCTGTGTCTTCGGCCCGACTGGAATCCACGCCGGCTCCCAGTAGAAAACGCCAAGTCCTGCTTTGCCCGTATTCGCTACTGCCTCCATTACATCTCTTACTGCAGTTGCCTGGCCTTGAACAGAAATTGGATATGGCAGCGTCTGCCCGCTTTTTGGCGCTGTATTTCCATGCCCATCGCCATCCTCAGCGGTATAGGTGTACGATGTTTCCGCCACCATGACTTTTTTGCCGTACGTGTTGGCAACAGCCTTCAGCACGGAGGTCAAATTTTGTAATGTGCCATGCCAGAAAGGATAATAGGAGCTCGCAAACACATCATAATCCACTTTGTTTTTGCTGAGTGTTTCCGCAATAAATGAATACCTTCCAGCCGTTTCAGGATTGGTAAAATGCAGGGCGACCAAAATATTTGAATTTGTCTCCCTGACCGCTCGGCTTCCTTCATTAAATAATTGGCACATCTTCGTCCAATCAGTCTCACCGGCAAATCCTCCTGTTGTTTCATTTCCGACCTGAACCATGCCGATGTCAACGCCTTCCTTGATCATCTTTTGCAGGCTTTGTTTCGTATACTCATAGAGCTTTGCTTTTTTTGCTTCAAAGCTGAGATTCACCCAGGCTTTGGGCACCTTTTGTTTCGCTGGATCGGCCCAGAAATCAGAGTAGTGAAAGTCGGCCAGCACCTTCATTCCGTTCGCTGTCGCTCTTTTTCCGATTTCGATGGCTTTTTGAACATCATTGTTTCCCCCGCCATACCCGTTGCCATTTGAATCATACGGGTTATTCCAGATGCGGACGCGAACATAGTTGACCCCAGCCTGTTTTAAGGTTGTAAAGATGTCCTGACGTTTTCCGCTTGTATTATAAAAGGTGACACCGCTGTTTTCCAAAGCAATAACGCTGGACACATCTGCCCCTTTGATAAAATCCTTGTTCATCCCCTCTACTTTTTTAACAAAAAGATCCTCTGTCCGAAGCTCTGACACGTGCTTGTCCTTCTCAATGGCAGCGGCATATCCTGTTGAACTACATGCACTCCACACGATGGCAGCCGCAAAGAACATTTTCACTTTGCTTTTCATGATTTCATCCCCCCAAGACTTAGCAAGCGTTTTCATTCTATAGAAAAAAGAATCCGCCCATATCGAGCGGAGCATCAGCCTAATGTGTGTTTACGACAATTCTCACTTCATACTTTTCCATCGTCAGGTCGCCTGACAATATGTCTCCTGTCATTATGTCCTTCACACTCTGATCAAACGTGACCAGTTGTTTTTCTTCCGTAAAGTTCATCACAAAAATATAATCATTGTCCTGATCCTGCCTCGCTTGTACGGAGACGCCTTTTCCGTGCCGAACCGGAAAAACTGGAGAAAGAGACAGGTCTGTGATCAGACCCTCATAGAAATCACGCTGAAATTGATCCTCCAAACGCGCGCCGATAAAATACGCCTTGCCCTGCTGATACTCATGGCTTGTGACCGCTGGCGTGCGCGCATAAAAATCTTCTTGATACACTGCTTCCACTGAAGCTGTCTTTACATCAATCACGGTTGCATAATCCTTCATTTCATATATTTGGCTGCGATAGCTGACAGCGTTTCGATCCTTCGGATACAGGGTGTCCGTTTCAAGAGGCTCAACTCCAAATATAGCTTGAAGGTCCGGATGCCATCCGCCTGTGTATGTTAAGTCATGCTCATTCACAACCCCGCTGATATACGTCATGACTAAGGTGCCGCCGTCAGCCGTAAACGCTTTTAAACGGGAAATGGTGTCCTCGCTGATTAAATACAGCATCGGGACGATCAGCAGTTTATATGGTGAAAAGTCTTGTTCTTTCGTGATGACGTCGACAGGGATATCGTGTTCCCAGAATGTGCGGTAATGCTGCTGAAGCGTTTGCGGATAACGTTTTGTCGCCTTCGCAAACCCCTGAGCATCCTCGAGCGCCCAATGATTTTCCCAGTCATATAAAATCGCGGTTTGAGCTGGCCTCTTCGTTCCAACAACTTCGGACAGCCGTTCCAATGTCTCGCCTACCTTGGCCACTTCTTGAAAGACGCGGTTCTTTGGGCTATTGTCATGATCCACAACCGCTCCGTGTAATTTTTCTGATGACCCCCGTGATTTGCGGTATTGGAAATAGAGTACGCTGTCCGAGCCGTGGGCAATCATTTGCATGGATGACAGCAGATTCATGCCCGGGCGCTTTGCCTTGTTGACGTTATGCCAATTGACCGCGCTTGGCGTACACTCCATTAATAAGAAAGGCTGCTGCTTCAAGCTTCGGTACAGGTCGTTGATAAAACCGACCTTCATCGCCAAATCAGCTGTGCTTTCCCAGTCATTGTGCCAGACAGGATAAGCGTCCCAGCTGATGACATCGACATGCTTTGCAAATTTGCTGTAGTCGAGGCCCTGATACGGGATCAAATCCGCTGTGTCAGCCATAAAATTCGTTGTGATAGGGATATCAGGCGTCAATTCTTTCAGCGGAATGATTTCATTTTTATAAAACGAAATCGTTTGATCGGTGACGAACCGGCGCCAATCTAAATTCAGGCCATGCAAGCCATTTTCACCGATCGGCGAAGGGCTTTCAATTTGTGACCAGTCATTGAACGTATGGCTCCAAAAAGGGGTCCACCACGCCTGGTTCAATGCCTTGAGGCTGTTGTCATATTTCGATTTCAGCCACTCCCGAAAAGCATGCTGGCATAGATCACAGTGGCAATCTCCCCCGTATTCGTTTGAAATGTGCCACATTAACAGCCCCGGGTGATTTCCGTATCGTTCTGCTAATAAGCGGTTGATGTGCCGTGTCTTTTCTCGGTAGACTTTAGATGTGAGGCAGTGGTTGTGCCTTCCGCCGTGCAGCTGTTTGACGCGGGAGGCATTGACGCGCAAAACTTCCGGATAGGTTTGCGACAGCCAGGCCGGACGGGCTCCGCTCGGCGTTGCTAATATGACCCGGCCGCCTATACTGTGAATCCGCTCAAAAATATCATCCAGCCATTCAAATTGATATACGCCCTCCTCCGGCTCAAGTGCGCTCCATGCAAAAATACCGACAGAAAACGTATTCGTATGAGAAAGCTTCATCAGTTTGATATCGTCAGCTAAAATATCGGGCCGATCCAGCCACTGATCGGGGTTGTAGTCTCCCCCATGGAGCATAAATTTCGCTTTTGTTACGTGCGTTTTTTCAAGCTTTGACATCACATTCTCCTCCTTTTTCTCTTAGCCCTTCGTTCCGCCTGCGGTTAGTCCGGACACAAAATTCTTTTGCAGCATGATAAAGATGATGGCCACCGGTATGCTGATAAGCAGGGCTCCGGCCGCAAATGTCGTATAGCTGGCCCCCATGACATCATTCACTAAATTGAATAGACCGACGGGCAATGTATATGATTCAGGCGTTCTCAATATGGTTGAGGACAGCACAAAATCTCCGAGCGGACCGGTAAAGCCGTTCATGGCCACGACTGCCGCCATCGGTTTTGATAATGGCAGAATGATCTGGAAGAAAATTCTGGTGCTGCTGGCTCCGTCAATCTTGGCGCTTTCGTCTAAATCCATCGGAATAGAATCCATGTACCCTTTCATCAAATACGTATTCATCGGGATCAGGCCGCCGATATAAAGCAAGATTAGCAGCCAATGGCTATTGATCATTCCCAAGATTTGCGCCAGCACAAACAAGGCAATTAAAGCTGAAAACTGAGGAATCATCTGCAGCAATAAAAAGAGCGTTAAAGCGTATTTCCTGCCTTTGAAGCGAAAACGCGAAAACGCATAGGCTGTAAATGTCACACAGAGCAAAGACCCTGCCATTGTAAACAGGCTGATCTTCATTGAGTTGACATACCACTGCACATATTGAAGGCTTTCTTTGCCCGCAAATAATTCCTTGTAATGGTCGAATGTCGGATGCTTCGGAATGATGGATGTACTGATTAAGCTGTTGCCGGGATTAAAGCTTGCGCCTGCCGTCCAAAGGAGAGGATAAACAATGATGACCGCCATAAAGGCTAGCAACAAGTAAGAGAAAAGGAGACGGATATATTTTCTGACTTTCATATCTGCCAGCATACCTTATGCCCCCTCTTTAAAAGACTTTGTCTGTCTGAATTGCCACAATGCGATGGAGATAACAAATACAGATAATAAAATGGTTAAAGCCGCAGCAAGAGAATATTGACTGGACTGCATTGTCAATTTATAAATCCATGAAACGAGGATATCTGTCCCGCCGGCTGTTGATCCGGTTACAGCCGGACCTCCGCCATTGAATAGATAGATAATATTAAAGTTATTAAAATTAAACGTAAACTGGGTAATGATAATCGGAGCCATTGCAATGAACACCATTGGAAGCGTGATGTATCTCAACTTTGAAAAGACAGAAGCGCCATCAATCGTAGCTGCTTCATACAGATCGTCCGGGATGGATTGCAATACGCCTGTTGAGACGAGAAAGATGTACGGAAATCCAAGCCAGCCCTGCATGAGAATCAACGCAAGCCTCGACCAATTGGCATCTGTCATCCACGGAAGCGGATCTATCCCGAAGAAAGCCAAGATATCGTGATTCATCGCACCGAAGCTATCATTAAACAGTCCCGCAAAAATTAAAATCGTCACAAAACCGGGAACGGCCCATGGCAAAATCAGAATGGTCCGAAAAAAACGTTTAAACCGAAGGTCTTTCTGGTTAACAATGATCGCGAGAAAAATCCCCAAGCTGACTTGCAGTGTGGATGCAGCAAGTGTCCAAACCACCGTCCAAGCCAGTACATCAAAAAAAGTCGACCTCCAAATATCAACTGTGAAAATATTTGCGAACGTTTGAAAACCGACCCAATCAATTAATTTTGCAGGAGGAGAATGATACAAATCATAGTTTGTAAACGCTAATGCAAAGCTGAATAAGATAGGAAAGATCACGGCGAAAATTAAAATAAACAAAGATGGGCCGCTGACGACATAAGGATAGCCCTCAGAAATGATATGTTGGTATTGTTCCTTTAAGGAACTTAATGGCTTATTTTCATCACGCTGTTTTCCGCTTTGGAACGCATCGCGAAGATTCACATAATACACCGCAAGGCCAAAGCAGGTCACGATGACAGCAATAATTCCTTCCGCCAGCAGAAAAACGGAATTATCCCGCGGCACTTCTGTTCCCAGTGTAAAGATTCCCCAAAACCCCATATTGAGCAAATTCCCAAAGACCGCAAAAAACGATGCGCCTAAGAAAAGAAAGACAATACCTTTTATCCATTGCTTGTTATAAAATTGCCCGAGTCCCGGAATGATAGAAAGCAACAAAGCGACTTGACGATGCTGCACCGTTTTCACCTCTCTTACAATACAAATCTAGCTTTCTCTTTATTTTCCGCTGTGCTTTGCCTTAATTTGTCCTTTGGCGGTTTCAGCGGCTTGATCCAATGCTTGTTTCGGATCCGCCTTCCCTGTGGCAACCGTCTGTAATGCTGAATCAGCCGGCGTCCATATTTCATTCATTTCCGGAATATTTGGTGTTGGCTCTGAGAAACGGGATTGTTCAGTAACTGCCCGTGCCGCCTCGCTTTTCATAATAGCCGGGTCATTGGCTAGGGATTTCACAGCAGGAACTTCTTTCGTCTCTTCATATCGTGTTTTAGAATTTTTTTCATTTGCCAGGAAAACGGCTAATTCTTGCGCCAGCTCTGCATTCTTTGAAAATGCACTGACGTTGTAGCTTTTGACGCCGATAAAGGAGCTCATGTTTTTCCCATTTTCCAGCTTCGGCAGTTTCGTAATGCCATAATTGATTCCTGCATTCGAAAAGGCTTCTACATTCCATGGACCAGAAATAATTGCGGCGGCTTTTCCTTCTGTGAACAGCGATTCCAACACGTTAATCCCTTGTTCTCCAATAATGCCAGCCGGGAACAGGCCATCTTTGTAAAACTTCTGAATCAGCGCCGCACCTTTGACAGCTCCTTCATTATTGATTCCAATGTCTGACGGGTTATAGCTCCCATCTTTGGCCTTTCCAAAAATGTATCCGCCATATCCGCTCATCACACTTTCTGCATAATAAATTTGATCGAATAGGGCTAAAAAGCCAAATTTGCTGCCGTCAGCAGTCTTTTTGGAATAGTCGTACCACTCTTCCAGCGTTTTGGGCAATTCCTTTTCTGTGATGAGATCTTTGTTGTAAAAAAGCACAGTCGTTTCGACCGCTTTTGGCAGTCCATAAAGCTTTTGATCTACCATTTGAGACTGAATGGAAGCGTCAGTATAAAGTGATTGAACGTCTTTTTTGACATGTAATTCCTTGAGTAATCCTTCCGTGACAGCGGTTCCGATTTGGTCCCCTGGCATTGTTAACACGTCAGGGCCTGTGCCGGCCGGTCCATCCATTCGCAAATCTTCAATCTGCTTGGCATACGGTTTTTCAACGACTTTGACCTTCACATCATGCTCTTTTTCAAATGCAGCCACAGCGTCTTTAATGCCGTTGCTCTTTTCTTTATCCTCCCATACAACAAGCTCTGACCCTTTTGAACTCGATTTGGCGCTGCTGCTTTCCTTTGGGCCGCAAGCCGCCAAGGATAAACTGACAGCTGCGCAGAGCATGAATACGGAACACTTTTTTGCCATTTTCATTGATTGTCACCCTTTCGGTAGGGATGAAAGCGCTTTAAAGATAATATAGCATGCCTGAGAAAATGTGTAAACAAACTATTTACTTCATAGAGTAAATTTTTTTACCTAAATAAAAAATGACTTAGTGTCCTAAGTCATCCTTAATTCATACTCTTCCTGACGATTAATTCTGCGCCCACATATAATGTTTTTACCGTTCTTCTCTTGTCCTGCACTTGTTCAAGCAGTAATTGAACAGCATTTTTACATAATTCATGTATATCAATATGAAACGTCGTCAGAGGAGGCGAGACATACTTCGCGAAGCTGATGTTGTTGATACTTACAATGCTTACCCTGTTTGGTATGGCAATTCCTTTTTCGTTCAGGGCTTGCAGACAGCCCACTGCAATCGGGTCCGCTGCAATCATAAAAGCAGTCGGAAGCTGATCGCCTAATGTATCGATCGCTGCTGACATCAGGCGGTAGCCGTTTTCTACAGAGAATCCGCGATGACAGAAAATATAGCGCTCGTCCAGCATGGCTTTTTCCCTCATATAGGATCTGAAGGTTTGTTCACGGATGTCCATTTCATCCTGATTGGTATTCGGATTTTTGTATGTGCCGCCGATAAAACCGATGCTCTTATGCCCCTTCTCAGTCAGGATGTTTACCGTCTTCCTTGTCATTTGTGCCAAATCGGGCCTTACCGAGTCAAAATGATCGGGATCAGGAGTTGAATCGATGAACACGCCGTTTTCAGTGAGATTTCTGAGGAAAGCCAGCTCTTCATCTGAAAATGTGCCGACGGCAATAAATCCTTCCGTATGTTCAGGAATGCTCTCGATTCCATCCGCTATTTTATAAGTGGTCATATCGACATTGAATGCTTTCGCCAGTTTCTCTACTTCTAATCTCATCGTTTTAAAATAGACATCTTCTAATTCTTCTTTATCTGTCAGCCAATATAAAAACGCAATATGTTTCACCAGCGGCCTTACTGTTTTTTTGCGGTAATTAAGCTTTTCCGCCGCTTCATAGATTTTCTCCCGTGTTTCATCAGGAACAGAAAGGCTTTCATCGTTATTTAAAACGCGGGAAACGGTTGAGATTGAAAATCCCGCTTCCTGCGCGATATCTTTAATTGTCGCCATTGCATCTGCCTCCATTATTCAGCTCGCATTGTTTTAGTAAAATATTTTACTTTCTTTTTCGCAAATGTCAAGTGCACAAAGCCCTCTGGCTGCCTCATGTAAAAAGACTGAACCATTTGCGGCTCAGTCTCAGTTGTTCGTATCATTCGGAACCGCGGAATTGCCCGGGAAATGAGTTGGTTATTGCACATTTTCCTCGAAATATCCCGAAAGCACATCTTCCACATTCGTCAAATGCGCCAGCATGGCGGCTTCCGCCTCTGCACCGTTCCCGGCAGCCACAGCATTGTAAATCCGTTCGTGCTCCTCATACAGCCGCTGAACGGAGGTCTTCTTGGAAAACAGCCAGATTTTCCTCGTTTCCCTCATTGTTTCCAGCAGCAATGATGACACGTGATTCATCAAGTGTTTAAGAAGTTCATTTTGAGAAGCGTCCGCAAGCGCAAGATGAAATGCAAAGTCTGCTTTCTCTCCCAGCTCCCCGTCCGCTTCAATGCTGCCCATTTCCTTTAGTGCATCATGAATTCTTTCGAGATCTGCTTCTGTCCTTTTTTCAGCCGCTAGTGAAGCTACGCCGATTTCAAGCAGTTTTCTGACCTCGAGCAGCTGCTTGACGTCCTCTTTTTTCATCAGAAGGGCGGCTGAGAGCGGCTGAGAAATTTGATTGAGCTCAAATTCCTTCAGATACGTGCCTTCTCCCTGTTTCATTTCGACAAGCCCCATCGCTTTTAGCGCAGAAAGTGCTTCGCGAACCGCTGAACGGCTGACTTGAAAGCTCTCAGCAAGCGCCTGAACAGAGTCCAGTTTATCCCCCGGCTTCAATTCGCCGTTTTTGATCATATCTAATAGGGCATCCGCTACTTCTTCATATATTTTTTTTGTTTTAATCTGTTTATATTTCAATGCAATTCACCCCGTAACTTGTAGGTCTGGCTGTTTACGATCTATTATACTCTGTTTTGTGGGCCGCCAAAAGATTTTGACTATTTTGTCAAAAAGTCTTGTACTTTGATTTTTTTCAAAATATAATGCTAGGTAACTGGTCTTATTACCCAGTCATCAGATGATCATATCATCTATAGAAACCGCTTACATATAGCGCCAGTTTATGTTTCAAGGAGGGGTTTGGGATGCAATGGACACAGGCATATACGCCTATAGGGGGAAATTTGCTATTATCAGCGCTTGCCGCACTTGTACCGATTATTTTCTTTTTTTGGGCACTCGCGATTAAACGGATGAAGGGGTATACAGCAGGCTTGGCCACATTGGGGATCGCCCTTATCATTGCTGTATTGGTTTATCGGATGCCGGCGGAAAAAGCGCTGATGTCCGCGACACAAGGAGCCGTATACGGATTGTTGCCGATCGGCTGGATCATTGTGACGTCTGTTTTTTTGTATAAAATCACTGTGAAAACGGGACAGTTTGATATCATTCGCAGCTCTGTTCTCTCGATTACTGATGACCGACGGCTTCAAGCTCTCTTGATCGCTTTTTCATTCGGGGCTTTTTTAGAAGGGGCAGCAGGCTTCGGAGCGCCGGTCGCCATTTCTGCCGCGCTGCTGGTCGGTCTCGGCTTTAATCCTCTTTATGCTGCGGGGATCTGTTTGATCGCCAATACGGCGCCGGTTGCCTTTGGGGCGATTGGGATTCCAATTACAGCCGTAGAAGGGCCGACAGGGATTCCGGCGATGGAGATTTCGCAAATGGTCGGGCGGCAGCTGCCGTTTTTATCCGTATTTATTCCTCTTTATTTAATCATCATCATGAGCGGTTTCAGGAGAGCCTTGGAGGTCTGGCCGGCGATTCTCGTATCCGGTGTTTCCTTTGCCGTTGTTCAATATCTCAGTTCCAATTTTTTAGGACCTGAGCTGCCCGATGTTTTGTCAGCTCTTGTTTCAATGGCTGCACTTGCTGTGTTTTTGAAATGGTGGAAGCCGAAAACAACATTCCGGTTTGCCGGTGAACAAGAGTCGGCCGCCTCAATTGAAACGGCGCGCACAAATCCGGCGGCGCCTGCGTACAACAGCGGACAGATTTTTAAGGCTTGGTCGCCATTTCTGCTGCTGACGGCGATGATTTCCGTATGGGGCATTCCATCTGTCAAATCTGCACTGACCGGGCATTATGAAGGCTCTGCGGTGTTCTTGAAGTGGCTCAATGCAGTTGGAGAAAAACTGACTTTTGCCCCCGGTGTGCCTTTTTTGAACAATCAGATTGTCAATGCTGACGGTACGCCGATTGAAGCGGTTTACAAGCTGGAGGTGCTTGGTTCAGCCGGCACCGCGATATTGATTGCCGCAGTGCTGTCAAAGTTCATCACGGCGATTTCGTGGAAAGACTGGGGAACCGTTTTTAAAGAAACAGTCCAAGAATTGAAGCTTCCGATTTTGACCATTGCTTCTGTCGTTGGTTTTGCCTATGTCACCAACTCCTCGGGAATGAGCACGACACTCGGGATGACACTCGCGCTGACAGGTTCGATGTTTACCTTCTTTTCGCCCGTCCTCGGCTGGCTCGGCGTCTTCATTACCGGCTCGGATACTTCCGCCAACCTGCTGTTCGGCAACCTGCAGAAAGTCACCGCGTTATCGGTCGGTATGGACCCTGTTCTGTCTGTCGCCGCCAACTCTTCAGGCGGTGTCACAGGAAAAATGATTTCGCCGCAGTCGATAGCGGTGGCGTGCGCCGCCGTAGGACTCGCCGGAAAGGAGTCAGATCTTTTCCGCTTTACCATTAAACACAGTCTGTTTTTGCTGCTGCTCGTTTGTATCATCACCTTTTTGCAGCATCACGTATTCAGCTGGATGATTCCTTAAAAAAATCCTCCCGTCTAGGGAGGATTTTATTTATATCGCTTTCTCGCTGCCGATGACGGAATATTCATTTGATCGCGATATTTTGCCACGGTGCGTCTCGAGATTTGGATGCCGTGTTGTTCATACAGCAAATCGACAAGCTTTTGATCTGAAAGCGGTTTTGTTTTGTCCTCTTGATTGATCAGGTCTTCAAGATGCATTTTGACTGCATAATTCGACGCATCTCCCTCTCCTGAAGCCTCGGCTTTTGCTGAGAAAAAGAGTTTCATCTCAAACAGCCCGTAAGGCGTTTGTATTGTTTTCCCTTTAATGGCCCGGCTCACAGTTGATTCATGAAGGCTTAGACAGTCCGCCACCTCTCTGAGAGTCAGCGGCTTCATTGCGCTTCGCCCTTTCAGAAAGAAATCCTTTTGGCGTGTGATCAGTTCATTGATAATTCTCGTGATTGTCTGTTTTCGCTGCCGCAGCGCGCGGCTCAGCCAGCGCCACTCCTGATATTTCGCAGATAAATAGGAGACAGTATCCTGACAGGAGCCGGATGATAAAAGCGTTCTGTACTGCGGATGCAGATCGATCTCGGGAAACGAGCGGGTATTCAGTTCCGCTGCAATGTGCCCGTTTTTTACGGTGATAAAAATATCAGGCTCAATATACACATCTTGCTCTGGCCGGGCAAACAGAAGGCCAGGTCTAGGATGAAGAGCCGCGATATCATCTGAGATATCTTGAATGGTATGAAGCGGAATTCCCGTCTCTACTGAAAGCGCTTTCCATTTTTTTTGCGCAAAAGCATCAAAATGAGCTGAAATCAGCATTTCCGCTTGTTCATTTCTGTTCGGCAGCCGCTGTAATTGAAGAAGGATGCATTCCTGCAAAGATCTCGCACCGATTCCAGCCGGTTCTAATGACTGGAGTTTTGCCAAAACAGCCTCCGTTTCCTTAGCCGATACAGATAGGCGCCGTGCTGCCTCCTCCACATCTTCTTCCAAGTACCCGTTTGAATCAAGCGAATGAATCAGATAATTAAAAATCTTTTTTTCAGTGTTGGTCAGATTCATATCGAGTGACTGCTGTTTTAACGCATCCTGCAATGTTTTTTGCGGATTACTTAATTGAAGGCCCGCTTCCTGTGCATTCATCCTGTTTTTGTTTGTTTTATGGTAAGATAGTGGCGGTGTGTCTGTTTCCTTTCGTTCAATAAGAGGGTTTTCCAGTGAGAGCTCATCAATGTACTCGGCGAGTTCTGCCGAATGATAGCCAAGCAGCGTGATGGCCTGCCTGAGCTCCTGTGTCAGTTGAGGCTTTAATACTTGTACTTGCTGAAGTTTCATATCCATCATGCTCACTCCCCTTTCTTCATTGTACATGATTGAGATCACACCGTATACATTTATGAAAAAGGAGCTGCCAAAGAAATGTCTGAACTTTTTTCCGTCCCTTATTTTATTGAGAATTTAAAACAGCATATTGAAATGAATCAGTCTGAGGATAAAATCCACGCGATGAACAGCTACTACCGTTCCGTTGTCTCAACACTCGTGCAGGACCAGCTGACGAAAAACGCAGTTGTCCTGAAAAGGATTCAGCATTTAGATGAAGCATACAACAAAGTCAAACGTGGAGAATCAAAATAAACCTTCCGCTCACATGTGAGCAGGAAGGTTTTCCTTCTTTGAGGCGTGCTGGATGAGCCGGGTGCTCGGCACTCCTTCCATCCAGGTATGAAAGTAATTGGCGTTTTTCCCATAGGAATTATCAATGACCGTGTTTTCTTTTTGAAGAAGAGAAGACAAGATGTGGCCGTGCAGCCTTGATGTTTCCACCGATTCGTAACGGCTGAAAAACCGAATCGCTTTTTGGACGATATAATCCGAGTATTTTTCCCATATATACGCAATGGGCAAAGGGTTGCCTGCTTTTTTATTCAGGACGTTCAGCGTTTGCAGAAAAGCAATCGTCCGGCGGTCTGAAGCTGACAGCACCGTGCGCCAGTCGTAGCTTTCCGCTTCTGCGTGTTCCTGAAGCGCCTGGTTTGCTTCATGATCTGTTCGGATAAATCTCAGCTTTTGATTGGACGGCTGCTGCGTGGGAATGACGGGAAACAGCTGATGAGCCATATCAGGCAGAAGCTGAATGTGATTTCTTGTAAAATAAGCCTGTGCCGTAGCATAGGAGGCTTTTTCCCTTGTCATAATGTGAAGGTTCGCATGCTTAGAAAATATCTCTGCCGTCCGTTTGAGGTTGTCTTTGTTTTGAAAATAAATCGATTGCGGCAGGATCACAATTTTGTGGTTCGGATAGGTTTGGACGATTTTCTCTCTAAAGCCTTGATAATACGGATACAGATCCCCGAAGTTTCCGCCTCCCTGGCAGACGATGATGAGATTAGGATCCAGCTTTCGCCCGACTGGAAAATTGTCAGGATTCCAGCGTTTTCTGACCCGAATCTCGTGTTCTTTAAAGAAGGCTTCTGTTCCTTTCATAATAAATAAATCCCCTACATTCCCATATAGAGGATAGTCAGCATATATAATCTCTGATTGTTTCGGAATGACGTCGAGCAGCCCGGACAGTTTCTGTTTCAGGCTGATCATCGAATGCTTGCTGTCCATTTCTTCACCTCGACAGTATGGAATAAGTGCAGTAGCACTTCAATGACCCGGCCTTGCTCATCTTCTGTCATATTGGACCCCGATGGGAGACAGATTCCTCGCTTGAACAAATCTTCGCATACGCTTCCTGTATCTTCATGAGAATAAAATAAAGCCGGATCGAATAGCGGCTGGGTATGGAGCGGCTTCCACAGCGGACGGGCTTCAATGTTTTCTTCAGCAAGACGTTGAACTATGTCATATGGGCTGAGCCCGTTATCAAGTGTGAGCGTGGTGAGCCAGCGATTGGATACGCCTGCTGCGTACTCCGGCATAAAGCGGACGCCGTCTATGTGACCGAGCGCATTTTTGTATCTCGTGAAAATGGTCCTTCTTTTCTCCACTCGCTCATCCAGCACCTCAAGCTGGGCAATGCCGACGCCGGCTAAGATATTGCTCAGCCTGTAATTATGACCAATTTGACTGTGTTGATAATGAACAGCCGGCTCTCGTGCCTGCGAAGCGAGAAATCTTGCTTTTTCAATTGCTGCTTCATCATTTGAAACGAGCATCCCTCCCCCTGATGTGGTAATGATTTTATTCCCGTTAAATGAAAAAATGCCGAAGCGCCCGAAAGTTCCGCTTTGCTTCCCTTTATAGACTGTGCCGAGAGATTCGGCTGCGTCCTCAATGACAGGAACTCCGTATGCATCACACAGGCTTACGATTTCATCCATTTTCGCGCTCTGCCCATATAGATTGACGGCAATCACCGCTTTTGGCAGTGTTCCATTTCTTTTCGCTTCCTCCAATGCTCTTTCAAGGGCTGTCGGCGACATATTCCACGTATCAGGCTCAGAATCGATAAAGACGGGCACCGCTTTTTCATATAGAATCGGATTGGCGGTTGCTACAAATGTGAAAGACTGGCAAAACACGCTGTCACCTTCTTTTACCTCAAGTAAACGCAGCGCGAGATGAATCGCCGCCGTTCCTGAGCTGACCGCAGCTGCTGCTTTTACACCGACTCGTTCTGCCAGCTGATCTTCAAATGAATTCACGAGCGGCCCAAGCGGCGCAATCCAGTTTGAGCGAAAGGCTTCTGAAATATAGTGCTGCTCCCTGCCGCTCATATGAGGGGGAGATAAGTAGATTTTTTTATGCATAGAATCATCCTTTGTTTGATGTTTGAATGGAAGAAATGATGCGTGCCGGAGCACCGGCCGCCGTTACCCTGTCCGGTATGGAACGGATCACCGCGGAGCCGGCTCCGACAATGCTCCAAGCCCCGATTATGATCTGCGGTATGACGGATGCACCGGTTCCGACGTGAGCGCCTTCCTGAACGGAAACCGCTCCTGACAGCGTGGCACGCGGGGACAGATGAACGTAATCGCTGATTTGATTGTCGTGCTCTGCCACTGCACCCGTATTGATGATGCAGTGGGCGCCGATGCGCGCATCCGCCTGAATGATCGCGCCCGCCATAATCACTGTCCCTTCCCCAATGACAGCCGACCTGCTGACGATGGCTGACGGGTGAATCAATGTAATAAAATCATCTTTCCCCAGTCCCAGTCGCTCCGCCAGCTGTTTTCTGACACTGTTATTCCCAACAGCAATCAGAAATAGCACATCAGGAATGAGCCTGCGCAGTTCAGTAACGGCTTTCGGCGGTCCTGTGTACCATTCTTTTCCGTCTTCGAACGTTTTGAATTTATCATCCAGCACCGCGGCTAAGCGCGTATCTGAGCGGGCGTTTATCAGCTCTCTGATCACCTTTCCGTGACCGCCGTCACCCACAATGGCCACATTTTTCATGAGGACACATCTCCGCTTCCGGTAAACCGTTCCGCGGTCACATGATTGGTTTGCTGAATCCCTTCTGAAACAAGGACCTTTCGCACCGTCAAACATAAAATTTTCAAATCGAGAAAAAACGACCGGTTGTCAACGTACCAAACATCTAATTCAAATTTCTTTTCCCAGGAAATCGCGTTTCTGCCATTGATTTGCGCCCAGCCTGTGATACCCGGCTTCACATCATGGCGCCGTGCCTGTTTTTCTGTATAAAGAGGCAGATAGTCCATCAAAAGCGGCCGCGGCCCGACAAGGCTAAGATCGCCCTTCAGGACATTCAGGAGCTGCGGAAGCTCATCAATGCTCAGCTGTCTGATCAGCCTGCCCGTTTTCGTCAGCCGGACTTCATCGGGCAGCAGATTTCCCTCACTGTCCCGTTCATCCGTCATTGTCCGGAACTTATATAGGGTGAACGGTTTGCCGTGCAGGCCTGGCCTTACTTGCTTAAAGAAGACAGGTGATCCTATTTTCAGCCTGACAACGGCGATGGTGAACAGAATGATCACACTTGTACAGCACAACAAAAAAATGGCGGCCGTCAGATCAAAAAGTCGTTTCAGGATCAAAGATTCACAGCTCCTTTCGTTTTTCGAAACCGTTTTAATACCAGCTGTCTTTCCTCTTTTGTACAAACGAGCATAAAAGCGAAAACAGCGTAGCAAAAGCTGACTGTCACTCCCGTCGCTATCAGTGACGGCCAGCCGTCAATCTTCACAACGAACTGAATTGCCTTACAGACCGTCCAGGCAAATACAGCGGCTGAAAGAGGCCCGATTATGCCTTTAAAGAACACGTGCTTTTTGTAGCCTGTAATGCGGGATACGTAAAGCGGCGTAAAGATGGCATTTTTTAAAATAAGAGAAATGGCCCCTGCCAATGTTATGCCGTACAGACCGAGATGAGCCGGCCCGCTCAGCGTGACCGCCAGCACCGCATTCACTGCACCTAACAGCAGGGTAACAATCGCCGGTGTTTTTTGTTGATTAAAAGCTGTCCATATATAAAACAGCGGCATAAAGGCGAGGCTGACAACCAAGTATCCGGCATGAATAAATAAAAGCGGTGCTATCGTTGAAAAGGACGGTCCGAGCCAGATTGTCAAAAAAGGTCCCGCCAATCCGCCCAATAAGGCAGCAGGAAGTGCAAGCAAAAGACCATTGAGCCTTACTGCCTTATTGGCGTAATTCATCAATCCTTCCATATCGCCTTTTGAATAATATGAAGTCATGATGGGCGCAAACAGGGATGCGACCGTTCCGGCCAAGCTGCGCAAAAGCAGCGGAAACTGGATAATCGCCGCGTATTTCCCGGATGCGGACGCCCCCAGCATCAAATTGGCGGTTAACAGATCAATCTGCAAAAAAAGCAGGACGCCGATTTGATTGACGGAGCTCCATGCGCCCGCTTGAAACAGCTCCTTGCTTGTGCGGAATGAAAGATCCTTCATACGAAACGAAAACCACGGAATCAGCTTTTTGAAGAAATAGAAAGACAGCACAGACGCAATGACAGCACCAGCTAAAGCTGCAAGCTGGATCTGCCAGATTTTCGGCGCAAAGCATGCAAACAGGAGCAGCACAGACAGCACCCGTATAAGCATTTGCACCGCCTGAATGGAACTGGTGATATAAAGGCGGTTGGCATAAAATGGTGCAGCACCGAAACCCGCCATCAGAAACGTTAAAATAAACAGCACACTGCCGATTAAAATCGACAAACGCACATCAGCCAAAAGCGCTTGCGGCACATTCATGACGCGGTCAATAAAAAAAGCCGAACCCGCAAGCGGCAGCAAGAGCAGCAATGAAATCAAAACAGAGGCCGCTAAATAATTGCTGATATACGCATTTGCTTTCTCCCGCTCTCCCCTGTGGGCAGCAACAGAAAAGAATCGAACGACAACCGAGCTGAGCGCCACGGTGATAACCGAAAAGTAATTAATCACATTTTGTGTCAAGTGAACAAAGCCAAACGCTTCCACACCAAGCGTACTGACAATAAAAGGCGTCATCCAAACCGATAGGAAAACAGACAACAGAAAAGCCGTGAGATTAGCGCTGAAATTTATCGTGAAATTCATGCCTGCTTCGCACTGCCTTTCATTTTCCCCCGCTGCTCGAAAAACAGCTTGATGAGAAAAGTGAGCCGCCATTTACACAGTGCTAATACCAAACGCTCTCCTCTTAATAATTTCTCATGCTGAAACGGTGTATGTCTGACAGCCTGCCGCACCATGTCATAGGATAAAATCTGTCTGATCTTCTTTTTGATGTCTTTCGGCGAATTCGGAGAAGCACAGGCATTTGCCAAAAGCATCGGAAGCTGGTGCCTGCAAATGTACACATTCAAATCTTCTTGGCATGCGCCTGCTAAGCCATAGTGATTGTAGAATGCGATTTTAGCTTGATATTGTTTTTGAAGATGTTCATCCATCGCCGGCTTATAAGGGATTTCTGTCAGGCTGTTCGGGTTTTCACGATAAATGTACAATCCCTCATCAAGCATTTTCACCCGCTCCGCTTCGCAAAAAGCGGACAAATTGAAGGGAGAGTCTTCAGCAAAACGGATGTCTTCAGCAAACATCAGATTCGCCCTATCAAAAAGCTCACGGCGGTAAAGATAACGCCATACATACCAGATAAATCTCGTTTCGTGAGCATGTTTAAGCTGTTCAGTCATTTCTGGTTTCGTCAGCACGCGGTTTGCCTCAAGCTGCGGCGGCACATATGTCCGCCTGTCCGATGACTGTTTGTAAAAACCGCATCCGACGATGTCGAGCTGATTTTGCTCCGCTTCTTCAGCCAGCCTTTGGAACATGGCGGATGATACATAATCGTCTCCGTCTACAAAGCCGATGTAAGTGCCCCGCGCGGCCTTTATTCCCGTATTTCGCGCTGAACTAAGCCCGCCGTTTGCCTGATGAATGACCCGGATTCTCGCATCCCGTTTTGCATAGTCCTCTGCAATTTCGCCTGAACGATCCGGTGTTCCGTCATTCACGAGGATGATTTCAATATCAGAAAGCGTTTGACGAAGCAAAGAATCAATGCACTCTTCTATAAATGGTTCAACATTATACATCGGGACAATAATGCTGACGAGCGGGATCATTGCGCTTCACCGCTGATTTTGTCACGCAGACCTTTAAAATACACATCTCTCGGAAAGCCTGCACGGGGTGTTTCTTTTGTTAAAAGCTCATTGACTGCGGCTGTTACGCGCTCTGGCTCCGGATGTTCTATCAGCTTCATGAACGGGATGTCTTTAAGCCATTGATAGCCCTCCATTACCTTATGGTCAAAGGAGCGAATGACAACACACGGCGTTCCTGTCAGCGCGCAAAAAATCATGCCATGAAGCCTGTCAGTGACGACGGCTTCTGCGCTTTTCAGCTTAGACCACAGTGCTTCAAGTTCTTGTTCGCGTGTATCGCGGCTGACCCGGCGGCCGATCGTTGTCGTAAAGGATTGGATCTCGCCGAATTCCTCAAATAGCGCAGCCTCGACCCGGTTCCTCTGGTCCTCCTGAAGCACGCTTTCCTGATCCTCGCGCAAACACATATAAACCCCTTCGCGTTCTGCGGGGGTCTTGCTTCTATCTAAATACAGCACCATGTCCGGCTGCTTCAAAATTGTTTTTTCTTGAAAATGCTGTTTCATAAATTGATACGTTGTTTCATCCCGCGCCATCAGCAATAGGCCGGGGTGCGCATTATAAATTTTCTGTGCCCGTTTCAGCTCTTTGCGCCCTTTTTTCGTGTCAGAAAAATGAGCCGTTGCCGGAAGCTGGACAACCCGATAGTCATGGAATGTTTTAATGATGAAGCGGCGCGTCCACTCCTCATAACGGTATAAATCCCCCATATTTCCGCCGCCGATGATAAAGACCATATCCTCCGGATGGCGCGAGCGGATCAGGTTTTTTGCTGATTTGTAAATGTCCTTCATATCGACCTCGACGATGTCAAAGTCCGGGTATTCTTGCTCAAGAAATGCCTTGCTGGCATAAGCAATTGCGTGATCTCCCAAATTGTCATGGGACGGCAGCAGGGTCAGTATGATTTTTTTCTGATGTGCTGCGGCCTTTACCGGTTGATCTGCCGCTCCCAGCCAATATTGGGACGGGTATTTGACCTTTAGCAGCAGCCATTCTGCAAAATTGATTTTCAACGATTGTAACGACATGTCCTCACCCTCTGTTTCTCATTTTGTACTCGATCACCCGCTGATACACAGCCGATGCCATAGCGACGAACGGAATCATTCTGTATTTCGCCATCAGAAGAAGGCATGACCGTTTTGCGTCAAAAGGAGCAGTACCCGTTTTTGAAAGACTTTCTTGAAACACCGGGTCCGCGCATATCACGCCAACATTTCTAAGCTTTTCAAACAGCCGGCGGCTGCCGCTCGTTTTCCATTCATTCAGCATACAGATGCTGCTGTGAAGAACGATAAAGGTATCAAGCTCCTTGCGATACTCCTCCAGTTTGTTGTTCTCCTGTAAAAACGCCGCATTCGCCTCATACAGCGCAAGTCCTGATTCAAACAATTTTTTCTGATAGCGCTGCACAATGGAGGAAAGGTGAATTCGGTAATGATAGAGCGGCGTTTTTACGTAGGATACTGAGCGGGCGAAAAAATGAGCCCTGAAGCTGAAAAACTGATCCTCGACATGCTCCAGCTCGCCTCGGAGCGGAAACGACAGCCGATGGGCTTCAATCATGCTTCTTCTGTACAGTTTGTTCCATGAAAACCCTCTGACCTTCCCTTCGAATAACGCCTTGATATAGTGCTCCTTCGGCTGATCCTGATAGGTTTGGGCAATGTCTGAGTCCATGGTTTTGCCAGTGTCCTCAAACTCTGCGGCGTAATTGCAAATGACCAGATCAGTTTCATCGCCTGCTGCCCGGAGCATCTGCTCGCAATAATCAGGCTCAATCCAATCGTCTGAATCGATAAACGCGATAAATTCGCCGCGTGCAGCTTCAATGCCTTTATTCCGAACCGCACCGAGTCCCTGGTTTTCCTGATGAATCACCTTGAACCTGTTGTCCATTTTGGCGTATTCTTCTGCGATATCCGGGCTGGCGTCAGCTGAACCGTCATTGACAATGATGATTTCAATATTGTCCACTGTCTGGTTCCGCAGTGATTCGAGACACGTTCTGATATATGTTTCTGTGTTATAAACAGCGACTAACAGACTAACCGCAGGTGTTTCCATAATGACCGGCTCCTCTTGCATAAATTACCGGGAAAAAATCGTTCTGTAAGGCAGAACGGATGAATCAACCGGCATAAGCAAATAACTGTAAAGAAAATAACAAACAACGATAGCGATATAGATAAGGGCGTTCG
This sequence comes from Bacillus sp. PS95, assembly GCF_037963565.1. Lineage (NCBI taxonomy): Bacteria > Bacillati > Bacillota > Bacilli > Caryophanales > Bacillaceae > Bacillus > Bacillus sp. PS95. The sequence goes on from NZ_CP150160.1 coordinate 3,482,694, forward strand.
ATTTTTCATCAAATATCCTGACAAAATAAGGGACTAAGATCATTTGATACAGACCGAAATAAATATTGAATCTGGCAAAAATCACGTCCTTTGTGGCCAAAAGGCCGAACAAAAAACCTAGCAGGCACAAATTGACGACAATATCAATTTGCGGCCACAGACTCCGCAGTCGTTCTTTATAGCAAAATGCAAGGAACAGCGGCAGAACCAAAACAGCGATTTTGATCACATTCATTCCATTTGTGTTCGTCATGAGCCATTTTTCATAATGGCTGTATGAGCTGTTTTCAAGTACAACGACAAACACAGAAATAAATTTTTGATATAAAAATGTCATGCCGAGAAATAAAGCGGATAGGCCGAATATCGCCGGAGACCAGGCTTTTCTTCTGACAATAAAGTACACCGGAATCATAATCAGCGCCGACGAATGAAAGAGCGAGCTGACCAGCACAATCAGGAAATATCGCTTCCAGTTCCCGCTGATGATATAACGGATCGCCCAAAACAAAGCAGCTGCGACCATGTATTGCCTGATGCCGTTAAAAGACGCGTAGTAATGAAAGGTTCCCAAAAACAAAAAGACACTCAGCTCAAACGGCCTGCCATAGTCGGCGAGTGTCTTCATAATAAAGCTGTAGGTCACGACCGCCACCGTAAAATACATGATTTGAGGATCTTCCGTGATGAAATTCATCAGCCAAAGGAGTGCGGTAAACCCCGGATCTGTCGCTGTTTTCGCTGTGCCGTAACCGAATATTTGCCACACATTTTGATAATCGCCCGCCAATTCGTACAGCAGCGTGTACGTCTGAAAATCCGTGCCGACTCGATAGCGGAGACCTGACACGAGCACAAGTGAAGCGAGCGGAATCCAGATCAAAAGCTTATTCGGCCGATACCCCGTGGCAAGCGAATCGTCACGGCCGCCGCACATTTTAGCGAACCAAGACCAAATAAATACAATCCCCATATTGACGGCATATACAATCATCGGTTATGGTCCTTTTCCGTGCTGATGTTGTATACATTCAGCAGCGCTCCTACATTTTGCTGTGCATCGTAGCCAAGTTGAGCGAGTGTTTCTTTGATGAACTCACGCTTCGGCCTGCCTGCGGCGGCCGCTCTTGCAATGGTTTCAGCCCAGACGCTGATCGACTCAGAAAGACTTAATCTTGTGACAAGCCCGAGACCGGCGTCGACTTTTTTTGTAATGCTGTCTGAAATGATGCATGGAAGCCCCGATGCCTGCGCTTCCACAAGCACAACCGGCAAGCCTTCGTACAGAGACGGCATGACAAATACATCGAATGTTCGCATCAGTTCATGGATCCGTTCTTCCGTGCCTAAAAAGAGGACGTCTGATAGTAAATTCTGCTGCCGCGCCTCCTCCTCTATCTCCCCGCGCAACGGCCCGTCTCCCGCCAGAACGAGCTGAAAGCGAACGCCTCTTTCCTTGAGATGTGCGGCAAGCTTCAGCAGGAACGCGTGGTTTTTCACTTCATGAAACCGGGCCACATGGCCAATGATGAGCCGGTCGGCTGCAATGCCGCGTGCTGCTTTTTCTTCATCAGCCGCCTGCCCATTTGGGGCGAACAACTCAAGGTCAATCCCGTTAGGAAGAAGGTGAACACGCTCCCGCTCCATATTGGACTGTCCAAATAAAAACCTGCCCGCATCCTCTCCGCAGGCACACAGCGCTGTCGCATTTGCCAAAATGAGCCGCCTGAACACGAGCAGCTGCAATCGATCCTTCCAGTTGAAGCCGGTCTTCCAAGACGTATTGTGGGAGTGGCATACCCTGACCGGCACTCCGGCGAGCCTTGCCGCAAGGGCGATAAAACCCGTTTGGAAATCCGTGTGCGCATGAACGGCGCTGAACGGCCCATTTTCTTTTATCGCGTTTCTCACATTCCTCACAAATGTAAGGGGATTGCTTTGCCCAATGCTCGGGACATAAAAAAGCCGCCCGCCTAAAGATAAAATCTCTTCATCATAAGCGCACGGATCATTTCGATACGTTAAAAAATCAAATTGCACTTTGCTTTTGTCCATCTTCCGATATAAATTCATTACCATGGTTTCCGCGCCGCCCCTGTTCATGCCGCTGAGAACATGGAGCACGCGCTTTTGGCTGCTATTCATGCTTGACAAGCCCTTCCTTTTGGTTCATCACTCTTTTTTTATGGTAGCGATTCATCACGGCTGGAGGCATAAAGGCGCGGATTAACGGTTTTGCGATATATATGTAATCAGATAAAGGAAGCTTCAAGCGTCTGCACGCCTGATAGACAAGGATGGCATTGTCAATTGAATACGTAAATGACCGCCGTTTGAATGCATCGCTGTCTTCCCTCACTTTATACAAGGCTTCCTGAAGATTATAGCCCCTGAAGCCCTCTTCAAAAAAGCGAAGCCACAAATCAATATCTTCCATTCGTCTCGTCCGCCGCACCGACCGGTAGCCTTTCAGCGTGCGGTAGGCACTCGCTCTCATCATAATCGTGCCATGGCAAAATGGGGTCCCTTTTGCCATGATGCCCGGCTCCGGAACAGAAGGCAGAATGCGGGCGCCTCTTACGCCAAATTCATCAAACACAAGCATGCCGGTGCCAACCACCTGATAATGTCGGTGCTTTTCTAAAAACGCGACCTGCTTTTCCAGACGGCGCGGAAACGAAAGGTCATCTCCATCCTGACGTGCGATATAATCGCCTGTCGCATGCGAAAGACAATGATTTAATGATGCGGCAAGCCGCTTATTTGTTTTGTTTTGAATCAGTTTGATGCGGTCGCTGTAATGAGCGGCATACTGCTTCGCGATGCGGAGCGTACCGTCTGTTGACGCATCATCGCACAAAATCAGCTCCCAATTTTTATAGGATTGGCTGAGTATGGATTCTATGCTTTCTGCCAATGTGCGTTCGCAATTATAAATGCCCATAATGACAGAAACTTTCGGTCCTGAGTTCATACGCTTTTCTCCTTTGTATCCATATCCATGTACGCGGAATAAATATCTGCCATTTCTTCCACCGTTCGCGCCTCCGAGAAGCGCAAGGCTGTTTTTCGGCCTTCCTGTCCCAGCTTTCGGCAGAGCTCCGGCTTATGGTAAAGCTGTTCAATCCGGCGGGCAAAAGCAGCACTGTCACCGATTTTGATCAGAAAACCGTTTTCTCCGTCGCGGATGATTTCCCGATGCCCGCGATTATCTGTGGCGATCGCCGGTTTTTCTGCCGCCATTCCCTCAAGCACATTCATACCGAGGCCTTCTCTAATGCTGGATGCGACAGATACATCCGCAAGCTGAATCAACTCATGTATGTCGCTGCAAAAGCCGTAAAAACAGACATTGGCGGAGGCACCAAGCTTTTCAGCTAACGTTTGATACGTATGTTCCATTGCCCCTTCCCCGGCAAACACAAGGCGGAGTGAGGGAATTTTTTCTTTTAGCAAGGCTGCGGCTTCAATTAACTGCTTCTGGTTTTTGTTCAGATTGAGCTCAGCCGGATAAACCAATATAAAATCATCTTCACGGAACCCGTGCTTTTCTCTGAGTCTTTGCTGCTCTATCGGACTGACAGGCCGGAAACGCTCGGTGTTGACGCCAATGCCGTGAATTTTCTGCGTCCTTCCGCCCGGCCTTTGAAGTCCTTTCGCCCGTATGTAATCCTCTTCATTAATCGTAATCAGGCAGTCTGTATATGCTGAAAGCCATTTCTCAACCGGATAGTAAAGAAGCCAATTTTTCATCGGTGCCCCTTTGCAGAAGTGAAATCCGTGCGCTGTGTACAGCACCTTTGTTCCGTGCCGCCGTGCCTGCCTCGCCGCCAGTCTGGCGAGAACGCCGCCGACCGGTGTATGGCAATGGACAATGTCGTATTCATAGGTGTCAATCACTTTCTTCAGCTGCCTATAAACGGCCAGGTTCTGAGGGTCAAAAGGTGACCTGCGAATCGGGATGGAGAATTTCTCATCCACATACGGCAGCTTGGTTTGTCCGTTCGCGGCGACATGAACCTCCCAGCCCATTTGCTTGAACCATTTAAAATAAGGGAGGTGAAAGGCCTTAAAATGATAATCAACAGTCGCGCAAAACAATATCTTTTTCGTCATTTTCACTCCCCCTAATGAACGCTGGCAGCCGTCATTTCTTCTGATGTATTGATTGCAGCAAACAGCCTCGCTCTCAGGTCGGCTTCCGGCAGCTCATGAAAATCCTCGATAAAGCGCATCAGCACCGGCCAATCGCCGTCCACCGCTTTACCGATGTGAATTTTTGGAAAGATTTGTTCAGCATGGACTTCATTTTTGTTCAGCAATTCTTCATACATTTTTTCGCCCGGACGAATGCCAGTGAATTCGATTGGAACCTGCTCAGTCGTGTAGCCGGACAAATGAATGAGGTTTTTGGCAAGATCCACAATCTTTACGGGCTCTCCCATATCGAGAACGAAAATTTGACGCCCTTTCGCCAGTGCCCCAGCCTGAATCACAAGCCTTGATGCCTCGGGAATCGTCATGAAATAGCGGGTCATTGCCGGATGTGTTACTGTCACCGGGCCGCCTTTTTCAATCTGTTTTTTGAAAATTGGAATGACGCTGCCGCGGCTCCCGAGTACATTGCCGAAGCGAACAGCAACAAATTTGGTTCTGCTGACTTTCCCAAGATTCATAATAATCATCTCTGCGAATCGTTTTGTCGCCCCCATTACGTTGGCTGGGTTCACCGCTTTGTCCGATGAAATCAGCACGAATGTCTCAGTTCCCGACATATCGGCTGCTTCCGCGACATTTTTTGTTCCGATAATATTGTTTTTGACCGCCTCTTCTGGATTGTGTTCCATTAAAGGCACATGCTTATGGGCAGCTGCATGATAGACAACATGCGGCTCGTATTTTTTCATCAAGGTAAACATTTTATCGCGGTCCTGCACATCAGCGATTTCCGTATGGAACACAATGTGTTTGCCGAATCGTCCATTCAGCTCTGTATAAATCGAATGAATGCTGTTTTCCCCATGGCCGAGCAGAATAATTTCCTTAGGCTGAAACGCGCTGATCTGACGGCAGATTTCCGAGCCGATTGATCCGCCCGCTCCCGTGACGAGAACTGTTTTTCCTTTGATGCGGTTCGAAATTTCGCTAGTGTCGAGGGTTACCGGCTTTCTGCCGAGCAAGTCCTCAGCTTTTACATCTCTGATTTGTCCTGCAGTTCGTGTGCCAAGCAGCATTTCATCAAAATGAGGCATAATTTTAATGCTTACTCCGGTTCGCACACATTCTTTATATAACACCTGAAGCTCATGGGTGCGGAGTGAAGGGATGGCAATAATAATATAATTAATTTTGAGCTTTTGCACCGCAGGCATGATACTTTCTTTACCGCCGATTACGGGCAGTCCCATAATTTCTAATTTATGCTTCGTTTGGTCGTCATCAATAAAAGCGACAGGTATGATATCAGGTTCATCTTTCGAAAGCAGCTGCCTGACCATCAGAGTCCCACCTGAGCCCGCCCCGATAATCAGCGCGCGGGACGAGGCGCAGCGTTTTTTCCTGATGCTTTCGTTTAATACTCTGGATAAAATACGGGTCCCTCCAATAGACAAAAGCTGAAGCACCCAGCACGCGGTTAACAGACGGAAGAACATCGTGTGATACACAGCATACTGAATGATACCGGTCACAGCGGCGGAAAGCGTAATGCCCTTAAGCAGGACAATCAGCTCGCCAAGTCCGGTGTATGTCCACACCTGTTTATACTGATTGAACAGGAAAGCACACACATGATAGCTGAGGAGCAAGCTGACAGCGGTAAGCAGTAATGCTCCGGAGTCATAAAATTGATAGGAATCTTTTAAAAATTGATATCCTGCAATAACTGAATTTAAAACGAGGTAAGTATCCAGCGCAATAATCATTGACAGTCTTCTCCGGTAACTCAACCTTTTCCCCCCTAATTCTTTTATCGGCTTAGCTGCGGCGGTTTTCGTCTCTCCAAAAAATCGGCAGCAGCTAAACCGACAACACGTCCTATGTATATATCAGATAAGTGGGCATTTAACCCATCCTCACGCCCCGCCAGCGACGACCAGCATCTAAGGCAGCAACTTCAGCTGCCCACAGCAGAGCCGAGTGCCTCCATTGATACAGGTCAGGAGACATCACCTTTACAAAAACTAGTAGGAATAGTGTTCCGATTTTTTCATTTTCTTTTTGTTTAAAAGAGCGCCTAACAGCTTCGCATTGGATTGTTCCAGTGCATCTTTTGCTTTCAGAACGGTATCGGTTTTTGTTTTTCCGCTTAAAACGACGAGCACGCTGCCGTCTGTCTGATTTGCTAGAATCTGAGCATCTGCAACAGCCAAAAGAGGAGGGGAATCAAAGATGACGAGGCTGAATTGTTCATAGATCTCAGATATTAAATCTCCCATTGCTTTTGAAGACAGCAGTTCTGCCGGGTTTGGCGGGGTCGGCCCGCTTGTCAGTACATATAAGTTATCGATCGGCGTCTTTTGCACCGTCTCACTGAGTGAAGCATTGCCGACCAGCACATTTGTCAGCCCGGTTACATTATCAACCTGAAACGTCTGATTGATGGTCGGCTTTCTTAAATCGGCATCCACCAGCAGTACTTTCTTTTCCTGCTGCTGCGCAAAGACAGCCGCAAGATTCGCTGCACTGAACGATTTACCTTCACCAGGCACAGAGGAGGTGACGAGGATAGATCGCAAGTTGGTCTGGACAGATGAGAACTCAATGTTTGTCCGAATGGTGCGATATTGTTCCGCAACAACTGATTTATTGTGTAAAACAGATATTTGAGCCAAACCTCGCCTTGCTTTCTTTTTTCTAAAGATCACTCGCTTCACTCCCCGAAATGTTTTATCCCGCGATTCCGCCCTTTGTGGACATCAGGAACGGAGCCTAAGCATGGCAATCCGGTTCTCTCGCTGAGCTGCCGTGCGCTTTTGCATGTATCATCGAGAAAATGCAGAAAAAATGCCAGTGTAATGCCGCCCATGACAGCAGCGCCAAAAGCCATGACCATATTTCGCAGCCTGGCCGGCTTGATCATCGGGCTTTCAGAAGCCTTCGCCTCTGATAATATATGTACGCCTTGTACATTCATTCTTTCATCTACTTCTTTTTCAAACTTGTTCACTAACGTGTTCGCAATCTCAGCTGCTTTCGCCGGATCGTGATCCTGAACGGCAACGTTGATTATTTCTGATTCATTTTCACTGCTGGTAACCACTTTTCCTTTCAGCGAGGAAGCCGATTCAGATAGGTGCAATTCCGCCTTAACTTCTTCCATCAAGGCAGTGCTTTTCATAATCGATTGGAACGTGCTGCTATACTGAAGATTTCGCTGGATGTCACTGAGATTCGAGTTTTCTTCACCGTCTGATTCATGAACCAGCACCTGTGTCGACGCCTGGTAGGTCGGTGAAATGACCTTAAATTGCACAAAACCCATAATAAGGGTGACGCCGATTGTGATGAGCAGAATCAGCACGAATCTGTGTCTGACAATCGCATATAATTCTTTGAAACTCATATTCTCATTCATGTATTCATAGCCTTCAGCCTTCCCGCGGCTGGCTTCCCGCGCCCCTTTCTGTTAATGATTGGATTATAAAAGAAAACGTTATTATTTAAAAATTGCAAAATAAGCCAATAAGTTCTCTTTAGAGAACAAAATCATGATTTTCCTCTAATTTACTGCACTTCCCTTATTATTTTAAATTTTATAAAGAACGAAAAATTCCTTATAATGAACGAAATAACGACAGGAATAGAGGAGAATTTCATATTATGATTGGAAGAATTATCCGTTTGTACCGTAAAAGAAAAGGCTATTCTATTAATCAGCTGGCTGTTGAGTCAGGCGTATCCAAATCCTATTTAAGCAAGATTGAAAGAGGCGTTCACACGAATCCGTCCGTTCAATTTTTAAAAAAAGTTTCTGCCACACTGGAAGTTGAATTAACAGAATTATTTGACGCAGAAACAATGATGTATGAAAAAATCAGCGGCGGTGAAGAAGAATGGCGCGTACATTTAGTGCAAGCCGTACAAGCCGGGATGGAAAAGGAAGAATTGTTCACTTTTACGAACAGACTCAAGAAAGAACAGCCCGAAACTGCCTCTTACCGCAACCGCAAACTGACGGAATCCAATATAGAAGAATGGAAAGCGCTGATGGCGGAAGCAAGAGAAATAGGTCTGACTGTCCATGAAGTCAAATCCTTTTTAAAAACAATGGGAAGATGATGATCGGTTAAGGGCTAACGTTCGCATCTATAGGGTAAATCTGTTTATAATGGGTGAAAAAGGGAGAGAGCACAATGACTCATCAAATAGTAACGACTCAATACGGCAAAGTAAAAGGCACAACGGAAAACGGCGTACATAAGTGGAAAGGCATCCCCTATGCCAAGCCGCCTGTCGGACAATGGCGTTTTAAAGCACCTGAGCCGCCTGAAGTGTGGGAAGATGTCCTTGATGCCACAGCGTACGGCCCTATTTGCCCGCAGCCGTCTGATTTGCTCTCACTGTCGTATGCTGAGCTGCCCCGCCAGTCCGAGGATTGCTTGTATGTCAATGTATTTGCGCCTGACACTCCAAGTAAAAATCTTCCTGTCATGGTGTGGATTCACGGAGGCGCTTTTTATCTAGGAGCGGGCAGTGAGCCATTGTATGACGGATCAAAACTTGCGGCGCAGGGAGAGGTCATTGTCGTTACACTGAACTATCGGCTGGGGCCGTTTGGCTTTTTGCACTTGTCTTCATTTGATGAGGCGTATTCCGATAACCTTGGGCTTTTAGACCAAGCCGCCGCGCTGAAATGGGTGCGAGAGAATATCTCAGCGTTTGGCGGTGATCCCGATAACGTAACAGTATTTGGAGAATCCGCCGGCGGCATGAGCATTGCCGCGCTGCTCGCTATGCCTGCGGCAAAAGGCCTGTTCCAGAAAGCAATCATGGAAAGCGGCGCTTCTCGAACGATGACGAAAGAACAAGCGGCGAGCACCTCGGCAGCCTTTTTACAGGTCCTTGGGATTAACGAGGGCCAATTGGATAAATTGCATACGGTTTCTGCAGAAGATTTGCTAAAAGCGGCTGATCAGCTTCGGATTGCAGAAAAAGAAAATATCTTTCAGCTGTTCTTCCAGCCCGCCCTTGATCCAAAAACGCTGCCTGCTGAACCAGAAAAAGCGATCTCAGAAGGGGCTGCTTCCGGCATTCCTCTATTGATTGGAACAACCCGTGATGAAGGATATTTATTTTTCACCCCGGATTCAGACGTTCATTCTCAGGAAACGCTTGATGCAGCACTCGAGTATTTACTAGGGAAGCCGCTGGCAGAGAAAGCTGCCGATTTGTATCCGCGTTCTCTAGAAAGCCAAATTCATATGATGACTGATTTATTATTTTGGCGCCCTGCCGTCGCCTATGCATCCGCACAGTCTCATTACGCCCCTGTCTGGATGTACAGGTTCGATTGGCACCCGAAGAAGCCGCCGTACAATAAAGCGTTTCACGCATTAGAGCTTCCTTTTGTCTTTGGAAATCTGGACGGATTGGAACGAATGGCAAAAGCGGAGATTACGGATGAGGTGAAACAGCTTTCTCACACGATACAATCAGCGTGGATCACGTTCGCTAAAACAGGAAACCCAAGCACCGAAGCTGTAAATTGGCCGGCGTATCAGGAAGAAACAAGAGAGACGCTGATTTTAGATTCAGAGATTACGATCGAAAACGATCCCGAATCTGAAAAAAGGCAGAAGCTATTCCCTTCAAAAGGAGAATAAATATGGGGAAAACAGGATACATTGGTGCTGCCATTGTTGTGGCAGCTTGTATCATTATTTTGTCGGCCGTGGTATGTTTACGGGACACAGTCTATTACCAGCCTATGCGCTGGACTGGCATCATACTGTTTTTCGCGGGAATTGTGATGGTTCCCGCATACTCAGCAAAAAGAAAACCCGGAAAAGAGAAGTAATTCTCTTTTCCGGGTTTTTATGTTTATTATAATTTTCCCGCGCGAATATCGTCTGTCATTCCCTCATAAGGAGCCTTCGAAATCACTTCTTCGTTGTCGACTCCTTCATTTTTCAGAAATGTAATTTCCGCAAATTCAGGTACAACGTATTTTGGATACGTTTCATATTTTTCGCGGGATTCTTCCATCAAATCAATGTGGTCATTTTGGTAGCAAACCGTAATTTCAGGATGTTCATGCACCCATTTCGGGAAGAAAATAATGCCGTGCATGCGTTTTTCATTTGGCATAAAGTTTAATGAAACATCCGTGCCAGTCGGCTCTGTCCAAGACACTTTATATACGCCTTCTGTCAGTTTGACAATATTCACTTCCTGATCCCGAACCCAGCGTCCGGCAACCATTCCGCTATGAATTCTATAATCAATTGTATGGTCGTTTTTAATATAAATCTCGTATTCCCAGCCGTTTTCATACGTATAAATCATGTGGCTTCCGATAAAGTTTTCCATTTTTCACACTCTCCTTAGTCTTTTACTGCACTTCATAAATGTCTAGTCGAACGTAATCAGGGGTTCTTTCTGCGGAACCGATAAACAAGCGGTCATGGAGCCATTGATAGGCTTCACTGCCTGTTTCAAACGTCGGTACCGTACGGAAATAAACATGCTCCGGATCAATAATTTCCCCGGCTGCCGCTTGTTTTCGAAACGGCTCGCTGACTTGCCGTATTCCATTGTTTTCAATGTAAATCAGTTCATGATCTGCTGTTTCGATCACATACCTGGCAGATAAATCGGTTCTGCCGTCAGCGCGAATCATTTGCGAATCGGCACCGCTCGGCAAAATACGTCCCTTTACTTCCCCGGTTATTGTTCCCGAACGAATCGGAATGAATCGTCTCAGTCCCAGGCCTGTCTCACCAATCGTGATAGGCGGATCAACCTTGATTTCTAAAGAGGCGAATGGTTTTAAAACCGGCTTCTTCACGAGAACCACCTCACCTTCAGAAAAAATCATGTAACTATTTACATGTTTAATTTAACACTATTGCAGTTAACTGTCAAACAATAGGAACATAAAAAAACAAGGACTGTTTGAAGACAGTCCTTGTCTGAAGCTAGCTTTGATATGCAAGATATGTGCTGACAGTGCTTTTTGCAAGACAGGCAGAGGAATCTATAATCGGAATCTCACTTTGAATATGATCTAACACCGCATTTAAATCCGTGCAGGCTGAAATGATGATGTCTGCATGCTGACTGATTTCTTCATATAGCGTCTGCCACAATGCTTGTGTATGCTCCATATGATTAGGCTGTTTGATTGCGGCGATAAGCTGGTTCACAACCTGCTGCCAATGGTCCTTGTGAACAACTTCTTGTCCATTTGCCTTCAGAACTTTTTGGTAGATGGCGGATTGGATGGTTGGCTCTGTTCCTAAAACCACCGCTTTTTTTGCAGGATGCGGAATCTCTTTTATCGTTTCCTCAACGATATGCAACATAGGAACCGACAATGCCTGCTGAATCTCTTCATAGTAGATATGCGCCGTATTACAAGGCAGCGCAATGAAATCCACGCCTGTTTTCTCGAGCTTTACCGCTCCGTCGATAATCGCTTTTTTCATCTCGTCATGGTCAATTGGACGATCTGCATAGAAGGGCGTCGGGCATGAATAGATCATCATGTGCGGGTAGTCAATATCGTTTGAAGCCCCATACAGCTTCTGACAGTAATCAATCACCTTATCAATAAACGGCGAGGTCGATTTCGGCCCCATTCCGGCTAATATTCCGATCATCAAATTCATTCCTTTCTAATTTGTACGGACCGCTTCTTCTTCTGAGCCATCCTCATAGAGGATAAAGCTTTTCGCAGCATCCCCGCCTAACATAAACTCGACTTCAACAGACAATGCTCGCAGAAAGAAACGGGTTTCCGAGGAAGGGAATAACTCCAGTCTCAGCTGTCCGGTGATCTCCAAATAAAGCCGTTCATTCTCGGCTGTCACCTGTGCAGCCGTTCCATCCTGCAACAGGTAGCTGCCAACATAGCGGCTGTATATCGCCGTATCAATTGCTTTTTTCTTTTTATCAGCAGGACGTTCCGGGACCTCATATGGCTGGCCAAATAGAATATGTTCCGCCGCCTTCAGAATCGCTTGTTCATATTCAGTATCCTCTTCCTTATTACTCAAATAGATCAGTGTTTTACGATGATCGATATATCGGATCATCAACGTCGAATAGCCGGGCCATCCTCCGCTGTGGCTGACAATCCGCCCTTTTTCAGGACTATTTTGCAGTACCCAGCCAAAGCCATAATCAATTGTTTCTCCATTGTTGAGGCGCACTGGAGAAAACGCAGATTCCTTAGAAGCCTTGCTGATGAAATCGTCCTGATATAAAGCCTGATCAAATCGAAACAAATCGCTTGTGACAGAGTTCACCGTCCCATCTCCCTGTATGCCATCGAGATACACAACATAGTTCGTTTCCTCCAGCTCATCAGGGAGGACGTATGTTTCGGAATGTACATCATACACATATCCATATGCATAATGATCAATTCGCTCAGGCGAAAGCCTCCTGTTATACACTCTTGTTTCATTCATGCCGATCGGTGAAAAAATACTTGTTTTCTTAAAATCCGCATAGCTCATGCCAGATGCTTTTTCAATGATAAATGCCAGCAGCACATACCCCGTATTGCTGTACATCCAGCCTTCATTCGGTTCAAAATAACCAGATAGCCCCTCATTCATCAGCATATCGACAATATCCTGATTCACCGCAATCTTGTGTGAATCCCAATTGGCAAAAAACCATCCCATATAATCAGGAAGCCCTGACGTATGGTTCAATAAATGCCGAATCGTTACGCCCTGATACGGAAAACCGGGCAGCCAGCGATCCACTTTATCTTCATAGCCAAGAATCCCCTTCTCCTCCAGCAAGATGATTCCCAATGCTGTAAAAGGCTTTGACAAAGACGCTAACTCAAACAAAGAGTTGGTTTGCAACGGGCGTTTTTCCGTCATTTCCGCATAACCAAAAGAGTGATGATATAAAATATCGCCACCCTCCGCAGCCAGAACCGCCCCGTTAAACTGATGTTTTTCGCCTAATGTCTCAAATAACGTCTGAAGATGCTTTCTTTTATTCTGCTTCATTCCTCCACCTCCCATATCTCTGTACGTTACTAACCTACTAACGTTTCAAATATTTTGAAAAACCCTTCAGTTAGAGATCCTTTTTAACCCATCACATATACCTGCCGTTCACTACTATTTAGTGAAATGAGATATTATGATATTTTCTGAATTATGATTAAAAAGGCAACTTTATGCCCATGCAACAGAAGCTATAAAAAATACAGAGAATGAAAAGAAACAGATAGATTTTTTAGTTCTTTAGGCCCGTAGACCGTAAATACTTTTATGATTTTCTATCAAACAAAAGAGGAAAATAGACCAGTTGCAATCCAAACGAGAGTCTAATAGAATGAGGTCGAAAAGTAAATCGAGCGGGTTTGTTACTGATAAAGCAGGCAAGACCTAAAATGTGTAAAGGGCAAAGTGTATACTTTGGCGTCACCCCTTACATATTTTAGGTCTTTTTTTATTGTGCGTAACTAACTTGCCATCTTCAAACAGGAGGGCTGGAAGAAGCAGACCGCTAACACAGTACATAAAAAAGGAGACATGAACGATGAACATCAAAAAGTTTGCAAAACAAGCAACAGTATTAACCTTTACTACCGCACTGCTGGCAGGAGGCGCAACTCAAGCGTTTGCGAAAGAAACGAACCAAAAGCCATATAAGGAAACATACGGCATTTCCCATATTACACGCCATGATATGCTGCAAATCCCTGAACAGCAAAAAAATGAAAAATATCAAGTGCCTGAATTCGATTCGTCCACAATTAAAAATATCTCTTCTGCAAAAGGCCTGGACGTTTGGGACAGCTGGCCATTACAAAACGCTGACGGCACTGTCGCAAACTATCACGGCTACCACATCGTCTTTGCATTAGCCGGAGATCCTAAAAATGCGGATGACACATCGATTTACATGTTCTATCAAAAAGTCGGCGAAACTTCTATTGACAGCTGGAAAAACGCTGGCCGCGTCTTTAAAGACAGCGACAAATTCGATGCAAATGATTCTATCCTAAAAGACCAAACGCAAGAATGGTCAGGTTCAGCCACATTTACATCTGACGGAAAAATCCGTTTATTCTACACTGATTTCTCCGGTAAACATTACGGCAAACAAACACTGACAACTGCACAGGTTAACGTATCAGCATCAGACAGCTCTCTGAACATCAACGGTGTAGAGGATTATAAATCAATCTTTGACGGTGACGGCAAAACGTATCAAAATGTACAGCAGTTCATCGATGAAGGCAACTACAGCTCAGGCGACAACCATACGCTGAGAGATCCTCACTACGTAGAAGATAAAGGCCACAAATACTTAGTATTTGAAGCAAACACTGGAACTGAAGATGGCTACCAAGGCGAAGAATCTTTATTTAACAAAGCATACTATGGCAAAAGCACATCATTCTTCCGTCAAGAAAGTCAAAAGCTTCTGCAAAGTGATAAAAAGCGCACTGCTGAATTAGCAAACGGCGCACTCGGCATGATCGAGCTAAATGATGACTACACACTGAAAAAAGTGATGAAACCGCTGATTGCATCTAACACAGTAACAGATGAAATTGAACGCGCGAACGTCTTTAAAATGAACGGCAAATGGTACCTGTTCACTGACTCCCGCGGATCAAAAATGACGATTGACGGCATTACGTCTAACGATATTTACATGCTTGGCTATGTTTCTAATTCTTTAACTGGCCCATACAAGCCGCTGAACAAAACTGGCCTTGTGTTAAAAATGGATCTTGATCCTAACGATGTAACCTTTACTTACTCACACTTCGCTGTACCTCAAGCGAAAGGAAACAATGTCGTGATTACAAGCTATATGACAAACAGAGGATTCTACGCAGACAAACAATCAACGTTTGCGCCAAGCTTCCTGCTGAACATCAAAGGCAAGAAAACATCTGTTGTCAAAGACAGCATCCTTGAACAAGGACAATTAACAGTTAACAAATAAAAACGCAAAAGAAAATGCCGATATCCTATTGGCATTTTCTTTTATTTCTTATCAACATAAAGGTGAATCCCATATGAACTATATAAAAGCAGGCAAATGGCTAACCGTATTCCTAACCTTTTTAGGAATATTGCTGTTTATCGACTTATTTCCAAAAGAAGGACATGACCAAAAAACAAAATCAAAACAGAAGCCGGACTACCGGGCGGCATATCATTTTACGACGCCGGATAAATGGAAAAATGACCCTCAAAAACCGATCTATTTTGATGGCAAGTATCATTATTTCTATCTATATAACCGGGATTACCCAAAAGGCAACGGCACAGAATGGCGCCATGCCGTCTCAGAGGATTTGGTGCACTGGACCGATGAAGGCGTGGCGATTCCGAAATATACAAACCCGGACGGTGACATTTGGACCGGTTCCGTCGTGGTTGATAAAGAGAACACAGCCGGCTTTGGGAAAAATGCGCTTGTCGCGATTGTGACACAGCCCTCAGCCAAAGACAAAAAACAGGAACAATATTTGTGGTACAGCACAGATAAGGGAAAATCATTCAAATTCTACAGTGGCAACCCCGTTATGCCTAATCCGGGTACAGACGATTTCAGAGATCCGAAAGTCATATGGGATGACCAAGATAACAAATGGGTCATGGTCATGGCTGAAGGATCAAAAATCGGCTTTTATGAATCCGATAATCTTAAGGACTGGCATTACACAAGCGGATTCTTCCCAGAACAGGCGGGAATGGTGGAATGCCCCGACCTCTACATCATGCGGGCAAGCGACGGAACGAATAAGTGGGTTCTCGGTGCCAGCGCGAATGGCAAACCGTGGGGCAAACCAAATACGTACGCCTA
This sequence comes from Bacillus sp. PS95, assembly GCF_037963565.1. Lineage (NCBI taxonomy): Bacteria > Bacillati > Bacillota > Bacilli > Caryophanales > Bacillaceae > Bacillus > Bacillus sp. PS95. The sequence continues at coordinate 3,498,714 of NZ_CP150160.1, forward strand.
CTGGACCGGAAGCTTCGACGGAAAAGAATTCAAAGCGGATCAGACTGAAGCCCAATGGCTTGACTATGGCTTCGACTGGTATGGCGGTGTGACGTTCGAAGACAGCAAAAGCACAGATCCATTAGAAAAGCGGTATGCGCTTGCCTGGATGAACAATTGGGATTATGCCAACAACACCCCGACAATGAAGAACGGCTTTAACGGCACAGATTCTGTCATACGCGAACTCCGGCTGAAGGAGCAGGATGGAACATACAGCCTCGTCTCACAGCCGATTGAAGCTTTGGAGCAGCTGACTGTTTCAACTGACGAAATAGAGGATCAGGATGTGAACGGATCAAAAACATTGTCGATAACAGGTGATACGTACCAGCTTGATACGGATCTTTCTTGGTCAGAGCTAAAGAATGCAGGCGTCAGGCTCAGAGAATCAGAAGACCAAAAACGCCATATTGATGTCGGTATTTTCGCTGAAGGCGGCTATGCTTATGTCAATAGAGCAGCCACAAATCAACCTGACAAAAGCAATACCTATGTCGAAAGCAAAGCTCCTTATGATGTAAACAAACGTAAGGTGCATTTGAAAATACTTGTCGATAAAACAACGATAGAAGTATTTGTTGGCGACGGGAAAACCGTTTTTTCAAATGAAGTCTTCCCAAAACCTGAAGATAAAGGAATTACCCTTTATTCTGACGGCGGCACAGCCTCCTTCAAAAATATAACAGTGAAACACTTTGATTCGATTCATGAATAAAAACAGGGGCGGCGCAGGCTGCCCCTGTTTTTTTATTAGGAGCGGTATTCTCTGTTACATATTGGGCATTGTAAGGAATATAAGGCTGGTTTCAAAGGAGGAAGCGAATGTCTAAACAAGGAAATTTTCAAAAATCAATGTCGCTGTTTGATCTGATTTTGATTGGGATGGGAGCCATCTTTGGATCAGCGTGGCTGTTCGCTGTCAGTAATGTCGCTTCAAAAGCAGGGCCCTCCGGCGCTTTTTCCTGGATCCTCGGAGGAGCCATTATTTTGTTAATCGGGCTTGTATATGCGGAGCTCGGAGCCGCTCTGCCCCGTACCGGAGGCATCATTCGATACCCCGTTTATTCACATGGCCACCTTGTCGGCTACTTAATTTCGTTTGTCACGATTGTCGCTTATACAAGCTTGATTTCAATTGAAGTGACAGCTGTGCGCCAGTATGTGGCCTATTGGTTTCCCGGCCTGACCATTAAAGGATCTGATTCGCCGACCATTTCCGGCTGGATCTTGCAGTTTGCCCTATTATGCTTGTTTTTCCTGCTGAATTATTGGAGCGTCAAAACCTTCGCTAAGGCGAATTTCATCATATCGATTTTTAAATATATTGTGCCGATTACCATCATTATTGTGCTGATCTTTCATTTTCAGCCTGAGAATTTATCCGTTCAAGGATTTGCACCGTTTGGATTTACAGGTATTCAGGCTGCCATCTCGACAGGCGGCGTCATGTTTGCGTATCTCGGCCTGCATCCGATTGTATCTGTAGCAGGTGAAGTCCAAAATCCAAAACGCAATATCCCGATCGCTTTAATCATTTGCATCATCGTTTCAACCATCATTTATACTGTTTTGCAGGTCACCTTTATTGGTGCAATCCCGACAGAAACACTGAAACATGGCTGGCCGGCAATTGGCCGGGAGTTCTCATTGCCGTTTAAGGATATTGCGGTCATGCTCGGGTTAGGCTGGCTTGCAACGCTTGTCATTTTAGACGCCATTCTGTCTCCCGGAGGAAACGGGAATATCTTTATGAATACGACATCCCGCCTTGTTTACGCCTGGGCGCGTAACGGCACATTATTTGGCATATTCTCAAAGGTCAATAAAGATACGGGGACACCCCGCGCTTCGCTTTGGCTTTCGTTTGCCCTGTCCATTTTCTGGACACTTCCCTTTCCTTCGTGGAACGCGCTCGTCAATGTCTGTTCAGTCGCGCTCATTCTTTCATATGCGATTGCACCCATTTCTTCAGCTGCGCTGAGGGTCAACGCGAAGGACTTAAACAGGCCGTTTTATTTAAAGGGAATGAGCATTATCGGGCCGCTTTCCTTTATATTTACAGCGTTTATCGTGTATTGGTCAGGATGGAAAACAGTCTCCTGGCTGCTCGGTTCACAACTCGTGATGTTTTTGATCTATCTCTGTTTCAGCAAATATACGCCTAAAGAAGATGTCAGCCTTGCTCAGCAGCTGAAATCAGCCTGGTGGCTTATCGGGTTTTATATTATGATGCTAATCTTTTCCTACATCGGTTCTTTCGGACATGGTTTAGGGATTATCAGCAATCCCGTCGACCTCATTTTAGTCGCGATCGGCTCACTTGCGATTTATTACTGGGCAAAGTATACCGGGCTCCCAAAAGCCGCCATTGATTATGATAAATAAAGAAGCAAGAGGTTTTCTTGCTTCTTTATTCTTTACAAACAAACATACACGCGATAAAATGAATGAGAGTCAGTCATTACTGGAGGTGTTCCTCATGCCAAAACAAACATCGGGTAAATACGAAAAAATTTTGCAGGCGGCCATAGAAGTCATTTCTGAAAAAGGCCTCGACAAAGCTTCTATTTCTGATATTGTCAAAAAGGCCGGCACTGCCCAAGGAACATTCTATTTGTATTTTTCATCTAAAAATGCCCTCATACCGGCCATTGCAGAAAATCTTCTCACCCATACACTTGATCAAATCAAAGGTAGGCTGCATGGGGACGAGGATTTTTGGACCGTTTTAGATATATTAATTGATGAGACATTTCTCATTACAGAACGCCATAAGGATATTATTGTCCTCTGTTATTCCGGGCTTGCGATCGACCACTCCATGGAAAAATGGGAGACGATCTATCAGCCTTATTATTCCTGGCTTGAAAAAATCATCAACAAGGCCATTGCAAACCATGAGGTAACGGAAGGAATCAATTCAAAATGGACGGCCAGAACGATTATCAACTTGGTCGAGAATACTGCAGAACGATTCTATATCGGATTTGAACAAGATGAAAATGTTGAAGTGTATAAAAAAGAAATCTTTACTTTCTTAAAACGGAGCTTAGGTACTGCTTAAAAAATGACTGGGTAACACCGCTCATTTTTTAATATTCTAAAAATGACTGACGTTCATTCATAAAAATAGAGAGGTGTTTCATTTGAATTGGGTTCTTGTTTTTATTGCAGGGCTTTTAGAAGTTGTTTGGGCCTCTTCCCTCAAACATGCCGATTCGCTTTTGGATTGGATCATCATTTTTATCTTAATCGCGGTCAGCTTTATCCTGTTGATCCGCTCTTATCAAAAAATCCCGATGGCCGCGGCGTACACTGTGTTTGTGGGAATCGGAACCGTCGGAACATATCTGACTGGAATTGTTCTGGGCGAATCCTTCTCAGCAGCCCAAATGTTCTTTTTAGCTTTATTGCTGGCTGGCATTTTAGGAATGAAATTATTTACGAAAGAAAGCGAATCTCAGCCGGGAGGTGAACAATAATGGCATGGTTTTTATTAGTGATTGCCGGCATAGAAGAAATTATAGCTGCCATTGCCATGAAATATATAGACGGAACAAGAAAAAAATGGCCAATCATTGTGATGACTGTTGGATTCGGCTTATCCTTTTACTGCCTTTCCCAAGCGATGATCGTCCTGCCTGCCGGAGTCGCATATGCCGTCTGGACTGGCATTGGAAGCATTGGTGTTTCGGCGGTCGGGCTCATCTGGTTTAAGGAGCGGTTTCAGCTTTCACAGGTGATTTCACTTTGCCTTATCCTAGCTGGCGTCATCGGCCTGCGTCTTACGTCATCTTCATAAAATCAAGGCATATACAGCTGTATATGCCTTTGCCATTAAGCTTCGTGATGTTTTTGAAGATGAAGCGGCGGTGGGATGAGCCAGCCTTTGTTTTTTAGCAGCCTTAAGTATTTTGCGCCGGTTGCCGCTTTCGACATATGAAATTGCCCAAACATCATGGCAATATCCTCACGAATCGATTGCCCCATCATTTTGCTGCATGTCACCAGACCTGCAGCATTTTCTGCTGCCGCGGAGGCCGCCACATCCGGATCGAGAAACCGTGCGCCAGGCGGAATGTCGTTAAGATCTGCTGTCGGCGGTTCAGGAGAAGCCGGCGGCAGCGCCACCCCGTTTTCTTTCAGGATCGTGCTGACCTGTTTGATTTCATCTTGGCATTTCTCAATAGACTCACGAAGCAGTTTCTTCAGGTCGTCATCACCGACATGATTCAATAGCATTTGGTAATTGCCGACCATTTTATTGCCCGCCATCACATAACTCCACAAGCCGAATACCTCACCGTAATGCATCGGTTCATCCTGCGGATTTCCGCTTAAAATACCCATGTTCATCCTCCTCCCATATTCAATATTGCACATTTCATAACGTGCCCAAGCGGAGGAACATTTATGTTTCAGCGGAAAAGATTTATGAAATGAAACAAAACAAAAAAGACAAGAGTGGCAAGTTGCCAAACCATTGTCTTTCCTGTTGTTTGATTGGACGCACTGAAGGGATTCGCACCCCGACAGACAAGATACCGGAAACCATTCAAGTGCTTTTTAATATGAGTCATTGATTCTGTCTTTAATAAACTTTAACGAGATGGCGGGATGCTTTGCGGAAAACGAAATACATTTTCGGGGTCATATTTCGCCTTTATTTCTCGAAGCCGCGCAAAGTTTGCGCCATAATATTCTTTTCCGAAGTTTTCAATGTTTTGATCTGGAACATTAACATATGAACCTGCTACATATGGTTGCATCAGCTGACGCACTCTTTCAACTGATGCAAGATTTGAATCTTCTTGTGATTTATTTTTCCAACTAGCCGTCCATTCCGTATAAAATATTGGATGGCGCCAAAAAAAGGCAGTTTCGTCTTTAGGGACTCTGCTTATAGCACCACCCCAATTGATAAAAAAGAAATTGGCATCTGTTCCAGTAGCATCTTCCAAAAATTTTCTCATGATTGAAATGGGTTCGTCAGACCAAAAATCATGACCCCAAGCCGAGGAGAATTTAACACTCTGATCATTTCTGCCAGGGATGGGTTCGTCAGGGTCTAAGAAATCTATAGCATCTGGATAGTATAATGTTTTGATATCTGCTTCTGTTGGAGTTCCCGCATGTAATAAAGGTTTTAATAATCGAATCAATTCAGTTTTCGAACCGAGGAAAATTCCTTCTGCATGACACAAACCATTTATTTTGCTGTAAATTTCAAGGTAGCATCCTAATCGTTCATCTACAAACGGAGCCCATTTCTGCCAAGCTTTAAATACCGTTTCTAATTGTTCCCACGGCCAGATAATATTGAAGACGGTTGCAGTTTTAGGGGCACGATGAACTTTGAATGTATATTGGGTATTATATCCAAAGTTACCTCCTCCTCCGCCTCTAGAAGCCCATAGCAAATCCTCATTGTGAGATTGATCTGCATGAATAATCCTTCCTTTTGCATCTACCGTTTTCAGCGCGAGAAGGTTATCACTTATAAGGCCAATCGATCGTGAGAGTACACCAAATCCGCCGCCCATCGTAATTCCCCCGATTCCAACTGTTGGGCTATCTCCAAACGGAGCCATAAAACCGTCTCGAGCTAATCCCTTTACAAGCGGGCCAACGGGAATACCAGTTTGAACGGTTGCAATCGCGTTCTCTTCATCTAAGAAAACTTTATTCATGTCACTCACATCAATAACAATTCCTCCACTTACTACTGAAAGGTTCTTATCTAAAGCATGGCGACCGCTTCTGACACGTAAGGGCACTTTATTCTCACGAGCCCATTTAATGGCATTACTTACATCGTATGAATTTTGCGCAAAAACAAAGACAAGAGGATAGACATCCACATAAGGGTTCCAATTCTTAATAGCCTCTGTATAGCCGGGGTCTCCTTTGAAGATTACACGCCCTGTCAACTGTGTTGATCCCATATATTATTTCACTCCCAAAGAAATTCGATTCAGATACTAAAATATGCAGGAGCTGGATAATCGCATAGACAAATGATCTACGAACTATAAATATAATACGCTAAGGCCTTTTTCGTCGGTAAGGTCTGCTGAGAAACATTTTTCAAACAATTTTGAGCAAACTTCCTGTCCAATCCTCCAACAAGCGTTTTTTCTTATCGTTTTTAGGAGCAGTGTCCAGTTTTTTTCGGAGTGAATATTCGTTTAGGCCAAAAGAAAAGAGCGATGAAGAAGTGTTTAGTACCAGAGGTATACATCCATACAACAGGCTCTAGATCATCATATACTGAATGTATGTAGAAAGGAGACATCAGCTTTGGCAAAATATCGGATTATGACCTTTGACGGCGGCGGTACCTTAGGTGCTTTAAGTTTGCAACTGTTAAACAGATTGGCTAGGCAAAACCCGAAATTAATTAGTCGAACCCATGTATTTTCGGGAAATTCAATCGGTTCATTTACTGCCCTTGCATTAGCAAGCGGAAGATCTCCGAGGGAAACACTTCAGTATTTTGAGGATGAAATCCTGCCCGCATTCAGCATTTCCCGGCCAGGCGGACCTGTTTTCAACCAACAATTACCCTATTCCGGTTTTATTAAAGCGGTAAGAAATTTTTTCCCAGCAGATCTTCAACTTATAGATTTAAGAAAACGAATTGTTGTCCCATCATTCAAATTATACTCTCAAAAACTGGACCGTTGGACTCCTGTCTTATTTCACAATTTTCCCGGCTCTCCCTATTTAAATGAAAAAGTGAGTGATGTCATACTGCGGAGCAGCGGTGCTCCCGCGACGCAACGCGCCTATCAAAACTACGTGGACGGATATGTAGTAGCAACGAATCCCAGTACAGCCAGTATCGCGTTTGCAGTTGGTAAAGCCAACGTGCCATTGGATCAAATTGCGGTATTGTCCATCGGAACAGGTGAAGCCCCGACTCGGTTAAGAAGAGATACGAGGGGATGGGGAATGGTAAGTGCAGATAACATACGTCCCGAAAATCTGAAGAACCTTCCTCCAAATTGGGGAGTCCTTTTGGACAGGTCGCCTAATGAACCTTTACTGCCATTTCTTCAGATGATTGCTGGCGGTAATGGGTACTATGAATCCATGGTCAGTGCGAATCTTCTGGGAGATCGTTTTTTCCGGTTAGATCCGCGGATTCCGAACTTCTCCAAAACGGACCCTGCCGTCGTTCCCGCTGTCATTGAAATTGCGAACAAAACAAACTTACAGCCTGCGAATCAATTTATAGAGAAGAACTGGGGGAGCAAATAATTATTTATTTTAAATCAATTCTCGCTTATACAATTTTGTCCGAGAGAAGATTCTCAAAATAAATACAGGCAATGGGTAGAACCGGATTTTTTTAAAGGTTTGTTAATCACAAGCTAATAAGATGAATGAAAAAATCAATTCATACTTCTTCTTTTGAAAGTGAGGGTTCAAACTAAAGAATGTAATTGAAATGTTACTCTAAGGTATGCAATTCCCTTTTTCACACAAAAAAAGACAAGAGCGGCAAATCGCCAAACCCTTGTCTTTCCTGTTGTTCTATTGGACGCGCTCGGAGGGATTCGAACCCCCGACAGACGTGGTACCGGAAACCACCGCTCTATCCAACTGAGCTACGAGCGCAGAATGACTGCATTATGAGAACGTCAGCACAACTAATTATACGATAATTCCATTCAAATAACAACCCTCTATTTCGAGAGGCCGTTTTTTAAATAGACAAAGCATCTTAATTGGCAATCTGACATACGATGGTTTGAACCCCTGTATTTTTGGGGAAAATGGGAAAAAGAGACGACTTTGCATATCAGGCCAGCTTTTTGTTTGACCTTTATTGACCAAAAATGTATCATGTAACTACATACTTACCTAAAAGGTGAAGGAGGAGCATTATGAATTTAATACCTACAGTCATTGAACAAACGAACCGCGGGGAAAGAGCGTATGACATTTATTCTCGTCTATTAAAGGATCGTATCATCATGCTTGGATCTGCGATTGATGACAACGTTGCGAACTCCATCGTGTCACAGCTTTTATTCTTAGCAGCAGAAGACCCTGAAAAAGAAATTTCTCTTTATATCAACAGCCCGGGCGGCTCTATTACAGCCGGTATGGCGATCTATGATACCATGCAGTTTATTAAGCCGAAGGTATCTACAATTTGTATCGGTATGGCTGCGTCAATGGGCGCGTTCCTGCTTGCAGCCGGCGAAAAAGGCAAACGCTATGCGCTTCCAAACAGTGAAGTCATGATTCACCAGCCACTTGGCGGTGCGCAAGGTCAGGCGACAGAAATTGAAATTGCCGCGAAACGCATTCTCTTGCTTCGCGACAAATTAAACAAAGTCCTTGCTGAACGTACTGGCCAGCCGCTTGAAGTGATCGAACGTGACACAGACCGTGATAACTTCAAGTCTGCTGAAGAAGCGCTTGAATACGGCCTGATTGACAAAATTTTGACTCACACAGAAGACAAAAAGTAATAACACAACCTGCAAGAGCTGCGTCTCTTGCAGGTTTTTTCATTTAAACACTTTTGATTCTAAACTGCTCCCATTCCTCGTGTAACAGCTCAAGTGTTAGATCACTCGTCTGCCTCACAACTAGATCAGCACCAAGCATCGGCTGTCCTTGACCGACACCAACCGCAAACATCCCTGCAGATTTGATTGCGGAAATGCCTGCTTCTGCGTCTTCTATTGCCGCGCAATCAGCAGGGGAAACATCGAGCATCGCTGCAGCTGTTAAAAAGATGTCAGGATCAGGCTTCCCCTTCGCAAGAGTCGTCGGATCAACAATGGCATCAAAATCATCGATAATTGCCAAACGTCTTAAAATCTTAGGAGCATTGCGACTTGAAGATGCTAACCCGATTTTTATATTTTCGTTTTTCAATTGACATAGGAGCCTGCCAATCCCCGGTAAAAGATCTTCCGGCGTCAATTTGCTGATCAGCATTTGATAATCGCGATTTTTCCGATGCATAAGCTCTTGTTTCTCCGCATTTGTATACTTTGTTTCCGCACCGCCAAAGATCAATATGCTTTCAAGTGACTCTTCTCTGCTGATTCCTTTTAGCCTTTCATTCATGTCTCTGTCAAAAGGAATATTGATTTGTTCTGCGATATGCTTCCAAGCGAGAAAATGATATTCAGCCGTATCTGTTATCACTCCGTCTAAATCAAAAATGACCGCTTTCATATACTAATGACCATCACAGCTTCATAAGGTTTGAGGCTAATACTCTTTAAGTCAGCCCGCTCCTGCGGATAGTTTGAAATCAGCACTTTCCAACGCTCTTGAATCAGTTCTGGAGGCGCTTCGAACAGAGCCTTTTCTTCCGATAAATTCACAACGACAAGAAGCTTTTCCCCTTGATATTCTCGAAGGTAAGAAAAGACCTGCGGATCATTCTCCTGCAACAACTGATAATCGCCATATATCATAATCTTATATTGCTTTCGTAATTGAATGAGCTTCTGATAGTAAAAGAAAATCGAATCTTGATCTTCCAAAGACTCTTTCACATTGATATCTTGATAGCGGGAATTTACCGGTATCCACGGGTCTCCGGCTGTGAATCCCGCATGTTTTCCGGCATCCCACTGCATCGGTGTTCTCGCATGATCCCTTCCTTTTATCATCACGGCTTTGACAAACTCTTTTTCTGACATCGTTTTGTTTTCGACGACTAGTTCACGATATGCATTCTTTATTTCAAGATCATCATACATCTCCAGCGGCATATCGCTGTTGACCATGCCGATTTCTTCTCCCTGGTAAATAAACGGCGTTCCTTTCATGCCGTGCAGAACCGTTGCAAATGCCTTCGCACATTCTTTACGCAGCTTCCCATCATTGCCCCAGCGGGAAATAACCCTCGGCTGGTCATGGTTCTCAAAATACAGGGTATTCCAGCCGACATTCATTAACCCGGTCTGCCACCTTGTCATCGTCTTTTTTAAAGCAATCAAATCAAACGGCTTGATCTGCCATTTCCCATTTGGCGAGTTTTGTTCTGTATCAATATCCATATGTTCAAATGTAAAGATCATATTCAGCTCTTGCCTGCTTGCATCTGTGTACTTTTTCGCCTCTTCAATATCAGAGCCGTTTGCCTCTCCGACTGTCATGCAGTCGTAATGAGAAAGCACTTCCCTGTTCATCTCTTGAATAAACTCATGAAGACGTGGGCCGTTAGAGTGATAACGGCCAACAATATAGCTGCGGCTGTGATCCGTTTCGTAGTCCGGAAAATCGGTGTATTTAGAAATAGAGCCGATCACATCCATCCGCCAGCCGTCAACGCCTCTATCCATCCAGAATCTCATTACATCATAAACTTCCCGGCGAACGGCTTCGTTTTCCCAATTTAAATCAGGCTGTTTTTTCGAAAAGTAGTGCAAATAATACTGCCCTGTTCCTTCATCGTATGTCCACGCTGAGCCTGAAAAGATCGATCCCCAATTATTCGGCTCTGAGCCGTCCGATTTAGGATCTTTCCAAAAATAATAATCCCGGTAAGGATTGTCCTTCGACTTGCGGCTTTCAGCAAACCAAGCATGCTCATCTGATGTGTGGTTCACGACCAAATCCATGACGATTTTCATTCCGCGTTTATGGGCTTCATCAATCAGCTGAAACATATCTTCATTTGTCCCAAACTTTTCGTACATGTTTTTGTAATCGCTGATATCATATCCGTTGTCATCCTGCGGGGAATCAAATACCGGGGAGAGCCAGATGACATCCGCCCCGAGATTTTTGATGTAATCCAGCTTTTGAATCACACCTTGCAAATCTCCGAATCCATCTCCATTGGCATCATAAAAACTGCGCGGGTAAATTTGATAAACGACAGCTTCTTTCCACCATTCACTCATTAGGCGTTCTCCTTTCACATCGTCCCTGTAGGACAACTGGCTCCTCATAAACGTTCATGTGCAGCGGCTCGCCTTTTACAAGCTCAAAAATAACGCGCTTTTCGTCAACCGTCACATTGATTAATCGGTTTCGATAATTGATGTTGAATGAATATTCATCCCATTCTTTCGGCAAAAACGGAGCAAATGACAGCGTCTCATTCGCGGTGCGCATGCCTGCAAAGCCATGAACGATTGCCAGCCAGCTACCCGTCATTGAAGTAATATGCAAGCCTTCTTCCGTATCATGATTGTAATTATCAAGATCAAGCCTTGCTGTGCGCTTATATAATTCGAGCGCTTTCTTTTCCAGCTTGAGTTCGGCTGCGAGAATCGCATGGACAGAGGGCGATAGGCTTGATTCATGAACAGTCATCGGCTCATAAAATTCAAAGTTTCGCCGTTTTTCTTCCATTGTAAAACGGTCATTAAAAAGATAAATGCCCTGGAGAACATCTGCCTGCTTAATAAAATTGGAGCGGAGAATCTTGTCCCATGACCAATTCTGATAAAGAGGCCGCTCCGCTGGATCTAATTCATCTACTGCTTGCAGGTCTTTGTCCAAGAACGTGTCATGCTGAACGAAAATTTGCAGTTCTTCACTATACGGATAGTACATGTGCTGGATGATTTCTCTCCAGACTTTCAATTCTTCTTCCTGCACATCCAGAAGGCGGCGTTTCTCCGCTGAGATACTTTCGAGACTTTGTAGAGTATACTCCAACGTCCAAGCCGCAATGACATTCGTATACCAATTGTTGTTAACGTTGTTTTCGTATTCATTCGGCCCAGTGATGCCATGGATCATATACTTATTTTTTCGTTTCGAGAAGTGAACACGGTCGGCCCAAAATCTGCTGACTGCCACAAGTACGTCTATCCCGTATTCTTCCATATAGTCTCGGTCGCCTGTATAATTGATATAATTGTAGATCGCATAACAGATCGCGCCATTGCGGTGAATTTCTTCAAAGGTGATTTCCCATTCGTTGTGGCATTCATCACCGGTGAACGTCACCATCGGATAAAGTGCCCCCTTCATCCCCAATTTTGCAGCGTTTCGTTTGGCAGCCTCCAACTGATGAAAGCGATACAAAAGCAGGTTTTTCGTCACCTCCGGCTCGGCTGTCGCCAAATACATCGGAACGGCGTACGCCTCAGTATCCCAATATGCGGCACCTCCATATTTCTCGCCAGTAAATCCTTTCGGCCCGATATTCAAACGGGCATCGCCCCCGTAATATGTCGAGAATAACTGAAAGATATTGTAGCGGATTCCTTGTTGAAGCTCCTCATCTCCTTTAATCTCAATGTCCGCTTTTGCCCATCTTTCCTTCCATCGATCAGTGTGCCTCCGTTTTGCTTTTTCATAGCCGTACTCAACCACATCCGCCAAAAGCTCCTTGGCTTTTGATAAAAGCTCTTCCTCACGAAAATCACGTGAAGTCGTGACAATCACAAACTTTTTCAAAGATGCCTTCGTTTGGTAGCTGTAGCGATTCTCGACATACATTTCATTCGTTTTAAAGCTTTCATTGACAAAACCCTCCGTCTCGTTTGCCATCGCGGCTAAAACCGTGAAGCGCGATGTTTCAAATGGATTTTCGATCGTTTTTGCCGCTAAATGGCCGCTGTGAGAATCAGCACCTTTCGCTTCCTCCTGCCAAAACTGTTCTTGGTAGTTAGAATCTTCATTTGCCACATTTCCATCCAGGTAAGGAACAAGCGTAATGACAGCATGTCCCGTCAGGCACTCCGCTTCATAATGAATCGCACAGAGTTCTTTTACAGCAAGGCTAAGAAACCGCTCTGACCTGATTCTGACGGTTTTATCTTGAATGCGGACAACAGCTTTTCGCCGCAGAATCCCCTCTTTCATATTGAGTTCTACCTCAAATGATTCGATTGGGTTTTGATGGAGATCGATTTTTTCACCGTCAACATATAGGCCTATGCCCATAAAGTTCATCGCATTGATCACTTTTCCGAAATATTCTGGATACCCGTTTTTCCACCAGCCTACTCGCGTTTTGTCGGGGAACCACACGCCTGCAATATATGTGCCTTGGTGACTGTCGCCTGAATAGCCTTCTTCAAAATTCCCTCTGACCCCCATATAGCCATTGGCAAGAGACGTCAGGCTTTCCAGCAGCCGTGTATGCTCCTTATTAAATGTATTTGTTTTGATTTTCCATTCATCAATCTCAAATAACCGCTGATTTATCATCATTTCCTCCCGAATGTAAGTTTCCATTATCACGGCGGGTTTTGGTCAAATATCTAAATGCAAAAGAAATCATCAAAGTAACGCCACACGAATGGATCATCAATACAGTAATCAAATCAAAATGAACCATGCCGATAGCAGCTGCCGCAAATGCCGGCAGTGCCGAGGCGCAAATCGCCGTAGATACTGCTTCCTTGAATGACGCAATAGAGATCATGTTTGATATTTTTGTGATCCAGAGGCCACCTGCAAGAACAAACGTTAACAAAAGCTGGATCATAAAGATTACCGCATATGCCAGCATCATGATCATCGGCTTATACTGTGCCAACCATAATGTATCGATCAAAACCTCTACATCATGGACGTTTGGTTTCTCGAGCTTAACGTCCAGTTTCGCATAGCCAACAGAAAACCCCGTTTCGTTTTGATCGGTGATCACCAGTTGATCAGGTTGAAATATGACAGCGTTTTCAAATCCAGTTACTTTCAATCGCCCATTTTCACCGCTTGTCTCATATTCATGCTTCATATCAACTGCCATCACATTCTGCCCATCTTCAATCCTCTCAGAGCTCTTCCCGCCTGTTAGTTTTCCGTTCCTGATTTGAAAACCCTGTAATTGATCAGCAAATTGATCATTAACCCCTTGAATCGCTGACGGCATAAAAGATGCAACGCTGAAGCGATCCATTTTCACAAACGAAACCGCTAACGGCGCCATTAAGCAGGCCGTTAAAAACATAAAGAGAAAAGAGAGCTGCAGCCAGCTGAAGGTATTCCCGTAGCGGCAAACACCTGATGGAGATGCAGCCGCCTTCAGGCAGCGGATGATAAAGCTTTTATTCTCCAGATTCTTCATTGAATTACCCCTTTGTTCCGCCGGCCGTCAAACCGGACACAAAGTTCTTTTGGAGAAAAAAGAATAGAACGCATATCGGCAGTGCGGCAAGGATGGCACCGGCTGCAAATAGAGCTACTTTTTGCTGCTGGGGATTAGAAATAAAGGATTGTAATCCTACAGCGATGGTCAGCCTTTCCGGTGAGCGAAGCAAAAACTTTGCCAGCAAATAATCGCCAAACGGTGCCATAAATGCCCAAAGCGCTTGCACCGCGAGCATTGGCTTAACAAGCGGCAGAACAATTGAAGCGAAAATCCTCAGATGTCCCGCTCCGTCAATTCGCGCGGCTTCATCAATTTCTCTCGGCACAGTATCAAAATAACCTTTCATCAGCCACGTGTTCATCGGAATTCCGCCGCCGATATAGATCGCTGTTAAAAACCAGTATTGATCGAGTGCGCCTATTAGCATCGCCAAGACATAAAAAGCAGTCAGCGCCGCCATTGTCGGCACCATTTGAATGATTAAAAAGAATATCAGGCTCTTTTTTCTGCCTGCAAACCGATAGCGGCTGTACGAGTACCCGGCAAGTGTCACAATCGTAACCTGCAAAACCATGACCGATAGCGCGATGACAAGTGTATTGCTGTACCAATTGAGATAAAGCGTTTCGTCAAATAGCCGCTTAAAATGATCCAATGTCCAAGAACCCGAAAAATCGAGCTGAAAAGCCGCCGAATTCCCCACACGGAAGGCTGATGATGCCGTAATCAGCAACGGATATATAATGACAATACTTAAAAGCGTCAAAAATAAATACGTACAGATTTTATTAAGCATTCTGGCAGTTCTCGCGTTCACCTACATAACCTCCTCATTGCCAAAAGCATTCGATTTTTTGAAAGCAATCAGTGAAATCCCAATGACAATGAAAGAAATTAACAGTGTCACAGCCGCCGCAACGGAATATTGGGGTGATGTGCCTGTTGTCAGTTTATAAATCCACGAAATTAAGATATCGGTCGACCCGGCCCCGGCTCCCGCACTGCCTGGCCCTCCCTCATTAAATAAGTAGATGATCGAGAAATTATTGAAATTAAACGTATACTGAGTAATCATCACGGGTGCTGTCGCAAATAAAATCATCGGGAATGTAATATGCCGAAAACGCTGAATAAAAGTGGCCCCGTCAATCTTTGCCGCTTCATACAATTCACCTGGAATCGCCTGAAGCACTCCCGTTACCATGACATAAATATATGGAAAGCCGAGCCACGTCTGAATCATAATGAGGGCTGTCTTTGTCCAGAAAGGATCAGTCTTCCACGCGATCGCAGGCAGCTCAACAAACGGCAGGTGATTGAATAGTGGAATCACCTGTGCATTCACCGCTCCTATGCTGTCGTTAAACATGTTGGAAAAACTCATGATTGTAATAAAAGCCGGAACAGCCCATGGAAATAAGAAAATCATTCGAAATATCCGCTTGCCTTTTATAAAATCCTGATTGACGAAAAGGGCCGTCACAATACCTAAAATGATTTGCAGCGTTGTTGCACAGATTGTCCAGATAACCGTCCAGCCCAGTACATTCACAAATGTTTCACGATAGGAGCCAAGGAAAAAAATATTCAAGAAATTTTTAAACCCGACCCAGTCAATCAGACGATTAGGCGGAATATGATAAAAATCATAGTTTGTTAATGCAACAAACAGAGTCACCAAAACCGGAAAGATAATCACAAACACCATCATGATATATGCCGGAAGTGTAAATAGATATGGAAACCCTTTATCGCCCGCATGACAGATCATATCCTTGGCTGTTGTATTGACTTCCAAACCCGCCGCTTTCATAGCGGCGGTCTTACGCGAATCATGAATATTAAAGATATAGAACATGAGGAAAATCATTGTCACGATCAATTGCAGCGTGCCTTCAATCAGCATAAACAGCGAGTGGTCTTCACCGGGAACACTTCCCAATGTCATCAATCCGGTTAGCGCCTGTATACCGAAAACGCATAATTCAAAAGCAAACAAGCCTGTGATGGCAAGAAATAAGAGCCCCTTTGACAACTGCTGATTCGCAATCTGCCCAAGTCCTGGAATGATCGATAAAAGCCCTGCCTTTCGTTTTTGCTTTGCAAGTGTGTGATGTTTATTCATTTTTTTCCGCCCTCTATTCTTCCGGACGCTATCCCGCCGTTTTATTTCACATACTTTTCTTTAATATTTTCCTTTATGACGTTTACAGCATCATTCGCTGATGTTTGTGTCGATTTTTTTCCTGAAGCTGCATCAAAAATTAAACTTTCCGCTCCTGTCCATACTTCAGCCATTTCCGGAATATTTGGAGTCGGCGTCGCTGTTTCATATTGTTTAATCACAGCTGACGTCAGTTCATTCTTTTGCTCATCGGCTTTCTTCCTTGCGGCAGTGTTGGCCGGAACTTCGTTTGTATTCTGATAAAAAGCGTAAGCATTGGCATCATTTGCAGCATACTCAAGCCATTTTTCAGCCAGCTCGGGCTCTTTTGTATATTTTGAAGCTACCCAGCCCTTCCCGCCCGCAAAAGGGGCATATTCTTCTCCATTGGGCAATGTCGGAATGGGAGCCGCTCCGTAGTTCAATTTAACCTCTTTATAATTGGCAGCTGACCAAGGACCGCCAATGATCGCAGCCGCTTTGCCTTCTAAAAACATCTGCTGAATAAAGTCGTCTGCGCTTGAATTGTCTTGCATTCCTTTCGGCCAATATGTTTCAAACCATTTCTCCGCATATTTCACCGCTTCTACAGCTCCTTTATTGTTCAGGCCAATGTCCCCGGAATCTGTGCCGTTTTTTCCAAACACATATCCGCCGTATCCAGCCAATAAGCCGTACGACATATAAAAGTCAGTCCATTTTGCTAAAAATCCGGTTGATTTTCCTTTTTCCGAAGCAAACGCGAATCGAGGATCTTCCGTTAACTTTTCAAGGTCTTTAAATGTTTTTGGCGCTGTTTTTAAAAGATCTTTGTTGTAATACAAAATAAGTGTCTCAATGACTAGCGGCATTCCGTACACTTTGCCGTCAACTGTCACCTGCTGCATTTCTTTATCACCAAAGCTTTTTGTATGAGATGGCTTAATGTCAAGCAAATGTCCTTGCTGTCCCAAACCGCCGATCCGGTCATATGCAGCAAGCATAACATCAGGCGCATTACCCGCCGGGCCATCAAGAGGAAGCGCCTCCAACTGTTCGAACATTTGCTTTTCAACAATTTTTACTGTGACATCATTCTCTTTTTCGAACTTTGTTTTTATGCTTTCAATGTATTCTTTATACGTTTCTTCGACAGACACAGTCAGCACCTTTTTGCCATCAGCGCTTGCTGGATTTTTTGAACTTGAGCAGGCGGCAAGGCCGATTGCCAGAAATGATGCCGCCAATATGGCGAACCCCTTTTTAAAAAGAACCATCTCTTTTCCCCCTTCTATTTACGAAACTATAACAATTGTATTGTCCTGTAGAAAGCGGTTACAACAACTTTCGATTTGTTACCGATAACAGAATGTTATACAGGGGCGGCAGCACTCAAAATCAAAAATTCTCCCGGCTGAACGGTAATGACATCGTGATGATGAAGCGGCTGCTCTGTCCATGCATCACAGATTTTCTTATTCCTATCAATATTCAACTCTCGTAAACTGACGTGTTGAACCACATTCCCTTGATTAAAGAAATAAATCAGTATTTTTTCATCAAGAGTCCGCGAAAAGCTAATGAAATCATTTTTGTCGTCCAGCCGATTCCACTCAAGATGTCCTTCAGTCAATAAAGTGTTTTCCTGCTTGCGTAAAGCAATTAACCGTTTCATAAATTGCAGCATGTCTTGGTTTTGCTTCTCCTTTTCCCAAACCATACATTTCCGGCATAATGGATCATTTTCGCCGTCCAGCCCGATTTCCGTCCCGTAATAGATGCATGGTGAGCCTGTCTGGGCAAACATAAAGCCCAGCAACGCGCGTGCTTTCTTCTCATCATTGCGGCATCTGGTCAAAAGGCGCTTTGTATCATGGCTATCCAGTAAATTAAACATCACCTCATTGGCCTGCTTCATCCCATTCATCAAATGTGCATTGACACGGTGAGCCATACGTGAAGCTGAGATCGTCTGGTCAGCAAAGTATTCAATCATAGGCTCTGTAAAAGGGTAATTCATCGCCGCATGAAATTCATCCCCTCTAAGCCAGGGTTCGGCAGAATGCCAGATCTCACCTAAAATATAAACATCAGGCTTTTCTGCTGATACAGCCTGCCTGAATGTCTTCCAAAACACGTGATCCACTTCATTTGCGACATCCAAACGCCAGCCGTCAATGTCAAATTCCCGAATCCAGTACAAAGCAATATCAAGCAAATATTTCTGCACCTCGGGATTAGCCGTGTTTAGCTTCGGCATATCAGCTGTAAAAGCAAATCTGTCATAATTGTCGTCTGTGACGGGAAAAGAGTGAATATGGAACCAGTCCTTATAGCGGGATTGATCTCCGTTTTTGACGACATCCTGCCATTGCGGAGACGCGCTTCCTATATGGTTAAAAACCGCATCAAGCATAATTCTCATCCCCCGCTGATGCAGCTGGCTGACCAATGTACGAAAAAGCTCAGGATCCCCGAAATGCGGATCAATAGAAAAGTAATCCAGCGTGTCGTATTTATGATTAGAAGGCGCGGAAAAGATCGGTGTCAGATAAATGCCGTTCACCCCTAAATCCTCTAAATAATCAAGCTTGTCAACAATTCCTTGTAAATCTCCTCCAAAAAAATCATTGACGCCCGGGTCCTTGCTCCCCCACGGCAATGCATTCTTCGGTGACAAGTCTTCTCTTCCATTTGCAAAACGCTCCGGAAAAATTTGATACCAAACCGTTGACTTGACCCATTCAGGCGCTTGAAATGTATCAGCCTCGTGAACAAACGGAAATTTAAAGTAATAATGAATTGTTTCCAGTGTTTTTTCGTTATAAGGGCATACACCCGAACTTCCGAAAAAGATGTCTTCATGATCGTCTGTTACAACAAACGCATATTGTAAACGCCTAAATGGCGGCACCACTTCAGCAAACCAATAGTCATGCATTTCTGTTGCAGCAATTTTTCTCATCGGCTGCTCGTTTGCCGACCATTTGCCGTCGTTGTACTCATAGGGATCACCCCAAATGAATCGAATGTGATCTGCATCACCTTTTTTCGTCCGAATCTTGATATGCACAGTCCGCCCATCATAAGAATAAGCATCTGTGCTGAATGGCTGGTGGTGAATCGCTGCATATTCCATCATGTTTCCCCCTTTGATTTCCGTTTTATTGAAGCCGGCTCATAGTTTGAAAGTATCATGATGAAATTGTGGGAACAATCCTTTTCACCCTGTTACCGATAACAGAATACGGCGCTTACAGCGTTGATTCTCGTACAATTAACTCTGGTTCAAAAAATAGACTTCCTTGTGCAGCACCGTCTTCATTCATTTTTTTCAGCAACATTTTCGCACAGGCTTCCCCCATTTCAACAACAGGCTGTCTGACCGTAGTCAAGCGCGGCGAGGAGATGCGATCAAGAAACACACCGTCATTCCCGGTAACCGCAACGTCTTCTGGAATTCGCTTTCCAAGGGATTGCGCCGCACGAATGACGCCGAGCGCGATTCGATCAGATGCGCAGACAAATGCGGCCTGATTGTCCATGGATTTCAGCAGTTCTCTTGCAAGGTCTTCACTTTTCTTAGAACTGTTGTCGATCCGAAACATATTCGATTTTTTAAAGCTTTTATTCATCGCCCGTATATACCCCTGTTCTCTTGCACGTTCGAAAGGCTCATCTAAATCAATGCCAAAAAAGACAACTTCCCGCTCCCCCAGCCCCATAACATGGCGGGTTGCCATAAAAGTGCCTTTCTCGTTATTCACATCGATAAAGTCATAGCCCATTTCATTTTGTCCAAATACGACGAGCGGCTTCTCAAACGCTTTTATTACACCTTCAAAATCGTTCTTTCTCAAGCCGGTGGCAATAATGCCGTCACATTGGCCAATATTAAGAGAATTTCTTGTCACAAGCTGGAGAGCATAGTGATTGCGATCCAGCTCCCTGCTGATTCCTGTCAGCAGGTTCATGTAATATGGTTCTGTCGTATCCATTTCCTCAAGTATCAATAGTTTCACAACCTGTGTTCTGTTTTGCACGAGCGCTCTCGCCGCATAATTAGGGATGTAATTCAGCTCTTTCATCGCAGAATGAACAAGCTTTTTCAATTCATCTGTCACCGTCTCAGGGTGATTGATCACTCGTGATACCGTCATTTTCGAAACATTTGCTTTTTTCGCCACATCTGACAATGTTGCCATTTTCATCCCCTCCTTATCTGTGCTTATTATCCAAACTAGTGATAAAGTCCTCTATTACTGTTAAATATACGATGCAGGCAAAAGAGAAATAAAAAAGAGATTTCCCTTAAGGAAACCTCACTTTGTTAAAAACACTCGATTTTTCATGGATTCATACGCTAGGTGGCAGACTCATTCTCTCCACTTCCATGAGAAAGTCTCTTTTTTAAATTTCTGTCCACTTTTTTTCTAAAATCGGATAAGAATAATTTTGCATTTGCTCAATTAACTCATCCGGCCGTGACGAGCTGTGAATCAGTTTTAGGTGTGATTCGTTAGAAAACCCTTCTTGAATGCTGTATTTCACCATTTTCATCATTGGTTCAAAATATCCGTTTACATTGTACAGTCCGATTGGCTTTTGGTGGATGCCGATCTGTGCCCAGCACAGCACTTCAAATAATTCTTCATATGTACCGAAGCCGCCCGGCATCGAGATAAAGCCGTCCGCCAGCTCGCTCATTTTAGCCTTTCGTTCATGCATCCCGTTTACTTCAATCAGCTCAGTCAGGTTTTGATGGACAACCTCCCCGCTGAATAAACCGCTCGGCATGACCCCGATTGCAGTTCCGCCGTTTTCCATAATCGCGTCAGCAATCGTGCCCATCAAGCCGACGCGGGAGCCTCCATAGACAAGGCCGATTCCCTGCTCAGCCATATACACGCCAAGCTCTGCCGCTTTTCTTTTATACGCTTCATTTCCCCCAGGGTTTGATCCCGCAAATACACAAATGGTTTTCATTTTGTCATCTCCGCATCTATATATCGTGTTAAACATTCAAAAACACACTATATATTGTCCCATCTTCATGTGATAATATCAATATGAAATACATAAAGAATGCAGGAGTGATGAGGTTGCAGCTGGCTGATGCAGAAAAATGGATGAAAGAGTTTTACGAAAAAAGAGGCTGGACAGAATACGGACCTTTTATTCGCGTCGGCTTTTTAATGGAGGAAGCCGGAGAACTGGCCCGGGCTGTCAGGGCGTATGAAATCGGCAGAGACCGGCCGGATGAGAAAGAATCGTCACGCGCTGAGCAAAAACAAGAATTGATTGAAGAAATGGGAGATGTCATCGGAAATATCGCCATTCTTGCTGATATGTATGGTGTCTCTTTAGAAGACGTCATGAAGGCCCACCAAGAAAAACTGACAAAACGATTTGAGCATGCATAAAAAAGCGGCCGCGATGGCCGCTTTTTTTAACCTGTGATTTCATCATGGTGATCAAAGAAATGCTGCTTTCCTATTTTGTGAAAAAGGCCTGTTTTATGCAGCAGCTCCTTTGGCTGCGATTGCAATCCTACAATCATCAGCTTTCCATTGTGGCGTTTAATTCGATTCATAATGTTCCCAAGCACCGCTTCAGCTGACGTATCCATATAGTGCACCTTATTCATGAGCAGAATAAGGGTTTTCGGTTTTTTCTGTACATGCTCCAGCAATGACGATTCAAGGGAATCAATTGATCCGAAAAACAGCGGCCCTTCTATGGCATACATGCTGACAGATGGATCTTCTCTCTTCGCCAGAACAGGATGCGATTCCTGATTGTGGATGCGGGTCGCTTCGCTCATTCTTCTGATAAAGAACACGAATGCAAGCAGCAATCCGGTTGCCACACCGATGATTAAGTCAAACAGAACCGTAAGGGCGAAGGTAGCCGCCAAAATAAAGGAATCAGCATTTTTCAGTCTCAGCATGTTTGCGACTTCCTTGCGCTCACTCATATTCCATGCGACCACCATGAGAATCGGTGCCATACTGGCGAGCGGCACATGGGACGCATAAGGCGCAAATACAAGCAGGACAAGGAGAACGACTACGCCGTGAACGACGCCGGAAACTGGGGAAACCGCTCCGTTTTTTATATTGGTCGCCGTTCTCGCAATCGCTCCTGTAGCCGGGATTCCGCCAAACAGGGGCGCTGCCATATTCGCAATCCCCTGGCCGACAAGCTCCTTGTTGCTGTCATGCTTTGAGCCCTTCATGTTATCAGCGACCATTGCGGACAAAATCGACTCAAGTCCTCCAAGAAGCGCGATGACAAGCGCAGCCGGAAACAGCATAACCATTTTATCCAAAGTAAGCTCAGGAAACTGAAATTCAGGCAAATGGCGGGGGATTTCTCCATAAGTTGACCCGATCGTTGCCATGCGGTCAGGGAAAAAGACAACCGCGACCACTGTGGAAATAAGAAGCGCCAACAAAGCGCCCGGCACTTTAGGCATCACCTTGGCGGATACAAGCAAAATGACGAGCCCGATCACAGCTGTCAAAATGGCATACACGTTAAAGGTGC
The DNA here is from genome assembly GCF_037963565.1 of Bacillus sp. PS95. Classification (NCBI taxonomy): domain Bacteria; kingdom Bacillati; phylum Bacillota; class Bacilli; order Caryophanales; family Bacillaceae; genus Bacillus; species Bacillus sp. PS95. The sequence goes on from NZ_CP150160.1 coordinate 3,521,486, forward strand.
CGAGCTGCTGCACAATTTCAAACATGTTGTGATGAAAGTTCTCATGTTTTTCAACATTTCTCAATCCGAGAAAATTAGCGATTTGTTCCGTAAAGATCAGCACGGCAATTCCGGCTGTAAAACCAACGATAACGGGTTTGGGCACGAATTTCATTATTTTCCCGAGCTTAAACAGCCCAAAAAGTACCAGCATCACTCCTGCCATAAACCCCGCAATCAGCAGATTTTCCAAGCCGTACTGCATGATAATGCCGAATAAAATCGGGACAAAGGCGCCCGTCGGACCGCCAATCTGATATTTTGATCCTCCAAACAAAGAAATACAAATCCCTGCTATAACAACAGTGTATAGCCCATATTCAGGCTCGACTCCCGAGGCAATGGCAAACGCCATTCCTAAAGGAATTGCCACGACACCTACTACGATACCTGCAATCAAGTCTTTCTGAAATTTCTGTAAATTGTATCCCTTGAATCTCCCTGAGAATCGCATATTTTATTATAACCTCCCTTATGAGTGATTGTTTATAAGCTCAGTTTCATAACCGTTAATGACCACTTCAAGTTTTCCTGTTTCAGGATGAATGACAAGTCCGTGAACCGGCACTTTTTTCGGAAGCAGCGGATGATTCTTAATCATGTTCACACTGTGGGAAACGCTTTCTTCCACGCTGTGAAAACCAGTCAGCCACGTTTTCAAATCGAGTCCGGCACTCGTCAGCAAATTCAGGCAGCTATCCTCCACCCCGCGTTCCTTTGCTTTCTCAAGAATCGAGGACGCATTCAGCCCTGACATTCCGCATTCATGATGGCCGACAATGCATACCTCTTCAGCCTGCAATTCATAAATCGCGACCAGTATGCTTCGCATCACGCTTCCAAATGGGTGAGAAACGATGGCTCCCGCGTTTTTTACAATTTTAGCATCACCGTTTTTAAGCCCCATTGCTTGCGGAAGAAGTTCTGTAAGCCTTGTATCCATACAGGTGACAATGACGAGCTTTTTCGAAGGAAACTTTGTCGTTTTGTACGGTTCATACTTCTTCTCACTGACAAACCGCTGATTGTGTTCCAAAATTGATGTTAAAGAAACCATTTGATTCATCTCCCATCCATATGATTTTGCAAGCCTTCTTACCCAGCTTACAGTAAGGAATTATAGCATAGGAATAAGCCAAGAAAAGGTTTTCAAAAAAAGACACTATAATTGGACTGTAGAATCAAAACATAAACATTTATATCTTTCAAAGATAATAAAATTTATATTTAATGCATCCTATAATCCGGCTGCTGCTCGCATATTGATGATTTGTCTGACAAAAAATATGGGTGAATTCTGATAATTAAAAAACTTTTTTAAGCAGATTTAGCTGTTCGATCTCCATTTTAAGTTCAAAAGAACCAGAAAATAAAAAGAACGCAGCTATATTTTTAACATCTATTTATTTCCGATATAATGAAATAGACAACAGCCATAAAGGGGGAGCCTTGTTGAAACCATTTGTATTTATCACAAAACCGATTCCTGAAGAGATTGAAGCATTCATCGGTGAACATTGCCGTTATGAAGTATGGCAGGAGGATACGCTTCCGAGTGACGTGCTATTTGAAAAATTAAAAGATGCGGAAGGGCTTTTAACGTCAGGGACGTCCGGCCCGTCAATCAATCGTGAGTTGCTGGAACACGCGACTAAGCTCAAAGTGGTCAGCAACCAATCAGTAGGCTACGATAACTTCGATATAGAAGCAATGAAAGAAAGAGGAGTCATCGGCACTCATACACCTTATACACTGGATGACACAGTTGCAGATCTGGCTTTTTCACTGATTCTGTCTTCCGCCAGACGTGTTGCCGAACTGGACCGTTTTGTCAGAGCAGGAAAATGGGGGACCGTGGAAGAGGAAGCGCTTTTCGGAATTGATGTTCATCATCAAACGTTAGGCATTATCGGCATGGGCAGAATTGGAGAACAAGCAGCGAGACGCGCCAAATTTGGTTTTGATATGGAAGTGCTTTATCATAACCGACATCGCAAACAAGAAACAGAAGACAGCATCGGCGTTAAGTATGCAGAGCTTGATACATTGCTGGAGCAATCTGATTTTATTCTTCTCATTACGCCGCTGACTGACGAAACCTATCACATGATAGGAGAACGCGAATTTAAGTTGATGAAGGATTCAGCAATTTTCGTCAATATTTCCCGGGGAAAGACAGTTGATGAAAAAGCACTGATTCGCGCTCTTCAGGAAGGCTGGATCAGGGGAGCCGGCTTAGATGTATACGAAAAAGAGCCTGTCACCCAAGATAATCCGCTCCTGCAGCTGGATAATGTCACGCTGCTTCCTCATATCGGTTCAGCAACAGCTAAAGTGCGCTTCAACATGTGCAAACAGGCCGCCGAAAATATGATTGCAGCCATTCAAGGACAAACACCGAAAAATCTCACAAGAGAATTTCAATAAATCAAAAATCCGGTCTGATAACAGACCGGATTTCTATTACATACGCTGAAGAACAGCACGCTTATAAATATGACGGGTAACGATATAATAAAGAGCCTGGAATACAAAATAAATGAAGATGACAATTACGGCCTCAAGAAATAAATTGGAATTCAGCATATTACTTAACGCTGCATACGCAAAGCCCGCGTGAATCGTACCTGCGATAAATGGGATGAAGAATAAAAATCCTATTTGCTTTCCAAGGATCGAGTGAATCTCTTTGTCCGTAACCCCTATCCTTTTTAAGGCTAACACCTGCACTCTCGTATCTTCTATTTCCGTAAACATCCGCAAATACAGCATGCTTCCTTGCACGATAAAAAACAGCACGCTGACAAACAGACCAATAAACAGCATTAATGCAACTCCCTGCTTTACAATTTGATAACTAGGAGCACGTGTTTGAAAATCAGATGTATGTTCTTTCGGCACCATGTTTTCAAGCTTTTCAGAGACATCCACCGTCTCCTGCCAATGCTCAAGCTCATAACCTACCATTCTCATCTGCTCCTTCAGCGGCACATCCTGTGACAGACTGTCAAAGCTCTTTTCGCTGACAACCAATAAACGGCTGACTCCATCGACAGACATCAATATCCCTTTGTTTTGCTGCTTTTTCATGACGTAGGAAAGGGTTTTTCCTGACTTCATATGAAATGCTGCTGTTTCCCCTTCTCCAAATGTGTCTTTCACCATCATTTGAAAAGAAACATTAATAAATGCTTCATTTTCTTGTAAATGAATAACTGGGAACCCTTTTTCCTTTGCGACTTGATTATAGACTTTTTCTGAAATCAGCAAAGCTTCCGCTTCTATCTTCTTATTTCCATACGGCAAGTCTGATTGAAAAGTGACAGGAATCCCTGTGGCATCCACCTTATACTTGATAACAGCATGAGCTTTTTTCAATGTATTCTCAGCTGTCTCAGGCTTCATGACCTGAAAGCGGGAAGCATCCTTTTCCACCCAGGAAACAGACTGAGGAATGCTTTGCTCCTCCTGCCTTTGTAAATCGGAATAAAACATATAGATGACACCTGTAGCTGTTAATATGACCGCTGTAATGACAGAGGTTAAAAACAGCATGCGTGCATGATCCTTCAGCCTGAATATCATGTTGGAACGCACAATGATATTTGTGCCTTTGTAGAAGCTGTGTTTCTTTCGGTACAGCATGCGGAAAAATGCCACACTGCTTTGGGTAAAAAAGAAATACGTGCCAATTAACACTAAAATCAAAATTGGAAAAACCCGAAACATCATGTCAATTGCATTGGCTGTTGCAGATAGATAATAACCGCTGCCAAGACATAGCAAAGACAATACAGTGAGCCATTTCGAATAAACTGGCAAACTTTTCGGCTTTTTGGCTGATTTAATCAGTTCAATGATTTCCAGCTTCCGAATCCGTCCCAGTGATAAAATGAGCAGCGTCTGAAACAGGATGAGAAAGCCGGCAATTGTCATCACAAACGCTTTCGGCACAATGGCAAACGAAATCGGCACCTTCACGCTGAGCATCCATGTCATGATCATAAAAAACAGTTTTGAAAATAACAGGCCTGCTCCAATGCCGGCCGCAATCGCCGCAAGAGAAATAAGTGACTGCTCATAATAAATCATCTTGCGAAGCTGCTGCTTTGATGTGCCAAACAGTGTCAGCAGCCCAAACTCTTTCTTTCTTGCCTGCAAAAACGCTGAATTGGAATATGTGATGAAAAATATACAAAACACAATGATGACGACAAGAGCTGCGCTCAAGCATGTTTTGACAAGGCTTCCTCCATATATATTGTCTTCATTGACATCAGGATGAAAAATAAATGATGTGAAGACAAAAAACACCGAAACGGCAAACACACAGCTTAAAAAGTAGGCCACATACCGTTGCAGATTCCCAAGAATGTTTTTACGGGCGATAGTTCTCAAATTCATGAAAATCGCCTCCCAACACACTCAAGGTATCCAATATACTTTGATAAAACACCTGCCTGTTTGTTCCTCTGTGAATCTCTGAAAAGAAACGTCCGTCTTTAATAAAAACAATTCGTTTACAGAAACTTGCTGCTGTGGCATCATGCGTAACCAACAGAATCGTCGCTTCCTTTTCCTCATTCAACTGAGCCAGTGTGTTCATCACTTGCTTTGCCGATTTTGAGTCGAGGTTTCCTGTCGGTTCATCGGCAAGGATGAGCGCCGGATTGTGAATAATCGCTCTGGCACAGGCTGCCCGCTGCTGCTGTCCGCCTGAAACCTCATATGTGCGATGATCGAGAATGTGCTTGATTTGCAGCGTATCCGCCAGTTCATCCAATCGGGCTTCCATTTCTCTCAGCTTTACCTTATCCAATGCGAGCGGCAAGAGAATATTTTCACGAATCGTCAGCGTATCAAGCAGATTAAAATCCTGAAAGACGAAGCCGAGTTCTCTTCTGCGAAACAAAGCCAGCTCTTGGTCCTTTAACGTTTTCGGCTGAATGCCGTTGATCATCATCTCGCCCTGGGTCGGCTTATCAATGGTAGCCAGCAAATTCAAAAGCGTGGTTTTTCCGCTTCCCGACGGCCCCATAATCCCGACAAATTCCCCTTTTGACACACTAAGATCAAAGGCGCTGAGCGCTTGGTATGATATTGTTCCTTTATTTGAATAGTACGTTTTCGATAGGTTCGTTGTTTGCAACACGTTCATGTTCTGCTCCTCCTTTTTCTTTATTATAAAAAGGAAGTCAGCATCCTCCCATCGAACTTTCTTGCAATTCCGCTCCCCAACCTTACAATGCTGTCACATTCACGAGGGTGTCACTTGAAAACACGATGGTCATCACAGTGCCAGCCCCTTCTTTTGATTCCGCATACAGCTTATGGCCGAGACGGCTGCACACCTGTTTTGCTAAATAAAGGCCCATTCCAGTTGCCTCTTTCATGGTTCGTCCGTTTTCTCCGGTAAAAAACGCGTCAAAAATCCGCGGCAGATCCTGTGGCGGTATGCCGATTCCTTCGTCGGCAACCGACAATCGCGTCTCATGTCCCTGTGTTTCAATCCGGATTGTAATAGGGTCTCCCACACCTTGCTTTGAATATTTTAAGGCGTTGAAAAGGATTTGCTCGACAACAAAGGAAAGCCACTTTTGATCACTGGAAATCTGAACGGCATTTGACGGCACATGTAATGTTGGAAAAAGGCGCCGTTTAATAAACTGACGTTTTTCCTGATTGATCAGTGAACGAACCATTTCTGCCAAATCAAAGGTTTGCGGCTTTACATCAAATGCAAATTCCTCCAGCCGAGCCGTTTGCAGCATCATATCAAGACCGTAACGAAATCTCTCATTCTCATCCTCCAGCTCCTCTAAGAACGTCGGAAAAGAGGATGAGGTTCCGTTTTTTCCTTCCTGAATCATTAAGGATATGACGGATACCGGTGTTTTCATATGGTGGACCCATTGGTTGGTGAAGGTGTAATGCTGTTTTTGCTGATTGATATATTGTGAGAGCCTGCTTTCGTATTGCTGCCCGAGTGCGTTGATCATCTTCGTCCAAAGCACTTGCTCTCCTGTTCTTGGCTTTCTGGCTTTCAAAGACTGTCCGATGTCATTCGAAGAAGAGGCTTGTTCTGCAAGCTTTTTAACATATGTGAGAAAGGAAATTTGCCGAACATAATCAACAGCAAAACCTGCGGCTAAAAGAGTACCAGGCAAAATCCATATGTACATCATATTTTCTTTGGAAGGTTCTGCGCCGCACTCTACAATGCTTAAATACGCAATCAGCATGGCGGACCCTATCCCTAATAATGAAAATAGAATAATGGCTAAGCGGTCAATGAGATACGTCTTTAACACTCCGCTTCATCCTTCCGATTGACTTGAAATTGATAGCCTTGTCCTCTGATTGTGGAAATGCAATCTGTCAGTCCTGCATTCTCCAGTTTTCTCCGCAGCCGGTTGACATTGACCGTTAACGTATTGTCATCGACAAAATCAACGTCATCCCATAACGCCTCCAATAGTTCATCACGAGAGACAATTTTTTTATGCTCCCTCACAAAAATAGAGAGAAGCTGGAATTCTTTTTGGGAAAACAGAATACGGACGCTGTTCCATTCGGCCTCATTCTGATCAGGATAAATCGTCAGCCCGCCAAGCTCCACTATTCTAGATTCCTGCGCCAAAGAGGGCGAATATTCACCATATGTGCGGCGCAGGACGCTTTTGATTTTGGCCATCACTACCTCTAGATGGAACGGCTTTGTGATATAATCATCGCCGCCATTTTCAATCGCCATTACCTGATTCAGCTCATCGGTCCGTGCCGATATAAAGATAATCGGCGCATTGGAAATGGTACGGATTTGCCTGCACCAATAAAACCCGTCAAAAAAAGGAAGGTTGATATCAAGCAGCACAAGATCAGGCTTCATTTCTGCAAATTCCAATTTTATATCATTCAGCTGTTCAGCAATTTTCACTTCATATCCGTATTTTTGAAGATGACCGCCCAGCAAAGAAGCAATCCGCTCATCATCTTCCACAAGCAAAATCCGATACACGTTGATCCCCCTTATATGTACATCACGATGATTTTTCTAGAAGATTCCAAAATTATTATAGCATGTGCGGAATAGTAAATCGGTCTTTTTCTTTTTGTTATGATAGAATGATAAAGGTAAAATTTTCATAATAGGCAGGTGTCGTGATGAAGAAAATCATGCTGTTTCTGGCAATGACGTCAATTCTTTCAGCATGTCAGCCCAACTATACCGGGAAATACATAGAAATTGGGGATACACTAACTGACTATACCAAAGAGTGTTTTAAAGAGAATGAAATTCCTTATAAATACGAAAAGGGAAAACTGTATATCCCAGAAGATGCATTTGATACAGCGATCTACACTTGTTCATAAGAAAAAGCTTGCAGATAACCTGCAAGCTTTTCACGTTACAAAAAATGAGTATTTAATTTCTCTTCAAATCCTGAAGGGCCGATGTCGCTTTTTTGAATGTCACCGCCGTTTTCATGAATCGTAAAATGGCGCTCTGACATGACCATCCTTCCGCTCGGCGTCAGCTTTGAGGCAAGCGGGGATTTGTTAAAAGGAGATTTTTCATGAGAGTGAATGATGTCCTTCATGTTATCTAAATCACCGAGATCACTCTCTTCAAGAGTAAAGGCGTACCCGATTTGCCAGCCTTCTCCCTTGTCCATCAGCAGAACATGGCTGCCCTTTTCTGTCTCTTCTCTTTTGATTCGGAATGACCCGACTGGTGACTGTACCGTTTCTCCGGAAAGCGGTATCGGCTGGAGCGCCAGGTTGATGCCGAAGCCGATATCAACGAGGTAATCGCCGTTTTCCGCAGACAGCCATACAGCAGCATGCGTCCCTTCTAGTGCCCATCCCTCTTGATTGCCTGCATAAACCGTTCCTCGAATGAGCTTCACGTGAAACCCGGCCTCACGCAAGACAAAATAAAGGAAACCATTTAGATCGTAGCATAGGCCGCCGTGCTGATCTTTGAGCAGACGTCGCCATAGCTCTTCTTTTGTGATCTTATAATTCTCTTTTGCAAGTACGGCACGGTTTTCGAATGGAAAACGGTATGCCATTGCTTTGAGAAAAAGGGGAAGATCGCCGAAGCTGACATGATCTTTCTCCCAGCCAATTTTCTGAAAGCAGTCTTTTAGAAAGTCACTCATTTTTATCACCTAAACTTCTTCTTGAACGTAAGCAGCCAGCTTCTCCAGCGCCTCTTGTTCATCTTCTCCCTGGGCAATCAAGGTAACCTCAGTGCCTGTGCTTACCGCAAGGCTCATCAGCCCCATGATGCTTTTGGCGTTTACTTTTTTCCCATCCTTCTCAAGAAACACATCTGACGTAAACCGGTTTGCTTCTTGTACAAACAAAGCAGCAGGACGTGCTTGCAGTCCTGTCTTTAATCGAACTTCCACTTTCTGTTGAACCATAAGATCTCCCCTTTTCTTTACGGTTATTTTAAAGTGACGGTTTGCCCTGTCCGCAGCTGTTCTGCGATTTCGTCAAGTTTTCTCAGCCTGTGATTGATCCCTGATTTGCTGATTTTCCCGCTTGCTACCATTTCCCCCAGCTCTTTCAGCGTCACTTCCTGATAATCAATCCGAAGCTGCGCAATTTCCCGAAGTTTTTCAGGCAGCGCCTCCAGGCCGATTCTTTCATCGATGTATTTAATATTTTCCACCTGTCTCAGCGATGCGCCGATTGTTTTGTTTAAGTTGGCTGTTTCACAATTGACGAGGCGGTTGACCGAATTTCTCATGTCCCGGACGATTCTGACATCCTCAAATCGCAGAAGCGAATTGTGAGCGCCAATTACGTTCAGAAACTCTGTAATCTTCTCAGCCTCTTTTAAATAGGTAATGTAGCCTTTTTTCCGTTCAAGCGTTTTGCTGTTTAACTGAAACTCATTTAACAGGTCGCATAATGAATCGTTATGCTCCTTATAAAGAGAGAAGATTTCTAAATGATACGAGGAGGTTTCCGGGTTATTGACCGAACCTCCTGCCAAAAATGCTCCTCTCATATAAGAACGCTTGCAGCATCTCTTTTTGACCAGCTCTTTCGAAATACTTCGTTCAAACACAAAATTCTCCCCGAGTATTTTTAAATCCTCTAAGATCGTTTTTGCATTTTCTGAAAAACGCACAATATAGACGTTATTCTTTTTCAGCCGCATTTTCTTTCTGACCAGCAGCTCGACCGACACATCATATTGTTTTTTCAGCAATGTATAGATGCGGCGGGCAATCGCCGCGTTTTCAGTTTGAACATCGAGTACGAGATGGCGGTTTGTAAATGATAAAGCTCCATTCATCCGAATGAGTGCAGACAGCTCGGCATTAATGCAGCAGTCCTTCACTTCCAGATTCGTTAATTCTTTTTTTGTTTCTGATGCAAATGACATATAGCCACCTCATTTCAAGGCTTCATTCTTTCAGTAAATCAACAAGAAGAGAGGCCACTTTATGTGTATCGTGACGTATTACGTCATTTTTATACGTTACAATTTGATCTCTGATGACTTCAAGCCCCATCGCTTTCAGCTCTTCGATATCAAAATCAACAGGACGCGCCGATTCCATTTCGTACTTACGTTTTATTTCGTCGGGAATGTCTTCACTGTTCACTAATATCGTATCAATAAAACCACAGCCCATATGCTGATTGAGCGCTTTCACATGATCAGCAGCGGTGTAATGGAGCGTTTCGCCGGGCTGAGTCATCACGTTGCAAATGTATACTTTTTTCGCCGGCGCCTTTATCACTTCTTCCCCGATTTTTGGGACGAGCAAATTGGGAAGAATGCTGGTATAGAGGCTTCCCGGGCCGATAATAATCAAATCCGCTTCCCTGATTACGTCTATTGTTTCCGGCAGCGGATCAATCTGTTCAGGCGTGAGAAAAACACGCTTAATGCGCTGTCCGTATTCTGGGATCGTTGACTCGCCTGAGACCACGCGGCCATCTTCCATCTCAGCATGCAAAACGACACTGGCATTGGCAGCCGGCAAAACCTTTCCTCTGACATTCAGCACCTTGCTCATTTCTGTGACAGCGTGAAAAAAATCACCGGTTATATTTGTCATCGCTGCCAAAATCAAATTCCCGAGAGAATGGCCTGTTAAGTCATTCCCTTTATTGAAGCGGTGCTGAAAAAGATCTTCAACAAGCGGCTCCACATCGGATAAAGCGGCAAGCACATTTCTGATGTCTCCGGGAGGTGGAATTTTCAGTTCATTCCGCAGACGGCCAGAGCTTCCGCCATCATCGGCAACTGTTACAATGGCCGTGATGTCAACAGGTTTATGCTTTAGGCCCCGAAGCAATACAGAAAGACCTGTACCGCCGCCAAAGATTGCAATTTTCGGCTTTTGTCCCATCTTATTTCCGGCTTCTCTTTTCAATGTCCCGGTGAGTAACATGAGTATAGTAATCCTTTTTGAAATAATCAGCTAAATTCTCGGCTAATGTCACAGAGCGGTGCTGGCCCCCTGTGCAGCCGATCGCAATGACAACCTGGCTTTTTCCTTCTCTTTTATAAGATGGAAGCATAAAGCTCAGCAGATCAATTAATTTCTCATTGAACTTTTGTGTTTCATTCCACTTCATGACGTAAGAGGAAACTTCTTTATCCTTGCCAGTCAGCGGCCGCATGCTTTCGATATAGTACGGATTCGGCAAAAATCTGACATCAAAGACGAGATCTGCATCAATTGGAATACCGTATTTAAAACCAAATGACATGACATTTACGGTAAATGTCTCTCCTTGGTTTGTCGCAAAGTGCTTCACGATTTTTTCACGCAAATCACGCGGCTTCATGTCAGACGTATCATAAATGATCTGAGAGCGGCCTTTTAATTCCTCAAGCAGCTCTCGTTCCAGCGCAATGCCTTCAAGCGGCAGGCCAGTCGCTGCCAAAGGATGCGAGCGTCTCGTTTCTTTATATCTTGTGACGAGAATGGAATCCTTCGCGTCCAGGAATAAAATTCGCGGTGTGATCCACGGATTTTCGGCCATTTCATCCAGCGCTTCAATCAGCCGGTCAAAAAATTCGCGGCCGCGCAAATCCATCACAAGCGCAACTTTGCTCATTTTAGAATTTGATTCCTTCATCAGCTCTAAAAACTTCGGAAGCAATGAAGGCGGAAGATTATCGACGCAGAAATAGCCGAGATCTTCAAAGCTTTGGATCGCGACAGTTTTCCCCGCTCCCGACATTCCGGTTATAATGACAAGCTGAATATCATGTGATTCACTAACACTCATCTTTCTCCCCCCTGACTTGTCTTTCTATTTGATGTGCTGCGGGTCTAAACGATAACTGAGCAGCTCAAATTCCGGTGTATACGTAAATGTGCCGTGCAGCAGCCCTTGTCCCTTCATCATAAAATCAAGGATATGGCCGTCTCCAGGGGCCATAGGCAGGCTCTGAATGTCATTGACATCGTGCCACTGCAGTTTGCCTTCCTCTGATTCTGATACATTTTGTCCTGTGTATGAATCAGCGACAAACGTAAACATCATCCACTCGGAGACAATGTGGTCACCGTCTTTAATAATAAAGGTAAAAACGCCTTTTAATTGAGGATTTATGATATAGATACCAGTCTCTTCTCTGTACTCTCTGATGACGGAGTCTCTGACTGATTCTCCGCTCTCCATCTTGCCTCCCGGCGCGACCCACCATCCGCGTCTCGGCTTTTGAAGCAGAAGAACTTTGTCATCCGTCTGAAGCACACAATTTGTCACTCTTTGCAAGTACGTCACCTAACCTTCGTCCTGTCATCGTCTCTTTATTATACCGCTTCAAGATGCCTCCCACAATGAAGAGACATTGACAATCTTTTCTTCTATTTTACAGCATATTCATTCCTTAATTCAGATGATTTTGCTGTAACTGGCATTCATCTTTTATTTATGGACAAAAAAAGGACACGGATAACTGGAGAATCCGTGCCAAAAAAGTGTATTCATTATAAAAAGGGGGTCAATTACTTTATTAATCATAACCGAAAAGCATTACACATGTGTTACAGCGGAATTAAAACCCAGTAACGTAATGTGAAACTCGTATGACAGCCCTTTTTATTTTAAGGTTTTCAGCGTTTCTTGAAGCTCTTCGACATAATGCTGTACGCTTTGTGCCGCAATGCTTCCGTCTCCTGTAGCGGTTACGATTTGGCGCAGTGATTTTTCGCGAATGTCTCCGGCAGCGAAAATTCCTTCAACCTTTGTCTCCATGCGGTCGTTTGTTTCGATGTAGCCTTCTTCATTCGTAATGCCCAGATTCTCAAACGGTTTAGACAGAGGAAGCATGCCAATGTAAATGAATACGCCGTCTGTTTTGAATTCACTTTCTTCACCGGTTACCGTATCGACAAGCGTTACGTTACCGACTTTGCCGTTTTCCTCATGAATTTCCTTCACGGTTTTGTTCCATAGGAAGTCAACTTTTTCATTATCAAATGCTCTCGCTTGAAGAATACTTTGAGCACGGAGTTTATCACGTCTGTGAACAATCGTTACTTTTGAAGCGAAACGAGTCAGATATACGCCTTCTTCAACCGCGGAATCTCCGCCGCCAACAACGACAAGTTCTTTGCCTTTAAAGAAAGCGCCGTCACATACTGCACAATAAGATACACCGCGTCCGCCCAATTCTTTTTCGCCAGGCACGCCGATTTTTTTATATTCCGCACCTGCAGCAATGATGACAGCACGTGCTTTATATTCCTTTGAACCAGCTTTGACTACTTTGTACTCTTTGCCGTCAATGACCTCTTTAATATCGCCATAAGCGTATTCAGCGCCGAATTTTTTCGCGTGTTCAAACATTTTGTTAGAAAGCTCAGGCCCAAGGATACTTTCGAATCCAGGATAGTTTTCTACATCTTCCGTATTGGCCATTTGTCCGCCAGGAATTCCTCTTTCAATCATTAATGTTGATAAATTCGCTCTTGATGTGTATACAGCGGCCGTCATCCCAGCAGGACCCGCGCCGATTATAATCACGTCATAAATTTTTTCTTCTGACACACTATTCACTCCTTAAACCATCTTTTCAAGTTTGGGCTCCTTCTTATAAGATAAGAATCCCCATCAAACGTATTCCTTACCCATATCCTATAAAATCTCATGGTGATACGCTATTTTTTTGCTCAACAGGATTAAATGTATTCGAAAAGGGTATATGTTAATAAAGAAAGAGCCTTCTGTTTTAGAAGGCCCTTGTCATATTTATTATTGAACAACACGTCTTACAACGCCTTTAAATGCTTTTTTCCAGTAAGGATTGCTCATAGAGTCAACAGATACGCCATGAGATGTATTGTCGTTTAGGAAAGTACCGTTTCCTAAGTAGATTCCTACGTGTCCATTTGTTTTGTAAGTGTCAAAGAACACAAGGTCTCCGCGTTTCATTTCAGATGCGCTGACAGCTTGTCCTCTGCCAACTAACGTATCAGTAGTTGTTCCGCCTACAGGTCCAAGGTTAACACCTGCAGAAGCGTATGCCCAGCGTACGAATGATGAGCAGTCAAAAATACGGTTGTTGATATCAGATTGGCTGCGTCCGCCGCCAAACTTGTACGGAGATTGTCCTACAATGCTTGAACCAACGCTGATCGCGCCTTCAATTCCGCCAGAGTTGCTGATAACAGTGCCGCCTGAATTGCTGTTTGAGCCGCTGCTCTTCTTAGAAGATGAGCCGTTTGACGAGCTGTTTGATGAACCGTTAGAAGAATTGTCTGAAGAATCATCAGATGAGCTTGCTTTTGCTGATTCAGTTGTAGCCGTTTGACTGTCATCTGTTTGTGTTTCATCAGATGCTTTTTGTGCTTCTTCCTGCTTTTTGATCAAAGCAGCCGCTGCTTCTTGTTCTTTTTTGATGCGTGCTTGTTCAGCTTCAGTATTTGCTTTTTGATTTGCAAGTTCAGACGCCTCTGATTTTAATTCAGAAATCGCTTTAGCCGTTTTCTTTTGGCTTGCTTTTGCTTCGTCGAAAAGCTTGTCTTTTTCATTAAGCTGTTTATCAAGGTCTTTTTGCATTGTTTCTAATTTAGCCAATGCAGCTTGAACTTCTTTCAGCTTGTCATTCAAATCCGCTTCAGAATCTTCGAGCTTCGCTTTATCCTGCTCTTGCTGTTTGATTAAATCTTTGTCTGCGTCCACAATAGATGAAACCGCAGTCGCACGAGAGATAAAGTCACCAAAGCTTGTTGATCCTAAAAGAACATCTATGTATCCTTGAGATCCGCCGCTTTCCTGTAAAGAACGAACGCGTTTTTTCAGGATTTCATTGCGTTTTTCGATGCGTGCTTCAGTTTCTTTAATCTCTTTTTTCAGTTTTTTGATTTCTTCTTTTGTTTTATCATTTTCTTCTTTTTTATCTTCGATCTTGTTGCTTGTATCAAGCGCCTTAGCGTTAATGTCTTTCAGTTCTTTTTCAATCTTTGATTGATTTTCCTGAAGCTCAGTTAATTCTTTTTCCTTCGCTTCAATGCTGGAAGCAACCTCAGATTGCTTGCTTTCAATTTTTTGTTTCTTTTCATCTAATGTTTCCGCCGATGCAGTTTTACTTGTAAATGGGATCAAAAAACTGCTTGTCCCGATGACGGAAGCCAAACCAAGTGTAATTAAACTCTTTCTCACTTTTTATATCCTCCCTTTTACTGTGAACCTGTCCTCATTTGGAATCGTATTTTGAACATCAAGTTTCGTTCCTCATACTCTACGAGGAATGATGGTTGTTTATGGTTAATTATTCTGTGCATCTCTTATTCTGGTTGTATAGCGTTTATTTCACATCATATGTAAAAAACACTAATTCCTTATGTACGAGAATCATTATACCATCAAGTTTCGACAAATTAGCGATAAATTTTATTACATTTATGTTTCAAACAGATGTCAAGTCACACATCATTTGTCATTTTTCTTAAGCGTGTAAAAAAACTGTCGATATTATTTTCTCAATATAATCTATCAAACAAAAAAAGAGCCGATTAAATAAATCGACTCTTTAAAATTTACTATTCTAGAATATCATCAATATATTTCATATATTTCGTCAAAGTTGCCGGAGAGATGCCGAATCGGGCCGCTGTGTCTTTTTTCGTGTCTTGCTTGCCATGGGCTTCTTTCCAAATATAACAGATGGCTGCTGCCCAGCCTTTCTCATTCTTCAACGGAGCAGCTGCACGAATTTGCTGGATGACATGGAAAACCCAGCAGCTCATGACTTCTGTTTTCATCTCTTCTTTTTCAGCTTGCTCTAATAATTTGACCGTTTGATAAGCGAAAAGTGCATCCTCTGAAACGTCAGCAGCAGCAGAATCTCCATTCAGAAGCAGCTTTACAAAATGAGTTTCAAAAGGAGCGGTGATTCTCTTTGAGCGTATCACCGCTTCAAGATGCTCTGTTTCTCCCTTTGTGCTGCTGATATAATAGGCTGCGAGACGCTGCTCCACAGATGAAGGAAGAGCTTCCCTCCGCTCAATCCAAGGCGCCGGGCGGTCTTCGCCGGGATATTGCGACTCGACTTTTCTCCAGATCGTCTCGGCAAAGTCGGTATGTCCCGTAAAATAAGCAGAGCAGGAAAGCCAGTAAAAGAAGGTGTCGTCACCTTCAAAGCCGGTTTTATATAATGATTTGAGCCATTTATATCCGATCTCGTAGCGGCCGACAAGCGCCAATGTAGCACCCAATTTATAACGCTGCTCCAATAGCATCGGATAGACATTGGAGAGCTGATCACTCAATTCCGCCACTTTTTCGTCTTCTCTTTCATAATAGTAGAAAACGAGAAGATTGCATAAGGCGTGAAGATTTCCTTCATTATGAGAAAGCACTTCATAAGCGGTTTGCTTCGCTTTTACAACGTTTCCTGAATAGAAATAGGCAAGCGCGAGATTGTTGTATGCTGACCAAAGCTCCGGATATTCAGCTGTGATTTCCTCAAGCGCCGCAACTGCTTCAGCAAGCTGGCCGCTTTCCAGCAATGACTTTGCCCGATCCTGTTTCACCAGCAGTTCATCCTGGTCATACAACGAATCCTCAATGCCGTCGTCTCCTAAATCGAGCAAATCAAGCAGACTATCGTTTTCTTCGGCGAATTCACCATCCGGGTCCGCATCAGAATAAGCGGCCGCTTCTTTATAAGCTTCCTGGAAGAGCCCCAGATGGGCAAAGTTATTCGCTTTAAAGTAATGGCACTCCGGCATTTCGGCCTCCAGATTTGCCATGATATAGTCAAGAAGATCGTTCGACTCTTGATACTGGCCCATTTCCGAATAAATGACCGCAAGCTGTGAAAGCATCTCTGAATCCTCCGGCTCCAAATGAACCGCGCGCTGAATCAGTTTGCTTGCCCGTTTTAGATTGCGCTCTTTATACGCTTTCAAGCCTTTATGAAAAAAATATTGTCCATCTTGAAGCAGCTGGACAATTTGTGCGTGATTTTTATGTTCAGAAGTGTGTTTTCCCACAACTATCCTCCGTTTTATACAATATTACCGTCAGTAGTATACCATAAATCGTAAGCCCCTCAATAGTTCAAAAGGAAGGATTGGGAAAATCCCTCCTCTTTTTTATTGGCTGATTCGACCAGAATTTACCCAGCTTTGTTTTCTAAGTCCGCATTCATTTTCAGCTGCTGTTCAGCAAAATCCCTATAAAGACCATGGGAAGCCATTAACTCATGGTGTGTTCCACGACCGGTAATTTCCCCTTTTTCAACAAACAAAAGCTGGTCCGCATCTACAACGGTAGATAGGCGGTGAGCGATAACAATCGTTGTGCGGCCCTCCATCAGCACCTCCAGCGCCTGCTGAACTGATTTTTCAGATTGGCTGTCGAGACTTGAGGTAGCTTCATCGAGCATAAGAATGCTTGGGTTACGGAGAAGCGCTCTCGCAATCGCGATTCTTTGCCTTTGTCCGCCTGACAGCATAATGCCGCGTTCGCCTACTTCTGTATCAAACTGATTCGGCAGCTCCTTTATAAAATTGAGCGCATATGCCATCTCCGCGGCTTTTTCGATCTCAGCATCCGTCACATCTCGTTCTAACCCGTAGCAAATATTTTCTCTGATTGTCCCGGACATTAACGGGCTTTCCTGCGATACATACCCGATGTGCTCCCGCCACGATTCAAGCGAATAAGTATCAATCGGCTCGTCCCCCAGCCGAATGGACCCTGCAGTCGGAGAATAAAAACGTTCAAGCAGCTTAAACAGCGTCGTTTTCCCCCCGCCGCTCGGACCGACAATCGCTGTGACTTTACCTGCTTCAATGACAGCGCTGACCTCTTTTAAGATCAGCTGATCAGGCTTATATCCAAAAGACACGCAATCCAGCTGGATAGGGAGATGCGCATTTTCAATTTGTTTTCCTGTCACTGTATCTTCCTCTTCCTCTGCTAAAATCTCAATCATTCGTTCTGTTGCACCGATTGATTTTTGCAGCTGTGTGAAAAACGTTGTAATCTGGCCCATCGGCATAATAATTTGAAACAAATATAAAATAAAAGCCACGAGCGCTCCGGCTGTGAGCTCGCCTGAAGATACCTGCATGCCGCCATATCCGATGACTGCGACAAGGGCTGCCATTAACACGAGTGAGATAAGCGGGCCGACAAGTGATTGAACCTTAGCTTCTCGAACGCCAAGCTTAAATAATGAGGAAATCCCTGTTTTCCCGCGGCCGTATTCGACATCCTCCGCATTTGAAGCTTTGACAAGTCTGATTTCCGGGAGAATTTGATTAAGCAGGCCTGTAAAACGGGCTGTTTCATCTTGTGTTTCCCGTGAAATGGAGAACATTTTCCGTCCAATCGGCACCAAAATAAGAGCGGCCAGCGGAACGACCACTAACACAAGCAGTGTCAGCTTCCAGTTCATAATAAACAAGATTGTCAATGATCCAATGACAGAAATGATGCCTGTAATAAATCCGCTGATATGGGTTGTAATCAATTCTTTGACAACCATCGTATCGTTCGTTACACGGCTGACTGTTTCTCCGGAAGCATTTGTATCGAAATAAGAGACAGGCAGCTTAATTAATTTCTTCCATAATAAATCCCGCAGCCCGGAAATGATTTTTTGTCCATTATAGTTAAGCGCATAGGTGGCATAAGCGCTTAAACCCGCCTGAACGAAAAACACCAGCGCGATCAAACCGATTTGCGTGCCTGACAGATTTGACATAGAAAAACCATCGACAAGCTGCTTCGTTAATAATGGAATGAGCAGGCTGACCAGCGTGGTTACTACACTGAGGGCAAGCGCAAAGGCGAGCTTTCCATAAGAAGGATTGGTCCGTCTTACTAAGGCAAAAAAGGGTTTCAATTTACTTTTAGATTTTTGTTTCTTGGTTGGCATATATTTTCCTCCTGTTTCAGCGTTCAGAAAGGTGAAAAGTCATAGCAAAAGGATGATTTTTACTCTTTCTCAATCATATCAATGGAGAAAGACTTTTTCAGTATATTTTTGCCGTGATCAAAATAAAAATCTCCCACTCATTGTTTGAATAGGAGATTTTTGTGTTAGACATCTTTCACTGGCTTCTTTTTTCTGTAAGTCAATGTTACATCCTGCTGTCGCAGGTCTTCTATTATCATTTTGTACCGATCAACTTTTGCGGTATGTTCTTCTTTTATCATCTGAAGGGCAGCTTTTCGTTTTTCGCTATTAGACTCAAGCTCTTTTTTTATTTTTTTTACAATCAACCCTTTTTGCCCTTTGATTTCCTCTTTTAATGAAGACTCAAATTTCTTTGTCAGGCTGAGAAAGTCGTTGATCGGTTGATTGAGGGTGCCCGCTTTCCCCTTCATTTCATCTTGGGTAAGAAACATATAGGTCGTTGATACAATTTCTGTTTCACTTTCTGAAAATAAGGAAGTCACTCTTCATATTCCTCCTAAGGCTGAAAATCAAATAACTGAGAAATCATTTCTTCTTTTTCAAACAGCTTTTCAATACTCTCGCGGATATTTTTGATAAAATCTCTTTTTTCTGTTGTCTGTTTTTTTAATTCAGCAACAATTCCATCATTAGCAGGAAGCGCACCTGTGTGGAATGATTCATGAACTGAGATTTTCTCCAATTTATCGAATGTGTGGCTGAAACCAGCTGCAAGCCGGAATTGAAGATCGAAGGCATAATGCGAAGGGTTTTCTTCCATATGATGAATAGCCGTGATGATCGCCTGCTTTTTGTCTATGAAGTCTTCATCGATTTCCTGACTGTAAACCTTCTGGTACTTAGAAATCGCATCTTCCATATCTTCAACGATTTTCATACCGTTTTGATAGATTCTGACAGCGGATGAGAGATTGACTTGAATCGTTTCTCCCGAGCCGCTCTTCCCTGTAAAATAAATATCGGTGCCTTTATAGCTGAAGCCTTTTTCCTTTGACAAGGCGTTGAGCATTTGAACGATACTGTGGCCGTCGACGATAAGTTTTAGTGCGTCTTTTGTTTCTGTGTCGAGTGTTTTCAATGAGGACAGAATTGATTTTACATAGTCCACTATTTCACCAACGTCTTTCAAAGCTTGCATAAATTGGCCATGCTTTAAATGGTCAATGAAATGTTCGTACCGTGATTCTATGCCTCGCATACTCGCATTAATATTCGTAAATTCTTTTTTGATCACTTTCTTTTGCGTTTCATCAATATAACCGTTTTCAGCTAACTGATCTACGACCGGTCCGCTGTTTCTCAACAAGGTATGAAGAAAACCTAAAAACGACGGCAGTTCCTCTTTTATTCGGCCATACATTTGCTTAACATCATCAAAATGCTCATATAGAACACTTACTTTCTTTAAAGCGCCGTCTGTGTTTTTCACTTTCTCAATCAGGTCTATGTCTATCCCGCTGGCTGCCTTTATAAAACCGTTCAAGCCGTCTTTTTCATAGTCATCCTTATATTTTTGAAGGAATTTTTGAATTGACCTCACATCTTCGTCAGGAACCCCATCCATAATGTTTCGGATGCCTTTTACACTTGTATTTGTATCTGCCATCTTCACATCACCGAATGTAATGAAATCGGCCTTGCCGCTGACTCCATACAGCGGGTCATCTTTTGAGATGCGTTGGATGATGTTTGCTGTTACGCCTTTGTCTTCATAATATTTTTGGATTTCTTTTTTTAGCTTATCTGGTGGGATATCATTTATATCTTTTAAGCGTCTAATATGAAATTTATGCATTAGCCTATCTCTCAAATTCAAATCAGTTGCTAGCAGGTGGTCAACGCTTATTTGAGCTCCGTTAACCCCATAAACCTCATCAAATTCTCCGTCAATTAATTGAACCATCACCTGATTATTATTTGCCAGTGAGTGGCCCATAGCAAAGGTCTTTAAATCATGAGAATTCTCTGTTTCTCTTTTGGCATTTCTTACAAACTCTTTTGTCGCTTGGTACTGGCTGTCATCTATCCCTAAAAAGAGACCAAAGAAATTGTATGACCAGTCTTCGTTATCAGCACTCCCCTCTGAAATAATATGAAGTTGATTAACGTGTTGTTTATCATCCTTAATATAAATAGCTGTACCATCATATCCGGACTCTCTTATTGATGTATCTATTTTCGAATTTTTTTTAATAAGTTCATTAGATGTGTATATTTCCAGATTTTTTGGAAGATCTCGATGTGTTTCTTCTTTGTATATTCGACGCACCTCGACTTCAAAACCTGTTTTAGCTCTCTTTATTTCACTTTCAATATTAGAAGCAAATTTTTCTTTATAATCGTACTCCAAGTCAATTAAACGCAGCTTTACATTTTCATTTTCAAATATATTCTTATTTTCCATTTTCTCTATTTCTCCTTTTTAACTTTTAAAAAGGTGATAGAATCAATTATTTTTCGAACTTTTTTTTCTGCTTCTTCTTTCTTTAATGAACAAACCTCTTTACCCTTATAGCAAGAAAAACGAAAAGAATACTCTATTCCTAAATAATCCTCTTTTTTAGATTTAACATAACCAAAAAATCTATAAGAAAAATTATTCTTTTCATCCACATCATCAAAACTGCTTTTCTTTTGAGCAGAATATACAATTTTATCAGATAGCTCTCTTTCTTCGTATTTTCCTTTATAGCTATTTCTGCCGCTTACAATGTCAAGCATTGTATCCTTGTCATTCGCAAAACTTTTTTCTTGATGATAATCTAATTGCCCGTCATATTGAATGTTAGTTTTTTTATTGAAACTATCAAATACTATTGTTTCCTCATTTTCTCCTATACTTGAAAGATCAGGTGCATACTCCCCATCCTCCGGAAACAACATCCTAAACCCTTTCAGCTTAGATTCAAGCAAATAATACCCCGGCTCCTCTTCTTTCGTTGACACCATGTACTCTCTCGTTTTCTCATCTTGAAACGCCGGAACTTGCGGCAGGTCTTTTGGATCCATGTCTTTTGGTTTTACGGCTTCTGTTTTATTGTCATTTGTGGTGTTTTTATCATTGTCATGCATACTGCATCCTCCTGTCAGGGCAAGTAATAAGCTGAAGCAAATAAAGATGATCTTTTTCATTACGAACCTCCACGGGTTTTGTGAGAATAGTATTCTATTTTTATATCAAAAATAATTCTATTGACCTGGTTAAGAGATGAATATTTCATCCTTTTTCATGTTACATCATGGCGGAATTTGGATAAATAGGAAATCAGACTCGGTTTTGATCTCCTTTTATTAACTATTCATATATAACACCTAATATAAATCTAAATACCTATTACTTTTTTCACAAAACAAAAAGAGCCGTATCATACGGCTCTTTACTCTTCTTTCTCAGAATGGCGTTTTTTCAATACGTCAAGCACATCATCCAGCGGCAGGGATTGTTCTCTGAGCAGGACAAGCAGGTGATACAGCAGGTCTGCCGCTTCCCATTTGAGTTCCTCATGATCCCGGTTTTTCGCGGCGATGATGACTTCGGATGCTTCTTCTCCTACTTTTTTCAAAATCTTATCGACGCCTTCACGGAAGAGGTACGTGGTGTAAGCTCCTTCAGGCATTTCCGCTTGGCGTTCCGCGATCACCCGCTCCAGTTCGTTCATGATGCCGAATCGGTCCGCGGCCTGTTCTTCTGTTTGTTCCTTCGTAAAACAGCTGTATCTGCCAGTGTGGCATGCCGGGCCTGACGGTTCTACGAGTACGAGCAGCGCGTCTTGATCGCAGTCATACCGGATACCTTTGACGGCTTGCGTGTTCCCTGAGGTTTCTCCTTTATGCCATAGCGCTTGGCGTGAGCGGCTGTAAAACCATGTTTCCTTCGTTTCCAGCGTTTTTTCGTACGATTCCTTGTTCATATACGCAAGTGTCAGCACTTCTTTGCTTGCCGCATCCTGCACGATAGCAGGAATTAATCCGTCCTCGTTAAAACGCAGTTCATCTGCCTGTTTCATCTCACATTCACCCCGTACTCTTTCAAGTATGATTTCACTTCTTTAATCGATGTTTCTTTATAATGAAAAATTGAGGCGGCCAGCGCGGCGTCGGCTTCTCCTTTTGTAAAAGCCTCAAGCATATGCTGTGCGTTTCCCGCGCCTCCCGAGGCGATAACAGGGACGGGGACAGCTTCGGAAACAAGCTTTGTCAGCGTGTGGTCGAAGCCTTTTTTCTCACCGTCAGAGTCCATGCTTGTCAGCAATATTTCTCCTGCCCCGCGTTTGACGCCCTCTTTTGCCCACGCGGTGACCTCCCAATCTGTTTTCTTTCTGCCGCCGTGCGTATAGACCTTATATGTGTCAGATTCTTTGTCATACTTGGCATCAATGGCAAGAACGATGCATTGCGAACCGAAAAACTCGGCTCCTTCTGCAATCAGCTCAGGGCGGAGAACAGCTGCCGTGTTCACCGACACTTTGTCCGCTCCGGCACGCAGTATCGTTTTCATATCACTGAGCTGATTGATGCCGCCGCCGACTGTAAACGGAATGGCAAGCTTCGCGGCAACCTGTTCCACAACGTCAACCATCGTCTTTCGTCCTTCGTGCGAGGCAGAGATATCAAGAAAAACAAGTTCATCCGCACCTTCCCGGTCGTACACTTCGGCGAGTTCAACTGGGTCACCGGCATCCTTCAATTCGAGAAATTGAATTCCTTTGACAACGCGTCCTTCTTTGACATCAAGGCATGGGATAATCCGTTTTGTGATCATTTGCGCTTCACCCTTTCAAGCGCCTCACACAGCGTAAACTGATTGGTATACAACGCTTTTCCGATGATCGCTCCAGAGACGCCGTCCGCCTCATTGCGGGCGAGAGCTTCGAGATCCGCGACGGAGCTGACTCCGCCGGAAGCGATCACCGATTTCCCCGTTTCCTTAGCAAGCTCGACCGTGCTTTTAACATTGGGGCCTGACAGCATTCCATCTGTCGCGATGTCAGTAAAAATAAAGACTTCCGCACCTTCATTGGCTAGCTCTTTGCCCAGTTCAGTTGCCTTAAGGGTTGATGTTTCAAGCCATCCCTCTGTTGAAACAAAACCGTTTCTCGCATCCAGTCCGATTGCAATTTTCTCGCCATATTGTTTCAGCATTTTTTTGACAAACGGAGGGTTAGAAACTGCTGAGCTTCCCAGGATCACCCGATCGACTCCTGCTGATAAATATTCATAGACGTCTTTTTCGGAACGGATCCCGCCACCGATTTCGACTTTCAGGTTCAGCTTTTGCGCAATCTCAATCACATGGCGGTCATTCACTCTTTTCCCTTCTTTGGCCCCGTCGAGATCAACGAGATGGATCCATTCGGCACCCTCTTTCGCAAATAACTCAGCCATGTCGTACGGTGAATCGCCATATATCGTTTCCTTATTGTAATCCCCTTGAACAAGGCGGACACATTTGCCGTTTCTCATATCAATTGCCGGATATAATGTAAAAGCACTCATTTTTTCACCTTCTGTTCTGCTGCCATTTTCGTAAATTGAGTTAAAATAGACATTCCGACTGTGCTGCTTTTTTCCGGATGAAATTGGGCGCCGAAGACGTTTCTTTTTCCGACTACAGCAGGCACTCGTACACCATAATCGGCGCTTGCCAGAAGCGCGTTCTCCTCCATCCCGTCAATGTAATAGGAATGAACGAAGTAAGCGTAGCCTTGTTCTGTTTTAGTCAGCAGCGGAGATTCATTATGAAAAGAAAGACGATTCCAGCCCATATGCGGAACCTTCAGCTTGTTTCCTTTTTCATCTTCTGCTTTCAGCCTGACTGCTTTTCCTTTTAACAGCCCGAGTCCTGAAGCGGTGCCGTTTTCTTCGCTTTCTTCAAATAAAAGCTGCATGCCGAGGCAGATCCCTAGAAGCAGTCTTCCCTCTGAGACCATATCGTGAATCAATTGATCAAGCTTCGTGTAGCGCAAATTGTCCATCGCGTCTCCAAATGAACCAACTCCCGGCAAAATGAAGGCATCAGCTTCTTTCAGCTCCTCCGGCTTTTCAGAAACAAAATACGGCACGCCGACACGTTCAAGCGCCTTTGAGACACTGTATAAATTCCCCATTCCGTAATCTATCACGCCGATCATTTACAGCATCCCTTTCGTTGACGGTATTCCTTTAACTCGCGGATCGATCGTTGTCGCTTCATCAAGCGCACGTCCCAGTGCTTTAAAAACGGCTTCAATCATGTGGTGGGTGTTTGTGCCATAATGAACGATGACGTGCAGGTTCATTCGAGCTTCGAGCGCCAGCTTCCACAAAAATTCATGTACAAGCTCCGTATCGAAAGTTCCGACTTTAGCAGCCGGGAAATCAGCGCGCATTTCTAAGTGCGGCCGGTTGCTTAAATCAATCACAACTTGAGCAAGTGCCTCATCCATCGGCACAAACGCCGATCCGTAGCGTTTGATTCCTTTTTTATCGCCCAACGCTTTGAGCAGCGCCTGCCCTAAGCAGATGCCGATATCTTCAGTCGTGTGGTGATCATCTATATCAACATCGCCTTTTGCGTTAATGGAAAGATCGAATTGGCCGTGTTTCGTGAATAAATCCAACATATGTGTCATAAACGGCACATCTGTTTTGATATCCGCTTGTCCCCCGCCGTCTATTGTAAATGCCAGTTCAATATCTGTTTCGTTTGTTTTCCTGACGCGTTCCGCTTTTCTCATTTAGAAATCCTCCGTTCTCTCGCATCAATTGATCTGGCATGGGCTTCTAACCCTTCCAGTCTGGCAAAAGCCGCGATGCTTTCGGCATGTTCTTCAAAGGCTGATTGACTGTAAGAAATAATGCTCGATTTCTTTTGAAAATCAGTTACGTTTAATGGACTTGAAAATCTGGCTGTTCCGTTTGTCGGAAGCACATGGTTCGGTCCGGCAAAATAATCACCGACAGGCTCAGGGCTGTATCTGCCTAAGAAAATTGCACCCGCATGTTTGATACTGCCAAGCAAAGCTTCCGGAGACTGTGTTATGATTTCTAAATGCTCTGGCGCGAGTGTATTGACAGTATTAATCGCTTCCACCATTGTTTCCGCCACATATATACAACCGTAATCTCTCACTGAAGCTTCCGCTATTTCTCTTCGCGGCAAGGTTTTCAGCTGCTTACTCACCTCGGCTGAAACCGCCTCGGCCAGCGCCATGGAATCTGTGACAAACACACATGAGCTGAGCTTATCGTGTTCCGCCTGTGACAGCAGATCGGCTGCAATTTCGCTCGGAATCGCTGTTTCATCAGCCAGCACGACGATTTCACTAGGTCCGGCAATCATATCGATATCGACATCGCCGAACACTTCTCGTTTGGCAAGCGCGACATAAATGTTGCCCGGACCCGTGATTTTATCCACCGGTTCAATGGTTTCTGTTCCGTATGCTAACGCCGCAATCGCCTGAGCGCCGCCCATTTTGTAAATATCTTTTATGCCCAGCTCGGCTGCAGCAACCAAAACTCCAGGAGACAGCAGACCGTCTTTTTCCGGAGGCGTGACGAGAACGATTCTTTCAACGCCCGCTACGAGCGCCGGAATCACATTCATCAAAACAGATGAAGGATATGCGGCCGTTCCCCCCGGCACATATACACCGGCGGAATCCAGCGCCGTCACTTTCTGCCCCAGCATTGTGCCGTCCTTTCTGTGATAAAACCAGGAGGATTGCAGCTGTCTTTCGTGATATTCCCTAACATTTTCGATTGCCTGCCTAATCACCTGAAGAAGACGTGAATCCAGTGAGGTGTATGCCTCCTCAAATTCTTCTTTTGTGACCAGCGGGCTGTCTATTTCGATGCCGTCAAATTTCGCCGTGTAGCTGCGAACCGCCTGATCACCGTTTGCTTTAACATCTTCAATAATGGACCGGACCGTCTTTCTTTGCTCTTCCGTTCCGGCATCGATGGAACGCTTGAGAGAAAGCCGTTCCGCTCCGCTGATGGTTTTGATCTTCATTTTGCCGTCTCTCCTTCCACAACGAGAGATAGGCGGGATGCCATTTCGTCAATCACATCGTCTTTCATGCGATAGCTTACCGGGTTGACAATAAAGCGAGAGGTAATGTCACAAATGTGCTCCGTTTCAACAAGCCCATTTTCTTTCAGCGTCTGTCCTGTGGAAACAATGTCCACTATCCGATCTGCAAGCCCAATGAGCGGAGCCAGTTCAATTGAACCGTTGAGCTTAATGATCTCGACTTGTTCTCCCTGCTCTCTGAAATAACTGGAAGCCACATTCGGATACTTTGTCGCGATTCTTGGCGCCACTCCGCTCCAGTCTGTATTCGGAAGTCCGGCGACAGCTAAGTGGCATTTGCTGATTTTTAAATCCAGTACCTCATACACATCGCGTTCCTCCTCCAGCATGACATCCTTGCCCGCAATTCCGACGTCTGCCACGCCATGCTCCACATACGTAGTTACGTCCATCGGCTTCGCTAATATGAAACGAAGATTTTCCTCCGGCACATCGATGATCAGTTTTCTCGAATCTTCAAACTCCTCAGGGAGCCTGTAGCCTGCCTGCCTCAGCAGCCCTGCCGCTTCTTCAAATATCCGGCCCTTTGGCATCGCCATTGTGAGTAACTTACCCATTTTGCTCTTCCTTTCTGGCACCGATAAAATAAGTGACGTTTGCAAAAGATTTTGTCATCTGGTCGATATTTTCTATTCCCGATAAATCTTGAAGAACCACTTTGTTCCCTTTCATGCGTTCTTCATTCGCATAAGCGATGGCTTGCGCCCGCTGCTCTTTGCTGAAAATAACAGCGTCTATATCACAAGGTTCTTCTTTCATATGAAGGGCTTCAATCAGCCGGTCGATCCGAAGCCCGAAGCCTGTTGCCGGTGCAGGTGAATCAAAATGGCCCAGCAGCTTGTTGTAACGGCCGCCGCTTCCAATGACAAAACCGACATTCTCGGCGTACACTTCAAATAAAATCCCTGTGTAATAGCTCATGTGGCTGACCATATTCAGATCCAGGCGGACATTTTCCGTACATCCGTAATCCTCAAGAATGTCCCACAGCGCCTTCAGCTCATCAACCACGCTTTTTCCTTGCGCAGAATCGACGATTTCCTCGGCACGTCCGCATACTTCTATACCGCCCCGCAGTTCAAGGAGCTCAAGCAGCCTGCTTTTATCAATGGAGGAAAGCGGGAGAGACTTGACATGCTCTCTGTAGCCGACGTAGTTCTTTTCATATAAGAACCTCCGCAGCACATCAGCTCGTTCAACGTTCCCGAGCACCTCAACAAACAAAGCATCCGCAATGCCAGCATGGCCAATGGCAATTTTAAAGGATGCCAGCCCAGCGTTTTTCAATGCCCCGACGACTAAAGCAATGACCTCCGCATCCGCACTCGTCGTGCCGTCACCGATTAACTCCACTCCGACCTGCTCAAACTCAGCCGGACGTCCGCCTTCACGCTCCTGAGCCCTGAATACATTTGCCGCATAGCCGACTCTTAGCGGATGACCGTGTTTCAGAAGCTTCGATGCCGCCACCCTTGCAATCGGCCCCGTCATATCCGGGCGAAGCACCAATGTCTTGCCGTCCTGATCAAGTAGCTTAAACAGCTGTTGCTCTTCAATTGCTGACTGGACGCCAACCGTATCGTAAAACTCCAGTGTCGGCGTTTCCATAAATTGATATCCCCATTTATCAATCAAATCGGTTAACGATCGTCTCACCTTTTTTTTCGTTTCGTATAAACCGGGCAGTGTATCTCTCATGCCGTGCGGTTTTTCAAACATAAACATCAACCCGAGCACCTCCGCTGTTATCTTATGAAGGAAAATTCCGAATCCTTTAGTTCGCTAATATGATAATATGTTAGCAGATGAAAGAATGAAAATCAACGCTTAACTTCAGTAAGGATATTTTTAGTTCAAATATCCTTCTCCTCATTATGAAAAAATCATGAATAATGTATTAAAGGTACGTAATATCTCAAATTCTTTATGTTTGGCATGCTATAATACAAATCAAATAGAGAACAAGGAGATAAAGATGAAAACACTGCGAACTCTATGTGTCCTGATGATTCTTTCAGGCGTTATTTTTTTCGGACTTAAAATAGATGCAAAAGATATAGATATTCCTTTTTTGAACAGCCTTAAAAAAGTGGTTTCTGATAGCGATACAGACTCAGCTGCGAATAGCAAAAAGGAGCTGAAGGGAAGCGCAAAACCGCTGGATGTCATCCTTTACAATCAAATGGACGCACCCCGGCTCTATAACGGCTGTGAAGTAACAAGCCTTGCAATGGTGCTGAATTACGCGGGATACGACGTGACAAAAAACACCCTGGCAAATCAGGTTGCCACAGTGCCTTTGACATACAGCAGCGGATTAAAGGGTGATCCGAATGACGGATTTGTCGGGGATATGGCGAATGGCCCTGGTCTCGGTGTCTACCATCGACCGATCTATCAGCTGGCGAAAACCTATGCGGGAGACAAAGTGTTTGACCTGACTGGAAAAAGCATTTCTGCTGTTTATGAACAGCTTGAAAAAGGCAATCCAGTTTGGGTTATTACGACAGCCAACTTTACGCCAGTTGACAACATGCAGACATGGAAAACGCCAAACGGAACGATAGAGATTACGTACAGCGAACACAGCGTCGCCGTTACGGGATATGATGATAAATATGTGTATCTCAATGATCCGTATGGCTATAAAAACAGAAAAACCGATAGAACAAGCTTTGAAAAAGCGTGGAAACAAATGGGCAGCCAGGCCGTGGTTATTCAAAAGTAAACACCTGAAGCCTCACTATGCTCTATCCTGAGCAAATACGACAATATTCATGCTTTTTGTTTCAATCGGTAAGATTGATTCATTTTCCATTTATCATCCAGAATTATCTTTACTTTCAGGCTATCTGTTTTTATGATTAAAGCAGATTCAGCCTTGCCCCGATCTATGCGAGAGAAGCCGGTGCAAGTCGCTGACGCTTCTCTTGCAAAAAATGAAAGATATCCGGGGAGGATTTATCATTGAAAAAATTCGTGTCTATCCTATTTATGTTCGGTTTGGTTATGGGGTTCAGCCAGTTTCAGTCATCAACCGCTTTTGCAGCAGACAAAGTGGTGCACGAAACAATTATCGTACCAAAAAATACAACATATGACGGGAAAGGACAGCGGTTTGTGGCAGGGAAAGAATTAGGCGACGGAAGCCAGTCAGAAAACCAAGACCCTGTTTTTCGTGTGGAGGATGGTGCAACCCTGAAAAATGTGGTGCTTGGCGCCCCTGCCGCTGATGGCGTACACACTTATGGAAACGTTAACATTCAGAATGTGAAATGGGAAGATGTTGGTGAGGATGCGTTAACGGTGAAGAAGGAAGGAAAAGTGACGATCGACGGCGGTTCTGCACAAAAAGCGTCAGATAAGATATTCCAAATCAATAAAGCCAGTACATTCACAGTGAAAAACTTCACGGCAGACAATGGCGGAAAGTTCATAAGACAGCTTGGCGGTTCAACCTTCCACGTTGATGTGATCATCGATAAGTGCACCATCACAAACATGAAGGAAGCGATATTCCGGACGGACAGCAAAACAAGCACGGTCAGAATGACAAATACACGCTACTCTAATGTCGGTCAAAAATGGATTGGTGTTCAGCATATTTACGAAAACAACAACACTCAATTTTAACCAAAAAAGTCCGCTGATGTTATTCAGCGGACTTTTTCAATCTTTCTTGCATTTCTTCCTTCGTATAGATGATCCTCATCGGATTTCCGCCGACAAATGCGCCGGCAGGCACGTCTTTATGGACAAGTGTTCCGGCGGACACAACTGCGCCATCTCCTATTTTCACCCCGGGCAGAATGGTCGTGTTGGCACCAATCATCACTTCGTCTCCGATCAGAACTGTGCCGATCCGGTATTCGTGAATCAAATACTCATGGGCCAGAATGGTCGTATTGTACCCGATGATTGTATTTGTTCCGACTGAGATCTTTTCCGGAAACATGATATCTGGCATCACCATGAGGGCAAAGGATGTCTGATTTCCAACCTTCATCCGCAGAAATGTACGGTACAGCCAGTTTTTCATCCCTATAAACGGCGTATATCTCGCAATTTGAATGACAATGAAATTTTTGACGACCTTTAAAAAAGGTACCGTTTGATAGACATGCCACAGTGAGTTGGCCCCCGAGACCGGATGACGATCTGTTTTTCTCACAGATTACTTCACTCCAACGATTTGTAATAGATCACTCATTTTCTCAAGCATAAAATCCGGCTCATGCTTCGCCAGCATTTCCGGCCCTTTAATCGTCCATGCGACTCCTGCCGTTTTTGTACCGGCGTTTTTGCCTGCCAGCACATCGTGGTAATTATCTCCGACCATAATGGCTTCCTCGGGCTTGCTTCCTAACTGTTTCAGCGCTAACAGCACAGGCTCGGGATCAGGCTTTGCATTCGTCACATCATCAAGGGTGACAACTGTTTCAAAGAATTCGCCGATTCCCGTGAGCTTGAGGCCCATATTGACAGTATCTCTTAATTTTGTTGTCACAATCCCTAATGTAAAGCCGGCTTTTTTTAATGCTTCCAGAGTCTCATATACCGTTTCATATTCAGTCACGAGTGAATCATGCATGTCATGATTGTATGCTCTGTACATGGCGATCATATCCTCGCATTTATCAGGGTCCATCGAAGAGAACGTTTCAAAAAGAGACGGCCCGATAAACGCAAGGACATCTTCTCGTTTATACTTGCTCGGATAATAATGCTCCAGTGTATGCAAAAAGGACGCGATAATTAATTCATTCGTATTAATAAGCGTTCCGTCTAAATCAAACAGAATCGTCGTTACTTGTTTGTCACTCATATTGCTTCCTTTCCAACCGCTGAGGGTTTCCATTTTTTCCACGTGTGCGCAATAGCCATTGTCAGCAGAACTGCTGTGGTGACACGAATCAAAAGAAGCGGCCAGACCGGTATGCCAAGCGGAATAAAGACAAGTGTATCTTCCACGACCGCGTGGCAGGCAACGAGAAATATAAATGCCAATGTCATATCCCGCTTGCTCACGCCGTCATCCTCGACAGCTTTGATCATGACACCCGCTCCGTAGGCCAGACCAATCGTCAGTCCCGCCACCATCGTCATAGACGTATTTTTATTCATGCCAAGCAGCTGCGTAAACGGCGACAGCCACCTGGAAAACCGATGCAGCCAGCCTAAATCTCTTAAAAACTGGATGATAATCATCAGCGGGATGACAATTGCCGCCAGCTGCAAAACACCAAGTCCGGCTTTCGTTAATGCTTCTGCCAACATTCCTAGCCAGCTGTCTGGCGCCGCGCTCTTCGCAGCGATAAAACCGTACTGCGCCGTTTCCTTTCCGCCATGCCAAATGAGGTTGATGACGATGGCTGACACAGCGGCCAAACCGATGCGCACGGCCAATATGACGCCAATTCTGATACCAACCTTTGCGGCAACTGTCGATTCGATAATCAAGTTATGACAGAAAGAAAGCATAACAGCTAAAATAAAGACTTCTTTCACAGATAAATCCAATGTTAAAATCCCGGCAATTCCCGCATACAGATTCAGCATATTTCCCAGTACAAGCGGAATGGCCGCTTCACCAGAAAGCCCGAAGAGACCCATTACCGGTGTAATCAGCCGTACAAGCCAATCCATGACAGGGGTATGCTGAAGCAAAGTGACCAATAGCGTTACCGGGAAAATCACTTTACCCAGCGTCCATGTTGTTTGAAAACCTGCTGCAAGACCGGCCAGAAAGATCTTCTTCATCCCTCATCCCCCTTTGTTGACGTCTACTCCGCGTACCGCTCCTTCGAATATCCCTTGACGCGTCTGAAGATGATGGCTGCCACAGCCAAAACAATCAATACGATTGAAATCACCTGAGCGATGCGAAGTGAATCAGTCAGCATTAAGCTGTCAGTCCGCATTCCTTCAATAAAGTATCTTCCGATTGAATACCAAATGATATAGATCAAGAACATCTCGCCTCTACGCAAATTCGCTCTGCGCAGCAGCAGTAAAACAATGACGCCGACAAAGCTCCATAGTGATTCATATAAAAAAGTAGGATGATAATATTGCCCATTGATATACATTTGATTGATGATAAATTCAGGCAGGTGCAGGTTTTCTAAAAAGGCTCTGCTGACAGCCTCGCCGTGCGCTTCCTGATTCATGAAGTTCCCCCAGCGGCCGATCGCCTGGCCGAGCAAAATGCTGGGCGCGGCAATATCCGCAAGCTTCCAGAACGAAAGGTTTTTCACTCTCGAAAACACATAACCCGTTAAAATGGCGCCGATTAATCCGCCATGAATGGCAATGCCGCCCTTCCAAATCTTAATGATTTCTCCCGGATGTGCCGCATAATAGTCCCATTCAAAGGCAACGTAATAAATTCGTGCGCAAATAATCGCAATTGGAATGGCAAACAGGACAAGATCAATAAACGTATCTTTCTGCAGCCCCCGTTTTTCACTTTCCCTCATCGCAATCCACAGCCCGAGCAAAGCACCGAGACCGATAATGATTCCGTACCAATGGACGGCTAACGGCCCCAGCTGAAATGCTATCGGATTGAGTGGTTCTATCGCTTCATTCATTTAACGCCAACTCCTATTCTTCTTGTTCACCGTCTTCAATGACGTCCGCCAGCTTGTTGGTAAATTGTTCAGCGGCATTCAGCCCCATCCGCTTCAATCTGAAGTTCATTGCTGCCACTTCGATGATGACTGCAAGATTTCGGCCTGGGCGGACGGGAATCGTCAGTTTTGTAATTTCTGTATCAATGATTTTCATGGTCTCTTCCTCAAGTCCGAGCCGGTCGTATTGCTTGCCCTGCTCCCAGAGTTCAAGATTCATGACAATCGTGATTCGTTTATTGCTTCTGACCGCGCCAGCGCCAAATAGCGTCATCACATTGATAATGCCAAGGCCCCTGATCTCAAGAAGGTGCTCAATTAATTCCGGAGCGTTTCCCACAAGAGTATCCTGATCCTCCTGCCGTATTTCAACGCAATCATCGGCAACAAGGCGATGCCCTCTTTTCACAAGCTCCAGCGCTGTTTCGCTTTTTCCGACGCCGCTTTTTCCTGTGATCAGCACGCCGACACCATATATATCGACAAGAACGCCATGAATTGCTGTGGTAGGCGCCAGCCTGCTCTCAAGGAAGTTGGTTAAACGGCTTGACAGTCTTGTCGTTTTCAGCGGCGATCTGAGGACAGGCACCCCATTTTTCTCGGAGGCGTCAATCAGCTCCTGCGGGATGGGCATATCTCTAGAAAGAATAATAGCTGGTGTTACATCAGTGCACAGAGAATCCATTCGCTGTTTTTTCTCCTCTTCAGGAAGCTGTTCAAAGAAAGAAAGCTCTGTTTTTCCGAGAAGCTGCACGCGCTCTCTCGGGTAATATGTAAAATATCCGGCAATTTCAATGCCTGGTCTTGATAGGTCACTCATTGTAATCGGGCGGTTAATTCCTTCTTCTCCGCTGATTAATTCCAAATTGAACTGTTCCATTACGTCTTTTGTGCGAACCTTTGCCACGATATGTTCCTCCTGTTCCGGGCTGCCCCGAGCTTGCTCACAATACTTTCATTTTATCACTTTCAGGCTTGAACCTAAAACAGATTTTATAAAAGGCGGGAAAACACCTCAGCTGGTCTAGATCACTAGTCTGAAAAAGAGTAAAATAAAGGTATTCAAATTCCAGAAAGGCGGATCATCTATGGCAGAGAGTCTTCTTATCAAAGACATTGCGATCGTGACAGAAAATGAAGTAATCAAAAACGGCTATGTCGGAATCAATGACGGAAAAATCAGCACAGTCTCAACAGAACGGCCCAAGGAGTCATATTCAAAAGAGATTCAAGCACCTGCGGATTCCGTTTTGCTTCCCGGCATGATTGACATTCATATCCACGGCGGCTATGGCGCAGATACGATGGATGCTAGCTTTTCCACGCTCGACATCATGTCGTCAAGACTGCCCGAAGAAGGCACGACGAGCTTTTTAGCCACAACGATTACCCAAGAGCATGGGAACATTTCTCAAGCTTTGGTGAACGCAAGAGAGTGGAAAGCGGCTGAAGAGTCCTCTTTATTAGGTGCAGAACTGCTCGGCATTCATTTAGAGGGCCCCTTTGTTTCGCCTAAAAGAGCCGGAGCGCAGCCAAAGGAGTGGATTAGGCCTTCGGATGTTGCGCTTTTCAAAAAGTGGCAGCAGGAGGCGGGCGGACTGATCAAAATTGTTACACTTGCGCCGGAGGAGGATCAGCATTTTGAACTGATCCGCCATTTGAAAGACGAATCGATTATCGCATCCATGGGGCACACGGATGCCGATTCCGCATTGCTGTCGGATGCCGCAAAAGCAGGGGCGAGCCATATGACCCATCTGTACAACGCGATGAGCCCGTTTCATCACCGAGAGCCCGGAGTGATCGGAACGGCGCTGGCCCATGATGGGTTTGTGACAGAGCTTATCGCCGATGGCATTCACTCCCACCCTTTAGCTGCAAAGCTTGCTTTTTTGGCGAAAGGTAGCAGCAAGCTCATTTTAATTACCGATTCCATGAGGGCAAAAGGCCTGAAAGACGGCGTATATGAGTTCGGCGGCCAAAGTGTGACGGTAAGAGGACGAACAGCTCTTCTTTCAGACGGAACCCTTGCCGGTTCGATCCTCAAAATGAACGAAGGCGCACGGCATATGCGTGAGTTTACAAATTGCTCTTGGACGGATATAGCTAATATAACTTCTGCAAACGCGGCCAAACAGCTGGGCATCTTTGACCGAAAAGGCAGTGTGACTGTGGGAAAAGATGCAGATTTGGTGATTGTCAGCAGTGATTGCGAGGTGATTCTCACCATTTGCCGCGGAAACATTGCATTTATATCCAAGGAGGCTGACCAGATATGAAAGTAATGGAATGTCAAACGTATGAAGAGCTAAGCCAAAAAGCAGCCAGAATAACGGCAGATACAATCAAAGAAAAACCTGATGCCGTTCTCGGGTTAGCGACGGGCGGCACACCGGAAGGCACGTATCGCGAGCTGATCCGCCTGCACCAAACTGAGAATCTCTCATTTCAAAACGTCACTACAGTTAATTTGGATGAGTACGCCAGACTTTCAAGCAATGACCCGAACAGCTATCACTTCTATATGAATGACCGTTTATTTCAGCATATCGACAGCAAGCCTAGCCGGCATTTTATTCCGAATGGAAATGCAGACGATTTGGAGGACGAATGCAGACGGTATGAACAGCTAGTCGAGTCCCTCGGCGGCACTGACATTCAGCTTCTCGGCATCGGCCGAAACGGACACATCGGCTTTAACGAACCGGGAACGTCTTTCAAGTCGCGAACTCATGTTGTGACATTAAATGAGCAAACCCGCCAAGCGAATGCCAGATATTTTCCCTCCATAGACAGCGTGCCGAAAAAAGCATTGACAATGGGAATTCAAACGATACTCTCAAGCAAGCGCATTCTGCTGCTTATTTCTGGAAAAAGCAAAGCGGAAGCTGTTCATAAGCTGTTAGAAGGAAACATCAGCGAAGATTTTCCCGCATCTGCTTTGCACCTGCATTCCGATGTTACGGTTTTGATTGATCGTGAAGCCGCGTCATTAAGACCTTGAAAGGAACATGCTGACTTATGAATATCAATAAACAATCGCCTATTCCGATTTATTATCAGATTATGGAGCAATTAAAAACCCAAATTAAGAGCGGAGAACTGCAGCCGGATATGCCTCTTCCTTCTGAGCGCGAATATGCCGAACAATTCGGGATCAGCCGGATGACAGTTCGCCAGGCGCTTTCTAATTTAGTTAATGAAGGCTTGCTCTATCGCCTGAAAGGGCGGGGCACCTTTGTCAGCAAGCCAAAAATGGAACAAGCACTTCAAGGGCTGACAAGCTTTACCGAGGATATGAAAAGCCGCGGGATGACACCGGGCAGCAGGCTCATTGATTATCAGCTTATTGATTCAACTGAGGAGCTCGCGGCTATATTAGGCTTCGGGCACCCCTCCTCTATCCATAAAATCACTCGGGTGCGGCTGGCAAATGATATTCCGATGGCGATTGAGTCCTCACATATTCCGTTTGAGCTTGCGGGTGAATTGAACGAATCGCATTTTCAGTCATCGATCTATGATCATATTGAAAGGTACAACAGCATACCGATTTCCCGTGCAAAACAGGAGCTTGAGCCAAGCGCTGCCACCACGGAAGAAGCGAACATTCTTGGTATTCAAAAGGGAGCGCCAGTCCTATTAATTAAACGAACAACATATCTGCAGAACGGAACTGCTTTTGAGCATGCAAAATCCGTATACAGAGGCGACCGTTATACATTTGTCCACTATATGGATCGTCTTTCATAAAAAAAGCCTCCAACCCTTTTTAAGGATTGGAGACATGGCGAAAATCAAACTGGTCTGGTGCCGGACGATATGTTTCTTTTTTCGTCTTGAACTTCCAGATCGGTGATTTCGTTTTGCCGTTAAAACTGTCTTCCACTATAATGTACCAATAATAAACAGACTGCGGTTCAAGGTGATCCCAGCGGAATTCAGCTGTATCCCCGCTCTTCACTTGCTCCCGTTTTCCGAGCTCTTCATTGGTATATACATTACATTCAAAATAATCGGTTTCCACCTTTTTGATTCTTGGCTTCAAATCAAGCGAAAGGGAAAATTCATCCTTGTTGCCATAGGTATCCGTATCATAGTAATTCTTATCCTTTACATACGGAGAATACGTCGATACGTGCACCATGTCATTGGCCTGGTCAAATTGAAGCAAACGCAAATACCCTTGACCGCCTTCTGGCCCGCCCTGATAATCGGCCAGCATTTGATGCACAAGACGATCCGGCTTCCCATCACCATCATCATCCAGCTCATCTGTTTTTCTCATCGCACTATGATAATGCCCGCTCAATACCATCACGACATTCGGGTTCGGCTTTACGATTTCTTTGAATATTTTCTCTCCGATTGGGCTTCTGTTTCCGCTGACCAGCAAATACTCATGAAAAGCTAAAATGGCCATCCGGTCAGGGTGTTTCTTCAGCACCTGATTCATCCACGCGATGTCTTCATCCGTAATGCCCCATCCCATGTACAGCATGATATAATCATTGCCGTTGCTAGAAATCAGGTCATAATGTCCGCGGTTATTTTTATAGGAACCGCCATAATGCAATTTTTTATCAAAACGATCGCTGCCAAAATATTTGCCAAACGCCCTGTAGGAGCCGTCCTTATGTCCGACATCGTGATTGCCGGCCAGCACGCCGTAAGGAATTCCGCTCTTATCCAGAACGGACATTGACCGATCAGCGTTTTTCCACTGTCTGATATCGGCGGAATCATCTACAATATCACCCGTGTGGAACACATATTTGATATTGAGCTGCTTTTGATTATCTTTTATCCATTCGGTCTGTTTATCAAAAATATGCGGATAGCTTTCGGCGTAATACTGTGTATCAGACATCCAGACAAATGTGTACATATCCTTCGCAGGAGGAATTTCATCCTGTACAATCACATTCATTTTCGACTCCCGTACAAAATCGGCGGCAATCACAGACGCTTTCAGCGTAAACGGTTTGTCATCCTTCGCTACGAAGCTGTCAACAGGCTGCCATTCGTTTGTCCGATAATTCCAAGCATACATCGTCACCTTTCTCCCCGGCAAAGAACTGCCCTTCCAGACTGCTTCTGCCAGATCATTCTCATCAATTGATGGATCAACCGTCACTTCAAAGCGATGATAAGGGAAAAGCTCTTTGTTTTCTGTCGATACTGTTTTTCCATCAGCAGCTGATACCCGCTCCAATTCTTTATTCGTAAATGGGATCTCCCTTTCCGGCACAAAGCTTTTCGGCGGTTCAGTCAGTGACGCGTGCTTAAATATTTTCACATGATTGCGCGCTGTATATTGAAATCCCCTATAAAAACCAACATCCATGGCATCATTCGTCGGATCTTTCACCCGTACAGAAATCTTGGCCTTATGCGTGTCGGCTTCGCTGTCTATAACCTCCGGCTGGTCCGGATGCTCTCGTTCGGTTTTAAATATCCTCTCAATCACTGTTTTATTGCCCGCGAGATCCGTTGCTGTCACTTTTAGAGAATGTTTTCCCGGCAAAAGGTCAGAAGATGACGTATGATATGGGAGTGTAATGCTTTCTCCATCTAACGACGCCTCCGCTTCCTCAATTCTGCTCCATTTATCATACATATCCGCCTGCAGGATAAGGTTTCCTTTATACGTTTGCCCCTCGGTGATATTCGGCTCAATGTGAGGTCCTGAATTATCTACCCGTACAACCAGGCTGACATTTTCCTTCCCGTCGCTTGCTTGAATATGGTGAGCGCCTTCAGAAAGCTTTGATGTATCCCACTCCAGCAGCTGTGATGTAAATAGTCCGTCAGGCAGATTGAACTGAAATTGCCAGCTTTTATTTGAGCGCTGATTATCGCCAATAAAGAGTTCCTTCTCAGGGGACACCCTCTGATCCCTGATCACCGTTCCATCTGATAACACCAATCGGGCGTTTTTGACTAAGAAGTCATCACGGTTTTCAGCAGTATCAAACGGAGACACCTTCGAACCTGAACGTATCGTAATACGCTGCAGCTGCTTCCCTTTCCGAAGCAGTGTCTCTGGCAATGGAACAGAATAGGTGCGGTATTTATTTGTTGTATCATCGAACACCTTCAGCACTTTGCCTTCAATCGTTACCGCGTTTTTAAAATAAAGGTTCGTTTTCCTCGTATCGAATGCAAAATATACTTCTTTTTCCATCGCGGGCTCTGTCACTTGTTTTCTCCCGTCAATCCATAGCTTAATGCGGTCAGCTCGCCCTTCTGTCGTGGCTTTGAGAAATTGAGTTCCCGACAGCGTGTCTCTGTTTTCAATATTCAACCGCAGACCGTGCGCCTTGCTTGTTTGTTTAATATCAATCATTTTGACCGGCGTTCTCGCTTCATTGATCCCGTCCCCGGCCGCCACATAATACTCTAGTTGATCCTTCCCGATCAATTCAGGCGAATACACAATATAATGGTAGAGATTATCGTTACGGTCTTTTTCAGCAAGAATTCGCTTAAACGGTTTGTTCTCATCCGTCCGGTAGTAAAAGGCAGCTGTTTTCACTAGACTTCGGTCCCGTATGTCAGCCCGCAGCTCAATGCTTTCAGCAGGGCGGACAGGCTTGCGGTCAGTCAAATCCTCAATAACCGGCTTTTCTTTATCGAGCTTGATTTTCCGTTTCTGGTCGGGCACCTGTGCCTGTAATACGGTTCCGGGAGACGGATTCTTTTCCCCGATTGAAATGTTCAGAAGTTCTGCTGTTCCGTTCAGTGGATACTTATAAAGCACTGATGACAGCCGGCGCAGCGCATGTTTCCGATAATGCGCAACCGAAATGTCCTTTCCTGTATTCGTTGATATCACAACGGCCCGCGGCCTCGTATTGGCCATACCCTCTGTCTCGTCTATCACCGCAAGATTTTTTCCTTCTTTTAGTTGTGTCTGATAATAACGATTGAAATCCGCTGACGTCAATTCTGGATGCCCGGCAGGCTTCAGCCAGACGACAAACGTTTCGCCGGATGGTATCAAGATCCTTTCATCAGGTCTCCAAATCAGATCGGAGTCAGGCCCTTCTTTTGGGTAGCGGTAACGGATATGGTAGTCTTTAAAATCAATCGTTCTGTCAGTCGTATTAAAAATCTCAATAAATTCATAACCGTCTGCGCGTCCTATATTCTTCGTATCAACCGCCAGCTCTGTGATCAGAAGCTCCGGAATATGGGCAAGGTCAGCCTGGTATCCTTCAAGCTTCAGTTTCTTCGTCTCCGACTCAACCCGCTGCTTCCCATTCGACATCACAATGTAATACTCAAGCTCGCTGTTCCAAATCAAACGTTTCGGAATTTGTGCCAAAAACTTGCGGACCGCTCCGGGGGTCGGGTCCATCGGCACCATTTTGTAGCCCAGCTCATTACTTTGTTTATAAAAAAGAAAGGCGGAAAATGCTTGATACGAATTATCGCGAACTTGAGCCTCAATCATTAGATTGCTTCTCATTTCAGCTTTCACATCAATTTGAGGAGGATTTTCAAGCAAGGGTATGTAATGAGGCGTCTGAAATGGTTCCTGCTGAACAACAGGAAAAGCTTTCGATTCATGATGGCCGCCAGACAAAACGGAAAGAAAAGACAATAATATAGAAGCAATAACCGTGTATTTCCTCATCAAAGCACCTCCCTTTTCATGTATTTTGCGTCTGAACAGGGAAGCTTATGAGTTCATTTTTAAACAATATCCAATCTGACAAAGCAGATGGTATACGACATATACGCGGGACTGCTGACAAAAAGCGAACACTTCACTTCACAATTTTTTAAGGAGGCTGCAGAACATGTAAAAAAGCTGCCTTTGCGGGCAGCTTTTTTTATTTTTTTCTAAGCGGCTCTAAAATGCCTTTTTGAATCAGCAAATGGAAGACCGACAGGATAACGGATGCCCATATCGCTGTGCCGAAGCCGTCGATTTGAAAGCTGTCACCCATAATGGACGCGGTCATCATAAGCGTGATGGCGTTAATCACAAACAAGAAGAGTCCAAGCGTCACCATCGTGACTGGCAGTGTAAAGATAATCAAAAGCGGTTTAATCAGCACGTTTAAGATCGATAAAATGAGGCTGGCGATAATCGCTGCCCCGATGCTGCTGATATGGATGGAGTCAATATATCCATCAATGACGATTAATAACAATGCATTGACTAAAATGCTGACTGCCCATTTTACCATGTCATTTCATATCCCTTTCTGACGGGACGATAAAAATCCAAATGATATAAATGAGCAAAACCGGCAAGACACTTGTCATAATGGCTAAGATGACAGTTATGACTCTGAGGAGTGATGCGTCCCAATTTAAATATTCCGCGAGACCTCCGATAACACCGGCGATTTTCTTATTTTTTTCTGAGCGATAAAGCTTATTCATTCGATCACCTCTGTGAGTACTTTAGTTTGATGGCGCCTGTTAGTGATTCTGAGAAGACGGTGATGTTTTGATCATGTGCCTGATTTGAAGTGAACATCATTTCTTTTTGAATGGTATCATTTTTTTCCTTCAGCATCTCAACATCCATTAATTCGTGGGACAGCGAACCAAGATTGCTTTTCAGCTCTGCCTTCACTGCGAGATCGTCCGGAATCGCAAGCTCCACACTTCCAGTCGTTGTTTTTGCATAAATGGAGCGGCAGTCTGATTCTGTTACGTTAATCGCAATATTTCCGTTAAAGCTTTGAACGTCTATGGATTCGCTTTTCCCTCGGAGATCGATCAATCCGTTAATGGTTTCCGCTTCTATCGTTCCGCAGCTGTGGCTGGCGAGTTTAATTTGCCCGTTGGCCGTTTCAGCTATGGCTTTTTCGGCTGTTAAGTGCGAGAACGACAGTACGCCGTTTGTCGTTTTCGCTGAGAACTCTTTTACATGTAAATGTTCCCCTCTGACCGGACCGTTAAACAGCTTCACCCGAATCTTATCATACTCCTTCTGAGGAATATACAAAGTGACATTCGTTTTCATCGTCTTTTTCTCAGTACGGATAAAAAACTTATTTCCTTTTATTTCACATTCAATATGCTGAAGAAATGCGTGTCTCGCCGCATCCTGGCTGTCAGCGCGATATACCTTCGCCTGGCATTCCGCTCTGATATCGTCATCTTCCCAAGGGACGATATTCACGCTGCCATTGGCAATTTGCAGCTCAACACTGGAAACGTCAGTATCTTTAAATTGAAAAATGTGCTGAACATCATACGCATGGCCAAAGTTTAAATCAAGGTCAACTTCCTTGACCTTTTTCACAGCAGAATCAATCCAGTCAAACAGCTTGGCTCCTAAAGACGGTTTGCCGCTTTCTTTTTTTGCCGTTGTAAATGGCTCTTCCTCGTCATGAACGTGAACTGAGAGCGCTGTGATTTTCTCTTCTTTTTCCTTGTAGTCGCTGTCAAGCTTTTCAATCAGTGTCAAAGCTTCTTGTGCTGTAAGCTTTCCTTCCTCAACAAGCTTAAGGATTCGTTCCTTTTCTTGCTTCATTACGATCTCCTCCCCATTGTCTACTTATGCTTCACGCAGGACCTTAATGCCCTGAATCACATTCCAAATGATAATGCCAATGACAACTAAGAAATAAATAACCGCTCCCCCGATGATTACAAATACAGGAAGCAAGCTGTCTCCATCAATCGCAACGGCTCCGCCAAGTAAAGCAATAAAAAGGAACAGCCAGCCGACAAACGGAACTATGTGAGAAATAAGAGAGCGTATCGCATGGCGTTTTGTTTCTTTCTCATTTACAACAAAATAAGCGACAATCGGCACAATG
Source organism: Bacillus sp. PS95 (assembly GCF_037963565.1). Taxonomy (NCBI): domain Bacteria; kingdom Bacillati; phylum Bacillota; class Bacilli; order Caryophanales; family Bacillaceae; genus Bacillus; species Bacillus sp. PS95. The sequence goes on from NZ_CP150160.1 coordinate 3,564,452, forward strand.
ATTGGCGCAATAAACACACTGAAATAACAAAGTGATGCAATAATAGCTTGATTACGGTTCAATTCATTCCACACTCCTATTGTGAATTGTCCATGACAAAAGATCAGGGACGTTTTACTTATTTATACGTTTAAAATCTCTTCAGGTTTCAAATTCATTCTTTAGACATGCTCCGATTTACGGAAATTGGATTTTAAAAAGTTTTAGAAGTAGAATCTTCCGGCTATACCGATTACAATATGTAAAAAGCTTACGGCAACCAAGGAGGCTGGACAAGCAATGGAGAAAGATCCCAGTGACTATACAGTAACACAAGAATCAGTGTTAAAGCTGATTCATGAACAAAAAAGAATGAATCGTGAAATGATCGCCGAGCTTGAGCAGATTCACGGACCCTTCCCGATCTCTCACGATATCCAATATATAAAAGTGCTGCTCGACAGCAGCAACACGCATATTGTTCAAGATTTAATGAGTGTAAGTAAGCAGCTGTATAAGAAGACTTTGTAATTGCGGAAAACATATCATTCATTATAACTGAAACAAAGCTAAAGGTTAGATGACAATATCTTGCCTTTTTTGTTTTGAAAAAACAAGTGATTCCCTGGCTGTCACAAAATGATTGTAACAAAAAAAGCCTGCCGGCACATCCAGTTAATGGACTCTGTCGGCAAGCTGTAACTATCAGAAAGAGATAGCCGTTCAAAATTAACGTAACAATTGAAGCACGTTTTGCGGCTGTTGGTTTGCTTGAGCAAGCATCGCTTGAGAAGCTTGAGAAAGAATGTTGTTCTTTGTGAAATCGCTCATTTCTTTCGCCATGTCAACGTCACGGATGCGAGACTCAGCAGCTGTTAAGTTTTCAGAAGAAGCACCAAGGTTGTTGATTGTGTGCTCTAGACGGTTTTGTACCGCACCAAGTTTAGCACGTTGGTTTGAAACACTTGTAATTGCACTATCGATTTTAACAATCTCAGTGTCAAAACTAAAATCATCTGCTGAAACATCGATACCTTTTACTCCTAAAGTTGTTGCATCCATGTTACCAATTGTGACATTAATATTTTGGCCAGCATTTGCACCAATTTGGAATGTAAATCCTGCTGTTTCACTACCGTCTAAAAGTTTTTTTCCGTTAAATTCAGTACGTTGAGAAATTCCATCGATCTCTTCAGTTAAAGCATCCATTTCATCTTTAATTGCAGTTAAATCTTCAGTTTGCTGTGTACCTGTGTTTCCTGCTTGAACAGTAAGTTCACGCATACGTTGAAGGATTGCATGGGTTTCAGTCAATGCACCCTCAGCTGTTTGGATAAGAGAAATTCCGTCTTGAGAGTTTTTAGAAGCCATTTCAAGACCTCTGATTTGTCCTCTCATTTTTTCAGAGATCGCTAGACCCGCAGCGTCATCTCCCGCACGGTTGATGCGAAGACCTGAAGAAAGTTTCTCCATGTTTTTTGAGCTCGCACTGTTGTTTGAAGACAAACGGTTTAGTGTGTTAAGCGCTGCAATATTGTGGTTGATTCTCATGTGAAAAATACCTCCATGTGTATATGTTTTTGAAATCAAAGACTTCCTTTTCTTTGATTTCTGGCGTATCAGATTCCAATAAAGCTTCTAACCTATGTAGATTCAGTTATTGCTTAAGGATGCCTTTAAGCCCCTTAATAGGGTTTGTCTGCTTAATTTGGAAATCATCATCCGCCTTTCAATTCATATATCGACAGCAATTTGTAAATGTTTAGGCGTTTTCCCAAAGAAATTATACCAAAGACGAATCTAAACCTATTATGCCGTAAAGAAAAAGCTTGCCTGCTAAGCCCTAGGATGGACTTGCTGACAAGCTGTCCCCTCTTAACAGAGGGTTTTAAGATGTAGCTGTTTCTTTCGCTTTCAAGAGCGATTTCATGCGTGCTTTGTCACGTTCGATAACAGGCTTCAAATAACGGCCTGTATACGATTCTTCAACTTCAGTGATTTCCTCAGGCGTTCCAGACGCGACAATGGTTCCGCCCCCGGCTCCGCCTTCCGGGCCCAAATCCACAATGTAATCGGCCGTCTTAATGATATCAAGGTTGTGCTCAATAACCAGTACAGTGTCTCCGTTGTCTACCAACCTTTGCAGCACGACAAGAAGCCTGGCGATATCGTCGACATGCAAACCTGTCGTCGGCTCATCTAAAATGTAGAGCGTGCGTCCGGTCGAGCGTTTGTGCAGCTCTGACGCGAGCTTCACGCGCTGCGCTTCTCCGCCTGACAAGGTCGTCGCCGGCTGGCCGAGCGTAATATAACCTAAACCAACATCATAAAGGGTTTGGAGCTTGCGTTTGATTTTCGGGATATTTTCAAAGAAAGAAAGAGCATCTTCAACCGTCATATCAAGCACATCAGAGATGCTTTTTCCTTTGTACGCCACTTCAAGTGTTTCACGGTTATAGCGTTTGCCGTGACACACCTCGCATGGAACGTATACGTCAGGAAGGAAGTGCATTTCAATTTTAATAATCCCGTCTCCGCGGCAGGCTTCACATCGTCCGCCCTTCACGTTGAAGCTGAAACGGCCTTTTTTATAGCCGCGGACCTTCGCTTCATTTGTCTGCGCGAATACATCACGAATGTCATCAAATACACCGGTGTATGTCGCAGGGTTGGATCTCGGCGTTCTTCCGATTGGCGCCTGGTCAATGTCAATGACTTTGTCTAAGTGATCCAAACCTTTAATCTCTTTATGGCTGCCGGGCTTCGCTTTCGCTTTATGAAGCTTTTGCGCCAGCGCCTTATGCAAAATTTCATTAACGAGTGTACTCTTTCCTGAACCGGAAACACCTGTAACTGCTGTAAACGTCCCAAGCGGGAACTTGGCATTCACTTTTTTCAAGTTGTTTTCTGAAGCACCTTTAATTTCAATGTAACGTCCGTCCGGCTTTCTTCTTTCAGGAGGCAATGGGATAAACTTTTTCCCTGATAAATAGCTGCCCGTTAATGAGTTTGGATCTTCCATCACTTCTTCCGGCGTACCCGCAGATATCACCTGTCCGCCGTGAATGCCGGCTCCCGGTCCAATGTCTATTAAATAATCTGCTGCCATCATCGTGTCCTCATCATGTTCGACAACAATCAGCGTGTTCCCGAGGTCTCTCATATTTTTCAGAGCGCTGATCAAGCGGTCGTTATCACGCTGATGCAGACCGATAGACGGCTCATCTAAAATATAAAGCACACCGGATAAACGCGAGCCAATTTGTGTCGCCAGCCTGATGCGCTGCGCCTCTCCCCCGGACAATGTACCCGCTGCCCTGCTCAATGTCAGGTAATCGAGGCCGACTTTGTCCAGAAAGCTTAAGCGCTCCACAATTTCGCGCAAAATCAAATTGGCGATCTGCATATCCTTCTCAGAAAGGGTAAGGTCTTTGAAAAAGGCAAGTGCGTCGGCGACAGACAGCTCGGTAATTTTTCCGATGTGGCGGCCGTCAATCAGTACGGCAAGCGCCTCTTTCTTTAACCGATAGCCTTTGCACGTCGGACAAGACTTCTGAGACATATACTGCTCCATTTGCTCACGTATGAAATCGGAGCCTGTCTCCTTATAGCGTCTTTCAATGTTGCGCAATACGCCTTCAAATTGAATTTCACCTTCGCGGATTTGTCCAAAATCATTTTCATATCGGAAATAAATTAGGTCATCTCCGCTGCCGTACAGCACTTTATCCAGTTGATGCTTCGGCAAATCTTTGACCGGCACATCCATATCAATCCCGTAGTGGGTGCAGACTGCCTCAAGCAGCTGAGGATAATATTGTGAGCTGATCGGTGTCCAAGGGGCGACCGCATTCTCCTTCAATGACAAATCTTGATTGGGGATGACAAGATCGGCATCCACTTCAAGCTTCATTCCGAGACCGTCACACGTCGGACACGCCCCGAACGGACTGTTAAACGAAAACAGACGCGGCTCAAGCTCACCAATTGAAAATCCGCAGTGCGGACAGGCATGATGCTCGCTGAACATCAGCTCTTCCTCACCGATGACATCGATCATAACCCGTCCTTCCCCTAAACGGAGCGCTGTTTCCAATGAATCTGACAGCCGGGCTGCCACGCCTTCTTTCACGACAATCCGGTCAATGACTACCTCAATGGAATGCTTCTTGTTCTTTTCTAATTCGATATCGTCGGAAAGCTCAGCCATCTCGCCGTCAATTCTGACTCTGACATAGCCTTGTTTTCTAATCTGTTCAAGCACTTTGACATGAGCGCCTTTTCGGCCTGAGACAATCGGCGCCAGCACCTGAAGCTTCGTCCGTTCCGGGTATTCCAGAATTCTGTCCACCATTTGCTCGATGGTCTGGGATGTAATCTCAATTCCGTGTTCCGGACAATGAGGCTTCCCTACTCTCGCATATAAAAGACGCAGATAATCATAAATCTCAGTTACCGTACCGACAGTAGACCTCGGATTGCGGCTCGTTGTTTTCTGATCAATGCTGATGGCGGGAGAAAGCCCCTCAATTGCATCCACATCAGGCTTATCCATTTGCCCTAAAAACTGGCGGGCATAAGCAGACAGCGACTCAACATACCGTCTCTGTCCTTCAGCATATATCGTGTCAAAGGCAAGGGAGGATTTACCTGACCCGGACAAACCCGTGACAACGACAAGCTGATCTCTCGGAATCGTTACATCTATATTTTTCAGGTTATGCGCCCTGGCTCCCTTCACCTCTATCCGATCCATAGCCATTTGTTCATCATCCTTCCGCTTTTAGCTCTAAAAGTAAATCGCGAAGCTCCGCGGCTCTCTCAAAGTCAAGCGCCTTGGCGGCTTCCTTCATTTCATGCTCCATCTGTTCAACGACTTTCTGGCGTTCTTTCTTCGTCATTTTCGACAGCTTCGGCGCGGCTTTTGTTTTGTATTCCGCTTTATCCTCAGCTGCTACTGTGGCACGAATGACATCGCGAATTTCTTTATTTATCGTTTTCGGCGTAATGCCGTGCTCTTCATTAAACCGCTCCTGCTGCTCGCGGCGGCGTTTTGTTTCATTAATCGCAATTTCCATAGACTTCGTTATTTTATCGGCGTACATAATGACGCGGCCTTCCGCATTTCTCGCTGCCCGTCCGATGGTCTGGATCAGCGACCGCTCCGAACGAAGGAAACCTTCCTTATCCGCATCCAAAATCGCAACAAGGGATACTTCGGGAATGTCCAAACCTTCCCTCAGCAGGTTGATGCCGACAAGCACATCGTACTTGCCAAGGCGCAGGTCGCGGATAATTTCAATCCGTTCAAGCGTCTTGATCTCAGAATGCAGATAGTTTACTTTAATGCCGATTTCCTTTAAATAATCGGTCAGATCCTCTGACATCTTCTTCGTCAAAGTTGTCACAAGCACCCGTTCATTCCGCTCGATTCTAGCTTGAATTTCGCCGATCAAGTCGTCAATCTGACCTTCGATTGGACGGACGTCAATAAGCGGGTCAAGAAGCCCCGTCGGACGAATGATCTGTTCGACCATTTCATCTGTATGTTCAATCTCGTACGGCCCTGGTGTTGCTGATACATACACGATATTGTGCATATGCTTTTCAAATTCCTCAAAACGAAGCGGACGGTTATCAAGCGCTGATGGAAGCCGGAAGCCGTGATCCACGAGCACCTGTTTCCGCGCCTGGTCTCCGTTAAACATGCCGCGCACCTGGGGAATTGTCACATGCGACTCATCCACCACGATCATAAAATCGTCTGGGAAATAATCAAGAAGCGTATACGGCGTTGAACCTGGAGGCCGCAGCGTCAAATGTCTTGAATAGTTCTCGATGCCGGAGCAGAAACCCATTTCACGCATCATTTCAAGATCATATCTTGTCCGCTGCTCTAAACGCTGCGCTTCAAGGAGCTTTCCGTTTTCATGCATGACCTTCAGCTGCTCCTCAAGCTCCTTCTCGATATTTTGAATCGCCTTCTCCATTTTCTCGGCTCGCGTTACGAAGTGGGATGCCGGGAAAATCGCAACATGATCTCGGTCGCCGAGAATTTCTCCTGTCAGCGCATCCACTTCCCGAATCCGTTCGATTTCGTCACCGAAAAATTCAACTCTGATACAATGCTCATCACGGGATGCCGGAAAGATTTCCACTACATCCCCGCGCACACGAAATGTACCGCGCTGAAAGTCGATATCGTTGCGGGCATATTGGATGTCTACAAGTTTTCTGAGCAGCTCGTTGCGCTCAATTTCCATTTCAGTCCGCAGTGACACGACCATTTCCCGGTATTCCTCAGGCGAACCGAGGCCGTATATACAAGACACACTCGCAATAATAATGACATCTCTACGCTCAAACAAAGCTGATGTGGCAGAGTGTCTCAGTTTATCAATTTCATCATTAATACTAGCGTCTTTCTCTATAAATGTATCCGTTTGAGGCACATACGCCTCCGGCTGATAATAATCATAGTAGCTGACAAAATACTCGACAGCATTGTTCGGAAAAAATTCCTTGAACTCACTGTAAAGCTGTCCAGCAAGGGTTTTGTTATGGGCAATCACGAGAGTCGGCTTATTGACTTCTTTAATCAAATTAGACACCGTAAATGTTTTCCCAGTTCCTGTCGCACCCAGCAGAGTCTGATGCTTCTTGCCCTCCTGAATTCCTTTTACAAGCTTTTCAATGGCTTTCGGCTGATCTCCTTGGGGCTGATATTTCGAGACTAACTCAAAGCGATCTTTCACAAAAATAAGCCTCCGTTTCTTTAACGAAATCTTCCTATAGATATAGTAACACAATGGAAAGCAAAATCACTAAAAATACGAACTAAAGTTCGGTGGTTTTTTATTTCCAGCTGTTTTTGTGTATAAAAAACCTGCTTTTAAAACGTAAAAGCAGGTATTCAGTCTTTATATTCATTATGTCCGATTTATTCTTCTTTTTTCTCTGCAGCTTTTTTGGCCATATACAGTCCGCCAGCCACAAGAGACACAACATCCAATCCTACAATAAAATACGTTTCTGTATAGCCTTTTAAATAAGAGGCAAACAGCAATGCAGCTGTTAAAGCGATCGCCACATAATGATTAAAGGTGACTCTAGTAAATAGAACAACAAGCATAAAAGGGAAAAACAATGCAAAAACGGCTTTTGTAATCAACAAAAACCCTCCTCAGGGATTCTTCATCTGATCTGATTATAGTAAAAAATGAAGAATCGGACAATCGTGCATTCGCTCCCTCTACTACACCATACCCCTTTTCAGCCAAAATCAATCACTATATTTGCATTTTGGTGCCGGTCAAAACTTATTCCATGGTGCCGCTGTTCTAATCAGCGGCACTTTTTTTATTACATCATCAAGTCCGCCGCCAGATTCCGAGAATAAAAGAAAATAGGCATAGAGTAACAGTACGGCCGAATTTTTCAGGATAATATAACCAACTTAACTATTCATTTTATTTAGGACTTTTTGCGTTTGACAGCATTTTCCTGAAAACCTACAATTGAATGATAGTGTTTACTATCATTTTTTTTAAACACAGGCTCCGCAATAAAAAGACTAGAGAGAAAAACAAAATGAATGAAGAAAAGAGGGGTTTCAAATATGTATTCTGTTTTATTTCGCCAGGCAGAAGAGTCCAGCCAGCTGGCTGGAGCAAAAGGAATGAATTTGATTAAATTGACCAAACACGGTCTTCCTGTTCCGGACGGGTTTATTATTCAAACGAATGCGCTCGCACGTTTTATGGAGGACAACCAGCTTCAAGAGACTAGTGAAAACGTCGAAAGCGGGATCATTTCCGGAACATTTTCGGATGAGCTGAAAGATGAGCTGACTAGTTCCTTTTATAAGCTTAGAGAATCATATCGATCCGTAGCCGTGCGTTCTTCGTCTGCCTCGGAAGATTTAGAAGGCGCCTCATTCGCGGGTCAATATGAAACCTACTTAAATATCAAAACAGAGGAAGAGTTTCTGGCTAAAGTGAAAGAATGCTGGGCCTCATTTTTTTCTGGGCGGGTCAGCAGCTATAAGAAAAAAATGAACAATCAAATCGCAGAGCCGTTAATGGGAATAGTCGTTCAGGGGCTGATCGATTCAGAAATGTCAGGTGTTATCTTCAGCCGCAACCCTGTTACCCATGATGATAGAGAGCTTTTAATCAGCGCCAGCTACGGGTTGGGTGAAGCTGTTGTTTCAGGAAGTGTTACCCCAGACACGTTCATTGTTAATAAATCTTCGTTTGAGATTCAGAAAGAAATAGGTGCAAAGGAAATCTACATGGAGTCTGCGGCAGAAGGAATTGCTGAAAAAGAAACGAGTGAAGACATGCGCAGCCGTTTTTGCCTTACAGATGAACAAGTGATTGAATTGGCTGAAATCACAAAAAAAACCGAAGACCTGTACGGATATCCTGTTGATATAGAATTTGGAATTGCTGATCATCAAATATACCTTCTGCAAGCTCGCCCGATTACAACCATTGATCAGGACAAAAAAGCGGCAGAAGAAAAACGCAGCTTCATGATTACCGACACTGATATGAATGATTTCTGGCTTAACATGGAGTCTAATATTGAAGGTCCGGTGAGTCCGTTATTTTCATCCTTCATCGTGCCGGCATTGGAATATGGCTTGAAGAAGAGCATGCAAAAGTTTCCGATTGGTGTAGTTGTTGATGAAGTAAAACTTTATCGCGGACATATTTATTCCAAAAACCAAGGCGGACAGCAGCCTCCTTCTGAAGACTGTGGCAAAGAGCTTTTCCCGATTTTATCGGAGCATATGTATGACATCATCAATCACACATACCTCCCTTTTTACCGGACACTGGACCAGCTCGCACAAACTGAGCATACCGCAGAAAGCGCACTGGAAGCTTTTCAAAAACTAAAGGCCTTTTATCTCACGGCTTATGAAGAGCACTTTAATATCGTTTTCCCGCAAATCCTTTTAACAAACAAACTGCAAGCGATGTATCAGGACATTCAAGGAGAGTCCGAAAACGCTCATTTTTACGAGATGCTGACAGGAAAAATGAACAAATCACTGGAAACGGACCGTTGCTTATGGCTATTTTCTGTGGAAGTTCAGGAGAACCCGAACCTTCTGGCCATTTTTGAAAACAACAAGCCTGAACAACTCCAGGAGAAATTGGAACAAACAGATGAGGGAAGACACTTCCTGAAGAACGTCCATGAATTCTTGCAAGAATACGGATGGAGATCTGTTAAAAGTCATGATCTGATTGAACAAATCTGGGTGGAAAATCCGTATTTCGCTCTGGCCAATATTCAAAATTATGTCCGTAATGGCTATCATTTTGACAATGAATTTCAGAAAACGAAAGAAAAACGAGAGAAATTATACAATGAATTCTTGGAAAACATAGAAGATCCCGGTTTGCGCACCGAATTTGACCTCTATTATCAATGGACACTGAACTCTGCAAATATAAAAGATGATCACCACTTTTATATTGACGCCATGCTGGATGCCAAGGCGAGAATCTTTCTGCTGAAGATAGGTGAATTGCTGGCGGAAAACGGTGTCATTCAAGATCGTGAGGACCTTTGGTTCTTATATGATGACGAAGTGGAACAAGCGCTTCTTCACCCTGTATCCCTGCAAGAAAAGGCTGAAAAACGCAGACAGATTTTTCATGAGTATGAGCTGGCCCAAGCCCCGGCCTACCTCGGCACCCCGACAAAAGAACAGCTCAAAGCTGCTGAAGAAATTGTCGGCGCTGTGATAGAGGATGAAAAAAACACAGAGAATCATATTTTTGGCATTGCGGCATCAAGCGGCATTGCGACAGGTCCGGTGAAAATCATTCGGGACGCCAATGAATTTTCTCAATTCGCGCCTGGGGACGTACTCGTTTGCAAGATGACCACACCGCTATGGACCAGCCTGTTTCAAGACGCCAAAGCGATTATTACAGACACAGGCGGCATTTTGTCTCACGCTGCGATTATTGCCCGTGAATACGGCATTCCAGCCGTTCTCGGCACACGCACGGCAACCGAAAGACTGCGAGACGGTGACATCATCACTGTTGACGGAAGCAGCGGCAAAATCACAGTTGTCAGCCGGTCCTGATGCGTCCCCCCTCTTTCTTATACAAGCGGGGCGGGTGTATACTTGTCCTGCCAGTATATTCGTGAGGTGAAACGTATTGAGACCGACAAACAAGAGAATCCTTGACGCTGCCATGCAGCTGCTCGTCAAAAAAGGATATCGCGCAACAACTACAAAAGAAATTGCAGAAAAAGCAAATGTAAGTGAAGCGACGATTTTCAGGAACTTTAAAAACAAACAAGGACTAGTTGAGGCTTTGCTTTCTCAGCATTCTTCAAACAGAGGCAGCATTTTGGAACAAACAGAAGGGGATTTGTACAAAGACCTGCTTCATATCGGAACCTGTCTCTTGGAGGAGCTCGAACATAGAAAAGATATCATTAAAATCAGCTTTCGTGAACCGGCCATGTTTCAGGATGTCATTAACCACGTCACTGAATATCCCCAATCTATGAAACAGCTATTGGTTGATTATCTCAAAACAATGGGTGAGAAAGGGGTTATTCAGACAGGAAATGAAGCGGAGCATGCCGACGTGTTCATGTCGATTATCTTCGGTTATTTCATTCACTGTCTCCACTTAGGAGACCGGGTCATATCAATGCCCCAGGAAAAAATGCTGGAGCACAGCACAGCTCTATTTGTCAAAGGAATTTCTGCTGATTAACTCCTTGGCATAATAAAAAGGAGGATCCCAATGAGCTCAAGAAAAGAATGGGCGCTGATCGTCTCGCTATTATTGGGGGCCATTCTGGTTCCCATTAACTCAACGATGATCGCGGTCGCGCTCTCATCTATTTCCCATACGTATAACGAGTCCATCGCAAGCATCACTTGGGTGGTTACCGTTTATTTAATCGTGATGGCAGTCACACAGCCGATTGCAGGAAAGCTCGGTGACATGTACGGCAATAAAACAATGTACTTATGGGGAGTCGGCCTTTTTCTAATCGCATCTCTAGGCTGCGCCCTTTCACCGAGTCTGCTCCTGTTAATTGTCTTTCGGGCATTGCAGGCTGTCGGCGGGGCATTGCTTACGCCAAACAGCATTGCCATTATCCGGCATGTTGTTTCTGAAAAACGCCTACCGAAAGTGTTTGGATTTTTCGGACTGGGTGCGGGACTTGGTGCAGCACTCGGGCCTTTTATCGGCTCTATACTGATTGACAGCTTCAGCTGGCATTCGATTTTTTGGGTCAACATCCCGTTCCTCGCCATTGCTTTATTTACGGCATTAACGATGTTTCCTCAATATAAAGAAAATAAATCTGACGCGCCGCTGGATATCATCGGCTCTCTCTTGCTTGCAGGCAGCATCGTTTCAATTATCCTGCTGACGAAAAATGAGGCTCCATGGGGATATGCGGTATACAGTGTATTGATACTTCTTTTTGTTCCGCTTTTTTTCAGAAGAGAAAAACGTACCCAGCACCCCATCATTGACTTTGCACTGTTTAAAAGCTCAACCTTTACAAATGCGAATTTATCAGTCTTGTTAAGCAATTTGATGATGTATGCCGTCTTATTGATTATGCCGTTATTTATGACGAACCAATTTGGGCTTAATACATCTAACAGCGGGATGGCGCTTTCTGTATTTTCGATCTTCATGTCAGCCAGCAACTGGGTGGGCGCGCAGCTCCATCACAAATGGGGAGCCAAAAAAATCATTTTTCTTTCATTTGCCATGATGGCTGGTGCGAATCTATTATTTTTGCTGTTAAGCAGCTCGCATTCTGTCTTGTTCCTCATGCTCTCTCTTATCCTTGGCGGGCTCGCTTCCGGAGTCGGTCTGACCAGCATGCAGGTTTCATCCCTTGCCACAGTAGACCCCGGTATGTCAGGAGTGGCATCTGGGATTTTCTCGACCTTCCGTTATTTCGGAAGCATCATTTCATCAGCCTTAATTGGCCTGATTTCGGGATATCACATCCTATTTATGATTCTCTTTGCTGTATCCATCATCGGCGTTTTTGTTTCATTGGGCATCAAATCTGATGAAACGGCACGGATAGAAAAAAACTCAGCGTAACGCAAAACAGCCCGGCATCGCATCTTCCTGCGGTGCCGGGCTGCCTTTTATGATCCAGAAGCGGCTGCTTCGTCTTCACGGTCATCCTTTACGAAGAGGATGCCCAATTCATGATGTTCTCCTTCATAAGAAGCTCGCTGGTCAAAACGGATTTCTCCATTCAAACCGATAATTTCAAGCTTTACATATGCACGGTTATGCTGAAGCGCTTCATAGAAATCAGAAACGTTCTTAACCGGTATGCCATTGACTTTCGTTATGATTTCCCCGATTTTCAATTCCAGATCCTCAGCCGGCGTATTGGGGATAATCCCAAGCACCATTAAGCCCTGATCCCTTTTCGAGAAATAAAACGGAGCCGCGTTATCATTCACTCTTTGCTTTATGGACAAAAAAATGCGCCCTAACAAAGCAGTACAGACCGCTGCACCCGCAAGCGGCGTCCACAGTAAGCTCGCTGCACCGAGAACTGCGACGGCAAGACCGAGAATACAAACGCGTTTCGCTGTGATCCTTATACTCGTTTCAGGCAGCGATCCCTGTACCCTTTGTCCAAATCCGACAAAGTAAGGAATCCATAGAAAATGAAATGAGCCGCCGGGAACAGTAAACACGGGCCACCAGCTAAGGTGCGATTCTAAACCATTGCCGGGCACGAGAAGGAACAGCGGCAAAAGCCAAACCCGGTTTGCCAGCTGCTGTCCGATCGGCAAACCGCGGCTGCTTACGACAAGTGCCGGTGATGTTCTCACATGCGCAGAACGATAAGCAACCGCTCCTTCAGTGATAATCAGCAAACCTAGAAACACAGCCACAGCCGGCCAAACAACTGCAAATCCTTGCGGAAATCTCTCTAGAAAGGGCTCCGCCTGATATATTTGCAGTCCAAAACCTATCAGCATACTCACACTGACGATATATGCAGCAGACATCCAGTTTGCGCGAAGAGTGAACGCTGCCGCTGCAGTGATAACGGCAATAATCGCAAGTAAACCGAGAGGAATCGATATTCCGAGTCCACCTAAAATAACTGACAAAAGAAGACCTGGAATCAGTCCCTTTGTATATGTAAATTTCAGATCATCATAAATATCTGCTATTCTTGTATGAAAGGTTTTTCGTTCCCGTTTGATTCTTACATAGCCGAAAGCCAGGGTTATGATGATAAAAAACCAGAAAAGCGGGTGTAAGAAGAACAAGCCCGCGCTTTTTAACAGTTCAATTCCCCATTGAACAGACACTATCTCTCACCGCCTCAAGCCAAACATGTTACTCATATTCTATCAAATATTAAATGGCTTGGATATCCTCAGGAGAGTTTATCTCTCTTGCGTCATCCACAGCGTGACATTCGATAGTGAAAAATCCTTTAAATAGTGGTTTACATCCACATCCAATAACCCGCTGATTAGATGCATCGACCTTTTTATATCTGTCAGATTAATTCCTAATCGCTTATGGTTTTTCATTAAGTAGTTAAAATAATGTTTGGCGCATTCCTCATTAATGTCATTTACTGATTCGACATTGGTGTAATTGACCAAATATCTGCTGAACAGCATAAGAAGACTTAGTGCTTTTGTAGCTGAAAATGTTACGTCTTGTGTTCTGTCTTTTAATTGTTCCACTAATTCATAATATTTTTTTTCACGCACAATACTTGCCCTCTTCAATTGTGAACCCCCATTTTCTTTATACAGATAAGCACGGGCCAGTATAAGCAGCAGTACTGGAGTGCTAACAAGCATTCTCGCTAACGTTACTCTTTAAATACCTGTCGTTCAGCTGCCATTAACCTGATTACTGTTCTTTTTAGAACCTTCTTATATTGTATGAAGTAAACAAAGACTAGGCAACTTGCAAAAGTTTCATTTTAAATGCATATTAACTCGTTAGAAAGTCTCTCTCATATATTGATATCGGGTAATAACAGTCCTTTATAAATGTTTATTTGTGAAAATTTTTTTAATTTCTTGTCAAAAACTCATTTTTTATGTGACTTATGATCCATAATCTCTTTAAGCACAAAGAAACAGGAGATGGAATACCATCTCCTTTAATTGACAAATAATGATTTCAATGCTGTTTGAAGCTGCAAATCATTTTTTTCATCTGATTTTTTCTTTTCTATCTGCTGATTTAATGTCTCTGCAGTGCGAGTGTCGATCACACCGGTTTTATTCAGCTTGTTTTGATCCTGAAAAGCCATAACCGCTTTTTTCATGTCTTTGCTGAAATAGCCATCCTCACGTCCCGGATCAAAGCTGAGACCTTTTAACAATACCTGCGCATGCTTGACGTCTTCATTGTTCATGTCCACTTTAAGCGGCTCTTTCAGCTGTAAGGGCCCGGCAGAAAAATAATCGGGCTGCTTAATCGCAATGGTCGGTTCAATTCCTTTCTTATGAATCCAATTTCCATTTGGCGTCAGCCACTTGTAAAGCGTTAATTTGATGTTGCTGCCGTCCCCCATTGGCACAGCCTGTTGAACCGTTCCCTTTCCAAAAGACGTATCGCCTACAACATCATAATGGCCAGCTTCCTTTAATGCGCCGGCAAGAATTTCTGATGCAGAGGCACTTCCTTTATCCGTAATCACATTGACAGGGTACGCTTTTTTATGGGTCAATGTTGAAAAATAACGTTTTTTATCTCCATTGCGTTCAGCAATCTGAATATACGGCTGGTCCTTTGTAACGAAATGCTTAAGAATTTCTTCCACACTTTGAAGATATCCGCCCGGGTTGCCGCGTACATCAATGACAAGTCCTTCTATTTCTTTTTTCTCAAGCTCCCTCAGCGCTTTTGCAAAATCCTCTGCGGTGTGCTCAGAAAAAGTAGAGATGGCGATATATCCGACAGAATGCCCCTGTACTTTTTTCTCTGATGCAAAAACCGTTTCGAGCGGAATCTCAGCTCTCTTGATCCGGAATGACAGCTGCTTCTTCGTTCCAGGCCGCTGAATCTTCATTGAAACGCTGGACCCTTTTTTTCCTCTTATTTTTAACACAGCGTGGTTTAAATCCTTGCCGGCCATCGATTCTCCATTGATGCTGATAATTTCATCATTAGGCTTCAACCCGGCTTTTTCCGCTGGCGATTTCTTGAATGGAGAAACAATAATAATTTTGCCGTCTTCCATTCCAACCTCAGCCCCGATGCCTTCAAATGAGGAATCAAGAGAATCAGAAAATTGCTTAGCTGTCTGCTTGTCCATGTAAACAGAATAAGGATCATTTAGCGTAGACAGCATTCCCTGGATGGCTCCCTCGAGCAGCTTTTCTCTATCTACTTTTTCTACGTACTCATTCGAAATTAACTCATACGCTTTTTCGATTTTGTCCATAGCTTTATCCCGTTCAGAGTCAGCTTGTGCCGTCGCGGGAACTGCTGCAGTCTGGGGCTTATCCATCTCAAGCAGGTTGATTCCCGCATATACACCGGCGCCTCCGAACAGCATGCTCCCTGCTGCTATCACAGCCATTATTTTTTGATTCATCCTTTACTCCTCCTGTATGCCAGACTGTCTTTACCAAAACCTAGAGATAGTATATGTAAAGGATGGAGATTTCATGTAATCATAGAAGAAAAAGAAGGCAAATGAAAAGCCGTCCCGAAAACGGAACGGCTTTTTCACTTTATACTCGCAAAAACTTGCGGATGGAAGTCAGACTTCCCCATACTCCAATTACTGCGCCGATTGCAATCAGCACTAGCGAAACTTGGAATACAAATGGATTATAAGGAAGAAGAGAGACAAATGATCCTTGAACCTTTGGAACGACCCATCCGATGACGTATTGGTAAGTGCTCAGCACCAGTGCAATCGGAATCACAGAACCGAATACGCCTAGCAGCAATCCTTCAAGGAAAAACGGCCAGCGGATAAACCAGTTTGTCGCGCCGACAAGCTTCATGATTTCAATTTCTTTTCTTCTTGCGAAAATTGTAATTTTAATGGTGTTGGAAATTAAGAACATCGCCGTAAATACCAGGCCGATAATTAACGCGATTCCGATGTTGCGGGAAACGCCGACCACTTTAAACAAACGGCTGACCTCTTCTTTTCCATAAGTGACTTTATAAACATGATCCATTTTTTCGATCTTTTTCGCCACGTTCGGCGTATCATGCGGATCTGTCGTTTTGACGACAAACGCATCATTAAGCGGGTTTTCCTGATCCTTCATTGTCAGGGATTTTCCGCTGTCACCAAAACTGTCAACCAGCTGGTCAAGCTCTTTTTCTTTAGATGAAAAAGTGACACTCTGAATGCCCTTCAGTTCCTTAATATCGTTCTGAAGCTTGTCCTGTGCCTTCTGATCTGCAGTCAGATCAACCAGCACTTTGATTTCGACTTGTTTTTCTGCATTCGTGGCCATGTTATTCAAATTCAGCATAATCACTAAAAACACGCCGACTAAAATCAGCGTAACGGTTACAGCACTAATGGATGCAAATGTCATCCATGTGTTTCTCCCGAGAGATTTAAAACTCTCACGCAAGTGGCGCCCGAGAATTTTAATCATATGAACCATACTCCCCTCTTGACTCATCACGCACAATGATACCATCTTCGATTGCAATGACACGTTTCTTCATGGTGTTTACGATTTCTTTATTATGTGTCGCCATCACGACTGTTGTCCCGCGGTTGTTAATTTCCTCCAGCGTCTTCATGACTTCCCAAGACGTATCCGGATCAAGGTTTCCTGTCGGTTCATCAGCAATGACAACATCAGGGTTGTTCACAATTGATCTTGCAATAGATACACGCTGCTGCTCCCCGCCTGAAAGCTGGTCAGGAAATTGTCGCGCTTTATGCTTCAGCTGCACGAGATCAAGCACTTCAAGCACCCGTTTCTTAATGACAGACGGCTGTTCTCCAATCACTTCAAGGGCAAATGCCACATTTTCAAAAACAGTAAGTTTCGGAAGAAGCTTGAAATCTTGAAAGACAACGCCTATTTTTCGGCGCACGAAAGGAATCTCTTTTTCTTTAATTGTCGCGAGATCTTTATGATTGATTAAAATTTGTCCTTTTGTCGGTTTTTCTTCTCTGTAAATCATTTTAATAAAAGTAGATTTACCTGCTCCGCTCGGACCAACAACATACACAAACTCGCCGGGATGAATGGTAACAGAAATCCCATTGAGCGCTTTTACGCCGTTCGGATAGGCTTTATATACTTCCTTCATCTCTATCATGAAATCACCTAATCTTTTATATCATTTTATCTATCACACGGTCATACTCTTCGAATGCATTCGACAATTTATGACCCATTCATTTGTAAAAAGATGGAAAATCTGAAAGTTCCCTTTTTCAATACACTTCATTATACGTCAAATTTAGACATAATACTATTACAGTTTCTTTTCATTCATATTGTCAAGGCATAAAAACATCCTTGCCAGCACTCGGCAAGGATGTTTTTATCTTACTTTTTTTCTGACAGCCATTTGGCAATAACAGCGGCTTCGTTATCCTCTACAAGCCCCTTTGGCATATTGCCGCGGCCGTTTTTAATAATGCTTTCAATTTTGTGTTCATCGTATTTGCCTCCGACCTCTTGGAGATTAGGCCCTGACACACCTTCTAAATCCTTGCCGTGGCAGCCTACGCAGCTTTGCTGATATAATTCTTCCCCTTCAGATGCAGTGGCTTCCGTCTTGCTGCCAGTGTCTGTCTTCTCTTCTTTTGCATCGTTTGATCCGCAGGCAGCCAACAGAACAGAAAGCGCAAATCCAATCATTAGTATCGATAACTTTGATTTCATGTTGAGAAGCACAACTCCTTTACGATCTCTTCCATATTATAACCTCGTTTAAGCGCGTTTGAAACCCTCGCCCAGCACCTCGCTCGCGTCTGCTACAATCACAAAAGCTGACTCATCAATCTGTTTGACGATTTGTTTCAATTTGGTGAATTCAGTTTGCCCAACCACGCACATTAAAATCGGACGGTCATCGTCAGTATATCCGCCGACTGCAGAAATTTTTGTCACGCCTCTGTCAATCTTCTGTAAGACAGCCTCCTTGACAGCCTGCTCCTGCTTTGTAATGATGAGCGCCATTTTTGAACGATTAAAGCCGACTTGCACAACATCAATGGTTTTGCTGGACACATAGACGCCAAGCATGGCATATAAGCCTTGCTCAATATTAAATACAATCATAGCCGTAACAACGATCATTCCGTCAATGATGGCGAGACACTTCCCCAATGACAGACCGGAGTACTTATGAATGATCTGTGCAGCCAAGGCTGTTCCTCCCGTCGATCCTTTCCCTAAGTACACAATACCAATTCCGATACCTATCCCGACACCGCCAAAAATCGCCGCCAAGAGTTCATGATGAGTGGCGGGCTGAATATCCCTTGTCAGAAACACTACTAGCGGCAAAAACACAGAACCTGCAAGCGTCTTTAGCCCAAATTTCCCACCGAGCAAAATGACGCCAGCAATAAATAAAGGGATATTAATAATCCACTGTACATACGCTGCTTCAAAACCATATGATTGTAAAATCGTACTGATCCCGCTGACACCGCCGGCGGCAATCTTGTTCGGAAGCAAAAATACATTAAAGGACACGGCCGTAATCGCTGCTCCTATCAATATGTATACATAATCCCGCAAAATCCACAATGTTTTATTCCGTACGTCCATCATATATCCTCCGTTTCTTCCAATGCTCTCCGATAGCATTTTAATCCTTCCCTGATTAGATGTAAATAACACCCAAATACAGTGGTAATATGCTAAAGCAGCAGTGAAATCAAGGATATAAGGAATTAAAAAAACACACCCGTATGCATCAGGTGTGTTTTTCAGCTTATGAAAGCTTAGAACGCAGGTAGGCATCAATAAACGTATCAATGTCACCATCCATTACAGCTTGAACGTTCCCCATTTCTGTATTGGTCCGATGATCTTTTACCATGGAATACGGATGGAATACATAAGAACGGATTTGGCTGCCCCAGCCGATTTCTTTTTGTTCACCGCGAATTTCATCCAGCTCTGCCTGCTGCTCTTCAATTCTGCGCTGATACAGCTTGGCCTTCAGCATTTTCATGGCTCTTTCACGGTTTTTAATTTGTGAGCGCTCCGTTTGGCATGTCACAACTACGTTCGTCGGCAAGTGAGTAATCCGAACGGCTGAATCCGTCGTATTGACGTGCTGTCCGCCCGCGCCGCTTGCACGGTACGTGTCAACTTTAATATCCTCCGTACGAATATCAATATCAATTTCATCGTTAAATTCAGGCATGACTTCACATGAAACGAAAGATGTGTGGCGGCGGCCTGATGAATCAAATGGTGAGATCCGCACAAGACGATGGACACCTTTTTCTGCTTTGAGATACCCGTAAGCGTTGTGTCCTTTGATGAGCAATGTCACTGATTTGATTCCCGCCTCGTCACCTGGAAGGTAATCGAGAGTTTCTACTTTAAAGCCGCGGCGCTCTCCCCATCTTGTATACATTCTAAGAAGCATAGAGCCCCAGTCCTGTGACTCTGTACCGCCAGCACCAGGGTGCAGTTCTAAAATCGCGTTATTTTTATCATACGGCTCGCTGAGAAGAAGCTGAAGCTCAAACTCATTGAACTCTTTTGTTAATGATTTTAGTTCTTTTTCAAGCTCAAGCTGGAGATCAGTGTCCGGCTCTTCTTTCAAAAGATCATGAGTCATTTGTAATTCTTCGTGGGATTCATTCAATTTTTTATACGAATTGACATAATCCTTTAAACCGTTTGCTTCATTTATAACCGTTTGAGCTTTTTGCTGATCATTCCAGAATTCCGGATCAGCCATTTGTTCATCTAGCTCAGCAATGCGGGCCTCCTTTGATTCGAGGTCAAAGAGACCCCCTAAAGTCCGCTAAACGAGAAGCCATATTTTCGAGCTCTGCTCTAATTTCTGATAATTCCATTTCATTCACCTCATTAAAAGATCCGCAGGCGCCTGCAGGCGCCGCGGTCAGTAAACTTGCCGGGGCGAACTATTCAGTACGGCCGCAGCAATTTTTATATTTTTTCCCGCTTCCGCAGTGGCATGGGGCATTTCGTCCGATATCAACCACTTTGCGAACCGGTGCTTTCTTTGCTTTTTTGTTATCGTCGCCTTCTTGCGGCTGATGAGCTGTTGTTTGACCTTGTACAACCTCTTCACGCTCCAGATTGTTTTCAATCTCAGCTTTCATCACAAATTTTGCGACTTCGTCCTCAATTGATTCAATCATATGCTCAAACATCGCAAAACCTTCCATTTGATACTCACGAAGCGGGTTCGTCTGCGCGTAAGCACGAAGGTGAATCCCTTGGCGGAGCTGATCCATCGCATCAATATGATCCATCCATTTAGAATCAACGGCACGAAGAACGATAACTTTTTCGAATTCGCGCATTTGCTCTTTGCCGAATTGCTCTTCCTTCTCATTATATTTTGTGATGATGCGATCCATAATGAGCTCAAGCATTTCATCCGGTTCTTTGCCGAAGATATCGCTCTTCTCAAGTGCACCTTCATCAAGATAAGTTGTGTTGATAAGATCAACTAGACCGTCAAGCTTCCACTCCTCAGGAAGCTCTTCTCTTGGCGTATAGGCTGCAATTGCGCGTTCGAGAGAAGACTTGATCATATTTTCAACGATTTCACGCAGGTTTTCAGAGTCAATGACTTCAAAGCGCTGCTTATAAATGACCTCACGCTGCTGGCGGAGAACATCATCATATTGCAGAAGCTGTTTACGCGAATCGAAGTTATTGCCTTCGACGCGTTTTTGAGACGATTCAACCGCGCGAGATACCATTTTGCTTTGGATTGGAGTAGAGTCGTCCATGCCGAAGCGGTCAAGCATCGCCATTGTCCGCTCAGCTCCGAATCTGCGCATCAATTCATCTTCCATAGAAAGATAAAATTGAGTAATCCCCGGGTCTCCCTGACGTCCGGAACGACCTCGAAGCTGATTGTCAATCCGGCGTGATTCATGTCGTTCTGTTCCGACTACAGCGAGCCCGCCAAGCTCTTTTACACCTTCGCCAAGCTTAATGTCCGTTCCGCGCCCCGCCATGTTAGTCGCAATCGTAACTGCGCCTTTTTGGCCGGCCTCTTCAATGATCTGCGCTTCACGTTCATGGTTTTTGGCATTTAACACTTGATGCGGAATTCCTTTGTTTTTAAGCAGCTTAGAAATCAATTCAGATGTTTCAACGGCAACCGTACCGACTAGAACAGGCTGTCCCGTCATGTAACGCTGTGCGACATCCTCCGCAACTGCCTTAAACTTTCCTTCCATCGTGCGGTAAATTAAATCCGGGCGGTCATCACGGACAACAGGCCTGTTGGTAGGGATCGTGACAACCTGCATGTTGTAGATGTTGCGGAATTCTTCTTCCTCTGTCTTCGCTGTACCCGTCATACCGGCAAGTTTTTCGTACATTCGGAAGTAGTTTTGGAACGTAATCGTCGCCAAGGTCATGCTTTCGTTTTGAATCTCAAGCCCTTCCTTTGCTTCAATCGCTTGGTGAAGCCCCTCACTGTAGCGGCGGCCTTTCATCAAACGTCCCGTGAAGGAATCAACAATAACAACCTGTCCGTCTTCCACTACATAGTCAACGTCCTTTTGCATCGCAACGTGAGCTTTTAAGGCCTGGTTGATATGGTGGTTGAGCGCGACATGCTTCACATCAAAGAGGTTATCGATGCCGAACGCTTTTTCCGCCTTCGTCATTCCTTCTTCAGTAAGCTGTACAGCTTTTGTTTTGATATCGTACGTGTAATCCTTCTCCGCTTTTAACGTACGGACAAAAGCATTTGCCTGTACGTACAGCTTAGTGGATTTTGCAGCTTGTCCAGAAATGATAAGCGGTGTTCTCGCTTCATCAATTAAAATAGAGTCAACTTCATCAATTACCGCAAAATGAAGCGGGCGCTGAACCATCTGCTCTTTATAAAGAACCATATTGTCACGCAAATAGTCGAAGCCAAGCTCATTGTTTGTGGAGTAAGTAATATCAGCGGCATAAGCTTCCCGTTTTTCGTCTTTTGACATTGAGTTTAAATTCAAGCCGACAGTCAAACCGAGAAACTCAAAAATTTTCCCCATTTGCTCAGCGTCACGGCTTGCCAAGTATTCGTTGACAGTCACGATGTGTACGCCTTTACCTGTTAACGCATTTAAATAAACAGGCAGAGTAGACGTTAATGTTTTCCCTTCCCCTGTTTTCATTTCCGCGATATTTCCGTCATGAAGCGCCACGCCCCCCATGAGCTGGACTTTAAACGGAAACATGCCTGTTACGCGGCGTGAAGCTTCTCGAACAACAGCGAAAGCTTCAACAAGAAGATCATCCGTTGTCGCCCCTTTTTCAAGGCGCTCTTTAAATTCAATTGTTTTATGTTTCAACGCGTCGTCAGAGAGATTTTCATAGTCTCCGCGAATCGCATCAATATCGTTAGCAATTTTTTCGTATCTATTCAGCGTACGTTTTGTTGGATCAAACATTTTATTTAAAATTCCAAGCATTTATAACGCTCCTCTATCATCACATGCCTATTTTAAAGGCATGTATAAATAATTTACTAGTCCATGTATACCTCTCATTATCATATCATACCTTTTGTTATTTCCAAAGAATTTGCAAATAAGAAAAACAAAAACCTTCCGCGGACATCACGGAAGGCTTCTCTTCATTATTCAGTCGGTTCAATTAAGCCATATTTCCCGTCATTTCTGCGGTACACGACATTTGTAAGGTTTGTTTCCGCATTTGTGAAAACAAAGAAATTATGGCCAAGCATATTCATTTGCAAGATCGCTTCTTCACTATCCATCGGCTTTAAATTAAAGCGTTTCTGACGGACAATGTCCAAGCTCTCCTCCTCTTCTATGTCATCCTGAACCGCAATATCTGTATCAGAGCCAAGACCGTTTGCCAATAAATATTTTGGAGAGCCCTGCTCACGGAATTTACGGTTTACTTTCGTTTTATGCTTACGGATTTGACGTTCCAGTTTGTTTGTTGCGAGATCAATTGCGTTGTACATATCCTCGTTATGCACCTCGGACCGAAGCGCCAGATCTGTCATCGGAATCGTAACCTCAACCTTAGACTCCTTGTCATTGTAAAACTTCAAGTTGACGTTCACATCGGCATCCACGCTATGGTCAAAATAGCGCTCCAGCTTGCCGATCTTCCTCTCGACATGATCCTTTAACGCGGGTGTCACTTCAATATTTTCTCCTCTGATGTTATAGTTCATCAAAGAACGCCTCCCTTTTATTAAGGATATGTATCTATTTCTCTTTTACCCTTTACAATTCCTGCTGAAACATAAATCTTTTGTGAAAATTCAGTGAACTTTGTCGAATTTTGTTTGTATTTGCTCTGTTATTGGCGGTTCGGAGGTATATGTATATGCTGATTGAACGAAACAAATACCTCAAACACGCCTAATTGATTAAAAAGGGTTCCATACATTGATGAATAGACAGCATCCATTTTCTATAATGAATCAGAAAATATTCCTTTAAATACTCACAGAACTCATGAGAGGGAAAAGAGAAAGAGACCAATTGATCAAACTCCGCAAAAATTTGGTCAAATGCTTTCACACAAATTTCAGCACACCGTGAATCCATAATGAAGAGAAGTGTTGAATGTGTTGAATCCAAATAAAAAAAGGCTTGGATCAGATCTTGGTAGATCCGATCCCCTTCTGTTTTTGATAAATTCTCTTCAGCCTCTATCAAATAACACAACCCTTCTTCAATGGTAAAAAGAAGATGATAATAAGCTGATAAAAGCGTATAATCTTCAATGCTCTTCAAGGCACTCACCTATTTACGCTTGTCATAATATGTGCCGTCAATCGTAATGTTGTTATAAGGATTTAAATACGTCGTATGCATCACACGTTTTCTTTTCATCTGCTGAAGTTCTGCTGCGATTGACTGCTTCAGTCGTTCCATTTCCTTCACAATAAGCTGATCCCATGTCAGCACAAGCTTCATCTGCTTTCGCTCTTCTTCTGAAAGCGGCAGAGATATCTCCTGAATCAGTTCAGACCGTGTAGCCACAAAGTCTTCAATTTGCTTTAAAAGTTCATCGCTTTCCGGCGTATTTTGTATGTGTGACAGCATACTCTTCGTCTCAGTGTATAGTTGATCTATATTATTCATGCGATCCCGCCTGATCCGTGCCGGTCCTTCCGCTCACTTTGAATGGCTTGTTTCCAAGCATCGCGAAAATCTGTTACATAACCTTCAACCTCAGCCAGCATGCCCGTATCATTTTTGATATTTGCCTGTACCAATCTGCGATACATATAATCGTACATCGCACCCATAGAAGCGGAAAGCTCTATGTTACGGTTAAGTGTAAAATTTAATTCCTGAATAATATTTTGCGCTTTAATCAGATTTTCATTTTTACGTTCCATATCATCATTCTCAATGGCCTGAGCGGCAAGTCTTATAAATTTCAAACAGCCATTATACAGCATAAGCGTCAGCTCCCCGGGTGTAGCCGTATTCACTGAATTTTGCTGATAGGCTGTATATGGATTTTGGATCGCCATGTGTCATCCTCCAAATTACATTTATTGTGCTAGAAGCTGTGATAAATAGGACGATTGTTCGTTCATTTTTTGAATCGCAGAATCCATTGCACTGAATTTTGTATAATAGCGGTTTTCTATTGTGGTCAACCGGTCCTGCATTTTGGTGATATCAGTGCTGATCGTGTTTAAATTTTTACCGATTGAGTAGTCATTGGTTCCCATTGTCGAGTTACCGGCTTTTGCTTCAATGCTTTTCACCGTACTTTTCAGTGTGTCACCGATACGTTTCATAATCCCTTTATCACTATAAGCACTGCTGTTCGACCCGCTTGTAAATAAGGCGGCAACACTTTGCGGATCTTCTTGTATTTTAGCTTTCAGTTTGTCTTCATTAATTTCTAGATGTCCTCGCATTTGGTAAGCACCAGACGTTGTGATGCCAAATTCAGTTAATTGATAGGTTTTTCCATCCGCACTAACTTGAGAATAAAAATCAGTCCGCATTTGATTCGTACCAGTGCTTATGCTGGTATCATTTTTCAGCAAACCGCTTTTTGCCTTCTCTTCCCAGAGTTCTATCTCTTTATCGGACATGGCTTCTTTTTGTTCACTCGTCAGCGGCGCATAGTCTCTGTATTTTTCTTCTTTCAACTTTTCATTCAGGCTGTCTACCAGTTCATTGTATTTATTCACAAACTCTTTAATTTGGTTGTAAATCCCGTCAACATCAGTAGATACAGATGTGGTAACAGGGCCTGTGGCTGCAGTTGTATTTTTGATCGAATAAGTAACGCCATTCACTGTGAAGTTGTTTGACAGCTTCTCCATTTCAAAGCCGTTGATGGTGACTTTTGCATTCGTTCCTTCTTTGTAAGCAGTAATCTTATTATCAGTGTCCAAAGAAAAACCTAGCTGGCCAGACATAAAATCTGCTGTAGCAGAGTCTGCTGCTTGTATACTGCCTCCTGCACCTGTTGCTTTAGAAGAAAACGCAATGGTTTCCACATACTCTGTACCATTCCAAATTTTATCTTTAAAAGCTGATACTCCTAGATCTGAGCTGTTAAGTTTAGAAATCACATTATCAATCGTATCAGCGCTCGTCACACTAATGTTCACTGTTTTTGCGGCTGTCTCACCAGGCGCAACAACGTTAAATGCCAAATTATAATCGCCCTGTGTGTATCCTGTATAATTGTTTGCCTTATATGTCGCAGCAGTTGCCAAACTTGCTACTTCAATAGTAGATGAAGAGTTTGCTGCACTTGCAGTTCCTGTAGCAGTTAACACAGATTCGTTTGAGCTTGATACGGTTTTACTCTGAAACGTACTCGGATATGTCAGCTTATTATTAGACATATAATCTTGGAATTCTTTTATTTTCGAGTTTACTTCACGATAGCTATCACGCTGCCATTCAAGAGTCTGCTTTTTTTGTGTTAGCTTATTAAGCGGTGCTCTTTCTGTCTGCATCAGCTTTGATACAATATCATCTATATCCATTCCTGACGCCAGACCTGTTATTCTCGTGACCATTTCAAACCACTCCTAATCTACTTTTTTTCATCTACAAATAACCCAAGAAATTCAGTCATAGCTGCATAAAAATCTAGCCACCGCCTTGGCGGAATTTCACGGATCACTTCATTTGTAGAGTCCTCTATTACTTTTACATAGTATTCATTTAACTTCTCATGGAGCTCAAACTTCAGATGAACTTGCGAAGGTTCCAAAAACTTGTTCATTCCCTCTACCATTTCAGCAAGGTCGGTATATGAAACTTGATGAACAGGAACCTCACTCTCATGATCTTTCTGATTATGTATTTGAGTATCATAACGATCCCAAACAGGTTGTAACGTAGTGAGCCTTTCAATGTTCAATTGATCATCCCCTATGCCCCAATCTATCGTTTATATCGACTAAATCGAGATAAGATTACACATATTTTTGGAAAAAATCTCATCCGTTTTAGATTTCTTAGTTTGGAAATACGTTTATAAAAAGTAAGTGGAGAATCCGGTTATTATATCATGATTTAATAACAGCAAGTGGAATGATTCGGAGTTAGAAATATAAATAAAAGACCTTGGCAACGCCAAGGTCCTCTCTAAAATTAACGTAACAATTGAAGCACGTTTTGCGGCTGTTGGTTCGCTTGAGCAAGCATTGCTTGAGAAGCTTGAGAAAGAATGTTGTTCTTTGTGAACTCGCTCATTTCTTTCGCCATGTCAACGTCACGGATACGAGACTCAGCAGCTGTTAAATTTTCAGAAGAAGCACTAAGGTTGTTAATTGTGTGCTCTAAGCGGTTTTGTACCGCACCAAGTTTTGAACGTTGGCTTGAAACGCTAGTAATTGCAGTATCGATTTTCGCGATCTCAGTGTCAAAACTAAAAGTAGCTGATGAAACATCGATCCCTTTTACTCCTAAAGTTGTTGCATCCATGTTGCCAATTGTAACATTAATATTTTGGGTAGCATTTGCACCAATTTGGAATGTAAATCCTGCTGTTACACTACCGTCTAAAAGTTTTTTTCCGTTAAATTCAGTACGTTGAGAGATACCATCGATCTCTTCAGTTAAAGCATCCATTTCATCTTTAATTGCAGTTAAATCTTCAGGTTGCTGTGTACCTGTGTTACCAGCTTGAACAGTAAGTTCACGCATACGTTGAAGGATGGCATGAGTTTCAGTCAATGCACCCTCAGCTGTTTGGATAAGAGAGATTCCGTCTTGAGAGTTTTTAGAAGCCATATCAAGACCTCTGATTTGTCCTCTCATTTTTTCAGAGATCGCAAGACCTGCTGCGTCATCTCCCGCACGGTTGATACGAAGACCTGAAGAAAGTTTCTCCATATTCTTTTGTGCTGCACCGTTGTTTGAAGACAAACGGTTCAGTGTGTTAAGCGCTGCAATATTGTGGTTAATTCTCATTTTTATATCCTCCCTGAATATGTTGTTTAGGCACGTCCTTGTGCCTCAATTTTGTAATCGGCGGAGCCATTTTTGCCCTCTCCCGGCTACATCATTAATATCGGATTGTCTCTGATTTTGTTAATACAAAAATAAAAAAATCCTCACTTTTTTTGTGAGGATAATGCGGAGATCACATCGCTGGATAACGCTGCTGCACGGTTATTTTCTTCCTGAATGGTCAAATAAATTTCTTTCCTGTGAATATCAATATGCTTTGGGGCGTCAATTCCAAGCTTCACTTGATCCCCCTCAACCGCAATCACTTTTACTTCAATATCAGCACCTATTTGAATCGCTTCGCTTATTTTCCGCGATAAAACTAGCATGATTCTCCTCCAATCGGATGCTTTGTCGTATATGAGGAGTCGTGTAAAACGACTTGCTTAGCCATCATGTTCTTGCGATTCACAATAATGGGAGCCAATAAATTCGCAGTAGACTTTTCAAATGGCTCTGCCATAGTCAATATTGTCATGACTTCTACGTCTTGAATATTATCGATATCCAAAAGTTCAGCAGTTGATTCATCAAGATCAAATTCATAATTCTTAAAAAAGATAAACGGACTTACGACGATAAACGCAAGATTTTCTGAAGTGACGGACTGCAGTGCCACGAATGGAGAGTCTTCTGAAAGCGGAAGTATGACAAATTGTTTTTCTTCTAAAAAGCCTGGAATCCCGCTTTCAAAAAGAATGATTTGTTCTTCTTTTATGTTCATTTGGCCATGGTACTTCGTATGAATGATCATTGTTCACGATCCTTTTCTTTTTACTTTTCGGGTGATTCTTTCGGGTATTCTACATCTATATTTAAATCAGGGTATTGGAGCATGTCAACCTTAACATTTCCTGGCGTATATTCAACAATTGGCTTATGCGGCTCAGCCTGAATAACAGGCTTTCGCGGCGTAATCTGAACATCAAGCTGTGACGGAGTATATTGTATTTTCACCCTAGATAGAGAAGGAGCATAATTTTCGCCTAATTGAATTTGGTGCATTTCAGAGTTCCTCCTTGCTTGTGAAGCGATTGGGTTCCCCTTATTTTCAATCCTCATAAGCTCGTCGCCTTCTTCTGCAGTACGCGCTATTCCCTCCATTACATCCTCATGCCCTTGTTGTGCGGCTTCTTCAATTCTCTTGAAAACATGCTTTCTGTCTAATTCTTCCCATGCTTGTGTCTGGTCAATCGTGAGTTTTCCAGGTGTCACCGATATTTCCATTTCCGCACTCGGCTGTTCGATCTCTAGATCAGCTTGAGGCTGCTCCATTTTTAAGCTGGCAGGCGTCGTTGTTAAACCAATTTTTCCTTGAACACTATGCATAATCAATCTGGGAATCTGCATCACTCTACCTCCTGAACTATAAAAAAAGCGAACTCCTGAGAGCCGCTTACTTTAAAAAGTCAATTAATGTAGGCTGAACAATTTGCGCATTAACGGCCAGAGTAGCCCTGTGCACACTTTGCTGCGCAATAAATTCAGTTATTACTTCTTCCAGTTCTACATCTTCATTGTCTGATAACACTTTGGTAGCTGTTTCTTCTTGCGCTGACAGTCTTGTATTAACCAATTCAAGACGATTATATCTCGCTCCAAGATCAGATCGTTCAGCACTCATGCCGTCAGAAAAATGATCAATATCATCTAAAACACTGTCCATGCCATCTAGCGAACCAGAATTTAGTGCTTTCTCAAAAGAATCAAGCATTTCAAATACATTCTGCCCGCTTTCAGAAGTGCCTCCAAAAGCTGACTTTGGATCTGAATTCACTTTCAATGACATATTATTTGATATATTGACTACGACATCAGCTGTATCAGAAATTGTATAAGTTCCGTCTCCGTTATCTGTAACCGGAGGCTTATCTGAATTTGTGCCATTAAAGATATATCTGCCGTTCACTTGTGTATTCGCAATATTTAAAAGCTGTTCCTTTAACTGCTTTACCTCTACGCCAATCGCTTGCCGCTCCGACTCGCCGTTTGTATCATTTTGAGCTTCAACCGCTAATTCTCTGACCTTTGACAAGATGTCAATTCCTTCTGTAATGTTTGTTTCTGTGTTTTCGAGCCAGGTAAAGGCTTGAGAAGCATTGCTTTTGTACTGCTGCACTTGAGACAGTTGCGTATTATACTTTAAGCTTTTCATTGCTACTACAGGATCGTCGGAAGCTTTTGAGATTTTTTTCCCTGAAGAAATCTGCGACTGGAGTTTATCCAGCTTCGAGTAGCTCGAACCGATATATCTCAGTGAGTTTTGCTGTATCATGCCTTGTGTTACTCTCATGTGACTCTACCTACCTTCCTCCAACACCCATGCCGTTGATCACTTTATCAAGCAATTCGTCTTGTAAAGTCACCATTCTTGCAGCTGCATTGTATGCGTGTTGGAATTGAATCATATTCGTCATTTCTTCGTCTAAAGAAACTGCGCTCATTTGCTGACGGTTTATGTCAGCATCATTCAGCTGTGTTTCTGTATTAGACGCCAGTCGATTAGCCTCTTGAGCTTCGATCCCTAGCTCGCCAATCAGACCCGCATAATAATCTAAAACACTAGTTTCTTTACCGTTAATGGTTATTTTACCGGTTAAAACATTTGCTAATTTTGTAGCATTTGCGTTATCGTTGGCTGCGCCAGTCAGTGAGAAAGCAATGTTTGCGCCTTTTGAATCTATTATGCTGTCAGCTACTTTGATCTTGCCCGCCGCGCCCTTGGCAGGTTCAGTTTCACCGCCAGTAAAATCAAAAAAGTCTCCGCCTTGTTCACCGCTCTTGGTCACACCATTTCTGTGCACTTCATTGAAAGCTTTCGCGAATTCAAGCGCCATATTGTCAAGATCAGAAAGCATTTCCGGGTATACGCCCTTTTCTTGGCCATCTGCTGTTATATACCCATAAGACTCTATAAATCCTAAAAGGGATCCCTTGCTGCTAAAGGACTCCGCCTGTACAGCTGTATCCCCGATTGAAATACTTGATACTAACCCAGTTTCATTATCATAGTTGGCTGCAAGTTCTGAAACCTCGTAATTTTTACCGTCCAAAACAGTTCCCAGCGACTGTTTATTTTTATCAAGGATTTCAATTGATACAGTTCCTTCAGCAGATGCAAGTGCATTCCCGCCTGATTTGTTGTAGCTGACTTTGATATCAACCATTGAGGATAATTTATCGATCAGCAAATCTCGCTGATCATATAAGCCATTCGGAAGAAGCCCGACCGGCTCTACTTGTGCAATTTGCTTATTTAAACTGTTTAATTGAGAAAGCAGAGAATTGACATCCAACACAGTTGTATTTAGCTCTGCTTTTAAATTCGATTGGACATTTGTAAGTGATTCAGAAATATAATTAAACGTTTCAGCTACAGCTTGTCCTTTTCGAGCAACAACAGAACGTGCACTTTCTTCATTTGTATTATTCGATAATTCCTGCAGGGAGTTCCAAAACGAATTGAGCACACTGTTCAAGCCGCTGTCATCCGTTTCATTTAAAACGCCTTCCATTTGGGACAGCGCTTTGGCCTTCGTGTCATAGTATCCGGCACTGTTGTTTTGAAGACGGTATTGGTAGTCAAGAAAGATATCTCTTATTCTCTCAACTGATTTTCCTTGAACGCCCGTACCCATTTGTCCCGCTGTTTTTTCTGCGTTTTTGGATACAGCAGGGAAATAGTCAGTTGCCTCCAATGAGACCCGCTGTCTTGTATAACCATCAGTATTGGCATTTGCCACGTTATTTGCAGTAGTGCTTAAAGCTGCCTGCTGAGCGCTTAACGCCCGCCTTGCAGTTTCAAGCCCCATAAAGGTAGATGTCATTTTCTGAATTCCTTTCTGCTAAGCTTTTGAATCAAACAGTTTCATTTGGCTGCTTTTCGGCAGCTCAGCTTTAATTGATTTGCTGTAATTGAAGTTATTTTCCTTAGGAACCAGCATATCGTACGAAATAGAGATGAATTGCAGCGCGTCTCTTGTCAGCTGCCTATTCATCTCATTTACTTTTTTCAGACGTCCGAGAACTTGAGAAAGAGATTCGTATAGTTGTTCCAGCTCTTCCTTTTCACTGCCTGAGGTTTTGGCGATACATGCGGAAATAGTATTATTTTCGCTATGTCCGAGAAAGGCCGAAGTTGTTTTGATCCGGTCATCTTCTGTCTGCGTGATCGCTTGAATATATTTTTGCTCTTTTGTCAAAATGTTAGAAAGCTCTTTTGTTTTGCCGGCTTTGAGCGCTTCCGTCTTTTCTTCAGACAGCGTGAGCAGGTGCTCATGCAGAACGCAAAGTCGCTTCAATTGTTCAATAATTGCCTTCGCTGACATGGGCTTTCTCCTTTTTTATTGCTTTTTATAAAAATTAATCATATTTTTCGCGATATGATTTGCGTCTACTTTGTATGACCCGTTTTCAATTTGCGCTTTAAGCTGCGCAATTTTTTCCTGTCGTGAACCAGCGACTGCGTCGGATGCATGTTGCATTTCTTTAGCCTGTGATGAAATTTCAATTTTATCTTGAGGCTGTGCAGCAGTTTTTTGCACCGCTTGC
The DNA here is from genome assembly GCF_037963565.1 of Bacillus sp. PS95. NCBI lineage: Bacteria > Bacillati > Bacillota > Bacilli > Caryophanales > Bacillaceae > Bacillus > Bacillus sp. PS95. The sequence continues at coordinate 3,596,657 of NZ_CP150160.1, forward strand.
TTATCATAATTTTTTTGATATGGATTAACGGATTGTGTTCCAAATTGATTGATTTTCATAGGATTCCTCTCGCTTTCCGTTGCAGTCTTTAAACAATCTTAACCCTTTTATCGACTGCGTTTTCAGTTAGTTTAGGGAATCAGCTGTTTTTGGTATTATAGGCATAGTATGTGTCTTTTTTACTATTTTCTTTCTCGATTTTCAGAGCATCCTCGTGGTTCAAATGATCCATTTGATCCTTAATATCGGACTGGCAATCCTTGCAGAACTTGCCTTCTCTAATCGATGTCCCGCACCTTTCACAAGGGTATGCCAAATTAGGAAGATGAGTGATCTGAATTCGCTTCTGTCTGATGAATTTCAATATCAGCTCTTCTTCCACACCTGTTTCCTCAGTTATCCGGCTCAAAGTTGATTGCCGGTTTTCCTGTTTTCTTAAAAATTTATAGACAGTCTCAAATGATTTTTCTTCTTCCTTAATACACGCCTGACATACGGTTTGCAGCTTTGTTTTTAAAAATAAAGCATTGCATTTCGGACAATTAGCCAGTTCTCCCATCTTTTTTCTCCTTATTAGATAATATGCCTGTGTCAATTTCTAGTGATTATATCGGCATAAAAACAGAATCATTTAGCTTCTGATCAAGGTAAAAGATGACACTGAAGCGGCTTTTCCTTTTTCTAATAAGCAGCGGGCTGCGAAGTGCAAGGTGGCGCCTGTTGTATAAAGATCGTCTATTAAAATGATATTCATACCTGCTGCTGAATTATTTTTTGTATCAAAAATGCGCTCTGACAGCAGGCGTTCTGTTTTCTTTTTCTTTGACTGCTTCTCATTATTCAGGCGAATGAGGGGATAGTGGGAAGGCCGGTCTAAACATTCTGCCAAGAGCTGTGCCTGGTTAAAACCGCGCTCTTCTTCCCGTTCCTTGCTCAGCGGAATAGGTACAAGAACAAAATGCTTATCGGGGTAAGCCTTAGAAAAGGTTGAAGAAAAATCACTTTTAAATGCATTTATGATTTCTGCATCTCCTCTAAATTTAAAACGGGAGAGCGCTTCTTTCATCATATCATTATATGTGTAAACTGAACGGTTTTGACGCAATAGCAAACTGTCTCTGATCCTTGTTCTCCACACCTCGCAATCCCTGCATACGGCATGAACAGATTGAGGTCTGCCGCACAGGGGGCAGATATGTCCTGTGATTTTCTTTAATTTGCTTCTGCAAGAATAACAAACCTTTTCATCAGGCTTTAGTAAAAAAAGGGCTCTCCATGTAACATCTTGAGAAAATTGCGAATCACATAATAAACAGATCAGTTTATGAATGCCTCCTCCTGCTTCGTTTGACATAAATCGCTTGGACTCTCTGAAACTACTGCAGCAGATTCAGCCAAAATGACAAGCATTGCTGTGTTTTTTTGTTTATCTACCAGCTCAGCTTTCGTATATGCGATCTTTTTAAGATCAGTAACGTAGGATGGACTCACTTTGTTTAAAGAAAGTGCCAATACATCGTTTTGGCATACTTGGCAAGTACAGGCCATATGAAGCTGGTCCATATATCGGTCGAGCAGTTCTTTCATTACGATTTCTTTTGAATTGACAAGCATTTTTACAGCTCCTCATCATCGGTTATATGAGTATACTGTACCACGTTTTCAAATAATGGCTAGTCTGTACATTCAACTTTTGCTGCCAATTCATTCATTTCTTTTATATGCTTTCTTGCATCGAGCATACTCTTTGTTTTGCCGAAGTGAAAGTAAATGACATCGCCGTCCGCATATTCTTTATGCCGGCCGGTTCTTCCTGCAATTTGAACAAGTGCGCTTTCCGTAAAGATAGATGATTCCGCTCCTAGTACACCCGTTTGCACCTTGGGGACTGTGACGCCTCTTTCCAGTATTGTTGTTGTGATTAATAAATCGAGCTGACCATCTCTGAATTGCTGCACTTTCTCCTTTCTATGCTTGTCTTCCGCGTGCACAGATGCGGTTCGGCAATGAACACCTCTAAAGCACGCAGCAGCCTTTTCCAGAATAGAAACGGAAGGAACGAATAAAAAAACAGGCCTCCCTTCTTTTATATGAAACTCTATCCATCTTTTCACCGCTGGCGGAATTTTATTTCGGTTTAATTTCTTCTTCCAGTTTCCACACCATACAAAGCGCGGTTCGGGTAAAGGTTTCCGGTGGTGTCTTGCGGGGATGCGAACTGAATGTAACTGTCCGTTCAGTGCTTTTCTTTTTAATTCTTTAGGAGGTGTTGCACTTAAATAAACGAGGGTGCTGTTTTTCTTTCTTGCTTTTTGAACAGCGAATTGAAGGGTTTGATCAGCAGAATATGGAAAAGCGTCAACTTCATCAATGATCATAACATCGATTGCATCTTTATATCGCAAAAGCTGATGCGTAGTGGAAATCATAAGCGGAGATAGCCGCCCTTTGTCATCGCTTCCTCCGTAAAGCGCTGAAATGTCAGCACCCTGAAAGGCAGCCTTGAGTCTTGGAGCAAGCTCTAATACAACATCGGTGCGAGGTGTTGCAATACATACACGCAGTCCTTGATTTAACGCTGATTCTATACCAGGAAACAGCATTTCTGTTTTGCCAGCGCCGCAAACCGCCCAGATGAGGAGCTCTTCTTTTTTTGATATTGCTTCAATTAAAACATTGGCGGCTTTTTGCTGTCCGCTTGAAAGCTTGCCATCCCATGTCAGCTTAATAGACTTCCAGTTTGATTCATTTTCCTCTTTCCATGAATATAAAGGAACCTCCTCACTCACTCTGCCCATCATGACACAGGAACGGCAATACAGCTTATTCTTTCCAGATGAGTGATAAAAAGAAAAATACCGCTGATCAGTTTGTCCGCACCTATTACATCTATATCTCCGTTTATTTATGGATATAGAATTTTCAGCAGTGATATATCCATTCTTGATATGCCATTCAATCATCTCATCGGAAAATGAGAGCTCAGTCCTGAGCAAATGACGGCTTCGAAGCGTCTGCTGCAATTCTTTTGAAAAGGAACCGTTTTTTTCAACTGGCACATTCACATAGCACGCCTCCTTTCGAAACAGTATGCCTGAATGAATATTTTCTGTCCAACTATTAAAATAAGAATATAAAAAAATCTCCGCTCTAAAAACGGAGATTTGGCCTTATTTAAAACACCAGCAAATTCCTAACGCACCTTCACCCAAATGAGTGCCGATTACCGCGCCAAAATAGCTGTTATAAAATTCAACATGAGGATATTTTGCAGAAAGCTCTTCAATGATTTTCGCTGCTTCTTCCTCTCGATTAGCGTGGATAACAGCAGCTCGCATAGGCAACCCTTTACTCGCATCTTCGTCTAAAAGCTCATAAATTCGCGAAATTGCTTTTTTACGTGTGCGAATCTTCTCAAAAGGCACAATTACCTTATTGTCAAAATGAAGGATAGGCTTTACCTTTAGAAGACTACCAATGAAGGCTTGGGCGCTGCTTAATCGCCCGCCGCGCTGAAGATGGGCTAAGTCATCTACCATAAAATAAGCTCGAACTGTTTTTTTCATTTCTTCCAGTTCTTTTATAATATCTTCCGGCGATGATGCTCCGTTTTTGATTAATTCAGCAGCTTTAAGGGCATAAAAGCCTTGAGCCAAGCAGCTGATCTCTGAGTCAAATGGATACACATCAATATTGTCGACCATCGAATCAGCCGCTGCTGCACTGCTGAATGTTCCGCTGATCCCGCTGGAAAGATGGATACTGATAACCGCATCATAAGACTTGCCAAGCTCTTCATACAACGCAACCAGCTCGCCGATTGGCGGCTGAGAAGTCGTCGGGAGCTCATTATGTTTTTTCACTTCTTCATAAAAGCTTTTCCAGTCCAACTCAATTTCTTCACGGTAAGTCTCCTCCCTAAAAACAACCTGGAGAGGGATCATATGTATCTGATGTTGTTCACGCATTTCTTTCGGAATATATGCCGTGCTGTCTGTTACGACTGCAATATTCATAGCTTCGATACCTGCCTTATTGCTTTATAACTCTATTGTAAGGGAAACGGCAGCCTAAAAAAAGACCTGCCTAGTAAAAGGCAAGTCTCCTATTATACTATCTCATTTCTACCCAGCCATTTTTAATGGCGACCACAACGGCTTGCGTCCGGTCGTTTACATTCATTTTTTGTAAAATATTGCTGACATGGTTTTTAACGGTTTTCTCACTGATAAACAATGATTCACCAATACCGCGGTTGCTTTTTCCGTCTGCAAGCATCTGCAGCACTTCACATTCCCGCCTAGTTAAAATATGTAATGGTCTGCGGATTTCAGGGTAAACCTCATGTTGAGGGTGTGCAGAAACTCCGCTTGTTGCAAGGCGGCGGAATTCGTTAACGAGGTTGTGAGTAACCTTCGGATGGAGGTAAGATCCGCCCTCAGCCACTACTTTAACCGCTTCAATTAATGTATCAGCATCCATCTCTTTCAGCAGATAACCTCTTGCACCTGTTTTCAGGGCATGTGTTACATAATTTTCGTCATCGTGAATTGATAGAATAATTACTTTAGATTCAGGATACAGCTCTACAAGCTGTTTTGTAGCTTCCACACCATTTACGTTTGGCATATTGATATCCATGATCACAACATCAGGATGATAGTGCTCAACAATACGAGCCGCTTCGTCCCCGTCATCACCTTCGGCTACCACTTCAAAGGTAGGTTCAAAATCCAATATCCGTTTAACACCTTCACGAAATAACTGATGGTCGTCGATAATAACAATGTTTACTTTAGTCACAAGCCACGCCTCCTTGTATTATTGTTCTATATACTCTAGCATTCGGTCAATATGCCTTTTGGCTCTATTTTACAAATCATAGTCAAAGAGATAACGGAACCTTAATCATAATAAATGTCCCAAGACCTATTTTCGAATCTATTGTCATCGTTCCTTCCAATAAATCTACTCTTTCTTTCATGCCCAGCAAGCCGAATGATTTGTTTTTCTTCTCTTTCGCTTCCTTCAGGTCGAACCCTTTACCGTTATCTTTTATCATTAAAATCACAAAATCCTTTGTGATCTCAACTTTGACTGTAATTTCTTCAGATTCAGAATGCTTTAGCGCATTAGACACAGCTTCCTGTGCGAGCCTGAAGAGCGCAACCTCAAACTGAGGCGCTAGCCTCTGATCCTCTGTTTCTCCAATGCACTGAAAATGTATTTTGACCTTCCCGTTATATTCCTCGGTTGTATATAGATATTTTCTTAAAGTTGGAATCAGGCCTAGGTCATCAAGGGCCATCGGTCTTAAATCATATATAATCCTTCTCACTTCGTAAAGGGCATTCCGAACATTTTGGCGTAGATTTTTAATTTCTTGGAATCCGTCCTCTGCGCCCCGGTCACGGAAAATCCGCTCGATTAATTCCGATCTCATCATAACATTCGCCAGCATTTGAGCGGGTCCGTCATGGATTTCTCTTGAGACTCTTTTTCGCTCTTCTTCCTGCGCCTCAATGATTCTTAAGCCGAAATCCTGTTTTGCCTGAGCATCAGCAAGAAGCAGTCCAACTTCGCGCAAATCCTGATTCAAGTAGTTGAGCACAACTGTAATTTGGCTTACTAATGATTCTGACCGCTCAATGATTTCCTGAAGCCCTAGCAATCTGCGCTCCAAATCGTCCCGCCGTTCGCGCAATTGCTTCTCACGCTGCTGGATCATCGTCAATTCTACCTGCAGCTTATGGGCTTTTTCATAAGCATTGCGGATTTCCTCTTCACTGAATCTATGAAAATTACGGCTGACCTCGGATAAACGGTTTCTCGCATGGCGAGTTTGCACTTCAAGTTTATCGCCAAGCTCAATCACTTCATACACCTGCTGTTTAATTTGTTTCAGTTCTTCGACCAGCTGTTCATACTGCTGGCGTGACTGCTCCCCGATTTGAAAAACCTCGTCCTTGCTCCCGTCAACGGTTTTCAGCATCTTCATCAAAATAGAATCCAGCACTTTGGAATCCATCTTTGTTTTATTCATAATTTCCCTCCGTCACGGCGTTGTCATATATTTTTATTATAAATGTAATTGATCTGCAAATTATGTCGAATTATAATGAAAGAATGCGTATATTCTAGAAAAAAACATTTTTATATACTATCTACTCTTTATGATACCAAAATACGCACAAAAATTCTAAAGACTGTACGAATTTGTATAGGCAGTCTTTTATGCTTAGCAGGAGGGTCAGCTAGCATGCTGCACAGCTATTTTACTGTGAAAGAAGCAGGAGAACACGAGATTGTTATAGAAAAATCGCGTTTTATCTGTCATTTAAGCCGTGTTTCTACCGAACAAGAGGCACAGGAATTTATACAGAAAATAAAGAAACAGCACTGGAATGCGACTCATAATTGCTCGGCTTATGTTATTGGCGAGAATGATCATATCCAAAAAGCCAATGATGACGGGGAACCAAGCGGTACAGCGGGAGTGCCGATGCTCGAGGTTTTAAAAAAACGCAGGCTGAAGGATACTTGCGCCGTCGTTACACGCTACTTCGGAGGCATTAAGCTTGGTGCTGGCGGATTAATTCGCGCTTATGGGAAATCAGTGTCTGAAGGATTAAATCATATAGGTGTTGTAGAACGGAAGCTTATGCGAATCATGCATACTTCTGCAGATTACACATGGCTTGGCAAGATTGAAAATGAATTAAGGGAGTCACAATTTCTGTTAAAGGAAATCCATTATTCAGAAAATGTTGAATTCGAAACATACGTCGAAGAAAAAGAAACAAACGCTTTTTCTGAATGGATGACAGAACTGACAAATGGAAAGAGTGATATTAAAGAGGGAGAGTTGACGTATCTTGAAAAAGCCGTCAATCACATAAAGGAGACTGAATAATGGCTGAACGCGTTAGAGTGCGTGTGCGAAAAAAGAAAAAGAGCAAACGCAGGAAAATTTTAAAAAGAATTATGTTATTGTTCGCCCTTGCACTATTGGTAGTTGTAGGACTTGGCGGGTATAAACTTTATAAAACCATTAACGCTGCGGATGAATCGTACGATGCCCTATCCCGCGGGAATAAATCAAATCTTCGCAACGAAGTTGTAGACATGAAGAAAAAACCATTTTCTATTTTATTTATGGGAATAGAGGATTACGCGACTAAAGGACAAAAAGGGAGATCAGACTCTCTTATTGTTGTTACCCTGGATCCCAAAAATAAAACCATGAAAATGCTGAGCATTCCGCGTGACACACGTGTGCAATTAGCTGGTGACACAACGGGAAGCAAGACGAAGATCAATGCCGCTTACAGCAAAGGCGGTAAAGATGAGACAGTTGAAACTGTTGAAAACTTCTTGCAAATCCCGATTGATAAATATGTCACAGTTGATTTTGACGGATTTAAAGATGTGATTAATGAAGTCGGCGGTATTGATGTTGACGTGCCTTTCGATTTCGATGAAAAAAGTGATGTAGACGAAAGCAAACGGATTTACTTCAAAAAAGGCGAGATGCATTTGAACGGCGAAGAAGCCTTAGCATATGCCCGGATGAGAAAACAGGATAAACGCGGAGACTTTGGCCGTAATGACAGACAAAAACAAATCTTAAACGCGCTGATTGACCGCATGTCAAGTGCAAGCAACATTGCTAAAATTGATAAAATCGCAGAAAAAGCCAGCGAAAACGTTGAAACCAATATTCGCATTACTGAAGGTTTAGCACTTCAGCAGATTTACAGCGGCTTTACCAGCAAAAAAATCGACACATTGAGCATTACAGGTTCTGATTTGTATTTAGGGCCTAACAACACATATTACTTTGAACCTGATGCTACAAATCTCGAGAAAGTCAGAAAAACGCTTCAAGAGCATTTAGATTATACTCCTGATACAAGCACTGGCACTTCCGGTACCGGAAGTGCAACAGACGGGACTGACAGCTCAAGCAGTTCTGGCAGCACTGGCACAACAACTGACGGGACGACGAGCGGAAACAGCTATTCGAATGACAGCAGCACAAGCTCAAACAACAGTACAACGAATTCAACAACTGATTCATCCTATTAAAAAATGCCCGGTCCTTTTAGAGGATCGGGCATTTTTGCGCAGAAAAAAACTCCGGCACATAAGCCGGAATTTTTAATTCCTTTTCACCAGCCGTTTATAAAACTTTGTAAACGGCTTAAATTTTTCATTCACGAGTCCTGTCACTTCTGCTATGATTTGCATAAAAATAATTAAAATGAAGATAATAAACAAAGAAAGCCAAATTGTGGCACTTTTAAGTACAATCGCACTGATACTGAAAATAAATCCAATTAAATAAATAACTAAGACCGACATCCGATGTGAAAGGCCAAAGGCCATCAGTCTATGGTGAATATGCGACTTATCAGGCGCTGAAATCGGCTGTTTGTTTAATATTCTCCTGATGATAGCAAAAGTTGTATCAAAAATCGGGACGCCTAATATGATAATCGGGATAACGATACTGAACAATGTGACACTTTTATACAGGCCTAATAATGAAAGAATCGAAATACTATACCCTAAAAAAAGTGATCCCGTATCTCCCATAAAGATTTTTGCCGGATGGAAGTTGTAAAACAAAAACCCCAGCGTGCTGGCAATAACGACTAATGAGAGTGACAGAATGAGCACTTTTCCGCCGGATAGCGCCATGACAGCAATCGTTGACAGGCCGATAACAGAAAGACCGGCAGCAAGGCCATCCAATCCATCAATCAGGTTAATTGCGTTCGTGATGCCGACAATCCATAATACCGTCAGCGGATAAGCCATCCATCCTAACTCAAATCGTTCTGTTAAAAAAGGTACTGAGAAAAAGTCCATTTTTAAGCCAGTGCTTACAATCATAATGGCTACACCTAATTGAATCAAAAACTTAACTTTTGCACTTAATTGATATTTATCGTCAAGAATACCTAACACAATAATGATGAATGCTCCGACTGTAATTGCCGTCATCCTTGTTTCTGTGTAAATACCGGATGCAAGCACGCCTGCAACCACCCCGATAAATATGGCCAGCCCGCCCATGCGGGGCATGATTTTGTCATGTACTTTTCGATTGCTGGGCTGGTCAACTGCACCTATTTTAATCGCAATCCTTTTTACGATTGGGGTTATGATTAAAACTGTCAGCAGCGAGACAATAAACGCAACAACAATGCGAATCATGCGTTCGTCAAGCATAAAGAAGTCTCCTTTGGAATTAAATGAAGTCTTTATTTATATAGAGAACCGTTCCTTCCATTATACCTTCTCCTTAGTTATTATAACAAGCTTCATCAAAAAGAAACACGTATAATCAAAAAACGCGCATCCCAATTTATAGGACTACGCATGTTTTTGAATCCCTGTATACTTCATAATTTGTCTAAATAAGCAATTCCAATCTTGTGTGCGAGCGATGTTTCGGCGCATTTCTTTATAGGTCTCGTCTCCGTTTTGACCGAGAACTTTTTCACAAGCGGCTATAAAATCAATCGGATGATCGCCCTCTACATATTCGTATACATACGGCTTTTGCATTTTTGAGGTTGACGGGAGATTAGAGCCGACGACAGGTTTTCCTGCCGCTAAAAATTCAAATAGTTTCAGCGGAAACACAGCTTGATTATACGGTGATTGTTTATATGGCATGATGCCAATGTCGATAAGCTCCATATAATGAGGCACTTCTTTTGGATCTGCCGGACCGGTCCATATGACATTGGGAAGCCTCAGCAGCTCTTGAAACGAAACGTCACCATTGGTGGCATCCGGGCCAACCCATAAAAATGTCCAATCAGGCTTTTGCAGGGCGGCGGCTTTAATCATTTTAAAATCGAGCTTCGGTTTAATCCCGCCAATAAAACCTAACACTGTTCCTTCTCTCCCCTGCAGTATACTGCGATCGGGAGCTTGTTTAGTTGCAGAAAACAGCTCATACTCCACACCGTTTTCCACAGTATGAACCTTTTCTCGTCCTGCAGTCAGTTTTTTGTCTACTTCCTTGTGAAGATAATCTGATGAACAGGTTATTGAATCTGCTCGTTGTATAATTCTCAGCTCTGCCGATTTAATGACTTTTCGCCGGAATTCAGACAGCAGATTTGATCGGCCGCTGATCGGCGCAGCCCATAGGTCACTGCAGTCATAAATGACCTGATCCCAAGAATACAGCGAAGACAGCAGCGGGAATCCGGGAAACGTGTACCATAAACAGCAGCGTTCACCGTTTGCAGAAGCAGATGTAAGCTCATCGAGTAATGGGGAGAGCTTATGTCTGTAAAAGACATCTGTATATCGTCCGAAACGAAACATTTTTTTCTGCAGCAGGTCTTTGACAGCGAATTGCCTGATGCCAGAATGGACTTCTTGAAACTCTTTCCCTTGGGCACGCGGAGCCGGACATACCCAAATAACTTCCTTCGTTTCCTCCTGAGCAGCTAAAAATTCTGCCAGCCGGTGCCTTCTGTATCTCAATTGGTCTTTTCCCCATTCAGCAGTGGCAACGATGACATGAATGATTGCTTCTTTTGTTTCCACCTTCATCACCTTTTCTCTCTGTTTGCGGCTATAATCTTTTTTTCACCGCGTTTTTTGCATATTGAACAAAACACCATGTTGCTTTCATAAAATGAAGCCGTTCGATCTCCCTGTAGACAAACCACGTTTTTTTCGCAGCCTTCCATTTGTTGCTGGAAATTGAGTTATTGACAAGCCGATATTCAGCCAGGCATTCATTCATTCCATAGGCAGTAAATCCTTTTTTTAAAAGAGACAGCCATGTAGCTAAGTCCTGTCTCGTTCTAATATTCGGCATTTGGATCTGTCCCGTTTGCTCCCTGTCAATCATCACCGTCAAGCAGCCGATAATTGTATTTTTCAGGGCGTCATCGTACGTCAGGCTTTCCGGCGCATGAATAAATTTATCGAGTGGGGTCCCGTCCTGCGCCATTAAGCTGTAGCCCGTGAAAGAGAACGCACAGGAGCGCTCCATCATAAACTCAAGCTGCTTTTCCAGTTTGTCTTTTTTCCATTTGTCATCACTGTCCAAAAATGCTACGTAGCGCCCTTGAGCGCGTTCCAACGCTTTGTTGCGAGCAACCGCAGCTCCGGAGTTCTCTTCCAGATACACCACATGAATTCTTTCGTCTATTTTTTCATACTGCTGTAAAATGTCGCGGGTCCCATCCGTTGAGCAATCATCCACGATAATCATTTCCCAATGAGGATGGCTCTGATCTAATACCGAATGAACCGTGTCTTCAATATAGTCACGCGCATTATAGGAAGGTGTAATGACAGATACGAGAGGTTTCCAATTGGTCATGATCACATCTCCATCGTATGATTTTAAAAGGATTCTCTGAAAAATTCAGGAATGACAACGAACATAAAGGCAATCGTAAGGCCAATCATAACGCCGAGAACTGCTTTCTTTTTCGGAGACATACCGCCGCCTGCTGTCTCACTTACGGTTTCGGAATCAGTAACACTTGCCGCTTTCAGGTTAAGCTGTGTGTTTTTGAGTTCATATAAAAATCTCTCTTTATCCACTTTGGAATCCTCGCTCACCGACTCGCCTTCAAGCGCGTCTATGCTGCTGCGGATGACGGCTTCTCTTTCTGCATACAGCTTTTGATCGTTTTTGAGGAAGGTGGAGGATATGGCGTTTAAGACAGATTCCGTTCTATCCTTATCCTCGTCACTATAGCTTAAAGTCAGTAACGATTTGGATTCCGTTTTGATTGTAAGCTTCTCTTTGATCTCTGCTACATCTTCATCCTTTTCATCAGGAAGCGCCTCCTTCAAAAAAGAGTCGCTCTTTAGCAGAAGCGGAATCTCTTCTGTGCTGTTATAAACCGGATGATCATAGCTCCCCACAGCCAAAGTATCTTCAGCTGTATAGCTCTTTTGATCAGCGATCTGTGACGGCAGGATATACCCCGCCGCACCTAATATAATTGGCACCGCTATGATCCAAATGATATTTTTTTTTATGCGACGGGCTATTCTTATCAATATATCGTTCATATAAGTCTCCCTGCTTTTTGTAGTCTGTTTATCTGTACATCGGCTCAGGCATTTGTCTGGATCGCCTTAACACATTCACGGCTGCGATGACGAGCGCCATAAACACCCAATGGAAAAATAAATTTGAAACAGAGCTTGGGCTGATACTTGATACCAGGAAACTGACCATAGCGGTAATAAGTCCTTCTGTGATCAGTTTTGACTGATTTTCTAATTTTCTTTCATAAAACTTGTAAAACACCCATATGAGGTAGGCATAAATGGACAGATATCCCAGCATGATGAACAAGCCAAAATTAGCCAGAATTTCAACAAGCCAGTTATGCACCTCTGCCACATTGTCAGTATCATATACAGCATAATGCTCAAGATAATAGGATACATTTCCTGCTCCGACTCCGAATCCGTATGAATCAAGGAAAAAATGCCAAGCGTTTTTCAGCAGATTTGCCCGAGCCACATTTGATGGAAGCCTGTCATGAAATGAATGCAGCGTCTGCGGGGCCAGAAACAGCTCCCAAAACTTTGAATAGATTTTGCTGGCGAAAAGAACTGCGAAAAGAGCAATTCCCGCCGCCGACAGCCATATAGCCATTTTCTTTAAAACAGGCGGCAATACAATGAAGATGTAGACAGCAATACCTGCAAAAATCCCCAGAAGGCTGGCTCTTGAACCAGTGGCAAAAATTAAATACAACGCACAGAGCGAGAGCACAAGGCCAATTGCCTTGATGTATCCATTCTTAATGTTTTTCATCATCGTGATGTAAAAAAAGAAGCTGATGGATAAAAAGGTCGCAAAGTCATTTTGATTAAAAAAGACCGATGTCGGATAATGCTGCTTATACTCCGGTCCGCTGTACAATGTGGAACTCGGAAGATGATGGTGGGTGATATGATTGTAAAAACCAATGATCATCAGAAATACCGTCATCACCAGCCAAATGGCATAAATAATCATCAGCCGCTCCATTTTTTGCACGTACATGACAATAAGATAAATGAAGAAAATTCCCATTGCCAATAAGGCTAAATACTTGAGGCCAACTGTTACCGACTTGGCCCACAGCAGAGAAACAAGGCCATATATAAACCAAAAGGCGAAAAAGAGCAATATCCCTTTTACTTGCAGCCCATGCCATCTTTCAATATGGGTTCGATTCCGAACCATGCCGAAAATATGAAGGCAACCCGCTGCAATGAGCAGAAGCCGGTAAAGGAACAAACTGAAAAATCCAAGATGAATAGCGAAAAATGCATTATTTAAAAAAGTGCAGGCGATCAAAATATAGATTACAGCCATAAAGAGCCGTTCTTTTGTTGTAAATGCGGTTGCAAGCGTCAGTAAAAACAGGCCAATTGCCAACACCGCAAGCACAGCAGCCATCTGCATGAAACCTATATCTTTATGGATGGCTCCCAGCAATAGGACGACTCCAAATATAGCAGCGGCCAGTAACGCTAGCGTATGGACCGCTGATCGTTTGATACTCACATGTTTAACCCCTTTCCTGATGTTTCAGGAGCCGGCGGCCGAGCCTAGCAGCCGGCAGCTTCAACCAAGTAACACTTTTTCTTTTTATAAATTGACGCTTCCCAAGTCTTTAGCCAATTCTTCAAGCGGCAAACCCGGAAAATACTTGTCAGAGGGTTCCGTTCCCCGAACAGCGGGACGGCCGATAGAGTGATAAATGTATCCGGCTGCCTGCATCTCTTCAAGTGAAAATAAATTTCTGCCGTCGATGATGACTGGCTGTTTTAAGAGACTTTTCACTTTTACAAGCTCCATTTCTTTCACTTCCGGCCAATCCGTTAAAATCAGGCATGCATCAGTGTCTTCAATCGCAGCATACACATCTGTGTAATACTCGACCTGTTCGCCAAGGATCGCTGAAGCTTCAGGAATAGCAATCGGATCGTATGCTTTTACATGGGCGCCCAGCTGCTGCAGCATTGGAATAATATCAAGCGCTGGAGCGGATCTCACATCGTTCGTATTCGGTTTGAAGGCTAATCCCAGGACTGAAATGGTTCTCCCTTTGACGCTTCCCATAACAGTCAAAAGTTTATCTACAATATGAACACGCTGCTTTTCGTTCGTTTCAATGACAGCTTCGATGAGCTTGAATGGATAGCCTGCCGATTTTGCGATTTGAAGCAACGCGGTTGTATCCTTTGGAAAACATGAACCGCCGAATCCAATACCCGCTTTAAGGAACTTTCTGCCGATACGGCTGTCAAGACCAACACCATCAGCAACTTTTGAGACGTCTGCGCCGACTCGCTCACAAATGTTTGCAATATCGTTGATAAAGGAAATCTTTGTCGCCAGAAATGCATTCGCGGCGTACTTAATCATTTCTGCACTTTCTAGGTTTGTTTTAATGACAGGAGCATGGAATGGCTGATGAAGTTCCTCAATGATGGCAGCGGCTTTATGACTTGTTGAACCAATCACGGCACGCTCCATATTCATCGTGTCATGAATCGCTGACCCTTCCCGAAGGAATTCAGGGTTAGATACAACATCAAATGAGTATCTCCCCTTTGAGGCTTTTTGAACGATAGATTGCACCAGTTTCCCTGTTCCAACCGGGACTGTGCTTTTATTTACGATCACTTTGTAGCCGTTAAGATGCTCACCGATTGTTTTCGCCGCCGCTTTGACGTACGTTAAATCAGCTTCACCTGTTTTGGACATAGGCGTTCCGACTGCAATATAAATAATATCTGAGGCCCGAATGGCGGACGGGATATCGTTCGTAAAGGTCAGGCGCTGATCTAGCACATTTTTTTCAACTAAGTCTGCAAGCCCTGGTTCATAGATTGGGATTACCCCATTTTTCAGACTTCTGATTTTTGATTCATCGATATCACAGCAAACAACTTTATTGCCGATCTCCGCAAAGCAAGTGCCTGATACGAGTCCTACATAACCTGTTCCAATTACAGCTATTTTTTTCACAGCGCTCATCCCTCTCCTGTAAAATGATCTTCCTATTTATATTGGTCGCAGTTTCTTACGATTAAACGGACGTTTTCGTGACCGTCTGATACTGATGATGCAAGGCCTTGGCGTTTTTTCCTGCGTCAAATTGAGCCTGCACGGTTTCATATAAGTCATCTGCTACTTCCGGCTTCCATATTTGCTCATGTTCGTACCGAGTGATCGCTTCCGCCAAGGCTTGAGCGGATTTCGGTTTAATCAGCAGATGTTGGTGCTTTCCGAACAAAGACGACACTCCGCCAACATCCGTACAGATAACAGGAACCCTTAGCGCCAGCGCCTCAATCACAACAGTCGGCATCCCCTCACTGTAAGAAGGAAGCACGAATAGATCTGCCGCAAGTAAATAGTCTCTTACATGATGATTCGGCACTTGGCCTGTGACGATATGCCCCTTCTGCGTCAGCGTCGATTTTGCGGGACCATCCCCGACAAAGACTGCCTGAGGTGGGTCCTGCAGCGATTCGATCGCTTCAGACAGTTCAAAAATGCCTTTCTCTCTGACCAGCCGGCCGACATAGACAGCCAGACGCTGATCAAGCGGGAGTCCGAGTCTTTCTCTGATTTCCTCTTTCGTCTCCTCATTCTCCTGAAAACGGCTGAGCTGTATGCCAATTGGCAAAACCGAGCTGTCAAAGCCCGAAAGCTTTTTGGCTTCTTCCTGAAGCTTGTGGCTGACTGCTAAAACAACTGACGCAGAACCTACGGCACGCTTGAAGGCTTTAAACGCTCCTTTGCTGTAATGCGGATAGACATTCACATCACTGCCATGCAAGGTCAGGACATAAGGAATTTGCGCTGACTCTGACACGACTGCCGCAGCCCCGCCCGATGGCATGGCAAAATGAGCATGGATCAGATCCGGATATAGGCCGCGCTGTTTCATGGTTTTTAAAACGGCTGATGCGATTCTCCGATGAGGCTGCGCCCACTTCAGCTGGCCGGGAACTGCCCGATAGAAAGGCCGGTAAACCGGTATCCCCTTTCTAACCTCATACTCCGGTCTGGCATCCTTTTTTCGATATGTCTTTTTCAGCATGCGGACAGGCGCTGAATGAAAAGGCCGTGGGCATATCACAGTGATATCAAGCCCGAGTTTTTGCAGCTCTTGCACCTGTGTCTCATGAAACACACCCTCTCCGGGTTTCATACTGCTCGGATATACGCTTGTGATCCACAAAATCTTCATGACAAACGTCCTTTTCTTAGTAGTTTGCTTTTCGTTTGAGGGTACGCTTTTACCAAAAGAAAGAGATAGCACAGCGCCCCGGCCGCAACTGAAATGGCCAGCCGCATTTCTGCCTGCATACTGAAGTGTTCGGTACTGAGGCTTACACCAAACGCGATGATGCCCATCGCCGCAGTAATCAGAAATGGCTTCATAATCGACTGGAAATAAGCTGAAAGGTTAAGCTTGATGACATATGCCAAAAGCCAGCGCCCAATCAGGAAATTAACAACGCTGATAATGGCATATACCCATGCGACTGTCAGCAGGCTTCCCGTCTGTACAGCTGCAAACAGTGATAATCCGTACAGCAGCAGCACGCCGGAATCCCAATAAAACGCTAAGTCAGCTCTTCCTTTAGCCAGCAACACAGATCCATTTGGATTCATAAGCACTCTTAGTATTCCGACAATCGCCAGAACATTTAGGATCGGAACAGCAGCAAGCCACTTTTCTCCGAAAACCGCTGTGATAAAGGCGTCTGACACAGACACGAGCCCGATTAACAGCGGAAACGAAACAAGCGCCAGCATTTTTGTCATATTCAGAAAGCCTTCTCTGATCACGCTGTTTTCATATTTGTTTTTTGCGAAAACAGGGAATGCCACCCGTGTGACAATCGGATTGATCTTCAAAACCGGAATGGTGACAATCTGATAAGCGAGGTTATAAATCCCCAATGCTTCAGCACCAATAAACCGGCCGATCAAAATCATATCGATATTTGCTCCCAGCCTGTTCACAAGACGGGATGAAAGCTGAAAGGCTCCAAAAGAAAAGAAATCCTTCATGCCTCTCAAATCAAAAACAAAAGCAGGATGCCACTTTTTTCGGTATACAGCCCAATATAAAATCCCTTTACTGGACTGCAGCAGGACTTGAGAAATCACGTACGCCAAAATCGCATCCATCATAAAAACCGCTATCACTAAATATCCGAATGACAATACATTTGAAAAAATCTCTATTTTGCTTAACGTATTAAAATGCAGCTGCTTTTGCAGCATATACTGATATTGCTGTCCAATTGGCGCGATCAAAAACATAATCGCCAGAATCCGAACCAGAAACACCAGCTCTTCTCTTTGATAAAATCCCGCAATGACAGGACTGCTCACATATAAAAGAACAAACAGCAAAACGCCCGTCATAATGTTAAGCCAATACAATGTTGACAGCTGGCGCTCCGTCGCGTCGTCTCTCTGAATTAATGCTGCTCCAAAACCCATATCGAGCACAATCTGGGCGAAAACTGTAACCGTTGTGATCATGCCGACAAGCCCAAATTCTGTTAAGGTCATCATATTTCCAAGCAGGGCAAACTGAACAATTTGTATGATTGTAATACACATGGTTGAAATACTTGTCCACTTTGCACCGCTCATGATTTGTTTTGTAATACTTGGCATCATATTCCCTACTTCTTTTTAAGCTCAGATTGATGGTGAATAATGGCATTCCGTTTTATCTTGCACCATCACCCGTCCAAACTACTTTACAAGTTTTTAACATAATTTTTAATTCTAAAGTGAAAGTCAGATTGCGAATGTAATATAAATCAAATATCAGCTTTTCCTTCGGCGTCATATCGTAACCGCCGTTCACTTGAGCCCAGCCGCTCAATCCCGGTTTAACAGCCAGACGCTGTGTAAAGCCTGGAATCTCATTCTGGAATTTTTCCGTAAATACGGGCCGTTCCGGACGAGGGCCAATCATACTCATATCGCCTTTCAGCACATTAAACAGCTGAGGAAGCTCGTCAATTCTCGTTCTTCTGATAAAAGCTCCGATCCTTGTCACCCGCGGATCTTGCTTCTGTGCCCAAACCGCCCCAGACTTCTCGGCATCTATTTTCATGGAACGAAGCTTATAAAGCTTAAATGGTTTCCCGCCTTTCCCTACGCGTTCCTGCGTATAAATGGCAGGTCCCGGCGTCTCCAAACAAATCAAAATTGAAAATACCGCAATCATTGGCAGCGCAATCGCCAACCCAATGAGCGCAAACCAAATATCCATTACGCGCTTTATTGCCAAATAACGAGCCGTCTTTTCAGATAATGTAAAAGAATGTATTTGCTGAACTGAGAATTCACGACTCACATTCATGCTTTTCTCTGCACTCACTGACACACACCTCACGATTTGTTTGGGATGTTATGATGACCTATGCCAGTCAGTTTAGCAGACGGATGTTAATTGGATGTAAATGGTATGTTAAGAAGTGTGAATTTGTTATTTTTTCTGACATTTATCCGTAAACTTTTTATTGTTTTAGACACTTTTTTTTAAAATTAAGCATATTGTTTAAAAAAAGAGACAAATCATTTTACTGATTTGTCTCTTTTCGTTGTGAAGCATTTAATATTGAAAATAAAACTTTGATTTAGAGGTTAACAGCTTGTATTGAACCTCAACCATTTTACTAAAGAATAACATGGATTTTCGTTCCACATTCCTTGTGTCCAGGACAATTGCTTGGTTATCCACTTTTGCACTGATTTTATTTTGAGAAGTGTTTATCGCAAATTCAATTAATCGCTCTTTCTTTACATGAGCTAGCTGTTCAAGCAAACTCTGCACGTTTACCGTCAATTTTGTGCAATTAGGCTCTAACTCTATACGTTTTACCGGTAATGAGATTTCAGACTGTCCGGTATTCACAATCATTTTTGAATGATTTGGCAAACAGATTTGCTTATCTTTAAAAATAAATGATAAATCTTTTGATTCAGTTTCATATGAAAGTTCTGCTTCTGTATAGGCATGTTTCTTTATATCAATCGAAAGATTATCGTAGTTCATTGTGAAATATGGTCTTGCACTGAAGACAAACAACGCATTATGCCCTAAATACATCGTGTTTGTTGAATACTTATACGCAGCACGCTTGTTTCCGATTCTCGCCCTTAATTTATAGCCATCTATTGACGATTCAATAAAGAAATCCCAAACGCCTAAATCTTCTTCTGCAGATGCCAGTTCATCAAACTTGCACTCAAATGTAAATGTTGAATTTTCATACTTAGCCGGCGCAATGTATTTTTCCGCCTTTGTATCGCGATGAACAAATACTCCTGTCAGAGATTGATTTTGATTCGTTTCATCATCCAACAATTTGTGTTTAATGGTTCCTTGAATGCTGAGGCTGTGATCGCTAAATTCAATATTCTGCAGATAATGTTCAAGCTTATTTTTATAATTTACTTTTAATAACTCTTCAGAAATTGGATAGCGTTCTAAGCTCGGATAACGTGCAATTAAATCCCCGTTATTTACAACACAGAACTTTTTAATGTGTTGTTCTTCACGCTCATACTGGGTTAACCCCTGCAAATCATTATTCCGAATAAACAGCAGCCGCAATTTGATATGCGGAAGGACAAATTGGTCAGCCTCTTCAGGTACTGCATGAATAAATGAGGACAAATATTTAAACCATTCAGCTCTTTCTTCATCTGTCTTCATTTTTATTGTGACATTTTTTGTCCGCGAAAAATCGAAATGCCTGTTTAAAAATACTGCCATCAGTTTCGTTTTTCTTGCTTCTTCCAGATCACTAGCCTTGATAGCAGAGATAATATCTTCCATTGCTCCATAAAAGTTCTCTGGGGGAACATAAGCGACACTCATATGCTCACCGTCTCTTTTGACCAGATAGTAATAATCATAGTCAGCTGAAACAGAAATCTTCTTTGCTTTTAAATAAGCGTTCATTGTGAAGACTTGATCTTCCGCTGCTTTTATGTGAGTAGGGAAGATGATTTGATTTTCTTTTAAAAGTGAGGCTTTAAACAGTTTTTGGGGTCCCAATGTGAAAACAATTTTGGAATCAACCAAATCAACATCTGGGTTTGTTTCCTTAAACATTGATTTGGGAACACCTCGGCCGTTTATCCCTTTTAACTTACCTAAAGTAATATCTGAATCATTCTCTTTTGAGAAATTGTACCATCTTAACAATGCTTCATTGCCTAGATAGTCATCGGAATCAACAAACAGGATGTATTCACCTTTGGCAATTTTTATTGCATCATTCCGCGGCGCACCTGGACCGCCTGAATTTACGGTTCTTTCAACAACAACAATATTGTCATATTTCTTTTTATATCGATTCAAAATGTCTAAAGATGAATCCGTAGATTTATCATCGACACATATAATCTCATAATCCTCTTTTGGCATCGTTTGGTTAACTAAGCTATCAAGACATTCGGAAATAAGATCTTCTGAATTATATACAGGGATAACAATGCTTATTTTCATCGATTACCTCACTACCCTAATGGATCGGTTATATTTTTGCCTGATAATTATATCAAAAACATCTGTCAATAAGAATAGGCCTAACCTTAAATTTTGTTAAACTTTTACATAGCATATGTGGTTTAAAATTTTTCTCATTTTATCGTATAAAAAAGCTTGCCGGCAATTCCTGATGGGTTCTGCCGGCAAGCCGCTATTGATGTCTACTAATTTAATCCCCTAATAATATCCAATGATTCCTTCATATATTGCTTGAGCTGCTTTTTCTTGATACAAAGCACTCTTTAACTTACTTGCGTCGTTCGCATTTGAAATGAACGCCAGCTCCGCTAAGCTGCTCGGCATCGTTGATTCTCTGATGACATGGAAATTCCCGATTTTCACGCCGCGGTTTTGAGTATTGAGTGCTTTATAGAGTCTGTTTTGTATTTCTGTCGCAAGCCGTTTGCTGTTTTCTGACTCATATTTTGTATAATAGTAGGTTTCAGTACCGGTTGCTGCTGGGCTCGCTGAATTGGCGTGAATACTCACAAACAGGTTTGCATTATTGCTTTTTGCTTTTGCAACCCGCTCTGAAAGCTCTAAGAAAACATCTGTAGATCTGGCCATAATCGGAATGGCTCCACCATTGGAAAGTTTGCTGTTTACAAGCTTAGCAACGGCAAGGTTAACATCTTTCTCTTTTAAACCATTACCGACCGCGCCGCTGTCATAACCACCGTGTCCTGCATCCACAAATATCTTTTTGCCTACAATTACATTTTTAAGTTGGTTCACGACATTTGTTTTCACTGAAATAGTTCCCCCAAGAACTGTGAAGGTATTCTTGCTATTTGATCCGATGACTGTTCTTGTCGCAGTCGGCAATGAACCGGCGTCAGTAAATAGCATTGGGCGATTTTGCTTCGCCGCCAGCACAGAACCCGCTAAAGCATCTGCATATTGATAGCCATTGCTGACAAATGCAGCTTTTGATGAAGAATAATACTTTTTCGCTATGTTGGCAGCCACTTCAAAACGGCTGTTCCCGCCGATTCTTGTTGGTGATGGCAACTGGCTGTAAACGCTTTTTGAGACACTGATTTCTCCCCCGACCACAATAGTCGATGTTGTTCCTTTGCTGTTCATCGCATTTTTCGTTGGTTCGGGAATAGAGCTTGCAGTCGTCAGAAGAATTGGAATACCGTTACGGGCAGCATAAGAACCGATTGCCAGACTGTCAGCATATGCCGTTCCATTTGCGATTACTGCTTTTGAATTTGAAGACAATTTTTTAGAAATATTTTGAGCAACTTCATAGCGGCTTCTTCCGCCGATCCGTTCCACATTGGAAATACCCAATTTTTTAATGTCGCTTACAACGTTGTTAGAAACACTGATCGTTCCGCCAATGACGATGACCTTGCTCGGTTTAAGCTGGCTGATTCTGTCTTTAGTCGGTGCAGTCAGTTTAGATGATTCCGTCAATAAAATCGGGGCATTGTATTTATAAGCCAAAGGAGCAGCAGTTAATACATCTGCATACGCTGTTCCGTTTGCCACAACAACCGTGCTCGCACTGCTCCACCCTTGTTTTGAAACATTCACAGCAACCTCATATCTGCTTGCTCCATCCAGCCTTGTAACAGAGTTTGCCGCAAACGCATTTGGTACAAATAACACGACTCCTAGTATCAGCATAGGTATGCTTTTAAGAAAGATCCGCAAAGATAGTCCCTCCAAAGATTCATAATGATTCATAAATCAAATAACGAACAAAGGAGGCATCTCGCCTCCTTTGACTCTAACAATCTTTTAATAGCTTGATAGAGTTGTTCCCGGATAGTAAAAACTTAAAATTGTTGTATAAGATTGTCCGGCAGCTGCTCTGGCATTGGCTCCGTACTGACTCATGCCTATGCCGTGTCCGTATCCTTTACCGCTAATGAGAAAGGCGTTTGTATTGCTTGAGACAGAAGCATATGTACTCTTCATATTGGAAGCGCCAAGCATCGTTCTCAGCTCTGTTGCAGGTACAGTAATTGTTGCTGTTTTTTCACTGAGGCTTCCATTTGACAGGATATAGCCATTTGATTTTTCTTTCACGAAATATGAGAATGTGACGCTTGCTGTTTTCGGCCGCTGACCGGCAGTTTTCTCCGTGCTGAATTTCACACTGGATATTTTCGTGATTTTGATAGACTCGGCATTGCTGTATTTATTTTTAATAAACCAGCTTTTCAAACCGCTCAAATATGATAAGTTTGTTTCATTTTTAGAGCTCCACCATGAACCCGGGCTTTTCAGATTCAGACTGCTCTTATCAAGCTGGGTTTTATTTAAAGACAGAGACCAGCTGATTTGCGGGTCGTACGTATCTTTTTTGGCGATTAAATAAGGAAGCTGGCTGCTCCAGACCTCACCGCTCGCTTCTGTGTAGCCGCCGTTGCTTGAGGAATACGTAGCAGAAATCAAATTCCCATTGTATTTCAAAACTTTTCCTTTTGTAGCTTCGACCACTTCTGAAGTTTTTGAATTCCAGTCATATCCGCCATATACCTGAAAAGCGGTGGTGTCTTGTACTTCTTTTCCGGCCGAACTGATGGAATAAGTTCTCGCTGCGACAGCTTGGGCTTTAAGCGCTTCTTTCTGCCAGCTGGCCGGCATTTCATGAGGAACAACACCCTTTAAATAATCTTCAAAGGGGATATTCACATTGATTGGCCGAACATATTTGCCTGACTCTATTGTAAATTTCATGTTTCCGAGATATGGCGTTCCGTTCAGACTGATAGAATTTGTAGTTGCATATTTTTTAGGCTGTGCTGTAAAAGACGTTCCAAGCGTCTTGATTGCAGTACTGTTTTTATAAAGCACTAGGTTTCCGCCGGTTAACTTGACTGTATATCCAGTTCCTGCAAAAGTATCTGCCAGTTTGTTCTTTAGCGTATCACTGATGGAAATGCTTCCTCCAAGCAGCGCAAATGACTGAGTTCCTTTTGACGCTACTACATCAGCGACTGGTGACGGCAGGCTGCCTGATTCAACCAGCAGTAAAGGGCTTCCCTGCTTTGCTGCAAGCACAGATCCCGTTAATGCATCCGCGAATGTTTGGCCGTTTGACATAAATACCTTTGTTGCTTTCATATTTAATTCTTTAACGATATTGGCAGATACCTCATATCGTGAAACGCCGCCAATCCGTTTCACAGTTGCCTTCTTTTTTAATGCAGCTTCCACACCAGTGCTGACACTCAACGGACCGCCGACAATTGTAACCTTGCTTGGAATTTTGTAATCACTGCGGATGTTATTGTCTCCCGCAAGTAAAATCGGATAACCGTTCATTGCAGCATATGGCGCGATTGACAGGGCATCCGTAAAGACCATGCCTGTGGCCACTACTGCCTGGCTGTAATTCCCCATCCGATCGGCTATGTTTTTAGAAACCTCGTAACGGGTTGCTCCGCCAATCCGATCGATAGAACCATATTTTTTTAATGTATTTTCTACATTTTTAGAAACACTGATTGTCCCGCCAATGATGAGAATATTGTCAGGATTTAATTTTGCAATTTCGCTTTCTGTTTTTGGTGTTAGCGAATCTGCGTCTGTTAATAAAATCGGTGCATCGTACTTTTTGGCAAGCGGGGTTGCTGAGAGCGCATCGGCAAAAGCATCCCGATTCACAATGACCACAGTCGTTGGATTTGTCCATCCGGCAGAGGCGACATTATTGGCAACATCAAAACGGGTTGCTCCTCCATATCGCTCCGTATCCGCAATTCTTGAGCCGGGAATTTCATATCCGCCTGTGATATCGACATCCAAACTTGATTTGCTGCCTACATAATTACTCAGCTTAACCGAAATGGTTTTATCAGCGGCTTTCGCAGTCTGCATAAACGCCGGACATGCTACAGCCGCCGCAGTGACTGACGATAGAAGCAAGAGCTTCATTTTTTTCAAAACATGGAACCCCCTAAGAGTTTTTTATTACTTTGTCTCAAGATCCTTAAGCATTAAAGCGCCATTTGAATCTTTTGTATATTTGACAACAACTTTTTGCCCTTCTGAAATGCTGTTCATTTTGTCCTGAAGGTCTGAACCAACCTGAATCGACGTCTCTTTATCATCAATAGTGACTGCAATTGTATGGCTGTCCGCCAAACCGGCAAAAGTGCCTTCCTTCGTTACTGTCTCTTCTGCAGCCGCATCCTGGCTGTCTGAATTTGTTTCTGCTCCTGATGAGTTCTGAGCTGTGCCGCACGCAGACAAAAGAAGCAGCATTGAGAACATTAAAATAGCAATTTTTTTCATTCCTATATCACCTCTCCACTTTTTATCGACAATTTTAAGCTTATTTTAAGATTTCTTTCAAAACAACGAAAAATTTTTGCGGATTTTCTTAAAATACCGAAACATTTATTACAAGGAGCCGTCTATTGTAAAGAATCAGACAAATTTTAGTTGTTTTCAAATATTAAGAAACTTATAATCGTACTAGATTACAAAAAAGCGAGGACTTTATTATGAGAGCTGAAAAAAGAAAGAAAAAAAGAAAGGCATTACTTGTCATTTTAGCCATTGTGGCCGTATTTGTACTCGGAACTGGCGGCTATGCATACTACTTATGGCATAAAGCAGCTTCAACCGTGGCAAGTATTCATGAAAGCATTGATAAATCGAAAAAGAGGGATAAAGAGGTCAGTATCAATAAAAAAGATCCTTTTTCCGTCTTAATCATGGGTGTGGATGAACGCGACGGCGATAAGGGCCGTGCCGATACGCTCATTTATATGACCGTTAACCCAAAAACGAATACAACCGACATGGTCAGCATTCCGCGTGACACGTATACAAAAATTATCGGAAAAGGCACAATGGATAAAATCAACCATTCATACGCTTTCGGCGGCACGCAGATGACGGTAGACACTGTTGAGAACTTCCTCGATGTCCCGGTTGATTATTTTGTGAAAGTGAACATGGAAAGCTTTAGAGACGTTGTTGATACACTTGGCGGCATTACAGTTAACAGCACATTCGCGTTCAGTTATGACGGTTATTCGTTCGGCAAAGGAGAAATCACGCTGAACGGAAAAGAAGCGCTCGCTTATACCCGGATGAGAAAAGAAGATCCGAGAGGCGACTTCGGACGCCAGGACCGCCAGCGCCAAGTCATCCAAGGTATTATTAATAAAGGCGCTAATATTTCTTCCATCACGAAATTCGGAGATATGTTTAAAGTTGTTGAAGATAATGTGAAAACGAACTTGACCTTCGATAACATGTGGGATATCCAGTCCGATTACAAAGGTGCGCGAAAACATATTAAACAGCACGAACTAAAAGGTACAGGCACGAAAATCAATGGAATTTACTACTACCAAGCTGATGAAAGCGCCCTTTCCGATATTACAAAAGAGCTGAAGGACAGCCTCGAAAAGTAAAACAAAAAGAAGCTTCGCACAATGTGCAAAGCTTCTTTTTTATTTGCCTGTAAATGAATCCGGTTGTTCTTTCCGGTACCCGTAATGAAACAGCAATTCTTCCACAATCCGGCGGGAAGCCTCTCCATCTCCATACGGATTAGAAGCCTGGGACATTTTCTTGTACTCATCAGGATCAGTTAACAGCTGTTTTGCCAGCTGATAAATGTTTTCCTCATCCGTCCCTGCAAGTTTCAGCGTTCCCGCTTCCACTCCTTCAGGCCGTTCCGTCGTATCACGCAGAACAAGAACCGGTTTCCCGAGAGATGGGGCTTCCTCCTGCACGCCGCCCGAATCTGTCAATATAAAATGCGATTTCGCTGCAAAGTTATGGAAATCAATCACCTCTAAAGGTTCAATCAGATGCACTCTGTCAGAATCACCAAAATGCTTCTGAGCCGCTTCCCGGACAACAGGATTCAGGTGCACAGGGTAAACGACTTGTACATCTTCAAATTCCCCTACAATTCTGCGGATGGCCTTGAACATGTTTTCCATTGGCTCACCCAAATTTTCCCGGCGGTGAGCGGTCAAGAGAATCATTTTATCCTCACCCACCTGATCGAGAACAGGATGTGAGTAACCATCCCTAACCGTTGTGTTGAGTGCGTCAATCGCTGTATTGCCCGTTACAAAAATAGAGTCGGCCTTTTTGTTTTCTTTTAATAAATTGTCTTTCGCCTGGCCTGTCGGAGCAAAATGCAAATCAGCAATCGCCCCTGTCATCTGTCGATTGAGCTCTTCCGGAAACGGGGAATACTTATTCCCTGTACGGAGCCCCGCCTCCACATGACCGACAGCAATTTGATGGTAAAAAGCGGCTAGGCTTCCGGCAAACGTCGTCGTCGTATCACCATGGACAAGCACAATATCGGGTTTGATATCTTTAAACAACTCATCCAATCTTACAAGTGCGTTAGACGTAATCTCTGCCAGTGTCTGCCGCTCCTTCATAATGTTCAAATCGAAGTCAGGCTTGATGTGAAACGCATCTAACACCTGATCGAGCATCTGTCTGTGCTGTGCAGTTACCGTTACATAGGAATCTATTTCAGGATATTTTTTCAATTCAAGCACAAGCGGTGCCATCTTGATCGCTTCAGGCCTGGTCCCGAAAACAGTCATAACTTTTAGTTTTTTCATATTTGTCACCTGGTTTCTTTGTTTAACGGGCTGTTAGATAGAATTTCGATTGGTCCGATTGTATAAATAGATCTACTTTCTTCTTTATTTTAAAGCACCATAGCTTTTTTTCAATATTTTTACTGCAAAAGTACACACTGACATCCTTTTTCGGAACCAATGTGGTTTTATAAGAATTAATGGATAAAACAATATTGGTGTTTTGTAAATAAGCCGGAGCAAACTTTTGCTGAACGAGATTCCGATCAACCTGTATCACTGTCCCATCAGCTGAACTGATTTGATTTTTTATTGGTATTAAAAACTCTTGGTTATTGCATTCGAGCAATAATAAAGATTGCTTCGGAAAAAACAATTGGCTTCCAGGAAATACGAACGTTAAATGCTGGTCCGAATCATTATCTCTGAATTCGACTTTCAGAACTTCCTGCTTTCTGATATCCACCGACAAATTATCATAGGTTTTAGTAAAGTACGGCCGTGCGCTGAAAGCATATTCCCCGTTATTCCCAATATATTTAGCATGTTTTGAATAAGGATACGGTTCTCTGCTGCTGCCAATTCGGACGCGTTTTTTATAGCCGTCTATCCCCGATTCAATAAAGAAATCCCACACACCAATATCTTCTTCATGAATAGCCAAATCAGTAAACTTCGTGAGAAATTCAAATTCTCCGTCCTTGGAATACACTGGAGAAATGATTTTTTCAGTTTTTCTATCACGGTGCACCCAAATGCCGTATAAAGTTTGCATAGCTTGATGCTCTGGTTGTAAAGCCGTGTGGGTAACCGACCCTCTTAATGTGAAAGTGTTGTCCTTCATTTGAAATTCGCTCACGTAATGACTGATTTTGTTTCTGTCATCAACAATCCGTTCATTCTCTGCCAAATGATATGAGATAAGGCTGGGATAGTTTGCTATGATATGACCATTTTTAACTGACGTATATTGGGCCATATTTTCTTTATCAGCTTCAAACTGCTTTAAGCCCTTTAGGTCATTATGGCGTACAAAGTGTAATTTTAACCGCGTATGAGAATGAACAAGTTTATCAATTTCCCGTGGTATATTTTGTTCAACAAAATGATGCAGCTCTGTCATCCATGTTTGCTGCTCCCGTTCGTCCTCGATTGTTACGGTAAAGTCCGTTGTTCTGGAAAAATCAAAATGACGATTCAAAAATTTCGCCATAAACTTCATTTTGCGATTATGTGAAAGACGGCTATTACGAATCATATCTATGATTACCTTCATTGCGCCATAGTAGCTTTGAGGCGCAACGTATGCAAACGTCATATGCTCGCCATCATGCTGTACAGCATAGTAATAATCATAATCGGCCAAGACAGAAATTTTGTCCGCTTCTAAATAAGCCTGCATGACAAATACCTGATCCTCTGTAGCCTGTATATTAGAGGGGAAATATATGTCATGCATTCTAAGCAGTGAGACTTTAAAAAGTTTTGTCGGTCCTATTGAGTAAACAAGCGGAGATTTTACAAGATCCGCCTCAGGTTTCGTTTCCTTAAAAATAGCTTGCGGGACCGATCTGCCGTTTACACCGACCATTTTCCCAAGCACAATATCTGAATCATGCTGTTTTGCAAATTGATACATTCTCTCGAACGCTTCGATTCCTACATAATCATCGGAATCAATAAAAAAAATGTATTCACCGTTCGCAGCACGTATCGCTTGGTTTCGCGGCTCCCCCGGCCCTCCCGAATTTTTTTCTCGTTCTATAACCGTTATATTAGAATACTGTTCACTGTACTTTTTTAATATTGAAACCGTGCCATCCTGTGAACAATCATCTACACAAATAATTTCGTACTCATTATTCGGCATGGTTTGTTGAACCAGACTATCCAGGCAGCGGGAGATAAAATGTTCTGAGTTGTATGTGGGTACTGCTGCAGTGATTTTCACCATGACACCTCTATCCTTATCCGCTTCTATTTCATTCGCAAAAGCTCATATAATGAACAAAAATGATGCAAAAACGTACTATTTCGTTATTTCAAATACTTCTTCCCATCTTTCAAATAATCGGGCTTCACTATATTCAGTATCCATTAAGTTCTTTGCGTTTTTTCCATATTGAATGGCTCTCTCAGGGTTGTCGTACAAATAAATGATACTTTCAGCAAGCATGTCAATATTATCAGGTTCTACAAGCATTCCCGTTTCGTGTTCTTTTATGAGCTCCCTCGGGCTGTATTTCACATCAAAACTGATAACAGGGGTTGCGCACGAAAACGATTCACAAATCGCGAGACTAAACCCCTCAAATTTTGATGTTAATAATGTGGCAAGCGCCTGCTGATAAAATGGAGCGGGATTTGCGACATATCCTTTTAAATGTACATTATCTAACTTAAGATCATCGATCAATTGCTGGTATTCCTCATGGCCGGGACCGCTGCCATATATATTCAGGACAATATCCGGCCGGGATTTTTTTACGATTCCCATTGCTTTTATGACCTTATCGATCCCTTTTTCCTCATGATATCTGGCCACCATGACAAATTCGTTTTTCTTCTTTTCATACGTTTGTAATTTTTCAAGCCTTCTTGGTGCATGAGGAATAACAAAAATATTATTGTTCGACTCAAAATCCTTCATGATATCTTCTTTTTGTTCATTCGTTAATACGATCAGCCCGTCATAATCCTTAATATGCTCCATCGCATATTGATGATTGGTTCGAACTTTGCTGCCTAACGTATAAGGATAATCTAAATGATTTGAGTGAACACAGTAAAATCGTTTTGCCAATCCTGCACGCATTTCATTTACTTTTGAAGCACTTCCGACTCCATCACAGATGATAATAGGGTCCTTTTCTTTCTCACATAACGTTTCAAGCCAATGTGTATGAAACTGGTGCTTGTTTTTGAAAAATACAGCTTCCTTTTCATCACGGCCAAACAGCATAACTCCTTGACTGGCTCCTGTTTTAAAATGGTACCATTCTGTTAAATAACAGAAACCGTCGGGTGCTGTGTAGTGAATTTGATTGATTTTTCCGCTTCTTGTATCGAATATCACAGTTTTATTTACATAACCGCCATGAAAGAATTCTCGCTTTGTCATTTGCATATTTTCATTGAAATGATCTACATATAAAAGATTATCCGACTCATCCCATTTTTTCTTTTTAATATATAAGCCATTCTTGAAGTATTCCGTTTCTAATTTTTCCTCATTATGATACGCAGCATACGGTTCTTCAAAGCGATTACGATTTTGATCATAGTAACTTTGTTGCACTTCCCCAATTTTTATATGCTTATGCTGATTTTTATAGTCATCATAAATATTGAGGATATTTACATCAGCATGCAGCCTTCCAGCGCTCTTCAGCACTTGCTCAATCTGATCATAATTGTCTTTATAATCAAGTGTAACCAAATCGATTTTATGGCCGCGCTCCGCAAATGTAAAAGATCTTGACATCATAGAGCTTGTAATGCCGCCTTTTTCAATGTCTATTTCATATATTAGTGAAAAGATCCTTCTCATCTTCAAACTCCTTCTTCTGGTAAAACCTTGTCTGCTATTTTTTCACAAACAGCCGTTTCATTAATTTTCTCCGAAATCCCTCGGCAGTCTGAACACGCAAATAATTATTTTCTTTTTCTAAAGTAACTTGCCAGCCTGAAATACTTTGTTTTGATAATGGAATTTCCTTTGAATCGGTTATTCGCACACCTGATGCAAAGAAGCTATTATCCCACTCGGAACAGAGATACAATTCAATGGTGGACAACTGATCTAATACAGAGTGAACACGAAGTGTACCGCTTACGGTAAATATTAGTTCTTCCTCGCTGTTTACTTTTGCGTTAAACGTGCTTTCAGTGCCGCTCTTTTTATTTTTTAATTTCCAATACATTTTATGGCGGCCAACAGAATGGGGAGGAATGCAGCCTTTAAATTCAACCTTGGCTGACAGATATAAATCGGATTTTGATTGCCATTCTGCCATTAACAGCTCAACATTCATATCCTTCAATTGATTATTAAATGGCACCTGATCTATTAGTTTGTCCACAAAACGCTTGCGGGTAAACGGCTCTTCAGAAACGTAATAAATATTTGTGCGAGGCCCCGTATTTTTAATTATGTCATGATATCTCTTCAAGGAAGGAACCACAAAAGCATCAAGGTGGCCTATTTCCTTTTCAGGGTTTTCCAACATCTCATTCGTCTCTATAAAACCTAGATACATGGAAGAATATTCAACTGAAAGAGATTTTAATGTAGTATATAACTCAACTTCAGAAGTCATAAATAAATAATCCGCTTCCTTTATCAAGCGGCTCAGAAAATAACGGGCAAGTTCATTTTCTGAATACAATACACTGACTATATTCTCTTTTTCGTCAAAAATGACAATTTTTTCAGTTGTTCCATCATTCTTATACCATTTTGTCATATAACAAGTGCCATCTGCCCTTAAATAAAGATGCTGCTTCGGTTTGTTAGTGTCCAGATCCATGTACATTAAGCTGTGTACATATCCAGACAAATCATATTCTTCCCTTTTAAATCTTTGCCTGCTTTCATTAAAGTAATCAATAACAGCAAGTTCTCCTGATGCTGTAAACCTTTGATATTTGATATAACGTCCATTATTGTAATAACGATAAATTGGCTTATTTGGTTCTTGAATATATGTTAAACCTTCTTGTTCAATCGGATGCTTGATTTTATCTTTCTGAGGTTCAGAACCTTTAAAGTAGCTGTACATATTAATAACAGCAGTATCTTTAAAAGAAGAAGGCCCATTGGGCTCATGATGTAAAGTGACAATTTCCATTGGATAATTCCAATCGATCGTATTGATACTAAACTTTTTTGCAGCATTCAGCTCTTGACAAACAAATGCTAATTTTGGAGTAGAAACCTTAATCGTCATCATCTATTTATTACCTTTCGAATAAATTCGTACAGTCACATTTTCAGAACTACATTATATCACTTTTGCTGAGCAGGCTCTAGAGATGAAGAAGCTGTTATATTTCTTGAAATACCGGATCAGGTGAAACTGTTTTATCTATCAATTAATGATATTTTTTTGTATTTCTTCAACCCCAAAGTCACTGAATTGACTCTTGTTTAATATTGGTTTTTCTTATATGATTAAATGTGTTTAACAGAATGAAAATAGGGTATTGATGAGAAAAGAAACTCAAACATTTTAAATACTCTGCATTCAAAAGAGTGACCCTAAATCTGTTCTTAAGGAAGGTGCTTTGAAATTGAAAAAAGTACGTAAAGCCATAATCCCTGCCGCAGGTCTCGGAACGAGATTCTTGCCGGCTACGAAAGCAATGCCGAAAGAAATGCTTCCTATCGTTGATAAACCTACCATTCAATACATAATTGAAGAAGCTGTTGAAGCCGGTATTGAAGATATTATTATCGTAACAGGAAAAAGCAAGCGTGCGATTGAGGATCATTTTGATTACTCTCCTGAGCTTGAAAGAAACCTAGAAGAAAAAGGAAAAACTGAGCTGCTTGAAAAAGTGAAAAAGGCTTCTAACCTGGCTGACATTCACTATATCCGCCAAAAAGAACCTAAAGGTCTCGGACATGCTGTCTGGTGCGCGCGCAACTTTATCGGCGATGAGCCGTTTGCGGTACTGCTTGGAGACGATATTGTTCAGGCTGAAACACCAGGGTTGCGCCAATTAATGGATGAATATGAAAAAACACTTTCTTCTATTATCGGTGTTCAGCAGGTGCCTGAAGAAGAAACACACCGCTACGGCATTATTGACCCGCTGACAAGTGAAGGCCGCCGTTATCAGGTGAAAAACTTCGTTGAAAAACCGCCTAAAGGCACAGCACCTTCTAATCTTGCCATCTTAGGCCGTTACGTATTCACTCCTGAGATCTTCATGTATTTAGAAGAGCAGCAGGTTGGCGCCGGCGGAGAAATTCAGCTCACAGACGCCATTCAAAAGCTGAATGAAATTCAAAGAGTGTTTGCTTACGATTTTGAAGGCAAGCGTTATGATGTTGGTGAAAAGCTCGGCTTTATCACAACAACTCTAGAATTTGCGATGC
Organism: Bacillus sp. PS95; assembly: GCF_037963565.1. NCBI lineage: Bacteria > Bacillati > Bacillota > Bacilli > Caryophanales > Bacillaceae > Bacillus > Bacillus sp. PS95. The sequence continues at coordinate 3,629,917 of NZ_CP150160.1, forward strand.
AGGATAAAGAGCTTCGCGATCAGCTCGTTCCATTTATGGAAGGTTTACTAAACAAAGAAGAAATCTAAACAAAAAGGCTATTGGACATTCATCCAATAGCCTTTTTTTATTTCAACATCAAAGTCAGTGTATGCTCTTCATTATCAACTGTGAAGACAAGATCAGCTGTATTCACAAGAAAACGATCCTTGCTGCTGTCATACAATACATCGCTATCACTTAAGGATAGTGACGCCGGGTTGATAGGAGAAATGTTATGAAAAATAAGCTCTGTTGCTTTATCATTCTCCAGCACATAGCTGATTTTTTCATAATCAAAATCTAACGTTTTTCTGCCGTCAGCCGTATCCCCTTCAGTATATCCATTCAATTTGGATTGAATGCTGGTTCTGCTGTCTCCCAGGAATTTCAGAAAGTATTCATAGGAAGATGCTGCGTTTTGCGAGACATAAGACGTAAATGCAGCGGCATGCAATTCAGCATGTTTCATGTTAGTTGCAACAGCGCTCTGTTTCACATAATAAGAGTGCCCGTCAAACTTTATTTTCGCTGCTTGTTTGCCTTTTGCAGCTACCGTCACTTTTGTACCGAATGGCAGTGTAACGTCAGCCTTCTGTTTCAAACCCTGATCCTTATAAGCAGCCGCTTTTTCATTTGCTATAAACCCTTGCTTATTGACTGCGGTTAAGCGTTCCTCTGACTTGCCCTTTGCATTGCCATGATGATTCTCCACTTCATTTTGCGGGATAGCGCCAAACGAAGCAATTGTACGAAGCGGGGCATTAAAGAACATCGTTCCTGCCATGAATACAGTCAGAATAGACAAAATAGCAATTTGAACCGCATTAGCCAATGATTTCGGCTTTTTCTTCTTTTGGCGGAAACGGGCAAACGCTTCAGGATCTTCTTTCTTCCTCTCTTCCGTCTGCTCTTTTTTATATGTCTCTTTTTCTTTTTTAGACAGCTTATTAAACCAGTCAATAAACGCTTTATACTCTTTGACAACCGTTTTTGTTTCATCAAACATACGAAGCTCACCATAGTGCATCCAAGCGACGCGGTCACACATCTTTTCAATCTGGCCGATCGAGTGGCTGACAAAGAAAATCGTTTTCCCTTGCTTTTTAAAATCATTTATTCTGTCTACACACTTCTGATAAAACGTTTGGTCCCCTACAGAAAGCGCTTCGTCAATAATTAAAATGTCAGGGTCAATATGCACGGAAATCGCAAAACCGAGACGCGATTTCATCCCGCTGGAATAGTTTTTAACCGGCTGATTAATAAAATCGCCAATCTCAGCAAATTCAACGATGCTGTCATACATATCATCAATTTCTTTATTGGTTAACCCCATCATCAAACACTTGAGCCGGACATTGTCCCGGCCCGTTAATTGGTTATTTAAACCGGCAGCAATCGCAATCAGCGACGGCTGGCCGTTCATTTCAATTTCACCGCTGGTCGGTGGAATAATTTTAGCCAGCAGGTTAGACATGGTTGATTTCCCTGATCCATTTATCCCTACAAAGCCGATTGTCTCTCCCTCATACACGTCAAAGGAGACATTCCGCACAGCAAAAAAACCATTATCCTTAGCCGGAAAAAACAATCCTTTTATCTTGTCCGATTGTTTTTTATACAAATGATATTGCTTTGAAACATTTCGAAACGAAACTTTTAGTTTCATCGTACAATCTCCTTACGTATTAAAGAAAGTCAACAAACTTGTCTCTGAATTTCATATGCAGAATAGAACCCACTAACAATAAAAGGAATGTGAACAGCCAGAAATACAGCGTGTACTTCATGTCTTGGAAAAACCATTTTCCGTCTAAGAAGCTGTTCCTAAATCCTTCTATCAGATAAAAAATCGGATTCAGCTTAAGCACAGGCAGAAGATTCGGGTGATTTTTCCCGAGCTGCTCTGAGATATTCCAAAAAATCGGAAGTAAAAAGAACAATAATCTGGTTACGGCCTGCAGCAGAAATTGATAATCTCTGACAAGCACACTGATTGTAGAGTTAAACAAGCTAAATGAAAACATAAACACAATCATGCAGATTAAATAGTAAATATATTGTATCCAATGCAAGCTAGGGTAAACACCGCTTGCTAAAAGGACAATGACATAAACACCCATCATTACAAAATAACTAAATAAATTTGAAGCAATCACTACAGAAGGCAGTGAACTGATCGGAAAATTCATTTTCGCAACCATATTGATCCGTTTAAATACACTGTTTGATCCATCCAAAATCGTCGGGCTAATAAAAAACCACGGGATCAAACCAGCCAACATCCAAACAATAAAAGGAACTTCTCCAATACCTGTTATGACTGGCTTGCTGTTACGAATCCCCATACCAAATACAAACCAATACGCCAGCATTTGAATGAGAGGATTGAGAAACTGCCATAATACGCCAAGATAATTCATCTGATACTGAGACTTTGTCTCATACGAAGCTAAGCGCAAAATTAAAGGAAACGATGTCACTTGCTCTTTTACGATTCTTACTAATGCATTCATTGTTTATCTTCCTTAGACTTAAATGATTTTTTGGATCTTTCGGTTAAAGAAATTTGAAAGCACCGGTGAATATTGTAACAGATATTGAGGTTTTTTTCACTTTTGAAAAGTAAAGAGAAGTCCCGCAGAACTTCTCTTTACTTTAAAGTGTCAGTATAGGGTAAATTAAACTCACTTAGCAACTTTATTATTATCTAATTCCAAAATAGCTTTATAAATACGATTCCTATTATTTTTATCAGTATATGCAAAAAAGTTATCTACTCTTTTTCTATACTTATCTTCCATACGACTATTGTTTTTCATATAATAGATAACTTTATCAACTAAGCTATTATGATCTTCTATTACATCACCAAACCCCATTTTTTTATAATCATAATAATCAAGTTTAAAATGGTATGATTTTTCGTATTGATAATAGATAACAGGTTTTTTCTCATATGCAAAATCAAACGCTACAGATGAAAAATCAGTAATCATTATATTAGAAGAATTAAATAGCATTTGATAGCTGCTGTTATAGTCGGCAAACTCCACATACTCATGCTTTTCAAAGTCTACAATCTGTTGCTGAATATCTGGGTGCGGAAAAAAAGTTATTTTATAATTATTTTTCTTAGCAAATTCGATTAGCCGTTCATCATTAATCAAAGCATTATACCTAGAAAAGTATTCACTATCTTTAAATTTCGGGTTGTACGGTCTTACTCCTTTTGCCTGATCTTTCGGTAATACAATATCTTTTCTCCAAGTCGGCATTATTAGAAGCTGCTTTTCTCCTTCACTCTTCTTAAGATTATCGTATCTCGGAAATCCACCCAACAAAATATTCTCTTTTTTATAGTTGTAATTCCCTTTCACAATAGACCGATATTCAGGTTTGGCAGAAGTGACTAATAATTTGATATTCTTACTGTATTTATTTAACCATTCAGAATGATCTGCCATTGTTATTCCATGCTGCAAAAAGACAAACTCAAAATTAAATAAATCTCTAAAATAAATCTCCATATTAAAAAATGGATTTACAACCCATATATCTGCATGTGTCGATATTACTTTGGAAGAGGATAAGGTTAAAATTTTATGTCTAAAAGATCTGTATGGTATAACCTTTCCATATTTTTTAATCCTGTTGTAATCCTTGCTATCTTTTTTTATTATAAAGTATTTTTTTACCCCATCATTCTTGCTGATTGCATATTTAAAGAGGTGCTCTGCATTATCATCAGCTTTATCTTGTCTGTCTATGAATAACCAAACTGGCTTCCTGTTAAAAATAGTAAAAACATGGTGTGCCACTCTTGCCAACATTGCCTTTTTAATAGCTGATTTTCGTTTCTTTGATTTATCTCCTAATTTATTAAGGGATTTTAAGAAACGAAATTCTTTTATAAATCTATTTTTAACATTGTTTTGTTTGAACATTAATTTTTTATAATTATAATAAAAGATATAATCCTTTTTAGCTGCATAAGCGTTAAATAGATCATTTGACAAACCTGAATACTTAAAGAATCGAAGTTTTGCCATTTTTCTTTTTTTACCTTTAGCTATAAAAAATTCAATATGGTGATTGCCATCAAGATAGCTTTTCGGAATATCTATAGAAAAACCAGGATATTTTTTTATTACTTCTCCCAAACTTATATAATCGTTATGCCTTCTTTTTATTTTCTTTGCTTTTATTTTTGTTTCTCCAATTTTAGCATAAAAATTAAAGCCTTTAGAATTAAAAAGAGAGCTCCAAAATCCTTCAATATGAATAGAATCATCATTTTCTTCTAAAATCTCAATAGTTAGAGTTTGATTCGATAACTTCGAAACAATTTTATCTTCTCTGAATAAATAATAATCTTGTTCAGTTTCTTTTTCATATACATACTTACTATAATTTTCACCGTGTTTTATTTTTAAAGCATGATATAGATAGAAATGGCTGACACTTTTTGTATTAATAATGACATCGTCGTCAATATACGATAATACTTCTCGTATCAATGTTAAAAATTCGCGGTATTCATTTTCGTCTAAAGGTGTTTCACTAATATCCTTAATCAATAATTTCCACTTCAAATCATGCATAACCATGTATTGAAGAAACAAAGGTATTTTCTGTTCATTATTTTTGGTAATATCGATTAAATTCTTGGAGAAAGTGATAAGTGAATGGTTAAACCAATTCTTATTTGCTTTAGCAGTCTGCATGGCAGACGATCCATCTTCTCTAACTCTATAATGATATTTTGCCTCCTTAACAAGACCATACTTTTTCTTTTGCGATATAATTAAATTAACTAGCTTAGCATCTTCACCTATTTTACAATTTTCATCAAACCTGATTTTTTTCAAGGCATCATTTTTTATAAATGTAGAACAGCAATGAGTTAATATATGATGTGGTTCTTTTTCCACATCCAATATTCTCGTGGAAGAAAACTTATTATTTAGATTATGTTCTCCAGTTCTTCCTTCCTCAAAAAATATTGGGATTGCTACAATATCAATTTCATTTTTATGTTGGTTAAAGAAGTTTAAAACATTTTCGAATGTTTCTTCTGAAACTAAATCATCCGGATCCAAAAATTGAATATATCTGCCTTCGGCATACTTTAAACCATAATTTCGGGCACTGCTCACTCCGCCATTCTGTTTCTTTACATATACAATATTTTTTGGATATTTTTGAGCATATTCTTTACAAATCATTTCACTTTTATCAGGGCTTTCATCATTCACAAGTATTAACTGAATATTCTCGAATCCTAAAGTCTGGTTAATAACGCTTTCTATTGCATCAGTTAGATATAACTCGACATTATAAATCGGCATTATAACACTGAAATCATAGTTAAAACTCTTTTCGTTCATAAAAGATTACTCCTAACAAAATGTTTATATGAATAAGAATCCGGGTAAATAAAAGTAAAAACAATTAGAGTGCTAAATTTTTGAAAACACATAATTAATTTAGTAAAATGTATGAAAAGGATTCCTTACCTGTTTTTTAAAGTCTTTGTAAGAAAACTTTTAAATACGTTTACATGGTTAAGTTCTAAAGCATCATTTGGTGTTTTTAGGACAAAGTCAAATGCAAGGGCCCAAATCGGTATTTCTACAACAAAACCAGCATGTCTAAAATCTCTTAATTTATATCCCCATACTTCAATTGTTTTTTTCAGTTCTTTTCGTTTACATACTTTTAATCTATTAAAATATTTTATATATAATCTGTCATTTTCTTTCATCTCATAATACTGGTTAATAAAGTGCCCTGTTAATTCAAGTCTAAACCCTTTTATTTTTGTCGAAGTAACAGTACATGAACTAAGCAGTACTCTTTCTTTTTTTATATTTTCAAGAGCTTCTGTATTTTCTTTTAATAAGTGAAACATAAATTCTTTATAGTACATCGGCATATCTTGTTCTTTTATAAATTGCGGATCAATAAATTTTAAAACTTTTATAAAATTATCAACAAAAACTTTTTGTTCTTGTTGATCTAAAACAGACTTATAAACATCTCTATAGTTCGGATATAAAAACAATTTCATATGATATACAATTAAAAATTGCAGATAAGGCAAAACTATATCATATTTTTTTATTGAATCCATCAACAAAGTCATGTAACATTCATTCAACAAATATGTGTACCTTTTTTTGTTAAACCACGAACGATCAACTAACGAGTTCTGTTCTTTCCGTTTTCTATAAAAATACTTTCCTTCTGCAACTGCTCCGTATCTTTTTTCTTTCAGTAATAACTGATTAAAAAAGATAGCGTCTTCCCAAAACTTTATAGATTCATCAAACTGGACGGTACGATTTAGTGTATGTCTTCTGTAAAAAGTGCCGCCAATATAAAAGTGAATAGCTTTATAATCGTTGAGAATATTTATAACTCTTGTTCCTTTTTCAAATCTATTATTTAATTTATGTTCGCCTTCTTTTTCACCTGTGTAATAAACAGGTAATACCGCGATATTTACATCTTCGGAATCACAAAAAAAATCATAAACACTTTGCAGTGCATTATGAGACAATGCATCGTCAGAATCAAGAAAACCAATAAATTTAGATTGTTCGCTTACATTTGATAATCCACAATTTCTTGCAGCAGAGGGTCCAGAGTTTTCAATTTTCATGATTTTAATATTATTAGGATATAGATTTTTAAAGGACTCACAAATTTGAGGACTGCTGTCAACACTGCCATCATCTATTAATATCAGTTCTATATTTTCCTTAAATCCTATTGACTGGTTAATGACACTCTCTATTGAGTACCTTAAATAATTCTCAGAATTATATATTGGCATAATTATAGAAAACATGTTTGTACCTCTTTATTTAGAAGTTAAAGGATCGTTTCAATTACTCTTTTAGAAGCCTTGCCATCTTCTAAATTACAAAATTCATTATAAAAATCCTCATAGTTATGATCTATATAAGGATTATGTAACAACTCTATTACCGTATCTATAAGTTCTTCACTTGTTTGAACCAAGTTTCCTGGCGTTTTTTGCTGAAAATTAAAGTAAAAACCTCTGATAGAGTCTCGATAAGCCGGGAGATCATACACAAAAAATACGATGGGTTTTTTTAAATTCATATAATCAAAAAAGACAGAAGAATAATCCGTAATCAATAAATCACTAATTAAATATAAATCTCGAATATCTTTATATAAGGAAACATCCTTCACAAAATCTTTATATTTCCCTAAATTAAATTGTTCTGAAACTAGATAATGCATTCTTAAAAGAATAACCACAGAGTCCCCAAGCTTCCTCTTCATTTCCTCTAAATCAAATTGAAGTTTAAATTTATACTGACCAACTTTCTTAAACTCATTGTCTCTCCAAGTTGGTGCATATAAAATTATTTTTTTATCTTCGCTAATTTCTAACTCTTGTTTTACCCTATTTATTAATGATTCTTTATTTGGTGAATATAGAATGTCATTTCGCGGATAACCTGTTTCTAAAATTTGTTTTTTAAATTGAAATGCCCGTTTAAAAATTTCAGTCGAATAAGCATTAGGAGAAATCAAATAATCCCATTTGCTTGCTTCCTGCAGAAAATTCTGTTTATATTTTTCAGTTGTGGTTCCAGGCATATGCACTTCATCCATATCATTAGCAAGTTTTTTTAGCGGAGTGCCGTGCCACGTCTGTACATACAATGTGTTTTTTGGTTTTGGAATCCATAAAGGGAGCCGGCTGTTTGTAATCCAATATTTCGCTGTAGCCATGTACCAAATCCACTTAAAAGAAAACCTTTTTATATATGCTGCATCTACGCCGTCTAATGCCGACAAATATCGTTTATCAATGCTCCATATCATTTTATAATCATATTGATCTTTATTTTCCTGTAAATATTCATAGATTGCTCGGGGATTGCAGCTAAACTGTTTTCCTGAGTAGCTTTCAAATAAAATTAATTTATTGTTTCTTGGCAGAAGAGCAAAAATCTTAAAAAGAACTGAATAGGCCCTGACTAATAAACTTCTGCATTTTTGTAAAATAAAAGATTTCATAATGAACTCCTTAAAGAGTGAAAAATTTATATTTGCGCAAACAAGAAAAAAAGAAGCAACTGAATTACTTCAAGCCTCTTTAAGTTAGTGCTTCTATAAACTAGCCATGTCTTTTTTGATTTGGGTAGTTGAAATGCCTTCTGTTCTCGGGAGGTAAATGACCTCACAATATTCCTTTAAGAAGTCAAATTTCCCTTTCCAATCATCGCCGATCACAAATGTATCTATATCGTACTTTTGAATATCTGAGATTTTTTGTTCCCAGTTTTTTTCGGGAATCACTTCATCCACAAAATCAATTGTTTCTAAAATGAATTTTCGATGTTCATAGGAATGATGCGATTTTTTTTGTTTTTGAAGATTAAATTCATCTGTAGATAATCCCACGATTAAGTAATCACCCAGATTTTTTGCTCTTTGCAGCAGCTTCATGTGTCCATAATGAAATAAATCAAATGTTCCGTACGTTATCACTTTCTTCATCAGATAACATCACCTTCCAACCGTTTTCAACTGAGAGTACCAGAAAAAAACCAAAAACCTTAACAGATTGTTTATAATTTCGACACATTTTTTACGTACCATTAATATTGAACAATAATAGCATAAGTTCCTATAAAAGTTAAGGCTCTTTAAAAATGTCAATCACCAGCATTTTTTGGTATCATCGTTGTATTGATGTATAATTTTTACAGGTCTAATGCCTTATCCATACCCATTATAACAAGTTTTCTTTTTCGAAAAAATCGAATCCTTTGTCGCGTTTTTAAGTGAAACGATTTTCTTTCTGCTGCGTCATTTATTTTGTACGCCCCTCCTCATATTAATTCATCGTCAAAACGTGAAGGAATTGTAATGTGAATGTTAAAAGTTCCTAAAGATTTTTGTGGTAAGATAGAGTAAAATGTTTTCAGACAAAGAGTCTTTAATCAAACTATACGAATGACACGTGTTTTTTATAGACATATAGATGAAAAGGAGGGTTGATACGATGCAAACGAAACCCATTAATCAATTAGATTTTGTAGACGGTGAACTGACTTCATTTGTATCACATTTAGAAACGTCATTTTTGGACCAGAATAAAGGTGCGTTCATCGTAACAGCGAATCCTGAAATCGGATTTGAAGCGATGCAAAATCCGCGTTATGAAGCGGTTCTTTCATCTGCTGATTTTATTTTGCCGGATGGCATTGGTGTTGTGTTGGTTTCCAAGCTAATTGGTAAGCCGCTTCAATCCAGAATCGCCGGTTATGATTTGTTTACGTCTTTGCTTGAGAAGGCTGATCAAAAGAAAAAACGGGTTTTCTTTTACGGTGCAGCTAAGCATGTGATTGCTCAGACAATCGAGCGAGTCGAACGTGATTATCCTGGGATTGAAATTGCCGGATATTCTGACGGTTATGTGAAGAATCAACGTGAGGTAGCAGACAAGATCGCAGCCTCAAATCCTGACATGGTATTTGTTGCTTTAGGTTATCCTAATCAGGAGTTCTTTATCCATAAATACCGACATCTATTCCCTCAGGCTGTTTCTGTAGGGCTGGGCGGAAGCTTTGATGTGTTCAGCGGCAATGTCAAAAGAGCGCCCTCATTTTTTATCCGTTTTCACCTTGAATGGATGTACAGGCTGATCACAAACCCTGCGCGCTGGAGAAGAATGCTTAGCATTCCTAAGTATGTTACAGCCGTGCTGAAACATGAACGAACTTCAGCAAAGCCGCAATATACGGGACAGGTCAAAGATCAATCACGCCATCTGTAATGGGCCTTAAAGGAGCTATGGTATGTAATGAAATGCATGAATCTTTCGCTGTGCCTGCCGACAATCCGCGGCAGCCGTTTTGAGCTGATGACAGATTGAAATCCTGGTTTGCGTTTTTTTACTATTTGTTCATCAAAGTCATCGGCGCATTGCTGTTTTGGGTCAAACCGGGAAGTCAAGTGACCCTTCTTGTTTCCTTTCCTGATAATGCCCGGGCAATATTAAAGGAATATCAGATGGGACACTACTCATTTCCCATTCATGTACTTCTGACCCAGCATGCCAAATCGCTGGAAACAGAATTTCCTGAGCTTACTGTTTCAGTTATTAACGAAAAACACCCGCTTCATATATATAAAGCGGTCTTTTCTATGCTGAGCAGTAAAGCTGTGATTGTTGATAACTATTTTGTTTTGACAACCGTTTTGACCTGCAGACCTGATATCGAGTGTATCCAAGTTTGGCATGCGAATGGAGCGTTTAAACGATTTGGGTTAAAGGATATCAACACACAGAATCGTTCGCGGGCTGACGTGAGACGCTTTCGCAAAGTGTATGCTTCATTTGACCGGATTGTCGTCGGTTCTGAACATATGGCTGACATATTCAAAGAATTCTTCGATATAAAAGGTGATAAATTTCTTCGGTTTGGCGTGCCTTTAACCGATGCTTACTATGAGGTGAAGGAAAACAGCAATGACCTTAAAAGCAAATATCACCTGCCGGCAGAGAAAAAAATCATCCTGTATGCGCCAACCTTTAGGGATCATCAGTTTGAAAGCTTTTCGCTGCCGTTTTCAGAAAAACAGCTGCAGCATGATTTAAAAGGAGAATATTTACTTGCAGTAAAACTTCATCCTGTTATGAAGCAATCTGCTCAATTGCATGGGGATAGTGCGTGGATAAAAGACGTATCAGATCTCCCTCTTGCAGACCTTTTAAAAATGAGTGATCTGTTAATATCAGATTATTCTTCTGTCCCTTTTGAATTTGCTTTGCTGGACAAACCCATTTTGTTTTATACGTATGATATGGAGGCTTACAACAGAACCCGCGGTTTAATCCGCCATTATACAGAGGTAATCCCCGGGGTTCCTTGCCGTGATTCAGGAATGCTCTTGGACCAGCTGAAAGATATGAACAGGCTTCAAGCTGAAGTGGAGCGCTTTTCACGTGAATGGAATCTGTACTCGAGAGGGAATGCCAGCAAGCTGCTTTTAAGCTATGTAAATGAGAAATCAAGCTGATCTTTATATATAATAGAGATCGGTATTGCAAATAATATGAAAACCTTTTATAAAACATTATGAGTTGTAGTAAGGAAGGAGTCATTTTATGATTTATGCTGAGATTCTAGCCGGTGGAAAAGGTTCCCGCATGGGGAACGTCAATATGCCAAAACAGTTTTTGCCATTAAATAAACGCCCAATTATCATTCATACGGTTGAAAAGTTTTTATTAAATGACCGTTTCGATAAGATTTTAATCGTCTCCCCTAAAGAGTGGATTAACCATACAAAAGACATTTTAAAGAAATTTATCGGGCAGGATGATCGCCTGATTGTCGTTGAAGGCGGCAGCGACCGTAATGAATCTATTATGAGCGGCATCCGCTATATTGAAAAAGAATTCGGTATTCAGGATGATGACGTGATCATCACTCACGATTCTGTGCGTCCGTTTCTCACTCATCGCATTATCGATGAAAACATTGATGCTGTTCTTCAATACGGCGCGGTTGATACTGTTATCTCAGCCATTGATACAATTATTGCTTCAGAAGACCAGGAATTTATTTCTGATATCCCTGTCCGCGATAACATGTATCAGGGGCAAACACCGCAAAGCTTCCGGATCAGCAAATTGGTCGAGCTTTATAATAAACTGTCCGATGAGCAAAAAGCTGTCCTTACTGACGCTTGCAAGATCTGCTCGTTAGCAGGTGAAAAAGTGAAGCTGGTCCGCGGTGAAGTCTTTAACATTAAAGTAACGACACCATATGACTTAAAAGTGGCTAATGCCATTTTACAGGAGCGAATTTCACAATGATTAATCAAACATATCGTTTAGTTTCTGCCCGACAATTTGAAGTGACATATAAAGATAAAGTTGTCCATTCAGATAAGGTCGTCGTCCGTCCTACCCATTTATCCATCTGTGCTGCAGACCAGCGTTATTATACTGGCTCACGCGGCAAAGAAGCGATGGACAAAAAACTGCCGATGGCTCTGATCCATGAAGGGATCGGAAAAGTCATGTTTGATCCGACAGGCACATTTAAAGTTGGAACCCGGGTTGTTATGGTGCCAAATACACCGGTTGAAGAGCATGAAGTCATCGCGGAGAATTACCTGCGGTCCAGCAGATTCCGTTCAAGCGGTTATGATGGATTTATGCAGGATTATATGTTCATGGCGCCTGATCGGCTTGTTGAGCTTCCAGACAGCATTAATCCGCATGTCGCAGCCTTCACTGAGCTTATTACAATTGCAGTTCACGCGCTTTCCCGCTTTGAGCGCATGGCGCATAAGAAGCGTGACACATTCGGTGTCTGGGGGGACGGAAATCTCGGATTTATCATGACGCTTCTACTGAAGAAAAAATATCCAGACAGCAAGGTGTTTATTTTCGGAAAAACACCTTACAAGCTTGATCATTTTTCTTTTGTTGATGCAGCTTATCAAATTAACGACATTCCTGAAGATGTCAGAATCGATCATGCCTTTGAATGCGTGGGCGGACGCGGCAGTGAAAGCGCAATTGAACAGATCATTGCCCATGTCCATCCTGAAGCGTGTGTAGCGCTCCTAGGCGTGTCTGAATACCCTGTTGAAATTGAAACAAGAATGGTGCTTGAAAAAGGGATTACGCTGATCGGCAGCAGCCGGAGCGGACGCGAGGATTTTGCCCGTACTGTAGACTTTTTAGCTCAATACCCTGAAGTCGTTGATTATTTAGAAACATTAGTTGGCGGACGCTTCCCGGTACGCAGTATTGAGGAAATTACAAACGCGTTTGAAGCAGATTTGACTTCATCTTGGGGAAAAACTGTTATTGAATGGGAAATTTAAACAGTGAAAACATTCCTTACACGAATTGTAAAAGGAGTATTCGGCACTGCTTATAAACTATTGAGCGCTTTATTACCAGTACAGCACAACAAAATTGTCATAGCTTCCTATCGTGAGGATCATTTAAGTGATAATTTTAAAGGTGTCTATGAAAAGCTGAAGCAAGACCCGTCTCTTCGCATCACCCTGCTGTTCCGCAAGATGGATAAGGGGCTGATCGGACGAGCTGCATATTTGCTTCATCTTTTCAGCTCGTTATATCACCTTGCAACATGCCGCGTGCTTTTGTTGGATGATTATTATTTTCCTTTGTATGTTGTGCCAAAACGAAAGGAAACTGTTGCCATCCAGCTTTGGCATGCTTGCGGCGCGTTTAAAAAATTTGGCTACAGCATTGTGAACAAGCCGTTCGGCCCTTCTTCTGATTATTTGAAGATTGTTCCCGTGCATTCAAACTATGATTATGCCATTGTCAGTGCACCCGCTGCCGTTCCGCATTTCGCCGAAGCCTTTCAAATGGAGCAAAAGCAGATTTTGCCGCTCGGCATTCCAAGAACGGATTACTTTTATCATAAGGAACATATTCGCACTGTACTGGATGAGTTTCATCGGGTTTATCCTGAACTGAAGCATAAAAAAAAGCTTTTGTATGCTCCTACTTTTCGAGGCAGCGGACATCATCAAGAGGGTGACGCTATACCGCTTGATCTGCTACAATTAAAATCGGCGCTAAGCCATAAAGATTATGTCGTGATCCTCCATCTTCATCCGTATATGCGCAAACATGCGCACACGGAAGAGGATGATTTTGTGCTGGATTTAACTGATTCGTACTCTTTGTACGATTTGATGGCAATCTCTGATGGGCTGATAACCGATTATTCTTCAGTTATTTTCGAGTACAGCCTGCTGAAACGTCCGATGTATTTTTACTGCCCGGATTTAGAAGACTACTTGGAAGAACGTGATTTCTACTACCCGTTTGAATCGTTTGTACCCGGGCCGATTTCGAAAGACGTTCCATCGCTTGTACACGATATCGAGAGTGATCACGAGGCTGATACGAAACGTATTGAAGATTTTTCACAGGCATTTATCACCCATCAGGACGGCAAATCTTCAGAGCGGGTAGCCGATTTTATTTCATCATTTTTAACATCTGGTGCCGATTAGGAGAAAGTGAGGTACAAAGTGAAGCTGGCAAGAAAGATTAAGAACAGACTTTTCAGATCAAAAAAGAAAACGCAAAAAGAAAATGCAGCTGTCATTGTCCATCCAGCTGATAACAGGGTTTTTTCTCTATTTGATAAAACGAAGCGAATTGAAGAAAACCAGCAAGTCCCTGTCAGAAAGATTTCTGAGTTTTCTTGGAATGGGTCAATTCTAAAAATTGCGGGTTATATGTATATCAAGGGCCTGCCGCTTCAAAAAGAGGATCAGGTTCGAAAACGTTTATTATTGGTGAACAACGGTGTTTTATTTACAGCTGTTTCACTGCGGGATGTTCCGGTAGATAAGCTGTCAATTGATACTTCAAATGTGCCTGGAGCCTATAAGTGGGCAGGATTTTCACAGCAGATTAACTTTTCTAAGCTGATGAATGACAAGCCTCTTCCGCAGGGCGAGTATAAGCTGTTTCTCGAGATTGAAGCTGTAGATGACCAAAATGTAAAACATCAGGAAGTGCATACAGTCGGAAATGTAAGTAATTTCCTCTCTAATGATGTGTATGCCACAAAAATGGAATTTCATTCTGCTAAAAAGCTGATGAAGTTCAATTTGATCGTTAATTATGATGAGGGCGAAAAGACGATTAATTTGTCTTGCAACAAACTGCAGGAAATTGATCCGAGCCTTTTGGAGCTGGATACTGGAAAAGAGGCAAACCGCTTTTTGCGCAAGCTGAATACAAGCTTATTCCATTTTGCTTATGATGTATTCCGCCTGCTTCCAATTAAGTCTAATAAAATTGTCTTTGCTTCTGACAGCCGACTTGATATGACAGGAAACTTCGAATTTGTTTATGAAGAGCTGCTGAAACGTGAAGAAAATTTTGATTTCAAATTTTTCTTAAAGAGCAGCATTCGAGATAGAAAAAGCCTGTCTGAACTGATGTCGATGGCTTATCATTTCGCGACAAGCAAAATCATTTTTATAGATGATTTTTATCCGATTATTTATCCGTTAAAAATCCGTAAAAATGCGGACCTTGTCCAGCTATGGCATGCTGTCGGCGCCTTTAAGACATTCGGCTACAGCCGAATCGGTCTGCCGGGAGGACCGTCACCGCATTCGAAAAACCATAGAAACTACACGAAGGTTATTGTCAGCTCTGAAAATATACGGAAGCACTACGCAGAGGGCTTTGGGGTAGACATTGAGAACGTCATTGCTACGGGCGTACCGCGAACAGACTTTTTCTTTGATGAAGCGAAGAAGGCATTTGTAAAAGAACGCCTTTACACGGAATATCCGTTTCTAAAGGACAAAAAGGTCATTCTTTTTGCTCCAACCTTCCGCGGAAACGGTCAGCAATCAGCTCATTATCCTTTTGAAGTGCTTGATTTTGACCGTCTGTATCGAGAGTTAAAGGATGAATATATCTTCTTATTCAAAATTCATCCATTCGTACGAAACGATGCCAATATACCTTATCAGTACAGCGATTTCTTTTATGATTTCTCTTCGTTCAGGGAAATTAACGAGCTATTGCTCGTAACAGATATTCTGATAACGGATTACTCTTCTGTTTGCTTTGAGTATGCTTTATTAAATAAACCAATGATCTTCTTCAGCTATGATGTAGATGATTATATTCGCAAACGTGATTTCTATTACGATTACTTTGACTTTATTCCTGGCCCTCTTGCGAAAACGTCTGAGCAAATGATTTCGATCATTAAAGAAGAGAAGTATAACTTTGAGCAAATTGATTCATTTGTTCATTATTTCTTCGATGATCTTGATGGAAAAGCAAGTGAGCGAGTCGTCGATCAAATTGTTTTCCCTCAGGAAGAAGAGCCATCAGAGGATAAAGTTCTTAAAAGATAAATCAAAAACACCTTTTGCAGCCGCAAAAGGTGTTTTTTTTATCGATATTCCGGAACATCAAAGTAAAGTGTATAGCCGTCCAGCAATGAATACAGGCTGTACATGCGGTTTACTTGTTTGTACGCCCAGCCGATGTCTGTTGCGTATTGATGTGTCGCTGTAGCTGACCATCTCATTTTGTACAGTGTGTCCTGATTGTAAGCTGTGTTGTGGATATACGATGAGCCTATGAATTTAGCTCCGCCGATAATGGCCGCTTCAGGTGTGAACCAGCCCTGCTCGTACGCATATTTGGCTCCGTAGTAATTCGGATTGCTGTCGTATGCTCCAATTCCATACATGTTGTATACGGTTTTTCCGTTATAGGTTAATCCATTGGCTAAGGCGGATGTCCCGTTTCCTGTTTCAAGAAGAGCGTGTGAGATTAAATACAGTTCGTTGATGCTATATTGATTGGCGGCATCGATAAATGCCTTTGCTCTCCCTGTCAGGATGCCTTTACCCGCAAGCACTTTCTGATTGACCTCAGTAACGCTGAGGCCCGCTGTCTGTGACAGCTTGAGAAATTGGAAGTAGTATTTGCTGTCTCTGGTAAAGTTATTTGGATCCACGTATTGAACTACTTCATCACTGCTTGCGTTTCGCCAGCCCAAATTGATCTTAGCCCAGCCGTTTATCTGTCCGATGATTTTCACTTTATCGCCTTTTTTAAATTGGCCGATCACGTTTGTCGGGCTGACTTCCGGCGTTGACCGGATATTTAGTACATCAGCCGTAACGGTTGATGTTGCTATATTAATGTACGTGAGCGATACGTAAGCCGCTCCGTCTGTTTGCGGACTTACTGTCATTTGTTTTTGGACCATATCACGAAGCGAGAGATTGTAATTTGTTTTCATGATTTGCGGGCCGTTTTTGATCTTCACGATAGATGATGTCCATCCGTATAATTGTTTTAGCTTCGTTGATGCCGCAGCAGCTGTATCATTGCCTGTGAACTGCTCATTTACGCTGATTTTATAAAGCGTATTGCTTTTCGTTGTGTAGCTGGGGGTTACACTTTTCGATTTAAGATAGGTTAACCCATTATTCAATGCTGTTTTGCTGCTGAGCTGTGTTGTCACGATTTTGTATTGTGTATATGCTGTCTGGCCTGTTTTTGATGTTGTGACTGCGATATGATTTTGTTTGAAAAATGTTAAAACGCGGTCAATCTCTTCTTGGCTGATAATAGCTTCAGTTGTGATTTGATAGCTGCTCGCAGCTGTCTGACCGGTTTTCTGGCTTGCTGCTGATATATGATTCGATTTGAAAAACGTGAGTGCCTGATTGACTTTCGTTTGATCAAGCAGAGATTCGGTTGTGATTTTAAACGTGCCAGCTATTTGTTTTTTGACGGATTTCGCAGAAGCACTCAGCTGATTTTTCTTTAATATGTTCAAGCCCTTTGTGACTTTTGCTTGATCTGATGTTTCTTCTGAGATGAGCTGATATTGATTTTCTGCTGTTGATCCAGCTGCTGTTTTTGCAGCTTTTACTTTTTTCTGAGCAAAGAAGGCTGCTGCTTTGTTTGCTTGCTGCTCGCCTAAAATCTTTGCCGTCGTGATTTGATAAGCTGCAGACGTTGTCGTTTTTTTGACGCTGGATGACGTGTAATGCCATTTTTTCTTTTTAAAGAAAGTGTCTATTTTTTGGAGCTGCTGTTTTGTTATACCCTTCATATTCACGGTATATGATGTGCTTTTTCCAACCTGTTGATAACTCCCGGATACGCCAGTGTTTTTCTTGATTTGGCTGATGGCGTCCTTTACTGTACTCAGCCCTTTGAAATAAGCTGATTGGACATTGTATGACTCAACGGTTGTTTTTTGATTGATGGACTTGTAGCTGCCTGTGATGCCAGTGCTCTGTTTCAGCTGCTGCAATAGAGTTTTGGCATTGGCTTCACCTGAAATGGCGGCAGTTGTAAACGTATAATAGGCTTGCCCTTTCACTGTTTCCTTTAATGATGCCTGCAGCCCAGATTCCTTTTGGAAGGCGTTTTTGATCTGCGCTGCTCTGCTGTCTCCCACGATTGTGCCAGACTGAATGGTTGTGACAGACACCGTGTGTGTGATGGGCTGATACGAGCTTTTAATCCCTGTTTGCTTAGCCAGGCTCTGGATAAGCGCCTTGACTTTTGTCTCATCAGCAATGTCTGATGTCATGACGTTCATATAGGGCCGAGCTGCTCCGTAAGCTTTTACAGCGCCAGCCACTCCCGTCTCCTGTTTCAGCTTTGCTAGGGTAGTGTTGGCCTGTTTTTCTCCGGAGATGGCACCTGACGAGATGGTGACATATGGCTGTTTGCTTCCAACAGGACTTGACGTTCCTGTAATCGATGTCTGTTTGGCGAGTCCGCTCAGTATTGCTTTCGCTTCTGATTCGCTATGAATGCCTGAGGCGGAAATTTGGTAGGTCGTTGTTGTGCCTGAAGCCTGATAGGATGCATCCCAGCCAGTATCTTTTTCCAGTTTGGCGACAGCTTGTGAGGCTTGGCTTTCTGTACTGAACGTATTCGACGGCTCTACTTTATATAGTGAGTAGTCGGTATACGCGGCTGCCTGGGCAGAACCAGATATGGCAAAAAAGGCAAGGGACGCGGCGGATAGAAGCATAGGTGCGATTAGTCTCTTTTTCATTCCTTCTCCTCTTTCTTATTCTATGAGTATATAAAACTAGTTTATTTATCGGCACGCGCATGCTTCATTTATAGGTGAATCACTTCCATTTTCTAATAAAAAAAACTTAATCTCGAAGTGAGATTAAGTTTAAATATGAGACACGATAAGGGTACAAGTTCCTTTTATCGTAAAATCGGGCATTTGAGCCGGCAAAATAAAGTGATCACCTTTTTTGAGCGGACATGTTTTGTCCTCATACTTGAGCAAACCGCTTCCTTCTATCACGCTGCAAATCAGAAAGGATTCATCCTGAGTCATTTCAGCTTCGCCATTGATGTCCCATTTATACACCGAAAAATATTCCCCTTGAACAAACGTTTTAATGGTTATGCCTTTTCTTGATTCGGTCGATTCATCTATATACCCGTCCACATGGGGAACCGTGGCGGCATTGACCGCTTTGGCAAAATGAAGCTCTCTCGGACTTCCGTTGCTATCAAGACGGTCATAATCGTACACCCGGTATGTGGCATCTGAATTTTGCTGAGTCTCTAAAACAAGGGCCCCCTTGCACAATGCGTGCAGCGTTCCGCTCGGCACATAATAGAAATCACCCGGTTTAATTTTGATTCTTCGCAGCAGGCCCTCCCAGTCACCGCTGTTGATCATTGTGACAAGTTCGGTTTTTGAGCGGGCCGTATGCCCGTAAATGATTTCTGCGTTTTCCTTACAGTCGATAATGTACCAGCATTCCGTCTTGCCGAGTTCTCCCTCTTCGTTTTCTCCGGCATAGTAATCATCAGGGTGAACTTTAATTGACGTATCTTCCTTCACATCCAGCAGCTTTGTCAGAAGCGGGAACCGATCCCCCTCTACGCCGCCGAATACTTCACGGTGCTCTTCCCAAAGCTCGATCAATGTCTTTCCTTTATACGGGCCATTTGCAACAGTGCTCGGTCCTTTTGGATGAGCGGAAATGGCCCAGCATTCCCCCGTTGATTCTGAAGGAATACTGTATCCAAATCTATCTCGTAAAGCGGTTCCGCCCCAGATTTTTTCTTTAAACACAGGCGTTAGAAAAATCGGTGATTGCGTCATGATCCGTACCCCTCCCCTGTAAATAACTGATCATCATTTTCCCGGTGCGCCCCTCTTACAAACGCCCGTATAAGCTGCCTTTTTCCGATGACAACATATGTACAAAGCATCATCTTTTCATTACCCCTTCAAAGAAAACGCTTCCTATCTATTATATCACGTCGAAAAGAAGCTTTGTTTCAGCCTTTTCCTCGATAAGAATAATTCTCCTTTTTTGATACAAATTAATAAAAACCGTCAATCTGTTTACGAAGGAGAGAAACTATGCAAATCGACTCTGATCTCCAGAACAATTTAGACACACTGAAAAAAACATTGGGACAAAACGACGATATGATGTTTTATACATTTGCTTTCGGAGATAGCAGACAAAAGGCGTGTTTACTGTATATTGACGGTCTGACAGAGAATAAAATGCTGGCGCAATACGTCATTTCTCCTTTACAAAAAGAGGCGTTGGCCCATAAGGAATGCTCGATTGAAGACTTATCCGCCTTTTTTTTCGGCTTTCACCACAGCGTTGTTTCTACAATGAAAGAAATAGAGCAGCTCGTTTTTTCAGGGCAAGCCATTTTGCTCGCTGATGGCTATCGCGGAGGATTAGCTTTCGACACAAAGTCAGTCGCAACACGCAGTCTTGATGAACCCTCCTCCGAAGTCGTGGAACGCGGCCCTAAAATAGGATTTATTGAAAAACTGCGGACAAACACGGCGCTTTTGCGTGAACGGACGAGTGATCCTAATCTCGTCATCAAAGAAATGACACTCGGAAAAAGGACCAAAAAGAAAATCGCTGTCGCTTATATTCAGGATATCGCCCCAGATTATGTCGTCAAAGAAGTGTTTAAAAGGCTGAAATCAGTCAATATAGATAATTTGCCGGAATCGGGGACGCTTGAACAGCTGATTGAAGACGAACCATTTTCAATTTTCCCCACAATATTAAGCACAGAACGACCGGACCGGGTCGAAAGTTCTCTATTAGAAGGGCGAGTGTCCATATTAGTGGATGGTACGCCGTTTGCTTTGATTGTACCGGCTACGGTTGACGAATTTATTCATTCGCCCGATGATTACAGCCAGCGCTGGATCCCAATGTCACTTGTACGCCTTCTTCGTTATTCCAGCATCCTGATCACCATTTATTTGCCCGGTCTGTATATTTCTCTCGTTTCTTTTCACACCGGGCTATTGCCGACTAGAATGGCCATTTCCATTGCAGGCAGCAGGCTTAACGTACCATTCCCGCCTTTTGTAGAGGCCTTTATCATGATCTTTACGATCGAATTGATTCGAGAAGCCGGATTAAGATTGCCTAAGCCGATTGGACAGACAATTGGCCTTATCGGCGGCGTTGTCATCGGACAGGCAGCTGTTCAGGCGCAAATTGTCAGTGCGCTTATGGTCATTGTCGTTTCTGTCACAGCACTGGCATCCTTTACCGTTCCTTCATACGCCTATAACTTTCCGCTGCGGATCATTCGGATCGGGGTTATGATAAGTGCAACAGCGCTTGGCATGTATGGCGTTATAATGGTTTATCTGTTTGTGATCGGCCATCTCATGCGCCTGAAAAGCTTTGGACAGGATTACATTATCCCGATCATGGCGCAGCCTGGACAGGATTTGAAAGACACAGTCATCCGTATTCCCACGATGTTTTTAAAAAGAAGACCGACACGAAACGATCCCGAAGATAACATCAGACAAAGGTGATGGCTATGAGGAAATCAGAGCATAAACTGACATTTATGCAGACGCTCATTATGATCAGCAGCACATTGATCGGCGCCGGGGTGCTGACCCTTCCCCGCTCAGCCGCCGAAACCGGCAGTCCGAGCGGATGGCTAATGATACTGCTCCAGGGCGTTATTTTTATTATCATCGCTCTGCTTTTTTTGCCTTTTCTTCAAAAAAACAGCGGAAAAACTCTTTTTAAGCTCAACAGCATTGTAGCTGGAACATTCATCGGCTTTCTATTGAATTTATATATCTGTCTATATTTCATTGGGATTGTTTGCTTTCAAGCTCGGATTTTGGGAGAGGTTGTCGGATTCTTTTTGTTGAAAAATACGCCAATGGCAGTTGTGGTGTTTATATTTCTTGCAGTTGCCATCTATCATGTAGGCGGAGGCGTTTATTCAATTGCAAAAGTATACGCTTATATTTTTCCTATAACCCTTATTATTTTTATGATGCTTCTGATGTTCAGCTTTCGCTTGTTCCAGCTTGATTTTATCCGGCCGGTATTTGAAGGAGGCTATCAAAGCTTTTTCTCTTTATTCCCAAAAACATTATTATATTTCTCCGGATTTGAAATCATTTTTTACCTGGTCCCCTTTATGAGAGATCCAAAGCAAGTGAAAAAGGCTGTTGCTCTGGGCATCGCGACTTCCACATTGTTCTACAGCATTACTTTGCTCATTGTGATTGGCTGTATGACTGTGGCTGAGGCAAAAACGGTGACATGGCCGACCATTTCCCTTATTCACGCATTAGAGGTTCCGGGTATTTTTATTGAACGATTTGATTTGTTCTTACAGCTGACCTGGACAGCTCAGCAATTTGCCTGTATGCTCGGATCCTTTAAAGGCGCCCATATCGGGTTAACGGAAATCTTTCATCTGAAAAATAAAAACAATGCATGGCTGCTGACTGCAATGCTGGCTGCGACGTTTTTCATAACGATGTATCCCAAGGACTTGAATGACGTGTTTTATTACGGGACGCTTCTTGGATATGCTTTCTTAATTGTGATTACAATTCCATTATTCGTCTGGTTTTTAAGCTGGATACAGAAAAAATTAGGGAGGGGGCAGCTGCAATGAAAACAGCATCAAAATTCTCCGTCATGTTTTTTATGCTGCTGGCCCTCTGCGGCTGCTGGGATGTCAAAGATATCGAGCAACTATCCTTCGCCAGAGGGCTGGCGATCGATGAGACAGATGATCACCAGTACAAACTGACGTATCAAAACCTTCTTCCCCAAAGCGAAGACAGCCAAGCATCCGGAAAACCCGAATTTGTCAATGTGACGTCCCACGGGAAAACGATTCTGGAAGCAGTCAGTGATGTATCCATCAAGGACCCTCCTGTTTATAGCGATCATTTAAAAGTCATTCTTCTGGGAGAAAAACTGATGAGGAATCAAAATGTAGACCAAGTCCTCAACCACTTTATCCGAGATGATGAGCTGCGGCGAAGCAGCTATTTGATGGCAGCCAGAGGGAATGCAGCTGAAGTTCTCACAAAAGGAAACCCCAATCAGCAGCAGCCGATGCCCTCCGAAAAACTGATTGATTTGACAACTCACAGCGGATATAACGGTAAGATTATGATACCGCTGCGCATCGGAAGAGCTTCTGTCTACTCTCAGAACGGGTACAGTTATCTTATTCAAGCCGTGAAAAACGAAAAGGGAAAAGCCAAGTATGACGGAGCAGGCATTATCAAAAGGGGCAGCAATAAACTCGTTGGGTTTCTTTCAGCTGATGAAACCCAAACACTGTCATGGGTCATGGGGACGATCCAAGGCGGTGTCATGCCGACGACAGATAAAGGACATCCGATTACGTTTGAAATCAAAAAGTCGAAAACCAAAATTAAGCCTATCATTGAAAACGGAAAGCCTATCTTTCATATTTCTGTTAAAACGAAGGGCATCCTGACAGAAGACCAAAACCCGAATGAAAACTCCTTCAGCAAAAGTTATTTGCACAGGCTGGAAAACATTTTTGAAAAAAAGCTTGAACGAGATGTAAAGCAGGTGATGGATAAACTGCAGCACGAGTATAAAACCGATCCGGTCTTTTTATCAGACCACATAAGGATTCAACACCCTGACTACTGGAATAAAGTAAAAGGGCATTGGGAGGAAATATTTTCTGAGACTGATTTTAAGTACGATATTTCTTTTAAAATCATTAACTTTGGCACGGTAGGAAAGTAAGCAATCAAAAGGGTGCGCATGATCGCGCACCCTTTTTTATGTTCCGACAGTCTGCTGTTTTCCGGCCGATCCTCCCTGTCCGTTTTTGTCCCGTAAATCCTGCTCAATTTCTTCAAGGCTTTTTCCCTTTGTCTCTGTCACTTTAAATCGGACAAATAAGAACGCCATGATACCGATCGCGGCATAAATCAGGAATAAATAACTGATTCCGATCGCTTCCATTAATATTGGATAGGTTAGTGAAACAATCAGTGTCCCAACGTGCAACATTAAGGTCGAAACACCGGTCCCGATTCCTCTGACATGAAGCGGGAACAATTCAGGAAGCATCACCCATACAACCGGTCCCCAGCTGACCGCAAAGACAACGATAAACACGCCTAAACAAATGACGGTCGTCCATGAGGCAGCCGGAGTGTTATCGAAAAAGAGATTTACTAAAGCGAGAACGATCAAGCTGATCACCATGCCCGCATTCCCGAATAGCAGTAACGGCTTTCTTCCAATCTTGTCGATGATTTTAATCGCTACTAATGTCATGACAACATTGACTGTGCCGATTCCGACCGTGCCTAAAATCGAAGCGGAGTTTCCGAATCCGACGTTTGTAAAGGTCTTTGGCGCATAGTAGATGATCGTATTCGTTCCGATAAATTGCTGCAAAAAAGCGAGTCCCAAACCGGCAATAAGCGCTGGGCGCACCCATGGATCGAACAGCTCCTTCAGGCCGCCTTCATCCTGCTTTTCCGCTTCTTTTATATCATGTATTTCCTGATCAATATCTTTTGTGCCACGCAATTTTTCAAGAATGTTCTTCGCTTTGCTTTCTTCGCCATTCGTGAACAGCCAACGCGGGCTCTCCGGCATAAACAAAATGCCAATAAGCAAGAGCAATGACGGCACAGCAGCCAATCCAAGCATCCAGCGCCACGCTTCGGCATCGGCAAATATGTAATTGACAATGTAAGAAAGAAGGATGCCGACCGTGATCATCAGCTGATTCAGTGATGACAGCGCCCCGCGTTTATGTTTTGGCGCCAGTTCAGATAAATAAAGGGGCACGATTGTCGTCGATGTTCCGACTGCAAGTCCCAAAATGATGCGAAACAGCACCATGACTCCTGTATTTGGGGCCAGTGCCACACCAAGACCGCCTATACAAAACAGCAGCGCGGCTGCCATAATTGCTTTTTTTCTTCCGAAACGGTCAGTCAGCTTGCCGGCCGCTCCTGAGCCCAATATCGCCCCAACCAGCAAGGAGCTGACAACAAGACCTTCTGTAAACGCGTTTAAGCCTAACTCCTTTTTCATAAATAAAATAGCTCCGGAAATCACTCCGGTATCATAGCCATATAACGCGCCTCCAAGAGCTCCGAAAAAATAAAGCCATATATTTGACTGCTTTTTCATAAAGATGACTCCCTTTCTCCATCAGCTGCAATGATATTGTCTGTGGGAATTTTTTAGAAATCTTTTAGCCTCTTTTTCCGGCCATTAAACCTTTTTATTTTGCTGATCATAAGTTTTCCAATCATTTACTTGTATTTTTTTCAATGTCGCCGAAACATTTTACCTGCTGCGGCGTCCAATATAAGGTGATTCAGTACATCATCGTTATCAATTTTCAAAAACAAGAACTTATAAATACAGGAATATTTATCGAAAAATGTCTTTCGAGTAGTTGCCCCATGGCAAATAGAATGGTACGCTTCAAATATTAAAGAAACGTGAGGTATTGATATATGGAAGAACGATCACAGCGCAGAAAGAAAAAAAGAAGACTAAAAAAATGGGTGAAAGTTGTTGCCGGATTAATGGCTTTTTTAGTCATTGCGGCAGGCTCTGTCGGCGCCTATGCTTTTGTAAAGCTGAACAATGCTTCTAAGGAAGCTCACGTCAGCCTTGCACGCGGAGAACAATCTGTAAAACGGATCAAAGAATTTGATCCTGGAAAAGATTCTTTTTCTGTATTGCTCTTAGGAATTGATGCCAGGGAGAAAAACGGCGAGACCGTCGATCAGGCAAGAAGTGACGCGAATGTGCTGGTTACATTTAATCGGAAAGAAAAAACAGCTAAAATGCTGAGCATTCCGCGTGACGCCTATGTAAACATCCCAGGCCACGGGTATGATAAATTCACACATGCTCACGCTTACGGCGGCGTTGACTTGACTGTGAAAACAGTTGAAGAAATGCTGGATATTCCCGTCGATTATGTCGTAGAAAGCAATTTCACGGCTTTTGAAGACGTCGTAAACGAGTTAAATGGCGTCAAAGTAACGGTAAAAAGCGATAAAGTCATTCAGCAAATCAAAAAAGATACAAAAGGTAAAGTCGTTCTTCAAAAAGGAACACATACGCTTGATGGGGAAGAAGCGCTCGCTTACGTAAGAACACGTAAAGCGGACAGTGACCTTTTACGCGGGCAAAGACAAATGGAAGTGCTGAGCGCCATTATAGATAAATCAAAATCATTGAGCTCAATTCCGGCTTATGATGATATTGTGGATACGATGGGGCAAAATTTAAAAATGAACTTATCTCTTAAAGATGCCATCGGCCTGTTCCCGTTCATCACTTCATTGAAATCAGTTGAGTCTATTCAGCTGACGGGTTATGATTATGAACCTGCCGGAGTCTATTATTTCAAATTGAATCAGCAAAAGCTGCAGGAAGTTAAAAAAGAGCTGCAAAACGATTTAGGTGTATAATGAACGGGATGGCGATTACGCCATCCCGTTTTACATATTTCCTTGTTGAAAATTATCAAAGTAACGATTAGCCTTAATTTATATGGATTATGTTTCACAGGCAAGCTGAACATACTACACGAAGCAGCTTCATTTTTAAGGAGGTTCCCCTACATATGAAATGTATTGCGATTGATCTAGACGGAACATTACTCAATAAAGAAAGCGTCATTTCTGCGGAAAACAGAGAGGCGATCAAGCGGGCCGTTGATGCCGGCATCCTCGTCACCATTTGCACGGGAAGAGCGACATTTGATGTAAAAGCGCTGCTGAATGACTTGGACATCCCTATCATTGCAGCTAATGGCGGCACGATCCATGACACGGGTTACCGTTTGATCAGCCGGACATTAATGGATCAGGAAGCCGGTAAAGCGATTGCTGATTACTTACTTTCAAAAAACATTTACTTTGAGGTATATACAGATGACCATCTGCTATCTCCTTTTGACGGCGAAGCTAAGCTGCACGCTGAGCTTGACATTCTAAAGAGCGCAAACCCAAACGAGCAGACGGATGACTTGTGGCAAGGAGCCATGACTCAATTCAAACAGTTTGGCATTAAACCAATCCCTCATATCGAATCGGTTTTTGACGGCGGTGAAAACATTTATAAGCTTCTTTGCTTCTCCTTTGATATGGACAAGCTGAAACAAGCGAAGGAAGAACTGAAGCATCATAAAAAACTGGCGCAAACCTCTTCAGGAAAACATATTATCGAAATCCTGCCGGCCTCGTCAGGAAAAGGACGCGCGTTAACAAAGCTGGCTGACCTATACGGAATTGAAACACAGGATATCTATGCGATCGGCGATAGTCCAAACGATTTGTCCATGTTTGAAGTCGCCGGACACCGTATCGCCATGGAAAATGCGATTGATGAATTAAAAGAAAAAAGCACCTTTGTCACAAAAAGCAATGACGAAAATGGTGTGGCCTACTTTATAGACCAGCTTCTTTCGGGACAATATGCATAAAGAAAAGACTCCAGAGATTGGAGTCTTTTTCTTTTATTGCACCCGTATACTTCCTGCGTATTTATCCTTCCAATATGTGCTCGTGTTCATATTGGTGATGGTCACGCCGTTTGATAATGTGACATGAACAACTTGTCCGTTTCCGATATAGATGGAGGGATTTAAGCTTGTTGATTGAAAGAACACAATGTCTCCCGGCTTCAGGTCCGCCTTCTCAATCTTAGTTCCGGCATTGTACTGGCTTGTTGCGTATCGAGGCAGTGAAATACCGGCTGCTTTCTGGTAGACATATTGGACAAATCCAGCTGTATCAAATCCTGTCTCAGGTGTTACTCCGCCCTGTTTGTAAGGCACTTCTCCGACATAAAGCGTCGCTTCGGAAACAATCGGATTTTCTTTCGGGATTGTCAGGTTGTCAAATCGGCGAATACCCGTCATCTTCGATTTCCAGTAATCCTCTGACAAATAGGAAATGGTTACTTTTTCTGACCGGCTTGCCTGAATGAACCTGCCTGCGCCCGCATAAATGCCTGCATGTGAAATTCCCGTTTTATACGTATTGCTGAAATAGACGACATCACCAGGCTTTATGTTCTGAGGGGCTACCTTCTCGCCCACTGCCCACTGCTGTTCGGCTGATCGCGGCAGATAAATGCCGAGTGCCTGTTGAAACACATATTGCACAAGCCCCGAGCAATCAAAGCCCTCTGACGGCGTGCTTCCGCCAAACACATATGGGACACCGATATATTTTTCGGCCTCCTGAACGACAGGAACATCAGCCGTTGCCGGATCGGCAGCGATTCGTCTCGCTCCGATATAAGTTCCGCTCCAATAGCTGCTTTTTTTGTAATTGGTGATGATAACCCCTTTTGACTGTGTACTGTGAACGATTTGGCCCTCTCCGATATAAAGGGCGTCATGTGTCGGAACAGTGCCGGTGCTTCCCTCTTTCTTGAAAAACAAAATATCACCCGGCTTCAGGTTTTCCGGCTTTACAGCTGTTCCGATTTTATACTGGTCGTTTACAGATCTCGGCAGATGAATATCAGCCTTACTGAACACATATTGTATCAATCCTGATGGATCGAAACCCTCTTTCGGCGTTTCCCCGCCATATTTATACTGATATCCAAGCAGGTTTTTTGCTTCGCTGACAATCAATTCTGATGATGTATCAGCTTCCGCAATCTCCGCTTTTGTCATAATTGGAACCAAAAAACAAATGATAACCGCCACAAGCAAAAACTTCTTCCAGTTTGCCAGTGTGTTCACTTTTATTATCTCCTCCTCTTTTTGCAGTTTTAACATCGGTATTTTTTTGAATATGTTAAGAGACTTTTTAATATTTTTACAGAATGAATATGCTGGGCAAATAAAAAGAGAGTGTCTCATCAGACACTCTCTTTTTTGAATTATTTATTGGCATTTACCGGTTCTTCCTGCTGTTGGATTTTATTCATTTCCATATCAATCTTCTGTTTTTCCTGATCTGTCAGCTGATCATTGAATTTAAAAGCTGACATAAACATGAACACGATGGCTACGGCAACAAACGGCCAGATGGCTTTGACAAATTTCATCTTTATCACTCCGTTTATTTAGATTTTAGTTTGTCACTATGATCAATATCAAACGTCAGTTTTCCGTCTTCTACTTTCCAAGCGAAATTAGAGTCTTTCGTCAGTTCGCGAATAATGGTTTTCTGTTTAAGGCTGTCTTTTTTCACAGGTGCAGGTGTCGCTTCATGGATGTCGATCGGTGTCACTTCAAAGCGTCCTGTTCCATTTTTCTTCAGGTGATACTGAACCAGTGCACTGTCTCTTGTTCTCGTCCAGCCTTGGTCAAAGACAAAATTGCCGAGGCTGTAGAAAATGACGGTTCCGTTATATACTTCAATCGGTTCTAAGACGTGCGGATGATGGCCGACGATGATGTCAGCTCCCGCATCAGACATGGCTCTTGCAAGCTGGCGCTGGCGGTCGTTTGGATCATTGTCATACTCTTGGCCCCAGTGTGACTGCACAACAACAATGTCCGCATGTTTTTTCGCTTCTGAAATCATAGGGATGAAGATTTCAGGATCTGCGGGCAGCACGCCCGGCGTATTCTTTTTAGCCGCAAAACCTTTCCCGGACACATCGGTAAAGCCAAGCGTCGCAATCGTTACCCCGTTGACTTTCTGGTACGAAATTTTCTTTTTCGCATCACTTAAGCTGTATCCCGCTCCAACGATATCAAGGTTTTGCTTCGCAAATTCTCCAAGCGTATCTTTCATGCCCTGAACGCCGTAATCCATTGCGTGGTTGTTTGCGCTGTTGAGAACCGTGAAATTCATATCCTTCAAGACTTTCACTGATTCCTTATTCGTCTGCAGATGAATCTCTTTATCTGCTTGTTTATAATTCTTTTGATAGGTTACCGGGTTTTCAAAGTTTCCTGCTACATAATCCGAGGCTCTAAAGATCGGTTCAACATATTGAAAAATACTGTCTGCCCCTTTTTGCTCCGTTACTTTTTCAACATAGCGTCCCATCATAATATCGCCTACAAATGAGGCTGAGAGTACGTCGTCAGAATACGTTTTGACCTTCGGCGTTTCCGCTTTTCCCGCCCACATGAAAGCGAACATAAGGACAAAAACGATCGGAATGGCAATAAATACGTGCTTATTGGTTTTCTTTTTTTGCTGTTTTGTCAGCTTTAGCAGCTTTTCATGAAAGCTCAGTTCTTTTTTCATCGTTTGACACACCTTACATTAAATTAAGTAGTAAACAAACATGATAGCAAAGGTCGCTCCGCTCAATAGCAGCGTGCTTCCGAACGTAATGGTTAAACCTTGTTTCTGAATGGTATTGGCAATTAAACCTGGCACGATGATGCCGATTCCCCGAAATTCTGCGATTTCAAATGGTACAATCGGGTATAGAAAATCAAACGCGATTTTTAGGACGATCCCTGTTATCAGCATGGCAGCGAATTTTCTGCGTCCGTACAAAATCATAAATTTGGATAAACCGTATTTCACGATAACATAAGTGAGCAAGCTCACTAGCAAAACAAGTAAAATAAAGACCGGCTGATTAAACACAAGTCCTAAATATCCCGGTACAACAAGTCCTGCCGGCACGATCCCTGTTTTTTCCGCAAAAATTAAACTGAGTAGTACACCTAAAATTAGTGCGATGTATAAATCTGATCCGAACATGTTTGCATTTCCCCCTAGCTTACGAGCTGCTTAACCTTGTATTCGTGGATTTTTTCAATTAAAGGCTCTGCGGCACCATGAATATTGCCGACGCCATATATGACACGGTTGTGCATTCTTTTCTTTAACAATTCCATAATTTCATCTGTTGACTTATACTCTAGATCATGCAGTTTGTCTGCAGGAATTTTGCCTTCTTCGTAGGCTTTTATGATCGGTTCTGTTGTTTCACCGATTAAGATCAGTTCACTTGCTTCAATATAAGGCAATACGTCATTTGCGAATTGCTGTGTCCGATCGACACGGTCTGCGCGGCAGTTCATGATGATGATCGGATCATCGGTCGGGTAACCGATTTCTTTTACACGTTTCCATATATTCAAAGTAGAAGAAGCGTCGTTTGCGGCAAACCCATTAACAAAGTGCCCAGGCTCGCTCGGACTGATCAGCGGAAGAATTCTCATTGCTCCCGGATCTGGCGGCGCATTCAGCATTCCCTTAAATGCTGTTTCTTCGTCAATGCCGAGTGCTTGAGCCACACCCAGCGCCAGAGAAGCGTTATCAGGGAATACCATGTATTCAAATTTACGTAAATACTCATCTGTAATTTTTGAGTTATCAGCAATGATGACTTTTGTGTTTCGTTCTTTTGCTTTTTGTTTAAAGAACTCGGTATATTCACTATCTGTAATGACAAGATGGCCATTATAAGGAATTGTAGCAGTAAACGCTTCTGCAATTTCATCAAGCGTCGGCCCCATGACATCCATATGGTCTTCCAAAACATTCACAATGACGCCGATATTGGCCTGCAGAAGTTCTTCCTGAAAGATGATTTGATAATCTGGGTTAACAGCCATGCATTCACTGACAATCGCGTTAGCCCCTCTTTCTACTGTTTCTCTCATGACTTCTTTTTGCTCTCCGATATTCGGCCCCTGAGGTTTCCGTTTAATCGGCTTTTCCTCCGGTGTGTCCCAGTAAATCATTCTTGCATCTGTTCCTGTTGTTTTTCCAACAGTCTTGTAACCGGCTTCTATTAATATTCCGGTTGTCAGCCTTGTCACAGTCGATTTTCCGCGGATGCCGTTAATATTCACCCGAACAGGGAGGGCATCAATGTTTTTCTGATGTCGTCGTTTTTCTAATATTCCGATGACCAGTATGACAGCACAGGCTATAATGAGTAACCACATTGCTTTTCGACATCTCCTTCTATATTGTTGTAAATTCATTCATCAGTATATAGAATCACTATGAATTCTCAATCGGCATTATGTAACATAATCTTCCCTAATCGACTAAGCCAAACTTCTCTTTTGAAAGAGATTTTATACCCACAAACTGTTTTCTATTTTTGGAAAACAGCAGGACTTATACCTTATCACTTTTTAAAAAAATCAAATAGAATGCGCTTTCATTTTTCTCCTGATATCCTTCTGGACGTATAGTCACACCCTGCTGTTTGTATTTAATATGCATTTCAAATCAATCTTTTTTTCAGCCTGTGTTATCAAGCATTTCCTGCTATCATGCGTGTTTCCGGTTCTTATGAACACAAAATAATTTTATCCTGTTTCTTAAGGACAAGGTCATAATGTCATCCTTTCTACATGGAATAAGCAATATGAGGCCCATTCCAAAATGACTAAGGAGGTTCGAGATGAAAACGCTAAACATACGAGTCCGAATTCTCTAACATAATTAAACATTTTCTGGGATGATAGTCTTTTCTGTTTCTCACCATTTACAGGTCTAAACGCATGACTTTGAAACAATTTTAATAAAACTTAATATTTGTTCAAGAAATCTTCATCCATATTTGTGAAGACTTTGTCAAAAAAAGAGTGAAAACCTTAAATTTTTCAATTATATATACAATTTACAAGTAGATTTCTTTTGATATTTTTATTGCTAACTTCGGATTGTTCATGATAATCTATATATGTAAACGGTTACATAAACAAGGAGGAGCTGTTTTGGCTACAATTAAAGATGTCGCCGGAGCGGCGGGCGTTTCAGTTGCGACGGTTTCTCGCGTCCTGAATGATAATGGCTATGTACACGAAGAAACGCGAACGCGTGTCATAGCGGCGATGGCGAAGCTGAACTATTACCCGAATGAAGTCGCCAGATCTCTATATAAAAGAGAATCCCGACTGATCGGACTTTTGCTCCCGGATATCACAAACCCTTTCTTCCCCCAGCTTGCCCGCGGTGCGGAGGATGAATTGAACCGGGAAGGCTATCGCCTTATTTTCGGCAACAGTGACGAGGAATTGAAAAAAGAACTTGAATACCTTCAAACCTTTAAGCAAAATCATGTCGCAGGCATTATTGCCGCAACAAATTACCCGGATCTCGAGGAATACAGCGGCATGAATTATCCAGTTGTTTTTCTGGACAGAACACTTGAAGGGGCTCCTTCTGTGTCCAGTGACGGCTATACAGGAGGAAAGTTAGCCGCCCAGGCTATCATTCACGGAAAAAGCCAGCGCATTACGCTCTTGAGAGGACCCGCTCACCTGCCGACCGCTCAAGACCGCTTTAACGGCGCTTTGGAAATCTTAAAGCAGGCTGAAGTTGATTTTCAGGTCATTGAGACGGCTTCATTTTCAATTAAAGATGCACAATCAATGGCGAAGGAGCTGTTTGCCGCTTATCCAGCGACAGATGGTGTGATCGCGAGTAATGATATTCAAGCCGCTGCCGTTTTACATGAAGCATTGCGGCGCGGAAAAAACGTGCCGGAGGACATTCAAATTATCGGCTATGATGACATTCCGCAAAGCGGACTTCTGTTCCCGCCACTTTCTACAATTAAACAGCCCGCATATGATATGGGGAAAGAAGCTGCCAAACTGCTTTTGGGTATCATCAAAAAACAGCCGCTGGCAGAAACGGCAATTCAAATGCCTGTCACCTATATAGGAAGAAAGACGACAAGAAAGGAAGATTAAGATGCGTAATATTTGTGTGATTGGTAGCTGTTCTATGGATTTAGTGGTCACCTCGGACAAACGCCCAAAAGCCGGTGAAACGGTTCTTGGCACGTCATTTCAGACTGTGCCGGGCGGCAAAGGAGCAAATCAGGCCGTTGCCGCAGCCAGACTTGGGGCGCAAGTGTTTATGGTCGGCAAGGTTGGAGACGATCATTATGGAACAGCTATTTTGAATAATCTCAAAGCTAACGGCGTTCGCACTGACTATATGGAACCGGTTACACATTCGGAAAGCGGAACCGCTCATATTGTGCTTGCTGAAGGCGACAACAGCATTGTCGTTGTCAAAGGCGCGAACGATGACATCACCCCAGCGTATGCGTTAAACGCGCTCGAACAGATTGAAAAGGTCGATATGGTGCTGATTCAGCAGGAAATCCCAGAAGAAACGGTTGATGAGGTGTGCAAATACTGCCATTCTCACGATATCCCGATCATACTAAACCCAGCACCGGCCCGCCCGCTCAAGCAGGAAACAATTGATCACGCTACCTATCTGACGCCGAATGAACACGAGGCTTCGATTTTATTCCCTGAGCTTACCATTTCCGAAGCTCTGGCGCTTTATCCCGCAAAGCTCTTTATTACGGAAGGAAAACAAGGCGTCCGCTATTCGGCTGGCAGCAAAGAGGTGCTCATCCCGTCCTTCCCTGTAGAGCCCGTTGATACAACCGGAGCCGGTGATACGTTTAACGCAGCCTTTGCCGTGGCCCTGGCTGAGGGAAAAGATATTGAAGCCGCATTGCGCTTTGCCAATCGTGCCGCTTCCCTTTCTGTCTGTTCCTTCGGGGCCCAAGGCGGAATGCCGACAAGAAATGAAGTAGAGGAGCTGCTGTCATGAAAAAACACGGTATACTGAACAGCCATCTTGCCAAGATTTTAGCAGACCTTGGCCACACTGATAAAATTGTCATCGCGGATGCCGGACTGCCGGTTCCCGACAGCGTTTTGAAAATTGATCTTTCACTGAAGCCGGGCCTTCCGGCTTTCCAAGATACAGCGGCAGTACTGGCTGAGGAAATGGCGGTCGAAAAAGTCATTGCTGCAGCTGAAATAAAAGCATCCAATCAGGAGAATGCAAAGTTTCTAGAAAATCTTTTCTCTGAACAAGAGATTGAATACCTTTCTCACAAGGAGTTTAAGCTGCTGACAAAAGAAGCAAAGGCAGTCATAAGAACAGGGGAATTCACACCATATGCCAACTGCATTCTGCAGGCGGGTGTGCTTTTCTAGAAAGGAGGATGAAACATGCAGATTGAAATGAAAGACATTCATAAAGCATTCGGAAAAAACCAGGTGCTGTCAGGTGTTTCCTTTCAGCTCATGCCTGGCGAGGTTCACGCATTAATGGGAGAAAACGGCGCCGGCAAGTCCACGCTTATGAACATTTTGACAGGCCTGCACAAAGCAGATAAAGGTCAAATCAGCATAAACGGCAACGAAACGTATTTTTCCAATCCAAAAGAAGCGGAACAGCATGGAATAGCCTTTATCCATCAGGAATTGAATATCTGGCCGGAAATGACCGTTCTTGAGAATCTATTTATCGGTAAAGAGATATCCTCCAAGCTGGGCGTCTTACAAACAAGAAAAATGAAAGCGCTAGCAAAAGAGCAATTTGACAAACTCTCCGTCTCTCTTTCTCTTGATCAAGAAGCCGGCGAATGTTCCGTCGGACAGCAGCAAATGATCGAAATCGCAAAAGCGCTTATGACAAATGCCGAGGTCATCATTATGGATGAACCGACGGCAGCGTTGACTGAGCGTGAAATTAGCAAGCTCTTTGAGGTCATTACAGCGTTAAAAAAGAACGGCGTCTCCATTGTCTATATTTCACATCGCATGGAAGAAATTTTTGCGATTTGCGACAGAATTACCATCATGCGTGATGGAAAAACGGTAGATACAACAAACATCTCAGAAACTGATTTTGATGAAGTCGTCAAAAAAATGGTCGGACGGGAGCTGACTGAACGATATCCAAAACGCACTCCTTCTCTCGGTGACAAAGTATTCGAGGTGAAAAATGCTTCCGTAAAAGGGAGTTTTGAGGACGTCAGCTTTTATGTGCGTTCCGGTGAGATCGTCGGTGTTTCAGGATTAATGGGAGCCGGCCGGACAGAAATGATGAGAGCGCTGTTCGGCGTTGACAGGCTGGACACGGGTGAGATATGGATCGCTGGGAAAAAAACGGCTATTAAGAACCCGCAGGAAGCCGTGAAAAAAGGTCTCGGCTTTATTACAGAGAATCGCAAGGATGAAGGGCTCCTGCTCGACACCTCGATCCGCGAAAATATTGCCCTGCCCAATCTGTCCAGCTTCTCACCAAAGGGTCTCATTGATCATAAGCGGGAGGCTGAATTTGTCGATCTGTTAATCAAGCGCCTCACTATCAAAACAGCATCACCGGAAACGCACGCACGCCATTTATCAGGAGGAAACCAGCAAAAAGTGGTGATAGCCAAGTGGATCGGCATCGGAC
This sequence comes from Bacillus sp. PS95, assembly GCF_037963565.1. Lineage (NCBI taxonomy): Bacteria > Bacillati > Bacillota > Bacilli > Caryophanales > Bacillaceae > Bacillus > Bacillus sp. PS95. Next base: position 3,666,018 of record NZ_CP150160.1, read on the forward strand.
CGAAAGTGCTTATCTTGGATGAGCCAACCAGAGGTGTGGATGTTGGCGCCAAACGAGAGATTTATACGCTGATGAATGAGCTGACCGAACGCGGTGTCGCTATCATCATGGTGTCATCAGAGCTTCCTGAAATTCTGGGAATGAGCGATCGGATTATCGTTGTCCATGAAGGCAGAATCAGCGGCGAAATCCATGCGCGAGAAGCAACACAAGAACGAATTATGACACTTGCCACGGGAGGGCGGTAATATGAAAACGGAACAACTGCAAACAGAACAAAAACGGATTCACTTCGACGGAGTCATGCAAAAACTCGGCCCGTTTCTTGGTTTATTTATTCTCGTTATCATTGTATCTATTTTAAATCCCAGCTTTCTTGAACCGCTGAATATTTTAAACCTGCTTCGCCAGGTCGCCATTAACGGATTAATCGCGTTCGGGATGACCTTTGTCATTTTGACAGGCGGCATTGATCTTTCTGTTGGCGCTATTCTTGCCCTGTCCAGTGCTTTAGTTGCGGGGATGATTGTGTCCGGTGTCGATCCGGTTCTCGCGATCATCCTTGGCTGTATCATTGGTGCCGTACTAGGCATGATCAACGGATTATTGATTACTAAAGGAAAAATGGCGCCCTTTATCGCCACGCTTGCGACCATGACTGTGTTTCGCGGACTGACGCTAGTGTATACAGATGGAAATCCGATTACCGGACTTGGCACAAACTACGCTTTTCAGATGTTCGGACGCGGTTACTTTTTAGGCATTCCTGTACCGGCAATTACGATGGTTCTTGCCTTTGTCATCCTTTGGGTGCTTCTTCATAAAACACCATTCGGACGCCGAACGTACGCTATCGGCGGCAACGAAAAAGCCGCGCTCATTTCAGGCATCAAAGTGACGCGCGTGAAAGTGATGATCTATTCTTTAGCCGGGCTTTTATCCGCTCTTGCAGGTGCCATATTGACTTCCCGCCTGCATTCGGCCCAGCCGACTGCGGGGGAATCGTACGAACTTGATGCTATCGCGGCAGTCGTCTTAGGAGGGACAAGTCTTTCCGGCGGCCGAGGACGCATTGTCGGCACGTTAATCGGGGTGCTGATCATCGGCACACTTAATAACGGACTTAATCTGCTTGGCGTCTCATCATTTTATCAGCTGGTTGTCAAAGGGATTGTTATCTTAATTGCGGTATTGTTAGACCGCAAGAAGTCAGCTTAGGAGGGTTTTCACATGAAAAAGGCTGTATCCGTCATTTTAACGTTATCATTATTTTTGTTAACCGCCTGTTCGCTTGAGCCTCCCCAATGGGCAAAGCCGTCAAACTCGGGGAACAAAAAGGAATTCACCATTGGCTTGTCCGTCTCAACGCTTAATAATCCTTTTTTTGTCTCATTAAAAAAGGGTATCGAAAAAGAAGCTAAAAAACGAGGAATGAAAGTCATCATTGTTGATGCACAAAATGATTCATCGAAACAGACGAGTGACGTGGAAGATTTAATTCAGCAAGGTGTTGATGCATTATTAATCAACCCGACTGATTCTTCGGCGATCTCAACGGCAGTAGAATCTGCAAACGCAGTCGGTGTGCCCGTCGTAACAATCGATCGATCTGCCGAACAAGGAAAAGTTGAAACCCTCGTTGCTTCCGATAATGTAAAAGGCGGTGAAATGGCCGCGGCGTTTATTGCCGACAAACTTGGAAAAGGAGCAAAGGTGGCAGAGCTTGAAGGCGTCCCCGGCGCATCTGCCACACGGGAACGCGGCTCAGGATTCCATAACATCGCAGACCAAAAGCTCCATGTTGTCACAAAACAATCAGCTGACTTTGACCGCACGAAAGGCCTGACTGTCATGGAAAACCTGCTGCAGGGACATCCTGATATCCAAGCTGTTTTTGCTCACAACGATGAAATGGCGCTCGGTGCTCTCGAGGCAATTAACAGCTCGGGGAAAGACATATTGGTGATCGGTTTTGACGGCAATAAAGACGCGCTCGCTTCCATTAAAGACGGAAAGCTGTCAGCAACCGTCGCTCAGCAGCCTGAGTTAATCGGTAAACTGGCTACAGAAGCAGCAGATGATATTTTGCACGGAAAAAAAGTGCAAAAAACAATATCCGCGCCTCTCAAACTAGAAACACAAAAATAATTGTCTGATGTTTAGGAACCTGCGATAACGTGAATAGAGTTATAGAATGAATTATTTCTCTTACGTGAGGAGAGGAACGGCATGAACAAACCAACAAAACTATTTTCAACTTTAGCACTTGCGGCTGGAATGACTGCGGCTGCTGCAGGGGGCGCTGGAACGATCCATGCTCAACAGCCAGAAACAACTGTAAGCATTGATGATTTATACAGTTATCCGATTGATTCTTATTTGGTATCAGCAGAGGCTCTAAATGTCAGAACGAAGCCTTCCGCATCAAGCCAGAAAGCCGATACGCTGCACTTAGGAGATAGCCTAAAGCTGATTTCCTTCTCAAATGCTGACTGGGCAAAGGTTAAGTATAAAAATGGAAAAACAGGATTTGTATCCACTCATTACATTGTTAAAGCAGCGACAACGGTAAAAACCAAAACAAAAACAAAAGTGTATACATCCGCTGACGGAAAGAGCATTAAGACTCTTCCAGCAGACACAAGCGTTTCTTTTTTAGGCTGGAGTAAAACGAATAAAGGCGGTTTTGATTTTGATTGGGTATTCGTTGATTACGGCGGTGCGACAGGTTATATGAAAACAAAGGATTTACACATGACAAAATAACTGAGAGGGATTCCGCATAAATGCGGAATCCCTTTTATTATGAATTGATTTGTCACATTCCCAAGATATTTCTCAGGAAATATTGTCGTATGCTGTGTCGAAACCTTACATGATCATCGACATTTTTGTTCACGCTAAAAAGCGGAGGTGTAAATATGGATCAATTTGAAGCAGCATATGAATCGTATAAAGCCCGGCAAACAACTGTCGATCAAGAAAATGTTCCATCTGGAAAAGAAGAAATTATTGCGGTTAGAAGAAATGAGGAAGACAATATTATCGCAGTGAAAACCAATACAGGAAGAGAGCTCGACTACCCTACTGCGCTGTCAGAAGCAAAATCAGGAAAACTCGCTCATGTTGATGTCTTCCATAAATACGGGCGTGACATTTTGCGAAGTGAACCGGACGGCATCAAGGAAAATAACCTGTCTGAGCTGCCGGATTTTTAAACAAATACAGCCCTGCCGTATGTTGGACAGGGCTGTATTTTAAACAAAAGGCTGCTGGATGTATTCGGCTAACCGTTTTGCACTGTGAGAAATATCCTCTGCAGCTGCATAATTCACGCCATAGAACACATATGGAGGCAGATACTTCATGCCGATCAGATTACTCGTGGCCTGAAATGGTTTCAATAGCTCACTGATCGAGTAATGATTTGCTCCGCCCGCTTGATATTTTTCCGCTTCGCTCCCTGTTGATACAGCCAGCATCAGCTCCTTGCCATGCAAGGCATTTCCTTCTGAACCAAAAGCCCAGCCGTAAGTCAGCACAAGATCCTGCCATTTTTTCAAGAGCGGCGGAGAGCTGTACCAATATAGCGGGAATTGAAAGACAATCCGATCGTATTCCTCGCACAGCTGCTGTTCCTTCGCAACATCTATTTCTTCATCCGGGTATTCCTTATAAAGATCCCGTACTGTGATATTGTCATGTTTGCTCAATTCCTCAGCCCACGCCTTATTAACAACTGAGGTCTCCATATGAGGATGAACTGCCAAAACCAATATTTTCATCAGACCACACCTTTACTGTTTTGATGTTATTTTATCTAAAATCAGGAAAAGAGCCAAATAAAAAGAAAGCCCTGCTAAAAGGGGCTTTCTTTTTTTCTTTTATTCAGGGCTTCCTTCAGTTGTTTCGATATCTTTCGCAAAATCAGGGTTATCCAGATTCGCATTAAAGAAATCCGCTGTGTTCGGAAGTCTGAGATTCATGTTCATTTTTTGAGAAATCGTAACCGTGCAATCCTCAAGCACATAGTCAAAAACGTGTCCGCCTGAATTGCGTCCTTCGTCAATGAAGTGCAGGTGATAGCCAGAAACGGCGATTCCGTTTGCGTAAGCTGGTGTCAAGAAACCTACGATCGTTCCTCTCACGTTGTCAAAGTTGAAAATCGGCTGTGTTTTGACCGCTTCAACCATTGGCACGTAAGGTTTTTCTTGAAGTTCTACCGTTCTTGTCTGCACCTTTTTAAACAATCCGTCAATACGAATTGCATAAAATAAGTTTCTGCTTGGCAGCATGCTGTTGATCTCTTTTTCAAAGTCTTCGCGTGTCATTTTCGCATCAATTTTGTGCGTCATGTCCGGTGTAAAGAACGTAAATGAACAGAACGGAGAACGATCCCCGTTTTGGACCGGTGTCGCAGTTCCGTCTGAACGGAGACGGTAAAATTCGCCGTCAAACCCAATCAGCTCTCCGTCAAGCTTGTTAAAGGTTCCGATACCGAAGTCTCCATATTTCGGAATCTCTGACAGTTCAAAATCTCCGTCATATACTCCGTCTAATAGAGAAGTCATTGTTGATACTTGATAAATCTGGCTCACAGGCTGATCTTTTTGACCACGGCTGAGCACTTGAATGTTGCTTTCTCGTTTCATATTTCCCTTCACTCCTTTTATTTAGTGCTGTTCATAAAACAGTGTCGTGATGCGCAGAGTGCTAGAGAGCTTTCGTTTTCATGAGTTCCCCGAATTCTTTCGGAAGCTTGTCACTTGCTAAATTAATGTTATCACTGTAGTCAACCGGGACATCGATGATGACAGGACCTTCAGCGTTCATGCCTTGACGCAGAACATCTGCCAGCTGGTCTGGTGATTCTACGCGCAAGCCAGTTGCTCCGAAGCTTTCCGCATATTTTACGATATCGATATTTCCGAAATCGACCGCAGATGTACGGTTATATTTTTTCAATTGCTGGAATGCAACCATGTCATATGTGCTGTCGTTCCATACAATGTGTACAATTGGTGCTTTTAGTCGTACCGCTGTCTCTAATTCCATTGCTGAGAATAAGAAACCGCCGTCACCAGAGACAGAAACCACTTTTTCTCCCGGTTTCACCAATGAAGCGCCGATTGCCCAAGGAAGCGCAACGCCGAGTGTTTGCATACCGTTACTGATCATTAATGTTAACGGCTCGTAGCTGCGGAAATAACGTGACATCCAAATGGCGTGCGAACCGATATCGCAAGTTACTGTAACATGATCATCGACTGCATTACGCAACTCTTTAACAATTTCAAGAGGGTGCGCTCTGTCTGATTTCCAATCTGCAGGCACCTGCTCACCTTCATGCATATATTGTTTTAAATCAGAAAGGATTTTCTGCTCACGCTCTGCAAATTCCACTTTCACAGCATCGTGTTCGATATGATTGATCGTGGACGGAATGTCACCGATCAATTCAAGATCAGGCTGGTAAGCATGATCAATGTCAGCGATAATCTCGTCTAAATGGATAATTGTCCGGTCTCCATTGACATTCCAGAATTTCGGATCATATTCAATTGGGTCATAGCCGATCGTCAGAACAACATCTGCCTGCTCTAGCAGTAAATCGCCAGGCTGGTTGCGGAACAAACCGATACGGCCAAAATACTGATCCTCTAAATCTCTAGAAAGGGTACCGGCAGCTTGATATGTTTCAACAAATGGAAGCTGAACCTTTTTCAAAAGCTTGCGAACCGCTTTAATTGCTTCCGGTCTTCCGCCTTTCATGCCGACCAAAACGACAGGAAGTTTTGCTGTTTGGATTTTTGCTATGGCCGCACTGATTGCATCATCTGCTGCAGGACCGAGTTTTGGCGCTGCAACAGCACGCACGTTTTTCGTATTTGTGACTTCATTCACAACATCTTGCGGAAAGCTCACAAAAGCGGCCCCAGCCTGCCCTGCTGACGCTATTCTAAATGCATTTGTAACAGCTTCCGGTATATTTTTTACATCTTGAACTTCTACACTGTATTTTGTAATCGGCTGGAATAGCGCCGCATTATCCAAAGATTGATGTGTCCGTTTTAAACGATCTGCACGGATCACGTTTCCAGCAAGCGCAACGACAGGGTCTCCTTCAGTGTTCGCTGTCAGCAGACCTGTTGCCAAGTTAGAGGCACCCGGTCCTGATGTGACTAACACGACTCCCGGTTTTCCAGTTAAACGGCCGACTGCTTGGGCCATGAATGCTGCGTTTTGTTCGTGCCGGGCAACGATAATTTCAGGTCCTTTATCTTGTAAAGCGTCAAATACCGCATCAATTTTTGCACCTGGAATGCCAAATACATGTGTGACACCTTGCTCCACTAAGCAATCAACAACAAGCTCCGCCCCTCTGTTTTTCACAAGGGATTTTTGTTCTTTTGTTGCTTTTGTCAACACCCTCACTCCTTATTATGCATTTTAAACATAAAATTTTAAATATCTTGTGATAAGTTTCACTATACACTCTTTGGAAATTGACCTCCAATATCGATTCGCCTTATGATTAATATGTAATACGAATTATTAACCTATGGAAAGGAATGCATATTGAATGGAGCTTCGCCATCTTCAATACTTTATCGCAGTAGCCGAAGAGCTTCATTTCGGAAAGGCTGCCCGGCGGCTGAACATGACGCAGCCTCCTCTCAGCCAGCAGATCAAACAGCTGGAGGAAGAAGTCGGAGTTACGCTTCTGAAAAGGACAAAACGATTTGTCGAGCTTACCGCAGCAGGAGAAATCTTTTTAAATCATTGCCGCATGGCATTGATGCAAATCGGACAAGGAATTGAACTGGCACAGCGGACGGCCCGCGGCGAGCAAGGCCTTCTCGTAATCGGTTTTGTCGGATCAGCTACATATGAATTTCTGCCGCCGATTGTCCGGGAATATCGTAAAAAATTCCCATCTGTGAAAATAGAACTGCGTGAAATATCCTCGTCTAGGCAGCAGGAGGAGCTACTAAAGGGCAACATTGATATTGGTATACTTCATCCTCCCTTACAGCATACAGCTTTACATATCGAAACCGCCCAAAGCAGCCCTTGTGTTTTAGCTTTGCCTAAGCAACACCCATTGACTTCTAAGGAATCAATTACGATTGAGGATTTAAGAGATGAACCAATTATTACTGTTGCTAAAGAAGCATGGCCTACTCTATACATGGATTTTATTCAGTTCTGTGAACAAGCGGGCTTCAGACCCAACATTGTCCAGGAAGCCACAGAATATCAAATGGTGATTGGTTTAGTCAGTGCCGGAATTGGTATGACATTTGTTCCTTCCTCAGCCAAAAAATTATTTAATTTGGATGTTACTTATCGAAAAATGGACCAAATACAGCTTAATGCAGAATGGGTTATCGCTTACCGCAAAGACAATCATAATCCGCTTATAAAGCATTTTATTCATATTTCAAATTGTCAGCAGACAAGAACTAAAGAGAGTGATGCAGGTACATGAACAATACTTGCAATCTCTTTTTTCTTTTGGGATTCTTATGGAATTTTTATTAATTTAATATAATCGCTTAGTACAACTTTATATCAGTATACGTATACATACAGTACAAATAGTTGGCAAGGACATTAGTAAGCGCAGGACATTAGTTTGATTTTAATAATGAAAGATAGAGAGGTGAAGTAAATTATTGAGTTCACCGGCATATTCACATTGCTCGCTTTTTTCGTAACTATGATTTTTATTTTCTGGAGACCAAAAGGACTAAATGAAGCTATCCCCGCCACATTTGGCGCTTTAATGGTTTTATTGTGCGGAAGTGTGTCATTGGCAGACTTAGGGGAAATCGGAACAAAAGTTACGGGTGCATCGGTTACAATCCTTGCCACTATGATTATGGCCATTGCACTAGAAAGCTTTGGTTTCTTTTATTGGGTGGCTGCAAAACTGCTCCAACAATCCAAGGGTTCAGGCATCAAGCTTTTTTGGCTAACCAATTTGCTCTGCTTTCTCATGACCATTTTCCTGAATAATGATGGGAGCATTTTGATCACAACTCCAATCCTTTTGCTTGTACTAAAATATTTAGGTTTAAAAAAACATCAAAAAGCCCCATATTTATTAAGCGGTGTTTTAATAGCCACAGCCTCTAGCGCACCGATTGGCGTAAGTAATATTGTTAATTTAATTTCTCTCAAAATCATTGGAATGGATCTATATCTTCACACCGCCATGATGTTTGTCCCTAGTATGATGGGACTCATTTTTATGACTTGTCTACTGTTTATGTTCTTTTATAAACGTCTTCCCAAGAACCTGCCAGATATACCGGGCCATTTTCAGTCTCTGCGGCATAGAAGGTACCATCCTCTTCATTCGCCATCAGCTCCTTTACCAGAACGAAATCAAACAAAAATCATGTTGTTTGTGCTTGCATTTGTTTTTCTCGTCAGAATGAGTCTATTTGCAGCATCATATACCGGTATTTCTGTTCCTCTAGTCGCTGTCATCGGATCTTTTATCCTGTTGAGCTGGAGATGGATTTATTTCAAAACCTCCCCAAGAGACTTGTTATATAAATCGCCTTGGCACATTTTTATATTCGCTTTTACTATGTATGTCTTAATTTATGGTCTGCATAATATTGGATTCACAGAGTTACTTGTGAATTATTTTGAACCTGTGGTTTCTGGAAGCCTCGCCCATGCAACTTTCGCATCAGGTATCTCTACTTCAGTTTTTTCTAATCTCTTTAACAACCATCCAGCGTTAATGATCAGTACTTTTACCTTAACTGAAATGACCCTGAATCCTTCAGCAACAAAAATCATCTACTTGGCCAATATTATCGGCAGTGATATCGGTTCATTATTATTACCTATGGGAACCTTAGCAACGCTTATTTGGATGCATATATTAAAACAGCATGATGAAAGTATTTCATGGGGCGAATATATAAAAACGACCATTATCATCATTCCGCTGACTGTTCTTTTTACGTTAACATGTTTATATTTTTGGATCAGTTGGTTATTTCTTTAGCACAGTATGAAACGAAAAACTGCCTTCTGCTTTTAAGAGGGCAGTTTTGTATACACTAGGGAAGATGCATTGTCTTTAGATGATTTAACTTCCAAATGACTGGCTCTCCACTTGCGTTAATAAGCTCAATGATATTATTAGAGACATCCTTTAATAGACCAACTTTTTCTGGCACCTCTCCCATATCAAATATGACCAATTCACCAATATTTTTTTTGATCTGCTCCTCAAAATTACGCACAAGAGGAACTTTGGAAGGCACGACCGGCAATTGTGAGTTGTCAAGAGTATACGGTGTTTGTTCAGTTGAATAAGGGGTAAACCATTTTAAATGATGCATAGATATAAAAAGTATTTTAAATACGGGTGAGAAAAATACAATATAATCGTTTAAAACATTTGTAACATACCCATGGATCGATCGACCCCCAGTTACATAAACTTCAATAAACTGGCCTTTGACCTTGTTTAATGTATTTCTATATGAAAAAGCTTGAGTTTCTGCCTCTATCATTGGATCTTCCGGATTGATCAAAAATGGCTTCTCAGTACTGGTCATTATTTTCGCCTTGTTCATTTGATGAAGATGCAACAAGGGAATATAAAGATAATTGCAGCCATCAAAAATAACAAAAATATCCTGTCCGATATCTATGAGGGTGCCGACAAACCTTGTATCTCCTGAAATGACAACCTCAACATCTGTGTTAAGGAATTGATTCAAACCTTTCACGATTCTCCTCCTTTAACTGAAAAAGGGCATCACTTAATCTGATGCTCCTCCATTATCTATTAAAATTTACGTTTCCAGTGATAGTCTATCGTTCTGACAATCGTTTCATAGCTATAATCTTCCTTTTGTTTTCCTGAACTTTTTATTGAACTTGAATAACCTGGTGATCTTGATGATTGATAATCTGATGATCTTGGTGATCGTTTAGATGATTTTGATGATTGATAATCTGAAGATTTTAATGATCGTTTAGATGATTTTGAAGAACTTTTTGAACGTGACGAACGGTCAGATTTGGATGATTGATAATCCGAAGATTTTAGTGATCGTTTAGATGATTTTGAAGAACTTTTTGAACGTGACGAACGGTCAGATTTGGATGATTGATAATCTGAAGATTTTAATGATCGTTTAGATGATTTTGAAGAACTTTTTGAACGTGACGAACGGTCAGATTTGGATGATTGATAATCCGAAGATTTTAGTGATCGTTTAGATGATTTTGAAGAACTTTTTGAACGTGACGAACGACCAGATTTGGATGATTGATCATCTGAAGATTTTAGTGATCGTTTAGATGATTTTGATGAGCTATATGATTTTGAAGAAATGAACGAATTGCTGTCCTTATCATTATTGTCTTCCTGGTTTTGTTCATTTTTTTGATCCTCTTTTTTGTACGACCCTTTTGGACCTAAGCTGATGCTTTTTATGTGAAAAGGATAGATGCGAAGCACCTCTTGATTTTTCACTATAGTATAATGGCCGTCGGCATTATCTACAAGGATACCCTCAATGGCTTCCGGACCTCCACGATTAATTGAAACCCATTTATGAGTCAGACTCTTAAAAACCTCGCTTAAATCATCAGCTTCCAAAACTCCAACTGGCGTCTGCTCTTCTATTTTCAAATCAGGCTCGTGTTTACTTATACTTTTGATGTGATGGATATTAAAATACACTACCCCATCCTCATTTGTGTTTAACGCAGCGTAATCATCTCCCAGCCAGACCAATCTTCCTTTTTTAGATTCCGGACCCCCTTGGTTAAATTGAACTGATTGGTTTATTAAATGTCCGATTAAGCTATGAAAATCATCAGCATCGAGCATTTCCTCAGTCTCAATTGTTGTGGTGCTATTATTGGTATCCTCAGTAATACTTTTCACATGCTCCAACTGATAATAAATTATTTTTTTTTCAGCTTGTAAAGCTATATAATCTGATTTTACAGCTGTTAATTTTCCTTTTTTAGATTCCGGACCTCCACGATATACAGTAACAATTTTATCTTTCATTGAGTGCAAAAAGTTATAATACGATATTTCATTATTTGAATGATATTTCATTCTCCTCTTGCTCATTCAAATTCCTCCTAGTCACTTATACATAGATGATAAACATACTGCATATATACGTGTCACATTTATTTGTTGAACTAATTCAATAGCCTAATTGTCGCTTTTTCCGCGAATACCCATTTTCACGCATTCATAAAATACTTAAATGATCTTTGAGGTATTGTGAACGGTTTTTAATATACTCGCAGATCACATCCGGCTCACGGTCAAAACGCTCAACATCATTCTTTTTATATGGGTCCATCAAGATAAAAGGCCTAATCCGCTCATACATCGCCATGATTTTCGGTTCCATATATTCTATTGTAAAAAGAGATTGGAGCGTTTTTTCTAACAGGCGCCTGTAGGACTTGCGAAACTCGGATTCATCCAATATCCGGGCGGTTAGTGTATTAAATCCTTGAATTCTTACATAATCGGCAGCCATCCGCTCTCCATGGATATCCCTGCCCCAAGTCGCATCATAATCCCAAGGAATCACCTCAAATAATCCGGTTTCCCCGCTTCTGTATAATGCGTAGTTGTGGACAAACCCGTCATAGTTTGAGGTGAATACAATACCGGCAAGCCAGCGCAAATACTTGTCGACATCCACATGCTTTGTCACTTCTGACTTAAACTGAGCTTTAGGGACCGTATTAATTTTAAAAATCATATCCTGTAAATAAAAATCATCCTCCTCAGTCCCTGTTTTCTTTTCATATCCAAGCTCCAGCGATGTTTTCGTTTCCCTTTCTAAATCGCTCATCAGAGAAAAGTTGGCATCATCATCCACCGCATAAAAAATCGCGCCATCAGCCAGCTTCCTTTTCGCCAAATAATATTCATCTACGGATTCAAGTTCAAGATAAACCCCTTCATTCTTCCCATTCATCTTTACAAACACAAACTCTGCCTTTGGAGACAGTGTCCCTAGCTCCGAGAAAAAATCCAGAGACAATTTGTTTCTCATCAAGGAAGGATCTTTATACTCCGCATTTAAGTGAATCTCTCGCGCGCCGCGGAATGTTTTCGGCTGATAAAAGGAAATATGGTATGACTTCTTTTTGAAGTCTCTGATATGTGATCCCCGATAAGCGATATCAATATCCAGCCTTTTTTGATTTACCTTCATCACAGCTGGCACCGGATCATCGTCCCATATATCCTTTTTTAATTCACGCAAGTCTTTTGGATGAACAAACAGCTGATAAAGCGGTAAATTGGATTGATTCTTCATCCATAATCCTCCTTACAAATTTTAGGCTTTTATTTTTATAAGATCTCAGCGGAACACTTATACACTTTTTAAAACCGCGCGTACTATGAGGGTAGTAAGGATCTTCATCCTTAACATATTTTTAAAAGGAGGATTTCAAATTGGGCCACTATTCCCATTCTGACATCGAAGAAGCGGTGAAATCCGCAAAAAAAGAAGGTTTAAAGGATTATTTATACCAAGAGCCTCATGGAAAAAAACGCAGTCATAAAAAGTCGCACCGCACTCACAAAAAATCTCGCAGCCATAAAAAATCATACTGCTCTCACAAAAAATCTCGCAGTCACAAAAAATCATTCTGTTCTCACAAAAAATCTCGCAGCCACAAAAAATCATACTGCTCTCACAAGAAATCTCGCAGCCACAAAAAATCGTACCGTTCTCACAAAAAATCTCGCAGCTATAAAAAATCTTACCGTTCTTACAAAAAATCTCGCAGCTATAAAAAATCTTGCCGTTCTTACAAAAAATCTCGCAGCTACAAAAAGTCAAACTGTTCTCACAAGAAAAAATCTCGCAGCTATAAAAAGTCATGCCGCACACACAAAAAATCTTATCGTTCCCATAAGAAATACTACAAAAAACCGCACCACCACTGCGACGACTACAAAAGACACGATGATTATGACAGCAAAAAAGAATACTGGAAAGACGGCAATTGCTGGGTAGTCAAAAAGAAATACAAATAATCTAAGTTTTCATTGTTTCAATAGGCTGCCGGCGGAGGTACGGAAGCCTATTTTTTTATTTGCCCTGTATTAGATATATGTCATGACATAACATATGCAACCCGCATCATTTGGTTTCCTTTAAACCATTTCGTTATAATCAAGGTATCCTAACGATAAAGGCGGTTGTTGCTATGTACATATTTCAAGCTGATCAGCTTAGTGCCAAAGACACATACAAGCTATTGTCAGGTACCGTTATTCCCCGCCCCATTGCATTTGTGACAACACTTTCTTCAGAAGGAGCGGTCAATGCCGCGCCTTTCAGTTTTTATAACGTCGTCAGCTCAGATCCTCCGCTTCTCAGTATTTCTGTTAACAGGACGGAAGGACGCCAAAAAGATACAGCGCGAAACGCAGTGGAGAACGGAGAATTTGTCGTTCATGTCAGTGATGAAGCCATCATTGAAGATATCAATGAAACAGCTGCAAGCTTAAGGCCGGATGAAAGCGAGCTTACACGCACCTCGCTTCATTCTATTGAAAGCAAAGCTGTTTCAGTTCCCGGCATTAAGGAAGCCCGCGTTCGCTTTGAGTGCAAATTAGAGCGGCATATTACCTTTGACAATGATCAAGGCATCACTACAGCAGATCTGCTCATCGGAAGAGTTGTCTGCTTCCACCTAGATGAAAAGGTGTATGATGCAGAAAAGGGATATATTTTAACGGATGAATTAAAGCCTGCCTCACGATTGGCGGGAAATCACTATGCCAAGCTGGGGGAAGAATTCACACTGATTCGTCCCAGCTGAAGAGAAGGACTATTTAAATAGAAGAAACTAGTCAAAAAGACCTTATGATTACAAAATATCGCCTGTAAATAACTGAAAAAATATCAAAAAAAAGAACACCCAGAGTAAGCTCGGGGTGTTCTTTTATGAAACGTTTTTCCTTTTTCTTCGTATAAAGGTAGATTAGGAGGAATTGGAATGACAAACTTTTGGATTTTAATGCTGATCGCTATTACCATCAGTCTCGCCTCTCAATTTTTTATAAAGAAAAAATACGGTATTGATAAATCCGGCTGGCGATATAAGCATGTCAGCAATACACACAAATGGATCGAAATCACTTTACTTATTTTGTTTGTGTTTTCACTCTCCTTTTTTCCCGTTGAATATTTGCTTCTTTTATTTTTTATTGTGATTGACTCAATACGAATTTTTATGGAGTGGCATTATAGACCTGAAGATAAACAGTATATGTACCACATTGTAGAGGTCTCCCTTATGTTTATGCTTTTGATTTATATTTGTACCCTATAGTTATTTAAATCCCCACAGCCGCTCCGTCTCCCCGAGGATCGGCTCCGCCTTGGAGAAAGCCTTCTTCATCAACTTTGATTGCAGCCGCTTGTCCCATCAGCGGATCATAGTCACCGACAACCTCCACGAGATGCCCGCTGTCTTTCAGTTTTTGGATTGTTTTGTCTGTGAATCTGCCCTCGACTCTGAGACCTTCGTATTCCTCTCCCCACGTTCTGCCCCATACCCAGCGCGGTTCGCTGATTGCCTGCTGTGGATGCATTCCGTAGTCCAGCATTCGGGTAATGATGGCCGTCTGAGTCTGCGGCTGGCCTTCGCCGCCTTGTGTGCCGTACAGAATTTTTGGCTTTCCGCCTTTACAGACCATAGCCGGCATCAACGTATGGAAGGTGCGCTTTCTCGGTTCAAGCGTGTTGACATGATTTTCATCCAGTGAGAAAAATGATCCGCGGTTTTGCAGTAATATGCCTGTATCACCGGCAGTGACTGCCGAGCCAAATTCAAAGTACAGGCTTTGAATGAATGACACTGCGTTGCCATCCGCATCAATTACGGCCGCATATGCCGTATCACTTCCCACCGGCCTGCTTTCTGCCGGTTCTGCCAGATAGCCGATTTCTCCCGCCAATCGTTTCGCATAATTTTTATCCAAAAGCCTTTCAAGCGGAATGTCAGCAAACGCAGGGTCAGTCAAAAAGGCATTCCGATCTACAAAACTCTTTTTCAGCGCCTCCACAAGCACATGATAATACTCAAATGAACTGTGTTCGATTTGGGTGAAATCATAGTTTTCCAAAATGTTCAGTGTTAATAAACCGGTAAATCCCTGAGAATTCGGCGGCGCCTGATACACACTGTATCCTCGATAATCACTTGATACAGGCGCTGCCCACTCACCCCGATGCGCTTTAAAATCATCGATTGTCATGTAACTGCCGTTATTCTGTAAATGTGAGACAATCCGCTGAGCGAGATCTCCTTCATAAAATGCGCTTCTTCCTTTTTCAGCAATCAAGTTCAGACTGTCTGCAAGCTCTTTTTGCACAAACCGCTCTCCCGGGACAGGTGCTTTGCCCCTTCTCGTGAAGATGTCAGCCGTGTAAGGCGTGGAAGCCAGCAATTCAATATTCTTTTCTGTGTGACGACACTGATCAGCTGATACAGGAAACCCATTTTGGGCATAATCGCGTGCGGGCTCCAATACATCTGCAAGAGACAGACGCCCGTACTCCTTCAGGACCGCATCCCAGCTATCAACCATTCCCGGCACGGTAATGGCACTGTCAATTCCCCGCAGCGGAATCGCGCTTTTTCCCTTATATACATCTCTCGTTACGTTTTTTCCTGAACGGCCGCTGCCATTGTAGACTTTTACTGCCTTTGTTTCCTGGTGAAAGGTCAGCCAAAAGGAATCCCCGCCAAGTCCGGTCATATGCGGGTACACAACCGCAAGACAAGCACTCACCGCAACAGCGGCGTCAAACGCGTTGCCTCCCTTATCCAGTATGCGGTTTCCGGCTTGAGAAGCGAGATAATGCGGACTGACGACCATTTGCTTTGTACCGATGACAGATTTGTTCATCACAAGTCCCCTTTTTTAAGAAATTTTCTTCAGTATAGGGAGCCTGATTTTTCACATCTACTGATCCGGCAGAAAAACTGACGAACTTTCTACTTTTCGCAAATAACAAGATATTTTTGCATTCATTTCGAAAACAAATAAAAAATTATTATTTCGATACGTAACTTTTATGATAAAATGATTGCTAAAAGGCTACGAAAGCAGGTGGAGCAATTGAGTCATGAATATCAAATCCCCAACCTTGTACTTGATGAGACTGATAAACAAATTCTCACGATTTTGCATGAAGAAGGCAGAATTTCTTATACGGATCTTGGCAAAAGAGTCGATTTGTCACGGGTCGCCGTCCAGGCCCGTATCAACCAATTAATTGAAGCCGGTGTTATTGAAAAATTCACCGCTGTCATCAATCCCGCTAAAATCGGCATTCATGTTTCCGTGTTTTTCAATGTCGAGGTAGAACCGCAATTTTTAGAAGAGGTCGCTCTTAAGCTTGAGGAAGAGCCTGCGGTCACCAGCCTTTATCACATGACAGGCCCGAGCAAGCTGCATATGCATGGGATCTTTGCCAACGATCAAGAAATGGAAGAATTCTTAACAAAACGGCTGTATCCATTGCGAGGCGTCGTCAGTGTTGATTGCCAGATGCTGATCAAACGATACAAAAGCCGTATGGGAATGAAGCTGTAAAGGAGAGAAACGAATGAAAAACCATCCTTATCGGGATATGACGGCCGCAATGGTTCGCACCGGCATATTAGGGTTCGGCGGCGGACCTTCCGTGATTCCGCTGATCCGCCATGAAGCGGTCAATAAATATAAATGGATTGACGATGATGAATTCGGAGAAATATTAGCAATCGCTAATGCGCTTCCCGGACCGATTGCCACCAAAATGGCTGCTTATCTGGGCTTTAAGCTAAAAGGCACATTAGGTGCAGTTGTGGCGACCCTCGCCCACATTCTGCCTACATGTCTTGCGATGGTGGGCTTGTTTGCGGCTGTAAATGTGTTAAGCCATTCAGCAATTGTTGCAGGTATGATCGGTGCCGTCACGCCGGTAATTGCGGTAATGCTCGGAATCATGGCGTACGAGTTTGGCCAAAAAGCGCTTAAAGGTTTCGGCTGGGTTACCGGCATCCTGTTTTTTATCATCGCTTTTATCGGCCTGCAAACTTTACAGATTAATCCCGGCCTGGTCATTATCATTTTCTTAGCGTACGGGGCGTTTCATTTTAAACTGAAAGACAAAATCACAAATAAACATTCAAAAGATAAAGGAATGTCAGCCTCATGATATCGATCTATTTATTTATGGCGTTTTTTATCGCAAACCTACTGGGATATGGCGGCGGACCTGCGTCTATCCCGCTAATGTTTGAAGAAGTTGTAAACAGATACAGCTGGCTCTCAAACGATCAATTCTCAAATATGCTCGCACTTGCGAACGCTTTGCCGGGCCCGATCGCCACGAAAATCGCTGCGTATGTCGGCTACAGCGCAGGCGGGTGGCCCGGCTTCCTAATTGCCCTGATCGCAACCGTCGTACCGTCGGCGCTCGCATTGATCGTCCTGCTGCGCATCATCCAGCGCTTCCGCCAATCACCTGTCATCAAAGGCATGACGCTGTCCGTCCAGCCTGTCATCGCGGTCATGATGCTCATTCTTACCTGGCAAATCGGCGCAGACGGCATCAAAGCGATCGGCTGGATCCAATCGATCGTGATTGCGGGAATTTCGCTCCTTGCCATGACAAAATTCAAAATGCATCCGGCATTTTTGATTATCGCGGCGTTTTTATATGGGGGCCTTGTGATCCCTCATTTATAGAAAAAAGCACCTGGACAGGTGCTTTTTTATTTTGGCCCAGAAATGCCGTTTGATATGACAGCTGTTTCTTCTCCTGCGTCACTCTTGATGATGTGCTTGACTTGCAGCGTGGTTCCTGCCATTCTCACAGATTGCTTCAACTCGGACGAATTGGTTTCAACTTGTATCCAAACAGGAGGCTGGACCTTCCAAAATAAATAGAGTGCAAGAATCAGCAAGCCAGCAATGACCGACAGCAAAAACTTCATATCGCATCGCTTCTTTTCAGTAAGCGGCTCGCAGCGGACAGCGCTTGATGATCACGAAGAATATCGCCTGGACGATTGCCTTCTCCCAGCACATAGCCTTTAAAGGACATTCCCATAAAATGAAAAATATGTTCGAATTGCTGAATCAGCGGCAGCCCTTTTATTTTTGGATTGTCTCCGCCCACTGCTATTACATATGCCTGTTTCACTGACATTTGCTGTTTAAAATCAGGAAATCTCGGATCTCTCAACGTCTGTGACCAGCGATCAATAAACAGCTTTAATGTCCCTGACATGCCAAACCAATAAATTGGGGTGGCGAATACAAGAATATGGCACTGCAATATCCGTTCAATGATAGAATCGTAGTCATCTTGAACAGGACGAAAGCCGCCTTGGGCGTGACGCAGATCTTCAATTGGCTGAATTCGATATTTCTGCAAATAAATGTGCTCCGCATCGAATCCTTGAACAGCCTTCTCCGCAAGAACATCCGTATTTCCGCCAGACCGAGTTCCGCCGTTAATAACCGCAATTTTCATGATGCATCTGCTCCTTTGTTTACGAATGATTTTCTTCATCTTATAATGGATTCATCAATCAATACAGATGATTATTTCGATTAATACAATCGCTAAAACCGATTTAGAAAGGAAGAGAACAAGTGGAATTGAAGCAGCTGATCACCTTTATTACGGCGGCAGAACATGTAAACTTCACCCTAACCGCCAAAATGCTTAATTATGCACAATCAAGCGTTACCTCTCAGATCAAATCACTTGAAGAAGAAATTGGGACGCCTTTATTTGAACGACTCGGCAAGCGGCTTATCTTGACAGAAGCAGGAAAAACGTTCAAATCTTATGCACAGAAGATCATTGCGTTAACAGAAGAAGCGAAAATGGCCGCAAATCAAGTAAGAGAAACAACCGGAACCTTAAAAATCGGGGCGACAGAAAGCCAGTGCACATACCGCCTGCCCCCTATCATAAAAGAATTTAAACAGGCTTTTCCCCAAGTAAAGCTCATATTCAAACCATATATCTCCAATGAACAAGCGAAAGAACAGCTCTTACAGGGCCAGCTTGATATCACCTTCATCTTGGATGTAAACCGGATGGAAGACGCACTGCACGTTGAATCTTTGATTCAGGATGAGATCAAAATGGTGGCTGCTAATGACCATCCTTTTCCTGCGGATTTACCAATAACATTGAAGGATCTTCAAAACGAAACTCTTCTGCTGACAGAGGACGGCTGCTCGTACCGCACGCTCTTTGAGAACAATTTGCATGACTCCGGTGTCTATCCTAACAAATTGGAATTCGTCAGCATAGAAGCCATCAAACAATGCGTGATGGCCGGACTTGGGATTGGAATCTTGCCTGAAATGACAGTAAAAGATGATATTGCAGCAGGCCGGATGAAAGAACTCAATTGGCAGAGCGATTGCCCCGTTTTCACTCAATTAGCATGGCATAAGGACAAATGGATGTCTGCGCCATTAAAGGCTTTTATCGATTTGACACGGAAAACATTCAAATAAAACCTCTCCACAAGGACGACAAGGTTTTTGAGACCAGGAAAGCACACACATACAAAAAAACACTTGATGACTTAGAGCCCCAAGTGTTACATGTGATTTTTCTGATAAAACGTTCGCAAAACATGCGTCTCAAGGTCAGCCAGGCGGACAGGGATCGGCAGCCTGCTTTCTTGATTGATCAAGCTCATCGTGATCTGATAGCTGCTGTCTAAATCAATATAATTACCGCAAGACAAGAAAATAGGCTTCACGTCCCGCCGCGTTCGAAGCGCCCGGCCATATACCTCGCCGTCAATGAGAATATCGGTGTATGCACCGACTTCATTTTCAGGCATCATGAAATCATAGCCTTTGATTTTGAGATAGGTTTTCGCAATCCCAATCGTCGGCTTGCCCAGAAAAAAAGCCGCATGGGTGGCAACGCCCATATGGTTGTAATGCAGATATCCGTTGCCATCAAACAAGAAGACATCCGGCTCCGTCTCCAGCTTTTTCGCCGCCTCGATGATCAAAGGCAGCTCACGAAACGCAAGAAAACCGGAAACATACGGCACGCTGATTTTCCCCATGCTGTGCACTTTTTCAATGACTTCTTTTGTATCAGCGTCAATCACGATAATACTGCACACTCCGTATGGTTCTCCGTTCTGCTCCCAATAGGCCAGGTCGACGCCAGCGCAGGTGTTGATGGAGTTGGGATGGATCGTGTGGGATAGGATGATACAATTTCTTAGGGATTGTTGTGTTTGAACAAAATCCGATTCATCTTTTAGATGAAAATCGTGTATTTGATGTATTTCCATTTTACTTGTTTCCCTCTCTTCGCGCTCAATTGTCCTGCATATCGATTCTAGCAATGACACCAAATTATATCATTGAAAAAAGCAGATAGTATAATCTGCTTTTTTATTACTATTCATTTTTCATTTCTTTCATAAAAATATAATCCAATTGTTTAATTAATTCTTTAAGTTCAGTACACATAATATCCTCTAAAGGATTTTCCCAATCTCCGTTTTTTATCAGTTCAATCCCATAGCTTCCGGCTGGATCACCTTCTGGGCACCACCCTACGTCAAGCAGCAAATTTTTTGTCTTATGAGAAATCTGCAGGAGATCTTGATTAAAGTCAAATAACCAAGCATCGTCATTTGCCTCTAGCGTCTTAGGATCAGTATCTTTTAATGTAATATAATCAACAGTCCAACCAGCCGGTATCTTTAGCCTTAAAAAATTGGGAATCTGTTGGCTTAGTGGCTGCAAACCCTCTAAAACCCCGCTTCCCACACTCCAGATTTGATATTCTAACTCTTCTAATAATTGTTCTATCTCATTAAAAGACTCATCTTCATAAATCTTATCTGTATGTAAGCCAGCTACTTTAATATGGTATTGATTATTTTCATAACTTACCTTAATAAAGGCCTTACGTTTTTCATTTTGTAGTATTAGTAATTCACATTTTTCTTGCATTCTTTTTTCTGAACATAAATTGTTCAGTACTACAGACCAGCCATTACAGATTTTTAATGGCTGTAGTTGAGAAATATGGTCTCTGCCCATCCCGCTTCTCCTTCATTATTCTAAAAAATCTGCCGATTGACAACCCAAAAAGAAGTTTAAACTATTCTAATATATCAGTAAACAAGGCACTTCTAACGTTAACCTCCTACTGAAAGCTGTATACAATGAGAAACAAAAACGCCAGCCCTTGGTGTCCATAGACTGACGTTTCTTGAAAACCTCTCTTAACCTTTTTTAAAAACGATAAAATTCCCGTTAGGATAATCGCCATTCCAACCACACGGGAAATAACCCGCTTTATAAATTTCAAAAACCTTTTCAAAAAAATTATTTGTATTACCATTAATTGCTCTATTAATAGCACAATTGTTTAGGTCAGCTACTATATCCTCAAAAAAAGTCTTGAATTCAGTAGAAGCATGTCTGATGCTTTCAGAAAAAATATCTAATAATGCGTCTATATTTTCCGGCTTTTGATTATCTTCTAATTCGTAAAACCGCTCCCATACTTCACTCATTTCAATTTCCCTTATATCTTTCCATGTATACTCATCTTCTCCATATACTTCTTCATAAGCCAAGTATTCAGCCTTTTCTTGGTCATTAATTATTTGAGTAAAATTAGATACATCAACTGAATTTATAGGCTTGAAGGTTTTTGAAAATTCAACTACCTCTTCCACCAGATTATGATATTTTCCAAAATTCATTACTTGTTATACCACCTTTCCCAAAGATCAACTGTTGCTCCACCGCCTCTTTTCCAAACGGGTTTTCTTGAGGCGCTACCTTCTTTCCTTTCTAATTTATATGCTTCTAATCCTTTCTCCTTTATTTTCTTTAATTCTGTTTCTAAATAATCATCCCTCATATAAAGAGGCAACCCTTTTTCTTGTAATTCTCTTAATTTTTGTTGTAAATCATATACCTGTTTTTCAATGACGTCTACACTTTGGTTAACATTAATCTCATCTAATTTTTTTCTCACAAAACTACTATAAACTGAATGATATCCCTTATGCCGTGAAGTAGCACTTATATCATCATCCGGGACCCTTAAGAAAAAGCCATTTGACGCATCATCCATATCCATTCCTAACTTCTTCAAAACAGGATGACTTCGAAACTCCTTCGGGATAATATGTTGAGCCTGATATGGAGTACGTTTTGTTGAACGTGGAAGTCCCATTTGCTCAAACATATTCTTACCTAATTTAGTTGAACTCCCCCCTGTAACCTTTCCTGGGGTCCCTGGAATTAATCTTGTGGTAGTGCTTCCACTGCTACCTCTACCCACCATCTTCACAATCCCAAGATCTTTCACAGCTTTCGTTTTCACATCAGCGTGAACAATTGGGAAAGTTGTCCCATCCGGTGTGACAGTCTTGTGGACACGAATTTTTACATTCGTCGGCACTTTGAATTCTTTTACTTGATCTAGAATCTTTCTCCCTTTTTCAACTTTTGCTACTTGTGGCGATTTAGCAAGCGGGATGCCTTTATCAATATGTTTCGCCAATGCACCGGCTCCAACCAAGCTCAATGCCGCTTCGAGCGCCCCTTGCTTCCGCTTCTCCTCAGACACTTTGTTTCCAAACATATCTCGTCCTGTGACGGCTTCTGAGAATCCGTTTGACGCAACAAGGCCGTATGCGCCCATTTCTGTCATTTTGAGAATGTCTAAGGATTTGCCTGTTTTGTAGGCGTCTAATGCGTGTTCAGCAGCGATAGCTGCTTTTCCGGTTTTGTAGATGGCTTTTCCGCCTTTGAAGGCCCGGCCTGCCCAGCCGACGACTGGGATGAATCCGGCTGCGGCCATAGCTCCTGCTGTCACACGTTCTGCGGTGGAGAGTTTTTCTCCGGTAACCGGATCAACGCCTTCAGTTGCTCTTTTATAATCATAATAGCCAGTGACTTCTCCAGTAAAGTTGCAAACTCCATCCCATGTTTTTTCGTACCATGGTTTGTTTGCTTCTTCCTCGGCTTTTTCCTGGAGACGTCTTGCTTCTGCTTGCTGGGATTTTGCATCAATATAGGTTGTTCCTTGATTTTCTACTTCAATCACGCTTTTGTAAACTTCATTGCTGTGGAAGGCTTTTTTGTCATAGTACATAGGGGATGCGCTCTTCCCATTGCTGGTGGCCTGCATGAGAACAGAATATTTGGTGAGCACTGCGTTGTCCAGAGATTCTAAATTTTGATATTCAGTGGTCAGGGATTCATCAAGCTTATCGACAGCTGTGATCGTGTCACGTCTGACTTTTTGGGCATCGCCCATCTTATCTGCATACTCGTCAAGCGTGTACATGTCGAGATCAATAATATCGCTGATGCCTGACAAAATAGAATCGATTTCTTCTTTATGAGCGGAGACTATCTCTGAGGCTTTCAGGTCTCCATTGGGCAGCTCATGATCCAAAAATGAAGTTTCCACATATGAATCATTGAGTTCTTGATCTTTAATATCTCCTGAAATGCCGTTTAAAAACGCAATTTGAGCAGAGACAAGCGTCAGCCAGCTGTCTACGATTTCCGCCTGCCCCTGAAAAAAATCTTTAATATTGTCCGCGCCTTTTCCTTTAAAATTGTCGCCTAAATCTGCAACTCCCTGAAACGCTTTTTTCAGCGTATTCAGCTGCTCTTCAAGCGTCTCATATTGCTTTTTTCTGCTCTTCGCTTCTTCGATTAAAGATTTTGATTCAAATACTTTACTCATCGCACTGCCCTTTCTGTTCTATTTTACCGCTATCGCCGCGTCCTGCTCTTTGAGTGAATCTACGTTATCCTTTGTATCCTCGATATTTTTCTGTACCGCTTTTTTGTAATCTCCGAGCATGGTTTTGATGTTCTCCTCACGCTCATGATATTTTTTCGTATAATCGAGTTTATTTTTTCCATTGGACCCCGCGGCGCCGATTGTTACGTCAGCAAGCGCATCTTTGACAGAATCTAATGTTTTGATGACTGTGTCGTACTTCAGCTTAATTTCTGACATAAAAAAAGATCACCACCATTTTAGTTTACTAATTTGTCTTCCTGCTTCTTCTACGAAATCTTCTCCTTTAGCAAGAAGGTCGCCTGCGGCATTCGCTGCACTTTTTGTCAAATTAAGCTCAAATTTCTCTGTCTCAAGCCAGAATATTTTGCTTTGAATCGAAGCCATATACTCGTTATATTTATCATTCACAATCTTAGATGCTTCCGATTTCGCCTCTTCTCTTCCCTTGTCGAAATCATCGGCTTTTGTTCCCGTCCAATGCTTGCCCAATTCTGGTTTTACAATTTCTTTGATTTCAGTGATTGCCTCTTCTTGCAGCGTGTCTATGTCCTTTTTTGCTTTTTTCAGCTTTTCGATCTTGTCTTCCACGTCGGAAATTTTTCCGTTGAGCGAACTTTTGATATCCGCTAGCATACTTTCATAACCCATCTGAATCACCTCTTAATACTCAAAAAGTCGTATGGAGGGGCTGATGAAGATAGACTTTTCCATACTTTATTTCCATATATTATATTTTAAAATAGCCAGAAGGCGGCTTAAATAGGGTAAATGGCTTAATTTAGGCATATAACGCTCTTGAAATGTAGGTATTTGATCTTGTTTTTGTTCGTTATACAGTTAATAAAAGCGTTTTATCAAATAGAAATACCTAATGTCATAGTTATAAAGGCACTTGAAAGAGGCAGATGTTGTTGATCTGCCTCTTTCGGCGCTGAGCTTATTGTTCATGTTTATGTTCTTCATCTGGTCGGCCACGTCTGATTTTGTCATTTGGCTTCTATTATTCCCCGCTTCTGACCCTTTGGATCAAAAGCTTGTATTAGCTGCAGTCCCAGTTATACAGAACGTTTGAAAAGTCTTTTTTCCTTAGATCGTCAGGTGTTATGAAAAAATTGGCGATGCCGACGTCTCCCCACATTGAATCGATATCATCGTCTGAATCAATTTGTAAAAGCATGATGGTGTGTTCTTTATATGCGTATTCCCGCGGATCATGCTGGGTAAAAGAAGCGTATCCGCCGATTTTATGGCCAAATCCGTTTTCAGCCAGTTCATTATAAATGTCTTCTTCATCCTCGCCGAACTGACCAAAGAACTCCATTGTTTCCATGCCCGTATACTGCTCAAATTGAAAATCTGTAGGCAGCACCCATTCCGAAGATTTCACAGGCTCGACTGCCGCTTCTGATAAAATCGGAAAATCACATTCGCCTGTGCCAATAAATGAAAAATCAGAAACAAGCTCGTCTTCGTTTTCTATGATATTTTCAAAATAGATCACTCTGAAATTCTTTTGTTCACATCGATCGTCAAAATTCAATCCATAGACGTCATCATGAACAGAAATGTAGAACTGCAGGATACCTGAAGAAGGGTAGCCGTCAAGCTGGGGAATGTGTGAGAAATTAATCTGTGCCAGAAGCTTCATCGGCTGTCCATTTTCATCAGTCGGGTATGTTTCATGCTTGGGGAAATAGGGATCACCGGCAATTTTGCTGTCATATCGTCCTGTTTTCCCTTTTCTCACATTCAGTTTCACGTATTCTTTCGCTGATTTCTCCAGCAAGTCGCGGTACGGTCTCATTTTTTCGGGCAGATGATTCATCAGATTCTCTCCTTTTCCGGCATCTCCAAGGTTTTATTTTCTGGTTTTCTTCGTTTCTTCTAATGTTTTTCAAACGATTGTTTAAAGAAGCCCTACTTCTGTATAATTTTCCAAACAATAGTTAAATAGTAGCAAATGTATTCAGCACCCCGCAATAGATGAAAAAAAGACTGGTGCGCAACCAGCCTTTCTTTTTCATCTATTGAATTGCACCTGACGGAACAACCGCCTTCCGACCGACAGAATAATACTCCACTCCTGAAGCCGCAGCTTCATCCAATGTGTAGCAGTTTCTGCCGTCAAATATGAGCGGCGATTCCATCAAATCCCGATAAGCCGCTAACGGGAATTGTTTAATGTCAGCCCAGTCGGTTAAAATCATGACGGCGTCAGACCCTTTGACAGCTTCCTCGATCGTCTCTTTATATTCAACAGCTTGCGGGAGAACATGCTTTGCATGACCAACTGCAATGGGATCGTAGGCTCTGATACGGGCGTCGAGCGCAGCGAGACGGTCTGCAATAACAATTGACGGCGCTTCCCTCATATCGTCGGTATTCGGTTTAAATGACAGGCCTAAAAGGGCAATCGTTTTTCCCGTCACCCCGCCGAGCCTGTTCAGCGCTTTATCAACCAGCATCGCCTGCTGATTGTTGTTGACTTTGATAACCGATTTCAGCAGTTCAAAATCATGCTCGACATTGCCGGCAATTTGCACGAGGGCGTTTGTGTCCTTTGGAAAACAAGAGCCGCCGTAGCCTATGCCCGCTTTCAAAAACTGGCTCCCGATCCGCTTATCCTGTCCCATCCCGTACGCGACTGCTTCAATATCGGCGCCGACCTTTTCACATATATTCGAAATTTCGTTTATAAAACTGATCTTAGTGGCCAGAAAAGCATTTGAGGCATATTTGATCATCTCGGCGCTTCTGATATCCGTTTGGTAAATCGGGATTTGAAACGGACGGAAGAGCTCCTCCAGCGTATTTGCTGTTTTCTCATCGGCCGTCCCGATCACGATCCTGTCACCATGAAAGGTATCATAGATCGCCGACCCCTCACGCAAAAATTCCGGATTGGAGGCGACCGAAATACTGACTGGCTCCGCTAGATGTTCAGTAATCAGTCCATTAATCAAATCGTTTGTCCCAACGGGCACTGTGCTTTTCGTTACCACGACTGTATCTCGTTTGACATGCTTTGCGATGCGTTTGGCCGCATCTGTAATTTGCTCCAGATTGGCGTGCCCGTCGCTTTTCTGCGGTGTGCCGACCGCTATAAAAATGATGTCTGCCTGTGCCAAGCCTTTCTCATAGCTCGTTTCAAAGTTCAGCCGTCCATCAGCTGTATTTTTTCTCATCAGCTCTTCAAGACCTGGTTCAAATATGGGGGAAATGCCCTTTCTCATTTCATCAATCTTGTGAGCGTCAATATCAATGCAGGTTACATGATGTCCAATCTCAGAAAGAGAAACACCTGTCACAAGACCGACATAGCCTGTTCCGATGACTGTTATATTCATTGTTTCCCTCCAACAGTTAAATTGCTGCTTTGCAGCTTCCGTAATATCGTATGAGAACATCCTATCATGAATGCGAATGATCTCCCGCATAGCCTGTCGGGTACAGCCTGTACAGATTTCTGAAATGTGATTCAACCATACAATACACTATTATATCGCTCTCAAAAAGAAAGTGGTGAAATGAGAATCGGCTGTTAAAAAAGACCAAACAATTTTCTTCTTTTGACCGGCTGCGGAGGCTGTCTGAAGATGGTCTGATTCCGCAGGAGAAGCTCTGCATTTTCCGTCAGCATATAAGGAAGTTCCGAGCCGAATTCTTTCTCTAGAACATAAAGGGCCTCTTGAGTGTGAAAATTTCTCGTTTTCACATTATGGGCATCTGAGGCTACGAAATGGATCAAATTGGCTTCAACCAGCCGGAGAGAAAATGCTTTCAGCTGCTTGCCGAAGGTCCCCGCAAGACTTCCTGAAGTAATCTGAGATGCTGCTCCTTTTTCCACAAGATGATACAGCAAGGACGGGTTTTCGCGAATTTCCCTGTTGCGTTCAGGATGGGCGATAACCGGAATATATCCTTTCAGCTGCAAATCATAAAAAAGCTGCTCCGCATATCGGGGAACGTGATCAAACGGAAACTCAATCAAGATGTGTTTTGTATCATTCAGCGAAAGCAGCTGCTGTTTGGCAAGGTCTTGTTCCACCTCGCCGTAGATTCTGATTTCCTGTCCCGGAAGCACATGTAAAGGAATGTCTTCTTTGATTAAACGTTTGTTTAACTGATCTGCTGCTTCTCTGACTGCAGCTGGCTCGTTTTTATACACACCGTTGTTATGATGAGGTGTCGCAATGATCGTCCGGATTCCCTGACGAACAGCGGCTCTTGCCATTTCTATGCTGTCGGCCGAATCACCTGCCCCGTCATCCATTGCGGGAAGAATGTGACAGTGAATATCGATCATGTCCTAGCCCCCTTTTTTCGCAAAAATAAATAACGGGCACGATGCACGTTATTTATTTTGCATGAAATTGTCCTTGTTTCCGTAATATCCGTATTCAGAGTGCTTCGAAAGCTTTTTGCCGTTCATAATCGCCCCAAGAAGCTTGCTTTTGCACGTTTCAAGCGCCTCTTTCGCTTTTGCGGCTTGTTCTTTTTCTGTTTTCCCGCTTGAAATAACCAGAACAGAACCGTCTGCCACGTTGCCTAAAATCTGTGCATCTGCTACGGCAAGAATAGGCGGCGTATCAAAAATGACCATATCATATGCCGCACACGCTTCGTATGCAAGCTCCTTCATCCACTTCGAGGAGAGAAGCTCGGCCGGGTTTGGCGGGATCGGGCCGCTCGTCAGCACGTCAAGATGTTTTTCATTCGATGCCTGTACAGCCTGCTCCATAGAGCTTTTCTTTAATAAAACAGATGTTAAGCCAACCGTATTTTCAAGAAAAAAGGCCGTATGTACTGTTGGTTTTCGCAAATCAGCATCAATCAGGAGCACTTTTTTTCCCTGCTGGGCGAATACGACAGCCAGGTTGGCGGCCGTTGTTGATTTTCCTTCTCCGGGACAAGCCGATGTGATCATGACTGATTTCATCTGGCGGTCCACTGAAGCAAATTCTATATTCGTGCGAATCGTCCGATATTGTTCAGAGTTCAAGGATTTCGGCTCTGTCATTGCAATGACATTTCTCCGCATCCGCGAGTCTCTGCTTTTTCTAAGCGCCAAAATGTCCACTCCCCGTTTTTTCAGATTGGAAACCCTGTAAGGTCTTAGCTGTTTTCTGCTCATTCGCAATGGTGGAAACTGTCCCTAAAACAGGTATGTCCAGCAAGGATTCGAGCTGCTCTTCCGATTTGATCGTATTATCCAAATGCTCAAGCAGGAAGGCCAGTCCGATGCTTCCCGCCAATCCGGCCGCAAACGCGATGGCAATGTTTAGTAGCGGCTTTGGCGATACAGGGGACGGATGTTCTGAAACCTCGGCTTTTGACAGAATGCTGACATTGTCAACATTCATAATGGATGTGATTTTGTCTTGAAAAACAGATGCTATAGTATTGGCAATATGAGCCGCTGTTTCCGCGTTTTCATCCCTGACTGATATGTTGACCACTTGGGAGTCCTGTTCGCTGGATACGGTAATTTTGTCATTCAGTTCTTGGGATGTCATCGACAGGCCCATTTCTTTAATGACTTCATCTAAGATGGCAGGGCTCTTAATGATGACATTGTACGTATTGATTAACTGAAGATTGGTTTGGACATCGTTAAATTGGACTTCTTTTCGTTCATTTTTCGATTGGTTGACCAGAATCTGAGTTGAATTTTCATAGATGGGTGTAAGTGCGAAGAAACTAATGAGTCCGCCGGCAGCAGTGGCAGCTGCGGTTACAATCATAATCAAAAGTATGCGTTTTGTTAACGTTGATAATATCTCTTTTAAGCTAGTAGATTCTCCCATGATACCTCCAAATCTCTTATAACATCCTTTTCCATTTACGATTATACAACGTTGAAACCGCATTTCTCCAGCTTTTCACGTGACATAATTCGACATTTTTTTACAAAACGAAATGTTACTCTTTTTTATGTAAGCGCTATATTTACTGTGTTGACAACGCTGTCTCATTTTCTCTTATTCGTGCAGTCACGTAACCTCGCATAAAAAAATCCCGCAAAAGGCGTGCGGGATTTTTATGTTGCATATCCATTTTTAATATGAGAAATCAAATTTTCAAGCATTTCCTTCGTCGTCATCTCAGATGACTGCTCACCAATTTCATGTGCATGCATCAAAATTTTCAGAAATTCTTCTTGATTCAATTTCTTTTCACTCATCTTTTTTTTCCTTTCAGCTTCCATTAAGTTGAAAACACGATTATTATATGATGCTGGTTATCAATTTGCAATCTCTAATACATCATTCGACACATCCTATTTTTTATGTCCTTTTTTAGGAAAAACTTTTTAAGGCCGATGTGTTGCGATATAATAGAGAAATTGGATCTTTTTATTACGTGACTCGGTTAGGAGCGATAATCATGCTTCAGAATATGATTTCCAAAGACGATGTGCTGGCATCTGCTGAACAGTTAAAAGAACTTCTTCCTTACAATGAGGAAAATGTTCAGCTGATCAAAAAAGCCCTTATTTTATATCGGCAGGATTCAGTCTATCGTTTACAAGCAGTGAGTCCGACGGAAGTTACGGCTTACGTGCAGGATGTTGTGCCTGTGCGGGTCACATTGAACTTGTTTGTCATAGTCAAAAGCGGCTGTTCATGTCCGTCCGGAAGAATCTGCCGCCATATGCTGGCTGTGTTTTTATATGTATATGCAATGTTCGAGCGAGTGGGTACTTTTACAGAGTATTGGCTGGAGAGGGAAAAGCTTGAGGAAAGCAAAGAGCTCGTCCGCCGCCAGTTTCAGGAAAAGGTGCTGCCTAATGAAGAATCACTTTCAAGCTGGCTTGCTTTTTTTGATTCAGAGTTTTCTCTCTGGCAGGCACGTACGCCAGAAGGCAGCCAAAACATGCAGGGCCTCTATTACGGCTACCTGTCCGCATTAAAAAAACATGCGCCGAACAAGCCGGAGCTGAAAAGCCTGTATCAGATTCATTCCGCGATTGCGGTTTGGCTTCGCATGTTCACATTGATTGAAGCGGGCAAGCTAAACCCCGAACAAGATTTTTATTCCCTCAATCCGTACGTTGAACAGCTGATGGATACAATCTACAGCTCTATTGATAAATTAAAAACGTACGCGCTGTCTTTTGCGCTTGATCCGTTTTTGGATAAAACACCGGATGTTATCCGACCTTTGCTGTTGAAAGAAGAAATTTTCCAATATGAACGCATCCGCGTCTTCGGTGAAATTTGGAGTGCGCTGCTGTCGCGGCCAAAATGGGTGGCACGCGAACAGGAGATATTGAAAAAAGAAGCAGGACGGCGTTTTTCTCCCGAATTGCAATTCGGGCGCCTGCATTTGGAATTCCTGCAAAAGAATGATGACGTTATTTTTGCGGAAGCGGATCAATTCCCACCGGAAGCGCTCCCTTATACGTTCCAATGGCTGAGTGAAATGACTGCCAAGAAGGACTGGAAACGGCTTAAAACATGGTACCAGCAAATTGAGCCAATTGCGATGGGTTATACGAAGCTGGATAAGCCGTTTAAAGAGATTCGCGATGTGATCGGCGAGCTGTTCCTTCTGTTGAATGCCTATGTGCAGCAAACCAATGATCAAGCGCTGTTTGAGCGCTTTGCCGCGGGCTGTCTGCCGTATACGTTCACAGAATACAGCCATTATTTATATGAAAAAAAACGCTATGCCGAGTGGATTGAAATTCATAGCCTTGTCGGCTTTTCCATCAATGAAATGGATAAAATGATGCTCAAGGAAATTGCAGCGAGCGACCCTGAGGCGCTTATACCGGCTTACCATAGAGAAGTGGCTTTTTTCATTGATCAGAAGAACCGCAGCTCGTACAAGGAAGCCGCCCGGTATTTGAAAAAATTGCGCACCCTGTACAAAAAAGCGAAAAAGCAGAAGGTGTGGGAGCGGTATATTCAGCTGCTGAGCTCGCATTACAAGCGCCTGCGTGCGCTTCAAGAAGAACTGCAGAAAGGAAAGTTGATTGATGGCGAGTCTTAAAGAAATTCTCATCCACGTCGAACAAATGGAAGATGGGTCATTTACGCTCTCAGCCTTTGATGAAAATGAGCAGCCTCTTCCCTACAGCCATATGAAAAAGCATTTGTTCCAATGGCATGAATCCTCATTTTACGGAACCTTTCTAGAGGATGTCAGCTTCATCGGGACGACTGCTGTCCTGCTATCGCCATGGATGACTGTAGAGCTTCTCGGCAAAAACTCGTTCAACTCATTCAGCTCCGTGCAGCTTACAGAAGAAACGGAGCCGCTGATCGAGGCGGCATCGACCATCTATGAATTTATCGCGGACGGCGATTTTCTGCCTGACTATGACGCATGGACAAACGGTGTTTTTCGCTGGAAAGACCGCGATAATATACTGGAAGGCTTTACTGCGGAATGGTTTTCCTCTGCCGTACAGGATTACATCCAGTACGACGATGACCTGCGGGAGAAATGGGAACATATCAAGGAAAAATCGCCTGCGGTTACGACATTCCGCGGCCATTTTCTTGATGAAGAGGATTTTCTGGAAGGCATTGGCTGGATTGACGATCAATCTCCATTTACTGTCGGCTTGCGCTTAAATGAACCGGACTTTGACGGAGACGAATGGAAGATCGAGATGTTTTTACGCGATAAAAAGAGCGGTGCTGTAGAATTCTTTGACGGACTGAAGAGCCTCAAAAAATCGTGGCAGGCGTACAGCGATAAAATCGCGCGTGAGCAGGACCGCTTTCACAGAACGGTTCCGTGGCTGTCGTTTGATTCCGGGACAACGCTGATCTCGGAGGAAGAAGCCTGGATCTTCCTGTCAGAAGCAAGTGAGACGCTTGTCGATATGGGGGTAGAAATCCTCCTGCCGTCCTGGTGGCAGATTGTCAGAGACAGCAACATGATGCTGAAAGCAAAGGTGTCGTCCTCCCCGCGCGGCGAGTCATTTGTCGGCATGAATGCACTGCTTGATTTCAACTGGCGGTTTGCGACAAATGGAATTGAACTGACTGAGGCTGAATTTAATGAGCTTGTCGCCAGCAACAGGCGCCTTGTTAATATCCGCGGGCAATGGGTTAAAATCGATCCGCAGTTTATCAAACAGATGAAACGCCTGATGGAAAAAGCAGAATCAGAGGGACTCCACATGTCTGATATTCTGGCGCGGGAGCTAATGGATCAGCAGGATGGCGGACTTGAGGATTCGGACCTGATTGATACATCCGCTTTTGCCGGCATTCAGTTTGATCTGTCTAAACAGCTCAGGTCACTGATTCGAAAGCTCACTGCCGCGGAAAACCTGCCGGAGCACGAAGTCAGTCCTTCTTTCAAAGGAACGCTCCGCCCTTATCAGAAATACGGCATGAACTGGCTGCTGTTTCTGCGGGAAAGCGGTTTTGGCGCCTGTCTAGCTGACGATATGGGGCTTGGGAAAACGATTCAAATGATCGCCTATTTCCTTCACGTGAAGGAAAGCGGCCGGCAAAAAACGCCTCATTTGATTATTGCGCCGACATCCGTACTTGGCAACTGGCAGCGGGAGCTTCAAACCTTTGCACCTGATCTGTCTGTCGCGCTCCATTATGGGCCGCGCCGGCCAAAGGGTGATGATTTCGCCGCGCATTATGAAAACGCAGACGTGGTGCTCACTTCATATGGACTGTCACATGCCGATACTGAAGAGCTTTCTTCTGTGACATGGAACACGATCTGCCTTGATGAAGCGCAAAATATTAAAAACGCGCATACGAAGCAATCACGCGCAATCAGGAAGCTGAAGGGGCTTCACCATATCGCGCTGAGCGGCACGCCGATGGAAAACCGACTGACTGAGCTGTGGTCTATTTTTGACTTCATGAATAAAGGCTACCTCGGCAGTTTGACCGGCTTCCATAAACGCTATGTGCTGCCGATCGAAAAAGACCGGGACGAAAAGAGAATCGGACAGCTTCAGCAATTAATCCGGCCATTCCTTCTCCGCCGGACGAAACGGGATGAAGAGGTCGCGCTTAATCTTCCTGAGAAGCTGGAAGAAAAAGAATTTATCCCGCTGTCAGCCGAGCAGGCATCCCTTTATGAGCAGCTCGTCAAAGACACTTTTGACCATATGACATCCCTGACCGGCATGCAGCGAAAAGCGCTGATCCTCAGCATGCTTGGACGGCTCAAGCAAATATGCGATCATCCCGCGCTTTATTTAAAGGAAGAGCAAACCGAGCTGCTGGCCGGCAGATCAGTCAAGCTCGAAAAATTGCTGGAACTGATGACAGCGATTCGCGCCCAAAACGAAAGCTGCCTGATTTTCACGCAATACATTCAGATGGGGAACATGATGAAGCGGCTGCTTGAAAAAACGTTCGGGGAACCTGTGCAATTTTTAAATGGGAGTCTCTCCAAGCAAGAGCGGGATACACTCGTTGAGAAATTTCAAAGGAAAGAATATCCGACACTGATTCTTTCACTCAAAGCTGGAGGCACCGGACTTAATTTGACCGCCGCCAATCACGTCATCCATTATGACAGATGGTGGAACCCGGCGGTTGAAAATCAAGCGACTGACCGTGCATACCGCATAGGCCAGGAGCGCTTTGTCCACGTTCATAAAATGATTACGACGGGAACAATCGAGGAAAAAATTGATGTCATGCTTGAATCCAAGCAAACCCTGAACGATCAAATTATCCAAAGTGAAAACTGGATTACCGAGCTTTCCACACAGGAGCTTGAAGAACTGTTTACATTAAGCGCAACAGCGCAATAATCATGACTAAAAAAGCTGGCTCTAAAAGAGCCAGCTTTTTTCCGTTCATAGCCGTCACGCCGAATTTCCAAAAAATCCGTTACGCCGGTTATCAACAGAATGCGCTTTTGGAGCAGCACATATACCTACATCAAATGTTTCATCATATGTGCGACACCATGTTCGTCATTGGTTAAGGTGACCGCATCGGCTATCGATTTGATATCTTCCCGGGCATTGCCCATCGCTACACCTTTTCCCGCAGCCTCCAGCATCGATTTGTCATTTAAACTGTCACCTACAGCAGCGGTTTCCTCGAGCGGAATATTCAGCTGTTTTGCAA
Source organism: Bacillus sp. PS95 (assembly GCF_037963565.1). Classification (NCBI taxonomy): domain Bacteria; kingdom Bacillati; phylum Bacillota; class Bacilli; order Caryophanales; family Bacillaceae; genus Bacillus; species Bacillus sp. PS95. The sequence continues at coordinate 3,700,978 of NZ_CP150160.1, forward strand.
GCCTCTTCAGCGCCTGCCCCTTGGAAGCTTTGCGGGAAGAAAGCTCAAAGTTGTGCTCAGCCGAACTGACAAGCGTCAAATCTTCGGCATGCTCATATCTTTTCCAGCCTGCCTCAAGCTTTTCTTTGAAGAAAGAAAAGCCGAGAATATTGTAAAAATCGATTGGCTGATCGGCTTCAAACAGCTCTTGAAAGGAGTTAATGTAAGCAAAGCCCGATTGGCTGTATTGCACCTCGGCCGCCTGCTTAAGGACAGAAAGATCCGCTTCCGGATTTGCGCTTCTGAATCTGTCCAGCTCAACATCAAGAAGTTCTCTGCCGTTTTGAGGCGTATAAATCGCTGAACCTGTGAATACCTCATAATAATAGTTTTCCGACTCAAGCCATGAGAGAATGTCATACGCCCGTTTCGTATCAATCGTTTCGTGATGATAAAGCCTGCCGTCGGGATCGTGAATGACGGCGCCGTTTGCACTGATGACCCATGTTTTGATCCCCAGCGGTTCAAAGATTGACATGACGTCAAAATGAGCGCGCCCAGTTGACACCACCACCTCAATACCGTTCCGCTGCGCCTGCCGCAGTGCGTTTTCATTTTCCAAGCTTACCTGATGCTTGCTGTTGAGTAAGGTTCCATCTAAATCAATCGCAATTAATTTCACGTTTGTCAGTCCTTTCCTTCATCCTGTTCTGTCACGAGAAGCTCAACGCCGTTTCGGTCAAGCAAGTCACAAAATGCCTGATTCGGCAGCCTGTCTGTAATCAAAAGGTCGATTTCATTCAGCTCCGCATACTGATAAAAACTGGTGCTGCCCAGCTTCGAATGGTCTGCAAGCGCGATGACCTGCTTTGCCTGCTGTATCATTTTCCGCTTCACCATGCCATCCTCTTCATGCGCAATTGTAATGCCATGTTCGGAAATACCGACCACACCAATCAGCGCTTTATCAACATGGTAGCTTGAGAGCTTTTCAATCACAGAGGACCCGTACAGAAAGCGGTGCTCCTTTTCCAGCTTGCCTCCCAGCAGATAAATTTCAATTCCCTCTTTATCGGACAGCACATCCGCAAGATTAATCGAATTGGTGATTACCGTACAATCAACCGCATTCAAGTGCTTTGCACATGCCTGAACAGTTGTAGAGGCGTCTAAAATCACCCGGTCACCATCATGAATAAGCGATGCTGCAAGCCTGCCGATCTTATTTTTTTCCTCAGACACTGTTTTCAGGCGGCCGGAATAGCTTTGAATTTTCTGATGCACAGTCGGCAAAATGGCGCCGCCTCTTGTGCGGATGATGGCATTCTGTTCCTCAAGTTTCACAAGATCTCGTCGCGCTGTATCCCTTGACACTTGCAGGAGCGTACAGATCTGCTCCGTTGTAATTCGGTTATGCTGTTTTAAAAAATCCAAAATCGCTACTAATCTTTCTTCTTGGTACACGCCCTCATTCCTTTTCTCAGCAATCATTTATAAGTAATTATAAGTTTTTATTTAATTCTATTCAACATTAATAAGTGATTTTAAGTAAAAATGCGTCGAGAGAACCAATTTTTCCTAAGTGGACAAAAAGAAAGAACCAGTCTGGTCGACTGGTCAATTTTGAGGGGATGATGCGAAGATTCGGATAATGGTGAATGGATAGATAACGGGAGGAGCAAGGGGTGTCAATCAGCAGCTTTTTCCCGGGGTTTAGGGTCCATAAAACGAACAGTGTCAGCCAACACTTCTGTTACATACACGTTAACGCCTTCCGCGTTTTCATAGCTTCGTGTCTGAATCCGTCCGCTTACGCCGACGAGAGAACCTTTTTGGCAATACAACGCCGTGTTTTCAGCTGTTTTTCTCCAAAGTGTGCAATTGACGTAATCAGCTTCGATTTCACCTGAAGCATTCTTGAAGCTGCGGTTCACCGCGAGCGTAACATGTGCAACTGCCGCACCGGCGGAAGTGTAGCGAAGATCAGGATCTTTTGTAAGACGTCCGACAAGCATGACATGATTGAACATGCGATTCCTCCTCTCCTTGCGGTTGTATGTATTGTAAATGATGCAACAAGAAAAGAAAAACGCTTAAAAATGGCTTTCAGCCTCTGTTTTTATCTTTCGTTTTCATTTTTCCTTCAGCTAAAAACATCTTTTGCTTTTTCCCTTTGAAGAAATATGTACTTTTTAAAAAACGGAAAAAGATTTGCTTTGTCAGCCAGTTTTGCGTATTCATGCGCACATAGGAAGAGCCATCCCACGCAAACCACTGAAAGCTCAATTTTTTTTCCGGCATTGACAGCTTGATTTTATACTGCTCCATGCCATCTTGTGTTTCGTATAAAAAACTTATTCTTCCTTTTTTGTTCAGATGAACCTCAAACACTTCTTTACGGCTTAACATATATGTTACTTCCTTTTGAATCAAATGGCTTTCAGAAGGAGCGCCGTCAATATAAATTTCTTTTAAACGAAATTGATTCATACCACATCTCTCCGTAATCCATAGTCAGTTACAGTATAATGAAAAAATAGAAATTATTAAATGTTTCGCTCATACAAAATTCTTTAGCCCCAGCATTGCAGGATTTTTTCCTCGAAAACGTTTATGTTATAATGGAAGGCAAGAAAACTTTGGAAGTAATCGGGGTGAGAAGAAATGAAAACCTTTAAACTGGTTGACCTGAATGTGGAACGAGTGGACAAGGAAGAACAATCAATCGAACAGTTTCCCCTTATTGACGGACTGATTATAAATAAAGAAGACGGTGAAAATCACTGGCTGATTGAGGCGCTTGTACAGAAAGAACATCTGTCTTTTTTTGAACAGCTTCAAAACAGCCAATCTGAAGCCAAAGTATTTGTAACGATCACGAAAAAAAGCAATCGCCCCGCCCAGCTGACAGCAGCAGTGAAAAATATCGTCAAGCTGGAAGAAAGCATCCAGGTTTTACTCTACGGACAAATGGTCACAAGAAAACAGCAGGGCACTGAAACCATTCTCGAGTCCCTTGTAAAAGAGGGCTATACAGGAACAAAACTCATTGAGGCATTTAAGCAAAAATTATAAATATGAGGGGGCATGTTCCCCAAAACAGACACAGAACCGAAGAGCATCACAATAGACATTTTGAATAGATATGTTCTGCATGAAAAAAGCTGCCGTTTTGAACGGCAGCTTTTCTCTTCGTGCTTTCACCCTTGCATATTTAATTTGTATGGCCAAAAGAATCAACCAATTCCCCTTTCACAACAAGGCGCCCTTCAGTTTTGACAGCCTTGTCACATGTGATTAGCGTAATCTCTTTTTTGTTTGTCTCCTCAACTACATCTGCATCCGTTTCCGATATGATGTCTTTAGATGTTACAGAATAGATATAATCCTTTTTAAAATCCGTGATGACAATTTGGGCACCTGTTTTTATATTCTCCAGAGGTCCGAACAGAAGATTCTTTTGCTTCAAATGATGGCCCGCCAACGGATAATTTCCCTCACCCATTTTTTGATCCGGGCGCATTGTTGCCGCCCCTATCAAAAGATTTTCATTGGTTGTGCCTTTTACGATCGGAAGCTCCAGATCGACACTTTTAATTGTTATCTGCCGCCTTGATTGTGAAGTAAAAATAAGTATATTTCACGTGCTTTCGACGTTCTCCACTTGACTGGAATGCTTTAATGGCGATCCCGGCATCTGTAGCTTCAGGCTTTCCTTCAGAGGAATCAGAAATCTCAAACTCTATTTTCTCAGTGTTCAGCACATAACCGGCTGGCGCTTTCGTTTCAACAAAAGCGTATTGTCCCGGTGCAAGGCCTGAAGCTGTGACTTTATGATGCCGGATATGACTGGTTTCGAAGTCTGTATGAAAATTCGCGAACGATTCAGCATGGTGGATCTTCCGGTTCTGATCATTACAGCTGCCATTATCGGCCATGACAAATACAAGGCTTTTCATGCCGGAGCGAATGACATTTTGCAAAAACCTTATCATTACTCTGAATTTATGGCGCGTATTCAAAACCTGATCATGATGAAACATACAGCAAATCAAGCCACAAGAATGGAAATGGCGTTTCTCCAGTCGCAAATCAAGCCTCATTTTCTTTATAATGTATTAAACACGATTATTTCTCTCACTCATTTGGATATTGAAAAGGCCCGGGAGGTAACAGAGGAATTTACCAACTATTTAAGAATGAGTTTTGACTTTCAAAATACATCAGCCATCAGTTCCTTCAGACATGAGCTTTCGATTATCAATTCCTATCTTTCTATAGAAAAGACGCGATTCGGTAATCGGCTTGAGGTTCTTTTCGATATAGATGAAGACATTGACTTTATCCTTCCGCCTTTAATGATTCAGCCCTTGGTGGAAAATGCCGTTCTTCACGGTGTCAGCAAGAAAAGAGGCGGAGGATGGATCAAACTGACAGCTAAAAAACAAAGCAAAAATGAGTATCACATCAAAGTAGAGGATAACGGTGCGGGGATGCCTCCGGAAAAACAAAAAGATCTCTTATCTGCGGATTTCGATCGCAGCGTCGGGTTGAAAAATATCAATCAGCGGCTGAAACATTTTTGCGGAAGCGAGTTGATGATCATCAGCACTCCGGATGCAGGCACCTCTGTCTCAATGCTCATTCATCTCGCTGAAACAACGGAAAGCCCCGCGGGACTGAAGGACATAGAACAAACCTAAACGAAAATTGAGATAAAAAAAGACGCCGTTTCTAACGGCATCTTTTTTATTCCGGCGACTTTGCTTGCTGCTTCAGCAGGTCTCTGATTTCTTTCAGCAGCTCCTCCTGCGCATCCACAGCTTCCTCCGCAGCCTCTTCTTCTGCTGCTTCTTTTTTGCGCCTTAACCCATTCAAAGTCCGAATGACGATAAAAATGGAGAACGATATAATTAAGAAGTTCACAATCGTCTGTATAAAGCTGCCATACTTCACTACAGCATCGCCAAACGTAAACGACAGGCCTGAAAAGTCAAGCCCTCCCAGCAGCAAACCGACCAAAGGCATAATGATATCATTTACTAGAGATGTGACGATCTTTCCAAAAGCGCCGCCTATCACAACACCAATCGCAAGGTCTACGATATTCCCCCGCATGGCAAAGGCTTTAAATTCATTCCACATACAATCACCTGCTTTTCTATATTTGTAAAGAAAAAAGACAAATGTGCCGCTGGCCATCTGCCTTTTTTCAATTATTCTCCGAGGGCAAAAGTCAGTTCTACTTCGCAAACGACTTCGCCATCAACTGTGGCAACGCCTTTTCCGCGCCCGATTGTGCCGCGGGCACGAATGATTTCAACCTCAAGGTGAAGCTGGTCACCAGGCTTGACTTGTTTTTTAAAGCGGCAGTTATCAATGCCTGCAAAAAAAGCCAGTCTGCCGCGGTTTTCTTCTTTAATCAACATCGCAACAGCTCCGACTTGAGCGAGTGCTTCTACGATTAATACGCCGGGCATAACCGGGTACTGAGGAAAATGTCCGTTAAAGAACTCTTCATTAGCGGTTACATTTTTATAGCCTTTTGCCCGTTTGCCCTCTTCAACTTCCGTAATCCGATCCACAAGCAAAAACGGATAACGGTGAGGAATAATTTCTTTAATTTGCTGAGTATCAAGCATTGTCTTGACATCTCCTTCATCTGCATTAGTATGTATAGCAATCATCAAAGATCCAATCTGTACATTTGAAAAGTATATTATGAATTAATCTCTTTTTCAACCGCGCTAAAATGTAACCAACTGTCAATGAGAGCCGTCAAAAGTTATGATATGATAATTATAGATTTTACCAATAGCAAAGAGGTAGGAAAATGATTTCGAAGTTTATTGAAAAAAGAATGCTAAACATGTTAGACGAGTGGTATTCCGCAATGAGCAAACGCAAAATGAATCACGTTTGCACACTGAAAGAGAAAATTGATCAGCACCTTCCAAAGATCAAAAAGAACACAAAACTTTGGATGCGTTATCAATTGTTTCAGGCCCGCCATCAGCTGCTTTTTGAAAACCAGAACGGACTCGATTCATTGTTCGATGACCTATATGGCCTGGAAGACAAAATGGATGATGAATTGAAATATTATCTGTATTTTTTCTCTGGGTTATATGAGATGGTAAAAACAGCTCCGAAACATGCAGTACATCATTTTAAAAAAGCTGAACAGTACCTGGCCGCCATTCAAAATACGTTTGAAGCCGCTGATTTATATTATCAAACCGCCGGCGCCTATTACTTGATGAAATCACCGCCGCTTTCCATCCAATACGTCAAAAAAGCATTACACATCTATTTGCACCAATTCGGCTATATCAAAAAGGTAATCACCTGTAAACTTTTGCTCGCCGTGAATTATATTGATCAAGAACGCTATGAAAAAGCTGAACAGCTTTTCAAAGAAATCATTAAGAAAACCCAGCAACTACATGACGAAAACCTGCTATGCCACGCTTATTATAACCTTGGCTTTTTAAAAGCGACCGAGAAAAAAGACCAGGAAGCGCTTCTTTACTTTAGAAAAGTATTAAAGAATCAAGAATTTGAAATGAATTCACCAGTCTCATATCTTCATTGTGTGTACGAGTCTGTCAGAGCGCTTTTTAAAACAGGGAACATCACAGAAGCTAAAGCCGTCCTTCAAAAAGGAAAAGAATTATCTGAAAAGGTAGACATTCAAACCATTTATTTAAAATTAAAAACGCTTGAAGCCCTCTACACCTCAGTGGAAGATCCCTATGAGCAGCTGCTCGAATATGTGCTTGAATTAGAAAAAATCGAGGCGTGGGTGGATTTAGAAGTGCTGTTAGAAGATATTACGGAATACTACAAAAAAAAGGACGATTTCGAAAAAGCCGCTTTTTTTATCATGCGCGGCTGATTGAAAAACGCCCATTTTCTTATTATCTGACTGAATTGATTAAACCGAGCATTTGATCTCCCATTGTGATCGTTCTGCTGTTCAGCTGATATGAACGCTGGGACGTGATCAAATCTGTCATTTGTTCTGAAATATCGACATTGGACATCTCAAGTGAGCCCTGCTGCATGCCGATGTTTTGTCTATTAGCGCCGTTTAGCTCTTCAAAAGCTACCGCATTATCAATAGAGAAAAGGTTATTCCCTTCGGATTTCAGCTCTTGAGGGTTATTCACTTGGACAACGCCAAGATTAAACCGCTGAACCGCGTTTCCGTCAGATGCGGTTAAGGTACCGTTCTTATTGATGGTGATATTCTTCATTGAGCTGTCGATGTTCACTGTATTGCCGTTCTCATCAAGTACGGGATACCCATTTCCAGTGACGAGCTGCAGCTGGTTGGCATTCGCAGCGGACGGCGTTACATACAGCGCCCCGTCCCTCGTATACTGGCGGTTTCCATTTACATTTACCTGAAGATACTGGTATGGAGACGTAAATGCGATATCCAGATCGCGATCGGTCTTCTGAATGCTTCCTTGATCAGAGACCAGGCGTGAATTCATCATCGCTCCGACGCCAAGGCGCAAGCCGGGCGGCGTTTTTCGGGCTTTTGCCACTTCCTCGTTTTTTTCATCAACCTGATCGAATTGCTGTCTGACAAGCTCAGAAAAATTCGTATCTTTTGCCTTATAGCCGGTTGTGTTGCTGTTTGAAAGGTTGCTGCTGATTGTGTCAATCTGCTGCTGCAGCTGGTTTAAGGTTGTTGATGCCGTTAGCATTGACCTGAGCATAGTTGATGTCCCCCGTTTTTTCTTCCGTTATCTTAAATTTTTCCAATTTCATTTGCTGCTTTATCCATACTTTTATCGTAAGCCTGAATAACCTTCTGATTCGCCTCAAACGATCTGTACGCTTCAGTCATTTCTGTATAGGCGCTTGTCACATCCACGTTTGAAAGCTCTGAGACGCCTTGTTTTAATAAATAGGATACCTGATTATTTCCGGCTGCGCTTGGCAGATCATTACCGTCCGCCGTGCTGTACAAATCATTTCCGTCCCGTTTGAGATTGCGGACATCTTCCGCCATTCTGACATCAATCTGGCCGGCTGTGCGTCCGTTCGTTGTCACAGTACCGTTTTCAGACACAGTGAAATTCTCATTATCAACAGTGATTGGCTGGCGATCCGTCGATAAAATAGGGCGTCCGTTGATCGTCAGCTGATTGTTCTCATTTAGTGAAAATGTGCTGCTTTTTGAATAACGGATTCCATCCGCTGTTTGAACCGGATAAAAAAGAGCAGCTTTTTCATTGGTTTCCGCATTCATCGGAACTTGATTTTCGATCAATGCAATGTCTGTAGGCTGGTCTGTGGACTTCAGGCTTCCCTGTGTAAAGAGAGGCTTGAGCTCCTGCATATATACTCCGGTATTCACGGAACCGATTTCCGTCCTTGATGTCCCGGCCGGAGATTTTGATTCTATTCTGCTGAGCAGCATCTCAGGGAACGCGCGCATCGAGCCTTGATCAGCTTTATATCCTGATGTATTTGCGTTAGCAATATTATTTGAAAGCATTTCCGTTCTTCGCTGCTGGGCAATCATTGCGGATGTTGCTGTATATAATCCTTTTAACAAATTTCCCACCTCTAAAAATGGCATTTTTTCCAGTTGTCATATAGGAACGTTCGTTCTATAATAAAAACTCAGTATTTTATCCTATTATCGTCATTTAACATCTTTTCGTGAAGGCTTTTTCATAAAAAAACCTCATTCTTTTTCAGAATGAGGTTTGTGAAATCAGCTTAGTTTGCGTTTAGGAAGCTTGTCCATATTATCAAGCATGACACCTGTGCCGATGGCTACGCAATCCATAGGATTTTCAGCAACGAGGACCGGTACCTTCAGCTCTTCAGCAAGCAGCTGGTCAAGGCCGTTTAAGAGCGCGCCTCCGCCGGTAATAATAACGCCGCGGTCAATAATATCAGCAGAAAGTTCAGGCGGTGTTCTTTCGAGCACTTGTTTCGCAGCCTGAACAATAACAGCGACAGATTCACGAAGGGCTTCTTCAACTTCTTTACTGTTTACTGTAATTGTTCTTGGAAGACCGGAAACCATGTCCCGTCCGCGAATGGAAATTTCCTCGTGACGTGCGTCTGGGAAAACAGTTGCGACTTTAATCTTAATATCCTCCGCAGTACGTTCGCCGATCAGCAGCTTGTACTCGCGTTTGATATAATTTAAGATTTCCATGTCAAACTTGTCCCCAGCCATTTTAATAGAAGAGGAGGTGACAATATCGCCCATTGAAATAACCGCGATATCCGTCGTCCCGCCTCCGATGTCTACAACCATGTTACCGCTTGGCTGGAATATTTCCATACCCGCGCCGATAGCGGCAACTTTAGGTTCTTCTTCAAGGTACACATGTTTCCCGCCGCTTTTTTCTGCAGCTTCTTTAATTGCTTTTTGCTCAACGGATGTAATATTCGTCGGGCAGCAAATGAGCATGCGCGGCTTTGAGAACAGGCCTTTTACATTCAGCTTGTTAATAAAATGTTTCAGCATTGCTTCTGTTACTTCAAAGTCAGCAATAACTCCGTCTTTCAGCGGGCGAATCGCAACAATATTCCCAGGTGTACGTCCAACCATTCGTCTTGCCTCTTCTCCAACCGCCAGCACTTTGCCGCTGTTTTTATCAAGTGCAACAACGGAAGGTTCATTCAGAACAATTCCTTTACCTTTAACATGGATCAGTACATTTGCAGTACCGAGGTCAATACCAATATCCCTTGCAAACATCTATTTATATCCTCCTTGAAAATCTGTTTCACAGTAAATATCCACATTGTGCCCTAATTATATATATTATCATAAAATATAGAAAAAAAGTTGGAAGCACAATAAGTTCTTTACAAATTTTTGCGGATGTTTTATGAACGATTTCAAGAAGGCAATGCCAGGTGATTACGATTGCTGAACAGGCTCTCCTTCGAGAATTTCATCTTTTTTATATTTGAGCTTTGTCGCTTCTCCTCCTCTTAAATGCCTGATGGATTTATGATAATCGAGTATTTCTTTCACTTCGTTTGCCAAGTCGGGGTTAATTTCAGGCAGACGCTCTGTTAAATCCTTGTGTACTGTACTTTTGGAAACACCAAATTCCTTCGCAATGACACGAACGGTTTTCTTTGTCTCCACGATGTACTTCCCTATCTTGATTGTTCGCTCTTTGATGTAATCGTGCACACCACTCGACCTCCCTAAAATGGATGTGAGAAGTGTGAAATGAGATCCGTATTCTGTAAAGAGTCGTTCATTATGCCGCTTCTTCGTTGTATGGTTTTAAAAGTAAGTTTGTGAAATATGCCCACGATCCCTCACCTCAAACACTCTCTTTGTTAGGTTTGTAACAGTGTATTAGCATTCTTTTGGGAATATGCTAAAAACTCAATAAGGACAAGGGGTGAAACAAACTTTTTCAGATTCAGCAAACTATTTCGCGTCACTAAATTTTCATCTTTACAACTATTGATCGCTCCTGTAAAATGAAATAAGCAATTAGTTACTTAGGTAAGTTTTTTAGAAGGAGACCGACATGTCCTACGTCAACAGACACCTCATTCATCAAATCAACCAAAGCGCCCGCCTGATTGCCAAGAAAGCCAATGAACAGCTAGAGCCATTCGGCCTTTATTCATCTCAATGGTCAGTTTTATATTGTTTGCGTACGATCGGACCAATGACTCAAAAAGAGATTTGGTCCTATTTAAATGTGGAAGCGCCGACTGTGACTCGGACGATCAAACGCCTGGAGGAGAACGGCTGGGTTCAGAGACGGCAAGGTGAAGACAAACGGGAAAAACTTGTTGTCCTCACAAAAGAAGCCGAGAAAAAATACGAAGAAATCAATGTGAAAATGCTGAAATTCGAGGAAGAGCTGCTTGCAGATTTCCGGGATGAAGATAAAGAAGCTTTTTCTCATTTTTTCCGCATGTTTTTACAACAATGAAAATAAGGAAGTGACATACATTTGAAAAAAGCGGATGCGATATGGACCAAGGATTTTATTATGGTCCTGCTTGTCAATTTATTTGTGTTTGTGTTCTTTTATACATTTTTAACTGTATTGCCGATCTATACGCTGCAAGAGCTTGGCGGCACAGAATCACAAGGCGGGCTTTTAATCAGCCTGTTCCTTCTGTCTGCGATCATTACACGGCCTTTCTCCGGAGCCATCGTTGAGCGTTTCGGGAAGAAAAGAATGGCGATTGTATCAATGGCGCTCTTCGCCCTATCATCTTTTCTGTATATGCCGATTCATAACTTTTCCCTGCTGCTCGGATTGCGGTTCTTCCAAGGAATTTGGTTCAGCATTTTAACGACTGTTACAGGTGCAATTGCCGCTGATATTATTCCAGCCAAACGGCGCGGTGAAGGGCTTGGATACTTTGCCATGTCTATGAACCTCGCTATGGCGATCGGGCCTTTCCTTGGTCTGAATTTGATGAGAGTGGTAAGCTTTCCTGTATTCTTTACAGCCTTTGCGCTGTTTATGGTTGCGGGCTTACTTGTTTCGTTCTTGATAAAAGTGCCGCAAAGTAAGGACAGCGGTACGACTGTATTCCGTTTTGCGTTCTCGGATATGTTTGAAAAGGGCGCACTCAAAATTGCGACGGTCGGTTTGTTTATTTCTTTCTGTTATTCAACAGTCACATCATATCTGTCTGTATTCGCCAAATCAGTTGACCTTTCGGATATCAGCGGATATTTCTTTGTTTGTTTTGCGGTGACAATGATGATTGCACGCCCGTTCACAGGGAAATTGTTCGACAAAGTCGGACCGGGCATTGTCATTTATCCATCAATCCTGATTTTCTCTGTTGGACTCTGCATGCTGTCCTTCACACATAGCGGCTTAATGCTTCTGCTTTCAGGGGCGGTTATCGGTCTTGGCTACGGATCAATCGTTCCTTGCATGCAAACATTGGCGATTCAGAAATCTCCGGCTCACCGCTCCGGTTTTGCAACGGCAACGTTCTTTACCTTCTTTGACAGCGGAATTGCTGTAGGATCTTATGTATTCGGATTGTTTGTAGCATCTGCCGGCTTCTCTGCCATTTATTTAACAGCGGGGCTGTTCGTTTTAATTGCCCTGCTTCTCTACACGTGGAGCCAGAAAAAACCTGCTGAGACTGAAGGAAAAGTGTCTATTGCAGAATAACTTGTCAGACTGCCGGGAAATCCCGGCAGTCTTTTTTACATATAAAAAACGGCGTCCCTCTCAGTTGAACGAGAGAACGCCGCTTATGGCAATTATTCAATGACAGGCCGCGCAGGTGAATCAGGATCTAACGAAAAATCATAGGACGCTTCATCACGAAACATCGGATCGGCATAAATGGATTGCTGATCGTTTTTTGTTGCTTTTCGATACGAAGAAAATGAATCATATTCTTTCTTTTTCCACATCCATATGCCGTCTTGATCCGCTTCCTTGTGGTACACGTTATGATTGACCGTATTTCCTTCATTTTCTGTAAAATCGTTTCCGATAAATAATCTGGAATCACCGGCCGTCAATATATTCTTTTCAATTGTGTTGTTTTTCGTATCGTACTGCAGCAGCAGCTGTCCGCCGTACAGTCCCTTTGTGTCATTCCGGTACATAATATTGCGGGCAATCAGAGAATTGCTGGTGCCGCCCCGCTTTTTGTCATATCCTCCGATTGAAATACCGGTGTACGCATTGTTGTACACTTTGTTGTCAGTGATCTGAATGGCATTTGCATACTTTCCTTTGTGTTCAGACGTTGCTTCAATCCCAATATCGTTATCGTAAACTGTGTTGTTCTTAATTTCGATATCGTGTCCTCCATCGACATAAATCCCGCCCGCTGAGTATTCATCTCCATAAGCAGGATTGCCGTAAGTCGAGTTTTGATAAACTGTATTGTTTTCTACGACTCCGTTTCGCACGTAATCGTTTTTATCCGCGGTTCCCTCATAACCAATTAGATCAATCCCGATGTTGTTATTGTTGCGGACCACATTGCCTGCAACTGTGAAGCCGTCGATATTACCGTTCAGCACAACTGCTTCACTCGCTCCAAGCGTCAGTTTCTCAACTGTATTGTCCTCGATTCGGATGTCTTTCATGCTGCCAGTCCCATAAACTGCGATTCCGTGAGCATTTCCTTCATCCGCAGTTGTCTTAATACCCCGGATGTGATTATCCTTAATGGCGATATGACTGCTGGACCCTGATACATAAATCCCTATAGCAGTTGCTTCCTCAGATGAAACAGAAAGATCTTGAATTGTTAAACCGCTGATGGCAATGTCATGTTTATCGTGAATACGAATAAGCGGTGTTTCATATTCAGCGTTCGCAACGGATTCACCGCTAATCACGACGTTTTCATTTTCATAGTTTCGGAATGTGATAGGCTTTCCGTCCGTACCGCTGTGCTTTACATCAAGGGTCTCATGATACGTGCCCTCCCGAATCATGACAGTTGTGCCGGCAGCAGCCTTCTCAAATGCGTGTGCCAATGTACGAAACGGCTTTTCTTTTGTTCCTTCATTTTGATCACTGCCATTTGGCGAAACATACAGATAATCCCCAGATCCTTCCTCATTCGCTTTTGTCTTATCATAAACGAAAGCGAGGATGACAGACGTTAAAACACCCGCCAAAAGAATAAAATACCATTTTCTCATTTTCGATTCCCATTTCGTTTTAGAATAGATTTCTAAAACCATTATAAATGTTCTATTTATGGAAAACCATTTCAAAAATATGAAAATATACCGTCTAAATAGATCTTATTCAGCCTGGCGGACCTGCGCATGTTCAACTGTTTCAATTGCCAATGATGCAGGCGGGTGAACACGCATCAGAACAATGTAGAAAAGAAAGGAAATCAGCACACCTACAAACCAAGAAATATCGTATAAGCTCTTCAATACAGGAACATACATGCCAATCAGCGAAATCAGCGCTCCTAACATTGTGGCTGCAAACGCACGGTAATTGTAGCCCTTCCAATACACATACCGTCCTGTTTCGGAATACAGGTCATCTACCGAGAGCTCACGTTTGCGAATGATAAAATAGTCGGCCATCATCACGCCTGCCACCGGTCCAAGCATGCCGCCTATTAAGCCAAGAAACGCATACACGCTTGTCGCGCTCTCCATCAGCTTCCATGGAACCGTAAATAAAGCGAGCAACGCTGTGATAAAGCTGCCACGTTTGAAATTGATATATTTCGGCAGGGCATTCGCTATATCATAAGCGGGCGATACGATGTTCGCCGCGACATTTACAGAGATCGTGGCGATGCAGAGTGTGATCACGGACAAGACGATGACATAAGGGTTATCAAACCGCGCCAAAATATCGACAACATCCCAAATCGGCTCTCCGAACGCGACCTGCGAGCCGGAGGTCACCGTAATACTTGCGAATGCGAACAGCGCAAACGTTCCCGGCAAGCCGTAAAATTGTCCTTTGATTTGCTCTTTTTGTGTTTCAGCAAACCGTGTAAAATCAGGTATATTTAAGATCAATGTCGCCCAGATGCCGATGATGCCAGTAACTCCGGCAGCAAACGGCCAGAATGTTTCTGAAAACGTATGAAACTTTCCTGGTTGAGAGTATATCGGGCCCAATCCTCCGGCAATATCAACGGCCCACCATACCATGCCTCCAAATACCAGATACACTAAAGGCCCTGCCCACACCTCAAAACGTTTAATCGACTCCATGCCGTGATGCAATACGAGTAAATGAATGGCCCAAAAGAATACAAAGGAAAGCAAACCGGACAAGTGAATGCCGAGAATGTTCCACTCGCCGCCAATTTCTCCCCAGCCTGGCCACATATTCAAAAGCAAAATGTTCAGTGCCGTGCTACCCGCAAAGGTCTGGATGCCAAGCCACATGATAGCTGTAAACGCCCTTAGAAGCGCGGGGATATTCGCGCCGTATATCCCGTAAGAAGCCCGAATGATCACGGGAAACGGCAGCCCGTATTTTGTCCCCGCATGGCCGTTTAAGGCAAGAGCGCCAAATAGGATAAGTGATGCCGTAATAATGATCGCCAGCACCTGCCAAGGCGAAAGGCCGATCGCAATTAATCCTCCCACGGTCGCGTAGGTCGGTATGTTATGTATACATCCCATCCAAATGGAGGCAAAGTTCATTGCTTTCCACGTCCGTTTTTCCTGTCCCAAAGGCACCAGATCTTCATTGCTCAGCCTGTTGGATTGCTGCTGACTCTCTTTTAATTTCATAGCCGGCTCCCCTTTCCATATTGTCTATATGTCATCACGTTATGTTTTTTGACATTAGATGTCACTTAATATAACTGAAGAGTCAGACAATAACACTGGCTATGATATACAATTTTCCCGTTTGTATTTGAACAGCTTAAACAA
The DNA here is from genome assembly GCF_037963565.1 of Bacillus sp. PS95. Classification (NCBI taxonomy): domain Bacteria; kingdom Bacillati; phylum Bacillota; class Bacilli; order Caryophanales; family Bacillaceae; genus Bacillus; species Bacillus sp. PS95. Next base: position 3,716,339 of record NZ_CP150160.1, read on the forward strand.
GAAAAAGAGACAGACCTCAGAGCCCGTCTCTTTCTTAAGATGCAGTTTTCATTAATGCAGCAAATCTCACAGCCATTAACAGGCTTGCTCCGCCCGCTATGATCATAATGATTCCCATCATATCAAAATGGGCTGCCGTGATTTCTTTACCAAAAAGAATGCCAAGGATCACCGAAGACAAAATCGATCCTAGGTAACGGCAGGTTTGAAACAGGCCTGAAGTCGTTCCTACCATGTTGGAAGGACTCGTTTTCAGCATCGCTGCCTGAAGCGCGACATTTCCCAGTCCGTAGCCTATACCCAAGAGCGATAGAATGAGGCCTTTCCCAATGGTCTCGACATTGATAAAAAAGATGGTTAAGAGCACGGCTCCAGCCGTCATCAAAAGCGCTCCCGCAAAGATCGGCTTGACGACACCAGATCGGTCGATCCATTTGCCAGTTAAAGGTGACACAACGATGCTCATTCCAGACATAAACAGCATAAACAGGCCGCTCGTTTGAACAGAAAGATGCATTTCATCCTGAAAGTAACTTGGCAGACCAAAAAATAAACAATAGAAGAAAACATTCAATAAAATAAACTGAACATACACGGCTGACAGGTTTCGCTGTGTTTTAAACAGACGGACATCAATAAACGGCTTATCCGTTTTCAGCTCGCGCCAGACAAACGCACAGAGCAGAAGCAAGCCAAGCACACCTTCAACCGCATGCGGCGACGTGCTGAACGACAGCAAAAAGGATAGAAGGAAAATGATTCCCCCGGCAAATAAAACAATTCCAAGAATGTCGAGCTGCCGAATAATGGTTTTGATTCCTGCCCCTTTTTTCTGATCTTTCGGGAACATATACAGGCCCAATAAGAAGCTGAGGATAATAAACGGCAAATTAACGATAAAGATCGCCGGCCAGCCTCCCCATACAATCAAAAACCCGCCGACTGTCGGCCCCAGCGCCGTCATGGCGGACGCAAAAATAGAGAGTACAGCCAAGGCTGAAGCTTGGCGCTCATGAATATGATTCCGAATCAAGCCGACACCTGACGGATAAATCGCACTGCTCCCCACCGATTGAAACAGCCGCATGACCAATAATGTCATAAACGTCGGCGCAAACGGCGCCCCGATGGCAGAAACCGCAACAAGAATAAGCCCGAATAAAAACAAGCGTTTCCGCCCAATCAAATCACCGAGCTTTCCCGTTACGGGCTGCGCTACGGCACTCGCCAAGTAAAACGAGGAAATCAGCCAGGAAACCGTTGTAAACGAGAGGTGAAACTCATGCTGGATGCTATGGAGCGCAAGAGAGATCATAGACGAGTTCAGCGGATTCAGCATTGTTCCCGAAGCCACAGCTGTTAAAAAAACAGCTCGGCTTTTTTTCGATAACATCATTTCACTTGTTCCAGAAACTCTTCCGTTGTCCGCGATTTACCGATTCTCGGGAAAATAAAGCGCAGTGTGGCTTCATGCTCTTCATCGCTAAATGTGGACATGGCATCTGTAATAAAAATCTGCTGATAGCCAAGCTGAAATGCCTCCCGTGCTGTGCTTTCCACCCCGATATTCGTTGCGATGCCGCACAATACAATCGTATCAATGCCGCGACGTCTCAGCTGCAAGTCTAAATCTGTGCCAAAAAAAGCACCCCATTGCCGTTTTGTCACAGTATAATCGCCATCCTGCACACCGATTTCCGGAACAAATTCGGCCCAGTCCGCCGGCATTTCCCCTGAACCTCCCTGCGCAGGCTCATCCGTTTGCGGCTTCAGGGCGTCCGCTCCATCATGAAAGGCCACATTTACAAAGCTGATGAACCCGTTATGTTTCCGAAATTCATCTACGAGCTTTTTCGCGTTCGGGACAACCTGGCCGCTTTGATCAATCGGCACAATCCCCTTTTGTAAATCAATGATAACCAATGCTGTTTTTTGAAAATCAATGTTGAGTGTATTCATCATACGTCTCCTCCTGATACTGTTAGTGTTTCTCACATTGCATATTTTACTCTTCACACTGCCTAAGTTCTTTTATGATGCTTGTGAAATTCTCAGAAGGAACGTTTTCTCATGATTTTTCTTTTATGTAGTAGTAACAGGTTGTGCATACGAACAAACCGGCAAGCACTGTAATCATAAGGGGCGTCATCGCTTCATCACCTGCCTGCTGTCTATCGGTTCCTGCCTGAAAATGCCCATGAATTTGCGGCGGTCCATCCAAAGCAGGATAAGACACATAACCATTAATATCGTGCTAAGATCCTGCACGCCAATATCAAAACAATAGTTAATCAAGACGATGTTCACAATAATGGGCATAAAAATAACCGCCCCTAATGCAGCCGTTCGCGGAATCAGTAATAAAACAGCTGCCAGGATTTCACCAAAACCTATAAACAGTTCATAGACATGAGAATAACCGAAAAATGTCCACGCGATCGTAAACCCCTTCCCGGCAGCCGCCTCGATTTCAGGCGTCACCTCGCCAAACTGGCCAATTACCACTTTCGCCAGACCGTACACGAAAAAATTAAAGGCTAAAAACAATCGGAACGTCGCGGGAATCGACTTGCGTACCGCTTTCCTCAGCCTGCCGCCTTTCTTCATCATACATCCCCCTTAGTGTATTATTTGATATAGTACACTTAATACAGTATATAGTATTCTAATTAATGTCAATTCCCTTTTCAGCTCATATGAATAGCTTCTTTTATAGATACAAAGTCTTATATCGTAAAAAATGCCGTTCTCCTTTCTTTCCGTCCCTCGATAACATTCCTTAAAAACCATGTCAGGAAATCTTACATGAAAATGTTTTATCATTCTTTTTTCTATATAATGAAGAAATATAATAATTGCTTTTTATTCTGAAAGATACGGAGGAATGAGACATGCAAATGGGCGATACAGTTTTTATGTTCTTTTGCGCTTTACTCGTGTGGCTGATGACCCCGGGATTAGCGTTATTTTATGGAGGAATGGTAAAGAGCAAAAATGTGCTGAGCACTGCCATGCACAGTTTCTCTTCCATTGCCATCGTTTCCATCGTTTGGGTGCTGTTCGGATATACACTTGCCTTCGCACCAGGCAATTCAATCATCGGCGGGCTGGAGTGGGCAGGCCTCAAAGGGGTCGGATTTGATCCGGGAGATTACAGCGATACCATTCCCCACTCGTTATTTATGATGTTCCAAATGACGTTCGCCGTTCTGACTACAGCGATTATTTCCGGGGCTTTCGCAGAGCGGATGCGATTCGGCGCTTTTCTTTTATTCTCGGTTTTATGGGCCTCTTTGGTTTACACACCCGTAGCGCACTGGGTATGGGGCGGCGGCTGGATCGGCCAGCTTGGAGCGCTCGATTTCGCTGGCGGCAATGTTGTTCATATTTCCTCCGGTGTGGCAGGACTTGTTCTTGCCATTGTGCTAGGCAAACGGAAAGACGGCACAGCGTCTTCTCCGCATAACCTCATTTACACCTTCTTAGGAGGAGCTTTGATTTGGTTCGGCTGGTTCGGCTTTAACGTCGGCAGCGCTTTGACTTTAGATGGTGTAGCCATGTACGCGTTCATCAACACAAACACCGCAGCTGCAGCCGGGATCGCCGGCTGGATCTTAGTAGAATGGATCATTAACAAAAAACCGACAATGCTCGGAGCGGTATCTGGCGCAATCGCCGGGCTTGTCGCCATTACGCCGGCTGCCGGATTTGTCACACCGTTCGCTTCCATTATTATCGGCATCATCGGCGGAGCTGTTTGTTTCTGGGGAGTATTCTCGCTTAAAAAGAAATTCGGATACGACGACGCGCTTGACGCCTTTGGCCTGCACGGGATCGGCGGCACATGGGGCGGAATCGCAACAGGATTATTCGCAACAACCTCTGTTAACTCAGCGGGCGCAGATGGGTTATTTTACGGTGATGCAAGCTTAATCTGGAAACAAATCGTCGCCATCGCCGCCACTTATGTTTTTGTATTTATTGTCACTTTCGTTATTATTAAATTTGTAAGCCTCTTCCTTCCCCTTCGTGCAACTGAAGAAGAAGAGTCACTTGGGCTTGACTTAACGATGCACGGGGAAAAAGCATATCAAGATTCTATGTGAGGAGTGACGCTATGAGCGGTCAAATGTTCAAGGTAGAAATTGTAACGCGTCCGGCAAATTTTGAAAAGCTGAAGCAGGAACTCGGAAAAATCGGAGTGACCTCTCTGACTTTCTCCAATGTACACGGCTGCGGCCTTCAAAAAGCACATACGGAGCTCTATCGAGGGGTAAAAATAGAAAGCAATGTATACGAACGTTTAAAAATAGAAATTGTGGTCAGCAAGGTTCCTGTTGATCAAGTGACTGAGACCGCTAAAAGGGTGCTGAAAACGGGATCACCGGGTGACGGTAAAATATTTGTCTATGAAATCAGCAATACGATCAACATCCGCACAGGCGAAGAAGGACCTGAAGCACTTTAATATCGGTACGAGATTCGGACACTCCGGATCTCTTTTTTTGTGCACAGAATCCCCCCCAGAAACCGCGATTCCTCTTCGAATTCTCTTCAAGCGCCGTTATTTCAGACAATCTCTATTTTTATTTGAAACTTTTCATGAGTAAGATTAGTCTACTAAATATAAAAATGTAAAAGGTGATTATTTGAACTACGAAATTTTTAAAGCAATCCATGGACTATCTCATCACAATTCAGTTCTCGATTCCATTATGGTCTTCATCACGGAATATGCCATTGTCGCCTATGCCCTTATCCTATTGGCAATCTGGCTGTTTGGGAACACACAAAGCAGAAAACATGTGCTATACGCAGGCATCACAGGAATTGCAGGCCTTGTGATCAACTATTTGATTACGCTTGTTTATTTCGAACCGCGCCCGTTCGTTGCGCATACAGTGCATACACTGATTCCGCATGCTGCGGATGCTTCATTTCCAAGTGACCACACGACAGGTGCATTAGCGATTTCTATTGCGATGCTTTTCAGAAACCGCAAAATCGGCTGGCCGCTTGTCATTTTTGGGCTTTTGACAGGATTTTCGAGAATTTGGGTGGGACATCACTATCCGGTAGATGTATTGGGCAGCCTCGTTGTCGCCATCATTATCGGGTTCCTTTTCTTTAGATTTTCAGATCTGCTTCGCCCGTTCGTCGATTTGATCGTGAGGATCTATGAAGCCATTATCAATAAACTGACGAAAAAACCAACCGATCAAAATTTCTAAGAAAGACAAAAGCCGGCGTCTGAAATCAAGACAGCCGGCTTTAATATTTCTCATACATCTCTTGTTTTCTTCGCTTCGCCAACACATATAAACCATAAAACAATCCAATACCAACAGCATCGATGAGCACATCCCGGATACAACCATTCCTGCTGAAGAAGAGCTGAAGAACTTCTGTGAAAAAAGCAAATGCGAACGAGCCGGCTGCAGCTGATCTTATGCTGCCCCGCTGTTTCCACAGCAAATATGTCAGCACAAAGAAGGAAAACGCGTGCCCGATTTTTTGAATAAACGCTTCAGGTACAGTAAGCTCAGTAAAATCCATAACTAAAAATTGAGACAGATCAGGGTGCGGCTGAAAATGAAAAGCCACCGTTTGCGATACGACCATGCCGCTGAAGCTTTCCGTACAGACAGAAAGCAGGATAAAAAAGATCCAGCCTGCGAGCAATAGGCGGTTCATGACATAACCTCCTATATAACGTACGTGCCTACATGTAACTACATAGACGGTAAAACAAAGCAAAAAGTAACAGAAAAAAACGCCCATCACAAGGATAGACGTTTTCTTCATTAAGACTGTTCAGTGTCTTCTGTTGTGCTGCTTTCTTTGGAACCAGATTTGTCAGTGGAATCATCCTTTTTCTCACCGGATTTTTCTTCTGTTCCTTTTTCAGTTGATCCGTCCTTTTTCTCGGAAGATTGCTGAATGGATTCTTCTGTTTCTTGGGTGGCAGCTTTTTCTTCAGCAGCTGCTGCTTTTTCAATAGAAGAAACTGGTTTGTCCATAAAGTTTAACGGATTCATTGCGACCCCATCTTTACGGATTTCAAAGTGCACGTGGTTTCCGCTGTCTTCACTGTAAAGGTTCTTGCCAGATTTTCCGATCACTTGATTTTGTTTTACTTTGTCACCTTGCTCAACGCTTACTTCGGAAAGAGATTGATACACAGTCGATAAACCGTCGGCATGTTCTACTTCCACAACATATCCCAGCACTGGATCTTTTTCAGCTTTAACAACCGTACCACTCAGAGAAGCAGAGACATCGAAATCTTTTCCGTCTTTCTCAGCTAAGTCAATTCCTTTGCTTAGGCTGTACGTGTTATTATAGGTAACGAGTGCTGCTTCTTTCTCTTCTTTTGCGGCATCGGTTTCATAGAACTTTTTCACAACAGAAACGTTTTCAGAATCAACAACTGGCATTGCGACATTTTCCATTGACTTTCCTACTTCAACTGCATCGTCGTTGTTGTCATATGCGGAGTTTCCGCCGTTATCAGCCAACTGATCCTTTACCTCATCATTTGATACTGATTGATACCAAAGGACAGCTGTTAAAATGACGGCCGCACTGACTAAGTAAATTGCAGGGAACACCCAGCGTTTACGAAAAAACTGCTGAAGTTTTTTGACTTGAGAAGTTTTCTTTTCTTCCTCTCTCATTGTTTCATCACCTCAGCAACATTCTGAACACTTTTCTGAAAATATATACAACCTATCCAAAAAAACTTTTTTAGATGTAGTTTGCACAGACTGAACGAAAATATGTATTTTTTTGAGAGGAGTGCCAAAAACGTATGAACATGACATTGCGCCTTGCTGAAAATAAAGATCTGGAGGCTGTTGTTGCGATTTATAATTCAACGATTGCTTCTCGAATGGTAACAGCCGATACCGAACCGGTAACTCCTGAAGACCGGATGGAATGGTTTTCGGGACATACAGAGGCACGTCCGCTCTATGTGGCCGAGGATGAAAACGGAAACGTCGCTGCCTGGATCAGCTTTGAAACATTTTATGGAAGGCCAGCCTATAATAAAACAGCGGAAGTCAGCATATACATTGACGAAGCATGCCGCGGCAAAGGTGTTGGATCATATTTGCTTCAAGAAGCGCTCCGCATTGCCCCGAATCTTGGCATCCGCTCACTTATGGCCTTCATTTTCGGGCATAATAAACCAAGCCTGAAGCTGTTTGAAAAGCACGGGTTTGCAGAATGGGGACTATTCCCCGGCATCGCCGAAATGGACGGGAAAAGATACGATTTAAAAATTTTAGGGAGAGAGCTTTCATGATTAGTCTGGATAAAGATGAAAACGAAATTGAAAATCATAATGAAGAAAATAGCCTTGTTAAACAGGAGACTGCACCTGTTGAGCAGGAGACCCGCCAGCTGAGTGCCTCTGCTGTCAAGTCGCTATCCGACATTGCCAAGTGGGGCAAAATTTCTGGCATCTTGTTAATCATTATGGGATCGCTTGTCACTCTTTCTGTTTTGATGACAGTGATTGGCGCCATTCCGGGCGTACTGCTCATTATTTCAGGCGTATTTTTGATGCGCTCAGCAAAAGCAGCCGCGGAAGCCGAAGGAAATCTAACCGGCAGCGCTGGCGAAAGCATGCTTGAAAATTACGGGACATTTATAAAAATGCAGCTGTTTTATGCAGCATCCAGTATCGTTACTGTCCTGATCGGGATCATTGTAGCCATTTTCGTGCTGGTGGTAATCGGCATTGCTGCTTTTGAGAACACGCCTTCGTATGATGATCCGGATTCTTATTATTATGAGGATGATCCGGTGTTTGAATAATGATGAGACAGGACAGGGCATGAGTTCCATATAAACGGAACCATGCCTATTTTATTTGACTATTCAAAGCAGGCCGGCGTAAACACCAAATCCTGAAGCAAGCATACAATAGACATCTCTAGTAGAGGAAATCAACAAAGCAACGCTGTTACCCAGAAATGAATATCAAAAAAACGGATGAAGTCGGAATCAATCCGAAACCGCACTTTTTATTTCGGGTGTCTGCATGCAAAAAAACACACCCGGATCGTCTGGAAAATCTCAACAATCCGGGTGCAGATCTTCTTTAATACATTTTTTTGCGTCTGTCTTCCTCAGTCAAAAATTCAACAAAACTCCGCATCGCAAAAGGCTCTTCCTTTATTTGTCGTGCGTAGGAGCTTTTCCGCTCTTCTGAAAGGATTTCGCTCTTTTTGATCCTGTTCAGCATATAGATGTGAACCGTTTTTTGGATTTGTTTATGCTGATAGCCTGCCTCTTTAAAAAATGCGAGCCCGAGCGCCGCCAAAAGGGCGAATATGCCTGCGCTGATCAGGGACTCCCTGTCAGCTGAAGCATGAAATAGAAAAGCAGCTAAATTAAAGAGAGAGAATGCAGCAAGCGGAATAGCAAGAAAACGGTAAATGACGGTTTTTTTCATGAAAGGCTGTACGGCCTTTTGAATTTTTTGCATTTCTGTTTTGATGAACCCCGGCATTTGTTCGACTCTGTAAAAGTTCATGTAATCCTCCCCCTTTATTTGATGTTTCAAGCTTCACGAACGTTATCATATGTGTTTATTTTAACGCAGGTGCAAGCTGGTTTTAAAGAAATCTGCCCGTATTTTTCACGAAGAATCTGGATCGCCGCTCTTTATTCTTTTAAAATGTGAGTGTTATAATTTGTAATGGGAATCAGATCACTGTTATTCATGGAATACTAATGGCAATCTTCTTGATAAATATGAATGAGCGGGGTTACAAAGTGAGTATTTCTTCCATCCTTTTATCACTTTTTTTCATTTTAAATATTCTTTTGGCCATCATTGTCATCTTCAAAGAACGGCGCGATGCCAGTGCATCTTGGGCGTGGCTGCTTGTTCTTTTCTTTATTCCCGTTTTAGGCTTTATTTTATACTTATTATTCGGCCATAATCTCAGACGCAAGCATTTGTTTCAATGGGAAGACCGGAAAAAGATTGGAATTGAAAGGCTGCTGAAGCATCAGCTTGAAGATTTAGAAACCAAGCAATTCCAGTTTAACAACCGGGCAACCTTTGATAACAAAGATTTAATTTATATGCTGATTATGAATAACCATGCTGTGTTTACAGAGGATAATTCAGTTGACGTCATTACAGATGGACGGGATAAATTTCAGCGGCTGCTGAGTGACATTTCAAAGGCTAAGGATCATATCCACTTACAGTATTATATTTATAAAGGCGATGAATTAGGCAAAAAATTGCGGGACGCTCTCATCCAAAAGGCGAAAGAAGGTGTTCAGGTCAGAGTGCTTTATGATGAACTCGGGTCCAGAACGCTGAGAAAAAAGTTTTTTAAAGAGCTTCGCGAGGCTGGCGGGCATGTGGAGGTCTTTTTCCCGTCAAAGCTCAGGCCGATTAACCTGCGGCTGAATTACCGGAACCATCGAAAGCTTGTGATCATAGACGGTATGACCGGTTATGTCGGAGGCTTTAACGTCGGAGATGAGTATCTAGGGCTTAATCCGAAATTCGGTTATTGGCGGGATACGCATATCCGGCTGCAAGGAACGGCCGTACACGCCATCCAAACACGGTTCATCCTTGACTGGAACCAAGCTTCTCATCACCATACGCTGACATATATTCCAAATCACTTTCCTGATTACGGCCCAAAAGGCAACGTCGGGATGCAGATTGTCACAAGCGGCCCTGATTCGGAATGGGAACAAATTAAAAATGGCTACATCAAAATGATTTCGAACGCCAAGCGTTCCATTTTGATACAAACACCTTATTTTATCCCAGATGCAAGCCTGCTGGATGCTTTAAGGATCGCTTGCCTTTCGGGCATTGACGTTAACATTATGATTCCGAACAAGCCCGATCACGCCTTTGTATACTGGGCGACACTTTCGTATATCGGCGATCTGCTGAAAGCCGGAGCCACTGTCTATATTTACGATAACGGCTTTATTCACGCGAAAACCATCGTGGTGGATGACGAAATCGCTTCAGTCGGCACAGCGAACATTGATGTCCGAAGCTTCAGGCTGAATTTTGAGGTTAATGCATTTATTTACGATATCACCATTGCTAAAAAACTGGTTTCAACTTTTAAAGAAGATTTGCTAGTATCCAGAAAATTCACCTATGAGGAGTATCTGCAGCGCCCGTTGTGGATTCGAATAAAAGAATCCGTCTCGCGGCTGTTGTCGCCGATCTTATAAGATGCGAAAACCCCCAGCCTTTACGGCCGGGGGTTTTCCTGATGGTCACAGTAAATGATGATCGCCTCCCGCAAAAAAGCGGCAAGACCTTCTCCATATTGATTGATTGAATCGGTAAATCGCTCGTCAGTGATATACACTTCCCCGAGTCCTCTGAAAATGTCGAGTGTGCAATCGTAATGATATTGGCAAATATGATTGCGAAATGCCCCCACTGCGGCCTGAACCTCTGCATCATCGGGCCCATGCTTCATTCGCGCCGCAATTCGTCTGTAAATCGAATCAAATTCAGCCATGATCGAGCGCCAATCATCTGCCGAGTATGCAGATGTCCTTTTCTCTGTTTCTTCTGCGATTTCCTTTCCATACAGCTTTCTGACTTCATCAGCGTATGTCTGCTGGTGCTCTTCAATGTCTTTCATGCTTAATCCGGCAAATAAATCTCTCTTATTCATCGTTTCCCCTCCATCAACGGACAAAAGCGTCCTGTCAATTGTTTGAATCATCTCATCCATTCTTTGTTTTTTCTTCATCAATATCTCCTTTTGCGACTGAAGTGCCGCTTTCCGGTCAAAATTCGGATGATCCAGCATCTCCTTAATCTCATCCAGACGAAACCCGATTTCCTTGAAAAATAAAATCTGCTGCAGTCTTTCCAGGTCTGCGTCACTGTACAAACGATACCCAGCATCAGTAAGCGCTGAAGGATTCAGAAGCTCAATATTGTCATAGTGATGAAGCGTCCGAATGCTAACACCTGATATCTCCGCCACTTGTTTAACTTGATATTTCATACATAACACCTCCTCTTTTTTATCGTAAACAATCACGCAACGTTAGGGTCAATCCCCAAAATGTTATTTTCTATACAAAACTTCTCACAAATAGTGTATAAAAGAAAAGTGAGTATTTTTTTGTAAAGGGGAGCCAGTATACATGAATCCTGAAACAATGAACAAAACCCTCATCAGCATTTCGAAATGGGGAAAAGCTACAGGCATTTTATTTATTATTATGGGCGCAATTACCGCGCTTTCAGGCGCGTTCTTTTTTCTAATCGGTGCCGTGCCAGGCGTACTGCAAATTATTTCCGGTATCTTTTTGATGAGGTCAGCTAGGGAAGCAGGCCAAATGGCTGAACACAATAGCGGACAGTCTGAAGACTTAATGCTGGAGAATTACGCGAAATTCGTAAAGATGCAAGGGATTTATTTGATCGTAAGCATTGCTGTATCCATTCTTGCGATTATCGCCTTCTTCATCTTTTTAATGCTTGGGATTGCTGACGGCCTTTTCAGCGATACGTACAGCACTTATTAATGAGAAAAACCCGGAGCTGGCTCCGGGTTTTTTATTATTCCGCTTCGCTTACCACTGTGAAGCGTTCATTTTTGTGTTCGGGATGTTCAAGCTCGTCCAACACGGCAATGGCATAATCTGCATAGCTGATATAGCTGTCGCCTTTTGCATTTACGATGACATTGTCTTTTCCTTTTTGGTAAGAGCCAGTCCGTTTTCCTGCTGGATCAAAAAATGCCGCAGGACTGAGGAACGTCCAGGAAATGGAGTCTGTCTGCTGCAAATCTTTCAGGTTCTCTCCTTGATTTGATGCAGTTGGCAAATATTCTTTCGGAAATTCCGGCGTATCCATTAAACGGGTTGTTTTGGCTTCATCAACAAACAGGCTTCCCGCTCCGCCAACAACAAGCAATCTTGTGCGCTTCGCGTCCTTTAAGATGTTGATGAGTGCTCTTCCTGCTTCAACATGAAGATGTTCCTGGCCGGGTGCTGCTCCAAAAGCGTTTACGACTGCGTCGAAAGGCTTGATGTCTTCCGCAGTCAGTTCAAACACATCTTTTTCCAAAACCGCTACGTCCTGCCCCTGCACTTTTGAAGCGTTTCTGACGATGGCTGTCACTTCATGGCCTCTTGTTTTCGCTTCTTTCAAAATCTCGTTTCCCGCTTTCCCGCTTGCGCCTATAATACCAATTTTCATTTTTCATTTCCTCCTTATTTGTAACAATTTTAGTTACATGTTAGCAGTGAGAAGTCATCCCTTTTGATTAAAAGAGATGATTCATAACATCTTTTAATGACTTGCTTGCCAGTTCATTTTCCATCGCTCTTTGCACACTTTCAAACGTTTCATCCAGAGCGTTCTGAATTTTTTTCCCTACCGGACATTTCGGATTCGGGTTTTCATGAACCGCAAAGAGTTCTTCTTGCTTTTGGACAGCCCGGTACACTTCTAAAAGAGAAATATCAGCAGGATCTTTTTTGAGGCTTGCACCCGGCACCCCTGCGCGTGAGGTGAGAATATCAGCTTTTTTCAGCAGGCTGATCATTCTTCGCACGACTACTGGATTCGTGTTGACACTGTCTGCAATGATTTCTGAAGATGTTTTTTCATCCATCGAGATGAGGGATAAAATATGAATGGCAACAGCAAGACGGCTGTTAATCATGTTTTTTCACCACCATTGTAACTATAATAGTTACATTTGATTCGTTTGTCAACATCTAATATACACTAAATACATGGGTTTTGTGCACCGTTTTTAGTCAATAGAACGGCCGGATGCACTCCGGCCGCGTCTTATCAAAATAAGAAATATCTTTGTCCAAGTGGGACATAATCGACAGGCTGGCAAGACAATTCCTCCCCGTCAGCAAAGACCTGATAGGTTTTTGGATCAATCTCAATCTTTGGCAAAGCCGAATTCAGCTTCATATCCAGCTTGCTCAGCTTTCTGATATTTTTGACTGGAGAAATCCTTTTTTCCAGCCCTAAGCTTTCTGCCACACCACGCTCTATGCTTGCCTGAGACATAAATGTAATCGAGGTTGAGCGGTTGGCTTTTCCGTAAGAAGCATACATTTGGCGCATGAAAACCGGTTCAGGAGTCGGGATGGACGCGTTCGGATCTCCCATTTGCGCACGTGCAATCATGCCGCCCTTTAAGACCAGTTCCGGTTTCACGCCGAAAAATACCGGGTCCCACAGAACGAGATCAGCAAGCTTCCCTTTTTCCACCGAGCCGACCTCATGGCTGAGCCCGTGCGTAATTGCCGGATTAATCGTGTATTTGGCAATGTACCGTTTTGCGCGCACATTGTCATTCCCGTTTTCACCGGCAAGAGCGCCGCGCTGTTTTTTCATTTTATCGGCTACCTGCCATGTTCGGATGATCACTTCACCGACCCGCCCCATCGCTTGGGAATCCGATGATGTCATGCTGATCGCACCTATATCATGGAGAATATCCTCCGCGGCAATCGTCGCCGCCCTGATTCTGGAATGGCTGAATGCCACATCTTCAGGCACTTTCGCATCTAAATGGTGGCAGACCATCATCATGTCAAGATGCTCATCCATCGTATTAACGGTATAAGGAATGGTTGGCGTTGTAGATGACGGCAGAATGTTCGCGTAAGAGGCGAGCTTCATAATATCCGGAGCGTGGCCGCCGCCTGCCCCTTCAATGTGATAAGTATGAATAACCCGGTCCCCGATCGCGTCGAGCGTGTTTTCCAAAAAGCCCGCTTCGTTAATCGTATCGGTATGGATGGCAACTTGAATATCAGCCTCGTCCACGACTTCCATACACGTTTTAATGGCGCTTGGCGTCGTGCCCCAGTCTTCATGGAGCTTAAGGCCGATGGCGCCTGCTTCCACCTGCTCGATCAGCGGCGCTTTATCGGATGCATTCCCTTTCCCTAAGAAGCCGACATTGATCGGAAACTCCTCGGCCGCTTCCAGCATCCTTGCCATATACCACGCGCCGGATGTACATGTTGTCGCTTTGCTTCCTGTAGCGGGTCCTGTTCCGCCTCCCAAAAGGGTCGTCACACCTGAAGAAAGCGCAACTTCCATCTGCTGAGGACAAATAAAATGAATGTGCGTGTCCACTCCCCCGGCTGTTAAAATTTTGCCTTCACCGGAAATCACCTCTGTACCCGCTCCGATGACCATGTGCGGATCGACTCCATCCATGATATCAGGATTTCCGCTTTTTCCGACACCAACAATCCGGCCGTCTTTCACACCGACATCCGCTTTGACAATGCCTGTGTAATCCAATAGCACGACGTTGGTGATAACCAAATCCAAAGCGCCGTCCTTCCCTGTGATTCTGCCGTTTTGGCCCATGCCGTCTCGGATAGTTTTTCCGCCGCCAAAGATCATTTCTTCACCGTATACTGTGAAATCCTTTTCGACTTCGATCCATAAATCCGTGTCGCCCAATCTGATTTTATCGCCCGTTGTCGGGCCAAACAGTTCCGCATATTCCTCCCGTGACATTTTCATCGGATTACACCCTCCATCCAGCCGGCTTGTTTTAAGTTGGCCAACGTTTTTTCTTTGCCGCGTTCATCGATAAACGTGTCGGCCATTCCGTTCAGCCCTCTAATTGTCTTGCGTCCTCTGATTTCCACTAGTGAGACCGTTTTCTGCTCTCCCGGCTCAAAACGGACCGACGTGCCTGATGGAACATCAAGACGCATGCCGATCGCCAGCTCACGGTCAAATAATAAAGCCCCGTTGGCCTCCGCAAAATGAAAATGCGAACCGACTTGAATGGAGCGTGATCCGGTGTTTTTTACCGTTACCTCCCGTATCTCACGGCCTTCATTAATCGTAATGGTTCCCTCAGCAATTTGAAATGCTCCCGGCTTCATGACTTCACCTCCGCAGAAATTGGCTGATGTACCGTAACAAGCTTTACTCCATCCGGAAATGTGGCCTCCACCTGAATGCTGTCAAGCATCTCAGGCACCCCCTCCATCACATCTTTTTCCGTTAATACATGGCGGCCGGCTTCCATCAGCTCTGCTACTCCCTTCCCATCACGTGCGCCTTCCATAATAAAGCAGGTGATATAAGCAGCAGCCTCAGGATAGTTCAGCAGAACGCCCCGCGCCTTTCGCTGTTTGGCTAATTCCCCCGCTGCAAAAATGAGCAATTTTTCTTGTTCAACCGGTGTCAGTTTCATCTGTAATCCTCCTTCTTTTGTCATATAAAGCGGATGCGGTTACTACGAATTTGTGGAGCATGCAGGCGGGACATCACCTCCCTTTCTTCGAGAATGGGGGTCATACGGTAGGGTGCCTTTCAAAGCGGCATGCCGTTTCTTTAGGCCTTCCCATGGTAACAGCCGTTCCCCTGTCGATCACAAAAGATAGTCAGCACAGATTAACGCGTTTTCCAGACTGCGCTCGACTAAGATAACAGAAATGTCTTTTTTTCTGGAAATTTCTATAATAACTTGTCTGACTAGTTCGACAATTAAAATCTGAATTCCTTCCAATTGTTTATTTAGTAAAATATTTTTCAGATTTACCATCAGCGCTCTGGCGATTGCAAGCTGCTGCTGTTGACCGCCTTTTCGTTTTGAACAAACGTTTGATTAAAACAAATAGCCCCCTCTGTTTAGCCGGAGTCGGCCTAATACAGCGACAATCTGCCCCGGGCGAAGCTAAGGCTGTGCAAAACCATCGATTGATCATAACCAGACGTTACATTCCTGATGGCAGCCCGTTGTTTTGCTCCGCAACCGGAAGCATGGCATGGAGGCCAGTCTGAGGCGCCGACCTCCACGATACCGAGAACCCGACTATTGCCATTAACTCCGCATCATGGACGGTCACTTCGCTGATCGCCACCGTTCCTCTTAATGAGTGAAGAATTCCGGCCTTCACTGAATCCCCGCTTGTGTCGATATCAACTGTTTTCTCGCACTCCCGTGGCTTCCGACACTTTCTTCGGTGCAGTACATTCCGTCATCAAAACCCCTTTGTTTGATTTCTTCAAATGATGTTATAAAAGTTTACAACTTATGTCATCATTATATAGAAGAGGCCTATTAATTCAAAGAATATTTAAAAAATTTAGTTACCTTGACCAAATCAGCTTCTTTTTTTGTTATATTTATTCACATCAGAAAAAGCGAAAAAAAAAAAGACAAGAAACATTTCGTTTCCTGCCTCTTCCGTACGATTAATCTTTATCTGAAAATTTATCCTTGGCTTTCCCGATATCCTTTTGGATTTCGCCTTTTGCCTTATCTTTTTTGCCTTCAGCCTGCATGTCCGTTCTGTCAGCCATATCTCCGACTTTATCCTTCACTTCTCCTTTGGCTTTATTGAAGCCGCCCTTCATTTTGTCTTTTACACTATCGTTACCCATGTTAATTCTCCCCTCTCAATTATGTGTGTACTTGTTAACTTCCCGATCTGAGAGGCAATAAACATTCTAATGTTATTTATCGATTTCGTAGCGCTCTCCGTAACGGAGCACCTTGTATATCGCCAGCCCGTCTGATGACTTTTTCTCCGAATATCGGACCGGCAGCAGGGCAAAAAACACATAATACGTAGAAAAATAGACAAACTGATAGAAAAACACATTCGGCTTTAATACACTGTGTATAATCAGCAGATTGATTGCAAAAATCGTGATGAGGTTAAACAAGCAGCCCCCTGCATACACGAGTGCATTTGAGAATCGATTGTCAATTTTCAACTCCCCGTACCGGCAAAAAGAATCGATAAAATAAATCGTTCTGAACCGTATGGGTCCAATTTTAAGCAGCGTTTTTCCCATGCCTATATCCAACGATCCCTTTCCGCCAAAAATAAAAGCCATAAAGCTGTGCCCTGAAACATGTATAATCTGTACAAGCGGCAGAACAATGAGGAAAGACCACAGAAACTTCACCATATCATTAAAACCAAACATTGAATTCCCCCTCACATGCATATCTGCATCCCAAAACGGCTTTTGTTCAAAAAACAGTGCTGTAGCGATTTTTCCTGTTCTCCCCGGAAATAAACGTTCCGATGCTCCCCTTTTTTTGCATAAAAAAAAACCATCTGCCAGCAGATGGTTTTGTCTCATACTTCATATAAACAATCGTTCCTTTGAATCATCTCTCTCATGCTGACCGCTTTTTCATAAAAATACACCGCTTCTTTATATTGTTCGCGATGACTGAAATAAGAGGCAGCATCTAAAGCAAATTCTTCAATATATACATACAGGCCCTTTTCTTCCATATAATCAAATACTTCTTGAATCATATTCAAATTGACAGATTCCACATATAATGCCTGCAGAAATTTATATTTTGCCAGACTGAAGAAGTCGTTTCGTTTTTGGGCAATAGCAATCCCTTTTTCATAGTACCGTATCGCGGCTTCGCTATCTTGTTTTTTGAAAAGAACGCGAGTCAGGCTGAAGAGCGCTTTTGGAAGCTGTTCCAGCTGATAATCCTCGAAGACAGGAAGCGCTTTTTCAAAGTATTCGGCGGCCTGATCCAGCTCCCCCTTGTCATCATAGCAATTACCAATATTATAAAGGGCTGATCCGATCAAACGGGGCTGTCCTTCCAATAAAGCAAGGCGATACGCGTCATCTAAATGTTCAAGCGCTTTTTCATAATTTCTGTAGTCAATGTAGTTTCCTGATATGACGAAATGGCATTGAATTCTTCTGACTCTGTAAAAATCGTGAGCCTTATACGTCTCCAGCGCCTGTACGGCATGGTTCATGGAAAAGTGCGTCTGCTTCATAATATAAAAGACTTCCGCCACTTTAAAATGAAATTCCGCTCTTTCAATTTCATCTTCTACAAACGCAAGCATCTTCTCAGCTTTCCGATAAAAGGATATAGCCGAGATGTAATTGTTCTGTTCAAATTCGTACATTCCTCTAAACAAGTGAAAATAATACTCAGATAATCCGGAGATGCTGTCCTGATTGCTTTCCAGCGTTTTGATCAATTCACGATATTGAAGCTGAGATTCCTCGTGCAGGTCAGGCTTTACATAATCCAGCATAATTTGGTGCCGGTAGCTGATCAGCTGATAATACAGGAGAAGCAGCTGATCCTCTTCCATCTGTTCGATATCTAGATCAATTTCTTCTTTCAGTTTTACGGCATCAGCCACTTGAAATGCTAAAATGTGCTTATACCACTTATTGATTTTCACTCCTACTTGAGATGACGGGATCTCGTACGCGGCCATGCCCCTCCAACCCTTTCTATTTTCTAATTGGTTATATTTTATCATAATGTATGGCTTTGGAATTAAATTTTCTTACAATGATTCCTTCTTTATGCCTATCCTTATATATTTCGGTTTTTCTACGTATTTTTTGCACTCGGATTCTAATAAAAAAGCTTACCGGACAGTGCCGATAAGCTTTTGACTTCAAATTAACCGCCAATATAAGACATTTCCACTTTCTTTTTGCCAGATGCTTTTGATAGCGTACGATCGACTGAATACTGATCGATCCGATTTTTCCATACTGTCCCGATCATTTCTGATAGTTCGTCATCACTTAATTCCTGGCGAACCGGAGCTCTGAGGTCAAATCCGCTTGAAGCGAATAAGCAGGTAAACAGCTCTCCTCTCGCAGAAAGACGGGCTCTGTTGCAAGATCCGCAGAATGCATCAGATACAGATGATATGACGCCAATTTCTCCGGAGCCGTCCAAGTAGCGGAATCTGGAAGCCACTTCGCCTATATAATTAGGCGCTATCGGCTCAACCGGCATGTGTTTATTGATCAAATCTATGATTTCCGCCTTTGTCATGACGTCTTTCTTTTCCCATTGGTTGGTGTTGCCTACGTCCATAAATTCAATGAATCTCAGGATATGCCCTTTTTCTTTAAAATAACGGGCCATAGGCAGTATATCTTTTTCATTGACGCCCTTTTGAACGACCATATTGATTTTAACACCGAGCCCCGCTTGCTTCGCCGCTTCAATGCCTTCCAGCACCTTGCTGACAGAAACACCGCGCCCGTTTATCTTCTTAAAACGCTCGTCTTCTAAAGAATCAAGGCTGATCGTAACCCTTTTCAGCCCAGCCTCCTTGAGCCTCTTAGCATAAACAGGCAGCAGTGATCCGTTTGTCGTCATCGCGATGTCACGAATACCCGGTATGCGGGCCAGTTTTTTGATTAATTCCGGCATATCCTTTCTCATGAGGGGCTCTCCGCCGGTCAAGCGGATTTTTTCAACGCCAAATCTTGTGACAAACAATGTCGCAAGCCGTTCCAGCTCCTCAAATGAAAGCAGCTCCTCTTTCTTTAAAAAAGGATAATCCGGGCCGAATAATTCGGCGGGCATACAGTACGTGCATCGGAAGTTGCAGCGGTCTGTAACAGAAATGCGAAGGTCTCTCAGCGGTCTGTTTCTTTTATCCAACATCTGACGCGACTCTGTAATCATAGCTACAGCCCCTTCCTACTCCCTGATTCTCTCAGGGTGTGTATATACATTAAATGATCCGTTTCTGACAAATCCAATCGCTGTGATATTCAATTCTTCAGCCATTTGAATCGCAAGCTCCGTCGGGGCCGATTTGGAAATGACAATCGACACGCCGATTTTGGCCGCTTTTAACAGGACCTCTGATGAGATTCTGCCGCTGAACACAATCAGTTTGTCGCGTACGGACATCCCGTTTAGAAGGCAGTGTCCGTATAGTTTATCAAGTGCGTTGTGCCGACCGATATCGGTGCGCATCAACAGAAGCTTCTCTGTGTCGCAAAGCGCCGCATTATGGACGCCTCCCGTATCCTGAAACGTCCCGCTCCCTTGCTGCATGTCTTTCATAAGCGCCAGACATGCCTCAGGCGATATCTTGATTTGGCTGACAGCCGTCTTGGCTGTTTTGACATCCTGCTGAAAATAAAAATGACGGCCCTTTCCGCAGCATGAGCCGATCACCCGTTTCGTATAATCCTTTTGATCCAATGTCTCAGGGTGAACGAGGTCGACATATACAAAACCGAGACTTTCATCTATTGTAAACCTTTTAATTTCTTTTTGAAATCGTATAACACCCTCTGATGCGAGAAATCCGATGACAAGCTCTTCGATATGCTCAGGCGTACAAACGAGCGTCACAAATTCACTGCCATTCAGTATCACTGTCAAAGGGAATTCCGTCACCATCCGGTCTTCTACTTTGCTTATTTCCCCTTGTTCATAGCGCCATACATCCCTGACCGCAGTTACTTTATCGTTCAATGTCTATTCCCCTCCGCAATGTTCCTGCCTTTATATTTTTTCACACTCCTCGGATTTTGTCGAATTCTGAGACATAAAAAAGAGCCCTCTGTATAAAGGGCTTTCACAGGATGTGATGACGGCGGTGTTTAGGCAGGGCGCCTAAGCATTTAGCTGCCGTTCCTTTTATACCACGTGAGCACCAATGTGCATTGACAACGAACGCGGGGTTTGTCGACACGCTGAGACACCTCTGTATAAAGGACTCTATGTTTGATTATGCTGATTCTTTTTCAGAACCGTAAACAGCACAATAGCTGCGATCAAGGTGAGAATGCTGACAAAAAAGAAGGCTGCCAGTTTTAGAAGAACACCAAGCAATATGAATGCAACGGTTGCTATAAGAAAAATCATTCCGAATAATTTCATATGTTCAACCCCTTTTTAGGGTATCATTCCCGCCCAAACTGTTTTTAAACCAATAAAAAAAGGCGCCTGGGGGAGCGCCTGATCTTTAGGTTCCTTACTCAGTAAATTTTTGTGCTTCTTTTTCCCAAGCCTGTTCGAACTCATCCGCACTGTTCGCTGAAATATATTCTCCACCGCCAGCGACAGCTGCTTGTTTCAACTCTTCATTACCCTTGACATCAAAGTTGAAGCCAATGATGTTTACAATCGTATCCACATTTGATGCACGGAGCTTTTCGATTTCTGCCGCAGGGTCTCCGCCGCACGTTTCTTCACCGTCAGTGATTAAATACACCACGTTTTTCCCGTCTGCGTCAAATGCCTCAAATTCTTTTCTTGTGTCTGCAAGTGCTTTGGCAATCGGTGTCCATCCAGTCGGCTTGAGCTCACTCAATGAATTGTCAAACAGGGATCCTTCATATGGATGAAGGCCGTAAATAGTTTCCGTCGTACTGCACGAAAGGGCTTTACCGGACAGTTTATTATTCCCTGCATGCCCGAAAACGCGAAGCATAAGATTTGTATCCTTCGGAAGAAGTTCGGCAAAAGATTTTACTGATTTTTTGGCAATGTCTATTTTGCGCTCTCCTCCTGTTTTTTGAACCATACTTCCGCTTCCGTCAAACAAAACAGCTACATTTGTATCAGCCTGTTTCTCAGCGGCAAAAGACGGGGAGGCAATGGAAACAGTCAACAATCCAATGATACCGGCAGCCAGCAATTTTTTCATATGATTACTTCCTTTCTTTTTCATATTTTCCAACTATATGTTGGATTCTTCTTTATGCTAGAATACGAAAATGCAAAAAGATATAGGACATGCTGCCTTTTGTGCTGCTTTCACGATCTGTCCAAAATCGCTTGAAATGCCGTTCATTTTTAGCCATTTCCGCCCAGAAAGCATAAACAGCTTGTGTGATCATTCATTCTTTTTTCGCCTTGATTATGACAGAAAAACGGAAATCTGCTACTATGCTACAGGCAGACAGCTAATTAGTTTTGAAGTTTTTGTTACATACAAAAAGAGGCTGACCATCACCAGCCTCTTTTTTCTTATTTAGATAACATTAGTGATTGCTGAGTGAAAATTTTCTCAACATCTTTTTGGGTATAAGCCGGGAAGTATTCACCGCCGCCTACTTTCGCAATTGCGTTCAGCTGGCCTTTGTATCCCTCTTTATAATCAAAGCCGATCACATTAACAGTGATATTGTCTTTTTGCAGTTCCTTTGCTGTTTTAATCGGGTTTCCTCCGCACGTTTCCTCACCGTCTGTCAACAGATACACCACTTTTTCCCCTTTTGCATCAAGCTGGTCAAAAGAAGATTTCGCCTCGTTCAGCGCTTTGGCAATTGGCGTCCAGCCAGTCGGCCCAATTGTATTGAGAGAATTGAGGAAGCTTTGCTCGTTAAAGCTTTGGAAGCCGTATACGTTGCGAATGGCTTCACATGACTGAACTTTTCCGGAATTTTTATTGTTTCCTTCAGAGCCAAACACGCTCATTTTCACCTGAGTTCCTTCTGGCAGTGAGCTCGCAAACTTTGAAATTTCTTTTTTGGCTGAATTAAATTTAGATACACCGTCTATTCTTTTCGCCATACTTCCGCTGGCATCAAGCAAGACCGCCACGTTCGCCGGCGCTTTAGCCTCCGTTTCTTTCTTTTCAGCTGCAAAAGCAGGTGAAGTTAATCCAAAAAGCAATCCTGTCATCATGATCAGTGAAAATCTTTTCTTCATGTTCGTACCCCTTTACCAATTTGTTTCTGCGTGCAGATGTTCAACGCTGAACATAATCTATCGTAATCAACAAAAACCGAGAAATAAATAGGGCGGGCTTCCCCATTGCTGTTGTTTACTTTTGCATAGAAACCTATGTTTTTATTAGTGATTTCCACCTAACGCCCCTATGAAAAGAGAAGATTGTCCGCCTTTCGGCTTTCGTTATATGAGTCTGTCGAAGTCTGTCGACACATGTGGATGACTTTACCACAATCTCAAAGCCTGAAATCAGGAAAAAAGGACTGATCCTTAAAGACGGTCAGAAGCTCCTCTAAACCGTTTCAGCTGCTCTTAGATAAAAGACATTCAAGAACAGAAAAAGACGCCCAATGAGCGTCTTTTTCTACTTTTTCGCCATATATTTATTCAAAAACGCATCTGCCTCAGAAATTTGTGTGCCTTGGTAATAGTACTTTACAATGTCATCAACCGTTTTGCCTTCTTTGGCCATAAAATTCGCTCCGTATTGGCTCATCCCCACACCGTGGCCAAATCCTCTCGTCGTGACTGTAATTGTGTCTCCATTTCGCTTCCATTCAAAATCGGCGGAGTTGAGACCCAACTTTTCACGTATGTCTCTTCCTTTCAGCGTCTTGCCGTTAATGACGGCAGTTGCAACCTGGTGGCCCGGTGTCTCGCCGGTAATCTTCCCTACTGCGCTAGATCCATCCAGCTTGACGCCAAGCTTTTGCTGAAATTCTGCCGCTGTAAAGGTTTTCGTTGCCTTATATTTCGGAGACTTTTTATCCCATGGGCTTTTGACGCTTTTTAGATATGGGATAGCACTTGTCCAATATGCTTCTGCATTCTCTGTGTAGCCGTTGCTTGTGGAGAAAAAGGAGGCTTCAATCGGCTGGTTGTTGTACGTTAAGATTTTGCCTTGCGTACTGGCTACCGCAGCTGTGATTTTCTTCAGTTTTGTCTCATAGCTTGTGCCCCACTGTTTTTTCAGCTCCGCTTTGTTTTTATACACCTGGAACATCTGTGTATCATCCACCAGTGAGCCTTTAGGAGCCTCAACCGCTGAATTTGACACCATCAGTCTGACAATAAATGTTCTGGCGGCGAGGGCCTGGGCTTTCAGTGCTTCAGATTCAAAGGTTGCCGGCATTTCGGAGGCGACGACTCCAATCACATACTCTTCAAGCGGAATGTTTTCTACGGATTGATTTGCGGTTCGATAGACGGGAATAGAAACAGGTGATGCTTTCAATGTTTCTGCTCCTTTCGATGCTGGTTTCGTGCTGACTGCTGTCTTTTCTGATTCTACGCTGGCCCCCGCTTCCTTATTATGCTGGAATGGCATAACCAAGAGTGTGGGAACCAAGAGAATCAATGCACATAGTACGGATAGTGTGATTGCGAATTGTTTCATATTCAGCTGCCTCCTGCTCGGGATTCGACTCTAGTCTAGTCTATGGGCAGGGACAAGCTAATATGACTCTCGTTTTGGACAGAAACTTTATTTGTCATTTACGTATTCTTTTTTGCTATTTTGCGCATAATGATGATAATACACAAAAAATAAAAAACCAGTATGCCAGAGTGACATACTGATTTTCAAGTAAGTTTATGCATTTAAGTCAGAAACGACTTCTTTATTCTCTTGCTCAGAAGCAGACTCATCATTTACACGTTCGATGTCTGCGCCCAGAGCGGCAAGCTTCTGATGGAAATCAACGTAACCGCGGTCTAAGTGCTTCAATTCAGTAACACGTGTGTGACCTTCAGCCACTAACCCCGCAAGAATCAGCGCTGCACCTGCACGCAAATCAGTCGCTGCAACTTCAGCTCCCTGAAGCTGTACAGGACCGTTAATGATGACAGAACGTCCTTCAATCTTGATATCACCATTCATACGGCGGAATTCTTCCGCATGCATAAAACGGTTTTCAAAAACGGTTTCTGTAATCATGCTTGTGCCGCTTGCACGAAGCAGAAGCGCCATCATTTGTGACTGCATATCAGTCGGGAAGCCCGGGTGAGGCATTGTTTTGATGTCAATCGGTTTAAGTTCTTTCGGGCCGATGACACGCAGACCTTCACCTTCATCCTTAATTGTTACACCCATCTCTTCCATTTTTGCAATTAAAGAGGTGAGGTGTTCAGGAACCGCTCCTTTTACTAATACGTTTCCTTCAGTGATTGCAGCAGCAACCATAAATGTGCCCGCTTCAATACGGTCAGGAATAATATGGTGTTTTACGCCGTGAAGCTTTTCGACTCCTTCAATTTTGATGGTGCCGGTGCCAGCTCCGCGGATTTTTCCGCCCATGCCGTTGATATAGTTTGCTAAATCAACGATTTCGGGTTCTTTTGCCACGTTTTCCAGCGTTGTTGTTCCTTCAGCTAGAGCGGCTGCCATAATCAGGTTCTCTGTAGCTCCTACACTTGGGAAGTCCAGATAAATTTTTGCGCCTTGCAGTCGGCCTTTTACTTCAGCTTCAATGAAGCCATTACCGACTTTGATTTTTGCGCCCATTGCTTCAAAACCTTTTAAATGCTGATCAATCGGTCTGGAACCAATTGCGCATCCACCCGGAAGTGCAACTCTTGCATGACCTGTACGCGCAAGAAGCGGCCCCATGACAAGCACAGACGCACGCATTTTACGAACATATTCAAAAGGTGCTTCAGTTTGCAAAGCGTATGAAGCATTTACAGTCACTTCATTATTTTCAAAATGCACATCTGCTCCTAAATGACGCAACACTTCGTTAATTGTATATACATCGGAGAGCGTAGGTACATCACAAATTACGCTTTTTTCTTCACTTGCTAATAAAGATGCAGCGATAACAGGTAAAACGGCATTTTTAGCGCCTTCAACTTTGACTGTGCCGTTTAACTTCTGACCGCCGCGGACGATGATTTTTTCCAAGGTATTCCCCTCCGCGTCCCTAAATTCTCTATATTAATATTCAGTCGTAACGATTGGTGTGCCAACCGTAACGGTATGTTTTCCGCCCATTCCTGCACTTCTAAGTGCAATTTGCAAATTCATTTTATGTTTCGAGGTCATAATGTACTCTTCCCACTCATCTGTAAACGCAGAAATAGAAACGAAATTTGGCTCAACTACATGTTCTACTGATCTTGCTTGAAATTCATTTAATAACTGATTTGCTTTTTTTTGCAAAACAATATTCATATTATCATCTAAGTGACCATTTAGACAAGTAAAAATAACTACTTTTTCTTGGAATATCCCAAGTGTCTCCCGTTCAAACTGTTCATATGTATCATTCCAGCTATCCGGTGTCTCTAGACTCATTTGCTCATATAATAAATACGAAGTTGGATTGTGTTTTTTGAGGGTTGTGACAAGCTGCAGTCTAAAAGAAGTACGATTTTTTTTGTCAGTATATGTGCCAATTGCCTTTATCATTTTATCTTCCCGTGCAATCACCCAATCATATTGACGATACTCTGATTTTAAACGTTGCACTTTTTGATAAAATTCTTTTTCGGTCAGTGACATGTTTTGTTTTGCATGCAATGTCCACTTATCTATTGACACATCTTGGCGTTCCATCCCCTCTGCCATTTTTGCTAACGGCGTTAATTCACTCGCATGAATGGTATGGAAAACAGCAATGACGAAGCTTAACATGACGGAAATGATAATAGCGTGGCTTACTTGTTTTTTCTTCATGTTCATCTCTCCCCCTTATCCCCAGTTTTACCGGAGGCAAGAGGCGCCATACGTAAAAATCTTCGTCAAAACTCGAGCTATTCGCCTCAACCCGCTTCTCCCAACCATTTAATGATAATAATGTTCAAAACCTATTAAAATAGATAGGGAAGCTGCTGTGAATAATTGAGGTAATCTAAAAAGAAATTGGCAACGGCCGTTCCAATGGCGATTGTCAGCAAAATCATCAGGAGTCTTGCCTGCACGACTTTGCCTTTTTTTATTAACGGATCTATATTGACGGCTTGCAACGCCCACCAAGTCACTGCTATAAAAATCAGGTGAACGACAATGCCGATTGCAGCCTGCTGTCCCAATACACTCATCTATTACACTCCTTTCTCTGCGTTCATACCCTTTCTTATTATATAAGAAGCACAGATAAAGATGATACATTTTATACAGAACGGAATAATCACCCAAATCTAGGGCTAATCCCCGCTTAAAGTGCGATTCTTTTACATGGTATACTTTATTGGAAAGGAGCTGGCAAATGTGAATCATTCTTTTTTTCAGCCTGAAAAGCAATATGGTGAGGACCTGCCAATTTTTGATCAGGAATGGGAAGCAATTGCATTCTATTATGATTATAGACAGTCACAGATTGAAGAACTGAATGAATTGTGTCAGTTTTTTAACATTTCTCTTACTTATACGAGAGAAAGCCTTGAAGAGCTTGAAAACCTCTATTTTCAAAGTATACAAGAACTTTTGCTTGCTGATTGGAATCTTCCTATTGAAGAATTCGAGAAAATGATCAGTGTTTATCTTATAGATTGCGTGATTGCCCGCCATGAAGATGCTGAATGGGTTGTAAAACCTTATCCCTATAAAGACGGCGCTTATACACTTGGCTTTAGAAGACATCGCAAATCGTGGCATACAATGAATGCCTGTGATGGTTTATACCTGCGCCAAAAAGAGGATCGCCCGCTGCTGTCGCTGTTTGATTCTCTTGTTCGTTCATAAAAAAATCCTTCTCATAAAGAGAAGGATTTTTTCTTATTTCCCTGCTACATCCAATCTGTTCAAAGCCCGCTGTAATGCAAGCTCAGCCCGACGAATGTCAGTATCATCTGATTGAGTATTCAAACGCTCCTGCGCCCGCTGGCGTGCAGCTTCAGCGCGCTCTTTATCGATGCCTTCTGCTGTCTCGGCAGCCTGGGCAAGGATGGTGACCTGATCAGGACGGACTTCGACAAATCCGCCGCTGACGGCAACCATTTCAGTCTGCCCGTCTTTTTTCAGACGGACAGCGCCGATTTTAAGAGGAGCCACGGTTGGAATATGGCCTGGCAAAATACCGAGATCGCCGCTTTCGGCTCTCACACTCACCATTTCGATATCCGCATCGTATACTGGGCCGTCGGGAGTAACGATATTGACTTTAACGGTCTTCATGCTTTTACCCTCCTAGGACCAGATTAAACTTCTACACCCATTTCTTTTGCTTTCTCAACAACTTCTTCGATACGGCCTACAAGACGGAACGCATCTTCTGGAAGATGGTCGTATTTACCGGCTAAGATTTCTTTGAAGCCTTGTACCGTCTCTTTTACAGGCACGTAAGAACCTTTTTGTCCAGTGAACTGTTCAGCCACGTGGAAGTTCTGAGAAAGGAAGAACTGGATACGGCGTGCGCGGTGAACGACAAGTTTGTCTTCCTCGCCTAATTCATCCATACCGAGAATCGCAATGATATCTTGAAGCTCTTTGTAACGCTGAAGCGTTGACTGTACTTCACGCGCAACCGCATAATGCTCTTCTCCGACAATTTCAGGAGCAAGGGCGCGTGATGTAGATGCCAACGGATCAACCGCAGGATAAATACCCATTTCAGTTAATTTACGCTCAAGGTTTGTTGTTGCATCCAAGTGGGCGAACGTTGTCGCCGGCGCCGGGTCAGTGTAGTCATCGGCAGGCACGTAGATCGCCTGGATAGATGTAACTGATCCAACGTTCGTAGACGTGATACGCTCTTGAAGCTGACCCATCTCAGTTGCAAGCGTCGGCTGATAACCAACCGCTGAAGGCATACGGCCAAGAAGGGCTGAAACCTCTGAACCCGCTTGTGTGAAACGGAAAATGTTATCGATGAAGAACAGTACGTCCTGTCCTTGTACATCACGGAAGTGCTCAGCCATTGTAAGGCCTGTCAAAGCAACACGCATACGTGCGCCCGGCGGCTCGTTCATTTGTCCGAATACCATGGCTGTTTTGTTGATTACGCCAGAGTCACTCATTTCGTAGAAAAGGTCGTTCCCTTCACGAGTACGCTCTCCTACGCCGGCGAATACAGAGATACCGCCGTGCTCTTGCGCGATGTTGTTGATTAATTCCTGGATTAATACAGTTTTACCTACACCGGCACCACCGAACAATCCGATTTTACCACCCTTAATGTAAGGAGCAAGCAAATCAACAACTTTAATACCTGTTTCAAGAATTTCAACTTCTGTTGAAAGCTGATCGAATGAAGGCGCCTGTCTGTGAATCGGATCCTTTTTCGCATCCGCAGGAACCGGCTCATTCAAATCAATATTTTCTCCGAGAACGTTAAATACACGTCCAAGTGTTACATCACCAACCGGTACTGAGATTGGCGCTCCTGTATCTACAGCTTCCATACCGCGCTGAACACCATCTGTAGATGCCATTGCGATTGTACGGACTGTATCATCACCTAAATGAAGAGCGACCTCAAGCGTTAAATCAATACCTACTTCGTTTTCACTTGCAGCTGGCTGTGAAATTTTAATCGCATTATAAATTTCAGGCAAGTGACCGTCTTCAAAACGCACGTCGACGACCGGTCCTAATACCTGGCTAACGCGTCCTTTCTTCATCGCTATCCCTCCTGACAAAATCTTTCTATTCTAAAGCGGCTGCTCCGCCGACAATTTCTGTTATTTCTTGTGTGATGGCTGCTTGGCGAGCGCGGTTGTAAGAAAGCGAAAGTGAATCGATAAGTTCCTTCGCGTTGTCTGTCGCATTTTTCATCGCCGTCATTCTTGCAGCGTGCTCACTTGCTTTACTGTCAAGAAGCGCACCGAAGATTAAGCTTTCTGCATATTGAGGAAGCAAAACCTCCAGAACCTCCTCTTCAGATGGTTCAAATTCATAAGACGCCGTTCTTTTTCCGCCGCCGCTGCCCAAATCAGATAACGGCAGAAGTTTTTTCTCCGTTACTTCTTGAGTAATGGCGCTGACAAAATGGTTATAAACAAGGTGCAATTCATCAAACGCACCGTCTATAAACATTTGAATCGTTTGACGGGCAAGATCTTTAATTTCTGTAAACGTTACTTCATCCCCAAGTCCTGTTAACTCGGAAATGATCGGAATCTCCCGTTTCTTAAAGAAATCACGGCCCACTCTTCCGATGGCAATCACCGCATACTCATCCTTAGACTGATGACGTTCTTGCATGGCCTGATAAGCACTCCGTAAAACCGAACTGTTAAAAGCGCCGGCAAGACCGCGGTCAGACGTAATGACAAGGTATGCCGTTTTTTTCACTTCTCTGCTGAGAAGCATCGGGTGCTTCACGTTGCCGGAAACTCTTCCGACGTTTGACACAACCTCTTGGATTTTATCCATATATGGCACAAATGATTTTGCATTGTTTTCAGCACGATTCAGCTTAGCCGCAGATACCATCTGCATGGCTTTTGTAATCTGACTTGTTTTTTTCGTTGACGTGATCCTTGACTTAATATCGCGTAATGAGGCCAAAGATTTCACCACCTTTTCTCTTCATCTGCGTAAAAAGAGAGAAAAAGAGAACCTTTTTCTCTCATCAGCATTCGAGTTAGTTGCTTGGTGCAAATGTGCGTTTGAAGCCTTCGATTGCAGCTTTGAAGTCTTCATCAGCAGGAAGGTTTCCTGTTTTCGCAATTCCGTCAAGCAGGTCTTTATGGTTTTGGTCAAGGTACATGTAGTACTCTTCTTCAAAACGTCTGATATCCGCCACAGGAATATCATCGAGATATCCTTTTGTCAGCGCATAAAGAATGGCTACTTGCTTTTCAACCGGAAGCGGCTTGTTCAGATCCTGCTTCAGCACTTCAACTGTACGCGCACCGCGGTTCAGTTTTGCCTGAGTCGCTTGGTCGAGGTCAGAACCGAATTGAGCGAATGCTTCCAGCTCACGGTATGACGCAAGGTCAAGACGCAAAGTACCTGATACTTTTTTCATCGCTTTGATTTGCGCTGAGCCGCCGACACGGGATACAGACAATCCGGCGTTGATCGCTGGACGTACGCCTGAGAAGAACAAATCAGATTGCAGGAAGATCTGTCCGTCGGTGATGGAAATGACGTTCGTCGGAATATAAGCAGAGATATCTCCGGCTTGTGTTTCTACGAACGGCAGAGCTGTAATTGATCCTGCGCCTTTCGCGTCGCTAAGCTTTGCTGCACGCTCAAGCAGACGGGAATGAAGATAGAATACATCCCCAGGGAACGCTTCACGGCCTGGCGGACGGCGAAGAAGCAAGGACAGCTCACGGTAAGCGGCCGCTTGTTTAGAAAGATCATCGTATACAACAAGAACGTGCTTGCCGTTGTACATAAATTCTTCTGCCATTGTAACCCCAGCATACGGTGCCAGGTACAGAAGCGGTGCCGGCTGTGAGGCAGACGCCGTTACAACAATTGTATAATCAAGCGCGCCGTGTTTACGCAATGTTTCTACTACGCCGCGGACTGTTGATTCTTTTTGGCCGATCGCAACATATACGCAGATCATGTCTTGGTCTTTTTGGTTCAGGATCGCATCGATCGCAACAGATGTTTTACCTGTTTGACGGTCACCGATGATCAGCTCACGCTGGCCGCGGCCGATTGGAATCAGTGCATCGATCGCTTTGATACCGGTTTGAAGCGGTTCATGAACGGATTTACGGTCCATAACGCCTGGTGCAGGGCTTTCAATCGGACGAGTTTTGCTTGTAAGGATCGGGCCAAGTCCGTCTACCGGTTGGCCTAGCGGGTTTACAATACGGCCGATTAACTCTTCACCAACAGGAACCTCCATGATGCGGCCTGTTCTTTTTACTTCGTCTCCCTCACGGATCTCACTGAAAGGTCCTAAGATGACGATACCTACGTTTGATTCTTCAAGGTTTTGAGCCATACCCAAAACACCGTTTGAAAATTCGACAAGTTCACCGGCCATACAGTTGTCAAGGCCGTGCACACGTGCAATACCGTCACCGACTTGGATGACTGTACCTACGTCTTGAACTTCAATATCAGATTGATAATTTTGTATTTGCTGTTTTATCAGCGTGCTAATCTCTTCAGCTTTGATGCTCACTTAGGTTTCACCCCTTCTATCGATTTTCCCCGGCTAATTGACGTTCGATGCGCTGAAGCTTCCCGCTTACGCTGCCGTCATAAATCCGGTTTCCAATGCGGACTTTAATGCCGCCTATTAAATCCGTCTGCACTTCATTTCTGATTCTCAGTGAAGCGACTCCGGCTTTTTTTGCAAACACTTGTGATAATGGTAACATTTCTGCATCCGTCAGCGGTTTCACTGAATATACGATTGCGTCTTCTGTTTGACGGGCCACATTTGCGAGTTTGATAAACTCATCTGTGAGCTCAGGGACAATCGCGGCACGATGGCGGTCAATCAAAAGAAAAATCGTATTGAGTACGGACTGTGACAAAGAGCCAAATGCATTTTGAATCAGCTCTTTTTTCTTCGCAGCCGGCACCTTCGGATGGTTCAACACATCATTAAGCGCTTTTTCATTTTGAAATACTTGTTTTACAACAATTAGCTCTTCTTCTACTTGATTCAGCTGAGCGGACTCATTGGCTATATCAAAAAGAGCTGATGCATATCGTTTAGAGACAGCTGATCCACTCATCGGCTTTCTCCTACCTCTTTAAGATAGTCCTGGATCAATTTCTCTTGCGCTTGTTCATCCAGTTCTTTTTCGATCACTTTCGACGCAATCATGACAGAAAGAGACGCTACTTGCTCACGGAGAGCAGAAACCGCCTGTTCTTTTTCCTTCACGATTTCAGTTCTTGCTGCTTCTTTCAGACGTTCAGATTCTGCACGTGCAGCCTGAATAATCTCTTCTTTTTGCTTCTCTCCCAGTTTCTTTGCGTTTTCGATAAGAGTTTGGGATTCCTGTCTTGCTTCTTTTAAAAGAACGCGCTGCTCTTCAATCAGCTGCTGCGCTTCTTTATTTTTTTCTTCAGCAGACGTAATTTCTCCAGCGATGTGGTCTTCACGCTGTTTCATTATGTTTAATAGCGGCCCTAAAGCGTATTTCTTCAGAAGCGCTAATAAGATTAACATAGCTAACAGTTGGAACAGGATATCTCCGCCGTTAAACGACAATCCTAGTTCAAGTGGTAATTGAGACATCTACTACGGCAACTCCCTTCTGCAGGTTTTTCTTTGCTGATCCAGCAGCCGCACTTGTCTCTTTTCAGCCGGCAAGGCGGGATGCTTATCAGACATAAAGCAATGGCGAAGGTTCTCTTGGAATGATCTTCGCCATTTTTAGTTCATATAAGGCTTTTATGCTTAGCCAAAGAACGCTAAGAATGCGATAACGACAGCGATAATAGGAAGGGCTTCAACTAATGCGATACCCATGAACATAAGAGTTCTCAGTTCTTTACCTGCTTCCGGCTGACGGGCAATCCCCTCTACCGTACGTGAAACAATCAAACCGTTACCAATACCTGCACCAAGTGCGCCTAAACCAATTGCAATCGCAGCTGCTATTAAATTCATGAAAAAGTTCCTCCTTTAAAATGTTATCCGTTTGGATATAATGTTTTAATGATCATGACTGATTTTATGAGACATGTACACCATCGTCAGCATTGTAAAGATAAATGCCTGGATAGCACCAATAAATAAACTGAATGCTTGCCATGCCAGCATCGGCAGAATGGCACCGATTGTACCGACAAGACCGAGAGCCACGCTTTGCGAATAATGGCTTGTTGCTAATCCCGCAAGCAGGCCGAGAAGAATCTCACCGGCGAAGATGTTACCATACAGCCGCAAACCTAGAGTCAGCGTATTCGCAAACTCTTCGATGATTTTCATCGGGAGCATGAATGGAACAGGTCTTAAATAGTCTTTGGAATATTCCTTGAGCCCTTTCATCTTCACACCATAGTAGTGGGTTAAAGCAACAACCATCACGGCTAGCGTTAATGTAATGGCAGGATCGGCTGTCGGAGACTTCCACCAGAGCTCATGTCCGATTGTAATAGAGAACGGCAGCCCCAGCATATTCGACACAAATATGTACATCAGCAATGTGACACCAAGTGCCAAGAAGTTAGCCCCTGTTTTTAAATCCATTGTACTGCCAATAATATTGCGGACGAAATCAACAATCCATTCCATAAAGTTCTGGGCTTTTCCGGGACGGATCGAAAGCGTTCTTGTCGTCAATATAGCAATCAATAAAACAATCACACTCGCCACAGTAATCATCAGAATGTTTGTCAGATTAAAAGTAAGACCTAGAAATTCTATAGTTCTGTAACCATGATTCAAAGGGTTTTCACCTCTCTTCCATTGATGAACGTTTAAGCTGGATAAAGGAATCTATCATAATGACAGGGTATATTGTCATTAATCCAATAACTGTACTTGCCATATGAAAATATCCGGGATTTTTATAGGCAACAGCCACAGCAAGAATCGCATTGCACCACCGCGCTGCGCTCCCGAGAGATCGTATGGACTTTCCTTTCTCAACAGCTCTGTCAAAAGCATTCATTCTTCTGACGAGCAGTAAAAAATTAAACAAACTGAAAACAGTTCCCAGAATAAGGCCTAAAAAAACGGTTTTATACGCTGTTAAACCATAACCCAGTACATACACTGCCAAAATGAACAATAAATATTTGCGTTGTCTGCTAAATGTAAGCTTGGGATCGTCCATCAATTATCTGTCTCCTGATGAAAAAATAATGTATAGCTTGGATACGGCAAAAATCAGCGGTTAACCCTTAGTAGAAGACCTTTTTTGACCGGCAAAACGGGCCTGTTCGAAAAAATCATTCATCCGCAAGCCTTGCAGGGATGCTGTTTCATTCGCTTAAATAAATCCTCATAATACGGGTTTGCTGAGAGGATTTACATTGAGGATGAGGACTATAATGAAAGCTATGAAAACCTTCTCATAATACCCTCGTTTAGCATACAATAGCCCCTAACATGTGTCAATCTGTTTAAAGTTAAAAAACTTTTTATACTTTACGTCTCCACAGAATGTTCACAATTTCACCTATAATTGTATACAGATTCACCGAATAGCAAAAAACTGGATAAAAAAATGAAACCCCCTTTTGGGGATTTCACTTTTTTATTTTGTTCCAAACATGCGGTCACCCGCATCTCCGAGACCTGGAACAATATATCCTTTTTCATTTAATTTTTCATCTAGCGCCGCAATGTAAATATCAACGTCCGAATGATGCTTCTGCAATTCTTCCACACCCTCCGGCGCTGCTACAAGACACATGAAACGGATATTTTTCGCACCGCGTTTTTTAAGGCTGTGAATGGCTTCAACTGCGGAACCGCCCGTAGCGAGCATCGGATCAACTACGATGAATTCACGCTCTTCCACATCAGAAGGAAGCTTGACATAGTATTCCACGGGTTTTAAGGTTTCTGGATCACGGTAAAGGCCGACATGTCCCACTTTTGCCGCAGGAATCAGCTTTAAAATGCCGTCAACCATTCCCAATCCTGCTCTGAGGATAGGAACCACTCCGAGTTTTTTCCCTGAGATGACTTTCGATTTCGCAGCCTGAACCGGTGTATTGATATCCACTTCTTCCAGAGGAAGATCGCGGGTAATTTCAAATGCCATGAGTGTAGCCACTTCATCTACTAACTCTCTAAAATCCTTCGTACCTGTATTTTCATTCCGTATATATGTCAGCTTGTGCTGAATTAAAGGATGATCAAATACATAAACCTTTCCCATACTGTGTTTCAGCTCCTTTTTTATTGTCCCATCAACAATTACACACTTCTATTGATTCTACAAAAAAAGACATTGAGTTTCAAGAACATCGTCAAAAAAACCGCCGGGCATAAGCCCAAGCGGGTTTTAGGATCTTAATAATCTAATTCTTTATATAAAGGAAATTTATCAGTCAGAGCAGCAACACGCTGTCTTGCTTCTTCAAGTTTTCCTTCATCTTCGTGGTTTTTCAATGCAAGCGCAATGATAGCACCGACTTCTTCTAATGCGTCTCCGTCAAAACCGCGGCTGGTTACAGCAGCTGTACCAAGACGGATGCCGCTTGTTACGAAAGGTTTTTCAGGATCATATGGAATCGCGTTTTTGTTAGACGTAATACCAATTTCATCAAGTACATGCTCCGCAACCTTACCAGTCAGTCCGAGCGAACGAAGGTCAACAAGGATAAGGTGGTTGTCTGTTCCGCCTGAAACGAGCTGGATGCCCTCTTTCGTTAAGGCTTCAGCCAGACGTTTCGCGTTTGAAATGACGTTTTGTGCATATGTTTTGAAATCGTCCTGCAATACTTCACCGAATGAAACAGCTTTTGCGGCAATAACGTGCATCAGAGGGCCGCCTTGAATTCCAGGGAAGATCGATTTATCAATTTTCTTGCCAAACTCTTCACGGCAAAGGATCATACCGCCGCGAGGACCGCGAAGTGTTTTATGTGTTGTTGTTGTAACGAAATCAGCGTAAGGAACCGGGTTTGGATGAAGGCCTGCCGCAACAAGTCCTGCGATATGTGCCATATCCACCATGAAGTAAGCGCCGACTTCATCAGCAATTTCACGGAATTTCTTAAAGTCGATTGTACGAGGATACGCACTTGCTCCTGCTACGATAAGCTTCGGTTTATGAGCGAGGGCTTTTTCACGCACGTCATCGTAATCAATATATTGAGTTTCTTTATCTACGCCGTACTCAACAAAGTTATATTGAACACCGCTGAAGTTGACTGGGCTTCCGTGTGTTAAATGGCCGCCGTGGGAGAGGTTCATCCCAAGTACAGTATCGCCTTGCTCCAAAATCGTGAAGTACACTGCCATGTTTGCTTGCGCGCCTGAATGAGGCTGAACGTTTACATGCTCCGCTCCAAAGATTTCCTTCGCGCGGTCACGGGCGATATCTTCAACGACATCGACGTGCTCGCATCCGCCGTAGTAGCGTTTGCCCGGATATCCTTCTGCGTATTTATTTGTCAAAACAGATCCTTGTGCTTCCATAACCGCTTCACTTACAAAGTTCTCAGAAGCAATCAATTCGATCTTAGTCTGTTGGCGTTCACGCTCATTTTTAATGGCGTTAAACACTTGTTCGTCTTGCGCAGGTAAATGTTTCATCAGCGAGATCCTCTCCTATCCGTATCCTGTTCTTTGTTTTTACCATCACTATTGTACATGGTTTTTAAGGCCGATGTAAAAGATTATTTTTAAAAAATCTAAATTTTTATTGGTAAAAACGAATATTGATAACTTAAATTTAATTTAAAGTTCGGAATTTATTTCACTGTCTTAAAATAAAAGAAAAGACTGGCTATGCAGTCCTTTCATTCGCACTCATAAACCGCCCGCACTCCGCCGATTAGTTTCGGCCGTGTACGCGCCAATGTCACATGAGCTGAACCGAGGCTGTTTTGAGAGACACGCACAGGGACAGCCACCGGCTTCAGATGCATGCCGATAAACGTATCGCCTATATCAATTCCGGCGTCAGCCTGAATGGTTTCAACAAGAACAGGAGACTTCATCTGCTTAAACGCATAAGACGCCATCGCTCCGCCCGCTTTTGGAACGGGCACGGCAGAAACGGTTGGAAGCCTGAACAGCTTGGCTGTTTCTGCTTCGACGACAAGCGCTCTGTTCAAATGCTCGCAGCATTGGAACGCCAGATGGATTCCCGTTTTTTCCCGAAGCTCGGCAAGTCCGCTGTAGATGCTTTCAGCGATATCTACACTGCCCGATGTGCCGATCCGGCTGCCGGCCACTTCGCTCGTGCTGCATCCAAGGACGAAGAGCTGATCTTGTTTCAATTCCGCTTGGTCCTGAAACTCAGACAGCATCGTCTTCCACGTTTGTTTCAACTCATTCATTAAACAGCACCCCTACAGGTTTTTCTCTTCATAATCTGAGATTTTTCCAATACGCGTTTGGTGTCTTCCCCCGGTAAACTCAGTAGTCAGCCAGATTTTTGCGATTTCCCGAGCCAAACCAGGTCCGATCACCCGTTCACCCATCGCAAGGATGTTTGTGTCATTATGCTCCCTCGTCGCCTTCGCGCTGAAGGTATCGTGCGCAAGCGCACAGCGAATCCCTTTTACTTTATTAGCGGAAATGCTCATGCCGATGCCTGTCCCGCAAATTAAAATGCCTCTGTCAACTTCGCCGCTAACCACTTTTTCGGCCACCGGAAAAGCATAATCCGGATAATCGACAGAGCCGCTGCCGCAGTCACAGCCCATATCAATATATTCAATTTGCAATTCGTCCATTAACTCTTTGATTTCATTTCGAATGTGAACGCCGCCATGATCCGATGCAATGGCTACTTTCATCTGCTTTTCCTCCCAGCGTGTGTGATGCGGCCCGCCCGCTTTATTGACCGCGCAGCCTGTCCGCTCTTTGATTCACACCATATGATGTGCTTTTCACTATATTCTACTCCTTCACGCAGGATTTGCAAATGACCTGTTTGCAGATTTTCTGACAACTTATCTGCGGTCTTTTTTCAGCTGTTTTGCCAGCTGCCGAAGAAGCTCTTCAAGCTCATCTCGCGTTTGTTTATAGATGTCAATTGAGCCGCCGAACGGATCGATGACATCACCATGGCTGCCTGTGACATATTCTTTTAACGTAAACACTTTATCACGATAACGTCCAAATTGGCTGGCAATGATCTGTTTGTGCTGATGGGTCATAGCCAGAACCAAATCAGCCGATTCCATAAGTTCTTCAGTTAATGGAGAAGACACATGATTAAGGGCAATGTGTTTTTCAAACAGCGCTTCGACTGCATGAGGCGTCGCTTTCCCATTAGGTGAAGCAAACACGCCTGCCGAGCGGACATTGACATTCAGCCCTTCCATTTCTGCAATTGATTTAAAAAGCGCCTCAGCCATTGGGCTGCGGCACGTATTTCCAGTACAGACAAAAATAATATCCATGTCAGTCACCCCTTATTTTTCTCTATTATATATGAAGAAAAAAGAAACGGCGACTTCGTTTCTTTTATTGGTATATTAAATTGGCAAAAGCAGCTTTAATCCAAACGCGATTAATATGATGCCCCCGAGCGCTTCGCTGTATGTGCCAAGCCATGACTGCACTTGTTTTCCTACCAGCAGGCCCAGCCATGTCAACATCATGCTGAACAGCCCGAACAGGGTAATTGTGAGGAGCGGATGCGAGCCGTATATCCCCAAGCTCAAGCCGACGGAAAAGCTGTCAAGGCTGACACCGATGGCAAACAGCAATAAGCCCGGCCCTGCCGGTGACATGAATCGTTCTTCTGACTGTTTAAAAGAGGCCATAAGCATTTGAACCCCAAGAACAAAAAGCAGCGCCCCACCGATATAAACCGCTAACACGCCGAGGAGCCCTGACAGCATGTTACCGGCCGCCATCCCTGCGAGAGGCATGATGACGTGAAAGAGGCCGATGATGAAACCAATATAGAATATCTGCTTCTTTCTAAGTTTGACCATGCCCATTCCAAGGCCGACAGAAAAAGCATCCATCCCTAAAGCAAACGCCATGATGCTTAATGTAATCAGTTCGCCTATAAACAAAT
This sequence comes from Bacillus sp. PS95, assembly GCF_037963565.1. Classification (NCBI taxonomy): domain Bacteria; kingdom Bacillati; phylum Bacillota; class Bacilli; order Caryophanales; family Bacillaceae; genus Bacillus; species Bacillus sp. PS95. The sequence continues at coordinate 3,755,362 of NZ_CP150160.1, forward strand.
CCGACATACATAAATAACCCCCTTGGACACGCCCCGCTTTTTTAGCCTATGCGTGTCCAAAAAGGGTTAGAACATCTGACTGCTTTCAGCGAATCACTCTTCCTCCGGCGGCTTTCATCAGCCTGTTCATAATAGCAAGACCGACACCTGTATCCGGAAAGGATTCCGCTATAATGAAATCCACCTTATTCTCATCAAAGCTGCGCAAAGCATCATACAGCCCTGCCGCAACAGTCTCAAGCTGAGCCCGTCTTCCGCAGCTCTTCACATAATCAGCGGAATAAACGCCCGCGTTTTCTTCTGTCGTCAGGACACCGACCCGTCTTCCGCCCTGTTGATATTCTTGAATGAGGTGCTGAATGCGCTCTGGGCTGCCTTCGCAAATGGCAAGAGGCGCTGTCGGCGCATAATGTGTATATTTCATCCCTGGAGAAATCGGCTTCTCGTTTTGATCGCTGAGCCCTTTATCCACATGGATCGGCCCGATCACGGCCTCAATTTGTTCCTTCGTAATGCCGCCCGGACGCAGGAGAACAGGGATGTCGTCCGCACATGAAAGCACAGTTGATTCGACCCCGATTCCGGTAGGGCCTCCATCCATAATACCGGCTATGCGGCCATCCAAGTCGTGAGCCACATGCTCCGCTTTTGTGGGACTTGGCTTGCCTGATAGATTGGCGCTCGGTGCTGCAATCGGCAGTCCCGATTCGCGAATCAATGCAAGGGCAAGCGGATGATCCGGCATTCTAATGGCAACCGTTTCAAGACCTGCCGTTACACGAGGTGAAAGCGCATCAGGTTTGCAAGGCAGAATGAGCGTAAGTGCTCCCGGCCAAAACCGTTTCATCAATGTTTTCGCCTTTTCCGGCGCCGGGCCCGTTAAATCCTCAAGCTGGCTGATATCCGCAATGTGGACAATCAGGGGATTATCGCTCGGCCGCCCTTTCGCCTCATATATTTTTTTGACGGCATCCGTATTTTTTGCGTTTGCGCCTAGGCCATATACTGTTTCTGTCGGAAAGGCAACGACCTCATTTTCTCGGAGCAAAGCGGCTGCTTGTGCAATTTGTGGATCATTTGTGGATAACTCGTCAGTTACATCCACAAACCATCTTTTCGTTTTCATTTCTGACCAAACTCCTTATTCACAACAATAAAACGATTGTTTTACGCGTGTAATCCTTTTGAAAGTATAAAAGATGTCCTGTAATAAAACAAGCGTTATCCACAAATTGTGGACAACGCTAATAAAGAAGTGGATAAGTATGTGTATAAACTGCACTTATCCAGACGCTTTTTTCATCAAAACGGCTCCTTCTGTTTGCCGCGATTCACAGAAGTGATCAGAAGAAAACAGCTCCTCCGGTACACTCTCAGCTCTTTCAAAACCCATGGCCGTCAGAAAGTCCGCAGAGGAATGCTGATTTGCTACTAGGTACACGGTTTTGATCTGATGCTTTTCGCACAGCACCTCCATGCTTTGAAAAAGCGTGACGATGTGGCCTTGGTGAAGCTTGTCCGATATGACAAGTGATCGCAGCAGCCCCTGGTCACAGCTTATTTTTTCAATACCGAGGCATCCGGCAATGTTTTTCTCACTGTCCTCCAGCATAAGAAATTGAGTGAAGCCTTCTTTCACGCCTTCATAGCTGGTTTTTGCCTGTTTTAAAAATGCCTCGAGCACATCTCCGTCTTTTTCCCTTGCCACCCGCAGTTGATAAAACATCCGTTCACCCCGTTTTTGCGTTCTTTCTTCCAATCTATGAGGCAAATCTATTTTTAGACCAGATGATTAGGAAAAAAGGTCGGAAATCCATTCGACTAAAAAGAATTTCACTTCTGTGCCGTCTTCTTTTTCTTCGTTCTCTTCTTTTTTGGCTTTTTCCGCTTTAGCGGTTACGTCCTCAAGCACTTTTTCAGTCTGCTTTTTTGAGGCTTCTTTATCTTCTTGTTCTTTGACGGCTTCCCCGTTAGAAAAATCGAGAAAGCAGAGGGGCGGGAACAGCACACACCACCAGTTGGCTCCGTCTCCATTTCCAAGCGTAATCAAAATCGCTTCATACTCACCGGCGGGATATACCATGTTGCCGTAAAGCTTTGTCGGAAACGAGATTTTGTCAAAATCAACGGATATCGACTGATTCGCTCCTTCTTTCTCCATTGTTTCCTTTGCAATTGCTTTGATTTCAGGCAGCTTTGAACGAATCACGCGACGCGCTTCTTCAATAGAAGTAATATCCTTTACCCAAGTTGTGATTTCTTTATTCACCGCGTCTCTTATATGACGTTTTAATTGCTGATCTTGGTCACTATCGCTGTTTGCCAATATTCTCAGACGAATCGCCTGATCCGGTATGACCACCGGCTGATTTTCCGATTTCTGTGCCGTCTCTTCTTTTGCCAGCCCTACGAGCGCTCCAGATAGTAAAAGAAAGATATATATACAAATGATTACTGTTTTTTTCATCGGTCCCCACCGTTCCTCTCCGTGCTTTGTTTCTAGCCCTATTATGGACAAGGATAGCCGGGGGTAAACGTGCAGGGTGAAAAAAATCTAGCAAGCTGTTAATCTTATTTATGGTACGATAGTGTTTTAGGAGGTTTAAGATGAAATACAATTATACAGTGCTGTTATCAGCATTCACGATGTCCGTTCTTTATTCAGTAATTTATATTCATTCATTTATCATTGCCGCTCTCATCACAATGGCATTTTATTTTCTGTTTCCTTATTTGATCTTCGCACTGCCGCTTCAAATCATGATGAATAAAAAGCCGAAACGGTTCAGCCCTTTGTATCTGCTGTATTACCTTGCCGCTGCTTTTATTGCCAACGCGATCATATTCGGCGTGCTTCAGCCTTCGGGACAATCTTTGTTTCAAAATACAGCCTTCTATCTTTTCGCTGTATTAACAGCTCTTATCTATTGGATATGGGATTCTGTTTTACTGCAAAAAAAGGAAGCCTAAGAGGCTTCCTTTTTTATTAAAACAAAATCGTCAGCAAATAACATAGAATGGAAGGTATCGCCGCAACAAAGAAAACGGCCGCCATTTTCATGCGAGATGTACGGCCTTCTTTGGTTTCTGAATGGTAGTTTGCCCGCTGATCGCTTCCGCTTACAGCCAAACCCGATGTAATGATCGCGAGCCCCACTAAAACGAGAGACGCAACGCCAAAAATCGCTTCATATGAAAGAGCCTGCGGAAAAATGGTGCCAATCATGCTCTCAATCGCAATGAGCAGGATTCCTGCTGTCAGGGCCTTTTTCATGTTTACATCCCCTTTGCTGGTGTTAAACAGCTTGATCCATTCACTCGCCAGCAAGCTGCTTATTTATTTTTATGAATCAGAGCGCATATGGTTCTGTCTTTTCCATTAATATCTTTCAGCACTTCCACTTCCGCTCCCTTAAACGCCTTGAGGATCAGGTCTTTGACCGCCGCTCCCTGGTTCCAGCCGATTTCAAAAACGACAAATACTTTATCCTTCATGACAAGCGGAATGTCTTCCATAAACCGCTTATAAAATTTCAGCCCGTCTCCGCCATCGGTGAGAGCGTGCAGCGGCTCATGAAAACGGACAATTTCCGATAAATCAGCCATTTCTTCCTCTGAAATATATGGCGGGTTTGAGACAATGATATCCGCTTTTTTTCCCGCCTTAATAAAAGGCTCAAGCAGATCGCCCTGATAAAAGCGCACATTTGCTCCGAGTTTTTCTGCATTGGCAGAGGCGACTTGCAGCGCCTCTTTCGAAATATCGACCGCCGACACAGAAAAGCTTTGGTTTTCAAGCGCAAGCGTGACGGCTATTGCGCCGCTCCCTGTACCAACGTCAACAACTTCGAGCTTGCCGTCTTCAGAAAAGACACTCCGATATTTTTCAAGCAAATGAAAGACAACTTCTTCAGTTTCCGGCCGCGGGATCAGCACATCATCATTCACCATAAATTCCCGTCCATAAAAAAACTCTTTTCCTATAATGTATTGAACCGGCACGCCCTCTTTATGCATCTCAACGTGACGCTTAAAGCGATACAGTTCGTCTTCACCAATCGGTTCCTGTAAGCTTGCGAGCAGTTTGCTTCTCTCCATTCCGGTATCATAAAGCAATAGGAGCTCGGCCGCATTTTCTTCTCTTCCCGCTTCGGTTAAATAAGAAGAAGCCCATTTCAGGGCTTCGAATATCGTCTTCATCTTAACCTTCCGACTGCTGAAGCTTGCTTGCCTGATCTTCAACAATCAGCGCTTCAACCACTTCGTCAAGTTTTCCTTCAAGAATCTGATCAAGCTTTTGAATCGTCAAACCGATTCTGTGATCCGTCACACGGTTTTGCGGGAAGTTGTATGTGCGGATACGTTCAGAGCGGTCACCAGATCCGACTGCTGATTTCCGTGTTTGATCATATTCAGCCTGGGCTTCCTGCTGAAATTTATCATAGATTCTGGCACGGAGAACCTTCATTGCTTTTTCTTTGTTCTTAATTTGAGATTTTTCATCCTGGCATGATACAACTACACCTGTCGGCAAGTGAGTCAGACGAACCGCAGACATTGTTGTGTTAACGCTTTGTCCGCCCGGTCCGCTTGAAGCAAACGTATCGACACGGATATCCTTCTCATGGATGTCAACCTCTACCTCTTCTGCCTCAGGAAGACATGCCACTGTTGCAGTGGATGTATGGATACGGCCGCCGGATTCCGTTTCCGGAACACGCTGCACGCGGTGGGCGCCGTTTTCATATTTGAGTTTAGAATACGCGCCGCTTCCTGTAATCATAAAGATGATCTCTTTGTAGCCGCCCGTTCCGGTTACATTCGCTTCCATGACCTCTGTTTTCCAGCCTTGAAGCTCAGCATAACGGGAATACATTCTGTACAGGTTGCCCGCGAATAAAGCGGCTTCCTCGCCTCCCGCAGCCCCGCGGATCTCCATGATAACGTTTTTGTCGTCATTAGGATCTTTCGGGATCAGGAGCACCTTCAGCCGTTCTGACAGTGTTTCCGTTTCCTTCTGAAGTTCAGAAATCTCTTCCTTCACCATGTCGCGCATCTCAGCGTCCAGCTTCTCTTCAAGCATCGCTTTTGCATCAGCCAGCTGTTCTGACGCATCTCTGTATTGTCTATATACGTCAACTGTTTCTTGTATATCAGATTGCTCTTTTGAATATTCTCTTAGCTTTTTCGGATCGTTGACTACTTCTGGATCGCTTAAAAGCTCATTTAATTTCTCGTATCGTTCTTCAATTGATTTTAAACGGTCTAACACGGTCTTCACCTCTGTTTTCCTGTGCGTAACATTCTCATTATAGTATAGTGATTAACCCCAGTCAAAAGCATTTCAATCCCAGCTGGAAAAGCTCCCTCTGCTATACTGGAATTCGAGGAGGGATGATGTTGCTGAAATCCATACATCATATTGCAATCATATGTTCAGATTACGAAAAGTCGAAAGCTTTCTACGTACATAAGCTTGGTTTTCAGGTGATTCAAGAAACGTACCGCGAAGAGCGCGGCTCCTATAAGCTTGATTTGTCGCTTAACGGCTCGTATGTCATTGAGCTGTTCTCGTTTCCCGATCCGCCCGAACGACAAACCCGGCCTGAAGCCGCAGGCCTGCGTCACCTCGCCTTTACAGTCGGCAGCTTGGATAAGGCGGTTCAGGAGCTTCATGAAAAAGGAATCGAAACAGAGCCAATCAGAACAGATCCGCTGACCGGCAAGCGTTTCACCTTCTTTTTTGATCCTGACCAGCTTCCATTAGAACTGTATGAACAATAACAGTTTTTGAAGAAAAAAAGGAGATACCCACTTTCTTTGCCGAATCTTTTCTTGTTTTGTCTAACGGGAAGGGAACCGCATTCTATGGTCGAATACCTAGCTTAAAAGGAGGTATGGGATCATGAATACAAATATGGTAGCAAGTGAACTCGGCGTCTCCGCAAAAACGGTGCAGCGGTGGGTGAAGCAGCTGAATCTTCCGGCCGAACGCAATGAGCTCGGACACTATTCGTTCACGGCAGAAGACGTGAAGGTTCTAAAATCCGTTCAAAAACAAATCTCTGAAGGCACGGCGATTCAGGATATTCATCTGCCGAAAAGCGCTAAAAAGCGCACAGGCTTCCTTGTCCAAAAAACAAGTAGCGACACAGAACGAAGAATCGAGCAGCTTGAACAAAAGCTGGACACCCTTTTACAGCAAAGGCAGGACGAAAGCGAATTGATGGCAAGGATGTCGGAACTGGAACGCCAGCTGAAACAAAAAGCCGATGAAGGTGTATCTTACCAGCTGCTTCAGCACCGCAGAGAAATCGATGATATTCTTGCAGATCTGCAATCACTGACCTCACAAATGAAAGAATTCACCGCTCATTCGATCCCCGAGACTGCTGCTGCTTCTGAAAAAACCAAAACAAGAAAAAAACCGCTGCTGTCACTGTTCAAATTTCAAACCTAAAGCAAAAAGCTCCCTTAAAGGGAGCTTTTTTTGTTACGCAGTAAGCGCGATAATGATTGGAAGTGAAATCAATGACAGAATCGCACTGACCACAAACGCAGTTGCAGTTTCTTCTTCTTGTTTCTCGAAACGAGTCGCAATCATGGCTGCAACGGCAGAACCAGGGAATGCAACAAGAAGGATTGCTTTTGTTGTTTGGTCAGCCGGAAGTCCGATAGCAAGAGCAATCAGGAACATTAACGCAGGCTGAACCGCAACTTTTAGTAACGCAATACCGATAGCCGGCATACTGAGTTTAATTTTACGAATACCAACGGTAACACCAACAGCGAAGAGAGCAACACCAGATGTTGTGCTTCCAAGCTGATCAAGCATTTTAACACCCAGCTCAGGAAGAGTGAAATTGAAAACCAGCACCAAGATCATACTGATTAACGGAGCAGCTGCAAGCGGCTCACAAAGACCATGCAGGATTGATTTTCCTGTCATCTTCCAGAAGCTGTCGCCACTCTCTTCGTTTTTCTTAGAAGACTCACCAACAGTAGCGATAATGATCGCGAGCGGATCAAGAATCGCGTTAACCACGATACCTGTGACCGCGATCGGAATCGCAACTTCATTCGCTCCGAATAAGCTTCCCAATACCGGGATACCCATAAATGCGAATGTCGGCTGTGCAGAGTTCAAAGAAAATACAGATGAGTTCGTTAAATCATACTTGAATATAAATCTGCAAACCAAAAGAATGATGATATAGAAACCAACAATCCCAATAATTAAAGAAATCATTAAAGGTACTTGTGATAAAAATTCACTTCTGGAAGTTGTCAAAATACCAGCGATAAAGTGAGCTGGAAGTGCGTATTTCGTTACTAACGTACTTACCCCTTTTGCCGACTTGGCATCATAACTTCCAAAATGTCCTGCAAACCAACCCAGCACGATAACAAAGAAGATCGGCGCCAGGAGGATTAAGATATCTAAGATGCTCAAAATATTCTCCTCCAAATCCTATGTCCGTATACTTTAGCTTTACAAAAAGCTTTCCCTCGGACAGAAAAATTTACTCGCTAATTATTTCGCGATGACTTTTTTGTATTCAGGTGTCCACATTGCATCAAGTACCGCTTGTTTCACATCTTCAGGCTGACGATTTGCCACGCCGTCTTTAATTGCTGCTTCAGCAACGGCAATCGCAACTTGGATAGAAACCTCTTGAAGCTTATCAATGCTTGGAAGCAATCCTGCTCCAGGTGTTTCAAGATCAACCATTTCAGCAATCGCATCAGCAGTTGCAGCAAACATAGCAGGTGTAATGATACGCGCTTCAGCTACAATTGAACCAAGTCCAAGACCAGGGAACGCGAATGCGTTGTTAGATTGTCCGATTTCATAAGAAACACCGTTGTATTCTACATTGTCAAATGGGCTTCCTGTTGCAATAAGCACTTTTCCGTCAGTCCATTTGAACAGATCTTCAGGAACAGCTTCAGCAAGGTGAGTCGGGTTAGACATCGGCATGATAACCGGACGGTCTACGTGAGATGCCATTTCTTTTACAATTTCCTCTGTGAATGCACCTGAAACCCCTGAAGTACCAATCAAGATTGTTGGTTTCGCTTGACGAACAACTTCATCGAATGGAATTTGACCTTTTTCATCGCGCTTCCAGTCTTTCACTTCATCCGCATTGCGAAGGTAAGGTTTTTGGAAATCAAGGATGCCTTCGATGTCTTCAGTCAGCAAGCCTCTGTAATCAAGTGTGTAGAAACGTTTGTTAGCTTCTTCTTCAGATAATCCGGCTAGCACCATTGTGTCACGGATTTGGTCAGCAATACCGATACCAGCAGAACCAGCACCGAAGATAACAACACGCTGATCTTTAATAGAAGCGCCGGTTTTCTTCATAGCGGCAAGCACACCTGCAAGTGTAATCGCACCAGTACCTTGAATATCATCATTAAATGTCAGGATTTCATGATTGTATTTTTTCATGATGTTGCGTGCATTTTTGTTGCCAAGGTCTTCCCAGTGAAGAAGCGCTTTAGGGAAGAATTTCAATGCAGCTTTTACATAAGCGTCAATGAAAGCTTCGTAGCGTTCACCTTGAACACGTTCATGCTTGTTACCAATATATAAAGGATCGTTTAGAAGTTTTTCGTTGTTCGTACCGACATCAAGCACAACCGGGATAACACGGCTAGGGTCAATACCAGCTGCAGCAGTGTAGACAGCCAATTTACCGATTGCAATATTAATACCGCCTACACCCCAGTCACCGATACCGAGAATGCTTTCGGAGTCAGTAGCAACGATAAGATCAATATCGCCTGCTGTCGCATGAAGGTTTTCAAACGCTTTTTCAATACCGTCAATGTTATCGATTGACAAGTAGATTCCTTGAGGTCTTCTATATTCATGGCTGTATTCCTGAATCGCTTCACCAACTGTTGGCGTGTACACAACAGGAAGCATTTCGCGAAGATGGTTTTTCAGCAATTTATAGAAAAGAACTTCGTTACGGTTTGCAAGATCACTTAAGTAAACATTTTGACGAAGGCGGTCAGGCTGCGCTTGGAATTGCTCGTACGCGCGTTGTGCTTGTTGATCAAGAGAAAGTACAGTTGGCGGCAGAAGCCCTTCTAAGCCGAGTTCTTGTCTTTCTTCTAGTGAAAAAGCAACGCCTTTATTTAAAGTAGGAATAGATAAAACTTCTTTTCCTCTAAGAGTTGTTTCTAAGTGGCCTTCTTTCGTTTTTTTTATGTTATTCAAGCAAATCTCCTTCTTTCTTGAAATAGTTAACCAAGTTAAGTAATAACCCATCTAAAATATGACCGATCATGATCTTTATGCGACTTTGTGACAATTATTCGAACAATGTCTCAAAACTATTTACATTACGTAAGCTATTGTATGCCTGTCAAAATCAAAATTCAAGGGAAGAAAATTACTTAATTTTTTAATATACTTATTTAAATTTTTTAATTGCATATTATCAGAATATAAAAAAAACACCGGTGTTTTTAGCCGGTGCATTCTATCTTTATACCCATGTTTTGGACTATTTTTTAGATTTACCTGGGACTTCGTGATGATGTCTGCATCTTGCTTCATATGATTCAGATGCACCAACCAAAATGACCGGATCATCGTAAGAAGCAGGTTTGCCGTCAATGAGGCGCTGTGTTCTGCTCGCCGGTGATCCGCAAACAGAACAGACGGCTTGCAGCTTTGTCACACTTTCCGCAATCGCCATGATATTCGGGACGACACCGAACGGCTCTCCCCTAAAATCCATATCAAGGCCTGCTGCTATCACACGGTAGCCTTTATCGGCAAGAGATGATAAAACCTCAACAATTTCCTGATCAAAAAACTGCACTTCATCAACCGCAATCACATCTGTACTTTCACTGATGTGATCCCAAATGTCCGCAGCAGACGAAATGGCATAGCTCGTCATCGATGTTCCATTATGGGAGACAACAGCAGCTTCGCTGTATCGGTTATCAATTACAGGCTTAAATACCCTGACTTCCTGCTTGGCATAAGTTGCTCTCTTCACTCTTCTGATCAGCTCTTCAGATTTCCCCGAGAACATGCTGCCGCAAATCAGCTCAAGCCACCCGCTTTGTTTCATTATGTACATAGGCTTCGCTCCCCTCTCTCTGCCAGCTGTGTTTTAGACAATATAAAAAACAGGCAAGACTGCTGCTTGCCTGTTGAGAAATCTATTATTACTTAAGACCGTATTTTTTGTTAAAGCGATCAACACGACCATCAGCAGAAGCGAATTTTTGACGGCCAGTGTAGAATGGGTGGCATTCAGAGCAAATCTCAACGCGTACCTCTTCTTTTACTGAGCCTGTTTCAAATTCATTTCCGCAAGCGCATTTAACTGTTGCTTTTTTGAAATTAGGATGAATTCCTGCTTTCATTGTATCCATCTCCTTCCGCCCTGAATCCCGTGTGGAAACAGAGTTATTATTTCGGAGCATTGTCCGAAACGCATATGAGAAAATTATATCAGTGATTTACTTCTTTTGCAAATACAATTTACCTTCTTGCGGATGATAGATTTGCCTGTTTCCATTCTTGATTGAGAATATCGAAAAATTCCTGGTTTGTTTTGGTTTTTTTCATTTTTCTCATGAACTTTTCTGCGAAATCAGGTGAATCAGACATCGTTTTGCGGATAGACCATAAACGATCAAGATGCTCTTTAGGCACAAGCAGTTCTTCTTTGCGCGTTCCTGAACGGCGGATATCGATGGCAGGGAAGATGCGGCGCTCGGCAAGAGAGCGGTCAAGATGGAGTTCCATGTTGCCTGTTCCCTTGAATTCTTCATAAATGACATCATCCATACGTGAACCTGTATCAACCAGAGCCGTAGCAAGGATGGTTAAGCTGCCGCCCTCTTCGATATTTCTCGCAGCCCCAAAGAAGCGTTTCGGACGGTGGAACGCCGCTGGGTCAATCCCCCCGGAAAGCGTTCTTCCACTTGGCGGAATCACTAAGTTGTAGGCGCGGGCAAGCCGTGTGATGCTGTCCATCAGGATAATGACGTCTTTTTTGTGTTCCACGAGACGCATCGCACGTTCAAGCACAAGCTCGGCCACTTTGATATGGTTTTCCGGCACTTCATCAAACGTTGAGCTGACGACATCCCCAGCTACAGAGCGCTCGATATCGGTTACTTCCTCAGGTCTTTCGTCAATTAAAAGCACGATCAGCTCTGCTTCAGGCTGGTTCGCTGTAATGCTGTTGGCAATTTCCTTCAGCAGCATCGTTTTTCCGGCTTTCGGCGGCGCAACAATCAATCCGCGCTGCCCAAATCCAACCGGCGCCATCATGTCCATAATTCTTGTAGACAAGAAGTTCGGCTTTGTTTCAAGCACCATTTGACGATCCGGATAAAGTGGCGTAAGAGCCGGGAAATGCACACGCTCTTTTGCAGATTCGGGATCATCCCCATTTACTGCTTCAACGTGCAAAAGTCCATAGTAACGCTCATTTTCTTTTGGCGGGCGAACCTTGCCAGATACTTTGTCTCCGTTCCGCAAATCGAAACGGCGGATTTGTGAAGCTGAGATGTAAATGTCTTCTGAGCTTGGAGAGTAGTTAATCGGTCTCAGAAAGCCGAAACCTTCAGACTGGATGATCTCAAGAACGCCTTCCATAAACAGCAGATCTTCCTGTTCTGCATTCGCTTTCAGAATGGCGAAAATGAGTTCTTTTTTTGTCAGTTTGCTGTAATAGGAGATTTTATAATGTCTTGCAAGTTCATAAAGCTCTTTCAATTTCATATTTTCCAAAGAGGAAATAGATACGTCTTTCATAAAAACACCACGCTTTTCATAGTCAATATCTTACTCTGAACATGTCATCTGCTGCTTTTGCACAACATCCGCCAAAGCACATTCTTTTTTTAACATAAAGGAACTTCTATCGGTAACACTTCCACCCATGATCGGCGCTTTTGTTAAAAGGATTGTCTTAATGAGTTTTGAAGGAAGCGAGGACAAAAACATGAGAAGATCAATACTTATATCGTCTGTATGCGGTAGAAATTGAAACTTTCCTAGTGCTTAAAAGAAGGTATTACGCAGTAAAATTCGCAGCACTCTTTATTTTTACCTTATTTCAAAAAATTATTCAACTGAAATAAGGTTTTGACACGGAATTGATAGAGTTGACGCTTTTCTGCAAAAGTTAAAGCGGGCTCACACCCGCTTTTTCTGTTTGTTATGGACGGATTACAAGATTTGGTTTCTTTTTCAAGCTGTGTCTGCCGTCAACGAAACGAACAGTGCCCGATTTTGCACGGATAACTAAGCTTTCAGTTGTACCGACAGAGCCTTTGAATTGAACTCCTTTTAACAGCTCGCCGTCAGTAACCCCTGTAGCTGCAAAAATCGCGTCATCACCCTTCACAAGGTCTTCCATGCGAAGGACTTTGCTTAAATCAAGGCCCATTTTGTGACAGCGAGTGATTTCTTCTTCGCTTTGCGGAAGAAGTTTACCAATGATTTCTCCGCCGAGTGCTTTTAGCGCAACAGCGGAAAGAACACCCTCAGGAGCGCCGCCTGATCCGAACAGGATATCAACGCCCGTGTGGTCGAAAGCCGTGTTGATGGCGCCTGCGACATCGCCGTCATTGATCAATTTGATTCTGGCGCCGGCCTCACGAAGCTCGGAAATGATTTTTGCGTGTCTTTCACGGTTTAAAATTGTGGCAACGACGTCCTCAACGTCCTTGTTTTTCGCTTTTGCCACCGCTTTAAGGTTGTCAATGACAGGTGCTTCGATGTCAATGCAGCCCACCGCTTCCGGACCGACTGCGATTTTTTGCATATACATGTCAGGAGCATTCAGAAGCGTGCCATGGTCTGCGACCGCGATAACCGTCAGCGCGTTCCAGCCGCCGCTTGCTAAGATGTTTGTGCCTTCAAGAGGGTCAACTGCGACATCAACGCGAGGTCCGTACCCGTTTCCGAGTTTTTCCCCGATATACAGCATTGGCGCTTCGTCCATTTCCCCTTCACCGATTACAACGGTCCCTTTCATCGGCACTGTATCAAAAACGTCTCTCATTGCACTTGTTGCCGCTTCATCAGCCTCATCTTTTTTTCCCCGGCCCATCCATCTTGCTGATGCCAATGCCGCAGCTTCGGTCACACGTACCAATTCCATTGATAAACTTCTTTCCATTTCAACACGATCTCCTCTCACAAGAAACCATTATGAATTTTGAAGCTGTTCTATTTCTTCGTCAGTCATTCTTTCACGCCAAATTGTCGCTCCAAGCCCTTCAAGCTTCTTCTCAAGGCTGCTGTATCCGCGGTCAATATGCTCCAGTCCCGTAATTTCCGTGACGCCATCAGCCATCAGTCCGGCTACCACCAAGCAGGCTCCGGCACGCAGATCACTCGCCTTCACTTTTGCGCCTTGAAGCTCGACAGGACCTGTGATGATGGCAGATCTGCCTTCTACTTTCATATTGGCACCCATTCGTCTCAGCTCATCAATGTGCTTGAATCTTGCCGAGTAGATGGTGTCTGTGACGACACTCGTCCCTTTCGCCCTTGTCAGTAGCGCCGTCATCGGCTGCTGTAAATCAGTCGGAAACCCCGGGTATACGAGGGTTTTAACGTCAACCGGCTTTAAGTTCTTCTGCCCGCCGACAATGAGAAGCTGGTCGTCGCTTGTTTCGATATGATAGCCCATTTCTCTCAGCTTTGCCGTTAACGACTCTAGATGAGTGGGAATGACGTTATCGATAATGACTTCCTTGCCCATTGCAGCCCCTGCAATCATAAATGTCCCGGCCTCAATTCTGTCCGGAATGATCGTATGCTTGCAGCCGTGCAGTTCCTTCACGCCGTCGATTCGAATCACATTGGTGCCCGCACCTTTGATTTTGGCGCCCATGCTGGTAAGCAATGTCGCGACGTCAATGATCTCAGGCTCCTTGGCAGCGTTTTCGATGATCGTTTTCCCTTCTGCCAAAACAGCGGCGAGCATAATGTTAATCGTTGCCCCAACGCTTACGACATCTAAATAAATCCGTGCGCCTCTCAGCCTTTCAGCTCGCAAATAAATGGCGCCTTGTTCATTGGTTACTTCAGCTCCGAGTGCTTCAAAGCCTTTGATATGCTGATCAATCGGACGGGGCCCTAAGTGACAGCCGCCAGGCAATCCAATGACCGCCTGCTTGAAGCGGCCAAGCATCGCCCCCATTAAATAATATGACGCGCGAAGCTTTTTTACTTTCCCATTAGGAAGCGGCATGCTGATCATCGACGTAGGGTCAACAACCATTTCCCCATTCTCAAAATGCACGTTGCCGCCGATTTCCTTTAACAGGTCACGCAGCGTTTCAATATCTGAAATCTCTGGAAGCCCTTCAATTGTCACCTCGGAATTTGCCAAAATGGTTGCAGGTATTAACGCAACAGCGCTGTTTTTAGCGCCGCTGATATGTACTGTACCGTTTAACGAGTCACCGCCGGCAATATTCAACTTTTCCATGATAGTCTCCTTCCATAAGAAGATAGCTGCGGAGCTAAATAAAATGTCATTTTATTCTGTCTCTGCAAATAAAGCTCATGTCCAAAATCTAGCCAATTCGAAGAGAAAGAATACAACACATTGTAAAATATCAGGAAGAAAATAGCGAAGCTTTGGGGGGTACAGGTTTCAAAAGATGCACAGAGACCCGCCGGCTCGAGAGACATCGTCGTCATCCGGCAAAAGCAGTACGCATACCCTTCATTCCGATATCAGCTTCTGCAGCCCAATGATTCCTTCTCTGTAAAGCGGCGTCAGCATCTGAAGATCCGCTGTATCAGGTCGGTGAAATACAAAGGCCGCGGCAAACAGGCATAAAGCTGTTTGCCGCCCCTTTCATTATTTGTTCCAGTCTGCCAGGAATTGTTCGATTCCTTTGTCTGTTAACGGGTGTTTAGTGAGCGCATGAATGACTTTCAGCGGCATTGTGCCGATATGAGCCCCTCTAAGAGCAGCTTCTGTCACGTGTTGCGGATGGCGGATTGACGCTGCAATGATTTGCGTGTCAAGGCCGTGAATGTCAAAAATCTGTTTAACTTCTGAAATCAGGTCAAGCCCGTTGTGGCCGATGTCATCTAAACGTCCCAGGAATGGAGATACATATGTTGCCCCCGCTCTGGCAGCAAGAAGCGCCTGGTTGGCATTGAAGATCAATGTAACGTTTGTTTTGATGCCTAAGTCAGTAAGTGCTCTTACCGCTTTTAAACCGTCAGACGTCATTGGGATTTTCACCGTAATGTTCGGAGCGATCTTCGCCAGTTCTTTTCCTTCCTCGATCATTTCCTCAGCTTTCAAAGAAATAACCTCTGCGCTTACAGACCCTTTCACGACGTCTGTGATCTCGCGAAGACGGTCGTGGAATGATACGTTAGCTTCCTTTGCTACTAAACTAGGATTCGTCGTTACACCGGCGAGAATTCCTAATTCATTCGCTTCTCTAATTTCATCGATATTGGCTGTATCAACAAAGAATAACATTTTCAAAAAGCCTCCCTGATTAAGAAATTTTCTGAACTGCGAATATGATTGCGCTTTCTAAAGATAGACGGAAAACCGCCTGTCAAGCTGTCAGGCGGCTATAAAAAGTTCCAATTGAATTAAGCTTGGTTTGAAGAACCAAATTCACGCATTTTACCGATAACTGTTTCTTTGATCGCTTCACGAGCTGGTCCAAGGTATTTACGTGGATCGTACTCGTCAGGCTTAGCTGCCAATGTTTCGCGAACAGCTTTTGCAGAAGAAATTTGGTTTTCAGTATTCACGTTGATTTTAGCTGTACCAAGTGAAATTGATTTTTTGATGTCAGCAGTCGGAATTCCAGTACCGCCGTGAAGAACTAGCGGAAGACCAGTTGATTTTCCGATCTCTTCCATTTCTTTGAATCCAAGGTTTGGCTCACCTTTGTAAGGGCCGTGAACAGAACCTAATGCAGGTGCAAGGCAGTCGATGCCAGTGCGCTCAACAAGCTCTTGGCACTCTTTAGGATCAGCGTAGATTACGCCTTCAGCGATAACGTCATCTTCTTGTCCGCCTACTGTTCCAAGCTCAGCTTCTACAGATACTCCGTGGAAATGAGCAAGCTCAACAACTTTAGCAGTTGTTGCTACGTTTTCTTCAAATGGATGGTGAGAAGCGTCGATCATTACAGATGTGAAACCTGCATGAATCGCTTTCGCACAAGATTCAAAGCTTGAACCGTGGTCTAAGTGAATCGCAACAGGAACTGTCACTTTGTACTCTTCCATAAGTGCTTTTACCATAGCAACGACTGTTTTGAAGCCGCCCATGTAGCGTCCCGCACCTTCGGAAACACCAAGGATCACTGGAGATTTTTCTTCTTCAGCTGCTTGTAAAATCGCTTGAGTAAACTCAAGGTTGTTTAAGTTAAATTGTCCTACAGCGTACCCTTTTTCTTTAGCTGTATTCAACATTTCCGTCATAGAAACTAAAGGCATGTCGAATGTCCTCCTTATGTAGCCTGATTGTCTTCTAGCGAAAAAAGCTTTCCACCCTAGCATGACCCATATATTGCTGTCATATGTAAATACTCAGATCGCTTTTTCTCCATAACTAGGATACCAACTTTTCGACAAATCGGCAACATAATGACATGATTCATTTGTTTCTTCTTTTTGTCAGTTAGACTTCAGGGGCAGATATTTTTTGACGGCGTCTCTGATTTCGTCGATGTCAAACGGCTTGGCAAAGTGCGTCAGAGCGCCCAATTCCTTCGATTCCTGGATCATGTCGAGCTCTCCGTATGCCGTCATGATAATGACCCGGATGTTTTCGTCAATGACCTTCATCCGTTTTAAGATTTCGATTCCGTCCATGCCGGGAATTTTCATGTCCAAAAGCACAAGGTCGGGCCGTTCTTTTGTCACAATGTCAAGCGCCTGCAGGCCGTTCGCAGCCTGAAACGTCTGGTAGCCTTCTTTATTGAACACTTCATTTAGCAAAATACGAATGCCGTATTGATCATCAACGATTAAAATTTTTTCATTCATCATTTTACACCCCAATATTATGATTTTCGTCAAAAGTAAGCAGTATTGTATGTATTCTGTTTGATTTTCCTATTTCCTTTAATTATAATAGTCTACTTTACGACATTTTCTGAGCATTTTCTCTTTTGTTGTATACTGATATTGTACGTTATAAAGGAGGATTCACTTATGTTGAAAATATTCACGACGCAGTTAACAGGTATTTTTTCCCGCATTCAGGATAAGGAATCTGACGCGATTGAAGATGGGGCGCGGCTGCTTGCTCAAGCGGTGATCAGCGGGCATTCCATTTATTTATACGGAGCAAATGAGCTTCAGGGCGTCTTTTTTGAGGCCACCGAAAGCAAAGAACCCTTCCCATCTGTCAAAGCCTTTCCAGAAAGCGCTGAGGAAGTGACAGAAAGCGACAGGGTGCTGATGTTTTGTTCAGGGACGGGCACAGCCGAAGAACAGGCGCTCGCAAAAGAGCTTTATGAAAAAGGTGCGGGAGTCGTATGCGTATCGCCCGCAGCCAAAGACAGTGCGGGAATAGAACAGTATTGTGATGTCCATATTGATTCTAAATTAAAAATGCCGCTTGTTCCCGACGAAGACGGCACCCGTTACGGGTTTCCCTCTTTAATGACAGCACTGTATGTCTATCACGCTTTATCGTTTACACTAAAAGAAATTCTGCAAGAGTATGCATAATATCTCATTGTACATGCTGGAACTTGCCGGAAACAAATAAAAAAGACTTGCCCGCTTTTGACAAACGGCAAGTCTTTTTTATTACTTCTGATTTGCAGCTTCGACAGACGCTCCGATAAAGCCTTTGAATAGAGGCTGAGGTCTTGTCGGTCTTGACTTGAACTCTGGGTGGAACTGAGAAGCCACGAACCAAGGGTGGTCTTTCAGCTCGATGATTTCAACAAGGCGTCCATCAGGGCTTGTGCCTGAGAATACGAAGCCTTGCTCTTCCATTTGCTGTCTGAATTCATTGTTAAACTCATAGCGGTGGCGGTGGCGCTCGTACACCACTTCATCCTGATACACTTCAAAGGCTTTCGTGCCTTCTTCAAGCTTACAAGGGTAAAGGCCGAGACGAAGCGTTCCTCCGAGATCCTCAACATCCTTTTGTTCAGGAAGAAGATCAATGATCGGGTATTGAGTTGACGGATCAATTTCCGCTGAGTGGGCGCCTTTTAAGCCCAATACGTTTCGTGCGTATTCAATAGACGCCACCTGCATGCCCAAGCAAATGCCCAAGAACGGAATGTTATTTTCGCGCGCGTATTTTGTCGCGACGATTTTGCCTTCAACACCGCGGTCTCCGAATCCGCCCGGCACAATGATGCCGTCTGTTCCGCTTGTGAGTTCTGCGATATTGTTTTCTGTCACTTCTTCCGCGTTGATCCACTTCACTTTTACATCTGTGTCAAACGCATAGCCCGCATGGCGGAGAGACTCGACAACAGAAATGTATGCGTCAGGAAGCTCAACGTATTTGCCGACAAGGCCGATTGTAATCGTTTGAGACAGATTGCTGACTTTGTTAACAAGCTCTTTCCACTCGGACATTTCCGCTTCTTTGCATGCCAATTTCATGTGCTCGCAAACAAGCTTATCAAGCCCTTGTTTTTGAAGCTCCAGCGGAATGGAGTAAAGGTTGTCCGCATCTTCACATTCAATAACCGCTTTTGTATCGATGTCGCAGAATAGCGCGATTTTATCTTTCATATCTTGAGAAATCGGCATTTCTGTACGAACGACGATGATGTTTGGCTGAATGCCCAAGCTGCGCAATTCTTTTACGCTGTGCTGTGTCGGTTTTGTTTTTAATTCGCCAGCAGCTTTAATGTAAGGTACAAGCGTACAGTGGATGTACATTACGTTTTCACGGCCGATGTCGCTCTTCATTTGGCGGATCGCTTCAAGGAATGGCAGTGATTCGATATCTCCGACAGTACCGCCGATTTCTGTAATGACAACATCTGCGTTTGTCTCTTTCCCTGCGCGGTAAACACGGTCTTTCAATTCGTTTGTGATGTGCGGAATGACCTGTACGGTTCCGCCAAGGTAATCTCCGCGGCGTTCTTTTTTAAGAACTGTTGAATAGATTTTACCTGTTGTCACGTTGCTGAATTTATTCAGGTTAATGTCGATAAAACGCTCATAGTGACCAAGGTCCAAGTCTGTTTCAGCGCCGTCATCCGTTACGAATACTTCACCATGCTGGTAAGGGCTCATTGTTCCCGGGTCAACGTTGATGTATGGATCGAATTTTTGAATCGTCACGTTCAGTCCGCGGTTTTTCAGCAAACGCCCTAATGAAGCTGCTACAATACCCTTTCCAAGTGAGGATACAACTCCCCCGGTTACAAAAATATATTTCGTCATTTCGTTTGCTCCTCTCTTCGCTCTTAGCTACATTTTTAAAATGTACTATTTTATAAAAAATCATTTAGCCTTTTAAATGATTTATAAGAAAAATGAGGGGTGAAAATAAGAAAGCTCCCTTTCAATTTCTTGAAAGGGAGCATAACGTACTATGTTCTCTCTTCGTTTTTGAAGAGCCCAAAATACATACTACATAGTTCGACTATGAAAGTCAAGATCGTTTTGAAGATGAAATCTGATACTATTTAATTTCCTCTTCTTCATCATCATAGTCTTCATCATCTTCATCAATAATATCTTCTTCGATCTCAAGATCATCGTCGTCTTCATCAAGATCTTCATCGTCAAAATCGTCGGCTTCAAGATCGAGTTCTTCCTCAACTTCATCCAAATCAAGGTCGTCTTCGTCGATCTCTTCAAACTCGTCAAGATCAAGATCTTCTTCGACTGCTTTCTTCGCTTTTTTCTTTTTCGCCTTGACTGTCGGCTGAGTTTCTTCATCAAGCTGATCATACGGATACCAGCTGCGAAGCCCCCACGTCTGGTCAGAAAGCGCCAGGAAGCGGCCGTCAATGTTTAAATCTGTATAAAATTGAGCGATGCGGTCTCCAAGCTCTTCTTTTTTCACGCCGAGCAAAGATGCGATTTCATTTAAAAGCTCCTGAAAAGGAACTGGTTTTTTATGTTCTTCAAATAATTCGTGAGCGATTTCAACTAAAGCCATTTCCTTTAGCTCTTCCTGTGAATATTGTTTGATACCCAAGGTCGGACACTCCCTTTCTATTACTTATATGTATCTGTTTTATCAATAATGAAAGCGATTTTGTATCGTTCTTATACAAACCATACCTCTCATTATAAACAAAATAAAACAGAATATGCTACCCTTAACAGCGTTAATTTAAATAATTTTACAAGAGTGATCCGACTGAGAGATGTTTTCCGTTAATCCGCGAGCATTCTGGAGATGACCAGTCTTTGAATTTCTTGAGTGCCTTCATAGATTTGCGTGATTTTTGCATCACGCATATAGCGTTCTACCGGATAATCTTTTGTATAGCCGTAGCCGCCGAAAATCTGCACGGCTTCGGTCGTTACCTTCATCGCCGTATCCCCAGCCATCAGTTTGGACATGGCGGAAGCTTTTCCATATGGAAGGCCCGATGATTCTAACCACGCAGCCTGATAGGTCAATAGCCTTGAAGCTTCTATCATTGTCGCCATATCCGCGAGTTTAAAAGCGATGCCCTGCTGCTCGGCGATCGATTTTCCGAATTGCTTTCGCTCTTTTGCATATTGAAGTGCCGCATCAAGTGCTCCTTGGGCGATGCCCACGGCTTGTGCGGCTATGCCGTTTCTGCCTCCGTCAAGCGTCTTCATCGCGATTTTGAAGCCTTCTCCTTCTTCTCCGAGACGCTTTGATGCGGGCACTACACAATCTTCGAACATGATTTCCGTTGTCGGTGAAGAACGGATGCCTAACTTCTTTTCTTTCTTGCCTGTAAAAAATCCTTCAAAATCCTTTTCTACTATAAAAGCGGTAATGCCTTTTTTCTTTTTCTCGGGATCGGTGACGGCAAAAACAATGTAAATATCAGCAACGCCGCCGTTTGTGATAAACACTTTTGAACCATTCAACACATAGTCATCGCCGATTCGTTCAGCAGTTGTTTTCATGCTGCCGGCGTCAGACCCAGACCATGCTTCGGTCAAAGCGAATGCGCCGATTTTCTCTCCGAGAGCCAGCTGTGTTAAGTACTCTGTCTTCTGCTCCTCTGTTCCAAAGGCAAACAGCGGCCAGCTGCAGAGAGAGATATGGGCGGAAAGCGTCACTCCGGTGGAGGCGCACACTTTTGACAGTTCCTCCACCGCGATGACATAGGCTAAATAGTCACTTCCGATTCCGCCGTAATCTTCAGGCCACGGAATTCCCGTCAGCCCCAGATTTGCCATTTCCCGAAACAGCTCGCGATCGAAGCGTTCTTGTTCGTCCCGTTCTGCCGCTGTCGGGGCCACCTCATGCTTCGCAAAATCGCGCACCAATTTTCGTATCATCTCATGTTCTTCTGATAATGAAAAATTCATTGCTTCTCCCCCATTTTCAGATCAGCGCCTAAAACGGATTGAGCCAGAAGCTCGACGACGTCGTACGTTTTGACTTGGTCTTCGGCTTCCTTCGCCTTTGTGCCGTCCCCAAGCATTGTGAGACAGTACGGACAGCCGGAACTGATCACCGATGGGTTGACTGCGAGCGCTTGCTCTGTCCTGGCGACGTTAATCCTGTTGCCTGTTTCTTCCTCCATCCACATTAATCCCCCGCCGGCTCCGCAGCACATGCCGGTTTCCCGGTTTCTCTCCATTTCAACAAGCTGCACGCCCGGAATGGCTTTCAAAATCTCTCTCGGCGGATCATAGACTTCATTGTACCGGCCCAAATAGCACGAATCATGGAAGGTAATCGTCTCATGAAGCGGGTGCTGCGGCTTTAATTTTCCGTTTTTCACAAGCTCGGCCAGCACTTCTGTATGATGATAAACCTCGCCTTCAAATCCGAAATCCGGATATTCGTTTTTAAATAAATTGTATGCATGAGGATCGATCGTAACGATTTTTTTGACATCATTTTTTTCAAATTCAGAAATATTCTTCTCAGCCAGCTCTTGGAACAAAAATTCATTTCCGAGGCGGCGCGGCGTGTCTCCTGAATTTTTTTCTTTATTGCCGAGGATCGCGAAGGACACGCCCGCGTGATTAAGCAGCTTAGCAAAGGAAATTGCGATTTTCTGGCTTCTGTTGTCGTAAGACCCCATGGAGCCTACCCAGAAAAGGTACTCAAATTCTTTTCCTTCTTTTTTCATTTCTTTTACAGTCGGAATCTCAGCATCCGGCGCCTCGTCACGCCAATTTTCACGTTCCTTGCGGTTGAGGCCCCACGGATTCCCCTGCCGCTCAATACTAGTCATTGCGCGCTGGGCGTCACTGTCCATTTTTCCTTCTGTCAGTACGAGGTAGCGGCGGAGATCGATGATTTTATCCACGTGCTCATTCATGACCGGGCATTGATCCTCACAGTTCCGGCAAGTGGTGCATGCCCAAATTTCTTCCTCTGTGATGACGTCGCCGATCAAGCTTGGATTGTAATCAAGCGCCGCTGCGGCTTCCTGCGATCCGCTGCCCGCTGACGCCGCAGCCAGCTGATTGCCTCTCGTATGCCGAAACGCTGCTGCGGGCACCCATGGGGAGCGCGAGGTGACGGCAGCGCCTTTTTCCGTGAGATGGTCTCTGAGACGCAAAATCAAGTCCATCGGAGACAGCATTTTTCCGGTGCCTGTTGCAGGACACATATTGGTACAGCGGCCGCACTCGACACACGCGTATAGATCAAGCAGCTGAGACTGTCTGAAATCCTCAATTTTTCCCGCTCCGTAGCTTTCTTTCGTTTCGTCGGTAAAATCAATTTTTTCAAGTTTTCCGGCAGATTCCATTCGATTGAAAAAGACGTTTGCCGGGCCGGCGATTAAATGGGCATGCTTCGACTGAGGCACGTACACTAAAAAGCTAAGCAAGAACAGAAGATGGATCCACCATGCGATATAGAAAATCACCGCCGCGCCTGTTTTCCCGACACCGCTAAGCATAAACGCAATACCTGAGGCAATTGGCTCGCTCCAAGAAAGCCCATGCTCATGCCAAATCAGATTCATCCCGTTCCCAAGCAGAACGGTCAGCATTAATCCTCCGATAAAAATGAGAACGAGTCCGGCTTTGAAACCGCGTTTCAGCCTCACGAGCTTTTCGATATAACGTCTGTAGAATGCCCACCCAACAGCAATTAAAATGAGAAACGTAACAATTTCCTGAAAAAAGGTGAAGGCGGGATAGACCGGGCCAAGCGGCAGATTCCGGCCGGGAGCCAGTCCTTTGATGATAAAGTCAATTGCTCCGAACTGAACCAATATAAATCCGTAGAAAAACATGACGTGAATGATTCCGCTTTTCTTGTCCTTGAGCAGTTTTTTCTGTCCGAATACATTCACCCATATGGCGTGAAGCCTTTCCTTGAACCGTTGATCAAATTGTTCTTTCTGGCCGAGCTTGATGTAGGCCAGTCTCGTTTTGACCAAGTACACAAACAAATAGACAGCGTAAGCGGTTACAATCAGAAATAATAATGCATTTGCGATGAGAAAGCCGCTCATTCCAATTCCCCCTTTTTACTGATAAAGACCGCGATCCCCTACCCCCGAATCTGTATAAGATTATCTTTATGATAAATAATGAATGAGTGTTCAGTCAATAATTAAATTCCTGCTGTTCGGGCACACTACCTTTACTACGGAAAGGAGTGCCGGTATGAAGGTATTTATCGTGATTATGATCATTGTCGTTATTTTCTTTGCCTTGATTCTGCTTGATATCTTCATGGGCCGTGCCGGATACAGAAAAAAGGCGTACGAGCCTGTTTTTTCAAAAAAGAAGAGTGACATCGAATTGATCCACTGCGGCGCTGATCTCGTTGAGCGGATGATGAATGATATTCGCCAGGCCGCCTCTTCTGTTCACATGATGTTTTTTATTATGAAAAATGATGAGGTCAGCCACAATATGTATACCTTGCTGAAAACAAAAGCCCAAGCTGGCGTATCCGTTTATTTGCTTCTGGATTGGGCGGGCTGCCGGGCAATTAAAAAAACGGCGCTGCAGACGATGAAAAATGCCGGCGTCCATGTCCATGTGATGAATCGTCCCCGTTTTCCTTTTTTCTTTTTTCACATGCAAAAACGGAATCACCGGAAGATTACGGTGATAGACGGAAAAATCGGTTATATCGGCGGGTTTAACATCGCCGAAGAATATCTTGGAAAGAAGGCGAAGTTCGGCAATTGGGAGGATTATCATCTGCGCATGATGGGAGAAGGCGTACATGATCTTCAAACGCTTTTTGCTTCTGATCTAAAACGAAATACCGGAATCGAACTGGGTTCGGATGTTTGGCCAAAGCTTCAGCAAGGGGCTATTTCTCACAAGATATATGCGACCGACGGTTATTCCCTTGAAAACATATACTTGGCCAACATTGCACAAGCGAAGAATCGCCTTACGGTTTGCACGCCTTATTACATTCCATCAAAACCGCTTCAAGAGGCCCTTATTAATGCAAGAAAAAACGGCGTATCCGTGAGAATCATTGTACCGATGAAATCAGACCATCCGCTGGTACGAGAAGCAGCTTTTACGTATTATTCGGAGCTCTTGGATGCCGGCTGTCTTATTTATCGTTATTATCAAGGATTTTATCATGTAAAAGCCCTCATCATAGACGACCATCTCAGCATAATCGGAACAGCCAACTTCGATAAACGGAGCCTGTTTTTAAATGAAGAGGTGAATGTCGAAATTGATGACGAAGCGTTTACAAGTGAAGTCTATGCCACGATTGAGGAGGATATGAAAAAGTCGGAGCTGCTGACGATGGAGGATTTCAGCAAGCGCACATTCAGGCAGCGCCCGGCGGAATGGCTCGGCAGGGCATTATCTTATTTCTTATAAAGGAGAGTTCCTATGATTTTCAGATTCGGGTTCGTTTCAAATGCGATGAGCCTTTGGGATGCGTCTCCCGCTAAAACATTGACATTCGCGCGGTATTCAAAGCTTTCAAAGACTGAAAGAAAAGAAGCGCTTCTGACTGTGACAAAAGCCAATTTGCGCAATACGATGAGAACCCTTCACTATATCATCGGCCACGGCATTCCTTTGTACCGTTTTTCCAGTTCGATTGTGCCGCTGGCTACGCATCCCGACGTGATGTGGGATTTTGTAACACCGTTTCAAAAAGAGTTTCGGGAGATTGGAGAGCTTGTTAAAACACATCAACTGCGAACAAGCTTTCATCCAAATCAATTCACTCTGTTTACGAGCCCGAAGGAATCCGTCACAAAAAATGCGGTAACCGATATGGCGTATCACTACCGCATGCTTGAGGCCATGGGCATTGCTGATCGCTCCGTTATCAACATTCATATTGGCGGCGCTTACGGAAATAAAGACACCGCCACTGCACAATTTCATCAAAATATAAAACAGCTGCCGCAGGAGATCAAAGAGCGGATGACACTTGAAAATGATGATAAAACATATACAACAGAAGAAACGCTTCAGGTCTGTGAGCAGGAGGATGTTCCGTTTGTCTTTGACTTTCATCATTTTTACGCCAATCCAGACGATCACGCCGACCTGAATGTAGCACTGCCCCGCATGATCAAAACGTGGGAGCGGATCGGCCTTCAGCCAAAGGTTCACTTGTCTTCCCCAAAATCGGAGCAAGCGATACGCAGCCATGCCGATTATGTTGACGCCAACTTTTTGCTGCCGCTGTTGGAACGCTTTAGGCAATGGGGAACGAATATTGATTTCATGATTGAAGCAAAGCAGAAAGACAAGGCGCTTCTCCGCTTGATGGATGAATTAAGCTCCATCCGCGGTGTCAAACGCATCGGGGGCGGTGCGCTGCAATGGAAGTCATAAATGGGCAAAAATAGGTTTACGACTTGTCAGCTTTGGGAACTTAGGCTATATAAGACAACAATCGATGGAGGAGAAAGATCATGAAAAATATCAAGTCTCTGAAAGTAGCCGCACAGGCCTTTACTTTAAGAAATTTGATTCATCTTTATAAAATGTGCCATTCCGGAAGCCACGAGGTTTATATTTATTCAAAGAAAACGATGTGCAAAATCAAAAGCTTAATTGAGCTTGAAACGTTCCGCATGGCTCATAATGAAAAGGAATATCTAATCGTAGTTGAAGGAACAAAAGCATCACAGCTCATTGAAAAATTCCAAAATTTCATCGAGCCTGCTGAGAGAGAAGCGCTCTAACTTACATACAAAAAAGGATAGACATCTGTCTATCCTTTTTCTTATGCTCTTACATAATGGAGCTGAACCGCTTGTCCAAATTGTTTTGTCCCTTTTAACCGCAGTTTTGTTTCATTTGTTAGTTCGTGAAACAGCGGGATGCCGCTTCCTAATACGACGGGAATAACAGTGATGATGAATTCGTCGATGGCATCTTCTTTCATAAAGGCATTCACCAGCTCTGCCCCGCCAGCTACCCAGATGTTTGAGCCTTTTTCCTGTTTCAAACGGGCAGTGAAGGCTCTGGCTCCCTCATTGATAAACGTCACATGTTCATCTTGATAACTGTCGGGCGATCCTGTAAAAACATAGCAGGTTTTATCCTGATACGGGAAAACCGGTGTTAGCACTTTAACGTGCTCATATGTGCTCCGCCCTAAAATGACTGTATCAACAGTCTGATAAAAATCACTGTAACCGTTGTCACCCTCACCTTCAAATTCATCCAGCCAATCGATGCTTCCATCTTCTTTTGCGATCATCCCGTCCAATGAAACAGCAATGTACAGCACAGTTTTTCTTTCCATGTTCTCCTCCTATCGATGCACCATTTGCCCGAATTGCGCTTGATGCAGCCTGCTGTATAGGCCTCCGGCTTCGATCAGGTCTTGATGACGGCCTTGTTCTTCAATACCGTTGTTTGTGACGACTACAATTCTGTCCGCGTCTTTGATCGTTGCCAGCCTGTGGGCGATGACAAGCGTCGTACGCCCCTCAGACAACTCTTGAAGCGCCTTTTGGATCGCCGCTTCCGTCTCTGTATCAAGAGCTGAGGTGGCTTCGTCGAGAATCAAGATCGACGGATTTTTCAAGAACATCCTTGCAATTGACAGACGCTGTTTTTGCCCGCCGGAAAGCTTCACGCCGCGTTCGCCAATCATAGTATCCAACCCATCGGGCATGTTATGGACGAGCTCTTCCAGATGCGCCTGCTTCACAGCTTGCCAAATGTCTTCTTCTGATGCGCCTAGTCGGCCGTAGGCGATATTTTCTCTAAGCGTGCCCGAGAATAAGAAAACGTCCTGTTGCACGACGCCAATCTGCCCGCGCAACGAAGAAAGCGTCATGTCTTTTATACTGATGCCGTCAATCGTAATGTCTCCCTCCGATGCTTCATAAAAACGCGGAAGCAGACTGCAAAGCGTTGATTTCCCCGCACCAGACGGACCGACGAACGCCACCGTTTCCCCCGCTTGAATGGATAGGTTGATGTCATTGAGGACATTGTGATGGCCATCATAGCCAAACGAAACATGTTTATAGTGGATATTGCCCTTCAGGCCGGAAACATCTTTCGCATCAGGCGAGTCCTGAATATCCGGCTCTGTCTCCATGAGCTCCATATAGCTTTTGAAACCCGCGATCCCCCTCGGATACATTTCGATAATGGCATTAATTTTGTCAATAGGCCTGAACAGCACATTCGTCAGGAGCACAAACGCCACAAATTCCCCGTACGATAAGGAGCCGCGAATGACAAACCACGTCCCGCACAAAAGGACAAACAGCGTGACAAACCGGGTCAGCATATAGCTGATTGAACCGTTTTTTGCCATGATTTTGTAGGAAGAAAGCTTTGTGACACGAAAACGCTGGTTGTTGACGGCGAAGCGTTCTTTTTCAAATGCTTCATTTCCGAACGCCTGCACAAGCCGGATGCCGCCGATGTTATTTTCTACACGCGCGCTGAAGTCTCCGATATCCTTGTTCAGCGTGGTAAATGCTTTGGTCATTTTTTTGTTGAAATAAAGCGCTAGCCAAATGACGATCGGCATAATGATAAACGTTAATAAAGCAAGCTGCCAGTTAATAAACAGCATCACTCCGAACGCCCCGAGAATGGTCATGACCGCAATGAATAAGTCTTCCGGACCGTGATGGGCGACTTCACCGATATACATTAAATCGTTCGTGAGCTTCGACATCAGCGTTCCCGTCTTGTTGTTGTCGTAAAATTTGAACGAGAGCTTTTGCAAATGGTCAAAAAGCGACTTTCTCATATCAGTCTCAATATTGATACCAAGCATGTGTCCCCAGTAGGTCACGATATACTGAAGAGCCGAGCTGAGCGCGTACACCGCAAATAACCCGATTGAGGTCGCGATGATCAGCCCCCAGTCCCTGCCCGGCAGCAAGGTATCAATAAAATAATTGACGATCAAAGGAAAACTCAGCTCCATTAAACCTCCCGCGATCGCTGAGAAAAAGTCGAGAAAGAACAACGTTTTATATGGTTTATAATATGAAAAAAATTGCCGCAGCACCCTATCTTCCCCCAATGTATAAATAACTGATAATATTTCTCAATTATACTATACACGGGCTGTTTTGAAAGATCAGATTTCTTTTTTCTTACAGAACACCAGAAAACAGGCGGGCAAATGACTCTTTTGTCCGGTCAGCCACGCCTCTTTTATAAAAGCCGACAGGGCTGAGCTTTTCACTTTCCTGCATATCTTCTTCAAAATGGGCCTCAAGGGTTCGGATCGCTTCGGCATCCGTGAAGAACACATTCACTTCAAAGTTGAGCTGAAAGCTGCGCATGTCCATATTCGCGGTACCGACGGAGGCGAGATCGCCATCAATGATCATGACTTTTTGATGCATGAAGCCTTTTTGGTAGGAGTACACTTCAATGCCCTCAAGGAGCAGCTCCGGGAAATAGGACCTCGACGCGTATTGGGTCAAAAAGCTGTCGTTCTTCTCCGGCACCATAACCCTTACCTCTACCCCCTTTGTCGCCGCTGCTTTTAGCGCCGTGCGAATGGATTCATTGGGGACAAAATAGGGCGTGGCGATCCATATTGATTTCTGCGCTGAAGAAATCATTTCATAATAAAGATCGCTCATGCTTTCCTTCATGTCAGGGCCTGTCGCGACAATTTGATAAATGCCTCCTCCTTCCACGGGAACCGGGGTATTGTACTCCTCTTGATCAATTAACACTTCATTGGAGACGTATTCCCAATCCAGCATAAAGATAGCGTGGAGCGTTTGCACAATTTCCCCCTCAAGCCGCAGGTGTGTATCTCTCCAAAATCCGATGTACGGATCTCTGCTGATATATTCCTTCCCAACATTTAATCCACCCACAAAACCGGTTTTCCCATCGATGATCACGATTTTCCGGTGATTTCTGAAATTCAGCTTCTGGTTGAAAAACCCGTATTTCAGCGGAGAAAACGGGACGATGTCCACCCCCGCTTGTTTCATTCTCATAATATCTCTTCTTGCCAGCTTCATGCTTCCTGCCGCATCGTATAAAAACCTCACCTCGACACCTTGGCGCGCTTTCTCCATCATAATATCCATCATGCCGTGTCCGAGCATGTCTGATTTAAACATGTAGTATTCAATATGTATGTAAGATTCCGCTTTTCTCATTGCTTTGAAAATGTCCGGGAAGGTTTCTTCGCCGTTTTTCAGCACTTTGATGTTGCTTTTCGTATTGATATTCATATGGGCAGCCCTGATGGAATATGTAAAGAACCTCTCTTGATTGTCCTTCAGCCCTGTCACTTCGGGCGTTTCCTCCTTGTCAAACAGCTTCCTGAGCTTTTCCCTGTTGTACATTCGTTTTGTCTTAAACAGCTTTCCCTTTACATAAAGCTGTCCCGAAAACAGATAAAACACGTAGCCGACGATTGGAAAAAAGACAAGAATATGTATCCATAGCAGCGTGTGCTGCGAGGTGCGGTTTTCAAGAATTAATGAATAGATGCTGAACAAAATAATGCTTATATAGCAAAGCAATCCTCCGTAAAACTCAAGCCTGGAAACCGGAAAAAACCAGATGACATATGCCCCGATGAGCATCATATATAAAAAGAAAAATTCCAGTCTCCTTTTCAGCATCCTGATTCTCTCCAATCTGATTCAATTACCTCTGTATTACCTCTTTTTTCTAACCGATAAACCTTGTAAGCAAAAAACCTCTCCGCCAAAGGAGGAGAGGTTTAGAGAAAACTAACTGTCACGGAATTCATCCGCATCGTTTCTGCAGAAATAAAGCAAGACTATTGGCAACGCCGAGTGACAACATGAGCGGCAGGCCGAACCCGCTCAGCACTCCGGCAAGCGCCGAAAAGAAGGCGGTGCTGTGACTGCAAATACGGTGGATAGAGTAAATTTGATACCCATTCTGATGAGAGAAAATATATAAAACGGGATATTGATCAGAAAGAAAATAAGGAGTTAGTCAGGCTGGATAATAATCTGCTGTTCCGCCGGTTTAAAATGAGTAAAATCCGTTTTATTCTTGATGTTTTTTCCAAATACAAACACAATAGGATTCCCGGCCGCCCAGCCATTACCTTGGCAGAAGATATCTTATGTTTTCATCAAGATAAAAAAATCCCCCTCTTGCAAGGGGGATTTTCACGAGCGTTTCCGATATACAACGTAGCTGCGGGTCAGATACTTGAGCGGCAGACTGAACACATGAACCAATCTCGTAAACGGCCACAGGATAAAAACGACGTATCCTATCACAATATGAAACTTAAACCATAGCGGGACACTCTCCATCAAAGAGGCGTCAGGCCTGAACAAAACGATTTCCCTGAACCAGGGCCCGACTGTGGTCCGGTAATCAAATCCTTTCGAATCAATGTTGAGAAACGTGGCCGCAACGCCTGACAGCATCATGAACAGCAGCAGGAGGAGCGTAAGGATATCGGATGGCGAGCTCGTTTTGCGGATTCTTTTGTCAAACAGCCTTCTGTACGTCAGGATGACAAGTCCGGTACATGCCGCAATGCCCGCCGGCAAGCCAGCGCCAATCGCCATTTTGTGATACATATGCTCTGAAATGCCAAGGGAAGCATACACGCCTTCTGGGATCAGAATCCCCATGACATGCCCGCCGACAACGCACAGCAGTCCCCAGTGAAAAAGTGTGCTGCCCGCCGCAAGTTTTTTCTTTTCTAACAGCTCGCTTGATTTCGCCGTCCAGCCAAATTGGTCATGCTGGTAGCGGTAAATATGGCCGCCGATAAAGATCGTCAATACAATGTATGGCATAATACCCCAGAGGATCTGCCCGCTCATGCCTGAACAGCCCCTTCAACGCTTTCACGTACGCCGATGGTTTCAAGCGCGGCCAGCAGCACGTGCAGCAGTTCAGCGTATATACTGTCATTTTTTTCGAGACGGGATGCCAGCTCCCTCACATTGGACAGATATTTCTCAAACACGCTTCTCGCTGCTTCAATTTCTGCAGCCGCAGCAAATTCCAGCATCAGCGGCAGATAATCAGGCAGCTCTTTCTCTGTCGGCAGGAAACCGGATTGCTCGTATGTGTTTTTTAAATGCAGCAATTCAACGCCGCGTTCCCTTTGCTCGCCCGAGTTAAAGTAGGTGACATACATATTTGTTTTTTTTCCAAAGTCGAACGTATAGACATAGTGTTCAATCAGCGCTTCCGGTGAAAAGCTGGCTGACGCCTCGAAAAAGTGCAGCAGCTTCTCTCGGATTTGCCGGTTGCCGATTTCATGGATAAGAGCCTTCCATTCGGGAATCTCGGCTCTCCACTCTTCATCCGGATAAGAGAGAAGAGAGGAAAGAGCGGAGAACGTCATTTGCCGGTCTGTGGTGTTCATCTTGTTACACCTCATTTATCAAAAGTTAGAAACAGGAGCCGGGGCCGCCTGAAAATGATAAGCCGCAGCTCCCTTGTTCAGCATATAAATCTGAAACTTCTTCTCGATGACTGCTCGGTATCACAAAGCGGTCATCATATTTGGCAATCGCAAGCAGCCGATACATATCTTCAATTTGCTGTTCTGTTAAGCCGACACTGGAGATCAGTTCCGGGTCGATTGATTTATTCGTCTGGTTCGCTCTCATATACTGGCGCATGACAGACATTTTCTTTAACGTTGACCGAATATGATCCGTATCACCGGCTGTTAACAGCTGCGCCAAATAATCAATCGGGATTCTCATTTGGTCGATAGCCGGAAAAATATCTTCTGCGGATTGCCGGCTGCCTTTTCCTTCAAAGAGATTCATAATCGGACTGAGCGGCGGAATGTACCACACCATTGGCAGCGTGCGGTACTCTGGGTGAAGCGGCAGCGCAATCTTCCAGTCAATGATCATTTTATAGATCGGCGATTGCTGCGCAGCCTCTATCCAATCAGACGGAATGCCTTGTTCTTTTGCCAGCTTGGCAACCTCAGGATCATTTGGGTCAAGAAAAACGTCCAATTGTGAATGGTAGAGATCCTTTTCATTTTCAACAGATGCCGCTTCCTCCACTTTGTCCGCGTCATACAGCATGACGCCGAGGTAGCGGATTCTGCCAACACACGTCTCAGAGCAGATGGTTGGCAGTCCCGCCTCCAAACGCGGAAAGCAGAGTGTGCATTTTTCCGCTTTGTTCGTTTGCCAGTTAAAATAGACTTTTTTATAAGGACAGGATGAGACGCAATATCTCCATGAACGGCATGCGTTTTGATCCACAAGCACAATGCCGTCCTCCTCGCGTTTGTACATGGCGCCGGATGGACAGGATGAGACGCACGCCGGGTTGATGCAGTGCTCGCAAATACGGGGCAAATACATCATAAAGACCTCATCGAATTCTGTTTTGATCGATTCCTCCATCTTTTGTACGTTGGGATCTTCAAGTCCCGTTATGTGGCCGCCCGCGAGATCATCCTCCCAGTTCGGTCCCCATTCGATATTCATAAAATCCCCCGTTAAGGACGATTTCGGGCGTGCTACCGGCTGGTGTTTTTTCTGCGGGCTGTTCGTTAATGTTTCATAATCATAGTTCCAGGGCTCATAGTAATCATCAATCGACGGCTGATTCGGATTATAGAAAAGGCCTGCAAGCCGATTGGTTTTCGAGCCCGATTTCAACTCGAGCTTTCCTTTTTTCAATGTCCAGCCGCCTTTATATTTGTCCTGGTCCTCCCATTGCTTCGGGTAGCCGATGCCCGGCTTTGTTTCTACATTATTGAAGTACATATATTCCGCACCGGAACGGTTTGTCCACGTGTTTTTACAGGTGACGCTGCACGTGTGGCAGCCGATGCATTTATCCAAGTTCATGACCATACCGATTTGCGCTTTAATCTTCAAGCCAATCGACCTCCTTCAGCTTGCGGATGACGACGTTCAGGTCGCGCTGATTCCCCGTTGGACCGTAATAATTAAAGCCGTAGCTGAGCTGGGCGTAGCCACCGATCATCTGTGTCGGCTTGACGTGAATCCTTGTCGGGCTGTTATGGGTGCCTCCGCGGTTATTCGTCAGCTTTGTGCCGGGCACGTTGATGTGGCGGTCCTGGGCATGGTGCATAAACGCCATTCCTTTAGGAATCCGATGAGACAAAACCGCTCTCGCGACGACAACACCGTTTCGGTTAAAGCATTCAATCCAATCGTTGTCTTTGATATCCGTGTCCTCTGCATCATCTTTATTCATCCACACGGTCGGCCCGCCGCGGAACAGAGTCAGCATCGGCAGAGAATCAAAATACATGCTGTGGACAGACCATTTATTATGCGGCGTCAAATAATTGAGGACGATTTCTTTTCCCTCTTGATCAGGCCGCTTGCTCAGAAACGGGCGATGCTGGAGGATCGGTTTGAATGTCGCCATCGTTTCACCGAATTCCATCATCAGTTCATGATCGACATAGTAGGATTGTCTGCCTGTCAGCGTCCGCCACGGAATTAATTTTTCAACATTCGTTGTAAACGGCGAATACCTGCGACCGCCTTTTTCAGAGCCGGAAAACGCTGGAGACGTGATCACCGTTTTCGGCTGGGCTGTAATTTGTTCGAACGTAAAGCATTCTTCCTCGCGTTCTTCCGCCAGATCTTTCAGCTTCAGGTTCGTGATGTTTTCAAGTGATTCCCATGCTTTGACGGCGACCTTTCCATTCGAAGTGGATGATAGGGTTAAAATCGCTTCTGCTGCCTGCTTTGCTTCACTTATATTTGGACATCCCTTTGCGACACTGTCCGAGGTGATTTCTCCCAATCTCTGTTTGAGTGATTCATATTCATCGGCTATTGACCAGCTCATCCCTTTTGTTCCGCTCGGCTTTAAAGCAACGTTCGGACCAAGTGCAGTCATTTTATGAAAAATGTGTTTGTAATCCCGTTCAACGACTTGGATGTTCGGCATCGTTTTTCCCGGAATGGCTTCACATTCGCCTTTGCTCCAGTCATTGATTTTGCCGAATGGCTGGGCCAATTCCTGCATGGTGTCGTGGAGGAGCGGCGTCGCAACCACTTCTTTCACGGGCTCCATATCGACTTCTTCTGCCAGATCGGAAACGGCTTTTGACAGCGCCTTGAAAATATCCCAGTCTGACTTCGATTCCCACGGAGCCGAGATCGCAGGAGCAAATGGATGAATGAACGGATGCATATCCGTGCTGCTGAGATCGTGTTTTTCATACCATGTCGCCGCCGGCAGCACGATATCGGAATACAGCGCCGTACCGGCCATTCGGAAGTCAAGATTGATTAACAAGTCGAGCTTTCCTTCCGGCGCCTGCTCCCGCCATTTGATTTCTTCAGGGCGGATGCTGTCGCTGTCGTCATTCATCAAGCCGTTTGTCGTCCCCAGCAAATGCTTGAGAAAATATTCATGCCCTTTTCCTGAGCTTGAGATCAGATTTGCCCGCCATACGAAAAGATTTCTTGGGAAATTCACTTCATTATCAGGATCTTCAATCGCGAATTTCAGTTTTTTCTTTTGGAGCTGTGAGGCCACGTACGCACCAACGTCTTCGGGTGTTGCTGCCCCTGCTTTTTCAGCTTCTTTATACAGATCGATGCCATTTTGATTGAAAGTCGGGTAAGACGGAAGCCACCCCAGCCGCGCGGCCAGCACATTGTAATCAGCGTGGTGCTTGTAGCGGGATGACGCAGCAATCGGCGATGCCAAATCACTGATCGGCTGGTCCTCATAACGCCACTGATCTGTCGCAAAGTAGAAAAATGAGGTGCCGTTTTGCAGCTTAGGCACGCCCTCCCAGTCCTTTGCAGTTGCAATCGTCTGCCACCCTTCAGCAGGTCGGAGCTTTTCCTGCCCCACGTAATGGGCCCAGCCTCCGCCGTTTACGCCTTGGGCGCCTACAAGTAAAACAAGATTTAACACCGCTCGGTAGATCGTGTCGGAGTTGAACCAGTGGTTAATGCCGGCCCCTACGATAATCATGGATCGGCCGTCTGTATCGATCGCATTTTGGGCAAACTCTCTGGCAATCTTAACGACAGCTTCTTTTTTGATTCCTGTCATTTGTTCCTGCCAGGCAGGCGTAAACGGCTCAGGATCATCATAGGAGACAGCCGATCGTTCGCCGATGCCCCGGTTCACGCCGTAGTTAGCCAGTATCAAGTCAAACACGGTCGTGATGTATGTTTCTTCACCGTTCAGGTTCATTTTTTTAATAGGAAGATCCCGCTCGAGCACTTTGTTTCCGTCATTTGAAAAATACGGGATGCGCACCGTGCCGATTTCGTCCTCTATTCCCAGCACAGAGAGACGGGGTTCAATCGGTTCCCCGGTTTCTTCATCAATCATGTGCAGGTTCCATTTCTGCTGCCCGTCCCAGCGCGAGCCCATTGTCCCTTGGGGTATGGCAAATGAACTTGTTCGTTCATCCCAAACCGCAGGCTTCCACTGATCATGCTTTGTCTTCCGCCCGATGTCCTTCGCATGCAGAAACCGTCCCGCTGTGTATACGCCATTTTCTTTTGACAAGGTGACGAGAAATGGAAAATCAGTGTATTGCTTCGCGTACTCAATAAAACGTTCAGTTTCTTGGTTCACGTAAAATTCCTGCAGAATGACGTGACCCATCGCCATCGCAAGCGCCCCGTCAGTCCCTTGGCGAATACTCAGCCAGTCATCCGCGAACTTTGAGGATTCCGCAAAATCCGGACTGATCGAAATGACCTTAGCGCCTTTATAGCGGGCCTCCGCCAAAAAATGCGCGTCAGGCGTTCTCGTTAACGGAACGTTGGAGCCCCATGTGATAATATAGCCGGAATTGTACCAATCACTGCTTTCCGGAACGTCCGTCTGGTCACCCCAAATTTGCGGGGATGCTGGTGGAAGATCCGCATACCAGTCATAAAAACTGAGCATAGGGCCTCCGATTAACGACATAAACCGGGAGCCTGATGCATGGCTGATCATGGACATGGCCGGAATCGGAGAAAAACCGACGTTTCGGTCAGGTCCGTATTTCATCACTGTATACAGCAGAGAGGCTGAAATCAGCTTCAGCACCTCCGGCCATTCAGCGCGCACAAAACCGCCTTTCCCTCTCGCCTGTTTATAAGACTTCGCTTTTTCAGGGTTTTCAACGATCGATTTCCAGGCTTCCAATGGATTTTGATGCGTCTGCAATGCCTCCCGCCACAAATTGATCAGCACACCGCGCACGTATGGATATTTCACACGCAGCGGGCTGTAGATATACCATGAAAAACTGGCCCCCCGCGGGCAGCCTCTCGGTTCAAAATCAGGCATATCCGGGCCTGTTGATGGATAATTTAAATTTTGCCCTTCCCACGTGACAATTCCGTTTTTCACATAAATATTCCAGCTGCAAGACCCTGTACAGTTAACGCCGTGGGTGGAGCGAACGACTTTGTCGTACTGCCATCTGTTTCTGTATACATTCTCCCAATCGCGATCTTCGCGGGTGGTTTGGCTATGTTTATTTGAATGGTGTTCGATAGGAGAGAAATAATTCAATCTCCTAAACAACGGACTCCTTTTCTTTTTCTTCATGAGAGTTCACTCCTTCCGAGTCAGGTGATGCTAAGTTCACTATAAACAGAGACAGCGTGTTTCCTTGTGAACTATGTCACACACTCTGCTTTTTTCACAAAATGTTCACACAAAGGAGAAGGAAGGATTTTCACAAGATGTGAGGAAGGCTGAGTTCAGGCAGAACGCTTGGGTCATTAGCTGCCTTTCATTCAAAGATCAAAAAAAACCGGCTCTATTTAAGAACCGGGCTCAGCGTTTTCATCCTGTGATGTATGCAAATACCGCAAAAATAATTGATAGGAACAAAAAACATTTTGCTGAAGCATAGCCAAAAAGTTCATTTGCAGCTGCGGATGATAAGACATCATTTTCTTAAATATGTAATATGGGATGTTGAGAATCAGAATGTCTGAAGTGGCACTGACTGAGATAAAGGGCGATAAATAAAGCCCGCCTTTTTCATCAATCGGAAACACATCCCCTTTTTCCCACAGCGCAACGGTTTTCGACCCTTCAGGGAGCCTCGTGTCCATGAAACGGACACTGCCTTTTAATACAATATAAACAGATTGAGAATGAAGAAAAGATGGAGACTGATCACATGAGCCGCGGATAAACGTGCCGTTTTTCAGCAAGGTTTCGACAATGGATAGAGGCACTTCATTAAACATAGGAAGTTGTTTCAGAAATAATAAATAGTCACACTGATTCATAGGAAAACCTCCTGTGCTAAGGGTAGCTTTAGTGTAGCTCGACTGAGCCTGTACAGCAGTGATGTATTTCACAGCCTGTATGATGAATGTCACTTATCAGGAGGGTGACTGCATTTATAATGAAAGAAAAAAGGAGGATTTCGATGAAGGTGCTGATTCCGAAGCAGCACGGCGCGTGGGCGATGCTGCTGATCCCATTTTTACTCGGCATGGCCAAGGGAGGCCCCGTTATTTGGCATATTCCGCTCTTCCTAGGCTGGCTTTTCCTATACTTAGCGGTTTATCCCGTTACGCTTGCCTTAAAAAAGAAACAAAGCAAACCATATCAAAAGTGGATGTGTTATTACGGTTTTCCCGCCTGCTGCTTTTTGATGATCTCGGTCTTTCATAAGCCGCCTCTCATCTGGGTGGGCGTTTCTTTACTGCCGCTGTTTCTCATACATATGTATTTTGCCCGCAGAAAAAACGAACGAGCCTTATTGAATGATGTTGCAGGTGTCTTGTTCTTTTGTTCGGGCGGGTTTGCGAGCTGCTGGCTGGGGATGGGAACCCTTGACGGCTGGGCTTGGTTTATTTTCTTGCAGTCTGCTTTATTTTTTATCGGGAGTTCCTTTTATGTGAAATCGGTGATTCGTGAAAGAAAAAACAGGGCATTTGCATACTGGTCATGGGGATATCACCTGCTGCTCCCCTTTTTATCCGCTCTTTTCGGAGCAGGATGGGCGTTTCTCGCTTTTATCCCGAGCAGCTTGCGGGCATGGTTTTTTCATGGAAGGGATTGGCCCGTAAAAACGATTGGCATTCTAGAAATCGTGAATGCCTGCTTCTTTCTTGCCGTCATGTGCCTCTTTATGACAAGGTGAAAAAACAAGGACACCACTGTCCTTGTTTTTTCAGTCAATATTGCAAATCTCCAGCGGGCAATTTTCACACTCAATCTCACATCGTAAATAGTCCCGCTTGTGCAAAATAATTTTTCCGGATTCGTCTATCGAAATAACCCCTTTTTTGCGGAGATCTCCGAGCATACGATTGATGCTTTCCCGTGCAGCCGCGCAAAACTTTGCCAAATCCTGATTTGTCAGGACAATGTTAATCAGAATGCCGTCGCTTCGCTCCACTCCGTAGCTGTTTGATAAACGGATAAGGGTGGAATAGAGCGCCCCCTTTTTGCCATGAAGAAGCAGATCCCTGATTTTGGACTGAATCTTCCGGAGGTGCGTGCTCATCCATTTCATGAACTCAAATGTCAAAGCGCCGTTTTGGATTAATTCTTTTTCCAGCTTATTTTTATTAATGACGAGCACCTCGCCATCCTCTAGCACTTTTGCACTGAGCATATACCTCGGTTCTTCAGTGAAAAGTGTTAATTCTCCGACGATATCATGCTTTTGGCAGATTCTAAGCGTCAAGTCTTTTCCGTCAGATGTCAGCTTGCCGATTTCAATGAGTCCTGATTGAATCAGATAAAGCTCTTCTGCATCCATTCCTTCTCGAAACAAATACGTGTGTTTTTCCATTTTTCTTTTCGTGCTGATCGATTCCAGCAATTCATGCAGATCGCTGGAAATAAGATCACTATCAGATGGTCGAACAGAGAGAAAATTCATGAGCTCACCTCGAAGAAAGTCACGTTGTGTGTTTATTGTAACGTGAATTGATTTGCACTCATTCAGAAAAAACTAACAATCTTGTGAATGCCCCAGTGTTAGTTGATGCTCTGGCTGTTTCTCTCCGTGTGTGTTTTCATTCTTTCCTGCCAATACATCCATATGACAAGGACAAAACTGGCTAACGCCACCTCTGAAAGCGCCATAAACCCGATCGCGTACTGGCCTGTTGCCTGAAACACACTCGCCAATATGAGCGGAGGAAAAAAGCCGCCTAATCCGCCCATGGCAGACACAATCCCATTGGCAATCCCCGCTTGCTTCGAAAAATAGAAAGGCACCAGTTTAAAAACAGTCCCGTTTCCTATTCCTGAGCAGACGGCCACGGTTAATGATCCAAACGTATAAAGGCCGATTGTCGGCGAGAACGATAGGATAATGCCTGATAATGTAAGCCCGGCAAAAACAAACATCAAGATGCGGAGCGGGCTCATTTTATCAGCCAGGAATCCGCCCGCAGGCCTGAGCAGCGTAGAAACCGCAATAAAGCCAGCCGTCCGCAAGCCGGCATCTGCAGGATTCAGCCCAAAATGCTCCACCAGTAAGTTCGGCAGATAGATAGTGAAGGCGACAAAGGCACCGAACGTAATAAAATAAAACAGGCTCAGAAACCATAGCACATGATTTCGGTAAACTGCTTTGATTTGAGTCTTAACAGAAACTTTGACCTTCTTCTCATGCCTGTCGCCAAACAATACGTGCAGTAAGGCAAAGACAGCCAGCAAAACCAGATACATCTGCACGGTTGATTTCCACCCGACGGCTTGAGCGATAACCGGCGCTGCAAATGTCGTAACGGCTGTCCCGATATTTCCTGCACCGTAAATCCCATTGACGACACCGTGCTTTTCTTTCGGATAATATTTCGGGAGGGAGGTCACCCCAATGGAAAACACCGCTCCCCCGATCCCTAAGAAAAAGCCGCCTGCGATTAAATCAAACAGAGAATCCGCGATACTGATCCAAAATACAGGAAATAAAAGCAGGATGAAGCTGACCATAAACATGAGCCGCGCGCCAAACCTGTTCGTTAAATACCCTAAAGGAATGCGGAGAAGCGACCCGAGGATCACAGGAATCGCCGTCACCAAAGAAATCTCACCCTTGCTTAAATGAATATCTAATGTGATTTGGGAAATGAGTGATGAAATCAGCACCCAAACCATAAACCCTGCCACCAAGCTTAATGACTGTAACGATAATTGAATGTGTTGACGGTTGATCATTTGGCTTGCCCCTTTCAATGATTCAATAATCAGTCTTATCATACAAAAACTCGGCAAACAGGATTGTGAATTACATCACACGTTTTTCTCATAAAAAAAGGACAAAGCCCGAAGACTTTGTCCTTTTGATCGTGATTACATTTTTTCCGGAGCCGATACGCCGATCAGCTGAAGCGCATTGTTCAGCGTAATTTGCGTTGCCTTCATTAAAGCCAGGCGCGCGCGGCTCTTCTCTTCATTTTCAGGGTCGATGACTTTCTCTGCGTTGTAGAAGCTGTGCAGAGCAGAAGCCAGATCATAAATATAGTTTGTGACACGGTGCGGAATTCGTTTTTCCGCTGCTTCCGCCACTGCCTCTGGGAAGCCGCCGATCGTTTTCAGCAGATCATATTCTTTTTCTGATTGAATATGGCTGAAATCAAGATCTGCCGCCGGTTTAAGTCCCTGCTCTTCCCCTTGGCGAAGCATGCTGCAAATACGTGCATGCGCGTATTGTGCATAATACACGGGGTTTTCGTTAGATGTTGATACAGCAAGATCTAAGTCAAAATCCATATGGGTGTCCGCACTTCGCATTGCAAAGAAGTAACGAACGGCATCCAAGCCGACTTCTTCAATCAGGTCACGCATCGTTACGGCTTTACCGGTCCGTTTGCTCATTTTCATTTTCTCGCCGTTTTTGTAAAGGTGAACGAGCTGAATGATTTCTACTTCAAGCGTTCCTTTTTCATAGCCCAGCGCTTCGATTGCCGCTTTCATACGCGGGATGTAGCCGTGGTGATCGGCGCCCCAAACGTTGATCAGCTTATCAAAGCCGCGGTCAAGCTTGTCCTTATGATACGCGATATCAGGAAGCAGGTACGTGTACGTGCCGTCCTTCTTGATCAATACGCGGTCTTTATCATCGCCGAACGTCGTGGAACGGAACCAAGTCGCGCCGTCTTCTTCATAGACATGGCCTTTTTCGCGGAGCGCTTCAAGCGCCTTGTCGATTTTTCCATTTTGGTACAGTGAAGTTTCTGAATACCACACATCAAACGGCACACGGAAGTTTTCCAAGTCCTTGCGCAGCTTTTCCAGCTCGTATTTCAGGCCGTATTCACGGAAAAACGCGAGGCGTTCACTTTCCTCTTCGTTAACAAAACGATCACCGTATTCCTCAGCGAGACGCTTTCCGATCGCAATGATATCCTCGCCGCGGTAGCCATCCTCCGGCATCGGTTTTTCCAATCCGAGTGCTTCAAAGTAACGGACTTCAACAGAGAGCGCCAGATTGTTGATTTGGTTTCCCGCATCGTTAATGTAGTATTCGCGGCTTACATCGTAACCCGCTTTTGAAAGCACGTTGCACAAGGAATCGCCGACAGCCGCCCCGCGCGCATGCCCGAGGTGAAGGTCTCCCGTCGGATTCGCTGATACGAATTCTACCTGAACTCGTTCACCGTTTCCGATGTTCGTTTCCCCATATGCTTCTCCTGCTTCCAGTACAGACGGAATCAGCTTTGTTAAATATTGATTGTTCATATAGAAATTGATAAAACCCGGGCCGGCGATATCCAGTTTTTCAATCGAAGCCTTTCCTTTATCAAAATGGGCGACAATCTCTTCAGCGATTTGACGCGGCGCTTTTTTTGCCACTCTTGCCAGCTGCATCGCCATATTCGTTGAGTAGTCGCCGTGTGTTTTATCTTTCGGTGTTTCTAAAACAACATTGGGAATCTGGCTTTCTTCAGCCAGTCCCGCTTTCAGAACGGCCGCTTTGATTTCTTCTTTCAGCACGTCCTTCATTTGTTCCGCAATGTTCATGCGTGAGTTCCTCCCTCATACGTAATCGTCATATTATGTAAATGCTCCTGCTCGTCTCCGACATGCATGTCATATGCGATGCTGATACGGCCTTTTTCTTCATCGAGATCAGATTGAATCGATTTTGTGCTTGTTTTCAGCTCAAGCTCACCAAATGACATTTTATATTTAGCAATTGTGGAAGCTCCCGTTATGAAACGCTGATTCATTTTGACAGCGCCTGACCTCATGACCAGGACTTCGCCTTCGCTTACTTTCACAATCGTTTTGACTTTGCCTAAGTCGTGTTCTTCATAATAAGATAGATACACTTTATTTTGTTTTACATAGTAAAATCCGGTGGTGCGGAATTCGATGACTTCTTGGTTTCCGTCATCCTCGATCACAGACTTCACATGGAGTGTTATCGGTGTCTCTTGCTTCATTCTGACACGTCCTTTTCATCATTCCACTTTGACTTGAATAGTATAATCATTCGGTTTGTAAACTTCAACTGCTTCTATCTTACCATCATTGCTCATCAGATTTGAAGATAAACCTCATAAAAAGCATTTCCTTATATAGAAGAGAAAATCATATCACTAATTACCTTTAGGAAATGTTACATTTTTCCGAAATCTATCATTTCCTTTTCACATTTTTTTCAAAATATATGTATTGAATTAGTAATTTGATAGTTTTAAGATAAAAGTACAACATAGATCTGCTAGAAAAACAAATAAAGGGAGGATTCAATTATGAAAAAAGCTGTCATTGTAGAAAACAAAGGTTGTGCAACATGCTCGATCGGAGCCGCTTGTCTAGTGGACGGTCCTATCCCTGATTTTGAAATTGCCGGTGCAACAGGTCTATTCGGTCTATGGGGATAAGGATCTCCCAAAAGGGCATAGTCATTCTACTATGCCCTTTTTAAGTAAATTACAATTTTTAACTAAAATCTACCTCTTGGATATACATACACAACCGTTTTTCATTTGAATCATATGTATAGGGGATGGTATTTTGTTTATAGAGCAGATGTTTCCATTTATTAATGAAAGTGTAAGGGTTCACCAGCTTCCTGAGGGCGGCGTGTTAGAAATCGACTACTTGCGCGATAATGTCTCCATTTCTGACTTTGAGTATTTGGATCTCAACAAAACGGCTTACGAGCTCTGCATGCGCATGGATGGCCAAAAAACAGCTGAGCAGATTTTAGCTGAGCAATGTGCAGTGTATGATGAATCACCGGAAGACCATAAAGATTGGTATTACGACATGCTCAACATGCTCCAGAACAAGCAGGTGATCCAGCTTGGAAACCGGGCCAGCCGCCATACCATCACCACGAGCGGAAGCAATGAATTTCCGATGCCCCTGCACGCCACCTTTGAACTGACGCACCGCTGTAATTTGAAATGCGCCCACTGTTATTTGGAAAGCTCACCTGAAGCGCTCGGCACCGTGTCGATTGAGCAATTCAAAAAAACGGCTGATATGCTGTTTGATAACGGTGTATTGACATGCGAAATCACGGGTGGGGAAATTTTTGTCCATCCAAATGCCAATGAGATTCTTGACTATGTGTGTAAAAAGTTCAAAAAAGTCGCTGTCTTAACAAACGGAACACTCATGCGAAAAGAGAGTTTGGAGCTTTTGAAGACTTACAAGCAAAAAATCATCGTCGGCATTTCTCTTGATAGTGTCAATTCCGAGGTCCATGACTCCTTTAGAGGGAGAAAAGGCTCTTTTGCCCAAACTTGTAAAACGATAAAATTGTTGAGTGACCACGGTATATTTGTCAGAGTCGCCATGTCTGTCTTCGAAAAAAACATGTGGGAAATCCACGATATGGCCCAAAAGGTTCGGGATCTCGGGGCGAAGGCGTTCTCTTACAATTGGGTTGACGATTTCGGAAGAGGCAGGGATATTGTCCATCCAACGAAAGACGCCGAGCAGCACCGCAAGTTTATGGAATACGAGCAAAATGTGATTGATGAGTTTAAAGATCTGATTCCGATTATTCCTTATGAGAGAAAACGCGCGGCAAATTGCGGCGCTGGCTGGAAGTCCATTGTGATCAGCCCGTTCGGCGAAGTACGTCCTTGCGCCCTCTTTCCAAAGGAATTTTCATTGGGAAATATTTTTCATGATTCCTATGAAAGCATCTTTAACTCCCCTCTCGTCCATAAACTGTGGCAAGCGCAAGCGCCGCGGTTCAGCGAACATTGCATGAAAGACAAATGCCCGTTCAGCGGCTATTGCGGAGGCTGTTACTTAAAAGGGCTGAACTCTAACAAATATCACCGGAAAAACATTTGCTCTTGGGCGA
This sequence comes from Bacillus sp. PS95, assembly GCF_037963565.1. Taxonomy (NCBI): domain Bacteria; kingdom Bacillati; phylum Bacillota; class Bacilli; order Caryophanales; family Bacillaceae; genus Bacillus; species Bacillus sp. PS95. The sequence goes on from NZ_CP150160.1 coordinate 3,800,169, forward strand.
AAAATGAACAATTAGAAGACGTGGTCCAGCTTATTTAGGAGGGAAACGATTTGTCACCAGCACAAAGAAGAATTTTACTGTATATCCTTTCATTTATCTTTGTCATCGGCGCAGTCGTCTATTTTGTCAAAAGCGATTATCTGTTTACGCTGATTTTCATTGCCATTGCCATTCTGTTCGGGATGCGCGCGCGGAAGGCTGACTCGCGATGAGCATTTTGGATATACACGATGTATCCGTTTGGTATGAACGGGACAACGTCATCTTAGAACAAGTAGATTTACATTTAGAAAAAGGCGCCGTTTACGGGTTGCTTGGGGTAAACGGCGCCGGAAAAACGACACTGATTAATACGCTGACAGGCGTGAACCGCAATTTCAGCGGACGCTTTACACTGTGCGGAATTGAAGCGGAGGCCGGCATGCCGCAGAAAACATCAGATCAGCTGAAGACTCACCGTTACTTCGCCGCCGATTATCCGCTGCTATTTACAGAAATTACGGCGAAGGACTATGTGTCTTTCGTCCATTCGCTTTATCAAAAGGATTTTTCAGAGCAGCAGTTTGCCAGTTTGGCCGAGGCCTTTCATTTTTCAAAATACATCAACAGGAGAATTTCGGAGCTGTCCTTGGGGAACAGGCAAAAAGTTGTATTGATGACAGGCTTATTGCTGCGCGCTCCCCTGTTTATTTTGGATGAGCCGCTCGTCGGTTTGGATGTGGAATCGATAGAGGTTTTTTATCAGAAAATGTGTGAGTACTGTGAAGCAGGCGGGACCATTTTGTTTTCTTCTCATCTGCTCGATGTCGTGCAAAGATTTTGTGACTATGCGGCTATTCTTCACAACAAACAGATCCAAAAGGTCATTCCGATTGGAGAGGAGACCGATCTGCGGCGGGAATTTTTCGAGGTGATCGGCCATGAATAACATAATCCCCATCATGTCTTTGCTGTTCAAACAGCTTTACAGCCGGCAAGGGAAAAAGGACGCCATCCGCATTGCCGCAGGCCTTGTCATTCTGGCCGTGTTTGAAATCGGGCTGATCCGCCAGGCCGGCATTGATGAATCGGTGTTGCGCAAAACGTATATCATACTCGCGCTTCTCTTAATGAACGCATATATGGTGTTTCTTTCTGTGACATCTCAATGGAAGGAATCTTATATGAAACTGAGCTGCCTGCTGCCGATTTCTTCACGGAGCTTTTGGCTCGCCCAGAGTGTCGTTTTGTTTGTCGATACCTGTTTGAGAAGAACTTTATTCTTTTTTATTTTACCGTTGTTCTTATTTGGAAACGGAACGCTGTCAGGGGCGCAAACATTGTTTTGGCTCGGCAGGTTTTCGTTTTTTACCGTTTACTCCATTATTTTCGGAGTTGTGCTAAGCAACTATTTCGCCAAAAAGAAGAACTGGATGTTTCTGCTGCATGCGGCGATATTCGCCTGTGTATGTCTCAGCGCCGCTTTGATGCCGGCCGCCACGATTCCGCTTTGCGCGGTCCATATCCTGTGGGCGGTGGTCATTGACTTTCCTGTCTTTCTGCAGGCACCTCCGCAGCAGGGCAAGATGCATTCATTTATGCGGCGATCTGAGTTTTCGTTTTACAAAAGAGAATGGAACCGATTTATCTCTTCTAAAGCGATGCTGTTAAATTACGCGGTAATGGCGGCTTTCAGCGGCTTCTTTTCGTTCCAGATGATGAATACCGGCATCTTCAATCAGCAAGTGATTTACATCGTGATTTCCGCGCTTTTGCTCATCTGCTCGCCGATCGCCCTTTTGTACTCGATTGAAAAAAATGACCGGATGCTGCTCATCACGCTTCCGATCAAGCGGAAAACGATGTTTTGGGCGAAATATCGCTTTTATTCAGGCCTATTGGCAGGCGGATTTCTCCTTGTCGTGATGATTGTGGGTTTCATCAGCGGCCGCCCGATTTCAGTTCTCACTTTTTTGCAGTGCATTGAGTTGCTGCTGGCGGGAGCTTTTATCAGGTTAACTGCGGATGAAAAAAGGCCCTCCTTCAGCTGGCAGACTGAGCAGCAGCTATGGAGCGGTTTCTCAAAATATCGGTCTTATCTGTTTTGTCTTCCCCTATTCTTAGCCACATTAGCCGGCACCGCTGTATCCTTGGCGGTCATTCCGATAGTCGGTCTGGTCATAGTCTATTACCTGCAAAAACAGGATGGTGGTTTCTTTGATACAAGCAAAAGAGAACGGCTTGGAAGTTAACCTGCTGAAGACTCATCAATTTTCAACTATTTCAATCGCCGCGAGCTTTCTGAAACCGATCGAAAGCGCGGCGGAACCTGAGGAAGAAACGATTTATTTTTACGGCGCCGCCGCATACCTGAAGGAGCAAATCATTGACGCTTTCGGTTGTGCTGCCGGCAGCCGTTTCATGTACTCAGCGAATCTCTTTTTTGATCAGCAGCTGAAAACCTGCGGGACCCGTTTGATTCACCCATTATATAACGGGAATTTTCATGTTGACGCCCTGCTGAAAACTTTTGCAGACTTGTCTTTCCCTTCTTCTCTTTCATTCGAAGCAGTTGAAAAGGCCAGGAATGAGCTGCTGCTGAGAATCGAAAAGAAATTCACTGATCCTTTCTCCTACTCGGCGGCGCGCTTGGCTGAGGAGGTCTTCGGAAACCCGATGTACGGCACAGGCATGTTTGGCCGGAAAGACAGGATAAAGGCGATTCATCCTAAACGGTTTCTCGACGCAACGGACTTTATCGTTGATTTAGTGTCCCAGCAAAAACAGCTGAACATATTGGGACAAGTACATGCATGTGATGTTCGGGGACATGCCCCGCAAACGTCCGCTATAACGTCCGGAAGAATACCCGTAAACTGGCATGTTTTTGAAACAGAGACACGCAGCGCTGCAGGTCCTTCCGTCTTGACACTCGGATTTGACTGCGGAGAGATGAAAGATGCCAGCGATTATATCAAAATACAGCTAATAGACGGATTACTGGGAAAGTACGGCCATTCCGCTTTATTCAAGCACTTCAGAGAGAAGGATCTGGCAGTCTATCACGTTATCACCCGTTACGATGTCATGAACAATTTGCTGCTTGTTTCAATATGTACAGATCAGCTTCATGAGATAGACATTCCCCCGCGCGTTTTGGAAGCTGTCTCAGCTTTTCATACAGATGAGCGGGAACTAGAACAGGCAAAGCAGTTTTTACGCAATGAATTGCTGCTGCAATTCGATTCTCCCGAAGGTCTATTGGCCTATATGGGGATCCTGCGCCGCTTCTCCTGCACGAAAGAAGCCTTGCTGGATGGCATCTCAGCGGTTACATGCCGTGATGTATTGCAATTCATAACGACCATCAATTATATCGGAGCTCATGTAGTAAGGGGATGAAGAGATGGAAAAGAAAGCCTTTTTTCAACAGCTGGATGAACGAACCGATATCAGATACACAGACAGCGGACTAAAAATATTCAGATTGAAATTCCCCCGCGCCCACCTGCGGCTGTGCAATGTAAAAATCGATTTTGGAAGCCGGGATGTATGTATACGGGCAGAATCCGGTGATACACTGCTTCCGTATGGCACAGCGCATTTTTTAGAGCATCTTCTCTTCTGGCATAACGGCCGCAATCTGTACAGTGATTTTTTTGCGCATAGCGCGCTTTTAAACGCATTCACTACCTACACCGATACCAATTTCATGTTTACCTCATTACCGGATCGGCTCAGACAAACGATCCCCATCCTGCTTGATGCTTTATGGAACCACTCATTTGACAAGAAGATTGTCGCTCAGGAAAAAGCTGTGATTACAAGCGAAATTCAAACAGCACACCTTAACCATCAGCTCTCATATCATTATCAGCTGATCAGCATGCTTTCTCCCTCCTCACCAGCTGCCGTTTTCCCCGCAGGCAGAATCGAAGATATTGAGGCGCTGGACATCAATGATTTACAAAAAGCCTATAAGGCTGCCTACCAAGCCCAACGGATGACGCTGTTTTTGATTGGGGGCTCAGAAAATACAGAAACGCTTTTGCCTCCTCACCTCCAGCTGGAAAAGCGTCCGGATTATCATGCTGAAAGAAAAATCATCCCGGCATGCCCTCCAGCCCTCTCACAAAAAATGGTGCTGGGTGATGAGGAGCGGATGGAAGATACCTGGACCGGATTACAGATCGGCGCACTTCCCGGGCAAAACGATCTGTTGGCGATAAAGCTTTATTGGGATATCGCGGCTCGTATTCTATTTCAATTAGATTCACCGTTTTTTCAAGAGATTCAGCAAACGTACCGCCTAGAAATCGATCGTTTGTCAGCCGAGACTTATATCTATGAGGATGGCGGTTTCTTGATCCTTCACAGTCAAGGGACCCATTCTTCAGCTTATATCGATGTGGCTTCATACTATGTCACACAGAAGAAAGAACAGGTTGCCGCCTGGCTTCAATACGGCAAGGATTCTTTGACAGACGCGATCATTTATGACAGCGATTATGTGCGTAAATGCTTCGAGTGGGCAGCTGAGTGTGACAGGTGCGATTGCTCGTTTCTTGACATGTACTACATCATTCAAGATATGGATACGCAGGTTTTCTTGTCTCTCATTGATGCAATGGCATCTTCTAACAAAGCGATCATTCACGTTTCTCAGAAAGAGGCGATCAGACAATGAAAAAAAACACTGTCTTTACCCTTTTATTGCTGCTTATAGGTATGGCGGCTTATTCCTTCGGCTGGGTTCAGGCCGTTGCCGAAGCCGCCGCCCAATATGTACAGATGATCAACAATGACGCTGTGCGGCTCGGGCTGCTGGCTTGTACCGCTGCCCTCCTGATGCTGCCTGCTTTTCTCTATCTTCATTATGTCACCCAATCCGTGAAAAACATGACAGCAGCTTTTCAGAAACTCACACAGTCTCATCAAAGCTGCTGTGACTTTCAGCAACACAACTTGTGCAGCCGATATGCAGAAGACGTCAAATCGCTGCGTGACAGCTATAAAAACGTCCGCCAAACATACGTGATGGCTGCCGTGTTGTGCCAAGTCATCATATTCGGCTGCATGTTCGAAATCGTTAAAGCCGTCCCTTTCCGCCTTCACACGCCCCCTGCCCTTTCAATGGGACTTGCGATGCTACTGATCCTGTATTTATTGTTTTGCATGCGAACGTATTTGCGGCAGCTTTTCCGGCACGGCAGCCTGTTCAGAAAAGTGTTTGCGGGAGCGCTGGCAGCAGCCGGGATTTGGTGGATGCTCAGTTTCTCTATAAGTGAACTGCTGTTTCTGATTATCCTGGCTACCATTCAGCAAATCGGATCATTTATTTATAAACGATTCTCTTATCGCAGCACCGCTTCTCTTGATCTATAAAATAGCTACATCGCAATCGCAGACGGACCCGCGCCAACCGGAATCACCGTCACGGCTGTATAATCACTTGTGCGGTACACGGTCACAGCATTGTCGTTGGGCTGTGCCGCATAAATATACTGTTTGTCCGGCGTTACGGCGAGGTCAAAAGCGCCGGGGAGAGACACGTTTGCAATGATCCTCTGTCTGGCCGTATTAACTACATATAAGTTATTAATAAGAAACGGTTCACTATATGGCTCTAGAAAATAAGCTCTAGTGCTATCGAGAGAAAATACAATCGTCCTCAGCGTTTCAAATAAACGGCTGAAGTCCCCTCCCCTGCTTAATGGAGACAAACTAATCTCCGTTACACCTTTCGGCCACAGCTCACCATTCAACACGTACGCAAAATTTCCAGCGTAAGGAGTTGCAATTAAACTGGGAAATTCAAATGAATCTATGATACTTTCTACCAACTGCCCAGTATTTGCATCATATTTATCAACCGACCAACTGCTTCCATTAGCGGTATAGACATACTGTCCATTCGGATCAAGAGCAAAGTCTAAAGCGCCGGGTATCGGAATGACATCAATGACCGATTGAGAGGCCGTGTTAATCACATATATAGATCCGGCGGCCATCACGTATGCGAACCCATCTGTTGGATCAAATTCGATCTTTCTCGGCCCTCCTCCAACAGTAATGGTATTTATGATGGTTAATGTTTTATTATCAATCACTGAGACAAGGTTGGTATTTCCATGGAGGACATACGTGAATGCTTTATCGAAAGTAACGCCTAGATTAGTTGGCACGTCAGAAAAAGGGATTGTTTTTACAACAGTGTTTAAATCTGCATCAATAACCGAAACCGTGCTGTCTCCAGTATTGGCAGTAAACACATACGATTGAGGGTCTGGTGATGGCGGTAAAACAAGTGTCCCGGTCACCGTAAGCGGACTGCCGTAGAAAGGCGGTACAATGAGCAGATCTTCCACTGTCATTTGACTAAAATCAGGACAGCGGTCAGACTGTGCTGCATAATAAACAACTTGATCAATCTCTTCAGTATGAATCACAGAAACCGCCCCATTGCCTTGTCCATATTGATTTCGCACAGGCGACACACTGACAAGAAGCGTAATGGTCCCTTGTACTCTCACAGCATATCGAACACCGATATCTTCTGGTTCCGGCCCAGTCTGGATTAAGCAAGGCTCACTGATACAGGACAAATTGTCTGTACTCCATGTAACAGCCGCTGACGCTTCGGCCGAATCAACCTTGAAGCCCTCAGGGATATCTATCGGCACTTGAAACGGCGCTTCTCGGCTAATTTCCTCATCACAAAAACAGAAACAATTTTCCTGTAAAGCAGAAAGATCATTCTTTTTCATGATTTCACGTCCTTTTAAAAATGCACAGCATTCAGTTGATTAGATCGCAATAGCTCCCGGTGAAACCCCAAGAGATATCACAGTTTCCTCAGAATAATCATCTGTGTTGTAAACAATGATGCTCTGCTCTATAAAACGAGTTGCATACAGAAAATCGCCAATCGGGGTAAACGCATAGTCTGTTGCTGATTGCGGAAGATTTCCAATTACACCTGCTCCATTCGGACTGACAGAATATAAATTGCCAGTGAAGCTGTCATGTAAATACACCTCTGATCCACTCGTAAACATTACATATAGCCCGTCAGGCTCCAGCTCTTGGGTATCCCTGATCGTAAACGTATTTAAATCAATAACCGTCAAATAATTGAATAAGAATTCTTGTTCTAATACATACGCATACCGCTCCGTAGAATCTGTTTCTATGGATGATACGATAAGCTCTCGTTCAATCGTTCCTAAGACTTCACCGGTAGATAAGTCCACTTTTTGCACTAACCCAAAATTAAGAACATAGGCGAACAACCCATTGGGGTCAATTGCAATATCAAAACCTTCTACAGGAATAGACCTCTCAACAGTCAACGTATCAATTCCAATCACATAAATGGCAGTACCGGTGAAAACATAAGCAAACTCATGATTAGGGATAAATCTAATCAATCGAGGCGGCTGATCCAGCAATATAGTTGCTGTCACTGTTAATGTGTCATAATCGATGACAGAAATCACATTATTGTTGGGATGTAAGACAAACACAGCGCTTTTATCTGGCGTAATTTCAATACCTGCCGGATTGTACGGAAGAGCAATCGTTGTCACAACAGTATGGGTGTTTGTATCAATCACAGAAACTGATTGATCATTTGGATTCGCTGTAAACGCGTAGACGGGTTCCGGCTCCGGTACAAGCACAATCGTCCCCGTCACCGATAAAGGACTGCCGTAAAACGGCGGAACAACAACAAGGTTCTCAATCGTGATGTCACTGATATCCGGGCAATCATCCGGTTCATCGGAATAATAGACGACTTGATCGATTTCTGCATTGTGAATGACGGAAACAGCCCCGTCCCCTTGTCCATATTGATTTCGCACAGGTGAGACACTGACGAGTAGCGTAACGGTTCCCTGCAGGCGCACTGCAAATTGAACACCGACCTCATCAGGCTCTGGCCCCGTTTGAATTAAGCAACGGTCACTGACACAAGAAAGGCTGTCTGCATTCCACGTCACGTTTGCAACAGCTTCAGCCGGATCAACGACAAATCCTTCAGGTAATTCAATCGGCGCTTGAAACATGGCTTCTCGGCTTGCTTCTCCCTCACAAAAACATAAGCACTCTTCTTGTTCTGCTCCTGCTTTTTCTTTAAAGGAAAGCTTGTTTTTTCTCATTCCTTCACTTCCTTTTCAGACATACACTGCTCACGCAGATATAACAGAATATGGAAGTGTAACGTGCTTGCTTGTACAAATTGCTGAGGGTAAACGCTTCTTTTTGAAAATATATCTCCAAACATGCGGTGTAACGAAAGAAAAAATTGCGGTTTTTTTGCGCTTCTCACAAGAATGTTGATGATAAAATATGACATATATAGAATTATGAAGGGAGGGATTTGCAAACGTGACAGGTGTCATATCTTCTTCTTCCATCGGAGAAAAGATTAACGAATGGTATATGTACATACGCCGATTCAGCATACCCGATGCAGAATATTTGCGACGAGAAATCAAGCAAGAGCTGGATCAAATGGAAGAAGATCAAGACCTTCATTTGTACTATTCACTGATGGAGTTTCGGCACAACCTAATGCTTGAGTACCTTGAACCGTTAGAAAAAATGAGGATTGAGGAACAGCCGAGACTGTCTGATCTGCTGCTTGAGATTGATAAAAAACAGGCTCGTTTAACTGGTCTGCTTGAGTACTATTTTAATTTCTTCAGAGGCATGTATGAGCTGGATCAGCGGGAATATCTGTCGGCTATTAAATTTTTCAAAAAGGCCGAAAGCAAGCTGATATTCGTTAAGGATCGGATAGAGAAAGCTGAGTTTTTCTTTAAGATGTCTGAATCTTATTACTATATGAAACAAACGTATTTTTCAATGGACTATGCACGGCAAGCATATGAAATATACAAAGAAAATGAAGCTTATAATATAAGATTGCTGCAGTGTCATTCTTTATTTGCCACCAATTTTTTAGATTTAAAACAGTATGAGGATGCCGTCTCACATTTTCAAAAAGCTTATTCTATGGCAGAAGCTGAAAAGCAGCCCCAATTAATGGGAAGAACTTTGTACAATATCGGGCTTTGTAAAAACAGCCAAAGCCAATATGAGGATGCCATAACTTATTTCAAAAGAGCAATAGCTGTTTTTGAAGAATCAAATATTCTTCCTTCCTTACCTCAAGCGTATTTTTTAATTACACAGATCCATTATAAATTAGGAAAAATGGATAAAGCTCATGAATATCATAGTAAGGGAATGGCTTATTCACAAAAGGCCGGAGATGTAATATATTTATCAGAGTTTGAATTTTTGAAATCTTTATACTTATCAGGCCCGGATGAAGAAGCAATTCAAGGATTTTTTGATTTTCTCGAAAGTAAAATGTTGTATGCTGATCTTGAAGATTTCGCTATTGATGTGGCAAAATATTATCATGAACGTAAAAATTTTCAAAAAGCTTCTGCTTATTTTTTGAAGGTGGAACAAGTAAGGCAACTTATTCAAGGAGGAGTGAGTTTGTATGAAATTGAAGTCTAAACTATTACTCTCTTGTCTGGCTCTAAGCACTGTGTTCGTGGCAACAACTATTGCAAATGCACCTACACACCAAATTGAAGTTGCACAACGAGGAATGATTTAACCGCCGTCCATCGGCGGTTTTTTTGTCCCCTCTTTACCCAGTCTCCCAATCCATGCTATGATTTTTTTCAATAATCTTGAAGAGAGTGGAAATGCAGCATGTCTCTGTAAAGTGTGAGAACCCACTTTACACAGTGGAATCGAGAAAATGATGTGACGGAGTTCGAAACGTCGAGCGCGACAGTGTTGAACAGACAGCTGAGACGATCGGCGTAAGCCCGACTAGAATCGCCAAGTCCCTGTCCTTCAGAGGGGAAGGAGATCAGACGATTCTGATTGTGGCAGCCGGCGATGCCAAGATCGACAACAAAACGTTCAGGCGAACATTTGGCTTTAAAGCAAGAATGCTCTCTCCTAATGAGGTGCTGGAGCAGACAGGCCATGAAATTGGAGGAGTTTGCCCATTTGGATTGGCTCATGATCTTGAGGTTTATCTTGATGTATCGCTGAAACGGTTTGGGACTGTTTTCCCCGCATGTGGCAGAAGAAACTCCGCTATCGAGGAGGATTATCCGAATTTTCTATCTAAAAAGCGTGGATTGATGTTTGTAAAGACTGGGAATAAAAAAACATCCAGACATCGTCTGGATGTTTACTTATTTCACAAACCCAAGCAGCATTTCACGGATGATTTTGCTGGCTGTGTTTGCCGTTTGCTCTGAGTGGTCATACACCGGTGCGACTTCCACTAAATCAGCGCCCTTTACGTTTACCTCTGAACGCGCAATTTCATGGACCGATGCAAGCAGTTCTTTAGACGTGATGCCGCCGGCGTCAACCGTTCCTGTACCCGGTGCGTGTGCAGGGTCTAATACGTCAATGTCAATTGTGACATAAACCGGACGGCCCGCCAGCTTCGGAAGCACCTCTTTCAGCGGTTCAAGCACTTCAAATTTTGAGATGTGCATGCCGTTTTCCTTCGCCCATTCAAACTCTTCTTTCATGCCGGAACGGATTCCGAATGAATACACATTGTGCGGTCCGATCAATTCTGCCGCCTTACGGATCGGCGTGGAGTGAGAAAGCGGTTCTCCCTCATAATCAACTCGAAGATCTGTATGTGCGTCAAAATGGATAATCGCAAGGTCTGGGTATTTCTTGTACATCGCTTTAATGACAGGCCATGACACGAGGTGCTCTCCCCCCATACCCATTGGGAACTTCCCTTTTTCTAAAATGCTGTCCACGTACTCTTCAATCATATCCAAGCTTCGCTGCGGATTTCCGAACGGCAGCGGAATGTCGCCAGCGTCAAAGAAGTTCAAGTCAGCCAGATCGCGGTCTAAATATGGGCTGAATTCCTCAAGGCCGATTGACACCTCACGGATTCTGCTTGGACCAAAGCGTGAGCCCGGGCGATAGCTGACTGTCCAGTCCATCGGCATGCCGTAAAGAATGGCGTCCGCCTCTTCCCACTCGGGACGGCTCGCGATAAATACTTTTCCTGAATAAGCTTCATCAAATCTCATCTATAATACCCTCGCTTTCCTGTAAAAAAGCGCAAGATTCGCTCCTGCGCCATACCTTCATTATTTAATCAGGTCACTCACAAATTTCGGCAGAACAAACGCCGCTTTATGAATATCTTTTGTGTAATATTTCGTCTCAATATCGAAGAAGCGGCTGTCTTCCACTGCAAGCGGATCATATTTTTTCGAGCCAATTGTAAATGTCCACAAACCGCTCGGATATGTCGGAATGTTCGCCGTATACAGCTTCGTAATCGGGAAGATTTCCTTCACGTCGCGCTGTACATTTGTGATTAATTCCGGTGTAAACCATGGGTTGTCCGTCTGTGCGACAAAAATGCCGTCTTCTTTCAGCGCTTTAGCGATTCCTGCGTAGAATCCTTTTGTAAACAGGTTTACAGCCGGTCCGACTGGTTCAGTCGAATCTACCATGATGACGTCATATTGATTTTCAGATTTTGCAATGTGCATAAATCCGTCATCTACCTGCACGTCAACGCGCGGATCATCCAGTTTGCCTGCGATAGAAGGAAGGAACTTTTTAGAGTATTCGATAACCTTGCCGTCAATATCTACAAGTGTCGCTTTTTTCACGCTTGGGTGCTTCAGGATTTCTCTGATAACGCCGCCGTCACCGCCGCCGACTACGAGAACTTGCTCCGGATTTGGGTGCGTGAATAATGGGACATGCGCCACCATTTCGTGATAAACGAATTCGTCTTTTTCAGATGTCATCACCATGCCGTCCAAAAAAAGCATGTTGCCGAACTCTTCTGTTTCCACCATTTCTAAATGCTGAAACTCCGTTTGTTCTGTATGTAACGTCTTGTTAACCTTCATCGTAATGCCAAAGTTTTTCGTCTGCTTCTCTGTGTACCAAAGTTCGCTCAATTGTCATCTCCCTTTCGAGGCTGTATTCATTTATTGTAAGCGTCTTATCAGCTTTTATTCTCGGTTGAAATCTCATTTTCACCTAAGGAAAAAGTATAGAGGATGGCGGGGAAAAAGTAAAGATGCGTCCTGTTCTGCGATGTTTAAAAACGATCTTTTTTTCTCATAATAGTAGAAACATAAAAAAAGGGGGAACCCGTTGTGGATGCAATGACAAATAAACGGCTGAGACTGACGCTGAAAACCGTTCGCGCCTTTATCTTTTTAGGGGCTTTTGCGGCCTTGGCGGCAGCTGCCGTGTTTATGACTGTCATTTTGATAGCCAAATACCAGGGCGCTCCCTCGGTGCAAGTGCCGCAATCCACGATTTTGTATGCGAGTGACGGCTCAAAGCTCGGGGAAACGAACTACGGCGAAAAGCGCTATTGGGTCCCCTTAAAGGACATGAATCCGACGATCGTAAAAGCGACAGTGGCGATTGAAGACCAGAATTTCTACGATCATCACGGCTTTGATTATAAACGCATGGCCGGCGCGGCGCTTGCTGACCTGAAAGCATTTGCCAAGGTTCAGGGTGCAAGCACCATCACCCAGCAATATGCGAGAAACTTATACCTTGAACACGACAAAACGTGGAAACGGAAATGGAATGAGGCGTTCTACACGATCCGTCTGGAACAAAACTATTCTAAGGACGAGATATTAGAAGGCTATTTAAATACGATTTACTACGGACACGGCGCCTACGGCATTGAAGCAGCTTCCCGCCTGTATTTCGGCAAACATGCCAAAAACCTGACGGATGCGGAGGCGGCGCTTTTAGCAGGAATCCCGAAAGGCCCTTCCGGCTATTCACCGTATGTCAATGAGACGAAGGCCAAGGAACGCCAGAAAACGATTGTGCGGATGATGGAAAAGCAGCAGATGATCAGCCAAAAGAAAGCGGATGAATTGATCAAGGAACCTCTTTCCTATCAGCCTTTGAATAAACAAGTTTCCAAGAGAAAGGCTCCTTATTTCTATGACAATGCGATGAGAGAGCTGGAGAAAAAGCTCGGCATGACACGGGAGCAAATTGAAACAAGTGGGTTAAATGTCTATACAACGGTAGATAAGCGGATGCAGCGCATCGCCGAGGAGACCATTACCGAAACAGTTAACGCGGGATCTGACATTCAAGTCGGGTTTTCAGCCATTGATCCCCGCACCGGAAACGTTCTCGCCCTTGTCGGCGGCAGGGATTATCAAAAAAGCCCGTTTGACCGGACGACACAGGCGAAGCGCCAGCCTGCTTCGACGATCAAGCCGTTGCTGTACTATAAAGCGATTCAGAGCGGATTTACGCCAGTCACTTTGATGAAAAGCGAAGAAACCGAGTTTCAAATTGATGCAAAGGGAGAAACCTATTCTCCAAGCAACTATAACGGATACTATGCCAACAAGCCGATTACGCTTCTGCAGGCGCTGGCGCTTTCCGACAATATTTACGCTGTGAAAACGCATCTTTTTCTCGGCACGAACAAACTTGTAAAGACGGCAAAGGAATTCGGCATTACCGCCCCTCTTCAAGCACTGCCGTCTCTGGCACTCGGCACCGAACCCGTGCGTCCGATTGAGATGGTCAACGCCTATGCCATGCTCGCAAATGGCGGAAAGAAAATCGAACCGACTTTTATTTCAAGGGTAACGGACGCAGCCGGCCACGTGCTGTACGAAAACCCGAATCAGCATAAACAAGTGCTTGATGAAAAAGCCGCTTTTGTCACAGCGAGTATGATGACAGGCATGTTTGATACCGATTTAAATGGATATACGTCGGTTACGGGGCGAACGATAGCCAACCGCCTGACAAGAACGTATGCCGGAAAATCAGGAACCACCAGCGCAGACAGCTGGATGATCGGCTTCAATCCGAAGCTGGCCGCAGGTGTTTGGACCGGCTATGACAAAAACAGCACCATCGACTCGGTCGAAGAAAAAAGCTATGCTAAAACCATTTGGGCGGACTTCATGGAGGACGCGCTCAAAGGCGAACCGGAAACCGCGTTCAAGCCGCCAAAAGGCGTAACCGGTGTGTACATTGATCCGGAAACAGGCTACTCATCAGGTCCCGGCTGCGCCGCTAAGCATTACACATATTTTGTGAAAGGGACAGAACCCGCAAACGTGTGCTACGGGGCAGAACCCGCAAAACAAACAAAAGACCGGCTTCCAACCAAAGAAAAGCCCGCTTCCGAGAAAAAGTGGTGGGACAAATGGCTGGGGCGACATCATTGAAAATAACCCGGCTCCTCGGAGGCCGGGTTATTCGTATGGTTCCTTCATAATCGATGGAAGAATGTTAGACAATCGAGCTGAACAATCAGTTTTGGGATAAAGTGGTGAATTTCTCATTTCTTCGACGCCGGCTTTCATCTCCCAGTCGCCGACTCATATCCCCCTAAAAATGAAAAACCCCGAGTCTTGTTTCGGCTCGGGATTTTCCATGTCCTATTTCTGTATCACCAGTTTACTCAATGTTTACGAAAAATATCTCAAATACTTTAAAAGTTCACAGAAAATTCACAAATCAATCGTCTTCCGGAAGCAGGCTCGTTTTTAACTCATCTGAGGAACGGTCCCATAGGCCCTGATCATGCTTTTTCAGAAATTCACCTAGTACACGCTTCGAGCTGTCGTCCATTTTATCAACGATGATTTTCCGTTTCATGGATTTATCCATCAAATTCACATGCTCAGGCAGCGACTTGTAGCCTCTTCTGATGCTTCTGTCGACCGTCATTTCACAGGCTGTCACACCAGCGTAATAAGGCCCCTCTTCTTTTCTGTCAATCGTTACCCACACAAGCCAGTATGGTTTTCCGTTCGGCACTTCTTCTTTATTCGGGAGAAATTTAATTCCTTTTTCAACGGTGCTGCGGGCATGCATAGCGCCGATGTCTACGAACGCTTCTTTTTCCTCTACATCAACGAATACGGGAGAAATGTTATCAAGGCTGAGTGCCCCTACGCCAAAACCGCCGTGTCCGTCTGTCGGATCACTTTTGATAATATTAAACCCGATTGATTTTTTCTTTTTTTCTTCCATGAAGTTCTACCTCCTACAAAAGCGGTTGAAATATCGCTGAAAACAGCTTTAAAATCGAATCTCTTCCTGCATTGAGCATCGGCCACAGCACGTAAGATCCTAGCGGTGTCACAAACAGCACCAAAAACACGATAAAGCCGTAGCTCTCCGCCTGCGTCATTTTGGCACGCACGCCCGGCGGAACGAGATCTTCTATAATTCGATAGCCATCGAGCGGAGGAAGCGGCAGCAGATTAAATAAAAACAAGACAAGATTCAGCTGTATCCAAATAGAAAAAAACTGATCCAGCCCCGTGCTGAACGCCGCAAGCATTTCCATTCCGTACGCATGCATCAACACTAACAAAAAGAAACCAATAAACGCAAGAATCAGGTTACTGACGGGCCCGGCTATAGATACGAGCACACCAGCAAGCCGGGGTTTCTTAAAGAAACGGCGATTCACGGGAATGGGGCGCGCCCACCCGAATCCGGCCACCAGAATCAAAATGGTTCCGAACGGATCAAGGTGTTTAATGGGATTCAGCGTCAGTCTTCCTTGTTTTTTCGCCGTATCGTCACCGAATTTGTATGCGACATAAGCGTGGGCAAGCTCGTGCATCGTAAACGACACAATTAGCGTGATGACGAGGTATGGCATTAAAGATAACGGATAATATAAAAAACGGTCCAAGTGAGATATCCCTCTTTCTCAAAATGCAAGAATTTACTTTATTCAGTATACTATAAGAAGCCTCTTTTTCTAAAGAGAGGAAACGAGATAAAGGAGGATTCAGCACCCATGCCATACGTAACTGTCAAAATGCTCGAAGGCCGTACAGACGAGCAAAAACGCAATCTTGTCGAGAAAGTAACAGAAGCCGTAAAGGAAACAACCGGTGCTTCTGAAGAAAAAATTGTTGTCTTTATAGAAGAAATGAGAAAAGACCATTATGCCGTCGCAGGCAAACGCCTGAGCGATATGGAATAATCTCTATAAAGCCGGCGCTTCGCGCACCGGCTTTTATTATCCCTATTGAGCCAGCTTCGCAATAATCGCCAAGAACGTCTTTTTCTCTTCGGCTGTTAAACGTTCAAACATGCCATCAATCAGCTGCTGGCGGTTTTCGATCATTTGTTCAGCCGCTCCCCGGCCCGATTCAGAAAGAGTAATCCATACAGTGCGGCGGTCATTGTTATTTCTGGATCTCTCAATAAACCCTTCCTGCTCTAAATGATTCAGAGCTGTGGTCGTGGCAGAGGGAGACAGTGTGACCTCCTTCAAAATATCCTTTATGGTGCAGCTCCCATGTCTGTATATGATCCGCAGAATAAATCCTCTTACATTATTCACGTGTTTCGGAACGGTGGCTTCATCTAATTGCTTCGTGCTTTTCAAATATTTTGTAAGTGCGTGATCCAGCAAATTTGCTTCCAGTTTGTCATGGTCCATGTAAATTTCCCCATTTCGAGATGCATTCATAACATACGAACGATATGATTTACTTATTATTTTACTGATTCCGAATAGGGAAAGTCAAAAAAGCAAAATGTGAATTCACAGCTTTTATCCTAAATGCCTCGATTTTCCACCTGTTTGACAAGTTTATCTTTAAAAGTTTGGAAAGGAACGTGTTCACTCTGCTGATGTCCGAATCGGCGGACGTTTACCGCATTCTCCTGCTCCTCATGATCTCCAAGCACCAGCACGTACGGGATTTTCTGCACCTGCGATTCTCTGATTTTATAGCCCAGCTTCTCATTGCGCTCATCAATGCCGGCTCTTATCCCCGCCTGCTTCAGCTCCGCCTGTACCTTTCTGCAATAGTCTAAGTGAACGTGAGAAACCGGTATGATTTGAACCTGGAGCGGTGCGAGCCAGACTGGAAAAGCCCCGCAGTAATGCTCGATCAAAATGCCGAAGAAACGGTCGATTGAGCCGAAAACCGCTCTGTGGATGACAACGGGACGAACCTTTTCATTGTGTTCGTTGATATATGTTAAATCAAATTTTTCCGGCATTTGAAAATCAAGCTGAATTGTCGCACATTGGTGGCTCCGTTTCAGGGCATCTTTTATGTGGAAATCAATTTTCGGCCCGTAAAACGCCCCATCACCTTCATTGATCTCATAAGAGAGGCCAAGCTCCTCAAGGACGCGTGCTAAGGCACGTTCCGACGCTTCCCAAAGGCTGTCATCGCCTAATGAATCCTCCGGGCGAGTCGAAAGCTCAACTGAATACTCGAAACCAAATGTCCGATATACCTCATCAATCAGCCGAATCGCTTCTTTGATCTCACTCTCAATCTGATCCTCCCGAACGAAAATATGGGCGTCATCCTGACAGAACGTCCGAACGCGAAGCATTCCGTTTAAAGCGCCGCTGTATTCATGGCGGTGCACCTGTCCGAATTCCGCCATGCGAATCGGCAGATCCCGATAAGAATACAGGCTGTTTTTAAAGATGAGCATGTGGCCGGGGCAATTCATCGGCTTCATTGCGAATCTTGTATCATCCACTTCTGAAAAGTACATATTGTCGCGATAATGGTCCCAATGGCCTGACTGCTCCCATAACCGCTGATTCATCATAAACGGCGTACGCACCTCATCGTAGCCGGCATTTGTTTGCAGCTCACGCGAGAAGCGCTCCAGCTCATTGCGGACAATCTGCCCTTTCGGCAAATAAAACGGCATCCCCGGCGCTTCTTCAGAAAACATAAACAGCCCTAACTGTTTGCCGAGCTTGCGATGGTCTCGTTTTGCCGCTTCTTCCAGCATATGCAGGTGCGCATCCAAATCTTTTTTCTTTTGAAACGCAACCCCGTACACCCGCTGCAGGACTTCATTTTTGCTGTCTCCGCGCCAATAAGCGCCTGATACTCTTGTCAGTTTGAACGCCTTGATCATCCCTGTAGAAGGAAGATGCGGCCCGCGGCACAGGTCAACGAATTCCCCTTGCTGGTACAATGTGATATCCTCCCCGCGCGGAATATCCTTTAAAATCTCAAGCTTGAGCCGCTCGTCTTTTTGTGCAAACACCTCTTCAGCCTCTTCGTAAGAAACCTCTATACGTTTGATTTCAAGGTTCTCATTTATTATGTTTTTCATTTCTTTTTCGATGGCCTCTAAGTCTCCTGATGCCAAGCTTTTCCCCAGCTTCATGTCATAGTAGAAGCCGTCTTCAATCACAGGCCCTACCCCCAATGACACTTCGCCGTACAGCCGTTTTACTGCTTGGGCCAGCACGTGCGCTGTTGTGTGGCGAAGCACCTGCAAGCCTTCTTGTGAATCGAGTGTGACAATCGAAAGCTCAGCATCTTCCTCCAGCTTAAAGCTGAGATCAACAAGCTTGCCGTTGACCTGACCTGCGGCAGCCTTCTTTTGCAGACTGGAACTGATAGAACCAGCCGCTTCTTTGATTGTGATGCCTTTCGGATATTCCTGGATCTGTCCGTCCGGAAGCTGAATGTGCACATGTTTACTCATTTTAGAACACTCCTTATTCATTGTTGTATATAAAAAAACACACCCGTCCCGCAGATAGGGACGAGTGTGTGATTAACCCGTGGTTCCACCCAAGTTCCCGACAAATACGATATTGTCGGCTCGGTGCTGTAACGCAGCATAGACGGCATTGGTTACTTCAGTTCCCCAATGCTGCTCCAAGGCGGTAAATGATATTCCTAAGCTGGGAAGCTCTCACCTTTCCTTCCCTCTCTGAAAACCGTAACTATCATTCATGTCCTTTTCATCGCATGTATTCAATTCATAAAAAACACACCCGTCCCGCAGATAGGGACGAGTGTGTGATTAACCCGTGGTTCCACCCAAGTTCCCGACAAATACTATGTTGTCGGCTCGGTGCTATAACGCAGCATAAACGGCATTGGATACTTCAGTTCCCCAATGCTGCTCCAAGGCGGTAAATGATATTACTAAGCTGGGAAGCTCTCACCTTTCCTTCCCTCTCTGGAAACCGTAAAAAGCATCTCGTGTCCTTATCAGTGCCTGTTGTTTCAATAATTTTTTATATCTTACTATATATTCCCACAAAGCGCAATCAGTGATTTACATTTTTTTCTGACGCAGCAGTTCCGTTATGGGCAGCCAGAAACAGCCATACAAGCAATGCAGCGAGGCTGTATGCCGCCCCCATCATCAAAAATGTAAACCCGGCACCGGCATACCAAGTGGCGGACAGATGAATGATCACCCCGGTTATCGCTACGCCGACCAAGGCTCCGATTTGCCGGTTTGCATTTAACGCCGCACCGGCGATATTCGCATGTCTTTGCCCGGCAGCCTGCATGATCACAGTTGTCATGGCAGGAACTGTAATACCGGTACAGAGGTTCATAACAGACATCAACACCGCCAGCTGCCAATAAGGAAAATCCGGAGAAATCAGCACAAACAACAGCAATGCAATGATACAGCTGACCGCCATTGATACAAACATAAGCTGACCGGCTTCAAACCGATTCGCCAGACGGGCAAACAGCAGATTGCCGATCACGAAGACCGCCATCATCGGCAGCAGCTCCACTCCAGCCATAAAGGAACTTGCCCCTCCTGCTTCCTGCAAAAAAAGGCTGAGCATAAACATGCCGCCAAAAAGGGCGAAATTCAGCAAAAACCCGATAAATTGGGCAGCTGAGAAGCGGCCGTTTTTGTATAAGGACGCCGGCAGGATGGGTGCTTTTGCAGAAATTTCCCGCAGCAAAAACAGCACAAATGCCAAAATCGCTGCAGTAAATGCTACAAGAATCACTGGCGAGCGCCAGCCCGCTGAAGGCCCCTGTATCAAAGCATAGGAAAGAAACCCGAGAGCCATCATGCCAAGCAGATGCCCGGTGATGTTCACGCGGCCGTTTTTTCCCGGGACGCGGCTTAGGATTCGGTAAGCTGAAATGAGCGCAGCAGCCCCTATTGGCACATTGATCAGAAAAATACTCTGCCAGCCCGCCAACTGTACCAGCACTCCCCCGATAAAGGGCCCAAGGCCTGAAGCGGCGGAAACAAGCGCGGCCCACAGTCCAAACATTCTCGCCCGCGCCCGCTCATCAGGGTAAGAGGCAGCCAAAAGGCTGAGTGAGCTTGGCATAAACAATGCTGCCCCAATTCCCTGTATGAGACGTCCGGCAATCAGCATCTGCCCATTTATAGATGCAGCGCATAGACAGGAGGCCAGAACAAAAACGGCTAGACCCAAGATATAGATCGTCTTCGAGCCGAAACGGTCAGCCAAGGCTCCGCCCGCCAGCAGAAGCGACGCAAAAGTAAGAATGTACCCGTCCACAACCCAAGTTACACCTGAAAGTGACATTGAAAGAGTGTTTTTCATATCAGCCATCGCCACATTCACAACGGTCACATCAAGAGTTGCCATGAGGAAACCAAGTGCGAGCACGATCAGCACGGATATGCCTGTTGATGATGTTGATTCTTGTATAGACCCGCTATTTTTCATTACAATTGCCCTTTCACTTGCTTGATTACCCAATCATCTATTTTTTCAAGATCATACAATTCCCCGACTCTGTCCATGACATGCTGCAAGGATTCTTCTCTCATAAGATTGGACCATTTATCCTCGATTTCCCCCATGACTGTCTCCAGCACACAGTGACTTTCACCCTCAAATACAGATTGCAGCAGGCCTTTCCCCTGATACATCGAACCTCTGCCTTCGACCGCTTGATAAACATCATAAAGCGTAATGTCAGCCAAAGGCTTCGTCAGGGTAAAACCGCCCTTCGTCCCTGGCAAGGATTCTGCCAAACCTGCTTGAACCAATGTTCTCATCAGCTTCTTCAAATAAGACGGAGACACGCGCAATCGCTGGCTTATTGCCTCTGACGTCAAAGAAGCCTGTACAGGCAGCCGTGACAGTAAAAGCAGCACAGAAACCGCCTGCTCCATTCCTGATTTCATTTTCATCCTATTCACTCCTGATTCATTATGGATAACTATTATCCATAATGAATCTCTTAGCAGCTTTTGTCAATAAAAAAAGCAAAAGAAACGATTCATTTCTTTTGCTTGGTATGGTTAACAAATCTGCTTCAGTTCCTCTATGTATTGAAGCGCTTCGTCATATTCTTCATTTGTATATTTTTGCTTGCTTTTGATGGTAAAGACTTTTTCTTTCTTTTCCTCATCCTCAAGCCCGTCAAAGTAAAGGATCGTGGAAACCAGCTCTAAAAACCGTGATGAACGGCTGTTTACACTGTCGATATAGCCTTTCATATCCGGCATGTCCAGATCAGCATGGTCTAAAAATGCGGAGCCTGTCTCAGTCAGCGAATACCGGTATTGAAAGTAGCCGCCCTTTTTTTCCTTCACCTCATGCAGAAATCCAAGGTTGCACAGCTCTTCAATCTGGAGCGTCAGTTCCTCTGAATATGGTCCGTAAAAGTGAAAATCATATTTCTCATAGAAAGGAAACTGCATTTTCTTGGCGATATAAATCATTTTCTGCAGCTTCTTTCGCCCGATGATTTCTCCAGAATCCGAGAACACCTTCATCAGTTTTGCATGTTCTTTCAACAAATTCCCGACATCTCCTTTTTCCTTCTTTCCAATTTCTATGTCAGTCCCAGCAGCTGCCGGATTTTCATTTTCGCTTCCGGATGTTTAGAGCCGTCACAAATCAAGTCCTTTGGATAGTACAGCTTGTGGTCCGTCCGCCGTTTACCTGAGATGGATTCCACAATAGCCGACTGCCTGGACAGCTCTTTAATTTGGCCGTTTTGCGTCAAGAGATGGATTGGCAGACGCTCCTCTTCCTCTCCCGGTCGGTAAAAATCATATGGCAGATCTGATGAAGAATCAACGACCAAATAATAGCTCGGATCGATTCCCGCCTCTTTGAACAATGAAGTCAGCTCAAAATAAGCCGACATTTCTTCATTCGGATTGAATTCAACGTATTGGAACAGCTGGCGGTTAATGAATCTGCGGCACAAGTCGGATAAAATCGCGTCTTCTTCATCCTCCCAGGCCTGGAAGTAATACAAAATAATAGATTCATCCAGCTTTACATAATCCTCCAGTGTCAATTTCCCTTCAAAAATAGAATAGAAATGAACCGGAGCGTGAGTGAAGACATAGCCTTCATCGTGCAGCTGCTTCGCCCTGTGAAGAATCTTCGTTAAAATGACCTCTGCACTTCTGGTCACAGGATGGAAGTAGACCTGCCAGTACATTTGGTAACGGCTCATGATATAGTCTTCGACAGCGTGCATTCCGCTTTCTTTAATGACGATCTGATCCTCGCGCGGCCGCATCACCCGAAGAATCCGCTCCATATCAAAATGGCCGTAGCTGACGCCCGTATAATATGCGTCGCGCTGGAGGTAATCCATGCGGTCTGCGTCAATCTGACTCGAAATCAGGCTGACCACTTGCTTGTTTTTATATGTTTTGGCAATGACTTCAGCAACATCCTGAGGGAAACCCGGGCTCACCTTTCTGAGCACCTGATTAACCTCCGTGTCTCCCAAAATGATACCTCTTGTAAAATCCTCGTGGTCAAGGTGAAAGACCTTTTCAAATGAATGCGAGAACGGCCCGTGCCCGAGGTCATGAAGCAGTGCCGCGGCCAAACAGAGTTCACGCTCACTGTCATCCCATTCAGGGCGGCCTTTAAAGACGTCATCAACCATTCTTCTGACAATTTCATAGACACCGAGAGAATGGTTGAACCGGCTGTGCTCAGCCCCATGGAACGTCAAATAGGTCGTGCCGAGCTGCTTAATTCTGCGGAGACGCTGAAATTCACGGGTTCCGATTAAATCCCATATCAGCTTGTCCCGAACATGAACATAGCGGTGCACCGGATCTTTAAACACTTTTTCTTCTGATAATTTTCCATTTGGATACGCCATCGTCATTCCCTCTTTTTTTTAGCCGTGTTTCTATTATATCGACTCTATTCTTTGAAAACATCCTTGAATTTGCCCGGCGATTTGTTCCATCTTCATGAAAAACACATCTTGTGAAGCAAAAAAGCCTGACCTGAGGGCCGAGGCTAAGAAAAAATATGTTTTTACTTTTTTATTTTCTTTTTTACTTTGTCAATCAGCTCATCCTCTGTCGGAGCTGACAGCGGGCGATTGTTCACAAAAGCAAATGATTTTTTCCGTCCGGGCCCGCAATAAGATTGGCATCCTACCTCAACCTTTGCGTCCGGGTCCACTTCTTTCAAACGCGGCAGCAATGTTTTGATATTAGTGGCTTGGCAATCATCACACACTCGAAATTCATTAGCCATGACGTACGCTTCCCTTCATTTCTATGTTCATCTATGTGAATAACCTAAAATCACGTTTCAAAAAAAATCACATCACTCTTCATTTTACAAGGATTCGACTGTTCCTGCAAGCCGCTCCATCCTTCGTATCTCCTATTCTTTCAGCTAATTTGTATAAATATTTTCCAACCTGGACATTCTAATACCATGAAAAGAAAAATGGGAGTTGAGATAAATGACAAAACAGCGACAAGACGCTTGGTCAGAGGAAAACGATCTGCTTTTAGCCGAAACAGTGCTTAGGCATGTGAGGGAGGGCAGCACTCAGCTGAACGCCTTTGAAGAAGTCGGCGATAAATTAAACCGGACATCCGCAGCCTGCGGATTCAGATGGAACGCAGTGGTCCGCCATCAATATGAAAAAGCGCTTCAGCTTGCGAAGAAACAACGAAAACAGCGGATGAGAGCGCTCGGAAACGGGCAGCCCGCGAAAAAAAGATTATTATATCAGCCTCCTGCCGTTGATCCTGAAATCATTCAAGAAACCGCTGCAGAAGAGCCGGTTAAAACGGAAACACCTTCTGTCGAAAATGAGCAACCTTTAATGTCTGGCGAACATATGCCTTTTGTTGATGAAAGCTTTAAGGAAGAGTTAGCTAGTCTATCACACTTATTGTCTCCTCAAACACCTGCAGCTGCGCCTGAGATGACGATGAATGATGTGATCCGCTTCCTGCAGAATTACGAAGGCAATCACGAGCAATCATCAGCATTAAAAATGGAAAACGAGCGTTTAAAGAAAGAAAATCAGGAATTGCAAAACAAAACAGAGCAGCTAGAGGCAGAAGTTCAAAAGCTTGAAAAAGACCAAAAAACGATCCAAGAAGATTATGAAACCTTGGTGAAAATTATGAACAGAGCCAGAAAGCTAGTTTTATTTGAAGAAGATGAACATGCCTCTCCGTCCTTCAAAATGGACCGGAACGGCAATTTAGAAAAATTAGCGGAATGACATAGAAAAATCCCAAAACGGGCAGCTGTTTTGGGATTTTCGCCATGTACAAAATCCTCTTTTCTATTGAGAAAAGAGAATTTCCTCATTTTGCAGCCGGATCAGCTATTCTTGTAAAATGAGGCCAAGCTTATGTGAATCTATTAAGACATGTGAGCTGCCTCGGCCGTTTTTTGTTTCCGAGGCGCAGCAGAAATGACCAAAAGCCCCAGCATCATAAGCGCAATGCCCAGCCACGAGAAAGGCGAAAGCATTTCCCCTATGAAAAACACGCCAAGCAATGAAGCCGTCAGCGGTTCCGCTAAAGACAGCGTGACCGCCGCCGAGGCCGGAACCCCGGTAAGCCCTTTCGCAAACAAAAAGTATGCGGCACATGTTGCAATTAACCCGATGTAAAGGCTTGTTCCCAGTCCTCTAGGGGTCCATATCCACGAGATATCTGACTGCCATAATAGCGGCGTCAGTAAGATGGCGCTGATCATGAATACAACGGCGGAGGTCGCTCGAGGAGGCTGGGTTTTCATCATCGCTTTACTGATGAGCGTATAGCCTGCAAAAGAAGCACCCGCTCCAAGCGCCATAAGAACACCAGCCACATCAATCCGAACATTGGAACTGTCGGAAAACAGAAGCCAGCAACCCGTTAAAGCCAGCACAGTCGCAATCCACCAAGAGTTTCGCGGGCGTTTCTTCAATACGGCCCATTCGAGGGTCCCGGCAATGATAGGCGCACTGCCGATGGCAATCACAGTTCCCACTGCAATTCCCGTTTCTTTAACCGCTGTGAAAAACAGCGGCTGGTAACACGCCATACAAACAGCGGCTAAAAATACGAGCGGCCATGACCAATTTTTCACGTGAAGCTCCCGGCTGATCCAAACCGCAAGCAGCATGGCGCTTCCTCCTATTAATAACCTGAACGCCCCAAATGCCAGTGGTGTGGCGCTTTCTGGAGCCAACGCCTGAACGGTTCCCGTAGTTCCCCAGAAAAAAGCCGCCATCAATACAAAAAGGCTGTAAATATTCCCCTTCATCTGCCTCTCCCCTTTAATATGGATGCTGATGTCATTTTATCGTTTTTCTTTTTGTCGTGGTTATCTGTATGTAAGAAGGATTTATCTGAAAATAAGATTATTGGGGTAAAATGCCGCTTGAGATAAAAAATGCATGCCGGCATATACAGCCGGCATGCGAAGAACGTTCACCCAAATACCTTTGCATTCCGCTCAGCCATCCGGACGAGGTTTTTCTCAAATTCCATTTCCTCATCAGTGGACAGTCCAGCTGAATAAAGATGAGTGGTTAACGCTTTTAATTCCGTCAATAAAGCGAACATTAAGTCTTGTACGGAGATGTCTTTTTGCAGAAGCTCACTTAAGGACGCCATCGTTTCCGGACGTATTTCCGGATAGACGCCTTTTTTATCGTTTTGTTTGTCTTTCAGCGCCGCTTGATAGAATCGTCTGATCAAGTCGGCCCTTTCACTGCCGCTTTTATCCGCACAGAGATAAATTTGAACAGCGACTCCGCCGCGAACGCGTCTCTGAGAGATGCCGGCGAACTTTTTGCCATTTATACTGAGGTCATAGCTGCCGGGACAATAAGACCCTTCAATTTCATAGGCTTCGATCTTTGCGTTATACGGTCTCAGCATTCGTCTCATCAGCTCGACCATCGCTTCATATCCTTTGTCTATATCGATGCCTTTCTTTTCGTCCTCGAATATGAGAGAGATATTTAAAACACCGTCATCCAATACGACGGCAAGACCGCCGGAATTGCGTACGATCACACGGTATCCTTCGCTCTCCAGCAAGGAGATGCCATCCTGCAAAAACGGGAGGCGTGTATCCTGTATTCCAAGGACAATTGTATCGTGGTGCACCCATGAGCGCGCTGTCGCCGGCGACACGCCTTTTCCGACGGACATGCACAGCGTATCATCCATTGCGAAGGATTGCTTCGCATCAAATAAAGGGCCGAGACTGGATTGGTCAATGACTCTCCATTTCGGCTGCATCAGTAAATCAATCGGTTGGTTTGCCATCTATGTAAAACCCTTTCATGTTAGGCTTATTGAACGAAAACTATTATATCATTTCAGCAGCTGTGATTGATAATTGCTTTTCAGCATCGTAATAAAAATTTCTTTATTTTTTGTATTCTCCATGAGAGGAGAATGAATGTAAGACAGCTTGCGCTTTAACGAGAAATCTTTAATATGCAGAATTGAGATTTCGCGGTGGATCAAATCCTTATGCAGCACGCTTCTGGATAGAACCGAAAGTCCCATGCCGTTGATCACCGCTTCCTTTACACCTTGATTGCTGCTGATGGTGAACATTGATTTCGGCCGAAGTCCATTTGAACTGAGTACATGATCAAGATATTCTCTCGTCCCGGAGCCTTTCTCTCTTGTCACCCACGCTTCGTTCTGCAAATCGCTGATCGAAATCTCTTTCCGCCCGGCGAGCGGATGCTGATTTGGAGCGGCAATGCACATTTCATCCTCCATGAACGGTTCAATTTCCAGCTCATTCTCGTTTGTATGTCCTTCAATCAGCCCGATATCAGCCTGAAGCATCCGCACACGCTCGCTGACCTCCTCTGTATTGCCAATCATGACATCTAGATTCAGCTCTGGATACAGCTTTTGCAGCTGGGCCAATAGCGGCGGAAGAATATACTCACCGATTGTAAAGCTTGCAGCTATTTTCAATTCACCCTTCACATAGTGATGATGCGCATAGATTTCAGCCTTGGCTTGTTCGTAGAGAAACACCATTTGCTTTGCTCTTTGATATAAAATGTCTCCTGTCGGCGTTGTCGTAAAGTGTTTTGGCGACCTGTTCAGAAGAGCCGTTTGAAATTCTTTCTCAAGATTTTTGATATGCAGACTGACGCTGGGCTGGGAGATCATCAGCTTTTCCGCCGCTTTTGTGAAGTTTTTTTCTTCTACCACCGCTATAAACGTTTTCAGCACGTCGTAATACAAAAACCCCACCCCTGTCATTAATGAAATATATGGTTATGATTAGTTTTCTTTATTGTACTCATATCATCCGTCTTGGTAAAGAAGGCTATACGGAAGCGCAAAAAAGGCAGCCCTCGGTCGAGAGCTGCCATCGTCTTCAATTTTATTACAGTGCTTGCGCCGCTGTAATTAATGCGAGATTGTAAACATCTTCAGCGTTACATCCTCTTGAAAGGTCGTTTACAGGCATATTTAAACCTTGCAGGATTGGTCCTACCGCTTCAAAGTTGCCCAAACGCTGAGCGATTTTATAGCCGATGTTTCCTGCTTCAAGGCTTGGGAATACGAATACGTTAGCGTCCCCTTTGATCTCGGAATCCGGCGCTTTTTTCTCAGCTACAGATGGAACAAATGCAGCATCAAATTGGAATTCGCCGTCAAGTGTCAGTTCAGGCGCTTTTTCTTTCGCGATTTTCACTGCATCCGCTACTTTTTCTGTTTCATCAGATTTTGCTGAGCCTTTTGTAGAGAAGCTGAGCATTGCCACGCGAGGCTCAATGTCAAACATTTTTGCCGTATTGGCACTTTCGATCGCAATCTCGGCAAGATCTTGGCTGTCAGGCGCAATGTTGATCGCGCAATCTGCGAATACGTATTGCTCTTCTCCGCGAGCCATGATGAACACGCCTGAAGTCTTTTTCACGCCTTCTTTTGTTTTGATGATTTGAAGAGCCGGGCGGACAGTGTCAGCTGTCGAGTGAGCAGCTCCGCTTACGAGTCCGTCTGCAAGGCCTTTATACACCAGCATTGTACCGAAGTAGTTCTCGTCTAATAACGCTTTGCGAGCCTGTTCTTCTGTCGCTTTGCCTTTGCGGCGTTCTACGAATGCTTGTACAAGGTCTTCCATGCCTTCATATGTATGAGGATCATAAATCTTAACGCCGTCCAGCGTAAGGTTCAATTCTTTTGCTTTTGCTTGGATCTCATTTTCATTGCCGATCACAATCGGATTCAGCACTTTGTTTCCTGCAAGCTTGCTGACCGCTTCTAAAATACGCTCGTCTAAGCCTTCAGGAAATACAATTTTAACGTCTTTTCCAGCTACTTTTTCTTGCACTGTTGAAAATAAATCTGCCACAATAAAACCTCCTCAAAAAGTTACAAAAACGCTTTCTTTTACTAGCATACTCTTCTTCCAATCAAATTCAAACAGCCAACTTTCATTATAGCGCTTTCATAAAAAAATCTTATTTTTCTAACTAATTTAAGTGACTCAATCTTCCCTTATAGGTTCTTCTATTTTGATGGAGTTATACGGAAGGGATGTTCAAGGTTTCTCCACAGTAGAATCGGATAAACTATGGTATAGTGAAGGCAATCATGAAAAGATAATGGGAGTGAAGATAAATGAGTGAACAGCAAATGACGAATGAAGCTGCAAAAACGCTTGACGGCTGGTATGCGCTTCATGATTTCCGCACAATGGATTGGACTTCCTGGAAGCTGCTGTCCAGTGATGAGCGCCAATCTATCATACATGAATTCACCGGGTTGCTTGAAAAATGGGGCGTAGCCCAAAAAGAAGGAAAAGGATCGCAAACTCTTTACAGCATCGTCGGCCAAAAAGCTGATTTTATGCTGATGATCCTTCGTCCTACAATGGAAGAATTAAATCAAATTGAGCTTGAATTCAACAAATCAAGACTTGCTGAGTTCACCATTCCGGCATACTCCTACGTATCAGTGGTAGAGCTGAGCAACTACTTGGCAAGCGGTGACGGCGATCCTTATGAAAATCCGCATGTGCGCGCTCGCCTTTACCCTGAACTGCCGGAATCTAAATATGTATGCTTCTATCCAATGGATAAAAGAAGATCCGGCAACGACAACTGGTATATGCTTTCAATGGAAGAACGCAGAAACTTGATGAGAAGCCACGGTTTAATCGGCCGCAGCTATGCGGGCAAAGTCAAACAGATCATCACCGGCTCTGTCGGCTTTGACGATTACGAGTGGGGCGTTACATTATTTAGCGATGATGTCCTTCAATTCAAGAAGCTAGTGTATGAAATGCGTTTTGACGAAGTCAGCGCTCGCTATGGCGAATTTGGTTCATTCTTTGTCGGCAATCACCTTTCGCTTGATACACTTCCTCAATTCCTATATGTATAATATCCCCTCCCGCCCTATCCGGCGGGAGTTTTTCAATCCTCATTTATCAGAATTTAAATAAAATTTGCTATTTTCTTCGTTTTTTCTTACGATGTAGATAATAATCCAATTTTTTCAAAGGGGTGTAGTTATTTGTCAAAACGAACCGCATTTGTTATGGGAGCCAGTCAAGGGATCGGGAAAGCAATCGCTCTGAAATTAGCAGACCAGCATTTTTCCCTCGTCATTAATTCGCGAAATTTGGATAATATTGAATCTGTCAAAGAAGACATTTTGGCCAAGCATCCTGAGGCGAGCGTCATTGTCCTTGAGGGGGATATGTCTGACCGGCATACGAGAGCGGGCATTTTTCAGGAAATCGAATCTCAATGCGGACGGCTTGATGTTCTGATTAATAATATCCCGGGCGGCGCGCCTGATACATTTGATAACTGCAATATAGACGATATGACGGCCACGTTCACTCAAAAGACCGTTGCCTATATTGACGCTATCAAGCGTGCTTCCTCACTGATGAAACAAAACGAGTTTGGCAGAATCATCAACATTGTCGGAAATCTGTGGAAAGAACCCGGCGCCAACATGTTCACAAACAGTATGATGAATGCCGCTTTAATTAACGCCAGTAAAAATATTTCCATCCAGCTTGCTCCTCACAACATTACTGTCAACTGTCTGAATCCTGGTTTTATCGC
This sequence comes from Bacillus sp. PS95, assembly GCF_037963565.1. Lineage (NCBI taxonomy): Bacteria > Bacillati > Bacillota > Bacilli > Caryophanales > Bacillaceae > Bacillus > Bacillus sp. PS95. The sequence continues at coordinate 3,830,324 of NZ_CP150160.1, forward strand.
TACAGACCGTTATCATCAATTTGTGGAAAATGTGATGAAAAAGAACAGCATATCCAAACAGAAAGCAGAGGAACAGATTGCTTCCGGGATTCCGATGAAACGGGTCGGATCAGCCGAAGAAACCGCAGCGCTCGCCGCGTTTCTTGCCTCTGAGGAAGCCTCCTACATCACGGGACAGCAAATTTCCGCTGATGGCGGCAGCATGAAAAGCATATAAAAAACATCCCGCTTTTTAGCGGGATGTTTCTTGTAATGACCCGAACGGCAGGTTCAGCTTTTGAATCCGCATGACAAATTCCCTCAGATCCTCCTGCTTCGACACCATGGAGATTCTGACATGCCTTTTTCCGTTGCTTCCAAAAATTTCGCCCGGTGTGACTACGACATGGGCATGCTCCAGCAAGTAATCGGAAAATTGGTGAGATGTCTCAAACGTATTCGGAATTTCAGCCCATACGTAAAAGGTTCCTTTTGGCTTTTCCATCTTCCAGCCCAGTTCCTTTTCACAAAGCGCCGTAAAAAAGTCAATTCGTTCCTTATAAATTCGTTTCAACGATTCCGTATGCTCCGGATCTCCAGAAAGCGCCGCACTCGCTGCCTGCTGCAGCCCGCCGAACATGCCGACAAATACATGATCCTGAAATTCATTGACGGCCTGAATGATTTTTTCGTTCCCAACCGCAAACGCCATTCTCCAGCCGGCCATGTTAAATGTTTTTGAAAATGAATAAAGCTCTGCTCCGACAGTTTTGGCATCCTCTGCCTCAAGAAAGCTGGCCGGTTTTTGATCGAATTCAAACGCCCCGTATGCAAAATCATGAATCAAATGGATGTTATGCTCTTTCGCAAAAGCAGCAGCTTTTGCATAAAAAGCCGCATCAGCCACAGCTCCAGTGGGGTTGTTCGGATAGTTTAAAAACATAAGCTTCGCTTTTTCCAGCACGGCTGGATCAATCTTTTCAAAATCCGGCAGATAGCCATTTTCTTCATACAGCGGCATTTCGTAAAGCTCAGCTCGCGCCATCGTAATCCCTGATAAATATTCAGGATAGCCTGGATTCGGGACTAAAGCGATGTCTCCCGGATTGAGCAGGCATTGTGTCAGCACATACAATCCGGCTTTCCCGCCTCCGAAAAGCGCGACTTCCGTTTCAGGATTGATTGTCACTCCGTATTCCCTTTTATAGAACGCGGCGATCGCTTCCTTTAAAAAAGGATAGCCCCTGAAAGGGCCGTATCCATGAAACGAAGGATTCAGAGAAGCCTCCCGCAAAGCCTCGACAATATGCGGCGGAGTGGGAAGGTCAGGGTTCCCCTGTCCGAGATTAATGATATGGGCTCCCGTTTTTTCCATTTCCTTTACCTTTTGAAAAACGAGAGAAAACTCCTGCCTTGGAAGTGTCTTGATGACATCGGACGGTGTTATTTCCATCTAAAAGACTCCTTTTTGCTCCGTTTTGTTATCCCGTTCCAAAAACGATTTGTTGACGAGCTTCGTATGCAAAAACAAACCGCATACGATCACGACAATCAGCCCCATAATGACCGGAGCGCTTAGGATGTTAATGAACATTGAACCAATAGAAATGCATAATCCGATAGACGCTTCGGCCACTGAAAAAATGCGCCCTTGAATCTGGTTTGCCGCATTTTCCTGAACCTTCACTTTTGCAAGCACTTCCCCGTATTCCATCGCGATGAAAAAGAGGATCGCCGCGATGACAGAAACAGCGAATATCGGTGTGAATAAAAACAGCGCCAGCGAGACAATGGATAAAACGGTAAAGTACGTCAGGCCTCTATTGTTGTTAAAGCCCCATTTGCTGACAAGCGCCGCTCCGATAAAGCCGCCGAAGCCGATGCAGAACGTGAGAATAAAGTTGCCGATTTCCCCGTCACCCAGAAAGCGGCTGACAATCGGAAAATAGCTGTACACAACTCCCCACAGCAAAGCCATTGTAATCATCGTAAACATGGCGTTTAATACAAAAACATTGGTTTTGATTTCCTTGAGCCCTTCCTTAAAAGACTGAAAGGCCTCTTTTATGTTTTCAGATTGAATCGGCACAAATTGCAGCTTGATACGGCTGATAAAAAATGCCGAAACCAGGTATGTCACACCGTTAAAGGCAACAGCCAGCTCTACAGATCCGCCTAACAGAAAGAGCCCTCCGGCAGCCGCCCCGACGATAATGGAAATGGTTGTCGCTTTTGCAAATAACGTGTTGATGCTTTTAATATCTGATTCCAAGGACGACATGACAGCGAGACGGGCGGGATTAAAAAACACGCCGCTTCCATAAGAAATAAACAGCAGGGCCAGAAAAATCAGCGGATACTCGCCTTTTGGAAGAAATGTGAGCCCCAAAAAGATGATGCCTCTGATGATATCCGTCCACAGCATGATCTTAATTCTGTCTAACCGGTCGACCAGAACCCCCAAAAACGGCTGAAACACCATCGGAATGCTTCTGACCACGATGACCCCGGACGTCACCCAATAATCGTGATAATATGTAGACAAAATGAGCAGGGCAGGGAGAACACAATAGTCTCCCATGAACGATAGCGCCTGCCCGTAAAGCAAGTATTTAGAGTTGGGTTTCAGCGGTTTCATACTGGCAGCACATACTTTGCCGTCAGCTTCGCATGCTGCTGAATTTGTCTGATTGATTCAGCCACATCCTGTGAATTACTGCCTTTCAGTTCAAATGCAGCAATGGAATTGAAAGCTTCAAACAATGTCAAATCAACTGAAGTGCCTGGTGCTGCGGCCGAAAAAGAAACGATTTCAGTATCCCCTTTTAAAAGCCCGTCCGGAATATCGATCGCTTCAATGACCAAATCCTCAGCAGTTTCTGGAATCTGGCCATTTTGTTTGAAATGCTGCGGGTACAAATGGCAGTCGGCAACATAATAAGGCTCTTGATCCAATAATCCGTCCGGCAGATCGGCGTCTTTTCCGAAACAGAGGACATCTAATAATAATTGCGCCATATCAAGGCCAAAGACCTTTTTAATATTGGGGATCATATTCCAGCCGGCGAATCTGGCTGCCGATTCAATTAAACCCGGTTCTCTGTTTTTCATTAGCTTGATCTCTGTATGTGTTGCGCAATTTTGCAGGCCAAGCCCTTCATTTGCCTTTTTGGCAGCTTCGACAATTTTCTTTTTTGCCTCTTCATCCAGAATGGATGGCGTTATGTGGGATGTCTCTGTAAACCCGATTTGCGGCGTTTTATCATGAATGGCGATCGGGAAATACTCACCGTCAGCCATGATGCCTTCTATACTGATATAGTCGGAGTACCCTTCTGTTTGATACCAGTCTCCGTACTCACCCTGTAAAAATTCTTCAGCGATAAACGGCGCTTCAAACGTAACCGCCTTTGGCACGTTAATTGATTTCAAATAGTCATTGACTCTGTTAAATTCATCTTCTGCCGTCTCAGTGTCCGTAATCAGCGTTACACCGATTGAACTCGCTAAGTATGTAGGCTTTAAGATAAGAGGTGTGCCGATCTCTTCAAGAGCAGCACGGAAATCTTCGAGAGTTGTGACTCGTTTGTTTTTGATCGATTTGACTCCGGCCTTATTAAAAGCGTCCCTCATTTTATTTTTATCTCTGGCATTTTCGGCTGCCTGCACGCCGGCACCTCTCAGGCCCAGACGTTCACAGGCTTTCGCCATCGGAGCAATGAATAATTCATTGTTTGTTGTGATGGCATCCGCCCCAAACATTTCGGCAACCTTGACGATTTGCTCGACGACCTCTTCCTCAGGCTTGTCATGATCCTCATGCGCCCAATAAATGGAATCAGGATGCTCAAAATCAGCTAAACTCTTAAAATAGTCTTTATCTTTTATGACCGCGACCGAGTATTTTTCAATCAATGCTGCATGGGAGGCTGTAATTGCAAAAGGTCTTGGAATAAAGCTGACCAGGTTATATTTTTCAGCAGCGCTTTTATAAAACATGTGCGGCGGGCAGCCTCCAAGATCAGCGATGACCAATACTGTTTTTCTCTCCATATGTAAAACACTCCTTCTCTATTGTGCGGTGTATCCTCCGTCTGCGGTGATGGCGCTTCCGGTCATATAGCTTGATAAATCCGAGGCTAAAAACAGCATCACGTTTGCTATTTCTTCAGGTTTCCCAAGCCTCAGCAGCGGATTTACCTTCGCCTTTTCTTTTTTGATCTCTTCAAGTGTGCCTTCATTATTTTCAAGGAATGATTTTTCATTCAGCGGTGTGTCGATGATCCCTGGGCATACGCAGTTCACGCGAATTTGATGCTTCGCATAATCAACAGCCATTGATTTAGTCAGCTGCAAAACCCCGCCTTTGGTGGCGTTATAGGCAGGAATATCAGGCCATGCCACGAGTCCGCCGACAGAGCACGTATTAATAATGTTGCCCTTGCCGGCGGCCAGCATATGCTTGAGTGCATGTTTGCTCATTAAAAACATGCCGGTCAAATTGACTTGCAGCACCTTGTTCCAATCTCTGAGCTCCATCTCGTGAATAGGCGCCACGATTTCGATGCCTGCATTATTAATCAAGACATCGAGCCCGCCAAATGTATGAACCGCCGATTCAACTGCGTGCTGGCAGGCAGCTTCGTCTGTGATGTCCGTTTGCACAAAGTGCAGCCTGTCATTATTTTCTTTTCGTACCATTGCTTCTCCCTGCGCTTCATCAATATCCGCCACAACCACATTGGCCTGCTGGCCCAAAAAAGCCTGAACCGCAGCATAACCAATGCCTGATGCGCCTCCTGTTATGAGGACGGTTTTATCGGTGAGGTTCATGATCATTCATCCGCCTTCATTTTTTTTGCTTTTGCTCTGTTGTAGCGCGGCGGGAAGAAGATATTAATCGATTTTGATTCTTTTTCTGAACGGTTGATGGCACCATGATCTTCGCGAGGCTCACAGAAATAGGCTGTGCCGAATTTCATCTCGACTGTGCAGCCTTCGACCGTCATGTCATAGCCGCCGCCAATGCAGATGCCTATTTGTTCATTCCGATGTTTATGGAAAGGCATTTCTCCGCCATTTCCAGGGATTTTGGCAAGCATAATTTCTACCCAATCCTCAACAAAGAACGTGACTTCCATGCCCGGCAGCAGGTCTCTTGTTTTGAAAATATCCAAAAAGTAGTCCTCAGGGCTTGTATATGTTTCATCAGCTTTCAGCCGCTTGATATCAATAGCAATCACTTCTTGGTCTGTGTCGTTTCTTGCCCCGTGAGGCACATGCGGCGGCGCGATATAGGCAGATTCCAAGGCTGTCATTTTTCTTGTCACATCTCCGACAGTCATCATCAGCTCGCCAGAAACGACCATGCCGATTTGGACCTCCTTATGCTGATGGGGTTCAACATTGGTATGCGGCGGGACGTAAGACATTAATACTTCAGTATCCCCTCGTACGGTTGAATACTGCCTCACTCCGTTTTCCCATTCAATTAATTTCGGTGTCGGGAAATAAAGCTCCTGCATATCTTCTTTAGTTTTCATCATCAACGTCTCCTTTTCCAAATAATGACCAGCTCATTGGAATGCTTTTGAATGTTTTTACAAAGGTTAGCCCGTACTTTTGCCGTGCAAGCTCATTGGTTAAGGCAATGTCATACAAACCTTCTTTTACTTTTCTTGCGGCTTGACTGGTTGAATTGACTAGTTTGAAACGAACATCTTTGCGGGTAAAATATTTTATTAAATTAATAGGTGAAGGATGTGAAACAATAACAGATGTATCAAGCATATCGTCTCTGAATTCAAAATCAGGACGAACAGCCAGGCCGTACATCGGTGTATCGCACCTGAAGATCTGCAATAGCTGCAAATCCGGCCTCATGTAGAAATGCTTAATGCCATCGTAAGCATGTGGGACGATGGTATATTCCAGCGGGCTTTGGAGCGTCCTTTCGATGCATGATTCAAAAGTATCATGCAAGGACAATTTACTGTTCAGCCCTTGTAGAAGAGTAAAATTGGAAATGAAATGCTTTGCTGCGTACTCACTGCTTGTCCCCTCAGGGCCGAGCGTGTTGACTGTAATGAGTTTGGATAGTGAATCAGTTCTTTTTTTTGTCTGAATGCTATTATCCAATATAATCATGAGCACCAACCAATCTTTTAAAATTTTAAGTAAATTTTATCCAGCGGCAATTGAACTGTCAATGTTTTTTGAAAATATTGATAATTATTCCCATACAAACAAAAAAACCCTTTAAAAAGGGTTTTTAATTATAGGAATTTAGAAACTTTGTTTATTGAGATAAGGACTGATCGGCCTTCTGCTCAAGTTTGCCGTACTTTTTATATGCGAATACACTGAGCACAAATCCGAGGACTGTGATGGCGGCGCAAATCAATCCGACAGCTGCATAGCCGTATGCCACATATACGGGTCCCATTAAAGCAGAACCTAATGTCACGGCCAGATTCGAGGCGAGGCTGTAAAACACCATGACTTTTCCGCGATGACGCTCTGAGCAGTCACTCAAAATGGTGCTGAGCAGCGTCACCGTCAAACTTTGCATTAATCCCCAAATAAATAGGCTGGCGATTAACAGAAACATAGACGCCGGCGCATATGGTAAACACGCCAGCAGAACGCTGATGACCCCCAGCGCAATCAAAAGGGAGCGCATTTTTCCGATGCGGTCGGCTATCTTTCCTGTAATCACACTCATGGAAAACCCGATTCCATAAATCATGATAAATAAGCCCGCAGCCGTGTTTCCTCCGGTAAAAACGTCCTGAAGATAGGTGCCTAAAAAGGAATACATACCGTAAAAACCAATCATATTACAAAAGGTTATCGTGATATAAACAGGTACACGAGGGACTTTCAGCGCATCCCGGAATGTTCCTGCCGGCTCTTCTATTTCTTTCTTGCCGCTGTTTTTATGTTGGGCATGGCGGCGCATTTCAAGGAGAATCAGCAGGACAACTAAAACGCCCATCAGGGCGAAAATCCAAAACGTCCATCTCCAATGCAGGACGCCGCCGATAAATGATCCGAGCGGCACTCCGAAAATCAGCGCCAGCGACCAGCTTGAAACGATCAGTCCCATCACCTTGCCCCGGTATGTATAAGGAACACGATCACCGACAACTGCGTATGCGGTCGGAACAAACGCTCCCGCAGCCAATCCCGAAAGCGCCCGGCCTAAAAAGAAGAAAAAAATATTTTGAGCCAAAGCGCATATCACCGTTCCTATGATAAAGATCATAAGCCCGGCCAATAAACTCAGTTCTCTGGAGTATTTATCGCCTAATGGAACCAAAAGCGGCGCACCGATAAAAATCATAACGCCGTAAATACTGATAGATAATGCAAGGACGCTGACATCTGAGCTGAAGGCTTTTGCTAAATCCGGCAGCAGCGGTGAGATTACAAGCTCTTCAGATCCAGCCGCAAATACCCCCATCGTTAAAGCCAGTGCCAACAATAACGGAAAATGATGTTTTGTTTTGATGTCATTGTTTTGATTGCTGTTCATTCTTTCTCAAACACCTCTTCCATAATCTTCTTATCATAAAGTTGTATTATAGTTTAGCATTGTTTTTTCTCTATTTACAATTCGAACGAAATATTTATAAGTTTTATTATTTTCATTTAAATCCCATTATATATTTCTATATTTCATTCTAAAAATACATGAGGATGTACCACGTAAAAAAAGCTCTCCGGCCTCCCGGAGAGCTTTTTCTATTGCGCCTCTGTCTGCTTTTTTTCAATCGGTTCATGATTTATACGCTTTTTGATGCTTAGATGATAGTATGCATAACAGAAAATAATGATCGGCACACCGCAGTATAAGCCAATTCTTTGATCCGGAATGAAAATAAGGCTGATCAACACGGCTCCATATAAACAAAATCCGAGAATCGGGACTAGCGGATAAAGCGGCGTTCTGAACTCCAGATCATTCACATTTCCGCCTTCAGCAAGGAAACGTCTGCGAAAGAAAAATTGCGACGCACAAATGGACATCCACGCGACAACTGTCACCATGCCCGAGATTGAGATACACCATAAATACACTGTTTCTGCGGCCATGACACTTGTCAGCAGCGAACAGCCTGAAATGCCTAGCGTAATCAGCAGGGCATTCATCGGCACGCCTTTTTTTGTCAGTCTGGTGAGAAAGGATGGACCCATTTGATTTGATGAAAGTGACCACATCATACGTGACGCCGCATACAACCCCGAATTAGCAACAGATAAAATGGCTGTTAAGATGACAAAGTTCATGATATCTGCCGAAAATGGGATGCCGATTTGATCGAGTACCGCTACAAATGGGCTTTCAATCACCCCCGCCGTTTTGTACGGAAGGATGGCAACCAAGACGAACATAGCGAGCACAAAGAAAAACAGCGTGCGCCAAATGACATTTCGAATGGACTTTGGCAGTGTTTTTTCCGGGCTTTCACTTTCCCCTGCCGCAATGCCGACAAGCTCCGTTCCCTGGAACGAGAAGTTCACCATGACCAGCGTAAACATAACGGCCAGCACCCCATTAGGGAAAAGTCCTCTATCAGTCATAAAGTTAGACAAAAAGGGTGTCTCCTGTCCGCCTTTAAAGTCAATCAAGCCAAACACAGCGGCTCCGCCAATCACAATAAATAATATGATCGCCGCCACTTTGATGCTTGAAAACCAAAATTCCATTTCTGCAAAGCTTCTGACAGAGAGCGCATTAATCAAAAAGATGACGATGCCGAACACGAGGCACCATATCCAGATCGGAACGGAGGGCAGCCACCTTTGCATCAAAATGCCTGCTGACGTCAGCTCTAACCCCACTGTATTCGCCCAGCTGAACCAATACAGCCAGCCAATCATAAAGCCTGTCGACGGTCCCAGAAATTTAGTGGCGTAGGCCTGAAACGATCCGGCCACCGGCATGGCAACAGCCAATTCTCCTAAACAAAGCATGACGAGATACATTAAAAATCCGCCGATGATATACGCGGCAATGGCGCCGAGCGGTCCCGCCTGGCTAATGGTAAAGCCAGAGCCTAGAAACAGCCCAGTGCCAATCACCCCTCCCAAAGCAATCATAAACAAATGCCTGCTTTTCATGCTGCGCTGCAATTCATTTTTATGATTCTGCATCATCCTTCCCCCTTTGGTTCTTTTGCCGTGATGGTCATCCGGTAGCTTTGCAAAAGGTGAACGGTGGTTTGCTGTATGAGGAGAGGCAATACATGAAATGTGTACGGTTTATAGACTCGTTCTGTCCATTTATGGCCGTCTTTTCCGTACACGCCCATATTAATGGATGGAATATTCAGCTTGCGTATGTCTTTGAACGGAATGGTCCCAATCATATTCCACCCAGGGAAGTTCCTGATAAAAGAATCAATTTCGCCATCGGTTTCGTGCAGTGATAAAAAACTGCCGTCTGCCAAGTAGGGGAAAAACTTTTTGAAGACAAATGTTTCGCCTGTCGATTCAGCGGTTTTGTCAGCCGCTTCTTTTATCACATGCTGCAAAAGCTGATCTCTTGCGCTATCTTCTTTCAAATAGTTATGCGGCAGGTAAGGAGGTGCGTAAAATAGAATGACTTTTGCGCCTTGATCGGGGTCAAGCTTTTGAAGCTCTTCGATTGCCTGAAAGCATCTCATGCGAAGTTCAAGGTGCTCGTTGGCTTTGAATGTCTGCTCGATACACTGCTCGGGATCTATCCCCCGGTTTCTCAGCTTTTCTAAGTATTGCTCCAGGCTATACACTTGAATGTCCCATGATAAATGTTTCTTTGGCAGGTTGGCTCTTTTTGCATATTCTTCATAATAATCTGATAATTTTCGTTCTGTTTCCCGGCATGCTTCCTCAGTGACTTCAAAAAGCAAATCCATCATCTCTTTTGCTGTTCTTTCATAAATAAAACAATTGAAATACAAGCTGGTGCTGACAGCCGTTTGCACATTATAGGATTCCTTGTTATCACGCTGATACAAACAGGATGGTGGCAGAACCAACTCCCCTTCAACCTTTTCTGCCAGATGGATGTTATTGTGGAGACGGCTTGTGATTTCAGATGAAATGAAATTTGGGTCAATCCCTGCCAGTGTATCGCCAACATGGACTTCACGCCCGTAAATGTAAAAGCAAGGCAGCAGTTTTCCCGCGGCTCCGGTATAGATATATCTTGTCTGATCACCATCGTAAAGCGGGGTAATAAAATCCGTATTAATAGCAGCCAAATAGTGAAGCTGTTTTTCTTTTTTTAACCGGTTCAGCTCTGAAATGCTGGCGAGAATGCCCGAATGCTGGCTCTCCTCATCGGGATTGGCCATAAACAATACATTTCCCGGCAACGTCTCAAGGTTCTCCGAAAAATGCAGGAGATTGGCTAAATGCACGGCGATGCCGCTTTGCATATCAACAGATCCTCTTCCGAACATCCAATCGCCTGATTTGGCATCCCGCTGAACATCCTGATCGAACTCATAGCGGCTGAAATACTCGGCCAATTTCTCACAATCAAAAGCGATATCCTTTAAAGGGCCGAAATCTTCAATTCCAACTGTATCCAGATGGGCATGGTAAATGACTGTATTTCGGCTTTCTCCATGTCCTTTAATAAACGCAAAAATATTTTTGCGTTTGTATGGGTCATTGGGAATGGCCTGTTCCCACACATGACTGGGGTTTTCCTGAAAATAAGGATAGCTCGTGATCACTTCTTTGATGAAATCTGCTTTTGTCCCTTCTCCAACGGTGCCGTTCACGCTGCTGAGGCTGACCAGAGATGCTGTCAGCGCCTCCACTCTTTCAGCCGGATTCATGTGACTGATTTTTGTATACTGCATAAATTGTCCTCCTGATCAAAAAGTTGAAATCGTGCGATCCGCTAAAGAATCGCACGATTTTATTTCTCTCAAATCAAAAAGCTTCGGACGTTGTTTTGGCTTGCATATGAAGAATTAAGTAATCGGGACCGCCTGCTTTTGAGTCTGTTCCTGACATATTAAAACCGCCGAACGGCTGATAGCCGACAATTGCTCCGGTACATCCTCTGTTAAAATATAGGTTTCCGACATGGAAATCCTCGCGCGCCCGTTCAATGTGCGCACGGTTTTTCGTCAGAAGCGCACCTGTTAATCCGTATTCCGTGTTATTGGCAATCTCCAGCATATGATCGAAATCACGCGCTTTGCAAATCGCAACAACCGGGCCGAAAATTTCTTCCTGCATCAAGCGGGCGTTTTCATCAACATCTGCAAAGATCGTCGGCTGAATAAAGTAGCCTTTTGAATCATCGCCTTCTCCGCCGGCCAATAGCTTGCCTTCAGATTTGCCGATTTCAATGTATTTCATCACTTTGTTGTAGGATGCTTCATGAATCACGGGACCCATATACGTATCAGGATCTTCTGGATTGCCGACAGTCAGCGTTTTGGTCAGCGCCACAGCTTTTTCCACCACTTCATCATACACATCCTGATGAATGACCGCGCGGGAGCCCGCAGAACACTTCTGTCCTGAATATCCAAATGCTGAATACACGATAGAGGATGCAGCAAGGTCAAGATCGGCGTCCTTGTCAACAAGCACTGTGTCTTTTCCGCCCATCTCAGCAATTACCCGTTTGAGCCATTTTTGGCCCGGCTGCACTTTGGCGGCTCGCTCATAAATCCGGCAGCCGACTGCACGGGAACCTGTAAATGAGACAAACCGTGTCTTCGGATGCTCAACTAAGAAATCACCGATCTCCGCTCCATCTCCCGGAATGTAATTCAGAACGCCGTTTGGCAGACCCGCTTCCTCCATGACCTCGACAAATTTTGCTGCCACTACCGGGGCTGCGTCAGCCGGTTTTAAGAGAATCGTATTTCCTGTCACAATCGCTGCCGCCGCTGTTCCCGCCATAATCGCGAGCGGGAAGTTAAATGGAGAAATGACGATGCCGACGCCAAGCGCTTCGTAATGATATTGATTGAACTCGCCAGCACGGCTCTTCACCGGAGCCCCTTCCTTGAGCTTTAACATTTGGCGCGCATAGAACTCTAAAAAGTCTATCGCTTCAGCCGTGTCCGCATCTGCTTCCTTCCACGGTTTTCCCGCTTCCTTCACAAGATAGCTTGAAAATTCATGCTTTCTTCTGCGCAAAATAGCCGCTGCCTTAAAGAGAATATTCGCGCGGTGCTCCGGTCTTTGTTTTTTCCAGGAATCAAATGCCTGCAATGCGGCTTGCATTGCTTTTTCAGCAAGCTCTTGATCCGCTGTAGACGCGTACCCAATGATCTCTTCTTTATTTGCCGGGTTAATAGAAATGATTTTGCGGTCCGTTTCAATTTTTTCTCCATTTATGACAAGCGGATAATGCTTGCCGAGCTGAGTGTTTACAAAGGCCAATGACCCCCCAAATGCAGTTTTATTCTTTGCTTCCGTAAAATCGGTAAATGGTTCGTGCGCGTATGTGACTGTCATATGTAGTCCCCCTCGTGTTATGAAATATATCTTCGCATATGAATAAAAATGCAAGAATCATGCCATTTTCTTGTCTTTTGCTGAAAAAACTTGTTGAATCGAACAGAAATTTGTCTAACAGGTGATCATCTTTCTCTATTTCCGATCTTGAACGCAAATTTATTTTGCGATTTTTGCTCTTTAGGCAAAAAACAAATGCAAAATTATTTTGCGGAGGCTTCTCAAATTAGACCCATCCGCGGAATCGCGATGCTTCTGCCGATTTTCTGATGCCCGTCATGTAAGCCGCCAAACGCATATCCACTTTATGTGTTGCCGCTGTCTGATAAATTGTTTCGAACGAGCTGACCATGACGTTTCTCAATTTTTCTGCAACCTCTTCTTCCGACCAATAATATCCTTGGTTGTTTTGCACCCATTCAAAATAAGAAACCGTGACGCCGCCGGCACTCGCCAGGATATCCGGCACAAGCAGCACGCCTCTTTCATTCAGGATCTTAGTGGCATCAATGGTTGTCGGGCCGTTCGCCGCTTCAACGACGATTGACGCCTGAATGTTATGTGCGTTTTTGGCTGTGATTTGATTGGAGATCGCGGCAGGCACTAAAATATCGCAATCCTTTTCAAGCAGCTCCTCATTTGTGATGACGTCAGTAAATAAATTGGTGACCATACCGAAGCTGTCCCGTTTATCGAGCAAATAAGGAATATCAAGGCCGTCTGGGTTGTAGAGCCCGCCATTGGCATCAGAAATCCCGATCACCTTCGCGCCCGCATCGTGCATGAATTTGGCCAGGAAGCTACCCGCGTTTCCAAAGCCCTGTATGATGATGCGCGCGTTTTGCAGCTTGATCCCTTTTTTCTTCACCGCCTCTTCAATACAAATCGTGACGCCCTGTGCCGTCGCTGTTTCCCGTCCTTGCGATCCTCCCAAAACAAGCGGTTTACCTGTAATAAAGCCCGGAGAATCGAATTCCCGCAGCCGGCTGTACTCATCCATCATCCACGCCATAATCTGCGAATTGGTGTACACATCGGGAGCTGGAATATCCTTTGTCGGACCGACGATCTGGCTGATGGCACGGACATACCCCCTGCTCAGCCTTTCCAGTTCCCCAAATGACATTGTCCGCGGATCACAAATTATACCGCCCTTCCCGCCGCCGTAAGGAAGATTGGCAATCCCGCATTTGAGCGTCATCCAAATGGATAATGCCTTTACTTCCTCTTCATTAACTTCTGGATGGAAGCGAACGCCCCCCTTTGTCGGACCGACAGCATCATTGTGCTGTGACCGGTAGCCTGTGAACACTTTGACGTTCCCATTGTCCATTTTGACCGGAATGCGGACAGTGAGCATTCTCTGCGGCTCTTTCATGAGTTCATACATATCTCCCGGATAACCCAGCTTCCGAAGGGCTTCCTTAATGATTGTTTGGGTAGACAGAAATAAGTTAAGAGCTTCTTTTTCTTCATCTTTCGAGACTTGCTTTGCTGACATCTTTTTCACCTCATTGTTTTTTTGGCCGGCTTTAATGTAAGCGCTTTAAAAAATCAGCCCGCCAATTCCTTTCTGCATCGGATTCACCCTTATCATCATGCAAGATCCGTACCAGCTTTTGAATCCACAAAAAAAAGAGACTGAAAACATCTCAGTCTCTGACTACAAATCTATCGATTAACGGGGATCAATCACCAGCTGCGTTTCAGCATAAAAACTGCCGATTCCCAAACCGTTTACTACATCGCCTTTAATCGTGTAAGTGCCTGCGCGAGGAAGAGTTTTACGCACCATGACAAGGTCAAATTCGGATGCGCCTAACAAATCAAGCGTAAGCGGGAGTCTGACTGTTTTTCCATCGTTTAAAATCTGTGTTTCTTTCAGTGTTCTTCCATTCACTGAATCTCTTGTCGTAGCATGAAACCCGTCAGGAAATTGAAATTCTACCGCTCCGAGAGAAAGCACCGCATTTGGTTTATATGTCACTTCAATATCAGAAGTGGTCCACTCTTTCGTGCTGTTAATTGTTTTTGCCTCGATTGATGCAGACTGTGCATGAGCTTGGCCCGAAGGAAGTAAGATTGATAGTAAAACAGCTGAACTGATGAATAATGAAGATACGAATGAAGTTCTTTTTAGCATGACATTTCCCCCTAATTGATTGTTGAAATTTGGCCAGAGCGTCCTCTGCAGAAAAAGCGCTTTTTCATAATTCGCGAATTACCAGTTCTTTTTCTTAAAAATTAATCTATCATCATTTTCCATGGAAGTAAATGTTTTTTAAGGAATATTAACACTTGGAATTCAATGAGAATTACTTCCTGTTTATACAAGGTTCAAATGGACGATTTCTCTCTCTTTTTCTAGTAACATCTGCCCGACATTTTCTATCTTTTATCCTATTTTAAAAAAGGGCAAAAAAAGTCGAAGATGCCTCTGCTCTTCGATTGATCACGTTCCTATTTTTATCTGAATTCAGTGTTCCAGTTAAAACCGATCGTCTCATCATTCCACGGAATTCTTTTTTCATCAGGCTGATCCGGGTTATACGACATGGTGGTAAAATAGATAATTGTCAGCGGCGTCTCTCCCAGCACTCTATATCCGTGAGCCACCCCTTTTGGGATTAATAACAGCATCGGGTTGTCTTCGCCCATATAATAGACGTCCGTTTCTCCTTTTGTCTTTGAATCCTCTCGAAGATCGTATAGGACAACCTGAGCGTGGCCGGTTGGGAAGAACCAGAGATCATCCTGCTTCTCATGATAATGAAATGCCTTAATCACACCCGGATAGCTTTTCGACCAAGAGGCCTGCCCAAAATGCTCAAGGAGATTCTCATCGTCCCGGACCAGCTCAGCAAAAAAGCCTCTGTCATCGCTATGCTTCATCAATTTTTTCACCTTGACTCCATCAATCACACGCACTGCTCCTTTCCTGCAAATACTCTCGTAACGCTTCCCGCCAGTGGCGGGGGCGGATGCCGGCTTCTTCAATAGCCCGATGGCTCAGCACAGAGTATGCCGGGCGGGGCGTTTTGTTCCCGTATTCCTCTGTCGTTACAGGCAAAATGGCTGTTTCCAGCCCGCTTTCTTCCATAATTGCCGTCGCAAACTCATACCAGCTGCATATGCCTGAATTGCTGACATGATAGATGCCCGGCGGATGGCTGAACAGCTTGATGACCGCTTCTGCTAAATCCTTCGTATAAGTCGGCGAACCAATTTGATCGCTGACAACCCGAAGCTCTTGTTTCGTTTCAGCAAGCTTCAGCATGGTTTCAACGAAATTACTGCCGCCATGTCCGTACACCCACGATGTTCTGATGATCGTGCTGTCTTTTGTCGTTAATCGTATCAGTTCTTCTCCGAGCCTTTTGCTTTTGCCATAAATGGTTTTCGGATCGAGGGGATCGTCTTCCCTATATGGCTGGGTTCCTTTCCCATTGAATACATAGTCCGTGCTGATATGAACATATTGAGCTCCGATGCGGGTTGACTCAAGCGCTGTATAATAAGCGCCGATTCCGTTAATCAAGTACGCTTTATCAAGCTCTTTCTCGCATTGATCAACCGACGTAAACGCGGCGCTATTGACCACGATATCCGGCTGATAATGGCCAAACGAATGCCGTACTGAGCGCTGGTCAGCAATGTTCATCATCTTCTTTGTTAACGCAATGACCTCATATCCGGCTTGCTTCAGCTGGCGGCATAGTTCCAAGCCAAGCTGTCCTCCGGCCCCAGTTACCAATACCTTTGTCAATCAGATCACCTTCTCATCGGTCATTGTCTGTATACCACTGAATCGTACGCGCAATGCCTTCTTCAAACGTCACTTCCTGCCGCCAGCCCAGTTCATTTTTCAGCTTAGATGCATTGATCGCATAGCGCCGGTCATGCCCTTTTCGGTCTTCCACGTGGGCGAACAATTCCTCACAGCCCAGATGCTTCAAAATGGCACTCGCCAGCTCTTTATTCGTGCGTTCATTTCCGCCGCCGATGTTATACACCTCGCCGTCGGTTCCTTTTTCTAAAATCAGTTTGATTGCGCGGCAATGATCCTCCGCAAACAGCCAGTCTCGGATCTGGAGTCCATCGCCATACAGCGGAACAGGCAGGCCCTGCTTCGCATGACGGATAATCGTCGGAATCATTTTTTCGCTGTGCTGATAAGGTCCGTAATTGTTGCTGCATCGAGTAATGATGGCGGGAAGCTTGTGGGTTTTCACATAAGACAACACGAGCAAATCTGAGCTTGCTTTGCTGGCTGAGTATGGGTTATTAGGAGAAAGCGGCGTCGTTTCTGTAAACGCGGGATCATCCGCTTTTAAATCCCCGTATACCTCATCTGTTGAAATATGAATCAGCTTCTTGGCTTTTCCTTTCAAGACCGCTTCCGCCAATCGGTATGTCCCCATGACATTTGTGGTGATAAACGGCTCCGCTTGGGAAATGCTTCTGTCCACATGCGATTCTGCTGCGAAGTGAATGACGCCATCGTAGGTCTCGTCAAACGCGCGGTCGATATCCTCCTGAACGCTGATGTCCCCTTTTACAAAGCGAAAACGGCTGTTTTGCTTTAATTTTTCCATTTCCTCCGGGTGGCTGGCGTACGTCAGTTTATCTAAAACGGTAATGCGCGCATCCGTTTCCCTCAGCATGAGCTTTGTAAACGTGAGCCCGATGAAGCCGGCCCCGCCTGTAATTAAATATGATTTTGCCATCACTTTTCGTCCTGTCCTTTCCGTAAATCCTGGTGTACAAGCTGGGAAGCGAGATAAAGCGATTCGTGAGTTCCGGCATCTACCCACCAGCCTGATAACACATCATACGTAAGCTGGCTGTTTTCGATGTATAGATTATTCACATCGGTGATTTCCAGCTCGCCGCGCTTTGATGGTGATATTTGTTCAATATATGAAAACACCTCTGCATCATACATATAAATGCCGGTAACACAAAGGTTGGTCGGTGGCTGTTCGGGCTTTTCGATGATGGAACGAATCCGCTTGTTTTTCTCATCAATCTCAGCAATCCCGAAACGTTCCGGGTCATCAACTTCTTTCAGAAGCACTTTTGCTCCTTTCCCCTGCTGTTCAAAGCGTTCTGTATAAGGCTTTAATGAATCTTCAAATATATTATCACCTAATAATAAAATGAAAGACTCTTTTTTCGTAAAGCGCTTTGCATAAGACAGCCCATCCGAAATGCCCGATGCTGCCGGCTGTACTTGATAAGTGATAGTAACGCCAAGCTCTTCCCCGTTCCCAAGCAGTTTGTAAAATTGCGGCATATGCTCCTTTTGGCTGATGAGTAAAATGTCTTTTATTCCGGCTTCTTCCAGCTTCATAATCGACCAGTATATCATCGGATACGGGCCTACAGGAAGCAAATGCTTGTTGACGGCTTTCGTTAAGGGCATAAGGCGTGAGCCGTTTCCTCCGGCTAAAATAACACCTTTCACATTAACACTTCCTTACATGCATTTTTATATCTCTTGTTCATATAAATCTTGAAGAATAGCTGTTACCCGTATAATGCCTTTGCCATCCACGAGCGGCCTTCCTCCCTTGTGCAAAGAAAGGCGAAGAGGATAGCTGCTCATAATGCGTGACATCTGATAGATGAGTGTTTCATCCGGTACAAGCTCACCCAAACCAAGATCAAGAGCGGCGCCTTGGCCAGCAATTGTTTTTGCTGTTGCCGTTTGATGCTCAACCTGAGAAAGAACAAGGCACGGCACGCCGATGCAAATGGCTTCATATAGAGAGATGCCGCCGGCGACAATGGCTGCGTCCGCTTGTTTCATCAAACCTGCCATATCATTTGTCTGTTCGGTCATCTTGTACTGCGGCTTCTTTTCGATCCGCCTTCGGACTGCCTCTTGATGCGGTGAAGCGCTCCCCATCACAAACATTATGTTTTTGTCTTTTATGTCGGGGACTTGATCAGCGGCAGCCAGCACTTTAAAAATAAGCTGCTTCGGATCACTTCCTCCTAATGCAACAAGGATATTGCGGCAGTCTTTCTTAAGTGTGTAATCCTCTCTTGCGGCCTGAAAGGCGGGGTGAAGAATAAGATAGTCCGGGCCTTCATAGATGCGTGTGTTTCCCTGAATGTACACCCTGCCTCTGATGTCACCGTAAATTCCGTTAATGACTGCGTCACTATATTGAATCGATTTACCGTTTTTCTCTTCAAAAAGAACAATTTTCGCATCTGTCTCCGTCTTTATTTTCTTTAACAGCTCTGCAGGCGCGCCTAGAATATCAAACAAAAGCAAATCAAGCTTCTTGCTTTTTATTTCCCGGAGAATAAATTCGTGCTGCTGCAGCTCCGGCTTTACGATGACACGCCAATGCTCTTCATGAAGAAACGCTTCAGACTCCTGATTCGTGTAAAACGTAATCAAGCAGCTCTGTTTGAGTTCTTCCGCAAGTCTCTTCATCCGGACAACATGGCCCATTCCCTTTTCATAGCCGCCGTCTGCGAAGATCCCAACATGCATGGCTATTCAGCCTCTCGTTCGATTGCCGTATCGGGGTCCCGGTTCAGAAGGGTGATAAGCTCTGAGGCGGATACATCGGGGCGCTCGCCTGCTTTTTGATAGAGGGCCTTTATCGATTCATAGTCTTCCTTTGTATCAATGGTCAGCCGATATTGAGGGGAGCGGAATCGTTCCGGCGCCTCTAAAAACTGAACACGATAAAGAGCTGGATGATTCCTTATATATAACGTGACATGCTCCTGATATTGATCCTCCATATTCTGAATACGGCTGATGTCAATTAACAGGTTGGCGTTGACCACTTCGCCGCAAATCCCTAATGGGGCATTCAGGATATACGTATAATCCGAGCCTTGATCAAAATGCGCCTGAATCATTACATCGAGCAGCTCAGGATCGACAAACGGATTATCACCTGTTAACCGGATGATGACTGACGGTTTAACAGCTTCTATGACCTTCACAAACCTATCGAGGACACGTTCTTCGCTCCCGCGGAAAACACGAAAGCCTTGTTTGATACAGTGCGCCTCTAATATGTCGTCAGTTTCTTTGTCAGACGTGGCGATGACAAGATTATCCCGATCCTTTTGGTAAAACGCGCTTTGCCGGACACGGTGAACGAGAATATCAAGTAAACGATTCGATCCGAGCGGCCGAAGCACTTTTCCCGGAAGCCTTGTTGAACCCATTCTCGCTTGAATGATAAAGAGAATATCATTCATGAAACGGGCTGTCCTTCAGTAAAATGTCATCCCAGACAATGCCTGTGTCGGCTGGAATGTCTCTTACAGCCCGAACACCGCTGGTCAGCAGTTCAAAAAATCTCGGGTGCAGCCCCTGCGGCTTTTGTCCGGGCCGAAGCACTGCGGTATTGTCTTCACTAAAGGCTTCACCTTTTTGAATCGGAGCTGTTGTAAAAATGCCTCTGTATGCAAAATTTCTGATTTCTCCTTCGATGGAGGTTGTTGTTTTGTATGAACTGCCAAGCAGTTTTTCAGAGACCGGCTTTGTGATCCCCTGTT
The DNA here is from genome assembly GCF_037963565.1 of Bacillus sp. PS95. NCBI lineage: Bacteria > Bacillati > Bacillota > Bacilli > Caryophanales > Bacillaceae > Bacillus > Bacillus sp. PS95. The sequence goes on from NZ_CP150160.1 coordinate 3,850,319, forward strand.
TCAGCTCAGCTTCCGTTTTCCTGATGCCATCGACCATTTCTTTCAATTCATCCGGATTTAATGCAAACGAGTGGTCGGCACCCGGCAGATCTTTATCGATCGTAAAATGCTTTTCTATCAGTTTTGCTCCGAGCCGAACCGCGGCACACGGCGCTTCTGTCGGATGCTCGCTATGATCGGAGAAGCCGATGACCGCCTCAGGAAAAGCGGCGGCAAGCATCGGAATGACGCTGAGGTTGCTGTACTCCGGCGGTGCTGGGTATTTCGCCACACAATGCATTATGGCAATTTGATTGTTTCCCTCTGCCCTGATGGTGCGCCAAGCTTCGTGAACATCAGAGATTTCAGCTCCGGCTGTCGAGAAAATCATCGGCCTGTTCAGCCGGGCGACATATTTGAGCAGCGGGAGATGGTTAATTTCATAGGATGCGATTTTAAAAGCGCTCGGCGAGGTAGACTGAAGCAGATCAGCTGACCCCTCGTCACATACCGTACTTAAAAAGATCACCTGCTTTTCGCGGCAGTAATCCAATAATGGTGAAATCCACTCAGCAGGCATTTCCATAGATTGAACCAAAGAAAAAATAGAGACGTCCTTGCCCGCTGCCGTCTTGTACAAACCAGGATCTTTCTGGTACATCCTATCAGCTTGGAACATTTGAAATTTCACGGCATCCGCTCCCGCTTCCGCCGCGGCGTCTATCAGCGCAAAAGCCTGATCAAGCTTCCCGTCATGATTAATCCCCGCCTCAGCAATAATAAAAACAGGAGCGTCTTTGCCTACAGTTTTATTCGCGATCTGAAACGCTGCCATTATTTCGCCTCCTTGCCCGGCCAAATATGATAATAGTAATACGATTGTTCAGCGGTGAAGCCCATTCGTTCATAAAGGCGGATCGCCCTTACATTGTGGAGCTGCGTCCCCGCTGTTACCGTTCTATGCTTCTGGGTCTCCGGTTGTTCTATGAGATTCGCCAATAAATGAAACGCAATACGTTTTCCTTCAAATCCCGGCTTTACAGCCATCAAATCGAGAATGCATTCATCATCTCTTGATAAGCCCTGAAGATAGCCGATGACCTCGCCATTGTGTTTAGCGACAATATTGACCGCCGCCCTTCCATTCAGATTGTTTCGTGTCCACTCCTGAAATATTTTGTTTGCTGCATCGCGGCTGAGATGAGGATCCTGAAAATATCTGCTTTTTGTAAACGAGTCTCGGGCCAGCTCACATATCGCTTCTGTGTCTCCGGGCTCAGGCGGGCCCAGCTCAAAAAATGGCGGTGTTTTGTCATAAAAAGACGGAGGCATCGCCAGCTTCAGCAAACTCCCGACAAAGTAAGAGGATGGCTGCTGCTGTATCACATGCGCGGCTCCGATATCTTCAGCCGGAACACGGACAAAGATAAAATCCGTTTCATCCATTTGGCGTACAGTATAAAAAGCTTCAAACAGCCTCTTTAGCTGCCCGGTACTATTTGCCGCAAGAAGTTTGACGTTCATGACTTTCTTCTGAAGCACCTTGCTTTCCCACAAAGAATCTTCGTAAAGCAATACACCTTGGAGCCTGCTGTTTTCAAAAAGGCCGAGGGAAAATTGATACGGAACATCCAGTGTAAGCTTTCTGCTTTGGAGAAATTCCTCAATTGCCTCTTTGGAGACATTTTCTTTTACCGTATACACTTAATCAGCCCCTTTTACGATATCCCGCACAGCTTCAATGACATCATCTGCATCGTCGTCAGACATTGATGGATAGAGCGGGAGAGAAAGGGTTCGTTTATAGTAATTCATGGCATTCGGAAAGTCCGCTTCCTTATATCCAAATTGCTTTTGATAATACGGATGAATGTGTACTGGAATAAAATGAACGCTAGTGCCGATATTGTATTTATCCTTTAAAGCCGTAATCATTTCGCTGCGCGTAACCCCGGCTTTTTTTTCATCAACTTGCAGAACATATAGATGCCAGGCGTGCCTGCCGTCATCATGGACAAACGGCGTGATCAGCCCAGGAATCTGCTGAAAAGCGGTTTGATAGCGGCCGGCAATCTCTTCTCTCCGTTTCTGCATATCATCCAGCCGTTTCAGCTGATGAAGTCCGAGGGCCGCCTGCAAATCAAACATATTCATCTTATAGCCGGGCGATTCGACTTCATAGTACCAGCTGCCATTTGAAGAATAACGGTTCCATGCGGCTTTACTCATGCCGTGAAGGCTTAGCACCCGGATCTTATCGGCAAGCTCCTCATCATCAGTCGTCAGCATGCCGCCTTCCCCTGTCGCGAGGTTTTTGGTGGCGTAAAAGCTGAATGCCGTTGCATCCCCGATAGAACCGATCATTCTTTGCTTATAAGTCGTATATACCGCATGTGCCGCATCCTCCAGCACGAATAAACCATGATTTTGGGCAATAGCCAATATTGCATCCATATCGCAGGACTGCCCGCCAAAGTGGACGGGCACAACTGCTTTCGTTCGCGGTGTGACGGCCGCCTCAAGCTTTACCGGGTCAATATTGAGCGTGTTTTGGTCAATATCCGCAAACACAGGCGTCGCTCCCGTATGAATAATCGTATTGGCAGTCGAGCTGAACGTAAGCGGAGAGGTAATGACCTCGTCCCCGGGCCCGATCCCTTTTGCTTTCAAAGCCAAAAATAAAGCTGCGGTACATGAATTTACCGCCACGGCGTGCTTCACCCCGACAAACGCGGCAAACTCTTTTTCAAACTGCTGAACCTTCGGGCCTTTAGAGAGCCATCCCGATTCAAGCGTTTCTGTAACCTCCTGAATTTCTTCCTTACCGATTAACGGCAATGAGTAAGGGAGAAAATGATTTCTCTTTTGCACCATTTCTTTGCGCTCCTATCATTTTATTCAGTATCTTCCCGCCTGTAATCAACCCCTGTTTTGGCTTTCAGTTCCGCAAATAAAGCATTTGTTGATTCTGCCACCGGATAATTAGCCGCTATGAATGCCAGGCGCGCCTCTTCTGCTTTTTGATGCACGTCGGGACTTCGAAGAACCTCAACCAAGGTGTGCACCAGTTCATCCGGCTGGTCAAACATAAAATCGCCAAGAGACTCATAATACGGATACGAGCGATTTCCGGACGATTTTCCGATCAGCACAGGCTTTTGAAACAGCATGGCTTCAAGACCGACTGTCGAGGTCTGCGTCACTGCGGCATCAGCATACGGCAGCAAATCATAAAGCTCCAGCTCCTTTTTGATGACTCTGCATGCTTTATGTTTTTTCGCCGCCTCGTGATACAGATCAAGCTTGTTTTTTCCGATTTCCCACGGGTGGGGTTTGATAATGATCTGCAGCTGCTTCTGATCAGAAAGCCCCTGCAGCACACCGGAATAAAAGTCTTCTGAAAAGGGCTGAGTGGCAATGAGCACAATTTTTTTAGTCGGCTGAAAAGCAAGTTTTCGATAGAATATGGACATATCCATAGGCGTTCTGTTAAAAATCTGATCGAAGCGGGGATGTCCCGTTACGAGAATCTGCTCGGGTTTACAGCCTTTTCGTATGAACCACTCTGCTTCATACGCACCAAAAACAGCTTGATAGGTTGTAAAAACAGGAATGAAGGCTTCATCTCCCATCAATGCGCCATGCTGAAGACAAATGCTGACGGCCCCTTTTCTTTGACACATGAGAGCGAGCACCCTGCTGTAAATGTCTTCTGCCGTTCCGACAATAACAGCTGAAATCTTTTCCTGTTCAAACAGCGCATCAACTGTATCAATGGCCTCTATAAATAAAGGAATATCTTTGAAAAGCCGGTCGCGAAACGCTTGATCACCAAATGCCGGGTGATCATCATAAGGGGCGAGAAGCGAACAGGCTGTTTCGAGATACTGCTTCGAATCGCCTTTTTGGCATGAATCCGCAATCTCCCGCTTGCTAATTACAGGCAGATCACAATAATGCGGCAAACTCCATCTGGCCAAAACAGCCGTTTTTTCAGGATCAAATTGATAGTAATTTCCGTTTGAAAAACGCAGGTAATCAAAGTGCAAAATGACTTTCCCTTTAACAGGTTTGTCATTTGTTTTAACGATTTTTTGGATTCTTTCTTCAAAAAACGGCTGAATCTGTCCCTCATCGATATGCTGATCCACCGATCCGAATAATTCCGGTTCTTCTTCCATCATCACCCTCAGCTCAGGGCTGATGTATTGATAAAAATTACTGATAAGCCCAAGCGGAATCCCTTTGTAGCGAAGTTTGTCAAAAAGCTCCACGTACTTCCGGTACAGCACCCAATAATTGCTTAAATAGGCCGACAAGCTCTCACCCCATTCCAAGCTTTTTTAATGATTCACGCAGCTCTCGGCAATTTCGCTGCGGAGGAAGGTTCCTGACAAATTCATTTTTTTCTGATTCAAACAGCTGAAAGTGAATCGATTGGTCGGTAATATAATTCAGGTCCAGCTCCTCATCCAGTGGGTAAAACGGATAAAAATGATTGACTCTCCAAAAGAACCGGGCATCTCCTATACGGTAAAACGCCGGGCTTTCATCCCAATAGGAGCCAAACTTCTCCTTTACCTTCTCAAGCACCGAATACCTGTGCATCACCGAGCAATGATCAATTGCGCACGGTGCGTTCCATGTCACTTGAGCGGCAGGCCTGACAGTTTCTTTTACAATGTCGCGATTCTCGTTTAAATGATAGGTTTTGGAGGCTGAGTAAATCACAGCCTTTTCAGGATGGGTATCGAGCTCCCGCACCATTTTCAGGAGGCGGTCCGGCATATAGATGTTGTCATCCGTCGCATAGGTGATATATTCACCCTCCGCCATCTCAATCGCCTGATTGATCAGTGCCGCGTATCTCGTTTTTTCTGTTCTTTCCTTCACTCCAGATATATCGCTTTGATAAAAACGCACTCGGTTATCATTCAAAAAAGGACGGATTACATTCAGCGTCTCTTCATTGGAGTTGTCATCCATAATAAACAATTCAAAATCTGAAAACGTTTGTGAGAGTATGCTAGAAATGGACTTTGCCACATAATCGCTTTTGTTATAGCTCGTCATAATGACTGATACTTTAGGCAAATCCTACACCTCCTTCTTGGAACTTCACACCTGAAACTATCGTTATCTTATGTTGCTTATGCTCAAGTTGCGCTAGGGATACAAACCAATATGCGAAAAGTTTGTGTATGTCTCTGAAAAACAGCGGCTGCCCAGAGCGAAATCTGATCGGTCCGCTGTTCTTTTTCAGCATAATCCAAGCATCAGCCTCATAAGGTGAAAGAGATAAAAATCGCACCAGCGACTAAGATCGTTTTCCATCGGAGGTGAGTCATCGCGGAGCGTTCACCTATACATCCAGAACATGTTTTGAATGGTTTTCATAAAAAGGAGGAACGATATGAAACCGAAAAAAAATCAATATCAGCAAATGCAGGCATTTGATAATATGCAGGGGTATCAGCCTCAGTTTGGCGCCAACCCGTACCCGCAGCAAGGCCAAGGCTCACAAATGCAGCCAATGGGGATGCAGCCAATGATGCCAATGCAGCAGGGACAGCAAGGACAACAAGGACAGCAGGGATTTGGATTCCCGGGCCAGCAGCAGGGCGGCGGTTTTCAAATTCCATCGGGGCCTACACCGTCAGGACCGGGCCAAAGCGTTCCCGGCATGCTGCCTGTTGAGGAATCTTACATCGAGAATATTTTGCGCCTGAATCGGGGAAAAACGGCCACCATTTATATGACATTTGAAAACAGCAAGGAATGGGGCTCGAAGATTTTTCGCGGCGTCATCGAAGCTGCGGGCCGGGATCACATTATTATCAGCGACCCGAAATCAGGAACACGCTACCTGCTCCTGACAATCTACCTCGATTACATTACATTTGATGAAGAAATTGCTTATACGTATCCATATTCCATGGCGTCCTATTCGCCAAGATAAGAAAAAAGCCAATCACTCATATGATGAGGATTGGCTTTTTTGATTATAGATATTTGACGGCTGCGACAACGATCATAATCCAAGAAATAATAAACGCCACACCGCCGAGCGGGGTGATCGCTCCAAGAATGGAGATTTGCGTCACACTTAGAATATATAAGCTTCCGGAAAACAGCACAATTCCCGCAAACATCAGCCAGCCGGCTGTCGTGACACTGCCTATGCCGGATAATTTATCAGCCAGAAACGCGACAACGAATAACCCAAGGGCGTGATACATATGATACTGCACGCCTGTGTGCCAAACCTGAAGATATTTATCAGGTATTTTCCCTTCTAATCCGTGAGCGCCGAATGCTCCGAGTCCCACGGCAAGCAGGGCGTTAATGGCCCCTAATATGATAAAAACTTTCATCTATCTCTCCCGCCTTTTCGTTAAACTCATATCATTTATCTTATCGCACCTGCACCAAAATTCAATGTTTGTTCTCCGTTGACACGAGATTGTCGGATTTTCTCCTGCGCCAAAGCTGGAACTGGTCAGCTGCTATTGCAGCAAGCGTCCCTAATACGAGCCCGTTGCTTAATAGAGAAATAAATACCGGATGCAATCCCTTTAACGCAGTTTCAGGAACAAACATGATACCGACCCCTGTCAGCAGTGAGATACCGATGATAGACCTCACCCTTTTTGATTCTTCTTTCTCATATGAATCAAATTCGGCAAAGGCCAGACCGCCCATTGCGGAGAACACAACAAAATTCACCGCAAATCCAACGGGTGACGGCAGGCTCGCAAACGTATTCATAAAAAACGGGATTACGCTGATCACGATAACCAGAATACTGCCGAGCATAAACGGTTTTTTAGAAGGCATTTTGGTCGTTTCAATAAAACCCGCGGCTCCCGAAATCGGAACAGGCGCAATAGCTCCCGTCAAACCGCTAAGCAGATGGCTGAATGAAGCGGCAAAACCGGCATGGCGTTCATGATGCTTTCCATCAGGCTGTTTGCTGAATTTTTTCACGGCGATGTCCACAACCTTCATGCTCGCCAGCATATTCACAATCAGCAAGATGGTAATAAAAATAGAAGTGATGATCAGGCCGCTGTTAAATAACGGTGTCCCAAAAGGAAACAGGGAAGGCAGCTGAAACAGCCGGTCCGGCATTTCAATCGGCTTTGCCGCTCCGGCAGCCGCAAACAGCACCCACCCGCCGAACAAGGCTAATAAAATAGAATATTGCTTAAAAAACATGATGTTCGAATTTGTCATTATAAAAGCGGCAGCGATCACAACAAGCGCCAGGCCAAATACAAGACCGTCCACCCCGTCCTGTCGATAACCGATTCCGAGAATTCCTTTTATAATGGGCTGACTCAGCTGCATGACAAGAAGCAATAAATAGACGCCCGTTACAACCGGAGTAAACAATTTTGCAAGTCTGTCAATGACCTTGAAAACACTTAACAAAAAGAAACATACAGCGCTTACAAGAAGAGCTCCCTGCAACCCCCGCAGTGTGTCTCCATATGTCGCAAACACAGTTCCCGTCAGCCCTGCGTAGATCGTATACACTCCCCACCACAAGCCGGCTGGGCTTTCATTGATCGGCAGTCTGTGGCCTTTCAAACACTGAATGACGGCGGCAATTCCCAGTACAAAAAAAGTGCTTTGAATCAATCTTGCAGAATCTGAGTGATCCAGATGAAACGACTGGGCAACCGCCACCGGAACAACAATCGCCGCAGCAATAATAAACGCTGTCCATTGCAGCGCGCCAAGAACCAATTTCACGTAAGCTCAACCTCTCTCTTTAAAAATCAAATAAAGACTCTCCGTTTCCATCCTCTTCCTGCTTCTCTTTTTCTTGCTTTCGATATTTGTTTAATCCCGCGCTCCCCATCATTTTTTCCATCATCAGCTGGTCTGTCGATGGCGGCGCGGCGGGACTTGGCGTAACGCTCGGCTGTATGCGGGGCGCGCTCGCGTTCTCCGGCTGATCAAGCACGACATCACACAGAGAACGGACAACCGCTACATAACGCTTCAGCTCCTCATCCCGTTCAGCTGTTTTTGCTTTTTTCAGCTCCTCTTCCATCTTTTGAATTAATGCAGATATATGAATGTTCATGAAGCACCCTCCAAAAAAATAAATGTTGTCTTCCTGCATTTTATCAAATTCCTGCTGTAAACGCAGATATGAGTTTGTTATTTTTTCTGACAAACCTTGCGCGATTGACAAGCAGAAGAGATTTTTCACATAATAAATCACCATACATTACAAAAAGGAGAAACGGAATGAACAGCATCCCCTCTATCATCAGCAAGCATAAAGCCTATTTTGCGGCGGGACATACGAGACCGCTTGAATCGAGACTGAACATTTTGCGAAAGCTGAAACAAGCCGTCAGAACTCATGAAGCCGATCTCATAGCCGCTCTCTACCAGGATCTCCACAAATCCGAGCAAGAAGCATACTCAACAGAAATCGGAATCGTCTTGGAGGAAATCAGCTTTGTCATGAAACGGCTGAAAAAATGGTCCAAGCCGAAACGAGTCAAAACGCCGCTGACTCATCTAGGCTCCAAAAGCATCATCATTCCTGAGCCGTATGGAACCGTTTTGGTGATTGCACCTTGGAACTATCCCTTGCAGCTGGCGCTTTCTCCGTTGATTGGAGCCATTGCGGCGGGGAACACGGTCGTTCTCAAGCCATCAGAATATACGCCGGCTGTTTCTGCTATTCTTTCCAAACTCATCAGCAGCGTTTTTCCTACTGATTATGTCGCTATGGCAGAAGGCGGGCCCGATGTCAGCACAGCATTATTACAGCAGCCCTTTGACTACATTTTCTTTACAGGCAGTGTAGCTGTAGGAAAAATCGTCATGGAGGCCGCCGCCAAACAATTAATTCCCGTAACCTTGGAGCTCGGCGGCAAAAGCCCCTGCATCGTCCATAAAGATGCTGACATTCAGCTTGCCGCCAAACGCATCGTCTTCGGGAAATTTACAAATGCGGGACAAACCTGCATCGCACCGGATTATTTATTTGTCCACGAGGACATCAAAACGAAGCTCACAGAAGAAATGAAGCGTGCGATCAGAGAATTTTACGGCCCTCAGCCGGAACAGAATTCACAGTACGGCAAAATCGTCAGTGAGCGCCACTATCAGCGGCTGCTCAGCTTTCTGAATGACGGCATCCTGCTCACAGGCGGACAATCTGATCCCGATCATCACAAAATTGCGCCGACCATTCTCGAACAAGTGAGAGATGACTCTCAAGTGATGCAGGAGGAGATTTTCGGGCCGATTCTTCCGCTCTTTACATACCGGAATATCGGGGAAGTCATTGAAAAAGTCCAATCGCGCCCTAAGCCGCTCGCCCTGTATCTCTTCACCACAAACAAAGAAATTGAGCGCGCTGTTTTAGGAAATCTGTCGTTTGGCGGGGGCTGTGTCAATGATACGTTAATGCATGTGGCGACGCCGTATTTGCCATTCGGCGGCGTCGGGGAAAGCGGCATCGGCAGCTATCACGGGTTTGACAGTTTTAACACATTCACGCACAAAAAAAGCGTCGTCAAACAAACGAACCGCTTCGACTTCGCATTTCGTTATCCTTCCTCCAAAAATGGGCTGCGAATGATTCGAAAAATACTCAAATAAAAAAGCGCAGAGTATCTGCGCTTTTTACAAATCCTTAATACACCAATCAATCGGCGCCTCTCCCATTTTCTCCAAATAGGCATTCGCCCGGGAAAACGGTCTGCTCCCGAAAAATCCGTTTCTCGCAGAAAACGGGCTGGGATGCGTCGATTCAATGATAAAATGCTTGGACGTGTCGATCCGTTCTTTTTTCATTTGAGCATGCCGTCCCCACAAAATAAAGATAACCGGCCGCTCCCTTTCATTCAGCACGTCAATAATTCGGTCCGTCAGTCGCTCCCAGCCTTTTCCCTTATGGGAATTCGCCTGTCCGCGCCTTACTGTCAGCACAGTATTCAGCAAAAGAACACCTTGCTTTGCCCAGCTCACAAGCGACCCGTGATTCGGGATGCTGCACCCGATGTCCTGCTGCAGTTCAAGAAAAATATTTTTTAACGAAGGCGGCTGCTTTACACCGGGCTTGACAGAGAAGCTTAAACCTTGAGCCTGTCCCGGCCCGTGATACGGATCTTGTCCCAGAATGACGACCTTGACATCATCATATGATGTATAATGCAGCGCGTTGAAAATATCCCGGCTGTCCGGATAAATCGTTTGCTCCGCGTATTCCCTCTTCAGCATCTCTCTGAGCTCTTGATAATACGGTTTCTCAAACTCTTCCTTTAGCTGATTCCACCAGCTGTCTTGTAAAAGCTGTTTCAAGATTCAGGCCTCCTTACGAACGATGAAGTCTGGAATAGACAGGCTCGCCATCCCAAACCATTTCACTTTTTGCTTCCCGCCTCTTCATCTCAGGCTCTTCAAGCAGGACGGCAAAGTTTTTCGTCGGCAGCTCCCCGAGTCCGTGCTTTTCACTTAAACGATCCAAATATTGCTTCCGCTTGGCGCCAAGGTCCGCAGACTGATTGTCTCCCGCGTCACTGAAAGCATAAATCACACTGGCGCAAGGGACACGCTTCACCCGGTAATCCTTGGCCACGCGTAAATAAAAATCCCAATCCCAGTAATTGTGCACATCAGCATCGAAATACCCGATTTCATCATGCAGAAAACGTCTGTACATGCTGCCCGACGGCACGTATGTAGAAAACACTCTCATATCCTCATAGTCAGCGGTATAAGCAAACAATTTCCGTGACACTGGATATCTTGTTCCGTTTTTCTCTTCAAACGAAACTATTTCCGCATCAGAATGAACGAAGTCTGCCGTTTCTATTTCCTTTGTCATTTTCTCGATATGCCCTGGCGTAAAGAAATCATCGTCATCACACAGCATAATGCAATCGCCAGACGCCTCTTTTACACCGGCATTTCTCGCAGCCACATGCCCCGAGTTCTTTTCTAAATTGATGACAGCAATCGGCAGTTCCGGATAAAGTGCTTTGACCGGCACGACCGATTCCCCGGCATCATTCACAATAATAATTTCATACGGCTTCAAGGTCTGGCGGGAAATCGACTCCAAAAGCTCACACAAAGCCGGAATCCGATTATAGGTCACAATTACGATAGAAATCTTCATGATGCTCTCCTTCTCATTTTCATAGTCATGTACTATTAAAACATATATTGGACGGGAGATCAGTGGGAATATCCTACTGAAACGGCATACTACAATGATAGAAACAGCAAAGTGGCTCCGATCAGAAGCACCATGATCAGCATCAGATTTCCAAAGACATGAAAGAGATCTTTCAGGCGGACGCCATTCGGAAGGATAAGACGCCACAGCTTAGATTGATAGACCGGCAGCAGCACCAGTGCATAAGAAAGACACAAAAATGTAAAAGCCGGCGGAACAAAAGCACAGCCTGTATCGTCCCAATTCATCATGATGTCTTTCATACTAGATCCATCCAATAAAAACAAAGATATCATGAGGGCCAGCACCACAAAGGACCCCAATTGAACCTCAAACAGGCGCATTTTCTGGTTATATGCAAATCGGACCGCCCAAAACCAGACATAAGCATATGAACATAGCAGCGTAAGAATGGCACCTGCTGTAAAGACGACATCAGGCAGCCGATCAAGCAGAAAAACAAAAGGCAAGCTGGCTGCCATAGCCAAGAGCATGCAGCCACCAGTAAACAAAAATACTGCCCCATGAGCTACAAAACCATATAAACAAGAGCTAATCCTCACGAACTACACCTCCTTTACATAGAATTTCTATGTATATATCTAAAAAATCAGGCAAGCTGACGCCTGCCAATATAACAGCCCATTCGGCCAAATAACGGAAATAACAGCGTTGCAATAGCACAAGTTCCAACAAACCAAGGTGTCAACAAGGATTGAAACAGCGCAGCAGGAATTACATTGAATAGAAAAACAAGCATAAAACTGACGTTTGGCACCATTGAGATCAGAATCGTATGTAGAACAAGCTTTTCTCCGCGTTTTCCAAACTCCTTCACGCCTTGATACCCAATCAGCACCCAGTAGATCATATATGCAGCTAAGATCAGCCAAACAGAAACAGAAATGCCTTTCCATACTGCTTGAACAAACGGTGATTCAAGCCATACATGCATTATTGTAATCGCAATGCCGACAGCGAATAGGGCACTGTTACAGAAAAGATGGAACATCAAAAACGCACGGAACGTTACTGGCTGTATTTTCTTAAACGAAGAAACAATGTCAGTTGGTGTTCCAAACGCCTGCAATAAAGTCTGCATAGCTTCCTCCTCACTCTTTCCTTCCTGAAAAGAGCGAAACAGATGATGTTCAATATGGCTCTCAATCTCTTCTATCATCGCCTCACCCTCAGGAAGCCCTTTAAGCCCGCTTTTGATTTCGGATACATATGTTTCTTTATCCATTTTGTCCGCTCCACTTCAGTATTCGGTCCATCATGGCTGAAAATACGCTCCATTCCTTCGTGCGTTCCGCCAGCACTTCTTTGCCCTCGTCTGTAATCCGGTAATATTTGCGGTCCGGTCCTTTCTCCTGCTTCTCCCAGTAGGAAGAAATATACCCTTGGCGTTCAAGCTTGTGAAGAGAAGGATACAAGGTCCCTTCTTTCATCTGCAGTTCATTTCCGCTGCGGCTTCCCATTTCTTTTACAAGCTCATAGCCGTACATCGGCCGCTCGTTCAGAAGCGTCAATACCAATATAACCGTGCTTCCCTTAACCAGCTCACGATTTAACATCTCAAAACCCCTACCTAGTTTTCTTATGTAGCATTTTACGAAAGCCCGTTGAGATTGTCAAATGATTCCTATAGATCTTCTATATTGTGATACAGAGAAAATCTAACTATAATGAAAGACAAAACATGATGGAGGTTCAAGACATGTCTATGCATAAAGCACTCACCATTGCCGGCTCAGATTCCAGCGGCGGTGCTGGGATTCAAGCTGATTTAAAAACATTTCAAGAAAAAAACGTATACGGGATGACCGCCTTAACGGTGATCGTTGCGATGGACCCAAACAACAGCTGGGACCATCAGGTATTCCCGATCGATACTGATACAATCCGCGCCCAGCTTGCAACAATTACGGACGGCATCGGCGTGGACGCCATGAAAACAGGAATGCTGCCAACCGTTGACATTATCGAGCTTGCGGCAAAAACGATCAAAGAAAAACAATTAAAAAATGTGGTAATTGACCCGGTTATGGTTTGCAAAGGTGCTAATGAAGTCCTTTATCCGGAGCACGCCCAAGCCCTGCGTGAGCAATTGGCTCCGCTAGCCACTGTCATTACGCCCAACTTGTTTGAAGCCAGCCAGCTCAGCGGCATGGATGAACTAAAAACAGTTGACGATATGATCGAAGCCGCGAAAAAAATTCACGCACTCGGCGCTCAATATGTCGTCATTACAGGCGGAGGCAAACTCAAACATGAGAAAGCCGTTGATGTTCTCTATGACGGAGAAACAGCAGAAGTCCTTGAAAGCGAAATGATCGATACGCCTTATACACATGGCGCAGGCTGTACATTCTCAGCAGCCGTGACAGCGGAGCTCGCCAAAGGTGCGGAAGTCAAAGAAGCCATTTACGCAGCGAAAGAATTCATCACAGCGGCTATTAAAGAATCCTTCCCGCTAAACCAGTATGTTGGTCCTACGAAGCATTCTGCACTGCGCCTGAATCAACAATCATAAACAAAAGGGGCTGCCTAACAAAGAGGCAGCCCTTTTTAAATCACCGAAGACTTTTCACAGAAAAAACTGCCGATCCCATCGGCAGCCTGTTTATTTGATTTTTAAATTGTTTGCAGATTTCCTCAAAAATGTTTCTATCGACTGAACAAAAAGTGCATATTCCTTCATTTGTTCATATGCCCGCGTGAGAATTTCCGCCGTTTCACTGTGCGGCGTTGTTCCGCCAAGCATTTTTTTCAGCTGAAGCAGCACATCCTTATATTCTTCCCGCTTATCTTCAACTTGGTTAGCAGCCTTTTCCAAACATTCCGGTGTTATCTTCTGTTCATTTATATTCAAGAAAACAACTCCTTTTACAGAAAAAAATAGTAGGTTATCGTTGAAGAATAGCACAGATGGCTCAGATTTCACATAAGAAAATAGAAGGATTTTCTACATAAGTGTCCAAATTCTGACATTCATTTCAGATTTCCCGGTCGAACTGGCTGTTACTTCATGATTTCCCGGGAAAGGAAAATATCTCGCACTAAAGACCTCTTCTCCGTTATTGATAAAGATTTCAACAGAGGATGCGTCGATAAACATGTGCACGGTATGCAAATCCTTGATGCGGCAATGTCTCGCTTCTGTTCTTTTTCCGTCAAAGCCCTTTCGTTCCAGCGTAACATTCCCCTTGTCTTTATGGAAGGAAAACGTAGCCGTTCCGCGGATACTGATTGAAAAGCCTGACTCTGTATGAATGTCTTCCAGCAGAATCTCAGTTCTTTCAGGTTTTTCCACTGGAAGCGTACCAGATGATCCATGCATGTTGATGTGTATTTTTTTCTCATTTCTGCGCATGGCTTTTAGCTCAGGCAGCGGCTGCTGAATCAGCTTCTCGCCTGATATTGTCAGCTGTCTCGGCAGCGTCATGCAGTGAATCCAGTGATAGTCAATCGTCGGATGAGATCCTTCATCCTGGTCAGGCACAGCCATCCATGCAAACAAAATTCGTCTGCCCTGATCATCTTCAAGTGTTTGCGGCGCGTAAAAATCAAAACCTTGATCAAGCTCCATAAATTCACCATGCTTCAGTTCAGGCTTGTTATAATCAAGACGGCCGACAAAATAACCTGATTGATATACGTTCTGATAACGGAAACCGTCAGCCTCAAGCCCTTGAGGCGAAACAATCAGCACGTCCGATCCTTGAAGGGAAAACAAATCAGGGCATTCCCACATGTATCCAAAATCGTCCAGCCCGTTGAAGCCCGCGCCGGTTATCGGGCCAAGAAATCTCCACTCACTCAGGTTATCAGAAGCAAACAATACAGCCTGCCCTTTCAAATTCTCTGTTTGCGCACCAATCACCATATACCATGTGCCTTCATGCTCCCATACCTTCGGATCGCGAAAATGCGCCGTATATCCTTCCGGAAGGCGGGCGACAACACCCTTTTTCTCAAAGGACAGCCCGTCGTCAGAAACAGCAAGGCATTGATACGTTTCCCGATTTCCATCCTGATCCCTGACATTTCCTGTGTAAAACAGATAGAGCCGATCGTCTTTCGTGACAGCGCTGCCCGAGTAGCAGCCGTTTTTATCAAACCAATCACTCGGAGCCAGCGCAATCTCTTCCCGCTTCCAATTCACAACATCCTGTGTCGTATAATGCCCCCAAAATTTTGCGCCGTGCCCCGTCTGAAACGGCTGCCACTGAAAGAATACATGATAGCTGCCCTTCCAATAAATCACGCCATTCGGGTCATTCAGCAGCCCAACCGGCGGCATGATATGAAAATGCTGGCGGTGCGGATCGCTGTTAGCGATGGGCTCTTTTTTCTCCACTTCTTCATAAGCCCGGCGACGAAGCTCCTGGTCATGTGCTGTCATTTTTTCCTCTCCTCATCCTCATTAATCTTCATGACAAATGCTGCAATGAACGCTGACACTGCTGCAATCGCCATGCCAATCAGATAGTGAATCAAGTTGCTGACGCCAAACGGAGCCGCAATGGCGATCATCGGAATTCCCGTTAACCCGTAAGCGTTTGCAGCTACATGTGTAAAGACGACATATGCCCCACCCAATGCGCCTCCGATCATCGCGGCGATAAACGGTTTTCGGTAGCGAAGATTGACTCCGAATATGACGGGCTCAGTAATGCCGAGAAAAGCGGAAAATGCTGCCGGAAGCGCGATTTCTTTTGTCTTTGCCTTTTTCGCCATAAAGAAGACGGCAAGGCCTGCCCCGCCCTGTGCGACATTCGCCATTGACCAGATAGGCAGCAAGTAGTTTTTGCCTATATCTGCAATTAACCCCGCCTCAATCGCATGGAAGCTGTGATGAACACCTGTCAGCACGATGAGTGAATACGTGCCCCCGAAAATCAAACCTGCAACAAAACCGGCATGGTCATACACATAAGTTAAAGCAACCGTAATCCCGGAGCCAAGGGCTCTTCCCAGAGGGCCAATCGCGATAAAAGCAACAAACCCGGTGACAATTACAGTAACAAAAGGTGTAACAAGCAAGTCTACCGCATGCGGAACCACTTTTCTTGTCCATTTCTCTACCTTGCTCATTACATAAACCGCCAGCAGAATAGGGATGACAGTTCCCTGATAGCCTAGAAGCGCGATATCAAATCCGAAAAGATGCATATAATCAGGTGTGGCTTCCGCCAATCCCCATGGATTTAAAAGAGACGGATGAATCATGATTCCCCCGATGACCGCTCCCAAGTATGGATTGCTGCCAAACTCTTTTGAAGCGCTGACCCCGATTAGAATCGGCAAGAAAATGAATGCTGCACTTGAAAACATATCAAGCAGCTGCAAAAGCGCAGAATCCTTGCTCATCCAATGAAACGCATTGATCATACCCAGCAATCCCATTAACAGGCCGCTGGCCACAATAGCCGGGATAATTGGGACAAAAATATTAGAAAGCGTTTTCGCAAATCTCGCAGCGGGATTCAGCTTTTCTTTTGCCGCATCCTGATGATTGACGTGTTCTTCACGCTCGATATCAGCTTCTTTAGAAAAGGCATCGAATACTTTATTCACAAGGCCTGTTCCGAAAATGATCTGGTACTGGCCAGAGCTGCTGAAAGCCCCTTTGACGCCATCAAGCTCTTCTACTTGTGCTTGATCTATCTTTGATTCATCTTTCATCACTAAACGCAGTCTTGTTGCACAATGAGCCGCGCTGATAATATTTTCTTTCCCTCCGAGAAGCTCAATGAGGCGTTTTGCAGTCTCTTTGTAATCCATCTATTTCTCCCCCTTTTATTTAAACAAAAAAGACCTAAAATTCGCCAACGAATAAAGGACACAGCGATCCTTTTTCATTTACGCAAATTTTAGGTCTTGCCTGCTTTACCAGTCACAATCCCGCTTATTCAGATTAAGAATACGCTTTCATCATAAATCATGACAGCGTTTTCGTCAACTATTTTTTTAGTTAAATAGTTTGATAAAACATGTAGACAAAAATTCGTAAAAATTAATTGTGAAATACTTCACAATATCGTGCTATACTATGCTCAATCATGAAAGAAAGCAGGAAAAGACAATGGAAACTCAAGCATTACAAAAGGTTGAACAGTATGCTTTGAAAAAACAAAACATATTCGCTTCAAGCAAAATCCGTTATGTGCTTCGGTCCATTTTGGCCAGTATGTTTATTGGTTTTGGCATTACAGCCGCAAGCAAAACAGGCAGCTATTTCTTTATGGCTGATTCTCCGTTTGCCTTTCCGGCAGCCGCTGTCACTTTCGGGGCCGCTATTCTGATGATTGCTTACGGAGGCGGAGATTTATTTACCGGCAACACCTTTTATTTCACCTATACCGCGCTCCGGAAAAAACTCAGCTGGCGCAACACCCTGTACTTGTGGATGTCAAGCTATGCCGGCAATTTAATCGGCGCCATTCTGTTTGCCATCCTGATCAGCGCGACGGGACTTTTTGAGGAGCCTTCTGTTCATTCCTTTTTGATTCATTTGGCAGAGCACAAAATAGAGCCGCCGGCTTCCGAATTGTTTTTCAGAGGAATGCTGTGCAATTGGCTTGTATGCCTCGCCTTTTTCATTCCAATGTCTCTCAAAGGGGAAGGAGCAAAGCTTTTTACCATGATGCTTTTCGTTTTCTGCTTCTTTATTTCCGGCTTTGAACACAGCATTGCCAATATGTGCACATTCGCCATCTCGCTTTTGATCGAGCACCCTGATACAGTGACACTGATGGGAGCAGTCAGAAACTTAATCCCCGTTACGCTCGGCAATCTGACCGCGGGAATAGTCATGATGGGCTGGATGTACTACACACTGAATCCTGATCAATAAAAAAACTTCCAGAGATCACTCCCTGCAAGTCAAATCGGTTATTCCGAGAGATCTTGAAGACGCTGGACATGCAGCGTGATATAGCCGGCCTCGGTTTCCGGCAAATGTAATTGATATTCATTTTTCAAAAACTCCGCCAGCTCCAGCGCACATTGATAGGCGAATGAATACTTTTTTTGGATGAAATAAAGCATCTCCTCGTCCATACGATGGAGCGCTTCATTTGATTCCAACCGGCTGACCGCGTATCGCAAATGCGTGACAAGGCGTTGATAGGAAATGCTGTTTTCATCCACCTTTCGATTAAAGTATTGTTCTATTTTCTCTATCATTTCTTTGATCATGGTCGTATGCTTCAGCGCCGAATACATGCTCTCCGCATCCATCTTCGCCGTATGGATGTGAAGGGCAATATAACCCGCTTCATCTTCAGGCAGAGACATGCCCAATGTCTCTTTTACATGTCCGATCGCCCACAGGCCGATCTCATATTCTTTTTTATAGAGCGCCTTTATCTCATGCAGCAATTTATTCTGCACAAGCAGCCCATTTTGAATCCTTTCGATCGCAAAGGACAAATGGTCAGAAAGCGCGATATGAATGTGATCGCTCAGCGGCGCCGCGAGCTCTCCTTCCGCATAGCTGATGATATCCTCAGCTATTTCTATATGCTCCTCCGGCAGTGTTTGCAGGATTTGTTTGAACTTTTCATTCTCGTCGCGCACGACAAAGATTTTTTCCACTTTATTCATAGGGATGAGATCATTTTTCTTTTTTTGAAAAGCGATTCCCGGTCCCATCACGATTTTTTCCTGATCATCCTCTTTTATTAAAGCCGCATTGTTGTTTAATACTTTATAGATTTTCAAGAGGTTATCTCTCCCGCCAATTTGCTTTTGACTGGGATTTTACCTCCTTTTGACCGCCATGTAAAGATGCGGGCCCGCTCTCTCCTGCTTTGGCGATTCCTTGAAGGCTTGCAAACATCTTCTTTTATAAAGCGCGGCGGCTTTCGCTTTCTGCTTTTCTTCCTCATTCACAGCCATCCGCCACTCATAAAACGAAACGAGTCCTGCGGCCTGCACAGCCGCCTTTCTTTGGTATGTACGCTGAGCCGAATAGACCGCGGCAGCCGCAGTTTTTCTGTCCGGCGTCACCCAGTTCATCAAAAAGACCATCCACACCCGTAAAGATACAAGCAAACGTTTCATAGAAAAACATCCCTCCGCTTCTTTTTGGCAGGCAGCCTTTTTAGCAGCCCGTTTTCTCAGCCGCAGCCCGCAAGAAAAGACGGCCGATTTCTTTTCTCGCAAACTAGCAGCTCTAGCAAAACTCATGACTCTATGATAGACCGTGGAAAGAGAATTCTTTGTCACAATATGAGTGAAAAAACCAACTAGTTTTTAGAAGTTTTGTTGAAAGCTGAAAGAATTGAAATGAAAATTGGAGAACCGCTTTAAAAACTTTATACACAAGTTATCCCAAAGATAAGAACAACTTAATCACAAGAGATATCCACATGTCCACAAACTCTATCTATATTTTGTATACGAACGTATATTCCTAACTATATATATACACAGGTTTATTCACTTATACACAGGGTTCTGTGTATAACTCCTTCGTTATACACAAACAAAATCCAATAAATGGTCCAAATGACACAAGGATTTTTTTGAATTTTCAAGAAATATATACTAGATCTTTCACATTTTTTCTAAATACAAAGGGGGAAACACATTGAAAAAGGGGATCATTCGCTTTCTGCTTGTAAGTTTCGTCTTATTTTTTGCGTTATCCACAGGTATTACGGGCGTCCAGGCAGCTCCGGCTTCTTCAAAAACGTCGGCTGATCTGGAAAAAGCCGAGGTATTCGGTGATATCGATATGACGACAAGCAAAAAAACAACCGTTATAGTGGAATTAAAAGAAAAATCCTTGGCAGAAGCGAAGGAAGCGGGAGAAAGCCAATCGAAAAGCAAGCTGAAAACCGCTCGCACAAAAGCAAAAAACAAAGCAATCAAAGCGGTGAAAAACGGAAAAGTAAACCGGGAATATGAGCAGGTATTCTCAGGCTTCTCTATGAAGCTTCCAGCTAATGAGATTCCAAAACTTCTCGCGGTAAAAGACGTTAAGGCAGTGTACCCGAACGTCACATATAAAACAGACAATATGAAGGATAAAGACGTCACAATCTCCGAAGACGCCGTATCTCCGCAAATGGATGACAGTGCGCCTTATATCGGAGCAAACGATGCATGGGATTTAGGCTACACAGGAAAAGGCATCAAGGTGGCGATTATTGACACTGGGGTTGAATACAATCACCCAGATCTGAAGAAAAACTTTGGACAATATAAAGGATACGATTTTGTGGACAATGATTACGATCCAAAAGAAACACCAACAGGCGATCCGAGGGGCGGAGCGACTGACCACGGCACACACGTAGCCGGAACTGTGGCTGCAAACGGAACAATTAAAGGCGTAGCGCCTGATGCAACACTTCTTGCTTATCGTGTGTTAGGGCCTGGTGGAAGCGGCACAACGGAAAACGTCATCGCCGGTGTGGAACGTGCAGTGCAGGACGGAGCAGATGTGATGAACCTGTCTCTCGGAAACTCTTTAAACAACCCGGACTGGGCGACAAGCACAGCGCTTGACTGGGCCATGTCAGAAGGCGTTGTCGCTGTTACCTCAAACGGCAACAGCGGACCGAACGGCTGGACAGTCGGATCGCCGGGCACATCAAGAGAAGCGATTTCTGTCGGTGCGACTCAGCTGCCGCTCAATGAATACGCCGTCACATTCGGCTCCTACTCTTCAGCAAAAGTGATGGGCTATAACAAGGAGGACGAAGTCAAAGCGCTCAATAACAAAGAAGTTGAGCTTGTCGAAGCGGGAATCGGCGAAGCAAAGGATTTTGAAGGGAAAGACCTGACAGGCAAAGTCGCCGTTGTCAAACGAGGCAGCATTGCATTTGTGGATAAAGCGGATAACGCTAAAAAAGCCGGTGCAATCGGCATGGTTGTGTATAACAACCTCTCTGGAGAAATTGAAGCCAATGTGCCAGGCATGTCTGTCCCAACGATTAAGCTTTCATTAGAAGACGGCGAAAAACTCGTCAGCGCCCTGAAAGCTGGTGAGACAAAAACAACATTCAAGTTGACGGTCTCAAAAGCGCTCGGTGAACAAGTGGCTGATTTCTCATCACGCGGCCCTGTTATGGATACGTGGATGATTAAGCCTGATATTTCCGCGCCAGGGGTCAATATCGTGAGCACGATCCCAACACACGATCCTGACCATCCATACGGCTACGGATCAAAACAAGGAACAAGCATGGCATCGCCTCATATTGCCGGAGCGGTTGCCGTTATTAAACAAGCCAAGCCAAAGTGGAGCGTTGAACAGATTAAAACCGCCATCATGAATACCGCTGTCACTTTAAAGGATAGCGATGGGGAAGTATATCCGCATAACGCTCAAGGCGCAGGCAGCGCAAGAATCATGAACGCAATCAAAGCAGATTCGCTCGTCTCACCTGGAAGCTATTCATACGGCACGTTCTTGAAGGAAAACGGAAACGAAACGAAAAAAGAAACGTTTACGATTGAAAATCAATCTTCCATTAGAAAATCATACACACTGGAATACTCATTTAATGGCAGCGGCATCTCCACATCCGGCACAAGTCGTGTTGTGATTCCGGCACATCAAACCGGGAAAGCCACTGCAAAAGTAAAGGTCAATACGAAGAAAACAAAAGCTGGCACCTATGAAGGAACGGTTATCGTCAGAGAAGGCGGAAAAACGGTCGCTAAGGTACCTACATTGCTGATTGTGAAAGAGCCCGATTATCCGAGAGTCACATCTGTCTCTGTCAGCGAAGGGTCTGTACAAGGTACCTATCAAATTGAAACCTACCTTCCTGCGGGAGCGGAAGAGCTAGCGTTCCTCGTCTATGACAGCAACCTTGATTTCGCAGGCCAAGCCGGCATTTATAAAAACCAAGATAAAGGTTACCAGTACTTTGACTGGGACGGCACGATTAATGGCGGAACCAAACTTCCGGCCGGAGAGTATTACTTGCTCGCATATGCCGCGAACAAAGGCAAGTCAAGCCAGGTTTTGACCGAAGAACCTTTCACTGTTGAATAAGAAAAAGCCCTGCCGAATCGGCAGGGCTTTTTAAAGATCAGTCAGCAAACGCCTCCTGCAATAATCGATACGATCGGAGCTTATCTTCAAAATGATGTGTGATGGTCACCACCATGATTTCCTCTGTTTCATACGCTTTACTCAAAGCTAGCAGCCGCTCCTTAACCTGTTCTTTCGTACCGACAATCATTCGATTTCGATTATCAGCAATTCGTCTCTGTTCATAAGGAGAATACGTATTTTTCCGAACAGCTTCATACGAAGGAACTCCCTCTAAAGGAATACCCTGCTCTCCCGCCAAAAGTGTAAAATCAAGCACAGCCCCAAGCTCCTCTGCCTTCTCCTCCGTGTCAGCACAAAGAACAAAAACAGCAACTGCCGCTCGAGGCGTATCTCCTAACACAGACGGTTTGAATCGTCTCTTATACTGTCTGACAGTACCCTCTCCGCCCTCTCCATTGATAAAATGGGCAAACATATAGCCAGCGCCAGATTCAGCTGCGAGCAGCGCGCTTTCTCCAGATGAGCCGAGCAGCCACACATCCGGAGCCGTTGAAATATGCGGCGCAGCCGTCAGATTCGGAAAACGGTGTTTGTCATCCGCCAAATCATGCAAATACATGGTCAGCTCCTTAATTTGCTGCGGATACTGATCAGCATTGCGCTTACCGCCGTCATTCAGCGCCCATGATGCAATCGGCATTCCCCCCGGTGCTCTGCCAAGCCCTAGGTCAATTCTTCCTGGTGTCAGCCCCTCCAGAACACGAAAGTTTTCAGCTACTTTATAAGCACTGTAATGCGGCAGCATGACTCCTCCTGATCCAACACGGATTCGCTTTGTTTTCGCCGCTATATGACTGATTAGCACCTCAGGACTGGACCCTGCCAGCCGTTTTGAAAAGTGATGCTCAGAAACCCAAAATCTCTTATATCCAAGGTCCTCAGCAGCTTGAGCAAGCGCAACGGTTTGCTGTAAGGCCGTTTCAGCATTGCTGCCCTCTGATACTGGAGATTGATCTAATATACTTAATGAAACCATCCCTACCACCTCATCCTCATCGTATCACTGATCTTCTATTTTTTCTCCAAAGCCGCTCACACTGCTTATCAGTGTCTCCTATCATTCGCCATTTATTTGTGAAAGCCTGTCCCTATTTGTCGGAATATGTTACACGTGAAACATAAAAACCCCTCCAGACGGAGAGGTTTGCTTTAGTTTTTATTAAAGCCCTTTTCTTTCACGTAGTCATTTAAATACGTACGCGGCTTTTGCTTCATAAAGTTCAGTATTTGATCGGACCACGTTTCTTCCCGCTGCCCGTTTGTTCTTTCTCTATAGTAATCAGAAATGGTTTTGTCATACGTATTCATAGTATGACGGAAATCGTCTGTGTTCACATTATACGTATTCTCATGATAAACGGCCTGCTTTGGCAATCTCGGTTTTTTGCCGGAAAGGTTCGCAGGATGGCCTACTGCCAGTCCGAAAAGCGGGAGCACATGGTCAGGCGTTTGCAGCACCTCTGTCACCTTGTCCAGTTCATTCCGAATGCCGCCGATATAGCAAATGCCAAGCCCCATGGATTCAGCGGCAATGCTCATATTTTGCGCTGCCAGCGCCGCATCAATCAAGCTAACCATAAACATTTCTGTATTCTCGAGCAGCTCAGAAATATGTTCACCTTTTTCCTCAGCCAGTTTTTGATGGCGGTACAAATCCGCACAAAATACAAAAAAGTGTCCGTTCTTCTCAACGTAAGGCTGATTCCCAGCAAGCACGGACAGCTCACGTTTTTTCTCAGGATCAGAAACCCCGATAATCGAATATGCCTGCACATAGCTGGATGTAGACGCAGCCTGCGCACTTTTCACTAATGTATCAATTTCTTCAGCTGTCAAAAGCTGATCAGTAAAAGACCGGATTGACCGATGATTCAAAATGGTTTCGATTGTGTTATTCATCACAAAAACCTCCTTATCACTTTTTATCATATCCGAAAAAAAGTGATCTCAAAAGCGAAATGCTCTGCACAAAAAAAGACAGCCTCTGTAAAGGCTGTCTGCATATTAAGAATTAAAAAGATAACTTCTGTATTTCGTCAGCTGCACACTTGCATTATATACAATTCCAAATCCGATTAACGTGGAAAGTGTCGAGCTTCCCCCATAGCTGACAAACAGCAGCGGAATCCCGGTAACAGGCATAATGCCGATGTTCATTCCGATATTCTGGAATGTGTGGATCACAATTAACGCCGTATAGCCAACGCAAAAGAAAGAAGCGAAACGGTTAAACGGATGTATTTTGTCTATCAGAACAACAAGCCTGTAGATTAAAAAGAAGAACATGATGACAACAATTGCACAGCCTATAAAGCCAAATGACTCACCTATTATAGAAAAGATAAAGTCAGTCGTACTCTCTGGAACATAAACCTTCAAATTAGAAATACCATTACCTAAAATACCACCAGATCCTATTGCCATGATGGCCTGGTCAACTTGCCAGCTGTCATTTGAATCTTCCTGTGTCTCATTTGAAGCAGACACCCAAGAAGTGACCCGCTTAATTTGATAATCCTGTATTCCAACTGATTTAGCAACGTCAGGAAAGTTTATCATTACTAATAAAATTAATGAAATGAGTAAGATACCTGAACCAGCTATGATCGCAATCAATTTCCAATTTATACCTGACATAAAAACCATTACAAGAACGATAAACATACATATTCCCGCAGTCCCAGCATCCTGCATCAGGATAAGACCTACAGGAATAACTGCGACACCCGCAATCTTTAATAACAAGTGGATATCATCCCTAAGCGTCCGAACTCCTTTAGGATTAGCTTTTCCAATAACTGAAGCAAGCATCATAATTAAACCAACCTTCATAAACTCTGACGGCTGTATTGTTATTCTACCGATCCTAAACCAACTTTTTGCCCCTTTAATAACAGGTGCAATAGACTCGGGACTGATT
The DNA here is from genome assembly GCF_037963565.1 of Bacillus sp. PS95. Taxonomy (NCBI): domain Bacteria; kingdom Bacillati; phylum Bacillota; class Bacilli; order Caryophanales; family Bacillaceae; genus Bacillus; species Bacillus sp. PS95. Next base: position 3,875,519 of record NZ_CP150160.1, read on the forward strand.
TTAAGAATAATCAAAGATAAAATACCAATGATAAAAATATATAAACTTAACTTTTCAAGCTGTTCTAAATCAAAGTACAAAAGAACTGTAATGGCAACAGCCCCCAAAAAATAAAACACAATTTGCTGAATCCAATCCGTGTTCCCATACTGCCCAAACTGACCGGCAGCATAAATTGATACTACGCTTATAATAAAAAACACACCAAATATAAAAATCAAATCCCCCTGATAAAAGGGGCTTTGCTGTTTCTTATATCGACTCATTCTATCCCGCCTTACATTTTCATCGGAAAATCACTAATGTTTATTATACATGAACCACGTTCAAGATGACACGTGAAGCTCGCTTCCTTTTATGTTTTTTCAGCATTTGCGGCACTTTTTCAGCTACACGAAATATGACGTATCATAAACCGAAATGTTTCGATTGACACAAAACTTTTCAAATGAAAAAAACGCCATACCAAAAGAATTTGTTAAAAAACGAATGCGATAATGTGTTATGTTCCCAAATAATGTGATACCTCATAAGAAACAGCTAAAAATTCAGAGCCCCATGCCCATACATTCTCCTAGCACATTAAACGAAAAAAATAAGACGATAGATCCAGTCCATTTCTGCAAAAACACGTATCAATTTCTGGAAAACATGGTATAATAATTGTAACAGAATGTTCAAAAAACAATCACAAAACAGACACAACTCAGTTCCTCTATTTCATTTTTGTAAACGTTATCACAAAATGAAAGGAGACGGGTATGATGGACATGTTTTTTGCTTACTTACTGGTTGCCAGCGCAACGCCTCTCTTTATTTGGCTTGATAACAAAAAAGTCGCACTCTCAGCTATTCCGCCAATCATTTTAATGTGGGTATTCTTCTTCTTTTACGCAACAGAAAGCCTTTCTCCACTTGGACACACTCTCATGATTATCTTGTTTGCCGTTAACGTCTTTGTCGCTCATATCGCCGCATTTATCATTTACGGCCTTCCGTATCTTCGCAGAAAGCGAAGCAGCTGAAGACAGCAAAAAACCCTCTTCCAATGAAGAGGGTTTTTTGTATTATTCGTTATGGCCAGAATGCTCTGAGTGTTCAGCGCCTCCAGGAGGATTTCCGTCCATATGGTCACCATGGTGATAGTGAGCCGCGAAAATCCAGATGGATCCAAGTACGATAACGATCGCGCCAAAGAATCCGAACAGTGTGTTTCCGACTTGGATCGTGCCGTTTTCGCTCTCTGTCATATGCATGAACATGAGAAGCTGCAGCGCCGCCTGAATGAAGGCGAAGCCGAAGATAATCCAAAGTTTTGCTGATGAGCTCAGGTCAGTATACACTGCAACCCATAGAGCCAGCAGGGTCAAAACGATAGACAGGATAAAACCTACAATGTGTTTCCATGGAAAGTGACTGTGTTCAGCAGATTTGTTTGCCATTTTACAGACCCCCCAATCCCATGAGATAGACACCTGTAAAGATGAAAATCCATACAACATCTAAGAAGTGCCAGTACAAGCTTGAGATAAAGATTTTAGATGAAGTTTGCGGAGTTAAGCCGCGTTTCTTCAACTGAATCAGAATTCCTGTGATCCAGAAAATCCCGATTGTTACGTGAGTTCCGTGAGTTCCAAGTAAAACAAAGAATCCAGACCAGAACGCACTTGTACTGAGAGCCGCTCCTTCATGTACATAGTGAACAAACTCGTTGATCTCGCATCCGACGAAGCCGGCACCGAGAAGAAGAGTGATAATTGTCCAAATGACTACGCCTTTTAAACTTCCGCGGCGCATTTCATGAACAGCGATCCCGCAGGTAAAGCTGCTGATCAGCAGCAAGAACGTCATAATCATTACCAGATTGACTTCAAATAGTTCGTCTGGCAAGACACCTCCAGCTGTTCTGTTTTTAAGAACGAAGAAGGTTGCAAATAGTGTTGAGAACAACACAATTTCTGCCCCTAAAAAGATCCAAAACCCGAGAATATTAAGTCTGCCGGTTTCAGATTGATATTCCATAGGCGCGTTAGAATTGCCGTGTTCTGCATGTTCCATAACTCACGCCTCCTTATTCGGAAATCTTTCTTTCCGTCTCTTTTATTTCATCAACACTAATGTAGTAGCCGTTGTCGTATTCGAATGAACGCAGAACCATGCAGAGCAGGACTCCGATCAATCCGACTACGCCCATCCAGTACCATTCAAAGACAAGTCCAAAGCCTGCAAGACCGAAGGCAACAGACATAAAGAACGGTCTGCCTGAGTTGCTTGGCATATGGATTTTCTTAAATTTGCTTTCAGGGTATAATTCAGTTTTTTCTTCTTTCATATGCAGGAATGCATCTTGAGATTTGACTTCAGGAAGCACCGCAAAGTTGTAATGCGGCGGAATCGCAGAAGAAGTCGCCCAATCAAGCGTACGTCCCACACCCCATGAATCTCCGCTGATTTCACGAGTAGAGTAACGGAAGCTGTAGTAGATGTTATAGCAAAGGATTAAGAATCCTACACCCATCATGAAAGCTCCGACTGTTGAGATAAAGTTCAATGTTGTCCAGCCGTCGTTCGGTCCGTATGTGTAAATACGGCGAGGCATGCCTTGAAGCCCCAAGAAATATTGCGGGAAGAAACAAATATTGAACCCGATCATAAAGATCCAGAAGAACCATTTTCCGATTCTTTCGTTCAGCTTGTGGCCGAACATTTTTGGATACCAGAAAATAAATCCGGCGAAACAAGCAAATACAGTACCCGCGATCAGCACATAGTGGAAGTGAGATACAAGGAAGTACGTATTATGGTATTGATAATCCGCTGCTGCCATCGCAAGCATAACCCCTGTAACCCCGCCGATAACGAAGTTAGGAATGAACGCAAGCGCCCACAGCATAGGTGTTGTAAAGCTGATTCGGCCTTTATACATTGTAAAGAGCCAGTTAAAGATTTTAACCCCGGTTGGGATTGAGATTGCCATTGTCGTAATTGAGAAGAATGAGTTAACGGACGCACTGTTCCCCATTGTGAAGAAGTGGTGAGTCCAAACTAAGAAACTCAATACAGAGATGGCGATAATAGAACCAACCATCGCTTTGTAACCAAACAATTGTTTTCTTGCAAAGCTTGAGATGATTTCTGAGAAAATACCAAACGCCGGAAGAATAACGATATATACTTCAGGATGTCCCCAAATCCAGAACAAGTTAGCCCAAAGCATCGGCATACCGCCTGCTTCCAATGTGAAAAAGTGAGCGCCGAACAAACGATCAAATGATAAAAGTGCTAATGCTACTGTAAGTACAGGGAAAGCAAACACGATAATAACCATTGTGATCAGTGTTGTCCATGTGAACATTGGCATACGCATTAATGTCATGCCTTTTGTTCTCATTTTTAAGATTGTTACCATAAAGTTGATCCCTGTCATCAGGGTACCGATACCGGCAATCTGAAGTCCGAGGAGGTAGTAGTTCTCACCCGGCCCAGGGCTCATGTCGTTACTTGCAAGCGGCATATAACTCGTCCAGCCTGCGTTCGGAGAACCTCCGATAACGAAAGAAATATTGAAAAGCATCGCCCCTACAAAGAACGTCCAGAAGCTCAGGTTGTTCAAGTAAGGGAACGCAACGTCGCGGGCACCGATTTGAAGAGGTACAACAACGTTGATAAGACCGATTAAGAACGGCATCGCCATGAAGATGATCATGATTGTACCGTGAGTTGTAAAAATTTCATTATAGTGGTTTGAGTCTAAAAAACTGTTATTCGGAAGCGCTAGCTGGGCACGCATCATCAGACCGTCGACACCGCCGCGGAATAACATAATTACAGCAGATATAATGTACATGATTCCGAGTTTTTTATGGTCAACAGTAGTTATCCATTCAGACCACAGCCATTTCCACTTTTTGAAGTAAGTCAGTACAAAAATAATGGCAATGGTTGAAAGCGCAATGGAAACTTGTGCGCCCAGAATTAATGGGTCACCAGTTACGAAAAATTCGTCCCATTTGAATTTCATGCAGGCTTCCTCCTTTCCTGATCAATATCATTCTTCTGTATCATCAGACTTCTTAAATTCGTTTTTCTTTACGTTTTCAAACGGATCTGTTTTAGAGTGCGGTGAAACGGCTTGATAGCCAAGGCGTTTGCGCGCCTCCATCGCGTACTCAGCGTCTTGTCCGTGATCAACGTATTTCAAGTGAGTAGAAGAGAACGTTAATTCGTCCACATTTTCAGGAAGCATCAATTCATCATACTTCTCTTTTGTCAGCTTAGGAGCCTCGTTCTGAGTCTTTTTCACCCAGCTGTTAAAGTCTTTTTCTGTAACTGCATTCACATCAAACTCTTGGTCTGCAAAATGTTCACCTGTGAAGTTCGCGTTGCGGCCTTCGTAAGTACCCACTTTGTCAGCCTGTAAGTATTGATCCATCAGCATTCCTGCCATCGCATATTTTTGCCCTCCAAGCTGAGGAATCCATAGCGAAGCCATTGAATCTGCAGATGAGATTTTGAACAAGATCGGGCGGTCGACAGGAATGTTTAAGTAGTTGACCGTTTCAATATCCTGTTCAGGGTAGCTGAATACCCATTTCCAGTCTACCGAAGTAGCATAAACAACAAGAGGCTCTTTATCTTTTGTTGCTTCAGGAGCTTTTTCTAACGAATATATCGTCTGTACTGTTGGCACAGAAAGTGCAATGACGATTAAAATTGGGATCACTGTCCAGACTACTTCTAAAAACGTGTTACCGTGAATTTCTGGGTTATAAGATCCATTATCTTTGCCTTTACGGTCGCGGTATTTTACTAAAATAATGGTAAATAGAACAAAGACGACCCCGACGATAAACAGCATAAATCCGATAGATAACAGGATTAAATCACTTTGCTGTTCAGCTACAGGTCCTTTCGGATCTAGTACTGAAGCATTGCTGCATCCCCCAAGGACGAAAACCACAGTTAACAGCGCTAATACAAGCAACGGTTTTAATGCTCTGAACAAGAAGATCACCATCCTTCCTATTGATGTAATAAATCTGAAGTGCATACTTCCTCAAAATCTTTTCTCTACTTTGTTATGCTATCAAAAACTTCACTTATTAGCTTTATTTTTTTATAAACTTCATCCCATTTTCGCTTAAATGTCATAAAATCGACAAAAATTGCTCCAACTTTATTCACATCTATCGCTTAAGATGAAAAGTTTCTAGTTATTTCCGCATATAAAGTAAAGAAAGATGATGAAGAACTAATTCTGACAAATTAAGGTTTACCACAATAAAAAACTTAGGTCAATCAAAAATTTCATTTTGTTAAACATTCTAGATAGGAATTATTTTTTCCTTGTCTAGCATCTTTTCACACGGTTACCATTTTAACGCATCAAATATTGAAAGAAAAGGCGCAATGAAGAGCCAATATGCTCTGAATTGTCCGTATTTTTTTATGAGAGCATCCAGTTGTTTATCTTATACAAAAAAGAGGAATGATATAAGCAAATAAATAAAAAATAGGATGTGTTGCATGATGAGTTTTCTTATTTCACTTATCGTCGCTATTATTATCGGATGGCTTGGAAGCCTGTTTGTAAAAGGAGATATGCCCGGAGGAATTATCGGGTCTATGATCGCAGGTCTTATTGGCGCCTGGATCGGACACGGGCTGCTTGGAACATGGGGGCCGCACCTAGCGGGATTTGCCATTATTCCAGCGGTAATTGGCGCAGCCATTGTTGTCTTTCTAGTAAGCCTGTTAACCAGAAAAAGAGGATAAAAGCAGCAGCACCCGAAGCGTCAGCGCTTTGGGTGTTTGTTTTGCCATAAAAATCGAAAAAGCCTCAACCCTAGCGGTTGAGGCTTTTGACTGGTTTGACGCCCAACTGGTCGATAAACCCTCTGAAGGCCTGTTTTCCTTCCGTTGTCTGTTTAAACACACCGGCGTGTTCAAGAATGCGAGCGAATACATGTCCCAGCTCTTCTTTTATGACTAGATCTGCATTCTCTTTTGTTATGGTTCTTTTTTTCATCATTCGAAGAGCCCATTCACTATGCTTTGCAGTGAGCGGATTTTGTTCTAAGGCTGTTTTCGGATCAGCAGAGCATAGCGCCGCTGCCGTTTCTTTCATTTCCTCCTGTAAGCGGCCCGGCAATATCGCCAATCCCATGACCTCAATCAGGCCGATATTTTCTTTTTTAATATGGTGGACTTCTTGATGAGGATGAAATATTCCTAATGGATGCTCCTCATCCGTCCGGTTGTTCCTCAGTACGATATCGAGTTCGTACAAGCCTCCCCTGCGCCGCGCAATCGGTGTGACCGTATTATGGGGCGTATCGCCTGTATAGGCGGCAATGCCGGCTTTTTCATCGGAATACGTCTGCCACGTGCGGAAGATATGGTCAGCAGCTTCGGCGACATGACCCGGTTCGTCTCCTTGGAGCCTGAGCACAGACATCGGCCACTTCACTAAGCCCAGCGACACGCCGGGATAATCATTTAATTCATAAACGTCTTCCGCTTCTGCACGTGCCATTGGAAAATCATGCGCGCCGCCTTGGAAATGATCATGGCTTAGGATGCTGCCGCCGACAATCGGCAGATCCGCGTTTGAACCGATAAAATAATGCGGATACTGCCCGAGAAATGACAGCAGCCTTTCAAATGTTTTTTTGCTGATCTCCATCGGTTCATGTTCACCTTTTAAGACAATACAGTGCTCTGGATAATAGACATATGGCGAGAATTGCAGGAACCATTGTTCGTCCTCAAGGGTGACCGGAATGATTCTGTGATTTTGCCGGGCTGGATGATTCACGCTTCCCTCGAAGCCGACATTTTCTTTACACAGCAAACACATCGGATAATTTGTCTGTTCCTGCTCTTTTGCAGCCGCAATCGCTTTCGGGTCCTTTTCAGGCTTTGATAGGTTAATGGTCATTTCCAGTTCGCCATATTCGGTCGGCACCGTCCAATGAACATTTTTGGCGATTCTGTCAGTCCGTATATAATAGACATCCTCTGAATATTGATAGAATTCCTTTGTCGCCTGTTTTGGGCCGTATAATGCTTTTGTCTCTTCAAATTTGCGAATGACCTCGGACGGAGCAGGTACAAAACAGCCCATCAGCTTTGCGCTGAGCAGGTCACGGTACGTATCTGTATCCGCTTCCATTCGGCCGGTTTCCGCAGCCCATTTATAGATGGGAGCAAGCAAGTCCGGCAGGCTTTGTGACTGCTTAATGCTGGTGCTGGAGATCGGCTCGGGATGTGTGATGCCCAGCGCTTCATAAAGACGGTTTGTCGTATATTCCCGATCCCAGATCGAAATCAATTTTCGTTCCAGGCCATACTCAAGCAGCTGTTCCAGATGTTCAAAAATACTCATATGTCACTCCCCCTTTAGTTCTCTCGCTCCCTCTCCGATATCCGCGACATAAAAATCCGCTCGGAGCCCTGTTTTTTCTTGATATCTGTCTCCAACCTTCTGAATAAAATCATCAACGAATTCATCTTTTACAATGCTGATGGTGCATCCGCCAAAGCCTGCTCCCGTCATTCTTGATCCAATTACACCTTCGTGATCCCATGCCGCAAACACAAGCTCATCAAGTTCAGGGCATGTTACTTCATAGTCATCCTTCAATGAAAGGTGGGATTCCTTCATTAACTGCCCGATTTCATCTATATTGTTCTCTTTGAACATATGGGCCGTCTTAATAGCACGATGATTTTCGTATACAGCATGCTTTGCCCGGCGTCTGTTCGTTTCATTTTGGATCAGGCTGGAATGCGCATCGAAATCAGAAGGCTTGATGTCGCCCAGTGCTGCAATATCGAGGCCTTTTTTCAGATCAAGCAATGCATCATTGCATTCTTGGCGTCTCGTATTATAGCTGGAGTCAGCCAATGTCCTTTTTTTGTTCGTGTTCGCGATGACCAGCGCGAGGCCTGAGACATTGAGTTTGCTATATTCATAGTCAAGCGTGTCACAGTTCAGCAGCATCGCATGATGTTTTTTCCCCATTCCAATTGCAAATTGGTCCATAATTCCGCAATTGACGCCGATAAAATGGTTTTCCGCATGCTGCGCCATTTTCACAAGCTCAAGCGCATCTACTTCAGGATGAAAATAGCTTTGGAGCACAACCCCCATCAGCAGTTCAATAGAAGCGGAAGACGACAGCCCCGCCCCGTTTGGAATATTCCCTGAAAATACAATGTCAAAGCCATGGGGAACTGCATATCCCCTCTGTTGAAATTCATAAATAACGCCTTTTGGATAGTTCGCCCAGTCGTCTTCTTTTTGATAGCGAATGTCGTCAAGACTGCATTCCTTGATCCCCGCGTCTTTAAAGTTGTCTGAATACATCCGGACAACCCCGTCTTTTCTTTCTGCAACAGCAGCATATGTACCCATTGACAGCGCGCACGGAAAGACATGCCCGCCGTTATAGTCTGTATGTTCTCCAATCAGATTCACTCTTCCAGGTGCGAAAAAAAACCGTAACCCCTCTTTTTCTCCGAATACACTTGCAAATATCCCCTTTAGCTCTTCCCGCATGTGCAATCACCTTTCTGGTTTTTATTTTTTATTCCCCTTATTTCTCCATAGAAAACGGCAGATCATATGCTGTAGTCCTCTCATACACCTTCTTCCTTTGTTTTTTTAAAGACGAGCCATTTGCTCGCAACATAGTTGACGACAACAATGACCGCGTTGTCGAGTATTTTGGCCAAGGTTTCATTTGTATTGAACTGGCCGACAAGAATGATCATCATGCCTAAATCTATGCCGAGAGACAGGACCCGTACGCTGAAAAAAGCAGTGAGCTCTTTCAGCAGGCTCTGCAGATCATGTGTTTTTTGCTGAAACACATATAATTTATTTGTTATGTAAGCAAACAGCACGGACAAAATCCAAGCGGCGACAGTGGCGGCTTTGTAATCCACATTCATGATCTCTACCAATATATAAAAGCTGGCGATATTCACAATGGTTGTGAAAACCCCCATAATGATATACATAATTATTTCTCTATACTTCACTGATGTTCCTCGCTTTCTGAAAAACTTTTCAAAATTCTTGGCCTCTCGTGCTCTCTGTCTAAAGTAAAAAATACCGAAAGTGCGTCTAAAAAGCTGCGGAAGGTGGCTGGCTGGCCCAATACATATGATTGTTTGATGATTCCGTCGAGGACTGCACATATTATTTTAGCCGTATATTCAGGATCAATACAGGCGTCAATCAGCTTTCTCTCCTTCAGCCACTTAATATATAACACATTTTCTTCCACCCACAATTCGTACAGCCGGACATAGGCCTTGCATTTCTTTAAGACTTTATATGTCGGCATGTTCATGGCAAACGAGGTGATGTCCCACGACGGCTTATTTATGTAATAGGAATAAAGCAGTTCTGCAGCGTGTTTTGCAGCCTCGTCCAATGTCAGCGATTTCACTGACTCCCGCTCCATTTGATCAAGATACCCTATAATGATCTTTTTTTTCATCTGACGTTTTTCGAGAAGGTACAGCAGAAAATCGTCCTTGCTGACAAAATGAACATAAAATGCTCCTTTGCTGTACCCGGCGGCTCTGCTGATATCTTCTACAGAAACCGGATCATACGCTCGGTCAATCAACAAATTCACGCCAGCGTCTATAAAACTTTCAAATGTTGCTTCTCTTTTAATTTGAAATTTGTTTTTTTTCATATTTTTCTCCTGGCGGTAATGATTACCCTTATCTTACACCGGATCAATCTTTAGCGGTATTTATTTCTTTGAACAGTTATGCTATTCGGTTTCCCAGGGGTCATTTTTAATAGGCTAAATGATTTATTTTCATTTACATACTATCCAGTCAGTATTTAATTGTTTATTATTATAAATAAGGTCCATTGGTTATATTAGTCATTTTTTTAGGGAATAGGTAGGTGGTTTTTCCTTCAGTTTGTGAACACCGAGCAACTATGTGTGAAATTTGTTGTACTCGCCTCATCATCGCGCTGGCTTGTCTTTTATTGCCCGCATGTTGCAGGAAAACATTTTATACAATTGGAGGTTACTATGAAAACTCATGTTAAAAAAGATTTGGACAAAGGTTGGCATATGTTAATTCAAGAAGCTAGATCCATTGGATTAGGCATTCATGATGTGAGGCAGTTTTTAGAATCTGAGACAGCATCGAGAAAGAAAAACCACAAAAAAACCGTCCGGCAAGACTAGTCCGAACAGGCGGATCTATTTACCTCTGGCTTTTCTATCACCTGATCTGAGTTTTCACCATATCCTCTATTCAAAAGCAAATCGCTGCGCTGAGCTTGAGGACAAACGGTGTGTCAGCTAACTACGACAGACAGCCGGTGATGCGATCACCTCTTGGCACATGCATTGTCATAAAGAGGTGATGCGAACATGATAACCGTGCTCTGGTAAACAGCAGCTTTGCTGAGAACAAGCTGCATTCGGTGAGGTTTTGAAAGCAAACTCGTTTATACACGGCCGAGCTTGAAAACCTTCGCCTGTCTTTAGACCACTGTGTTCACCTCTTCACGACTTCCTTCTTTTTTCATCCTCCAGATATTGTTCAACGCATAAATCGGACTTTCAGTACATACCTATTGGTGTACCTTTTTGCTTACGTTTAGCGAATAAAAGGAGGAAAGCCATGTACAAAGCTGATTATAAACAGATTGCTGCAACGCCGTCTTTTCAAGCTTTTTTAAAGCAGAAACGCGCTTTTATTGTTCCTTCTGCGATTTTCTTTTTTGTTTTTTATTTTTCACTCCCTGTTTTGACATCTTATTTCACCTTTTTGAATGCACCGGCCATTGGAGCTGTTTCATGGGCTTGGCTGTTCGCCATCGCCCAATTCGCTATGACCTGGATACTGAGTACTGTGTATTCCCGGAGAGCCGCCCATTTCGATAAGTATGTAAGCGCTTTAAAAGAGGATCTGAAGGGTGAACAGACATGAATATGACTGCTTTTTTATTATTTTTGGCGATTGTTGGCCTGACGCTTATTATCACGTATTTTGCCGCGAAGCGGACGAAAACGACGAGTGAGTTTTATACGGCGGGCGGCGGGCTCACCGGCGTTCAGAATGGACTGGCAATTGCCGGTGACTACATGTCTGCCGCCTCGTTTCTCGGGATTGCCGGAATGATTGCGTTATATGGATTTGATGGCTTCTTTTACAGCATCGGTTTTCTGGTGGCTTATCTCGTTGTCTTGTACATCGTGGCGGAGCCGCTTCGGAATCTTGGAAAGTACACGATGGCAGACATGATTGCCGCTCGCTTTAAAGAAAAGAAAATCCGCGGTGTCGCGGCTCTCAATACCATTGCCATCTCTACTTTTTATATGATCGCCCAGCTCGTGGGGGCGGGCGCGCTGATCAAACTGCTTCTAGGGCTGGATTATACCGCGGCTGTCCTCATCGTCGGAGTGCTGATGACCATTTATGTCGTGTTTGGCGGCATGATCGCGACAAGCTGGGTTCAAATTATTAAAGCCGTTTTGCTGATGGCCGGGACACTCGTGATTTCGATTATCGTGTTTTCGAAATTCGGCTTTAGCCTTAATACCATGTTTGAACAGATGAAAACGGCTACTCCGCTGGGCGCTGATTTTTTGAACCCCGGAAATAAATACAAGGTGCCGCTTGAGACCTTGTCGTTAAACTTGGCACTCGTGCTGGGAACCGCCGGGCTTCCGCATATATTGATCCGGTTTTATACCGTTAAGGATGCCAAGACGGCCCGTACATCCGTTGTGTCAGCGACATGGATTATCGGTGTGTTTTACATTATGACGGTATTTCTCGGCTTTGGTGCCGCGGCATTTGTCGGTTTTGACGCGATTACGGCGGCTGATCAAGCGGGAAATATGGCGGCTCCGCTTTTAGCAAAAGCACTCGGAGGAGACTTTCTGTTCGCGTTTGTGTCAGCCATCGCCTTTGCCACCATTTTGGCTGTCGTGACAGGGTTGGTGCTGTCTGCCGCCTCAGCATTTGCCCATGATATTTACAGCCAGATCATCAGAAAGGGAGAAGCAACTGAAAAAGAACAGATGAAAGCGGCCAGATGGGCTTCTGTCGCCGTGTCAGTGCTCTCGATTCTCCTTGCGATTTTTGCACAATCCTTAAATGTGGCGTTCCTTGTTGCACTCGCGTTTGCGGTAGCCGCCAGCGCAAACCTTCCGCTGATTGTGTTTACAGTCTTCTGGAAACGATTCAATCCCTCAGGCGCTTTATGGGGCAGCCTGACAGGCCTGATCAGCGCGCTTGTGCTGGTGTCGATGAGCCCTAGTGTGTGGGACCCGGCCGGAGGTGCTATTTTTACCGGTGATCCGCTCATTCCGCTGTCTAATCCAGGGATTATTTCCATCCCGCTCGGCTTCCTCGGCGCGTGGCTCGGAACGGTGCTGTCGTCTGATAAAACAATTGATGAAGATACGTTTGCGGAAATACAGGTGAAGGCGCATACTGGCGTCCATATGGAACAGGAATAAAAAAAGCTCTCTTTATCGAGAGCTTTTTCCTTACTTTTTCTTCTGCTCGTCAGAAATCGCTTTTTCAAATACATCCTTGCCGGCAGCACCCGGAATTACAGTGTCACCGATAATAAAGGTTGGAACGGCTGTGATGTCAGCCTCTTCATAGGCGTGCTTCAAGGCTTGGCGCTGCACGTCCTGATATGTTCTTATTTCCAGTGCTGATTTGAATGATGCACCGTCTAATCCCACTTCCTCGGCGAGCTTCGTCAAGATGTCAATGTCGCCGATATTTTGGCCCTCTTGGAAAAATGCCTGAAAGACACGGGTGTTGTATTCATGTCCTTTATTGTATTCCTTCGCAAAATGGAAGCCTTCAAACGCGAGGTCTGTATACGGATGGGGCGAGACGTTTGGAAAATTGATCTCGACTCCTAATTTCTCCGCCATTGGCTGAATTGATGTCTGCCACATGTACTGTTTGGAAGGATCATTGACCGGATCAAGCTGAGGAGATGGGCTTGGGCGCAGTTCAAACGGCATCCACTCGACTTCAACATCCTTTCCTTTTATCGCTTCTTCAAAAGCGGCTTTTCCAACAAAACAAAATGGGCAGACGTAATCTGAATAAACTTTAATGTGTACTGTCATGATAATCTCCTTTCGTATAAATTGATTTTAAACTGTAACAATTAAAGTTACAACTTTTTTTAAATAAAGAAGCCGATTAAGGCTTCTTTTATGATTCCAGTAAACGCTGGGCAATATATTCTCCTTTTTTGCAGCCGCCTGGGCATGCATATAAAGCAGAACCGATTGTTTGTGTATATTCGTTTAACGCATCCTTTGCTGAAAGAGCCTTCAGCATCGGGATAAACTGATTGTCGGGATTTTTTTGAAAACTGATAAACAGAAGACCTGCATCCATATAGCCGGTTTTCGGATCAAGTCCTTCTGTGTAAGAGAAAGCTCTTCGCAAAATTTGTTTTCCCGTAGATTTCGCTAGACTGACGTGTGAATTAGACGGAATTTGATTCAGCTTCACGGGATCTGTTTCCTTTTTCTGTCCGAAAGGCGCCCCTGAGCTTTTTCTGCGGCCGAAGGTATCCTCTTGGTCCTTGAGGGAAGAGCGGTCCCATATCTCAAGGAACATTTTGATTTTCCGGAAAGCCATATAGGTGCCGCCCGTCATCCAGTCAGGCTCACCGGACTGAACCCACACGATCGAGTTCATCAAGCTGTCATCCTCCGTGCTCTGGTTGCCTGTTCCATCTTTAAACCCGAAGAGATTGCGCGGTGTTTCGCCATTTTTTCCTCCGCTTAAAAAGCCTTTGTTCACAAAGCGGACCTCACAAGTGCCGACCGCTTGATTTAGCAGGTTACGCAGCGCGTGAAACGCCACTTGCTCATCGTCTGCACATACTTGAATGCAGATGTCCCCGCCTCCCTGCTTTTCATCCAGGTTGTCATTGGGCATCGCTGGAAGAGCGGCTAGGTGCTTCGGCTTTTTGCTTTTCAGCCCGAAGCGGTCCTTTCCGTCTTTTTCAAAAAAGCTAGGCCCAAATCCGAATGTGACCGTTAAGTTGGAAGGGGATAAATCAGCAGACTCACCTGTATCCTGCGGCGGCAGATATTGATTTCTCTGCTCCGCTGACATTTTCTTGCCAGATGTCAGCATCTGTGTGAGACTTGTCCAGTTTCTAAATAACGTAATGATGTCGCTTTTGTCTTTTGCTGTTACATCCAGGGCAGCAAAATAGACATACGTCTGATGGGCAGTTGTGATTCCGGCCTGATGCTTTCCGTAAAACGGAACAATCTGCTCCTCCTCTTTTTCATCCTTTTTCGATGGCTTAGCCGCAGTCTGAACAAGCGGAGCGAGACCGCCGAGACCGCTGGCACCGATCGCAACGGCTGCCCCCGCCATCGCTCCCCATTTTAAAATGTCCCGTCTGTGAATTTGTTCTGGCTTTTTTTGTTCATCGCTCATGATGTTACAAAACTCCTTTTATAGCACATTCGCAATCTTCGACATGGTTTCAGAAAGAGTCGTCAGCTTTGTGCTCAGCTCTCTGATTTGCTTTTCACTTAATTTATCATAAGACGTATAGGACTGATCATTTGTTTTGTATTTTGCCATTAAAACTTCAAATTCGCTGAACTCCGTATCCAGTTTTTCCGTCAAGTCGGAGTGATCTTTTACAAGCGCGCTTTTCACTGTTTGATAAACGGCTTCGGAGCCTTCCACATTTGCCATAAGGTCAACTAAATCAATCCGTGAGTAGCGCTCTTCTTCTCCCGTGATTTTCGAAATTCCGGCTTCGTTCAGAAGCTCCATCGCGCCTGCAACAATTTGTTCAGGGGTTAATTTCAGTGATTGAATTGAACCGTCAAGCTCTTTTACATCTTTGAGAAGCTGGTCAGCTGTTGCCTTTTCCCCGGAAATATCTTGATCCTTCCAAATGGCCTTCTCAAGCTTATGGAAGCCTGTCCATTTGTCTCCTTCTTCAACATCGTTTTCTCGTGCATCAATTTTCGGGTCAAGATCTCCAAGGCTTTCAGCGATCGGTTCGATACGCTCGTAATAAACACGCGCTTTCGCATATAACGTTTTAGATTTTTCGATATCGCCGGATTTCACAGCGCTTGTAAATGCTTCAGTCGCTTTGACAAGCTGGCCACTCTGCTTTTTGACATAGCCTTTATACTCATCTGCTGCTTTTGCCAGCTGATCGCTAGCCTTTTTGCCGCTCTTCTTCGCTTCTGTCAGGTCTTCTAAGGACGCTTTCAATGACTCGGATTCTGTCTTGATTTTTACTGTATCCGGTTTGTCTTTTTGTGCTTCTGTGTAGATTGGCTGAAGATGCTTTTCGATTTCTGTATATTCGAATGGATAGTCACTGCGAATATCGTTTTCAAAGGAAAGCCAGTAGCTGTTTAACTCTTTCCCCTTCTTTTCAATCTCTTTTTGGTCTCCTTTTTCCACTGAGTCATTCAGCTTAGAAATGATGGTTTCCATTTTATTTACGGATGCAGTGATTTCTTTAGTGACCCCGCTTTTTTCAGATGAAGCTTTTTCTTTGGTTGAAGATGTGTCATTGGCTCCGCAGCCTGCGCACAGCGCAAGGATGCATCCGGCTGATACAGCGATTTTTGTGAAATTCATTTTGTCAGTTCCTTTCCGTTTGTAAAATGTTTTGCCGCTTCTGAAACAAGCGCAATCAGTAAAAAGAGGAAAATCAACATTTGCGGAATCGTGCTGTACACGGACGGATAAATTCCTAGCACCGATACAGACGGCAGCCAGCTTTCTGCATCAGACGGAAGAATGCCCGCCAGCTGAAGGCTGTGAACGCCGGTTCCGAGAAATTTCACGCACATATACAGGACAACCGCCATTGATAGAAGAAAAAACGGCTTCAATGGAATGCGCATTCCGAGCTTGATCATCAGAACACCGACGATGACGAGAACGATAAGCCCTGCGGCAGTTCCGCCGATCAGTTCAGTGAGCGGAAGCTTCCCGACAAGCCCGATGAAAAAGATGACCGTTTCGAGACCTTCTCTTACAACTGCCAGAAATGCAATGAGCGCAAAGGAAAGCAGGCTTCGTTTTTTTAGTGCCTGTGACTTCTGGATATTGATTTTTTCTCTCCATTTATCCATTGAGGCGTTTCTGTGCAGCCACACCCCGACATACAAAAGCATGACAGCGGACAGTACGCCGGTAACGCCGCCAAGCAAGAAATTGTTTTCTCCGAATACACTGGAGGAGAACAGAACCGTGACACCGATGCCGGCTGCTAAGGAAACAGCCATGCCGGCGGACGCTCCGCCCCAGATCCATGTCGAGGAACTCGTGACACGCGCTTTTTTTGTCATGGTTAATAGCGCTCCGATGACAAGGAGGGCCTCCATTCCTTCACGAATCGGGATCAGCGCCGCATCCCACCAGCTGTAGCTGCTTGAAGCGATCGGCTCGAGCAATTGAATCATTTCGTCAATTTGCTTTGATACCTTTTCAGGATGGCTGCCGATCTCCGCCTTCATCAGCGCCAGATTTTCCTCCGATGTCGTATAGGCTTCTTTCGATTGGGACACGACGTCTCCCTCAACGGCGAGCCAGGATGTAACTAAATTGTCGATTGCGGATGACGCTTCATCCAATTGTTTTTTTTCTATGAACTGTTTTGTGTCTTTCAAGCTTTGTATATAGGCTGTTAAGGACGCCCTTGATTGACCTGAGGATGTCTTTTTCAGCACGACAGCCTGCTGGTAGGTTTCTAAATGAGACGAAAGCTCTTCAAGCTGTGTTTTGAGCTTGCCTGCGTCTTGATTGATAAAAGAAAGAGAAATCATCGCGATATTCGCGTCCATTTCACTGTGAGAAGAAAGGTTTTCCTTTTTAATAGAAGGTTCTTCTTTTTTCCACTTCGCCTTGAAGGTTTCAAACGTTTGCTGTGCCAAGTCTATATCTCCGTCTTGTACGGATTTGATCATTTGCTTGTTTAATTGAATTAATGCGGCGATCGGATCATCTTCCGCATGTGCCGCAGAACCGAAAACCATCAACAAGCTGAATAAAATAAGTGCCAGCCCCCGAGCCATCATGTTCCTCCTATAATTGAAAATGATTATCATTGTATAACATAATCATAGCCAGTTCCTGTCCTTTGTCAATTAAAATTTGAAGGTCTGAAAACCTTGATGGACAGCAAAAAAGCTGTCCTTTTACAGAACAGCCTTTTGAAGGAAGATGAACGATTATCTTTCTGTTTTATATGTTTGAATTTCCTCACGAAACTTGCGTGCAGCACTCTCAGGATCTTCCGCCTGACTGATGGCGCTGATCATACTGACGCCATCGGCCCCCGCTTGGATAACAGGTGCGGCATTATCTATTGTGATGCCGCCGATGCCGACAATTGGAATGCTGATGCCTTGACGGCGCACTGCTTCGATAAGAGATACCCCTTGTACCGCTCTCGTATCTTTTTTCGTTTCAGTCGGATAGATCGGCCCAAGCCCGACATAATCGGCTCCGTCTTCTTCAGCTTGCTTCACCTCAGACATCGTATGAGCAGAAACGCCGAGAATCATATCACCTATGGCAGCTCTTACCTCTTTCGCATTTGCGTCTTCCTGGCCGATGTGGATACCGTCAGCTTTCAGCTTCAGAGCCAATTCCACATCATCATTGACAATGAACGGAATACCAGCTTCACGGCAAGCTGCCTGCGCTTTTTCAGCAAATTCAATCCGAGCCTCTCCTGTCAGCGCATCCCCGCCTTTTTCACGGAACTGGTACAGGGTGGCACCGCCTTTTAACGCTTTTTGTACAACTGTAACAGGATCGGCTTTCGTATTGTTTGACCCCATAATGAAGTAAACAGATAATAACTCTTTCATCATTTCCCGAGAAATACGAGTCATTAGACAGTCACCCTTTCTATAGCCGCCCATTCTTGGACGTCTTGTTCAGTAACAGTTGAAAGCTTGTTCAGCAATTCAATCTGAAAGCTTCCAGGGCCTTTGTCAGCCGTCTGCTGTGCGGCAAGCTGAGCGGCGACCCCATACGAAGAAATGGCCGCAATAGCAGCAAACAATGGATTTTCTTCCACAGCGCAAAACGCACCGACGACGGAAGTCAACAGGCAACCGGCGCCTGTCACTTTTGTCAGCAGCTTGTGGCCGTTATGAAGGGTATATACATGTGATGTATCGGCAATGACATCGACTTCACCAGTAATCGCAATGACCGTGTTTAGCTTTTGTGCCGCTTGCTGAGCCAGCCGGATGATGTCGCCTCCGCCTTCACCCGCATCAACACCTTTGATCAGCCAATCCGTCACACCGACGGTATGGGCAATTTCCGCCGCATTTCCTCTGATTGCAGCAAGGCGAACCTCACGAATAATGTCACGTGCCGATTCAGTGCGGAACGGTGTTGCTCCGGCACCGACAGGATCAAGAATGACGGGAACGCCATGTTCATTAGCTGATTTTCCCGCGATGATCATCGCTTCGACTGACTCCTTGCTCAGTGTTCCGATATTTAAAACGAGTGCACCCGCAATCTTCGCCATATCGGCGACCTCTTCTTTTGCGTACGCCATAACGGGCGATGCGCCGAGGGCGAGCAGGCCGTTTGCTGTGAAATTCGTTACGACATTGTTGGTTATGCTATGCACCAGTGGGCTGTGCCGGCGGACAGCCGTAAGACATTTCGCTGCTGATTGTGCATCCATGTTTGCATCATCCTTTACTTTCTTTTTTCGGGTCCCATAAATACGATTTCGTATGTTCGAGCCAAGCTCTGGCGGCAAACGACAAGTACCTGTCCTTTCTCCAAATAATGGCGAGGTGCCAAGGGATGACCGGATCGACAAGCGGAATGACTTTCACTTTTTCCGGGTCAAGGCCGCGGCAGATCCGTTCCGGCAAAAGCCCGATCCCAAGGTTGGCTGATACCATCTCACTAATAAAATCCCATTGTGATGTTTCATAAATGATATGGGGCCGGAACCCAGCCTTGATACATTCCGTCATAATTCGGTTGTGCAGGACAAAATCCTCCCTGAAGAAAATAAAAGGCTCGTCCTTCAACTCACGCAGCTGACATTCTTTCTCATCAGCCAGCCGGTGGGACGGGTGAACGACAAGCATTAAGGTTTCTTTTACGATTGTAAACGAATGAAAGATATCTTCGTTTGCGGGAAGGACCACAACGCCTATATCAAGAGAGCCGTCCCCGACACCTTCTTGGACTTTTATAGAACCGTCTTCGACTAGCTGAAAGGTGACATTCGGATAGTTTTCACGGAAATCGCCGAGCACTCTCGGGAAAAACCCCGATCCGATCATCGGCGGCAGTCCAATCCGTACGTGCCCTTTCTTGACTTCCATAATATCATTTAATTCTGACGTCAGGTTTTGAAATGATTTAATGATTTCCTGCGCCTGCACATACATGCTATGGCCGGCATCAGTCAGTTCTACCTGCCTGCCGTTTCGGTAAAACAGTTCAATTCCGAGCTCTTCTTCTAAATTTTTGATCATTTTTGATATCGTCGGCTGAGAAACATAAAGGGATTGGGAAGCCTTCGTAAAACTTTTTAAACGGGCGACTTCCAAGAAATATGTTAAATGGCGGATATCCATGTGCTTCACCCTTTCTATAGACAAAAGGAATACTTCTTATTCTTAATATATATTTTACCTATAGCGAGACCTTATGTACAATAAGTATATAAGGGAGGCATCAATATGAAAAAACTGTTGCTAACCGTTATTCAAATCGCTCTGTTATTTATATTTGCTCGGCTGATTAATTGGGTGACAGCCCTTCTTCATATAAATATTCCCGGCAGTATAATAGGGATTGTGATTCTTTTCACATTATTGCACTTTAACATTATCAAGCTTGAATGGATAGAGCTTGGTGCAGCGTGGCTTCTCGGGGAGCTGCTTTTATTTTTTATCCCGTCTGCCGTCGGAGTGATTGAATACGGAGACATTATGTCGAAATTTGGTGTCAGCATTCTGCTTGTTGTCATCATCAGCACGTTTGTCGTGATGGTGTCTACAGGAACGCTTACACAACTCATTGCAAAGAGAAAGGAGAAAAAGCATACGTGTTCATCGGAATTGTAAGTTTGTTTTTAACGGTTTTGGTGTATTTAGGAGCAAAAAAGGTATATCAACGCTTTCCGCGTGTTTATACGTCGCCGCTATTGATGACGCCCGCTGTGTTAGTCGGTCTGCTGCTGCTGGTGAATGTCCCGTACGAGTCCTATAATCTCGGCGGCGGATTACTGACCGATATGCTACAGCCGGCCACCGTGGCATTCGCGATCCCGCTATATAAATATTTCCCTGTTTTAAAGAAATACGCAGTGGAAATTATTTTGAATGTGGCCGTCGGTTCATGCATCGCGATTATTTCTACCGCTCTTATTGCGAAATGGCTTCACCTCGGCACCGGCTTAATTGACAGCCTCGTCCCGAGATCAGTGACAACGCCGATCGCGATGAACGTATCTGAAATGATCGGCGGAATGCCTGCCGTCACAGCCGTGTTTGTGATTTTAACCGCTTTGCTCGGCACAGTGATCGGCCCGATGGTCATCCGCTATTTCCGTATTGATAACGAAATCGCGCGGGGCGTGCTGCTCGGCACAAGCGCACACGGAGCGGGAACGTCAAAGGCATTTGAGCTCAGCTCTGTGTCCGGCACGATTTCAAGCGTATCGATGATCTTAGCTGCGATTATGACGCTTTGCGCGGCGCCGTTTTTACTTTCATTTATGTAAAAAACTGTCCTCTCGAGGGCAGTTTTTTTATGTGCTTCCCCTTATTGAAAAGCTCGCAAATTACAATATAATGTAATTTGTGGATACCAAAGGAGGCACCTTGATGCACAACTTGCAGGTGAGACGGCATTATGCCGCGTTAAAAGGATTTTATTTGTTTGCTTTTCTCGGTACGGGCAGCATGATTCCCTTACTCAGTATGTATTTAACGAAGGAACAGCATTTAAGCGGATCACAGGTCGGCTTGATCATGTCGCTGGGCCCGATTGTGATGATTTTCTTTCAGCCGTTTTGGGGCATGCTCAGCGACTATACGCAAAAAACGAAAGGCCTGCTGGCGGTTTGCACATCAATCACAGGCATCATTGGATTAGCCTATATTGCATTTGACAGTTTCCCTCTGTTTATTTTGATTGCGGCCTGTTTTGCAGCCTTTCAAAGCACGATTATTCCACTTTCGGACAGCATTTCACTAAGGTACACACAAGAAACAAACGGCAATTATGGCGGAATCCGCCTGTTTGGTTCTCTCGGCTTCGGTGTCGCGGTGTTTGCCATGGGACAGGTGACGAACCAGCTGTACCCCATTCACGTGATCTTTATCTTTGGCTGTGCCTTTCTGTGCATTGCCGCCATATTGGCTTCACAAATGCCCGGCCAGCAGAAAACAAAAACAAAGGTCAATATCCGCAAAGGATTCCGGGAGCTTATCAGCAACAAAACTTTCCTCATCTTTATGATCATCACCTTTACGACATTTGCTCCAAACTTAGCGAACAATACGTATTTCAGTCTTTTTCTGGACAAAAGCGGCGCGTCTCTTTCCGCTATCGGCATTTTATTTTTCATCGGCGTGATTTCAGAAATACCATTTATGCGGTTTGCCCAAACATTTATAGATAAAATGGGGCTGCTCAACGTCATTATGCTGTCAGGCGGAGTCTCATTATTCAGGTGGGCGCTCTATTTCACGGCGCCTTCACTATGGATCATATATGCGACGGTCTTTCTTCAGGGAGTGGCCATCGGTTTATTTATCCCGGCGGCGCTTCAATATGTGAAAAAGATTACCCCAAGACACGTTGAAGCGACGGCGCTGACCATGTACGCCGCCATTGGCAACGGGTTCGGCAACTGGTTCTGCACATTTGCAGGCGGGTATATTTTTGACTACGTATCGATTTTCGCAGTCTACTTGCTTTTTGGCATTCTGAGCATAGCAGGCTTTGGCCTGACATTATATTTAATGAAGGCTGAAAAAAACAAACATACACTTCATCAGCCGGCTGTTACTTTTAAACCATAATGACTATAATGAACAAAAGAAAGGATGTGCGTTATGAACGGGCAAGAGCGAAACAGCATTTCGAAAGGGTTGCAGGTTGATATTGTATTGAAAGCAGATCAAAAAACAGGAAAACTGACGAGAGGGACAGTGAAGGATATTTTGACGAAATCAAGCTTTCATCCGCATGGCATTAAAGTCCGGCTTGAAGATGGCCGCATCGGCCGCGTCCAGCAGATCATTTCTACATAAAAAAAGCTGCCCCTGAACAGGGCAGCTTTTTCATTATTTTTTCTGCAGAAGGACCACTTTCAGGTAGTTGCCTTCCGGAAATGCCGAAATCGTTTTGAAATCCTCCGGCAGCGTAAATTCCTCAATGATGGTGTAGCGTTCGTTTGTTTCTTTAAATGCGGCATCGATAAAGCCTTTGAATTTCTTCATGCCAAAGGCGCTGCTGTTTGTAGAGGCAACAATGACACCCTTGTCAGCAGTGATGGCGATCGTTTCCTTCAGCAGGTTTTTATAATCCTTGGCCGCGCTGAAGGTGCGTTTTTTTGTGCGCGCAAAGGAAGGCGGATCGAGAATAATCAGATCAAAGCGCAAATCCTTTTTTGCAGCATATGAAAAATAGTTAAACACGTCCATCACTTTAATGTCGTGCGCTTCGTAATCCAGCTTGTTCACGCTGAATTGCTCGATCGTTTTGGCCAGACTTCGGTTTGCCACGTCGACGCTTGTTGTTTTCTCCGCTCCGCCAAGCGCCGCCGCCACGGAGAATGCACCCGTATAAGAAAATGTATTTAAAACGTTTTTCCCTTTTGCATAGCGGTCTCTGATCGCCTTGCGCACATGTCTCTGATCCAAAAAGATGCCCGTCATGGCGCCTTCATTCAGATCCACCGCGTATTGAATGCCATTCTCTTGGATGATGATCGGGAACTCGCCCCTTCTCCCTTTCACGAAGTCATCATCTTCAACGTATTGTCCAGCCGTGTCGAAGCGTTTCTTCTCGTAAATCGCTTTATAATCAAGATCCATCTCATCCAATGCGGAAATCAGCATGTCTTTAAAGGTGTAAACCCCCTTGCTGTACCATTGAATCAGCAGGTAGCCGTCATAATAGTCGATGGTGACGCCGCCGACACCGTCGCCCTCACCGTTGAACAGGCGGAAAGCTGTTGTATCTTGAGCCTCAAATAGTTTGGCGCGCGCTTGGGCCGCTTTTGTTAATTTGGTGAGAAAAAATGCCTGGTCAACCTGTTCATGTTTATTGCGGGTAAGCGTCCAGCCGACCCCTTTGTTTTGCAGGCCATAATAGCCCCGCGCGAGAAACTCGCCGCTCTCAGACAAGATATCAACGAGGTCTCCTTCTTTCATGTGCCCCGCACTCCCTGCGAGAGCTTCTTTTTCGATAAGGGGATAGCCTTTTTTGATTTTGGCAGCGTGTGCTTTCTTTAGGGTGAGTAGCTTCATATATGTCGTCCTCTTTCTGTTTGCTTTCTCTTATCGTACCACAAAACGCCAAGATGTCTGCATTGACAGAAAGGAAAGGTTTTTCTACGATAGACAAAAAGAGTTTCGAGGAGGAGCAGCATGCCAAAACGAATTGACCATACAGGCATCATGGTAAGAGATATTAACGCGTCCATCACATTTTATGAAGAGGTACTCGGCATGAAATTGAAGGATCGCATCACACACACGAACGGTGTAATCGAGCTTGCATTTCTTGGCTTTGAAGACGGCCCGGAAACAGAAATTGAACTGATTCAAGGCTACAGCAGCGAGCTTCCCGCTGAAGGAAAAGTGCACCACATTGCCCTGCTGACTGATGACATCGCGGCTGAATATACAAAAGCGGAAAAAATGAACGCGAAATTTATCGACGAGGAGATCACAACACTTCCAAACGGATACCGTTATTTCTATATCGAAGGCCCTGACGGTGAGTGGATTGAGTTCTTTCAGCGGTAATAAAAAAGCAGCATAACGCTGCTTTTTTATTATTTAAACACTTACATCACTACACATTTTTATCCCCAGATTCAACCGCACTCTCTTCCCGCCATTTTTGATGATCCCATATTCTGAAAAACGGATAGTAGATGGCACAGGTGATCAGCAGATTTACCAGCTGCATAACGGCGCCCGACACCTTTCCGCCTGTCGCCAGGTAACCTGATATGAGCGGCGGCATCGTCCATGGCACCGCGATTCCGGCCGGTCTTGCCACCAGCCCGGTGCTCATGCCGATATAAGTCGCGGTAATCGTGAGGAGCGGTGCGATGATAAATGGGACAATAAGGAGCGGATTCATGACAATCGGCATGCCGAAAATGATCGGCTCGTTGATATTAAAAAGCGCGGGCCCAATCCCTAATCGGCCAAGCTGCTTCATTTGTTTGCTGCGAGATCGGACAAGCATCGTCAGGACAAGCGCCAGTGTCGCTCCGCTCCCGCCGACATTGATCCAAATTTGAAAAAACTGAGTCGTAAAAATACTCGGCAGCGCCTCGCCCGCTTGGAAGGCAAGACGGTTGGCATCCATCGCGCCGTACCAAATCGGCGACATGATTCCGCCAATGATGGAAGCCCCGTGAATCCCGCACGACCAAAGCAGCATCTGTACAAATTCAGCAATCAGGCTTCCGCCGAGACTGCCGCCAAGGATGGAAAGCGGTGTGCCAAGCAGGTCTCCTACGACATTGTGCAGACTCTGAAAAGGTGTCATTTCAATCAGAAGACGCGCCAGCCACACGAGAAACACAATGATAAAGCCGGGAATCAGCGCGACAAACGATTTGCTTACCGCAGGCGGCACACCGTCTGGCATTTTGAAGACGATATTTTTTTGAATAATGTACCGATAGATTTCGGTTGAAAACAAGGCAATCAGCATGGCGACAAATAAGCCCTTGCTGCCAAGTAGCGTGATCGGGATTCCGCCCCCTACCATGATGGACTCCGTTGAGCCATCCGGTGTAAACGGCACCTCAAACGGCGTTGCCAATAGAAATGCGGCAATTGAAATCGCTCCGGCCGAAAGGGCATCAACACCATAGCTTTCCGCCAGCCGATAGGCGATCCCGAAAGCGGCGATCATCGCCATAATATCAAACGAAGCATTGACGGGATATCCGAGCTTATCAGCCCACTCCTTCCCAAACACACTCGCCATGAAATCAGCATACCCCGGAATCGGCAGGCTCGTTAAAATCAAGAAGACAGACCCGATAATAATCAGCGGCATGGTCAGGATAATTCCGTCACGCAAAGCGCTGAGGTGCCGCTGTCCGGCAATTTTCCCGGCGACAGGCATTATTTTTTCTTCCATTACCCGAGTGAATGCGCTCATCTTAAAAGCCCCCTTTTCACATTGCTTTGTGAACAACCTCCGCAATGTTTTCTTTATCTTATTTTGAAAACGCTTACAAATTCATTTGGAAAATTTCCTCTTCATGCGGAAAAAATCTGTATTTTGCTAAACAACCTTGCCTATGAAAATTTTTTTCCTTCTTACTATTAATCTCTCTTTTTTTCTCCGATATATATATCAAACATCATAGAAAAAGGAGATGAATCATGAAAAACATGTCTTGCAAACTTGTTGTATCAGTCACTCTGTTTTTCAGTTTTCTCACCATAGGCCCTCTCGCTCATGCGCAAAACAGCAGCGAGAAAGAGGTTATTGTGGTTTATAAAAACAAGGCCGGAAAGGAAACCATCCTGGACAGTGATGCTGATGTTGAACAGCAGTATAAGCATCTTCCCGCGGTAGCGGTCACAGCAGACCAGGAGACAGTAAAAGAATTAAAGCAGGATCCTGATATTTTGTATGTAGAAAACAACGTATCATTTACCGCAGCAGACAGCACGGATTTCAAAGTGCTGTCAGACGGCACTGACACCTCTGACAACTTTGAGCAATGGAACCTTGAGCCCATTCAGGTGAAACAGGCTTGGAAGGCAGGACTGACAGGAAAAAATATCAAAATTGCCGTCATTGACAGCGGGATCTCCCCCCACGATGACCTGTCGATTGCCGGCGGGTATTCAGCTGTCAGTTATACCTCTTCTTACAAAGATGATAACGGCCACGGAACACATGTCGCAGGGATTATCGGAGCCAAGCATAACGGCTACGGAATTGACGGCATCGCACCGGAAGCACAAATATACGCGGTTAAAGCGCTTGATCAGAACGGCTCGGGGGATCTTCAAAGTCTTCTCCAAGGAATTGACTGGTCGATCGCAAACGGGATGGACATCGTCAATATGAGCCTTGGCACGACGTCAGACAGCAAAATCCTTCATGACGCCGTGAACAAAGCATATGAACAAGGTGTTCTGCTTGTTGCCGCAAGCGGGAACGACGGAAACGGCAAGCCAGTGAATTATCCGGCGGCATACAGCAGTGTCGTTGCTGTTTCAGCAACAAACGAAAAGAATCAGCTTGCCTCCTTCTCAACAACTGGAGATGAAGTTGAATTTTCAGCGCCGGGGACAAACATCACAAGCACTTACTTAAACCAGTATTATGCAACGGGAAGCGGAACATCCCAAGCGACACCGCACGCCGCAGCCATGTTTGCCTTGTTAAAACAGCGTGATCCTGCCGAGACAAACGTCCAGCTTCGCGAGGAAATGTGGAGAAATATCGTTGATCTTGGTACCGCAGGCCGCGATCAGCAATTTGGCTACGGCTTAATCCAATATAAAGCACAGGCAACAGATTCAGCGTACGCGGCAGCAGAGCAAGCGGTGAAAAAAGCGGAACAAACAAAAGCACAAACCGATATCAACAAAGCGCGAGAACTCATCAGCCAGCTGCCGGGCTCCGACGCCAAAACTGCCCTGCAAAAAAGACTGGATAAAGTACAGTCATACAGAAATGTAAAAGATGCGAAAGACAAAGTCGCAAAGGCAGAAAAATATAAAACACAGCAAACCGTTGATACAGCACAACCTGCCATCAACAAGCTGCCAAACGGAACAGACAAAAAGAACCTTCAAAAACGCTTAGACCAAGTAAAACGATACATCGCGTCAAAGCAAGCGAAAGACAAAGTTGCGAAAGCGGAAAAAAGCAAAAAGAAAACAGATGTGGACAGCGCACAATCAGCAATTGGCAAGCTGCCTGCAAGTTCAGAAAAAACGTCCCTGCAGAAACGCCTTAACAAAGTGAAGAGCACCAATTTGAAGACGGCACAGCAATCCGTATCTGCGGCTGAAAAGAAATCAACTGATGCAAATGCGGCAAAAGCACAATCAGCCGTCAATCAGCTTCAAGCAGGCAAGGACAAAACGGCATTGCAAAAACGGTTAGACAAAGTGAAGAAAAAGGTGGCGGCGGCTGAAGCAAAAAAAGTCGAAACTGCCAAGGCAAAAGTGAAGAAAGCGGAAAAAGACAAAACAAAGAAATCAAAGACATCCGCTCAGTCTGCAGTGAATCAATTAAAAGCATCCAATGAAAAAACAAAGCTGCAAAAACGGCTGAACGCCGTCAAACCGAAAAAGTAACCAAAAACCTTTAAGATTTGCATTCCAAGTCTTAAAGGTTTTTTACATTCTAAGAACACCACACACAACCTTTTTCCCATCTACTGTACAGGCTTTTCATACTATTGCTATACAGCCATGAACAGCATAAAATGAACGTTATTACAGTTATCACCACATATGGCGGGATTGTGACTGGGCAGGCAGGCAAGACCCAATGATGCAAAGGGAGTATTAGTGCCTAAAAAGCAGGGCATTTTAACTCTTCTTTTCGTGTTGGGCTCATAACGGCGCCTTGGACAACCCCTATACTCATGCTCCGTCGTCGACGCGGGCATTTTTGTCATTTTCAGCCGGTATTTCTCACTTTTTTCATTTTGATTGTCAACTTTTCATTTGATACGATGAACAAGCCGACTTTTCTTCAGCAAAGGAGGTTTTGATTGCTTGCATAAAGAGATTGCAAAAGAATTACTGCTGCTCGCAGGAGGAAAAAACAATATTATCAGCATCAGCCATTGTACGACCCGTCTTCGTTTTGATGTAAAGGACGAGACGAAAATTGATATACATGCTATTGAGAACCTGCAAGGTGTGCAGGGCACCTTTTTCCGTTATGGGCTTTTCCAGATTATCTTCGGAGCAGGCGTCGTCAACAAAATATATAAAGAAGTCGTTCATGTATGGGAGACCGCGCCTTCTGAAGAACCTGTCCACCAGAAAAAAGCCAGCCGGAAGCTGAACCCTGCCGCAGCTTTTGCGAAAACACTGTCCGATATTTTTGTGCCGATTATTCCGGCAATAACAGCAAGCGGCCTGCTCATGGGGCTGATCGGCATGATTAAGGTGTTTCACTGGTTCGCTGCCGGCAGCCCATGGATTAAAATGCTCGACCTCGTGTCCAGCACAGCCTTTATTTTACTGCCAATTTTAGTCGGCTTCAGTGCCGCACGGCAATTTGGCAGCAACCCATACCTAGGGGCAGTGATCGCGGGGCTTTTGACGCATCCTGATCTGCTGGACCCGTCTATGCTCGGCAGCAAAACCCCGTCTTCTTTAGACATATGGG
Source organism: Bacillus sp. PS95 (assembly GCF_037963565.1). Taxonomy (NCBI): domain Bacteria; kingdom Bacillati; phylum Bacillota; class Bacilli; order Caryophanales; family Bacillaceae; genus Bacillus; species Bacillus sp. PS95. Next base: position 3,904,184 of record NZ_CP150160.1, read on the forward strand.
GGCTTCATATCCCGATGATGGGGTATCAGGGTTCCATGATACCGATTCTTCTCTCCGTTTTTGTCATGAGCAAAATTGAGAAGCTATTAAAATCGATTGTGCCGAAGTCGCTTGATGTCGTGATCATTCCCTTTATTACGGTCATGGTGACAGGGTGCCTCGCGCTGATTGTGATGAATCCCGCCGCGTCCATCATCGGCCAGATCATGACACAATCGATCGTCTATATCTATGATCACGCCGGCATTGCCGCCGGAGCCCTTTTCGGCGGCATCTACTCCACCATCGTCCTATCTGGATTGCATCATAGCTTTTATGCAATTGAGGCAACGCTGCTTGCTAATCCGCATGTCGGTGTCAACTTTTTAGTGCCGATATGGTCGATGGCGAATGTGGCCCAAGGCGGAGCGGGGCTTGCGGTATTCCTCAAAACGAAACAATCAAGCCTGAAGAAAATTGCTCTCCCCGCTTCTCTGACCGCGTTTTTAGGCATTGTTGAGCCGATTGTATTCGGGGTAAATCTCAAATTGATCCGTCCCTTTATCGGAGCAGCCATCGGCGGTGCTATTGGCGGAGCGTACGTGGTTGCGGTACAAGTTGTGGCAAATTCCTACGGGCTGACAGGCATTCCGATGATTTCAATTGTGCTGCCGTTTGGCGCCGCGAATTTTGTTCATTATATGATCGGTTTTTTGATCGCAGCCGTCTCTGCTTTTATAGCTACATTGTTTCTCGGGTTTAAAGAAGAGACAGAATAACTGGATTTATTCGTTTTCATTCATAAAACGGGGGATGAAAGGACAAAAAAGCTATGAAAATTAAAAGAATCTTAAATCATAATGCTGTCGTCGTAAAGGATCAAAATGAAGAGAAGATTCTCTTGGGTGCAGGAATTGGGTTCGACAAAAAGAAAAATGATATTGTCGACCAGTCGAAAATAGAAAAAACCTTTGTCAGAAAAGATACAGCTGACTATAAACAGTTCGAAGAGATTTTAGAAACATTGCCTGAAGACCACATTCAGATTTCTGAGCAAATTATCTCTCATGCCGAAAAAGAGCTGAACATCAAAATCAACGAGCGCATTCATGTCGCTTTTTCAGACCATCTTTCTTTTGCAATTGAACGCCTGAGCAATGGGATGGTTATCAAAAATCCGCTGCTGAATGAAATCAAAGTCCTTTATCCAAAGGAGTTCCAGATCGGCTTATGGGCCAGAACACTGATTAAAGATAAACTGGGGATTCACATTCCTGATGATGAAATCGGCAATATCGCCATGCATATCCACACAGCAAGAAACAATGCCGGCGATATGACACAAACGCTTGATATTACAACAATGATCCGTGATATTATCGAGATTATCGAAATTCAACTGTCTATTAATATCGTTGAAGATACCATCTCTTATGAACGGCTTGTGACCCATCTCCGCTTTGCCATTCAGCATATCAAAGCAGGCGAATCCATTTACGAGCTGGACGCAGAAATGATCGACATCATTAAAGAGAAGTTTAAGGATGCCTTCCTGTGTGCCCTAAGCATCGGCACCTTTGTGAAGAAGGAATACGGCTTTGAATTTCCTGAAAAAGAATTGTGCTACATCGCCATGCATATTCAGCGGTTCTACCAACGGTCAGTCGCACGCTGAGACAAACAAAAAACGCTTTTGATCATCTCAAAAGCGTTTTTTTATATCTGTATTATTGGTTGATCGCCGGATTCCCAATCGTATTCCACTTCGTATAGGACATGTAATGGAAATACTCATCGCGATACGGATGTTTTGTATTGGAGTTCCAAGGCTTTTCTCCGCCGCAGAAGTGCACGATTGCCGGGTTTTCTCTTGTTTCATTATATTGCTTCCGCCCTAACAGAGTCGATGGGGTTTTCAGCTTTAACATGATATAGGTTTGAGCGTTCCAGCGCGGATGAAGTTCATACCACTGATCATACAAGATCGCATTCAGTGCATCTTGGTCATGCAGCACAAGAAAGTCTTCGTCTGGGTGTTCATTGATAAAGTTGATGACTTTTTCTGTGATGTTTTGCTTTCTCCAAGACTCAAAATCAATAATCATGATACCTGAGTTAAAATACTTCCCTGTATCAGTGACGTTCATTTCTTTCAGGCGTTCATGCTGCCCCGCATCCTCAACAGCGGCTACGGTGTATGGCGCAATGTCTAAGTCCCATAGCTTAGAAATATCCTCTAGGACAAGCGCATCACAATCGATGTAAATCATTCGTTTGATGCTTTCATCCTTAATTAAGTCGGGAATCGAAATGCGGTAATACGCGGCTTTTGTAATATGGCTGCTCTCTACCGCATGTTCATACATTTTGGTATCCACTTCTAAAAACTCAATCGGCACTCCGAATTTCAAAGTGGTTTCTTCCAGTCTTTTTTTGTTATCAGGCTTAATTCCGCCATCAATGACGTATAATTTTACCTCTCTCTCCTGATCCATGTTAGTCAATAAAGAAACGAACATCCCACCTAAATGACGAGCATAATTATCATCTGCGCATGATACGATATGCATGATTTCATCTTTCCTCAATGGTATTCATCTCCCTTTTTGTTGTACAAGTTACATACCCTTTTTCAAAAAAATAAACACGTTCTCCGACATTTTTTTAAACAGAATGTGTGATACAACAAAAAAGGTGTCATTTTTTGAAGATGCGATAAAGCCAATAAAGAATGAAAAAGCTTGCGATTGTGATGGCTTCAGCCGAGACGATATACCACGGCCATGGCCCGAGAACATCTAAGAGAGAGGATCCGCCCGGTTTTTTCGTCAAATACATATAATTCGCGCCAAGCCAGCGATCAATCAGGAAAATACAGACGCCGTACACATTAACAAGCAGGACTGTCACCCATAACGAGCGCTGGCCCATTCTGTAGGTGCCAATCACAGCCATCAGCAGACAGGATAAAAACACAGACCCGTGAGAAATAAAAAAGAGGATATATCGGATATGCGGAAATGAAAACATACCGAGGTCAGGAGTGGCAAGAGCCTGAATCGAACTGCCGATGCCGGCAAAAAACAAAAACACAAACAGCTTTCTGCTTTTTGTCACTAACATAATAGCAGACAAATACACCGACAGGTCACTAAGCTGGAGAGGCAATGAAGTGCGCACCGACCACCTGCCCGTGGCGACCATCCATATTTGATAGCCGATTTGCGAACCAAGCAAAAGAAACACAAACAGAGAACGTAAAAACCGGCTGGCCCTCGGCTGCTTGACCCCCTCTTGGAACAAAAACAACAGAATGGCCAAAAGGGCGATAATCGCTAACGTCACTACATGCTCTGTCGAAAACAGATGAAACGGATCATGCTTATAGACGGATTGAACATATTTTTGCAAAACTGCACCCCCGTTTGCGGTTTTTTGTTTATTTTGGCGTTGTTTGGGCTTTTTTTATTCAACCGATATATGGGCTTGAAGTTCACATCATCCTCTGTTACAATTCGTTTCATAGCTAATGATTCTGATAATTTAAGGCAGGCCTAAAAAATGGAACGTTCACATCAACATCAGCAGCTTCGGAAGGAAGAACACGATACACTTTCTAAGCTCAAACAAATGCCCGTCGAGTCACTCAACCTAGAAGCCATTTCGATCGCTACGAATCTGTATCGGTCTGCACAAAGGCTCCGTGTCAAAATGGAGACTGAGGTTCTTTCTTCCTATAACCTTTCTTGGACCGCTTTCTCCATTCTTTATGATCTATGGGTATGGGGAGCGCTCGAAACGAGAAAAATCGCTGAGCTGTCAGGGATATCTACAGCTACAGCAAGCAACGTGATCAAAACGCTCGAAAAAAAGAGTTTTTGCCGTAAAAGCATCGACACAAGAGATCGGCGACTCGTGTTTGTCTCTATCACCGATTCCGGCAAACAAGCGATCGAAGAACTCTACCCGGAGTTTCACAAAGGGGAAACAGAGCTCATTGCGGGAATGACGAAGGACGAACAGAAAATATTGACAGGGCTGCTTAGAAAGGTAGCTGACAATCTTCATACAACATAAGCTTTGACGGGAATCCAGTAGCGGTTTGTCTCCCTGTTTCAGAGAGCCGGCGGAAGGTGCGAGCCGGCACACAGCAAACGTGAATTACCTCCCCGAGCTTTCTTTGTGAACCTTAAAAGTAGCAAAGAACGGGAAACCGTTATTCGAATGAGCGGAAGACAATGTCTTCAACCAGGGTGGTACCGCGTGCATTGAGCTACGTCCCTTATTGGGATGGGCTCTTTTTTGTGTTTGTAAAAAAGGAGGAAAAATGATGAGAACATTTGAGCAGCTCACAGCGTCACAGCAAAAAGAGGTAGAAAGACAGCTTCAGCTATACATGACAGGCGCCCACGAAGTCATACCGCCGGAGGAATTAAAGGCAAAGCTCGTGAAATCAATTTCCACGGGCACGCCGCTTAAAATTAAGCTCGGATTAGATCCGTCTGCACCGGATGTACATTTGGGCCATACGGTTGTGTTAAATAAGCTTCGCCAATTTCAAGAAAACGGCCACATTGTCCAGCTGTTAATTGGGGATTTCACAGGAAAAATTGGTGATCCGACCGGAAAATCGGCAGCCAGAAAGCAACTGACTGATGAAGAAGTTCAGCACAATGCCAAAACCTACTTTGAGCAATTCGGAAAAGTGCTTGATCCAGAAAAAGTCGAGCTTCACTATAACTCAAAATGGCTGAAAACATTGAATCTGGAAGATGTCATTGAATTAGCAGGGAAAATAACGGTAGCCCGCCTGATGGAGCGCGACGACTTTGAAGAACGCATCGCCATGCAAAAACCAATCTCACTGCATGAATTCTTTTACCCATTGATGCAGGGATATGATTCTGTCGTTCTCGAAAGTGATATTGAATTAGGCGGAACGGATCAGCATTTCAATGTCCTCATGGGACGGCATTTCCAAGAACGATACAACAAAGAAAAACAAGTCGTCATCCTTATGCCGCTCTTGGAAGGCTTGGATGGCGTCGAAAAAATGTCAAAGTCGAAACACAACTACATCGGCATTGACGAACATCCAAACGACATGTACGGAAAAACGATGTCACTGCCCGACAGCCTGATGAAAAAATACATCCACTTGGCAACAGACTTAGAGCTTGAAGAGAAAAAACAGCTCGTGAAAGACTTAGAAACCGGCGCAGTTCATCCGCGTGATGCCAAAATGCTTTTAGCCAAAACAATCGTCCGAATGTATCACGGAGAGAAAGCAGCAGAAGCTGCCGAACACTCGTTTAAAACAGTCTTTCAGGAAAACAGCCTTCCTGATGATATTCCGTCTGTCCAATGGGAAGGCGAGAAAACAATCGCGATTGTCGATCTGCTCGTTACATTGAAGCTCCTCTCTTCGAAGAGCGAGGCGCGCCGCATGATTCAAAACGGCGGTGTACGCATCGACGGAGAGAAAATAACAGATGTTCACACCAAAGCAGAGATAAGAGAGAATATGATCATCCAAGTCGGCAAACGCAAGTTTTTAAAGCTCCAATAGTCTGATATTCCGAAACGCTTATGACCCTTCATTCATAAGCGTTTTTTTGCAGGTATAAAGCACTGTCTTTTCAAAAACGCTCTCCATCTTGCAGGAAACTCCTTTAGCATCCCGAAATATTCCCCAACCATACATTTAGGGGAGGTTTATTTTTGATGAAAAAGCTTTTGACTGTCATGACAATGGCTGTTTTAACTGCCGGCACACTGCTCTTGCCGGCACAGAGTGTCACCCCTGCCGCGCACGCTGTACAAATATCAAATAGCGAGCGCGAGCTTCCATTCAAAGCAAAACATGCGTACTCTACCATTTCTCAGCTAAGTGAAGCAATCGGCCCCAGAATAGCCGGAACTGCAGCTGAAAAAAAGAGTGCCCTATTGATCGCCTCATCAATGAGAAAATTAAAGCTTGATGTGAAGGTTCAACGATTCAACATTCCTGACCGGCTTGAGGGAACACTGTCTTCAGCAGGACGCGATATTCTTCTCCAAGCGGCGTCCGGCTCAGCTCCGACTGAAGAACAAGGGCTGACGGCCCCGCTTTACAATGCGGGATTGGGCTATCAAAAGGACTTTACCGCTGACGCCAAGGGCAAAATCGCCTTGATTTCCAGAGGAGACCTGACTTATTACGAGAAAGCCAAAAATGCCGAAGCCGCCGGAGCGAAAGCTGTCATCATTTATAACAACAAAGAAAGCCTCGTGCCTATGACGCCAAACCTGTCGGGAAATAAAGTCGGCATTCCGGTCGTCGGCATTAAGAAAGAAGACGGCGAAGCACTTACCCAGCAAAAAGAAGCCACCTTAAAACTAAAAGCATTCACAAACCAAACCTCCCAGAATATCATCGGAATCAAAAAACCAAAGAACATCAAACATCCAGACATTGTGTACGTGACGGCCCATTACGACAGTGTTCCTTTTTCACCCGGAGCAAATGACAACGGCTCAGGAACCTCTGTTATGCTGGAGATGGCACGTGTCTTAAAAAGCGTTCCATCTGATAAAGAAATCCGCTTTATCGCTTTCGGCGCCGAAGAGCTCGGCCTGCTCGGCTCCTCTCACTATGTAGATCATCTATCAGAAAAAGAGCTGAAACGAAGCGAAGTGAACTTCAACTTAGATATGGTAGGCACAAGCTGGGAAAAAGCGTCTGAGCTGTATGTCAACACATTGGATGGCCAATCTAACTATGTTTGGGAATCCAGCCGTACGGCTGCTGAAAAAATTGGATTTGACAGCCTGTCTCTGACACAGGGAGGATCATCTGATCATGTGCCATTCCACGAAGCCGGCATTGATTCCGCCAACTTTATTTGGGGAGACCCGGAAACAGAAGAAGTTGAGCCGTGGTATCATACCCCTGAAGACTCGATCGAACATATCAGCAAAGAACGCCTCCAGCAAGCAGGCGATCTTGTGACAGCCGCTGTCTATGAGGCTGTGAAAAAAGAGAAGAAACCGAAAACCATTAAGAAACAAATGAAGGCGAAAGCATCTGACATTTTTGAAGATATCAAATAAAAAAAGACGGCACTTGGGTGCCGTCTTTTTTTTATAATGATCAGCTGTTTAGCCGTCTATAAGTAAAGCTTTCAGTTTATCAACTGTATTTTCTTTTTCTAACGGGCGATAAATGGTCAGTTTCAAATCAGGAGAGTCATATATTTGTAATGTCATATGCTCCATCACCATTGTTCCGGCTGCCGGGTGATGAAGTACTTTTTCTCCTGCGTGTGTGCCTAATACTTCGTGGTGGTTCCACCATTTTTTAAATTCCGGGCTTCTTTCAGTTAACTCATCGATCAGCTCTTTTATCCATGCTTCCCCAATAAACCGGCTGGCTGTCGATCGAAACTGTGCGATAAGTTTTTTGGCGTGGCTTTCCCAGTCGTCAAGCAGATCCCGATACTCCTTCGAGGTGAAACATCGCCATATGGCATTCCTTTCCTTACTGCCCATTTGGCCAAAATTGCCGAACACAGCACAAGCTGCTGTGTTCCAAGCAATAACGTCCCACTTTTCGTCAGTCACATAAACAGGGCAATTGGTTAAATGATCAATAAAGTGCCGCACAGCCAGAGGAAGGCTCTTATTATCTTCATCCTGATCATCTAAAGGAACATGATGGCCAGCCAACAGAAAGACATGACGCTTTTCCTCATAATTCAATTTGAGCACTCTCGATATGCTTTCCAGTACCTGTGTTGATACCCGAATATCCCTTCCCTGCTCCAGCCATGTGTACCATGTGACACCTATACCGGACAGCTGGGCTAATTCCTCTCTTCTCAAGCCTGTTGTTTTCCTTCTGGTACCCATAGGCAATCCAAACTCTTGCGGAGAAAGCTGTGCCCTTTTCAGTTTTAAAAACTCCCCTAGCTCTTTCCGTTTTTCTGCCATACTGTCCACATACACACTCTCCTTTTGCATAGAATTTCCTATTAGTATTCTACATAAAAAGGAGAAGGTTTTTATATTATTTGTTTCGTTCTCCAAATACTTCAGCGGCCACAGGAAGAATGGTATTCAGTGCATTCGGAAAACCTGAGTAAATAATCATCTGCATCATGACTTCTATGAGTTCTTCTTGTGCCCATCCGACATTCAGGGCTCCGTTAATATAGAATTTTAGCTGCTGGGTATTGCCCAATGCAGTCAATCCAGCAACGGTTGCTAATAATCTGGATTTCAGATCAAGACCTGGTCTTGAAAAAATCTGACCGTAGTTAAACTCCACGGCAAGCACACCAAGGTCCGGAGCGATAGAATGTTTAAAATTGTCCACGATCGCTTCATAGTTCTCCTCATCAATTTGTTTCAGAATATCTAACCCTTTTTTATAACGTTCACTTGTTCGCACCAGCTTCTATCTCCCTTCCAATATCGTTTTTTTAGTAGTACGATTTATGGTAATCCTTGAACTGAAGGCAATACCGACCATGATCATCCCCAGAATACAAACACCGTTCCAATGAAACAGCATCCAGACTGCACCTCCTGCATACGATCCCAAGGCGCCGCCTAAAAACGTGCTGACCATAAAGAGGCCATTCAATCTGCTTCTCATTTCAGCCGACAATTGGAAAATCTCCGCCTGACACGCCACCTGATTCGCCTGAATGCCCATGGTGATGAATAAAGCGCCCAATACAATCACAATCAATGAAGTCTGGCCTGCCATTAATAAAACAAATGACAATAAGGTAAAAGACATACAAAGCTTGTTGGAAAAAGCAGCTCCTTTTTGATCAATAATCCGGCCGATCAGCGGAGTTGCAAAAGCCCCGCCAATTCCCACCAAACCGATTGTTCCGGCAGTCTGGCTGCCAAACGAGAATGGAGGTTCACTCACCATAAACACTAACGTCGTCCAAAATAAACTGAAGGCGCCGAACATGAAGCCTTGGTTTACACATGCTTTTCTTAACACTTTCTCCTTGATCAAAAGCGGAAATAATGAAGAAATGAGTTTTCCGTAATGAAATGCATGTGTCCCTTTGCTTTTCGGAAAGCAGAAGTGAATGATCAACATAATGATGACGGCTGCTGCACAGGCAATCCAATACATCACGCGCCAGCCATAATGGGCATCTATCGCCCCGCTGACCACTCTCGCCCCTAAAATTCCGCAAACCAAGCCGATGGCTACGTTTCCGAGTACTTTTCCTCTGTTCCTGTCATTTGCTAAACCTGCCGCAAACGGCACAAGGATTTGAGGAATAATCGTGAAGAATCCCAATAATAAATTTGTGATGACTAGCCATGGAAAGCTTACAGCTAACGCTGAAGCGGCCGAACAAACCCCCACTAAGAATAGCAGGCTCACAATTAAGCGGCGGCGTTCAAAAAGATCTCCCAATGGAACAAGCAGAAGGTTCCCCGCCGCATAGCCAATCTGCGCCAATGTAGCAATCATCCCAGCCTGTGCCGGCGTCACATGAAACGTGCCTGCCATGCTGACAAGCAATGTTTGATTGATATAGACATTAGCTACCGTAAACCCGCTAGTCACCGCGATAAGAAAAATCAAACCTCTCGATAATGAAATGGAATGGTTCATGTTTACCTCCTTTCCCATGCATGATAAAGCAGGTTCAATCCTGGAAACAGAAGTGAGTTTATACTGGTATAAAAAGTACTAGCAAGCAAAGCAAAAAAGCGAAACCCTGTCAGGCTTCGCTTTTGTTATCAATCCACTTCTTTCTTAATCCCCAGCATTTTCTCATCTAGGTAATGGGCAATCTCCGCGGCTTCTTTCAGCTCATCTGTTAATTGCTTAGGAACGTCATTGTTCAATTTATAATAAATTTTATGTTCAAGGCTCGCCCAGAAATCCATCGCGATTGTCCGGATTTGAATTTCTGCTTTGACGTATTCCACACGGTTCGTTAAATTCACAGGCATCTCAATGATTAAATGCAGGCTTCGATAGCCATTCGGTTTGGGTGTCTGGATATAATCCTTTACCTTTACGATTCTCAAATCTTCATGCTGCTTCAACACATTCACGACGTTATAAATGTCAGAAATAAATGAACAGATGATGCGCACGCCGGCAATGTCGTGAATATGCTCCTTCATTTCCTTCGTCGTAATCTCACAGCCCTTTCTCATTAACTTATTCACGATGCTTTCAAAGCTTTTGACACGGGATTTTGTATGTTCAATCGGGTTGTGTCCGTGAATGAGGTTATATTCCTGGCTGATAATTGAGAACTTTGTATCGAGCGCATCTAGCGCAAATTTATAAACTAATAATTCATTTTTCCAATCTTCCATTACTGTTTTTAAATCGTCCATATGTGTTACAGATAAATCCATTTTCGTCATCTCCTTTAACGGAACTTTATCCGCTGTCCATGTACTAGACGTCCCTGTCTGCTGCAAGGTTCTATGAATTTTTTTACAAAATGCGGTCGATTGTAACAAAAAAAGACCGCACGAAACGAGCGGTCTTTTTTATTATCGGAAATAGCTGATCAATAATCCGATCGAGAGCAAGAATCCGAAAAATGTATTTGTTTGGGCTGTTGATTTCATTGCGACAATCATATTCATCGGCATTTCTTTTTGGACGAAGCCCTTCACTGCCTGAACCGGCTTAGGCACGCTCAAAAAGACGACAAACAGCCATGGGCTTGCGGCACCGGTAATAACCAAGCCGACAACCCAGATATAAGCGACGGCAAACGACGCAGCTAACAGAGTAACAGCTCCCTTATGCCCCATCAAAATCGCCAATGTTTTGCGTCCGCCTTTTTTGTCCTCTTCAATATCACGAATGTTGTTCGACAGGTTAATCGCGCCGACAAGAATCGCAATCGGGATGGAAATCAAAATGCTTTGCATATTGATCTTATCTGTCTGAATGAAAAACGAAATCAGCACAAACACCGAACCCATGCAAATGCCTGAGAATAATTCACCGAACGGCGTGTACGCAATCGGCAGCGGCCCGCCTGTATACAGGTAGCCGATCGCCATGCCGACAAGGCCGATCAGCGCAAGCCACCAGCTGCTGCTCGCACAAATATAGACACCGAGCAAAATGGCAATCCCGTATGAGGCCAGAGCTAATTGCAAAATCGTTTTAGGCTTCATTCCGTGGCGTACAATGGCCCCTCCGATTCCGACTGATTCTGCTGTATCTAATCCGCGTTTAAAATCATAATATTCATTAAATAAGTTCGTCGCGATCTGGATCCATAGGCAAGAAAACAGCATAGCCAAAAACAGCAGCAGATCAACCTTCACATAAAACATCGCCAAAACGGTTCCGAGCAGCACAGGCACAAACGATGCGGTTAACGTATGAGGACGGGTTAACTGCCAAAGGATCTGCCCCATGCTTTCTTTTTGCGGCGCTGTCTGACCCTCACCCTTATTTGTTTGGTTCATCTTCCTCTTCCTTTCTATTAAAAGGCTTACTTTTTTTCAGCCGGCAGCTTAATAAAAAACTCCTTTTGCTTCCTTATCTATCATAATGACTTCTCCCTTATTTCACAAGATACCGCAAGAAGGCGTTTTCTTTCTTATTATACGCTTCTCGCCCTGATTTCATTAGGTTTCTGCTTTCACTTGAACGAACAGGTACAGAAAAATTTTTTTAAGTACATTACACTTTTTAAAAGTTAAAAAGATCTTTTGACTCCAGCTATCTTTTCCTTTATTATGAATCAGCTCGAAACATTCCATTCTTGCCCTTGCAGGTATAAAGATTCATTTTCAAAAACATACGCCGATATATTAATTTGAGGGAGATTAGGGAAAAAATGAAACTTTTTGAGCATCTGATCGTCAAATAATCATGTGATTGTCGAAAAAACGGGAAGGGAATTTTTGATATGCTGCAATTAATGAAACAGCTGTATGAAAAACCCGCTGTCAAGTGGACATGTCATACAGGCTTTTATTTGATGATACTGCTTGTTTTGTTTTTTATGTATGGTTTTCACACCGCGAATACCGGTTCATATATTTATAACGATTTCTAATTGGAGAGAGAATAACTATGAAACTTTTACATGCTATTCAAACACATGCGGAAACTTATCCGCAAACCGATGCCTTCCGCTCTCAAGGCCAGTCGCTCACGTATCAGGAATTATGGGAGCAGTCTGACCGCGCGGCTGCCGCGATCCAAAAACGCATTTCTGGGGAAAAGAAATCTCCTATCCTTGTGTACGGCCACATGGAGCCGCATATGATCGTTTCCTTCTTGGGAAGTGTCAAAGCGGGACATCCTTATATTCCGGTTGACCTTTCTATTCCGTCCGAACGGATTGTGAAAATTATCGAAAGCTCTGGAGCAGAATTGCTGATCCATGCAGCAGGACTCTCAATTGATGCAGTCGGCCAGCAGATTCAGACAGTTTCTGCGGAAGAACTGCTGGAAAACGAAGGCGGCTCTGTCAGCCAAGATCAATGGGTCAAAGAACACGAAACGTTTTATATCATTTACACTTCTGGAAGCACAGGAAATCCGAAAGGCGTGCAGATTTCCGCTGCGAATCTTCAAAGCTTCACAGACTGGATTTGTGCAGACTTTCCAGTCAGCGGAGGAAAAATATTTTTAAACCAAGCGCCGTTCTCATTTGATTTGTCTGTCATGGACCTATATCCGTGCCTTCAATCAGGCGGGACTTTACATTGCGTGACAAAGGATGCTGTGAACAAGCCGAAAGTCTTATTTGAAGAGCTGAAGAAGTCCGGGTTGAATGTGTGGACATCAACACCTTCCTTTGTGCAAATGTGCCTGATGGATCCGGGTTTTTCACAGGATCTGCTGCCTCATGCGGACACATTTATGTTTTGCGGAGAGGTTCTTCCGGTTTCTGTGGCAAAAGCGCTGCTTGAGCGTTTTCCGAAAGCGAAGATTTTTAATACGTACGGCCCGACTGAAGCGACAGTGGCTGTCACATCGGTTGAAATTACGGCTGACGTCATCAGCCGCAGCGAATCGCTTCCAGTGGGCTTCGCCAAACCAGATATGAACATTTTCATTATGGATGAACAGGGACAGCCGCTTCCTGATGGAGAAAAAGGAGAAATCGTCATTGCAGGGCCGAGTGTAAGCCGAGGCTACCTTGGTGAGCCAGAGCTGACGGAAAAAGCGTTTTTCTCTCATGAAGGCCAGTGGGCATACCGAACTGGCGATGCCGGCTTTATTCAAGACGGTCAGATTTTCTGCCAAGGACGTTTGGATTTTCAGATTAAACTTCACGGCTATCGAATGGAGCTGGAGGAAATCGAGTTCCATGTCAGACAGTCACAGTACGTTCGTTCTGCTGTCGTGATTCCTTATCAGCCAAACGGAACAGTTGAGTACCTGATCGCTGCTATTGTGCCTGAGGAGCATGAGTTCGAGAAGGAATTCCAGCTGACAAGCGCTATTAAAAAAGAGCTTGCCGCTTCTCTTCCGGCATATATGATCCCGAGAAAATTTATCTATCAGGATCACATTCAAATGACGGCTAACGGCAAAATTGACCGAAAACGCATTGGCGAAGAGGTTCTTGTATGACGCCTTACAGCTCGTTTTTATTCTTTATACTGCTTGGCATTCTTCTTCTGCCGACGATCATTCTCGGCTTAAACGGAAAAAGATTTCAAGCATACAACATGTTCATATCTATCATTATATTGGCTTTAATTTTTTCGCACGACTTACACGGGGTCATCGCGCTGTGCCTGTTTACAATATGGCAGGTGCTCCTGATCAGCGGCTATCTGGCATACCGGCAGAAAGCGAACAGCGGCTTTGTCTTTTGCGGAGCTGTTATCGCGTCTATTCTGCCTTTATTTCTGTCAAAAATATGGCCGTTTCTTTCACACCCGCAGCCGCATCATCCGCCGCATAACCTGATCAGCTTTTTAGGGATTTCATATTTAACCTTTAAAGGCGTTCAGCTGATTATGGAAGCAAGAGACGGACTGCTGAAAGAACAGCTGCCATTGCACCGCCTGCTGTATTTCATCCTGTTTTTCCCGACGATTTCCTCCGGCCCGATCGACAGATACCGCCGGTTCGTCAAGGATGAACAGAAGGCTTGGACGAAAGAAGAATACGCCGACCTGCTGTATACGGGAATCCATAAAATCTTCATCGGTTTCCTGTATAAATTTATTATCGGCTACGCGATCAATACGTACTTCATCATGAATCTTCCCGCAATCACGCACAATAAGATTCTTGGGAACCTGCTGTACATGTACGGCTACAGCATGTATTTATTCTTTGATTTCGCCGGCTACACGATGTTTGCCGTCGGGGTCAGCTACATTATGGGCATTAAATCACCAGAAAACTTTAATAAACCGTTTATCAGTAAAAATATTAAAGATTTCTGGAATCGCTGGCATATGTCTCTGTCATTTTGGTTCAGAGATTATGTGTTTATGAGATTCGTATTTTGGATGACTAAGAAAAAGTGGATCAAAAACCGTATGGCCGTCTCAAACATCGGGTATTTCCTGCTGTTTATGCTGATGGGGGTTTGGCACGGGCTCGCGCCGCAATATATCATTTACGGCCTCTATCACGCCGTTCTGATGACGTGTTACAACTTTTTCGAGAAGTGGAATAAGAAATATAAATGGCTGCCGTCCAACCGCTGGACAACCATTCTCGCTATTGTGATCACATTCCATTTCGTTTGCTTCGGGTTTTATATTTTCTCAGGAAAACCATTTCATCACCACCATTAAAGGAGATTAGAAAGCTATGGATTTTAAACAAGAGGTATTAGACGTTTTAGCAGAGGTTTGCCAGGATGACATCGTAAAGGAAAATCCTGATATTGAAATTTTTGAAGAAGGTTTGCTTGATTCTTTTGGAACAGTAGAATTGCTGCTTGCGATTGAAAACCGTTTTGATATTTTAGTGCCGATCACTGAATTTGACCGGGACGTTTGGAATACACCTAACAACATTGTAAATCAGCTGTCTGAGTTGAAATAATGAAAAAGCGTTTTTTCGGTCCAATTATTTTGGCGTTTATTCTATTCGCAGGCGCCATCGCAATTCCATCTTCATGGCTGACAGGCTTCATCACCGATAAGCGTGTGAAAGAGTCAGCAACAGCCTTGAATCCGAGTATGTTTCAAGGGCTATATTTACAAGATCAGATGCTCAAAGATCCGACATATCTTCCGATTTACGGGTCTTCTGAGCTTTCTCGGCTGGACGAGTTCCACCCATCTAATTATTTTCAGGTAAACAATGAGGGATTCACGCCATACCTTGTCGGCAAAGGCGGATCCCAGTCATTGATTCATTCTTTAAACTTCGCTGCCCACATGGATCAGCTGAAGGGCAAAAAAATCGTATTCATCGTGTCTCCGCAATGGTTTATTAAGCGCGGGTCTGATGAACAGCATTTCGCGCCGAACTATTCTGCGCTGCAAGGGCTTGATTTGGCATTTAACGATCAGATCGATCCTGAAATTAAAAAGAAAATGATGAAACGCATGCTTCGCTTTAAGGCTGTGCAAAACGATGCCATTCTTTCTGAGCTGTACAAAGCAATGGTAAACGGTCAGACGTGGAAAGTGAACGCGCTGAAGCCGGCGGCGAAAGTGTATTACAGCATGCTGGAAAAGAAAGATCTGTATTATTCAACGACAGAATCATCCGGGCCAAAGCGCTATATCTCGCAGTCAGTAAAGGATAAGTCATGGTCTGAATTGAATAAACTAGCGGATCAATCGGGCAAACGCCACTCCGGTTCTAACGATTTTCACATCGACAACCCTGTCTATAAAAAGCTGAAGCCGAAAGTGCCTAAGCTGAAAGGGAAAAACAAAGGAAGATCGTATGCGGTGTCACCGGAATATGGCGACTTTGAAATGATGCTCGATATCCTGAAGGATGCGGGCGCAGAGCCTATGTTTGTCACCATTCCTGTTAACGGGAAATGGTACGATTACACGGGCTTCCCGAAAAAAGGACGCACTGACTATTACAAAAAGGTAAATAAACAAATCAGAGCGAAGGGCTTCCAGGTTGCTGATTTCTCAGGGCATGAATATGACCCGTATTTCATGAAAGACACCATTCACATCGGCTGGAAAGGCTGGGTGTATGTCGATAAAGCAATTGACGAATTTTATAAAACCGGAAAAGTCACTTCATCCTGAGCATCTCATAGGACGCGGCTGCATATTTCCTGCTAAGATTTGTAATAGTAAAGGAATCACAGCCAACTTAATTAAGAGGTGTTACATCCAATGAAGATGACAAATAATACGGTTTTAATCACAGGGGGTTCTGCTGGCATCGGGCTTGAACTGGCCAAGCGCCTGCTGGAACTTGGCAATGAAGTTATCATTTGCGGACGCAGCGAAGCACGTCTTGCAGAAGCGAAGCAGCAGCTCCCAAACATCCATACAAAGCAATGTGATGTTGCAGACCGTTCGCAGCGGGAAGCATTGTATGAATGGGCTTTAAAGGAATATCCGAACTTGAATGTTCTCGTCAACAACGCCGGCATTCAAAAGGAAATTGACTTTAAAAAAGGGACAGAGGAGCTTTTTGTGGACGGTGATGAAATTGAACTTAATTTCCAAGCGCCTGTCCATTTATCCGCCCTTTTCACACCTCATTTGATGAAGCAGCCCGAGGCGGCAATCGTTCAGGTCACATCCGGGCTTGCGTTTAACCCGTTAGCTGTTTATCCGGTGTACTGCGCAACAAAAGCGGCACTTCACTCGTTCTCGCTTACGCTCAGACACCAGCTCCGCGACACGAGCGTGGAAGTGATTGAAATGGCACCGCCTATGGTGGACACGGGCTTAAACCAAAAATCACGCGATAAACAAGGCCTGACGTACCGGGGCATTTCATCTGAAGAATATGTTCAATATTTCTTGGACGGCTTGAAGGAAGGCAAACAGGAGATTACAAATGAACGTGTTGAAGGTCTTCGGGATGCCACTCGCGCCGATTATGACAGGTTATTCGAGCAAATGAACACGCAGGAGAATTAATTTCTCCTGCTTTTTTCATATGAATTTCTTACAAATTTGAGCAAACCTATTGCGATTATTTGTTGAAGGTATACAATAGAATATAATTATTTTCAAATAAGTTTGATAATATAAACAATTTAACAGCAGGGAGATTGACCATGACTAAACAAACAATTCGCGTTGAATTGACATCAACAAAAAAACCGAAACCAGACCCAAATCAGCTTTCGTTCGGAAGAGTGTTTACAGACCACATGTTTGTAATGGACTATGCCGCAGATAAAGGTTGGTACGATCCAAGAATCATTCCTTATCAACCCTTATCAATGGATCCGGCTGCAATGGTCTATCACTACGGCCAAACCGTGTTTGAAGGGTTAAAGGCTTACGTGTCAGAGGATGACCATGTTCTGCTTTTCAGACCGGAAAAAAATATGGAACGCCTGAATCAATCAAACGACCGCCTCTGCATCCCGCAAATTGATGAAGAACAGGTTCTTGAAGGCTTAAAGCAGCTTGTCGCAATTGATAAAGACTGGATTCCAAATGCGGAGGGCACGTCCCTTTACATCCGTCCGTTCATCATCGCAACCGAGCCTTTCCTTGGTGTTGCGGCATCTCATACGTATAAGCTCTTGATCATTCTTTCTCCGGTCGGCTCTTATTACAAAGAAGGCATTAAGCCGGTCAAAATCGCTGTTGAAAGTGAATTTGTCCGTGCGGTAAAAGGCGGAACAGGAAATGCCAAAACCGCAGGGAACTATGCTTCAAGCTTAAAAGCGCAGCAGGTCGCCGAAGAGAAAGGATTTTCCCAAGTGCTTTGGCTGGACGGCATTGAGAAGAAATACATCGAAGAAGTCGGAAGCATGAACATCTTCTTCAAAATCAACGGTGAAATCGTAACGCCGATGCTGAACGGAAGCATCCTGGAAGGCATTACGCGCAATTCAGTCATCGCCTTGCTTAAGCATTGGGGCCTTCAAGTTTCAGAACGAAAAATTGCGATCGATGAGGTCATCCAAGCCCATAAAGACGGCATCCTGGAAGAAGCCTTCGGAACTGGTACAGCAGCTGTTATTTCCCCAGTCGGCGAGCTGATTTGGCAGGATGAAACACTTTCGATCAACAACGGTGAAACAGGGGAAATCGCAAAAAAACTATATGACACGATTACAGGCATTCAAAAAGGCGCTGTCGCAGACGAATTCGGATGGACGACCGAAGTCGCAGCGCTGACTGAAAGCAAGTAAGAAAAAAGCCGGCCCATTACAGGCCGGCTTTTTTTACGCTTCAATTTTGTTGAAAAACTGCGGCAGATACGCTTTGTGCGCTTCCAGCATTTCGTCTAAAATCTGTTTGGCCACAGTATCGGACGGGACAAGCGGGTTAATCGTCATGGCAAGGAGTGCAGTTTGATAGTCACCTGTAACTGCCGCTTCTGCCGCGACACGTTCAAAGGATTTGATTTGCTGGACGAGGCCACGGACAGACACCGGCAAGTCGCCGACAGCAATTGGCTTAGGGCCAGTTTTCGTCATCACACAGTTCACTTCAACTGCGGAATCGTCTGGAATGCTCGCTATTGCACCATTATTGATTGTGTTCACCGGCTGAATGTCATGTTTATCATTATAAATGGAGCTGATTAAGTTACATGCTGCATCACTGTAGTAAGCTCCGCCCCGTTTTTCCAGCTGCGGCGGTTTGATCGCAAGGTTCGGATCTTTATAAAGCTCGAACAGCTCTTTTTCGACCTTCTGTACGACTTCTGCGCGGGTGCCCTCCGTTTGTGATGCTTCCAGTTCGTGCTCCAGCATCTCTTTTGTTTTGAAATAGTAACGGTGATAGCCGCAAGGGATGACATTGAGCGCTTTTAAGAAATCCGGTTCCCATTCGGCGCCTGAGATATTTTTCATTGTCATCGCGTTTTTCGGGTCGCCCATCGCCTCGATGACTTGCTCCTTCACACTTACGCCGTCCAAGAAAACATCCAGCCCAAATACCATATGGTTCAGTCCGGCGAATTGGACTTCTACGCGGTCCACATCTACATCAAGCGCTTTGGCTACGCCCATTTTGATGCCGATTGGAACATTACAGAGACCGACGACTTTCTTCAGGTTGGAGTAGCGAAGCAAGGCTTCTGTTACCATGCCGGCAGGGTTTGTGAAGTTAACAAGCCAAGCGTTCGGGCAAAGCTCTTCTATGTCCTTTGCGATCTCAAGGATGACCGGAATTGTGCGCAATCCTTTAAACAGGCCTCCCGGGCCGTTTGTTTCCTGGCCAATCACTCCGTATTTTAGCGGAATGCGCTCATCCTTTGCTCTTGCCTGCAAAAGTCCGACGCGAAATTGAGTCGTGACAAAGTCTGCGTCTTTCAGCGCTTTTCTCCGGTCGAGCGTAAGATGAATGTCGATCGGGACGCCAGCTTTTTCAACCATCCGTTTGGCGAGTGTGCCGACAATATTCAGCTTTTCTTCGCCCTCGGGGATATCGACAAGCCATAATTCTCGGACAGGCAGCTCATCATACCGTTTAATGAACCCCTCCACTAGCTCGGGCGTATAGCTTGAACCTCCGCCAATCGTTACAATCTTCAATCCTTTTGTCATATGCTTGCTCCCCTTTGCTCGGTGATTTTTTCATATAACTCAATGATCTCTGCAGCCATATCCTTCACTGTCATTGCATTCATTAAATGATCCTGTGCATGAACCATCAGAAGCGTCATTTCCGTCTTTTCTCCGCCCGCTTCATTTTGGATCAGCTCTGTCTGATAATGATGGGCTTTTAACAATTCTTCAGCAGCGTCTTGAAGCTTTTTCCGCGCTTCTTCTGCGTCACCGCTTTTCGCAGCGGCAATGGCCTCCATTGCGGAGCTCCTACCGTTTCCTCCGTGAAGGATGATTTGAAAAATGATTTGTTCCATTTCCTCATTCACGCGATTCACTTCCTTTCTCTACAGAGCCGCTTCTTTGTCATCTGATGCTGCAGGCGTTTGGACCAGCTCCAGATCGTTTTCTTCTTTCAGCTTCTGCTTATCCCACATTCTGAAGAATGGATAGTAGACAACAAAGGACACGGCAATATTAATGGCTTGCATGACCGCGCCTGAGACTTTTCCTCCTGTCGCCAAGTAGCCTGAAAAGATCGGCGGCATGGTCCACGGCACTGCGATACCCGCCGGTTTGGCGACAAGGCCGGTGCTCATTCCGATGTACGTGAGTGTCACTGTGACAAGCGGCGTGATGATAAACGGAAGTAAGAGCATTGGGTTCATGACGATCGGCATTCCGAATATAATCGGTTCGTTAATATTGAAGATGGCCGGGCCGACCGCAAGCTTCCCGAGCTGCTTCATTTGTTTGCTTCGGGCGCGCAGGAACATCGTGACAACCAGTGCCAATGTGGCGCCGCTTCCGCCAATATTGACCCAGATATCGAAAAATTGCTGGGTGAAAATCTTAGGAAGCTCCTCACCAGCTTGGAATGCGATCCGGTTGGCATCCATTGCGCCGTACCAAATCGGTGCCATGACGCCGCCAACAATGTTTGCACCGTGAAGGCCGCAGGCCCATAAAAGCATTTTGACGGCTTCGGCGACAAGGCTTCCTCCAAGGCTTCCTCCCAGAATGGAAAGCGGAGTCCCCAATAAAACGCTTACAATATTATGAAGGCTTTCAAACGGTGTCGCTTCAACAATCAGCCGGGCTGCCCAAGTCAGGAAGATGACGGCAAAGCCGGGGATTAACGCGACAAATGACTTGCTTACCGCCGGCGGAACACCGTCCGGCATTTTGAAGACTAAATTGCGCTGGATAATGAGGCGGTAAATCTCTGTGGACACCATTGCGATAATCATGGCGACAAACAGGCCTTTGCTTCCCATGAGCGAAAGCGGAATCCCGCCGCCAACCATGATTTCTTTCGTCGCGCCATCCGGCATAAACGGCACTTGATAAGGTGTTGCTAATAAAAATGCCGCAAGGGAAATGGCTCCGGCCGACAAGGCATCAACGCCGTATTTCTCGGCGAGCCGGTAGGCGATGCCGAACGCGGCGACAAGACCCATAATTTCAAAGGTCGCGTCGACTGGGTAGGCCAGTTTTTCAGACCAGGAGCTGCCAAACGTTTTTGCCATAAACTCAGCGTATCCCGGGATCGGGAGGTTGCCAATGATGAGGAAAAAGGAACCGATGATAATCAGGGGCATCGTGAGGATGATACCATCACGCAGCGCCTGCAAATGACGCTGTCCCGCAATTCTTCCCGCTATAGGCATGACCTTTTCTTCTAAGATCTGATTGACTTTATTCACATAGCCCGCCCCTCTCTATGACACATGTCCAAGCTGTTCAGCTGATTTCAGCACTTCCGCCCCATTGCACGTGCCATAATGGACGGTATTAATGACGTCTACCGGAACCCCCTTTGACTCTCCTAATTTTTTGAGCTGCGGAAGCATGTAACGGACTTGCGGACCAAGAAGCAATACATCCGCTTTATCGATATGATTTTGTACAGAATCGCCTGAAACTGCCCAAATGGTATAGTCTTTTCCCTGTTCCTGCGCACTTTTTTCCATCTTGCTCACCAGTAAACTAGTAGACATGCCTGCTGCACAAACGAGTAATATATTCATGTAAAAGACCCCCTAGAGTTTGATCAATTTTGTAATGTCCTGCTGTTGCTATCATCATATTATGAAATCGCTTTCATAAACACTCAGGGTTTTTCCGCAGGCAACGGAAAAAAGGTATATACAGGCTGTCAGCTCAGCATTTTTTGGTCAAACACATCCGAAAGCTCTTGATATGAACGGCATTTGATCAGCTGGTTCACCGCCGCCGGGTCATCCAAAATGCTGCCAAGCAGTTTATACATGCTTTGCAAATCCGCTTTGTTCTCCTTTTCGACACAAAGCAGACAGACAAACTGAACTCGCTGACTCTCCCAATCGATCGGTTTTTTGAGCGTACAAACGGCCCAAAACGTTGTTTTCGTCTGCGGAACAAGCGGGTGCGGGATGGCAACAAGATTGCCAAAACACGTTGGCGACATGTCTTCTCTTTCAAAAATGGAATCTATGATTTCTTCATCGGCAAAGCCGCATTCGACCACTTTCTGCCCTAAAAATTGAATCACTTCTTCTTTTGAGCGCAGATCCTCCTGAAAAAAAACGAGTTCTTTTTTTAGGTAGCGATTGGCTTTTTCCTTTTCATCACTCAGAATAGATTCTATTTTTGTAAAGTCAGTTCCGCCTAAGATGGTGTTAACCTTCAGTACTGGTACAGGGAGCTCTTTTTTAATCGGAATGGTGCTGATGACAAAATCAATTGATTCGTAGGACATTTGATCAAGACTATAATACTCAGCCGTTCCAAGAATATCGAGCCGCTTGCCGAAATGGGAACGCAGTTTTTCGCGCAGAAGCTGGGCGCTTCCGGCTCCCGATGCGCATACAATGATACAGCGTTTCGGCGGGCTTTCTGTTTTTTTTCGTTCAATCGCGGCGCCAAAGTGGAGAGCCAAATATCCAATTTCGTTTTCATGAATCTCAATACCCGTTTGTTCCTTTATCACGATTCCGGCAATGATCCCGGCTTCAAAAGCGAGTGGATAATGTTCCTTGATCGCTGCCAGCATCGGATTTCGAAGATTCATGCCGTATCGGTTGCGGGTGATCGCCGGCTTCATATGCAGTGCCAAGCCGATTTTCAGCTCTTTGTCATGCAGGATGCCAAGCTTCAGTTCACGATCAACAGCTTTGATCATGGCAAGTGTCAGCTGATCGGTTTCCTCTTCTATTGAAAATGTGTCCTCTCCGCATTGTGATTGTGTCATTCGTTTTGTGCCAAGGAGATGCATGGTGATGTAGGCCGTCTCGTCTTTCGGAAACGTAACGGCAAGCTTTGATTCCAGCTCTTTTACGATGGCTTCTGCAGCCTGGTACTCCTTTTGATGCAGGATATGATCCATATCTTTCGGGAAAAGAGAAACATAGTTTTCCGTTCTGATCCGTTTACAGGCGATAGCGATATGGATAATGAGGTTATTCAGTCCCATGTTGGACAGAGGGATGCGGTCGTTTTTCATTTTTTTCAAGATGGCGGAACGGATGATCTCAATTTCTTCTTTTGGCAAAATATCAGCCTTTTCATTTAAAACATCTATCTCCGTTTCTCTTTCATCAACAATGTACTCCGCCATGCAGTACCTCATCTGCACCTCGTCCCCGCGCAGCTTGAAGCCGTAATTCGGACGTGTTTCCATGACGATGCGGTAAGGCAGCAGACGTTTCTTTACTTCCTTTAAATCCGTTTGGAGTGTAGATTTTGAGATAAATAGTTCTTCAGCAAGTTCATCGAGCTTGAGATAATGGTCCGCCAGCAGCAGACGTTTCATAAGATAGGCCATTCTCTCCTCCGGCAATACCGGCAGGCCCTTTTTTTGCTGAAATTCATCTTGCAGCAGTGTTCTGAATACTTGCTCGTCATCAATGCGGAGCTTGTAGCCGGAGCCTCTTACAGATTGTACAAAGGCACCGTGGCCGCTTAGCACACCTTGAAGTTCCTTTATATCATTGCGGACTGTCCGCGTCGTTACGTTTAATTGCGCGGCAAAAAACGAACTTGTCACCGGGGCTTCAGCCGCCATCAGCAAGCGCAGAATATCACGTAGTCGCCCATGAAGCATGAGAAAAACCTCCTAACTAGTAGATGCAGGGATTCAGTGAATAGGCAGAAAGGATGATGAAGGGATGCGAAATGTATATAAATTCTATAATGGAGAGAATGGCAAGTCAATGAACATCCGGAGGACTAGAGGGAAAACTGACCTATAAAAAAACAGCCGGGATCAGCCGGCTGTTCTAGATGCGGACATATTCTTTTGTTTAGACGCCTTGCGGTCCTTCATGATTTTTCGAACAATCGGGTAAATGACCGGCGCCCATTTGATAACGGTTTTGATCATCTTTTTCAAAGCTCCGATTCTCCCTTCTTTTTTCTCAACCATTCCCCTGATTGCCTCTTCCTTAAACATGCTAACGCGACACGTACCTGTTTCCCGTCACCCAGAAACGCCATGGATAATCGCGTGCCTCCCCGCTGTTGTCAATGCCGATGCGCGGGCCGGTTGAAATTGCTTCCGGTGTGTACCCGCTTTCGATGTAAAGCGGCTGTTCCGTGATCCAGCGTCCGTAGTCATTCATCGTGACGCCAAGCGCTTTCGTCAGCTTTCCGGGTCCGTTTGTCCATTCCCTCGGACTCCTGCCCGGCCTTCTCTCCTCCATTAACAGCTGGCCTTCATGCGGCTCAATTGCCCTGATTAATACCGCTTGCGGGACATCCTCTTCCGCGGCAACGACATTCAGCAATGTATGGGTGTGCATCACGTATGTATATACCCGCCCAGCTTCTGCAAACATGATCTCAGTCCGCTTCGTCCGGCGGTTGTTAAAGCTGTGGGCCGCTCTGTCTTCAGCACCCATATAGGCCTCTGTTTCCACAATATAGCCTGACGCTGTGCCTTCGTCTGTTTCTTTTACAAGAAGGCAGCCCAGAAGCGATGGGGCAAGCTCAAGAGCGGTTTTTTGATAAAACGTGATGGGAAGCGGATTTTTTTCTCTCGTCACGAATCGACCTCTCCTTTTACCGATTTTTGTACATTGTACCATTCCCGAAGCAGATCAAAAAAAACGGCTGTTTTAAAATCTTTCCATTCAGGGAATATTGTTACCGTTCAAAAAAGGAGGGCCAACCATTGAAAGATGATCATCAAAACAAGCAGCACCAATCAAATGCCCAAGGGAGCGAGGAAGCGCTTTCTCATAAGACATCCGGGAAAAACGAGTCAGAGGATACCTTAACGAATAGGCAGGGACATCCTGTTACTGACAACCAGAATGTGAGAACCGTCGGGAATAGAGGGCCTACAACACTTGAGAACTATGATTTTCTCGAAAAGATCAGCCACTTCGACCGGGAACGCATCCCAGAGCGGGTTGTTCATGCCAGGGGAGCAGGTGCACATGGATATTTTGAAGCGTACGGAAGCTTCGGAGATGAACCGATTTCAACATACACACGGGCCAAGCTCTTTCAGGAAAAAGGCAAGAAAACACCGGCATTTGTCCGTTTTTCAACTGTGAATCATGGAAAACACTCGCCTGAAACATTGAGAGACCCGCGCGGTTTTGCTGTAAAGCTATATACAGAAGACGGAAACTGGGATTTGGTCGGGAACAACCTGAAAATCTTTTTTATCCGCGACCCGCTGAAATTTCCGGATCTTGTACATGCATTTCAGCCTGATCCAGTGACCAACATCCAGGATGGTGAACGTATTTTCGATTTCATTTCTCAATCTCCAGAAGCGACACACATGATTACCTTCTTGTTTTCGCCTTGGGGCATTCCGGCCAACTACCGGCAAATGCAGGGTTCAGGCGTACATGCCTATAAATGGGTGAATGAGGAAGGCAAGGCCGTTCTCGTGAAATACCATTTTGAACCGAAGCAGGGCATCCGCAACCTGACACAGAAGGAAGCAGAAGAGATTCAAGGGAAAAACTTTAACCATGCCACACAGGATTTATATGACGCGATTGAAAATGGCGATTATCCAGAGTGGGAAGTGTATGCTCAAATCATGAGCGATGATGAGCATCCTGAACTGGACTTTGATCCTCTTGATCCGACAAAACTGTGGTATAAAGACGATTTCCCATGGAAACCGATCGGCAAATTGGTGCTGAACAAAAATCCGGAAAACTACCATGCGGAAGTGGAGCAAGCTTCATTTGGAACGGGGGTGCTTGTCGACGGGCTTGATTTTTCAGACGACAAATTGCTCCAGGGGCGTACGTTTGCCTACTCTGATACGCAGCGCTACCGTGTAGGCGCAAATTACCTGCAGCTTCCGATCAACTCGCCGAAAAAGCATGTCGCCACCAACCAGGAAGGCGGGCAAATGCAATATCGGGTCGATAGAGCAGAAGGACAAAACCCGCACGTCAACTATGAGCCATCCATTATGGGCGGGCTGAAGGAAGCGAAGCAGGACGGAAAAGACCATACGCCGCATGTCGAAGGTGATGTAAAGCGTGAAGCGATTGACAGAACAAACAACTTCGGACAGGCTGGAGAAACGTACCGGAGATTTACTGAATTTGAGCGGAACGAATTGATTACGAATTTGGTGAATACGCTTTCTACGTGCCGAAAAGAAATTCAGGATCAAATGATTGAGAATTTCACAAAAGCTGATCCTGACTACGGAAAACGCGTAGCAGAAGGGCTAAAAAAGGTTTCCGAAAACAACAGCAACGGGCCGATCGGCACAACTGAAACGGAACAGGCTGCAAAGCAGGCTGAACAGGAGAGCCATCCATCTGATCCGTATTAACAAAAGCGAACAGGGCTTTTTTTGAAGCCCTGTTTTTTTATTTTTCTATTGAAACGCTTTCAACAATTGTGTTGTACTGGAAGGAAAGGGGTGGAGAGATACGATGGAATTACAGCAGGACTTGATTCCTCAGAAAAAAACAATCGGCGCCTTAGATCACGCCGTTTTTTTATGCATGGTATTTTGTTTCTGGTTTTCAGGCTATATTTACGTTCCTGTATTCAGTCTGTATTTGGAGGATCTGCACTTTTCATATGGCGCAATCGGCATCATTCTCGGCAGCTACGGGGTCACGCAAATCCTTCTGCGATTCCCGCTCGGCCTTTTGTCAGACATCCTGTTTTCCTTGCGCAAGCAATTGTTAATTGCCGGGTTCGGCTTTTCCGTCCTCAGCAGCCTGCTTTTTCTGATGTTTGATTCTTTCTTCTTCGTGCTGGCCGCCCGGCTTTTCGCGGGAATCACTGCTTCTACGTGGGTGATGGCGACCATTTTATACGCACATTATTTCAACAATGGCAATGCATCAAAAGCAATGGGCATCATGCAGTTTTTTACCGTCATGCCTCAGTTTGCCAGCATTGTGTTCTGCGGGCTCGCCGCAGCCCATTTAGGGAGGCAGGTTCCTTTTTGGATGGCGCTGGCAGCTTCTGCCGCAGGTCTGGTGATCTGCTGCTTTATTCAGGATCCGTCTGCTCCTCCCGCAAACCGTGGCACCATTCGTGTCAATCAGTACATCAAAGATACATTGCGGCTGCCAAAGCTGAAGCTTTTCACCATCCTGTCTATGACGGCCCATGCCGTATTATTTATCACAGTGTTTGGTTTTACGCCGCTTTACATGAATCAGCTCGGAATGGGCGACGCGGAGCTTCTTTGGGTGATGAGCGCCTTTTTCCTCCCACACGCAGCCGCCACATTAAGCTTTGTGTTTCTGCGCTTTACAAGCCGTATCGCTTACTTCGTGATGCTCATTAGTTTTGCTGTCACCGGGGTCTGCTTGCTATATGTTCCTTATTCAGCCACATTGTTCACTGTTTGCATCACACACGCCTGTATCGGGCTGGCGCTCGGCTTCGTTTTTCCTCTGCTGCTAAGCCATGTCGTCGAAATCAGTTCTGTCCGTTTAAAAATGTCAGTGATGGGGTTTTATCAATCATTTTATGCGCTAGGCATCTTCCTCGGACCCCTTCTTGCCGGGAAAATCGCACAGCTTTTCGGGCTTGCGGGAGTTTTTTATGGAGCTGGGTCGCTGGCATTTGCCGCCTCTTTTGTGATGCTCGCGCAAAAACGTAACATGATCAGTTAATAGCTTTCATACCGCTGGAAGCGCCACACAGAAAACATGGCAAGAAGCATGATGCACAGTATGGAGAAAGTGAGTGACCATCCGAAAAAATCTGCCCGCTTTCCATGAAGAAGGATATGCTCCGCCTGTTTGCAAAGCTCGGCCGGAAGCCACTTCGCATGATCTGGGAATAGTGAAACAGCAAAGGAAACAGCTGCTGTGAACCCGATCCCGCAAGCCGCAGCTGCTCCGAGAGACCGGAATATCGTGCTTCCGGCAAGGCCGGCAGTCACAATAAATATCACCCAAAGAGCGTAAAGACCAAGACTTGCGGCAAAGCGGCTGAATGATGCGTCCTCAAACAGCAGCCGGACGTAATAATAAGCAAGCCCGTATCCAGCTGCGAATGACAGAATGCCGATCACGCTTTGGATGAGCCATTTACTCACGATATAATGGGCTGCCGTCACAGGCCGCGACATAATCAGCGCTGTTACCCCTTGATTTCTTTCATTGGCTACACTGCCCATCACGCTAAAGATGACGAGAGCCATGCCAAGCGTGTTGAATTGAGAAAGCGTGCTGACCATCACTTCAGACCCGGAGGGCATCGTAAAACTGATTTTCATGCCGTCAGGAAGGTTCCCTCCATGTGCGATGATTTCCGGCATATAATAAATGGTCAGCGGCTGTGTCAGCCCGACGATCATCATCGCAATCGGCAGCCAAATCAGCTTGCCGCTTTTCCATCCTTCCAGCCACTCCTTCTGCAATAGCGCCATCATCACCTTCATGCGTGCACCACCTTTAGATAGACGTCTTCTAGAGACTCCGTTTTCTGTTCAAAGCGGGTGACGGTCAATCCCTTTCGGATACAGTCACTTAATAATGACCGGCCAGCGTGTATATCAGGCAGCTCGAAAACCGCTTGGGACGGATTCTTATAGACAATAGCTGAGACGTAAGGCTTCTCTTCAAGCCAACCTTCCAGCTTCTCTTTCACTGAAAGGGTAAAAACGTTCGTTTGCTGCTGTTGTTTCAGCTCCTGTAACTCGCCTTTCCATGAAATCTCACCGTTTTTCATAATCACCACTTGATCACACACCTGTTCTGCATCGTGCAAAACATGTGTAGAAAACAGAACGGCCATATGCTTTTTCAGCTCCCGCATCATGTCCAGCACCTCGAACCGTCCTGTCGGATCAAGCGCAGACACCGGTTCATCCAATATCAAAAACTTCGGTTTATGGAGCAGTGCCTGTGCCAGACCGAGTCTTTGTTTCATGCCTCCTGAATAGCCCCCGATCTTTTTGTGCGCCGCTTCGTGCAAACCCACAAATTCCAGCATCTCGCCGATTTCCTCTTGGCATTTTCTCTTCGAAAGGCCGGACAGTCTCCCCGCAAATGTCAAAAATTCATTTGCGGTCATCCAGGAATAAAAAGCTGGATACTGCGGGAGGTACCCAATCAAACGCCGATCCGGCTTTTTTTCTCCTAACAGCTTAATGTTTCCGGAGGTTGGCGAAAGCAGACCGGCCAGCATTTGCAGAGTCGTGGTTTTGCCGGCTCCATTGGGACCTAATAGCGCGACACACTCGTTTTCATTCACGTGAAAACTGATATTCTTTACAGCTTCATGATGCCTGTACGATTTGCATAATGATTCAATAGACAGCATATCGGCTTACCTTTGCTTTCTGCCGACGGTGAAAAATAATATCGGCCCGATAATATTGATACATACGATGATTGCAGCCCACATCCACTTTGGCCCGTTCGTCCGCTCTTCTTTTATACAGCTGATGAGGGCAAACACCGCCAAAGCCAGCTGTAATACAATCAGCGGCAAAATCATTTCCCAAGAAATATTCATTGCTTGATCCCCCTTTTCTTCCGATCCGGCCTAATGACAAAAAAGTAATAACAAATCAGAGGCATCGGTGCTTGAATCAATCCGACAATCCCCCAAACCCATGCCATGCGATTACGTTTTTTCGCATCAATAAATAAAAAGATTCCCTGCGCCAATACGATGAGACAAGCCGCAACCGTTATGATAATTTCTGTTTGTGTCATCCGCGTTTCACCTCGCATTCGCCGAGATGCCTTTTTTTCTCAGCCGCAATCAAAATCGGCAGCACCGCAAGCACACAAACCTGAAGCACAATAAACACAGCAGGAGCTTGAGTGAAAGCTAAGATTGCAGCACTCACAACCATCAGCGCGCAGAATACAAATAAAATGATCTCTTGAAGAAGTTTTTTTCTGTATTCAGCTTTCATTTGTGACAGCTGGTGAAGCAGTTCTTTTTGATTCGGTATAGAGGGATTGGCTGTTTGATCAATTTTTTTCCATTCTGACTTTAAATGATCAGAAAGCTTTTCTTTATTCATCGTCCCACTCCTTTCTGATTTGCTGGAGCCCTTTATGAACTCTGGACTTTACAGTGCCTTCTTTGATTTGAAGCATCACCCCGATTTCAGCGTAGGTATAGCCGTAGTAATGCCTTAATAAAACCGGTGTGCACAGTTTAGGGTCCAGCTTTGAAAACAGATCGAGCGTTTCGCTCCACTCTGCCCCTTTCGCCGACACGTCCCACTTGATCTTGCGGATTGTTTCCTCCGTAACTGTCTGATTCCGTTTCCATTCTCTCTTTCTCTTTTTCTGGTGATCGAGATAGAGCCGCGATGCAATGGAGATCAGCCATGTGGAGAATTTTGAACGGCCCTGAAAGCTTCTTAAATGGATGTACCCTTTCAGAAAGGTTTCCTGAACAAGTTCCTCGCTGAGATCGGGGTGAAGGGAAAGCTTTAACAAGTATTTATATAAGAAAGAATAGTGATAGTGGAAAAGGGCTGTAAACGCCTCGTCGTTTCCCTCTTTCGCCTGCTGGATCAGCCGCTGTTCTTCATGTGTATCCAATGACCGTGATCCCCCCTTTTTTGTTTTTCTGCCTTATGAGACGACACCGGATTCAAAAGCGTTCATCTTTTTTACAATTCTTTTCAGCCATTGACAGATCAGGCTTCCCGGCCGTTTGGCTGCATATCCTTATTTGTAAACCCCCTTATAGTCTGTTAAGCTATGACTTTATGTCGATTTCAAAAAAACATCCAATATGGAGGACGATGCATTGAAAGTAGAAAGGCGAACGATTGAATATATTCCGAATGAAGAGAGACATGGTAAAGCGAAAGATTTATTTCCCGTATGGTTCGGGGCTAATATGCATATCACCACGTTAGTGACCGGCACGATTCCCGTTGCAATGGGACTTAATCTGTTTTGGAGTGTTGCCGCTATTATTTGCGGAACCTTAATCGGTGCCATATTTATGGCGTCTCATTCCGCGCAAGGCCCTCAGCTAGGCATCCCGCAAATGATTCAAAGCCGTGCCCAATTCGGCGTAATCGGAGCGATTCTTCCCCTCTTCTTAGTCATGTTTATCTACCTTGGTTTCTTCGCAAGCAGCACGATTCTGGCGGCCGGAACCTTAAGCAGCTTTGTTCCCATCCCGGGATCATGGAGCATTATAGGCTTAAGCGCCGTATGTTTTTTACTCACCATTTTCGGCCATGATTTGATTCACAAAATGCAAAAAATCCTTTCTTGGACCTCTTTTGCTGTATTTTTTGCTGCAACGATTCTCATTTTTCAATTGCCGATTCCGGCAGGCAGCTGGATTCCCGGAGCGATTGATCTGCCAATTTTCTTGGTGGCAGTCAGCGCAGTTGCGACGTGGCAGCTTGCCTACGCGCCGTATGTTGCCGATTATTCAAGATATCTGCCAGTTAAAACACCGGCTTCAAAAACATTTTGGTACAGCTATGCAGGTACATCTGTCAGCTCCATCTGGATGATGCTGCTCGGCGCATTGCTGACAACCTCACTTCCTGACTTTACGGCAAACTCAGGCAGCCAGATTGTCCAATTGTTCAGTCCCTTCTCGTTTATTATGCTGATCATTGTGCTATTTGGACAAATGGCAATTAATGTTTTTAACCTGTATGGGGCCTTCATGTCCACGACAACAACGCTGGAGCCGTTTCTGAAATTAAAAGTCACGCCCAAAGTCAGAATCATCATGATCCTGGGTGTCACGCTTGTCGGCACAGTCTTAAGCCTACTGGGACAGAGCAATTTTATGGAGCTGTTTTTGAATTTTATCTTTTTCATCAGTTATTTCTTAATTCCGTGGACGGCAATCAATTTAGTCGATTACTACTTCGTTCGCCACGGAAAGTATCAAGTCAAAGCCATGTTCGACGTAAACGGGCCTTATGGAAAGGTCAATTGGATCACCACAATTGCGTTCGTTCTGTCTATCTTGCTGGAAATTCCGTTTATCAACACAAGCTTTTACATCGGACCGCTTGCCAAAATGTTTGGCGGCGGAGACATCGCATGGATTATCGGCTTGGCCGTGCCTTCTGTGCTTTACTATGTATTAATGAAACCGCGTCTGAAAAAACGGGCGGGGTATCAAGAAAAGCTGTCTTCTCTCTGAAGACAGCTTTTTTATCATTCAAATCGTTTCCACACGCGGGGCAGGATGTCAGATAGCTCATGAGCGAGCAACGTATGAGCGGAGTGCTCGTCCGTCCAGAGCTCGGCGCACGCACCATGCAAATAGACCGCGTTTAATATGGCGTGCTTTGGATCTTCATGGCAGCAGAGCATCCCCAATATCATGCCCGTCAGCGTGTCACCGGTTCCGCCCTTGGCGAGCGCCCCGTTTCCGGTTGGATTGAGCCAGCAGTCTCCATCAGGAAACGCGATGACGGTTTGGTTTCCTTTTAACACAATGACAGTCTGCAGCTGAGCCGCCCATTCCTTTGCATATTCCGCTCTTTTTTTCTGCAATTCGTTCACGGGCACCCCTGTCATTCGGGAAAACTCGCCCGGGTGCGGCGTGAGGATGACGGGAGCCTCCCGTTTCGGATATGTGCGCTTCGCCAGCGCTCCGGCATCCAAAATAACAGGACAATCAGCAGCAAGCACATGATCGACTGCCTGCTGTACGCTTTCCGTTTGCGGAAGGCCCGGTCCGATGGCAATGGCCCGGTACGTCTCTTCAAGCTGAGCATCCGCCGCCTTTTTCCAGCCGTCACGCCAATAGGTCGCCTCGGGCAAAACAGGAACAATTAGCGGGATTACGCTTTCTGATGTACCGATGACAAGCTTGCCTAAACCGCTCCGCATGGCCCCAAGCCCTGCAAGCAGCGCTGCCCCCGGCATGTCGTCACTTCCAGCCAGAAGCAAAGCCGTACCGTACGTGCCTTTATGGCTCTCCGCACCTCTTTCAGGAAGCGTGGCCCTTACATGCTCTTCCGTCCAATATGGAACATTCATCTCTATCCCTCCTCTGCTTTCTTTTCCTATTTTTCCTGTCCCTTTTCTTTTTCAAACAAAAAAGACAGCCTTTTAGGGCTGTCTTCTATTTTACAGGAACATCAAGGTGATACAGGCGGCTGTACCGTTCGTTTGCCGCCAGAAGCTCCTCATGGGTTCCTTCCATTTCTGTTTTGCCGTTTTCGAGAAATACGATTTTATCAGCAGCTTCCACTCCCGCGAGATGGTGGGTAATCCATAAAATCGTTTTTCCTTTCAGCACCTCAAACACCGTTTCCATCAATTCACGTTCGGTAATAGGATCGAGGCCGACTGTTGGCTCATCGAGGATGATGATCGGTGTGTCCTGCAGCAAAATCCTCGCAAGTGCGATCCGCTGGCGCTCTCCACCGGAAAAACGGATGCCCGTTTCCTGTACAGAGGTATGATATCCGTCAGGCAATGACTCAATGTAGTCATGCAGCTTGACCTGCTTTGCGGCGCGGCGCACATCTTCGTCGCTTGCTTCTCCGTTTCCGAGCCTGATGTTGTTCAGAATACTTGTATCAAACAGGTGCGGTTTTTGATTTAACACGGCCACCGCATCCGCAATCTGATCCTTTAACAGCGCTGTCTCCACTCCGTTTAACGTTACAGAACCGGAGTCCGGTTTCAAGGCGCCTTCGATTAATGCAAGCGATGTTGATTTCCCAGAGCCGCTTCGGCCGAGCAGCGCCATTTTTTCTCCTTGGCGCAGCGTAAAGGAAAAGTTGTGCAGCACTTGGCTGCTGTTGTCATAAGAAAACGTCACATCACGAAAGGCCAGGGTGACATCTTGAAGATCGAGCATTTGAGCCCCTGATTCTGTTTGTGACGCCTCCGGCTGAGGAGCCACCTTGTTCATGCGTCTGATAGAATCCTGATAGCCCGGCACTTCGCCTAAGGCATCCGAAAGCGGCAAAAAGGCTTCCGTCAACGGAAATACCACTAGCACAAAAGCGGCAATCATCGTTTTAGCGAGCTCGCCGTCCGCTTGCTGTCCCGCTGTCCAAAACAGCATCAGCAAAATAAGGCCGGCGACAAAGCATTGCGCAGCAAAGTCCCGCCATCTCGTAAAACGTTGTTTTTTCCGTTCAAGCTCAAACCAATCACGTTCCTCTTTTTCATAAGCATCAATAAAAGCATGCCGGCGTCCGCTGAACATCCAGTCGCTGACACCCATCACGGCATCTGTCAGACGGCTGTACAGCACATTCCGTCCGCTTTTCAGCTTCGCATTCTTCGCTCTCGTCACGAGCAAAGACACAACCGGAAACAATACAACAAGAACAAACAAATACAGCGCAAGCAATATGGCAAACGGCCAAGAGAAGAAGCCGAGCGCTATCACTGACACAGCATACAGGAGCAAGGCTGAGATCGCAGGAAAAATCGTTTTTAAGAATGCATCCTGCAAATGCTCAATATCCTCAGACAAAATGCCGAGCATATCCCCCGTGCGAAAACGGGAACGCAGCATCAAAGCACCCGGCTCAAGCATATTGTAAAGGCGGACGCGCATGTCGGATACGATTTTCAAAATGATGTGATGCCCGACGAGCCGTTCCACATATCGCGATACAGAGCGCGCAATCCCAAAGGTGCGCACTGCGACAATCGGCACATAAATGAGCAGAATGTTTTCCGGCCTTGTCGCCGCTTTAGAAATCAAAAACCCTGAGGTGAACATGAGAAAAGCAGCAGAAAAAATCGTCACCGCGCCCAAAAAGATAACCAGAACAAACAGGCGGGCATTTTGCTTGATATACGGCAAAATCCATTCTTCTTTCTTCATGCTCTTTCCCCCAGTTGTGCCTTCACGAGTTTGGTATACACACCGTTTTTCTCCAGCAGTTCATTGTGAGTCCCGATTTCCGCAACCCTGCCTCTGTCCAGCACGATAATTTCGTCCATATCGAGCATCCAGTGAAGGCGGTGAGTCGCGAGAAAGACGAGCTTATCCTCAAATAAATCCAGCATCGTTTCTTTTATTTCATATTCTGTTTCGATATCAAGATGAGCGGTCGGCTCATCCAGCAGCAGGATCGGACGGTTTCCCAAAAAGGCGCGGGCCAGCGCGACACGCTGTGCCTGGCCGCCGCTGAGCGCCCGGCCGCCTTCCCCGATCCGCCCCTCTAATCCTTCAGGAAGATTATCCACCAGCTCCGCCAGTCCCGCCGCCGCAGCAGCACGGGCTGTATCCTCTGCCGAAGCGCTTGGATGGTAGAAGCGAATGTTGTTCCCCAACGTATCATCAAAAATGTACGGATGCTGGGGGATGTACAGAAGGTTCTTCTGCCAGCTGCCGTCCTGCAAATGGGACCGGCTTGTACCATTAACCTCAATCATCCCGCCATCCGGCTCCAAAAATCCGCCGAGAATATCAATTAATGTTGATTTTCCGGCGCCGCTTGCACCGATAATGCCGATTTTTTTCTTGCCCTTAAATGAGAGATGAATATCAAACACCGAACGGCCGACTGACACGCCTGACAGCTTCAGCTCATCCTGATCGGACCAATCCTCGAGCTGAAGCGGCGTCTCTTCTTTAAAACCAGGCTGTGACAAAATCTCTTGAATGGTTTTTCCTGCTTCCTGGCCGTTCAGCGTTGCATGATAATCATTCCCCACTTCCCGCACCGGCAAAAAATACTCAGGCGCCAGAATAAGCGCCGTTAAAGCAGGGCCAAGCAAAATATCGCCGTCAATGAGGCGCAGGCCCAGAAATACTGCGACTGTCGCCACCGACAGCATCGTGAAAAAATCGAGGGCGAATGATGACAAAAACGCCACCCGGAGTGTGCTCATCGTTGCCTTGCGATACCGCTCACTCACATAGAAAATATTTTTGCTGTGTGACTTGCTCAAACCTAGGAAACGCAATGTCTCCAGCCCGCGAAGAGAATCAACAAAATGATTGGAAAGTCTCTGATAGGATTTCCACTGACGATCCGCTTTTCTCTGCGCGACAAGGCCGAGGAGAATCATAAAGATGATCAGAATCGGCATAGCAGCGACTAAAATGATGGCTGATGTCCGATCCTGAAAAAACACATAAATGACAACTGCCGCAGGCACAATCGCCATGCTGACCATTTTCGGCAGAAACAGCTCCAGGTAGCGGCGGAACTGGCTGATGCCTTCCATCGCCAGCGTCACCATTTGCCCCGTCCCCTCTTTCTTTGCAAAGCGGGGGCCTAATCGGAACAGCTGATCAAGAAAACTTTTCCTCAAATCTGCTCCTGTCCGGGCGGCGTATTGATAGACGATTTTCTGTCGCGCCACCGTCACCCCGTGCCGGGCGATAAAAGCGATGAGGAAAAAGCCGATCATCGGAAAAAGGGAGGTAATGCCCTTCCCGTTGAACAGTCCGGTTACGGCCTCACTCAGCCACTCTGCCTGCATAATAATGGCGGCTGTCTGAATCATCGTTAAACAAGTAATCAAGGTGAGAATCCGCTTCATTCCTTTATATCGAAACAGGTCTTTTCCCATTAATAAGTCATAGGCTCCTTATGGCTGACGCGCTTCCGGAAGACATAATAGCTCCAGATCTGGCTGCCGATGACGAACGGCAATAGCGTTAATGCTGCAATTGACATGACTTTAAGCGAATAATCTCCGGAAGAAGCGTTAGCTACTGTTAAATCGTATGCGCTATGAAGCGAGCTGACCATTACACGAGGGAATAGGGAAATAAAGATCATTCCCACGGTCAGCGCCAGACCAGCGCCTGTCATCCCAAATGTCCAGCCGTCTTTTTTCTTACGAATAAATACAGCCGCGAGCATAAAGCAGATGACAATCAAAACAGCGAGCGGAATGGTAATCTCGCCGCGGCGTGTAAACATGTCTGTCTGATACGCAGAAAGGGCCGCGAAGGCAAGAACCGCTACAAAAACAACACCCATTATCTTTTGCGCCATTTTCCGGGCGCGGTTTTGCAAATCACCAATCGTACGCAGCGTGATAAACATTAATCCATGCTGGAAGCAAAGAAGTGTTACCGTCACACCGCCAAGTATAGAATATACATTGATATAATCAGATACATGTGCGTGAATGTTCATGTCGGCATCAATCGGCATCCCGCGGAATAATGTCGTGAACAGCACACCAAGCACAAACGGAGGAATCAGACTGCCGAAGAAAACGACCCAGTCCCAAACCTTTACCCATTTTAAATGATCCACCTTGCCGCGGAACTCAAACGCGACCCCGCGGCCCATTAACGCAAGCAGCACTATGACAAACGGAATGTAATAACCGCTCAGCATCGTTGCATACCAGTTTGGGAATGCCGCGAAAATGGCGCCTGCGCCAGTCAAAAGCCACACTTCATTCGCGTCCCAGAACGGCCCGATCGTGTTGATCAGCACTCTGCGTTCTAATTCATTATGGCCAAGAAAACGGGTCGCCATGCCGACCCCGAAATCAAAGCCTTCCAAAAAGAAGAAACCTACAAACAATACGGCAACGAGTATAAACCAAAGATCATGAAGAGATGCCATGGTATACCTCCTGACTAAATGGATCTGTTGATACAGGCACATCATGATGATTATCATGCTCCGCACCTTTTTTAATCTCACGGATAAACAAGAAGACAAGCAGTGCGCCCAGAATCATGTACATCACACCGAATGCGATGATTGAGAATAACAGGGAACCCGCTGTTACGTTAGGCGACACAGATTGAGCGGTTGTCATTAACCCCATAACCGTCCAAGGCTGACGTCCGATTTCTGTCATAATCCAGCCCGCGGAGTTCGCAAGAAACGGGAAGGAAATCAACGCGATCATGATGCGCAAATACCATTTGCTGTTTTCAAGCTTTTTGCGGCGGTTTAACCAAAGGCCGCCTAACGCAGCAAGAATCATGACAACACCTGCTCCTACCATGATGCGGAAGCTCCAGAATGTCGTTTTCACTGGCGGAATGTAGTCGCCTTTTCCGTATATTTTTTCGTACTCAGCCTGAAGGGTTTTCATCCCTTTGACACTTCCGCTGAATTTCTGATAAGCCAAGTAGCTCAAGGCATAAGGAACTTTGATTTCATTTGAGCTTTTTTCATTTTTTGTATCGATCGTCGCAAAAGCGGTCCAAGCAGCAGGGTCACCGCTGTCTTCCCA
Organism: Bacillus sp. PS95; assembly: GCF_037963565.1. NCBI lineage: Bacteria > Bacillati > Bacillota > Bacilli > Caryophanales > Bacillaceae > Bacillus > Bacillus sp. PS95. The sequence goes on from NZ_CP150160.1 coordinate 3,942,399, forward strand.
TAGGCCTTCACTGGCAGCCATTTTCATCGGCTGTGATTCCATCAAGTGCTCAGCCTGCATGTGTCCGCTAAGGCCGACGCCAAGACCGGCACAAAGGCCGACGATCATTGCCAGTTTAAAAGATTGCTTAAAGAACGGCACTTCTTTTTTCTTCAGCAGTTTAAAAGCACTCACTCCGGCAATAAAGAAAGCTCCAGTGGCAAGCGCACCGAAAATAACGTGCGGGAATTCAACCCAAAGCTGAGGGTTTGTAATCAACGCGCCAAAATCATTCATTTCCGCGCGGCCGTTTTTGATCGTAAAGCCGACCGGCTCCTGCATAAAGGAGTTTGCTGTTAAAATCCAGAAAGATGACATGATCGTTCCGAATGATACGAGCCATATGCAGAGAGCGTGAATTTTCTTCGGCAGGCGGTCCCAGCCAAAAATCCATAATCCGATAAAAATAGATTCCATGAAAAACGCCAATAATGCTTCAATCGCAAGGGGAGCGCCAAATACATCTCCGACAAAACGGGAGTAATCAGACCAGTTCAGTCCAAACTGGAATTCTTGCAAAATCCCCGTTACAACACCGACTGCGAAATTTATTAAGAATAAGTGCCCCCAAAACTTTGCCATTTTGAGATACAGCTCATTTTTCTTTACAAGATAAAGAGTCTCCATCAACGCAACCATAAACACAAGCCCGATAGACATCGGCACAAACAAGAAGTGAAACAACGTTGTTGATGCAAATTGTATGCGGGCTAATACCAATTCACTCATGCTTTCTCCTCCATTTCCGGTTAAAACTGTTAATTTGCTCACTACTTCACAAATAGAACCGAGACTTTGATCAGTAATTCACAAAATAGACGAAAAAAATATTGTTCAATATTTCACAAATGTGTCAAAAAGTCGTTCAATATGAGGCAAAATTGCCAGACTGACCAAATGACACAATCTCTGACTGGTTCATATTAAGTACTTTACAACGATTCATTTCAAAAATAAAGCCTAAAATACCTAAAAAGTCCCGCCCTATGTGACGGATTTTTGTCTATTTTGTTGCTTATTTATGTCGGCTGCTAGGATAAATGACCCTTTATTATCGTACATCAACACATCGTTCCTTGCGAACAAAATGCTTGCCCCGCACCAGCACTCGTTTCTCAGCACTCCGTCATAAACAGATTTTAGGCAGGATGCCTCTTTTCATTTGAACCGGCAAGTGGAGAAAAGTTGAATAGTAAATTTCTAATATATTAATAATTTCAATTTTTTAGTATACTTAACATAGTGAACAATTTCACTGCATCAAGAATAGGGGAGGTTTTTCAATGGGAGAGCTTCAAACACACATGCAATTGCAAACGGATACAATTCACGAAGGGGTTCGAAAAGAGAATTGGTTTGCGAAAGCCATGAATATAAAAGTAGGCATCATACCGCTTCCTGTGTATGCCTTGCTGTTTATATTAATCACTGTTTTTGTTATGCATCACGATGTAAAAAGTGACATTTTGACATCCATTGCCGTCATGGCGTTTTTCGGGTTTACCTTTGCCCAAATCGGCAAATCGATACCGATTGTGCGTTCTATCGGCGGCCCGGCCATCCTAGCTACTTTTATTCCATCCGCTGTCGTGTACTATCACCTGCTGCCTAATGATATCGTCAAATCCACCACAGAATTTACAGAAAACTCAAACTTTCTTTATTTGTTTATCGCCGGTATTGTCGTCGGAAGCATTCTTGGCATGAAAAGAGAAACACTCGTAAAAGCATTTATGAAAATCTTTATTCCGCTTATTGTCGGTTCTGTCACAGCCGCTATTGTCGGGCTGGCTGTCGGGACATTGCTCGGACTCGGATTTCAGCATACCCTGCTGTACATTGTCATTCCGATTATGGCTGGAGGAGTCGGAGAAGGCGCTATCCCGCTGTCCATCGGATATTCTGACATCATGCCCATTTCTCAAGGGGAAGCGTTTGCACTTGTTCTGCCATCGATTATGCTGGGCAGCTTGTGCGCGATTATTCTAGCGGGATTGCTGAACCGCATCGGAAAGAAAAAACCGGAATGGACAGGCAACGGCAAAGTGGACCGCTCCGAAGAAGAGTCCCCTGCGCTGGAGGAATCTCAAAGCGGACAGCAAATGTTCAACCTTTCTTTATTTGCGTCAGGCGGTATCCTTGCTGTTTCTTTATACTTAGTCGGCATGCTCGCTCACGATTTTTTCGGTTTTCCGGCACCCGTTGCCATGCTGTTACTGGCTGTTCTAATCAAGCTGTTCAGATTGGTGCCTGCCTCAATTGAAAATGGCGCGTTTGGAGTGTCCCGCTTTTTTTCAACAGCTGTGACCTACCCGCTTCTCTTTGCGATTGGGGTATCCATGACGCCGTGGGACAAGCTTGTCGCCGCTTTTAACCTCAGTAATATTATTACGATTCTGTCTGTCGTTGTGACCATGATGGCCGTTGGCTTCTTCACTGGAAAATGGCTGAACATGTATCCGATTGAAACCGCCATTATCAATGCGTGCCATTCTGGACAAGGCGGCACGGGTGACGTTGCCATTTTAAGCGCCGCTGAAAGGCTTGAGTTGATGCCGTTCGCCCAGGTATCTACCCGCATCGGGGGCGCGATCACAGTATCCTTAACCTTATTGCTGCTGCACCAGTTTTATTGATCCCCGCAAGCAAGTTCTTCGTCAAACGAAAGAGCTTGCTTTTTTGCATGTCCATATTTTTGCAAGTTCCCATCCCATGCTATAGTAATAGTTGGAAATACTAGATAGAAAGGAATCTGGCATGCCTATGGGAACTCATCTATTTCTCTTTATGCTTCTCGGGCTGGGATTTTATTTGATATCAGCCCTAGCTGCAAAACTCATTCCGGCCATAGACTTCTGGATTGATATTGTTCTATGGGTCGGCGCTGCAGTTTACATCTTCTCTCATCTCTCATTCATGGACGGCATTGTCTCACTCGCGACAATGTTCTACTGCTATTGGACCGCAATGGATCTCATTGTTTCAGAGCGTGTGGAAAAACCTTCGGGAGACTGGCAGGAAATCGAGCTGGCCAGAAACAAAACACGTCTCCTGTCAGACATTACGCTGACCGCCATTGTGTTTGCAGGGGCTGTTATTTTTTTCATCTATGGACCTGACCCAAGCCCTCTCAAATATGTGATCCTTCTCGGCATGATCTCCGGCGGAGGGGCACTGGTGAAGCGTATACTGAATGTTTTCAGCGTAAAGGTTTTTTATTCAGCTGCCTTAGAAAAATTGCATATCAGCTCACACTATGAAACCCGTACATACCCGCTTTCCGATTTGAAGGATATTCAGCTTGAATCAACGGCAGATCTCTTAAAGCTCCATCCGCTTCTGACGATGTATTCATCACGTCTAGATTTAACAACAAGCTTTCAGCAAGTCATTAAACTGTCTCTTCCCGGCGAAACACTGTTTCTGACGGTGAAGGAACCGCAAAAATGGAAAACAATTCTCCAGGAATACACAGATGCAGAAAACAATGTGGACAATGTGATTTCTGTTTTGCCGTTTTATCATAGAAAAAATGTGAAGCGGCTGCTCGGGAAGCTTTATTTTGCCGCCAGCGTAAAAGGGGTATCCGCTTACGCCTTATTGGTGCTCGCGTTATACGCATTACACGCCTCTCCATGGGTCATGGCTGTTGCCGTAATCCTATATTGGGTATTCAACATGTATATGTCAGACCGTGTGTTGCGGGCGGCGATGGACGCCAAGCCTTGTCATCATCCGCATGTACAGGCAGCGGCCGATAAGATTTTCCGAGCGGCCGGCATTTCCCATGTCCGCATATACGAAACGGAGAGTGATGATTACAACGGAATGGCAGTAGGCATGAATGTCGGGAGGTCAATGGTCATCCTGACAAGCGCCACACTAACACTTCCACAGCGTGTCATCGAAGGCATTCTGGCCCATGAGGCAATTCATATCAAAAAACGTGACGTTCTGTCATCACAGCTTTTGCGTTTTCTATATCTTGGAGCTGTCGTTGGGATTTTCCTCTTGTTTGAGCAGCATATCACCCATCCCGAGGCCCACAAAATTGCGCTTTGGGCTTTCATTATGGCAATCATTATCCTGTTCCAGCTCTATCAATCCTTTTGTTCACAATGGATGGAGGTACGTGCTGACAACCTTGGCGCATCCTTGCTGGAGGGCGGTTACAAACAAATGGCTGAAGCCTTGAGAATCTTGGCGGTTCGGCAGGATGAGGACATACAGAAACAAAGTGCCTACAGCTCTGAAGCAGGTGAAGACGAGCTTCAAATTGATTCTCTCACCCGTGATAAAAGCTGGTTTTTCAGATTGATTGATTTTCAGTTCGCTCCTCATCCCCCTATGTATTGGCGTGTCGGCACTTTATTGTCAAACAAAGGACATGGGGTGCTAAAGCGCTGGCTCAGAGACCGCCTGAAAGAATCGATCACTTTGAAATGAAACCGGTCAGCGTTTCATCCGTATAACAGATATGGTAAAAAAAGGGAGTGACCAGAAGTGATAGTGATCTTATTGATAATAGCTATTATTGTTTTTCTTTCAGTGATTCAGCCGCAGCCATCGGAAAATAAAAGCCGCCAGCAGGCGGACAGCGGGTATTTCGGTTATTCAGATCATAGCTCACACCATGATGGATGCAGCAGTGACGGAGGTTTCAGCGATTCCGGCTGTGGCGGCGGAGGGGGCGGCGATTAAACGCCGCCTTTTTTTATTTCATTGATTCGATGTACGCACCAAAAGCCGAGCCTGACATGCCTGGGGACACGCGCACTCGATGGAGGGCATACATACCCTGGTCTCTCGAAGCCGCGCCCGGTTCTGTTGTCACGCCCATTTGATAGCCTGTTTTTTCAGCGGCCTTCAGCGTCTCCTCATTGTAGCGCCCTACCGGATAGCTGATGATGGTGGTTTGCTGATGAAACATGTGGTCAAACAGCTTTTTCGAATCCGCCATCTCACTTTGCTGCCGTTGAGGCGTTAATCCGTTCAGCTCAACGTGGTCAATCGTATGGCTTTCAATCGATATCCCGTGCTGTGCCATTTCCTTCATTTGTTCCTCTGTCAGATGGTGCTTATGTCCGATCGATTTGCCGATCATAAAAATCGTTGCCTTCATCCCGTACTTTTTCAGCACCGGATACGCATCTTGATAATTGTCGGTGTACCCGTCATCAAATGTGATCAGCACGCACTTCTCACTCGGTTTTTTATCCTGCGTCAGCATGAGATATGCCTCTTTCGGCGTTAATGTCTGATAGCCGTTATCATGAAGCCACTTCATATGCGCCTCGAATTCTTTCTTTGGCACACGGAGGCTGTTTCCTGAAGAAATGCTGTGGTACATCAAAATCGGCAGCTTTGCCGGTTTCTCTGTTTTGATCCATGCGGATGTATCATCTTCTTTTTTCTGAACTTGTACTGCCTTTTTTTCCGGTTTCTTTTGTTCCGCTTTTGGCATCGGCTGCTCTGCATTCGCCTCTTGATCAGCGCAAGCCGCAAGAGCCAAACAGCTGCCCAAAAGAAAGATGCTTAAAAACAATCGTTTCATCATTCTCCTGCTTTCTGTCTATTTCTTCCTCCTTTTTCATCGGTTTGATTTTGAGATTTTCAATAGCAAAAAACCGGACATGTCTCCATGTCCGGTTTTTTTGATCTTATCGAATTCTCACTTCTGTCTCACTGTCAAAGAAATGGCCTTTATTCATATCAAATGCAACCGTCAGTTCATCGCCCGATTGAATATCGAGGCGGGCGTCGATCCGCGCAATAAAGTCTTGGTTGTCGATCTGCGAATAAATCATGATTTCAGAACCGAGCAGCTCTGCAACATTGATTTTCGCCTTAATCGAAGAGTTCTTATATGATTCGACGACAATCAATTCATCATGTATATCCTCAGGACGGATGCCGAAGATGACCTCTTTGCCGATATAGCCTTTTTCACGCAGCACTTTCATTTTTCCTTCCGGGACGGTTAATGCCGCAGAACCGATTTTGATTAAGCCATCCGTGAGCTTCCCTTTGAAAAAGTTCATCGCCGGTGATCCGATAAACCCGCCGACAAAGACGTTTTCAGGGAACTCGTATACATCCTTCGGCGTCCCGATTTGCTGAATTTTCCCATCTTTCATGACTACGATCCGTGTCGCCATCGTCAGCGCTTCTGTCTGGTCATGCGTCACATAAATCGTAGTAGTCTGCAGTCTCTGGTGGAGCTTAATGATTTCCGCCCGCATTTGCACCCTCAGTTTCGCGTCCAGGTTTGACAAAGGCTCATCCATCAGGAACACCTTTGCATCCCGCACGATTGCCCGGCCCAGCGCAACCCGCTGTCTCTGTCCGCCTGACAGCGCTTTCGGTTTACGGTGCAAATATTCCTCCAGCCCGAGAATTTTAGCGGCTTCTTCTACTCTTTTTTTGATTTCAGGCTTCGGCATTTTCCGAAGCTTGAGCCCGAACGCGATATTATCGTAGACCGTCATATGCGGATAGAGCGCGTAGTTCTGAAATACCATCGCGATATCCCTGTCCTTTGGCGCTACATCATTGACCCGTTTTCCTTCAATATAAAAATCGCCTTTCGAAATTTCTTCAAGTCCTGCGACCATTCGCAGCGTCGTTGATTTCCCGCAGCCGGACGGGCCGACGAATACGATAAATTCCTTATCGGCAATATGAAGGTTAAAGTCATCAACCGCCGGTTCCTTTTGATCATAAAATTTATAAATATGCTCCATCCGCAATTCAGCCATCTAACATCCCCCTTTGTCATTGTAAACGCTTTCTTATATTAAGTGTAACAGCAATTCCCTCTCGCTAAAATGGGCAGCGTTCATAAAATCACCCAGCCATTTTTCGTGCATATTTCCAATTTAATCTGAACTTTCATTTTGCAGGCAGATAAAATAGGCAAGAAGTGCGCCTTTGTACGATTTGATATCTATCCCTGACCGCTCAATAAATTTATCAATCCGATATTGCAGGCTGTTGCGATGCAGATGCAGCTTTTTCGCTGTTAATGTGACGTTTGAGTTGTTTTCAATAAACAGCTTAATGGTCTTCCTTAGCTCAGCTTCACTTCCAAATAAAAGCTCAGCTTCTTCAGAGAGCAGCGTTTCCAGTTTTTCTTTTTCTGTTTCTAATAATAGAAAAGGAAAGATCATCTCAAAGGTCACACTCTGCACCTGAGGCAGCCGTTTTTCAGCAAACAGGAAATACGCCTGTTCACGAGCATAATGTTTTCGCAGACACTCATCCGGCTCGTAAAATCTTCCGGCGTAAAAACGGACACTGAAGTAGAAATCACTTTCAAGAACCTTTGCGAGCGATTCCAGTTCGCCCTTCTCCGCCGCCGCTTCACTTTCCTGCTCGACAATCACGCCTCTGTCCTCATGGATCCACACAATCACAAAAGACACCGGCCAAAAATGGCGAACCGCTTCCGTAAAGGACGTCCTTTCTATTTTGCCGAACAAATGAAAGTGAACAAATCTCGTCCGTTTCTTTATATACGCCGGCAATTCCCCTCTGGAAAAAAGGAATGAAAACCACTTGTTTTCCTCAGGTGATTTCATAGATAGTTGATTGCCCTCATCCGCAGGCGTCAAAAATGACTGCAGCACCAATACTTCTTTTTCACTGATCTCTGTTTTCGGAATGGAGATATATCTCTGATTGCTCTCATCAAAAAAACATAGACAGCCTTCCCTTATGCAAAGCTCCTCAGACACAATCGAACCGGGATAAATAGCCAGCAGCGATTTCATAGAGTCTCCTCTCTTATGTAAGGATCTGTATATTCAGTATAAGGCGAAACACACATGTTCTCCACTAAAAAAGAGTATATCCGGTATAGATAGACGAGAAACTGAAGGGGAAACCTCATTCGTTTACATATTGGCTTCAGCGGAAATAGAAGAGGATATGCAGGACCAAAGGAGGGTCATCTTATGAGTTTCGAAACGTTAAACAAAAGTTTTATCAACGGAAAATGGACTGAGGGAGAAAGCGGACGTACGGAGGACATTTTGAATCCGTATGACCAGTCTGTGATCACAACAGCATCTTTGGCAACGGGCAAACAGCTGGAGGATGCGTTTGACATTGCAAAGAAAGCCCAAAAAGAGTGGGCCAAGAGCACAACGGAAGACCGAAAAGCCGTCCTGCAAAAAGCGCGCGGCTATTTACAGGAAAACCGTGATGACATCATCATGATGATCGCCCGCGAAACTGGCGGAACGATTATTAAATCAACGATCGAGCTGGAACAAACGATTGCGATTTTAGATGAAGCCATGACGTATACTGGTGAATTAGGCGGCGTCAAAGAGGTGCCATCCGACATTGAAGGGAAAACCAATAAGATTTACCGCCTTCCGCTAGGTGTCATTTCATCGATTTCTCCATTTAATTTTCCAATGAATTTATCTATGAGATCCATTGCGCCCGCAATTGCGCTGGGTAACAGTGTTGTTCACAAGCCTGATATCCAAACTGCTATTTCCGGCGGGACCATCATTGCGAAAGCGTTTGAACACGCCGGTCTTCCTGCCGGTGTCCTTAACGTCATGCTGACGGATGTAAAGGAAATCGGGGACGGCATGCTCACCAATCCAATCCCGAGATTAATCAGCTTTACGGGATCAACAGCAGTCGGGCGCCACATCGGTGAAATCGCCGGGCGTGCCTTCAAACGAATGGCACTTGAGCTCGGCGGCAACAATCCATTTGCCGTTCTTTCAGATGCGGATGTCGATCGTGCTGTGGATGCCGCGATTTTCGGAAAATTTATTCACCAAGGACAAATCTGTATGATTATCAACAGGATCATCGTTCATCAAGATGTATACGATGAGTTTGTAGAAAAGTTCACCACCCGTGTCAAACAGCTTCCGTACGGCGATCAAACCGATCCGAAAACCGTTGTCGGCCCGCTGATCAACGAGCGCCAAATCGAGAAAGCACTGGAGATCATTGAGCAGGCAAAGGCAGACGGCATTGAGCTTGCGGTTGAAGGAAAACGTGTTGGAAACGTGCTCACGCCGTACGTCTTTGTCGGTGCGGACAACAACAGTAAAATTGCCCAAACGGAGCTGTTTGCCCCAATCGCAACCATTATTAAAGCTGGCAGTGACCAGGAAGCGATTGACATGGCAAATGATACTGAATACGGCCTCAGCTCTGCGGTTTTCACTTCTGATTTAGAAAAAGGTGAAAAGTTCGCCCTGCAAATTGACAGCGGCATGACCCATGTCAACGACCAGTCCGTCAATGATTCGCCGAATATTGCCTTTGGCGGAAACAAAGCAAGCGGTGTCGGCCGCTTCGGCAATCCGTGGGTCGTCGAGGAATTTACCGTGACAAAATGGATTTCGATACAGAAGCAATACCGCAAATATCCGTTCTAATTGAAAAAATCCCTCTGCTTCAAGTACAGAGGGATTTTTCTTTATTTAGATATATCCACAAACCCTTCGCCAAACACATCGCGTACGTCATGAACGATCACAAACGCTTTTTTGTCGCAGCTTCTAATGATTTTTTTCAGCATAGACAGCTCCTGTTTGTTAATGACGATATACAAAATCTCTTTTGATTGGCCCGTATAATTTCCCTTCCCTGATAAAATCGTCACGCCCCGATCCATCAAGGTATTCACCTGCTCTGCAATCTCACTCTTATTTTCTGAAATGACCGTAATGGCTTTTTTCGTATTCAAACCTTCAATAATGAAGTCCATCACTTTGGTACCGATATACAGCATCACGATCGTAAACATCATTTTTTCTGCACCAATAATAAAATAAGAGCTAAATACTACGATTAAATCAAAAAACAAGAGTGCATAGCTGATATTCCAGTCTAAATATTTATTAGCAATTCTGGCCAGAATCGCGGAACCAGCCGTCGTCCCGCCGACCCGGATAATCATGCCGATCCCGACTCCGGCAAATACACCTGCGAAAATCGTATTAATGATCAATTCATCAGACGGAATGCTCCACCCATGTGTCAGATGAAGAAAAAGCGAATTTGCCGCAACCGCAATGATCGTATAAACCGTTGTTTTTCCATCCAGAAACTTGTAGCCGATTAAAAGCAAAAACGCATTTAAGATAAAGTTCGTGACACCAGGAGACCATTGAAACAGATAATACAATATCAGCGTAATCCCAGTGACTCCGCCTTCCCCAAGATCATTGGGAATCGCAAATAAATTAACCGCAAGCGCGAAGAAAAAAGCGCCAATCACAAGCATAAGTACATCCAGCATTCTCTTTTTCATCACGAAAACACTCCTTCTCATTGTTCTGTTCTACTAGCAAATAAAAAAACCCAGGAGAACGCTCTCGAAAAAGAGCAGAAACTCCTGGGCTTTTATCCCACCGTGTCATAACAGCCAAACTGCTATGTGTTTTCTCTCGGTCACAGTCCAATTTGCATTGCGGAACCCTAGAAAACCACTGTTTTTATCATATCCTTTTCACTTTCCAATATTAGCATTATAAGGGACGGTTCGAATTGGTTCAAGGGGTATTTGCGGAGTTTTCATCAGATAAGCTGGAAGAAAATACGATTTTATCTATTAAAAAAAGAACAGATATAACCGATAAGAAAAAAAGCATATATTTTACAAGTGAATGTAACTATAAATGATAATAATTATAAGAAATTCATAATTTTATATTGACTAAGTGAAATAATATAGGCATTATAGTACATATGTTTCGTACATTTTATTACATAGGAGGAAATATCATGGCAGGAAAACTAGTACCCTGTAAAGCTTGCGGTCAAGAAATTGCAAAGGGTGTAAAAAAATGTCCTAACTGCGGTAAGGATCAACGTAACTTTTTTATGCGACATAAAATCATTACGTTTATTCTCGCAGTTGTTGTCATCATTATTATCGGTAATATGATTGGCGGAGGCGGTTCAGAAGCCACTTCCAAAACATCAAGCGGAAGCAAAGCAGAAACTGAAAAAACATACAATATCGGTGATACTGTAAAAACTGAAAAAACTGAAGTGACAGTTACGAAGGTAGAGGACAGAGATACTGTCGGTACTCAATATGTTGAAAAGAAAGCATCTGATGGTGGTACAATTGTAGCTGTTCAATATACAATTAAAAACGTATCTAAAAAGCCAATAAGTTCTTTTTCAATTCCAACTGTTAAATTAGTTGATGCTGATGGTACTTCTTATGATTCTGATATTGATGCTTCTGTAAACTATGCAACTGAGACAAAAGTTGATAACTCTAAAATTTTGAGTGATCTAAATCCTAATATTAAAGTAACAGGTGTAAAAGCATTTGAAGTTGACAAGGAAGCTTATGCAAAAGGCACTTGGAAACTAAAATTCAGTAATGATGTTATTGTGAAAATCAAATAACAGCTAACAAGGGTGCCTGTTCAGGCACCCTTGTTCTTTAAAGGCCTTCTCTATTGAGAAGGCCTCCATTCTTATTCCGCACTCTTATACCCATTCACATTAGAAGACTGCCATCTCCAGGAATCAGCACACATTTCCTCAAGGCCGCGTTTCGCTTCCCAGCCCAGTTCCCGCTTGGCTTTCGCAGGATCTGCAAAGCATGTGGCGATGTCTCCCGGACGGCGGTCCGCAAAACGGTACGGAACCTCTTTCCCTGACACTTTTTCAAAGGCTTTGACCATTTCAAGCACGCTGTAGCCTGTGCCTGTTCCAAGGTTGTATGCATCGGCTCCTGTAGAGTTCAATACTTTTTCCAGCGCCTTGACGTGGCCTTCTGCGAGATCAACGACGTGAATATAATCGCGTACGCCTGTCCCGTCTTTTGTCGGATAGTCATTTCCGAATACGTTTAATTGCTCGAGCTTCCCGACTGCTACCTGTGCCACATACGGCATAAGGTTATTAGGGATTCCGTTCGGGTCTTCACCGATCCGTCCGCTTGGATGCGCGCCGAACGGGTTAAAGTAACGAAGCAGCGCAACGCTCCACTCATTGTCGGCTGTATGCAAATCACGCAATATTTGTTCAAGCATGAGCTTCGTCTGCCCATAAGGATTTGTCGCGCCTAATGGAAAGTCCTCCGTAATCGGCGATGTTTCCGGAACGCCGTACACTGTCGCAGATGAACTGAATACGATTTTCTTGACGCCGAATTTCTCCATGGCCTCGCATAAAATAAACGTTCCTGTCAGATTGTTATGATAATATTTGAGCGGAATCGCCACAGATTCACCGACTGCTTTTAACCCAGCAAAATGAATCACAGCTTCGATTTCATTTTCAGCAAAAACCGCATCTACCGCTTCCCGGTCCAATAAATCCGCTTCGTAGAACGTTAAATCTTTTCCCGTAATCTCCTTGACACGGTTCAGCGCTTCAGCCGAACTGTTAGACAGATTATCAAGAACAACAATCTCGTAGCCGCTGTTCAATAGTTCAACACATGTGTGGCTGCCAATGTACCCGGCACCGCCAGTAACAAGTATTGCCATGATGTAACCCTCCTAAAAAATGACCTGTTTTCATTATATAGTGTTTAAAACCGGTCCACATCCATTTTTAAGAAGTTTAATCGTTTATTAATAGTTTTTTCATATATTATCAGCATTTTCTTACCTTTATGCAGCGTGAACAAGTATAGCAGCTGAAAAATCAATCTGCCGGTTGACGTTTTTCTTTCCCTTTTTCGCTATGCTTAATGCAGAAAGGATTTGATGACATGGCGATGAGCCCATATATTTTTATTGTATTGATTCTTATTATTTTATCGATGTACCGAGAGAGAGCTGTCAGACCCGGGAAGTTGCTGATCATTCCGCTGCTGCTCTTATGGGGCGTATCAGCATCGTTTCAGCCGGCGTATTTTCATTCCGTATTACATGTGGCGATCAGCGGCATTTTATTATTAATCGGGCTGGCCTGCGGGTTTGGCATTGGAAAGATGGTAAACGTGCGGATTCACCCGGAAACCGGAAAGGTCACTTCACGCGGCTCCCTTGGAAGTGTTATTCTCATTCTAGTGATACTTTCTTTGCGCATGGCCGCGAGAACATGGCTGCCTGAGAGCAACGAGATGTTTATTGCCATTATTCATTCTATGTTCTTCATTCCCCTCGGCACCATCACAGCACGCAACATCATGCTTTACAAAGCATACCGACGGCTGACCGACGGCAAAGTATCCATTCAATAACCGAAAGAAGGATCAGCATGAACGGACAAACTCCGGCTCGGCACTACTACAAGAAGCTTGTGCCGAGCCTTATTCTCATTTTGAATTGCATACAATTTTTATCTCACCCAGCCAAAGCTGATCCCATTTTGTTAGCATTTGTATTTGCGGTATACTTAGCATTCATTTGGATCATTCCCTATGTGGCATCCACTGCTGTTAGTTTGTGCATATTCATCGGACTCTGGCTCCTGACCGATTTCTTTTGGGCTGTTTCCGGCCAAGAGCAGGGTGCCGCCTATTTTTTGATTGTATTTTTAATGATATATGCCGCCTTTAGACTCCCTTCACGGCTATCCTTGATCTTCACAGCATGTTTAATTGGAGGCAACATATTACTCCTATCCTCACATGGAGGAAGCTTGAATACCATCATCAGCAACATCTCGATCATGATCGGACTCTACGTCTTCTTCTCCTCCATGCGTTTCAGACGAGAAGCGAGAAGGGAGGCTGAACGAAATCATGCTGAATTGGCGAAAATGCATGTGCAGCTGGAGCATGCTCATAAAGAACTCCAGAAAGCGCATGCAGAGCTGCAGGAGGCTTCTGTTCTTTCATTAAGGTACGCGGTCCTTGAGGAACGTACAAGAATCGCCCGCGACATTCATGACAGCATCGGTCACGAGCTGACTTCTGTGATTGTTCAGCTTCAATCTCTTCCCTATATCCTTAAAAGCAGCAAGGAAGATTCAGAAAAAGTCATTCAAAATGTACTGAGTGTCGCCAGGGAATGTCTTCAAGAAGTACGGTCTGTCGTTCACCAAATGGGCCGTAGTGAATCGATGGTGGGGCTTACCGCTTTGCGGGGGCTCATTCATCAAGTGGAGGAACGGAGCGGCTTGTACGTTTCTTTAGATACTGCCGGACTGTCAGAAGAGTCTTGGCCTCCAAACGTGAGCGAAACGATCTACCGCATCTTGCAGGAAGCGCTGACCAATATTATTCGTCACGCTGACGCTTCCCATGCGGCGGCCGTCATTTCTAACGACAAGTCCCATCTCTATGTCACAATCACCGACGACGGACAATTCACCGGCAGCCTTACTTATGGATTTGGCCTAACAGGAATGAAAGAGCGCGCAGAAAAAGCAGGCGGTTCCCTTACTTTCAGTGCCATACAGCCGAGCGGCCTGAAAATTGAGCTGTCATTGCCGCTCATGACAACGAATAAGGAGCAAAAAGATGAACAAAGATAAAATACGCGTCGCGCTTGCCGATGATCAGCCGCTTGTGCGTGAAGGCTTCCGCTACGTCATCAACGCACAGACGGATATGACGGTTTCTGGTGAGGCCGGCGACGGTCACGATATTATAGCACTCGCAAAACAAACAAAACCCGATGTCATCCTCATGGATGTCCAGATGCCGCGTTGCTCAGGCATCGAAGCGGCGAAAGACATTATGTCCGCACTTCCAAATACAAAGATAGTCATTTTAACCACCTTTGACACGGAAGAATACGTATTTGAAGGCATCCGTGCGGGCGCAGTCGGCTATCTGCTGAAGGATACACTTCCTGAGGAGTTGATAGATGCGATTCGCGCTGCGGCGAGAGGCGAGGCGATTTTCCGTACAGTCACAGCTGCTAAAATTATCAGTGAGACATTTCGAGCGAAGCAACAGCCCCATGCCGAAGAACTGGCAGAGCCGTTCACCAAAAGAGAGCTTGAGGTTCTTCAGCAAATGGCCTACGGATTGAGAAATGAGGATATTGCTGAAAAGCTTTTCGTCAGTGAAAGCACTGTGAAAACCCACGTGCACCGCATCCTGCAAAAATGCAATGCCCAAGACCGGACACAGGCAGTCGTTTTTGCCATTCGAAACGGTATTGTGCAATAGAAATCTCTCATCCCGCCATGCTAAAATAAGACAAAGGAGATGATTGGAAATGAAAGAAGAAATCATTGAACGGTTTACTACATATGTAAAAGTCGACACACAGTCCGATGAATCCGTTGACACTTGTCCTTCCACACCCGGCCAATTGACATTAGGAAACATGCTCGTTGATGAATTGAAGTCCATCGGCATGCAGGATGCAGCCATTGATGAAAACGGCTATGTCATGGCAACTCTTCCCTCCAATACTGAAAAAGACGTGCCGACAATCGGCTTTCTCGCTCACGTCGACACCGCTACAGACTTTACCGGCAAAAACGTGAATCCGCAAATCATCGAAAGCTATGATGGAAAAGACATCGTTCTTAACGAACAGCTGCAGGTCACCCTGTCACCTGATCAATTCCCTGAGCTGTCTGGCTATAAGGGCCATACACTCATCACCACAGACGGCACTACCCTTCTCGGCGCAGACAATAAGGCCGGTATCGCTGAAATCATGACAGCCATGGATTACCTCATCAAACACCCTGAAATCAAGCACGGCGCGATCAGAGTCGCCTTTACGCCTGATGAAGAAATCGGAAGAGGGCCGCACAAATTTGATGTGAAACGGTTCAATGCTTCCTTTGCCTACACGGTTGACGGCGGGCCGCTCGGCGAGCTTGAATACGAAAGCTTCAATGCCGCTGCCGCAAAAATTACGATTAAAGGCAACAACGTACATCCCGGCACGGCAAAAGGGAAAATGATCAACTCTGCGAAAATCGCGATGAAGCTGAACAGCCTGCTGCCGGCAGACGAAGCGCCTGAATATACGGAAGGCTATGAAGGCTTCTACCACCTGCTGTCGATTCAAGGAGACGTAGAGGAAACAAAGCTCCACTACATTATTAGAGACTTTGACAAAGAGAATTTCCAAAACAGAAAAGAAACAATGAAGCGTGTCGTTGAAGAACTTCAAAACGAATACGGACAAGACAGGATTCTGCTGGATATGAACGACCAATACTACAACATGAGAGAGAAAATTGAACCTGTCATCGAAATCGTCAACATTGCCAAGCAAGCGATGGAAAACCTCGGCATCGAACCGAAGATTTCTCCCATCCGCGGCGGCACCGACGGATCGCAGCTGTCCTATATGGGGCTTCCGACGCCAAACATCTTTACAGGCGGGGAAAATTTCCACGGCAAATTTGAATACATCTCAGTTGACAACATGGTCAAAGCCGTAAATGTTATCGTTGAGATTGCAAAGCAGTTTGAAGCGCAAGCCTAATGCCAAAAAACCAGTCCAAAAAAGGACTGGCTTTTTTGTGTGAAAGTGAAACATTTTAAACGCGTCCTCCGTAAAACAAGTATTAACAAATGAGGAGGAAAAACAATGACAAAACATGCAATCGCTGCAAAGAGTCTCTTGAAAAAATGGATCATTTCCAGGCCGCTTAACATGCAAAAGAAATCCAGCCCATTTCAAAAAATCAGAAAAATGTTCAAACGCTTCTTCAAATAAAACATTCAAATCCCCTAAATACAATCCGTATTCACCCGTACCGCCCAAATGCTCCGTAATTTGGGTTTTTTGTGTTCAATTCCGCAAAATAGGGTACAAACCAAACAAGCAAGAAAACAGCACCCAAAAACAGGCAATTCGAATTACGTAAACTTAGGTTAAAAGTTATATAAAGTAATTTATTTTATCGTCGATAGTAACTATAGAACCAATCATCAACAAGAGCAAACAGCGTAATTCAAGACTATTTTCAGGTCATCAGGTAATACTGTTTTAGAGGGACAGTTTCTTGTTATTTATTGATTTAGAATTTTTTGAATACTTTTTGGCATTTTATCCGTACAATAGAGAGTACCAAAACTTTTTTTGGGAGGTATGTAATATGATCCTATTTATTATCATCGCATTATGCGGCTATCTTCTTTTTTCTTTCAGCAAGGACAATCGCCGCAAACCGCAAAAGACAAGCCCTCTGCCAGCAGCCGCACCTCATCACAACAACCTAATCGACCTTGACGCCATCCGCCAAAAACGCCGGATGCATCTTTCCTAATTCTATATTTCAAACGAAAAGGCTGCTGAATCACGCAGCCTTTTAAAATTGTTTTGATTTAGAGCCTGAAACCTTTTCGCCACATATCCGTAATTTCATACAAGGCAAACCCAAAGGAGACTTCAGCAATGATCGAGTTATTTATGAAACAAAAAATGTTCTCATTTAAAGATGCATTTCACATTTATGACCGGGATGAACAAGAAACATTCAAGGTGGAGGGGCGTTTTTTCTCGTTAGGAGACTCATTACAAATGACAGACTCATCTGGGAAAACGCTCGTTTCCATAGAACAAAAACTAATGTCTTTATTGCCGCGCTATGAGATTTCAATTGGCGGGAAAACAGTTTGTGAGGTAACGAAGAAAGTAACGTTTTTCAAACCGAAATTTGTGATTTCCGGGCTTAACTGGGAAATCGATGGTGATTTATGGAGGGATGAATTCCAGCTGACGGACGGGGAAAATGTCCGGATGTCAGTGAGCAAAAAGTGGCTCAGTTGGGGTGATTCCTATCACTTGCAGATTGCAAACGAGGAAGATGTTCTGATTTGCACTGCCATCGCTATCGTGCTTGATATGGTTTTATATAACGATGAAGATGAAGGTATTTTCTAAAAAGCATTGACAATTGATCCAAAAGTAATAATATTAAGATAATTGAAATCTGAATATGAAGTTATACCTTATCAAGAGAGGTGGAGGGACTGGCCCTATGATACCCGGCAACCGCTGTTTCAAACAGAATGGTGCTAAATCCTTAAGAACATTGTGTTCTTGCAGATGAGGCGGAGATTTGATCGTTCAAGCTCTTCCTTACACAAAGGAAGAGCTTTTTACATGCTCAATATTTCAGAAAAGAGGCGAATAACATGGCTCAACAAACGAATGTTGCAGGACAAAAAACAGAAAAACAACGCAAAGCACCTTTCCGCGCCGATCATGTCGGCAGCTTGCTTCGTTCCGTTCCGGTAAAGGAAGCCCGGCAAAAAAAAGCGGCTGGTGAGATGACAGCGGAACAGCTTCGTGATATCGAAAATCAAGAGATCACCCGCATCGTGGAAAAACAAAAAGAAATCGGTCTCGATGTGGTAACAGACGGGGAATTCCGGCGTTCCTGGTGGCATTATGACTTCTTGGAAGGGCTTGACGGTGTGGAACCGTTCATCCCGGCTGAGGGAATTCAGTTCCATAACACAAAAACGAAAGCGCGCAGCATCAAAGTGACGGGAAAACTCGATTTTACGAGCCACCCAGCGCTTGCTGATTATCAATTTTTACATGAGATTGCCGGTAACGCGACGCCAAAATTGACCATTCCCAGCCCAAATATGCTGTTTTTTGGCGAAAAGGCGGATAAAGGGATTTATGACGATCAAGAGGAATACTTTCATGATCTGGCCCAAGCATACAAAAAAGCAATCAAAGCCTTCTATGATGCTGGCTGCCGTTATCTCCAGCTCGATGATACGTCATGGTCTCTCTTCTTTGAGGACAAAGGCAGAGAGGTTGTCCGGGCGCTCGGCGGCGATCCAGAAACATTGCCAGCCATATTTGCCAAAACAATTAACGATGCCGTCGCAGACCGGCCTGACGATTTAACGATCACAATGCACATTTGCCGCGGCAACTTCCGCTCAACCTGGGCGGCATCAGGAGGGTACGACGCTGTAGCGGAAACGATTTTGGACGGCTTAAACCTTGACGGCCTTTTCTTGGAATACGATGATGACCGCTCCGGAAACTTTGATCCGCTCCGTTTTGTGAAGCGCAAGGATCTGCAAATTGTGCTCGGCTTGATCACATCGAAATACGGCGAGCTTGAAAATCCTGAGGATGTGAAACGCCGTATCAATGAAGCCGCGCGTTTTGTCAGCTTGGACCAGCTATGCCTGAGCCCGCAGTGCGGTTTCGCCTCTACAGAAGAAGGCAACCTTCTGACAGAGGAGCAGCAATGGGCAAAGCTTCGCCATGTCATCGACATTGCCAACGATGTGTGGAGATAATCTATCATTGACAGAAATAGAAAATGTGTGAATAATAGATACTATCAGAAAATTTCATAAAAAGGTTTTCCTTATCAAGAGAGGTGGAGGGACTGGCCCTGCGATACCCGGCAACCGCTGTTTAACAGAATGGTGCTAAATCCTTTAGAGCAATGATTGCTCTTGAAGATAAGGTTGAGATTGTCACGCAAGCTCTTCCTTATCCAAAGGAAGAGCTTTTTTACATTTGAATGGAAAGAAGGAATGGACAACATGTCACAACAAACAACACCCGCAGAACAAAAATCACTTCAAAGAAAAAAACCGCCGTTTCGCGCGGATCAAGTCGGAAGCCTGTTGAGATCTGAGCCCGTTAAAAAAGCGCGGCTGCAAAAAGCGGCCGGCGATATTACGGCTGAGCAGCTTCGCCAGATCGAAAACGATGAAATTATCCGCATTGTGGAAAAACAGAAGGAAACCGGCCTGAACGTCGTGACAGACGGTGAATTCCGCAGAGCATGGTGGCACTTTGATTTCCTGGAAAACTTAGATGGCGTTGAGCCGTTTACTCCTGAGCAAGGCATTCAATTCCATAACGTACAGACAAAAGCACGCGGCATTAAAGTCACAGGTGATATCGACTTTTCAACTCACCCAATGCTTGAAGATTACTCATTTCTCCATAGCATTGCCGGTGACGCGACGCCAAAGATGACGATTCCAAGTCCGAATATGCTGTTTTTCCGCGGAAAACTGGAAAAGGATGAATACAAAAACGATTATCAACTTTTCCAGCACGATGTATCCAAAGCATATAAAAAAGCGATTCAAGCGTTTTATGACAGAGGCTGCCGCTACCTCCAGCTTGATGATACAGCGTGGGCCGTTTTCTTATCAGAAAAAGGCTTAAAACAAATCGAAGCGTTCGGAACAACGCCTGACGAGCTTCGCCAGCTGTTTGCGAAATCCATTAACGACGCGATTGCAGACCGCCCGGATGACTTGACGGTAACCATGCATATTTGCCGCGGCAACTTCCAGTCCACTTGGACAGCGGAAGGCGGCTATGACGCAGCAGCCGAAACCATTTTTGACGGCTTGAATCTTGACGGACTTTTCTTAGAGTATGATGATTCACGCTCAGGCGGATTTGAGCCGCTCCGTTACGTAAAACGGTCTGATCTTCAGCTTGTTCTTGGCTTAGTGACATCTAAATTCGGTGAGCTTGAAAATCCGGATGACGTGAAACGCCGTATCGAAGAAGCGTCCCGTTATGTAAGCTTAGACCAGCTTTGCCTCAGCCCTCAATGCGGATTCGCTTCAACTGAGGAAGGCAATAAGCTGACTGAAGAACAGCAATGGGCGAAGCTCCGCCATGTGGTTGAGATCGCTAATGATGTTTGGAAATAAGCAAAGAAAAAACACACTTGATTCCCTAGCGGAGCAAGTGTGTTTTTTATGTCATTGTGCGGTGTAGCCCCCATCAAGGACGACAGCCTGCCCAGTGACGCCCTTCGCCTTCTCGCTTGCCAAAAACACGGCATAATCCGCAATTTCCTTGACGGAAAGCAGTCGCTTTTGCGGCACAAGCGGAAAAATGACTTGTTCAAGTACAGAGTCGTAAGGGACATTTCTAGTTTTCGATAGATCGCTAAGCTGATTGCGTACAAGCTGGGTATCGACATAACCCGGACAGAGCGCATTGACTGTTATGCCGTGGGGCGCGCCTTCCAGCGCCCCTACTTTTGTGAGTCCAATGACGCCGTGCTTGGCGCTATTATAAGCGGATTTCCCTGCAAAGCCCACTAATCCATTAACAGACGCAATATTAATGATTCTGCCAAACTGCTGTTTTTTCATGATCGGAAAAACATGCTTCATTGCAATAAAGGGAGCCGTCAGCATGACCTTGATCAGCTGTTCAAAGGTGTCTGTCGGAAACTCTTCAATCGGAGCGACGTGCTGAATACCGGCATTGTTCACCAGAATATCCAAGCGGCCGTATCGTTTTTGGATGACGTTTACCGTATCAGCAACTTGCGCTTCCTTTGTCACATCATACGGAATGGCCGCCGCGTCAAAGCCTTCTTCTGCAAGCTTGGAGGCTGCTTTTTCACATGCTTCCGGACGGAGGTCTGAAACGATGACGCTGGCACCTTCCCGGGCGAATTCTCTTGCCATTTCGAATCCGATTCCGCCGGCAGCCCCTGTCACCAAAGCGACTTGTTTTCTCATGTCAAACACCTTCCCATTAAGAATTGAGTACAGATTGGCTTACAGCGAAATCAGCTTCTGTTTTTTCATAAACCTCTTCAATTGTGACACCATCCTGAAGCTCCGTCAGTGTCATGCGGCCGTTCACAAAATCAAATACAGCCAAATCCGTAATCAGCCTGTGTACGACTTTCTGGCCTGTCAGCGGAAGGGAGCATGTTTTTTTCACCTTTGATTCACCATGCTTATTGACGTGCTCCATGATGACAACGATTCGTTTCGCCCCGTTGACGAGATCCATGGCGCCGCCCATCCCTTTTACCATTTTGCCCGGGATCATCCAATTGGCCAAATCCCCCTGCTCCGAAACCTCCATTCCGCCAAGAATAGCCAAATCGATATGCCCGCCTCTTATCATCGCGAATGACTCAGCGCTGTCAAAATAAGAGGCGCCCGTCACTTCAGTGATCGTTTCCTTTCCCGCATTGATCAAATCCGCGTCTTCCGTTCCTTCCAGAGGATAGGGGCCGATTCCGAGCAAGCCGTTTTCCGACTGAAGCATGACGTGAACGCCATCGGGTATCTCATTTGCGACAAGCGTCGGCATGCCAATCCCGAGATTCACATTCATGCCGTCCTTGATTTCTTGTACAGCCCGTTTGACCATTCGTTTTCTCGCTTCCTTCACTTGGCCTCACCCTTTCCCGATGCTTGCTGAACTGTTCGTTTTTCAATCCGTTTTTCTTGGCTCGCGCCAAGCACGACATGTTGTACGTAAATTCCCGGCGTATGGATGTGATCTGGATTGAGCTCTCCTGCTTCCACGATTTCTTCCGCCTCGGCAATCGTGATCTTGCCTGCCATGGCGGCAATGGGATTGAAATTTCTCGCCGTTTTCCTAAAAACCAAATTGCCCATGGTGTCCGCTTTCCACGCTTTGACAATCGCCACATCGCCGGTAATGCCTCGCTCCAGCACATAAGTCCGGCCGCCGAATGTTTTATGTTCTTTTCCCTCGGCTATGGAGGTGCCGACGCCTGTCGCCGTATAAAATCCCGGTATGCCTGCACCGCCTGCACGAATTCTCTCAGCGAGCGTTCCTTGGGGAACAAGCTCGACCTCGAGCTCTCCGCTTAAAAACTGCCGCTCAAAAATTTTATTTTCACCGACATAGGAAGCGATCATTTTCTTGATTTGCTTGTTAGCCAGAAGCAAACCAAGCCCCCAGTCATCGACTCCGCAGTTATTGCTGACAACGGTTAAATCCTTTACTCCCTGATCTCTTATAGACAAAATGAGCTGTTCAGGGATGCCGCACAGCCCAAACCCTCCCGCGATCAGCGTATCCCCATCATGAATCAGTTTCGCAGCTTCCTTGCTTGATGACAGCACTTTTCCCATATTGATGCCCCTTTCGTATTCTTCTACACTAGACCAGTCAGGCTGTAAATCGCGATCACAGCAAATACGGCAGCCGTTTTAATGAGCGTGATCGCAAAAATATCGCGATAGGATTGCCGGTGGGTCAAACCCGTCACGGCCAGAAGCGTGATAACGGCGCCATTATGCGGCAGTGTATCCATCCCGCCTGATGCCATTGAAATGACCCGATGCATCACCTCTGGCGGAATATTGTAAGCCTGAATCGCCTGTAAGTATTGTTCTGACATTGCGCTTAACGCAATGCCCATTCCTCCCGAAGCCGAGCCGGTGATTCCCGCCAGCGCAGTTGTCGTAACGGCGCCATTTACAAGCGGATCGGTAAAAGTATGTGAAATTCCGCTGCTCAGCTTATGAAACCCCGGCAGCGCGGCGATAATGCCGCCGAACCCGTACTCAGCACCCGTATTCATAGATGCCAGCAAGGCGCCGCCAATTCCTTCATTCAGCCCTTCCTTCAATTGGGCAAACACACTTCTCCAATCAAATAAAATCGTTGTGATGATGCCAATCACTAAAGCAATCTCCACCGACCAAATAGCAGCCGCGGAAGAAATATCAAGCCTGCCGAACTCCTTTAATCCTATGGAAGAAAAATCAAATCCATTCGGATACCACTTTGGCAGGTAAATGGTGAAATATTTATTCACTGCACCGACGAGAATAAGCGGGACAAAGGCAAGCGCGTGCCGAATCGGGCTTTTGTCCGGTTCAGCCGCGGACTCAATCGATTCAGGAGCAGGAGCATTCTGCGAATCAAAACCGCCATAGCCTTCGCCAGATGCCTGCGCTTTCTTCCGCCTTGATTCCAAATAGAGCATCCCAGCTGCCAGCACAATCACTGCGCCCATCAAACCCAGCCAAGGGGCGGCATAAATGTCTGTTTTGAAAAACGACGTCGGGATGACATTTTGGATTTGCGGCGTTCCCGGAAGTGCGTCCATCGTAAACGTAAAAGCCCCTAAAGCAATCGTTCCCGGGATGAGGCGTTTTGGTATGTTTGCTTCTTGGAACATGTTTTTCGCAAAAGGATATACGGCAAATACGACAACAAACAGGCTGACACCGCTGTACGTCAAGACAGCACCCATCAGCACAATGGCAAGTATCGCTCTTTTTGCCCCGACAAGCCGGACAATTGTTTTCGCGATTGATGCCGCAAGCCCGGCTATTTCAACGACCTTTCCAAAAATGGCACCGAGCAAAAACACTGGGAAATACAGCTTAATAAAACCCGCCATCTTCTCCATAAAAATTGATGAAAAAAAAGGAAGCACATGGCTTGGATCTGTCAGCAGCACCGCGAATAACGCGCAAATCGGCGCAAACAATATGACAGAAAATCCCCGATACGCCGTAAACATCAGCAAACCTAACGCCAATAGAATGATGATCAGTTCCACACACACATCCCCCGTTTCCGCGAACTAGAAAGCGTTTACAAAAACCTGTCCGCATCGGCTGTTTCCGTCCCCTTTCCATATGTACGAGAAGCGTGGGCCAACTATTCCGATTAAAAAAGGAAAGCTCCTTTTTTCGGAGCTTTCCTCTGCCATTCATTTCATTCCTATTAGGATATCAACATCAACCGTAATATCGGCTGATTTCATCTCTTTCAGCAGGCTGACTCGATCTTTCGGCGCCGACCAGGCAAGCGGCGTCATCTTGAGAAGCCAGTGAATTGCCTGCTGGTCAAGCGTTTTAACATAGCGCAGCCTGACAGGACGGCTGTGTGCTGCATTTGCTGTAAAACGCTCAACTGCTGCCGTATTGGAATACGTGCGCCTTGGTGAATCAGTATATAAAAATTGCCTTAATTCTATTAAATAGTCGCTTCGCGGCACTACTTTTATGAGCATGCCATCATTCTTCAGCAGTCTATGAAACTCTGCATAATTGGACGGCGAAAAAATAGACAGCACAACATCAAATTGACGATCATGAAAAGGAGCACGCGCCACATCGGCAACCGCCCACATCTGATCTTTGAATGCCTTAGAAGCTTTTAAGATCCCATCCTTCGAAAGATCTATGCCGGTTCCTATCGCTGCTTTCCCTGCATAATCAAACCCGCAAAGCGCATTCAAATGAGAACCCTCACCGCAACCGCTGTCCAGGATGGTGAATGCCTCATGACCAGATTTGGGATGACTGATGAGTTCTGCAACCGCATCATGGAGCGGCTCAAAAAAACCACATTCTCCAATCAGCCTGCTCCTCGCTTCAAAAAGCTCAGTACCGTAACTAGTTTTGACCGGCTTCGTCAGAAAGTTCACGTAGCCGTGCCGAGATAGATCAAATGTATGTCCTCGTTCTGTACAAATCAAGCTTTTCCCTGATGCCGCATCCATAGAAGAATCGCAGAGCGGGCATCGAAACATGCTGAAATCAACTGTTCGCTTCATGATAAAAAACACCCCATTCATTCATTTTTAGATAAATGAAAAAGGCATAGACAAATAAACCTAGGCCTATCTCAAAAATTGGCCAGGTCTGGCAGTTTGTCTACACCTGTCATTATCTATAACGAATGAATTGGATAATCATGAAAAAAACTCCCTTTCTGCTGTATGGTTTCCCCATTTCCATTATACAACAAATCTCCAGGAGCTAGAACCTTATAGTGAAGAAAAATCAGTACTGACATGCTGGTATCCCGCCAACATCATATCAGCATAGCAATCCAGCATGTTTTTCCTTTATTTTCTCATTTTAGAATATAAATTTTATTATTGTGAAAATAGTTAAAAAGGTTGATTTTCAAAAAGTGAAAGGATAAAATACTGCTATCATCTTAGAAAAAGACATTCTTGTATATGATCAGTAATATGGTCTGATTGTTTCTACCTAGTAACCGTAAAAAACTAGACTACAAGAAAGTTTGAATAAATTTGAACGAGTTGAAAAGGACAAGTTCTTTTCTGTTTGCTCTTATTTTTCACACTTTCTGCACTTCCAGAATTTGTGAAGGATAAGAGCTTTTTTTGTTTCCATAATAACCCTCATAGGAGTTGCTATCATGTACTTTTTACTAAACCTTGTCGGTCTCATTGTGATTATGGCAGTTGTATTCCTATGTTCTCCGCAGAAAAAGAAAATCAAGTGGCGCCCGATCATTACGTTAATTGTTCTGGAATTGCTGATTACTTGGTTTATGCTGGGAACAAAAGTCGGAAGCTGGGCCATCGGTAAAATCGGTGATTTCTTCACTTGGCTGATTGCTTGCGCCAGTGACGGTATCGCGTTTGCCTTTCCGTCAGTGATGGCGAATGAAACAGTAGACTTTTTCTTTAGTGCGCTTCTTCCAATTATCTTTATCGTCACATTCTTTGATATTTTAACGTATTTCGGCATTTTGCCTTGGCTGATTGATAAAATCGGATGGGTGATTTCAAAGGCTTCCCGCTTGCCGAAATTAGAAAGCTTTTTCTCTATTCAAATGATGTTCCTTGGAAATACCGAAGCACTTGCGGTCATCCGCCAGCAGCTTACGGTTTTAAGCAACAACCGCCTGCTCACATTCGGTTTAATGAGCATGAGCAGCATCAGCGGCTCCATTATCGGATCTTATCTTTCAATGGTGCCTGCGACATACGTGTTTACAGCCATTCCTTTGAACTGCTTAAACGCGCTGATTATCGCAAACCTGCTGAATCCTGTTCACGTGCCGGAGGATGAAGATATCATCTATACACCGCCTAAAGAAGAGAAGAAAGACTTTTTCTCTACGATTTCTAACAGTATGCTTGTCGGCATGAACATGGTTATCGTTATTTTGGCAATGGTGATCGGATATGTCGCATTAACGTCAGCAGTTAATGGCATTCTTGGCGTTTTCGTACATGGCCTGACCATCCAGACAATTTTTGCTTATCTGTTCAGTCCGTTCGCATTCCTGCTTGGACTGCCAGTGCACGATGCGATGTATGTTGCTCAGCTGATGGGCATGAAATTAGCAACGAACGAGTTTGTTGCGATGCTTGACTTGAAAAACAATCTCAAATCCCTTCCGCCTCACACCGTTGCGGTGGCGACGACATTCCTGACGTCCTTTGCAAACTTCAGTACGGTCGGCATGATTTACGGCACGTACAATTCGATCCTTGACGGAGAAAAGTCAACGGTCATCGGGAGAAACGTGTGGAAGCTGCTCGTCAGCGGAATTGCAGTATCTTTATTAAGTGCTGCGATTGTCGGCCTGTTTGTGTGGTAGAAACATTGAGCCATATCCCTTTTCGGATATGGCTCTTTTCATTATTGATAAATAGAGGCTGGCACCTGCACATTCCGGATTCCCGCTGCATAAGGCCCCAAGTCATATTGGCCAAAGACGATGGCGATCCCGTTTGCCGTAAAGTAAAACATTGTGTCTTTGTTTAGGGTTATATCCTCTTTCTTAACATCAGGGAAAAACAGCTCATCGTGTTTTTTGATATAGCTATATAGGTAATCTCTCGTTTTGCTGACTTTTGTTTTGGTGTTCAGAATCTGATCCAGCGTCACCCGCTTTTGTGCTTTCAAGTCATAGTTGAAGGACTGGACAGACGTTAAACCGTGGGCGCCTCCTGAATAGATATAATTAAGTGTTTGAATGCTGAGCTTGCCTGCCGCATTGTATTTGACGCTGAAGGATGCTTGATATTCGGTTTTAAAGCCCTGCTGTTCGCCTGCTTTTTTGTTTTTCAGATATTCCTGATACGATTGTTCAATGTAGGCTTTCAGCTCTTGATTGATTTTCTTTTCAAACGCGGCATTCCCGACGTGATGCACTTGTGGATACGTTAACTCCTTGATCTTTTTGTACGTATGGGTGCTGACAGTCGGTGTTTTCGCTTGAACTGCTTTTAAAGATGGGGCCGCATATGCAACTACGGAAAAAAGCAAGACTGCAATCCCCGCGGCTTTCATCATTTTATTCCATTTCATACAATCTCCTCCTTTGATGTCGTTGTTTATCATTCCCTTATTTAAGCAATACACACTTTTATAGACTGATTAAATCGAAAGAAGTTTCTAGGTCTAACAGCATGATTTTTCCAATAAAAAAAGAGACACAGGATGTCTCTTTTTTTACTGTTTGCGCCCAGAAATCGCTTCATGAACGGCCTGTGCCAAATCTGTATTTCCGAACATTTCTAATACCGCAATGACAGTCTGGTCCGGAATGTGCTCTGCTTCGTGTTTTGGCACGACCAGATCGTCCATGGTTTTTTTCAAGCTTTCATTCAGCTTTTGCTGCGGATACGCTTTGGCGTACAGCTCCATCGGATCAAGATCATGGTTCACGCACCACTGGGCAAACACCAAAATCATCATATTTTCATCGCGTTCGTTAGCTTCAGCGAGCTGTTTTTCGTTCATTTGTCATGCTCCTTATGAAAAGTATCTTCCTTAAAGATACAGGAGCCGATCAAATTCGTCTATCCCAATGGCGATGAGCAGAAACCGCATCGATAAATGCCTTGCTGAAAGCGGCGTAGTCAGGTTCTTCTTCAGCCGTTACGATGCCTGGTCCCTCTGTCGTCCCGACAGAGGATTGAAGAAGGTCAATTCCTTCATTTGCCGCACCGATTGCCTTGTAGTGATTGTAAGCTTCTCTGATAAACGCCATCGCTTGTTTGTTGTCTTTTAACTCCAGTCCTCCTGCGGCATAGACGGCATCATACAGAACAGAATCAACCGTCAGGAACGTGCCGTTGGCCTCAAGCTGCTGTCCGCTGCCGCTTGTCATATACCCCAGATTTTGACTGATGATATCTACTGTGATTCCTTCTTGCTTTAAGGCTTCCAGCACTGTTTGCAGCTCTTTTTCATGAAATCCGTTTCCGGCGAGTACAGCGACTTTTCTTGTTGACGCGGTTTTCACTGTACGGGCTTGGCTTAACGCAGGCGAAGTAAGAATTTCTTTAGATGCTTTACGCTTCGCGGGCGCCGCCACGCCTACTCCTTTGGCGATTTCTTCTGCTAAATCAGCATCGACATTGCTGAAGACATCAACGACCTGCCGCTGTACGTCTTTGCTTTTGACCTTCCCGACCTCGAAGCAGAAAGCAGAAATGATATGCTGTTTCTCCACAGGAGACATGCTGTTCCAGAAAAGCTTCGCCTGTGAGTAATAATCGTTGAAGCTGTCGCTTCGCTGGCGGATTTTTTTGCCCTCGACTTTTTCCTGATAGTGGACGTAGCCGCCTTCTTCAGCTGTCGCTGGCGACGGATCATTGTTTTGCAGAGAGTTTTTATGATAAGCGACAGGTCCCTTATTGATCGTCATCCGGTGATAGCCGTCGTATTGATTGTTATGGAATGGACATACAGGCCGGTTAATCGGAAGCTCATGGAAGTTCGGGCCGCCAAGACGGATGAGCTGTGTGTCTGTATAAGAGAAAAGCCGTCCCTGCAGGAGCGGGTCATTTGTAAAGTCGATGCCCGGCACGACATTTCCCGGGTGGAATGCGACTTGTTCTGTTTCCGCAAACACATTATCCTGATTGCGGTTCAGCGTCATTTTCCCAATGATCTTCACCGGCACAAGCTCTTCCGGCCACAGCTTAGTCGGATCAAGAATATCAAAATCAAACTTGAATTCATCTTCCTCATCAATCATCTGCACGCCGAGCTCGTATTCAACCTTGCCGCCGTTTTCAATTGTTTCCCACAGGTCACGGCGATGGAAATCTGGATCTTTCCCGGCAATTTTTTGCGCTTCATCCCATACGAGAGAATGCACGCCGAGCACCGGCTTCCAGTGAAATTTCACGAAACGTGCCTTTCCTTGTTCATTGACAAAACGGAACGTGTGAACGCCGAAGCCTTCCATCATTCTGTAGCTGCGCGGGATGCCTCTGTCTGACATCGTCCACATCACCATGTGAGCCGACTCAGGGTTATTGGCGACAAAATCCCAAAACGTATCGTGAGCAGTCGCGGCCTGAGGCATTTCATTGTGTGGCTCAGGCTTAAACGCATGAACCAAATCCGGAAATTTGATCGCATCCTGAATGAAAAACACCGGAATGTTATTTCCCACAAGGTCATAGTTTCCTTCTTCAGTATAAAATTTTGTCGCAAAGCCTCTGGCATCCCGCACCGTGTCTGCGGAGCCTTTAGAACCCGCGACCGTAGAAAAACGGACAAATACCGGTGTCTTCACCGAAGGGTCCTGAAGAAATTTGGCCCGTGTATATTCCGTCATTGGTTCGTAAACCTGAAAAAAGCCATGCACGCCATACCCGCGCGCATGCACAACGCGCTCCGGAATCCTCTCATGGTCAAAGTGCGTCATTTTCTCCCGAAAGTGAAAATCCTCCATCAGCGTCGGACCGCGAACCCCGGCTTTTAACGAATGCTCATCCTCTGACACTCGCAAGCCTTGGTTTGTCGTCATTTTCTTCCCGCTGTTATCGGTCCTGTACTGCTCAAGCTGCTCGTCCTTTGAGTGTTCATTTACACGTTTGTTTTGGTCATCACTCATGTCTGCTCCCCCTTTTTAAAACGAAACATTCTACAGCACATTTACCCGTGGCGTTCTTCATATAAACTGCTAATCCGCTCATTAGGATTTTTGGTCTACATATAAATATGCGGTCATACACATTTGAAATAAGCCTTCTTCACAGAAAGAAAGGATGGAAGCGCTTACTAAAAAAGCTGTTGAATAGGGGAGGTCATATCATGCTTGCCATACTCGGTTTTGTGATGATGATTGTCTTTATGTACCTTATTATGTCTAACCGGCTTTCCGCTCTTATTGCTTTGATTGTCGTTCCTATTGTGTTCGCCCTGATCAGCGGATTTGGCAAAGATCTCGGCGAGATGATGATTCAGGGCGTTACAGACCTCGCCCCTACCGGTATCATGCTGTTATTCGCCATCCTGTATTTCGGCATTATGATTGACTCAGGCCTGTTTGATCCTCTCATTGCCAAAATCTTATCGTTTGTCAAAGGAGATCCGTTAAAAATCGCCGTAGGCACAGCGGTTCTGACCATGACCATTTCGCTGGACGGAGATGGGACAACAACCTATATGATTACCATTGCAGCGATGCTGCCTCTCTACAAACGGCTCGGCATGAACCGTTTGGTGTTAGCGGGAATAGCGATGCTCGGTTCGGGGGTTATGAATATTATCCCGTGGGGCGGGCCGACTGCGAGGGTTTTGGCCTCCTTAAAATTGGACACGTCAGAGGTTTTCACGCCGCTGATTCCCGCTATGATCGCCGGCATTCTCTGGGTGATCGCCGTTGCTTATATCCTCGGAAAGAAAGAGCGGAAGCGGCTCGGCGTCATTTCGATTGATCACGCACCGTCTTCCGATCCGGAGGCCCCACCGCTCAAGCGTCCCGCTCTTCAATGGTTTAACCTGCTGCTGACTGTCGCTCTGATGGCCGCACTGATCACCAGCCTGCTGCCGCTTCCTGTTCTTTTTATGACTGCGTTCGCCGTTGCCTTGATGGTTAACTATCCAAATGTCAAAGAGCAGCAGAAACGAATCTCGGCGCATGCGGGTAATGCGTTAAACGTTGTCTCGATGGTGTTTGCTGCGGGCATATTCACAGGCATTCTCTCCGGCACAAAAATGGTGGATGCCATGGCGCATTCTCTCGTTTCACTCATCCCTGATGCCATGGGCCCGCACCTGCCGTTGATCACTGCGATCGTCAGCATGCCATTCACCTTTTTCATGTCGAATGACGCCTTTTACTTCGGTGTCCTTCCCATCATCACCGAAGCCGCTTCCGCTTACGGAATAGATGCCGCTGAAATCGGAAGGGCCTCCTTGCTGGGGCAGCCTGTGCATCTGCTCAGCCCGCTTGTGCCTTCCACCTATCTATTGGTAGGGATGGCAGGCGTCAGCTTTGGCGACCATCAAAAATTCACTATTAAATGGGCCGTGGGAACAACGATTGTGATGACGATTGCCGCACTTTTGATTGGGATTATTTCTTTCTAAATGTATGAGCTTGATCGTAGCATTGAGTGAGTACGTGATTTACAGAGGGGAGAAGATCAAATAGGATATTATGAGTGAATAGAAGATTCATGCCAACAACTTCTCATTACAATCATAAGAGCCTGCTATATTGCAGCAGGCTCTTTCACATTTGGCATTATTTTTTTGTATAGCGCACCCAGTCATAATGAGCGTATAGCGGATTTACACCATTGTAGGAGCCAAGCCATTCATCGACACCCGTGCCATTCCACAGGTTCATCATGATCTTTCCAGGTGTTGTCGGAATTTGGCTTGTTGCAGTATGTTTTAATTGCCCATCGACATACCATTTAATAGAGTTTGGCTGCCAATCGAATGCATACGTATGATAGGCATTGGCTGCATCAAACCCGAGATCCACAATCTTCTCATGGTTTCCTGCACCATTTGTATAATAGTTAAATTGAACCTTCGTTGTGTCTTTTCCTAAAAATTCGATATCAATCTCATCCCAAGGGGTTCCATCTGTTGGACCTGTGTATGTGAAGAACGATGAAACGATCCCTGTGTTTTTAGCTGGTTTCATTCTGACTTCATAAAGTCCATAGCCATATGTTTGAACAGAACGGTTTTCCCCGCAGTCAAACTTGTTATAAGATGGGCTTGTTAGCGCTAAACGCATTTCACCTAATGACGTCACTGATACGTTATTAGCCCGCCACGTGCAGTTGAACATATTTCCATTCGAATAACCATCTGCTTTTTGCCAAAAACCGGAGTTATAGCCGTTAAAAGGGTCAAAAAACGATCCACCTGTTTGAGCTGAGGCAGTAGAAGTGACTGCAAACAAACTCATAAACAATCCAGTGACAAGAAGCAGCAACACTCGTTTCAGATAAGGCATATTGGCATTCCCCTTTCATTGAAAGCGTTTTCTATGTTGATCTTACATGATTCTTTTAAAAGGGAACATCGGTCAAAATAATGATAATATCGAATCTTACTGACTTGAATCCTGTAACTATCATCATCTTCCCTCTGAAAAAAATAAAAACCTAAATTACCATCAGCACAGACAGAGATGATCCGCACTCATTGTAATTTAGGTTTTGCCTGCTTTATCAGTAACAATCCTATCATTTTCATATGTGAATGTAAGAAAAAATGAATACAAGGAAACAAAAATGTCAGCGCTCTCATTATGCTTGTTTAACTACCCTTTCTATGTGAATGGTTAAATACAGCAGCTCATCACTTGTGAGCTTGTGCTCATACTCCCGCTCAATGTAGGTTTGGATTTTCTTCGTGCATTCATACGCGCGATGATACTTTTCTTTCACTGTATCCAGCAAAAAATCGTCCTGGCTTTCCATGTGAGTGCCGTTAAATAGACGCTGCGCGAAAAACTTTAAGTGGGTGACGAACCGATAATAGTGAAGCGATTCTTCGTTGAATTCAATCTTAAAATGGTATTTTACAATACTCAAAATCTCTTGCATGACTTTTGTAATGTTGATAATATTGGGCATCTCTTCATTCAGCTCGGCATTTACAATATGCAGAGCAATAAAGCCCGCTTCATCCTCTGGCAGAGACACACCAGTCTTGTTTTTTACCATAACCAACGCTTCTTTGCCGATCGCAAATTCGTCTTTGTACAGCCGTTTTGTTTCCCACAGCAAGGCGTTTTTGATATCAAGCCCTTTCTGGTTGCGCTGGATGGCAAAGTTAATATGGTCGGTCAGCGACACATAGATGCTGTCGTTGAGCTTTTTGCCGAGCTGTAATTTTGCGTAGCTGATAATCTCTTCGGATACTTCCATACACTCGATCGGTATATCATACAAAAGGGTTTTGAACTTTTCTGATACATCCTTGTTATCGAGCGTGAACACTTTCTCAATGCGGGCTTCATCGACATCATCGCCAGACTTTTTCTGAAACGCGAGCCCCCTGCCCATGACGACCAATTCTTTTCCCTGTTCATTGACCACGCTGATCACATTATTGTTGATCACCTTCGCAATTTTCATGGCATGTCCCTCCAATCAACTAAGAATAGACTATATCTTGATTGTACATTCTTTTTGTACTAGGTCAATATCATCAGGGAAAGACGGAAGCTGGTCAGTACAATTCACTCCGTACCTGCTGCCCGGGCTGTTTTTGAAGCAGCGCCTCCAGATGGCGTTCAAATGATGCCTTGTCAGCTTTCTGCTTTTTGACAATGCTGTTCATGATTTTAATGCTTTCAGCGCTGTATTGTGTATATTGTTTTTTCAGCTGATCCAGCTGCTGTCTTGTCTTCTTCGCGTTTTTCGGTGTGACTTGGCCGATGAGTTTGATCATACTGTCTGCGGTCTCAAAAAAAGCGGCTCTATTTTCTGTCAGCTGCTGAATTTCGATGCGGCTCATGTCTTGATTACGCGTTTTTTGTAGCAAGGCGACCGCCTCGCTGTTTTGTTTTTTGAGCGATTTGTTCTCAAGCTTAATCGATTCGAGATTCTCCTTCGCAATGTCTGCTTCTTCTTCAGTCATGTTGCTTCGCACGAAGTATTCTGGATTACCGATTCCATAATCAAATGCTTCGCTCACTTGTATCATGGAACTGAACACAATGGCCAGCTGCCTGTCGCTTGCGAGGGCTTGGAAATCCTGCTTTTTCTTACTGCTCATCGGTTTGGCTGCGGTTTGTTTTACTGTCTTTTGATCACAGTCTGCGAACATCTGAGCCTCACCTTCACTTTCGCATGCGCTCATCACAAGAACTGTGACCAGCAGGCTTATACACAAGCCTATTCGCCTCATGCTCTGTCTCCTCTCTGCTGAATCCCTTCTGGAAAATACCATAAAATATAGTTAAATGGTACCAGATTCACCTAACCCCAGCAATAAATCAAAAGTATGATTTGAAGCGCAAAAGCATAAATATTTTGTAAAAATTGACGTGCATT
Source organism: Bacillus sp. PS95 (assembly GCF_037963565.1). NCBI lineage: Bacteria > Bacillati > Bacillota > Bacilli > Caryophanales > Bacillaceae > Bacillus > Bacillus sp. PS95. The sequence goes on from NZ_CP150160.1 coordinate 3,977,109, forward strand.
CCATTCTTTTCAGGCCCATTTTTCGTACAATAGAAGTATCGTTACCGGAGAGGGGGCTCTGATGATGAAACGTTTTACGAAACAAGAAAACAGCTGGGTATTATATGACTGGGCAAATTCTGCTTACTCAATTGTCGTGACCACCGCGGTATTTCCGTTATTTTATAAATCAGCAGCTGCGGAAAGCGGTGTCAGCGCCGCTCAATCGACTGCCTATCTGGGCTATACCATTGCGATTTCAACGTTTATTCTTGCGATGCTCGGCCCTATTTTAGGCACAATCGCCGACTATGAAGGGTGCAAGAAAAAGTTCTTCGGTTTCTTTGTGTCAGTCGGTGTCGCCAGCACCGCGATGCTCGCCTTTATCCCTAGTGAACATTGGCTGCTATTGTTGCTGTTTTATACGATATCGGCTATCGGTTTTTCCGGCGCCAATGTGTTTTATGATGCCTTTCTCGTGGACGTCACGCCTGAGAAACGGATGAATCTCGTCTCGGCACGGGGTTTTGGCTTAGGATACATTGGCAGCACGATTCCATTTATCATCAGTATTGCTGTCATCCTGCTCGCGCAAGCAGAGACGATTCCAGTGTCTGTATCGGCCGCAAGCCAGCTGTCCTTTTTCATAACGGCTGCCTGGTGGGGGCTGTTCACTATCCCAATGATTAAACATGTCCATCAACGCTATTACATCAAAAAAGAACCTCATATTGTCATCAACAGCTTTAAGCGGCTCGGCCAAACGATGAAACGGATCAGGCAATACCGGGCACTTTTCCTCTTCTTGCTCGCTTATTTCTTTTATATCGACGGAGTCGGCACAATTATTACGATGTCGACATCCTATGGATCAGATTTAGGGATCGGCTCCTCAAGCCTTCTGATCATCCTATTTGTCACTCAGGTGGTCGCTGCACCGTTTTCGATTATATACGGAAAACTGGCAGAACGCTTCACGGGGAAGACCATGCTGTACGTCGGGATCGTCATTTATATGATCGTTTGCGTGTATGCCTATTTTATGGAGACAACGCTTGATTTCTGGATACTGGCTATGCTTGTCGCCACCTCGCAGGGCGGTATTCAAGCCCTAAGCCGTTCCTATTTCGCCAAGCTTGTGCCAAAGCGCCACGCCAATGAATTCTTCGGTTTTTACAACATTTTTGGAAAATTCGCCTCAATTATGGGACCGCTGCTCATTGCCGTGACAGCCCAGCTGACCGGGAAATCCTCGACTGCGGTGTTCAGTCTGATCATTTTGTTTGTAATTGGTATTGTGATTCTTGCCTTTGTTCCGGAGGAGACCAGCGCCAATGTCAGCCAGCAGCAAAATGACCTGCCCCTTTAACTGGGAGCAGGTCATTCATCATTTATTCGCTTTATTCACCTTCAGCTTTTTCCCTTTGACGGTTGTGTTCTTCATCACTTTGAGAACATGAGGACCTTTACCATTTAAAATCTCAACGTATGAGGCGTTATCCATGATCGTAATGATGCCGATGTCGTCAGCTGACACACCGTCAATTTTTGCAATCGTTCCTACAAAATCAACGGCTCTGATTTTCTTTTTCTTTCCGCCGTTAAAATACAGCTTCATAATGTCTTTATTCAGCTCTTCGCTTTTGTCTTTTTTGCTTTCCGGACGGTCATTCATTTTAGCTAGAAATTCTGGTTTCTTCCTTGCCACTTCCTCTTGAGAAGGGGCTTCTATTTTTTGAATCTCAAATCCGATATATTCTTCAATGTCGGCTAAAAACCGTTTTTCGAAGGCCGTGACAAACGAAATGGCCTTTCCTTTGTTCCCTGCGCGTCCCGTTCGGCCCGTGCGGTGGACATAGCTTTCCTTTTCAAGCGGCAGATCATAGTTGATGACAAGGGAGATATTTTCAATATCAATCCCGCGCGCGGCGACATCCGTCGCGACTAAGTAACGGTACTCGCCACGTTTAAATTCATTCATGACGTCGAATCGGTCTTCCTGAATCATTCCGCCGTGAATTTTATCGCATGGATATCCTAAGTCATCCAATTCATCGGTCAGCTGATTGACGTGCTCCTTCGTTCGGCAGAAAATGATGCAGCTGTCGGGATTCTCCGTCATCAGCACATCTTTCAGCAATGAAAATTTATGCTCTTCTCTTACTTGAATCACCGCATGTTCAATATTTCTTGTGGTAAGCCCGGCCGCTTTGATTTCGATATGCTCGGGGTTTTGCATATATTGACGGCTCAGCTTCTCGATATCCTGCGGAAGCGTCGCCGAAAACAGCATCGTCGTACGCTCAGTCGGAAGATGCTTGATAATCGCCTCCACCTGCTCAATGAAGCCCATATTCAGCATCTCATCCGCTTCATCAATGACCAAATAAGAGAGACGATCCAACGGCAGCGTGCCTTTTTCGATATGATCCAGAACACGTCCCGGCGTGCCGACAACAATGTGGCTTTTTTGCTTAAGCTCAGCTTTTTGTTTATCAAAGGAGGATTTTCCAAATACGGCTGTCGCTTTGATCCGTTTAAATCGTCCGATGTTCGTGATATCTTCCTTTACTTGCACCGCAAGCTCACGGGTTGGAGTTAAAATAAGCGCCTGCGGCTTGTTTTCATCCCAATCCGCCAGCTCACAGAGAGGAATTCCGAACGAAGCCGTTTTCCCGCTTCCCGTCTGTGATTTGACGACAAGATCCTTTCGTTCAAGGGCAGCGGGGATCACGCTCTGCTGCACCTTGGTCGGTTCTGTATATCCCAGTCCTTCCAATGCTCGTAAAATGTCATGACTGATTTGATAGTTTTTAAAATGACTCATGTATAAACTCCTGTCTCTTGCAGATGTTCTCATTATACTCTAATTGACGAAGGCATATGTGTTTTGTCGAAAAGTGATGTATTAAAAGCCATCGATTCCCTGGCGTTTTAGCTCCTGAACAGCCAATCGCGCCAGTGCGTCGGCCCCCGCGCGATTCGGATGCAGCGTATCTCCATCCATATAAAGCCCGAGTGTTCTTTCCGGACCGATCGATGTAAAGTATGCCGAGCTGAGGACATTTAAGTCAATGAGGTGTGTTTTTTCCTCTTCGGCCAAAGCTAAAATAGAGGCCCTGTACCATCTGTTTACAGACGAATGGATGCCTTCAGAAGTAAAATCGGTCGCCCGGCCCTGAGGCGTTGATAGGATGACGTCCGCTCCTTTCGCTTTTACCTGACGAATCATATCACGCATCATCTCTTTAAACTCCGCTTCAGATTCATTATGCTTCGGATTTGTGTCATTAATGCCAAGCTGCAATATAAAATAATCTCCCGGTTTAATATACTTCAGGATCGCCTCAAGCTGTCCATCATTTCTGAACCCTCTCGCGATCTGCCCGCCGGACGCCATGTTTCTCACTTGAAAGGTGTGTTTATCGATATAGTGAGGCAGCATCTGCCCCCAGCCCGCCTGCTTGCTGCTGTTGAGCGGATAATAATTGCACACCGTCGAGTCGCCGCCGACATAAATGGTTCGGTTCGTCACCGGCTGATCAGACAATTTCTTTATTTTCAAGGCGCTAAGCGTAAAAGCGGTGCCAGCTTTCCCCTCTGTCACCAGCAGATTCAGCTGCCCGTCGGTGACAGGAATTTGGAACGTATCCTCCGCGCCATCCCCTGTCATATTAATAACCTGAAACACGCCCTCCGCCGCCACACTGGCCCTTGCCGTATTGCCAAGCGTCACCTTCACCTCATAAAGGCCGTTCGGGAGATCCACATTAAACGTGTTATTGCTTTTCGTCCCATACGCTAAAAACTGAACCGCATCACTCTTCACACCAGTCCCGGATGCCGCCACATCCCTCATATTCTCCGGTGTTTGAAAACCGTAGCCCTTTGACCGATCATATCGATCAAACGCCCTGACACCAATATAACCAGGCTCCACCGAACCGCTTCCAAAGTCAAATTGATACACCTTCGGCTCCGCCGCCTTCACACTCTCATTCCCGCCAAAACACAGCATCAGCATCATCACAAAAACCGCTGCCATCCATTTTTTCATCAAGACTCCCCCTCTATGAAAACGAATACATTAATCCATACTCGGTGATTGTTTCTTTATGATGACTGAAGGAAGAAAAAAATTGCGTTGACAAACAAAAAGGAAGATTTTATTATATCAATAAGTGATATATCATTAGTTGATATAAGAAATGAGGTGACCGCTTGCCAAAGCAGCGTCCGCAGGAAATGGATCAGCTTACCGATCCAGCCTATTATATTGTCTTAACCTTGCTGGAGCCAAAACACGGATATTCGATCATGCAGGAGATTGAGGACATGACCGATGACTCCTTTACGATCGGCCCGGCTACCTTATATACATTGTTAAAGAAATTACTGCAAGAAGAAATCATTAAGCTTGTCAACAATGACAACCCACGGCGCAAAGTGTACCAAACCACCTTGCACGGCCAAGAACTACTCAAAAAAGAAATTCAGCGCAGAAAAGTGATGGCTGAACACGGTCAACGTGCTTTTCAACAATTGAAAGGGGATTCATCATGAAACAGAAAAAATTTATGATGTCTGAAGGATTGGCCTTTTCAGAAGAAAAGGATATGAAGAGACTAAGTGATATGGCCAGCAAAGGCTGGGTACTCGATTCTTTTGCGTTTATGGGGTATAAGCTTAGAAAAACTGAGCCGCGGAAATTGATCTACAGCTTAGACTATCGTGCCGTCGATAATGACAACATAGATGAGTACCTTGAAATATTCGAAAATGCCGGATGGGAGCATGTTTATTCTGAATACACCACACATATCTTTGCCGCCGCACCCGGAACGAAGCCGATTTACTCCGACCGTTCAACCATGATTGATAAATACAAACAAAGTGAATATACCCTCCGCTATATCATATTGTTCATGCTCTGTCTTACTGCGGCTTTCAATGTTTATTTCTGCTGAAGCTTCCATACTTCATAACACCATAAACATCCTTTCTATTTTTCTCATTGCATCACTATTCCGGCTATCCTCACTTACGCAGCCACTGTCTTCAGAATTTGGCGCGTCATATGCAGAAACCCCAACCTTGAGTGAAGGCTGGGGTTTTGCTTTTTAATAACTTTCCGTGCCAGTTCTAAATACATTTTCTAAGCTTATACTATCATTTCAAATTGAAAGTAGTACGTACCTATTTCTTAAAGTGCTAGCTAATTAGAAATTATTTTAATTAATAATCTCCTTGCTCGCTCGTGTAGTTCTAGTTCTCGCTTTAGTGCAGGATAGTTTTCTAAAATTCCATTCATTTGAGAGTACCTTGGGTATAGTTCAAAAAAAGATTTTGATAATGAATCAAGTTGGCGTTTGGGCAGTTTTTTATCTGCTAAAACATAACTTAGACTTCCAACGATGAGCATAAAAAATTCATAAAAATCTTCCGCTGAACAAAATTCATTATAATCTTCCTCTAATTTCTCAATATCAGAAGGAAATGGACCTTCTAAATCTCTTTTAATTCTCTCAAGGGTGGAAATTAACTCATTATCTAAATTGTAACGCTTATACTTTTTAATTATTATCCCTCCCCAAATAATTTGTGTCTTACAAAACACTATCTTCTTTTTTTCCAACCGTTATGCCAAAATGTAATAATTTTACCACTTCTCGTATAATACCCTCCTCTTTTGCCATTCTTAATTTTATAGCCTTTTTTCCCGTTAGAAAGAACATGTTTTTGTCTTAAATGTTTATTAGATCTATAAAAAGCCCTAGCTGCATTAGTGTATCTTTTTTTACCGTAAGATCTCCCTTTCCAAACGACATGTTTTTTATGATGATAATTTAAAGAAGCCTTTGCACTCTTAAAAGTGCCTTTACTCCAATATCTAGTCGTAGTAGCCCATTTTCCTATCCTACTAGCAATTTTTAACCTTCCCCCACCAATAAAACCAAATGCTGCAGCTTTAGCAACTCCTCGCCAGCCCTTACCAGATTTATATGCTTTATAAGCATCATAAGCCGCAAATCCAGCATTAATGGCTAGCCACACCCAATGCCCGTCCGGATCAACATTCATCACCGGGTTATTATTTCCATAAGCATACCCATTCTGATCCAATGAGTCGCCGTCGCTGCCCGGGTCTGGGTCGAGCGATAGGAACACGCCGTTTCTTGGCTCGTAGTAGCGGGCCATGAGGTAGTACAGGCCGGTTTCTTCGTCGTATTGGTAGCCTGCGTAGCGGTAGCGGTTGTCTTTTACTTCGTCGCTTGCTTCGGTTTTTGTTGGATTTCCCCATGCGTCGTACTGATATTTGGCAACGGTTTTTCCAGTGCTGTCTGAGATCGCGATGATGTCGCCGTGTGCGTTGTAGTGATAGAAATATTTCTTACCATTTTCTGTGTAGGATAACAGCTGGCCGCTGTCTCCGTACGTGTATGATTTTGTGACGTTGTTGTCCGCGTCTGTTTCATACAAGACGTTCAAGCTGTCTCCGTCGTAGAAGTAGTTCGTGACTTTTCCGTTGACGGTTTTTTGGATTCTGTTTCCTTTTTCGTCATACTTATATGTTGTGAATGGCTTGTCTTCGCCTTTTTTGGTAACGGCGGTCAGGTTATCTTCTGCATCCCACGTATATGTGAATTTGCCGTCGGATGTGCGGTTGCCGTTTTTATCGTAAGAGATGCTTTCATCATTGACTTTTGTCAGCTGGTTCATGATGTTGAAGGAAGCGTTCACCGTTTTGCTTGAGCCGTCTTTTATAGTTGTAACGGTTTTCCGGTTTCCGAATCCATCATATGTGTATTCAATAACAGTACCGTCTTCATGGGTTTCTTTGACAAGCTGATTCAGCTTCCCATACTCATATTGCACCTTGCCGCTTGCTGAGCTGTTTATCGTTGTGCGGTTGCCGTTGGCGTCGTATTCATAGCTTTCTGTCAGAATGCTTCCGCCATTTTTGTCGCCGATATGCAGCGAGCTTACAAGGTTTCTTTCGTCATATGAAAAACTTGTTCCGCCGCCGTTGCCCGTAATAAAGGTTTGGACGTTTCCATTTTCATCATAATCAAATGAATAGGAAGATGTACTGTCTTTCATCTCAATCATTTGATCAAGTTTGTTATACGTAAATTGATTCGTTCCTTTTTGATCTCCATGGCTCCACGAGAAGGTTTTCAGCTTATCGGAGTCACTAGGATATGTCCAAGTTTGGCTGCCGCCGCGGTCAGTCAATTCGGTTAAACGGTTTTTGTTGTCAAATGTCCGTTTTTTTGTGGTGTTCTGCTCTTTATTGACGACCGACGTTTCATTTCCATTTTTGTCATACGTGAAATTGTACTTTTCTGTACCGTTATACGACTTTGATTTCACCCGGTCTGTTCCATCATAAGAAAGAGACACTTCGTTGCCATTTGGTGAAATGGTTTTGGTCAGGTTGCTGTTGGCATCATATTCGCTTGCTAACACATTGCCCAGAGGATCAGTTGTTTTGACAAGCTTGCCCATCACATCATATTCGTATTTATAGGTTTGATCTGCTCCCGCCCGGATGGTTTTGCTTACCTCATTGCCTTCCTTATCATAGCTGTGAAGGATAGACGTGCCGTTAGAGAGCGTCATGTTTGTCAATTGGTCTGCCTGATCATACGTATAGGTTGTTTTTTCACCTTTTGCATCTGTTTCAGACGTTTTCTTACCAGTTTCATCGTAATCAGTTGAAGTGGCGTAACCTAGTTCGTCCTCTTCCTTGGTCACATAGTTGCCATTACTGTCATACGTGCTTTTAGTCAGAAGGCTTCCTTCAATCAAACGGATATCATCAAACCAGACTGTGCCTGTCGCACTCTTTTGGAACAGAATACTAATATCTACTTTATTGATCGGCTTTGTTTTAGGGATGACGACAGCTGCCCGGTTCCATTCCTGTGTTCCAGAAGGGAATTTCGCATTGTAGACGCCTGTGCTGCCGTCAGCGTAAGTGACATTCGCCTGCAGAGAATAGTCTTTTTCATCTGTAAATTTGACGCTGCTTGCTTTCGACATTCCTGTCAGTGTGAGATAAACCGATTTGTCATTTGCGCTTTGCCCTAAGACAACGGTTTGTTTTGTTACTGATCCGGCTTGGGACGCACTGGTCCGGGCAGCTTTTAATGATACATCATCATTAAAGCCTTCTTCAGAATCAACGGATGCTCCGCTTACATTCCAGCTTTCCGTTGCTGAGGTGAAACTGCTGTTTTGAACTGGGTTATAGCTTGACGATACTTCGCCTTTTTCCAGCTGGACTTCATCAAACCATGCTTTTCCTTTGCCATCTTTATCTTTATGATCGACTTCCATATACACAACGGCTTTTCCTGCATTCGCTGGAGTCGTAAAAGTGATTTGCCGTTTTGTCCAGTCGTTTTTTCCGGCTAATGCACTGTATTCATTGTGAATCCATTGAATTCGTTTTTGATCTTTGTCTCGCAAATCAATGTTAAAGTAGGCTCTTGATTTCGCAAGATCTGTTTTGATTTTCCCGCTTAATGTATAGGTTGTATTCGGCTCCAGCTCAACTGTTTGTGTTGCTGACGAATACCCATGATCTGTTCCGGCAGACGTTGATTGGCTCAAGACTTCCAATGCCTTTGATCCGGAAAGAACCCCGCTTTTATCGGTGATAATTGAGATTTTGCCGCTGTCTTTAGAAGCAGTCAGATTCCAGCCGGATTTTTGCGCTTCAAAGCTTCCATCTTTCAAAATATTAGTTGAAGCTGATAAATCTTTGCTGGATTGAATCTGATTTCCGTATTTATCATAAACGGCTGCTGACGATGATTTTCCACTCTGATCGGTTTCGGATACAGCATCCAGTCCGTCATAAGCAATATCCGTGACATTGCCCTCGGTATCCTTCATTTTTGTGACATCGTTGTTTTTGTTGTATTCGTATGTCTCAGTTCCATATGCGTCTTTAACAGACGTAACGTTGCCATCTTTGTCATATTGATAGCTTTCCGTTGCTTTTCCGGTGCCGACGTCGTTTGGATCGACATCTTCTACAACATTGTTGCCTTCATACTTTGTATTCGTTGTAATTTTTAACCCTTCCGCATCATCAATGACCTGAATCGGATTTCCCGCTTCATTATAGCCGTACTGTACTTTCCGGCCATTCGGCTGTGTCATGAGAAGCGTCTTTTTATCAGCATCATAGCTATAGACATATGTTTCTTTCTTAGCGTTAATCGCTTTATCAAGACGGTGTCCATTATACTGATATTCGGTAAAGACAGGCTTTGCTTCGGTACTGTTGGCTGAATACTGTTTGACAAGGCGCCCTTCGCTATCGTAGTCATAGCTTGTGACAGTCCCGTCTGTATCTGTAACCTTCTTCAGCAAATCATTCTCATATGAGTAGGTGACTTTCTTATTCTTAGGTCCGGTGATGGACGTCACATGGCCGTTTTCATCATAGGTAAATGTAAGCTTGCGGCCTGATGCATCTGTAATGGCGGTCAGTTGATTTTTGTCATTGTAAGTATAGACAGTTGCATTGTTGTGGCCATCCACTACCTTTTGGAGTTTGCCGCCTTTTTTATTGAAATAAGCGTTGGTTTGATCCTTTGTTTTTAATATGAACTGATCAGTTGTTTCTGTTAATTCAAGATATACACCGGTCGGCGGCTGATAGGTGCCATCGGCTTTTTTCGTGAATCGATGTGTCGTAGCGTCTTCATCGATATACATTGCCCCGCCATCCGTTGAGATGACAGATGTTTCTGCATCAGCATACCAGCCTTGCCCAAATAAATGATCAGAGCTGTCAAGACTGTTGTAGGTTCTCGATAAGCCAAGTCCCGGACCACGTCCGTCAATTGACAAATCTTCTTCATTCACAATGACATTGCCTGTCGCACCATTTAACTGGCCGCTTGGGATATCAATGATAGACCAGTATTCTTCTGTCCCAAGGAATTCTGCTCCTTCATGGAACGTTGGGTTAAAGGGCGCTGTCGGAATCGTTTCACCATTCGCATCATAAGCGACAAGCGTGAAAGAATAATTCTTCTTCCCTTTGTAATTTCCATTTGCATTGTTATAGACAGGTGACGGATCGAGGGCTAATTCCCCGCCTTTTCCATCTGTATGAAGCTTATAGCTTCCGGCTTTGATTTCCTCAGAAGTCGGCCAAATGTTTTTATTTTGGGTTGTCCAATGATCCGCGTCACCCACATCAAAGGACTGATATTCCTTACCGTTGTAAATGTTAACTTTATAGCCTTTCGCATTTTGAACCTTTTCCCATATCAAATTCACATAACCCGTTTGACTCGATTTTGTATTTGTATACAAATAGCCAGTTACATTCTTTGGCCTAGCGATATCAGGAAGTGCCGGGTTAGCAGCCGGGGATGCAATGGCTTCGCCGTCTTTGTTGTATGCGATAATTTTAAACGAGTAATTTCTTTTGGCTCCATCTCCCCCGGCGTTTTTATAGGTTGGTCCGGGATTGATCGGCAGCTCTGCTCCGCTTCCGTCCTTTAGGTGAAGAGCATATTTTCCCGCCTTGATTTCTGCACTTGTCGGCCAGATCTTTTTCCCTTTTGTGGTCCAAGACGTCTGATTTCCGAGATCAAGTGTCTCAAAGCCTTTCCCATTGAACACCTGAACCTTATAGCCGGTTGCACCGGATACAGCTTTCCAAGAAAGGTCGAAGTATCCTGTGGCATTCCCATTATTGTAGCCCTTTGCTGACGGTGCTTGTGCTTTTCCTACATTAGGGATAACGGGCTTTGCCGGTGCGGACATCGCTCCTTCACCTTGGTCAAATATCGCACTGACGCCAATCCAATAGTTTTTGCTTGTGGCATAGCTTCCGCCGGAGTTCTTATAGACCGGGGATGGGTCTAATGCCAATTCAGCTCCATCCTTGCCGTCCAGATGCAGTTTATATCGCTTGGAGGCAATTTCTGCGCTCGTAGGCCAGATTTTTTTCCCTTTTGTGCTCCACGACGTGACGTTGCCTGTAGAGATCGCTTGATATTCTTTACCATTGTAAATCCATACCTTATACCCTTTCGCACCTTCAACCTTTTTCCAACTGATATCAAAATAACCAGTGGAATCACCATTGTGATAGGCTTTAATTGTAGGGGTGTTTCCCTTTGGTATGGTATACGTCACTTCAATATACGGTTTATTGGCGGAGTTCGCTGAAGAAATTAGTTTTTTCCAGTATTCCTTACCGTTTCCGTTTGTATGAAGCTTAAACCCATAGTTGGCCCCGCCGGAGTTCCATGACTTTACAGCAGCGGTCACATCATAACTCGCCCACTGTCCTTTATGGACGTCGGCTTTTCCGATATTTTTAGATGCCGGTTTGGTGTTCCATGTCATTTTTGCATTATCATAATTGCTGTTGACCGTATCCAGCCAAAGACCGGTTGCCTTTGTTCCATAATAGGAATGGGCTACGTATGTTTTTAATGTAGCTTTAGTGACAGTCATATTTTGAATTGGCTTTAGGTTGTTAAATTTCATGAACGCATAGTTTGTGCCTGTTGTTTTGTCATAATAGCCCGTTTTCAGTACATAGGCCTTTAAATTAGCATCCCATTTTTGTGAGGAGGCCGAATAGTTCGTCGTCGGGTAGGCACTCATGACAAACGTATCCGATGAAACAGATAAAGAAGTTGACGGGTCGATAGATACTGGATATACGCGTTCTGGGTCTTTCAGCCAGTTCTCGTCTGCCGTAAGATGAAGCAAATACCCTTCTTCATTCTTTTCTAGCTTATAGCTGACTTTGTCTGACCGTTCAACCTCGCCGGAAAGCTCATCTAGTTTTGAATCCGTCATAAAAGGTTTAGGCACAGAAAAAACAACTTTGCCTTTTTCATCAGAAAAATCAATGGATCCATCCTCTTGTTCTTTAGCCTGCAAATCGGTTTTTAACTGAAATGTAAATGTGTTGTATCCATCATACTGATGAAGGACTAAATCTTCTTTTATGTTTTCATTGAATGTGAAAGTCTGAAGATCAATATTCGGAAAAACATCCGGATACACAATCTCATTACTGTCAGTCTTATAATCTGCTGAGGTATCTTTCGGAGTAAGTGAAGTTTTATTCGGGCCTTTCGCTTCTACAAGTGAATATGTAACCTTATGGTCATTATGCTCAAAAGTCGCATAAAGCCCGTTCTTCATTTGCTTTTGAAAATCTGAATTCAAAATAGCGTTCTCTGTCTGGACTTGTTTGCTTGTCGACTCTTTTAACTCAGGAGAAATGTCTTCCCAGTCGGCATCAGGTGTTTCCTTTGTATGAATAGGATCAAGGTATACTTCCTGTTTATAGACACCGTCACCTTCATAATAGAGTTTTGTATTTTCTGTTCTTTCAGAGGTGATCTCACCCTCTTTGTTTATATCTTTTGGATCAAAAGGTACAGCTTCCTCAGATTGTTCTTTCTGAAGAGTTTCTTCTGGATCATCGGCAGCAATACGATTTCCATTCTCTTCTTCTGTGGTTTTTGCCAGTACATCGGCTGGCACTAATGAAATTATTAAAGCCAACACTAAAAATGCTGCAATGAACCTTTTAAAGTTTCGCCTCTTTCTTTTTTTCATTTTCTCTCTCCTTCTGTAATAAAAGTAATATTTACTCAATAATCTTAACTAGACTGAAATATTATTACAATATTTTTCTAGAAAATTTATCTTATTTTAAGGATTAGCGAGAGTCAATTGACCTAAAACAAAAAAAGGCCGCATAGGCCTTTTTACATTTTCCATTATTGCATTTGTTCAATATCCGTACCCTCAGCTGCCACATTCACCTTCCCCTGCCTCCTGACAAGCGTCAAGGCCATGCCCGCAAAGATCATTACGATGCCAAGCGTTTGATAGAGGTCAGGGCGGAAGCCTGTGAAGACGGTATCGAGCACGATTGCGACAGCGGGGTCGAGAAATACAATGATTGAAATAAATTTCGTTGATAAAAATCGCAAGCTGTCAAAAAACAACAAATATACAATACCCGTATGGATAATGCCGGTAGATACCACCATAATCCAGTTTCCCTGAGATAGGTCAGCAAAAGCGCCAAAGTGAATAAACGGAATCAAGATGATAACCCCTAAACCCGTCTGCAAGAAGGTGGTCGTGTAAGGACTGAGATTGTGAATGCCTTTTCCCAATAAAGTGGTGAACGCATAAAACAGTGCGGCGAGAACTGCCCATATGATCCCTGATCCCATCAGCTGTGTCAATGAAGTGCTGCCGTTAATCCCGGAAATCAGCGCAGTTCCCAGAAAGCAGATGATAATGGAGCTGACGGAGATCACATTTAATTTCTCTCTGTAGAAGAAGCTCCCCAGAAGAAGAACAAGCACCGGCGCTAGATGATAAACGGAGATGGCAATTGTAACGGACGTTTCTTCAAAAGACTTAAATAAAAACACCCAGTTGAATACAAGAAAGAAACCGCACGCCAATGTTTGCAGCACGTCTCTCTTGCTCCATTTTTCAGTTTTATACTGGCCGGACGCCAGCCAGCAAAGACCTAAAAACAGCGTTGCGCAAAGGCAGCGGACAAAGACCAATTCAAATGACGGCAGATTGGTATGCTCTGAGAAAAAGCCGATGGAGCCGAAAATCACCATAGAGATGACCATTTTGATTACGGCTGTTGATTTTTGTTTTGGTGTGATTGAGAGATCTTGCTGCATCAAGCGTATTCTACCTCCAGTACTCCTTCCTTAAAATTAAGAAATAATTTATAATTTTGATGATTTTATTTTAGTGTTATACTCATTTTTAGTATTAATTACTTTCATCCATTACCATTCAACCACATTATTTCAGTTATCAATTGAACTACACGGTGAAAATAATCCTGTTACTTTTGAAAGCACATAAGCTTTAAACTCTTTCCTTGAACTATACTTAAGCGAAGAAGATCATTTATTTGATTTGAAAGTATGGAACTACAATAAATAAAGAAGCCAATAAGACCAATGCAATTATTATAGCTGTATATATGCTTTTTATTAAAACGCCAAATAATATGAGTAATAAAGGCATTAATATAGTGAATACTCCGATTATCAGTAGTATTATTCCCATTCTTTTTGATAACTTATCCTTATCACCTAAAAAAGTGAAGGAATTGTAATTTATTATTAGAACTAATATTTTTTTTACTCCTATTAAATAGGCAAATAATAAACATAGAAGTCCGCCAATAATATAGTTTATCAATCTCTTTCACCCTTTATAACTGCTTCTAAAAATTGTTTTGAATCAAATCCTAACTCTGCGTCTGCTTGGTTTTTTATTTCTGTTTGATTGTCTAAAAAGATCTTATATTTTGAACTTATTTTATACAACATATTACTAAATTTACTACCTTCTTTTAGATGTGGAAGGTCTTTTCCTTTATTTGCTTGTGTAATAAAATTCTCTCTATACTCTCTATTTTCCTTCACACTTTTAACTAAATTTATTAATGTGTTTTTTTGTTGTTCAAATAATTCAGGATCTTTATTTATTATTTTATTAACAAAGTCATAATTGTTCTTCTTAAAATTCTCTAACTCATGCTCATTTTCCATAATTAATTTCATAATTGGATGATTATCATCTACCTCTTCAATATCATCAAGATAGTTAACCAAATTTAACCAATATGATTGTTTACTTTCGTTATCAATAGTAACTTCTAAAAAAGGCTCAAACATAGCAACAACGAATTCACCAAATTTACCTGGAAACATTCTTAAAATTTTGTCCATTATATATTCTTTCTTTTCCTGATCTTTCAAATGCAAAGTGTCTTCTAAAATTTTCACCTTATCACTAAAATCATCAATTTCATTTACATTCTGTATAAGAGTCTCTGTTAATAATTTTTGTTGCTCAAGCTGTTTTAAATTTTTATTAATTTCATTTAACTGTTCATTTAATAATTCTGGGAGCCTTCTTTCTCCTTTCAGAAGAGATTTAATCTCTTTTATAGGCAGGTGGAGCAATCGAAGAGAAGCAATTAGATTTAACTGGGAAATCACTTTTTCCGAATACTCTCTGTATTGATTTATGGGATTTTTATTAACTTCAATCAATCCTTCAGATTCATAGTACTTAATCGCTTTTTTAGTTAATCCAGTTAATTCAGATACTTGTTTTATATTCATGAAATTCACTCCTTAAAGATTTTTCCACTTTTATCTTAAAGGTATCCGTGAGGGATAGGTCAATAAAAAAAGGACCTTAACTAAAAATTAAGATCCTTTTAGAGTTTAATTTAGTCTTTCCACCATATTTTTAACAAGCATTTCATTCATCAAAGATGTCTTATCATTAGTCACAGTGGAGGCAACTACCACAGCTCCGGCCACAACAGCTACCCATATAGCGGCTACTGCTGTCCATGTAACAAATGTAACACAAGCTCCTTCGGCAGAGTCAACTTGAGTATTTTCAGAAATGTTCGGATCAATTTTCTTTAGAATTTTTCCACTTCTCGTAAGAAGTTCTTTTACTTCTTTTGGGTCTTTGTTTTCGTAAATAGCTTTCTCTAAGTTATTGAAGTAGTTTGGATCTACTTCCTTCATATCTGCGATTAACTTAAGTGCTTTTCTTTTTGATTCCTTTGTAGATAATTTTTCTAAATTCTCTTTACTCCAAACTTCCGGAAAAAGTTTTGCTACTTCTCCCTGACCAAAGGCTACTCCAGCATAAATTTCTTCACCAGAAAATTTATGGCTTTCGATAGCCTCCACAGAGTTAAAATTGCTTGTAATTGATGAAACTAACAGCACAAATAAAATGAATATTAAGTTTTTTCTGTTAATAACTTTCCCTTTCATTTTCCTTTTCCCCTTTCCGTTTAATAATTAAGAATCTTTTGTTTATCCCCCCTTTCAGATAAACTTCTTTTTAAGTTAAGTTGTTTCAACTTGAAAGGTTTATTTAGAGGTCTTAAATATAAAATTAAAATACTGCACATAATCATAGAAAAACTAATCAATCCAAACATAATGGCAAAAATGTCATGCATTAGTAATCCTATATAGAATAAAAAATTCCAACCTTTTTTGGGTGCCAGGATAGCTGCAAACAATAAGAACTGAATAAGCAATGTTCCCCAAGTAGCAACAACAACAAATTTACTAGTAATTATAAATTGAAATATATGAAGGATTACCTCTGGAAAACCCAACATTAAGTGTTGGGAATAGTAATAAACTGCTGTTCCATTAATCCAGTCTTCCTCACCTAACTTAGCTACAAAAGAATTAAAATATAAAATAGATACTTGTACTCTTATTGCAACAAAAGAGACTAACGCTATCATCCTAGCATAAAACTCTCCGTTGTTATCAATGTCATATACTTCATTATTATACCAATGCCATTTCCTAGAGTCCGTTAATGTTATTGGCAGGAGTAATAAGGTGAAAACCGCATTTACCTGTTCGCCACCATCAATTGTTAATGCAGAAACCTGTAAACTATAACAAATCCACCAATGAATAATCCCAGTAATTCTCGGACGCCAGCCAGTCGCTATAATTAGCAATAACAGCACACAAATCCAACGTACTATATTAAGATGAAGATAATCATTTGAAGTAAAGCAAAAAACACTTGGAATAGTTTTGGGGCAATAAGGATAAGTAGCTATTCCACTAGCTGGTCTAAAAAACACACTGGCATCATTAAAAATCAAAGTTAGCGCTGTTGCCAAAGCCATTAAACTTCTAGATATGCCATAAACGTTTGTCCAGGGATAGTTGCAATTAACCCACTCAAAAATCTTCTCATTCAATGTCTTAAAAACACTTTGTTTTAAGAACATGTAACTTCAACTCTCAATACTTTAGATTCTTTTGAAATATTACTTTCTCTCTTATTGCTCCATGCCCAAGGAATTAATGTTTCTCTGGACAAACCTAAATTTCCGCATAAGGATGCTTTAGGTGTTTTATTGTTTATAGTGACTACAGTATCAGTCTTTTTTAAACATGATATTGTTCCGTCTTTGCAATCTCCCCATTCTATTGATTTTGGAATCTGTTCGATTAAATATCCCAACTCAACACCTTGTGCTCTACCATGTCTATCTAATCCAAAAACGTTTTTAAAACTATTATTAGGCCAAGAAACTGCCTGTGTGTATGTTTTTGTTTCATAGACATTTATCATTTCTTCTCTAGGATTTTTGCTAAAAAAGCCCCACCCTTGTGGATACAATGTTTTCATAAGGCTTTGTTCTTCAATATTTGGAGACAACGGGTTTGTAGGTAGAACTGCAATGATCGACTTACCTATAAAAATTATCCATACAGCAGAGATAACTATTAACACTATGAAACTCTTACTTTTTAATGAACTATTATTCATATCAAATCTCCTGTATCGTTATTACTTACTATTATACATATATTTACATGGACAAAAAAGGTAAATTACTACTGTATTTACCTGGATATTAAATTAAAGTCTTTGTTACTAATTTACGATTACTCATTTTTAGATAATATATATAGAAAATTAAAAAAAGAGAGCTTATTAGCTCTCCTTAAATATCTTAACATTAACTTTTATAAATTCTTAAATTGTCTCATTGTAAATCGCTGAATTCTTTCGCGAAAATCTCAACAATTCCTAAGATACCTCAACTGAATTTTCAATCTGATTTTCTTTATTCTAATGAACAATTAAAACCGGGCATGTTGATAATTGAGACACTTTATGGCTGACGCTTCCAAGCATCATTTCTTTCAGGCCGCTGATCCCCCGGCTGCCAACTACGATCAGGCTGACGCCTTTCTCTTTTGCGTGATTTAGTATCTCATGCGCCGGCTCGCCGTTCGCGTAAATGGTTTCAGCTTGAACGCCTTTTTCGGCTGCTTTTTCTTTTGCATTCTCAAGGATTTTCAGGCCCTCTTTTTTAACCTCATTCCTGATTTCATCAATAAAGTGTTCAGGCACATAGACAATTCCCGTCAGAGAAGAAGTCGTAACGACGGCTTCTCTCCCCACATGAAGAATGCTTAGTTCCGCTTGCTGCTCTTTTGCCAAATGCACTGCGGCATCAAGCGCTTTTGCACTCATGTCTGATCCGTCAATTGCAACTAACATTTTGTTAAACATGCTCTTCCCGCCTTTCGGACTGTGGGTGGTTCATCTTTCTCTTTTATTGTCCGCCTGCATTTCGTTATTGTCAATTGAAGCGCATGATTTTTCGAAAAATTGTCAGAGACTCTCTCCGTTTGTGACGATAACCTGCTGATACCAGTTGAAGCTTTTTTTCTTGATGCGGTTAAATGTTCCATTTCCTTCATTGTCCCGGTCCACATAAATGAAGCCATAGCGTTTTTTCATTTCTGCAGTAGATGCGCTGACAAGGTCAATTGGCCCCCATGATGTGTATCCGATTAATTCAACGCCGTCCGCAATGGCTTCGCGCGCTTCAATTAAATGATCACGCAGATAGTTGATTCTATAATCGTCCTGAATCGTGCCGTCCTCTTCAACTTTGTCTACAGCGCCAAGACCGTTTTCAACGATGAACAGCGGCTTCTGATAACGGTCGTATAAGGTGTTGAGCGTGATGCGCAAGCCTTTCGGATCAATCTGCCAGCCCCATTCTGATGATTTGAGGTAAGGGTTTTTGACTCCGCCCAGCAGGTTGCCGCCTGATTTTGCAAGCTCTTCCGGATCAGTGCTCGCCGCCATCGACATGTAGTAGCTAAATCCAATATAATCCACCGTATGTTTTTTCAAGAGCTCTTCATCGCCTTCAGCCATTTCAATTTCGATATTGTTTTCTGCCAGATAGCGTTTCATATATCCTGGGTATGCGCCTCTTGCCTGAACATCTGAGAAGAAAAGTGTTTTGCGCTCATTCTCCATTGCCGCGAAGACATCCTCCGGCTTAGAAGTCATCGGATAGGTTGTCGTTGCTGCTATCATACAGCCGATTTTCGAATCAGGAATGATGTCGTGGCCCGCTTTGACAGCAAGAGCACTGGCCACAAATTGGTGGTGTGCTGCCTGGTACATCGCGTTTAATTTGTTTTCTCCTTCTTCAAAGACAAGACCGCCTCCGGTAAACGGCGCATGGAGCACCACGTTAATTTCATTAAACGTCATCCAATACTTCACTTTGTGTTGATAGCGTTTGAAAACCGTTTTGGCATAGCGTTCATAAAACTCTATGACTTTACGATTCTTCCAGCCGCCATAATTTTTCACTAAACCGAGCGGCATTTCATAATGAGAGATGGTTACGACAGGCTCAATATGATGCTTTAACAGCTCATCAAACAGATCATCATAAAATCTAAGGCCTTCTTCATTGGGCTCCTCTTCATCGCCATTCGGAAAAATTCTCGTCCACGCAATCGATGTGCGGAACGCCTTAAATCCCATTTCTGCAAATAAGGCGATATCCTCTTTATAACGATGATAAAAGTCAATCCCGTTGTGATACAGATTCAAGGAAGTCATTGATTCATCAAATGGAGACATGATCCCGTTCGGCGATACGTCAGCTGTCGAAAGCCCCTTGCCACCCTCGTTATAAGCTCCCTCCACTTGGTTGGCAGCAACTGCGCCGCCCCATAAAAATCCTTCTGGAAATCGTTTTGCGTTTGAACTCATATTGATCACCCCATCAGTTTTTTCAAGATAAAGCAAGCAGCGCTTCTCTTGTCTGCACTTTACCGATCTCTTTCACCGGCGAAAATGAATATTGGTCTGTGTTGGTCACGATCACCGGGGTAATGACGTCATATCCCGCGGCTTTGATTTGCTTCAGATCAAAGGACACGAGCAGATCTCCCGGTGCGACCTTGTCGCCTTCTTTGACGTGAGCCGTGAACCATTGTCCCTCCAGCTTCACCGTGTCCAATCCAATGTGTATGAGTATTTCAGCTCCCTGATCACTCGTAATGCCAATGGCATGTTTTGTTTTGAAAATGGTGGTAACGCTTCCACGAACAGGCGACACAACTTCTCCTTCTTCAGGCTCAATGGCAAATCCTTTTCCCATGACCCCAGCAGAAAACACTCCGTCTTTGACTTCACTTAAGGCTTTCACTTCTCCTTTAATCGGGCTGTGGATAATCTCTCTGCTGCCCGGCTGCTGGCTGCCGTCAGAAGGCACATCCTCGAATCCAAGCAAATACGCAGCTGCTGTTCCCGCCGCAAACGCAATCACAAGGCCGATCATCGCGTAAATAAACGTTGGGCCGATAAAGACAGGGATGCTCGGGAGACCTGCATTCCCCCCGACGATATAGGAAGCAACACCCGTCATGCCGTAAAACGCGCCACCGGCTGCACCGCCAATCAAAGCGGCCGCAAACGGCTTTTTCAATCGCATATTCACGCCATACATCGCAGGTTCTGTGATCCCCATCAGCGCCGTGATGCTTGTGGTAAGCGCGAGTGATTTAAATTTTTTGTTTCTGGAGCGAAGGAAGACGGCAAATGATGCTCCCGCCTGCCCCATATTCGCCAAAAACATAGCCGGCAGTAAATAATCGTGGCCGTTTTGAGCGATGTTGTTGATCATGATCGGCACAAAGGCATAGTGCATGCCCGTCATAATGATTAAAGAGAATGTACCCGCCAGCAAAATCATTGCCACAAGCCCTGCATGATCAAACAAATAATTGACCCCGGAAGACAAGTATTCTCCTAAAATAGCGCCAAGCGGACCGACTGTAATCAATGTCAGCGGCACGACAATCAATAGCGTGAATGTCGGAACCACAATCAATTTGAGAGATGCGTGTGTAAAACGGTCAATCCATTTTTCCACGTATGAAGCAATCCAAATCGACAGCAAAATCGGGATGACCGTTGACGAATAAGTGGCAGCGGTTACAGGAAGCCCGATAAAGGAAATCGGTTTCCCCGCACCGAGCAGGGCTGTCAAATCCGGATGCAGGATCGCCGCCGCAATGGCAGCCGCTACGTACGGGTTGCTTCCGAATTTTCTCGCCGCACTCATCGCTAGCAGGAGCGGCAGGAAGTAGAACGCGCCGTCACCGACAGCCGTCAAAATGACATGAACCTGGCTCTTCTCCGCCATCCAGCCAAACGTAACTGCCAGCGCAACAAGCCCTTTGATCATCCCCGCTCCCGCAATCGCAGGCAGAATCGGGGTAAACACACCAGAAATCACATCAAAGACCGCACTCAGCACATTCTTTTTCTGAGAGGATGAACCAACGCTCTTTTCATCACTGAGATTGCTGTGCCGCACAATCGCCTGATACACCTTCGGCACATCGTTTCCGATAATAATTTGAAACTGCTCGCCGCTGATATTGGTGCCCATCACCCCAGGCAGTTGCTCCAGCTGACTGCGATCCGCCTTCGAATTGTCATGAAGATTAAAACGCAGTCTTGTCATGCAGTGAATCACGCGCTGAACGTTGTCTTCACCGCCTACGAGTTGTAATATGTCCTTCGATAATTTATCATAATCCATGTGTATACCTCCTTTTTATGGGGGGACTGCTGGATGAAAGGTGGCCGCCTTTCACCAGCTTTTTTTGTATCAAATGCTGCATCACCTCCTAAAAGAGAATAAAAAAACCTAAATGACACAGATTGCGAGAGTCTCCTCCTGCACCTGCACCATTTAGGTTTTGCCTGCTTTCGCAGTAACAATCCTGACGGGTCGTTTTATTTGTTTGTAGGTATACTTTAGCACTAGATTTGAGGGATGTCAACGCTTTCATTTTTTGGTGTTGACTAAGGTGATTGCTCAATAAGGACTATTTTTTATAACGGTAAGCCATTTTGTATATTTTGTTTTTTCCTTACTAAAAAATCTTGAAACAAATTGCATAATCTATTTATATTTTTTTCATAGGAATGTAAATGCGAGTTACATCCGTTATTAAAAGGATGATAATGAATAAAACCCGCCATATCTTCAGGGTAATTCATATCTGCATAAACTTCCGCAAGCTTGCTCAAAAGTTCAATTCCATGATCACTATACTTTGATTTTACTTCAAGAAGAATAACATATCTCCATTTTCTTTTTTCAATAGCATAGAAACTATTTTCTTCAACTCGTAATATATTCAAAATGGCTTCTTCAATATCATCCTTGTCTCCCCAAGCCAGTTCTAGAATTTCTTCTCGTTGTACACCGGGATGGTTCATCAAATATTCAACAGCATAATTCATTACTTCAATTTTGTTTATCCACCCTTGCTTCAACCCAACGTAAAGAGTTTTCTAATCGTCATTTACATGATGTACTTTGAAAGTATTTAAAGCGATTTTTAATTTCTAACATCCTTGCTTTCATATATGTCATTAAACAAAAATAATTCCAAGTTGCTTTTTAAATATAACCTTTACCTTTGGTTCGTTATGAATATATATAAATAGATCAGAATTACATCTCTTTAATTGAGTAACATTTATAAACTTAGATTCAAAAACAAGCAACTCATTGAAGGTGAGACTTAGATTGCACTCCAAAGCGTATACATCCATAGTCAGAATCAGTTTAAAGCCTTTCATATCTTGGATAGAGTACATAAATATTTCTGCAAGGGGGTCACTCACCACGATTATTGGCTCGCTATCAAACAGTTCTAATAAATCATATTCATTGTAAGTAGTGAACATTTTTAAACTGCCCCTTAACTTTTTATTTGTTGTTGCTAGAAAAAGATGATAATTGTCAAAAACCTTGAAAGGTTTACTCTTCAAGGTTTTTCTTTATTATTATTTTAATGCCTGTTCTAATATGTTGATTTCATTATCTCCTACATCGTTTATAATGACACCACAAATATTGTCATCACAATCCAAACAAAATAATACGTGATTATTTTCTATAAGAGCTTCTATCTCATGAGCTGAAAATTGAATATAAACTGTCTTATCTGTTATATATACGTTTAATATTCCTTTTTCATCGATATACGTTTCATTCCGTTGTCGGTCTACGCTAAGAACAGGAACCCCTTTTATTGGTTCAATGTTTTCAATATTCCATTCTTTAGATTTATAAACACTTTCACACAGAGTTAATGTAATAGAACGAATTTCTCCTGTTTTTTGTGCAAATCCTATTTCAATTAATGATTTTTTAAAATCTCCGGTTCTCCAGTATACCGTTTTATCTTCTGATATATCCCAATTTCCAAATTCTATATTAATTGGTGTATAGACATCAAATTCTACTTTCATAGGCTTTTTATCTCTACATTCTAATGTTTTTAACATAATTTCAAATGACCTTCTAATAATAGTTTCAAACCCTATTCCCGGATGACTTTCTTGAATGGATTTTTTTCAACCCAATGGCTCTTAAACTGTACGTTCACGTATTAGAAACTTATTGATATCCGTCTAAATCATTTAATTTTTTTATAAGTATTCTTTTCCTAAATATATAAATACCTAAAGGGAACAAAAAGAAAAATACACCATATGAAAAACCAGCAATTACATATAACTCTATATCGTTAACTTGATTGGTATTTGCTAACCATATTGTCGTGATAGTTAGAACTATTCCTGCTAGGGGCAAAACAATCTGAATGATTAATAATGATTCATTTATTTTTCTCAATAAAAATTTCTCATCTATCTTCTTCACTCTCTACAATCACCTTATGTATTTCTTCAGCTATTATTTATGGCAGTGTCAATCAAGGTTTCCTTCATAATTTTTTCTGATTATGTCCAAGAACAAAGCCTTCTCATAAAAAAATTTAAGTTTCCATTTTTATAATCATTTTACTTTTTATATTTAAACAGCCTCCCTTAAAAATTCTATACTTATCCTGTCAACCTTCATCTCAACATTTTTCCCAATTAAATAAGGATATTCAGAAAAATACTCATCTTCATCAGTAAGAACGATTCCTGCATCAATTGAATCCTCTTGTAAAACCCCCCTAATATAATATTGATATCCTAAACCAATCCGTTCTAATTCTTTTGTTTTTTCTATACTTTCACGAATAACTAACTCATCCAAAATCGTAAAACCAACTAACACAGGATATTTTTTCCCCACTTCAATTTCATAAGGACAGACAGATGAAAAACCTGTGAATTCAACCCCTTCAATTTCGAGTATCACTTCCTCTTCTATATGTGGATCAAGTCCTTTAATAAGTGCTTTATATATCATAGGAGAACCTCTTTGATTTTTATTATATTGAATGCGTTAAAACCTTGAAGGGCATTGTTGTCAATAAAAGCTTCATTATTTGCTAAGACTCAAAAGCCGTTTTTACTGGAAATACACCCTCTTCTTTTACTAAACAAACTGCTAATCTATGTGCAGCTCGATCAAAATAAAATGTTGACGGGAAGTCTTTAATTTCTTCTAACTCTGAAAATTCCCTAATTATTTTATTTAATTTCATTTTGCCCATAGTATTTTCATGAGGCCCCAATTTGTAAACCACAGTTTCATTATCTTCATATTCTTTTAGTAATAAAATGTATACCGCCACTGTTTATTCCTCAATTAGTAAAATTCAATTCACTCCACTTTTCTTTTATCCAACCTATTCTTTCATCAGCTTCTTCTGCTGATAGAACGTCTCTTTTGTTTTTGTACTTAATACTTTCTTTTGCCCAGATTAAAATGATCTTGGTATATTCCACCGTCTCTATTGTGCATATACAATCTCCTTCATCTTCATCTGCGAAAATATCTTCAATCACTGTTTTATGTTTATCAGAACTAATTAAATTTAAATTCCCGCCACTTTCGAATATTGGTAATTCCCCAGACAATACTTTTAATAATTGTTCAATTTCTTCCTTTATGCTATCGAAATCACTAAATATATCAGATCCTAACGAATTACTAATAAGGTAACCATTTTTAAGTATTTTCTCTTTTTCCAAATCCAAAATGACTTCATCATAATCATCTATATATTCAATTGCATATTTATATCTGAGCAATATACTATCTCCGTTATTTCTTATTCACCGGTAGATGGTGTGAGGTAACGCAAGCAATATAATGAGTATTTCCCAATCATAATTAATTAGAAATTATTTTCCTCTCAGTTTCCAAAAATTCTTTCAGTAGTTCTTTTACTGTATATTTCAAATCAGAAGGATAATAGAAAACAGGCGATACAGTTCTAAAAAAATTGTTCATATGTTCAGTTGTGTTAAACATATAAACAATGTTTTCAATGTCGCTAAACATACTATCATCAGAAGAATTATTATATATTCTTCAAAACAGTGTATAACCACTTATGATACTCTCTATTCAAGACTTCAGAACGGCTATTAGAGACTATGTGGTCTAATAATGCATCTGCTCTTTCTTCAGTTTGTTCCCACGCCAATTCAAAGATATTCTCATCTTTAATATTAGGATTATTCACTAGATAATTAACCGCATAATTTGTTACTTCTTGTGAAGAAATTAACTTAAACTGCCTACTAATAAACAATGTAATCCAGTTACATTCAAATTCGTTTTTCTTGATTATCTCAACTGTATACACCATCTATCTCTTCCATGTGGTTATTTTACCTGAGTCTTTAAAATTATAAGCTGATCCTGCAATAGGAAAAGCTTATTCCACTTCACACCACTGTGTGAGAATAAGCTTTAAAAAGTTATCATTGACTTTTAAGCATTGTTGTATAAACAATTCTATAACAAATTATTAAGAATGAACCTTCTCAAGGAAGTCTTCAAGTATTTTCTTTACTGGGGCACTTGCTTTTGGCAACTTATCATTTATTCTCTGAAGTATGGATGGATCGTTCAATATCATTTGTTTACTCTCGGGAGTCACAAAGCTTCTTAGAGAATCTATGCATACCTCAAATAGCTCTTCATTATCAATACTAAGTAGTGATAGTAATATTGAAAATTCATGTGAACTTCCGTTATTATCCATACAGTATGCCAGTTTTTTTTGCCATTCCAAAGGTTTAGTAAGTGCTTCGTTTTTTAATTTTCCCCAATCATCTGCTCTAAAGTCTGACAATATATCACTTGCAATTATACAACCATCATCGTACCATGAGTCCTCAGTTGTTTCAGCAGATAAAAGATTATCTAATTCTCTATACATTTTTTATCACCTTTCAATTTACATCTCAAAAACCTGATGGACGAGGCGCATTTACCTTTCCTGTTGGGTAACCACTAGTTACCTCGTCACCATTTTTGATAACATCTATTTCCACTCCATTTTTTGATGCTCTATGCCAAGTTGATCTATCCCTCAACCTTGTAGATATAGGTGGTGTATTTCCAACCTCTATAATACTCTTAAGAATCTGATCATCATTCCACGATTCCGGAAATAATGTACTCTTTTTAATTTTAGAAATATTACCATCTACAAATTGCTTAGTAAACATAACACTTTTCGTCCCATCTGCATTAGTAGATAGTACTTCCACTGCGAAATTATCATTAGCGTTGTTTATACTTGAGGAATGTCCACCTATTAAAATATTTTTTGGAACTTTACGTTGTCCTTCCAATATTTTCGCTTCCATATCTGAGCTAATAACCGTCTTTGAAGATACCAATTTCTTACCTTCACTCGCACCCTTTGAAGCAACCTTATTAACCTCACCCTTACTTTCCTTCTCCGCAACATGTTTAGCCACATCTGTGACAACACGCTTCCCGCCTCGGACCGCCAATTTTTTAACAGCACCCTGAGGGCTTACCCACTCAATAAATTCATACTGCGTTCCAGCCAAAAATGAATCCAGTGGCTTAGCTCCGCCTACTTTATCCTCTGGAATGTAAGACACTTCTTCTAGCCGCTTTTTCCCTCCAGCGTAGAGTTCTCTCACAATTTGGCCGTTTTCATATACATAATATTTGCCGCCGACGTAGTCGATGCTTGCAGTATCACGAGTTAGTTCGTCAATCACTTCTATCGTATCTATCTTTTTTAATCCTTTATGATTATATAGTTTATCATTTACCACCCGTATGTCTCCATAGACTTTCAGGTGGGCTGCTGCTTCTTTCTGTAATACCGTTAAGTTACTATCATCAGCATGAATCTCGCGCTCGATCTTCTGTTGTTTGTCATCCATCATCACAGAATCAACGTTTGATTGCTTATGTTTCTCCAGTTTCTTCAGCATCATCTCCATCGGTGAATCATCCGACTGCTTCATTTGCGGGTTAATCGCGCCGAAGGTTTGGTTGATGTTTTCTTCTTCCTGTGATTTCAGGATGGAGCCGCTTTTGTAGCCTGTGATTTCAATTTTCGGATCGGTGTACATGGTTTCGAGCTGGTCTATATATTTTTTCATCGTTTGAAAATCTGATTTTGCGGTTTCTAGTGCTTGGGTTTGCTGGCCGTCAAATTGAAAGAGCTTATGCAGGGTGTCTGTAATCAGCCGCTCAGCCTGTTCTGTTTCCATCCGAAAAAAGGAATCATTGACTGTCGGCAGGCTGACGATGTGATCTATGGCCGACGTCTGGCGATTGACTGCATCAGTGAGCTGCTCTGTCACTTCTCGTGCATGCTTGACCCCATGTCTCGCATCGTGTGAGAGAAAAGCCTCTGCAATCATGCCGTGAGAGTCAGATTCTACAGAGGAAATCGCATGCTGTGTTTGTTTCAGCACTTTTTTGTATTCGTCGATAAACATGCCAAAGAAAAGGAGAAAAGGCTTGTGGCACTCCTCGTAAAAGGTCCGGATGGCATCTCCGCCTTTTCCCTTTAGCGCATCCTTCATGCCTGCCAGATGCTCAACGCTTTTTTCCAGCTTCTCCAGCTGTTGTTTTTGCTTGTCCAGTTTCTCAATCGTATGCTGAATGCCCTCGTGAAGAGCGTGGACATCTAATGTTTTCAATCCCTTGTCCTCCCGCGCTTTATTTCATGGAAGATGATATGTTTTCGTCCGTTTCCTTCATGGCGTTTACCGCGCTTTCCGTTTGTGCGATATGCTTGGCCAGAACAGACGCATATGCTTCAGTGAGCTCTTTGATGTCCTTATTTAATTGCTCGATGGACTTCACAACATTCAAATGGTTTCTGCCTGAGAGATGGCCGGGCAAGGAGGACTTGAGTTCAGCTGAATTCTTGAGCTGAGAAAGCCCTTGCTTCACTGTGCCATACACCATTTTAATTTCCTGTGCCATTTGTGCTCACCTCACTTTTTATGTTTTTCCTTCTCTATTTCATGCTCTATCCTCGTAATTTGGCGTCTTATGGAATAGACATCGCCCTCTAATGAGTGGATTTTTCCTTCTATGCTTTCGATGATTCCGCTGACTTGATCGCTTTTGATTTGCTGATATGCTTTGTTCATTCCTTCACGAATATCTTCAAACCGCTGAGCATGTGTTCCTCTCCATGCCTCCCGGTTAAGATGAGGCCGGTGAATGAGATGCTGGGCCTCAGAGAAATCGTGTTTGATTTGCCTAATTTCGTGCAGCACTCGTTTTAATTGATGGATCTGTTCCTGCTTTTCATGTAAGTCGGCTTTTACCGAATGTAACAACATTTCACTATGCATGCCGCAACACCTCGTGTTTCTATCAAACTGTGTAAATTCTTTACAATACAGACTATTTTCATATTACATGATGGGTCATATTGGATAAATAGGTAAAAGGATTTGTCTTACACAGAATATAAATAAGTATATTTATCTATTATCCTTTTCATTCGACTTTCTTGCGAATAAAATCCTGCTTACCCAGGACTTTAAGATCGGGTACAATCGTCCTCATTTGATTCGCGATGCCATTTACAGATATCTGTTACCTATAGTCAATAATAATGATAAAATTAGGATATCTATCTAAATATGGAGAGAGAAAAATGAAAAAAAACAGTGGTTTTCATGAAGAATTGCAAGAAAAGCACCAGCTTTATCCGGTTGAACATCGTTTTCAGCCTGTTTTACCGAAAGAATATCCAGAAATTTTAACTTTACATATAGCAAAACAATTTGGCGAAAAAATCAAAACGCTTGTTCATCACGGACAATATAATCAGGCGGTTGAATTAACCCAAAAAATATCTTCTGATCTTGGTAATGATACAGCCTTTGCAATACCACTTTCTTCAGTTCTTTATCATGTAGGTGACCTGGATCTTCCTGTGTCAGAGCACTTTTCGCTATCACGGTTGAATCTACTCGGAAACCATAGAGCGGATGATAATTTTTTTAAAGCATTAAAGAATGAAATGTTAACTGCTGATCGTGTGGATTTTATGGTCAGTTTTACAAGATGGTCTGGCGTCCAACTTCTTATTCCACCATTACAAGAGCTTAATAAGCGTAATGTGCCAGTACGTATTATCACATCAACATATATGGGAATTACTGAACCTAAAGCCCTTAAACAGCTCATGCAATTTCAAAATGTCGACTTGAGAATTGTAAATGATTACAGTCAATCGTTTCATACAAAAGCTTACTTATTTGAACGTCTTTCAGGGCAACATAGTGTCATTATTGGATCATCAAATCTCTCGCAATCCGCTCTGACCACTGGGTATGAGCTAAATGCAAGAATACCAGATACAAAATATCTTCCAATTTTTCAACAAACAAAAGATGTCTTTAATAAAGTATGGGTCGAAAAAACACAACCGGTCGATGACCAGTTCTTAAAAGCTTATGAAGAATTTCAAGCAGCTAATCACAAAATGAGCGCGTCTCTCGTCTCTCAAAACTCTCTTTACCAAACAAAAATACAACCTAATGCCATGCAAGAAATAGCGCTTAAAAACCTCAAGAAAACGAGAGAACAAGGTGAGGAAAGGGCTGTTATTATCGCTGCAACTGGTACAGGGAAAACATATCTTGCAGCATTTGATTTTTCCGAATATCAACCAAAAAAATATCTTTTTATTGCTCATCGTGAGGAGTTACTAACTAAAGCCATTGAAACATTTGAAAAAGTCACAAATGACCATGATAACTTTGGATTGTTAACTGGATCGAAAAAAGAATGGAATAAAAGGTTTTTATTTAGCACAGTTCAAACCTTGTATAAAGAAGAAACATTAAAACGGTTTGCACCAGATGAATTTGATTACATTGTCATTGATGAATTTCATCATGCAGAAGCCTCTACCTATCAATCAGTGTTGAATTACTTTAAGCCTGGATTCTTATTAGGTTTAACTGCAACTCCAGAACGTTTAGACGGTAAAGATGTACTTGAAATCTGCAATCATAATGTTGTCTATGAAATCCGCCTTCGAGATGCGTTAGAAGCTGAATTGCTTGCCCCATTTCATTATTTTGGTATTCCGGATCATACTGTTGATTACGATAAAGTGAAAATAACAAACGGGGTCTACGATGAACGTTCATTGGTTAATCATTTGAAAAATCATGAGCGAGTCGATTATGTAATAAAGATGATAAATATGTACGGTTTCGACGGAGAAAGAATGTGTGGGTTGGGCTTCTGTACTAACGTTGAACATGCCCAATATATGAGCCAAGAATTTAATCAATTAGGATTACATACAACTTATTTAACAGGGCAAGATTCCTCAGCACAACGTCAGAAAGTGATTAGAGAACTTGAAGATCCGCATCATAGTTTAGAACTGATTTTTACAGTAGATATTTTTAATGAAGGCATTGATATACCAAAATTAAACTTACTGCTTTTTTTGAGACCGACTGAATCACCAACCATATTTATTCAACAGTTAGGAAGAGGATTAAGAAAGACTGATGATAAAGAGTTTGTAACGGTACTTGATTTTATAGGAAACTATCAAAAATCGTTTGTTATACCGCTAGCCCTTTCCGGACAAACTAGCCAAAAATCCTTTGATAAAGATTCATTACGAGTTGCGGTTACCCATGAGTTTGCAGACTTACCAGGTGGATCTTATGTAGATCTTGCATCTGTAACGAAGAAAGAGATTTTACACAAAATTGATAGTATTAAATTAAATTCAGCTGCCATGCTAAAAACATTATATTATCAATTTAAACGAGATATTGGGCGTTCTCCAGAGCTACTTGATTTTCTTTATTCAGATCAAGCTCCAGGTCTTACCTTTTTTATAAAAAAATATAAGTCTTGGGTCGAAACGAAAAGAAAAATGGATGACCTTCATTCTTTAGATAAAGAAGTATTAAATGATTCGCTAGTTTTAAGAATGGTATCCTGGTTAGAGCAACAGTTTCCGATTAAGTGGCCCTATGATTTATTATTGTTACAATGTGGATTTAATATACAGAGAATCACTGTAGAGGATGTTAAAAAGTCTTTAGAAGATACATTTCATTTAAAAATCAAAAATACTAATATACACGACAACTTGATTAAACGATCTATGGAGCGTTTATCCACACCACATAAGAAACAACAATGGAGTTTTGGTACAGTGGAGGAAAATACGTTCATACTACAATTAAATATTTTTGAACGTTTATGCCATCCTCGGTTTGGTCCTTATATTAAGGAGCGTATCCAGTATGGTTTAACCGAATTTAGACGCATGAATAATTTAGAAGCACTTTTATCTAGTGAACTACAACTCACCTTGTATCAAACATATACTAGAAATGAACTCATACATTTATTTCAATCAACTGATCAAGAGGGAACGTGGCGAGAAGGTGTAAGGAGAGTTAACAATAACTACTTAATTTTTATTACATTAAATAAATCTAAAAAAGTTGAGGACCATTTGTTATATAAAGATTACTTTATAGATCCCCATCATTTTCACTGGCAAAGCCAAAATCAAACATCACATGATTCTCCTGTAGGTCAGAATTTTATTAACCATAGACAAAAAGAATATAAAATACATCTTTTCGTGCGTAAATTTAGCGAAATGCATGACATCACCTTACCTTTTATTTATCTAGGTAAAGTTGATTACGTATCAAGCAATGGGGACAAACCTATGAATGTAATATGGAAGCTCCATCAGCCTGTCCCAGAAAACTTGTATGTTGATTTAATTAACTAGTGCATTTACGGTTGGAAGATCAGCAGGTGCCCATTCAAGTGACTCAAGTTCACTCACGGGCACCCATCTGAGTTCCGCATGTTCTTTGGCAACAGGTTCATCCTCTACAATTTTCGCTTGAATAGAAATCAAATTAACAATGACTTTTTCATATTCGTGATGAATGTCAGCAATTATTTCACCTGCTTCAATTTTACAACCAAGCTCCTCATGAATTTCTCTTACAAGAGCTTCTCGTGCATTCTCACCCTCTTCAAGTTTCCCTCCTGGGAATTCCCATAGATTGGCCAAAGACATGATTGGCGAACGAAGTGCACATAATATCATATCTTTATCGTTTTTAATCACTGCTGCAGCTACTTTGATTGTTTTTTTCACTTTATTTCTTCCTTCCTTGCATTTCTTCTTAAATTCAACGCTATATTTAATATTACATAGTGATCTGACCTTGCACTTTTAGTAAAACTTTATCATACTGAAAAGATTCTATGACAAACAACATAACTTTTTTTGACTATATAGAGTTATTATCACCCACTAAAAAACTACTTAAGTAAAATAACTTATTCTAATGGTAGAGTTTTAATCATAACTTATTTGTTCCTAAAATAGAATTTAGCAGTCCCTTTATTTTTTCTGCCTCGCCACTCTCATTTGTCCTTAATCTAATAAAAGGTATCCCTGATTTCCTCAGAATAGAATCTTTTAATTCATCCCTTCTTTTCTGGTCATTTGAATAATGATAAGCAGTACCGTCCACCTCTATTACTCCAGCAGGTGCATTCCCCATTTTGTAATAAAGCATAAAATCAAATCGAGCTACTGTTTTAACAAACTTTTGCTCCTCTTCATTTAAATGAGAGGTGTCATTAAATAAATCCTTTAAACGATACTCCCTTCTAAACTCAATTTTTTTATAGGTCTCTTCTTTAAGAATATCTCTGAGCAAACTAGCAATAATCCTTTCAGATTTATACTTTGAGTCACTCTCTCGTAGTTTATTTTCTCGTTGCATTAAAACTTCGGAGAATTCTTTATATAGTAAATCGAACACAGAAATGACCTGACTTTCATGATATAAACTAGCTTCCGTATAATATTCCATATAACGTATTAACTCGGAGATTTCTTTGTTACTTCTCTTGAAAATATCGACAGCAGATACTAAAACAAAACGTTTTTTTGCTCTCGATATAGCGACATTAATTAAAGTAGCACTATCAACAAATTCAATATCCTTTTTACCGCCCTTATCATCAAGTACTGTGGAGAAAATAATTCCATCACATTCTCTTCCCTGAAACTTATGTACAGTATCTTTAATAATTTCTTCTCTCATATAACGATTAGCAGCTTTTATCTGGGCTCTATAAGGAGCAATGAATCCAATATCATCAAAATCACGTGGGAAAACCTTATCTCTAATCGTTGCCTCTTCAAGAGAATCTAATTCACGAACATTGTGTCGTCCGCCTTGGAATCTCATATGATTTCCTTTAACGGTTTTTATTAAAATAATTGAAAAATCGTCTTCTTCATCATATTTAGTCAAAGGAATGAGGTTGCCATCATAATATTGTTCATTACAAAACTTGATGATCATAGGATGGCAACGATAGTGCTCCTTTAATAAAGTAACAGGAATTTTATTCTCGTATACTTTTAAAACAGAATGCAGTAGGCTATTTTCTACATAATCAAAGCAAGGTTCGATTCCCATTTCTCCCTTTGATATGTTCTTATCTGGAATGTGAGGTAGTTGTTTTGTATCTCCAACAATAATTACATTTTTAGCACAGCCTAGAGCAAGGATACCTGGCATCAATTCTAACTGTGAGGCTTCATCAATAATTAAGTAATCAAATAAGAAACCATCTGGAATTGATTTCATTAAAGAGAATGCAGTACTCAGAATAATAGGATATCGATTTATAAATCGATCAAACTGCTTTGCATCTTTATATTTCTTGTACTCAAAATTCTCTTTCTTAACCGTTTTTTGCTTATTATGTATATAATTTTTGAAAATTAATGTAGAGTAATTTTCAATTCGATTACTTAGCTCATCAAAATTTTTGGCATGTAGCATTTGATTTATTTTATTTAACTCAGAATTTAATTCAGTTAGTTTTTGCTTATAGAATTGATATTGGAGTTGAGAAAGCATTTTCTCTTTATTTAGACTGTCTCCTATTTGTTTGAAATCATATAACCCATAGTAGAAAAGATATTTGGTTTTCTTAAAGAAGTTCATTCGATTTTGTTTGTTCAGTGCTTCGTCAGCCATAAAATTTAAAATCTTATAATTATTAAACTTATAAAAAGGTAAAAGTTTTGGTTTCATGGTTTCTAATGACTCAAAATGTTGTTTATAATATTTTTCCTCCGTCTCTAGGTCTTTTATTTGCTGTTTTATCACTGCTTGTCGGTTTTGTAACTTTAATAGTTCTTTAATAGATTCTACATCACTTAAGACGCTTTTCAGTAACTCTGATTCTCTCTCATTCTCAACCTTCCATTCGGCTATATTTTGAGGGAGTTCCGGAAGTTGCTCAAAGAATTTTTTTTGATTATCTTGGCTACCTAATAATGCAAGAAGAAAATCGTAGCCTGCTTTCTCCATTTTTTCTCTTACATTGGCGACAGCAGAATTATTACTTGAGACAATTGCAGCATTTTTTCCCTTCATCATTATATTAGTGATCAAATTTAAAATAGTTTGTGTTTTTCCTGTACCAGGAGGACCTTCAATTACACTTATTTGAGAAGAAAAAGCAGACTGAACTGCCTGAATCTGACTTAGGTTTAAACCAAAAGGAAAAAGGAGTGTCTCTGAATCCTTATACGATCGATTTTCTTTTGAAAAATAAGCATAGAGAGCACTTTCTATTCTTAACGGCATACGCTGAATTTCACCTTCCAAAATAGGTGGGATATCATTTTTTGTTTTATCTTTAACGGCCGCTACATGTCTAAAATAATCCAAAAGTTGTTTAAACTTTGCATTACCTAAAGTAATCTTTTCAATATCTTTTTCTTTATAAATATATTTCTGATCATTTCCACTAAAAATCAAAACAGCATACTTATCTCCATATATTTTAACGCTTTCTATATTTGCTTTTACATTTCCCTTTAGAACTAGTCGTTCTTGCTTGTTAATGACCAATTCTCGAACAGGGGTAATTATACACCTATCTAATTCTTCACTAATCTTCATTCCACTGTTCAATGTAATATGAACAGTTATTTTAGCATTATCACGTTTAGATAATCGCCATTCTTTAATTTGATCAGAATATGTTGTATTACCTACCTCAATGCTTACACCCGTCAAATTATTCCCTCCAAAATAACTTTTATCAAAATTGTTATTTTTTGTTATAGTATACAAAATTAATAAGGTGTTTTCAAAATACCTGATATGAAGTAAGTAAGAAAAGAACCTTTTCTTTTCCAAGAAAAGGTTCTTAAATATAATTTTATCTTTTAAGCTTACTACCCCATACAGCCTCACCGCTGCCATTTAACACACTAAACGTCATGACGTTCTTCTCTCTCACCGAATCCCACTGGCGTAAAAATACCCCGTTATACGTCTTGCCCGCTAACGTGATGTCAGCTTTATTTTTTCCGGTTTTCTTCCATGTTCCGGTCATTTCCCCGGAAATGGTGTGGTTTTTGTTGAGCTGGATGTTGATGGTTTGTTTGATGTCGGCTGAGATGTCTTTTCCGTGCTGGATAAGTTTGTATGTTCCTGTGATGTCTTTTTGTTTTACTTCTTTCAATGTTTCGCCCGCATAACGATATGGTGCTGCTACCGGCCAGCCGTCTTTGTTCATGAACAATTGGTGGACTCTGACTTCGTGTTCTTCACCCCTGCCCGGGAAGCGGGTGTGGAAGATTAAATAGGAACGCCCGGTTTTTTCATCATAGTATGCGGAGTTGTGGCCTGGTGAGACGTACCCGGTGCCTTTTTCATTTTCTGTTTCAAAAGTGTAGCTGCCCATGAGTTTGACGCCGTATGGTTCGATGGAACGGTCGTCGAAGAATGTGCCTTCTTTGCCGCGGACGTCGAGCATTGGATTGCCTTCTGCATCATAGTAAGGGCCGTCCGGTTTCTTGGAGCGGGCCACACGGATGTTGTAGCCGCCTGTTGCATCGAGACCGCCATATGATAGGTATAAGTAGTAGTATTGGGTGTCTGGATTATAGAGAACATACGGGCCTTCGATTCTGCTGTGGTTGCCGCCGAGCAGTTTTTTCCCGTATCCCTGCCCAGGAAGCGGGAAGCCCGTTTTTGGATTCATTTCAAGTATGAAAATGCCGCCTGAGTATGATCCGTACACCATCCACAGCTTTCCGTCTTTATCAAAGAAGGTATGCGGGTCGACGACATTCGGGTGTTTGGTTGCGTCATACGGTGTTCCATCGCTGCTTGTGCCTTCCATTCCTGATTTCAAGAAGATGCCTTTGTTTTTGTATGGCCCTTCGATGTTGTCAGCGACGGCAACACCCATGGCGGACCTAGGTGAGTCGCCGCGGCAGGCGTTGTAGTACATGTAGTATTTGCCGTCCGCCAGCTGCGTGACGTCAGCCGCCCAAAGGGTATCGGATTGCGCCCATTCAAAGGTTTCTTTTAATTCTTCATAGACATTCGGGATAAGTGGGTTGTCATTGCTTACGCTGGTGGTCAGCTGCTGCCATTGCATGAGGTCATTTGTTTTTGCTGAAACGAGATGAGATCCAAAAACATAAAAGGTGCCGCTTGTTTCAATGATGGA
This sequence comes from Bacillus sp. PS95, assembly GCF_037963565.1. NCBI lineage: Bacteria > Bacillati > Bacillota > Bacilli > Caryophanales > Bacillaceae > Bacillus > Bacillus sp. PS95. The sequence goes on from NZ_CP150160.1 coordinate 4,013,842, forward strand.
AGGGTCATGGACGCTGACTTCTTTAAATATAGGTTTTTGTGCATTGGTGGAGTTTGGGAGGGTGAAGGCCATGATAAGAGCTGCAAGAAAACATACACGGAACAATCGGTTGAACATCTAAACAATTCGCCTCTCTTATTTATTAAATTTTAAACGCTTACATTTCTCTATGAAGATACCCCGGCCTATTAAAACAGCCGAATGTTTTCATATTCAAACAGATAGGTGATTTCTCACTTCTCTTACATAGTCAGACTGATGTCTGTCTGTTTTGCGCAGAACTTGCTGCTTGCATATCCTCTCCTTCATAGTTCAACTCTTTTGCTGTTTCTCCTTCTTCAATTACTTCTGTTTCTACATTTGCGTACGCAATGAATAGCTTGTCCAGCCTTGTGAAGTCGTCGACTTTTCTCCGGTAACTACGCCTCTTTTGGGCACTTTAGCCATCATTGTCAGCAATATGACAGCGGCCGCTTCCACTTCTGTCAGGGTATCGTATGCAATGTGCTGAAAGAAAACCCGTCCTGCTTTCTGCGTCACGCTATTACAATAGCAATCTAACTTGTTAAAGACTGTAAAAAACCTTTTGACTTCTGCTGCTGAACCAATTAATATAATACTCAGTTAATAGTTATCAGAATTTTTAGGAATTGAGTGATTCATATGACACTGCATAAAGAGCGTCGGATCGGCCGGCTGTCTGTTCTCCTGCTGCTGAATGAGGCGGAAGAAAGTACGCAGGTTGAGGAGCTGGAGCGAGACGGATGGAAGGTCTGTCTTGGCAAGGTAGGATCAATGGACGCGCATAAAGTAGTAGCCGCAATTGAAACCGCTTCCAAAAAGAGCGGTGTCATTCAATCTGAGGGTTATCGGGAGTCACATGCGCTTTATCATGCGACGATGGAAGCTTTGCATGGCGTGACCAGAGGTGAAATGCTGCTGGGATCGCTGCTTCGGACGGTGGGCTTGAGGTTTGCCGTTTTGAGGGGAAATCCTTATGAAAGTGAAGCGGAAGGCGATTGGATTGCTGTCTCGCTTTACGGAACAATCGGGGCGCCGATTAAAGGTCTTGAGCACGAGACATTCGGTGTTGGGATTAATCACATATGAAACAGCCCATAGATCTTAGACGATAGGGGGCTATGCGTGAAATCAAATTTTCACAGCATAGCTCCTTTTTGTATGGGCGCTTTACCAAAGTAAAGAAAAAGGAGTTGGGCTTATGGTGACTTTAGACGGTTCTTCATTGACAACAGCCGACGTCGCTCGTGTGCTGTTTGATTTTGAGGAGGCAGCGGCTTCTGAGGAAAGTATGGAGCGCGTGAAAAAAAGCAGAGCGGCAGTGGAACGGATTGTACGCGACGAAAAGACAATCTACGGCATCAACACCGGATTTGGCAAATTCAGCGATGTCCTGATTCAGAAAGAAGACTCGGCGGCGCTGCAGCTGAATTTAATCCTTTCTCATGCCTGCGGAGTCGGCGACCCTTTTCCTGAGTGTGTTTCCAGGGCAATGCTGCTTTTGCGCGCCAATGCGCTGTTAAAAGGCTTTTCCGGTGTCCGCGCTGAGCTGATCGAACAGTTGCTTGCTTTTTTAAATAAACGCGTCCATCCTGTCATCCCCCAGCAGGGATCACTTGGCGCAAGCGGAGATCTGGCGCCGCTTTCCCACCTGGCGCTTGCGCTGATCGGACAAGGAGAAGTCTTTTTTGAGGGGGAAAGAATGCCGGCAATGACAGGCTTGAAAAAAGCAGGTATTCAACCGGTAACGCTGACATCCAAGGAAGGGCTTGCCTTGATTAACGGGACTCAGGCCATGACTGCAATGGGGGTGGTCGCCTACATTGAAGCTGAGAAACTAGCCTATCAAACAGAACGCATTGCCAGCTTAACGATTGAGGGGTTGCGGGGAATTATCGATGCATTTGACGAGGATATTCACTCAGCCCGCGGCTATCAGGAGCAGATCGATGTCGCAGAACGAATTCGCTTTTATCTATCTGACAGCGGCCTGACAACCTCCCAGGGAGAACTGCGGGTTCAGGATGCCTATTCATTGCGCTGTATTCCGCAAGTACACGGTGCGACTTGGCAGACACTAGGCTATGTCAAAGAAAAATTAGAGATTGAAATGAACGCAGCTACAGACAATCCTCTCATTTTCAATGACGGTGGCAAAGTGATTTCCGGCGGAAACTTTCACGGACAGCCGATCGCCTTTGCCATGGATTTTCTGAAAATCGCAATATCAGAGCTTGCGAATATCGCAGAGCGCAGGATCGAACGACTTGTGAATCCGCAGCTGAATGACCTGCCGCCGTTCCTGAGCCCTCATCCCGGTCTGCAATCCGGTGCAATGATCATGCAGTACGCCGCGGCCTCACTCGTTTCTGAAAATAAAACACTGGCCCATCCTGCAAGTGTGGATTCCATTCCGTCATCCGCCAACCAAGAGGACCATGTCAGCATGGGAACCATCGCCGCTCGGCATGCTTATCAGGTGATCGCAAATACAAGGAGAGTCATTGCGATCGAAGCCATTTGCGCATTGCAGGCTGTTGAATACAGAGGCATAGAACATGCAGCGTCCTATACGAAACAGCTTTTTCAAGAAATGAGAAAAGTCGTGCCGTCCATTCAGCAGGATCGTGTTTTTTCCTATGACATTGAACGCTTGACTGACTGGCTGAAGAAAGAATCTTTAATACCTGATCATCAGAATAAAGAACTAAGGGGGATGAACATATGACTGATGTAAAAAAATCAATCCGTGCCAACAGAGGAACAGAGCTTGAATGCTTAGGATGGGAGCAAGAGGCAGTGCTTCGGATGCTTCGAAACAACCTTGATCCAGAAGTCGCCGAGAAGCCGGAGGACCTCATCGTATATGGCGGGATTGGCAAAGCCGCACGGGATTGGGACGCTTTTCACGCCATTGAGCATTCCTTGAAAACATTAAAAAATGATGAAACATTGCTCGTGCAATCCGGAAAGCCCGTTGGCATGTTCCGTACACACCCGCAGGCCCCGCGCGTGCTCCTGGCTAATTCTGTTCTTGTTCCGAAGTGGGCAGACTGGGAGCATTTCCACGAACTTGAGAAAAAAGGGTTAATGATGTACGGACAGATGACGGCTGGAAGCTGGATTTACATTGGCTCACAAGGCATATTGCAAGGAACCTATGAAACCTTCGCTGAGTTGGCGCGACAGCACTTCGGGGGCAGCTTAAAAGGAACGTTGACGCTGACAGCGGGTCTCGGCGGAATGGGAGGCGCACAGCCGCTGTCTGTCACGATGAATGAAGGCGTCGTCATTGCTGTCGAGGTTGACGAGAAACGCATCGACAAGCGGATCGAAACAAAATACTGCGATCGAAAAACAGCATCGATTGAGGAAGCCTTAGCTTGGGCTGAAGAGGCAAAGCTGGCAGGAAAACCTTTGTCCATTGCACTTCTCGGAAACGCAGCTGAGGTGCATCACACACTTTTGAACCGAGGCGTCAAAATTGATATTGTGACAGATCAGACATCTGCCCATGACCCTTTAATCGGTTATGTTCCCGAGGGCTATTCACTTGATGAAGCTGACCGTTTGCGTCAAGACAATCCAGAGCTTTACGTGCGCCTTGCGAAGCAAAGCATGAAAAAACATGTCGAAGCCATGCTGGCCTTTCAGCAAAAGGGCTCTATTGTATTTGACTACGGCAACAATATCCGGCAAGTCGCAAAGGATGAAGGGCTGGAGAATGCCTTCGATTTTCCGGGGTTTGTCCCTGCCTACATCCGCCCTTTATTCTGTGAAGGAAAAGGGCCGTTCCGTTGGGCGGCGCTTTCCGGAGATCCGGCAGATATTTACCGTACGGATGCGTTATTAAAAGAGCTGTTCCCGACAAATAAAGCCCTTCACCGCTGGATTGATATGGCACAGGAAAAAGTCACCTTCCAAGGTTTGCCGTCCCGTATCTGCTGGCTTGGATATGGAGAACGAAAAAAGATGGGCCTCGCCATTAACGAGCTGGTTAGAAGCGGGGAGCTAAAAGCGCCTGTCGTTATTGGGAGAGATCATTTGGACTGCGGGTCTGTCGCCTCTCCAAACCGGGAGACAGAAGCGATGAAGGACGGAAGTGACGCTGTTGGTGACTGGGCTGTGCTAAATGCGCTTGTCAACACGGCGGCGGGTGCAAGCTGGGTTTCCTTCCACCATGGCGGCGGCGTCGGAATGGGCTATTCCCTGCATGCCGGCATGGTTGCAGTGGCCGATGGAAGTGAGCTGGCTGACGAGCGGCTCGCGCGGGTCTTAACGAGCGACCCAGGAATGGGCATTATCCGTCATGCGGATGCGGGTTATGAACGTGCCGTTGAAGTAGCGAAGGAACAGGACATTATCGTGCCGATGCAAAAATAAAGGAGTGATGACATGCCAAAGCAAATTGATACGATTCTCATCAACATCGGTCAGCTTTTGACGATGGAAAGCAGCGGTCCGCGGGCAGGCAAAAGCATGCAGGATCTTCATGTGATCGAAGACGCTGTTGTCGGCATCCATGAACAGAAAATTGTGTTCGCCGGACAAAAAGGGGCTGAAGCCGGTTACGAGGCAGACGAAATCATTGACTGTTCGGGACGCCTTGTAACGCCCGGCCTCGTTGATCCGCACACCCATCTTGTATTTGGCGGATCTCGTGAAAAGGAGATGAACCTTAAGCTTCAGGGCATTTCATATTTGGATATTCTGGCGCAGGGCGGCGGGATTCTGTCTACAGTCAAGGATACCAGGGCGGCTTCAGAAGAAGAGCTGCTGCAAAAAGCCCATTTTCATTTGCAAAGAATGCTGTCCTACGGCTCAACCACAGCAGAAGTAAAAAGCGGCTACGGCTTGGAAAAAGAGACAGAGCTCAAACAGTTGCGTGTCGCAAAGAAACTGCATGAAAGCCAGCCTGTTGACCTTGTTTCCACATTTATGGGAGCCCATGCGATTCCTCCCGAATATCAAAACGATCCAGATGAATTTCTGGATCAAATGCTTTCCCTTTTGCCGGAAATCAAAGAGCAGGAGCTCGCCAGCTTTGCTGATATTTTTACAGAAACAGGCGTTTTTACAGTCAGCCAATCCCGCCGTTATTTACAAAAAGCAGCTGAGGCAGGCTTCGGATTAAAAATACACGCAGATGAAATCGATCCGCTTGGAGGCGCTGAATTAGCAGGTGAGCTAAAGGCCGTCTCAGCCGACCATTTGGTAGGTGCATCGGACGAAGGCATAAAGAAATTGGCTGAGGCAGGAACGATCGCCGTCCTCTTGCCGGGCACGACATTTTATCTTGGCAAAAGCACATACGCTAGGGCTAGAGCTATGATTGATGAAGGTGTATGTGTCAGCTTGGCAACGGATTTTAATCCTGGCAGCTCGCCGACTGAAAATATCCAGCTGATTATGTCCATTGCCGCGCTTCATCTGAAAATGACTGCAGAAGAAATTTGGCATGCGGTCACAGTCAATGCCGCATACGCCATAGGGAAAGGAGAGGAAGCCGGTCAGCTCAAAGTCGGCCGCTCAGCTGATCTAGTCATTTGGCAAGCCTCGAACTATATGTATATTCCGTATCACTACGGGGTCAATCATGTACATCAAGTCATGAAAAACGGAACAATTGTTGTCAACAGGGAGGGAGCCATTCTTGGATAAGTACCCTTTTCTCAGAGAGGCCGGATCTTCGTTTAAAGACCGGGATGTCACAAAAATGAGCGACCTGATCGCAACATGGGACGGCCAGGACATTAAGGGACCGGCGTTGATAGGTGTCCCCCTATCAAAATCCTCCATCAGTCATTCAGGCGCTTCCTTTGCACCCGGAACAATACGCCAGGCTCTGAAACATTCATCAGCCTATTCTGCTGAGCTTGGAGAGCATGTCGTATCAGAGCTTCTATATGATCTGGGGGATATCGATATTCATGTCACTGATATCGTAAAGTCACATCATCACATTTTCCAAACCATGCACGCTCTGCTTTCGGACCATCCCGATTGGGTGCCGCTCATACTTGGGGGAGATAACTCTATCAGCTACTCCACAATAAAAGCGATAGCACAAACAAAAGGAACGACAGCAGTGATTCAATTTGATGCCCATCACGATGTTCGCAATACGGAGGACGGGGGGCCGACAAACGGCACCCCCTTCCGCCGCCTTTTGGATGAAGAGATTATTAAAGGCCAACATTTGATCCAGCTCGGTATCAGAGAATTCAGCAACAGCCAGGCCTATGAAGCATATGCAAAAAAACATAGCGTGAACATTCACACGATGGACATGATCCGGGAAAAAGGACTGATCCCAACGATAAAAGAGATTTTGCCTGCCGTTCAAGATAGAACAGATTTCATTTTTATATCTGTTGACATGGATGTCTTAGACCAGTCCCATGCACCCGGCTGTCCAGCGATTGGCCCGGGCGGCCTCTATACAGACGAATTGCTTGAAGCAGTCAAGTATATCGCACAACAGCCCAATGTTGCCGGGATTGAAATTGTTGAAGTCGATCCTACCCTCGATTTTCGAGATATGACAAGCAGAGCTGCAGCTCATGTTCTGTTACACGCATTAAAAGGAATGAAACTCTCCCCATTCAAGTGATCTTCTGGCAGGTTGTATTTTGGGTATAAGAAACTCATCTGCCTAATGAATGGCAGCTAAAAGGAGGGCGAGACAGTGAATCTTCAGGAGAACAGCAGCCAACAGCTAAAACGCACAATGAAAAGCAGGCACCTATTTATGATCTCATTGGGAGGCGTCATAGGCACAGGACTTTTCCTCAGTACGGGCTATACGCTACATCAAGCCGGACCCGGCGGTACGATACTCGCTTATGTAATCGGCGGGTTGATGATGTACCTCGTCATGCAATGTCTCGGCGAATTGTCGGTTGCCATGCCGGTGACCGGCTCTTTTCAAAAATATGCTACAACATTTATTGGTCCATCTACCGGTTTTATGGTCGGCATCATGTACTGGATCAATTGGGTGGTGACGGTAGGCTCTGAGTTTACCGCATCCGGTATTCTCATGCAGCGCTGGTTCCCTGACAGCAGTGTATGGATGTGGAGTGCGATTTTTGCAGCCCTTCTTTTTATATGCAACGCATTTTCAGTTAAGTTATTTGCGGAAACTGAATTTTGGTTTTCCAGCGTAAAGATTGTCACCATTATTTTATTTATCATTCTAGGAGGAGCCGCCATGTTTGGCCTGATCTCTTTAAACGGAACGGCGGATGCTCCTATGTTGTCAAACTTCACGGACCATGGCGGGCTGTTTCCGAATGGCTTTCTTGCCGTTTTTATCGCGATGATATCTGTGAGCTTCGCCTTTTCCGGTACAGAGTTAATCGGCGTTACAGCAGGAGAATCAGCAAATCCTCAAAAGGATATACCGCGATCCATCCGTAATGTCGCATGGAGAACCGTGATTTTTTTCATTGGCGCTGTCTTCATATTATCCGGATTGATTTCGTGGAAGGACGCAGGCGTGATTGAAAGCCCTTTTGTAGCCGTATTTGCGGAGATCGGAATCCCTTACGCTGCTGATATTATGAATTTCGTGATATTAACAGCCTTGCTGTCTGTCGCCAACTCAGGCTTATATGCTTCGACCCGTATGATGTGGTCGTTAGCAAATGAAAACATGATCAGCTCCCGTTTTAAGAAAGTGACCTCTAAAGGCATTCCTTTAAATGCCTTAATGATCAGTATGGCTGTATCTTGTTTATCTCTCGTTTCCAGTATCGTGGCCCCTGGAACTGTCTATGTGGTGATGGTCGCAATTGCTGGATTTGCAGGAGTCGTGGTCTGGATGAGCATTGCCTTGTCCCAACTCTTGTTTCGAAAGAGATTTCTGAAAAAAGGGGGGAATGTAAAAGATCTGACATTTCGCACGCCGCTTTACCCTCTTATGCCTATAGCCGCTCTTTTATTATGCTCAGCTTCTTGTATTGGTCTTGCTTTTGATCCCAATCAAAGAATCGCACTTTTCTGTGGAGTTCCTTGTATCATCCTTTGCTATCTGATCTACCATTTCAAAAGAAATGTTTCAAAAGCGAAAAAAATCAGCCAAGAGGAATATCCGGCCGATCACATCCTGTAATTAAAAAAGCACACCCCGCTCAGGATGGGATGTGCTTTATTTTTTATTCAGTAATCAACGTATGAATCAGCTTCGGCGCCTTCGCTTCCGCGGCGAGGCGGATGTTGTCATAGACTTTTGCGATGACTTCATCGACGTTTTCGCGGTTGGCGTAAAGCGTCACGAGCGGTTCGCCTTTTTCTACTTTGTCGCCGACCTTTTTGTGGAGCATGATGCCGACGGCTAAATCGATCTCATCTTCTTTTGTGGCGCGACCGGCACCTAACAGCATCGCCGCGACGCCGATTTCGTCCGCAACGATTTCAGAGACGACACCCGCTTCTTTGGCAGGCACATCAATTTGATATGCGGCTTGCGGAAGCTTAGACGGATCGTCAACAATTGAGCTGTCGCCGCCTTGGTTTTTCAGGAAATCCTTGAATTTCTCAAGTGCTTTGCCGTTTTTCATGACTTCTTCCAGCTTCGCTCTCGCTTCGTCCAATGTATCGGCTTTTTTCGCAAGCACAACCATCTGGCTGCCGAGCGTTAAGACAAGCTCATGAAGATCCTCGGGTCCCTCGCCTTTGAGCGTGTCGATCGCTTCTTTGACTTCAAGCGCATTTCCGATCGCAAAGCCGAGCGGCTGGGACATGTCTGAAATGACAGCCATTGTTTGACGGCCGACGTTATTTCCGATGCGTACCATCGCTTTGGCAAGTTCAGCTGCGTCTTCTTCTGTTTTCATGAAGGCGCCCGCTCCCGTTTTTACGTCAAGCACGATGGCGTCCGCCCCGGCAGCGATTTTTTTGCTCATAATCGAGCTTGCAATGAGCGGAATGGAATTGACCGTTCCCGTTACATCACGAAGCGCGTACAGTTTTTTATCAGCCGGCGTTAAATTGCCGCTTTGGCCGATGACCGCAACCTTGTCGCGGTTCACAAGTTTAATAAATTCATCCTTCGTCAGTTCCACGTGGAAGCCGTCGATTGCCTCTAACTTATCAATCGTGCCGCCCGTATGGCCGAGGCCGCGGCCGGACATTTTGGCAACCGGTACGTCAAGAGCCGCAACAAGCGGAGCGAGAACGAGTGTTGTCGTGTCGCCGACGCCGCCGGTGGAGTGTTTATCCACTTTAATTCCTTCAATGGCAGAAAGATCAATCGTTTCACCGGAGTTCACCATAGCCATCGTCAAGTCCGCGCGTTCACGGTCACTCATATCCTGGAAGAAAATCGCCATAGCAAGCGCGCTTGCCTGATAATCAGGAATGCTTCCGTCTGTATAGCCGTTCACGAAAAATTGAATTTCTTCAGTGGTGAGTTCTTTTCCGTTTTGTTTTTTGATGATGATATCTACCATTCTCATGTTTGGTCACCGATCCTTTTCGATTAAGTTCAGTAAATCAAGCCCACAATTGCTGCTGATAAAAAGCTGACAAGCGTAGCACCGTATAATAATTTCAAGCCGAAACGAGCGACGACATTTCCTTGCTTTTCATTCAGTCCTTTTACGGCACCGGCAATGATTCCGATTGAGGAGAAGTTCGCAAATGACACAAGGAATACCGATACGATCGCTGTTGTACGGCCGCTGAAATGGAAACCGTTTTGCGTAAGCGACGTCATGGCGACAAATTCATTCGATACCATTTTTGTTGCCATAATGCTTCCCGCATTAACAGCTTCATTCCATGGGATACCGACAAGAAAAGCGAATGGAGCAAACACATATCCAAGAATGCCTTGGAACGAAATACCGAATACTGCATTAAAAATGCCATTGATCAAGGCAATAATCGCGACAAATCCAATCAGCATCGCAGCGACGACAACCGCTACTTTGAAACCGTCAAGGATGTATTCTCCGAGCACTTCGAAGAAGGATTGTTTTTCTTCTTCCTCAACACGAAGCATATCCTCTTCTTTTGCAACCTCGTACGGATTAATAATAGAAGCAATTATGAAACCGCCAAATAAGTTCAAGACCAGCGCTGTTACAACATATTCCGGTTTCAGCATTGTCATATACGCGCCGACAATCGACATTGATACAGTTGACATCGCAGATGCGCAAAGCGTGTACAAGCGCTGCTGATTTAAAAGACCGAGTTCTTTCTTCAAGGAGATAAATACTTCTGACTGCCCTAAAATCGCAGAAGCCACTGCGTTATACGATTCCAATCTTCCCATACCGTTTACCTTGCTGAGGGCAAGGCCGATATATCTAATGATAAACGGGAGGACTTTCCACTTTTGCAGAATCCCGATCAGAGCAGAAATAAACACGATCGGCAAGAGAACATTCATAAAGAATGTCGTTTGGTCCGCATTCACCAAGCCGCCAAACACAAAGTTAATTCCCTCTGCCGCGTATTCAAGCAGGTAACCGAAACCTTTTGCAAATCCTCCTACGAGGAAATTCCCTATCCCGGTATTGAGGAGAATGTAGCCAAGAATAAATTGCAAAATGAGCATAACAACAATTGGGCGGATCTTAATTCTTTTTTTGCCGCTGCTCGCGATCCACGCGAGGCCTAAAAACACGATTAAACCGATAATCCCAATCAAATACTTCATATGTGTTTCTCCTTTATTTGTATTCGCTTACAATCACTGTTTCCTCAGAAAACGGAAAGCAGTCTGCCTTCCGTCAGCTCTTAATAGTTGTCTCCGTCTGATGCATTTTCTCCTTTTACGATAGAAACGCCTGCGCTGGCGCCAATTCGGCTTGCTCCAGCCTCAACCATTGTGTCTACATCTTCTTTCGTTCTGACGCCGCCAGATGCTTTCACGCCGATATCAGGTCCTACTGTTTTGCGCATTAAGGCGATATCTTCCTTCGTTGCGCCGCCTGTAGAAAAGCCTGTTGATGTTTTTACGAAATCCGCTCCCGCAGACACCGCTAAACGGCATGCACGTTCTTTTTCTTCATCAGTCAGAAGGCACGTTTCGATAATGACTTTGACAAGCGCTTTTCCGGCTGCAGCTTCCACTACACCGCGGATATCAGCTTCCACCACATCGTCTTCCTTGTCTTTTAAAGCGGCAATATTAATGACCATATCCACTTCAGTGGCGCCTTTTGAAATCGCGTCTTTTGTCTCGAACGCTTTTGTTTCAGTTGTATTGGCACCGAGCGGGAAGCCGATGACCGTACAAACGTCGACTCCAGTTCCCTTAAGCTCTTTTGCAGCAAGCTCCACCCATGTCGGATTGACACATACTGAAGCAAATTTGTATGTTTTCGCTTCTTCAATTAGTTTTAGAATGTCCGCTTTTTGTGTATGCGGTTTCAAAGCTGTATGATCAATTATGTTGGCTAATGACATCCTTCGCACACTTCCTTTTTTGTTAAGATATTTTTTAGCATAACCGACTTTTGAACATATGTAAATTGGTAATTGAAATTTTGTTCAACGAAAGGTTTGAACGTGTCACAAATCATTAACAAGCGCCCTCGCGGTATGCTGGTCAATGATTAAAACGTTGGCATATTTTCCGGTTAATGCTCCGTGAATGGAAGATACTTTTCTGCTTCCGCCGGCAACTAAAATGGAGCGTTCCTTCAGCCTGAGGTCTTCAAGCTCAACACCGATGGTCCGGTCATTGATGGCGCTGCTGCAAATATTCCCCTTCGCATCAAAAAAGCGTGAACAAATATCCCCCACGGCTTGTTTTTTCAGCAGGGCTTTCTCTTCTTCGTTAAAATATCCGAGCCGGAACAATAGCGCTTCATCACGGACAGTCCCCACCGTGAAGAGAGCGATATTCGCCTGCTTTCCCATCTCGATGATCCGCTCAATATGACGGTCTTTCTCCACCATTCGCTTCACATCCGCATTATCAAACACGACGGGAAGCGGAAGATAGCGCGGCATCGTTTGAAAAGCCTCTGCAAACAGCTGAATCGTTTCAGCCGAATACGTGTTTACCCGGGAATGGCTGATGCCGCCTTTCAGCTGGACGACCTCGACGCCTTTTACCTGCTTCGGCTGCATGTTTTGCGCGATTTGATACATGGTGGTTCCCCAGCTGACGCCGACAATGTCGCCGTCTTTTACCGTTTCATGCATATATTCTGCACCATAGCGGCTTAGGTCATGTGTAATTCCTGCATAATCGGGTGTCGGGGAAAACACAACATGCGCCTCAAGGAGCCCGTATTTCTCTTCAAGTATGGAACCGAGCGCATCCAAATCCTCAAAAGGGTCCATGACGCGAATCTGGACATACCCTTTTTCCTTTGCATATTGCAGCATCCGGGAAACGGTTGGCCTTGAAATGTTGAGCTGCTCAGCAATTTGCTGCTGACTGTAGTCAGACTGATAGTAAAGCCTTGCCGCTTCTATGCTTAATTGTTGTTTTTCCCGATCCATTCTGCACCTCCCTGTGGATCAGTCCTGATAAAACTGCTTTTGATTTGCTTTTATTATACAGGCTGGCGCCGGCTTTCATCCACCTGATTTCTAAGAAACTGAAAAACGCTCTGGGCGCGGAGCTGCCCAGAGCTTACTTCTCCCAAGTCATGTGCTGATAAATGCCTTTCATAATGGCGTACATTCCATATAGGATCAGGCCTAATGCCAATATAGACAGAATCAATTTGCCATGCGGCTGCTGCGCGAGTTCGGCGAGCGCGCCGTCAAAGCCTCTTGTGTCATCGGGATCAGCGGTCATGGCTGTCTTGATGAGAAAATAGCCGATAGCCGAGAAAATAATGGCCCGAGCGATATTGCCTGCGCGTCCGGTGTTTTTCGTGATGCATATCATTTGTTTGTTCATTTTTGACGTATCAAATTCTTTCATAAAAGCAGCCCGAACGCCTTTCATAAATTGAACAATCGCAAATACGATAAAACCCGCACCCGTAAGCCCTGTGAGCCATTGGCCAAATGGCTGCGCCAATACATAAGCGGACCACGTCTGTTCTGAAGTGCCGCCGTCCCCTTGGCCAAACACAAATCGCAAGGCATTCCAAGCGATGGATGTGTAAACAGCGGCACTGAAAAAGTTTCCTATTCTCCGCGACAGGCCTCGCCTGCTGTTTCCGTGCCCCTCCGTGTCCTTGATCGCGCTTAACACCATCCAGATCACATAGCCGATAAGGCCGATGCCTATTAAAAAAAGCAATAGTGACCCATACGGCATGCGTGATAGCGTTTGGAGAGCTCCGCTCGAATCTTTCGCGCGGCCTGCCCCGGCAGTCGTCATAAAGGCCAAAACCCCAAGCAGAATAAAAACGCCGCCGAATGTAAAATAACCAAGCCTCCCGAATCGCTTGATCCAAGGCTTGGTTTCCTGTTTTATTTTTGACATGTACCGGTCTTTCACCGCCATGTGTCCAACCCTCTTTCACAGAAGTCTTTACTGTAACATTCCCGATTGGACAAAGTTGAAACAGCTTCTGCCTCAGCTATGGCTGGCTGAGATACGTTTTTGCTGTTTAGCTGATTGTGCAGGTGTCATCCAAGCAGCCGCTGCGGCAGCTGTGACTCCGCCTGCTAATTTCCCAATGATCATGGCCGCCGCCATTTCTTTTTTCATTCCAGCCACAAAACCGAGGTGGCTGCCGAGTACAAAAGCGCCGCTGACTGCAAACGCGACATTGATGACCTTTCCTCTCGGCGTCATATCCTTTAATGAAGCCAGCATTGGGATATGGTGCGCCAAAGAGGTCACCAAGCCTGCAGTTGCTGTCTCATCTAAATGAAGGCATTTCCCCAGAGCCTGTAGCGGTTTTTTAAAGGTTTTTGTAATAAAAGCCGTCATTGGAAACGCCCCTGCCAAGGCAATGGCGATGGTCCCTGTTGTTTGTATCCCTGTCTCGACATTCTCCATTCCCGGAATCAGCACAATACCGGTCATCGTTTCAACGGAGACAGCTGCAAGCCCGATAATCGCAACCACACTGACCGCTTTCCCGAAGAGATGAAACAACTGAATCATACTGTCGGTGTATCGCCATAACCCAAAAGCGATCACAGCAGATAACAGACTCGGGATCAGAAGATTTTTACCTATCATGCCGATGTCAAAGCTTGCGCATAATCCGCCGATTAAGCAACCGATCGGCACTGTGCACAGCCCGATTAATATGCCTTTCGCAAAATACGGATGATCCTCTTTTTCGATGATGCCAAGAGCGACGGGAATCGTGAAGACGATTGCCGGTCCCATCATTGTTCCTAAAAACACCCATGAAAACAGCCCGGCCTGCGGATCTTTCGCCATTTCTCCAGCCAGCGCATATCCTCCCATATCAATCGCCAAAATGGTGTTCGCAAAGGAAGAAGGGTCCGCGCCAATCGCTGTGTAAAACGGAGCAACAATGGGAATCAGGATTGCTGCCAGCACGGGCGCCAGCGACACAATTCCGATCATGGACAGCGCCAGCGGCCCCATAGCCTTAAAGCCGTCCGCAAACCGCTCGCCTAGCCCCCATCTGTTTCCCAAACAATAATCCGCCGCTCCCCATAGTAAAAAGGCAGCCAAAATGAATACAACCGTGTCATTCACCGTCATGGTTTTCTCCTTTTTCAAACGTATGATTGGTTTTATCATATCATCTGAAATCACCGAATAGAGTTGATCTTATTCAATATGAGCTAAAAATTCTGTTATATCGGCTTTTTCAACGGCTGTTATGATGCTCCGCGCTTTTTCTTGCGGGACCGTTAATGTCAATTTTTCTATTATGTCTTCTTCAGACAGCTCATTTCCTGGCGCCCCTTTTGGGCAGTCCACACGCGCTTCGCAAATCCGGCCGTCTGATAAATAGGCCCGGATAATCGTGAAACGGCCTTTTGGAACGGCATGGGGAGCCGGCTGAGTAGCATTGTCATATACGCGCTGAATATGCCTTATTGTCGTTTGAATGCCGTTTGGGATCGGCTGGCTGTTGAAATGTTCAACGGTCAGGTCGTGTCCATGCAAAGCAAGAGCAATCACATATTCAACGCTGAAACGGCCTTCCTCTCCAGTTTTTGGAGATCTTTCCGTCAATGCAGCATCTCCGCCTGGCGGAAAAATCACTTCAATACGCTCAGTATTGGCAGCAGAAATGGCCTCTTCGGAGATAAGCTGTCGTACCGCATCTGCAGCATGGTGTGCCGCGGAACAAAATGGATAGATTTTAAACCATAGACCCGGCTGCACAATTCTCCACGGTGCCCCCCAATCGTTTAGCAAAGTGTGTTGTGCTTTTTCAACGTCACCGTACAGACTGAAGAAACCAGTTTCTCCATCAAGTGCCGTGCGGGACCCGCCAAATTCTGATTGGGCCAGCTTAACGGCCAGCAAGCCAGCCTGAGCCGCCAGACCGGCGTGCAGCGGTTTCATTTCTGTTCCAAATTGCACCCTCATCCCAGCAGATTGCGTAGCCGCAAAACCAATCGCTTTTTCCAGCTTTTCCTGAGTCAGCTCCTCAGCATAACCTACGGCGCAGGCAGCAGCGATGGCACCAAGCGTACCTGTATTATGCCAGCCCCTCTCATAGTGGCGGCTGCCAATTGATTCTCCCAGCCGTGCCATCACTTCAACACCAACAACATAAGCGCCAAGAAGCCGCTCGTCATGTCCGCGAGCGGCAGAAGCAATAAGGGCCGGTACGATGACTGCACTGGGGTGTCCTCTTACATCGGAGTGGACATCATCAAAATCCAATGCATGGGCGATAAATCCATTGAGCATCGCGGATTGTAATGGCGCGGCCTTTTTGCCCTGTCCGATAACAGGAACAAGGGGCCGGCCTCCTTCATCCTCTATCAGACGGAGGAGCTTTTGAATTCCTTTATCTTCTCTTCCTGCGAATGAAGTGGCAGTAAAATCAAGTAATCCTTTTTTTGCTTCGCGAATCGCGTCAACTGAATGCTCAGGTTGTGACGTTCTCACAGCCTCTGCAAGACCTGCTGTCAGCCCTTGTTTGCTCATTTGATGGTCTCCAATACAATAACCGCCAGCTCCGCAAAGTATTGAGAGGCAACCGTAAGGGCATCTTCATCCAGTGTAAAGGCCGGATGATGCCACTCCTCCGTCCCGTTCGTTCCCATCCAGACAAAAAATCCCGGAATCTTCTCTTGATACAGAGCGAAGTCTTCTCCGCCCGGAGACTGCTCAGCGTGAACGGTTTGATAGCCAAGCCGTGCCGCAGCTTCGGATGCCGCATTCAAAAATGTGCCGTCATTCTGAACGGAAGGCAAATAAGGAAACCACTTGAATTCTGCTTGTGCCCCATAGCCCGCTGCAATTCCTTCAGCCACTCGTCTCATATGCTCGGGAACAGCCTGCCTCGCTTCTTTTTGAAAGGTTCGAACCGTCCCCTCCATTTCAGCTTGGTCTGGAATTACGTTCCACGAGGTGCCCGCCTGTACTCTTGTGATACTGACGACTGCGTTTTGCAGTGAGCTGATATTGCGGCTGACCACAGATTGCAGCCCGCTGATGATTTGTCCGGCTGCAGTGATTGGATCAATACTGTTATTCGGGATGCCGGCGTGTCCGCCTTTCCCTTTGATGACGATCTCAAACCGGTCAACACTTGCCATAAGCGGACCTTCCTTTACACCAATGGTTCCGACAGGCAGATCCGGCTTATTGTGCATGCCGAAAATTGCGGAAACGTCATCAAGTACGCCAGCTTCTATGACCTTTCTTGCTCCTGCTGCAATTTCTTCGGCCGGCTGAAAGATAAAGCGGACTGTACCTTTCAGCTCGGCCTTTCTTTGATTCAGCAAAATCGCTGTGCCAATAATAGAAGCAGTATGAAAATCGTGTCCGCACGCATGCATTGTGCCATCAACCTTAGATGCAAATGGGAGATTCGTCTGTTCTTGGATCGGGAGCGCGTCAATGTCCGCTCGTATTGCTATCACGGGGCCGTCTTCCCGTCCTTTGATTTCTGCAATCACGCCAGTCTCCAATTGAGGAACATCAAGTATTTCGATTTGCTCCTCCTCAAGCCAGCGGCGGATTTTTTTCGTCGTTTCAACCTCTTGAAATGACAGCTCAGGATGTTCATGAAGATCACGCCGCATATTGATTAAACAGGTATGAAACGCTGTGTCGGCCATTGTTCTTCTCCCCTTCTTATATAAGCTCTGCAGGCTCTCCCACCTGCTTGATAAATCGTTTCGTCCGTTCGTTTTTCGGATAGTCAAACAGTTCTTTTGGCGTTCCCTGCTCGATAATATGGCCGTCTGCCATAAAAATCACTTGATCAGCGACCTCTTTTGCAAACGCCATTTCGTGTGTAACAATGATCATCGTTGTTTGCTTTTCCGCAATGGACTTGATGACCTGAAGCACCCCTGTGACGAGCTCAGGGTCAAGCGCTGACGTTGGTTCATCCAGTAAAATCGCATGCGGATTGACCGCAAGTGCCCGCGCAATGCCGATTCGCTGCTGCTGGCCGCCGGACATTGTGATCGGATAGCTGTCAGCCTTATGCTCCAGACCGACTTGTTTCAGAATCTCCATTCCAATACGTTTCGCTTCGTCGCGTGGTTTATGTTGAGCCACGATTAAAGCTTCTGTAATGTTTTGCAGAGCCGTTTTATTTTTAAACAGATTGTAGTTTTGAAAAACCATGGCCGTTTGCTGGCGAAGCCGGTGTGCTTCCTTGCGTGTAAATTTTTCCGCGTTCAGTTTGGCTTCTCCGATTTCAATGAGGCCTTGATCCGGACGTTCTAATAGATTCAAGCACCGGAGAAGCGTTGATTTTCCGGAACCGGACGGACCGATGATCGCCACCACTTCTCCGCGCTTCACTTCTAGATCGATTCCATCTAGCACGACGAGATCTTTAAACGCTTTGCGAATATTTTTTACTGTTATCAACTGATTTCACCTCTAAGTCCGGTATGGCTTGCTCATGGCACGTTCAAACAAGTCCTGCAACATGCTGTAGATCATGGTAAGAACCCAATAGACGATCGCAACCGCCAAGTACGTCTCAAAATATTTGAGGTTTCCTGAAGCGTACATCTTCCCTTGGGCGAACATCTCCATGACCCCTAATGTAAAGGCCAGTGACGTTTCTTTCAGGAGCCCGATAAATGTATTGCCCGTTGCCGGAATCGCATTTCGGATCGCTTGCGGCAAAATAATCCGTCTGTATGCCTGAAATTTTGTCATACCGACAGACAGGCACGCCTCCAGCTGCCCGTCATCAACAGAATTGAGGGCGGCCCGGAAGATTTCTGCCAAATATGCTGCATTTTTTAAGCTTAACCCGATGATAGCGGCTGTGAGAGCTGTCATTTTGCTCATCTCTGGAAAGAGCTGCGGCAGCCCGTAATAGATTAAGAACAGCTGCACCAGTGTCGGCACGCCTCGGAAAAAGGATATATACAGCTTTGACAGCTGATGAAGCACTGGAATTTTGTTCTTTGTAATGAGTGCGAGAATAAGTCCTCCGATAATGGCAAAAATCATAGCCGCTATGGCCATAAACAACGTGATCGGAAGGGCCTGAATTAAAGTCGGGAACGCTGATATCATGAATTCCCAATCAATCGTGTTCATTCTGGTGAGTCACCGCCGTTTCTTAATGCTTCTGTTCTACTGTGATATCTTCATTAAAGTATTTTTCAGAGAGTTTTTTCAGTGTTCCGTCTTTACGCAATTCATCTAGCGCCTTATTGACTTTTTTGCGGAGCTTGTCGTGCGCATCGTCCTTGGCAAATGGGAATGCAACCTGTTCGTAAACAATCGGATCTCCTGCAAGCTTTAATGGCAAACCGGTCTTCTTGATTTGCGCGATCAATACAGTTCGGCTGTTGACATAAGCGTCTACACGGCCGTACGCAACATCCTTCAGCGTACCCTCTTGTGTTTCATACGTTTTGATATTGATTTTTTTATCAGGATCTTTGCTTTCAAGGTTTTTCGCGTGGTTTGAACCGAGAACGGCTGCTACTGTCTTGCCTTTTAAATCGTCTACTGATTTGATGTCTGTATTGTCTTTTTTGACGACAATCTGTGTTCCCGCATAAGCGTATGGTTTCGTAAAGTTATACGTTTCCTTACGTTCGTCTGTCACAGCTACCTGGTTGGAAATGGTGTCAAGCTTGCCTGTTTGAAGCTCTCCCATCAGCCCGCTGAATTCAAGCAGCTTCCAGTCCAGTTTCATGTCAATTTTCTTAGCGACTGCTTCCATCACTTCAACGTCAAAGCCTGTCAGCTTTCCGTTTTCTTTATAAGCAAATGGGTAACTTTGTCCTGTCGCACCGACATGAAGCACATTGTCATCCTCTTTACTGCTGCTGTTTCCATTGCCGCAAGCTGAGAGCACCGCTAATAATGCAGCAACGACCAGCACAGTCCATTTTTTCATTTTCATTTGATTTTCCCGCCTTTTCTATTTTTATAGATCATGTCGCAATTGTTTTTTCATATAGACTGTGATATGCCCTTTTCCAAGGTCTTGTTCACCTGAGCGGACATACCCTTTTCGTCCGTACATCTCAATCAGCCACGGATGCTTATCCGCTGTTCCGAGTGAGACAAACGGAACCTTTAACGTATCGCGAAGGATTGTTTCCTCCAGCCATTGAAGCAGCTTTGTTCCGATTCCTTTTTTACCGGTGTCGGGGTCCACAGCAAACCACCAGATATGCGGAACGCCATACGGTCCCGGCTGTTTTCCCCAAGGCATTCTCAAGGTGATGGTCGCGATGATCCGCCCGTCTTCTTCCATGACGTAGCAAGCATTTTGCCGAATATTTTTCAGCACCAAATCCAAATCAGCATGAGCGGCAGCAAAACGAATGCCGAGCTTTCGAATCGGTTCATAAGCCCGCAATGTCAGCTCGAGAAGCTGTTCGGCATCACGTTCAACTGCAAGGCGGTATTGTGGCTTCATCTAGCGTTCCTCCTTACTTTGCATAGCGGTTTACCGGCTTTTCCAAACCGAAGTGCTCTCGTAATGTTGTGCCTTCATATTCTTTTCTGAACACGCCGCGCTCCTGTAAAATCGGAACCACTTGATCAACAAACACTTCAATTCCTTCTGGAAGAAGCGGAGGCATGATGTTAAACCCGTCACACGCTTTCGTATCCACCCATTCCTGCATTTTGTCGGCGAGCTGCTCCGGCGTGCCGACGAAGATATGGTGGCCTCTGGAGCCTGCAACGTATTTGTAAAGCTCTCGTATCGTCATATTGTCACGTTCAGCCATCTCCTGAACAAGCTTGAAGCGGCTCTTCACCGCATTGGAAGCTTCGGCGTCAAGATTCGGCAGCGGCCCATCAAGCGGATATGCCGACAAATCAATTCCGCCCAAGTAATTTTGGAGAATTTGCAGACCGACAGATGGGATAATCAGATCTTGAAGCTCCTTGTATTTGGCTTGCGCCGCTTCTTCTGTATCAGCAATGATCGGGAAAATACCCGGCATGATGGCAATTTTTTCCGGATCGCGTCCGAATTCCGCAGCCTGTTCTTTAATGGAGTGATAAAATTCTTGAGCTGATTCCAGGTGGTTTTGTGCTGTGAAGATCACTTCTGCTGTTTTGGCAGCCAGCGCTTTTCCGTCTCCTGATGATCCTGCCTGGATAATGACCGGCTGGCCCTGCGGCGTTCTTGAAACGTTTAGAGGTCCGCGAACCGAGAAATATTCTCCTTTGTGGTTCAGCTCGTGCATTTTTTCTTTTTCAAAGAATTCACCCGTTTCTTTATTACGGATAAAGGCGTCCTCTTCCCATGAATCCCAAAGCCCCTTTACAACCTCGACAAATTCCTCTGCCCGCTGATAGCGCAAATGGTGTTCGAGGTGCTTTTCACCGCTGAAATTCAGCGCTGTTGATTCAATAGATGAAGTGACGACGTTCCATCCGGCACGGCCGTTGGACAAATGATCCAATGACGCAAACTGTCTGGCAATATGGAATGGCTCGCTGTATGTAGTGGAGGCTGTTGCTGTCAGTCCGATTTTTGATGTGACCTGCGCCAAAGCAGAGAGCAGGGTGAATGGCTCAAACCTTGTTAATACATTTGGGTGTGATTTGCTGTCAATCGAAAGGCTGTCCGCTAAAAACAGCATATCAAGCTTGCCTCGCTCCGCTGTTTTCGCAAGCTCTTTAAAATAATCCAAATTCATGCTCGCATCTGACGGCGCGTCCGGGTGCCGCCAAGACGCGACGTGATGGCCTGTACCTGCTAAAAATACCCCTAATTTGATTTGTTTCTTTTTGCTTGTCATGACGATACTCCTTTTATCATGTTTTTAGGCTGAATAATCCGAAAAATAAACTCCTATATTCCTAGTCGTTTAATATGAATAAATCAAAATGTACCTTTGTCTTGGACGTTTGTCAATGAGTTAAGATTAAATTTTTCTTTTTAAGCTGAAAACTCGCGGGGTCATGGGGCGGCATTTGTGCAACCTGTATACTGGCAAAACCAGTCTGATGCTGAGACTCGTTTTGATCCAAAGTTTTATATAAATGTAGCTTGCACCTTATCTCTACTTCCGACCATACGCATTTTGCCGCCACTTTTGCTCTTTGCTAATAAACGCGCGTGGTCGCCGTCGTAGAACGGTCCATTTTCCCACTCATTCAGAAGCTGAGACATCACATAAAAAAATAAGCTGATCCCGGATTCATACCGAAATCAGCTAATTGAATCTTAATTAAGTTCTAGAATACTTTCTTCTGCTTTAGCAGAAAACACTTTAGGCTCAAGGCGGTCTAGGTCTTCATGAAATAAACTCACTTTTTGGATTTGCCGATTGTCATAGTGGTGGAAATAGTAGTTTCCAGTTTCGTTGCACATCACGGAAGTATATTGCGTATAATGAATTTCGTCTTCTTCCGTTATCACTGCGCCCTTTGGTATCGTCATATTTGCCAAAATTTGAAAAGCGGCTGTTACACCTTTCGTTTCATCGGCCGCCGGCTCTAGATGTTCTTTCAAATAAACAGCTCTGACAAACCGGGAAGGCGGTGTGTAATCCCCCGGCAGACCAACAGTTCCTAAGCCTTGGCCAAAAGCAGAAAGGGCTAATCCGCCCATCTCTTTGCTCTCTAATTGCTTCGGTCTGATTCCTGTATATTGCTGCAGATTGGTTACATGCCATATAAAGTCGGGGCTGTTCGTCATGACACCAGGTTGATTATCATAGACTTTGAGGCCGTCTGCTCTCGGTTCTATCGTCAGGCTTCGGCCCGTCCGGTCTGACAATATCCAGTGAAGCGGTAAAACTGTATCCAATAGATCTAATTTTTTCTCTACAATCGTTAAAGATCGAATCTTTTCTTTTACGTCTTCCAAAGATTTACAGACTGACAGCACCCATGTCACAAACTCATGCGGGGCAATGTGAACGGTATCTTCCCGTATCGTTTTTTCGTACTCCGCATAGCCCGGAAAATAAAGTGCAGCACACGATAAACCGTTTTCATTAACGCCGTCTGCAAATAAAATATTACCAAGTTTTCTTCCCATACCGATAAATGCGTACTGTGTCTGATGGGCCTTTCCGTCAGCTTCGCTATTCCAACTGTAACGGCGCGGATAGAGAATCACCTCTGTCCCCAGCTGAAATGCAAAATCCATTGTTCTCGCTAATACATGTTTACGGTCAGCAGTTTCCAATGTAAGACTTGTGCACATTTGATCAGTCCCCTTTTCAATTCAGATTAATATCATACATATTGTGAACGAATTGGTTTTATCAGCATAACGAAAGTCAAATCGATTCGTCAAAGAATTGGCATTACATCAAATAAAACGAAAAAATCCAGCCTTTAGAAGGCTGGATTTTTTATTATTTAGCCAAAACAAGCTCGTGAATCGCATGCGCAACACCATGTTCATTATTGGAGCGCGTTTGAAAGTTTGCGGCTTCCAATACTTCTGGGATGGCGTTTGCCATGGCAACCCCGCAGCCCGCCCATTCGATCATTGTCAGGTCGTTCCCGTTGTCACCTATGCACATGACTTCCGCCTGTTCAATTCCAAGCAGCTGAGCCAGCTGGCGTACAGCATTTCCTTTGCTGGCTTCCGAGTGCAGAATTTCATAAAAGAAAGGCGCGCTTCTGACCATTGTATATTTTTCTCTCACGTCTTTTGGAATCGATGTAATGACGCGGCTTAAGTTCTCCGGTTTATCAATAAACATCACTTTCGGGATGAGGATATCTTTTGGCACCTCGTCAATCTTGCGGAAATGAAGCGGCACCTGTGTCACATAGGATTCGTATACGGTAAATTCGCTAATATCCCGGTTAGGCGTATACAGATTAGATGAGTCAAAGAAATGCATCGGCGTCTTCAGCTCTAAGCTCAGGTCATATAATGAAGCCAAATCATCATAACCGAGAGACAGCTCCGAGACCACTTCATTTGTATGCGTATTTTGAACAAGTGCTCCATTATACGCAATAACATAGTCGCCTTCTTCAATTAAATTCAGTTCATCTAAATATCTCTGCACACCCCCGATAGGCCGGCCGGTGCAAAGCACAATTTTGACACCTTCCGCTTTTGCCGCGTGAAGGGCGTCGCGGACCTCCTCTGTTACTTCATGATGATCATTTAAAAGTGTTCCATCCATATCAATTGCAATTAGTTTGTACATCCTGCATCTCCTTCATGTCGTTTTCAGGCTATAGTCCCATCATATCGTTTTTTCTTTTTGATATTCAACCGGAAGAGATGGTTTTCTCCGGATTCTGTTTAGACGCTGCCCTTGTCTTCGGATACGCAAGCGCGGTTTCCGCTTTCTTTCTGCCTTGACGCCGTTTTCTGCTTTTTTCTGTTTCATCAGCAGAAAGCCGGCAGCTAGAAAAGGAATGCCGGTTATATTCAAGATGGCAAGCTTCACACCCGCCGCGATGAAAAAGAACCCCCATGAAGATGATGGATTCCGTCTGATCATGACGTAAGCCGCCATTTCCAGAACAATCAGGATGGCATGAAGCACTATGCCATAAATCAGCAATACAAGGGCAAAAAACAATACATAATTCACGATTGCCCCTGAGTACATCATAGCGCGCATCATTTGTATAAACGATAAGGACTGCATGGAGCCGCTGATGACATTAGGGTTATAGATCGTATAGTCACTAAATACATGTTTGACTTTGAGAAAAGCCCATAATATAAATATCCACTGAATAATATGTAAAACAAGCCCCGCTGCCACCAGTCTTTCAGCTTTTTGATTTCTCATCTTTCTCCTCCCTGCCGGTCTTTGATTCGATTCTTGTCATCGTTTTTGTCTGGCCATTTTGCTCCCATATCAATGTCCCGTTTTCTCCTCTTTTCAGCGTGCTTTTGAGCGGATAATAGGGGCCGAGGTACTGAATCTCGATAGACCCGTCAGTGCTTTGGGAAATCACCTTGTATGCCATAAAAGGCAGCTGTACCTCTCCTCTTCCTTCCATCACTTCCGTTTCCACAACCTCATCTTCGGTAAATGTGACTGTTGCTGATTTCACGCCGTCCGTTGGCCCGGGGGCAAGCCCCTCATCCCACGTTCCGTAATAAAACGGCGTCTCTTCTTTTTGCTGCTGGCAGCCCGATACCATGATGCATACAGCAATTAAAAACAAAATGCCATATTTGTTTCTCAAGGGGATCACCATCCTTTCCTCCTCTTTTTGGGCGAATGCCGTGCCACTGTGCCAAGGACTACATAAGTTATAAGGAATTCACCCACAAGGAGATTGATCATAATGAACCCTTATCAATATTACAGCCCTCAGCTGCCTCAGCAGGAACCTTACTATAGCCACTATGAGTACAATCCTTATCCGCAGCAGGATGTATACGATCCATACCAAATGGATAGACAGCCGGCATTGGAAAGAAGAATCGCAGCACTTGAACGGCAAAATGAACAACAGTCAAGAGAATTAACCCGTCTGACAAACGAAGACCGCCGTCAAAATCGGGAAATTGCACGGATTGCCGAACAGGTCAATCAGCTAAGCCAGGCTGTTGAACGCCATACACGCCGCTTAAACCGGCTCAATCAGCGCCTCCGTACAGTAGAAAACCGGCTGAATATCCCATTTACTGCAGGGGAAGGCGGTTTCTGAGCGAAACAAAGAAAAAAAGCGGAATACGATTCTCCCATCTCAGGGTTTCGTTTTCCGCAATTCTTATATGTTAAAACGGAACATTTACATAAAAAGGGTTTGTACCCAGTATACAATCTTTACCGTTTTCATTCAAAGATAGAGGGGCTGAGGAAAATAATTGTAGTTCCTCTTTGACAGAATTTCTTTTCATTCAGGTTGCATGATAATACCGACTCACGTCAATCGATACATGGAGGGATCATTCATGCATAATACACAACACGGCTTGCAGCAGCTGAACCAATGCCGCCAAACTGCTCAGCAGCTCATTCAGCAAACACAGCAAAGCAGCCAGCAATATCGCCAAATGCTTCATCAGGAACAGCAAAACATCCAAATGCTGCAGCAGATTCTAAACCACGAACAACAAGCTGCACATACCATTCAGCAAGCGCTGCACGGGCATGACATGGCGATTCAAAAGTGCCAGCAGGTTGTCAACATGTGCAATCAAATACAACAGGAACTTACTGGACAATCCAGCGTCATGAATACGAATGTGTCTACACTTCCATTCGGCCAAAACACGCCATTTCAGCAGCAATCCTACCAGCAGTAACATATAAAAAGCTCAACACAATGCGAGTGTTGAGCTTTTTTTCTTACTGTTCTTTGCGAATATGTATATCCTGAATAGACTGTTTCGGTGCATGAAATCTGCTCTCGGCTTCACTTCTTGCCTCGGCAAAAGCCCGCGCCTCTACATGATCTTTGTAGACATCCAGCTGAATCAAATACAGCGGGCGCACTTTAAATCCATGAATAATGGTTACCGCCCATAACGGAACCACAATAAAAACACCGGGCAGATCGGGCAAAACAAAACCAAACGCAAAAATGAAAAAATAAATGATGCCGTACATGATCCACTTTCTATTTCTAACCTTGATGCCAATAAATAAAAAGGCAAAAAAACTGGTAATGGCAAAAGGCATGAAAATAAACAGCATCCACCAGCTATGCAGCCATTCCCAAGCGGAACCTCTTTTTGTAATTCCCATATTTTTCTCCTCCTATTTACCTATAATAATCGATTAGGCATACCGCGTCACCCATAAACGGGAAAAACTTTCTCCCTTAAAAATAGTGATAGACGGAGAACAGGTTTCTTGCTATATTATTAATTGATAATGATAATCATTACTAATCTATTGAGATACATAGTGGGAGGGTTCTTGATGAAAAAGAACATATTGCTCGTGGGCATGCTTGTGCTGCTTCTCATGTTTGTCAGCGCTTGCAGCGGCACGGCTTCTAAAGGGAGCTCAAGCGATTCTGCTTCCGAAAAAACAGAAATGAGAACATACAAATCACCAAAAGGGAACGTCAACATTCCTGCACATCCGAAACGCATCGTCACTGATTTTTATGCCGGTGAATTGCTGTCTGTCGGGGCCAATGTGGTCGGCTCAGGCTCATGGTCATTTGATAATCCGTTTTTAAAATCAAAGCTGAAAAATGTGAAGGATGTTGGTGATCCAATCAGCGTTGAAAAAGTGATGGAGCTTCAGCCTGACTTAATTGTTGTCATGAATGAAGAGAATGTTGATAAATTAAAGAAAATCGCTCCGACTGTTGTCATACCTTATAACACAGCGAAAAACGTAGAAGACACAGTCAGCATGTTCGGAGATATCGCCGGAGCGAAAGACAAAGCAAAATCCTTTATGGATGACTTTAACAAAAAAGCGGAAGCAGCTAAGAAGAAAATTGCCGGCGTCATCGACAAAGATGCAACCTTCGGCATTTATGAAAACACAGACAAGGGCGAATTCTGGGTGTTCAATGACAATGGCGGACGCGGCGGCCAAGCTGTATACAATGCACTTGGGTTAAAAGCGCCTGAAAAAATTGAGCAAGATGTCATCAAAAAAGGAGAGATGAAACAGCTCTCTCAAGAGGTTATTCCTGAGTATGCCGCAGATTATATGTTCATTACGGATTACAACCCGAAAGGCGAAAGCAAAACACTCGACAAGCTGGAGAATTCCTCTATTTGGAAAAATCTTGACGCTGTTAAACATAATCGCGTGTTTATCAATGACTTTGACACGTTCTACCCGTACGACCCGATTTCTGTCAGCAAACAGGTGGATATCATCACCGACATGCTGATCAAACGGGCCGAAGAAAATAAAAAATAAAAAAACGGCACAGTCATGACGCTGTGCCGTTTTTTATGGTTCACTTTAATTTTGACTGTACGGAGTCCGGCATATCTTCAAACTTGACTTCTTCCCAAGTCTCGACATACTTTCCTTTCGCCTTCACCTTCAAATACGCGTTCTTCCGAAGCTCTTTGCCGGCGAAAAAGGTCACTTCTTCTTTTTTCCCGGATGCATTATATCCGTCTAATGTATATTCAGTACCGCCCGGACTAAGATGTCTGCCATCTCGATCAATCTGAACATAGACATCTTGCTGGTGAATAAACGGATTAAATCTGTCTGTAACATCGTTATGAAAAAAGAGAAGCCCGCATATTACGGCAGCAGCCGCCAAGACGGCTAGGATTGCCATTGCTTTTTTCATCTTTGCACTCCCCTTACTTGTTCATTTTTTTCAAATAGCTTGACCGCACCGCGAGGAAGAATAGAAGCTGAAAAATGAAAAACCCTCCGATGGTGAGACTGAGCGGTCCCGCGACATCAGAATAGCCTTCCACAGCCAATGTTCTCAAGGCAAACAGTGTATGCATGACGGCAATGACAAATGGAAAGAAGAAAAGAATGGCCAATTGTATTGTCACGCTTTGTGCCATTTCTCGCTCACTCAGGCCGATTTTGGCCAGTGAACGGTAGCGCTCCCGGTCTTCATCTAAATCAGTGAACAGCCTGAAATATAAGAAACTTGCTGCCGCGACAAAGAATACAATTGCGATAAACAGGCCGATAAATAAACTCAGGCTCGGCAGCTGCACCGTATCATAGTAAGTCCCGGCTTTTGAAGCAAAATCAGAATGCACGTCGATATAATTGCCGTAAATCTCATTTTGCAAGGATTGGCTGATCTCAAGACTGTCTTTCCAATGATCATAGCTGTAGCCGTATAATGACGCTTGATCACCGAGTGATTTCAGCTGATCAAAGGTTTGATCATTCACCGCGATGATAGCATTCAATGAGATCAGCGGTTTTTTGACTTCTTTTACCGACAGTTTTTGATCAGACAGCTCCCCTTTTTGGTTCAGCAGCTTCAGCTGATCCGGCGCTTCGTTTTTGAAATTGCGGTCATACGTGCCCGGGAAATAGACAGCCTCGTCTTCTTTCAGGCCGTTCACTTTGACATGGAAGTATTTTGCCGCATCCGATTCACTGATCATGTAAACAGGGGGAACAGTTTCTCCTTCCTGATAGCGAACATAGGAAACATCTATTTTGTCTTTCTTATACGTAAAGCCGTGTGTTTTCAGTTCATGGTCAATATCTTTCAAATGAGTCTGTTCTTTTGGATTGTTGCTGTAAGATAAATACTCCATTTCATAAGCGGACTCTTCCGCTCCGACGGTCGATTTGTACATTGCGAGCACGCCTGTCGCAGTAAACGCAACCGCGGAAATAATGCTGACAATAAAGAACAGGCGGGCGTTGTCTTTTAAACGATAGACAAGGTCAGAAACCCAAATGATGTTTTTCCCGCGCAGATAAAAGGTTTTCCACTTCTTCAGCGCGCGCAGAATCCATATGCTGCTTTGGCTGAAAAAGAAATATGTTCCGATGACGGTGAGCAGTAAAATGATAAACGGTTCGGCCCCGTGGACATTGCCTTTAAGAACCATGCCGTACCCGCCGCACAGACAGGCGATGCCGAATAAGGACAGAAGCACGGACGGCTTAGGCTCCGGTTTAACCTTGCCAGTGCCCTTTATTAATTTGATAACCGTATTTGATCTGACAAAAAGGATCGTAAACTGCGATAAAAAGAAAAATAAGAGCAGAAATCCGCAGGCCGTAATACCGAGCGCTTTCCAAGGCATATACAAAGGCAGCGCGTCCATTTCTAAAATATAAGCGCCGACCGTAAAGAACGTCTTTGAAAAAATGAATCCACCGATAATGCCGGCTGCAATTGACATGACGCCGATGATCATATTTTCCGCAGTAATGAGCTTTCTCAGCTGCCCCGGCGTGATGCCCTGCATGAGCAGAATGCCGAATTCTTTATTTCTCGATTTCAAAAATGCATTAACCGAATACAGAACAAATAAGAAAGAAAAAACAAAGATCATCCATTCCGCAGCGGTTAAGCCTTTTTTGGCGATATTATTCAGGTAGCCTTCCTTTAATGCCGGATGAAACAGGAACATCGCAAAGGTAAAGAAAATCAAAACGGAAAAGGCGCTGCTTAAAAAGAATGCAAGATAGGCCCTTTTGTTTCTCGTGACGTTTTTATAAGCGAACTGAAGAAAGGTCATTTGCGTTTCCCCCCAGCATAGACAGCACATCGAGAATTTGTTCATAAAATACTTGGCGGTTTTCCCCGCGGTAAATCTCATTAAACAATTCGCCGTCTTTTATAAAGATGACGCGGCGGCAGTAGCTTGCCGAAACCGGATCGTGGGTCACCATCAAAGCCGTGACATGATCATCCCGATTCAGGCTCTGCAACGTTTCCATGACGTCTTTTGTCGCTTTGGAATCAAGGTTTCCAGTTGGTTCATCGGCCAGAATGAGTGACGGCTTATGAATGACCGCTCTTGCGATGGCGGCCCGCTGGCGCTGGCCTCCGGATACTTCAAACGTCCGCTTGTTAAGCAGGTTTTCGATACCGAGCTTTGCCGCGATGCCGTGCAGTTTTTCTTCCATGACAGACGGCGCTTCTTTTTCAAGCGTTAACGGCAGCATGATATTTTCACCGATCGTCAGCGTGTCCAGAAGGTTGAAATCCTGAAACACAAATCCGAGCTGCTTGCGGCGGAAATGAGCGAGCTTTGTCCGCTTCAGGCGATGCGGGTTTTCTCCGTTAATCAGGATATCGCCTGAATCTGGACGGTCAATCGTTGAAATGATATTCAAAAGCGTTGTTTTTCCGGACCCGGACGGCCCCATCACCGCCGTGAACTCGCCTTCTTCTATTGAAAATGAAATTTGCTTTAAGGCTTGATAGGACACTTGTCCTTTATAGGTTTTATTTATATGTTTGACTTCAAGCATATTCGCCATGAAAATCCTCCTTATGGTTTTATTCTTGTTGATCTGGGCTGCTTTCATGTAGTGCCGGGACGTTCAACATAAAAATCCCCTTGACATAAATCCATGTTATCAAGGGGAAACAAAGCGAGCTATGTTGTTTTCTTAACGCAGCCTTACATTTTTGTAAGAAATGAAAATCGAACTGATGTCCCTTCACCAGGAGACGAGCTGATGTCCACCGTATGATTGAGCTTATCTGTAATTTCTTTGACGAGATGGAGGCCGATTCCCGTAGATTCTTGGAAACGCCGCCCGTTTTCACCAGTGTAATAAGGGTCAAACACCCGCTTGATGTCTTGCGAGGGAATCCCGACACCGTAATCTTTGACTTCAAGCACCGTCCTGTCTTCATCGCGGAAGACATTCAGCTCAAGTCTGTCACTCTTGCCCGCTGAATACTTGACCGCATTTGTGACCACTTGGCCAATCGCAAATTTGAGCCATTTGGCATCGGTGTAAATCTGATGATCATTGCAAACGTTCATTTTCGGATAAACGCGATATTGAATAAAAAATCGTTTATAGCTTTGAATGACTGATTGGAGAAGCTCGGACAGGGAAACCGCTTCGATTTTAAAATCCCGTTCAAACAGGTCGAGCCTTGAAGAATAAAGAAGCGTCTCCAGCCCGAATTCAATCTGCCGGACTTCTTTTTTGATTTGTTCAAAAACGGGCTCATCCTCTTCTTGAATGATTAAATTAATGACCGACAGCGGTGTCTTCACTTGGTGCACCCATTGATTCATATACGTCACCCGCGCGTCAAGCTTGGCTTCGGTCTCATGGAGCTTCTGGTGCTGCAGCCGGACCAGCTCCATCTGCTTTTCATACAGCTCTGAACAGAACACTGAAGAACCGAGATACGGGATATCCGTCCCTTCCTGCCCCGAGCTGAGCCAATGATACACGCCGCGGTCTTTGTACCAGCGATAGGCAAGATAGCCCGCCAAAATAAGAAGCTGCACGCCCAATATGTAAAACAAGTGAGAAAAAGAATGAAGACCCGCAAACCAGTAATAAAAGAAGACAAACAGCCCTTGAAGGAGAAAAAGCAGAATCAGCACTGCATGAGACCGGAGAAACAGCTTCATGACTGCGCCCTCAGCTGGTAGCCTTCGCCCCGCACCGCTTCAATAGAAACAGGCGCATTCAGCTCCCGCAGTTTTTTTCTGAGCCGCGTGATATACACGTTAAGTGTATTATCATCGATGAATATGTCGGTGTCCCACGTCTTTTCCATGAGACGGTCCCGACTCGTCACCTTTTCTCCCCGCTCAAGCAGCACTTCCAAAAGCTTGCTTTCTTTTTTAGAAAGCTCGCTTTTTTCATCCTGAAAACGCAGTTCAAACCGTTCCACAAAGAGCTGAACGCCGGCATATTCAACCACTTTCTCTCCCTGCTTTGCGGCGTACTCCCCGTACGCCCTCCGGATCTGGCTTTTGATTTTCGCCAGCACAATATCATAAGAAAACGGTTTTTCGATATAATCGTCTCCCCCATTTTCAATCGCCATCACCTGATCCATTTCCCCGCTTCTGGCAGAAATAAAGATGATCGGGCTTGTGGAGTGCTGGCGGATCTGCCGGCACCAATAATATCCGTCATATGCCGGCAAATTGATATCAAGCAGCACCACATCGGGCTTTTCCCGCAAAAAGACATCAAGAACAGCTGTAAAATCCGCGGCGACCACTGTTTGATATCCGTATTTTTCAAGGTAATTCTGCAATAGTCCGCGAATGTCTTCACTGTCTTCCACAATCATGATTTTATTCAAACTGAACCACTCCCGTTTCTTACACTGCTGCCATCATCATAATCGTTTTGGGCGTATGGACGCAACACCGCACAAAAAAACCGCCATCTCGGCGGTTTCTGGTCTCTTTAGCCGACCTGCTGCTTAGCTGCTTTACCGGCTGATCCGAACTCTCTCATTTTGCTTCGCACTGTCTCTTCCACGGCTTCAATGCCGGGTGTCAAATAGCCGCGCGGTTCGTACAGATCGCTGTTTTCCTGAAACATGCGGCGTGTTTCGTCTGTCCACGCTACCATACATTCCGTATTGATATTGATCTTCGCGTGGCCGAGCGTGATGGCTTTTTTGATCTGATCCTGCGGAATCCCGGATGCCCCGTGAAGAACGAGGGGAATATCAGTCATGCGGGAGATAGCCTCCATTTCCTTAAATCCGAGATTCGGCTCACCCTGATATTTGCCGTGTACAGAGCCGAGGGCGGCGGCCAGCGCGTCGATATTGGTTTCTTTAACGATCCGCTCACATTCCGTGATATCCGCATAGCGGACCCCGCCGACCAGTCCGTCTTCCATTCCGCCGACCGTGCCGACTTCGGCTTCTACTGACACGCCGTGTTTTGCGGCATAATCGGTGACTTCTTTTGTCATCGCGATATTCTCGTCAATCGGCTGATGGGAGCCGTCAATCATCACTGAGCTGAATCCGGCATCAATGGCCTGTCTGCAGCGTTCCGCACTGCTGCCGTGATCGAGATGAAGCACGACCGGAACGGTAATTGCCATGTCCTCTATTAACGCCCCTACCATGGCGGCAATCGTTTTAAATCCGCCTAAATAGTCGACCAGGCGATCGGAAGCCGCGGCGATGACCGGTGATTGCTCCTTTTGCGCCGCCTGCAAAATCGCCTTCGTCCACTGCAAACCATTGATATTAAACTGGCCGATCGCATACTGCTCCCGCTTTGCATCTTCAAGAAGCTCTTTCATCGATACAAAAGCCATGTCCACCCCTCCTTTATCCATTACATGTTGAAGTATTTTGATACGACATCCACTGTTGTTTTTTTCGCTGTTTGAATGGCTTCCTCAGCAGTCAGCTTATAGTATTCAGGCCGGAAGAGCTCAACCGATACAACATCAGAGAAGCCGATTTCCTTCAGTGCTGATAAGTGGGCATCTAAGTCAATTGCCCCTTGTCCCGGCCATACACGATCCTCATCTGTTAAAAAGCCGATTGGGAAATCTTCTGTATCATCAATATGATAGATGAAGATTTTCTTTCCGTCCGCCTGCTTTAAGCTCTCAATATTTGAACCCATTGCATGGAAGTGAAAACTGTCAAGGACAAGCCCGACATTGTCACGGTTAACTGTGTTTACGATCTCATACGCCTGTTCAAACGTATTGACCGTACATTGCGGATGGCCGACAAATTCAAGTGCGATTTTTACGCCGTACGGCTCCGCGATATCTGA
This sequence comes from Bacillus sp. PS95, assembly GCF_037963565.1. Taxonomy (NCBI): domain Bacteria; kingdom Bacillati; phylum Bacillota; class Bacilli; order Caryophanales; family Bacillaceae; genus Bacillus; species Bacillus sp. PS95. The sequence goes on from NZ_CP150160.1 coordinate 4,047,471, forward strand.
CAGCTCAGTCAGCACGTCTACACTGCTCTTTTTGATCTCTTCTTTTACAATCTTCTGCTCTGTCACAAGCGGAACAGCCACCACATATTTCACACCGAGGGTTTTGCATGTTTCCATCATGCCTTTAAATTCAGTGATGATCTCGTTGTGGCCCTTTTCATCACGGTTGTTGAAGAAAACAAGCGCGTTTAGGGCAAGCGGTTTGATGTGATGGGTTTGAAAATATTCCGCAAGATCTGCCAATGAATGATCTTTTAAGTACTCGGGCAGCTTATCCATTGTGCGGATTTCAATATAATCATAGCCGTGCTTTTCGCATAGTTCTAAATCCTGTTTAAGGTTTGAGTTTTCCAATGTTGTCGCTTCATTAAAACAAAGTTTCATGCCAGACTCCCCCATCTGCGTTTTAGATATGAAGGGAGTTCGGCAGGAAGGCTGTCGCCATATCCCGCCGAACTCCATGCTCAGCTTATGCCAGACCTAATTCTTCTTTCATTTTCTTAAGCATAAATCGGCTTGATTCATCCGCTCTTTCATCGACCCAAGCAAATACGGCATTCGTCGCAATTCCGTCGAACTTCATCTCTCTCAGTTTTCTGAAAATCGTATCAAAATCAACCTCGCCTTGACCAATGTCCAAATGCTGGTGAACCGTTACTTTCGCGTCAGGCGGATTGACGATATAGCGAAGACCATGAGCCGCTTTATGATTATAGGTATCTGCAAATAAAACATGTGTGAGGCGGTCGCCGGCTTCGTCAAACATGGTCTCGATGTCGCCTTTGCCGTCATCATAGAAGAACGTATGCGCAGTCGAGTAGACAAGATTGATCCAATCCTTGTCAAGCGCGCGGATCATATCCATCGCACCCTTGTGCGTTTCGATAAAATCGTATGGGTGGGCTTGAAGATTGAGTTTAATACCTTCTTTTTCAAAGACTGGCAGAAGCTCATCCATGGATTTGATAAATTTTTCTTCACTTGTTAAAGGATCATATTTTGAACCGCTGAATTCGCTGTTCATCAAATCGACTTCAAGTTCAACCGCAATTTCGATTGCCCGTTTCCAGTTGCGCACTGCTGCCTGGCGGCGGTCTTCATCGGGTCCCGCCCAGTGGTAAAGAGGAAGAAGCGATGAAAGCTTAACACCTGTATCTCTTAAAAGACGCTTTAATTGTTTGATCTTTGCTGAATCGACTTTCGGATATTTATAAAACGGGCAAAAATCCTCGCGCGGAGACAATTCGATATATTCATAGCCAAGCTCCGCCGTTTTATAGACCGTTTCCTCTAAAGTTAAATCATCACGATACATGGATGGATCCAATGCTAACTTCATATTTTCACTCCTCTGTTTTTTAGTTTTGAACTGTTGTAAAAGATTGATAGAATTCCGGTTTTTCCTTCAATTCAACCTTTTCTTTTTGTCCAGATTCCTGGGCTTTTACACACGCGTCAGTCGTGACAGCAGCAATATAGCCGTCCCATGCCGTCGGTCCGCTGACCTCGCCTTTCTTTTGAATCGAATCAATAAAGTCTTGGATTTCCACATCGTACGCAGCGACAAAGCGTCTCTGCCAATCCATCAAAATATCAGTGCTAAATTTGCCTTCTTTTCTCAAGCTGATGCTTGATGGCTCGGGAAGCTTGATGATGCCGTCTTCTCCGACGATTTCGCATTGAATGTCATAGCCGTATTTACAGTTCACATAGATTTCAGCATTGATGACGATACCGCCTTTTGTTTCAATCACAACGATTTGCGGATCTTTTAAATGCGGCAGCGCGTTTTTCGATTTTTTCGGGTAGATGACTTGAACGGACTCGTAGTCATCGTTGACGAGCCAGTGCAGCACATCAATTTCATGAACAAGCGTGTCGACTACGGCCATATCGGTTGTGTAGTTATCTCCTACAGTCGGGTTGCGGTGCGCGCAGTGAATCATAAGCGGTTCGCCAATCACATGGTTATCAAGTGCTTCCTTCAGCTGTACGTAACCGCTGTCATAACGGCGCATGAAGCCGACTTGAACAAGGCGTTTGCCCACTTTGATTTCTTCTTCGACAATGCGCATGCATCCTTCAGCCGTTGTCGCGAGCGGTTTTTCACAGAACACATATTTCTGGGCTTTAATCGCTTTCAGCACGCTTGACTCATGCGCAGGCCCCCAGCTTGTCACTAAAACAGCGTCTACATTTTCGTCTGCAAGCAAGCTGTCATCATTCGGATAAACCGTCGCGTTTAATTGGTATTGCTCAACGACCTTTTGTGCAGCTTCTTGATTAACATCCGTTACAGCTACAATTTCCGCGCCTGACAGCTTGTTCGTGATACGGTTAATATGTTCTTTTCCGATTGCTCCAGTTCCAATTACGCCAATACGTAAACTCATTGACAGCCACTCCTTCTGTTGATTACATAATTTTGCTTTCTGTTTCTTGCTTTACTTGGCTCTGAGGAGATCCGTAGAGTTCCTCTTGAATTTGTTCAAGCGACTTGCCAGACGTATTCGGCGCAAAGAGCAGCCCGATGATCATACTGGCCGTCACACATCCGAGAAGAATTGCAGCCATCGTTCCAATGCCGAAATTGGTGATAATCATTGGGACAAACAGACTCCAAATCCCTATTGAAATACGGACAAGGAAAAACATCAGTCCTTGTGCGGAAGCACGATATTGCGTAGGAAAGATTTCGCTGGCCCATAACTGATAGTTCGCTTGCTGCCCGGCTCCGTTATTGATGCCGATCACGACAATAAACAGGAGCAGAATCGGCAGGCCTTCAACTGGCAGCAGAAACAGTGTCCACCCGATCACCGCCATGAAAGCGGCAATTCCAAATACGGTTTTTCTATATTTGTCGGCAAAGGGCATGAAGATCAAAGCGACCCCCAATCCTGTGAAGATAAACAGCCCCATTTGCAAAAGGTTGGCCATGTTGGCAGATACACCGCCGACCTGCTGATAAATGTATGGCATAAAGAAGCCCATGACCCCGGCGGCTAGGTTCCAAACCAAGTACACACCCATCAAAAACAGTATGCTTTTTAGATACATAGGCTTGAGCAAATCAAAATACGATGTCTTATTCAATACAGCCGGCTTCTCTGCCTGAGCTTCCTCCGGCTGATTTTTTGTCTGCCAGGCGTCTGATTCCGGAAGCCTGATTCTCAGGATGTACGTAATCAGCGCAATCACAAGCAGATGGGCAAATACGATTTTATTCCCCAAGAGTCCCAAGTCACCGGCCAGTACGGAGAGGAGCAGTACAACGACAGCGCCCGCGGCCCAAGCGACTTGTGCTACGCCGCAATGCCTGGCCCGATTCTTCTTTGGCGCATTTTCCGCAATAATGGTCCATGACGCGGTTATGTCAGCTCCTACTGATAAACCGATAATGATGTAACCGCTTAACAACATGGGGAAATTAACCCCGAACAAAACCAAACAAATCCCTAGTGCATAAACCAGCATACTATTGGTATAAACAGCCTTCCGTCCGACTTTATCAGCCAGAAACCCGCCAAGCAGCGCGCCGACAGCGGCAGAAATCGCATTTGCGCTCAGCGCGCCGAGCAGCCCGATTTGTGTATCGGATAGCTTAAGGTAACTGACCCATAATGATAAACCGGCGGAGCCTGCCACAATTGAACCGGCATCAATATAGTTGGCCAATGCTGCCGCGATTGTCCGTTTATTGAAGGCTGAATCTCCATTGGTATTGCCCATATGTTCATTCCCCATTAAGCCAGATCCAACAACTGCTGATCAATATAGTTTCTCGCAATCAATGCATACTCCAGCGGGTTTGCAACATCGGGGTCCTGTTCAGCTTCAATGACAATCCATCCGGAATAACTGTGCTTCAACAGCAGCTGATATACTTCTCTAAAGTCAATGCAGCCGTCACCGGGAACCGTAAACATGCCTTTTAAAAATGATTGCCGGAACGATTGTCCTTCGAGCCTGCATTGTTCCATGACATTCAGGCGGGCATCCTTAAAGTGCACATGCTTAATGCGGCCGATATGCTTCTCAAGCATCCCCATGTAATCGCCGTCAGAAATATACGCATGGCCTGTATCATAGAGGAGGTGTACATGCGAAGGGTCAGTTCCTGCCATCAGGCGGTCCACTTCTTCCGCTGTTTGGACACCAGTGCCGAGATGATGATGATAGACAAGCTTCAAGCCATGCTGAGCGGCAATTTCGCCAAGGTGATTCAGCCCTTCGCAAAGCCGCTCCCATTCATCATCCGTAAAGTGCGGCTTCTCTGTGAACACGTTTTTCTCCAAGCTTTGCACGCTGTACGTTTGTTCAGAGACAACTGCGACATCCGCGTTTACTTGCTGCAAATACTCACAATGCAGGGTAAATGCCTTTGCCGCTTCACCAAGTCCGTCACGCAAAATAAAACTGCTGAACCACTTTCCTGCAATGCGTAAGTTCCGAAGCTTCAGCTCTTTGTTCAGGATGGCAGGTTCGGGGAAAAAGCCCCCGACCTCCGTGCCTTGAAAACGTGCGACAACGATATCACTTAACAAATGCTGAAGTGTATTTCCCGCTCCAATTTCAGGCATGTCATCATTCCGCCACCCAATAGGAGCGATCCCCCACAGGATTTCATTTTTGCCCATCTATGGTGCCTCCCCTCTAATACTGCTTCGCAGATTCCAGCTTTTTCTCTTTTGCTTCGTATGCTTTCTGAACGCTTTCTTGTTCAGATACCTCTGCCACCCCGACATGCCACCAGCTGTCATAGCCGTCCGTCATTGTTTTAGGCAGAACCTTCATTTCAATTAATGTTGATACATCCTGTTTCTTCGCATCCTCTAACGCCGCTTTTAATTCTTCTACTGTGTTTGCGCGGTAGGTTTTCGCGCCGTATCCCTCAGCAACTTTCGCGTAATCGACATTCAGGATTTGGTTGTCATCTGTGCGGAACTCGCAATAGTAGCTGCCGCTGCCGTGATCCATTTGCAGGTTGTTGATGCATCCGAATCCTGAGTTGTCAAAGAGCAGCACATTGATTTTCTTGTTGTACTGAATCGCCGTGATCAATTCAGAATGAAGCATCAGGAAGCTGCCGTCTCCGACGATTGAATACACTTCTCTGTCAGGGTGGGCCAGTTTAAGACCGAGTGTCCCGGACACTTCATAGCCCATGCAAGAATACCCATACTCCAGGTGATACGTATTCGGAACATTAGAATGCCACAGACGCTGCAAATCTCCTGGGAGTGAGCCTGCTGAACAGATGATGACGCTGTCTTCAGGAATCGTCTCGTTGATTGTCAGCAATGCCGTTGTTTGCGGAAGCTCCGTATTCAACGCGTCAGCATATTCATTCAGGACCTCTTGAGAAAAATGATTTTTGATTTCCGGATCAAATGCTTCCCGCTTAAACGTCACTTTGCTGAGACGCTCGCGTTCAGCTAGCCATTCGTCCTTCAGCTCCCGAATCGTTGTGCCGAACTCGCTCTCATAGCCTTCAAGCAAGCCATGCAGTTTGCCAAGCGTCGCTTTCGCATCCGCTACCACTTGGAATGCATCAAGTTTATACGCCTGCATTCGGCTGACGTTAATGTTCAAAAACTTCGCTTTATCAAAATCAAAAGCGGTCTTAGAGGATGTCGCAAAATCTGTATACCTTGTGCCGATGCCGATAATCAAATCAGCTTGGCGGGCCGCTTTGTTTGCCGCAAGTGTACCTGTGATGCCCATTCCGCCAAGGTTGTTCGCAAAATCTGCCTCAACAGTAGACTTTCCTGCCTGCGTTTCAACTAACGGAATGTTATAGGCTTCAGAAATGGCAACCAATTCATCGCGCGCACCGGAATATTTTGCGCCTCCGCCGACGAGAATCACAGGTTTTTTGCTGGATTTAATCAGCTCCGCCGCACCTTGAAGCTCGCGCTCGCTCGGCTGCATGCGATCAATATAGTGAACCCGTTTGACGAAGAAACTTTCATCAAAATCGTATGCTTCCCCTTCAACATCCTGAGAAATACAAATCGTTGCCGGACCTGCTTTTGCCGGGTCAGTCATGACTTCAAACGCGCGCAGCAAACTGCTCATCAGCTGCTCAGGGCGCGTAATGCGGTCCCAGTATCTCGATACAGGTTTCAATGCATCGTTTGTCGTAATCGCCGCACTGTATTCTTGCTCCATTTGCTGCAGTACAGGGTCTGGCTGTCTTGTCGCAAATGTGTCTGCCGGAATCAAGAGAACTGGGATATTGTTTGCCAATGCAGTGCCGGCTGCCGCCACCAAGTTAGCCGCTCCAGGTCCGACGGATGTAGACACCGCATATATTTTTCTTCTCAGCATTTGCTTGCTGTACGCCATGGCCGCATGCGCCATTCCTTGTTCATTTTTCCCTTGATAGACTTTCAAATGGCCTGCATCCTGCTCAAGCGCTTGCCCGATCCCTAATACGTTTCCATGGCCGAAAATTGTGAAAATCCCTTCGACAAAAGGCTCTTCCTTTCCATCAACATGGATGTACTGCTGGTTTAAGAATTTAATCAGCGCCTGTGCTGTTGTTAAGCGAATTTTCTTACCCACAAACGATCCCACCTTTACTCGATCTTTTTCAATTATGACTGTGCTTCAATAAGCTGTACGATTTCTTCCGCAGTCGGCATCGCTTCTGACGAACTATGCTTGCTCACCACAATGGAAGCGGAAGCACTGCCGTATTTCAATGCCGTTTCAATGTCTTTTCCGCTGACAAGGCCATAGATAAAGGCTGACGCATAGGAGTCACCGGCTCCAAAGGTTTTCAGCACTTTTGTCTTGTACGCTTGAGCGCGGAATACCTCGCCGGATTTGCTGTATGCGTAAGAGCCTTCGACGCCGTGTTTGATGACAACGAGGTCGGCTGAATGGCCAAATAAATGATTGACGGATTCTTCATTGCTTCCGCCTGTGCGGTTTTCCATCACATCAAATTCATCGCGTGTGCCGATGACGATATCAGACTGCTCGGCAACCAAAGAATAATAAACGGCTGTTTCATCTGATGACTGCCACGTATACGGACGGTAATCCAGTTCGAACACCACTTTAACCTGATGCTTCTTCGCGTATTGAACAGCTTTTAGCACCGCTTCCCGTGACGGGCTTTTGGCGAGCGCTGTCCCGGAAACAAGCAGCATTTTCGCATTTGCGATATAGTCCTCGCTTACCTCTGAAGGCTCAAGATAAAGATCCGCCACATCATCGCGATACATTAAAATGCTGCATTCTTCAGGGCTGAGGATTTCTGTAAATGCAAGGCCTGCTTTGTGTCCATCTTGATCAACAACCATCTGTGTTGTATCAACGCCGGTCTTTCTCATATAGGACTCTATGAATCTTCCATGCTGGTCATCCGGAATTTTGCCGATGAAGCCCGCTTTTAAGCCAAGCTTCGCGCTGCCGATCGCGATATTCGCAGGTGAACCCCCAACGTATTTGGAAAATGTCATCGTCTCTTCCATTGGGCGGTTGTATTCGACTGCGTTCAGGTCAATACATGCCCGGCCGATGGCAACAATATCAAAAGCCTTCTCTTCATTGAATGTATACTTCATCGTAAACAGCCACTCCTCACTTGTTAGCGTTCTAAAATCCATTCATGCGCCGGGTCGTTATAAAACTTCCATTTTCGCGTCGGCCCTGCCATGACATTTAAATAGTAGGATGTGTATCCGTCCGGAACGCCTACCGGGTGGTATCCCGCAGGAACGATGACAACGTTTTCATTTTCCACAGTCATTGTCTCGTCAATAGAACGGTCATCTGTGTATACGCGCTGAAATACAAAGCCCTGTCCCGGGTCTAACTCATGGTAGTACGTTTCTTCTAAGAAAGATTCTTCCGGCAAGTTGTCTTGATCATGTTTGTGAGGCGGGTAGCTGGACCAGTTGCCGCTGTCTGTATAGACTTCAACTACTAATAGACTGTTAGCTGAAGGGTCTGAATCCGGAAGAATGTTATGAACAGTACGTTTGTTTGAAAATTGCCCGCGATGCTCAATTCCGTTGTCTTCCGCTTTGATCAGCTTTGTCGGAAGCTGCTTTTCCGATGGAGAATAGCAAAGCGCCACTCTTGCGTCGCTGACTGCTGTGATCTCAAATGCACGGTCATTTGATATATAGACGCTGTCTGTCGGTTTTCGTTCAAATACGCTTTCACGCGTGCCGATATTCTCAAAAGTCGACTCATGATCTGTCACTGTAATTTTTCCCGTTACCGCCACAATACAGATTTCTTGTTTTTTCAATTCTTCTGTATAGCTTGAACCTGATGCAAGATCTAACACTTTAAACTCTACATAAGTGAGATCAGAGTTGGATGTCGTTACTTCGTGCACGAGTTTGACCCCATTAGATACTTCATGCGACTGCGGCTTACGCAACAAATAACTCATAGTGATGCCCTCCTCTTTCTATTGGCAGAATGAGCCCGAACAGCGCACATGGACGCCGTTCGGCTGTTCGTCGTTTAGTTGAAATCAGGTGCCGGATATCTTGCCGTCACCACTTTTTTACGTGTATAGAAGTCGACGCTGTCTTTTCCGTTCGCATGCAGCGTTCCAAAGAATGAAGATTTCCAGCCTGAGAATGGGAAGAACGCCATTGGAGCCGGCACACCAAGGTTGATGCCTAGCATTCCCGCATCAATGTTTTCACGGAAGTAGCGGATTGCGTTTGAGTTGGATGTGAACAAGCAGGCACCGTTGGCAAACTCAGACTTATTGGCGATTTCAATCGCTTCTTTCAGGTTTTTCACACGAATGACAGATAAGACCGGAGCGAAAATTTCATCTTTCCAGATCGTCATCTCTGTTGTGACATTGTCAAAGATCGTCGGGCCGACAAAGTAGCCGTCGTCTGACACATTTTCACGTCCGTCACATACGAGTCTGGCACCTTCTTCAAGACCTTTTTCGATATAGCTGAGCGTGCGCTTCTTGTTGTCTTCGCGAATCACCGGTCCTAAGAACACGCCGTCATCAAGGCCGTTACCGATTTTAATGTCCGCCACTTTTTCCTGCAGCTTCGCCATAAATTCATCGGCGATTCCTTCTTCAACTGTCACAACCGCACAAGCCATGCAGCGTTCACCGGCAGAACCGAAGGCAGCTCCGACGATGTTTGTAACCGTGTCTTCAAGATTCGCATCGTTCAAGACAATCGTATGGTTTTTCGCGCCAGTCAGAGATTGAACGCGTTTTAAGTTTTCGCTTCCTTTTTTGTAGACGTATTCGCCGACTGGCTTGGAGCCTACAAATGAAATCGCTTTAATTTCGGGATGCTCGAGGATGCCGTTCACAACGTCATGCGCACCGTATACGACGTTGAATACCCCTTTCGGAAGGCCCGCTTTTTCAAAAAGCTCAACCAATTTCTCTGTTAACAGCGGTGTCCGCTCTGATGGTTTTAAAATAAATGTGTTGCCGAGTGCGATCGCCATTGGGAACATCCAGCAAGGGACCATCATCGGGAAGTTGAATGGCGCGATTCCGCCGACAACTCCGATTGGGTAACGGTAGTTCGCCGCTTCAACGTCCGTTGCGATGGAAGCAAGTGAGTCACCCATCATCAGGGAAGGTGCTCCAGCGGCGAACTCTACGTTTTCAATCCCGCGTCCCACTTCACCTAAAGCTTCTTTTGTGTTTTTTCCGTTTTCAATGGTAATCAGATGAGCCAGTTCTTCTTTATGCTGGGACAGCAGCTGCTGGAAGTTAAATAGAATTCTGGCACGGCGCGGAACCGCCACCTTTGACCATGTTTTAAATGCTTCAGCCGCCGTTTGCGCTGCGTAATCAATATCCTCTTTTGTAGAAATCGGCACTTGGCATAGCACTTCTTTCGTCGCCGGATTGACGACATCTTCATATTGATCTGTTTTGCTTTCAACCCATTCACCGTTGATGTAGTTTTTTAATTTTCTGATTTCTGCCATTCTTATTGCCTCCTTCATTAGTAAACACATACACTTGTATTGATGGTTCAGGATAGATTCATATCAATATCCACTTTTCAGCAAGCCAAGAATTAAACGCTTTCAAAAAAACCAAAAAAATAAATGGCGGATGCATATTTACATACAAGCAACCATTTCATGCACAACAGGTTACTTTTTGGTCATTTCTTGGTTATATTCTAATCGCATAATACCCATAAGTCAATCATAAACACTACATTTTTTCATTATTTTTATTATATTAATCTTTTAATCAAGTAAGAGAGGTAAGAGAAGGCCGTAGAATCTTGCAAAAGATATACACCGATGTTATCATTTTTTAAGCAACTATTGATTAACTTTTGGTTTTTATTATATATTTATGTTACGTAAAGATTCAAGAAGGAGTTTTTAATATGAAACTGATGCGGATTCAGGAAATGGAGGAGTACATTTTATCGCATGGCACTGTTTCCTTAGATGAGCTGTGCCAGGTGTTCAATGTCTCCAAAAACACAGTCAGACGTGATATCAACAAGCTAACAGAAAAGGGTGCGATTGAAAAAGTATACGGCGGCGTAACATCTATTGAAAAAACCGCATTAGTTCCTTTTGAAAATCGCACCATTCAGCACCAGGATGAAAAAACAAAAATCGCCCATTATGCTTCCCGATTTATTGAAGATCACGATTTGGTCTTCATTGATTCAGGAACGACGACAAAGTCTATTCTTGATACGCTTGATCCAGCCAAAAATGTCACCATCTTAACCAACAGTTTAGACATTATCAATGCGGCGTCAGCTTTGAAGAATATCAACTTAATCATTATCGGAAACAACTATAAGAGAAAAACCCGCTCCTTTGTCGGCATGGACGACCCGGCTATGCTTGATAAGTACAATATCAACAAAGCCTTTATGTCCGCTACCGGAACGACGCTGACTCACGGATTGACCAATTCGGATCTGCTGGAGTATGAAATTAAAAAGAGGATTTCAGAAAAAGCAAAAGAAGTGTATCTATTGGCTGACCATTCTAAATTCGGAAAATCAACGCTTCTGACGTATGCACCGTTTGACAGGCTGCATTGCATTGTGACCTCTCAGCCATTAGACGACGAGTACACGCAGTACTGCAATGAGCATCAAATCGGCATTCATCTGGCCTAACGTTTACAATAGTGTTGAGAGTCTATCATCCATTTTATTCTAGGAGGCAGATCATGAAAAAAGCGAAGCTCGGAAAATCAGACTTGCAGGTATTCCCTATCGGATTAGGAACAAATGCTGTCGGAGGACATAACCTCTACCCGAACCTAAATGAAGAAACCGGAAAAGAATTGGTGCGCGAGGCGATCCGTAATGGCGTGACAATGTTAGACACCGCTTATATTTACGGGATCGGCCGTTCCGAAGAATTAATTGGTGAAGTGCTGCGTGAATTCAACCGTGAAGATGTTGTCATCGCGACAAAAGCCGCTCACAGAAAACAAGGCAATGACTTTGTCTTTGATAATTCACCAGAATTTCTTAAAAAATCAGTTGATGAAAGCCTGAAGCGCTTGAATACCGATTATATCGATTTGTTCTACATTCACTTCCCTGACGAACATACGCCTAAGGATGAAGCCGTTAACGCGCTGAATGAGATGAAGAAAGCCGGAAAAATCCGCTCCATCGGTGTATCCAACTTCTCTTTAGAGCAATTGAAAGAAGCAAACAAAGACGGTTTGGTAGATGTATTGCAAGGCGAATACAACCTGTTAAACCGTGAAGCGGAAAACACATTCTTCCCGTATACGAAGGAGCATAATATTTCATTTATCCCTTACTTCCCGCTCGTATCAGGTTTATTGGCAGGAAAGTATACAGAAGATACAACGTTCCCAGAAGGCGACCTGCGAAACGAACAGGAACACTTCAAGGGCGAGCGTTTCAAAGAAAATATCAGAAAGGTCAACAAGCTTGCGCCGATTGCCGAAAAACACAACGTGGATATCCCTCACATCGTATTGGCCTGGTATTTAGCAAGACCGGAAATTGATATTTTAATCCCGGGAGCAAAACGTGCCGATCAGCTGATTGATAACATCAAAACAGCCGACGTGACGCTTTCTCAAGAGGATATTTCATTTATTGATAAGCTGTTCGCATAAGAAGAAAGCAGCCTTCTCCATTGGAGAAGGCTGTTTTTTTGTGCGATAAATTCCTAAATAACTGATTTTGAAGCAAAACCTTACAAAATGAGCCATAAATCCGATAAAATAAAGGTAGTTTATCTCAGAAAGAAAGTGATTGAGAAAGCAAAAGTATGAAACGTTCATATCATCTAGCTCATATGAAATAAAGCTGACCCAGCTTCTTTTATTTGCTGGTCAGAATAGCGGACCTTTTCGGCGGTCTATGGAGGAAACAGAATGAAACTTAAATATGTAAAAGCCTTAGTTGCAGTAACCGTTGCTTTAGGTGTACTGCTGCCATCAACGATTTCTCATGCAAAGAGCTTCAGCGGCCGCTCATCATCTAGTTACAGCAGCCGAAGTTCAAGCTCGTCATACAGCGGAAGCTATAAATCAAGCCCGAAATCAAGCTACAGCTCAGGATCAAGCTCTTCTAGCAAAAAATCCAAGACGTCTGACGATTCATCATCATCGATTTCGCTTAAAAAGAAGCCTTCAGAAAAGGCAAGCTCCTCAAGCTCTAAAAAATCGTCAGGCACCTTTTCCGGCGCTACATCAAAAGTAACCGGAAAGACATACAGCGGAAAAACGTCTAAAGCCTATGTTGGCGGACGATATGTTTCAGTCAATCATTACTATCACGCAGGTTTCGCGCCATCAGGATGGTTTGGATATTATAGCGGATTTACAATGGGTATGTTCATGATCAGCATGATGCACCCGTGGGGTTACACCTATCATCCAGCCGGAGGCCCCGGCTATGTTTCTTATGGCGCTTCACCCATTGCCTGGATCGTGGATATCATCGCTTTGATCATTATTTTAATCATTGTCATCGCATTGATTCGCGCATTTAAAGCACCGAAGACGTACAGAAGGAGATTTTAGGCGATGAGATTAATATTAAATGAGCAAGAAATTGTAGACGGAATTTGCGTGTATATTTCCAATGAAGAAGATATCTACCCTGAAGACGTTGAAGTAAAGGAGCTATCTTATAACAAGCGTACAGGGTTCTTCGCTGAAGCTACATTTGGCCTGCACCACAAGCAGCTTATGTCAGATGACATTTCAGAAGGCATTATTCAGTTCTTAGAGGAATACCACAACTTCAATCCGGACGTTACCGTCGTTGAATTGCAATTTGATAAGAAAAAAGGCTTCTCCGCCTTGGTTTTCGTCAACGAAGCAGAAGAATAAAAATGTCTTAATCAAAACCTTACTCCGCGCGGGTAAGGTTTTTTTAATGGTTTCTCTGAGCATAAAGTTATTTCGTTTTTCCTAAACTCAGCGGATCTGTGATCATCTCTTTTGGCTTTAACGTTTCCGTTTGTTCAAAACAAATGTTTCAAATGAGATAGGAAATGGGTACTAATCTATTAACTTTGTTATACATTTTAGATACTCATTGGCTCAACAACTGAGGAGGAGACATTTGTGAAGAAAGACACAAGGAAATATATGATCTACTTTTTCGGCGCTTTAGGGGGACTGCTATATGGTTACGATACAGGTGTTATCTCCGGAGCACTCCTGTTTATCAATAACGATATTCCTTTAACGACATTGACAGAAGGATTGGTTGTCAGCATGCTGCTCCTTGGCGCGATTTTCGGTTCTGCCTTGAGCGGCACATGCTCAGACCGCTGGGGCAGGAGAAAGGTTGTATTTGTCCTTTCCATCATTTTTATTATCGGCGCGCTCGCTTGCGCATTTTCTCAAACAATCGGCATGCTGATTGCATCTAGGGTGATACTCGGGTTGGCCGTCGGCGGTTCAACGGCACTTGTGCCCGTGTATCTTTCCGAAATGGCACCGACGAAAATTCGCGGGACACTCGGCACAATGAACAACTTAATGATTGTCACCGGGATTTTGCTCGCCTATATCGTTAACTACCTGTTCACACCGTTTGAAGCGTGGCGCTGGATGGTCGGTCTGGCTGCAGTGCCTGCCGTGCTTCTATTAATCGGCATCGCGTTCATGCCGGAATCGCCAAGATGGCTCGTGAAGCGCGGCCGCGAAGAAGAAGCGAGACGCATCATGAACATCACTCATGACCCCAAAGACATCGAAATGGAATTGGCAGAGATGAAGCAAGGGGAAGCGGAGAAAAAAGAAACGACACTTGGCGTGCTGAAAGCCAAGTGGATTCGCCCTATGCTTCTGATTGGCGTCGGCCTTGCCATTTTCCAGCAGGCAGTCGGCATTAACACGGTCATCTACTACGCGCCAACCATTTTTACGAAGGCCGGTCTTGGCACATCAGCTTCGGCGCTCGGCACAATGGGGATCGGCATCCTCAACGTCATCATGTGTATCACTGCCATGATCTTAATTGACCGTGTCGGCCGCAAAAAACTTCTGATCTGGGGAAGTGTCGGCATCACACTGAGCCTTGCTGCTTTATCAGGCGTGCTCCTAACGCTCGGACTTTCCGCATCAACAGCGTGGATGACAGTAGTCTTTCTAGGTGTCTATATCGTCTTTTACCAGGCGACATGGGGTCCGGTAGTGTGGGTGCTCATGCCTGAGCTCTTCCCGTCCAAAGCACGCGGAGCCGCGACAGGGTTCACGACTTTGGTGTTATCGGCGGCTAACCTGATCGTGTCGCTTGTCTTTCCGCTGATGCTAAGCGCGATGGGCATCGCATGGGTCTTTATGGTTTTCTCAGTCATTTGTCTTCTCTCATTTTTCTTCGCGTTCTACATGGTACCGGAAACCAAAGGGAAAAGCTTGGAGGAAATTGAAGCAAGCCTGAAAAAACGGTTTAAAAAGAAGAAAAGCACCCAAAACCAAGTGCTGAATGAGCGTACATTATAAAAAAAGGAATCGTCTCCTTATGGGACGATTCCTTTTTCTGTTTACACCATGACCTTGCAAATATTGTTCGTAAATTCCACAGGGTCCTGAATCGGCAGGCCTTCGATGAGAAGCGCCTGATTGTACAGAAGGTTTGTGTACAGGCTCAACTTCTCTTTATCTTGTTCAAACGCGTCCTGCAGCGTTTGGAATACCTCGTGATTCGGGTTGATTTCCAGCACTTTTTCCGCCTTCACATTTTGGCTGTCAGGCATCGCGTTTAAGATTTTTTCCATCTCAATTGTCACTTCGCCGTCAGCTGCAAGGCAGACTGGATGTGATTTAAGCCGTTTTGAGATTCTGACGTTTTTCACTTTATCTGACAGAATGTTTTTCATTTCCTCAAACAGATCCTTATACTTGCTTTCCTCTTCCTCGGACTGCTTTTGATCCTCATCCGTGTCTATGCCAAGGTCTCCGCTTGATACGGACTTGAATTCTTTTTCCTGATAAGAAGCCAGCATTTTAATTGCAAACTCATCGATGTCCTCAGTAAAGTAGAGGATTTCATAGCCTTTGTCCGCCACCATTTCCGTTTGCGGCAGTTTCTCAATGCGGTCGTAAGAATCCCCGGTCGCGTAATAAATGAATTTCTGCTCCTCTGGCATTCTGGAAACATACTCGTCTAAGCTGACCAGTTTTTTCTCTTTTGAAGAGTAGAATAATAGGAGATCCTTCAATTGATCCTTATTCGCGCCAAAATCATTATACACGCCGAATTTCAGCTGTCTGCCGAACGACTTGTAGAACGTCTCGTATTTCTCGCGGTCTTTTTTCAACAGGCTTTGCAGCTCGCTTTTGATTTTCTTGCTGATGTTTTTCGCGATCAGCTTCAGCTGGCGGTCATGCTGCAGCATTTCTCTGGAAATATTCAGCGACAGATCCTCAGAATCGACCATGCCCTTCACAAAGCTGAAGTGGTCCGGTAGCAGGTCTGCGCACTTATTCATGATCAGCACGCCATTGGAATACAGCTCCAAGCCTTTCTCATATTCCTTGGAATAGTAGTCAAACGGCATGTTTTCAGGGACGAATAGAATCGCATTGTAGCGAACGGCTCCATCCACACTGATATGAACGTGTGTGAGCGGTTTATCAAACCCGTAATGCTTTTCAGCATAGAATTTTTCATAATCCTCATCTGTCAGCTCGCTTTTGTTTTTTCTCCAGATCGGCACCATGCTGTTGACCGTCTGCTCTTCCTGCACCTCTTCAAATTCATTTTCGCTGCCTTCCTTCGGCTTATTAATGGTTGTATCCATTTTGATCGGGTAGCGAATGAAGTCGGAGTACTTCTTGATGATCGCTTTTAAACGATATTCCTCTAAAAACTCGTCATAGCTGTCATCTTCTGTGTTCTCTTTGATTTTCAGGATAATGTCTGTACCGACAGAATCCTTTTCACACGGCTCAATCGTATAGCCGTCTGCACCCGCAGACTCCCATTTATAAGCCTCTTCGCTGCCAAGCGCTTTACTGATGACTGTCACGACATCGGCAACCATAAATGCCGCGTAAAAACCGACACCGAACTGCCCGATAATGTCATGTCCGTCTTTCAGCTCGTTTTCCTTTTTAAACGCGAGGGAACCGCTTTTTGCAATTGTTCCAAGATGCTGTTCAAGCTCATCCTTTGTCATTCCGATCCCCGTATCAGAGATGGTTAATGTTCTCGCATCTTTGTCAGCTGCGACCTTTATGTAGTAACTGTCTTTATCAAACGTAAGCGCATCGTCCGTAAGCGCTTTGTAATAGATTTTGTCAATCGCATCACTCGAATTGGAGATTAACTCGCGCAGGAAAATTTCTTTTTGGGTATAAATGGAGTTAATCATCATATCCAGCAAGCGTTTAGACTCTGCTTTAAACTCTTTTTTCGCCACTCTTGATCGCTCCTTTACCATTATGTAAACCCTTTTCAGCATCTATTTATCACATAAGATGACAATTGTCAATTAGATTGATAGATGCATATATATGTAAATTTAACATTAGTTGGATTTGTTTTCACTCTTTTTCTCACTCATTCTCATAAAAAAGAGAGGCTTCATCATCCTCTCTTTTTT
This sequence comes from Bacillus sp. PS95, assembly GCF_037963565.1. Classification (NCBI taxonomy): domain Bacteria; kingdom Bacillati; phylum Bacillota; class Bacilli; order Caryophanales; family Bacillaceae; genus Bacillus; species Bacillus sp. PS95. Next base: position 4,064,538 of record NZ_CP150160.1, read on the forward strand.
TCTGTGTCATTCCAGCGGCCAAACTCCCGCTTCATCCATATATGCACCGGGTAGAAAAACAAACCGAACGGTATCAAAAACAATAGATTATGCCATGAAGCACTCAGAAATGCGCTTGCAGTCACCGGAAACGTAATCTCTTGCAATAAAAAAGAGATGACAGTCAGCACAACAAATGCAGATGGAATGGTAATGAAGCAATAAAACTTGAGCTCCTTCTTATGCTGTACCTTCACACATACAAACCTCCCAACAATTTCTAATTCATCTTAACATATGCTGGCCTTTCTTTTCTCGCATGTTTATCACTGCACATAGCGGGAAGACAAATAGAAAAAGGAGGTCTCGTATCATGGGAAGACTTGAAAACAAAACAGCAGTGATCACAGGCGCCGCGACAGGCATTGGGCAAGCGACGGCAGAGGTTTTTGCCAATGAAGGCGCGCGTGTGATCATCGGAGATATCAATAAAGATCAAATGGAAGAAACAGTTGACGCAATCAGAAAAAACGGAGGACAGGCCGAATCCTTTCACCTCAATGTGTCAGATGAAAACAGTGTGAAAGCATTTGCTGATCAAATCAAGGATGCATGCGGAACGATTGATATTCTGTTTAATAATGCCGGCGTTGATCAGGAAGGCGGAAAGGTGCACGAATATCCGGTTGACCTGTTTGACCGCATTATCGCCGTCGACCTGCGCGGCACGTTCCTTTGCAGCAAATATCTGATTCCGCTCATGCTCGAAAAAGGAGGCTCCATCATCAATACCTCCTCCATGTCAGGCCGTGCCGCGGACCTTGACCGCTCCGGCTACAACGCAGCAAAAGGCGGCATCACCAACCTGACAAAAGCGATGGCGATCGACTACGCACGGAACGGCATCCGCGTCAATTCCATTTCACCGGGTACGATCGAAACCCCGCTGATTGACAAATTAGCAGGCACCAAAGAACAGGAAATGGGTGAAAAATTCCGCGAAGCCAACAAATGGGTCACGCCGCTCGGCCGCCTCGGCCAGCCGAAGGAAATGGCGACAGTGGCCCTGTTCCTCGCGTCAGACGACAGCTCATACGTCACAGGAGAGGACATCACCGCAGACGGCGGCATCATGGCATACACATGGCCAGGGAAAATGCTGATTGATGAGAAATGGAAGAAAGAAACGAAATAAGAGAGGGGATGTCCCTCTCTTTTTGTCTTTCAAAGCAATACAACCTTATACTTTTTCACATCCAAAAACTGCAAAAATTCCCTCGCCAGCACTTCAGGCGGATGCGCCTTTCCTTCATCCAGCCGATACAAAAGCAACCCAATAATCATTGCGGATACATAATGGGCATAAAGCTTTTTCTCTGCGTGAATATCAGTTTGCTGATGCAGATAAAACGATTCCAGCGCTTTGAACATATCAGGTATCACATGAGGAACACCCCATTCCCGATTGAGAAAATGGACAATGGGCATGTTTGACAAAGCAGAAAGCAGACTGGCGAGCGCCTTCTCCGCTTCCTTTAAGGAAAATTCATTCGGGCTGGAGGCAATCGTCAGGTGATCAATGATCTCCGCACATGATCGCTGTATCATGGTTTGGAGCAATTCCTCCTTATTGGCATAGTGATCATAAAAGGTTGCACGGCGGATATTGCTTTTCCGGGTAATATCCGAAATCGTGATGGCTGCGTAGTCTTTTTTCTCCGCCAGCACGTCCAGAAATGCCTTCTGGAGCGCCTCTCTCGTTCGAACCACACGCCTGTCGATTTGCTTGTCATTCTCTCGCTCTCCTGGCACAGCTTGTCCAAACAGCCAATAAAATCTCTTTTGAGAAACAAGCTCCCATACCTTTTGGCTGATAGCTTCCGGAGTCGCGGCCGCATCCTCATTCAGCCAATACAGGATAATCGCGTACGTATACAAGGCCCGGTAATGTCCGTAAATTTCCCGTTCAATCGGCGTCAAATTCACATGGACCGGAGTCAGCAGCACATCCTGCTGAAACACATCCCTAAAAAAACGATGGAAATGCCCTCTGTTCATCATCACAGAAAAAAAGGATCGATGCTCATGAACAAAGGACAGCGTCGGATGCACCGTTTGCCGTTTTTTGTTCAAATGAAGGGTATCCATATGACTGAAGGCGTCAAAAAGCGCTTTGCCCAGTCCTTCCTTCATGTCTTCGATCACATCCTCAATGATTGAAAACTTATCCTCATAATAAAGGTAGAGCGATCCGCGGCTCACTTTGGCCTTCTCAGCGATTTCTTTCATTGTGATGTGTTGAATATCTCTTTCTTTCAATAAAGCCAGCAGCGCCTCTTTCACTTGAGCTTCGGCAGATTCCGGCACAAAAGACACCTCCAATCATTAGACAGATCTTAGATATATGTACGGTAACGTATAGATGGTTCACCGTTGTCTTTCTTACAGAAAAGGTACCACCTTATAATAGGTCCGAGAAAAGAAGAAAGCAAATGAGGGGGATTTTACAATGGAACAGCAAGTAAAGGACGACATCCAGCGTGTCTTTCAGCTTCAGAAAAAACAGCAAAAAGCCTTGCGCGCTTCAACAGCGGAACAGCGGAGAGAAAAGCTTCAACGCTTTTTAGATTCCGTCATCGCCCATGAAGAAGAAATCATCGAAGCGATCCGCAAAGACGTCCGCAAACCATATCACGAAGTCAAAAAAGCGGAAATCGAAGGAACAAAAAAAGCGATTAGAGATAATATGAATAACCTGGAACAATGGATGGCGCCTAAAGAAGTCGGTTCATCGTTAAGCCCTGACGCAAACGGAATTCTTATGTACGAGCCTAAAGGCGTCACACTCATCCTCGGCCCGTGGAACTATCCGTTTATGCTGACGATGGCGCCGCTTGCCGCTTCTCTCGCAGCCGGAAACAGCGCGATTGTGAAGCTGTCCGATTTCACGATGAACACGAGCAACATTGCCGCTAAAGTAATAAGAGACGCTTTTGATGAAAAAGAAGTCGCGATTTTTGAAGGAGAGGTTGAGGTGGCAACCGAACTACTTGATCAGCCGTTCGACCATATTTTCTTCACTGGAAGCACAAATGTCGGGAAAATTGTCATGACAGCGGCTGCCAAACACTTGGCATCTGTCACACTTGAGCTTGGCGGCAAGAGCCCGACGATTATTGACAGTGAATACGATCTGATGGACGCAGCGAAAAAGATCGCCGTCGGGAAATTCGTAAACGCCGGCCAAACCTGCATCGCACCTGATTACCTGTTCATTAAAAAAGACGTTCAGGACAGGTTCGCGGGGATTTTACAAACAGTCGTCAACGCTGGATTTATGGAGGATGATCATACCCCAGACCGCAGCAAATTTACGCAGATCGTCAATGACCGCAACTTCAACCGCGTCAAAGATCTGTTCGACGATGCCATCGAAAAAGGGGCGGAAGTGGTGTTCGGCGGCGTATTTGATGCCAGCGACCGCACGATCTCGCCAACCGTTTTGAAAAACGTCACGCCTGATATGAAAATCATGCAGGAGGAAATCTTCGCACCGATTCTGCCAATGATGAACTATGAAGACATCGACGAGGTCATCGATTACGTAAATGACCGCGATAAACCGCTTGCACTTTATGTGTTCAGCAAAAACCAAGACCTGATTGACAACGTCCTTCAGCACACGACATCAGGAAATGCCGCCATCAATGATGTCGTCGTCCATTTCAGTGACGTCAACCTGCCATTCGGCGGCGTCAACACAAGCGGAATCGGCTCCTATCATGGGGTATACGGATTCAAAGAGTTTTCTCATGAGAAGGGTGTATTTATTCAAGCCGCTAAATAATCGTAATGAAGAGAATCTGCATCATCTTGCAGGTTCTTTTTTTATCTTTATATCACCTAAATAAAGAGATTAAAAGTGATAAAATACCATTTTTACTACGAGACCAAATTCCTCTAGTCTATCTCATTGAAACCCTACAGCCCCTAACGTATAATATCCCAGAAAACTTCAAAGGAAAGAATATTATACATGGAAAAACCAGCTGGATTTTGGATTCGGGCAGCCGCCTCTATTATTGATGTATTTATTATAGCTATATTCTCTTTCATTATGATTTTCATTAACACCTTCATTGTGTTGCCACTCATTGATGCAGCAGGTACACACATGTCAGAAGCCCAATATGAGTTTTTCATGTTGATCATTGGCACAATCCCTGTTTTGGCCATCATATTTATTTTCGCTATTCTTTACTATAGCTTGCTGACTTCCTCAAACATGCAAGCAGCATTGGGAAAAAAACTCATGGGCATCATCGTTGTCAATCAGTATAGCGAGCGTATTTCTTTTTGGCACAGCTTCGGCCGTTTCTTCGCTTACACATTATCTAAGATCTTATATATCGGTTTTATCATGGCGGCCTTTCCCTCTAAACTGGCATTACATGATTATATTTGCGGGACAAAGGTTGTCTATAAAAATAAATATCTTGATTGATCAAAAAAACAGGCTGCCGAGTTAACCTCGCCAGCCTGTTTTACTATTTCCCAAAAGCCATCAGCTTCGTATAACTTCCAATATAAAGCGTTCCGTCCTCAGCGAGCTGAGGAGATGACACGACGTTGCTGTCGGTTTGATAGCTCCATAATTCATTGCCGTTTGCGTCTGCCGCATAAACCTTCATATCATCTGACCCGAAATAAACCGTTCCCTTCGCGTCAATCAGCGGCGCCGTTCTGACAGGGCCGTCTGTGTAGAATGACCAGTTCATATCCCCGTTTTTGCTGATGGAAAACAGCTCGCCGCTTCCTGAGCCGATGTAGATATTGCCATTATGATCAATCGCAGGAGATGAGCTGGAGAACCCGTTTAGCGGGAATGTCCATTTCAAACTGCCTGTTGATGTATAAGCATACAGCTGTCCATCTTGGTTGCCGGCATAAATGTTTCCATCCTTATCAATCACCGGATATCCTTTAAACGCATTTGACGTCGTTCTGGACCATTTCACCTGTCCGGTTCCGGAGTTGATCGCATAAAACACGTAATTATATGTGCCGACATACACGGTGCCGTTTTTGGCAAGCACCGGCACAGAGCTGACGACACCATTTGTTTTCAACTTCCAGCGCTCTGTCCAGGTTGATTTTGACGTCGGTTTGATCGCGTGAACATAATTATCAAGTGTTGAGAAATACAGCGTCCCGTCTGAACCGATCACCGTTTCAGAGCTTGGCCCGCCGCTTAACGGAACCGTTGTTAAAATTTCTCCCGTTTCTTTGTCAATAAAATAAATCTTTTTGTCATAGGATGCCAAATAGATAACGCCGTTGGTCCCAAGTACAGGAGATTGCGTATATGTTTTTCCAAGATTGCCCGTCACCCATTTGACTGAGCCGTCTGGATTAAAGGCTTTCATTTCCCCGTCTCTGGAATGAAGATATACTGTGCCGTCTCCGTCAATCACAGCCCCCGCTCCATTTTGCGGAGTCGTTCTGATGTCGTTTTGCCATTTCAGCGTCCCGTCTGTATTTCCGGCGAACCGGCTTTCGCGTGACCAGTTAAACATGGCAGGTGCCATCGCTTGTACATCATATCTTCCTGTCAAAAAGCCAGATGCTCCATTATTTTGAGAAAACACCGTTTCCGCCGCATAAGCAGCTGTCGGCTGAAGCACTTTGGCAGCGGGCACATCAGAAACAGCGCCGGCCGAAACAGCCGCCGCCACCGCAGCTCCCGCAATCAAAGCTTTCATACGAAATGACTTGACCATCATTGAGACCCCCATTATATGTAACTTCTAATTTGTGACCATCATAACATATTCATCCATTTTATAAATCTATTTCACAAAAACATCACAAACTAGAAAACTATGTAAGAGTATTCACGGACGTTTTTTCAGCACCCGGCCGAAATGCAGCCACAAACCAAATGACGTTGACAGCAGCCGCAGCGAGACTAATTCCGAAAACAAAGATCACCTCAGAAAGCAGATGGTCACTAAAGAAACTAAACATCAAGATAAAACCGGCCGAAGACAAATGAATCAAAAGCCCGAAGCCGCAAAGCACCGCCATGACATACCTCATTGCATCAACTCCGAGCATATAAACGAGAAATGGAATGAAATACAATACAAGGATCATACCGACAGCTGACCACATGCCAACTGAATTAAACTGATTGGCCGCCGCTCCCGTTCCGGCCAGCGGCGAAAGTGAAGCCGCCACAATCACGGCGCAAAAAAGAAACGCAGAAATGGTTGTCATGATCGCCACGCTATTTTTTTTAGACATCAAACTCCTCCTTTAATAGAAATATTAACCTTTTTCATTATAAGTAAGTTGAATGTTATATTCATTATATTTTTTTAAAAAATCCAGAACATACAAAAATGATATGATTCTTTCTGGTATATTTATATAGTAAAAAACAAAGGATAAAAGACTCATTTTTCTGTAATATCAGGATTTTATCACCATACCATATTGCATGTACTTGTTTTTCAAAGTATACTATTCCAGATTAATTCAGAGGAGAGAGAAAAATACATGGAAAAACCAGCAGGATTTTGGATTCGTTTTTTAGCTTATTTTATTGATGGCATTATTGTATCTGTTCCTAGTTATATTATTCTATTTGTGATCAATTCTGTTTTTGTAGCTGGGGCTGTGGCAACAAACCCTTACATGACGGAAGAAGAGTATTTAGTAAAATACATGACGCTTGCATTTTTGCCTACTATGCTGATCATGATCGTCATCAGTGTGTTATATTACGGGCTGCTCACAGCTTCTAAAATGCAAGGCACACTTGGCAAAAAAATTCTTGGCCTGAAAGTGGTCAATGAACAGGGTGAACGGGTTTCTGTCGGACAGGGAATTGGCCGTTACTTTGCCTATATCTTATCTGGTATCATCTTTTATATCGGGTTTATCATGATCGCCTTTGGAGAGAAAAAAGGCCTGCATGACATCATTTGCAAAACACGTGTCGTGTATAAATAATAGAAAAAAGTCTAGACGCCAATAGGCATCTAGACTTTTGTTTTCTTTACAATAGGCTGCCACGACAGATACGTAGCGCTTCTCCACAGCCACTCAAACGGCCCCATCCGAAAGACACGAAGCCAAAGGTGGCTGAAGACCATTTGAACGGCACAAACCGTAATTGTAATGAGCACACCGGCAGCAGGGTACACTTTTCCATACAGGTCCAAGCCGTAATGATAAAAAATCCAAGTACATACAATAGACTGCATCAGATAATTGGTAAATGCCATCCTCCCAACAGCGGAGAATGATTGCAGCACTGTTCTCACTCTTGTTTTATGATAAAGATAGACAACCGTTGTAACATAGAAAAACATGAGGAAAGGCGCGCCAATCAGCAAACATATTTCTTTATCCGTTACATTGTACAGCACCTGGGCGCCGATGCCGATGACAAGCCCAGCCATCCATAATCGTTTTAATCCTTTGCGATGCTTTTCCGGTTCATGCAAATACCGTGATTTTGCTGCCGCAGCTCCCAGCAAAAACATGCTGAAATAAGGAATGGATGCAAAGAAGAAGTTGAGCGGATTATACGTAAGCATGCCATTCGAAGACATATAAACAAGACGGTCATGGATCCGCTGTTCTGCAATGTCCTTCAGGCTGCCGCTTCCATAAACATGAATCGATTGTGTTGCCTGCTGTGTTACCGCTTGTACCCATTCCTGTCCGTTTGATTGATCAAAACTTGTCAACATGAACGGAATGGAAAACAGAAGATACAAAGAGACCGCCCATATCAGCAGTGTTTTCGGCTTTGCTTTTCGAAACAAGAGCAGGACAAAACCGAGCAGGGCATATTCTGTTAAAATATCCCCGTCCCATATCAAAAAGGCATGAATCGTTCCAAACAAGAGAAGCGCCATTAACCTTCTCACATATAACGGAACAAACCGTTTCCCTTTGTTTTCTGCTCTCTCCATCATGACAACCATGCCAAATCCAAATAAAAAGGAAAACAATAAAATACATTTTGTTTGAATGAAGAATTTCAGTATGTCTGCGGCGGCAAAATCAGCTTCAGACCACTTATCCATGAAAAAATTCTCTTTTCCAAGCATAGACAAATACATATCCGGATAACTGAAATGTGCCAGATTGACAAATAAGATGCCGAAAATCGCCATTCCTCTCAGCACATCAAGCACACCGATCCGCTCATTTGCCAAAGTCGGCTGTAATGAAGACATAGCCATCACGCTCCTTTTTTCTGTACCTTAAGGGTATGAAAAAATGAAGCGCGGAAACATCGATTTAGGTGTCAGGCCGGCATGAAAACCTTACAATCTTGTCATCTTTATGGTTTCATCACCTTTAAATCTAATGCTTCGATATTCTGCAAAACGCGATCAAAACGCAAAGCCTGAGGCTCACATGGGAAGATGTGGCCTTCATACGGGTCGCCCAACGTCCGGAAAAACGGTTCAAATAAACCAGGAACCAATACGCCCACCATCTTAGTATAGTGAGAATCAAGGCGATAGGAGTGAACGGTATTTGCAGGGACATGCAGGAAATCTCCCGGATTCAGCTGAATTTCCTGGCCATCTGCCCACATCGTCATCTGGCCTTCAAGGCAATAAAATGTTTCTGTATGATGTTCATGGTAGTGATCAACGATTCGGTCACCTTTAGGGCCTTCAGAGGATACGACGATAAACTGGCCATCTGTATTTTTTTGTGCAGCCACAATGCGGTGAAGCTGATCTCCCGTCAACAGGCGATCTCCTTCTCCAGATTCAAGAACGTATGGAACGGCTCCATCTGGGAGCTCTGTAAGTTCCGCTAATTTGGCCGAACATGCAGGCTTTTCTTCATCTAGAAATACAATGTCCGCTACAGCGGCTGCTTCTGCAAACCGCTCGTTTGAGACTTCTTCGCTTGCGTACGGCGGATGTTCAGCGTGATCATACGGATTCCCAATAACGGAATACAAGTGCGCTACGTTTCCTTTCATCGTGTAAGACACCAGTCTTGTTCTGTGGCTCTGCATCCGGTAGCTGTGCGGTGTTCCCGCCGGAATGTTGGCATAATCACCTGATATTAATAAATAGCGTTCACCATCAAGTGTCAGTTCCAGTTTCCCGTCCAAAACGAGAATTCCTTCATGTGTGTCCTTGTGGACGTGAAGCGGAAAGGCATCTCCTTTTCCCCCGGAAAGAAGCACGATCTCAAACAAATCACCTGTGCTCCTCCCATTCGCCATCACCGTGGCAACCTGTCTGCCGAACAGATAGCGCTCGCCTTCTCCGCTCCGGAGCAAATAAGGCATTTTTTCTTTAGGCAATGAATGTGTACATAATGTTTTCATATTATCGCTTCCTCCAATTTAGACCAGTCTATATACTATAACTTTTTTTTACTAGACCGTTCTATATAATTGTAGGAGAAAGGATAACAAAATGCTACCCTTTTTTTCTCACCAGCACTGGTATTTGTTCGGCAATGAGAAGAAGAGGCGTTTTGTCTTTATTCGTTAACGAAAGCATGATGCCGCCCTCAATCATCGAATTAATCAGCGTTCCAAGCTGATTTGCTTCTTCTTCTGCAAATCCGTTTTCCATTAATTTTCTGGCAAAAACCGCTTCCCAGCTTTTAAACACCTTCATGCAAACCGTCCGCAGCGGTTCACTGATTAACGCTGTCTCACTCGCCAGCAAACCGACTGGAATACCTTTAATGCTTTCTGTGTTGTCAAATTGGCTGGCTGTTTTTTTGATAAAAAGCTGAATCGCTTCAACAGGATCAGAGGATTCATCCATGCTTTGCTGTATCAGATGTTCAACGATCTTACCTGTATATGTAACCGCTTCAATTGCTAGTTCTTCTTTGCCATTCGGAAAAAAGTGATAAAGCGATCCTTTTGGAGCACCGCTTTCTTTTACAATCTGGTTCAAACCTGTCGCGTGATATCCTTGCAGCTGGAACAGACGTGACGCCGTGTGAAGGATTTTTTCACGTGAATCTCCTCTGCTAGTCATTAAAACATTCCCTCCTAGGTATGGTAGAGCGACTTATATAATATAAAAAAGAACCCTGTGATTGTCAAAAGGGGTAAGACCCTTCCGGATGGGGTAATGTACAAAAACAGCGTCTAGGAGGGATCTCTCAATGACAATCGATCATTCAGTCACAAATACAGAGCAGCTTGAACAACAGAACCCCGCCATAAAAACAAAGCTCAAACTGAAAAAGCTTAAGGATCAGGTGATCGTCATTACCGGCGCTTCAAGCGGTATCGGACTTGTCACGGCGAGAATGGCAGCTGAAAAAGGCGCAAAGGTCGTGGCAGCAGCGCGAAATGAAGAGGCGCTGAAGGAGCTCACTGATGAACTTAAGGAAAAAGGGCACGACGCCATATGGGTAAAGGCGGATGTCGGAAAAGAAGAGGACGTCAACCGCATCGCAGAAACCGCGATCAGCACATTCGGCCGCTTTGATACATGGGTCAACAATGCGGCCGTCTCGACTTTCGGACACGCCATGGACGTCACCGTCGAAGACATGAAGCGCATGTTCGACACAAATTTCTGGGGACCTGTTTACGGAACAAGAGCGGCTGTCAAACACTACACCGGCAGAGGTGTGCCGGGCGCACTCATTAATGTAGGAAGCCTGTTCGGAGACAGGGGAACAGTCATTCAATCCACATATGCGTCTGCCAAATTTGCGCTTCACGGCTGGACGGAAAGCATCCGAATGGAGCTTGAAAAGGAACAGGCGCCCGTCTCGGTAACGCTCATCCACCCGGGCAGAATTGACACACCTTATAACGAGCATGCGCACAGCTACCTCGACAAACAGCCGGCTCATTACCGCTCCATGATCTATCCACCGGAAGCAGTCGCCGAAGCGATCCTGTTTGCCGCCGAACACCCTAAGCGCGACATGTACATCGGGTCACAGGCCAAAGCCATCGCCATGCTGGGCGCGCTTTTCCCTCGTCTGACAGACAAACTGATGGAAAAAATCATGTATCACAGCCAGCATGCCGAAAAACCGTCCAAACCGCGAGAAGAAAGTGCTCTTTATGATGCGGGCCACGGTATGCATGACAGAGGCACAAATAAAGGATGGATGAGGTCAAGAAGCTACTACACAAAAGCGACGAAGCGCCCCATTGTATCGGCGGCTGTTGTTGCCGGACTAGTGGCTTGGGCTGCCGCCAAACGATGCAGATAATCTCTGACCATAAGAAAAACCCATGCTGTTCCAGCGAACCATGGGTTTTTCAGCTGTTAATCGATAAAAGCCTTGTTCATACGCTGCAGCAGCTCGCCGAACATCTCTTTTTCCTGTGTTGACCATTCTTTCAGCATCTGTTCATAACGTTCAAGGCGCTTTTGCTGATCGGCTTTTAATAGTTGTTTGCCGAGTTTTGTAATGGTAAACAGGCTTACTCTCCCATCAGACGGGTCTGAGAAACGATAGATGAGCTCCTTTGCCTCTAATGCAGCTGCTTGTCTTGAAAGAGTAGAAATATCAAGCTTAAACGATTCAGCCAATTCCTTAACACGAGCAGGCCCAAACTCATCCAATTGTCTCAGTAATAAGTACGAAGATCTCTCCAAATTCCCTGTTCTTTTCTCCGATTGATCCAGATAAACAGCTCTCCTGATAAAAGTCGTCAGCTCATATTCAATTAATTCAACTGGATTTTGATTTTGCAATCGCTCTCGCTCCCTATTCCAATCTCCGGCATTGACAACATCATATATGCTTGTATAATACAAATGTACATTAACTGAATAAATACAAGTCGTTATATGACTAAATCAATTATTATACTTGTATAGTACAATCATATAAAAAGAAAGTAAAGCGATTCCTCAGAACCATCCTAGAAGCAAGCACCAGAAAGGAGGAAGCTGTTCTGATTGGAGAGCAGCACTTGATGTGAAAGTCATACGAATTATTTTGCAAGTGTTGATATTATATGTATTTTTTATGATCGGGGAAGCCATTCAGCATCTGTTTCATTTACCCGTGTCAGGAAGCATCGTTGGATTGGTATTGCTTCTGATCTGCTTGGGCCTCCGTATTGTTCCTGTCTCCCTCATTGAAGACGGAGCAGGGTTTTTATTATCCTTCCTTCCATTGTTGTTCATCCCGGCAATGACAGGAGTGATAAACTATCCGTCTCTCATTTCATTCAATGGCCTGATGCTGCTGATTACAGTCGTTCTCAGCACCATCGTCACGATCATTGCGGCTGGATTCGCCAGCCAGCTATTAGAGAAAAAAGCAAAAAAACGGGAGGAGAAAGAGAAATGCAGCAAGCATGTATCGCGATCATTATAATTCTTTTAACAGTTGCCGCTTATTTAGCGATGGTCAAACTCTATAAGCGATTCCCGCTTCCATTTCTGATCCCCGTTCTCACAACGACCATTTTGATTGTAGCGGCTTTGATGATGTTCCATGTTTCCTATGAAGGCTATATGATCGGGGGGAAATGGATCAATTCTTTGCTTGGGCCGGCTGTTGTGGCGCTGGCCTATCCGCTTTATAAGCAATGGCATATCATTGTCAAACATTGTGTTCCCATTTTAGGCGGCGTCCTGGTCGGCTTATGCATGGGAATGATCAGCGGGCTGATCTTCGCAGAAGCATTCGGGATTGATCATGATCTCTTATTATCCATTCTGCCAAAGTCGATCACAACCCCTGTCGCTATTCAGATCGCCGCCGGTCTTGGCGGCGTCCCTTCCATGACAGTCGTATTTGTCATGATTGCGGGCTTTTCAGGCGTCATCCTCGGGCCGCTTTTCCTAAAATGGCTTCGCATACGCAGCTCCCTTGGACAAGGCATTGCATTAGGCAGCGCCTCCCACGCACTGGGTACCTCCAAAGCATTGGAATATGGGGAACTGGCCGTATCCATGAGTTCCGTCTCCATGACGCTTTGTGCGGTGCTCGGCTCATTCTTCGGCCCGCTCGTCGTCTGGCTGTTTCATATTTAACAAAGAAAGACTGCCCCGGGGGAGGGCAGTCTTTTTCGTTTAAGAAGCAAAAAAATCAATCAGCGGCTGAAAGTCCTTAGATAAATCAACGTCATTCGGTTCTGCTTGAAGCAGGCGGTCAATCATTCGCTCCAGCTCCTCAACATCATTCTTATCCGTATATTCAATGAAGTTTAAGCTTTCAAGCCAATCCCGATATGAATGTTTGGCTTTGCCATAGCTGTTTCCAAAGACAAGGCAAGGTGTTTTGGTGATAATCGAGAAAATCATCGCGTGAAGGCGGTCGGTAATCACCAATTTACTGGAGCCGATGCGGTCCAGCATCTCCATAAAATGCTTTTCACGATCAGCGTAATCGATGGTGTCTACCGTATCCAGCACCGTATCGGTACGCTCTGTGTAAGTTGTTTTTTCTGCCCATTGCTTCATCTGTGAAATAAAATCTTCGTCAGTCACTTTCTCCTTATCCGCTCTTAAAATAAAGAGAACGCCGTCCCGCTCGAGCTCTCGCGGCACAATATCCAAGGAAAGCACCATGTCCGGTGTAAAGATCACATTGGAGTTGAAGGTCTCTTTCACAACATCCAGTGTTTGCGTCTCACGCGCAGCAATCGTTAAGTTTGTATTTTGATGGTACGCATCCTGTGTTTTTTTCTTTTCCTTCTGTCCTTCCTCTGTATCCTCAAAATAAACGGATTGTGGCAGAGAAATTGATTTGTAGTCTTTAAATGCCGAAAAGACCTTTCTTCTGTCTTCCTCAATATCAAGATAAAGGTTTCCTAAGTTCCCTCCGCCTGTAAAGCAGACAATATCGTCTTCACGAATGATCTCCTTCACCAGTTCAATGCCCTCATCCGTCGCATAATCCATAATCTCAATGTATTCATAATACGGAAAATGATTTTTGATAAATTTCTCTTCCGCATACGCAATCGCTTGGTCTCCAATGTTTGTGTAACTAGGGGAACCAAACAAAAATACTTTTCGTTTATCATTTAACAGAGCTTCCGGCTCCACATTTGGCGCAATGCCTTTTACTAGTTTTTTGCCTTTGATTTCTTGTACAGTCATATCTGCGTCCTCCTTCTGGGATGAATTCCTCATTGTGTGTTAACTGTCTCTACCCAAAAAGAAGGATGGCTATGCATTGGCGTGTGCATCGGCTATATCAGAAACATCGTTTTCGCCAATTTGATAGTCACTGCAATGTCCCGCGCCGTTCTTTCCATATATTCCGCGGCATGTTCAAACGCATCTTCTAGCGGCACGGCTCCGGGAACGATGCTGAAAAGCGCATCGATTCCGTGTTGATAGACGGCATCACTGTCTCGTGATACTGATCCCGCAATACCGATGACGGGCACATCGTATGATTTAGCCGCCTTGGCTACGCCGATCGGCGTTTTTCCATGAACCGTTTGGCTGTCGATCCGTCCCTCGCCGGTAATCACAAGATCTGCATCCTGAACGATACTTTCAAAATCAATCGCATTAAGGACAATATCAATGCCTCTTTTCAGGTCAGCCTGAAGATAAGTCAGCAGGCTCCATCCAAGACCGCCCGCTGCACCGGCGCCCTCTGTATCTCGGAAGGTTGATCCGAGCTCTTTTTCTGCCATATCAGCGAAATGGTTTACGTTCTGTTCTAGTACATCCAGCATGTCGGCCGTCGCGCCTTTTTGCGGTCCGAAAACAGCCGTAGCACCCTTTGGTCCTGTTAACGGATTGTCCACGTCACAGGCAACTTCCAGTTTGACATTCCGCAATCTGGAATCAAGCCCGCCAACATCTATTGATGCAAGCTGAGATAACGCGCCGCCCCCTGGGCCAATCTCGCTGCCTGAGTTATCAAGAAGCCTTCCGCCCAATGCCTGAATCATCCCGGCTCCCCCGTCGTTCGTGGCGCTTCCGCCGATTCCGATGATCAATCGCTCCGCTCCCGCATCAAGAGCTGCTCCGATTAATTCTCCCGTTCCCCTTGTTGTAGTGATGAGCGGATTTCGCTTATCTACAGGCACCAGATGCAGCCCTGAAGCAGCAGCCATTTCAATCACAGCTGTTCTCCCATCTCCCATCATGCCAAAGAAAGCTCTCACCGGTTCCCCCAGCGGCCCTGTGACAACTTGCTCTATGATCCTTCCATTGGTCGCATCGACCAGAGATTGAACGGTTCCCTCGCCGCCATCCGCCACCGGCAATTTTCTGTAATCAGCACCCGGAAAGACCGATTTGAAACCTCTTTCTATCGCTTCGGCTGCCTCCAGAGCTGATAAGCTTTCCTTAAAAGAATCAGGTGCAATGATGATTTTCATCCAAATCGCCTCTTTCAAAACATGATTCACTTATGCTAGTTATCACCAATGTACCATATTCCATTTAGAAATAAATACCATAATGATCGGGAAAAATTTTATTAAAAATTAGAAATGAAAGTGTTTGCATAAAAGAAATATTCACGTTATCATACTTGTATACAAGTATACTTCTTGAGTGAGGAAGGTGAGTGTATGCTAGACTCCAAAGACCTGTTGTATCCCGCAAAATGGCTCTCAAAAGCGTCAACCGGAGTTCGTGTCGCATACGAGCTGAGAATGCGGATCGTTTCAGGCCTGATTGAAAGCGGTACCATTTTATCAGAAAATACAATCGCCGCCGAGTTTTCAGTAAGCCGTTCGCCGGTTCGCGAAGCGCTAAAAATACTCGCATCCGAAAAAATCATCCGCTTAGAACGAATGGGAGCGGTCGTAATTGGTTTAACTGAGAAGAAAATCGCGGAAATTTATGATGTGCGGTTACTATTAGAAACATTTGTCTTTGAACGGCTTGTCAAAATAGACATTGAGCCTTTAGTTAAGGATCTCAGCAAAATTCTTGAAATGATGAAAGTCTCAATCAAATATGAGGACGCTGACGAATTTTCATTTCAAGATGTGCTGTTCCATGAAACCATTATCCGAGCGATTGATCATTCATACATTCAGATGATCTGGAACAATCTAAAACCCGTCATGGAAAGCTTTATTCTTTTATCGATGCGGGTACGGTTAAAGGAAAAGTATGAAGACTTCACAAGGATCTTAGATAACCACGAGCTTTATATTCAAGCCATCAAAACAAAGGATAGGGCGCTGATGATTCAGTCTCTTCACCAAAACTTTGATGATGTGCAGGATAAGGTAGAAGACCTATGGCTCTCACAACAAATGCTGGCAAAAGGAGCTGAATACAACAATGACTAGTTATATGTTAGGAATCGATATCGGCACGACAAGCACAAAAGCTGTGCTGTTCAGTGAAAACGGGGATGTGGTACAGAAAGAAAGCATCGGCTACCCGCTCTATACACCGGACATCTCAACAGCAGAACAAAATCCGGAAGAGATTTTTCAGGCAGTCATCCATACAACAGCGAGAATTACAAAACAGCATCCCGAAAAACGGATCTCTTTCATTTCGTTCAGCAGCGCCATGCACAGCGTCATTGCAATCGACGAAAATGACAAGCCGCTGACGCCATGCATCACATGGGCCGACAACAGAAGTGAAGGCTGGGCGCATAAGATCAAAGAGGAATTGAACGGACATGAGGTGTACAAACGGACGGGAACACCGATTCATCCGATGGCACCGTTAAGTAAAATTGCCTGGATCACGAATGAAAGGAAAGAAATCGCTTCCAAGGCAAAAAAATATATCGGCATCAAAGAATACATTTTTAAACAGCTGTTCAATGAGTATGTCATCGATTACTCATTGGCATCAGCGACAGGCATGATGAACCTGAAAGGCTTGGCTTGGGACGAAGAGGCACTGCGCATCGCAGGCATCACGCCGGATCACTTATCCAAACTCGTGCCGACAACCCAGATCTTTCAGCACTGCAGCCCGGAAATAGCGATCCAAATGGGGATCGATCCGGAAACGCCTTTTGTCATCGGCGCCAGCGACGGCGTGCTGTCCAACCTCGGCGTCAACGCCATTAAAAAGGGCGAAATCGCCGTCACCATCGGTACAAGCGGTGCCATTCGGACGATTATTGACAAGCCGCAAACCGATGAAAAAGGGAGAATTTTTTGCTATGCCTTGACGGACAAGCATTGGGTTATTGGGGGACCTGTGAACAATGGGGGCATCGTCCTTCGCTGGATCAGAGACGAGTTTGCCTCCTCCGAAATCGAAACAGCGACACGGCTGGGCATTGATCCATATGACGTGCTGACGAAAATTGCCCAACGCGTCAGACCCGGTTCTGACGGTCTGCTGTTCCACCCATATCTCGCCGGAGAACGCGCTCCGTTATGGAATCCGGATGTACGCGGCTCATTTTTCGGCCTGACCATGTCGCATAAGAAAGAGCATATGATACGCGCGGCATTGGAAGGCGTCATTTACAACCTGTACACGGTGTTCTTGGCGTTAACTGAATGCATGGATGGCCCGGTAACCCGCATCCAAGCGACAGGGGGATTTGCAAGGTCAGAGGTTTGGCGCCAAATGATGTCGGATATCTTCGAATCAGAGGTTGTCGTTCCGGAAAGCTACGAAAGCTCATGTCTCGGCGCCTGCATTTTAGGCCTGTATGCAACAGGAAAAATTGACTCTTTCGACGCCGCGTCCGACATGATCGGCAGCACATACAGACATACGCCGATCGAAGACTCAGCCAAGGAATACAGAACATTA
The DNA here is from genome assembly GCF_037963565.1 of Bacillus sp. PS95. Classification (NCBI taxonomy): domain Bacteria; kingdom Bacillati; phylum Bacillota; class Bacilli; order Caryophanales; family Bacillaceae; genus Bacillus; species Bacillus sp. PS95. The sequence continues at coordinate 4,082,228 of NZ_CP150160.1, forward strand.
ATGCCGATTTTCATCAATCTATCAAGATTATTAGAAAATCAATATACACAAATTGCAGATTATCAGAGGGGCTTAATCACACACAAATAGTACATGACATGAAGGGGAGGGCATTACCATGCCGTTAATCATCGTTGCACTTGGGATCTTAGCATTACTATTTCTGATTATGGGCTTAAAATTAAACACATTTATTTCCCTGCTGGTCGTATCGTTCGGCGTGGCACTGGCACTCGGGATGCCGTTCGATAAGGTTGTCAGCTCCATCGAAGCAGGAATAGGGGGGACTCTTGGCCACATCGCGCTCATCTTCGGACTCGGTGCGATGCTGGGCAAGCTGATCGCGGATTCAGGAGGCGCACAGCGCATTGCGATGACGCTCGTCAACAAATTCGGTGAGAAAAATATTCAATGGGCCGTTGTCATTGCCTCATTCATTATTGGGATTGCGTTATTTTTTGAAGTAGGACTGGTTCTATTAATTCCGATTGTCTTTGCGATTTCAAGAGAATTGAAGATTTCTATTTTATTTCTCGGAATCCCGATGGTCGCGGCACTATCCGTCACACACGGTTTCCTGCCGCCGCACCCGGGACCTACGGCGATCGCCGGTGAGTATGGCGCAAACATTGGAGAAGTGCTGCTGTACGGCTTTATTGTTGCTGTTCCGACAGTGCTCATCGCAGGGCCGTTATTTACAAAGTTCGCGAAAAAAATCGTTCCTGCATCATTTGCGAAAAACGGCAATATTGCATCACTCGGCACACAAAAAACGTTTAACCTTGAAGAAACACCCGGCTTTGGAATAAGTGTCTTTACTGCAATGCTCCCGATTATCATCATGTCGGTCGCGACCATTATCGACCTGCTTCAAGAAACAATCGGGTTTGCAGATAACGGAATTTTAGCTTTTATCAGATTGATTGGAAACGCATCGACTGCTATGATTATTTCGTTATTGGTCGCAGTCTATACAATGGGCATCAAGCGCAACATTCCAGTCAAAACCGTGATGGATTCTTGTTCAACTGCCATTTCACAAATCGGCATGATGCTTTTGATCATCGGAGGAGGCGGCGCCTTCAAACAAGTGCTGATCAACGGCGGTGTCGGCGATTACGTAGCAGACTTATTCAAAGGAACGGCATTATCGCCAATCATTCTGGCATGGCTCATCGCGGCGATCCTGCGCATTTCTCTAGGATCAGCGACTGTTGCCGCACTAAGCACAACAGGTCTGGTCATCCCGTTATTGGGCCATTCTGATGTTAACCTGGCGTTAGTCGTGCTCGCAACAGGCGCCGGAAGTGTCATCGCTTCACACGTCAATGATGCCGGCTTCTGGATGTTCAAGGAATACTTCGGATTAAGCATGAAAGAAACATTTGCCACATGGACATTGCTGGAAACCATTATTTCCGTTGCTGGACTGGGATTCATTTTATTGTTAAGTTTAGTTGTATGAAATTAAGAAGGAGCTGTAACACATGTTCAATACGATTGGTGTCATAGGCTTAGGCGTAATGGGAAGCAACATCGCCTTAAACATGGCAAATAAAGGCGAAAACGTCGCTGTCTATAATTACACCAGAGATTTAACGGACCAGCTTATCCAAAAGCTGGATGGACAATCTCTCAGCCCGTATTACGAGCTTGAGGACTTTGTTCAATCGTTAGAAAAACCAAGAAAAATCTTTTTGATGGTCACAGCGGGAAAACCCGTAGATTCCGTCATCCAATCATTAAAGCCTTTGCTTGAAGAAGGCGACGTCATCATGGACGGGGGAAACTCCCACTATGAAGACACAGAAAGAAGATATGACGAGCTGAAGGAAAAAGGGATCGGCTACCTGGGAGTCGGCATTTCCGGCGGTGAAGTCGGTGCATTAACAGGGCCTTCCATCATGCCGGGCGGAGATCGCGACGTCTATGAGAAAGCCGCTCCTATCCTGACGAAAATCGCAGCTCAAGTCGGAGATGACCCTTGTTGTGTCTATATCGGACCAAAAGGGGCAGGGCACTTTACAAAGATGGTGCACAACGGCATTGAATATGCAGACATGCAGCTGATTGCAGAAGCGTATACGTTTCTAAGAGAAACGCTTCGTCTGCCGCTAGATGAAATTGCATCTATTTTTGAAACATGGAATCAAGGTGAGCTGAAAAGCTATTTAATAGAGATTACAGCTGAGATTTTACGCAAAAAAGACGAAAAAACAGGACAGCCTCTGATCGATGTCATCCTTGATAAAACCGGACAAAAAGGCACTGGGAAATGGACGAGCATGCAGGCGATTGATAACGGCATCCCGTCCACGATCATCACAGAGTCCTTGTTCGCCCGCTACTTGTCATCCTTAAAAGAAGAACGGATGGCAGCTCAAGACGTATTAGCAGGCCCGGAATCCGAAGAAAAACACTTGGATAAAGACACCTGGATTGAATACGTCAGACAGGCTCTTTACATGGGGAAAGTATGCGCCTATGCACAAGGCTTTGCCCAATATAAGATGTCATCTGAGCTTTACGGCTGGAATCTGCCGCTCAAAGACATCGCCTTGATTTTCCGAGGCGGCTGCATCATCCGCGCTGATTTCCTAAACGTGATCAGCGAAGCATTCAGTGAGCAGCCAAATCTGGCTAACCTGCTGATCGCGCCTTATTTCACAGATAAGCTCCATGCCTATCAAACAGGCCTGCGAAAAGTCGTTTGCGAGGGTATCAGCACCGGAATCTCTTTCCCATGCTTAACTACCGCGCTCTCTTATTACGACGGCTACCGCACAGGGCGTTCCAATGCGAACCTCTTGCAGGCGCAGCGCGATTACTTTGGCGCTCACACGTACGAACGGACTGATATGGACGGCGTTTTCCATACGAATTGGTCTGAATAACCTGTCATCAAAAACACGGTCAGTTTTCAACTGAACCGTGTTTTTTTCTTCTATGATTTCTTCTATCTCAAACAACAGAAGACATAAGTTATGTTTTAAATATCATAAACAGTGATACAATAATAGCTAGAAACAATCCCCAAGATCATCATGTGACAGCAGCTTGCTGTTCCGTTCTATTCTGCTTTTGGCCATTGTCCTTTGCCCCTTGTCCATGGTGTCATAAAATGTTCAAATGCCAAAACGGCCTGTCATTCTGATTTACAAAAGTCCCTGAAAACCTTGTCTAATTGAGAATCAGCCTCTCATTTGTTATAAAAGAAATGCCTAAATCCTACCTGTCACACCTTTAGTAAGATGAAAAAAAGTAGGTTATGGCTTGACAAAAAATATATATTAATTAATAATTCATATATAATTAGAATTATTATTGAAAGCGATTATGCTTTCTAATACATTTTTAGGAGGAATATACATTATGTCTTTAATCGGTAAAGAAGTACTTCCATTCGAAGCAAAAGCATTCAAAAACGGTGAATTCATCGATGTAACAAACGAAGATTTGAAAGGCCAATGGAGCGTATTCTGCTTCTACCCAGCAGATTTCTCTTTCGTATGCCCAACTGAGCTTGAAGATCTTCAAGAACAATATGCTGCTCTTAAAGAATTAGGTGTTGAAGTATACTCTGTTTCTACAGATACTCACTTCGTACACAAAGGCTGGCATGACAGCTCTGAAAAAATCAGCAAAATCACTTACGCAATGATCGGCGACCCATCTCAAACAATCTCTCGCAACTTCGATGTTCTTGACGAAGAAACTGGTCTTGCTGACCGCGGAACATTCATCATCGATCCAGATGGCGTTATCCAAACTGTTGAAATCAATGCAGGCGGTATCGGCCGTGACGCAAGCAACCTTGTAAACAAAGTAAAAGCAGCTCAATACGTTCGTCAAAACCCAGGTGAAGTTTGCCCGGCTAAATGGGAAGAAGGCGGCGAAACTCTTACACCTAGCCTTGATCTAGTAGGTAAAATCTAAGGAGTGCATTCAATTGGTACTTGATGCAAACATCAAAGCACAATTAAATCAATATATGCAGCTAATTGAGAATGACATTGTTCTCAAAGTTAGCGCAGGCGAAGATGACACTTCTAAGGACATGCTGGCTCTCGTTGATGAGCTGGCTTCCATGTCATCGAAAATTTCAGTTGAAAAAGCTGAATTAAACAGAACGCCAAGCTTCAGTGTCAATCGCGTCGGAGAAGACACTGGCGTGACTTTCGCCGGTATCCCTCTGGGCCACGAATTTACATCATTAGTGTTGGCGCTGCTCCAAGTGAGCGGCAGACCGCCTAAGGTGGACCAAAAAGTCATTGATCAGGTGAAGAAGATCAGCGGTGAATACCACTTCGAATCTTATATCAGCCTGACATGCCACAACTGTCCTGATGTTGTACAAGCTTTAAACATGATGAGCGTGCTGAACCCGAACATTACGCACACGATGATTGACGGTGCAGCATACAAGGCAGAAGTTGAAAGCAAAAACATCATGGCAGTGCCGACCGTTTACCTGAATGGCGAGTCCTTCGGAAGCGGCCGTATGACGCTTGAAGAAATTCTTGCAAAAATGGGCAGCGGCACAGATGCATCTGAATTTGCTGACAAAGAGCCGTTTGACGTTCTTGTTGTCGGAGGCGGACCTGCTGGTGCAAGTGCAGCGATCTACACTGCACGTAAAGGCATCCGCACTGGTGTTGTCGCTGAACGCTTCGGCGGACAGGTACTCGACACCATGAGCATCGAAAACTTCATCAGCGTCAAAGCGACGGAAGGGCCGAAGCTTGCGGCAAGTCTTGAAGAGCATGTGAAGGAATATGATATTGATGTCATGAACCTTCAGCGTGCGAAACGCCTTGAGAAAAAAGATCTGTTCGAACTTGAACTCGAAAACGGCGCTGTCCTGAAAAGTAAAACAGTGATCCTTTCAACAGGTGCACGCTGGCGCAATGTCAACGTCCCCGGTGAACAAGAGTTCAAAAACAAAGGTGTCGCATACTGCCCGCACTGTGATGGGCCATTGTTTGAAGGCAAAGACGTTGCGGTAATCGGCGGCGGAAACTCTGGTATCGAAGCAGCGATTGATCTTGCAGGTATTGTCAATCACGTTACTGTGCTAGAATTCGCGCCGGAACTGAAAGCAGACGAAGTCCTGCAAAAACGTCTCTACAGCCTGCCTAACGTTACTGTCGTGAAAAACGCACAAACAAAAGAAATCACAGGTGATCAGAGTGTTAACGGCATCACATATGTAGACCGCGAAACAGGCGAAGAAAAACACGTTGAACTTCAAGGTGTATTCGTCCAAATCGGTCTCGTGCCAAACACAGAATGGTTAGAAGGAACGGTTGAACGCAACCGCATGGGCGAAATCATCGTCGACAAACATGGCGCAACAAGCGTACCAGGCTTATTTGCTGCCGGCGACTGCACAGACAGTGCGTACAACCAAATTATTATTTCTATGGGATCAGGTGCAACTGCCGCCCTCGGCGCGTTTGATTACCTAATCCGTAACTAATATAAGAAAGCCGCAATTGCCAGATTGGCAGCATTGCGGCTTTCTTTTTTATTCCAAAAATATTGCAAGTTTTATACAACTGTAATATAGTTGTAATGTTAGTGAATGGTCACTTCACACTCAGCATATTTGCTGTTTTTAAAGCGATACGCACTGATTTTCTATTTAACGTGCCCTGATACTTTTTGACCTTTTTTTTCAGATCTTTAATGGTTTTTTCCTTTTTGGCATTTTCTAATGCCATCAGCGCTTCCCAGCGTTTCGCTGTTTCTGTGGAACTGCAGCCGCTAACTGTAGTCACAGGCGGAAGAAGCTTCGTGTTAGATAGTTTTTCGTCAAAAGGAACGGTATCAGGAATCGCTTTCTCTTTATAAATATGGTCTAATTCATTTTGATTCAAGAAGCTGATGAAATGGTCAAAGTTTTGCGCTTGCCGTTTCTCAGGCTGATGAAAATCAAGTGTTTCAATTAATTCTGACAGTTTTGTCTGATCGGTTATCTCATTTGCCATGACATGCGTTAATTGATGGTACTCAGCTAATTCACGCATTCTGGCATCTTTCGGAAGCAACAGGCTCGGTGTACCGGCAATCGTCGCTGCGATATTTCCATGCAGCCTTGCGCCAAAGCTCAAATCGGCTTTTCTCAGGAAATCCAGCCAAGTCGGCACATTTAAAAAGAATCGGACTCTATCATTCTGATAAGCCGGGTCTTCCATGCTGACCGGATAATTATCAGCAGGCTTCGCTAGCGCAGGCGCACCCGCATACGTCAGAATCATTTCTTTTCGCCATTGCGGGATAAAGTAATGATTCGGGAACTCTTTCATGCTTCTCGTAATAAAGTCCAGCACATGCTTTGGAGACAGCCTTGATGAGTTAACCGTCACCATAGATTCTGTTGTGATATTAGTTTCTCTTATCTTCAGTTCTCTGCCAAACGCATACATAGAAGGACACCCAATCACCGTATGGTCAATGCCTTCACGGAAGCCTAATCTGGAAAGGTATTTCGCTGTAATTTCACCGCGGACACCGATCATATTTGATCTCTCCAGCACAGCACTTACAAACGCTTTTACATCCTCATCAAAAGGAAAACCTTCATTTAATTTTGGTTCAAACGGAGCCCGCAAACCAACACCAATCACAACAACCGGAATGGTTAGTTTCTTAATTAATTGGGTATATTTCCGTAAAGAAGGCACGAAATCCTCGCGGAATGCATCTGCCAGCGGAATAATATACATATCATAATTTGTATTAATTTGTTCAGCATCCGCTGGATTAATCCGATAATAATCAGGAGTAATCGTCGTTCCTTCTGTCATCAGCGTGCGAAACACACTGTAGGCATATACTAGGTTTCCTACGTTGCCGCCAATGGAGTTGCGAACAATCATTTCAGCTGCATTAAATGTATCAAATGGTGATATGCCAGCTCTTATTAAAATGTTTTTCAATGTGATGTTGCCCCTTCCTCGCCAAATTTTTTTCAGGAGATTTGCTTAGGGAACTCTATCATGATCTTAAAACTTCAGCCGGACACCCGCTTTCATCCCTTTTTACTCACAAACTCTCTCCCTTTCTTCCATTCTAATATTAAATTATACAAAAAAGGATCTTACAGGTGAAATCATAACATAGCAATCAGCGCTAGTAATCTATTCCCATTATTGGATATCGGATCGGATCATGCCAAAAACCCGAATCAGGCACTCGGTAAAAGTGCTCGATTCGGGCCAGCTTCTTATAGTTCCTCGCCGTTCGTTTGAATGACGTTTTTGTACCACTCAAAGGAATCTTTCTTATACCGCTTCATGGATCCGTTTCCTTCATTGTCACGATCAACATAGATCATGCCGTAGCGTTTTTTCATTTCGCCAGTTGTGAAGGAGACAATATCAATAATGCCCCACGGCGTGTAGCCAATTAAATCAACACCATCGTACGTGACCGCTTTTTTCAATGCTTCAATATGCGATTTTAAATATTGAATGCGTTCCGGATCATGAACCTTGCCGTCCTCCTCCAGCGTATCCACTGCGCCAAAGCCATTTTCAACGATGAATAACGGGATTTGGTATCGGTCATAAAAACGATTTAACGTATATCTCAGCCCGGTTGGATCAATCGCCCATCCCCAGTCACTCGAAGTGATGTACGGATTTTTGACACCATTCGGCAAGCCGCCATTTACAATATCGCCAGTGTTATCATTTTTCACATCGCTTTTCACAGTTGTTGACATATAATAGCTGAAGCCTAAGTAATCGACGGTTCCGTTTCTTAAAATCTCATCATCGCCGTCTTCGAATGTGATGTTGTAGCCTTCGCGTTCAAATTCCTTCAACGCGTAGCTTGGATAATAACCGCGAACCTGTACATCAGGGAAGAAATAGCGCTGCCTCATTTCTTCTTCAGCCAGCATCACATCTTCAGGATTGGAGGAGAAAGGATAAATCGGCACGTGTGATACCATGGCCCCGATCTGGAACTCTGGATTGATGTCTTTTCCTTTTGCCACTGCTAATGCGCTCGCCACTAGTTCGTGGTGTGCCGTTTGATACATGACCTCCTTGGCGTTTTCGTTTTCGCCAACCACAACACCTGAATTCGTCCATAGGAACAGCGGATTGTTCACATCCATTTGGTTGTTAATCTCGTTAAATGTCATCCAGTACTTCACTTTATCTTTGTAACGGGTAAAGCAAGCCTCTGCAAAGTTGACGAAGAAGTTCACGACTTTCCGGTTTCTGAAGCCGCCATATTCTCTTGCCAGGTGCAGCGGCATTTCAAAGTGAGACAGCGTAATGACCGGCTCAATCCCGTGCTTTAGCAATTCATCAAACACATCATCATAAAACTGCAAACCAGCTTCGTTCGGTTCAGCCTCATCGCCTTTCGGAAAAATCCGGCTCCAGCCGATGGACGTCCGCAGACATTTTAATCCCATTTCCGCAAACAAAGCGATATCTTCCTTGTATCTGTGATAGAAATCAATGGCTTCATGGTTTGGATAAAATTCGTTTTCTTCAATCGTGTCAGTGATTTTTCTCGGCACGCCGTGCGCACCCGCTGTCATCACATCGACGACACTCGGCCCTTTACCGCCTTGATTCCATCCGCCTTCAAATTGGTGGGCAGCTAAAGCACCGCCCCATAAAAAATCCTTTGGCATGTTTCCCATGTTTAATTCCTCCTCAGCTTACGACTGTAAATATTTTTTGATGTAATGCACTTTCCTCAATCTCTTCAATGAAAGCTTTATCAAACTCAACAAGCACTTCGCCTTTTTTGACGGTATCGCCTTCTTTTACCTTCAAGTAAAAAGGAGTGCCGCCTAATGTCACCGTATCCAGCCCGATGTGCGCAAGCAATTCGACGCCGGACGCTGAACGCAGGCCAATCGCATGCTTTGTAGGCGTAACCATGACAACCGTAATGACGCCGGGATGGTAGCATCGATTTCACGATATCCTTCGCTTTAGGGGTAGACCGCTTCAGCACCAATCGAAGTCTGGTAGCGCAGCGAGAAGCCCCAATCACATTCTCTTCCCCGCCTACGGCCTCTAAAATGTCTTTTGCTAGTCTCGTATAATCTCTCACTTTCCCCGACATTTCACCCACCCCTTCGTTTTGGTTGCGCTTTCATTATAATTGTACCGGTATAATATATCAATACCGAAACAAAATATTTACGCACTTACTATCATTGTAAGCGGTTTATGCTATAATTTTGGCAGTGAAACTAAACGAATAAATGAGGAATGCGTATGTTAAAATACCAGCAAATCGCAGCGGAAATTGAAACATATATAGAAGAACACCAGCTTCAGCAGGGAGACAAACTGCCAGTCCTAGAAACCCTCATGGCCCAGTTTGAAGTCAGCAAAAGCACCATCACAAAGTCCCTGGAGCTATTAGAGCAAAAAGGCACGATCTTTCAGGTCAGAGGAAGCGGCATTTTCGTCAGAAAACATAAACGAAAAGGCTATATCAGCCTTCTGTCGAATCAGGGATTTAAAAAAGACCTCGAGGATTTCAACGTCACCTCAAAAGTCATCGAACTGGACGTGAGAAAGCCAACACCGGAAGCGGCGGAAAATCTGAACATCGAAATAAACGAAGACATCTACTATGTCAAAAGGGTCCGCTACATCAACGGCCAGACCCTTTGCTACGAAGAGTCTTACTACAACAAATCGATCGTGACGTATTTAAACAACGAAATCGTCTCCCACTCCATCTTCCATTACATCCGGGAAGGACTGGGGTTGAAGATTGGTTTTTCTGATTTGTTTCTGCACGTGGGCCAGCTTAATGAGGAAGAAGCGGAATATTTGGGATTAGAGGCTGGACTGCCGAAGCTGTATATAGAAAGTATTTTTCACCTGACAAATGGGCAGCCGTTTGATTACTCGAAGATTTCGTATAATTATGAGCAGTCGCAGTTTGTGGTACAGGCTAATAGTTTTTTATTATAGGGCTCTACTACGGAAGGTGGTCGACATGTACAAAATCATCATTCCTGCCATACTAGCCATCTTTTCGCTCTGGATACTCTTACAGATTTCACTAGAGATGAGCATCGTTAAGAATCCAATGAACTACTTTATCGTATTCATTATCTTTTTCCTCTTTGTAAAGATGGTGAAAGAAAAACAATAATAGTTTGGGCGATGCAAACAGAAAAACATCCTTCCCTTAACAAACTCAGCCAGTCACATGCATTAATCTTGATGTTAATGATATATAGGTGCACATAAAAAGCTACTTCATTGTGAAGTAGCTTCCTTTATTAAATGCCCATTTTGATCCATCTAGTTTTAGAAAAGCGAAGGATAATCGCATTTATGATAATAATTGAAACTAAATACAAAATAATAAATAAAACATCATTACTCCCAAGTGTCATGTTATCAGATTGCAGCACCCTTTCTATTCGGGGATACATAGTGTTACCTGCCTCAAAAGGAGCAATGAAACCAAACGTTTTATTGCTTATAGCTACTAAGATAACAGAAGTCATCCAATAAACGATACTGACACCTATACTAATTAATATATTAGGACATAACATGCTTATAGTTCCGATAATTAGAATATACTGCAGTATAACTGCAGAAAATAAAAAAAGTAATAATGCAAAATGCGAAAAATCATGGTACATCAACGATATGATTAGCAGGCCTAGCGTTATAAATGCAAAACATTCTAAAAATAAAACAGCTATCTTTTTATAAAAGAAAGTATAGATGTTCTCTCCAATTAATTTGTAAAAGAGAATATTTTTGTTTGAATACTCTCTATTAATAAAGAAAGCTATAACAAATGAAAATAACATCAAACCAAACTGGGTCGCAACAGTATAGGAGCTAAAGAAAAACATTTCAGGTGTAACATTGCTGACTTTATCAATTCCAACAAGTAAAAAATAACCCAGCAAAAATAAAAATACAAACATTGCTCCTAAAATAATGATAACTTTGTTGCTAATACTCTTTTTAAACTCTAATTTCATCTCAAGCCCCCACTGTTTTATTACTCGTTTATATACACTTCAATTAATTTATCCACTGAATGATATTGTTGAATTTCTTGGTGATTAAATATATAATAATCCCCTTCTATCGCCTTTAAATCAGACAAATCATGTGTAATGTTGATGATAATCTTCTCGGGGTTCTCCTGAATATACTTGTTTAAGAAGCCATGAATCTCTATAACCGTTTTTTTGTCTAATGAATTCGTTATTTCATCTAAAACAATAATATTTTTATCCTCTAATAAGAAACTGAGCAATTTTAATTTTTGCTTTTGTCCATCACTCAAATTTTTGATCAGAACTTTTCCATCAATATTATCCAGATTAAGTAAATGTGCGATTTTATCTATCATTTCTGCATCAAATTTTTTACTCAAAAAGTGTAATAAAAAGTCCTTAGAAACATCATTAGGTATATTCGACGAGCTGGATATTAAAGAAACATTTTGACGAATATCTCTGCCGATTCTCTTGCTATTATTCAACAAAAAGTCTTTAGCAAGCTGTGATTTACCGACTCCATTTTTTCCGACAACGTGATTAATTTTCCCGCTCGAAAAATGCAAGTCGGTGTCCTGAAGTAACGTTTTGCCTTTCACTTTTAAAGTGTAATTCGCTATATTCATATACATACTCCTAGGAAATATTTGTATTTTCGCGGTACCTCTTTCGTTTCCGGTTTGGAACTGTAAGAAATGTTTTTCGATGATTAATCTGGATATCTTTTACTCTAGTTTACAATATATAATATCCAATGTACAACTGAATTCACTGCAAGGCCAATCCCTATAATTTGAATCGTAAGAACTAACCAATGATTTGTCTTAAAACGGCTATATTCATCTAAGCTCAGAAAAGCTAAAAGAATTTTGTAACCATCAGAATTCAATATTGGGATTAAGTTCCACAATAAAGTAGACGAGAAAAGCATAAATGCCATAGTTAATGCTTCACTGGAAAATGTAAATTGATTTATTAATTCTAATGTATTTATTAAAAGATAATTGATAAACAAGCCAAATAAATGAACGATTATCTTTTCATTTCTTGATAGCATGTAGGTTTCATTCAATTGGACATAAAAAGCAGGAAATACATAAAAATTCAGTTTGAATCCCACTTTATCAAAGTTTTTCCCGAAAAATTTTAAGGAATAAATATGTCCCAGTTCATGAAGCACTATATTCATTATAAAATAAATAACTATAATTATCCACATTTTCCAGCCGTAAAATACTGAGGACAATCCATTTTGCAATTTTATTAAATGAATATAATTTAATATGAACATGAGAGCCGTAAAGGATAAGAACAGATAAAAAAACTTTGGTGATACTTTCTCTTTATACATTTTAAAACGTAATAATTGTTCATCTGACAGAGAATTTAAACTATTTTTATAGTATTCTCCGCTTTTTTTGTCTTTTATAAATACGTTGTTTTGCACAAGCACTTCATATTTTTCATCTTCATACTTTAAAATTTTCATTATAGTATTTTTCCATATAAGGATAGAAGTAGTTTATTTTTTCTGCAGAGTTGAATAAGGAACCACAAACTCCACAAATAGAGGAAAATTCATAAGGAATGTCAAATTCCTCTATTTTGTTATTTTCTTTTAAAATATTCAAAAACCATTTGAATCCTTCTTTTCTAAGAATAAATAATAGCAAATTGGAATTTAACTTTTCCACGGTTCTTTCGAAACTTTGGTTATATTCTTCCCTTAGGGTTATTTTCGTTTCAAAAATAGCAGGGGAACAACATGGATAAATTTCTCCATCATGATGATATACAATGTCATATCCGGGACAATGTAAGGAATCTTCATCTTCAAGACTGTAAAATTTATGTATGTTTTCTTGCTTAATTCTAGTTTTAGCAGCGCCAACTGATATCATTGGAAATTTTGTTATCTTTACACCTAAGATTGAATCCCCCAATTCCTCTAAAATGTGGTTGGACATTTTGTCTTTGGTAACTGCCATATTAAGAGAAATATCGATATCAGGGTATTTCCTGCTATGTTCTAATATGTTTTTAATACTGGAAGACTTGACAAATGGAGCATGGTACTCATCATAACTTATAGTCAGTGCTATCACATTTAAAGAATTCATATCATGAAAGTACTCCTGGACCTTTTTCTTGCTCAAACCCCAAAATCCATTAGAGATCAACGTTATTTGTTTTTCATATGGTTTAATGATTTCCATTAGTTCTTTTAAAAATTTATAATCTAAAAAAACTTCCCCACCTGTAAAAGAAATCACTTGAATGGTTTTGTTTTTTGCAAATTCAGTTACTAACTCTCTTATGTATTCTTTTTCCATCCTGGTTGTTGAAGTTGGTGAACTAGAAAAACAACAATGGTCACAGGATGCATTACACCTTGAATCTAAATTGATTGATACTGTTTTATTATACATGAAATATCCCCCAACAAATGGTAAAGGAGAGTTAGACTCTCCTTTGTACCCCTCTAATTAATGACCACTTCCAAGAATCCAGCGATTTTCTTTTGATTTTACAAAATACCAAAGATCATTCACTTTTGCTAACTTTTGTGATTCATCTAATAGACCCTTAAATTCTAAGTTTTTCACAGTCTCATTGTTAGTGTTTTCCTTTTTCATATTATCCCTCCTCCTTTTCTAATATAAACCAATTATTCTATATGATTCAATACATGTCAATATATTGTACCTAAAAAATCTGAAAAATGTCACTATTCTTGGTATATAAAGCCTATAGTCCTCTAGCCCCTCTAAGCTATACGAATGAAAGGCCATAGTTTGATTTAAAGCTTCGTAATGAAAAGTAAAACATCAATATTGACTACACTAGTTAAGGGATATACAGATTTTAAGTGGAAGAAATGAGGCAAACAATCTTACCCCAAACCAACCTGTACTGAAAAGCTGTTTTAAGCTCTTGCTTACCCCATTTGGCACCTCTTTCTCTCGTTTTAATTGTCTCTAAAAGCAGTTATGCGGTACTATCATATAAAGGTCCAATGTTTAAAAATAATGTCATACTTTTAAATTCACCTTATCATGCACATGCTCATAAATAGGGGTTTATTCTAAAAAGGGGATGGACGATTTTGGAAAGCAAGTACCTAGATCTACTCGCACAAAAATACGATTGTGAAGAAAAAGTGGTAACAGAAATCATCAATTTGAAAGCGATACTGAACCTGCCAAAAGGCACCGAGCATTTTGTCAGTGATCTGCACGGGGAGTATCAGGCATTTCAGCACGTACTGCGTAATGGTTCAGGACGAGTCAAAGAGAAGATACGCGACATCTTCAGCGGTGTCATTTACGATAGAGAAATTGATGAATTAGCAGCATTGGTCTATTATCCGGAAGACAAACTGAAGTTAATCAAACATGACTTTGATGCGAAAGCAGCATTAAACGAGTGGTATAAAGAAACGATTCATCGAATGATTAAGCTCGTTTCATATTGCTCCTCCAAGTATACCCGCTCCAAATTACGCAAAGCACTGCCTGCCCAATTTGCTTATATTACGGAGGAGCTGTTATACAAAACAGAACAAGCTGGCAACAAGGAGCAATATTACTCCGAAATCATTGATCAGATCATTGAGCTTGGCCAAGCCGATAAGCTGATCACCGGCCTTGCTTACAGCGTTCAGCGATTGGTGGTCGACCATCTGCATGTGGTCGGCGATATTTATGACCGCGGCCCGCAGCCGGATAGAATTATGGAAGAACTGATCAACTATCATTCTGTCGATATTCAGTGGGGAAATCACGATGTCCTTTGGATCGGCGCCTATTCCGGTTCCAAAGTGTGCCTGGCCAATATTATCCGCATCTGTGCCCGCTACGACAACCTGGATATTATTGAGGACGTGTACGGCATCAACCTGAGACCGCTGCTGAACCTGGCCGAAAAATATTATGATGATAATCCAGCGTTCCGTCCAAAAGCAGACGAAAACAGGCCAGAGGATGAGATTAAGCAAATCACAAAAATCCATCAAGCGATTGCCATGATCCAATTCAAGCTTGAGAGCCCGATTATCAAGAGACGGCCGAACTTTAATATGGAAGAGCGGCTGTTATTAGAGAAAATAGACTATGACAAAAATGAAATCACGCTGAACGGAAAAACATATCAACTGGAAAACACCTGCTTTGCGACGATTAATCCGGAGCAGCCAGATCAGCTATTAGAAGAAGAAGCAGAAGTCATAGACAAGCTGCTATTCTCTGTCCAGCATTCCGAAAAGCTGGGCCGCCATATGAATTTTATGATGAAAAAAGGCAGCCTTTATTTAAAATATAACGGCAACCTGTTGATTCACGGCTGTATTCCAGTTGATGAAAACGGCAATATGGAAACGATGATGATTGAGGATAAACCGTATGCGGGCCGTGAGCTGCTCGATGTATTTGAACGATTCTTGCGGGAAGCCTTTGCCCACCCGGAAGAAACCGATGACCTGGCGACAGATATGGCTTGGTATTTATGGACAGGCGAATACTCCTCCCTCTTCGGAAAACGCGCCATGACGACATTTGAGCGCTATTTCATCAAAGAGAAGGAAACGCATAAAGAGAAGAAAAACCCGTATTATTATTTACGAGAAGACGAGGCAACCTGCCGAAACATCCTGGCAGAATTCGGCCTCAATCCAGATCACGGCCATATCATCAACGGCCATACACCTGTAAAAGAAATCGAAGGAGAAGACCCAATCAAAGCAAACGGAAAAATGATCGTCATCGACGGCGGCTTCTCCAAAGCCTACCAATCCACAACAGGCATCGCCGGCTACACGCTGCTATACAACTCCTACGGCATGCAGCTCGTCGCCCATAAACACTTCAATTCCAAGGCAGAAGTCCTAAGCACCGGAACCGACGTCTTAACGGTCAAACGATTAGTGGACAAAGAGCTTGAGCGGAAGAAAGTGAAGGAAACGAATGTTGGTGAGGAATTGTTGCAGGAAGTTGCGATTTTGGAGAGTTTGCGGGAGTATCGGTATATGAAGTGAGGGATGTGGGGTTCAGGGATGACTTTCTCTGGGCTCTTTTTTTGCGGTTTTTCACTTAATACAGCAAATCGCTAACGAGTCTTAATGTTCTAACATATAGAATTAAACAGGTATGGTTGAACATATTTTTCACCAATAATACTATATGTATAATCTGCTTGGACAGAGTATACTCTAATTGAAAACAAAAATAAAAAAGCATGCTAAACATGCTTTGAAAATACTTATGTCTTATAGTATGTACATTAATTCCGCAATCCAATATTTTATCTCAATCTATACAGTATTCCCTTTTCTTTAGTAATTTCCAACTGCTTTTCTCTTGCTTCTTTATTTAAGGTAGATATATTTATGTCCTTCATCAAAGCAAAAAGCTCCCTTATAGCTGAATCTTTTATTTGCATTATAGGTACATCAACTTTATGCCTTTTCATTTCAATAGCACTTTTAACTCTCTTTATATCCTCAAACTGCTCTTCAAATAACCATATGTCAGAATAGGGGAAAATATGTGTTCTTAAAAGGGTTTCTTTTATTATATGAATATTGTACTTTAGATTATAGTATTCCCATTCGAGCAACTTAGCTAAAATGAGTTTTAAGTAGTATTTTACTTTTTCTAATTCAACTATGTCGTTAGTACTCCTTAACAAATCAGTTAATTTGCCTGCAACAATAAGACACGCAAAGTAAATAGACTTGTTGTTAAAATCATTTAAGAAATATAATAACCTTCCTTTATTTTCTTCCTTTATCAATTCTATTAGTAGTGCACTTAAAGGAATTCCTGCCAGTGATAATTCACCATCATACTGGTTCCTGATATCCTTCGCTATTTTATTCAATTTAGAATTTATAAAATAATGGCGGGGAAAGGAAAATTCGATTGACATTGTCCTTATATCTTCAAAGTACTCAATTATAATATTGGAGTAGTAATGCTTACTAGAAGACAAATCGCCTTTATTACTCAGAATCTTATAATAATCTACAAAGAATCTCCCATAAATTCCCCAAACACTCAATAAACCACTTTTTAATTTTCCAAGTCGTGTATAAGATAGATCGTTATTTAATAAAAGAAAACAATACTCCATACTTAATTTCATAGCTCTCTTTATTTCTTTGTATTGCGTTGAAGTTATTTCGTTTTTAGAAATTGTTACGAGGTCCATAATTTCTTTAAAATGATTCCCGATTTCATATGAAGAAATTACTATCTCATTTTTAATGAAAATCCTTAACATTCGGTTGTACTGATCTAGGGCGTCAGATATTTTTGTTTTCTTTACTAATTCACTAATACAATTAGACCATAAAGAGATTATATCAGGTTTATTCAACATCTCCGTATGATTTTCCTGTATTTCTTTTCCATATTTCTTTAATGAAAGATCTGTTATCTTTTCGAAAACCATTAAATTCATTTTATATTCTATATCATCACGCCAAATTCTTTCCACTGTATCGTTAACTAATTCAAATAGATTACTAGACAGCTCATAAGTTGGGTCATATGATTTTTTTGCATGCTTTTTTATAATTTTTCTATTTTCCAAGTAATATAGTGTGATAATCTTGTTTCTTGTTAACTGTTTAAAATTAGTATAAGTAATAACTCTTAGAATTAAAATTGTTATTGCTATCATTGAAGACAGAAATAAGAAGACAATACTCCCTGAATCAGATTTAGTCATCATCAAGTATAAATTTATAAATAAAAGAACAAATATGAACGGTGTTAGTAATAGAATATTGCTTATTACCGAATTTGAAAAAGCTACGCTATAAATTGAAGTTCCTAAAATCTTTTCTTTTTTTATATTTGAGATAAGAGAGAATAAGGAAAGAATTAAAAAAGTTATACTTATTTGGGCTATTACAAGTCTGGTATTGATTTCAGAATTAGTTACAGGTATGTAAGACAGTATTTTTTGTAGAAAATCAAAGTTTATAACTCTTGTTAATTGAAGGATCAACCCAATATATGTTAATAGGGTAATAATTTCAAGGGACTTGAACATAACCATCACAGACTTAAATAAAGGAAATTTCATCTTTAAATCTAAATAATTTTTTCCTCTTATTAAAGAGTGCTTAAATCCTTTAATTCTATGTTTGAATTTCTTCAATTCCAATCTTCCTTTACATATTCTTGAAAAATTTAGAGCTATGCTTAAAAATGTCTTTCTCTTACAATGACTACCCATTTGTATTGAAATGTTTATCACATATTTATTATAGAAGCTCAAGATATGATTGGAGTAAATTTATACGAATAAAAGATAAGGTTGGTCCTTATGAAAATTGTTCTTGTGGTTTGGTTTTTTTAAGTTCTGTTATTATCCAAAGGCATACTGACAAACCGATTCTAAAACATTTGCCGGTGGGCTCTCCGTCACTTCTAGTAAATGTTAATCACACATTACAGTCAATGGCTAGCGGCTCCGCTGTGGCTGTAGCTCTGTCTCTATTATTTGAAGAGATTTGTACTATTAGTGGCTCTCTATTTTCGTAATCGGTGGCTCTAAACTACGCATAGTGGCTCATTTCATTCGTAATAAGCATAAAACTCCATTCATAATTTGGAAAGTAACTTTTGATAAATTTCCTTGCTACCTCACCGGTTCTAACTTTTTAAAATCCCCCATAAATAATCAAACTCTTCTATGCTTCAATAAGAAACACAATTAAGCTATTTGCAGAATAGCCATCCAATACGGACAACTTAAAATTCATCCTTTAAAGATTGAGTTGTATCGTGAAATGGATAATGAAAACACACTTTTAATACCCACTCTAACAATGGATTAATACCTTACTCTTAAAACAATATTTGCCTCTACTTATGATACGGCTCCCCACGATTAATCCGAAAAGCCCGATAAATCTGCTCTACAAGTATCAACCGCATCAACTGATGAGGGAACGTCATTTTCGAGAATGACAGCTTCTCATCCGCTCGCTTCATTACCGCGTCGCTCAATCCGAGTGATCCGCCGATGACGAAGGTGACTTTGCTTTTTCCATATGTAGCCAGCTTATCTATTGTATCGGCTAGTTCTTCGGATGTTTTCATTTTTCCTTCGATGGCGAGGGCGATGACGTGGGCGTCGGGGCTGATTTTTGATAGGATGCGGTCGCCTTCTTTGTCTTTTATGATTTTCATGTCCTGGTCGCTTAGGTTTTCCGGCGCTTTTTCGTCCGGGAGTTCGATGATGTCGATTTTTGCGTAGGCCGAAAGTCGTTTGGTGTATTCTTCAATGCCTTGCTTGAGGTATTTTTCTTTTAGTTTTCCGATTGTCACAATATTGATATTCACAGGTCATCCCCACTTTAAAAACAAGTTATTCATATATGTTGTCCACAATTGTGGATATCTTTTCTGTATTTTGTGTAAGATCATTCGTTCCCCACTATATATACTGCGGGGTCTCCACATAATTCACAGGCTGTGGATAAACTGTTAGTATGTTCGATTTTTCTGATTTCGGGCGGCAGCTCGTGGTCGTCTATGTACATATCCAGCACCGTTTCGATGTGTTCTTCACAGGAATAATACGCTTGTTTCATGTTCAAATCCTCCGATGTTTTCTTCCATTTTTACAAATGTTCTCTTCTCAATATAACCTATTTATTCACATGTTAGTAGTGCTTCGGGCTGAGTTTTATCCACAATTCGACAAACAAGCTGTTGATGACTCTATTTCGCTCGTGTGTTAGTTTGGATGTAACCGATGTGTGGGGAGGTTTGCATTTGCGCTTTAGATGGGTTTGGCTTTTTGTGATCATGTTGCTGCTTGCTGGGTGTCAGCCGTCTTATTGGGTGTTGGAGAAGGATCGAATCGGTGAAGGCAGTCCAGACTTAGAAATATACGCTAATTATCTCCAAATGCATGATGACGTGAAAGGATACCAAGTCTTCACCATTTTAGAAGGGAGAAAAATGGTTATTGTGTCTCTCGGAAGCAGCGAGAAAGATAAGAAGCTTGAAGTGTCAGACGTCAAATTCTCGCCTAAAGAAACGATTGTAACTGTGAAACGAAAACCTGCTCCTACGGCAAATGAGAAAAACCCTTATATTTTGATTGGACTGGACAAAATCGAAGGGGAATTCATTGTACAGGATGAAAAGGGAAACCGCTTTGAAGAAACGGATTACCAGCAATAAAGCCGGCGTTCTGAGAACGTCCGGCTTTTTCTTTTACTTCAGTGTTCCATGCGGGTCGATGACGAATTTTTTGGCTGCGCCTTTGTCGAAGACGCTGTAGCCTTTTGGCGCGTCGTCCAAAGAAATGACAGTGGCGTTGACGGCCTTTGCGATTTGCGCTCTGCCGCTCAGGATCGCTTTCATCAAATTGCGGTTGTATGTCATGGCGGGTGTTTGTCCGGTGACGAAGGTGTGGGCTTTAGCCCAGCCGAGTCCGAAGCGGATTTTTAGTGAGCCTGTTTTGGCGTCCGCATCCTTTGCACCGGGATCTTCGGTCACGTATAAGCCTGGAATGCCAAGGCTGCCTCCGACCTGGGTGACGTCCATGATTGAGTTCAGCACGGCGGCAGGCGCTTCTCCTTGATTGCCGTGTCCGGATGCTTCAAAGCCGACACAGTCCACTGCGGCATCAACGGTTGGTTCACCTAGTATTTGTTCAATTTGCTCGCCGAGGCGGTCGTGTTTTTGCACGTTGACCGTTTCACAGCCGAAGCTTCTCGCCTGTGCCAGTCTGTCTTCGTTCAGATCGCCGACAATCACGGTTGAGGCGCCTAGGAGCTGAGCGGAGTGTGCAGCTGCCAAGCCAACAGGCCCCGCTCCCGCGATATAGACGGTTGAACCTGTTTGCACGCCCGCTGTATAAGCTCCATGGAAGCCGGTCGGGAAAATGTCGGACAGCATGGTCAAATCGAGAATCTTTTCTAACGCCTGTTCTTTATCAGGGAATACCAAAAGCTGAAAATCAGCGTATGGCACCATGACATATTCAGACTGGCCGCCGACCCAGCCGCCCATATCGACGTAGCCGTAAGCCGATCCCGGCCGGTCCGGATTGACATTCAGGCACACATGCGTTTTCTGCGTTTTGCACATCACACAGCGTCCGCAGGCAATATTGAAAGGAACGGATACGATATCGCCTTTTTTGATAAATTCGACATCACGCCCCGTTTCAATGACTTCTCCGGTAATTTCATGCCCGAGCACCAAGCCTTCAGGCGCCGTTGTGCGGCCTCTGACCATATGCTGGTCGCTTCCGCAAATGTTGGTTGTAATGACTTTGAGAATAACCCCATGCTCACATTTTCGATTCACATTCGCCTTCGGGACGCCGGGCCCGTCCCTCAAGATTAACTCCGGATAACCGATATCCTCCACCGCTACAGTCCCTTTGCCTTTGTACACAACCGCTTTGTTTCCTGTCAACGCCATTCCTCCCATTCATGTGTTTGGACTCTCCGTCCTTGAACATGACTTCGGTTCGGCATGACTCTTTCCCTTTCTCACGACTGTTTTTTCTGTATTCTTATAACAACAAATATGCCAAGAAAGCAGCCAATAATAGTTCCGAGGATGTCTAAAAAGTCGACTTTACATCCATTTAACAGGAATACAGTAATGGCCGAAACCAGGCTGATCATAACTGCCAGAAGAAAAACCCGTTTGGTGCGCATGTAATTCCTCCTTTAGATTCGTTTCTAAACCATACCCAAAATCCTCTGCAAATTTCGGTTCAACAAAAAAAGAGACTTCACACCAGTCTCTTCATAATTAGAGATCAATTAAAAAATTTCCTGAGAAATAATGTGACAATACTGGTTACTAACGAAATCGCCGTATACATAACAACCCAAAACATGAATGAGCTATTGCCCGAAGCTAACGTAAATAACAATATCAAGCTCGTGATAAGAACGATGAGCGGTGCCACCCAAAATCTCTTAAATAAAAAATGACCCGCTATACCAAATACACCTGCGATGATCGGAAAACCAAAAACGATAAATAAAACGGCGATGGCTCCCATACTAACCTCCTTGCCTTAAAACCTCTTCATTACCTCAACATCATACAGCTTCAAATGACTCTTCGGCGTCACGACATCCTTTACCTTCCTAATCTCTTTTTCTTTCATTTTCTTTCCGGTTTTCAAACTGTACTGTTCAATGTAGGCAGGCTTGTTATACGTGTATGTGAAGAAATAGAGGCTGCTGCCTTTTTGGATGATTTCTTTGAAATCGGCTTTCATTTTGTCCTGGGAAAGGGTGAAGGCGATGTTTGTTTTTCCTGTCTTGGCATCGATTTTGTGTACCTTTCCGAAGCCGTCAATGAAATACAGGTTCCCGTCATACGGGAAAAAGCTGTTTTTAAAGCTGAAGGGCATGGAGCTGTATATCGTTTGTTCGTCGTTTTTGTATTCGGCGATGTCATGCAGCTCGACTTTGCCGCTTTTTTTGTTAATCTTGACCATTTGATAGAGATTGTGGGCTTTTTGGCCGCGAACCATGACATACACAGCTTGGTCGTCCACGGCAAGCTGGGATTCGACTGAGGCTCCTTCCCGGTACTGCCATTCCGTTATCGTGTGATAAGTGAGCTTCTTCTGATCCGCTTGAATCTGAAGGAGCTCATAGCCTTTTTCGTCAGCTGTCGGGACGAGTGCGTAAATGGCGCCGTCATGAAAACCGGAGGCTCGGATGTAGTAGGGGATGACGTCTTTTTTCCACTCTCCGTCCATTTGGCGGTACAGCTCTGAGCGGTATCCTTCTTTCTTTTTGTCGTAACCGGAGTTGTATAAGGTGTAAAAGCCGTCCGTGTTTTGCAGAAAGCCTGCGCTGTCGCCTGTGTGCTGATAGGTTCTTTTATGGGAGCGCAGACCGTTTTTGATCGTATAAATTTTGTTTTTGTCCTCCAGCATCACACTGTCGCCGTGAACCTCGGCTGAGCCCAGCTCAAGGCCCTTCATCTTAAAGGAAGACAGCGTCCCGTCCTGGCTGATAAACAGGGCGTAGCTTTTCCCGCCGCCAAATGCATCTTGATCTGCAGAGGATGAAAAATACAGCAGGACTTCTTTGTCATCCAGGAAATCGGGGTTTCTGAGATCCTGCTGACTTACGGTTTTATGGCTTTTGAGAGGAGAAATGAAGACAAATAGTGCGATTCCTGCGAGAATCAGCATGGCGATGGTAATCATCCACTTTTTCATAGCCTTCTCCTTAGTAAATGGTCATGATAGTTGTCGTATACGAAGAACTTGTGATGTCGCGCGGATACACGCCTAAGCCTCCGTTGCTGTCTATATCAATCCCTGCTTTCAGCAAAAAGGCAGACCATAGGAGCTTTGAACAGTTTTTGGCGCCGTCATGGCCGGTATTTCTGTTATTGACGAAGTTAAATGAGTATGGGTCGCCCACTTTTGATACCGCCCAGTCGGCAGCAGCTGTTTTTTGAGATGAGGATACGCTGACGGTTTGCACAATGGAGTTGTCTTCCACGTCTCTGGCATTATAAGCGATCTGCCTGACGCCGTCGCCCGGGACAGATTCAACAATTTTGTCAGCAGCGGAGTACATGCCGACGTGGCCATGATTGTAGTAGGCTGTGTAGGAGTTCGTGTAATAGATATTGCCTTTCGCGCTTGTCGGGAGTTTTTTCGTGCCGGACGACCCGCCCATGATAGACATGCCGCTTTCCTTGGCGAGCCGGTCTCCTTCTGCTTTATCAGCCGTGATTTCCTTATAGAACTGTTTTAGGATAACGTCCTGCTTTACGTGCTGCTGTTTGGCAATCTGGCTGGCAGATTTCATGATTTCTTCCGGTGTCGTGCCTGGCTGCAGTGCGGCGATTTCTTCAGCATAATTTGTGGTCTTTACGGCTTTGGCGGGAGAAACAAACAGGCCGCCACACATTGTAAGCGCTACCAAAAACATCGACACTCGTTTCTTCAACTTCATTACATCTCCTCTTTTCTTGTGAGTGTAGGAAAGGTAATTTCCTCACCCACATTATATTAGGAAAATAAGGAAAGTAACTAGGTTATTTACAGAATTTTTAGAAATCATTTACAGAAAAAGGCCTTTATCAGGCCCTTTTCGTTAAAGCTTCTTGCTCATCACTACGTCTGTTTCTTGAAATCCGGTTTGGTCATATAGCTTTCGCGCCGTCTGATTATGGGCAAAGACATGAAGGGACAGCTTGCGGATTCCCATGCTGCGTGCCGTTTGATCTAATGCCGCCAATGCTTGCTTTGCGTAGCCCTTTCCCCGATACGGTTCATATAACCCGAAATCATAAATAAACGCTTCCTGCTGCGGATGCTCCGGTTCAGCATGTATCCAGAGCCAGCCAACGGTATCCTTTTCATTCAGCTTGAGGCTCCACAAATGGTGATGGGGTGTTTCCAGCCCTCTCGGAAGCAGATCAGTAAACGCCTGCTTAGACAAAAGCTGTGCATCTTCAGGCAGCCATGTTCCCGCTTTTACCTTTTCTTCCGCGTAATGCTTTGTTGTGTATGTGAGATAAGACCGAAATTCTTCTGACTGCATTGGGGTCAGCATGATTGTCATATCATCTCTCCTTCATATATTGACTAGAGGATTTTACATAAAATAGAAAGAGGTGTTACTATCAGAATAAGCAACTGAGATTGATAAGTCACTAGAGAAAGGAGTTTCACATGAATAAGATCGCACCCGCAGAAATCGCTAGCATGCTCAACGATTGGTACCTTGCCATCAAGAAACATGAAGTTGAAGAATCCTCCCGTTTATTTGAAGAAGTGAAGCCTTTATTGGATGACATGGAAGAGGATCAGGAGGTGCTTGCCTACTTCTCCTTATTGGAACTGCGCCACAAGGTTTTGCTTCACGAGGCGAGAGGACAGGGCTTTCAGCATGAGGAGCCTTCTCATATGAATGCTACGTCTGACATGCTGAAATATTACTTTTTTCTGTTTGAAGGCATGTATGAGGCCTATAAAAATAATTATGACATTGCCATTGGGCTGTATAAAGATGCAGAGCAGTATCTCGACAACATTCCCGATCCGATTGAGAAAGCTGAATTTCACCTGAAGGTCGGAAAGCTTTATTATAAGCTGGGACAAAATATTGTGTCCCTCAATCATACACGGCAAGCGGTCAAAACGTTCAGGGAAGAAACCGATTATAAAAAGAAGCTGGCTTCAGCCCTGATTACCATGTCAGGCAATTTTACAGAGATGAGCCAGTTTGAAGAAGCTGAGGCTTATTTGGACGAAGCAATTCGGATCACGAGTGAATTAGAGGATCATTTTTTTGAAGCCCAGCTTTTGCATAACTTCGGCCTTCTTCATGCGCAAAGCGGCAAATCAGAAGAAGCGGTTTCGAAATTAGAGGAGGCTCTACGGAACGAAGAGTATGCCCGCTCCGCCTATTATTATCATTCTGCCTACCTGCTGATACGAGAGCTGTTTAAGATCAAAAAGAAAGAACAGGCCTTATCTTATTACCAAGAAGTGAAGGAAAAATTGAATACTGAGCCGAATAGAATATGTGAGGCAAAAATAGACATTTTATATGCCATTTATGCAGAAGGGGGTCATGCGGAAACGTTTCACTTATGCAAACAACATATGGATGACTTGTTGTCCAAGAAAGAGTATGACAGTGTAAGAGAACTTTCCATTTTGGCTGGCGAACGGTATAGGGAACTTGAGCTTTACAAAGAAGCTGCCCACTTTTTTTATGAAGCATTACAAATTGAAGAACTGATTAAACGAACGGAGGTTATATAAATGAAAAGATTTCTGATTGGCGCAGGCGTCGTAGCGGTGATTTTATCAGGTTGGTTTATTGCAGACCATCAAACCCATTCACAGGAAATGAAAGTCGCTGAGAAAATGATTGGATAAATGAAAAACCCCCGCGGGTGCGGGGATTCAATTTAACGAAAGAATCCTAAAACGGTTTGTAGTTTTAGGATTCTTTCATCTTTTCAGCGTGATTGAAAACCCTTGAAGTCTAGGAAGAACGAGCATTGGAGCGCAGCGAATGTTTGAAATTCGCGAGCACCGAAGCGCAGGCCTGACAACGAATGCGAGGGTTTGTCGACACGCTGAAACCCCCGCGGGTGCGGGGGTTTTCTTATTACAGCAGCTTCTTCCCTAGCAGGGATTCTACGAGCTCTACTGCTGTTTTGCCTGTTTTGTTTTTGTGATCAAGGATCGGGTTAACCTCAACGAATTCGGCTGAGGTAATGATGCCTGCGTCATACAGCATTTCCATAGCCAGATGGCTCTCCCGGTAGCTGATGCCGCCGACGACAGGGGTTCCGACACCCGGTGCGTCGTTCGGATCAAGTCCGTCCAAATCAAGGCTCAGATGGACACCATCACATGCTGATAAATAATCAAGGGTTTCTTCAATGACCTTTGTCATGCCAAGACGGTCGATTTCGTGCATTGTGTACACCTTCATGCCGCTTTCCTTAATGTACTTGCGCTCCCCTTCATCAAGTGACCGGGCGCCAATGATGACGACGTTTTCCGGTTTGATTTTAGGCGCGTAGCCTTCAAGGTTAACCAGTGACTCGTGGCCAATGCCGAGGCTGACCGCGAGCGGCATGCCGTGAATATTGCCCGATGGTGAAGTTTCAAGTGTATTCAAATCGCCGTGCGCGTCATACCAGATGACGCCGAGATTATCGTAATGCTTCGCTGTGCCTGCAAGCGTGCCGATCGCAATACTGTGGTCACCGCCCAGGACAAGCGGGAATTTTTTCTCTTCAATGACTTTGTTGACCTTTTGCGCGAGTTTTTCATTTCCCGCCAAAACGGAATTCAGGTTTTTCAGTTCCTCGTCATTTTTGATCTTTTCGCGGTTGATCGGAATGTCACCAAGATCCTCAACCGTATACCCCATGTCTGACAGCCGCTCGATCAGATGAGCGTACCGGATGGCACTCGGGCCCATATCTACTCCGCGTCGTGCTTGTCCTAAATCCATTGGCATTCCAATAACCGAAATCGTTTTATCCATCTGTGATTCCACCTCAACATTTAAGATAATGTCCTATGCGGGTTCTAACAAAGATGACTTACGGACAACGTTTTTAAAGCTCTAGCTGACGATTCGCCTGCTGGCGTTTTTTAATGACGACATGATAAATGATGTAGCAAATGATCATAAACGGTACGCCGCAATACAGCGCGATACGCTGCTCCGGATCAAATGCAAGACTGATGAGCACGACCGTATTTAACGTTAGGCCGATCAGCGGAAGCACCGGATACAGCGGTGTTTTAAATTTCAAATCTTCTATCTTCCCGCCCTCACGGATATATTTGCGTCTGAACATGATTTGGGAAAGCGAAATTGTAATCCAGCCGACCTGCGCGCTCATGCCCGCCAAAGATAACAGTACCATATATACAGTTTCAGCCTGCGCAAACTTTGTCAGAAGTGATAGGCAGGCCACAGCCATCGTTACGATTAACGAGTACATCGGTACACCGCGCTGATTTGTTTTTCCGAGCGCTTTGAAGGCCTGTCCTTCATTCGCCATCGCGTACAGAATACGTGTCGATGCGTATAAACCTGAATTCGCAACAGATAACAGTGCGATTAAAATAACAAAGTTCATGATATCAGCTGCATATGGGATTCCGATTTGCTCAAATACGGCAACAAAGGGACTTTCCACGACTCCAGCCTGTTTCCACGGAATCATGCCGGCAATGACAATGATTGAAAGCACAAAGAACACAAGCGTTCTCCATACTGTCTGTTTGATTGACCGTGGAATCGTTTTTTCAGGGTCTTCACTTTCTCCGGCTGCAACCCCGATCAGCTCAGTCCCCTGAAACGCAAAGTTCACGGTAATCATCGTAATCAGCATTGCCTTTATGCCGTTCGGAAATAACCCGTCTTCATAAAAATGTGTCAAAAACGGCGCCTGCTCTCCGCCCTTCAGATCAATCAGGCCAAACATGGCAGCTCCGCCGAGAATAATAAATAAAAGGATAATCAAAATTTTAATGCCTGAGAACCAGAATTCAGATTCCGCAAAGGCTTTTGTGGTGATCGCATTTAAAATAAACATCAGTGCCGCAAAGACCAGACACCAGATCCACACGTCTATATGCGGAAACCAGCGTTGCATCAGCTGCCCCGCTGATAAAAATTCAATGGCGCATGTAACCGCCCAGCCGAGCCAGTACAGCCAGCCGAACGCAAACCCGAAAGCCGGGCTGATAAATTTCGTGGCATAGGTCTGGAAGGACCCCGACACAGGAAAGGCGACTGCCAGCTCTCCTAAGCAGAGCATCGTCAAAAACATGATAAAGCCGCCCACTAAATAGGACAGAACCGCGCCGAGCGGTCCCGCTTGGTTAATGGTAAACCCGGTTCCAAGGAAGAAACCGGTTCCGATCACTCCGCCCAATGAAATCATGAACAAGTGGCGCGATTTCATTGTCCGCTGGAGCTGATTTCCGTTATCTTGGTTTGTATTCACATTCTGCACCCCTTCAGCAACTTGTATTGGATCTAAGCTGGAACATCTGCATGGTGCTATCCCAGTTTGCTGTCCAAAGAGCCTCTATCTATTTAATATAAAATTCACTTCTTCTCATAAAGATACATTATACTAAAATACTGTAGCTGAGCAAATAGGGAGTGCTGATTTTTCTGTTGTAAATTTATACAAACGAAGTGAATATCCCGCCATGGTGCGGATTTATGCGTTTTGCAGCACGTGCTTAATTTTCTCTATTGCCCAATCCAAATCCTCTTTGGAAATGATTAATGGCGGTGCAAAACGAATGACTGTATCATGCGTTTCCTTGCATAAAAGCCCTTCTTCCTTCAAACGCTCACAATACGGACGTGCCGCTTCAGTCAATTCCACACCGATAAACAGCCCTCTGCCGCGGACTTCTTTAATAACCGGGTTGTCAATGCTCTCAAGCTCGCTTTTAAAGTATTCTCCAAGCTCAAGAGAACGATCCGCCAGCTTTTCATCCTCCAGCACTTCTAATGAAGCGATAGACACTGCACATGCAAGCGGGTTTCCGCCAAATGTTGAGCCGTGTGAGCCAGGGTTAAACACGCCTAGGATCTCGCGGTCCGCCGCAATGCATGAGATCGGGAACACACCGCCGCCAAGCGCTTTGCCCAAAATATACATATCAGGGACAATGCCGTCCCAGTCACAGGCAAACGTCTTGCCTGTACGTCCGAGACCCGTTTGAATTTCATCCGCAATAAACAAGACATTCTCTTCCTTACAAATCGCCGCCGCTTCCTGTAAAAATCCTTCAGGCGGAATCACAATGCCCGCTTCGCCTTGAATCGGTTCAAACAAGAATGCCGCTGTATTCGGCGTAATGGCCTGTCGAAGCGCTTCCACATCGCCGTAAGGAATGAGTTTGATTCCCGGAAGCATCGGGCCGAATCCTCGTTTATATTCCTCTTCAGAAGAAAGAGATACCGCCAGCATCGTGCGGCCGTGGAAGTTCCCGACACATGCGATAATTTCCGCTTGATTGTCAGCTACTCCCTTCACTTCATACGCCCAGCGTCTCGCCGCTTTCACCGCGGATTCAACCGCTTCGGCTCCTGTATTCATCGGCAGAATCATCTCTTTGCCTGTCAGTTTAGCTGTTTTTTCGTAAAACGGCCCAAGCTGATCGTTATGAAACGCGCGTGACGTGAGGGTGATTTTATCAGCCTGATCCTTTAATGCCTGAATGATTTTCGGGTGTCTGTGCCCCTGGTTTACCGCAGAATAAGCACTCAGCATATCCATATATTCATTGCCTTCCGGGTCCTTTACCCAAGAACCCAGCGCTTCAGAAATAACAATCGGGAGCGGATGATAATTGTTGGCTCCGTAATGAGACGTCTGATCAATAATTTCTTTAGATTTAGATAAAGCTGGCATATTTGAATTCCCCCTTGTTTTCTGTTTCAACATGTTATCCTGCTTTCCCTTTATATAAATGCAAGTTCTGTGCCAAATCAAGAATTCGTGTGTTTTCTACAATTTTCGAGGACAAGGTGCAAAAACATTCTGATATTTCGAGCAAAAATTCCAGCAAGTGCAAAATTCTTTTGCATATCCTCTCCATTTTTTTATAAAATAGAAGCAATATTAAGAAAACTGAGGGAGGTTCATACAGTGGTCAAAGACAGCGAATTCCTCACATTGGTTTTTCAGAGCATTTTAGATGAAATCGATGTTGGCCTGCACGTGGTAGACGAGCATGGAAACACAATCGTTTATAACAATAAAATGATGCAGATTGAAGATATGGAGAAGCATGACGTCTTGAATAAAAACCTGATGGATGTGTTTATGTTTTCAAAGCAGCAGGACAGCACACTGGTACAGGCTCTTCAGGAAGGCAAGACGATTAAAAACGTCAAACAGAGCTATTTCAATAATAAAGGCCAGGAAATTACGACGATCAATCATACATATCCCATCGTCCAAGACGGCAAAATCAGGGGCGCTGTTGAAATTGCCAAGGATGTGACAAAGCTTGAACGGCTGATCAGGGAGAATATGAACAAAAAAGGCAGCACAACCTATACGTTTGACAGTATTCTCGGCACCAGTCCGGCCATTCAAGACGTCATCGAAAACGCCAAGCGGGCAACCCGTACGTCATCATCTGTCCTTCTAGCAGGCGAAACCGGCACGGGAAAAGAACTGTTCGCGCAAAGTATCCATAATGGAAGCGATCGTTCTGGCGGCCCGTTTATTTCGCAAAACTGTGCGGCACTGCCAGACAGCCTTGTGGAAAGCATCTTGTTCGGAACGAAAAAAGGCGCGTTTACCGGCGCTGTCGACCAGCCCGGCCTGTTTGAACAAGCCCACGGCGGGACGCTGCTGTTAGATGAAATCAACTCGCTGAATCTCAGCCTTCAGGCGAAGCTGCTGCGCGCCCTTCAAGAACGGAAAATCAGGCGCATCGGTTCGACAAAGGATACACCGATTGACGTACGTATTATTGCCACGATGAATGAAGACCCAATTGATGCAATTGCAGGCGAACGAATGCGGAAGGACTTGTATTACAGGCTGAGTGTCGTCACACTGATCATCCCGCCGCTTCGGGAACGAAAAGAAGACATTTTGCTTCTCGCATCGGAGTTCATCCAGAAAAACAACCATCTATTCCAAATGAATGTTGAACACATCAGCGATGACGTGAAGCAATTTTTCCTTTCTTATGACTGGCCGGGAAATATTCGCGAGCTTGAGCATATGATCGAAGGCGCAATGAATTTCATGACGGACGAGCAAACGATTACGGCTTCCCATCTGCCCTATCAATACCGCATGAAAATCAAGCCGGCTGACATCCCAGAGCCTGAAACACCAAGACACCAGCCGGCCGCGGACTTAAAAGAAAAAATGGAAAGCTTCGAAAAATATGTGATAGAGAACGTGTTAAGAAAACACGGCCATAACATCTCGAAAGCCGCTCAGGAACTTGGCATCAGCAGACAAAGCCTTCAATACCGGCTGAAGAAATTTTCTCACTCATCTGACGAATGAACTGGTGCAGGAAGCCTGATCATAAATACAGTGCCTCTGCCGATTTCACTTTTCACTTCAATCGTCCCATTGTGACTGTCGATAATCGATTTCGTTATGGCAAGGCCTAATCCCGAACCTCCATATTTTCGGGAGCGGGATGGGTCTGCCCTGTAAAACCGGTCAAATAAATGCGGCAAATGCTCCGGCGCGATGCCTGTGCCGTTGTCCGCTATCATCAACCTCACGCCGTCACTGCCTCTTTGCAGAGAGATGGTGATGGCACCGGTTTTCTCATTTGTATACTGCACCGCGTTATAAACCAAATTCAAAATGACCTGTTTCATCTTATCTCTGTCAAACACCGCTTCAGCATCATCCTCAAGCCACAGCTGCAGCCTTCTTTCTTTCGCAAGCAGACTGAGCTGCGGCTCCATCTCCCTTATGAGCGCATCGAGATTTCCTCTCTTCATTTCAAAGCTCGGCACCCGATCAATTTTTGCTAAAAACAACAGATCCTCTATCAGCCGAGTGGCTCTCTTCGACTCTTCATACATACTATTCAGCGCCCTATCTCTCTGCTCAGGCTGAAGCGCGGCGCCACGCAGCAGCACTTCGATAAAGCCGTGTATCGACGTTAAAGGTGTCCTCAGTTCATGTGAAGCGTCTGATACAAATTGCCGGATGCGCTCCTTCGCCTCTTTTTCTGCTTTAAATGACGTTTCAATCCGCTCCAGCATGCGATTAAACGAAATGGCAAGCGTATCAATTTCGATTTGTTTTTGATATACAGGAAGCCTTTTATTCAAATTTCCTGCATTAATATCTCCCATCATATGTACCATTTGTGATAACGGTTTAAGCGTATGTCTGACCACAGGCAAGAACGTGAAAAGCCCGAGCAGGAGCGCAACCAGCGAGAGCGTGGAATAAATGCTGATTTGCCGGAGCAGTACGTCCTTCAGTGGTTCTGTTAAAGTACTCATTTGGATCACGCCTGCTTCTTTTCCATCAATAGTAATAGCCTGAAACACAATCAGCACTTCCTCGCCGGATTCATTTTTCGTGATTTTGTAATGCAAGGCCATCGTATCTTTTAATGCCTCATCATATACACTTTTTTTCACTGTTGGCGGTGCTCCCGCATATGGATCGGTCGACAATA
Source organism: Bacillus sp. PS95 (assembly GCF_037963565.1). Taxonomy (NCBI): domain Bacteria; kingdom Bacillati; phylum Bacillota; class Bacilli; order Caryophanales; family Bacillaceae; genus Bacillus; species Bacillus sp. PS95. Next base: position 4,114,965 of record NZ_CP150160.1, read on the forward strand.
CCGTACTGTCTTTTGTTTTCTTATCGATAAAAACAATGGTCACGCCCGGATAGATAAAGGCGGGACGGACAGCACCATCTGACTTTTCCGAGCTGTCGGGATGGCTTTTGTATGTTTTAATATTATTCCAGATGGTTGGCTCCGTTGAGTTGATATAACTTTGAATGCTGACAGCTCGGTTTTCATATAAGAGGCGTTTTCCAAACACATATTGCATAGCGCCGACAAACACCAATAGAAGAACGAGAATGCATAATGAACGGAATAAAAGCTGAAAGCGCAGTGTTTTGAATCGTTTTTTCATTCAATATCCACCCGATAGCCCGCACCCCGAACCGTTCGGATCACTTCATGCTTTTTGTCATTCAATTTTTCCCGCAAGGATCGAATGTACACTTCAACAATATTCTCTTCTCCGTAAAAATCATACCCCCATACTTTATCCAGAATCCTTGCTTTACTGAGCACAAGGCCGTGATTCAGCACCAAAAACTTTAAAAGCTCGTATTCTGTTGCTGAAAGCTTGAGCACCTCTTCCTGATAGCGGATTTCTCTGCGCCGATCATCAATTCGAAACGGACCGAGCGCGAATTCTTCAAACAGGTTGGGAAAGTGATCCCGAATTCTCGCATAGATTCGCGCCAGCAGCTCTTCAAAGCTGAAGGGTTTGATCATATAATCATCAGCGCCCTCTGTCAGCGCTTTTACCCGAACCCCCACCTCATCCTTGGCCGTAAGCATAATAACGGCGGTATGGCCGGTTTTTTTCATCATCCTCGATACTTCCAGTCCATCCATTCCGGGCATCATCACATCCAAGATGGCCACATGCGGCTGAAATGTCTTTACGGTGTTCATCGCTGTCATTCCGTCAGCTGCTGTCTTCACTTCAAAGCCTTCATTTTCAAGACCCATTGTCAAAAAATCTAATATCGCCGGTTCATCGTCCACGAGCAAAATCTTGATGCCTTTCATCCTATTCATGCTGTGCTCTCTCCTTAGTTGGCATAAACCTCTGATTAGTTTTTTCCCTTCCCCTCCTATTATTCGTTTTTAACTGAAAACAAACTGAATCTTCCCTAAAAATCAGCTGAATTCAGCAAGTTTTCAGCCAGCCCTCATTTGATTTTCAGCTTCAGCCTATACAATTGCCTTAGTTGGTACAGCCAACAATGAATTAAAGGAGGAATCTCACATGAATATCACTAAAGTTTTATCAGGAGCTGCACTGGGAACGATTATTTCAATCAGTTCTTTCACTTCTGCTCACGCCGCTGTCATTCAAAAGGATGATACATCAACGAAGGTTGAGACGAAGCAACAGGCTTCCATCACAATAGCAAAGGCAAAACAGGTTGCGTTGAACAAATGCAAAGGTACTGTTCAAACGGCCCAAATGAAGAAAGTGAATGGCACATACGTATATGTTGTGAAAGTTCTCGGTGAGGACGGCAAACAGCATACGATGAACGTCAACTGCAACAGCGGCAAAGTTGTGAAACATGATGTTCAAAAGAAACAAAGCTATATCAGCAAAACAAAAGCCCAATCGATCGCTTTGAAAAACTGCAAAGGTGCGGTTCAATCTTCTGAGCTGAAGCAAGAAAACGGTGTTTACGCTTACGTCGTGAAAGTAATGGGTGAAGACGGAAGCCTTCACACGTTCCATATCAATGGAGAAAACGGCAAAGTCGCAAAACACGAGCAAAAGAAACAAGCACATCTTTCTAAAACAAAAGCGCATCAAATCGCACTCAACAAATGCAAAGGCGCAGTTCAATCTTCTGAACTGAAGAAAGAAAACGGCGCATACATCTACGTTGTCAAAGTGCTTGGCGAAGATGGAAGCACTCATAAAATTCATGTCAACTGTGACAGTGGTAAAATCGTAAAACAAGAAGTGCAAAAGAAAAACGCAGCCGTTACAAAAACAAAAGCACATCAAATTGCACTAAATAAATGCAAAGGCACAGTGAAATCTACTGATTTGAAGAAAGAAAACGGCACATTCGTTTACGTGATTAAAATCACTGCCCAAAACCACACTGAACAAACAGTGAAAGTGAACGCTGAAAACGGAAGCATTTGCAAATAAAATAAACTGCCTGCCAGCAGTAAAATAACTGAAATTCAACGTATAACACCAGTCTTGTTTTAACACAAAGTTCTAAGTTCATGTCTACCTTTTTCTAAATACTCTTTTAAACTGAACGTGCGTGACCCGCGTTCAGTTCTTTTTCTAAGGAGGACCTACAAATGAATATGAAAATATGTTCTGCAGCTGCTTTAGGAGCGATCATTTCAATCAGTTCTTTATCATCCGCACACGCGGCTGTTCTGCATAAAGAAGACACTGCTAAAGTTCAAACCCAGCAGCAGGCTTCTATTACGCTCTCTAAAGCAAAAACTGTCGCTTTAAAGAACTGCAAAGGCGCAGTTCAATCAGCACAAATGAAGAAAGCAGATGGCGTTTATGTCTATGTCATTAAAGTGCTTGGTGAGGATGGCAAAATTCACACCTTTAACATTAACCGCAACAGCGGAAAAATCGTCAAGCATCACGTTGAACATAAACAAGCCGCGATCACAAAAGCAAAAGCACAAAGCATTGCGTTGAACAAATGCAAAGGTACTGTCACATCTTCTGCATTAAAGAAAGAAAATGGCACCTATGTGTACATCATCACCATCACAGCCAGCAACCACACGGTACAAACCATTAAAGTGAATGCTGAGAATGGAGGTATTTGCAGTTAACAGCCATTTGCTGCTGTTTCACGTGTAACATCCATCTTGTATTTTTCTTCATATTCGATATATCCTTTTCAACTGAACGGGCGTGACCCCCGTTCAGTTTTTTTGCATATCAAAACAGCCTGGCAAACGATGCCAGACTGTTTTGATTAACTTCCTAATTGGTCTGCGGAGGACAGCTTGATGTCTACAGATTTTTCTTTTCCGCCGCGGTAAAACTTCACCTTCACCCGGTCACCGACTTTTTTCTGATAAAGCCGTTTTCGCAGGTCAACAATATCATTTACTTTGTATCCGTCAAATCCCGTGATGACATCCAGTTCCTTCAGCCCCGCTTTTCCGGCAGGTGAAAAGGCGTCTACACCCATCACAACCGCTCCATTGGTAACATGCTTAGGAAGCTTTAATGTTTCATCCCAATGATAGCTTGCGATGTCGCTTAGCGATTTCATCTCAATCCCAAGGAACGGGCGTTTGACCTTTCCGTATCTCTCTAAATCCTCTATCACAGGGATCACGAGCTTAGATGGAATCGACAGGCCAATCCCTTCAACCGCCGACTCGGCAATTTTCATTGAATTGATGCCAATGACCTTCCCATCCATATTTAACAAAGCACCGCCGCTGTTCCCAGGGTTAATGGCCGCATCTGTTTGCAGGACTTCTGCGTTCCAGTCAGGCTGTCCATCACCGTTTGAATCCACTGGGATCGCCCTCTCCGTACCTGAGATGACGCCTTGTGTGACAGAGCCTGCAAACTCAAGGCCTAACGGGTTCCCGATCGCGATAACCGGCTCCCCAGACTTCACTTTATCTGAATTTCCGAAATCGGCGACTGCTTTAATCTTATCGCTTTTCACCCGTAAAACGGCAAGGTCCATCAGCTGGTCGCTGCCGACAAGGTCAGCTGATACACGTGAGCCGTCTTTCAAGCTGATTTCAATTTGGGAAGCGCCTTCGATGACATGATGGTTGGTCACGACATAAGCGGAATGGTCATTTTTCTTATAGATGACGCCAGAGCCGCTCCCAGCCTCGCCGCTCTCTCCCCGTATATCTGATTTTTGGATGTTCACAACACCCACAACGGCGGGCGACACATTGCTGACAATCTTGGTGACCGTATTGTTGACACTGACATTCACCGTCCTGATTGATTCCCGGCCATTGTTGTTTTGCTGCTGATCTAAGGCGCCTGTATCTAGCCCTTCATTTGAAAGGTACGGCATGATAAACGCCATTAATACGGCACCGACAATCACGCCAATCAGACTCGAAAGAAAATATCCTTTTTTGCTTCTCTTTGGCTGTTCAGGAGTAGTATGTTCTTCCTCACGTTCGTAATCCACCATATTCCATCCTTTCCAAGAACGTTAATATGGTTATATTGTGGGTTAGAAGCTCCTAGAATAGTCATGATTTACATAGAAAAATTATACAGCGCAAAGCGGAGTGGCCTTCTTCGGATCAGTGTCGTATAAGTCAAATGTCTCACCCGTCACAAATCCTTTAGAAGCCAATGTCTGCTGCACGGACATTCTTGCCAGCTCCTTCATGTTGTTGTCCTGGCTCAAATGCGCCAGGTAAATACGAGACGTCTCATCGCCAATGACATCCGTCATCGCCAAGGCAGCATCTTCATTTGACACGTGCCCGACGTCACTTAAAATCCGCCGCTTAATGCTCCATGGGTATCTTCCCATTTGCAGCATACCGACATCGTGATTGCTTTCAAACACAAACACATTCGCTGAACGGATAATGCCTTTCATTCGGTCGCTGACATATCCCGTATCTGTCATTAATGCGAGCTTTCGGCCGTTATAATGGAACACATAAAACATCGGTTCGGCCGCATCGTGGGAGACGCCAAACGATTCAACATCAAGTCCGCCAAACGACTTCACCGTCTCCATCGGAAATACAAACTTTTGATCGGTGTCAATTTTGCCGATTTGATTCTCCATCGCTTTCCAAGTCTTCTCGTTCGCATAAATCGGAAGCTTGTACTTTCTGGCGACGACACCAAGGCCCTTAATATGGTCACTATGCTCATGCGTCACAAAAATGCCGTCTACATCATCCAGCTTACGCCCGATCTGCGCCATCAGCCCATCCATGGCTTTCCCGCTCAAACCGGCGTCCACTAAAAATGCGTGATCCTCTGTTTCGAGGTAAAACGCATTTCCCGTACTCCCGCTCGCAAGTACGCTAAATTGCAAGCTCATGTTTGTCTCACTCCATTATTTTCATTGATCTGTATCTAAAATCGTACTCTCCAAAGCATTCACAGTAAAATACTCTTGTACTGTCTTTTTCTCACCGTTCACTTTTTTCTCGTACTCGACCGTAATTCTCCATACCGGCGCCAGCACCTGCGTACTTGTCAGCGGATATTGTGCTACATAGCCGAATTTACAGCTCTTCACAGTGCTGTATTCTTTTAATTGATTTTGATAGTACAATAGCTCAACCGCATCCATTTCAGTAATTAAGCTTTCTTTCTGGATTTGCTTGAAGGTCTCAAGCGTAGTCTGGTCGTATGACACAACCTCGTTTTTACCGTTTAAGTGCAGCACCACTTGCCCGATCATATTAGAGGGATTGTCGGTCTTTTGGTAAATATAATGACCTTCGTACGTTTGGAAGAAAATAATTTCTTTCTTCGATTTATCAACCTTCCAAAGCTTATATTTTTCGCCATCTTGAATCTTTGAAGAAACAAGTGCCTGAGCATCGTCCTCGATATCCTTCTTTGATAGGGCTATTGGATTTGCAAACTTCATTTTCAGGCTCGTTACTTTATGATCATCACTAGGCATGTCCATCAAAGGCTTTTGATCCTTCAGCGCCTCAATTTCCTCCTTGGTGAAGGCTTTTTGATTTGCCGTGATCCGATAGCCTTCTGTCGCTTCCTTATTCAAGCCTTCATACGTGATATGATCGGCCTTCATGTCATGCTCGACATCATTTTTAATGACTTCATATTCTTTGCCGGTAGCCTGCCATTTTTGAAAAAACTGATAGCCTAAGAAAATATCTAAAATGAGGAAGGCAACGATGAAGATTGATTTTGTCTTATTCCACTCCACTGTTAGCCCCCTCCTTCCTCAATAAATCCTTTGTAATCGGCACAATTTTTCCATTTACTTTCATCGCCCAAACCGGTTCCAGTTCAACGAGAGGATCATCGTTGGTTGATGTTGATACCAATTGATAAGCAAGGAAGATCTGATCAATTTTGTCCGTATCATAAGCGGTTTGTTTCGAAAGCAGCATCTTCACTTCGCTGCCGCTCATGAGCTCTGTTTCACTTGTTTTAATCGGATTCGTTCCGAGACTGTAATTCGGCCGCTTATAGCTGAGAATATCATCATTCGCCCATTGCACCGTAATCGCCGATGTCGCTCCGAAAGGTTTGGCGGTGCTGTTAATGACCGGGATCTGATCCATAAAGATATAGAAGCTCAGCTGCTGGCTGTCATTGATATTGAAAAATTGATAGTGATCCGTCCAGCTTCCGGTATCCTCAAGGTATTTTTGGCTCTTTTTGATTAACTCACCTGTTTGATAGGATGTGCTCTGCACCAAATTGCGCTGCTGGAATTGCACCTGTCGCTGGCTTAGATTCACATCTAAACGGCTGATCCCATCTGTCAGCACATTTCTGTTGTTGTAATTCGAATCTTCTCTTACAATGCTCGGATCACTAAACAAAGCCTGCTTAAAGGTATTTGTTTTAATCGATTCTGTGACAAATTCTTTTTTGTCCATCGTAAGCGGTTTGTTCGGCAGCAAGAACTCTTTCTTTGAGCCAATGGAGAACAAACTGAACGCCGGCATATTTGATTGCCTGTTTTTCAAGTCGTTCATAATGTTCCGGTAGTTTGCCGACTCAACCGTCACTTCAAGAATGAGCTGTTTGCTGTAAGATACCAAATAGATTTTCTTGTTCGCTTTTGTTTCATTGAACGGGATCAGAATATGGTCAAACGAACTGTATTCAAACGACTGATTAGACCATTTAAACAACGTTTGGAAAATATCAATCGGGATCGTATCGCTGAATTGCAAGTCAAGCTTGGCTTCAGAACCGCCTATTCCATAAAACCAGCTTTTGAATCCAGCCTTGTCATACTGATCCGAAATATCTTTAATTCCTTTCACATCCCAATGCGGCAAGTCAGACCAAATTTCTTCATAGAGGGCATTGTCATCCACTTTGTAATGAGCGCCGTCATCATGGATAAACATGTCCCTTGGCCTTACCGTTTCAGACAGCTTTTGGGTGGTTTTTTCGATTTTATGTTTCACACGAACAGTAGACTCTGTTGAGGATGAGCCTTCAGAAAAGTTTGGCTGGAACGTCCATATCCCCCATGTAAAAACAAGACTGATGACGACGAGTACCGTAAGTAATATCGTTTTTATATTTTCACGCTTCATCCCAATCATCCTCTTGTTCCTCTTTATATGGAAGAGTAAATGTAATCGTCGTGCCTTTTCCTTCTATGCTGTCCGCCCAAATATCTCCGCCGTGCGCCTGTACCATTTCCTTGGCAATCGCCAATCCCAGACCGGTGCCGCCAAGCTTTCTCGTTCTCGCTTTATCCACCCTGTAGAAGCGGTCAAAGACTTTTTCGACATCTTTTTTCGGAATGCCGATCCCTTCATCCTTCACGCTGATATAGAGAAGTTCTTCCCCTTCATTGACATCAATCGAGAACGTGACATGTCCGCCTTCCGGTGAATATTTTAAAGCGTTAGAAATAATATTATCGAGCACCTGCGTTATTTTATCCTGGTCAATCTCGACGTACAGATCTCTGTCCGGCAGATTGCGGATAAACTCCACATGCTGCTCTTTTGTCATTTCAAAACGGTCAATAATAAGCGACATAAACCGGACAATCTGAATCCATTCCCGGTTAAATTGATAATCCTTGCTGTCAAATTTCGACAGCTGAAGCAGATCATTGACAAGCCGGATCATACGCTCTGTTTCATTTTGCGTCACCATTAAGAAGCGCGGAGCAATGTCTTTATTTTCCCACGCGCCTTCAGCTAACGCTTCTAAATAGCTGCGCATTGTCGTAAGCGGCGTCCTCAGCTCATGTGATACATTCGCAACGAATTCTCTGCGTTCCTGATCCATTTTCTCTTGTTCGGTTACATCGTAAATGACAGCGATTAAACCATCAATTTTGCCGTGTTCCCTTTGAATCACAGAGAAATTCACGCGAAGCACCGTTAATTCATCATCGCGCTCAATTTCAAGCAGCATAGAATCCTGCTGCTCCACTAAATCTTCAAAAGTATAATTCTCTTGAAGCCCCAGCAAACTCGTAATCGGCATTTCTAAGGCTGTTTCACGTGAAACGTTCAACAGTTCCAGCGCCGGGCTGTTTAAGAGAATAATCGCTCCATTTCGGTTTGTAGCGATTACGCCGTCTGTCATATAGGCAATGACAGAGGCTAGCTTTCTGCGTTCTCCTTCAGTCATCGCCTGGGCATCTTCAAGCTCTCTCGTTAAGTGGTTAAACGTTGTGGCCAGCTGCCCAATTTCATCATGCCCGTACTTTTTAACCTTCCTCGAGAAATTCCCTTTCGCAAGCTCCATCGCCTGCTTTCGCATATCTGAAAGCGGATGGGTAATGGTTCTTGCCAGAAAAATACCGAGAAGAGCCGTCAAAACAAGTGCCAAACCTGTGCCGGACGCCAGTATCGTGTTGATCGTCTTCATTTGATTAAAGACATCTTCCATACTCGCGACAACATAGATCGCGCCGACAACCTCTTGGTTTTCAGTCATGACGGGCTTCGCGGAAATAAGAACTCTGATTTTGCTTTTCGGGTCATAATATTTTCTTAAATACGACTGTTTGGTAGAAAAAATTCTTTTGAAAATCAGATCGGTCGTTTGTTTCCCAGCCACTTCCTCACCGTACGGCTTTGAAGAACCGACCACTTCATAGCTTTTATCTACAAAGCTAATTTCCCGAACCTCATCACTTTTCGTGAAGTCATTCAAAATACGGCTGACGTCATCCTTTATGACGGTACTGTCGTTATCGCTCTTATATTCTTGTTCGATATAATAAGAAAGGTTGTCGATTCGCTGATTCAGCGATTGTTCATAAGAGCTGATCAGCGACTTCTCTACCTGATTGACAAAATACACACCAATGATTTGCATGGCAATGATAATCAAAAGCACATAAATCAAGGTAATCTTAAATTGGATCGACCGAAAAAAACCAACCTTATTCATATGGGCATTAGTCCTGTTCTGGGTTTCTCAAGTAATAACCTACACCGCGGCGTGTGACGATCCAATTTGGATGGCTCGGGTTGTCCTCGATTTTTTCACGAAGCCGGCGGACTGTTACGTCAACCGTTCTGACATCGCCGAAGTAATCATAGCCCCAAACGGTTTGAAGCAAATGTTCACGGGTCATCACTTGTCCGATATGTTTTGCTAAATAATGAAGCAATTCGAACTCACGATGAGTCAATTCGATTGTTTCGTCTCGTTTTGATACAACGTACGCGTCAGGGAAGATGACGAGAGAGCCGATATGAATCTCGTTAGAGGAAGGCTCTTCCTCCGCAGGCGCTGTTGTCAGCTGGCGACGCAGGTTCGCTTTTACACGTGCCAAGAGCTCGCGTGTGCTGAATGGTTTTGTGACATAGTCATCAGCACCGATTTCAAGCCCGATAACCTTGTCAATTTCTGAATCCTTAGCCGTCAGCATAATGATTGGCATATCGTATTTCTTTCTGACTTCGCGGCATACTTCAACGCCGTCTTTATTCGGGAGCATAATATCTAAAAGAATTAAATCAGGCTGAAGCTCTTCTACCATTTCAACGGCTTCGTTTCCATCGTGGGCACAGTGCACTTCATAGCCTTCTTTTCTTAAGTTAAATTCCAATATATCTGCAATCGGTTTTTCATCATCTACTACAAGGATCTTTTTATCCATCATTTTGATTTTCCTCCTGCCGAATGACTTCATTTCATCTATATAACATTCGTTTCATCACTTATGGCCCATGTAAAGAATGGGTCCTTGTCTATTATAACGGTTTAAGGTCAAAAGATAAAAAAAATAAAGGTTTAGAAAAAAAACACATGTTTCACCTTTATCGCCAGTTGTTTATCTATTGTCATGCTGGTCAACTTTTTTTAAAAAAGATAACTTTATTGAAACCTCCCCTCACCGGAGTGCGTCTTTATCAATGACGTCTTCTTCTTTGAACCGGCCGCAGGGCCGGTTCTCCCTTTTTCTTCTATTATAACACTCCTCATGTTTGCCTTTTTCCTAAAAGAAAAAACGCACCTACGATTGCAGATGCGTTTGGTAAGTGGCTCGGGACGGAATCGAACCGCCGACACACGGATTTTCAGTCCGTTGCTCTACCAACTGAGCTACCGAGCCAAATGTTTTATTTTTCTCTACTAAGTAAAGTAAAATGGCGGTCCGGACGGGACTCGAACCCGCGACCTCCTGCGTGACAGGCAGGCATTCTAACCAACTGAACTACCGGACCTTACAGTAATTGCCCGGAGAGCTGTCGTGTCAGCTCTCACAGACAAATAAGGAATTTAGCAATAACGCTAAAGTAAATCAATGACCCGTACGGGATTCGAACCCGTGTTACCGCCGTGAAAGGGCGGTGTCTTAACCGCTTGACCAACGGGCCTTCACGAAATGGTGAGCCATGAAGGACTCGAACCTTCGACCCTCTGATTAAAAGTCAGATGCTCTACCAACTGAGCTAATGGCTCTTAAAGATGTCGGAATTTCTATAGAGCAAACGACTTAAATCTAGTTCTCATCTTGTACTCTATTGAAGCAGTTTCCGTAACAACGAGATTTATAATATCACGAACAAATAGAAGTGGCAATAACTTTTTTGGTTTTTTTTCATATTTTTTTCTCAGACCAACTTATATGCGGCTTTCAAACAAAAAACAAGCCCCTTAAATAGGGGCTTGCAGACATATTCTATTTAGTTCGCACGGTACACACTGCGAAGGACATTTGTTTGTGAGCGGTCTGGACCGACAGAGAAAATAGAAAGCGGAATGCCTGTAAGCTGAGACACACGCTCAAGATAATGGCGCGCATTTTCCGGAAGCTCGCTCAAGCTCTTCGCACCTGTAATATCCTCAGTCCAGCCCGGCATTTCTTCATATACCGGCTCACATTCAGCAAGTGCCTTAAGACTTGCTGGGAATTCTTCAATGATTTCGCCTTTGTAGCGGTACGCCACACAGATTTTCAACGTTTCAATTCCTGTTAGGACGTCAATTGAGTTCAGAGAAAGATCTGTAATTCCGCTCACACGGCGGGCGTGGCGGACAACAACGCTGTCAAACCAGCCGACACGGCGCGGGCGGCCTGTTGTTGTTCCATATTCGCGTCCGACTTCACGGATTTGATCGCCGATTTCATCTTTCAGCTCAGTCGGGAAAGGACCGTCGCCGACACGAGTCGTATATGCTTTTGATACACCGACAACGTGCTTGATTTTGGTCGGGCCGACACCAGAACCGATCGTGACACCGCCGGCAACCGGGTTAGATGACGTAACAAACGGGTATGTTCCTTGGTCGATATCGAGCATAACCCCTTGTGCGCCTTCAAATAATACACGGCGCCCTTCATCAAGAGCATCGTTTAAGACAACAGATGTATCGCAAACATACTTTTTAATCTGCTGTCCGTACTCATAATATTCGTCTAAGATATCCTCAAGTTTAAACCCTTCTGTCTCGTACATTTTCTCGAGAAGACGGTTTTTTTCTTCAAGATTGCGCTCAAGCTTTTCCGCAAACGCGTCACGGTCTAACAGATCCGCGATGCGAATTCCGATGCGGGCTGCTTTATCCATGTAAGCAGGGCCGATTCCTTTTTTCGTTGTGCCGATCTTGTTAGCCCCTTTACGCTCTTCTTCCACTTCATCCAATTTCAAATGATACGGCAGAATGACGTGAGCTCTGTTGCTGATTCTCAGGTTATCTGTACTCACGTTGCGCTCATGAAGATACGCAAGCTCTGTGACTAATGCTTTCGGATCTACAACCATTCCGTTTCCGATTACACACGTTTTATCCTTATAGAAAATTCCAGACGGGATTAAGTGAAGCTTATATGTGATTCCGTCAAACTTGATTGTATGCCCTGCGTTATTTCCGCCTTGATAACGGGCGATCACTTCTGCATTTTCTGATAGGAAATCTGTAATTTTACCTTTTCCTTCATCGCCCCATTGCGTACCTACTACAACTACTGAAGACATGTCCGTGCACCTCCGTTAACCTTTCAAAACGATTCTATTCAAACAAATCAAGTTTATCAGTGAAGAAACAGAAAGTCAATTGTAAATCCGAACATTAAATTATTGTAAATCTATATTCGTTCGCTTCCATTCGTTTTATAAGCGTTTTCTCACTGCTTTGTCATAAAAAGCTTGCGAAACTTTCATCCTTTAGCATAAGAAAGAATCACTTGCCTGATATCCCTTTTGAATTCATAAAAACGACCCGCCAGCCATCCGGGTCCTCTATCGTTACGCCCCCATTGCTCCAGTACGGGTTCTCTGATTCGACCTCTTGATAGCCCATGTGCTTTAGCTTTGAAGTGATCGCTGCCAGTTCATCTGCATTCGGCACATAAAAAACAAGAAGGCTGTCGGGATGGGGAACGGGGGCAGTGCTTCCCCCTTCATACTGGGTGAATTCTAAATGATAATCGGCATGAGGAAGGCCGAACATGACACCGTCATACCCGTTATGCTTTGAAAATTCTCCTATTCGTTTCAAACACAATCCCTCTTCGTAAAAACGAATAATCTCATCAAGCTGGCCCGTAGGACGCGCAATTCGGATTTGTGCTGCGTGAAAAGACGAAAAACGTTTTCCCATATTGTTACCATCTCCTTTTTGCACCATTTTATTAAAACGCTTTCAATTTTTCATCCGCTGAGCGAACGGTATTTCTTCCATCTTTCGAATGAAAAAACCCCAAGAGCAGCTCTTGGGGCTTATGCGCCGGGCGGAACGCCTGCGTCATCAAAACGCCGTTCCAGGTTGACGAATTTGTTGTATTCTTTTACGAACGCAAGAGACACGGTTCCTACCGGGCCGTTACGCTGTTTGGCGATAATAATTTCGATAATATTTTTATTCTCGGTTTCTTTGTCATAGTAGTCATCACGATAAAGGAACGCGACAATATCCGCGTCCTGCTCGATACTTCCTGATTCCCGGATATCAGACATCATCGGACGTTTATCCTGACGCTGCTCAACGCCCCGAGAAAGCTGAGAAAGCGCGATAACAGGGACTTGCAGCTCCCTGGCAATCGACTTCAGTTCACGGGAAATTTCAGATACTTCCTGCTGACGGTTGTCCTTTGAACGACCGCTTCCCTGAATCAATTGCAGGTAATCGATCAAAATCATGCCCAGCCCGCTTTCCTGCTTCAAGCGGCGGCACTTGGCACGGATTTCACTCACTCGAATACCCGGTGTATCATCGATGTAAATCCCGCTGTTCGACAGGCTTCCCATTGCCATCGTCAGCTTGCCCCAATCCTCTTCGGTCAGGTTACCTGTACGGAGATTCTGGGCATTGATATTTCCCTCGGCACAGAGCATACGCATAACGAGCTGCTCGGCACCCATCTCAAGACTGAAAATCGCTACGCTCTCATCGGTCTTTGTCGCCACGTTTTGTGCGATGTTCAGGGCAAAGGCTGTTTTCCCTACTGACGGACGGGCAGCCACAATGATCAAGTCGTTGCGCTGGAAACCCGCAGTCATCCGGTCAAGCTCCGTAAACCCTGTTGGAATCCCCGTGATATCACCTTTTCGATTGTGAAGCTGTTCGATATTATCATAGGTCTGGACAAGGACGTCCTTAATATTTTGGAAGGCACTCGTGTTTTTGCGCTGTGCCACTTCCATAATCGTTTTTTCCGCTTCACTGAGTAAATCCTCGACCTCATCCTCACGGGTATACCCGTCTTGAGCAATCGTTGTCGCAGTTCTGATTAATCGGCGAAGAATCGATTTTTCCTCAACGATTTTCGCGTAATATTCTATGTTAGCCGCTGTCGGCACCGAGTTTGCGATATCTGTCAAATATGAAATGCCGCCTACTTCTTCCAGCAGGTCTGTGTTCGCAAGCTCTGATGTTACTGTCACCAGATCAACCGGTTCACCTCGGTCACCGAGCACCAGCATCGCATTATAGATTTTTTGGTGGGACATTCTATAGAAATCATCTGGAATCAATACTTCTGAAGCCAGTGTTAAAGCAGACGGCTGTAAAAAAATAGCGCCTAACACGGCTTGTTCGGCTTCTATATTTTGCGGAGGAAGCCGGTCATTCAGAAGGTCTGTCATGCTAAGCACCGTCCTCTCATTAAAAAATCTCCAACCTCCATTCTACCATTTCTACAGAAAAAAAATAGAAAAATTGACTGTTTCCTGTTTTTTTCAGTTAGCAGATTGGATCGTTTCGGACAGTAACAAGGCGGGAAAAATGCAATAAAACATGAGGGAGGAATGAAAGATGATAAAGAAATATGCGATTACGCCTAATGTTGATGCGGACGGCTGGTTTATTGAGGTGGAGAATGTAGCGCCGACAGCTTTGTATACGTCTAAAGACGCCGCTATTGAAAAGGCCAAACAGGTGGCTAAGGAAAACAGTCCGTCTAAGCTTGTAATTTATGACCAGTTTAAAAATGTGGAAGAAGAACACTCATTTTAATGAATGAAAGCCTTCGCTGCAGCGAGGGTTTTTTAGCGGTTATCGGTTTATTTCATCCATTGGATGCCTATGTGCATCATCAAATCTGCCGCTTTTTGATACAGATCCCACTCCCCGATCGAAGCAAATTTCCCCATCAGCTCCCGAAGCTTTAGCCTCACTGCTATATATTCTTCGAAAGTGACAGCTTTTTCAGTGTCTATTTGGTGTTCCTTCAGCATTTGTTTTAATAAGGATAACGGTGCGTGCATAAGAACCCTCCTTACCTCTTTTATAACGGTCATTTTCCGATTGCTCTATTCCTTTGTGACATCTTCTTACATTTCACATCTGATTCTTGTACAATGGACAGAAGAGAGGAGGGATCTTTTGTGAGACCTTTGCAAATTTCTGCTGAAACTGCACAAAAGCTTGCAGAGTCCTTGAATCTGCCGCTTGAACAGATCATGCATATGCCTCAGCATATTCTGCTTGCCAAAATGGCTGAACTGCAAAAAGAGGACAAATCATAGCGTTCATTCACATACTTGCTTACCTGTTTCGGGATAATATCATGTATATGTTAGAAAAGAGGAGTAACTGCTTTGCCACATCCACATAATAAAAAAATCCAATCATTTTGGCTGATCACCGGCATTATCTTTATCGCCTTTAACTTACGGCCCGCGATCACTTCAGTCGGTCCGGTCATCAGCTCTATCCGGGCAGAGCTGCACATGTCCAATGGGGCAGCCGGTTTTTTGACCGCACTGCCGCTGCTTTCGTTTGCAGTTCTTTCTCCACTTGCACCTAAGCTTGGACAGCGCCTCGGAAATGAGCGAACTTTATGGCTAGGTCTCGTGATACTGCTTATCGGTGTTTTGACTCGTTCTACCGGCTATACTGCCGCTTTGTTTTTCGGAACGGCACTTATCGGAGTCGGAATTGCGATTGGTAACGTACTTTTGCCAAGCTTAATCAAACATAAATACCCTGAAAAGCCAGGGATCATGATCAGCCTGTATACGACATCAATGAATATATTCGCAGCTTTAGCATCAGGTGTCAGCGTTCCTTTAGCGACCCAGATGAATGGCGGATGGAAACAAGCCTTTCTCTTATGGGGCGGGCTGGCTTTGCTTGCATTGCTGATCTGGATACCTCAGCTGCGCCATCGAGATACGGCAAACCAGACAATGAAGCTGCAATCCAGTTCCATTTGGGCTTCCAAAATGGCATGGTATGTCACCATCTTTATGGGCCTGCAATCGTTTTTATTTTACAGCAGCATCGCTTGGTTTCCTGAAATTCTCCGTTCACACGGGATTGATACGGCAACAGCCGGATGGATGGTATCACTCATGCAATTTGCGAGTCTGCCTTCCACTTTTCTGACGCCAGTTTTAGCTGACCGTGTGAAACAGCAGCGCGGTATCGTTGCGGCGCTGGCCTCAGTTTATCTGATCGGCCTCTGCGGATTATTAGCGGGCGGAAGCCATACATTGCTTGCCATCTGGATGATCATTATCGGTATCGGGCAAGGCTCCAGCATTAGTCTGGCGCTCACTTTGATTGGTCTCCGCAGTGAAAATGCCCAACAGGCCGCTGCGCTGTCAGGCATGTCTCAGTCATTCGGCTACCTGCTGGCAGCAGTCGGGCCAATCTTTGTCGGCTATCTCTTTGACCAGACGCATTCATGGACGATGCCGATTGTGCTTCTCATTGCTGCCCTGATCGTAATGGGAGCAGCCGGACAGGGAGCCGGACGAGATCGATACATTTTTCAGTCAGAAAAACAAAGAAATTCAGCATAAAAGCGGGGAAAATATCTCCGCTTTTTTCTTTGAATATTTATGGTTTATTCATAAGTTTTTCATATTTGTTTTTTACAATGAGACACCATAAAGAGGTGAAAAACGATGAAAACCAAACGATTCGACGCAGCCCTTATTCTTATTTTGCTGGCAGCAGCTTTTTTGAATACGTATCACATTTGGCAGGATGATACAGCGAACCAGTACTATTTGGCGGCTGTAAAAAGCATGACGCAAAGCTTCCATAATTTCTTTTATGCGTCATTTGACCCTTCTGGATTTGTGACAGTAGATAAGCCTCCTGTCGTGTTATGGATTCAAACGATTTTCGCACTGATTTTCGGTGTTCACACGTGGAGTGTCATCATTCCCCAGGCTCTTGCCGGAGTTGGATCTGTCTTCCTTCTCTACAGAATGATCAAGCCGACTTTTGGAATTGGAGCGGCCCGCATTTCCGCACTTGTTATGGCACTGACCCCTATCGCAGTAGCTGTCAGCCGGACAAACAATATCGACAGCATGCTCGTTTTTACCATATTGCTCGGTTCAGCTTGCCTGTTTCGGGCAGTAAAACAAGGCAAGCTGGTTTGGCTGCTGATGGCATTTGCCCTGATTGGGCTCGCCTTTAATATGAAGATGATGCAAGCGTTTATGGTATTGCCTGCATTTGTGTTATTCTACATGGTTGCATCTCGGGTTTCTCTGAAGAAAAAAATCGGGTCCCTGCTTCTGTCTCTTGTCCTTCTGACAGGCCTTTCACTCTCATGGGCGATTGCAGTGGATTCAGCCTCTTCCTCAAGCCGGCCTTATGTAGGAAGCAGCCAGACCAACTCAGTGCTAGAACTGGCCTTTGGCTACAACGGCACAGAGCGTCTGCTTGGGCAAACTACGGGCCTTGCAAAGGGTGATATGAATGCTGCTGGCGGAGGGAACATGCAGAATCAAGACAACATGCAAGCGCCAAATGGCAACGGTTCATCTTTTTCTCAGAACGGAAATCAATCATTCGGAAACCATTCACAGGCGCCTCAGCCGCCTAACGGACAAACCGGCGCTCTCAATGGAGGCGGAGGCACACCTCCTACAGGTGGCAACGGGCCTGGAAATGGAGGGCCTGGCGGTGGAGGCGGAAAAAGCGTGAATATGTTCGGCACCGGTGATCCTGGACCGCTTCGTCTTTTCCAATCAGCACTTTCCGGCCAAATCAGCTGGATGCTCCCATTCTCATTGATCGGATTACTGGGCTCACTCGTCAGCTGGTACCGTGATCGCCGCGGACATGCTGCTGAAAAAAAAGAAACGCTATTCTGGGCGGCTTGGCTTGTTCCCGTGGCTGGTTTCTTCAGCATCGCAGGATTCTTCCACCAGTATTATTTGATTATGCTGGCACCGCCGATTGCCGCCCTTTCTGGTATCGGATGGTATACGATGCACCGCTTATACAAAAATAATCAAGACTGGGCCAGCTATCTTCTGCCGGCAGCCGTTCTGATCACAACCGTGTTCCAGGTGTATATTCTGAGCGCTTATACAAGCCAAATCAGCAGTGTATGGATGTATGCCCTGGGGCTCTTAGGACTGGGCATCTCCCTTGCACTTCTGATGCTTAAACGCAGCCATCCGTTCAGTAAGCAGCTGACCATCATCAGCTTGTGCGTTCTGCTTCTCACACCAGTTTACTGGTCAGCAACGCCGCTTCTATACGGTGGCAACAGCGTCCTTCCTGAATCCGGTCCGCAGCTCAAAGACTCAGCAAACGGCGGGAACATGTTCTCTTCAGAGGTCGACAGCGGGCTCCTGTCCTATCTGAGAAAACACAATACCGGCGAAGAATATTTATTTGCTACTTTGACAACCGTAACAGCTGCGCCATACATCATTTACGAAAATGAATCTGTTATTGCAATGGGCGGATTTAACGGCACGGATCCCATTCTGACTGTGTCGGAACTGAAAAAACTGATCAAAGAAGGCAAAGTGAAATACTTCCTTCTGTCAGAAAACAACTCAGGCAACAGCGAACTTGTTTCCTGGATTAAGAAAAACGGAAAAGAAATAACATCTGACGAGTACAGCGGTTCCTCCAGCAGCACAAACAGCGTGCAGGGAATGCGAAGAGGACCTGGCGGAGAAAGCCAGCAAACTCTTTATCTCGTGGAATAAAAAAAGAGGCTTGGATGAATCCAAGCCTCTTTTCTATTAAGCTTCTTCTTTTACATGTACCTTTAACACAGCCTGCACTTCAGGATGCAGCTTCACAGGCACGTTTGTATATCCTAATGCACGAATGCCGTCCGGCAGTTCAAGCTTCCGCTTATCTACTTTAATGTTATGGTCTTTTTGGAGCTGTTCAGTAATTTGCTTGCTTGTCACTGAACCAAATAAACGACCGCCCTCACCTGATTTTGCGCTAAGCTCAACAGTCAGTTTTTCTAATGTCTCTTTTAAGCTCTTAGCCTGCTCAAGCTCAGCAATGGCTTCTTTTTTCTCTTTCTGCTTTTGTCCGTTTAGCGCGCTGATGTTTGACGCGTTCGCTTCAACCGCGAGGCCTTTTTTAATTAGAAAGTTATGCGCATAACCGTCTGCTACGTTTTTGACTTCGCCTTTTTTTCCTTTTCCTTTTACATCTTGTAAGAAAATAACCTTCATCTCTGTACGCCTCCCTCAAAATACT
Organism: Bacillus sp. PS95; assembly: GCF_037963565.1. NCBI lineage: Bacteria > Bacillati > Bacillota > Bacilli > Caryophanales > Bacillaceae > Bacillus > Bacillus sp. PS95. The sequence goes on from NZ_CP150160.1 coordinate 4,133,974, forward strand.
CATCTATGGCGTGCTTCAGCCGTTCCAGCGCTTCAGAAACTGAAATGCCGGACAACTGAGTCGCCGCATTTGTTAAATGCCCTCCGCCTTCCAGGGCCTCCATGATGATCTGAACATTTACCTCGCCAAGCGACCGTGCACTGATACAAACCGTTTGTTCATCCCGTCTCGCCACCGCAAATGAAGCCTCAACCTCACTCATCGACAGCAGCGAATCGGCAGCCTGCGCAATCAGCACTTGATCGAAGTATTCCTCTTCATTTTCAGGAAGAGAAGCAATCGCAATGTTATCTTTATAGAGGACCGTATGCTGGATCAGCTTCGCCCGTTTAATATAGGAATCAACGGTTTCTTTCAGGAACTTCTGCACCAGCACCGTGTCGGCGCCTTTTGCCCTTAAATAAGAAGCCGCATCAAAAGTCCGCGAGCCCGTGCGGAGAGAAAAGCTCTTTGTATCCACTATTATACCAGCTAATAGGGCTGTTGCTTCAATCATATTGATTTTTAAGCGCTTCGGCTGATATTCAAGCAGCTCTGTCACCAATTCCGCTGTGGAAGAAGCGTATGGTTCCATATAAACGAGCAGCGGATCTCTGATAAACTCCTCACCTCTTCGGTGATGGTCGATGACCACGATATGTTCAATTTTATTGACCAGCCGTTCCTCCATGACGAGTGACGGCTTATGTGTATCAACGATCACAAGCAGTGTGTCATCATTGGAAATTTCCATTGCTTCTTCAGGCGTAATAAATCTTGACCACAGTTCTTCATATTTTTTGATTTCCCCAATCAAACGCTGCACACTTGATCCGATTTGGTTTGGGTCAATCACGATAAAACCATCTTTGTTATTTGCCTGAGCCACCTTTAAAATCCCGATCGCTGCGCCGATAGAATCCATGTCGGGGAATTTATGCCCCATGATAATCACATTGCTGCTTTCGGTGACGATTTCCTTTAAGGCGTGAGAAATCACGCGGGCCCGCACCCTTGTTCGTTTCTCCATTGGGTTTGTTTTACCGCCGTAAAACTTCACCTTGCCGTTTGGCAGCTTAATGGCTACCTGGTCTCCGCCGCGTCCCAGTGCTAAGTCCAAGCTGGATTGCGCCAAATCGCCAAGTTCTTTCAGGGAAGAGACTGAAGCCCCGACACCGACGCTTAACGTCAGCGCTACACCGTCAAACGAGGTTTTTTCCCGCACTTCATCAAGAATCGAAAACTTCGAATTTTCGAGTTCAGTTAAGATGTGTTCATTAAGTACAGCAATAAAGCGTTCTGAAGACGTCCTTTTCAAGAAGATCCCGTACTCCTGCGCCCAAGCGTTCAGCAAAGATGTCACCTGGCTGTTCATCGTGCTTCTCGTCTGGTCATCCAATCCTTGTGTCACATCATCATAGTTATCAAGGAAAATATATGCCAGGACGGTTCTTTCGTTTTCATATAGCTTTTCAATCTGAATTTGTTCTGTTACATCAAAGAAATATAAGAGACGCTCATCCCGTTTGATGACAACCCTAAACTTGCGGTCATTCAATGTAACCGTTTCCGATTCCACCTCTTGTTTGATAAGCGGCACTACCGATTCACAAGTATCGTAAAGTGATCTCCCCACTAAAGTGCTTTCATTAAAGCAAGAGGAAAGAAACGGATTTGCCCATTCTATATAATATTGGTCATTAAAAAGCATGATTCCAATCGGCATTTCCATCAATGCCTCTTCACCGACTTTTTTCAACCTGTAGGACAACGTAGAAATATAAGCATCAATCTCTTGTCGAATAAGAGAATCAGCACGCTTAATAAAAAACAAAATAACTGCCAGCAGCAGCACTTCGACGGTTCCTAATATCCAGTTAAAATAAAAGCTGATGAGGATTGTAATAATTGACAGAGCAATCAATGCATAGATGGGATACCGAAACAGCGGTTTTTCATAAAAGCTTGGCATTTCTATCACTCCCCACCATGTGAGTAAAACTCATGTTCACTTCACCTTATTCCTTATATGAAAGCCCATATCTAAAACGCCTAAAATGCGAATGGCTGCCATGAAGACCGGATGCACAAACCCAAGTATGACAGCAATCACAACCGCAGCCTTTGGATATTGTTTCTTATGGCAATAGAAAAAGATAAATGATAAACCTTGGATGAAAATCAGAAACCCGAGTATAAACTCCCCATTTAAAGCGATAGAGTACAGCATTTGGCCTTTTTCTAAAGGCAAAAATGAAAGCATGACAATAATCAAATACAGTACTACAACACTTTGCGGAAACTTCAACTCTCTAAAAGGCTTTAGATTAGGAATATCGGGGGAGAATCGCCTTAAGAGCGGCTTAGCGATAAGGTAACTGAGGAAAGAAAAAATAACTCCTACCATCACAATAGCTGTTGGAAAAAGATATTGAACGATACCCAATTGTTCTTCCATCAGTTTTAATTGCTTCTCAAACTGTCCAGCATTGCCCGACTGCTTCGCTACAGTTTCTACCATATCAAGAGATTGCCGGTATTGTGTCATCGCCTCATCAATGATATTGATACCCAAAAACTGAATGCTTATCACAAAATAGAAGACAATACTAAGCATATAAATAAGAGCGCCCGAAATAATGGCGTGCCCGGGCTCTTTCCTTTTGAAAAAATGTCCCATGGCAATGCCGGCGCAAGCTGACATAAAAGCTACAATAAGCCCGTTAAAGGACCCGACAATAAAAACAACCGGAAGACTGACAGCGCCCATCCATATCCCTAGCTTCAATCCATGTCTGATCGTATACAAGATCATTGGCAGCGGCAGTGCAAATAACAGAATTGTTCCAATCACAGGAACATAAACGACCAGAAGCGTGATGATCGCAAACAGACTGATTAAAATAGCACCTTCCATTAAAGCTCTCGTTTGTTTCACTTAGTCACCTCGTATCATCCTGAACATACGAATAGAAAAGAGCAGCATAAACGACTGCTCTTTTTCATCGCTGCAACATACGTTGCACCGAATGTTTTTATATCATCTCTAAATTTTACTTTTATATTTTAACATAAGTCCAAATCGCAAGTAAAATGACGCTAATGTTTCATGTGAAACATAAAAAATGAAAAGACATTCTTTGAAAAGAATGCCCATCACAATTAATGTTTATCATCCATAAAGCCAGAAGATTCCTTGTTTTTCTTTTTCGTTTTTCTGACATACATAAAAATTAAGATCACCAGTAAAAGGGTTGTTGCTTGCAGAACGCCGCTGCTAAACAAGAAAAAGTTCTTTATCATGTCCCACATTGTGTTTCACCTCTTTGTGCATGTTCTCAACCCGTATCCTATATAAGGTGAATTTCCCTTTTTATAAACTTCAAAACATCATGAACAACATTGAGCGTTGGGCATATGCTGATATGGAATCTGATCGATAAAGGAGAATTTTCACATGGATGAACGCAGAACATTGGCTTGGCATGAAACATTAGAAATGCACGAGCTGGTTGCTTTTCAATCAAACGGACTCATTAAACTGAAGAAAATGATAAGAGAAGTAAAAGACCCTCAGCTCAGACAGCTTTATAACGTGTCTATTCAGGGTGTTGAGCAAAATTTGAGAGAGCTTCTTCCGTTCTTTCCACAGGCTCCGCACAGAGAAGATGAGGAAGAAGAACGCGCAGATAACCCATTTTACAGCGGTGACCTGCTCGGTTTTGCTAAAACATCTGTCCGCAGCTATGCCATCGCAATTACAGAAACAGCAACACCTCAATTAAGAAACGTACTGGTCAAACAGCTGAATGCTGCCATCCAGCTGCACGCCCAAGTTTATCGATACATGTATCAGCATGGATATTATCCGTCTTACAACCTTTCTGAACTGTTGAAAAACGATGTCAGAAACGCCAACAGAGCCATTTCAATGAAATAAAACAAGCAGCAAAGGAGTTTTCCCTTTGCTGCTATTTCTGCTGATCCTTCAGTAAGCCGTTCGAACGATAAGATTCCAGCACGTCTCTGTTGGATTCTCCCCATTCTTTCATTTGCAAAACAATCGGTTCAAGCGTTCGCCCGAATTCCGTCAGAGAGTACTCAACCTTGGGCGGCACCTGTTGATAAACCTCACGATGCACGATGCCGTCCGCTTCCAGCTCCCTCAGCTGAAGAGTAAGCATTCTTTGAGTAATACTCGGGCAGATTCGCCGAAACTCATTAAATCGTTTCTTGCCATCTATCATGTGATAAAAAAGAATTCCTTTCCACTTTCCGCCAATGACATCTAGAGTAAATTCAACTGGACAGCCTTCTTTGTTCGGGTATATATTCTTTTTTCCACTCATTCTTGACCCTCCAATAGTACCTTTTTTGATACTACATTACATTTTGCAACTAAGCTACCCAGTATTTTACACACCTTTTCTCCTTAGCTCAAAGAAAATGCTTCTTATTCACATCAATTTTTAAGGGTTTGCATGATTACACCTGCAGCAAGACGTGTTAAACTATATAAAGATTACACTACTTAAAAAAAGGATAGGAGCTATCATGGAAAAGATACTTATTTTCGGACACCAAAACCCAGACACAGATACGATTTGTTCTGCGATTGCTTATGCTGATTTGAAAAACAAACTCGGCTTCAATGCTGAGCCTGTCCGTCTCGGACAAGTCAACGGCGAAACACAATACGCGCTTGACTATTTCAAACAAGAAAGCCCGCGTCTTGTTGAAACAGCTGCAAACGAAGTAAACGGCGTTATCCTGGTTGACCATAACGAACGCCAGCAAAGCATCAAAGACATTGAAGAGGTTCAGGTTTTAGAGGTTATCGACCATCACCGCATCGCTAACTTTGAAACAGCTGAGCCGCTTTACTATCGTGCTGAGCCTGTAGGCTGTACGGCTACCATCTTAAACAAAATGTACAAAGAGAATAACGTGAAAATCGAGAAAGAAATTGCCGGCCTTATGCTGTCTGCGATCATTTCTGATTCCCTGTTATTTAAATCTCCAACTTGCACGGACCAAGACGTAGCAGCAGCAAAAGAGCTTGCGGAGATCGCTGGCGTAGATGCTGAAGAATACGGCTTGAACATGTTGAAAGCAGGCGCTGATCTAAGCAAAAAAACAGTGGAAGAGCTCATTTCTCTTGATGCGAAAGAATTTACACTCGGCAGCAAGAAAGTCGAAATCGCACAAGTAAACACAGTGGACATTGAAGATGTGAAAAAACGCCAAGCTGAATTAGAAGCTGTGATCTCAAAAGTTGTGGCTGAGAAGAATCTTGATCTCTTCCTTCTCGTTATCACAGATATCTTAGAAAATGATTCACTTGCTCTTGCAATCGGTAACGAAGCAGCGAAAGTGGAAAAAGCGTTCAACGTTACATTAGAAAACAACACAGCCCTCTTAAAAGGCGTTGTTTCCCGTAAAAAACAAGTCGTTCCTGTCTTAACAGACGCAATGGCTGAATAAGCAAAAAGCATCCCGCGTCGGGATGCTTTTTCTTATTCACCCAGCTTCTCAATTTGTCCCATCACATCAGTAATTTGCTTTGCGTTTTGGACCAGGTCTGACTGCTCCAATTCTTTAAGCGATACCTTGCCTTCCTCGGCTTGTTTCAACACCTCTTCAGCGCTTTTCTGCAAGGTTTCGTTATGCTCCTGAATGGTTTGATGAATCTCCGCTGCGGCATCAGGCGGCGTTAATTCATTAAAATCAGCGGCATCCTTCTGAATCGACTCAAGCTGCGCTTCAAGTTTTTCTTTCGCCTCGGTGTCATTTACAGCTTTCTCAGCCAATTCAGGCGCTTCCTCTGCAAATGTCTTCACCTTCTCCACATACCCCGCTGCTTCACTCGTATAGTTCAATCCGTCGTTCACCTGATCAAGCATGCCGCATCCGCCTGCACTCAAAAGTCCCACTCCGGCAAGTATTGTCAAAATGATCTTCATCTTCAGCCCCCTCATCGTTTCTTTTTCATTTTTTCTTTTAAGATCGGAATCAATTTCTCTTTCGCTAACGGCAGCCCTTTCCTCACCAATTCACGCTTCAGCCACTTTTTCAGCTTAGACATTCTGATGCTCCTCTCCCTTTTTGGTAAAAAATGAAAAAACTCCACCAATTTGGTGAAGTTCCTGAAACAAAAAGACCTTCACCAAATCAGATTTGGCAAAGGTCTCGCTAACAAATGAGATTGCCAGCAAAGCCGAGGACAACTTGTCCCGTAATGACGACTTTACTGTGAAAGCTACTCCCCTTTGGAGTGTTCATTTTTATTACTTTCATTCTAAAGCACCGATCTGTTCCAGTCAAATTCCTGCCGTTTATATAAAAGCGCGCTGTGGTATTTAAAATTTGAATGGTTTTTCCATCAGGAGATCATGCTATGACAGAGGAGGTTTTAATCATGAGTCAAGAGCGCGTGAAACGGCCTGGGCATACCAGATGGTACATATCTTCGTTACTTAGCGGCATTATTATTCTTAATTATTTTGACCGAGTGGCCATCTCGGTAGCGGCCCCTGCGATACAAGATTCGTTTCACCTTACTGCAACTGAACTCGGCATCGTGTTTTCCATTTACACCTATTCCTATACACTGATGCAGCTGCCTGTCGGAAGTTTGCTGGACCGTTTTGGGGTCGCATGGGTCACGAGGGTTGGAATGACAATATGGAGCTTTTTAACGATCCTTCTTGCTTTTTTGCAAGGAAAATTGCTGTTGTATCTGTTCCGGTTTCTCATTGGGCTGACGAGCGCCTCTGCGTTCCCTGCTGCCTCTAAAGCAACCGCTCTCTGGTTTCCTCCAAGTGAGCGGGGATTGGCAAACTCACTGTTTGATTCGGCCGCCAAGTTTTCAAATGTAATCGGCGCGCCATTGGTCGCCTTTCTTGTCACAACATTTGACTGGCGTGTCGCTTTTTTGACGATTGGATGCATCAATGTGCTGTTTACGATTTTTTTCTGGCAGTATTATGAACAGCCTGAACGGCACAAACGCATTTCTAAAAGTGAACTAAACTATATTCAAAAACACAATGCCATTACAACAGAGCAAATCCCTTACAAAACGGGCCCGCTTTTAAAAAAGCTTTTCACCAATCGAAAAGTATGGGGCTTAATGATCGGATTTACAGGTTACGGGTATACATTCAACCTGCTGCTCACCTGGCTTCCGACTTTCTTTAAACATACATACGGTATGGATCTCATGTCGTCCGGTTTATTTACGGCAGTGCCGTGGCTGATCTCAACCATTTCCGGAATTGCCGTCGGCGGCTGGCTCGTCGATTATTTTATTAAGAAAGGCTATCCTAACACCAAGGTGTACCGAACCGTAATCATAGTCGGAATGAGCTTTGGCTTTTTCTTTTTAGGCTCCATTCTGACGAACAATATTACCGTAGCCATTATTTGCATTTCCATCGGACTCGCCGGAATTTCAGCAACCGCTCCAGTCGGCTGGTCCATCTCCGCAGAACTCGCGCCGATCGGTTCCGTATCCATGCTGAGCTCCATGGTGAATCTCGCAAACAACCTGTTCGGAGGCATTATTGCTGCGTCACTGACAGGGTATTTGTTTGATGTGACAGGCTCCTTTACCCTCAGCTTTCTGGTAGCTGGTTTTGTGCTGTTGCTGGGATTGGTTTTTTATGTGTTTGTATTAGGGGATGTAAAACGAATTAAACTGGAATGAAGAGTGCTTGCTGAAAAGCACTCTTTTCTTTGAATCCGCCAGGTGTTATTTTCTTTCTCCCACATTCACTAGTCTGTCTTCGGACGAAAACACCACCATTTTATCCTTGACTCCAACCAAAGGTAAGGCCTCATAGTGAAAGAAGAAAGGAGGAGTCGGATGGTGAAATTAACAGTAAAAGAACTATCCAATATTGCGAATGTCACAATCAAAACGCTTTATCATTACCACAAAATCGGCTTGCTGGCCCCAAAGGAAATAAGCGAAGCCGGATATCGGTACTATGGTGCTGAAGAACTAAAAAGACTGCAGGAAATCCTTTTTTACAAAGAATTAGATATTCCTTTGTCAGAAATTAAAACATTACTAAATGAGGATGCTAAAAGAACAAGTACATTAGAAAAACAAAAAAAGCTGTTTGAAAAGAAAATTGAAAAGTATCAGCATCTCATTCAAACAGTCAACACATCTTTAGAATACACGAGAAAAGGTGAAAACATGGATCATAAGGTAATGTTTAAAGGATTTGAAAGCGCTGAAGAATGGAAACAATCTTTAGCAGAACAAAATGGGTATTTAAAAGAGCGTTACGATTTTGAATTGGATACACATACAATCAATGTCGATGAAATGAACAAAATGGCAATAGAGGCTAAACATTTTCTTGATAGGATGGCTGATTTTTTAAGAAATGGTGTAACGTATCATGACCCTTCCGTGCAAGAGCATGTCATGAATCATCTTAAGTTCCTAAATCAGAACGGGCATCCGACAAGTAAAGAAGACTACGTAAAACAAACACGTTTTTTTATGCAAGATGATTTCCATAGAGGAATGTTAGAAGAGCAGCAAACCGGTTTATCTTATTATTTGGTTGTCGTTGCAGAACACCTGTAGTGTTTTGTCACCCTTTATAGGGTGACAGCCATCAGGATTACGAGACAGCACCGCCAACAATCGAAACATTCTGCCGGTCAACGGCAAAACGCCGTCCGTTCCATTTCAATACGGTTTGAACATATCCCAATGAGTCGGCGTTATACCTTCCCGCTATCCGCTGGTACGCCAATAATTCGTATACGCCGTCTCTGTCAAAATCAACCGGATACAAGCCCGATAAAGGATTCACCCATCCTTCTATCGGCATTTTTAACACACCTTGGCTGTCATAAATCTCATTCAAATATTCCCTGCCCTTGTAAGTAAGGTCGAGGATATACGTTTCGTTTTGCTGATGACTGAGGACGCTCGCTTTATATTGATTTTGATACCTCACACTGTACTTTAATTCATCATTCAATACATCTGAATTGAAAATTCGCCGGAACTGCCTGTTTAGATAGGCAAACACATATGCATAAATAGCACCGCCGCTTCCCCCTGTGTCCATTACTACTGCCACATCCTCAATCTTGTCGCCTGTCATATCCCCCAGAAAAAGTGACGGATTGTATCCCATATTGTTTTGAAGCTGAATCCGCTGCTCCTGATGGGTTCTGCCATCACGGATCACCAATGTGATATCTCTCCATAACGGGCTGCCGGGCATTTGATTTCCAGTTAGAAAGACCTCGTCAATAACGCCGTCTCCCGTTACATCGCCGCGGGTAGATGCAATGATTGCACGTGAGGAGACAGGCTGCCGAAATACGTATGGATGTTGAACAAGTTCTCTGCCTTCATAAAACCAATAAGGAGCCATTCTGATGTCATACACATTCAATTGTGTCACCTTCCCTAATCAGCTGAATGAATCATTATATGCAGGAATGGCACATCAAAGACATATCTTACACACCAATTAAATCCGTACCATATGAATTATCAATTACACAAAGCCACTCGCCTTGCGCACTCTTTTTAAATACATAGGTCGCCCTTCTTTCCATCGCATACTCGGAGTCCTTTTTATCCGAATCAAGCAGTGTCTGAGAAAGAACGAGTACCGTGTCACCTGCTTCCAACAGGATCATTTTCCCTTGTGTCGGGACAATATGATGATTGAAATAGTTCGCAATCGTGATAAACGCTTTTTTGATTTCTTCCTTGCCTCGCGCGATCATGCCCGGCTTCACAACTAAAACGGCATCTTCCGAATAATAATTCATCAGTGTATCAAAATCTTCATTTTGGATTGCCAAATCACACGCAGAGATGATGTCTTTCAATTGCTGTTCCAAATGAATTCCCCCAATCATCATGATTGGATATATTATACATCGCTAGACCACTGAAACCGTGAAAACAAAATGAAAAGTATCCTTTTTTCCTATATAATCAAATAGATATATTTAACAAAGTACCCAAGTGAAGGGGTGAATATTATTGTCTGCGGAAGTAACGTTACATGACAATATACATCATGATTTAAGTGCGGATTGCCAGCACTGTTTTGGCCTGTGCTGTGTCGCCTTGCCTTATGCGAAGTCGGCAGATTTTGCTTTTGATAAAGACGGGGGCACGCCTTGCCGCAACTTACAATCAAACTATCAATGTTCTATACATAAAGATCTCAGAGAAAAAGGATTTCGAGGCTGCTCTGCATATGAATGCTTTGGCGCCGGCCAAAAAGTATCCCAAATCACTTATGAGGGAAAGGATTGGCGAAACAGCCCCGAAACGGCCAACCAGATGTTTGATGTTTTTCCTATCATGCAGCAGCTGCACGAAATGCTCTGGTATTTACATGAAGCTCTTTCTATAGATATAGCCAAGCCGATTCATGCTGAACTGAGAACCAGTTTCGAAAAAATAGAAAGGCTCACCAGACTCAGCAAAGAACGCTTGCTGACACTGCAGGTGGACGAGCATCGAGCTGAGGTCAATGAATGGCTGTTAAAAACAAGTGAACTGGTGCGAGCCCAAGCCCGCCATCCAAAACTCCCGAAAAAGGTCAGCCGGGGAAGTGTCCTGATCGGCGCGAAACTGAAAGGGCTTGATCTGCGAGGAGCAAATCTAAGAGGGGCGCTGCTCATAGCCGCCGATCTGAGAAATGCCGATTTGAGAATGACAGACTTTATCGGTGCAGATATGAGAGACGCTGATCTCAGCGGCGCCGACCTGACCGGGAGCATCTTTCTGACACAGGCACAGGTGAACGCCGCCAACGGCGATTCGAACACAAAGCTGCCGCTGTCTTTACGAATCCCTGCCCATTGGAAATAAAAAAGGACCCGCTAACGGTCCTTTTTTACTGATCAATTCAATCCTTTTTCGTTCCTTTTATCCGGCACTTTCGCACTTCTTGCCAAGTATCCCGACAGCCATAACGCAACCAGCAGCATGAAGGTGATCATACCGACAACGCCCAGCCAGTGAAAAACAGACCAGAATAGCCCTCCGATTGTTCCGAAAACACTTGAACCGGCGTAATAAAAGAACAAATACAGCGATGAAGCCTGTGCTTTGTTGTGAAGGGCTCTCCTGCCCACCCAGCTGCTGGCAACTGAATGCCCTCCGAAAAAACCGAATGTAAAGAGGGCAATCCCCAGAATTTTCACTGCCAGCATACTGTTTATCGTGAATAAAGCACCTGCAATGACGATGAAAATATTCATCACCAGTATTTTTGGATAGCCATATCGATCAACCATTCTTCCAATGAAAGACGAGCTGAAAATGCCTACAATCATCACAATAAATATCCAGCTGGCAAATGCTTTATTAAGCGAATACGGCGGGCCCAACAGCACATACACAATGTAATTAAACAATGCAACATTGCTTCCAAGCAGCAAAAAACCAATGAGAAACAAGCTGAATAATTTTCGGTCCCTCAAGTGGCCGACCAGAGACATTCCCAATTTCCCGAGCTTCAATTTTCTTGGCGTAAAATGCCTGGATGGCGGCAAATTCATAAAAAATATAATACTAGCAATCAAACTAATGACACCAATTGCCCCCATCGCCATATGCCAATTCAAGTACTCGCTCAGGAGCCCGGAAACGATCCTTCCGAAAACGGCGCCGATTGCATTTCCGCTGATATACAGCCCCATCGCCGACCCAAGACTTCCGGGTTCAATTTCTTCCCCGAGATAAGCCATCGCAATCGACGGAAGGCCTGCGAGCGCAACGCCTTGAATGGTTCTCAATACGAGCAGCGTATGAAAGTTCGGACTAAAGGCCGATGCCAGACAGAGAACCGATGCGGCCAGCATGGAAACACCCATAATCGGCTTGCGCCCCCACACCTCGGATAATGAACCAAAGACAAGCATGCTCACAGCTAACAGCATTGTGGTAACAGATAAAGAAAGACTCGCCGCAGTAGGCGTTACATGAAATTCCCGCGTGAATTCCTCCATGAGCGGCTGTACGCAATATAGAATCGCAAATGTATTGAAACCCGCAGCGAAGAAAGCAAACGTAATTTTTCGAAAAACCGGTGTGCCTTTTTGAATGTATGTCATCGGGACTTTATCGGTCCCTCATCATGTTGTGGAGCACTGCCATTCATAAACAACCATCCTTTATTTCTTCCGAATTCAAACATCCTCGAGTCTGTTTATATTATTATCTTAGCACCGTTGATATATGTTGTATAATGCATATAAAATATCGTTTTCATGCTTACATGTAATAAAGGAGGGATGATAATTGGAATGGGAACAACTTGAATATTTTCAAACACTGGCCCGGATGCAGCACGTCACGAAAGCCGCAAAAAGCCTCTCCATCACACAGCCTGCGCTTTCACGCTCTATCGCCAGGCTGGAAAATCATTTGGGCGTCCCGCTATTTGACAGGCAAGGACGATCCATTAGCTTAAATCAATACGGACACATTTTTTTGCGGCGGGTTCAGGCGATGATGAAGGAGTACACTGAAGGAAAAGAAGAAATCCAAGCCTTATTAAAGCCAGACCAAGGCGTAGTCTCTCTCGGTTTTTTACATACATTAGGCACCACGCTCGTGCCCGATCTCATCGGCTCCTTTCAGCAGGAATACCCCAACATTGCCTTCCAGCTGAAGCAAAACCACTCTTATTGGCTGCTTGAACGGTTAAAATCCGGGGATCTGGACCTCTGTCTCCTCGCTTCGATTAAGCCTGAAGATCCGATCCAATGGATCAAGCTGTGGAGTGAAGAACTCTTTGTATTTGTGCCAAATGATCACCCATTAGCCAGTCGCGAAAGCATTACCCTGAATGAGATTGCCGGGGAGCGTTTTATTTTATTGAAAAAAGGCTACGCGCTTCGGATGACGGTCGATGAGCTGTTTGAGAAGGCCAATATACAGCCGAACATTATGTTTGAAGGAGAAGAAGCAGCTACTGCCGCAGGTTTTGTGGCAGCCGGACTGGGCATATCTATTCTGCCAGACCTGAAAGGCTTAGACCAAAGCAAGATCACCAAAATCCGCGTCAGCTGGCCGGAATGTCAGCGTGTCATAGGAATTGCCTGGATAAAAGGCAGGTTTTTATCACCGGTTGCTGAGACCTTTAAACAATATGTGATCAGCCATTTTTCTGAGTAGGGAGGATTCAAGCATGAATGTCAAAAAAATCACGTCAGAACAGGATTTACATACAGCGTTTGAAATCAGAAAGGCAGTATTTGTAGAGGAACAAGGCTGTCCCATTTCGGATGAATTCGATGAGTTCGATACACTCCACGGTGATTGCCAGCACATCCTGGCTTATCATCAGAATGTACCTGTTGGCACGGCACGTGTCCGTATCGTTGGCCACACGGGGAAACTGAAACGAATCTGCATTCTGAAGTCTTACCGCAAATTCGGTTTGGGAAAAGTGATCGTCGATGCATTAGAACGTATTGTGAAAGAACAAGGCATTTCTGCCTTCAAACTGCACGGCCAGACACAGGCGGCAGGCTTTTATGAAAAGCTCGGCTATCAGACTGCATCAGAAGAATTTATTCTGGACGGCATTCCGCATGTGCTGATGACAAAACAAGACGATTCTGCTTTATAGATTGTTCACAAATTTGTCACTTATGAGCATGAACGGATCATTGGTATACTAATCACCGATTATGGAGAGAAGGAATGATTGTATGCCAGCAAATAAAAAAGAGAGTCTTATATTTGGCGTGATGATGTGTTTTGGAATGGTCTGCGTTATGTCGATTTACAATGCCATCATCAACGGAGCCATTCATGATTTTTCACTGTTGACCGTTTTTGAAATGGTCATCGGTTTTATGGTCGCCCTCCTGTTCGATTTACTGTTAGTGGGCCCCCTCGCCAAGAAGATTGCATTCCGCATGCCGTTCGACAAGACTAAAAAAATTTATATCATCCTTGCCATGTCAACTTGTATGGTGATTGGCATGGTACTTTGTATGTCTGTGTTCGGTTTAGTGACAGCGGTTCTAGCAAATGGGCTGAACGGGGACAGCCTCTTCAGTGCTTATCTTATAATTGTGTTGAAAAATTTCATCCTGGCCTATCCATTGCAATTACTGATTATGGGCCCATTAGTCAGAGGGATTTTCATGAAATTTGTAAAACCAAAGCTCACAGCCGCAATTTAAATAGAAAAGGAGTGAGCCTGACACTCACTCCTTTTGCTCATGAATCGAATGTAAAACAAGCTCCGCAAAAGCCTCTGCGGCAGGCAGCTGCCATTTTTTCTTTTTGGGTGTGAGTAAATCGGATCGAGGGCTTCACCATGCTGGAGATTTTTCAGCTTATGTTTTTCACTTCCATTAATCCCTATACCTTACCACATAGTTTTTATACAATTCTTCGTTATAAAGGATTTCTTCGCCATGTGAAGAGCAAATGAGCGTTGGTTTGATTTGATCTATAATCGCACCGCTATCGATGTTCTCATTTATATCAACACTGAATCTTCTTATAGGTGGGTGTAAATCCTCCTTACTTGTGATAAAAAGGTCACCCGTTAAAAGAGTACGATCGATTTTATGATCATACACGACATGCCCCGGAGAATGGCCAGGTGTTAAATAGTATTTCAGAGGCAGGTGAGCAAGCGTTTGCTCCGTCAGCGGCTGGACAATATGGGCTACCCCTGTGTTCTCCACTTCATTTTTGTTCGGATATGGCTCTTCCCCATTGATGTACTTTAGTTCTTTCTGGTGCGCAAAAATCGGAATATCAAATCTCTCTAACCATTTTGATGCACCTCCGATATGATCACTGTGGCCATGGGTAAGCAAAATGGCTTTTGGATTGCCGATCGCTAACGCTGCCCTAATTTGAGCATCAGCAAAACGTTCTATTCCCGTATCAACAATATATACATCATCACCATCTTTGATAAACCAGGTATGAACCGGAATCCGAAGAGGCACATCAAGCTCAAATTCACATTGATAGACATGCTCTGATAATTGTCTCAAGTTCACGCAAACCACTCCCTTTGGAGATTTTTGATAGTTTAAAAGAAAAATAGAAGTGAACGGACTATTTTCAAGGCATATTATCTTGAAAATGGTCCCACACTCCAGCGGACCGGTATTCTTGAGGAGGAGACGCCGATTTTCGCCAGCATCAGCTCGACTTGTTAACATTGTCCATTAATAATCCCTCTTGTTCCCCTTCTTCACATACTCCCAATCACGTTCTATATTCTTCCTCACTCTATGAAGGAGTGCAGAAATGGTTTCCTTTTCCTCTGAAGTAAAACCGGACAAGGCCACTTCCGTGGAATGTTCTCCTTCTCTTCTTAACAATGGATATACCTTTTTCCCTTTCTCAGTCGGGAACAGTTTTTTTATTTTTTTATTTTGCTCATCCGGCAGTTTTTGAATAAATCCCTGCATTTCCAGCTTCTTAATGGCCCGCGCGGCCGTTGTCCGGTCCACTTTTATCATTTCCGCCAATTTTTCTTGAATAATTCCCGGATTTTCGTATATACGCACGAGATAGAGATACTGCCCTCTTGTTAAGTCTAAATCTTTAAATTCGATGTTGCTTATGGAATCCAACGCTCTTGCTATCATGCCGATCTCACGCAAAATATCATTCATTCCTAAAACCCCTCACGTATTTTTGTTGCAATTACAACAAAAATGTTTTAACCTTACTATTATAAGACCACATGCATGCTGTACAGTCCAGACTAATATCAGAAAAGGATTGATTCATAATGAATATAAAAAGAATAACAACTGAAGCTGATTTACATGAAGCTTTGAATATTAGAAAGACGGTTTTCATTGAGGAGCAACATGTATCGGAATCCGAAGAGTTCGATGAATTTGATACGCTCCAGGAACAATGCCAGCATGTCTTGGTATATCATGAGAATCAGCCTGTCGGCACGGGCCGTGTGCGCATCGTTGACCATACAGCAAAGCTGGAAAGAATATGCATCCTAAAACCTTACCGTAAGTACGGATTGGGGAAAGTCATCGTAAGCGGGTTAGAAGAAATCATAAAAGAAAAAGGATTGACTGCATGTAAGCTGCATGGTCAAACACAAGCAGCAGGCTTTTATCAAAAACTGGGCTACCAGATTTCTTCACAGGCATTTATGGAAGACGGCATCCCTCATGTCTTGATGACAAAAGACATATCGCGGATTTAACATGAAATATATTTTTTACGGATTAGGCATACTCATATTAAGTTTGGGCATTTCCTTAACCATACAATCAGGACTGGGCACATCACCCTTCGATGCCCTTTTGGTTGGTCTGTCAAAAGAAATCGGTCTTACCGTAGGGAGCTGGGAGGTCCTTATTTCTGTGATCCTCTTAATCTGCAACGCTATATTAACGAGAAAAAAACCTATTTTGCTAGGCTTAATTACAGCATTCATTACTGGAATAGGCATTGACCTATGGTTGTTTGTTGTAAAAAACACCATCTATCTAAATGCGTTGTTAAGCAAACTGATTTGTTTCGGAATTGGATTGGTGCTCATCGGTCTTGGAACAGCCATCTATCTTCAGACGAAATTCGCATCAACACCCATCGATCATTTAACACTTATTATCCGAGATCTCTCCAAAAGAACAATCTTGTTTTCAAGAACATTGGTATACGCTCTTTTCTTAGTATTAGCCATCATCTTTAAAGGCCCTATCGGCATCGGAACCCTATTAACCGTCTGTTTAGGAGGAATGATCCTTCACGTTTTTATGCCTATTGTGGAAAAACAATTCTTATCAAAAAAAAGAAGGGGTTAAAAAACCTCTTCTTTGAAAAAACGAAACGCAAAACAAGCTACGTTTCGTTCAATAATTTTATGATAAATTAAAATTTATAGTACCAAAAAATCGCAATTTCATTTGCTGTTGGAAGGTTGGAATAAAGCATCGTATCAACTGCACCTATTATAAAGTGATGTTTGGCATAAAAACGACAAGCTGAAACATTAATATCTTGTGTTTCAAGCATAAGACCACAAAAGCGATTCTCCTTTGCCCACTCAATCGCTTTATGTAATAATGCTGTTCCAACGCCTTTTTGTCTATAGTCTTTTGCAACGGCAATGTCCTCTATTAGTGCATACCCATTCCAGTTAGAACGAATCTTAATCCGACCGATGCAGTTGTTTTCAACATAATATAAAAAAACCGCTTTTCCCTCTTCTTCAACATAACTAACATCCATTTCATCATCTTCATATTGTTTAAAATAAGGTTTAGAAAATCGTTCCTCAGTATATGTCCAAACACCGTTTTCAAAAGCAGGTATCATTCTCCCAAAAACAACGAAAGGTTCATTTGGTTTATTGAAATCTTTCAAATTCAATTGAGTCATTTTAATGATCATATCAATCTCCGCCAATTGAGATAATATTTAGTAAACTCGTTTCGATACTATTCAATAACAGCTTCCAAAAGAGAACAGCACTAGGTAAGGCATCCATTACCTTATATATTTCACTATCTTAATGAGGTATTTCAACAGAGGCTTGTGGTACAGTAAAAGAGAAAATAAGATGAACCTATGCCCACTAACAATAAACTCAATGAGAAATATCATACTTCCTTCAACTCGCCCACAACCCTGTTGACTAGTATCCGTGGAGAGAGGAAGCTTTGACACAGCTTCTGCCATTGATGACATCTCTATTGAAGTATCCAAAGGACAACCAAGGATCGCTCTTTGACTTTTTCAAGAAGAAAGTAGAGTGAATAAAGGAGTGATTGAGTATGTTAACAAGAGAAGATATCTTTAAACACGTCAAAGAAAAATACGGTACATCGCCTGATTACCCGTGGGAGAAATACCCAAACTATGCTTCTTTGAGACATACATCAAACAAAAAATGGTACGGTCTTATCATGAATGTTCTCCCAGAAAAATTAGGCTTGGATGGTCATGGCGAAATAGATATTCTAAATCTAAAATGTCCCCCTGAAATAAGTGATAGCTTAAGAAACGGGGAAAATGTCTTACCCGGATATCATATGGATAAGGAACATTGGATTTCAATTGTTTTAGAACGGACAGATCCAGAAGGCGAAATCTATAACTTAATCGAGCAGAGCTTTCATTTAACCAAGTGAAGATAAAGAGTGTTTCTGCTAATCGAGCTGCGGAGAGTAGTGGGCACTTTCATTTTAGATATTGTTCTTCACTTTGTCCACAAACGCAACTTAGTCCATCTGGTGTGTGAGTGGGAGAAGAATTTCTACCAACTTCTTATGGAAAAGGATGAATAGTTATGACAAATAACTTAAAACAGAGAAGAATCATTTTAGATTTAGCAGTTACTTTAGATGGTTTTATTGAAGGGAAAAATGGAGAAGTTGATTGGTGCATTATGGACCCTGATATGGGGTTTACTGATTTCTTAAATCAAATTGATACTATTTTATATGGCAGAAAAAGCTACGATTTATGGGGACAATATATTCCAAAAAATGAAGATCCTGATACAGAAAAGGAACTTTGGAAATTGGTCCATAGTAAAAAGAAATATGTTTTTTCCAGAACACAAAATGAGATTGATAATCAAGCCATATTTATAAATGATAATATTCTTGAAGAAGTAAATAAATTGAAGAAAAAGTCTGGCAAAGACATCTGGCTATATGGTGGAGCGAGTCTCATTACAACTTTTATAAATTTGGGGCTTGTTGATGAATTTAGATTATCTATTCACCCTGTTGTTTTGGGAGAAGGAAAACCGTTGTTTATTGATGTAAAACAGAGGATAAATTTAAAAATGGTGAATACAAGAACATTTTCCTCTGGCGTTGTGCAAATCGTTTATCATTGGAATGGCTAAAAAAATCTTTCCCTCCAAAATATACATTGTAAGGTAACACTCGACAGTTATTTTTCTTATTGAACTAAAGGGGACTCCAATGGGTTCCCCTTAATACTATTGAATTATCAACTTTAACAGAGCTAAAAATATCCATTCTCTTGTATTAAAAGAAAAGAAGACTGGAAAGGACGCATTAACATAATTAAACATTATAGTATATTTCATTCTCCCTCTTTTAAGTAAATCGGCTAAGAGGTGATCCTATGCCCACTAACCATAAACCCAATAGAATTAATCGCTGAGAAGTCTACTTATTTTACTTCAACATGCTCATAACCCTGTGGACTGGTTCCCTTGGGGAGAAGAAGCATATGAAAAAGCGAAACGCGAAAACAAGCCTGTTCTCGTATCTATGGGGTATAGCTAACGATGGCTAATCTAAAGAACATGCTATTGATGCCATGTTTATTCATTTTACAAAAAAGGATCAACCTTGGATTACTTTCACAAGATTGACCCTTTCACTCATTTAGCGATGCCTCCGCGAACGTTTATATACATTCAAGATTACTAGCCAACAAATAACAATGGTTCCTGCAAAAAGTATGAGCATATTGCTATACAAATAGGTAGAGTGATCAACGTCAATAGGCAGCAGCCTATTGTCTAAGAAGCCGATAGATAATAAACCGCCTACAATCGCAATACCCGTTCCCTCTGATAAAAAGCTCGTGAAATTAAGCAAACTCATTCCAGCGCCCGCTTCCTTTTCTTTCAAACTGCTAGACACAACTGTAGATATAACTGTTTTTGTGAAAGATAGCCCCCCAAAAACAAAAATTACTATAATTGTCATGATCCATGGTGCTGCATCTATAAAAAAGGCAGCGATTAAAAAGCCGGAAGAAAGCAATGCACTTCCAATAGTTAGTACATACAAGGAACCTTTCCGATCAACAAGCAATCCCCCAATGTAACCAAAGATGATGACACTCATTGTTCCGGGGAAAATAATGCCGCTTCCAATTGCTGCAGTACTTAAATGGTGAACATCTTTCATCATGTAAGGAACCATAGAGACAAATCCTGCTGCTGTACCAAATATTAGTCCTCCGCAAAGGGTTCCAATCACAAAAAAGACGTTTTTCCCTAATTCAGGGTCAACAAAAGGGTCCTGAGCTTTCCTAATGTGTTTCACAAATATGAAGAAAGCAAGGATACTGATGATCAGAAAAGAAAATCTATAAGATGTTGTAAACAGCATAAAAAATACGATACCTGCAGACATCAATATAATCCCTGCCATATCAATGTGTCCTCTTATTCTCTCTTCCTTTTTCAACAATTTTATAAGAAATGGAACGGTGATAATTGTTGCAGTTGGAATAAGCAGCAAATACGACCAATGGATATAATGAGCAACCATTCCGCCAATAGCTGGCCCAACACCTTCTCCCATTGCTACTAAGGACCCGATCAGGCCAAATGCTTTCCCCCTGTTCTCTTTTGGAATATAGCGCGCAACGACAACCATCACAAGAGCTGGGAATGCGGCTGCACCAATCCCTTGAATAAACCGGGCTAGAATGAGTATAGAAAAGAAAGAGTGTCCAACAAATCCAATGATCGACCCTAAGCCATTTACCATAATCCCAAATAGAAGCAGATTTTTGATGCCCAGCTGGTCTGATAGCTTTCCATATAGAGCTGTTCCAATGGAGAAGGTTAACATAAAGGCAGTATTCACCCAGTTTGCACTTGCTGGCAGTTTATTAAACTCGTTGGCAATATCAGGTAATGAGACGTTCAGAACCATTTCATTTAATACGCTGAAAAATGATAGAACACAAAGCCAAATCAAAACTTGATTGTGCCGTAAAGTTGACTGTGAATAAGACGTATTCACAATTTCCCCTCCATTAATGAGGGCAGACGCAGTTTATAGGGTCATTGATACGCTTCCCTCTTTTAATTGTACCCTGTTCATTTTATTGCACTTCATAATAACTCCCCCTACATTTGATTGATATGATCTTATTATATATAGACTAAGGTTTAAACTTTTACTTTTTTTATAAAAATTTGACCAGATTGCGAAACAAGGAAAAACGTTATTCGCATTTATCTCAAGTGGCAAAATGAAACATTAGTTTATATTTTCACATCACAATTATCGATAAGCAGTCAGTTATTGTATTTGTTTAGGATAACTGTGGTAACCTGAATATAACCAACTTAGGAAGAAGGTGATCCCATGCCAAATAAAAGTAAACCCAATAGATTAATCGCTGAAAAGTCTCCTTATTTACTCCAACACGCCCACAACCCTGTGGACTGGTTCCCGTGGGGAGAAGAAGCATTTGCAAAAGCAAAACGCGAAAACAAGCCGGTTCTGGTCAGCATCGGTTATTCGACATGTCATTGGTGCCACGTTATGGCTCACGAAAGCTTTGAAGACGAAGAAATCGCGCGTCTTCTCAATGAACGGTTTGTGGCGATTAAAGTCGACCGGGAAGAGCGGCCGGATGTGGATTCTGTTTATATGAGAATCTGCCAGCTGATGACCGGGCAGGGCGGCTGGCCGCTGAATGTGTTTATCACGCCTGATCAGAAGCCGTTTTACGCGGGTACATATTTTCCAAAGACGAGCAAATTCAATCGTCCTGGTTTTGTTGATGTGCTTGAGCATCTGTCTGAGACGTTTGCGAACGACCGTGAGCATGTCGAGGATATTGCGGAGAACGCCGCTAAACATTTGCAGACCAAAACAGCCGCCAAATCAGGCGAAGGCCTTAGCGAGTCAGCGATTTCCCGGACATTCCAGCAGCTTGCCAGCGGGTTTGATACGATCTACGGCGGTTTCGGGCAGGCACCGAAATTTCCGATGCCCCATATGCTGATGTATTTGCTTCGTTATCATCACAATACGGGGCAGGAGAACGCTTTATACAACGTGACGAAAACGCTGGACAGCATGGCGAATGGCGGCATTTACGATCATATCGGCTATGGGTTCGCCCGCTATTCGACCGATGACGAGTGGCTCGTTCCCCACTTTGAAAAAATGCTGTACGACAATGCGCTGCTGCTGACCGATTATACAGAAGCCTATCAGGTCACGCAAAACAGCCGCTATAAAGAGATTTGTGAGCAGATCATTACGTTCATTCAGAGGGAAATGACTCATGAAGACGGAAGCTTTTTCTCTGCTTTAGACGCGGATACAGAAGGAGAAGAAGGAAAGTACTACGTGTGGTCAAAGGAAGAGATTCTAAAAACGCTCGGAGACGATCTCGGAACGCTGTATTGCCAAGTGTATGACATCACTGAAGAAGGAAACTTTGAAGGCAAAAATATTCCTAACCTCATTCACACAAAGCGAGAACAAATCAAAGAGGATGCCGGGTTAACCGAAAAAGAGCTCAGTCTCAAACTCGAAGACGCAAGACAGCAGCTCTTGAAGACACGCGAGGAAAGAACCTATCCGCATGTCGATGATAAAGTGTTGACCTCATGGAACGCGCTGATGATCGCGGGTCTTGCGAAAGCGGCAAAGGTATACCAGGAGCCGAAATATCTCAGCCTAGCGAAAGACGCCATCACATTTATTGAAAACAAATTAATCATCGACGGCCGTGTGATGGTCCGATATCGTGATGGCGAAGTGAAAAACAAAGGCTTTATCGACGATTACGCTTTTCTCCTATGGGCTTATCTGGATCTCTATGAAGCTTCGTTTGATCTTTCTTATTTACAAAAAGCGAAGAAACTGACAGACGATATGATCGGCTTATTTTGGGATGAGGAGCATGGCGGATTCTATTTTTCCGGGCATGATGCAGAAGCCTTAATCGTACGGGAAAAAGAAGTGTACGACGGCGCCGTGCCTTCCGGAAACAGTGTGGCAGCCGTTCAGCTGCTTCGTCTTGGACAAGTCACAGGCGACTTATCACTAATTGAAAAAGCAGAAGCGATGTTTTCCGTGTTCAAGCCAGACATCGACGCGTATCCGAGCGGCCATGCTTTCTTTATGCAAAGTGTGTTAAGGCATCTGATGCCTAAGAAAGAAATCGTGATTTTTGGAAGTGCAGACGATCCAGCCAGAAAACAAATCATAACGGAGCTTCAAAAAGCCTTTAAGCCTAACGACTCCATTCTGGTGGCAGAGCAGCCCGAGCAATGCAAAGACATTGCGCCATTTGCAGCAGACTACCGCATCATAGACGGCAAAACAACCGTGTATATTTGTGAAAACTTCGCCTGCCAGCAGCCGACAACAAATATCGAAGAAGCCATCCAAACGTTAATAAGCAGCAGGGATTAAGACCCTTGCTGCTTACTTTTTGATTTCTTATGGTACCATAAAGCGATCCCCGCAAACACAAGATTGACCGCTATCGTAAAGAAAGCCTCCCACATCGGGTTCCCCCGCGTAACCGTAAACAGAGAAGGAATTCCTCCATACACACTGTTTTTTTCTGTAATAAACATACACAAAAACATATTATTCGCGGCATGGGCGCCAAGTGATATTTCGATGCTTCCAGTTTTAATCGTGTAATAGGTCCACACAAAACCAAATGTTAAATACTCAATTCCTGCCCAGACAGCGCCATTGTTCATTTCTGGATTCGCAAAATGCAATACGCCAAACAATCCTCCGACAATCAGTGTCAAAAATAGAGGATTTTTCGTCAATCTCCCGAAAGCTTGAAGCAAAAATCCCCTGAAAAACAGTTCCTCAGCTGATGTCTGAATCGGAACCAAAATGAGGGCAGCCGCTAGCAGCCAGATAAAGCGTGAGGCATTAAACTCTTGCATTGAATAGCTATCAGGATGAATCGCAAAATCAATCAATTGTACGGCGATCATCAGCAAGAAATAAGCAATAAAACCAAAGGAAATTCTCCGCCAATTCATCTTTGAATTTGGTGTAATCACAGTTCGGAAAGGCCGCTTCAAAATAAAGCGCACAGCCAGCCAAACTCCCGGAATGGCGAATAAATAAATCACATGGGACAAATAAAGATCTACGAGAGGATCACTCAGCACAGCTTCATCCAAATCAAACGTGATATTGGGATTCACAATAACCGTGAACAGTATAGCGAAAAGGTAAGCTATATTCCCGAATACATATAACCCTACCATCACCAAAAAAGCGAAAAAATATCTCCACAACGTATTGTTTCCTTCTATAGGACGGATAAATGAATTCATTCCTTCTATGTCTCTTCCTTTCAATGAGAATATTACTATATATTTGCATAAATTGGTCTATGAATCTACTGTTTTGGAAATCTTTCAAGCAAAATTAAAATATAAAGTGTGAATTTAGTTCTTCCATCTAGTGATTTGAACTCTGTTGCCAATGAACCAAGATACTTATAATAGTCCCAAGAGGGGAATTTTCAGTCTTTTCTTACTACTCAAAAGGGGGTTTTTTATGAATACGATCTTCAAACAAAAGAATACACATCCTTTCTCAAACGCAGCGAATCGTTTAGACCGCCTTCCGATTTCACGCGTTCATTTCCAAGTGTTAACCGCTCTCGGCATTGTTTATTTCTTTGATCTCGCAGATTTATTTACCCTCAGCAATGTAGCGCCGGCACTGATCGAGCATTGGGGCATCCCGCTTTCAACTATTGCTAACGTAACGGCTGCTTCGTTTTTAGGCATGTTTTTAGGCGCTTCACTGGGCGGACGGCTGTCCGATCGAATCGGCCGCAAAAAAGCCTTAAATCTATTTGTCTTTGTTTTCTCAATCGCATCGCTATGCAATGCTGCGGCATGGGACATTCCATCTTTAATGACATTCCGTTTTCTCACCGGATTTGGCGTTGCAGCCGCCATGGTCATTACGAATAGCTATTTGGCGGAATTTTTCCCTTCAAGTGTACGTGGAAAATATATTTCTTTTTGTGCCATGATTGGATTGATCGGGGTGCCGATCACCAACATTGTGTCTGCCTTTGTCATTCCTCTTGGTTCATGGGGATGGAGGCTAGTATTTGTATGGGGTGCCGTCGGCCTTATTTATTTTTTCTTTATTCGACGGCTGGAAGAGTCGCCTCGCTGGCACGAAAATCGCGGGGAATATGCGAAAGCCGATGCGATCCTCAACCGAATTGAGGCACAGGTTGAAAAGGAGAAAGGCCCGCTTCCAGCAGCATCCCAGCCTAAAGTAAGCGAAACTGTTAAGCAGAATGCAGGTTATGCCGGCTTATTGAAAGGCAGAAACCTCAAAATCACCATCGTATTATCTGCTGTATGGATTTTTGAAACGTTTGGGTTTTACGGATTTGCCTCATGGGTTCCAAGTCTGCTAAAAAGCAATGGCGTCACCATGGAAAATACATTGTGGTATAACGTATTGCATTCCGTCGGCGCTCCGCTTGGTGCACTGCTCGGCTCCATGATTTCCGAAAGATTTCAAAGAAAATGGATTTTAGCTGCGAGTGCGTTTCTGACGGCCATCGCCGGGCTCTTATATGGTATGACTTTTATTCCCATCATGATCATTGTATTTGGTTTTATCGTGAATATCACAGAACGGGTCTTTACCTCGAACTTATACGCCTATACATCTGAACCTTATCCGACTGAATACCGCTCGTCTGGCAGCGGTTTAGCCTATGGTCTTGGCCGTTTTTCAAACATTTTTGGCTCATTGCTTGTTGGATTTATTGCCGTTCAGCTCGGCTATATCAGCGTCTTCTTATTTATTGGGGGCTGCTGGCTCGCATGCTCCTTGCTGTTAATCTTCTTCGGTCCTAATACGAATGCAAAACAGATTTAAAAAAGTCAGTGCGGATCTGCCGCACTGATCTCATTACAATTGCTTCAAAATCCTTGCGGGGTTTCCGCCTACAACAGTATTAGCGGGTACATCCTTAGTGACAACAGATCCAGAAGCAATCACTGCGTTATCACCGATTGTCACTCCCGGGTTAATCACCGCCCGGCCTCCAATCCAAACTTGATCTCCAATTGTCACAGGCTTACCGAACTCCTTCCCGGATTTCCTTTCGATCGGATCAAGAGGGTGACCGGCCGTGTAGATATGTACACCTGGCGCAATCAAACAATGACGGCCGATACGCACCTCACACACATCTAAAATGACACAGTCAAAATTAACAAATGTATGATCTCCGATATGAATGTGATAGCCATAATCACAGCGGAATGTCGGCAAAATCGTGACTTGATCCCCAACCGAACCGAGCAGCTCCTTCAAAAGCTTCGTCCGCACTGCATCATCTTCCGGTGTTTCGTTGTATTGTCTAATCAGCTGTCTCGCATGTTTGCGTTCTAGTAATAGTTGTTGATCTTCCGAATTGTATAATTCTCCGGCTGCCATTTTTTCTTTTTCTGTCCTCAGCATGTAAGTCACTCCAGATGTCAGATTGTAATCTCGATCAAATTTCCTTCATCATCCTCAATCACACTTTCATAGTAGCCGTCTCCTGTTGTCCTCGGGCCGTTTACTACTGCGAAACCATCCGCCTTCAATCGATCAGTCAGTTCATCAACTTTCTCCCGGCTTCCAACGGAAAAGGCAATATGTGCCCAGCCTGTCATTGTTTGTGAGGGCGGATCGGTCACATTCCCTTTTTTCATAATCTCCAGCCTTGCTCCGGAATCAAACGTAATAAAATAAGACTTAAAATCTTTTTTCTCATTATGATACAAATCATTCGCTTCGCCATTAAAATACGTTTCATAAAAAGATTTCATTCGCTCTAAATCATTGACCCAGACCGCTGTATGTTCAATATGCATTTCTTCCTCCTCCTTCGCCTTCAATGAAGTTATAAGGTATGAAATGCATTTCAGTTCAAGCTTTTTTCTTAAATTTATGCTGAATTTTGATATCAGCGGGTTCATCCTGCAAAAATAGAGAAAATGCTGCGATGCCGAGCTGCTCAAGGTTCAAATCAAGCGACGGAAAACCAAGAACACGGCTGATAGAAGTATTCCCCTCGCCTATGATTTCAACATCCCAATTATTCTTTTTGGCAAATAGATGAATTCCAGCTGCCACTTCATCACTATTTGCATAAATAGCAGTTGGAACCCGCCCGCTCATATAAAAATGTTCAGCTGCCAGCTCACCATCATTCATATCGTTACATCCGGACAGCATATGGCGGTCTTCCAACCTTCCGCAGACAGCTTTATAGGCCGCAGCTTTATCAGCCGTGCTCGGGCTCCTATCAGCTTCTCTGACACACGTAAAAGCAATATTCTCATGCCCGCGGCTCTTTAAATAGCGAAAGCTCTCTGCATAAGCAGTTTTTCTGTCATTAAAAGCACAAGGAACATCAATGTCTCCGGTATCCTCACAAGCGATGATCGGCCCATATTCCTGATAAGCTAAAATGCTGTCCCAATGATTGGCGCGGGAAGTAATGATGAGACCGTCTATTTTCTTCGTTCTTAACAGCTCTAAATATTTGATTTCAATATCGGGGTTATAATTGGTGGGGAGAAGGGTCGTTGCATACTCATACTGAAAAGCCGCCTTGGTGATTCCGTTAACGATTTTATCAAAGCAGGGATGATCGCTATAAGGCAGAATCACACCGACCGTATGGGTTTTCCCGCGAATGAGATCGATTGCGGTTCGATTTGGCGTATAATCCAATTCCTTCATGACTTGATGAACAAGCTTTCTCTTTTCTTCAGATACATAAGGATGGTGATTCAATACACGCGAGACAGTCGAAACAGATACATTTGCCAGTCTTGCGATCTCTTTTATATTTGCCATCTCTTTCTCCTTTTCATATAAAAAAAGCAGTAAGTGTAAAATCCTTACTGCTATCTCATCATATATTGATGATAAGTTCAACAGGACAATGGTCGGAACCCATGACATCCGCTGATATGCTGGCATCTTCAATCTGTTCCTTAAGGCTTTCAGAAACAACAAAATAATCAATCCGCCACCCAATATTTCTGTCCCGGGCGCCGGCACGATACGACCACCAGGAATAAGCGCCTTCAAGATCAGGATAAACATGACGAAAAGAATCAACAAAGCCAGCTTCTAAGAAACGAGTGAATGCCCCTCTTTCTTGATCTGAAAATCCAGCGTTATTCCGGTTCGCCTTTGGATTTTTCAAATCAATCTCCTGATGGGCTACATTCAAATCACCGCATAAAATCACTGGTTTTTTCTGATCCAATTCAAGAATATAAGACAATAAAGCCTCTTCCCATTGCATGCGGTAATCAATCCGATCTAATCCCCTTCTGGAATTGGGCGTGTAAACAGTCATCACAAACACGTTTTCAAATTCCAGCGTAATCACTCTGCCTTCTTGGTCATGCTCTTCTACTCCGATACCGTAGATGACCTGCAGCGGTTCTTGCTTAGAAAAAACAGCTGTGCCGGAATATCCTTTTTTCACTGCATAATTCCAGTACACATGATAGCCTTCAGGCTGGAGATCAACCTGGCCGTCCTGTATCTTCGTTTCCTGAAGACATATAATATCTGCATCCTCTTCTTTCAAATAAGAGAGGAAATCCATTTTTCTCATCACAGCCCGCAGGCCGTTTACATTCCATGAAATCAACTTCATGTTTCATCCTCCCCCCTATAAAAAAGAGCAAGAACCCGAAGGTCCTTGCTCTTTACGTATCAGCTTACTCACCGCTTACGTATGGAAGTAAAGCCATTTGACGTGCGCGTTTGATCGCTGCAGTCAATTTACGTTGGTATTTAGCGTTTGTTCCAGTTACACGACGTGGTAAAATTTTACCGCGCTCAGAAACAAACTTTTTAAGAAGATCTACATCTTTGTAGTCGATGTGCGTGATACCGTTAGAAGTGAAATAACACACTTTACGGCGTTTCGCACGACCGCCTCTGCGTCCTCCTGCCATTGTCATTTCCCTCCTTTCTTTTTCATTTTAGGTGATAATCACATTAGAATGGAAGATCATCATCCGAGATGTCAATCGGTTTGCCGTCGTTGGCAAATGGGTCATCATTAAAGCTGTTCCCCTGATTGCGTCTCTGGTTGTTTTGATTTCCCCCAAATGGATTATCATTTTGGCCTCCGCCAAAGTACTGGCCTCCGCCGCTGTTTCCTTCGTTGTATCCACCTGAACCAGAACCGCCGCCGTTTTTCGGCTCAAGAAATTGAACACTTTCAGCTTGGACCTCTGTCACGAAGACACGCTGTCCTTGCTGGTTTTCATAGTTTCTTGTTTGTAAACGGCCATCTACGCCTGCAAGGCTTCCTTTTTTCAAGAAGTTTGCAACGTTTTCGGCTTGTCTTCTCCAAGTGACACAATTAATGAAATCGGCCTCACGTTCTCCGGACTGGTTCGTAAATGTACGATTCACAGCAAGAGTAAACGTAGCAACAGCCGCACCGTTTGGCGTATAACGAAGCTCTGGGTCTTTTGTCAGTCTTCCGACTAATACAACTCGGTTAAGCATAAGAAAGACCACCTTTTACCATTATATATTTCAAAATTGCTTATTCTTCTTCTTTAACAACAATGTGGCGAATGATATCGTCACTGATCTTAGCTAGACGGTCAAATTCTTGAACTGCCGCAGCGTCAGATTGAACGTTTACGATTTGGTAGAAACCGTCGCGGAAATCGTTGATTTCGTAAGCAAGACGACGTTTACCCCAATCCTTTGTTCCAGTGATCTCCGCACCGTTAGAAGTCAGAACGTTGTTGAAACGCTCGATAACTGCTTTTTTAGACTCTTCGTCAATGTTTGGGCGGATAATGTACATAACTTCGTACTTTCTCATCTGTTTGCACCTCCTTTTGGACTAAGCGGCCCATAATGGGCAAGGAGCAATAATTCTATTACTCACAATTTTATATTATACCAAAGCTCTTGTCCCTTTACAACTGCATCCTATACATTAAATCGGAAATGAATAACATCTCCGTCTTGGACCACATATTCTTTCCCTTCAAGGCGGACTTTTCCTGCCTCTTTAGCTCCTGCCATACCGCCGCCCGCAAGAAGATCCTCATAAGCAACTGTCTCAGCACGAATGAAGCCCCGCTCAAAGTCACTATGAATAATTCCTGCACACTCAGGGGCTTTCATGCCTTTTTTGAATGTCCAAGCTCTGACTTCCTGTTCTCCGGCTGTGAAATATGTTGCGAGGCCTAGAAGAGAGTAAGACGCTTTGATCAGCTGATCAAGACCTGATTCTTGAATGCCCAGCTCTTCCAAGAACATTTGCTTTTCTTCGCCTTCAAGCTCAGCGATTTCAGATTCGATTTTTGCACATACAACGATAACTTCTGCATTTTCGCCGGCAGCGTACTCGCGAATCTTCGCTACATTTTCATTGCCAGATGGATCAGCAACTTCATCTTCACTTACGTTGGCCACGTACAAAATAGGCTTCGAAGTCAGTAAATGGAGCTGCTTCACAAGCTTTTGCTGCTCTTCAGTGAATTCTACAGATCGAGCAGGCTTTTCACTCTCAAACGCTTCTTTCAGTTTAGATAAAATCTCAAACTCAAATACAGCGTCTTTATCTTTTTGCTTCGCAAGCTTGCTGACGCGTGTAATCCGCTTTTCAACCGTTTCCATATCAGCGAGGATCAGCTCAAGGTTGATCGTTTCAATGTCATCAATCGGATCAACCTTTCCGGAAACGTGTGTAATGTTGTCATCGGAAAAAGCACGGACAACGTGGCAAATCGCGTCAACTTGGCGAATATGAGATAGGAACTTGTTGCCGAGTCCTTCTCCTTTAGATGCGCCCTTTACAATCCCTGCAATATCAGTGAATTCAAAAGCAGTCGGCACAGTCTTCTTCGGGTTGACCAGCTCAGTCAGCTTTTGCAGACGATCATCCGGTACCTCTACAATTCCCACGTTCGGATCAATTGTACAGAACGGGTAGTTGGCTGATTCGGCACCGGCCTGTGTAATTGCGTTAAATAGTGTTGATTTTCCGACGTTCGGCAAACCAACAATTCCAGCTGTTAAAGCCATTCTTTCATCTCCTCTATATAAAACCGTCATTGTATGAACGTATTTTGAACCTAGAGCAATTATAAGGAGGTTCACTGGAAAAGACAAGCTGACAAAAAAGCATTTTCAGCCTGCCAATCCCTTTGATTATGCTTTTTTCAAGCCTACTAAACAGTCAAAAAGCGTACTTCCCATTCCATTATCAGAATTTGTATCATTTGTCAGTGCATTGACTGACCCTCCAAAAGCCGCCCACATGCCTTCATCTATATTAATCGTCTTCGCATGAGCCTGCTTCATCACTTTCACCTTGCCCTTCAAGCGTCCGCGGTCATTAAAGATGACAACCTCGTCTCCATCCTGAAGATTCTGCTCAGCAGCTATATCTGGAGAAATATCGACCTGAACGTGCTGAAGCTTTTCAATAAACGGCACATGCTGTGAATGGTTGGAACGCTGCGGATGAATGGATAACAGCGTATAAGGGTACTTTTCAGCTAACTCCTCATTATGGAAAACAGATTCTTCGGGCACATTTAATTGAAGCGAGCCGCTAAATCCTTTTTGCTCAGCTAGCGACGAAGTAAATTCAAATTTTCCACTCGGCGTCAAAAACTGATAATCATCCCACGGCACCTGTTTTACTGGAAGAGGGAGGTGACCTTTTTCTTTTAAACGCTCAAGTGTCACATCCTCTGCTTCCAATGAGGAAAGCCCCATCTCTAAAAACTCTTGAGTGCTGTATTCAAACAGCTCGCCAAACCCAAGACGTTTTGCAAGCTCTGACCAGATCCAGCTGTCCGATTTCGCTTCACCCTGCGGCTCCACAAGCTTCTTCCCGTACTGAACATAATGATGATACATACTGGAATAGTAGATATCTTCTTCTTCAAAAACAGTGGCAGTCGGCAAAACATAATCACACAGCTTTGCGGTATCCGTCATAATGGAATCAATCGCGACCGTCATTGGAATCTTTTCAAAAGCTTGTCTCACCTTATTTGTATTCGGCACCTGAGTCAGCGGATTTCCGCACGTCACAATAATCATCGCAATCGCAGGATCAGCAGCGGTCAACACTTCTTCAGCCTGTGTCATCATTGAAAAAGAACGGGATGTTGTTTTTAATTCCGGCAACGTCAGCTTTGTTTTTGCAAAGCTCTCGCCAATCTGGACATTTCCGAAATTCGCGCCGCCGCCCTTAATTCCGACATTTCCGCTTGCCGCAACGAGTGCATCAATCCAACGAATCGTTCCCCCGCCGTTTTTATATCGCTGCATGCCAAGCCCCATAAAAGTAGACACCGGACCATCAGCATACAAACCGGCCAGATACTCCAGCTCCTCCATAGAAGTTTCTGTTTTCACAATAAACTCTTCCAGAGAAACAGTTTTCAAAAGCTCTTTCACATCATCAAAACCGACAGAATGCTCAGAAATAAACGTTTCATCCGTTCTTCCCGTCTCAATCAGAACCTTCAAAACGGCTGCCGCAAGCCAGCCGTCCATTCCAGGCTTTACAGAGATATAGCGGTCAGCAAGCTTAGCAGTCGGGTTGAAGATCGGATCAATCACCGTAATCGTGGCGCCCTTCTTTTTCACCTGCTGCAAGTGATGGTATAAGTGCATATTTGTTCTGGATACATTTCTTCCCCACACAACAACATGCTTGCTGTTGTAAATATCAAGCGGGCCGTGACCGTACGAACGGCCAAAATCCCAGCTTTGCGCCTCGATGCCGGAGCCCCAGCATATGCTTCCGACGATTTCAGTCACGCCTCCATATCCATTAAAAAAACGCTGATCAAGCGCTTTTAACAGACCGTTATTCGCATAATCATGGCTGTGCAAAACAGCAGTCGTCTCCGACGTTTCCTTGATTTCCCGAAGTTTATCGGCAATTTCATCAAGTGCCTGCTCCCAAGAAATCCGCACAAACTCGCCATTTTGTTTTTTCATTGGATAGCGAAGCCGATCAGGGGAATTTGTTTTTGTCTCAAGCATTCTGCCGCGGCCGCAGATTTTACCTTCCGTAATCGGATGGTTTGGATCTCCGTCCACTTTTGTTACCTTTCCATCATCAACAGTCACCAAAAAGCCGCAGCTGTCCCAACAATTCAGCGGACATGCCGACTGATGCACTTTGCTCATCGCCGTCTTCTCCTTACCTTCTATATGAAAAAGCATGAGTGTCGGCCTATTTATGAAGTAGGCTCCTCATGCTTTACTAGTACTTTTTTTAGTTTTCTTTCAAATTCTCTTCTCGGAATCATAACACTGTGAGAGCATCCCTCACACTTAATTCGAATATCCATTCCCATGCGTATAATTTTCCAGCTGTTCGCTCCGCATGGATGCGGTTTTTTCATTTCTACGATATCATTCAGGCCAAAGTCTTTATCCGCCAAGACCCTTCACCTCTTTTCCTAAACTGCTGTATCTATTGTACAAAAAAACTGATCATAAGAGCAATCAAGATACCCGAAAAGAAATACATCCTCTTATTTCCATTTACTCAAAATAGGATATAAGAGCAGACAAACTAACAAATACAAATTGAGCATCCCATATATCGGATACAAGAACGCGATCAAATCAGAAAATCCGAAAGAAGTAAAAGGTACCATTAACACTAACAAAATCAACACAATCATCCATCTTGGCATATGAATAAACGCCATCAGCCGGCTGGACAGCCCCAGCAAACCAGCTACCGTCGTCGTGTAAATCGCCAGGCACAGCACCGCCGTCATACATAAAAAAAGGAAATAAGGCGCACCCTCCAGAACGGCAAACAGCGGTATTTCAAACTGAGAAAGGGAGCCCGCCAGCTCCACCAACGTTTCATTATAAACAAATGAGATCACGCCAAAAATAAGACCGCTTGCCACACTTGCGATTTTTGCTTCTCCGAGCCCTTTCATCTCTTTCCCAACAGAGGATAAAATCGCAACAACTGAAAGGATGTTTAAAGAGGTAAACGTAATGCTCGCAGGCCAGTTATACTGCTGGGACAAATCAATCGTCCACGTATGGTGATGTGTGCTCTGAAAGGAGATCAGCGCATATAAAAGCCCCGCTACTAACACAGGAATCAAAATACTATTTATAGATAATATTCCTTTCACATCCCACAAAAACAAACACACTGTCACGATGCAAATCAGCGTGATTCCCCACCAGAAAGGAAGCTTGTACATTTGCAGGGTCACACCGCCTCCGGCAATCATCACCATAGTCGTCGAAAACAAATAAAAAATGATGAGGACATCATAAATTTTCGCCAGCCATGGCCCCATTAAATGCTCCAGAACCGGCAGAAAATGAGTGGATTGAACCTTAAAACTGATTTTCATCACAATATAAGACGAGAAAATGAACATGATTGTAAACAGCACAATAGCAAGTCCGCTTTCCGCCCCAAAAAACTGCCATATCTCCTGACCGCTCGCATATCCGGCCCCGATCAGGCTCCCTAATATGAGCAGCATCCACTTCATTCCGGCTCTCCACAACACTATCACCTCATAGACAAAGTTCAGCTTGTTCCCGTTATTGTTACTATATAAATAAAAGAAAGCAAACATGCCATATTTTCATAGACATTTAAATACAAGGTGAAATTATCATACGAAATACACATAAAAAAAGACTGCTAATACGGCAGTCTAAAAAGAGATATTTATTTGTTTGTCCGCGCGGAATGAAGAAGTGCACTTCACTCTTCACTTTTTTTATAACCATTCCTACCTATTCAAGTGTTTCATAAGCAGACCATTGCTTGATCATGATCGAGGCAATGGGGGACAATACTTGTAATCGCCCACTAACCATTCATATCATGCCCTCTACTTTTTTAAAATCTCCGGGGTGCCATACACAAAGCATAAAAAATCATACTGCTGGATATACTGTAAACAACCTTACATAACTACACACACCATAGCAATTCTGTTACCTACTATAACAAGGAAGTGAAACCCATGAATCGAAAAGGCGGGCTTTTTTCCTCTCAGGAACGAGTAAAGCAATATGTTTCACATACAGATGCTGCAGCGGCAAAACAAATCCAAACCATTCTTTCTTCATCCTTACGTAAAGCTGCCGGCAAACCAATTGTTGTGGTTTGTATCGGAACAGACCGTTCAACCGGTGACTCATTAGGCCCGCTCGTAGGAATGAAACTCAAACAGATGCAGCTCACCAGATTCCATGTCTACGGAACCTTATCTGACCCCGTCCATGCTGTGAACATGAAGGATAAAATCAATGACATTCATAAATTACATAAAAACCCATTTGTTATAGCAGTCGATGCATGCTTAGGCCGCGTTAAGAGTGTGGGTTCATTTCAAATCGGGGACGGGCCATTAAAGCCCGGCGCCGGTGTACAAAAAGACCTTCCTGAAGTGGGAGATCTTCATATTAACGGAATCGTGAATGTGAGCGGTTTTATGGAATATTTTGTATTGCAAAATACTAGACTCAACTTGGTCATGAATATGGCAAATGTTTTAGCGGAAGGTTTGAGTTTAACAGATCGGACAGAGTGGAGGCAAGAACGCCTTAACCCGTTGCAAAGGCTCACTGGGCGCATATAAAATAAAAACCATCTTCGTTTGAAAGATGGTTTTTTCATTTATGATTCTCGTTCAGACAAAAGCTCTAAAATCCGGTCAAGGTCTTCATTAGAGAAAAATTCAATTTCGATTTTGCCTTTTTTCTTCTGTCTTTTAATATTAACTGTTGTTCCAAAATAATTTTGGAGATAGGATTCTCGTTCTTTTAGAACCGCATCTTTCACAGGTTCTTTTTTCTTTGTTTCACGTGGAACATTCTGATTCAACTGCTGAATCAGCTGCTCAAGCTGGCGAACATTGAGCTGCTCCGCAATCACTTTTTGTACCAGCGGTTCAAGCTTATTTTTGTTTTTTAAGCCAAGAAGCGTGCGTCCATGTCCCATAGAAAGCGTGCCTTCGGCAATAAGCTGTTGAATATTTTCTGGCAGTGTCAGCAGTCTTAAATGATTCGCAATATGCGGCCTGCTTTTCCCAAGACGTTTGGCAAGCTGCTCTTGTGTGAGATCTAAGTGTTTCAACAAGGAGTCATATGCCTGAGCCTCTTCAAGCGGAGATAAATCTTCACGCTGAAGGTTTTCTAATAAAGCAATTTCCCTCATTAACGCCTCTGATAATTCACGGACAATGGCCGGAACTGTATCTAAACCTGCCAGCTTTGCCGCTCGAAAACGCCGTTCACCCGCAACAATATCATAGCCTTTTAAAGATTTTCTGACGATAAGCGGCTGAAGAATGCCATGCTGCAACACAGATTCTTTTAGTTCAGCTAATGCCTCGTCATCAAAGTGTTTTCTTGGCTGATAAGGATTAGGGCGTAAATCGGCAATTTTAATTTCTTCAACTGTCTCTTCAGACAAATCTACCTGATTAAATAACGCATTAATCCCTTTTCCAAGGCCTTTAGCCATTCGCAGCCACTTCCTTTGCTAAATCTAAATATACTTCCGCACCTCTTGACCGCGGATCGTATAAAATGATGGGTTTTCCGTGACTCGGTGCCTCACTCAGACGGACATTACGCGGAATAACTGTCTTATATACTTTATCCCTAAAATACTTTTTAACCTCTTCAATCACTTGAATACCAAGGTTTGTCCGGGCATCAAGCATTGTCAGCAATACACCTTCAATCATTAAATCAGTATTCAAATGCTTTTGCACAAGACGTACTGTATTTAATAACTGGCTGAGACCCTCCAAGGCATAATATTCGCACTGTACAGGAATCACAACGGAATCCGAGGCAGTAAGGGCATTAATCGTCAGCAAGCCCAATGACGGCGGACAATCAATGATAATATAATCATAATTTTGCTTTACTGCTTCAAGCGCTCTCTTCAATCTCACTTCTCTTGATATTGTAGGAACCAGCTCGATCTCAGCCCCTGCAAGCTGAATCGTCGCAGGAATCACATCCAAGTTCTCTACTGTCGTTGCTTTAATAATATCTATTACATCTGCATCATCTACTAAAATATCGTACACACACTGCTCTACATCGGCTTTTTCAATCCCTAATCCGCTTGTCGCATTTCCCTGCGGATCAATATCTACCAGCAGAACCCTTTTCCCTATGTAAGCCAAACATGCCCCAAGGTTGACAGACGTCGTTGTTTTGCCGACCCCGCCTTTTTGGTTCGTAATTGCTATGATTTTTCCCACGATGTCACCTACTTTCACATGAACATGTACTATCTTGCTTCTATTCTATCAAAAAAAGATTAAAGCGTTTCATTTTTTTCATCATTTTGTTCCGAATCAGAAGGGAAATAATTGAAAATTCAAGCACGCTTTATGCTTTCTCTTATAAATTCTGCAATTTCTATGTTTTTTTGACTTAAAAAAGGAATTTCTTAAAGAAAAAAAGAAGAAGTCACAGTACAGAACGTGGAAACAGGATGGTGAGAAAATGATTTATCAAACGAAGAGAGATGTACCCGTTACGCTGATGATTGTGTTTCTCATATTACTGATACAAGCAGATGCTATTGTTCCTTTTGTGCTGGGAAATATGAGAGTTTCCGGCTGGATCATTTTTATTCTGCTGACTCTTTTAAATGGACTCATCATTTGGAGCTTTATTGACCTAAAATATGTATTGAAGGAACACCATCTGATCATTAAAGCCGGATTGATCAAACATCAAATTCCTTATGAAAACATCGATAAAGTCGTTCAAAAAAAGAAACTGTGGTCCGGTTTTCGTCTGATCGGCTCTCGCCATGCCATCACAATATATTATCAGGGGGGATGGGGACATGCAGTGATTTCACCGCAAAAATCTGAAGAATTTATCCCCAAGCTCAAAGAAAAGAATTCTAATATAATAATATTCACTAAAAGTAAGTGATTACCTTTTATTTAAAATATAAAAAGCTCTCCTGCTTTTCAGGAGAGCTTCTATTTTGGTATGCGAATCGTTAATTGAATATATTCTTCAAATTCTTCTTCTTCCGTATTCAATTTTACACCGCTGTCTTCCACCATTGATAGTGACTGGCGAATCGTGTTCATCGCAATTCTTGTATCTCTGCTGAATGCTTTGCGTCTCGGCTTTGGCTTTCTCTTGCCTTGCTCCAGCATTTTCACCACGCGGTCTTCCGTCTGCTTTACATTTAAACTTTTCTCAATAATCTCTGTGAGCAGTGTGACTTGGAGCTCAGGCTGTTTCAGCGGAATCAGTGCTCTGGCATGGCGCTCGGTGATTTTCTTCTCCATAATTGCCTCTTGGACCGGCTGAGGCAGCTTTAATAACCGAAGCTTATTCGCGATTGTAGACTGCCCTTTTCCTAAGCGCTGTGCGAGTGCCTCCTGTGTTAAATCATGCAGCTCAAGCAGCCTAGCATAAGCATGCGCTTCCTCAATAGAAGACAGTTCTTCCCGCTGCAAGTTTTCGATTAACGCCACAGAAGCGGTTTCCGTGTCGGAAAAATCCTTAATAATTGCCGGAATCTTTTCCCACTCAAGCGATTGCACCGCTCTCCAGCGTCTTTCACCTGCAATGAGTTCGTATTGGCCTTCTTCTTCTGTATGCCTAACAACAATCGGCTGAATAATGCCGTGTGTATGAATGGTCATTGCTAACTCTTTGATTTTTTCATCTGAGAAAATGGTGCGTGGCTGAAAACGGTTGGGAACGATAGCATTTACCGGTATTTCCAGAATCTCTTCTTTGTTTGTATCATGTTCAGCAATCTCCGGCTCCTGTTCCTTCTCACCAAGCCCGAAGAAACGAGAGAATGAATGCTTCATGTACCTACACCACCTTTAAAAACTGCCATTTTTATAATTCTATTTTCTCATGGTTTTTCCTGCTGTACATCCATCAATTTTGATGAAAATATGATGGTATTGTCATATCAGGCTGTCTAAATTACCCTTCAATTGGCGATTTATTAGGAGTTCCCGGTTTTCTTGGATACTTCTTAGGTGTATTTTTTATTTTGCGTATCACCATAATATTACGATCGCTTTCTTCAATAGGCAGCTTAAAAGAATGGATATTCTCAAGTTCTCCTCCAAGCGTCGTGATTGCTTTTTTGCCTGCATTCAGTTCTTCTTCAGCTGATGCGGCTTTTAAAGCAACAAATAAACCGTTTTTCTTCACCAGAGGCAAGCAAAGCTCACTCAAAACAGATAATCTCGCAACTGCTCGCGCTGTCACAATATCATAGCTTTCACGCACGTCTTTCCGTTGCCCGAACGTTTCAGCTCTGTCATGGCAGTATGTTGTATTCTCCAATTGCAAAGCCTCAGATAGCTTTTCTAAAAACGTGATCCGTTTATTCAGTGAATCTACGATTGTGACATTGAGGTGCGGAAAGCATATTTTTATCGGCAGACTTGGAAAACCCGCTCCCGCTCCGACATCACAAATCGTGTTCACCTGATTGAAGTCGACATAAAAAGCAGCTGTAATGGAATCATAAAAATGCTTTAAATACACTTCTTTTTTCTCTGTTATTGAAGTCAGATTGATTTTTTCGTTCCATTCAACCAGCATGTCGTAATACAGCTCAAATTGCTCTAGCTGACGGGGAGAAAGGGAGATCCCTTTTTCCGCCAAACCAGAAGTAAATTCTTCAATATTCATGCCGTCATCCTTTCTATTCGGCTATCTTCGCAATGCGTCCCTGCTCTAAATACACCAATAGAATTGAAATGTCCGCCGGGTTTACACCGGAAATGCGGGAAGCTTGGGCAACAGACAAAGGCCGTACATTTTTCAGTTTTTGACGCGCCTCGGTCGCAATCCCCTTAATTGCGTCATAATCAATTCGGTCTGGAATTTTTTTATTTTCCATCTTCTTCAGTTTTTCCACTTGCTGAAGAGATTTTTCAATATATCCTTCATATTTCACTTGGATTTCTACTTGTTCTGCCACGTCTTGAGGAACCGGCACTTCTGGCGGCGCCAGTTTTGTGACTGTTTCATAGTTCATTTCAGGACGTTTCATCAAGTCTGTGCCGCGAACTCCATCTTTCAATTCGCTTCCGCCAAGAGATCGGATATATTCTTGATTTTCCGGAGACGGCTTGATAATTACAGAATGAAGACGTTTTTTCTCCGCCTCGATCGCCGCTTTTTTCTTCTCAAAAGCCGCATAGCGCTCATCAGAAATCAATCCAATGCGATGTCCGATTTCTGTCAGACGCAAATCAGCATTGTCATGGCGAAGCAGCAATCTGTATTCCGCACGTGATGTCAAAAGACGATATGGCTCATTGGTACCTTTTGTCACAAGGTCATCAATCAGAACACCAATATAGGCGTCAGAACGGCTTAGAATTACTTCTTCTTTTCCAAGCGCTTTTCGTCCTGCATTGATTCCCGCCATAATCCCTTGTCCCGCAGCTTCTTCATAACCGGATGTTCCGTTAATTTGGCCTGCAGTATAAAGGTTTGTGATTTTTTTGGTTTCAAGTGTCGGCCATAGCTGTGTCGGTACGATTGCATCATACTCGATCGCATAGCCGGCTCTCATCATTTGCACGTTTTCAAGTCCAGGAATCGTTGCAAGCATTCTTTGCTGTACGTCTTCTGGAAGACTTGTAGATAAACCTTGGACATAGACTTCCTGTGTATTTCTGCCTTCCGGCTCAAGGAAGATTTGGTGACGCGGTTTATCATTAAAACGGACAACTTTGTCTTCAATGGATGGGCAGTATCTTGGGCCCGTACCTTTGATCATACCTGAATACATCGGTGAACGGTGCAGGTTGCTGTCAATAATCTCATGTGTCTCAGGGCTTGTATATGTCAGCCAGCAAGGGAGCTGATCTGTGATATATTCCACTGTTTCATATGAGAAAGCGCGAGGCACATCGTCACCAGGCTGAATTTCCGTTTTGCTGTAATCAATCGTGTCGCTTTTAACGCGAGGCGGCGTACCTGTTTTAAAACGAACAAGGTCAAAACCGAGTTCCTCCAAATGCTCAGAAAGCTTAATAGAAGGCTGCTGGTTATTCGGGCCGCTTGAGTAAGACAGATCGCCAAGAATGATACGTCCTCTTAAATATGTCCCTGTCGTCATGACAACTGCTTTCGCACGATAATGTGCGCCTGTTTGTGTAATAACGCCTCGGCATTCGCCGTCTTCAACGATCAGCCGCTCCACAATTCCTTGCAGCAATGTTAAGTTTGGTTCTTTTTCAAGCGTATTTTTCATTTCGTGCTGATATTGGAATTTGTCTGCTTGCGCACGCAATGCACGAACCGCAGGACCTTTTCCTGTATTCAGCATTCTCATTTGAATATGTGTTTTATCGATGTTTCTTCCCATTTCTCCGCCGAGCGCGTCAATTTCGCG
The DNA here is from genome assembly GCF_037963565.1 of Bacillus sp. PS95. Classification (NCBI taxonomy): domain Bacteria; kingdom Bacillati; phylum Bacillota; class Bacilli; order Caryophanales; family Bacillaceae; genus Bacillus; species Bacillus sp. PS95. The sequence goes on from NZ_CP150160.1 coordinate 4,175,189, forward strand.
GACGACAATCCCTTTTGCGGGGCCGCCGACAGACGGATTACATGGCATAAATGCAACCATATCTAGGTTGATGGTCAAGACAAGCGTTTTGGCGCCTTGGCGTGCAGATGCGAGGGCAGCCTCAACACCGGCATGCCCGGCGCCAATCACAATCACATCGTATTGGCCTGCTTCATACCCCATGATTCTAGTTCCTCCTTTAATTATTTTCCTAAACAGAATTGAGAAAAGAGCTGATCAATTAAGCTTTCGTGGACAGAATCTCCAATGATTTCCCCTAAAAGCTCCCAGCATCTTGTAAGGTCAATTTGCACCATGTCGATCGGGACATCCTGTTCGATGCCGCTAAGCGCATCTTCAATGGCGCGTTTTGCTTGCTGTAAAATAGAGATGTGACGTGTGTTGCTGACATAAGTCAGATCACCGCTTTCAATGGCACCCGTGTAGAACAGTGATTGAATCGCTTCTTCCAGATCATTGATGCCTTCCTCTTTTAAAAGAGATGTCGTAACAACTGGACGTCCATTGGCAAGCTCACGGACACGTTCAGTGTCAATCTTCGCCTCAAGGTCAGTCTTATTCAAAATCACGATAACATCCATGCCCTCAACGGCTTCAAAAAGCTTCACGTCTTCTTCAGAAAGCTCTTCACTATAATTAAGCACAAGTAAAATCAGGTCCGCTTCCTTTAGGACCTGGCGAGAACGTTCAACACCGATTCGCTCAACAATATCCTCTGTTTCACGAATACCTGCTGTATCAACCAGACGAAGCGGGACGCCCCTTACATTCACGTATTCCTCAATCACATCCCGCGTCGTTCCGGGAATATCGGTTACAATGGCTTTTGCCTCATGAACGAGGCTGTTCAGAAGAGATGATTTTCCTACGTTTGGCCGGCCAATAATGACGGTAGAAAGACCTTCACGCAAGATTTTTCCTTGCTCAGAAGTCCTCAGCAACGCCTCAATTTCCTTTTTCACGGCGGTTGCCTTTTCGACTAAAATCTGATGCGTCATTTCCTCTACATCATCATACTCCGGATAATCGATATTCACCTCAACATGGGCCAGTGTTTCTAAAATCTCACTGCGCAAACGGCGCACCAAAGCAGAAAGACGCCCTTCCATTTGATTCATAGCAACGTTCATTGCCCGGTCCGTTTTCGCTCTGATTAAGTCCATAACCGCTTCCGCCTGTGAAAGATCGATTCGGCCGTTTAAAAACGCACGTTTCGTAAATTCACCAGGCTCTGCCAGTCTCGCTCCCTCTCTCAATGCAAGCTGAAGCACTTGGTTCACAGTCACAATTCCCCCGTGACAGTTAATCTCGATGACATCTTCTCGTGTAAAAGTTCTCGGCGCTTTTAACACTGATACCATTACTTCCTCAACGACACGATCCGAAGGTCTGTCTACGATATGACCATAATGAATCGTATGTGATTCGACCGAGCTGAGTGTTTTCCCCTTCGGTCCCTTATAAATTTTATCTGCGATTTGAATGGCTTCTGGTCCGCTCAACCGTACAATCGCAATCGCGCCTTCTCCCATCGGTGTGGAAATTGCCGCAATTGTATCCATGTTGTTCACCTCTCTTTACTTATACTTCATCTATATAAAAAAATTTTTATTATGCCAAAACTAAAAGATAACATAGTTTGGTTCGAAGTGGAAGATTTGTTATCCACAGAAATAGAAATTCGTCCCTTATTACTTTAACTTATCCACATGTGAATAACAATTAATTTTATTTCCTGAACTTCCTTTTTATCAACAGGATACACCTAAAAAGAAAAAACTTAAACGGCAAAACCTTGATATTACTAGGAAAAGTAGATTTTTCGGATACAAAAAAACCGAAATCCAATTTTTATCGGACTTCGGTTTTATGCTATCTTTTATGGGAAATAACGAGATGACGATTTTCGCCTTCACCCATTGAATATGTTTTGATCTGGTGGTTTGCATATCCAGAAAGAGTATCGTGAATAATTTTTCTTTCGCTGGACGGCATGGGCTCAAGCTGGATGGATTTTTTCGTTTTCAAAACCTGGTCAGCAAGCTTGATGGCCAGCTGGCTCAGTGTTTCTTTTCTTTTCAAACGATAGTTTTCTGCATCCACCGTCACATTTTTATATTGGCCTGGATAACGGTTAAGGGCAAGCTGTGTCAAAGTTTCAAGGGCGTTTAAGGTTTGTCCTCTTTTCCCAATCAACAATGCTGCCTTTTCACCTGTTATATGATATCTCACTGTCTTTTTGCTTTCTTGAACAGTCACATCAGACTTCCCGGCAATGGCTTCGGCAATCGTTTGAAGATATAACTTCGCTTGCTGAATCGGATCAATCTTTTCAACCAGCTTTACGATCGCAGGCTTTTTACCGAAGATACCGAGAAACCCTTTGTTTCCCTCTTCAATAACAGTAATTTCTACCTTATCCTTCGTTAATCCCAACTCTTGCAATCCGGACTGTACTGCTTCATCGACATTTCGCCCTGCAGCAGTCACATTCCTCACTTTTTCTTTCCTCCGACTTTTTGCGGCTCAGGATTTTTTTTAATATCAGGTCCTTTAATGAGGAAAGTTTGCGCAATCATAAACAAGTTACCGACTACCCAATAAAGAGAAAGAGCCGCCGGGAAGTTGATCGCAAATACGATAATCATAATTGGCATAATCCAAAGCATCATCGCCATTTGCGGATTTTGCTGCGCATTGCCCGCCATCATCAGTTTTTGCTGAACAAATGTAGCAACACCAGCAACGATAGGAAGAATATAGTAAGGATCTTTTTCTCCTAAGTCAAACCATAAGAAGCTGTGCTCTGAAATCGCCTGTGTTCTCATGATCGCATGATAGAATCCAATTAAAATCGGCATTTGGATCAAAATCGGGAAACATCCCGCCAATGGATTGACACCATGTTTTTGGAATAAAGCCATTGTTTCCTGCTGAAGCTTTTGCTGCGTTTTTTGATCCTTTGAGCTGTATTTTTCTTTAAGCTTTTGCATTTCCGGCTGTAAAGCCTGCATCGCTTTCGAACTTCTCAGCTGCTTAATCATCAGCGGTAAAATTAATAAACGAATTAAAATGGTAACTAGAATTATTGAAAGCCCGTAGTTATCTCCCGTCAATTTCGCTACATACGTAATGAGCTCAGACAATGGATATACTACGTACTTGTCCCAGAAATGCGGACTATCTGCAGTGATCGGCTCTTTCACACTCGAGCATCCAGCCAAAAGCATGAATACGCCAACCATACTTAATAGCAACCCTATTCTCCTTTTCAACAACATTTCCTCCTATAATTAATCTTTACACTCTTTTATTGCAAAGCATACTTGTATGTATTTTAGCATCTTTCAGTTTTAAATGGTGTCTTTTTCTGATCAACCAGAAAGGAAGCGCTTTTAAAAGTTGTAAGAAAGCAGTGGTGATGCCTACTTTGACGAAGATTTCTTATATAATGAAGACTTTCTGAATAGATGCTGCAGACTTTTTTTAGTTTCCTCATATGTCAGCTGGCTCGCCGGTTTTCTGGCAATAATGATGTAATCCTTTTCCTTCAGTCTCTCTTTCTCTTCAAGAAAGGCCTGCCGAATCAAACGTTTGATCCGATTTCGCATCACAGCATTGCCAATTTTTTTGCTGACGGAAAGCCCGACACGCAGTTCATCATTTTCAGGCTGATCAAGCGTATATAAGACAAACTGGCGGTTTGCAACTGATGTCCCATGTTTAAACACTTTTTGAAAATCTTCATTTTTCTTTAAACGATTTCGCTTCTTCAAATGACTCACTCCGATACTGGCTGGCAGAAACTTTTAAAATTTATTATGAACATGAGATGCATCTGAACCAGGAAGCATGCCCCGGTTCATTACGCATCACATCTATCTTTTCCCATAACGTGAAAAAAGACCACTGACATTATTCAGTGGCCTAAGCTGATAATACTTTTCTGCCTTTGCGGCGACGGCGTGCTAAAACTAGACGACCGTTTTTTGAACTCATACGGCTTCTGAAGCCATGAACTTTGCTGCGTTTACGGTTATTCGGTTGGAATGTTCTTTTCATTTATGACACCTCCCTCGAGGAATAGCTGTTAAAGACAGTCTTACTTATTATATTTGCGTTACCTATTCATTGTCAACTTCACTAGTGCTTTTATTTCTTGCAACCATAATAGGATACCATACCTTTTCAACTTTCGAAACCTTATTTTTTAGATTCCTTAATTTTACGGAAAAAAGACAAATCCAAACAATTTGCCCCTAAAATCACGCATGTGGATATCTTTTTCGGCTTTTTTTAGTATCCACAGAGGTTATCGACAACATTTTCACATTACCAACCTCTGTGGACAAGGTTTTTTCAACAGGTTGTCCGCTTTGTGGATAAGATTGTGACAACCATTGCAAGCTCTCGTTTATTTTGGTATTATATTTGTGTTTTAACTCTTGATTACTAATCCTACCTTTCCTCTTTATCCACAAAGTGTGGATAAGTTGTGGATTGATTTCACACAGCTTGTGTAGAAGGTTGTCCACAAGTTGTGAAATTTGTCGAAAAGCTATTTATCTACTATATTATATGTTTTCAACATTTAATGTGTACGAATGGTAAGCGCCATTTGCTCTTTTTTTGTGTTCTATAACAGAGAAAGACGCCATTTTCTAAGAAAAGGAGGGACGTGCCGGAAG